>CBDBKE010000001.1:0-376929 GCA_965206645.1 Terriglobia bacterium
GGCGAGGTGGTCTCGCTGCGCGAGCGCATCCGCTGGTTCGAGGACAGGCCGCTATTTGGCAGGCGCGTGCTGGTGCCAAGAACTCGCGCGCAGGCGGGCGCGCTATCACAGCTGCTCAGGGAGAGAGGCGCGCAGGCGCTGGAGATACCTACCATAGAGATACAGCCTGTGGAAGACAGCGCGCGGCTGGATGGGGCTCTCAGGTCGCTTCACACCTATGCTTGGGTTGTGTTCGTGAGCGTGAACGGCGTTCAGGAGGCGTTCGGCCGTATGGAGCGGCTGGGGCTGGATGCGCGGGCGTTCGGGGCCGCGCGCGTGTGCGCCGTGGGGTCGGCGGAACAGCTACGGCCCTGCGTGAGCGCGGGATCGTCGCAGACCTGCAGCCGCGGGAGTCGGTGTCCGAGTCTATAGTCGACGGTCTGTCAGAGGCAGGCATCGCAGGGGAACGCGTGCTGCTGCTGCGAGCTGAGGCGGGCCGTGAGGCGCTGTCTCTCGGACTGGAGCAAGCAGGTGCCCTCGTCGACGACGTGGCGGTGTACCGTACGGTGACGCCGGAGGGTTCGCGGGAACGCGTTCGGGACCTGCTGTCCGGCCGAAGGTGTGGACGCGATCGCGCTTACAAGCTCTTCCACGCTGACCAATCTGCTGTCCCTGCTGGACGGCGATGTTACCGCCTTGGACGGCGCGGCCGTGGCATGCATCGGCCCCGTGACCGCGGCAACGGCGCAGAGCCGCCGGCCTGCGCGTTGACGCGGTCGCTTCGCAGGCCACGGTTGAAGCGCTTGCTGAGGCGCTGGTCGACCACTTTTCGTCAAGTCCAGCCGGCGGGACCGGAGGAGGTGTGATATGACGTCGCGCTTTCCGCTCACTAGGCTTAGGCGGCTGCGGGAGTCGCAGGCGCTGCGACGCATGACGGCTGAGGCGTCGCTCAGCGTTCAGGACTTCGTTTACCCACTCTTCGCCACGCACGGCCGGGGAGTCCGCGAGCCGGTGGAGCCGATGCCCGGAGTCTACCAGATGTCGCCGGACCGGCTGGCCGAGGAGGCGGTTGAGGTATCGGCTTTGGGCATACCTGCGGTGCTGCTGTTCGGGTTGCCCGCCTCCAAGGACGCCGCCGGAAGCGAGGCGTACGACCCCGAAGGCGTAGTCCAGCAGGCCATCCGGGCCATAAAGCAGGCGGTGCCCGGACTCGCCGTCGTTACTGACGTTTGCCTCTGCGAGTACACGGACCACGGCCATTGCGGCGTCCTGAACGGCGGACGCGTGGACAACGACGCCACCCTGGAGCTCCTCGCGCGCACCGCGGTCTCGCACGCGGAGGCCGGGGCGGACGTGGTCGCGCCCTCCGCGATGATGGACGGCCAGGTGGGCGCCATACGGCGCGCGCTGGACTCCGCAGGCCGGTCTGACACGCCCATCATGGCCTACTCGGCCAAGTACGCCTCGGCGTTCTTCGGCCCCTTCCGCGTGGCGGCCGACTCGGCGCCGCAGTTCGGAGACCGCAGGGGATACCAGATGGATCCAGCAAATGCCCGGCAAGCCCTTCACGAGATGGAGCTAGACGTGCAGGAAGGTGCGGACATACTCATGGTCAAGCCAGCGCTGGCCTACCTGGACGTGATAGCCAGGGCAAGGCGCAGGTTTGCCCAGCCCATTGCCGCCTACAGCGTCAGCGGCGAATACTCGATGCTGAAGGCCGCGGCGGCGAACGGCTGGCTGGACGGCGAGGCTGCCGCGATGGAAGCGCTCACCGCGATCAAGCGGGCCGGCGCGGACATCGTGATCTCGTACCACGCCAAGGAAGCGGCGCGGCTGCTGGCTGACGGCGGCTGAGGTGTGGCCTCAGCCCGGCCTTTCGACTAGAATGGGACGCAAACGAAAGGGAGGCGCTTCGACATGAAGATAGAAGTGATAACCGCGGCCGAGTGCCAGGATAGGGTGCTGCTCCTATTCGAAGGGGAAGCGCCAAGCGAGCAGGACACTCAGGTGGACGATTACCTGCGCTCCAACAACCTGGAACCCAAGCGGCAGTACACCGAGAACAGGGACGGCAAGGACTATCGCGTCTACTACTTCGGCCAGTGCTACATCGGGGCGCACATGGACCAGCTAACTGCGCTGGCGGACGACCCCAAGTAGCCCGCGCCTCGATGGAGGTCACGATGCCCAATGAGTCAAGCGAGGGCCTGCAGTACGGCGTGGTTGAGGTGGTGGCAGGCTGGGTGGGCATACTCGCCTCGCCGGCCGGGATACGCCGGCTGAGCCTCTCGCAGGAGTCGCCTGCGGACGCCATAGAACACCTGACGGGCGGCCGGGATGGGTCGGCGGCGGAGTCGCACTTTCCGGACCTGGAGGCCCGACTGGAGCGATACTTCCGCGGCCAGGACACGGCACTCGACGACGACCTGGACCTGGTGGGGACGGACTTCCAGAAGAGGGCGTGGGAGGCCGCAAGAGCTATACCGCGCGGCGAGACGCGCAGCTACGGCTGGATAGCTCGCATCATTGGCAGCCCGGGCGCGGCCCGCGCCGTTGGACAGGCGATGCGGGCCAACCCCGTGCCCTTCATCGTGCCGTGCCATCGAGTGGTCGGCAGCAGCGGTGCGATGTGCGGCTACGGCGGCCCGGACGGCGTGGACATGAAGCTGAACCTCCTGGCCATGGAGCGCGGCGGCGCATTGGGGATCTAGAAGTCGTTCTGTTCCTCAACGCACCGTGGTCATTCGCAGTTTGAGGCTGCGCAGTCAATCGGCCGCGTCTCGTGCAGTGTCGTGAGCCGCACCAGCTCTTCGCTTGAGACGTCCTCTGCGCAGTTCTCGCCTGTCAGGACGTGATCTGGATCTCTCCGAACCAGCAGGACCCCGTGACCACAAGCCGTGCCTTGGGCTCCGAGGGTTCCGGACGCTTCGTCTCGATGCTGCCGAACATCACGGAGGTGCGGACATCGACCGCCCAGTCGGGCGGAACGCGGAGGTTCACGCTGCCAAAGAGAACGCTTGCGTTGACCGTGGCCGCGCCGTCAACAATGTCGGTGGAGGTGAGGTCGACTTCGGCGCTGCCGAATGTGGCCGATACGTTGCCACCCGTGAAACCCTTCCCGGTTGCGTTCTGACTGCTGCCGGAGAAGATGCTAGAAACGTTCAGCATCTCGCCGACATTGACGGACGGGATTCCGGCGAAGGGCCGGCGGCCGAAGAGAAGCGCCAGTCCAATCACTATGATCAGCACGGGCCAGAGTGCCGAAAAGTCCAGGTCCAAGAGGCCCAGGTTGTGCAGCTGGAACGCCGTGAAGAAGGCGATGACAATCAGGCCCCCCTTCCAGTTGCCGCTGGCAAGGCTTGCCACACCGGCAGCAATCGGCAAGAGTGGCCACCACTGTCCCAGGTTGAACTCGCCACCGGTAAGGTAGGTTAGCAGGAATACGGATCCCAGGATGACGAGCACTACTCCCGCGAACTTCTGGCCGTGCATGTCGAACTACCCTCTCAATTCCGGCCGCGTGTGCCGCGGCAATGGGCGAAACCTTGACTGCTATTGGTGAATTGTAGCATCCGGACCGGCGTGAGGCCAGTGGCCATGGTGGGTTAGGACAGAGCGTGGCCGCGCTACGGAGCTACGCGGTCGCCGCCCTCTACCTCCACGCCGGCGGCGCCAACCATCGCCTCCAGCTCCTCGTGGAGCTCGGGGCAGTAGTTGATAGGCAGTTCCGGCAACTCTCCGATAACGGTCCTGCCATCGCTGATAATCCTCAGTCCAACAGCGCCATGGCCCGGGTAGTTCATCAGCAGCTTCACCACACCCCGCAGCAGGTACTCGTCGTGCACCGGATCGCTGGACTCCTCCAGCCTGATCCACAGCTTTGCGGACCGAGATGCAGCGCCGTCGCTCCCGTTCGCGGCTGTCGCCAGGCTCGGAGAGCCGCCGGTGGCCCCTGGCCCGGAGGAAACGGGCGACATGATACCGTTTCCGTTGGAGGCTGTGTCCGGCAGCGACGGTGCGCCATGGCCATTAGTTGCCGCGGGCGGTACGCGAGCCGCTTGGCCGCCGGCGGTTGAGTACTGGTCTTCGAGGTTCTGACTCCGGGCCGCGTCGCCTTGGTCGTCCGGAGCGTAGGCCGAGGCCTCGTCGCATGAGAGCGAGAGCTCTTCGCCGCGTAGTCGTGCGCGACCCGCGATCTGCACGAGGCTTCCCTCGTACCAGAGGTGCTGCGTCCTGTCGTACGAGTTCGACCACACCATAACCTCCACGCTGCCCCCCAGCAGCTCCAGGGACACGGAGGCGAACGGCTTGCCTTCCTTGGTGAAACCGTTCCGGCGATGAGACACCTGACCAACCACGGTCACGCGTTTGCCGTCCATATCGCCGTCCAGGCGGTCGCGGGAGATGATGACGTTGTCGGGTAGCCGGTGAGCCAGCGCGCTGAGCGGGTTCTCGGAGACGAAGCTGCCAAGCAGCTCCTTCTCCCAGGCCAGCTTGTCGCGCTGCTCACGTCGCTATTGTCCGGCCCGACCGGGATGATTGGAGCGGACGCCGTTTCCGCCAGCATGTCGAACATGGACGTCTGCCCGGATACCTTTAGCTGCGCCTCACGCTGCGCCTCGGATGCGATCCGCTCCACGTTGTTCAGAGAGCGAGCCGCTGACTGCCAAGCCCGTCGAATGCCCCCACCTTGATGAGGCTCTCCAGCGACCGGCGGTTGAGCGCCGCCATGTCCGCGCGGCGGCACATGTCCTCGACCGAGCTATACGTGCCGCTCTGCTTTCTCTCCTCCACCAGCGGTGATACAGCCATGTAACCCACGTTCTTGACCGAGGCAAGACCGAAGCGAATTGCGGGCCTGCCGTCATCGTGCTCCTCAATCGAAAACTGGGGCTCGCTGCGGTTGACGTCCGGCAGCAGCACTGGGATTCCCAGGCGGAGGCACTCCGCCACGTCGGTGGCGATCTTGTCCGTCTGGCCGGAGTGGGCGTTCATCACCGCCGCCATGTACTCCTCCGGGTAGTTGGCCTTGAAGTAGGCGGTCCAGTAGGCGATCATGGCGTAGCTGACGCTGTGCGCCTTGTTGAAGGCGTATCCGGCGAAGGGCTCGATAAGCTGGAACACCTCCTCGGCCAGGCTCTGGGGGAACCCCTTCCCGGTTGCGCCCTCCAGGAACCGTTCCTTCTCTTTCTGCATCACCTCCGGGTTCTTCTTGCCCATCGCCTTGCGAACCACGTCCGCCTCTCCGAGTGAGTAGCCCGCGAAGGCCTGTGCTATGAGCAATACCTGGTCCTGGTAGACGATCACGCCGTAGGTCTCCTCCAGGATGTCCTTCATTGTGGGATGCGGATAGCGAATGGGGGCCCTGCCGTGTTTGGCGTCGATGAAGGTGTCGATGTGCTCCATGGGCCCTGGCCTGTACAGGGCGATCATGGCCGATACGTCGCCAAGGGAGGTGGGCTTGAGCTTCTGGATGTACCTTCGCATCCCGGCCCCCTCCAGCTGGAACACGCCGGTGGTCTCGCCTGAGGATAGAAGGTCGAAGGTCTTCTGGTCGTTCAGGGGTATGCTGCCCAGATCCAGGCCCAGGTCCAGGCCGCGCCGGTCCGCCACGGCTGAGCGGACGTGCGACAGGATGGTGAGGTTGGTGAGGCCAAGGAAGTCCATCTTGAGCAGGCCCAGCTGGGCAATGGGGTTCATGGGGAACTGGGTCATGGCCATGTCTTCCGCCGAGTCCCCACGCACCGGCCGCTGGAGCGGTAGGTACTCAACAAGCGGCTCCTTGGTGATGACCACGCCGGCAGCGTGCGTGCTGGTGTGGCGCACCACACCCTCGAGCTTCTGCGCCTTGTCCACCAGATTCCTGAGCGAGTCGTCGGCCTGGTAGATTTCGCGGAGTTCGGGGCTGGTGTCAAGTGCCTCTTCCAGGTTGTGGCTCTTGGCAGGTATGAGCCTTGCGACCCTGTCCACGTCTGAGAAGGTCATGCCGAGAGCGCGGCCGGTGTCGCGGATGGCGGCCTTGGCGCCAAGGGTGCCGAAGGTGATGATCTGCGCCACGTGGTCGCCGCCGTACTTCCTGCGGACGTAGGCGATCACCTCGTCCCGGCGGTCGTCCTGGAAGTCCATGTCTATGTCAGGCATCTCGCGGCGCTCAAGGTTGAGGAACCGCTCGAAGACCAGGCGATGCCGCAGGGGATCGATGTCGGTGACGCCCAGGCAGTAGAGCACGAGGCTTGCGGCTGCGCTGCCACGCACTCCGAAGAGGATGCCCTGCTTGCGGGTGAAGGCTGCGATGTCCCAGACGACCAGCATGTAGTTGGCGAACTGGGTCTTCTCGATGACGTCCAACTCGTAGTCGAGGCGCTGGTGTACCTCTGGGGAGGGGTCAGGATAGCGCATCGCCAGGCCATCCCGGCACAGGTTCTCCAGGTACTGCTCGGGCGTCATGCCATCCGGCGGCTTGAATTCCGGCAGGCGAAGCTGGGAGAAGTCCAGCTCCACGTCGCATAGCTCTGCTATCCGTTGCGTGTTGGCAACCGCCTCCGGCATGTCGGCGAAGAGCTCCTCCATCTCCTGGGAGGTCTTCAGGTAGTAGGAGTCGTCGGACATCCTGAGGCGCTTCTCGTCGAGCTGGTTGGTGTTCGTATGGATGCAGATGAGAATGTCCTGTGATTCCGCGTCCACCTGATGGGTGTAGTGGCAATCGTTGGTTGCCACGAGGGGCAGGCCGGTGTCACGCGCAAGTTCAAGCAGGGCTTCATTCAGCCGGTCCAGTTCCGGTACGTTCTCGTGACGCTGGATCTCCAGATAGAATTGATCGAACGTGTCGCGGTACCACAGCGCGGTCTCGCGTGCGTCGTCGAAGCTGCCTTCGAGCAGGAGCCTCGGCACCTCCGCGGTGGGGCAGCCGGAGAGGGCGATGAGACCCGAGCCGTGCAACCGCAACAGCTCCTTGTCCACCCTGGGCTTGTAGTAGAAGCCCTCAAGGTGGGACTTGGAGGTGAGCTGCAGCAGGTTCTGATACCCCTCCATGTTGCGGGCCAGCAGAAGCAGGTGATAGGGGCTTCGGTCTGCGGCGGACTTGCTGTGCCGGCTGCCCTGGGCAAGGTAGGCCTCCAGGCCGATAATGGGCTTGATGCCGGCTTCCTTGCATGCGGTGTAGAAGTCGATGGCGCCGTAGAGGCCTCCGTGGTCGGTGATGGCGAGGGCAGTCATGCCTAGGCCACGGGCGCGCTCAACCATAGGTGCGATGCGGCTGAGACCGTCGAGCATGCTGAACTCGGTGTGGTTGTGGAGGTGGACGAACAATTCTGCCCCAGATGGAAAAACTCCCGTGATTATAGCATTGCGTCACTTCTCCGGCACTATATGTTGTGGAAGATTTCGGTTGGATTTGCCAAGTTCACGCGGCCCGCGTACAGGTGCCACCGAAGGGCTACTTGCTGGGAAACCTGGGTGTGATTGTGCCAATTGAAGGCGGCATCTTGAATTAGCACAGTTCTAGGCGGGCGATTCTGCCACGGCCTGTTCGACCGGGCGCGTCGCGTACAACGCCACCTCTCCGGCGCGGGCCTTCCTTCCGACGTGGTGGTGGCCTTTGGAGGCGCCGATTCCCAGAGCAGGGAGATCGGCCGATTGGTGCCGTGGAGCCGCCTGCATGAAGAGGCGTGGTGACGGAATCGCGTGGGCGCGCGGCCTACCTGCCCCGGTAGACGGGCGGGCGCTTTTCGAGGAACGCGCGAGCGGCCTCTCTCGCATCGTCGGTATCCGACAGCAGTGCGTTGGCCTCGCTCTCGCGCTGCATCGCTGCGGCCAGATCGGCGTCTTCGCCACCGCTCAGCAGGCTGCGCGTGGCGCGGACGGCCAGAGGTGGGTTGGCTGCGATTTCGTCAGCTAGGGCTGAGGCCTCCTGCATGAGCCTGTCCGCCGACACCACGCGGCTGACCAACCCCTTCTCCAACGCCCACTGAGCGTCGTAGACGCCGCCGGTTAACGCCATCTCCATCGCCGCGGCGGCGCCAACTACCCTCGGCAGCAGGAGCGACGCGCCCGCGTCCGGAACCAGCGAGCGCTTGACGAATATCGAGGAGAAGCCCGCCTCCTGCGAGGCTATTCTGATATCGCATGCCAGGGCGATTGAAAGGCCGGCTCCGGCCGCAACGCCGTTCACCGCTGCGATCACAGGCTGAGGCATGTTCCGGATCCGGGCGCTCAGTTCGGTGATGCCGAGGCCCGGCTGAACATCCACGGCGCCCTCATCCGGCCACAGCAGCTCGTTGACGTCTGCACCGGAGCAGAAGCCGCGGCCCGCGCCGGTCAGAATCACCACGCGGACGTTGCTGTCGCCCGCTATCGCAGCCAGGGCCAGATGCAACTCCGCCGCCATTGGGGAGGTGAGCGCGTTGAGCTTGTCCGGCCTGTTCATCGTCACAAGGGAAAGGTGACCGGCACACTGAACTTCGACGTGCTTGAGGCTATCCGTGGTCATGAGATGTGGCTCAGGAGAGGGGAGTGGTCAGGTTGAAGTTGAACGAGGACTCCCACCGTACTGGATAGGTGAGGGGCGCCGGACGGGCCGGTACGGGAGGGATGCGAAAAGAAAGGTGCGGGCGTGGCTGAACTGGAATGACTGGCTCCAAGCACTCCCAACAGAACTGAAGACAGAATCCAAGCGCCGGGCTCGGCCAGTTGTGCCGCCGAGCGGAGAGGTGACTTACAAATCCAAGCAGGGCCGCCCGACCTCAATGGGAAACTCAGGCGGCCTCTGTTGCTTGGTAGATTAGCTATGCCTTGCCGATGCGGAACATTTTGGTGCTGCACACCGGGCACGTGCCCTGGGTGGCCGGGCGGCCGTTCTTCATTGTGATGGCCTGGGTGTTGCTCATCTCCTGCTGAGAACGGCACTTCACGCAATAGCCCTGCATGGAGTCACCTCCGAAATTAGATTGCGCCCATTCTATAACAAGTTGAGCGCAAGCGTAACCCCATTTTGAGGCAATTTGGGCTATTTCGGTGGCTGCGGAGGAGCGGGAATCAGGTTGTCCGGCGGAATTGGAACGGCTCCCTGCTCATCGCCCTGTGCCCACCAATGCAGGGTGATCTGGGGATCGCCGAGCTCGTGACGGAAGGTTACGCGTATGGGGTGCGTGCCGGACGTCAGTCGCAGGGTCCCACTGCCGGACTCGAACGCGCCGGGCACTTCCTCGGCGAGCCCCGGGTTGTCCACCACAACCGCGTCCCCGATGGTAAGCGTAGCCGGACCGCTGGAGTCCAGTCTGAACCCGTAGTCGCCCGCTTCGTCGATGAGTAGGCCACCCTCCCAGCGAATTCTGAACTCCCCTATGTATGGACGCTTGTGGAAGAAGAAGAAGAGCATGGGGTCGATTTGCTGGTAACGCCTCAGTGGGCTTTTCCGGGAAGCTGGGAGCCATGTACGTGCCCAGCAGGCCGTGAGAGCGATCGCCCACGTAGAGGTTTGGCGTGCTTACCACACTTGGCTTATCCCCCGGGCGGCCCCACGTCAAGCGCGTCCGGCCGTTCGTGTCCCGCACAATGTCCTGAACCCTCAGGCTGTGGAAGCCCACCGCGAGCGGGACCTCGGCCTCACCTGGGCCGCTTAGCACCTCCGCGCCGTCTATCGTGAGCATTGCGTCCTGTGAGCCCTCCAGCGTGAGCTTGTACCTTTGGAAATCGCGCACGTAGAGCGAGCCGGTCCACTCGGCGGAGAGCGGCAGCCTCGTGCCGTACTCTCCCCAGGGCAGGTCGATGCGGGTCACCCTGTCCTCCGTAACGGCCTCCTGCCCAGCCGCCTGAGTGGACAATCGCAGCGTAGTCCCCTGCGGGCGGAACACGTCGAGCGAGTCGACCTCCATCGAGTAGAGGATTGGCTGCAGCGGCCCCCTTCCAAAGTCAACCAGCGAGAAGCTCCGGCCGGGATAGAATTCCTCGAAACGCTTGAAGTGCTGCTGCTGGCGGGTGTCGAAGAAGACCAGGGCGCCCTCACCGCTTCGGACGCCGGAGGGTGCCTGGCCGGCACGAATGCCTCCACGCGCGGCGGATCGTCCACCAGGTAGCTGATGACCGGGTAGTAGGGCAGGTATGGCGACAGCACCACGTCGTAGTCAGACGAGGGTAGTTCCTGCAGCCGGTGGGCGATTTCGGTCTGCTCGGGACCGAAGGAACCCCATGAGATCATGCTGTCCCTCTGGAGATGGAAGTAGGTGTGGAAGTTGTCGTAGGCGGTGGCGGCGAGACCCAGGGCCAGCGTCGCTCCCAGTACGATGGCAGCATGCCGCGGGGTCGGGAACAGGCTCGCTGCGGAAACCATCACGGCCGCAATGCCAACGCCCGCAAACGCGTAGGCCACGGGCAGCGCTCCCACGACTCGCAGGCTGTTCGGCGCCTCTAACGGCAGCGTGATCAGGCCCGGCAGCAGCGCTACGAAAAACCACACCAGCAGCAGGAACGGCACCGGACGGTGAGGCCTGGACAAGCAGTACAGGAAACCGAGAACCGCCACAGCCCCGGCGCCAAACGACAGCATGGGCTCCAATGGCAGGCTGTGTCGGCCGTTCACGTCGCCGCTGTAGTTGAACATGAGGAGGTAGCTGTCTAGATTCGGCCCAATCGAGGTGATTGGGTCGATAGCAGGGCCTCTGTTGAGAGACGTGACAATGACGGCCCGTTTCCAGAAAAACTCGGCGTTGGTAACGGCGTACTGCAGCAGGGGCGCAGCGACCAGCACGGCGCCGGCCGTGAACGACGCCGCACGCAACAGGGCTTCGCGGGCGGGCGGGCGGTACTTCACAAGGACGAAGCCGGCGATGAGAAGCAGTGCGGCTGGCATGGTTCTGAGTGCCTGGTAGAACCAGAAGCTCGAGCCAAGCACCATTCCGGCAAGCGCGAGAGACGCCACGTCATTCCTGCGCAAGGCACACAGGAATGAGAACACCACTCCGACGCCAAGGAGTGTCGCGGTCGTGCCCGGCATACCACTCCGGCCCCACGTGATGTCCCAGCTAGATACCGCCACCAGGAACGCAACCAGCAGGGCGATGCGCCATCCCATGAGGCGGCGCAGAAGCAGGTACAGCAGCAGGATGAACCCCACGTCGAGCAGCGCCGACGGCAGTCTTACCGCGGTCGCGCTTCTGCCGAGCACAGCTACAGAGGCCGCCTGGATGGCAATGAACGGAGACGCAAGGTTCGCAGCCGGCACGAAGATGGGTCGGTATGAGCTGTCCTCCAGCATCTCGACGGCTCTCATGCCGTGGACGGCCTCGTCAAACCACAGGCCGAACGGCAGGCTCTCCAGCGCAACCACGCGGAGAAGGAGCGCGAGAGCAAGTATGGCTCCCACGGCCGCGATCTCGATACGAGCCGCCGCAGACGGCCGCTTGAATCGCCCCTCTGAGCCGGCGCACGACGTCGGCCGGCGATGGTCGCAGCAGCACGTAGAGAAACGCTAGTACGCTGGCGGCATGGAGCGCCCAGGCCAGGCCGTCGTCTGGGTTGGAGTGGGAGCGATACAGGCTCAGCGTGAGAAAGGGCAGCGCGGCGAGCAACGCCAGGACAAACCTGCGCGGTCGGCGATCCTCGGTGCTTTGCTCTTGTGGGGCCGGCTTGAGTAGGTCGCTGCGGAACAGGGCTGTCTCGCGGGGTCGGGCCGCTACGAGAGCCGCGCCTCCAGCGGCGAACAGCAGCAGCCCGATCGCCAGGGAGTCCGCGTGCTCGAGGAAATACTGGCCCGCGAGCGCAAGCGCCAGAGAGGCCAGCGCAAGTAGACCCCTGGTCCGCGTAGCGTTCAACTGCTACCCGGGATCCTCCGCCACTATGTCCGACTCCTCGGCAAGCACGAGCCAGGGCTCGCCCCACTGCTCGGGGTCTTCCGTGTCCCACTCCTCGCCTTCACTGCCGCGCTTGAATCGAAGGCCCCAGTCGCCTCCGTAGAGCAGGAATGCGCTCCCTGCGCCGGAGTCGGAAATACGCGCGTAGTGCGCCGGGCACGGCGAGCCTCCGCCGTCGCTCTGCCAGCCCGTGACCCAGTGGAGCTCCTCAGGCCAGTGCGGACCCGCGATGCGCACCTGCACCACGCGAGCAGCGCGTCCCAGAAGCTGGTAGGTCATCAGTGGAAGGCCGGGGCAGTTGTCACTGTCCTCCACCTCCAGCGAGATGAAGCCCTGTCCCTCCAAGGCTACTCCTCCTCGCCGGTGTCCAGGCCAAGCGACACAAGCTCGGCCCGCAGCGTTTCGGCCCAGTCCTCCAGCGGAACGGACACCGGCACCACAATCTCAACCTCGCCGGTTTCCAGCAGGCGCACGGCCCCGGGGTCCTCCTTGCCGAGAGGCACTGAGACCGACTCGCGGTCGATCCCCAGGTCGTCGGTTACCTCGAATATGAGGAACATGTCCTCCATCCCGATGGTGTTATCTTCCATTGCAGCGATTCACTCCGTTATGACGTGCCGGCGCGGCGTAGGTTGGAGTCCCGCGCATCGCGAAACCGGCCAAGGCGTATAGTAGCTGTGGGTTGCTGAGCGTCAACAAGCCTCACGCCCATACCAGTGGTGAGTTTTGCGGCGGGGACGCTTATGGGTTATCATGGGAGCGAAGCGCGGGGCGCTTCACGAACAGGTTTCGACGAATGGAGGGCGGCTTGATAGTCCGGCCCGCGTACAGCCCGGAGCGCGAGCGAGAACGAGAGGGATCCGTTCCTCCGGGGCAGTTCGTCACCGACAAGTTTCCCGTCTTCACCTACGGCCGAACTCCCGAAATCGACATCTCGTCCTGGCGCTTGCGCTTGTTCGGTCTCGCGAACGACGTCACCCTTGCCTGGGAAGACCTCAAGGCCATGCCTCAGACGTCCCTCAGGGCGGACCTTCACTGCGTGACCCGTTGGAGCCGGCTGGACAACCTGTGGCAGGGCGTGGCCTTCCGCGAGGTGCTGCGGCTGGCCGACCCGTCGCCGGACGCCCGGTTCGTAACCATTCACTGCTACGGCGGATACACCACCAACCTGGGCAATCAACCACGAACCTGCGATCACCTTCATCCAAACCGGTCGGCAGGTCGTTGGGCGGCCGTGCATCGGATCCTGGATTTCCTATGGGCTCGGTAGTATGAACCGCGACTTGCCCACGTTCGTGGTGATGAACGCCGAGAAGAGCCACCCCAAGGCAGGTGTGCAAGCGATTTCGGCAAAAATGTGGAACTCAGGGTTCCTTTCTCCGAAGTACGCCGGCGTAGGGCTCCGCGGAGGCGCAGAGCCGGTGCTGTACATCAGGGATCCGGATGGGGTTTCCAGGGACGTCCGGCGGGAGATGCTCGACGGCCTCAGCGAGCTGAATCAGATCCGGCACCAGAAGGTCGGCAACCCCGAAACACTGGCACGAATCGAGCAGTTTGAAATGGCTTTCCGGATGCAGTCGTCGGTGCCGGAAATGGGTGACCTCTCGAGTGAGCCGGAAAGCACCTTCAAGCGCTGGGGCGAGGAAGCGAGGCAGCCCGGCAAGTTCCAAAACGCGGCGCTGATGGCACGCCGGCTCGTCGAGCGCGGTGTGCGGTTTGTCCAGATCTATCACCGCGGCTGGGACGTACACGCCTTCGCGCCCGAAGTGCTCCCCGCACAGGCCAGAGACGTCGACCGCGCTGCCTGGGCCCTAATTCAGGATCTGAAGGAGCGCGGCCTCTTCGAAGACACGCTCGTCATTTGGGGCGGCGAGTTCGGGCGGACAATCTACTCCCAGGGCAAACTGACGCCGACCGATTACGGCCGCGACCACCATCCGCGCTGCTACAGCCTATGGATGGCCGGCGGCGGCATCAAAGGCGGCGTCGTTCACGGCGAAACGGACGACTTCTCCTACAACATCGCCAAAGACCCGGTCCACATCCGGGATTTCCAAGCGACGATCCTGCACCTGTTTGGCATCGACCACGAGCGCTTCACCCACAGGCACCAAGGACTGGACGCCAAGCTGACAGGTGTCGAACCAGCGCACGTGGTGAAAGAAGTCCTGGCGTAAAGTACTTGGTTTGAGTTGCATGGTCACCCTCAGGCGACCGCATTACCCTTCACGAAGACGTACTTGAATGTCGTCGAGAACTGGTCGAAAAGTTCCGGTAGCAGCCGGGTAGGTCAAAAACAGAAGTCCCAATCCGCAGATTCGCCGTCTGCAGTATCAGCTTGCTGGTGGGGGTCCACCGGTCTGTTGTTTTGCAGCTCCGCGTAGATGCCACGGTAGAACAGCAACGGATCACCCTCCCGTGAGTCCCCGGCTAGAACTTCCCCGATAAAAATGTCGTGGTCGCCGGCGGGCAGGATCTCGACGACTCGACAATCTACAAACGCGAGCGCTTCGCGGAGGATGGGCGCCCCGCTAGCGACGACTTTCGTGGCGACGTCGGAGAAATCCTTTGGTCCGGGTTTCGCGAACCGGCGTGCCAGCGCTTCCTGATCAGCCGCCAGCACATTCACCGCGAAACACCTGTACTCGAGCAGCCCCTCCCGGGTCTGGTTGTGCCGGCCCACAGCCACCAGCACCAGTGGGGGGTTCAACGAAAGGGACAAGAAGGCATTCGCCGTCATGCCGTTGATGGATTCGCCGCCTCCGGTGGTGATCAGCGTCACCCCGGTAGCAAAGCATCCCATGATCCGACGCTGCGACATCGTATCCATAGTCATAATTCCCCAGTCATGATTTCGCAGTCATAATTCCGCCGGTGGTCAACTCTTGGAGACAACAAACTGCAAGTATGCCAGGCCTTATTCCAGCGGTTTGAGATCAGCCAGCATCGTGGGGATCAGCTCTGACACGGTAGGGTGAATGTGCACAGCCCGCTGGATCACCGTGTAAGGCGCTTTGGCGTACATGATATCCAGGATGGAATGGATGATCTCGTCGCCGCCGATCCCTAGGATTGCTGCACCCAGGATCTCTTTGGACTCGGCGTGAACCAGGATACTCATGAACCCATGCGTTTCGCTTTTCTCCACCGCACGGCCAACGCGGGTCATGGGCCTTTTGGCCGTTAGCGCTTTCTGGCCGGATTTCCGCACCTGCGTTGCCGTCATCCCGGCTCGTCCCAGCGGCGGATCGACGTACAGAGCGTAGGCGGGAATGCGGTCACTCACGCGGCGAGGGTCATTATCTAGCAAATTGGCGGCTACGATCTCGTAGTCATTGTACGAGGTATGAGTAAAGGCCCCCTCTCCGTTGCAATCGCCCAACGCCCAAACGCCGGGCACACTGGTGCAAAGTTGATCGTCCACAGCTATGTAGCCCCGTTGGTCCATCTCGATGCCTACCTTTTCCAGCCCCAGGTCTTCCGTGTTCGGGCGGCGCCCCACGGCAAGCAGTAGATGCGAACCCGTCACTTCCCTTGCGTCGCTGTCGCAATCTAGCTTCGCCGCCACCTTGTCGCCGCGTTTTCCCACACTGAAACACTTGGCATCGAGGCGGATGTTGACACCTTCGTTTTCGAGAATCTCCTTGGTTGCATCGGAGACGTCCTCGTCTTCGCGCTGGATCAGTCGCGGACCCATCTCGATGATGGTCACTTCGCTGCCGAAGCGCCGATACATCTGGCCGAACTCCAGGCCAACGTAGCTTCCGCCGATGATGATCAGGTGCTCCGGGAGGAAGTCCACCGTCATCATGCTGGAGTTGGTGAGGTAATCCACACTATCGAGACCGGATATGGGCGGAATGAAGGCCCGCCCCCCAACGTTGATGAAGATCTTGTCCGCTTCCAGCAGCTTCTCACCGACACGGAGCCTGTGAGGATCCTCGAAACGTGCGTGGCCCTCATACACCGTGCCGTTCTCCATGTTCTTGAGCCGCTTTTCCACGCCTTCGTTGGACCTCCGCACTACGGCATCCTTGCGCGCCTTGACTTTCTTCATGTCCACGGCGATGGGGTCCTTGACCATAACGCCGAAGTCGGCACCCCGCTTCGCCATGTGGGCGACCCGGGCACTGGCCACCAGGGTCTTGGTGGGGATGCAGCCGGTGTTGACACAGGTGCCACCGAACAGATTGCGCTCAATGACAGCCACTTTCATCCCCGTTCCGGCCAACCTACCTGCCAGGGATGGTCCGGACTGCCCCGTGCCGATGATGATCGCGTCATACCTATCAGCCGACATTCGTTGGCCCTCCCTATGGGTAGAAATTGGACTGAGTATAATACAATTGATGTCAGCTTCCCGGCCATCCTCGCCAAGAATCGTAGCGGCAGGTGCGTGAATGCGGTCCTCGGAACTAATTTCAATGCTAGTGGATTCGCGCAAGCGAAGCCTCGAACTGTTGGCGGACCTGACGGACGAGCAGTTGAAAACGCCGTTGCTGCCGGTCATCAATCCGCCCATCTGGGAGATCGGCCACGTCGCCTGGTTCCAGGAAAGGTGGGTGCTTCGGCACTTGCAGGGTAAGCCGCCCATTCTTTCTCAGGCCGATTCTCTCTGGGACTCTGCCGCGGTTTCGCACGACACTCGCTGGGATTTGCCGCTCCTGTCGCGTGCCGAAACCCAGAGTTTCGCCCAGGAGGTCCTCAATCGGGTGATTGAGACGCTACCCCCGGGTGATGTGGCCGAAAGCGAAGCGTACTTTTACTGGCTGGTGGTGATGCACGAGGACATGCACGGAGAAGCATTCACTTATACTCGACAGACACTCGGCTATCCGGCGCCTGTGCTCTCAGTGGGTGCGCGCCAGAGGTTCGGCTCCGCAGTTCCGAACGATGCCCCTGGTACTGTCTCCATCCCGGGTGGAAACTTTCTCCTCGGTGCTACACCAGATGAGATTTTCGTCTTCGACAACGAGAAATGGGGTCACAAGGTTTACGTGGAGCCGTTTGCGGTTGCGAGCACGCCGGTCACGAATCGCCAGTTTGCCGATTTTGTGGACGACGGCGGTTACCGCATGCATCAATTTTGGAGCGAAGAGGGATTCGCCTGGCTCAAGAAGGAGGGCGCCGAGCATCCGCTCTACTGGATTCGGAACTCCGGCGGCTGGTTGCAGCGGCACTTCGACCGGATTGTGCCGCTCGCCGAGAACCTCCCGATCATTCACGTCAACTGGTATGAGGCCGAAGCCTACTGCCGCTGGACCGGTTGCCGGTTGCCCACCGAAGCCGAATGGGAGCTAGCGGCTGGGGCTGAGCCGGCTTCCGGCGGAATCTCGGAGTCCCGGCGCCGATACCCGTGGGGTGACGATCCACCCACGTCGGAACGGGCTCACCTCGATGCGCTCGGCATCGGTTGCCTGCCGGTAAGGGCCCTGGCGTCTGGGGACAGCGCCTTTGGCTGCCGCCAGATGATTGGCAACGTATGGGAATGGACGGCGACGGAATTCCAACCGTATCCGGGCTTCGTTGTTGACCCCTACAAAGAATACTCGCAGCCCTGGTTCACACCCGCGCACAAGGTTCTCCGAGGCGGGAGCTGGGCCACTCGCTCACGGCTGATCCGCAACACCTGGCGCAGTTTCTACACAAAAGACCGCCGGGATGTTTTCGCCGGTTTTCGCACCTGCGCGCAGTGAGTGCCGCAGGGTAGCGGCGCCGAAAATGTCTATTGAGGCAAGTCGCGGAAAGAAAACTGGTACTCGACGCCCGTGAAGGTTTTACCGGCGAATTCCGCGTAGGGATAGATGAAGAAGTTGAGCGGTTTACCCTGCTGGGCGGGGTTGAAACGGATATCGCGCCCGCGGGTGAAGAGCACGCGGTGCTCATCGTGGGCACCGAAGAAGTAATTCCGCCGGGCGGGATCCTTCCAGGCGTCGGATGCATCCACCGGCACCCAGCCTACCCCCTCGAGATAGAATTGCGCCCAGCAGTGGTAACCCGCTATTTCGCCCGCATTTTGATTGTGCGGTATCGGAAAGCCGATCTCAAATCGTGCGGGAATGCCCGCAGCGCGCATCATTCCGATGAGTAGGGCGTGGAAGTCGGTGCAATTGCCTTTGCGAACATTGCAGGCGTAAATAGCGTCGCCGCGCCCCCACCCTTGGCCGGACTTATCGTAGCGTACCGTTGAGACTACATAGTTGTAGATGGCGCGCGCCTTGTCGAGGGGCTGCTCCAGTCCGCGGGTTTCCTTCTTGGCCAACGCCGCGATCATGCCATCGATGGGCACCAGACGGTCGGGCTGGAGGAACCGCGACATCTCGGCGGGTTTCCTCTGGATTGCGTTCGGATGTCTTGCGGGTTCCTCCGGCGTCACGCGGTGTTCGCGGCGTTCCACTTGCAGGTGCATGCGCACTTCGATGGGGATCGTGACCAAGTGTGGGTCGACCTCCAGATAAGCATATTGATTATCGTACTCCGGGTCGCGGTGCAACTCGTACGGAACCGTACTATCAATCGTGAGGTGGGAAATCTCCTGCTGGCCGTTCGACTCTGGGACCGGAATCCACAGCCGCAGCTTCCCCGCCTGCTCTGGGGCCGCGGGGATACGCGTAACATAGTGGAACTCGAACGTGCGCGTCCGAATCTGTGCTTGATGACGCCACCAGAGGAGAAACGCCGAAGTGGCAATCCCAAGCATCAGAAACAGCAGCACAAGCTTGCCTGGGCGGTTCATTCGGGAAGTCTACTCTCTTTACCAAGTCTGACCGCAAACCGCAACGTCTTTGTCGGGGCTGCATTGGCGAGGCCGGGGTTACCGGGTGCGCGGATTCAGCTCGCTTAGCAGCTTTCTCCACCGAGCGCTTTCGTGCGATGGCCGGAAAAGAGGTGCCCGTCGAGAGCACCACGATTTCAACCGCCCGTAGAACTCCCGGTCTGATTCTGCTCGAACCAGCAAACGTACCAACGCGTCCGTGTCCCTGACGGGGAAATAGCCGGGATAGCCCGTGCCCAGCAGACCAACCGAGCCAGGGATGCGCGACGAAAGCACCGGAACGTGGTCGACCATGGCTTCCGAAATCACGTTGGCGCCGCCTTCCATGAGCGAACTCAACACGAGGAGACGGCTGGCCGCGATCAGTCGTCGCGCTTGCACTCGAGGGATTCCTTGCAGCCATCGGTAGCGCGGGTTTCGGCTCGCTTCGGCTCGCGCCTGCTGGGCCATTGCCTCCGCCATCGCCGTGCCTGCTTGCAGTATCCGGATCCTGGACGAGACCGGCAGATGCCGGCTGGCGAGGGCAGCGCGAAAGGGGTCCTTCACCTTTCGCAGGTGACCAACGACACAGACATCAAAGAAACTCGACCGGCTGGAAACCTGGCGTCTCGTGCCTCGAGTAGCTGATTTCTTCGTCTTCTCTACAGACTGGTAGATGACCTGGGCTTTTCGCCGCAGATGGGAGGGGAGTTCTTTCAGGGCAAGAGGCTGAAACACAACTAGACGCGTGGCCAGTTCAACTATCTGCCGTGCGCGCCGTTCGCGGCGGAAGTCGCGATAGAGATCGGTGCCCGTCAGAGCGACAATGACAGGCCGGTCAGGATACCGGTCGTGGAATCGAAACACGGGCTCCGCACTGCGCCGGGCATGCAGGGCGATCAAGAGGTCGCAGAGGGTGCCTTCGTACTGTTGCGCGATGCTCACGCGATGGCCCAGCCCCTTCAGAATCCTTCCCCACCGAAGCGCTGTGACCCTGTTGCCATAGAGGGTTCCCGGCGGTGCTGGGCAGATCAGTTCAATCCGCATCGGTTTGCTGCATCATCCGGAATCTCCGATTTGGGTTTCCCGTGTGTTGCTACAGCATTCCTACCCTGAACGCAAGCAATTTAGCGCTGGAAGGCAGGCTCCAACGGCCTCCGCGCCCAATTCTAGATTCACTTGGCAGCCCTCCTGACAGGTAAGATTGCAATTGTCCCACTCCCGAAGACGGCAGTCCAAGGCATTCCGAGGTGGCTGATGGTTTCTATTCGAACTTTGAGGCTTGTCAATCGACGTTTGGGGGTGTAGGCTAAGCGCCGTACAGCGGAGGAGGTACGTTTATGAGACAGCGGGAACTGGGACGCCGTGAGTTTCTGCGGTCCGCCGGAGTGGGCGCGGCCGCGCTGGGGAGCGCACCCATCTGGAGCTGGGCCAGCGAGCGACGGGGTCCGCCAACCGGAGCGGCGAAGGGTGAGCAAGGTTGGGCAAGCATCCCCACCCGGGAGCATTTTGGCGACGAGGAAGAGCGCCTGCAGATTCCTCCCTCCTGGGACCTGACCGTGTACCACATGGCCGGCAGCAAAGCGCCGGTCCTGAGCGCGGAACAGATTGGCCAACGCATTGAAGCACCCATCGGCACCAAGCGCCTGGCCGATATCGCCCGCGGAAAGAGCACCGCCCTCATCACTTTCGACGACCTGACCCGGCCCACCCCCGCGTTCGAGGTGGTGCCGCAAATCATCGAGGAGCTGAAGCTGGGCGGCATCAAGGACGACGGCATCCTGTTCCTGACCTCCTACGGGACGCATCGCCCGCTGGCGCAGAATGAAGCGAAGCGCAAGCTGGGCGCCGAATATGCGGACAAGTACCCCTGGCTGAACCACAACATCTATGAGAATCTGACCGACATCGGGCGCACGTCCCGCGGTAACCGCATCAAGATCAACCGACGATTCATGCAGGCTGACGTGCGAGTTACCATCAGTGGCATCAAGCCGCACGGCCTGGCCGGCTACGGCGGCGGCGCTAAAGCGATCCTGCCGGGCGTCACCTGGGTCGAATCGATTCACTACTTTCACCGCACGATCGCCGGGGTGGGGGACAACCGCAACAAAACGGTCGGCCCACTCAAGATCTTCAAGAACGAATGCCGGTTGGACATGGTGGAAGCCGCACGGATGGCGCAGGTGGATTTCAGTGTGCAAATTGCTTGCAACGGGTACCGCAAGGTCATCGGGGTGTATGCCGGGGACATCGTGGAAGCGCACCATGCCGCTTGCCGCGAAGCAAACCGTCTGCTGCGGACCGAACGCGCGCGTAATGCCGACGTGGTTCTGGTCAACGCCTACCCGCAAAACGCGCAGGCAGCCAACAGCCTGCCCTGGGTGCACTCCTGCCTGCGAGATGGTGGCACCGCCGTGCTCATTACTCAAAACCCCCAAGGGCAGGAGAGCTGGCACTACGCCCGTGAACGCTGGACCTACGACGCCCGCCCTTTCTACGAAACCACCCATCCGTCGAGATGGGACGTGAAACAGGCCGGGCAGTTCATTGTTTACTCCTCCTACCTGCAAGCCCGGGACAAGATCAAATTCCCGGCCCGTACCGTTTTTACAAGCACCTGGGCCGATACCGTGGCGGCCATCCAGAAGGCTCATCGCCGCGAGGCCAGCGTGGCGTTGTACCCCTACGCCGCAATCCAGCACCCGCCGGGCGAGTTGGACGGGTAGGTTTGGCGAGTCCGGAGCCAGGGGCGGATCCCGCAGGCGGTACCCTTGGTCAATTGTTTCCGGCGAGGGGACAGCCATGCGTAGGTCCTTGATTCGCTCCGTAGGACCCGCAATGGCGCTGCTAGCCTTGGGGCTGCTAGCCATCGGCCTGATGAAGTTGGATCATCCGGGCCCACTTCTTGCTCACAAGCCATCCTCCGCAGCGGAAACCCCAGCGGCCAACAAGCCGCAGGTGGTGGGGACTTTCGGAAAACTGCCTCTCTATTTCATTGAGAACCAGGGGCAGCTCGACCCCCGCGCCGCCTACTACATCCAGGGTGGCGACAAGAGCATCTACTTCACTGGCCACGGTGTGACCTTTGCGCTGACGGACGCCGGGGACGGCGCCGGAGACGAAAAGCCCTCATCGGAGGCCCTCCTGCACCCCGCCTCTTACCAGGGGATGGGCGGCGCCAAGGAGCACGGTTCGCAAAGGGAGGCGGAGCGATGGGTGGTCAAGCTGGACTTCGTCAATGCGAACCCAGACGTGCGGCCTGTGGGGCAGGAACCGACCGCCGCCGTCATCAGCTACTTTAAGGGACCGCGGGAGGAATGGACCACTGGACTGCCAACTTACGCGAGCCTGGTCTATCGCGATTTGTGGCCGGGCATTGACCTGGTGTACACGGGCACCGGCAGCCGCCTGAAATATACCTTCTTGGTCCAGCCTGGGGCTGACCCCAACCAGATCAAGCTGGCCTACCGCGGCGCGTCGGCGGTTCGGATCAATGCGGCAGGGCAACTGGAGGTATCCACGCCGCTGGGGGGCTTTCAGGAGGACAAACCCTACGTCTATCAGGAGGTGGAAGGCCAGCGCCTGGAGGTCGCCGCGGCCTACAGCCTGGAGAGCGAGGCTTCCGATGGAGTGCAATTCGGCTTCCGCCTGGGTGCCTGCGACCCGCAGAAGGTGCTGGTGCTCGACCCCGTCGTGGTGCTTTACGCCGGCTACATCGGCGGCGTCGGCGACGATAGCGGTAATGGCATTGCCGTGGACTCCACGGGCAACGCCTACGTTACCGGCAGGACCACCTCCAGCGAGGGCACCTTTCCGGTGACCGTGGGACCCGACCTGACCTTCAATGGCGGCGTCCTCGACGCCTTCGTGGCCAAGGTGAACGCCTCGGGTGCTGCCCTCGACTACGCCGGCTACATCGGTGGCTCGGGCTCAGATCAAGGTTTTGGCATTGCCGTCGACTCCACAGGCAACGCCTACGTTACCGGCGCGACCTTCTCCAGCGAGGCCACCTTCCCGGTGACGGTGGAACCCGACCTGACCTTCAATGGCGGCGGCCAATTCGGCGGCGACGCCTTCGTGGCCAAGATCGGGGACGAGCCGCTGGGGCCTCCGACCCTGCCGGCCAACTCTGTGGTCAATGGCGCCAGCTTCCGGCCAGCGACGGAACCGGATTCGGCCATCGCTCCGGGCGCGATTGTCGCCATCTTTGGCGCGGACCTGGCCAGCGATACCCAGGTGGCCACAGTTGTGCCTCTTCCCACCACACTGGGAGATGCGAGGGTAACCTTTAACGATATTCCGGCCCCGCCGTTTTTTGTGTCGGGGGGGCAGATCAATGCGCAGGTCCCGTTTGAGCTGATGGCCGGAACGGGGTCGGTCACGGTGCAGGTGACGCGGGGCACTGAATCGAGCGAGGCGCAGCCGATTGCAATCGCAGCCGTTTCGCCAGGAATTTTTACGCTGAACCAGCAGGGCATCGGTCCGGGGGCGATTCTTCACGCGGGAGATTTCCAGCCAGTCAACGACAGCGCGCCCGCGCAGCCCGGTGAATTCATCCTCATTTTTTGCACTGGGCTCGGTTCGGTACAGCCCGAAGTCCCGTCCGGCGACGTTGCCCCCACCGTTGAGCCTCTGGCGCGAACCGTCACTCTGCCGATGGTGAACATCGCCGGCATAGCCGCTGACGTGACCTTTTCTGGCCTGGCCCCAGGATTCGTGGGGCTCTACCAGGTGAATGTGCAGGTGCCGGCGGGCGTGCCGTCAGGTACGCAGGAGGTCGAAATCATCATCGACGGCGTGCCGAGCAACACGGTCACCATCGCCGTCGAATAATCTGCGGCGGGTCCGGGAAGGGCGGCTGCCGAAAAAATGGCCTTACAAGCGTTGGAACCTCAGGGGAGGCATCGACATGGGACATCACCATCTTTCACGGCGCGAGATCCTGAATTCGATCACTGTACTGGGCTCAGGGAGCCTACTGCTGCCCTGGCGCGCGCTGTACGGTGAAGGTTCGGCTACTTCGACTCCGGGCATGATTCGCGGCGCGCTGCGCGACGGCGCCACCGGCAAGCCGGTTGCGGCCAAAATCTGTGTCACCGATGCAGACTCGGGTGAGCCCTACCTGCCAACCGGAGCCATCCAGAGCATGCCACGGCGAACACAGACACCTGCGAAGCGCTACTTCTATGCTCGGGGAGACTACGAGCTGGCGGTTCCTCCCGGGCGCTACCAGGTGGAGGCGGTTCGCGGGCTCAGCCACGATCAGGCTGAAGCAATGATCGAGGTTGGCGCCGGCATGACTCGCGTGGTGGATTTGGATATTCCCCTGCTCGAGGATCTGCATGCTTCCGGGTGGTACTCGGGCAACACGCACACGCACTATCACCTGGAGATGGAGGAGAATCCGGACGACCGGCTGCGCTTGGTGCCCCCGGCGGAGGCGCTCGACGTCAGCGTGATCAGTTACCTGATTCGAAACGACTCGCCTTACATCACCAATCGCTATCCCGTCGGCCGTCTGCCGCAATTCTCTGGCGAAGGCACCCTGGTGGATGTGGGGGAAGAGGCGCGGAATAACATCAAACCCTGGTCGATGGGCTACGGCCATTGCCTGTTTCTGAATATCCCGCGATTGGTGGAGCCGGTTTCGACAGGTTTGCTGTCGCGGGACGGCAAGTTGCCTGATTTCCCGACCTTGTCCATGCTTTGCGCCGAGGCCAAGCGGATCGGCGGAACCACGGTCTGGTGCCACGATGGTCGGGGGATGGAAATGCCCGTTGCGGTGGCGTTGGGCAATGTCGACGCGTTCAATCTGGCCGATGGTGCGGAGGCCGACTACCGACGATACTATCGATTGCTGAACTGTGGCTTTCAGCTGCCGGCCTCTTCCGGGACCGACTGGTGGATCTACGATCACAATCGCGTCTTTGTGCAGGTGGATGGCCCGTTTACCTATGACGGCTGGATTCGCGGTTTGAAGGCAGGACGGACCTTTGTCACCAATGGTCCGCTGCTGGAACTGAAAGTGAACGGCGAAGCGCCGGGAGCCGCGCTAGAAACACACGGCCCTCTTCGGGTGGCTGCCCGCGCAGTGTCGCGACTGCCATTCGACCGCCTGGAGATCGTACGGGACGGCGAAGTGGTGGCAGAGCAGTCCGCGCGGGACCATCGGGAAGCGGTGCTCGAACGGGAGATCCCGGTTCAGCGAAGCGGCTGGATCGCGTCGCGTGTGGCGGCGCGAGCCAAGACGCACGCCGGGTTTACCGTGTTTGCCCACACAAGCCCCGTCTACTACAGAGTTCCCGGTACGCTTGGCAGGCGGGCAGAAGCGGCCGGTGCGTTCGTGGATCAGATCGAGGCATCCATGCGGATCGTGCGGAAGAGTTACAAGTTCGCGAGCGAAGCGGACAGGGCCTTGGCGATCGGAAGGTTTGAGCAGGGCAGAAACGTGTACGCCAGGCTGATTGCCGAAGGCAAATGACCAGGATGGAGGGTAAGCTCGAATGCGCAAAACAATGATCATCATGGCGATCGTCATGGCCATGCTCCTGGCCGCCAGCTTGTGTGGCGCCGAGCATGGTTGGTATCCGCACGAGGGCGGGCTGCTCCGCTATCGGGTCCACATTCGTTTTGGCGAAGAGCCCGACACGATGCCGGAAGGGTGGAAGTTCGGGCGGGTCTCTGCAGTTGCCACCGACTCTGCGGGACAGGTGTACGTCTTTCAGCGTGGCAGGAAAGCCGACCCGATTGTCGTCTTTGACGCCAAGGGGAAGTATCTCCGTTCCTGGGGCAAGGGCATGTTCGGCAATCCCCACGGCATGCGCGTGGACAGGAACGACCATGTGTGGGTCACCGATAACGGCGACCACCAGGTCATGAAGTTCACCAGGCCGGGCAAGTTGCTCCTGACGCTGGGAATGAAGGGGAAGCCCGGCACGGATGATAAGACCTTCAACCGTCCGACCGACATCGCCTTCGCGCCTTCAGGCGATTTCTACGTGTCGGACGGCTATGGCAACTCGCGCGTGGTGAAATTCTCAGCTGACGGAAAGTATCTGCTGGCGTGGGGCAAGCGGGGTACGGGACCGGGCGAGTTCAACATTCCCCATTCCATCGCGGTGGATTCCAAGGGCCTAGTCTATGTCAGCGACCGAGAGAACAACCGAATTCAAATCTTCGACGCCGACGGCAAGTTCCTGCGGCAGTGGACGCACCTGGGGGCGACGCAGAACATTTTCATCACCCCCAAGGACGAGGTGTGGGTCATCACCTACCGTAACAACATTGAGAATCTCACGTACGACACGCTGGCGGGGCGGATCATGCGCATTGACCTGGCTACCGGCAAGATACTGGGCGCGATGGAGAGCCCGGGACACTGGATCCATGCGAGCCCGACCGGGGAGATTTTCATCGGCAGCCTGACAGGCAACGTCTTCCGGTGGTATCCGGGCTGGCTCAGCAAGGGAGCCGACAGCGAGGAAGGCCTCCAACCGGTGAATCTGCCGTAATTCCGAGTGGCTGCCGATTATGCCAGCGTGGGAAGACGCAGGCGGTCGGCTTGCGCAGTCTCGGCCACTGCAATTCTAGTCTTGCCTGGTCCCGGGGAACCTGTGCCGAGCGGAAGCATTTTCTTCCCACTAAGTAATCGCGACGCCGCAAGGCTTCTCTACGCGATTACCACGGCATCTGGCGCTTGGTGTGCCGGCGCCCCTTCTCGGCGGTCTCTTGGGTGCCGCTTCCGATCATTACTCCTTCCTCGATCATGTCGATGACATTATCTGGGCGAACCGTGTTGAGAAACGCAATGTCGGCGTCCTTGCAGGCCTTCATCACGCGATCACGAGCAGCACTCATCTCTCTTGGATAGGGCGCGCTATGCCCCATAGGGTATCCGAAGGACATGCCCATGTCGCCCGGCCCCCATTCGGCGAAACCAATACCCGGAACCTTGGTGGTCGACTCCGCGTTGAGCACAGCGTGCCGGTCTTCGAGCTTGAGGCCCAACAGCAATTCCCCCTCCGGATTCAGCGGCCAGGGATCGGCCTTCCGCAGGTACTCCTCCACGGGAACTCCCCAGATCCGAGCGGCGTTATCCTGACCTCCCGCTCCGCGCAGCCCCTCTTCGAGACCGTTGCCCGCTGCCTGCTTATGAAAAGGATATCGTGCTGCCCTTACGAACTCCCGTACCGCCCCCGGCGAGCGAGCATGGACGAGCAAGATTCCGTGAACGCCCGTCGCCAGGACTTGTTTGACCATCCAGTAATTTGCCTTGATGGCATCCTCGCTGATACCGCCGACCGGCAGGACGACAATCACCGCGGGTGTGCGATGGCCGCTCTTGGGGGGCCGCCGTCGGCCAATCCCTGCATGAAGTCCGCCAACTTCGAAACATCGTAAGGGTCGTGCTCCATGTCGTAATTAAGGTAGTCGGCCCAGGTCTGGGCCATTTTCTTGCCTTCCTCGTAGCCGCCGTGGGCGTAGGTGACATAGATTGGTTGCCCCTGGTCCAATAGCTCGATCGCCCTGTTAATCCGCTTCCCGTTGGACGACGGGGCCGACGACTGCAGAGTCGAGAGGCCGGCAACCCAGCCAGCAACGGCCAAGATCAAAAGCATTGCCGTTTTCCTCATAGTCCCTCCAAAAAAGTTGATCCGTTCGTTGATTATGGAGTCCCCTGACAAACCCCAGCGTCGCATCCGTGGCGGGGGCGGGATTACTGATCGAGCGCGAAAGCGAGAAGTGCCTGTCCGGCGGCGATGACCACATGTTGTTTGCCGTTACTCAGGTAGGTGATGGGATTGGCGGTGATCTCCCCGCCGGTCTGAAAATTCCACAGGGATTTGCCGGTGGAGGCATCGAGCGCGAAAAAGTCGCCTTCCTCGCTGCCGCCAAAGACCAGGCCACCGGCCGTCGAGAGCACGCCAGCCCAGGGCGGAGAATGCAATCTGAATTTCCACCGCAGATGGCCGGTTTCCGGCTGGAGTGCTCGGATCGCGCCATAGCCACCGGGAATCCGGCGATTACCCCCGGCCGTAAACAGACTGCCAGGCTTATATTCCACTTCACCCTTGAAGAAGATGTCGCCCCTTTCCCGGACGGCTACATATAAGAGGTTTGTGGGAGGGCTGTAGGAGGGGCTGAACCAGTTGGTGGCGCCCGCAACACCCGGGTAGACCTCAGTTCCTTCTACGGTGGGAAATGTGTTGGGCAGACGGATGGGGTGGCCATCCTCATCCAGTTCTTTGGCCCAGGTCTGCTTGGCGTACGGCGTGCCCAGCAGAAACTCACCCGTCTGGCGGTCCAGGACGTAGTAAAAGGCGTTGCGGTTGGCGAACAGGACCAGCTTACGCCGCTTTCCGCGAACTGTCCCCTCAGCCAGGACGGGGACCTGCGTGGAGTCCCAATCGTGTACATCATGCGGAGTGAACTGGAAATACCACTTTAGCTTTCCTGTATCGGCGTCAAGAGCCACTAAGCAGTCCGAGTAGAGATTGTCTCCAAGCCGAAAGTCGCCGTTCCAGTCCGGTCCGGGATTGCCTGTCCCCCAGAAAACCAGGTTCAATTCCGGATCGTAAGAGCCGGTCACCCAGGTGGTTGCCGAACCGGTCTTCCAACTATCCCCTGCCCAGGTCTCATTTCCTGGTTCGCCTGGTGCGGGGATGGTCCAGAAGCGCCAGGCGCGTTTGCCGCTTTTGGCCTCGTAGGCGTCCAGGAAGCCGCGGACACCGAACTCGCCGCCAGCGATCCCAACAATGACTTTGTCTTTCACGACCAGTGGAGCCACTGTAATCGAATGGCCGGTCTTGTAATCTGCCACCACCGTATCCCAGCGCACGTGCCCGGTTCTTGCATCCAGCGCGACCAGATGAGAGTCCACGGTGCCAACAAACACCTGATCGTCGAGGATGGCCACGCCCCGGTTCACCTGGCCGCAGCAGACTCGCGCATCCTCGGGAATCGTCCGACGGTGCTTCCACAGCGGCCGGCCGGTCCGGGTATCCAAGGCGGTCACATGGCTGGGAGGTTCAGTGAGATACATCACACCATCCACTACCAGCGGCGTGGTTTCAAAATTGTGGCGCTCTCCAATCTGGTATGCCCAGGCTGGCTTGAGACGGCCGACATTGGCAGCATTGATCTGCCTCAATGCAGAGAACCGATGGCTCTGAAAGTTTCCCGAGTACGTCAACCAGTTGCCCGGTTCGGCCTCGGCCCGGCGGATTCGTTCGTACGGAACCTGGGCTGGAGTCTGCTGGCTACCAAGCAACAATCCCAGCACCAGAATCAGAATTGTTCTACTCACAACCCACCTCGAAGGGAACTCAGGTACGCGACGAGGGCATCGAGTTCTGCCGTTGTGAAAACGTCTCGGTAGCTGGGCATCGGCGACTTGCCTCGCTCTTTGTGCAACTCTGCCAGTTCGCTTTTCCAGAAGGAATGCAAACCATCCGTGAAGTCGCGGACCTGAATGGAGAAGGTGCTCTCGTTCAGCCGGATGCCTGTAATGCGCCGGCCGTCTCTGGTCACAACGCGCACCTGAAGAAACTTCTCCGGCACCGCAGCTTCCGGATCCAGGAGGGAGGTCCGCAGGTAGGCGGGGCTGCGACGGGCGCCGACCTCAGTCAACTCCGTGCCCATGCGCCCGCCGTGCCCGGCCATCGTATGGCATTGCACGCAATTTCCCTTTGTGCGGTAGAGCTGCTCGCCCCTCCCGGGATCCCCGGCGGTTGCCGGAGGCGCGGTGTGGCCCAAGGTCCGCACATAAGCGATAAGTTGCCAGATCTCACGATCGAGCATACGCCAGGCACGTGGCATCTCCGTGCCCTCGATGCCGTTCTTGATGATATTGAACAGCGCCTTGTCGTCGGGCGCGCGAGGGAGCCGGGGAACGGCCAGCTTTGTCCCAAGACCGCCATCGCCGCGCGGTCCGTGGCAGAGAGCGCAATTGCCCATGAACAGCCGCTCGCCTCGGGCTACGTCTTTCGGAGATAAATAGGGATTCAAGGGCGGGGGTGCCTGAGCCTGGCACAGCGCGCATCCTAGCAGTATCCCCAACAATATCTTCATCTGCGTCTCCGGCCGGCCGACAATCCAGCCAGCAACGACTGCGACCAAAAGGACTGGTATTCTTCTCATAAGTCCTCCAACCCTCTCGGACGGGGATCGGGCATCCCCTCTGTGGACATGATCGAATCAATCCTGCTTTCCCCAATCGCTTAAGATGGTGTGCGCGGCGTTGTGGCCGGGGGCTCCACTGACCTCACCGTAGGGGTGCATCCCTGCTCCGCACAGATATAGCTTGTTTACCGGGGTTCGGTAGTGCGCCAGCTCTGGCAATGGTCGTTGCCATAACATCTGGCTGGGCGAGATATCGACATGATGGATGTTGCCGTCAGTCAGCAACACGCGCTGCTCCAGATCATAGGGTGTGAACAGAACGTAGTCCAGCGTTGCCCTACGAAAGTTAGGTGAATACTGGTCCACTAGCCGCAGGAGGCGTTCGGCCATCTCTTCCCGTCTCTCAGGCCAGCTCCCCTTCTTTAAGTGCACGGGCGCGAACAGAATCCAAAACGACACCGTGTGTTTTCCAGGTGGCGCCAGGGTGTCATCCCAGGCCGAGGGCGTCCTCAGCGTCATGTAGGGTGCGCGCGGCAAGCGCCCATGACGCGCATCGTCCCAAGCCCGCTCATGATAGGCCCGGTCCGGACAGATGACCAGCTCGTAGCTGCCAGGCAGGTCGGAGCCCTCAAAGGCATAATATTCCGGCATCTCGGAGAGCGCGCAGTGAAACTTGAGCGGTGCGATGTCTGTGCGCAGCTGGCGTACTTTCTTTAGCAACCACTCGGGCAGATCGGCGGCATCCATCAGCTTGAGGAAGGTGCGCTTGGGATCGGCGTTCGAGACAATAATCTTAGCTTCAATTTTCTCTCCGGTTTCCAACTCCACGCCGACGGCACAGCCCTGCTCCACCAGAATTCGCCGCACGGGGCTGCTCGTCCGTATCTCTACCCCCTGTTCTCGCGCAGCCTGAGCCATCACCTGGGTGATGTTGCCCATCCCGCCGCGCACGTACCCACTAGGCGCCGGCCGGCCGGTTTCGGAATAATGACCCATCGCGGCCGCCAGCGCCATGGCCAGACCAGTCCCAGTGTCATACACACTGCCCATATCGTGCGGGGCGCTGATATGGTTGCGCATGACCTCGGACTCAAAAAATCGGTCGGTGATTTGCGCCAGCGAAGTCGTCAGCACGGTGGTCAGCAGCTCTTCGCAGCCAGTCTCTCTCGCGCGTTTCATGAGATCAGCCAGCGTTGGCGGAGGTGTCAGCAGATAGGGGCCGAGCAGATTCGCGGCCTGGTCCCAGAACGCATTCCACTTCGGCCAAGCCTCTGCATCGGCTTTCGAGAAGCGAGAAATCTCTTCCTGCATCCTGGGGAGGTCTGGCCACCAGACGAAGGGCTGATTGCCTGGGAGCACCCGAGTCAGGATCTTCCCGCAATGAGAAACCTCTTCACCAGTCTCGGAAAATTGCAGCCCACGCTCTAGGAACCGCATGTCCTCAACCACTTTGGGTCGAAGCCAACATGCAGCATTGGCGCAGGTTGAAAACTTGAATCCCGGAATAAGCTCTTCCGTGACGCAGGCTCCCCCGATGAGCGTCCGCGCCTCTAGCATCTCCACACTCAAACCCGCCCGCGCCAGATAGAAGGCTGCGACCAGGCCATTATGGCCGGTGCCGATGATCAGGATATCTCGACCCATTGACTGCAGATCATACCGTCGAAGATCACTCCCCGCCAAGGGGCGTGTGACTTTTTCACCGCCTCCTCTCGACGGGCGATTGCTTTCCTGGCCATCAAAGGAGTCTTGAGCGTAGGTCTCAAGTTTGTCTGCGAAAGTTGGGGATGGGTATAGCTGATGGCACTTACATTTCCGGACGGAAGGTTGGTTCCTTCCAGTAAGGCTTCCGGGTGCGGGAGCGGAGTAGCCAGGTACGCCCGTCAGAGGATTCCATCTTCAGTAAGAGGCGCGACGCGGATTTCTCGAACCACCAGCTCTGGCGCACGTCGCCCCAGCGCACCTCCACCTTCCATGCCGCCTGGCGACCAATGCGCGTTTCCACAGCCTCCTCGCCGACTACTGCGAAGGAGGCCTTAACGAAGCGAGGCGGGCCGCCGAGTTTGTTGGAAATCAAGCTGGGGAGCATGCGCCTCTCAAAGGAAAGGTGCGGTTGGAATTCCAGGCTCCGCAGAGCAAGGGGTAGCTGATCTTCCAGCAGATCGCCCGGGCGCAGGTCAAGCGGGTGTGTGCCATCTCCCTCGCCGTCAAAGTAGGAGTGCGTAACAAGCTGCGGCCGTGGCCCCCAGGTAGTAATTTCCTTGAAAGTATTGCCGCACCACTCCTGGCTGCCGAGTGTGAATTTGACGAGCGCCGTGGGATCGTCGCGCTGCACAAACACAGTGGCTAGGAAGTGATAGGGGTAGCGGGGAGTCAAATAGCTGTGCACGGCATTGAGCTTCAGCACCGGGAACAGGTCCTTTCCTTCCAAGGGCGGGTCTGCCTTGACATGCAAGGGGCGCCGAAAATCCTCCTTCACGACGATGAACACCGCTTGATAGGACTCCAGCTGCCCGTACTGGGGCCGGCGGGCGTCGTACAGGGCTACTTCAGCCTGGCCGTCATCCCAGATTGGATCACGCGCCCAAGCGTGGTCATAGAAACGGGCCGCATCTTCCTGTAACCCCTTGTACTTCGCAGGCTCCGGCTCCGGCGCCGCCGGGCCAGAGGACGTCGAGCAGGCGGCCCACAATGCCGCCATCAAGGCAAGCAATAGAATCGGACTCCGCATCATGGCGCTCCTGGAACAATAGTCTGAACCGGATTGTAGCTGACATTAAGTCTTTCTTGGCCAGGGCTTGGCCGAGGACTACACCACATGATATGAAACTTGAGACTTTACATGTAAGATGTTGGACACTTTGTCATCCATGGGCTCGAATGCGAAAGTCATCGGACCGTGCAGGGTGCCTCGGTATGGTCGGGCATATCCTCGCTTTGTTGAAGGCCGCTTTCCTCAAGAAACCACCAGAGGCAGATAAATAATGTTTACATTCTCGGCGGAACAATTACGAGAGATCGGAATGCGCCTGTTCCCCGCGGCAGGTGTGCAACAGCATGTAGCCCAAGAGGTGGTCGACTCGCTGGTGCTGAGCAACCTAATGGGTGTGGATTCGCACGGTATCGTGCGAATCCACAATTACGTCAACTCGATCAACGCGGGAGCGATTCTCCCCAGCGCGGAACCGGAGGTCGTGCGGGATAACGGGGTGGCCGTGCTGATGGACGGACGGAAGGCCTTCGGGCAGATCGTGGCCAACAGAGCGACAAAACTGGCCATCGAGAAATCTCGAGAACGAGCTATTGGCGCGGTGAGCTTCACCGACGTGTATCACATTGGGCGCCTGGGCGAGTACGTAGCCCTGGCTGCCGAGGAAGGGCTTATCGGGTTAATGGTGGCGAACGGATCCACCCCAGGAGGCCTGGTGGCGCCCTTCGGAGCACGGCAGCGGACACTGGGGACGAATCCGATCGCCTTTGCCATCCCGGCGGGCAGTCATCCGTCTCTGGTCGCCGACTTTTCCACTGCGGCGATTGCGGAAGGCCGCGTCCGGATTGCTCTGCGGCACGGGAAGAAGTTGCCGCCGGAATGGTTAATCGACCGGGAAGGAAACCCGAGCGCCGAACCTTCCAGCCTCTACGACGGTGGCGCCATCATGACTTTCGGAGGTTACAAAGGCTTCGCTCTTTCGCTGCTGGTCGAGATCCTGGGCGGCATTCTCAGCGGGGGCGAAACGCCGGTTTCCCCCAGCTACAAATATATGCACAATGGCGTATTCGTCCTGGTGATCGATCCGGTATTTTTCCGCCCGCGGGACAGCTACAAGGAAGCCGTCGATTTTCTTTTTACGGCGGTAAAGGAGGCGTTGCCGGGACTGGGTTTCGACGGAGCCCTGATCCCCGGAGAGCCGGAACGGCGCGCCAAAGCCGTCCGCGAAAAGGAAGGGATTCCCATGGACGAAAACACTTGGGCGGAGCTTCTCGGAGTGGCCAGCAAGCTAAACGTCTCGCTGTCCGATATCTCGCCGATATCGCAAGGCGCGGGTGGGAAGGTAGCGTCGGGAACCGCATGAGATCACGCCGCGGCAGGAGCGCATCCTGGCGAGCAGGGGTTGAGGCAAAGCTAGCTGTCCATGTGCTGGTGGACGGCTTCTGAACAACACTGAATCAGGGAAAAACGCTGCACCCTGCGGTGCAGACACAGTCGGAGGACATCGCGACATGAGCAGCGCACAGACAAGTCAATCGGCTTTGGTCGAATATTTACTGACGGTGGATACACCGACGCTCTGCAACGCCATCGAACAACTGACACTGCGTCCGCGTCACGAGGGCTTCACGCCCCGGGGAATTCGTTCTCTGTTCCCCGAGATGGGCCGGATCTGCGGCTGGGCAGTAACGGCCCAAGTGGAGACGGTTAGCGAATCCTGGCTCGCTGGGCGCGAGGTGTTCGGCGAACTTTTCCGGGCGGCGTCTGCCTCTTCGAAGCCTGTCGTCGTGGCTTTTCAGGAGGTCGGCGCGCATGCCGAGCTGTCGGCTCATTGTGGAGAAGTGATGGCCACAATCTTCAAGCGGCTGGGGGCAGTGGGCCTGGTGACCGACGGAGGCGTGCGCGATATGGACGAGGTCCGGGCGCTGGGTTTCCAATACTTTGCTCGCGGGACAGTAGCCAGTCATGCCAACTTCCGCATCGTGCGGGCGAATGTGCCCATTCAAGTCGGGGGCATGATGGTCCGCCCGGGTGCCCTGCTGCATGGAGACATTAACGGATTGGTCGAGGTCCCCGAGCAGAAGCGGGACCAGTTGGCCGCAGCGGTGGAGAAGGTCCGGACCACCGAAGGGCCGCTGATGGAATACGTGCGCAGCGCCGAGTTTGATCTGGAACAGCTAATTCGCCGATTCTTTCACTAGCAATGGGGAAGTGCTGCAAGCGGTGAGGCGACGTGCAACCCGCATCTGTCATCAAGATGCCGTAGTGGTGAAGACCGCCCCGGAACTGCGCGGCGTGGTGCAGAGGGTCTTGAAGGCAGCCGGAGCCGATGCCCGGAACGCGGAACGCGTCGCCGATGCCCTAGTTTCCGCCAACCTCGCTGGCGTGGACACCCACGGCGTCTGGCAACTGGCCGGCTATGTCGAAAGAATTGGGATAGGAGGAATCAACCCGACGGCATGGCCGGAAATCCTGGCGGAGACTCCCAGCAGTGCTCTGGTCAGCGGCAACTGGACCTTCGGTCATGTCACGGCAAAATATGCGACGGAGACTGCTATTGAGAAGGCCCGCCAGCAGAACGTGGGTGTGGTCGGCATGGTCCGGGTTAACCATATCGGCCGCCTGGGCGAATACGTCGAACTGGCCGCCGCGCAAGACGTGATTTCAGTGTTGCTTGCAGGAGGCCTTGGCGTGGAAGTGCCCACCGCGGTTCCCTATGGAGGATCCAGGCCAGTGCTCCACACCAATCCCATTGCCATGGGCTTTCCTGCGGGCCAGGAAACCCCAGTGATTCTCGATATCGCCACCACTGCTCTCTCCGGCGTGAAGGTTGACATGGCGCGCGAGAAAAACCGACCCCTTCCTCCCGGCTCTATCGTAGACCGGGACGGGAATCCAACTACTGATCCTGCGGCGTTTTTCGAGGGCGGCGCCTTCCTGCCTTTTGGCGGGCACAAGGGCTATGGCCTCATGCTGGCGGCCGAATTCTTGGGTCGCATTCTTACAGGTGCGGATGCGTTCGCGGCTAAGCCGTGGGGCGCTAAGATTTTTAGCCATAGCGGGGCAACGATCGTTGCCATCCGGGCTGACCTGTTCGGGTCGTTGGATCAATATTCGAAGTATGCGGAGGAGATGGGGCGCAAGATCCGAGCGGTGCCTCCGGCACCGGGCTTTCGGGAAGTGCTGGTGCCGGGCGATCCAGAAGCTAGAACTCGGCAGACGCGCCTTCGAGACGGGATCCCGATTCCGCAGCAGCTATGGCGGCAGATTACTGACCTGGCGGCATCGTTGGGTGTGCAGGAGACCTGAGAAGCAGCAATCGCACCTCGCCGGAGAAGCTCCCGCCAGCAGATGTGCCTGGTCCGCTATAATGTTTGCCGCAAGCGAAGGGGTGGTATCGATTTCAGTTCCGTAGCCGCTTCTTAGTGCAATTCTATGTGGCGCGGTGAAGAAGAGGTCTTCGCGGGGAACTGCTATGCAGGTGACCTTTTGGGGTGTGCGGGGTTCCACGCCATCTCCGGGCCCGAGCACCTTTAAGTACGGCGGGAACACGCCCTGCGTGGAAATCCGCACGCCACAGGGAAATACCATCATTCTGGACTGCGGCACCGGCGTCACCCACCTGGGTAAATTGCTGGCCGAGAAGACTCCCCCCGACGGCCAGCACCTGATGGTGTTCCTGACCCACTTTCATTGGGACCACATCCAGGGATTGCCCTTCTTCACACCACTTTACGATGCCCGCAATCAGGTGTCCTTCCATTGTTTCCAGGCCCAGGGGATGACTGCCAGAGATGCGCTGGGCGGGGCCATGCTCAGTCCTTACTTTCCAGTGAGCATGAACCTGATAAAGAGCCAGAAGCACTTCCATATTATTGGCGAAGGACGCTTGAAGTTGTTCGATGTGGAAATCGTCTCCCGTTACCTGAACCACCCGCAGGGCTGCCTGGGCTTCCGGATAGAGGTGGAAACTGGCGTGTTTGTCTACGCCACCGATCACGAGCAGGGCAATCCCGATTTGGACGCGAGTGTCCGCAAACTGGCAGAAGGAGCCGACCTGCTGGTTTACGATGGCCAGTACACCCCGGCAGAATACCAATCGCGCCTCGGTTGGGGGCACAGCACCTGGGAGGAGGGCATCCAGATCGCCCGCGACGCCGGGGTGAAAGAGCTGGTGCTTTTCCACCACGATCCCGATCATTCGGACCTGTTTCTGGACAAGATGCTGCTCGAAGCGCGGGCCTGCTTTCCGCTCGTGCACGCGGCAATGGAAGGGACCACGGTCAGCATCAAGCGGCAGGAGGCAGGCGCTGCCTTTCGCAGCTGCATGGAGCGAAGATATTGCGAACGCCGGAGGTTGGCACAGCCCCTCGGCATCCGCCTACAGCGCATCGGCCACGACGAGACGGAAAGGACTCTACTGCGTGGTCTGAGCTTGGATGGCTCTTCTTTCCTCGTGGATTACGATTGGGATATCGGCACGTGACCTGACCGGCACTTTTTGTACCAAGTGGAAAGAGAGAGAATCCACTTGAGGAGGAAGTGAGGTCATGCCGACAAGGAGTTACAAGCCGGAGCGGATTGTAGCGGTGCTACGGCAGATAGAAGTGCAGATGGGGAACGGGAAGACTGCGCCCCAAGCCTGCAAAGAAGCTGGAATCCACACCCAAACCTACTACCGGTGGCGGAAGGAATACGGCGGGCTGAAGGTGGTGCAGGCAAAACGGCTAAAGGAGTTGGAGAAGGAAAACACGCGGCTGAAGCGGTTGGTAGCGGAGCTTTCTCTGGAGAAGCAGGTGCTGCGGGATGTGGCACAGGGAAACTTCTGAGCCCTGAGCGGCGGCGTTGTGCGGTGGAGCGTGCGTGGGAGCAACACGGGTTGTCGGAACGGCATGCCTGCCGGCTGCTGGGGCAATGGCGAGGGACACAACGATACGAGCCGATTCATCGGGTGGACGAGGATGCTCTGACCCGAGCGATCATTGCCCTGGGAGCGAAGTACGGGCGATATGGCTACCGGAGGATCACAGCGTTGCTGCGGAGTGCGGGCTGGGAAGTGGGCAAGGACCGGGTGCAGCGGATTTGGCGGCGGGAAGGGCTAAAAGTGCCGCAAAAACAAAGGCCGCGAGGACGGCTGTGGCTGAACGACGGTTCCTGTGTACGACTGAGGCCGGAGCGACCGAACCACGTGTGGAGCTACGACTTCATGAGTGCCAGAACGCACGAGGGGAGAACGCTGCGGCTGCTGACCTTGCTGGATGAGTACACGCGGGAATGCCTGGCGATCCGGGTGGAGCGGAGGATGGGCAGCCAACAAATCATTGAGGCGTTGTCGGACGTGATGTTGTGGCGAGGGATACCGGAACAGATTCGATCCGACAATGGTCCCGAGTTCATCGCCAAACAACTGCGCCAGTGGTTGGCAAATCTAGGGACCGGGACACTGTACATCGAACCGGGCAGTCCCTGGGAGAACGGGTACTGCGAGAGTTTCAATGGGAAGCTGCGGGACGAATGCCTGAATGGAGAGATCTTCTACTCGTTGAAGGAGGCACAGGTGGTGATTGAACAGTGGAGGGTGCAATACAACACGGTGCGGCCGCACTCGGCGCTCGGCTATAGGCCCCCGGCGCCGGGGGCCTATAGCCCTCCCCTGTCACTGAAACCAGTTTCACAGCCCCAGGCTGCGATGTGAACTCTCACTACGGTTGGTACAAAAATCGGTCTGGTCACTGGAAAAGCTACCTGAGGCGAGTGCGCCATTAGCAGTCAGACCAGCGTGCAAGGAGTCCGCGGCTGTTTCATGCTCACCCATCTGAAGGTAGGCAACGGCCAGTCCATCCCAGTTCGCGCGGTCAGGATGATTTGGTGACAATTGGCCCGTAGATAGGCATCCGCGGCTTGGCGTTGCTCAGAACCATCGGGGGCGAAAAATCGGTGCTGGGCATATCGAGTTCAGAGCAACGGGGTTCCCGGACTCCAGCGTAGGGCCCCGACTGAGATTCTCCCGAGTTGGAAGATTCAAGGACCATTGGCCGCCGAAATCGCGGGCGCTCGCTGTCGAATAGTCAATCCCGGCTGCTAACAGGAATAGACGGAAGGAAGTGTACTTCAGTCCCTCCTCGCCCCACGTTCTGAACGGAAATCAATCTCAAGACCGCTGGTTACAGAAGGAGAAACTTTTCCGCACAAGCGGCTGGACCGTCAGGTAGTGGGATTTGGCTTTTGCATCTACCGGCCACTATGAGCATCGCCACGGTAAAGCACCACTACCGACCGTCATGTTTCGCTTGCGTATCCGCAGGCCGGTCCCTAGAATGAGTGGGCGCAATAGGAGCCATTCATTGGTTGACCGGGGGAGAGTATGAAGCTGGGTGTTCTGGCAGCTCTCGTCCTTGTCGGTTTTACTGCCTCCCCGGCGCAGCAGGTCCTCCCCCCCCAAAGAGTCTGGCATTACTGTCCGTGAATTCAACGAGCGTCTGTTGTCGACTTTTCTGTCGACTTCCGGCCGGCCACCTCGTGTCGTCCTCACTACCAGCGAAGAGCCCGGCGAGGCCAAGGCTACCGCGGTCGTAAACTTGGCGATTGCCTCGGCACAGTTGGGCAACCGGGTACTAGTGGTGGATCCGTCAACGGCGCCAGGCTGCATCTGCAACAGGTGAATGCGAATGTGATTGGAGTGGCACTGAACAACGTAGATTTTTCCGCGTTTGGCTACGATTACTATTATCGCCATTACAGAGGGTACGCATACGGCTCTTGCGGCCGTGAAAACGAGCAGCAGGGAGAGTCAGTGAAATCCTAGTACGCTTGTGAATCCTGTCGACTCACGCCGCAGAGTCTTCCACTGATTCTTCGAAAATCGCCCTCTTGCTGTGGCTCCATTGTGTTGCCGCCCCGGTCCAACTGCGTAGCCAGCTCCTTGACAGAAGTTGTGTGGGCCCTACGAAGCCCCAAGGAAAGAGAAGGCTGAGAATGTCGGCCGGACGCGAAACTCAGGGCAGGAGCCTCAGCCAGCAAGCACCAACCGGGGTGGGGGGAATCAGCCTTGGCTTGGCGTTGGTGGCGATCTTCACCGTCTTGGCCTTCGGCGGCAGGTACTCTCTGGCGATTTCCATCATGCAAACCAGCATCTGCGCGCTGAGCATATTTACCCTGTGGAGATTCGGATGGCCGGCGGTTCCGCGAGCCGCTCTAGCTGTTCTCGGTATCTTGCTGGCGATTCCGCTGGTGCAAATGCTGCCCCTGTGGGAGGAAATTGTGGCTGCCCTTTCTCCTGCCCGGGTGGCGATTGCGCGCGAGGTCTTGTCGCCGGTTGTGGGTCCCTCCAAGGTCCTCACACTTTCAGTCAACCCACACGCCACGAGCGCAGCGACGCTCAATCTGGTGTGCTACGGTCTGGTATTCTTGCTGGCCTTCCATGTGTGTATCCACCGAAGGCAACAGCCAGCCCTGTTCCTCCCCTCCGGGGTTAGAGTGGCGAAGAGAAAGCGAAGCTGGCCACAGACTTGTGGTTTCTGCAACCTGGTTGCACGGCTGCATAGTCTGCTAAGGAGGCCTCTGGCAAATTGCAGATCCATACCGCGCGCAGGTGCTGGATTCTCGACGATTCTTCCTGATCCCGAGCATGGCTTGACGAGCCGAAGGAGTACTTGTACAATTTAATTGGTCAGTTTAATTGAACTAAAGGAAGAGCAATGGCGAAGGCCGTCACCGCCTACACACTTAAGACGCAATTGGGCCGCATTCTTCGGGAGCTTCAGGAGAATGAGCGTTTCGTCGTTCTGCGCCGCAACCGCCCGATCGGAGTTTTCCTTAGCATTCAGGACTACGTGAGAGAGCATCCGGATCAGTATGAGGATGTCCAGGACTTCGTAGACACGATGCTAGAAGAAACGGACCCCGAGTTCCAGCGCAGCCTGCAGAAGGGAGCCACTGAGGCCAGGCGAGGTCATTACCTAACCCACCAAGAGCTCAAGCTCGCCCTGGCCGGCAAGAAGCTGCGTTGATGGTCGGAGGCTTCGAGGCTAGATATAGCCAGCAATTTCTCAGGGATCTGAAAAAGTTCAACCCGCCCCTCCAACGGCGAATTCTGCGGGCTATCGAGACTAAGCTTTTGACCGATCCATGGAAACACGGCAAGAAACTGGCAGGTAAGATAGGACCTGGAGGATGGCGGTTTCGGGTCGGTGACTATCGAATTCGCTTCGATGTGGAGGGTTCGGTGCTGTTCTTCTACCGAGTGCGCCACAGGCGAGAGATTTATGAATGAAAGGTGTCGTCATCGTATCCCAGAGCAGATGTGGCTTACTTCAATGCTTCAACACCTTGATTAACAAAACATTTCGGTGTATTCTTGATTTATTGGAGTGGGTGGCCATGTACAAGTCTCCGAGAATACAAACCCCGCCAGCTTGGACCTGCCGTGTTTGTGTGATCGGCGCTGAGTTTCCATCAAGAATCCCGGACAGCGCGAACCCCCTTTTCTTGTGGCGACATCGGCTCGTGGATAACTCAACACTCACCGCGAAGGTTCAGTGTAAGGAGGTTAGAACAGAATGATGAAGACTCGAGAGAAGAAACCCGCTACAGCGGAAGCTCAGTCCACTCCAGGGCGTGGCCGGAGCGGCAGATTCCTGCCGCAGTCGAGCGGCAACCCTGCGGGAAGGCCCAAGGGGAGCCAAAACAAAACGACCTTGGCCGCCCAGGCATTGTTGGAGGGAGAGGCCGAGTCTTTAACACGCAAGGCGATCGAATTGGCAATGTCCGGTGACCCGGTTGCACTGCGTCTGTGCCTCGAGCGTATCCTTCCTCGCCGCGAGGGACGATTGGTCGAATTGTCTCTCCCCAAGGTGAAGACCGCCACCGAAATTGCTTCGGGCTTGGCCACGGTGATCCATGCAGTGGGAGCTGGGATGCTGACGCCTGGTGAGGGTGAAACAATCTCTCGGATGCTGGAGACGCACGGAAGATTAACCGAAGCAGCCGAGCGGGAGCAGGACGAGGTGCAACCGAGGAACTTGCGCTGAGGGTTAGGCGAGCTGCCGTCCTCTGCCGATCAACGGTCCATCCTGTTCCTGACCTGTTTTTTCAGGTGGCGTCCTCCCGGAACGCCTCCTCGGCGCTCACTAGTATGGTAGGCCCGCCCCACGGACAGCCAAATGTCGGGCTCGAAAGTCTCATGAGTCAGGACACTGGTTTACTGCCACATAAATCGAGGACGTTAGAGAGCGCCCTGGGATAAGATCTGCTTTGTCCAACCAGCGAATGGACCAGGGGTTGAGGTGGTCTTCTGTCCCAAGTGCTTTAGTCCGAGGTGAGGCGCTCCCATCGGCGGGGCTGGGAGCAGCGGGTCCCATTCCTGCGTGCCCACAGCTGGCGGGCCTGTGGCGATCGCTTCCTACGAGGGGGAAGACCACACCTTGCTTGCTGCCCCAGGTGTAGTAGCGCCGAAGTCCAGCTGACTTCGCGAAACCGTGCGCCGAAAGGGATGGCCATCACCCTCCGGTGTCTGTTGGGAAGTCGTAGCTACCGGTGTTCCAGCTGCCGGCACCATTTTCTGGACTTCCGGCATGCACGCTCGAAGATCGAATCCCAGGTTGGATAGTCCGGACAGGAGTTCCAACACGGAATCCTCCCATTGAGCGCATTTAGCTTCTTTGTTAACAACGGGCAACATGAGTCGACTTCACCAAGTCAGTGTGGAAGGAGCTATGCAACGCGAGGCGGTGGGCGATTTTACTAGTGAGACCGAACTGGTGAATTACTGTCGAGGTAAACGTATCCTGATCACGGGCGCCGGAGGGTCAATTGGTTCCGAAATCGCGCAACAGCTGGCGCAGCTTGAGGCCGGGTATCTCCTTCTGGTGGATAAGGACGAGAACGGACTTTATGAATTACAAGTTCGATTTGCGGCACAAGTTCAACCATGCCGCTATGAACTGCTGGTAGCCGACATTCGGTTTACTGAAAGAATCCGGAGTATTTTTGAGCAGTTTCGTCCGGAGGCTGTCTTTCATGCCGCCGCCCACAAGCATGTTTCTCTGATGGAAATAAACCCAACCGAAGCGGTTCTGAACAACGTCTTTGGGACAAGGACTCTGATCGAACAGGCAATCGCACACAAAACTTCCGTGTTTGTGTTTGTCTCTACTGATAAGGCGGCGGAGCCCTCCAGCATCATGGGTGCGACGAAGCGCCTGGGAGAATTGATGGTCGACAGCAAGCGCGGTCATTCCAACACGCGTTTCGCTTGTGTTCGGTTCGGAAACGTGATCGGCAGTCGTGGCAGCGTGATTCCTTTGTTTCAGAAGCAGATTGCGGAAGGCGGGCCAATCACGCTTACACACCCAGAGGTCTATCGTTATTTCATGACCATACCAGAAGCAGCTAACCTAGTGATTCGGGTTGGTATCCTGGATGGATATGAGGAAGGCATCTATGTGCTGGACATGGGAGATCCCATTCGGATTGCTGACCTCGCGCACGATCTGATCGAGTTGTCTGGATTGCGTCCCGGTCGTGACATCCGCATCGAGACGATTGGCCTGCGACCCGGCGACAAGTTGCGTGAGCAGCTGGTCGGAGAGGGTGCGTATTTGAAACCCACGAAGCATCCCCGGATCTTTGTAGTTGTCACAAGGACCCAGCCCAAGCCTCATGAGCTTGAAGCGATGTTAGCCCGGTTGTGGGAGGCGACCCGGCGGAACGACGCGGCGCAGATCCGTCGATTGTTCAATGAATTCGATTTCAGATTCCAAAAACCAAAGGCCAATTTGACGTTGGCATCTGCCCGTGAGTAAAATGAACAGTCAACGAGCGCTCGTGGGACGGCCGGTTGAGCATAATTGTCACAGCGCCGGGCGAGTCAACTTGGTGGCCGACTTTGGGAGGCCGCCAAAGTGATCAAGAAATCGCTGGAGCGGCACGCCGCCGACAGGCCTGTTCACCAGGCAACGGTTCGGCCTTGACCTCATAGACCCGAATGCAAGTCAGAGCCAAGCGGGCGGCTTCTGGCTTCCCGCCGGCGCGGCAGCAGTTCAAATCAAGGCCAGGAAAGGAGCCGCAGATGGAAGGGCCAACTGCACGCGAGCGCGCTCGGGACCACCTGACCGCCAGCGCCGAAACCAAACGCCGGATAGAGGAAACATGCCTTGACGAGATACTTCAGGCTGCGGAGCTGGTGGCGGCAGCGCTCCGCACGGGCGGCAAGGTGATGACCTGCGGCAACGGTGGCAGCGCAGCCGACTCTCAGCATATCTCGGCTGAGTTCACCAATCGCCTTAGCGCCGAATTCGACCGGCCTGCTTTGGCAGCAATGGCATTGACTACTGACACTTCCTTTCTGACCGCTAATGCGAACGATTTCGGCTTTGGGTACGTCTTTGAGCGACAGGTCCAGGCATTGGGCCGCGAGGGGGACATACTTATCGGGATCAGCACCAGCGGCAACTCCGACAATGTCGTGCGCGCGGTTCGGCTTTGCCGTGAGCGTGGAATCAAGACGATCGGCCTGTTGGGGGGCAACGGCGGCCGGCTTCGTGACCTGGTTGATGTTGCCGTGATTGTGCCCAGTGCTAGTACGCAGCACGTTCAGGAAGCGCACATTGCCATTGGCCACATCCTCTGCAATTTAGTAGAGATGGCCATCTTTAAACCCGGCGCGCAGGACACTGCAGGATAAGATGGGGGCTTATTGATTTGATCGACCTGGGCGCTACATTCCAGCTCACGTCGTTCTTCCCTCTTTGTACAGCCAGGGCCATTTCCGCCTGCTGGAGGCCTTCCACGGGTTCGGCTAGGAAGGTCCGAAGGCAGCTTAACCTTCGAACTTGACTCCGTAGGAATAACGGTCGCCTTTGGCCGCCGGGGCTGACGCGGACGATGCGGCTGGGCGTCTCCAGATGCTCTGCGTCTTCGCGGAAGTGCATGGCTACCCAAACTACCTCGTCCAGCTCATACGAAGCGCGGCTTTCGAAGCAGATTCCGCCGCGGGAGACGTCGACCGGCGCGACGACCTCAGAGGAACTGGGACGGCGGATGCGGGCCTGGGTGCGGACGAAGATGCGACGAGCGGTGCGGCGTTCGCTCCGGGGAACCTCAGGCTCAGCCGATGGGGCGGCTTCTGCCTCTGCCGCCGGCTGGGCAGCGACCTCCGGAGAAGGCCACAGCAGCGCCTCCAATTCGGTGCCCACCAGCAGGCGTGCGGCAGCGGCGGCTTCCAGCCTGGTCGTGGTCTCTTCGGCTTGCTCGCGCGCCGCCCCGGCTACCTGAGCCGCTTTGGAGAGTTCCGCAGCTCGCTTCGCCGCTGCCTTCCCGCTCTCTTTGAAACTTTTCAGAGCAGCTGCTTTTGCCTGGGCAGCGGCCTCCAGCTTCCGCAGGTTCTGCGTGATCTCGCGTTCGGCGGCTTCCTGATTGCTCCGGGCCTGATCGATTGACTGGCGGGCAGTTTCGGCCATGTTTCGGGCCTGTTCGCGCTTTTCGGCCAGCTCTTGGGCCCGCTGCCGAACCTGCTCGGCCCGCTGTGCGGCCTCCTCAGCTTCTCGCCGCAGTTTTTCTGACTTGGCTTCGGCCTCACCGGCTTCCTTGGTGGCTTTGATGAGTGCCTTGGCCGCTGCCTCGGCCTTCGATTCCGCTTCCGGGATTTGAGTTGCGGCTTCTTGCGCTTTCCGCTCGACTGCCGTGCGGGCGCCGGTGAGCTCTGTTAACTCCGCTTCCGCGCGGTTTGTCGCCTCTATGGCGTTGCGCTGCGCGGCCTGAGCTTCAACGTGGCGGGTGGCTTCGGCTGCTTCGCTCGCGGCGGCTTCCTCCGCCGCCTGGCGTGCCTGTTCGGCCACGGCTTGCGCTTCCTCTTCAGCTCGCTGTGTCACCTCCGCCTGTTCGTTCAGCTGTCCCCCCCGTTCCTCGCGGGAGCGGCGCTCCTGTTCTGTTTTCTCGCGCCCTGCCGCTTCGGAGCGCGCCTGCGCCACCGACTCCTTTTCCCAATCGGTCTCGGCAGCGCAATTCGGGCAGTTCCGCGTCAGGCGCTCGGTCCGTTCCAGTTTTTCGATCTCGTATTCTTCCAGCGGCACCGTCTCGCGCGTCTGGCAGGCAATGCAGACTAGGTTCATGCGCCGGCGCAGGTCAGGCGCGAGCTTTGGTGGGAGGCCAAAATCGAGCTGCCAGATGTTCACCGAATGATCGCGGAGAAGCAGCTTCGCTTCATTGGGCACCGGCCTGCTGTCCATCAGAAACTCGGCCTGATACCCGCTCTGCTTGTTGAAGATCATCACGTCGGCACCGGGGTCCAGGTTATGCCGCAGGCGCACCTGCACCCAGGTCCGGGCCACCATCGTGGTTACGGTGTCCTCTTGGAACCCTCGCTGGGGGTCGTCCCTCAATACCAGGATTGGGATTCGTTGCTGGTGCTCTTTTTCGGCCATGCGCTTGATCCCATCATCTTGATCCATCGTGGGGAAGCATTATGGCACTGCTTCCGTTAAACAGACAAGATGCCGGCCACTTTCGAGAACAAAAAAGAGGCGAGAAACAAAAGAGGGCGCCAGAAATCAGTTCAGACCAGAAATCAGTCAGAAAGGTTTAGGGCCCAAAGTGAAAGGAATCTGGACCAGGGCTTCCAGCTTCACTGGATGCCCATCGCGCGTGGCGGGTCGGAACTGCCAGCGAAGCAGCGCCTGGACTGCGTTTTCGTCCAGGCGCGGATGCAAGCTCCGCACCACGCGTACCGAATCCACCTTCCCGTCCTGGTGGATGACGGCGTACAACACCACGGTGCCTTCTACCCCCTCGCGGACGGCACCCGGGTCGTAGCCGGGGTCTACCTTGCGCAAGGCCACTGGAGCAGTCAGCTCCGGTTCATCGACCCTTAGCACTGGAGCGCCGAGTTCCGAGAAACGCATGATCCAGCTTCCGCTCTGGCTGCTCAAGTTGGGCATGTTGATGTAAACCGTGTAAACCCTCTTGCTGTAGAGAAAACCTTGCGCGGCGCGGCGATCCCCAGTCCCCCACTCCGGCAGACCCACCGTGGGACGCGTGGCCCGGGCCACCAGGGCAGCGATGACATTGGGGTTGGCGAGTCTCGCTGGCGCGGGTGTTGAGGGGGAGGGCGGAGCTGGCGGGGGACCGCTCACGATCGGCCCCAAACTGGCGGAAGGGGGCTGGATGCCCCCGCTGATGGAGATGCCAGGTACGCGAATGTCGGCCAACTGACGTGCCGGACCCTGGCCAGTGCCCTCGCCTGCGGGCGCTGGGCCGCCCGCCCCGCCTCCCTCCAGTCCGGCCGGTGAGCCCGCGGGAGTGCCCGCCACCTTCCCCGAGGGACCGATGCTGAAGCTGCCAGCCCGGTTCCCCGGCGGTACGGAAATCTCACCGCTTGGCGGTGCCGGGTCAATGCCCAGAGCAATCAGCCGCTCCAGTGCTCCGCTGTCGGCAGCAGCGGCCAGCTGGGGAGGCGAGGGCGGCGCCGCGCGCTCCCTGTCGGCGCTTGCCGGCTTCGCCTGCGTGACCGGGGCGGTCGTTGCAGGTGGCACCGCCAGCTGTGGCTTCCGCACCAGGGCTTCACTGGCGGCGATCTTCAGGTCTGAAACCGGTCGCTCCATGTTGGGCACTTCCGGAACCGGGTTGGGCATTTCCGGAACCGGGGGTTTGATCGCGGCCACACCCAGTTGTGGCAGTTTCAACTTGGACAAATCGCGCCTGGCCAGGTCCACCGGCGGGATCGGAGGCGCGATATCGGTCGGCAGCAACAGGCGCGGTGCCTGCTGGGCGCGCACCTTGGGTGCTAGCAAGTATTGCAACGTGGGCTTTTGTGGCTGGCTCGCCCACATCACGACATTAGGCAGAGGCACGTCCTCGGAAATGCGAATGTTGGGCGACTCCGGCTGCACGATCGTTTGCCGCGCGTTGTCAGGCCGTGAGGGATTGGAAGTGATGACTTGCCGGGATGTCCGGGCCGTGACGCCCAGCGGCGAGGCAGCGGGGGGTTGCCCGCCGCGCTCGGAGGGTTTTTCCCCGCCGTCCGGCGCTTCCGGGGAGATGGAGGGGAGCTCGTGGTCGTAATAATACCAGGTGATCTTTTGCTTCCGCAGAGCCGCCAATTCCTCCGCACTGGGCTGCCCCAGCAGCGGCAACAGATTTCCCAACACCACCAGCGCCGCCAGATGGAACAACCATGAGGAGGCCAGCGAGCGCGGCCGCACCGAGCCACGCCGCAGTGGCACCGTGAACCCCTCAAGCATGGCCGGCGTGACCCGGCTCGGAGCCAGAGCTGCCGCCAGGTTGCCCAGTAACTCGGCCAGCCGCGACGACCGCTCCACCAGCAGCCGAGGGGCCGGATACAAGACCAGAGCATCGCGCCCCCCCAGCTTACGCCGGCTGACCAGCCGCAAGAAAATCCGCATGACTTTGTTTCTGTATTATAGCGCGGGATGTTCTGTCGCAAAGGACAGGGATTCAGAGTTCGGAATGCAGGTTCCAGACTCTCCACTGCATCGGCCACTGCTTCGGCCACTGCTTCGGAAAGCTGCTGGGCAGTATTCTTGTCTAATTAGTATCTCTCCACGGCTCGCGAAATGCCCGGAAGAGCTCTGGTGAACTCGTCCTGATTCATGGCCGGCATGGCCTCGATATTCGCCTTCAAGGAGAGCCAGAGCGGCTCGGCTATCGCGGATATCTGGTGGGTCTCCTCAACGTTCAATACAAAGTAGATCGTCCTCTGGCCGTGCTCCACGCAGTAGTAGACGGCCTCAGGCTTCAGGTCGGACAGGATGTCCTCCATTACCTTGCCGAAGTTGGGATCGCGCACCAGCGCGTTGCCGGCCTCCACAGGACTCGTTGCCCTTACTAAGAACCGCATACGGTACCTCCTTTTCCGAAGATTCGAGCATTCTACCCTCAGGGGCCGGGATCTCATAACTCACCGCTCAGGAGGTAGTGGGTCAGTTTCCGGGAAGCCGACTACACGGGAGTTGGCAGTCAGGCCGACCGGTCGGCCTAAAGCTGGCAGCATAGTTGTTGGATATGGAAGAGGGCGTTACAATTACAGGGATGCCGCAGGAGTTCGGCTTTTCGGTGAGCCATTCGGAGGAAGGTGAGGTTCGCATTCCGCTTCATGGATACCATCTGATTGCACTTCGGCAGATTAGCTACGAGCTACTGAACAGCCCTGCGCTTCTGGATCTGTTGTCGAAAAGGTGAACTATATGGGCGGAGGAACGAAGCCGGCACCAGGGGCAGCAGCGGCGCCAGAGATGGACCTGAAAAAGTTCCTGGAGTCTGTCCCGCCCGGGCGGTGGGTCAAAGTAAAAAACCTGGCGAGACAGACGACTCGCTTCGGGGCAACAAACCTTGAAGCGACCCTGCAGGCTCTGGAACTATTTTGCCCGGCCGAATCACGCGACGGGATTCGTTTTTTTGCGCCGACCGACTCCCTAGACTGGCTCAAGTCGCAAGTACTAAGGGAGACCTTCGTCGAGTTCCGCTGCCGAAACTGCCAAGGGTCCAGGAAGACTTTTGCGCTATGGCTATTGTTAGGCAAGGACGGGGAAAAGGGCGAAGTCTTCAAATTAGGCGAAGTTCCAGCGTTCGGCCCTCCGACACCGGCCCGCTTGATCTCGCTGATTGGCCCCGAAAAGGATTACTACCTGAAGGGACGACATGCTGAGAATCAAGGGCTAGGGATCGGGGCGTTCGTCTACTACCGCCGTGTCGTTGAAAACCAGAAGGACCGAATCTTCGACGATATCCTCAAAGTCTCAGAGAAAATCGGTGCGCCCAAAGAGCTACTCGCGCAACTGACTGCAGCGAAGGCCGAAACGCAATTCAGCAAGGCGGTCGAGACCATAAAGCAAGCTATTCCGCAGGCACTCCTCATCAACGGACACCACAACCCGCTGATGCTGCTCCACTCGGCATTGAGCGAAGGATTGCACGATAAAACAGACGATCAGTGCTTGGAGCTGGCCACAAGTATTCGTGTTGTGCTAACGGAACTGGTCGAGCGCATGGCGAACGCGTTGCAGGGAAAGGCTGAGCTCAATGCTGCTGTTGGCAAATTGTTCAAAGGGAATGTGCCGAAGCCGCAGGACTCGAACAACGGCGGCTAATTCCCGTCGGCGGGCGCAACTTCCGAAAAACGTGCTACTTGGAAACTGACCCACTACCGCTCAGAGGTCGAAAACGGACAGCAAAGCGGTTCAGATCGGTTATTCTTGCGGGTGATTCCGGGAGGAGCGGAGTACGAGAACGAGGGTCCTCAGGCCTGGTAAAATAGAGGCCTACAAATTGTACGGCGTGAAGGAGGTTGGTGGTGAGCGGAACTCGGCTGGGTCGGTGGTCACGCAAGAGGGAACCCGAGGAGCAGGCGCCCCGGGCAGTGCCGGAGGGTCCCTTACCCGGAACGCTGCTCAATGAGATGGATGGGTCGGAGTTGCTCCTGGTGCCGGCAGGCAGCTGCCTCCAGGGCAGTCTTGAGAGTCAGGGCGACCCCGACGAGCGCCCGCAGCGAGAGATTTACCTGGACGCCTTCTACGTTGCCAAGTACCCGGTGACCAACCGGCAGTACCGCAAGTTTCTCGAGCAGACCGGATACAAGGTCCCGCTGCTTTGGAACGATCCGCAATTCAACCAGGACGAGCAGCCGGTTGCCGGGGTCAGTTGGGACGACGCGCAGGCCTACTGTCAATGGGCAGGGTTGCGCCTAGCCTCCGAAGCAGAGTGGGAAAAGGCGGCCAGCTGGGACGAGTCCAACAAACTGAAGAGGTGGTGGCCCTGGGGTGACACCGAGCCCGATCCTGAACGCCTCAATTACGCCAACAACGTGAGCCACACCACTCCGGTGAACGGCTATCCGCGCGGCGCTTCCTCCCACGGCTGCCATGACATGGCCGGTAACGTCTGGGAATGGGTCGAGGACTGGTACCTGTACAACTACTACGCGAAAGGCCCGGCGGAAAATCCGCGCGGCCCGGCGACCTCTCCCGAGAAGACTCCCTATAAAGTTCTGCGCGGCGGCTCGTTCCGCAGTCCTGCCGGCTACGTGAGCACCACCTACCGCTACTGGCACAGCCCCGATTACACCGATACGGAAATCGGCTTTCGCTGTGCCAAGAGCATCCCCTGAGCGGCCTGGCTAGCCCTGATCAAGCCTCCCTACTGTTCCGCCAATTGCGCAGCCTGGCAACCAACGCCTTGAGGGTCAGGCGCAACAGTTGCCACCAAGCGGGCCGCCGGGCGCGAGTGAGTTCACCAGCCAGATAAAGACGGCGACAGGCATCGCGGCGCAGCTTGCCACTGGGGGTCTTGGGAATGGTCTGGGGTGGGACCAACACCAGTTTGTCGGGCGGATGGCCCAGACGGGCCAGTCGGCGCATGATTTCGGCGCGCACCTCAGCCCGCGGACCCGGACGAGTCTCGCGAGTCTCGGCCACCAGCACAATCCGCTCGGTGCCGTGTTCGGGGTCGGTGACGGCAAAGGCAGCAACACACCCTTTTCGCACGCCCCTGACTTCGCTGGCCACTTCTTCAAGCTCCTGGGGGTAGATGTTGTGGCCGGCCTTAATGATGACGTCCTTGATGCGCCCGGTGATGTGCAGTTCGCCGTCGGCTAGGTAGGCCAGGTCTCCTGAATCGAGCCATCTATTAACCAGGCCATCACCCAGGCCATCGCACCGGATGGCCTGGGTTGCGTCCGGGTTGCGGTAGTAGCCGCGCATGGCCGAGGGTCCCTGGAATTGCAGTCGCCCCTCCACCCTCTCCGGCACGGGTTGGCCGACGGCGTCAACGATGCGGGCTTCGTGGCCGGGCAAGGGTTGGCCTACGGAGACAAAACGCAGCGGCGCCGGATCGCGGGCATCGCTGGGCACGGCCCGTTGCTGCCGGACGAACGGCTCTCGCTGGATGGCATCGACACGCGGCGGGCGTCCCAGAGGCGAAAAACTGAGAGCCACGGCGCATTCGGCCAGCCCGTACACCGGCATCAGGGCTTCCGGCCGGAACCCGTACGGGGCAAAGCGGGCCGTGAACCGCGCCAGGGTCTCGGGGCTGATGGGCTCGGCGCCGTTCATGGCCACGCGCCACGAGCTGAGGTCGAGTCCGTCCAGCGCCCGGTCGTCCACCCTGCGCACGCACATCTCATAAGCGAAGTTGGGCGCTGGCGACAGCGTGCCGCGGTGCTCATGGATCATCTGCAGCCAGCGTTGCGGCCGGCGCAAGAAAGCGATCGGCGAGGTGACGGCGACGGGCAGGCCGTAATAAAGGCAAAAGAGCCAGCAGCCGATCAGCCCCATGTCGTGATACAGCGGAAGCCAGCAGACGCCGACGTCGTCCGGACGCACCTCGACGCCCTGGCCGATGGCGCGCACATTGCTGAGGACGTTGGCATGGGTCAGCACCACACCTTTTGGCTCCCCGGTGCTGCCGGAGGTGTACTGGATAAGGGCGATGTCGGTGGGCTGCAAGGCGTTTCGGGACGGCTTGGCTGTTGCCGCGGCCAGCGCCTCCACCGTGGTAACGCTACGCAGGCTGGGAATACTTGGCCCGAGCAGTCGTGCCAGAGTGCGCGCTTCCCGGACGGTGATCAGCACTCGGGCTTCGGCATTGCGCAACAGTTTCGTTTGACGCTGCACGTACTCCTCGATCCGATCGGCCCGCACCGGCGGGTAGATCGGCACTGGAATCCCTCCGGCCAAAGTCACTCCCAGAAACGCGAAGAAGAAGTCTGGGCTGGTTGGCAACATCAGGGCCACGGTCTGGGCCTGCTCGAGTCCCTGGGCAAGCAGTCCTCCGGCTACCTCCGAGGCGGCACTCAGCAGTTCGCCGTAGCTGATCGTGCGCAGCCGGCCGTCGTCCTGCCGCAGATGGATGTGAGCGCGGTCAGGTGTCGCCTGGGCCCGGGCGCGAAGCACCTCGTCCAATGTCTCAACCGCTACTGCCGGCGCTGTCGCCGCTCCTGTGGCAGCTGTTCTCATCGTGACATGATCGAATAACTGTTAAATGTTAGGGCTGAAGGCGAAAGGTTTCAAGGCCCAACGCAGCTGCGTAGTGGGTCAATCTACGGTAAGGGCGTTACACATCCAGTGAGCGGCGTAGCAGCATCGGCAAATTACTAGCCGACTTGTGGGGACCTATCCACTGAATCTGAGGTAAGCGTCTTGTACTCAAAAACTTGGACTGACGCAAAGCAGGCTACTGCACGCCGATGGTGATGGATAAGAAGACGTCACACGTTTTCCATCCGGGGTCCAGGTGGCCTGGAGTGGCCTATTCGTCTGGGACGATGCAAACGGTATCCTCACCACGGATGGGGATACCGTCAAAGGTTTCCGCCTCTAACACCGCAACTGATTGGCCCACCTCGATCATGAACTGTGCAGTGTGGACCTGGCAGACCAGATCAATTAGCCCATTCCCATTGACGTCCTCTTCATGGCAGAGGAACTTATCGCTCGTGCCCACCATTTTGATGCTGGCCCCTGCAAGAGCAATGGTGTCCAGATCGACCTCCTCGGGCGCATTGAAATTCGGCGTGCTTAGAATCGCCACAGGGATCACGCCAGCGGAGCCGAGGTCGATGCTATTGGGATCGCTACCCGGCTTGATGTCGATGGTCACGGTCAAGGCCCCAAACTTGAATTGGGTCACGAGTCCCTGGGTGTCATTATCACCAGTTGTTGCATTAACACTATCGGGGCCACCAGGAAACAGACGAGAAACCCCATCCGCTCCCTAGGAATGCACATCAAAAAAAGTTGTGAAGACGGGCGAAAAGTTTCTCACATCGAGCAACAGGTTGCCCTGAGCCTTGTCATAAAGGAATGGAGTCGTCAAGTTTACCAGGATATCAAAATCTTTTGGCCCTCCGGTAGGTCCTGTGAAGGAACTAGAAAGGGCAAGGGCGCCATTAAAGGCCACGGTATTGTCGGCCCCGACGTTATTTGCAAGCGTAGTGTCTAATCCGTCCACTGGCAGTGTCGTTGTGGACAGGTCGATTTGAATGTTCGGGATCGTCGAGGAGAACGCGATACCAAAGGTCGCATCAGGGCGAAAGCCAAGCTGCGTGATAAGAATAGGACCCGCAGGAAACTCGGAGCTGCTGTAAACTTGCTGATAGCGCATCGAAATCCAGAACAGGCTAAATGGAATAGCGTTATTACTATTGCCCTCTACCGTCGCCAGGGAATTGGGGACAACGATAGGCTCAGCCTGCGCTACCCCCGAGAGCAGACCTAGCACGAGAATCCAAACAAAAACTCCTAACCTGCTCCGCCGGAATTTCATCTATTTCCCCTTTCTGGGTTTGCCGCTTCCTTCCAAAGCCAGCTAGCCCGGCCAAGCCGAGGTTTCCCAGGTTATAGGCAATGATGGTCAGCCACAGTCGCACCTCGTTGGACCGGGACCGATGACAAGTCAGCATACGACGCCGGCCAGGAGCGTTGTCAGTAGGGCAAAAGTCTTATTAGCACCATAGGGACTTCTTCTGGATAGCATCGCGGCTCGCTTGCTCTGTTCCGCTGACTGGTCTGCTCTGTTCCTGCCTCCCGCCTCGGATAGGTCCCCAGAAACGGGCTAGCGTTTATCAATCCCGTTTCAGTTGTGCCATATAGTCGGCTTATCGGAAACTGACCCATTATCCGCAACTGCGGCCCTGGACTATAATCAGCTGGGGATGCAGGTTAGCGAGATTTTCTTCTCCATTCAGGAAGAACCCACCTTTGCCGGCGCGCCCTGCGTGTTCGCGCGGCTCACCGCATGCAACCTGCGCTGCTCCTGGTGCGATACGGAGTACGCCTTTTACGACGGCCAGCTCATGAAGCTGGACGACGGCATAGGAAAACACTAACCGACTACGGAGGACTAATCTGCCAAGTCTGAGCCAACTCTTGCCGTTTCAGAGAATTATTGAGGAAAATCTGAAACGGCAGAATCCGCGCAGGCGCAGTAACGCGTCCCTACCCGCCGGCGAGTTTCCCGCCGAGATAACCGCTGGGCGCCGCCGGGTTATGCCGGCTGTCCGGGTTCTTCGAGCACCGGTTGCCTTCTTATTACGTATCGCAGCTTCCATCGGTTGACAGATATGAATGGTTTTGGTAGCATCAACTCATGTTCCACAGCGTAATGCGGTGGGCATTTGCGGGGGTCTTCTTCGCCACAGCCTCCTGTGCTCAGGTCTGTTCGGAGATTGGTTTGCAAGGGCAGTCCGCGTCTGCTTGCTCGCATGAGCAGTCAGGGAAAGAGCAGCCGGGAGACAATCAGTGCAAAGCTTGCATGCAAGGGCACTTTTTCCAAGAATCAAAGGTGAAGATGGATTGTCCGACCGGGACATCATTGGAGCCGGCGGATAGCATCACTGCGCTTCTCGCGCCGGCGAGGAAGTTACCCGCCAACGAACCCGCGTTATTCACGCCTCTCGTCTTGCGCATTTAGCGATTCGCTTCCTTTCTGCGTTCGTTTTCTAGAAAAAGGTTCCGGTTTAACGGCCGGAGTCGTTCGTCTCTTCTAGGCTTTCTTTTCGGGAGGAGTGCGATGACTCTTCTGTATGCAGATCATCTGGATCAAGCGGGTTCCTTCGCGCGTCATCGGCCTCCGCGGCAGCGCCTAATCCTGCTGGCGTTTCTCGCGGCTGGAATAGCGCCCTGCGCGTTCTCGCAAGGACCGATGCCGGAAGAAGGAGCTACCCTGTTCCCGAGCGGCGCGTTCATTTCCTACAGTTCGATCTTTACGACGGGCAGGTTCGAACCGGGCACAGACTCGGATACCCCCGGAGCGAGAACCCGTCCCACTTTCCAGCACGAGGTCCCGCTCACCTTCAGCATGTCCTTACGCCGGGACGTCCAATTCACCGCCGTTGTGCCGATCGTGACGAAGCGGGTGAAGTTGCCCGATACCGAATTCGGCGGTACGGGGCTGGGAGACGCCCTGGTATCGCTGAAGTACCGTTTCCTCCGGCGGGATTCGGAGCGCGGCACTACGCAAGCGGCCGTGACCGTTGGCCCCAAGCTGCCGACGGGAGCAACCGGCCAGCGGGATTCCCAAGGCAGCCTGCTGCCCATTCAACTCCAGCCGGGCTCTGGCTCGACCGATTTTTTCGTCAAGGTAAACGGCACCCACACGGGTCTTTTCAATCTTCGTCGCCTCGTTGCGGATGCTTCCTTTAGCTATTTGTTTCGAACGGAAGGAAGCCGGGATACCCGGCTCGGAAACGCGATGGTAGCGCGCCTTTGGTTGCCTTACCGCCCGTACCAAGCCAAAACTCTGGGGGCTGAATGGTTCCTCGGTCCCTCTCTGACCTGGCAGCATCGGGATCGAGACCGGCAGTCAGGCGTCCGGCAGCTTTTTACGGGGGGAGACTCCCTGACTCTGGGATTCACATCGTACGTGAGCCCCGTGGAAGGGTTGGTTTTCTGGGTCGGCCTGGAGTTTCCAATCTACCAAAACAGCAATGGGGCGCCGCATGAGCTGTCGCGACGGATCAATGTGGGCGTGACCAAACAATTCGTTCTGCGTCCCTGAGGATGCAGGTACAGGAGGCAAACAATGAAACGGAAGAGTTTCCTTTGGGCTGTGATGCTCGTGAGCGCTTGGATCCCGGCCCTATCCGCCGGAATTGACCGCGTGGAAATGCGCGTGCAAGGGATGACCTGAAATTTCTGAGCCTACGGGGTGCAACAGCACCTTCAACGCCTGGATGGCGTTGCGAAAGCCGAAGTCAGTTTGCTCGACGGGCGTGTTACTGTTTTTCCCAAGCCAGGCGCCGCGCTCGATCCCTCTCGAATTTTGAAGGCCGCTTACGACAGCGGGGTCTCCGTTGTAGAAATGGAAATGACAGCCTCCGGGTCCTTGCAGGACTCGGGGCAAGGCCTGGTTTTCCGCCCGACCTCGCAGCAGTCGTTCGCGGTCAACCCCAATGCGCTCACGGAGAAATTTAAGCCTCTGGGAAGCTCCGGCCGGGACGTTTCGATCCGGGCGCGGCTTTACCAGGCTCCCCCCGGCGGGGCGAAATCAAAGGATCCTCCGAAGGGCCTGAAGCCGGCGAAGGACCTGAAGCTGGAAGTCCTGGAGATCCACTAGGAGAGTTGCCCCATGGCGGTTGCAAAGATGCTCGTCCTTCTTCTGCCTGCCTTCCTGTTGCAGCTTGCCTTCGCTGCATGCAGCCGGTCCCCTCCCTCCCCGCAATTGGGGCACGGCACGATGAATATGGAAATTCAGCCCAAAGAGCTATCGCGCCTACCCTCGTTCGCATTCAAGGACCTCTCGGGGCATGTAGTTTCTTCGGATCAGTTTTCCGGAAAGGTGCTACTCGTGGATGTCTGGGCCACTTGGTGCCCGCCCTGCAAGCAGGAGATGCCGTGGTTCCAGGAGCTTTACGAACAGTACCGCGACCAGGGACTCGAAGTGATCGGGATTTCCATTGACCCGAATCCTGCCGATGCCCGCCGATTTACCCAGGAACTCGGAATCACCTACACGCTGCTTCACCATCCCGAGGTAATGCAGGAATGGGGGTTGCTGGGCCTCCCGACGACCCTCGTCGTGGACCGCGAGGGAAGCATCCGCGGGAAGATTGTGGGTTTTGATTACAAGGAAACGTTCGAAGCGGCTTTGAAGGAGTTGCTCTAGATCGGTGGTAGCGACAATTCTGTTCTGAACTAGTTGGCAATTTCAGTTGGACGAGTAGTCGGCTTACCGGAAACTGAGCCGTTATCCGCAACGGCGGCCCTGGGCTATAATCAGCTTGGGATGCAGGTTGCCGAGATTTTCTTCTCCATCCAGGGAGAATCCACCTTTGCCGGCGAGCCCTGCGTGTTCGTGCGGCTCACCGCGTGCAACCTGCGCTGCTCCTGGTGCGACACCGAGTACGCTTTTTACGACGGCCAGCCCATGGAGCTGGACGAGGTGCTCCGTCGGGTGAGCACCTATCCGGCGCGACTGGTGGAAATCACCGGCGGCGAGCCCATGCTTCAGGAGGGAGAAGTGCTGCCCCTGATGGCGCGCCTGCTGGAGCAGGGCTACCGGGTGCTGCTGGAAACCAGCGGGGAACGCTTCCTGGGCCGGGTCCCGCCCGAGGTCGTCAAGGTGATGGACGTCAAGTGCCCCGGCTCGGGCGAAGCGGAAAAATTCTGCTTCGAGAATCTGCAAGTACTGTCACCAAGTGACGAAGTGAAATTCGTGCTGGCGGACCGTCCCGATTACGAGTTCGCTTGCCAGTTCCTCCAGCGTCACGGGTTATGCGGCAAAGTGCGGGCCGTGATCTTCTCGCCGGTCTTCGGGCAACTGGAGCCACGCCAGCTCGCCGAATGGATCCTGGCCGATGGCTTAGACGTTCGCCTCGGACTCCAATTGCACAAATTCATCTGGGACCCGGCGATGCGGGGAGTTTAACGAGCGCGACGTGCTGAATGCACCATGCGGCATAGCAGCGCGCTGGATAGCAGTGCCGGCCGGGCCAGCAATGGCCAGGAAAGCGGATGCGGGGAAGTCTCGCGGAGGAGCTTAAGCCTTGGCCACACCGAAAGCGGCCAGACCTAAAGCGGTCGTCTTACTCAGCGGCGGGATGGATAGCTGCGTGACGGCCGCCGTCGCACGGGCCGAGGGCTACCGCCTGGCGCTGCTGCACAGCAGTTACGGGCAACGGACTGAGGCCCGCGAACGTCTCACGTTTGAACAGATGGCAGATTTTTATTCTTCATTGGAGCATGAGGAGGTCCCCCGCCTAGTCATCGAGCAGCGCTACTTGGCGCGGATCGGCGGCTCAAGCCTGACCGAGGCCGGCATCCCGGTCAGCCCGGCCAAGCTCGACTCGGCTGAAATTCCCACCAGCTACGTTCCCTTCCGCAACGCGCATTTCCTGGCGGTGGCAGTCTCCTGGGCCGAGGTTCTCGAGGCAACGCGCATCTATGTCGGGGCAGTCGCCGCCGACAGTTCTGGGTATCCCGACTGCCGCCCGGAGTATTACCGCGCCTTTCAGCAGGTGGCGGAGCTCGGCACGCGGCCGGAAACGAAGCTGGAAATCGTCGTTCCACTCGTCCGGCTGCACAAGCACGAGATTGTGAAGAAGGGGATTGAATTAGGCGCACCTCTTCATCTAAGCTGGTCTTGTTACCAAGGTAGCGACAGAGCTTGCGGTGTGTGCGATAGCTGCGCGTTGCGCCTGAGGGCTTTCGAACAGGCCGGGGTGGAAGACCCGATCCCGTACGAGCGGAAGCCTTCTTACTCAACTGCCCCGCAGGTGCCTCACTAAGGCCTGTCCCGCACCACAGGCGGTTCGCTAGCCTGACGGAACAGCAACGGAGGAATTATGCGGAAGCGTGATCTTCTGATCTTGTTGGCTGTGCTTGGCTGGGCGGTCAGTTTTTGTGTTCCCGCACACGCCCAGTTCGCCAGGATGACGGGCGTAGTGAAGGGGAGTGATGGCCAGCCCGTCGCCGGCGCTCAGATCCTCATCGAGAACATCGACAGGAATTTAACTGCCAAGGTTAAGACCAACAAGAATGGCCGTTTTCTCCATGCCGGACTCACAGCCTTCAACCGCCATAACGTGACCCTCTTCGTCAATGGGCGGAAACGGAGCACGCGGCCAGGCATAGCGCTGGGAGGGCCGGGCTCCGAGACGACAGTTGATTTCGACTTGCAGGCGTCCCGCAGGCGGGCAGGCGGCCGAGCAGGCGGAAGTACGGCCCTCACCGCGAAACAGCGTAAGGAACTCGAGAAGCAACTCGACAAGGAGAATGTTGAGCGGGGCAAGATGGGGCAGCTCAATAAGGCCTTCGGCGATGGAGTGGCAGCGCTGAGGATCCGAAATTACGACTTGGCCATCGCCCAGTTGGAAGAAGCGGCACAGTTGGGCCCCCGGCAACCCCCCGTGCTTGCGCATCTGGGGGAAGCCTACTTGGAAGCGGGCAAAGCCAGGCGCGGCACGGAATCCCGGGAGCTTTTTCAAAAGTCCGTCGAGGCTTACGGGAAGGCTGTTGCCTTGAAGCCGGAGGAGCCTGGCTATCACAACAACTTTGGATTGGCCCTGGCTTTTTCGGGTGACTTGGAGCGGGCCGAGGAGGAACTGAGCAAATCCGCTGAGCTTGACCCCTCTAATGGCGGCCGTTACTTTTTCAACCTGGGCGCCGTGCTGACCAACAATGCCCAGATCAAGGGGGCTGTCCTGGCCTTCCGCAAGGCCACCGAGCTCGACCCCAAATACTCGATGGCCTGGTATCAGCTTGGCGTGTCGTTGAGCGCTGAAGCCACTCTGGATGAGAAGACCGGCAAGATCACCCCGGTCCCCGGCACGGTGGAAGCCCTGCAGAAGTACATCGAATTGGAGCCGACTGGGGCCTACGCCGCAGGCGCCAAGTCCTTGATTGAATCGTTTGACGCCAAGATTGAGACCCAGTTCAAGAAGGAGAAGAAAAAGAGGCGCCGGCGGCGGTAGGCGGGTTCGGGATTCTCCGTTTCGAGGGACAGCCGGGCGCCCGACCGGGACCGAAAGGGAAGGTCTGGCGCTTGGCATGTTGGTTTTATGGGATTGTTGCTTCGGGTTGTCTTCTTTGGCCTTTTACTGTTCTTCCTCTTCTATCTCTACAGGAAGTTGGTGGGCTTCCTGCGCCTGTCTTCCGCTTCCTCCAGTTCGCCCCCTCCGATCACCGGGCAGGTCCACAAGGACCCGCAGTGCGGCATCTACGTAGCCGAGGAGTTGGCGCTGAAAGCGCCAGTCCGCGGTCAGCAATACTACTTCTGCTCTGCCGAATGCCGCGATCGCTTCCGGGCGGAAGGGTAGCGCCCCCTGCAGCTATCAGAATTCCGCTCTTAGAGCGGGATATCCAACGCCCCCCCACACATCAAGCGCCGGCCACGGAACGCCGCATTGACGGGCTGGCGGTGGGGCACGTAACATAGCAGCAGCCCATGGCGGAGCGACGGCAAGCGGTCGCAATTCCCGACAAGCTTTACTTCCGTATTGGAGAAGTTTGCAAGCTGACCCGTACGCACGCCTACGTCCTTCGCTTTTGGGAAAAGGAATTCCCGATGCTGAAGCCGGTGAAGAGTTCCACTGGACATCGCATGTACCGGCGCAAGGACGTGGAACTGGTATTGGAAATCAAAAAGCTCCTCTACCAGGAAGGCTTTACCATCGAGGGCGCCCGCAAAAAGCTGCGTACGGAAACTAAGCAGCAGAAGATTGCCTTTCCGGGCCCTGACCTGGCGCGACCAAAACCGGATCAACAAAAGCTGCGGCAAATCCGGCAGGAACTCGACGAATTGCTGCACCTGCTGAAGCGTCCGCAAACGGCGTTGGATACGGGCAACAGATCCTGACTAGGTGACCGCCAGACGCTATGACTTCTTGCGTTTGCTTTTTCTTTTCTTTCTAAAGAACACTCCAAAGGCTAAGGAATACTCCACAGGAAATAGCCCGCAAGAGTTGTTCCAATAATTGCGGCGCCATAGCAGAGGGGGTTGATCATTTCACTCAGGTGTTTGATCTGCAACCCATCGTAGAGGGTGTAGCGGAACCGATGCGCCCAGTGGAAAAGCAGCAACGAGCAGAGAACGAATAAATAGATTCGCCCCAAGGGATGTCCGGCCAAAGCCAGCGCTCTTTCGTAGCTCGGTGTCTCCAGCCAACCCAGCGGAAACGCAATGCCAGAGAGGAGCAGGTGGACCGGAATCAGAAATGCAGCTACCACGCCGCCGGCGCTGAACAGGGTCCACAGAAACGGTTCCAGCGGTCTTTTCGGCATTTACCCTCGCAGAAGCAACCAGGCCAGAATGCCTGAGACGACCAGCCAGGCCACGTAGTTCGGTGCGGTTACCAGGAAATCAGGAATCCGCTTGCCGCGAACGCGCACCACCATCGCCCGGGGCGTTAAGTTAAACCAGGTAATGGTGTGAAACAGCACGAAGAAGAAGCTGAGCACGTGCAGCGCCAGCAGCACGGGCGACTGCAAGCAGACCTGGAAGTTTGCGTAAGCTTCCCGCCCCTGGCTCAAGGCACGGATTTGTAGCAGGGTCATCACGACGAAAAACGCAACAAAGACGCTGCTGATTTCGCGGAGCATGAATGTGAAGAAAGACCATTGCCCTAGCCACCAAAACGTGGGGAGGCGCTTTCGATACCAGCGGGGCTGGTATTCCGAGTACGGAACACCAGGAGCTTCACCGTGTTGCTTGCCGGAGGCGACGGGTTGGTGGGCTTCGCTCATCGTTTTTCTGTGTCCCCGGCTCCTGTGTCCTCGGCTTTCGCGCTCCAGGGCATCAGAAAGGATTTAAACCAGTCCTTGGCTACCGCCAATTTGTATTGCTGAATCGCTCCGGCTGGATCCACATTCTTCGGACACACCTTGGTGCACTCGCCAACAAACGTGCAGGCCCAGATGCCATCATGGTCGGAAAGAATCTGGAGGCGCTCGGCGGTGCCTTGGTCCCGGTTGTCCAGGTTATAGCGCTGCGCCAGAGCAAGAGCCGCCGGTCCAACAAAGATGGGGTCCAGCCCGTAGACCGGGCAGGCAGCGTAGCAGAGCATGCAATTGATGCACATGCTGAACTGCTTGTAGGTTTCCAGCTCGGCCGGGGTCTGCAGGTATTCTCCTTCCGAAAGGGGCTTCTCCTGTTCGCGGACGATCCATGGCTTGACCTTCGTCAGCTTGGTCATGAACTCCGACATTTCACTGACTAAATCCCGCGCAACCGGAAAATAGCGAAGCGGCTCCACCCGTATCGGCCCGGGCGTGTACTGCGTCAGGAAGGTAGCGCAAGTCAGCTTCGGCTCCCCGTTCACCATCATCCCGCAACTGCCGCAAATCCCCATGTGGCAGGACCAGCGGAAGGCGAGTGAGCCGTCCAGACGGTCCTTGATGTGGTTCAGGGCATCCAGGACCACCCAATCCTTATGCAGGGGCACTGTGTAGCTTTGCAAAGAAGGTTCCCGGTCCCGTTCGGGGGAATACCGGGTCACCTCCAGGGTAATCGTCTCCGCCATGTTTATTCGCCTTCCTGGCGTTGGTTTTTAGCGTTAGTTTTTAGCGTTGTTCTTATCTGCGGCCTGCCGGAGCATCTGCTCGCGCCGGGCTTTGAACTCCGTTCCCGGCTTCCATTCCGGGTACTTGTTTCCCTGCGCCAGGCTGTAGCCGACCTGGAAAAAGAGTTGGAGGTCTTCGATGGCGCCTGACAGGTCCCAATCCGGCTTCACTTCATCAGAAACCTTGTGATAGTCGCGCTTGGTGTATTCCTTCCGTTTTTGTGCTCCGTACCCCTCCGGCTTGCCGATGAATTCGGTGCCCGAGTCCGGACTCAGGGCTGGCACGCCCTGCTTGGCGAACTCGAAGTGATCCGAGCGATAGAAGTACCCCTTCTCCGGTTCTGCATCTGGCTTGACCGTGCGCCCCTGTGTCGCGGCGGCATCGCGCAGCAGGTCGTCCAGCGTCGTGTTGCCATAGCCGATGCTGACGATGTCCCGGGTCCGTCCCCACTGGTTCATGCCGTCCATATTGATGTTGGCGAGCGTCCGGTGGAGCGGGTAGAGCGGGTTATGAGCGTAGAACTTGGTGCCCAGCAGGCCCTGCTCTTCCGCGGTCACCGCAAGAAACAAGATGGAGCGCTTCGGCGGTACCGCAAGCTTCGTGAACGCCTCAGCGATCTCGAGCAGCCCCGCAGTGCCGGAGGCGTTATCCAGCGCGCCGTTGAAAATCTGGTCGCCCTGCCGTTTCTCATCCCGCCCCAGGTGGTCCCAGTGCGCGGTGTAAATCACGTACTCGTCTTTGAGTTGCGGGTCGGATCCTTCCAGCTTGGCGATGACGTTGCGCGACTCAATCTCGCGAAGCCGGTTCTGGACGTGAAAGCTGGCGCGGGCCTTGAGCGGAACGGGCTGAAAGTCCCGGCTCAATGCGGCCTTCTTCAGGGCATCAAAGTCCAGACCGCTGGCGGCGAGCAGTCGCTTGGCCTGGCGCAGGTGGATCCAGGCTTCTACGGCGACCCAGTCCAGATTCTTGCCCGGGGTTTTGATATCGAAGTTTTCGCCTCCCCAGCTACTGGAGACCACCTCGTAGGGATAGCCGGCAGGACCAGTCTCGTGAATGATGAGGGCGGCGGCCGCGCCTTTCTTGGACGCAATCTCGTACTTATAGGTCCAGCGCCCGTAGTAGGTCATCGCCCGGCCTTTAAAGATGTTGTCGTCGAGCCGGCCAGGGTCGCGCGGGTCCGGAACCGCGGGATCGTTGATCAGGATCAGAAGTGTTTTACCCTTGACGTCCACGCCCTTGTAGTCGTCCCAATCATACTCCGGCGCCACCACTCCGTAGCCGACAAAGACGATCTCGGAGTCCTCAACCTTCACCTGCGGCACGAACCGGCGGGTGACCGCGACATAATCATCCGGAAAGCGCAGATTCAGCTTCTTGCCGCCGACGGCAAACGAAGCCGTGGATTTGGCAGTGAGGCCGACCAGCGGCACCCGCTGCTCGAAGGTGCCATCGGGGTTGCCCGGTTGGAGGCCGAGCTGCTGGAACTGGTGGGAGAGATAGCTCACCGTCAGCTCTTCCCCCTTGCTGCCCGGCGCGCGCCCTTCGTATTCGTCCGAGGCCATCACACGGATGTGCCGAAGCAGATCGCCGCTGGTGATCGTCCCCAGGGCGGGTCTGATTTCCGGAGCCACCAGTGAGGCACCGCTGCGCTCCGCGGGTTTCCTGGCGTCGCAGCCTAGGTGAAGCAGGCCAAGAGCGATTGTCAATCCGCAGACCAAAAGCCGCCTGAGTCTCCTCCGTGTCATGGTGCCGCAGATGTCAAGCCGCGGAGGCCAAAGTGACTCCGCTCATTCCCCTTGTCCGCCCCGCCCGGCCTCCCCCTATTGGGTCAATAGAGACCTCTACCATCCATTACTATCCGTAGACGCGCTCGCCGGGCGCCCAGCGGGTGATGGTGACCGGCAGATGCTCCACGCGCGCTGAACCGTCCGCATTTCGAAACACCAGCGAGTGCACCAGGTACTTCTCGTTATCCCGAGCCGGGAAGTCGGTGCGCTGGTGCGCTCCGCGGGATTCCTTCCGGTTCAAAGCGCTCTCGACGATCGCTTCGGCCACGTCCAGCATGAAGCCAAGCTCGAGCGCAGTCGTCAACTCGGTGTTGAAGGTGCGGCTGCGGTCGTCGAGGTTGATATCCAGAAACCGCTCCTGCAACGTCCGCAGAGTTTGCGCGGCAGCGCTCAGCTCCGTCCCCGTCCGGTAAATGCCGGCGCTGCTCTCCGTGGTCTGCTGCATCTCCTCCCGGATGGTGGCGATGCGCTCCCGGCCTCCCGTCTTGCGCAGAAACTGCTCTTCCAGTCGGCGCTGCTCCTCAGCCGCCTGCGCCAGAACGTGCGCACCGGGCCCGCGCTGCTCGGAGGCGAACACAGCCGCCGCCTGTCCTGCTCGCGCCCCGAAGACCAGCAGTTCCGGCAGGGAATTGGAACCCAGGCGGTTGGCCCCGTTGATGCTGACACAAGCGACCTCGCCAGCGGCATACAGTCCCGCCAGCGGCGTTGCGCCGTTCATGTCGGTGTGCACCCCGCCCATCATGTAGTGCACCACGGGGCGCACCGGGATCAGCTCCCGGACCGGGTCAATGTTCTGGTATTTCTGGCACAGCTCGCGCACGAACGGCAGCTTGGCGTTGATGAGCTTCTCTCCCAGATGCCGCAGGTCTAGGTGGACGACCGGGCCGTAGGGAGTGTCAATGGTGCGGCCTTTCTGTTGCTCTTTGACGAAGGCCTGCGACAGCCGGTCGCGGGGTCCCAGTTCCATGGAGCGCAGCACCGGCTTGGGCTGCGGCGTTCCCAGGTTGTAGTCCTGCAGGTAGCGATAACCATCCTTGTTCAGCATGTAGCCGCCCTCGGCGCGGGAGGCTTCGGTGATCAGGATGCCCGTGAAGGGCAAGCCGGTCGGATGGTACTGAACGAATTCCATGTCCTTCAGCGGAGCACCGGCCCGGTAGGCCAGCGCCATGCCGTCGCCGTTCTTGATGCTGCCGTTGGTGGTGAACGGATAGACCCGGCCACAGCCTCCCGTGCACAGGATCACGGCCTTGGCGGTGATGGCCTGCACCTGTCCCGTCATCAGCTCCAGTGCGACCACCCCCTGCACTCGGCCGTCGTCGACCAGCAGCTTGGTGGCAAACCACTCGTCGTAGCGGATCAGGGTGCTGTATTTCAGGCAGGTCTGAAACAGAGTGTGCAACATGTGGAAGCCGGTCTTGTCGGCGGCAAACCAGGTGCGCATCTTTTTCATTCCGCCAAACGCCCGCACGGCAATATGCCCGTCCGGGTCCCGGCTCCAGGGACAGCCCCAGTGCTCCATCCGAAGCAGCTCTTCGGGAGCTTCCTTGATGAAGGCCTCCACGGCATCCTGGTCGCACAGCCAGTCGCCCCCGGAGATGGTGTCGTAAGCGTGCTCATCCAGGCTGTCGTTGGGCTTGACGACGGCTGCGGCGCCCCCCTCGGCGGAGACGGTGTGGCTCCGCATGGGGTAAACCTTGGAGACGACCGCGATGCTGAGTCGGGGATTGACTTCCGCCACGGCAATGGCCGCGCGCAGACCCGCGCCTCCACCCCCAACAATCAGAACGTCGTGAGATGAACTTTCCATGCCGGTTGAACGTTCGAGAATTTACGCGGTGGATGGTGAGGTTGTCAATGTGCAAAACCGGTCGGAGCGGCCAGGGGTCCCAGAGGGCAGATCCACTCTACACGACGGCCCGCTCCTGCACAGCGTCGCCGACCCGAATTTCACCCTGGGTGAGAATCTGCGCCCGCAGGCCGCCCCGGTGGATCAGGCCGCGCAGGACTCCGGGCCGGGTGAGCTTTTCTACATGGGAACAGGGTTCGCACAGCCGAATGCCGCGCAGCGTTACTTCGCCGACCTGAAACTCCTGGCCCGCTAGGTGATTCAGAGGGACCTGGCGGGTGACGATATTGCGGCGGGACTGGCCCGCATCCAGCTCCACTCCTGATTCGTGTTTCAAAGCTTCAATGGTTTCGATCTCGATCAGCGTCACCTCGCTATCCGGACGGGGCTTGTCGGAGTAGGTCCCAACTCCGTGGAAGTAGCGGTCACCCTCCAGCCCGCGACCGGGCACGGCACGCGCCTGGGGAACCGAGCGCATGGACGTGCTGGCCTCTGGGGCGATGTGCAGGGAAACTACCACGCCTTTCCACATTTCTGTCAGGCTCCTTTCCTGGCTTAGGGGCATGGCGGAAGCTGCAGCCTTGGGCGATCCTGCCCTCGGAGGGCGGGTGCCCAATGCTGGCCTCTACTCGCAAACCTGTTGTACCGGGCTGCAGTGGATCGGCCGCTCCACTGCCAGCGCCGGGTTTGCCCGTACGAGATCACGACTCGTTAGCAGCAATCGTCACACGGACACGGTACGGAGCATGGACACTGGCACATGGCTGGCCTCCTTTCCCGGCGTGTTCGCACGCCGTTTTCTAGGTTGAACTCCCACCACGCATTTGCCACTCTGACGCAGCTTCAGCCGCGCCTCCAGCCGCTTCAGATCGGTCTGGACGTCGTGGCAGCAGCACACCGTCTCCAGGCAACAACGGATCTGCTCAAAGAAGGGATGCTTAGCATCCTTCAGTCGCACATAGACCCAGCGCCCTTCGCGTCGCTCTTCGACCAAGTCGGCGGTTTTCATCAGCTTCAGGTGGCGACTGACGTTGGGTTGCGAAACCTGGAGCGCGTCTACCAACTCGCAGACGCACAGCCCCCCTTCTACCGCGGTCAGGCAACAGGTCAGGCGCAGGCGGAGCGGATCGCCGAGGGCCGCGAAGAGCTCCTGAGGATGGGCCAGATTCACATTCATATATTCACGTCTTTGAATATGTTGCGCCCTTGTGTCAAGCCTTTTCTGCGACGCCTCAACAACCCACCGGGAGCTAAGCGCGGCACGTGCCGCCCGCCCGCCGGTCGTGGGGGGTGGGTCGTTGGGCGTCGGTCGCTGTGGGGGCGCGGCCGTTCCTGGCCATGCGACCCACCGGAAACGTTCGGAAAAGGATTTTCAGCGGCCTGCTGGGATGAGACGGTATGCCACCGTTTGGGGCGGGAACCGCTTGCAAACGGCGATATAATAGAAGTCGGGGTCCGCGACGGTCCCGCAGAAGGAGGGTGTGCCTGTGTCTGGTCGAATCCCGAAAGAGCGTTGGAAAATTGGCGCAGGAATCCTGTTGATTCTGGCCACGATTACCTGGCTGGCAGTCAGCGGCATTCAGGAAAGCAAGACCTACTATGTCACCGTCCCGGAGCTGCAGGCCATGGGCGATGAGGCATACGGCAAGCGGCTGCGCGTAGGCGGCGATGTCACCGTCGGTTCCATTCACCGGGACCACGACCGCGTCTCGTTCACCCTGGAGCAAGAGAGCAACACGCTTCCAGTCCTGTATGTAGGGACCGAGCCACTGCCGGACACCTTCCGCGACCGCGCGCAGGCGCTGGCCGACGGCTCCTACGGGCCCGACGGGGTTTTCGTAGCCAAGCGGATTCAGGCCAAGTGCGCCTCCAAGTATGAGGCCCAGAAGCCGAGTGCAACGCATGAGGCGCAAGAACCGGGTGAGACCGGCGTTGTGCCGGAGGCCCCAGCCCAGCAAGGTTCGAGGACGTACTAATCCATGGAGCACATAGGGGCATTCGCCCTAGTTCTGGCGTTCGGGTTGTGTCTGTACGCCCTGGTGGTGGCGCTGGCCGGGCACTGGTCGCATCGGCCGACGCTGGTGGCCAGCGCGGGGCGCTCCGTCACCGCCCTGTGGGTGTCCTTGACGGTGGCCATCGGCGCACTGGTGGTGTTGTTTCAGCAGGACAGTTTCCACGTCGCGAACGTGGCCGCGCACAGCAACATCACGATGCCGGCCATCTACAAGCTCAGCGCGCTATGGTCGGGCCAGGAAGGCTCGCTGCTGTTCTGGAGCTGGCTGCTGGCCTGCTACAGCGTGATTGCAGTCCGGCTGAACCGGCGGCATCTGCCCGAGCTGCAACCCTACGTCATTGCCACCTTGATGGTGGTGCAAGGCTTCTTCCTGGTGCTGAACTTGTTTGTCGTCCACCCGTTCACCCTGTTGGGGTTCGAGACTTCCGAGGGCTTCGCTCGGTTCGTCCCCCCTGACGGCAGCGGGATGAACCCACTGCTGCAGTACTGGATGATGGCCATCCACCCGCCGATGCTTTACCTGGGCTACATCGGCTTCTCGGTGCCCTTCGCCTTCGCCATGGCCGCCCTGATCACCCGCGCTCCCGGCGAGGGTTGGATCCGGGCCACCCGCAACTGGACCATGATCGCCTGGCTGTTCCAGACGGTTGGCGTCTTGCTCGGCGCACGCTGGGCCTACGCCGTGCTGGGCTGGGGCGGGTACTGGGGGTGGGACCCGGTGGAGAACGCCTCGCTACTGCCCTGGCTGACTGGCACCGCCTTCCTGCACTCGGTCATGATGCAGGAAAAGAAAGGAATGATGAAGGTGTGGAACATGGTTCTGGTGTTCACCACTTTCTTCTTGTGCATCTTCGGCACCTTCTTGACGCGTAGCGGCATTGTCAGCTCGGTCCACACTTTTGCCCTGTCGCCCATCGGCCCCTACTTTGTTGCTTTCCTGCTGGCCGGCATCGCCTTCTCGGTCGTGCTGATCCTGATCCGGCGGGGACTACGACTCCGCCCATGGCCACATTTCCTGCCGCATGACTACTTGACGAGCGAGAATCAGCTCGAATCAGTGGTCTCCCGTGAGTCCAGTTTCCTGTTCAACAACCTGATTTTGCTCGCTGCCTGCTTTGCGGTGCTGTGGGGCACCCTGTTTCCGGTGATCACCGAATACATTCAGGGTACCAAGATCACCGTGGGCCCGCCGTTTTTCAACAAAGTAAACATCCCCATAGGACTGTTTCTCCTGTTCCTGACCGGCGTGGGGCCGCTGATCGCCTGGCGGCGCAGTTCCCTCAAGAGCCTGGAGAAGAGCCTGTTTCCACCGGCGTTGTTTGGTGTGGCGTTCGGGGCTTTGACCTTTTGGCTCGGCGCCCGCGGTTTCTACCCGCTGGTCTCGTTCACCCTGTGTGGCTTTGTGGCCGCCACGGTGATCTCGGAATTCTACCGGGGGGCGTGGGCCATCCGGCGCAAGACAGCCGTGTCGCTGCCCAGAGCGGCCGTGCATCTCACCCTGCGGAACACGCGCCGCTACGGCGGCTACATCGTCCACCTGGGAATCGTGTTCGTCTTCATTGGCTTCACGGGCGCTGCCTTTAACGTCGAGAAGCAGGGCCAGTTGAAGCCCGGCGAGCCGCTGGTGGTCCACAATTTCACGCTCGCACTGGAACGCATCGAGATGGGTGAGACCGACAACTATGCTTTCCAGCGAGCTTACGTCCGCACCGAAAAGAACGGTCGGCCCATCGCCACCATGATGCCGGAAAAGCGCATGTACAAGACCAGCCAGCAGCCGACCAGTGAGGTGGCTATCCGCTCGCGCATGAGCGAGGACCTGTACGTAGTGCTGGCCGAGGCCGGCGCCGACGGCGGCGCCTTCCTCCAGGTGTTCCTGAACCCCCTGGTGAACTGGATCTGGCTGGGAGGGTTTGTGATGGCGCTGGGAACCGGCATTGCCTTGGTGCCCAATCGCCCGCCGCCGCCGGCGCGCGTGGCCCTCAAGGTCACGTCTCAAAGGACCAAACAAAAGGATGAAGTCCTGGCATAAGATCGCCGCCGTGAGCCTGGCCGTAGTAGGCCTGGTGATCGCGGGTGCCCTCAGTCCACGCCGCGCCAGCTCTTCGGAGGAGGCGTTCAACAGCCTCTCGGACCGGCTACTGTGCCAGTGCGGGTGCGGGCAGCACCTGCAGGGATGCAATATGCATCCCTGTGGCACCGCCTACCCCATGCGGGATCAGGTCCGCGCCTCGATCGCCGCGGGGAAGAGCGAAGAAGGGATCGTCGAGGAGTTCGTCCAGCAGATGGGCGCCGGCGTCCTGGCGACGCCGCCTGCCCGGGGCATCGGCCTGGTGGCCTGGATCATGCCTGTGGCCGCGCTGTTGTTGGGCCTGGCAGTGATTTTCCGGGTCGTGAAGCGCTGGCGGCCGCAGCCTGCGGCCGAACGTGCCGGCCCACCGGCCTCGAACGCGGCTCCCAGCGGTACCCCCGCCAGCGATACCCTCCCCAGCGGTACTCTCCAACGCTACACTGCCTCGATTGACGAAGAGCTGGAGCGCGAGGCATGAGCGTGGTCCTGGTCTGTGCTGCACTGGCCGGGTTCGTGCTCCTGTACACGCTGTGGGTTCCCCGGCAGGAAATCCACGTCCCCCAGCCGCCTACTCGGCTGGATCATCTGCAGGAGAAGAAGAAGGTCCTTTATGACAACCTGAAGGACCTGCACTTTGAGTACCGCACCGGCAAGTTCTCCGACGAAGATTACCAGCAGTTAAAAACCTCCCTGCAATACGAACTGGCACTGGTGATGAAGCAGATTGAGGAGTTGGAAACTCGTCGGGAGCCGGCAGGCAAGCGCAAGGCAGCCGACACGGCCGAGCCGGCAGTGGAGACGGCAAGCGGTGGTGAGGCCCCTCTTTGCCCTTCCTGCGGACATCCGAACCCGGCGAAGCACAAGCACTGCTCGGAGTGCGGCGCCCGCCTGCAGATGGTGGTGGTTTTGCTGCTGCTCGCTGGGGTGAGTATCGCCGCACTGCCCGCAGTTGCCGAGCAGGTGGCAGTGGAGGGAGTCGTGCGCAATGGCACCACGGGTAATCCGGCCACCGGCGCGCTAGTGGCGCTGATCCGCGCCGGCGAAAGTAAAGAGTCGCTGGAGCAGGTGATCAGCGACCGTGGGGGGCGCTTTCACTTTCAATCCGTCGAGGTGCCTGCGCCGCCAGCGATGTTGCTGGTGCAGGTTGAGCATGGCGGCGTGCGCTACACCGAACCTACAGTGGGCACTGCGCCCGTAGAGTTGGCAATTTATGAAGCCGGAGCGCCGGCTTCCGCCATTCGTGTGGCTGAGCGCGCGGTGATTTTGCACCCTACGAGGGGCAAGCTATTGGTGATCGAATCCTACCGCCTGTGGAATGGATCGGACCCGCCGGCCACCTATGCCCCGGCGGGCAACACGTTCCGGTTTTTTGTCCCGGAGGGGGGCAGCCGTAGCGTGCAGGTCAGCCTCCGAGGCGCGGCTGGTATGTCGATTCCGTTGGAGCCGCGGCCGTACGCCGCTCAGTCCGGCGTGCTGGCCGTTAGCCATCCGCTTAAGCCTGGCGAGAACCGAATCGGGGTCAACTACCACCTGGATTATCCTGGCTCGCTGAAGTTTGAGTCGCAGGCGATCGAGGAGGTAGAGCGCACGCTGCTGGCTGTCCCCGAAGGTGTCACTCTGGAAGGCGAAGGGGTGCGCTTCTTGAGTACCGAGCCGGAGACTGGATTTCGAATCCACGACCTGGCGCGCAACGATCGCTGGACGGTGCGGCTGGCGGGCGAAGGGCGGCCAGCATTGGGTGCGACGGGTGAGGGGGGCGGCGCGGCCGAGAACGATTCCGACGTCGTTTCCCGGCTGGGCCCGGTCGGGGAGCAACGCGAGCTGCTGCTGGCGGTGGTGATGGCTGCGCTGGGGATGGGCTTCCTGCGTCTGTGGCGTCAGCAGAAGCCTGTTACCCTGCCCAGGCAGGTTGCCCGCGGCGGAGCCCCCTCCCGCAAGCGCCGGTCTTGACCACGGGCGCCGATCATCGTGTCTCTCTTCGCTCTCGAGGCTATCCAGCTGAGCAAATCCTACGGCGAGCAGCCTGCGTTGCGGAAGGTGGAGTTCGGGCTGCGGCCCGGGGAAGTGCTGGCCCTGCTCGGTCCCAATGGAGCCGGCAAGACCACGCTGCTTCACCTGCTGGCGTTGCTGACGCAACCCACCAGCGGCAGCGTGCGCATTAGCGGGGTGGAGATGGCCGGAGCCGCGCGGCTGGCCGCCAAAGCGTCCATCGGTCTGCTCAGCCACCAGACGTTCCTCTACGAGGAATTGACGGCGAGAGAGAACCTGGAGTTCTTCGCGCGCCTCTACGAACTCAGCGACCGCGCCGCGCGCGTCGAGCGCCAACTGGAAGCGGCCGGTCTGGCTGAGGTTGGCGACCAACTGGTCCGGCACTTTTCCCGCGGCATGCGGCAGCGGTTGGCTCTGGGCCGCGCCTTTCTGCACGAACCGCGCCTGGCGCTGCTGGACGAGCCCTTCACGGGGCTGGACGAGTCGGCGGCGCAGACACTGCGCGATCTGCTGGCGGGCTGGCGCACCGCCGGCCGCACTGTCGTCTTCAGCTCTCACAACCGGGAGCAGGCGCTGGAGCTGGCCACCACGGTGCTGGTATTGGAACGCGGACGGATGACCCACTTCGGCGAGAGCACTCCGTATTCGGCGCGCCGCGCGTCAATCTCGGAATCGGGCTCGGAAACGGGGAGAACCTGAGGTGGGGTTCTGGAGAGCATCCATTGCGGTGCTGGGCAAAGACGCACGCGCCGAGCGCCGCACCAAGGAGGTGCTGAACACCAGCCTGCTGTTTGCGCTCATCGTGCTGGTGACCTTCAGTTTCTCGTTCGAGCCCACGGCGGAGGAGACCCGGCAGATTTCCGGCGGCCTGCTCTGGGTGGCCATCACCTTTGCCGGGATTCTGGCCTTGAACCGCAGCTTTGCCCGCGAACTGCCCAACGACGCGCTGCTCGGGCTGCTGGCGGCGCCGGTTTCTCCGGCGGCGCTTTACCTGGGGAAGGTGCTGGGCAACGTTGGCTTCCTGTTCCTGATGGAGCTGCTGATGCTGCCGCTGTTCACGGTATTTTACAACGTGAGCGTGCTCGAGCACGCGGCGCCGCTGGCGGCGATCCTGCTGCTCGGCACGTGGGGATTCGCCGTACTGGGCACCCTGCTGGCCGCCATGACCATCACTATCCGCACCCGCGAGATGATGCTGCCCGTGCTGCTGTTTCCCCTTCTGACGCCCCTGCTGCTCGCCGTAGTACAAGCCACCACTGCGGTGCTGGCGGCGCAGCCCTGGCGCGCCTACCAGCTATGGATGAAGCTCATGTTGGGCTTCGATATTATCTTCACGGTGGCCGCGCTGCTGCTGGTGGAATATGTGTTGGCGGAACCGTAAGGGAGCTGGCAACAGACCAGCGGTTGGCCTGCTATACCTTTGGCTATACCCTGGGGAGAAGCCGTGAACCAACGTCCAATCACCGCTTTGATCCTGTTCGCCGTCACGGTGGGGGCCATGGCCAAAGCGCTGCACGCCATCTTCCTGGAAGTGCCCATGGAAGTCACCATGGGCGCGGTGCAGCGCATCTTCTACTTTCATTTGCCGTCGGCGGCGGTGGCCTTTCTCGCCTTCGCTGTTTCAGCCGGGGCTAGCGTCGCCTATCTGATCAACCGAAACCTGAGGTGGGACCGCTGGGCGGTTTCGGCGGCCGAAATTGGGGTGGTCTTTTGCTCGGTGGTGCTGGTGACGGGGCCCATTTGGGCGAAGCCGGTGTGGGGCATCTGGTGGACGTGGGACGCCCGGCTGACTGCCACCTTCGTGCTGTGGCTGATCTATGTCTCCTACCTGGTGCTGCGGGGTTTCCTGGAGGAGCCGACGCGGCGGGCCACCATCTCCGCCGTACTCAGCATCCTCGGTTTCCTGGACGTGCCCCTGGTGTACATGGCCAACCGCTGGTGGCGGACCCAGCACCCGCAGCCGGTGATCGCCGGTGGCTCCGATTCGGGCCTCGATCCGCAGATGTGGCTGGGGCTGTTGCAAGCATTTGGGGCCCTGCTGCTGCTGTTTGCTTTCCTTATGTACCAGCGCCTGCAACTTGAACAAGCGCGCCAGGAAGTGGAGGCGTTGCGCCGGGAGGCCCTCTCATGAACTGGCTCTTCTATGGATTCCTCGCCGCCTGGCTGGTGCACCTGGGCTACCTGTTCAGCATCGCGATGCGCCAGCGCCAGCTCCGCCGCGACCTGGACAGCCTCCGCCGCCTGCTGGAATCGCGCAAGCAGCAGGTTTAAGGTTCCAGGTTTCAGGTGCCGGGTTCCAAGCTGTAGTCTGAAGCCGACACCTGAAACCCGGGTAGTGAGTTGCAGCCGTATCCCGTCTGCGGCGCGCCTAACGGAGGCGTTGCCCTTCTATCGCCGACTCAAACTGATCTGCTGCTCCGTGGGGATCAGTCTCAGACCGCTAACTGATCCTTCCCATCGGTAAGCCACTCTAAGTTGAAGCGCGCAAAGGTAATCCTCTCGTACGGCTCGTTCCTGCCGTTTTCGTAAAGCAGGCCGATGCTCCCATCTGGAAGAGCTGCCAGACACGAATAGGCCGAAGGTCCGGGATAGATGACTTTCGAGAGTAGCCAAGTCCTGCCCTCGTCATAGCTGAGCCGAACCGTCATGTTGACGCGGTCTTTTTTGTGGGCCGGATTAGAGAATAAAAGCCGATTCTTGGCGTAGACACCCCTCCGATCCGTATAGCGAATGAAGCTTGCCTGACAACGTGGTTCGATCAATGCATACTCGTGACTCAGCTCAGACCAGGTTTTGCCTCCGTCCATGGATGTGGCAACGGCGCGGCATCCTTTTTTGTGGTAGCTGCGCATGTTCAGCATCAAGCTGCCGTCCGCTAATTCCACCACCTGGCATTCATTCGTCGCAGGGCCGGCTCCGGCCCCCAGTTGCCACGTCTTACCATGGTCGTCGCTGTAGGCTACCGTGGAGTGATCTCTTTCATTCGTCGCTGGCTTTCCGCGGCTGAAGTAGCATGGAACGATCAGACGACCATTTCGCATCTGGATACCCATGCCCGGTGCAGCCATCACCCCGGTCCAGCCCGGCTTCGTGAGCATGCTGGTGATATCCCTCGGCTGAGACCAGGTTTGTCCGTCGTCGTCACTGACGATGGCATGAAGCATGATGATCCGGCCTCGTCCGTCGGGCTGGAGGCCCTCGGGAAGAGTTCTTTGGGCCTTTTTCAGAGCCTCCAGGGTGGGCCAGATGTGGTCGTAGATGATCCAGATGTGACCCGTCTGCCGGTCGACCAGCATGCAGGGATCGCAGGCCGCTTGATAGCCGGGGAAATCAATGAGAATCTTCATTCGCTCCCAGGTTTCGCCGTTATCGACACTGCGCTTCAAGGCCAGGTCGATGTTGTTGGGGGCATCACCGGGCTTCTCGACCCGGGCGTCACAAAGCGCCAGCAACGTACCCTTGTTGGTGGTGACCATGGCGGGGATCCTATACTCGCGAATTCCGTCCAGGCCTGCGGTGAAGACGTCCTTCGACTGGAAAAGCGGATCTGTTTTTGAGCCAAAGGCCAAAGGGGAAACAAATAGACCCGTCGTTCCCACCCCGACCGTTCCCACTCCAACCAGGTTAAGAAAATCTCTGCGTCTCAATGATTGACTCATTGTGAAAACCTCCTGTTGAGCTTGAGGATCAGCCCCAGGCGACCTGAATTCAGTCTTTTTCTTACCAGCGGTTGCTAGCCGGAATTTCCGATTTGAGCTTCCCCTTCGCCCAAAACCATACGCCCACCCCTCTTTCGATTCAAGCTCAGATCACCACGGTCCCTTTGGGGGTGGCATCTCGGCCGGTTTTGGCCCTGACACCTGCCTTCGCACCAAATCGGCCAGGCAGGCAATGAAGGTGGGTGAATCGTTGAGCGCCGGCATCACCTGGAAGCCGGTGATGCCGGCCCGGCGGGCCTCCTCGCGTGCTTCAATGTTGATCTCGTTCAGCGTCTCGACATGGTCGGTGACGAAGGAAATGGGAACCACCAGCACATTGGCAACGCCGCACCGGCCTAACCCGCGCAGGGTAGCCAGCAACGAGGGCTGCACCCAACGGCCTGACCCCACCTTGCTCTGATAGCAGAGCAGGTGGGGATGGTGCCACCTGCCTGCTTCCATGACCAGTCGCACCGTTTCCTCCGTCTGTCGTGTGTAGGGGTCGCCGGCTTTCACGACGCTGACGGGCACGCCATGCGCGCTGAACACCAGGTGCAGGTTGGCCGGAGCTGAGAAGCGCTCCAGACCCTGGTTGATTCTCTCTACCAGCGCCCGAATGTAGCCCGGGTGGTCGTAGAAGTGGGGAATGGTGTGGACCCGCACGCCCGACCGGTCCGTGTACTTGCGCTTCCACTCGTTGAGGCTGCTGCCGGTGGTTGTCTTCGAGTATTGCGGATAAAGCGGCAGCAACACCAGCTCGCCCGGCACCTCGCCTGGCCCGGCCGACTCCAGTTTCGCCACTGCTTCCTCAGTCAATGGGTGCCAGTAGCGCATGGCAAGGACGACGCGGGCCCGCATCGACTTCAATAATTCAGCTTGCAGGGCGCTCACCTGCTGCTCCGTTAATTCGCGGATGGGCGAGCGACCGCCAATGGCCGCGTAGTGGTGTTGAACCTTGCTAGCGCGCTTGGAAGCCAACAGGCGGGCTATCGACGCGCGCACGCGTCCCAGCGGCAGTTGGATGATGTCGGGATCACAGAACAGGTTGTATAGAAACGGCTCAACCGCTTCGGGCGAATCTGGCCCTCCAAGCTGAAACAACACTACGCCGATTGTCTTTTCTTTCCGCAGCTCGGTCATCAGTCGTCGCTTTTCCTGATCTTAACCTTAGGCCCACCAAAGCTCCTAGAGGGGCGTAGCGCTTGTCCCCTTTCAGGAATCATTCGCATCTGGGACTCGAACCGCCTGAGCTGTATTCCCCTTGCGGCTTTCGGTTGACCTGATCTGGCCCGGATTTGATATACTCCATCGGAAGTGGGGCAGTCGTTTCGCATCGAAGTGGGAATGATGCCGAAAAGGGAACAGAGGGCCACCCGATGCGGTTCTGATGTGAAACACAGGGCGCCTAGATTGTCGGCTGCTCCCTAAAGTTGCCCAAACGATGAACCTTAGCCCAATGCAAATCGCGTCCCGGGCTAATGGACACGCCAAAGTCCGCATCCTAGCCTACCATGCAGTGCGGGAGGATTCCTCTGGGGTTGCGACTGCTTCGATTTCGCTGGCCCGGCTGGACCGGCAGTTGAAGTTGCTTCGCTGGCTGGGCTTTTCGTTCATCTCTTTGGACGATTGGCTGAACTACTTGCAGCAAGGCAAGCCGGTGCCTCGCAAGGCAGTGGCTGTGACCTTCGATGATGGCTACGAGGAGATGGCTGAGCCGCTCAAGCAGTTGCTTCACCGGAGGGAGATTCCCGCCACTATGTTTGTTGTCAGCTCCTTGCTGGGTGACTTGAACTGCTGGGACCTGCCAACCGGCAAGCCCCTGAAGCTGTCGGGTCCGCAAGGCTTGCGTAACCTGGCGCCGGTCATCAGCTTGGGGTCTCACAGTCGGTCGCATGCGTCCTTAGCCCAGCTTGACCCTGGGGCACTTTACGAAGAGCTTACCCTCAGCAAGAAGGAACTAGAGCAAAAGCTTGGCCTTCCCGTTCGGTACGTGGCCTACCCGTACGGGGACTACCACGAGCGTGTCGGTTTGGCGGCGCGCGAGGCTGGCTACCAGCTTGGCCTTGGCGTTCAGCCCGGCCTGAATGATGCGGGCTCGGACCGCTTCCACCTGCACCGCATTTGCATCCTCTCCCACGACACCGTCGCACGGTTCTTCGGCAAGGTGGTTTTTCCGCGCGGTTGGCTGGTCCTGGCCGGCGCTCGAGCTTCCCTGCGGCGCGGCTGGAATGCCGGAATGGATCGCTGGATGCCGCCTCGGAGCTGGCCTCGGTTCTGGAAGGTTACCGTTGCCCGCTTGCTCACCCGCGCGAGTTCCTAACCTACATCTCAGGTGAGGGGCTCCAGCGCCACGCCAACCCCGCCGCCAGCGTGCCGCTGGTGGCGTTCAGCAGCACATCGGCGAGCGTCGCTTGGCGTCCTGGAAACAGTAGCTGAAAGGCTTCCGAGCCAAGTCCCGCCAGCAGGCAGATTCCGGCGGTTGCCAAGAATTTCTGCAGCGGCGGGCATTTCAGGCTGTGGGAGAGCCAGCTGCCCAGCGAGAAGAAGAGCACGAAATGAAGGCCCTTCTGGGCCATGGGCCGCGCGCCCCAGTCCATCCCCAACATTCCGAACAGAGCCAAATGAAAGCTGTAGGCGTACTGCGCGGCTTTGCCGGCCAGTGGGGTAGAAGAAAAAAGGATCAGCGCCAGGTGGGCGAACGTTCCCCAAAGCCGTCTGCAGCTCATTGCCCAGGGCCGTTTCATGGCCAAGGTCGCAACGATCCGCGGAGTTACTGGCGGCGGAACCGCTGGCATTGCTCGATTCTATCGGGGACCGCCAGGACCGGCCAACCATTTCGTCAGCGTCAGCGGGCAAACACTACCCAAAGGCGTGCGCCGACGGTCCGGTTGGCCGCGGCGGCATGATAATATTGTTCGTTCATGACGGTTGCCATCCGCTGCACCTCCCTCTTCAAGAGCTACGACGGCAAGGTGGAGGCAGTGCGCGGCCTGGACCTGGCCGTCGAGCAGGGCGAGTGTTTCGGACTGTTGGGGCCCAACGGCGCCGGAAAGACCACCACTATCGAGATTCTCGAAGGCCTGCTGAAGCCCACCTCCGGTGAGGTGGAAATCCTGGGCAAGCGATGGGGTATCGAGGACCAGCAGCTACGCGAATTGCTGGGGATCTCGCTGCAGGACACCCGGCTCTCGGAAAAGCTTACCGTCAAAGAGACGCTGGCGTTGTTTGCCAGCTTCTACCGGCAGCCGGCCGACCCATTTCAGGTGATGCAGCAAGTAGCGCTCACCGAAAAGACCGACAGCCGGGCAGGCAAGCTGTCGGGCGGGCAGAAGCAGCGACTGGCGGTCGCCTGCGCCCTGGTGGGCAATCCGAGCGTTTTGTTTCTCGATGAGCCAACCACCGGACTGGATCCGCAGTCGCGCCGCCAGCTCTGGGAGATCGTCCGCAACTTCCAGCAGAACGGCGGCACCGTCCTGCTGACCACTCACTACATGGACGAGGCCGAGCGGTTGTGCGACCGGGTGGCGATCATTGACTACGGCCGCATCATCGCCCTGGGCACGCCTGCCGAATTGGTTGCTTCGCTGGGCGCCGACCACGTAGTGGAATTCGCACTGGCCGAGGCGGCTGCTTCAGCCGGTTTGGCGCAGGACGGGCTGGCTACGCTGCCCGCGGTGCGCGCTGTCCGCGAGGAAAACGGCAACTACCTGCTGACCGTTGCCGCGCCGCACCTGGCTTTGCCCGGCCTGTGCAACTGGCTGGAGAATCAGGGACTGGAGCTGGCGCGGCTGACCACGCGCCACGCCAGCCTGGAGGACGTATTCGTAAAGCTGACCGGCCGGCACCTTCGTGATGAGTAGGCGTGATGATTAGGGATGCAGCCTGGAGTGCGGGATGATTCACTGGCAAGCCTACGGGCAGCTGCTACTGGCTCGGCTGCGGGAATTGAAGCGGGAGCCGGAAGTTGTCTTCTGGGTGTTCTTCTTTCCCGTCCTGCTGGCGCTGGCTCTGGGCCTCGCCTTCCGGGACGGCCCACAGGAAACGATTCTTGTGGCCGTGGTCGAACATGCGGAGGCGCAGCGGCTGGTGCGCACGCTCAACGCGGCCCCCTCGCTCCGGGCCAAGGTCACCAGCACTCAGGAGGCGGCTCGGCAGCTCCGGCTGGGCAAGGTCTCGCTGGTGGTCTTCCCCGGCGAGAGTTTCCGCTACCGCTACGACCCCAGCCGGCCTGGCAGCTTGTTGGCCCGCTCTCTGGTGGATGCGGCATTGCAGCAGGCCGCCGGTCGCACCGACCCGTTGCCCACTCGCCAGGAGCCGGTCAGCGAACCCGGAGCGCGCTACATTGATTTCCTGATTCCCGGCTTGCTAGGGATGAACCTGCTGGGCGGCGGGATGTGGGGAGTGGGCTTCGCCCTGGTGGACATGCGGGCCAAGAAGCTGCTGAAGCGCCTGATCGCTACCCCGATGCGCCGCCCAGACTTCCTACTCGCGATGATTTCCAGCCGGCTGCTGCTGATGTTATTTGAGGCGGCGCTGCTGCTGGGCCTGGGCTGGGTCGTCTTCGACATGGTGGTCCAGGGGAGCATTTCCAGCGTGCTGGTGCTGGGCGCGGCCGGCTCCCTCTGCTTCGCCGGAATGGGACTGCTGGTGGCCAGCCGAGCCCAGAAGATCGAAACCGTTTCCGGCCTAATGAACCTGGTGATGCTGCCCATGTTCGTCTTGTCCGGGGTTTTCTTTTCCGCAGACCGATTCCCGGAGGTCGTGCAGCCGCTAATCCGCCTGCTGCCGCTCACGGCCCTCAACGATGCCTTGCGGTCGGTGATTCTGGAAGGTGCTAGCTTGGCGGCCCAGTCCACGCGGTTGCTGATCCTGGCTGCCTGGGGCAGCCTCAGCTTCCTGCTGGCCTTGCGCCGGTTCCGCTGGACCTAGCTTGCGCCGCCTCCAAGAGCAACTCTACTGCCCGCTGTATCTGTGGGTCGCCCGAGGCGGCGACTTCGTCGCCCCGCGCCACGCCGAAAGTTAGGTTAAAAATCTCCGTCTTCAGCCGGGTCCGGATGAACCTCTGGTTTTCAGACCACAGTCTCTCGGTGACAGGAATGTCTCGCTGGTGAAGGAAACCACGAAACCCGTCAAGCAGCTTTGGGGAGACTTCGAACTCGGGCGGGATAGGGTGCTCGTCGGCGCGCAGGTGCCGCGCAAACTCCAAGAACACTAACCGGCTTTCCAGAAATGCCTGATAGTTCGTGTAGCCGGAAGGCGCGACAACAACATCTGGGGTGATGCCGCCGGTGTCGCTCCGGGTCCGTTCCAGGGAGCGGCCGGAAGGCGTGAGGTACAACGCGGTGGCCAACGCCAAGCCTGTATCTCCACTCAGCGGATAGACTGTCTGCACCGTTCCTTTGCCGAAAGTGGTTTGCCCCACGAGCCGTGCGCGGCCATGGTCCTGCAGCGCCCCAGCCAGAATCTCGGCAGCGCTGGCGGTGCGGCCGCTGACCAGCACGACCAGCGGCAGTTCTTGTGCCAGCGGCTCGGCCTTCTCCACGGTGAAGCGCTGGGCCTCGCCTGTGCGACCGCGAGCGGTTAGCACCAGCTCACCCTCCGGCAGAAACAGCCCGGCCGTTTCCACCGCCGCCTGCAGCAGGCCACCGCCGTTCTTGCGAAGGTCGAGCACCAGCCCATCCAGCGCCGGGCCCCATCGCTGCAACGCCTGCCTCAGCTCGGCCACCGTGGTGCTTTCGAAGGCGGTGACGTGCAGGTAGCCGATCCCCTCGCGCAGCCAGAAAGCACGGTCCACGGTGGATTCGGAAAGCTCGGCGGGGCTCACGGTGATGCTCTCCACCTTGCTGCTGTTGGGGCGCAGCACCAGCATGTGAGTACGCTGTTGCGAGCGCGCAGCATTGAGCACCCGCACGATCTGCGCCATGGTGAGGCGCCCGATGCGGTGGTTATTGACTTCCAGAATTTCATCCCCCGCCTGGAGGCCGGCGCGGGCCGCCGGAGAGCCGACAAATGCCTCCAGCACCACTACCCGCCCGGGCATCACCGTGACGATCGTGCCAAAGCCCTCGCTCTTGGCTTGCTGGTGCTTTTGGAGGAGGCGAAACTGATCGGCGTCGAAAAACACCGAGTAGGGGTCCAGCCGCCGAAGCATTCCAGGAATCGCGCCCCGGTAGATCTGCGTTTCGGGATCGATCGGGTCGGCGTACTGTTCCTCGACGACGCTGTAAACGGCAGTGAGCCGGCGCAGGGATTCCTCCACCGGGTCCGGAGCCGAAGGGGCTTGCAGTAGAACGAGCAACAGCAGGGCCGCTAGCGCGATGCGCACTACTTCATTCTACCGCAGGCCGCAGACCGGCTCGGTGCGGGCCGGGGAAAGCGTGCGGCGTGCAGGAGAAGCCGGCGTGCTAAGATCCCGATTATCGTCGTGCTAAGATAAAGCTGTGCGCAGGGCGGCAACCAGCGTGCGTTTCTGGCGGCAACTTGCCGTCGCGCTCCGCCAGCTGAGCCCCGAGTCCATCCAACAGGATGCGGACCGGCCGTTCTCGCTAGCCCTGGTGGGCGCTGAAGCAGAGCTCCAGTACTGGACTGAGAAGCTCGTCCCGGCCGAGTTGGGCGAGCGGAAGCGCGATCAGGGGCTGAAGCGCCTGTTCCCCATCCCCGTGCCCATCCCTCCGACGTACACGCAGCTGATACCGCGCTTCGATCTGTGCCTGGTGCCAGCCGCCAGCGCCGCCGAAGTGCGTCCGTTCATCCGCGACTACTTGCTGCTTGAGGATGTGGCCGACGACCGCTGGGCAGAGCTACTCCTGGAAGACGTCCAGGAAAGGCGCCCGGACTGGTCGTTGGCCCTGGCCCGCTGCTATTGGCCGTTGCGCCAGCCGGTGGTGGACCGGATCATCCGAGCCGTCGCCCGCGAGAATGCCGGCTTCGCCATTCTCAGCGCGCTGCCGAACCTGCTACCCAGCCCGCTCCAGTTGCCCTGGATTTTCGGCGAATTCGCCTCGGACACAGCGTTTCTCACTGCGAACCAGTTTCGCATGGCCTTTCTAGTGGCAGCGGCCAGCGATGCTCCGGTAGGCTGGCGCCAGCAGAAGGCGCAACTGGCCTCCATTGCTGGCACAGCCTTCGGCTGGCGCGCTCTGGCGCGGGAACTGGCCGGCAAGGTGCCGGCCGGCGGGGGCCTGGTCGCCAAGGGGTTGGTAGCCTACTCGGCCACCTATGTCGTGGGACGCGGCCTGGAGCATTTCCATCGCCTCGGCCAGCGTTTTACCCGCGCCGAAAAACAGAAGGCGTACCAGGACGCGTGGCGCGGCGGTCGTAAAGTCGTCGAAGACGTGGCGCGACAGCTCGTCCATCGGCGTGCGCGGCCTGCACTGCCATAGGCGTAGCGGCAGGCTTCAGCCTGCCAAGACCCAATGGCGGCCTAAAGGCCGCCACTACGACATCTCCTGCGGATTCAAAGTAGCCCACTAGCAGCCTCTGGCTGCGCTTTGCAGCGCTACAGATTTTCGGTTATAATAGATGTTTAGCGCAAAAATGTTCGACTGAGGTTCTCGTGAAGCCAGAAATCCATCCTCCCTACCATCATGTGACGGTGAAGTGCGCCTGCGGGCACAGCTTCAGCACACGGTCCACCCATAAGGGTGACATCCGCGTGGAGATCTGCTCCAACTGCCACCCCTTCTTCACCGGCAAGCAGAAGCTGATCGATACCGCCGGGCGGGTAGAGCGCTTCAACAGGAAGTACAGGCGCGCCAAGAAGGCCGACGAGCCTGCCCCAGCTTCCAAGTCGCCCTAGAGCTAATATCCGGCAGCGCCGCCGTTTGTCCCACCGCAACGGGAGAGAGAGAAGACAACGGTGAAAGCGCAGAGAAGACTGACTGTCGGGCTTCAGGCGAGCAAAGTTGTTTCTTCCAACCAACCGACTTCACTCCGATTTTTTCCGTTCGTAGACCAGAAAACTGTACGGGTACGGGTTATTGGCGTCGGCTGGATAATGTTCCTGCGATACAAGCTGCCAGTCAGCCTCGTCAAATTCTGGAAAGTAGGTGTCGCCTTCCAAGGTTGCCTGGACGAGGGTTAGGTAGAGCCGCTCTACACGGGGAAGGGTCTGGCGGTAGATGTCTGCGCCGCCGGCGACAAACACCTCGTCCCCGGTGGCCATCGCCAACGCTTCCTCCAGGGAATGAGCCACGCGCACGCCGGGCAGGGCGCCGGGCGGGGCATAGTCGCGTTGCCGCGTCACGACCACCGTTGTGCGGCCCGGCAGCGGGCGGCCAATCGACTCAAGAGTTTTCCGTCCCATCAGTAAGCAGTGTCCCATGGTCAACCCTTTGAAGTGCGCCCAATCGGCGGGGAGGTGCCAAGGAAGCCGGGTATCGCACCCGATGACTCGGTTCTGTGACATCGCGACGATGATGGAAAGCCTCATACCGCGATTGCCGCGGGAATGCCGGGGTGCGGGAAGTAATTGCTCAGCGAGAAATCTTCATACTGGAAGTCGAAGATGGACTTGACCCTCGGATTTAGCTTCATCTGCGGCAGCGGCTTCGGTTCACGCGTCAGTTGCAACCGGGCCTGTTCGAGGTGGTTCTTGTAGAGGTGAGCATCGCCGAACGTGTGGATAAACTCGCCGGCCTCCAATTCGCAAACCTGGGCGACCATCTGCGTCAGCAGCGCGTAGGAGGCAATGTTGAACGGAACCCCCAGGAAGACGTCGGCGCTGCGCTGGTAGAGCTGGCAGGAAAGGCGTCGCTTGGCTACGTAAAACTGGAAGAGCACGTGGCAAGGTGGTAGCGCCATCTTGTCGACGTCGGCCACGTTCCAGGCGCTGACGAGGTGGCGCCGGGAGTCGGGATTGGCGCGAATCTGCTCCATGACCCGGGTGATCTGGTCAATGTGTCCGCCCCCCGTCGCGGGCCAGGAGCGCCACTGGTAGCCGTAGATGGGTCCCAGCTCGCCGGTCGGGTCAGCCCACTCATCCCAGATGGTGACTCCGTGTTTCTGCAAATCCCGAACGTTGGTGCTGCCCGAGAGGAACCAAAGCAGCTCGTGGATGATCGAGCGCAGGTGCAGTTTCTTAGTGGTGAGCAACGGGTAGCCCTGGGCCAGGTCGAAGCGCATCTGGCAGCCGAAAATGCTCAGCGTGCCCGTCCCGGTCCGATCTGGCTTCTCCACCCCCTCGTCCAGGATGTGCCGGAGCAATTCCAGGTACTGCCTCATCGTCTTGAAACTACGAAGAAGCGGCCGTCCAGCCGCGCCAAGTTCTCATGTCGGCGCAAATTCCTGCTCGAGGGCAAATGGGAATCGCGCCGGGCACAGTATACACCCGACAGCCGTGGCGACCTCCGAGCCGCACCCAGCACACCAGCTATAGCTCGGGGTTTCCCGTGGCCTCATCGTCTTAGGACGAATTCTGTGGCCTGGTTTCGGTCTTCGACATGCACATGCAACTTCTTGCCCTTAGGATGAATCCAAAGAGCCTGTCCTGCCTGCGGCACCGGGATTTCGCCCGGCCCGTTTGTACTCCGGGCAAGGTTGCCGGGCGCGACAGCCCCCGTGGGGGTCAACGACGCCTCATGTTGTGCGGCGTGCTCCAACAACTTTCCGATGTGCACATGAGCGTGGCACTGGGTGCGCACGTTGTCTCCGTTGATCGCCAGGCCCCATTGGTCACCCCACAGCGCACGTGCCTTGCGAATCGTCGCTTTCCAGAACTCGGCCCTCTGCCGCGCATTGAGGTGCGCGATATCGTGCATCCCCTGGCTGTGCGGCCGGGGCAGGGCCAGCCAGCGGTTGGGCTTGCGGGGGTGGTTGTCTTTCAGGAAAAACAGCATCACACCGGGCGGCTGTTTTTCTGCCTCCCGGCAGAGGCTACACTCGCGAGCCTCCAGTGTCTCCGGTTGCGCCGGATCGCAGGCACAATGGCTGGCTTGGGAAACCCCGTGTGGGTTGGGAGATCCTCCCGACAGCATCTCCGCTTCCACACACCAGCCCGCTACCGTGAACGTCACCAGTAGGACCGCGTTGTTGGGGAACGCCCGCAACGTCCGATTTCCTGGGCTACGAGTACCGAAAGCCACGATGCATCACTGTCCGTCTTCTCCAGCCGAAAGAACTCTACTCCATGTTCCCAGCACGCCTAGCATGCAAGTATAATGTACGTCCTCGGAGGAGGCACCGGCGGCCGTCGGAGCGCTCAGTATCTACCACGCTCGCTGGCCGCGGGAATCCCGGCTTGAGAAGGAGACCGAAGTATGCCACGCGCAACTTCACTGGATACGGAAAAGGCGGTGCGGCAGCGCTACAGCCAGGCTGCCCGCGCCAAAGAGCCGGCGCTTTGTTGTCCGGTCAGCTACGACCCGCGCTACCTGGAGCTTATCCCGACCGAGATCTTGGAGAGAGATTACGGCTGCGGCGACCCCTCCCTGTTTGTACGGCCTGGCGACACGGTACTCGACCTGGGCTCCGGCGCCGGCAAGATTTGTTACATCGCGGCACAACTGGTCGGCCCCACCGGCAGAGTGATCGGGGTGGACTTCAACGCCGAAATGTTGGCGCTGGCGCGGAAACACCAGCCGACCATTGCGCGACGGTTGGGGTACGACAACGTAGAGTTTCACCGCGCCCGCATCCAGGACCCGCGACTGTCGCTGGACGAGGTGGACGCCTACCTGAAAGCTCATCCGGTGCGCACCACTGAGCAGTTGGCGGACTTCGACGCCTTCGCCGCGCGCCTGCGCTCCTCGGCGCCGCTCCTCCCCGATGAATCGGTAGACATCGTCATCTCCAGTTGCGTGCTCAACCTGGTGCCAGACGCCGAAAAGGAAAAGCTGTTCCGCGAGATGTACCGGGTAGTCAAGCGCGGCGGCCGGGTGGCCGTCAGCGACATCGTCTCAGATGAAGATGTACCGCGCGAGATGAAGCGCGACGCCAAGCTGTGGAGCGGCTGCCTGGCGGGCGCGCTCCGCGAAGACCGGTTCCTGCAGGCCTTCGAGCGCGCCGGCTTCCACGGCATCCAGTTGGCCAAGTACGACGAAAAGCCCTGGCAGACGGTGCGGGGCATCCAGTTCCGCTCAGCCACCGTGACAGCCTCCAAGGGCAAGGAAGGGCCTTGCCTGGAGCGTTACCAGGCGGTCGTCTACAAGGGACCGTGGAAGGAGGTTCGCGATGACGACGGTCACGTCCTGCGCCGAGGCCAGCGCATGGCCGTTTGTGACAAAACCTACCATCTGCTCACCCGCGCGCCCTACGCAAGTGACATCCTTCCCGTGCCGCCTTTGCGGAACGTCCCGTTGCGGAAGGCGCGGGTATTCGCCTGCAACGGGGCCGCGGTGCGCGATCCGCGGGAGACCAAAGGGAAGCGGTACCGCAAGACCGTCGCTCCCACCAATGGCGCCCGTTGCGGTCCGGAAGGCTGCTGCTGAGCGAGGAGGCTTGAGGCCTCACGAGTCCCCTAGCGGAATGGCTCAGCTGAACGTCTCTTGAGAGTGCACGATGCATGGGATACGAATGGCTTTGGTCTTGGGATTGGCCTTGATGCTGGCCCTTCCGGTATTTGCGCCGGAAAAATCCAAGACCGAGCAATCAGCGAGGATTACTCATGGGCCGATCCTCGGCCGACCCGGCGCGCACCAGATCGGCGTTTGGGTGCGAACCTCCCAGCCGGGCACCTTTCAGGTCCGTTACGGACTCAAACCTGAAAAACTTGACAACTTATCTCCGTCGGCCACCACCCGGCTCGAACACGACAACACCGGTTGGTTGCTAATCCAGGGTCTCCAGTCCAACACCAAGTACTACTACCAAGTAGCGGCAGGTGCCCCGGATGCTGGCCCTCGCGGCTCGTTCCGAACCCTTCCTGACCCCGATGATTTTCGCCATCCCGAGCTCAATCCACGCGGTCTGTTCAACTTTCGCTTTGAGTTTGCTTGCGGAAACAACCAGGATCGCGGTGGAGGGGCCGGCCCCGATGGCCCAGCCTTCAAGACCATGCTCGACCAGCTCAGGGACAAAATCCACTTCGCAATCCAGAACGGCGACTGGCTCTATGAGGATCGCCGAGACTATTCCTCCCAGCAATGGCTCCGGCAGGTTCAGCGCACGCGCGAGGAGATGCCTGCGGTCGTTCGCTACGCTCCCACCATCGTCGGCGTATGGGAAAACTACAAGATCTATTTAGAACGGGGCAAAAACCTTGCCGCATGGCATCGGCAGATCCCCTCCTTCTTCACTTTCGACGATCACGAGATTCTTAACGACGTTTGGGGAGCAGGCTCAGCGGGTTTACGAGACCGCCGCGCCGCCTTCCGGGATATAGGCGTACAGGCGTGGTATGACTACCTGGGCTGGAGCAACCCGGTGCCACACACCCAGGGGATCTATTTTGGGCAGGCTGAGCTGAAGGCGGATAGTGAAGTCCTCACCGATCCGCGCGCCGATTTCACTCGTGTGGACCTCGCCCAGGCAGCTAATCTCCACATCCACTGGGGTGGGCCGACGGCAGGGGTGAACGACAACCGTCTCGACGCGATCGGCGGTGATCCCAACGCCGGCGTCTACGACATCGTCGAAGTGCTCGACAAGCATCGTCTTCGCATCCGACCTGTCCCCAAGCACGACGGTCATCCCTCTTATTCCATCGGTCGTCGCTCCTACTACCATCTGCGCGTCAGCAACTCCGATTTCTTCGTGCTCGACACCCGGACCCACCGCCAGATGCATGATGTCCGCCACCCCGACAAACCGGGCCTCTCGATGCTCGGCCGGCGTCAAAAGGCCTGGCTGAGGGAGGGGATGTCGCGCAGTGATGCCGACTTTTTCTTCGTGGTCTCCTCAGTGAACTTTATGATTCCGCATGTGGGCGGTGGAGGAGTCCGCCCTTCCAACAAGGACGATGCGTGGACAGTCTTCCTTGAGGAACGTGAGGAACTTATCCGTTTCTGGGATTCATTGGGTAAGCCCGTGTTTGTTCTCACCGGCGACCTCCACAACAGCTTTGCGATCAAGATCACCGACCGCGTGTGGGAGTTTGCTTCCGGACCGCACAACTCCGGGAATCACCGCGCCAGCGATGAAAGCGGGCGCCCGCCCAGCGGATGGTTCGACTCCCGCGGACGCCGATGCCAAATCCGCTGGTCCAGCTACTTCCTGGACGATATCCCCCGCCAGGACCTCCAGTACCCTCTGTACTGCGTGGTGCAGATCAATAACGTTTTTAATAACCCTCTCCGACCGGGTGAAGATCGCTGGGTGGCTTTCCCCGTTCCCCAGGTAGTCTTCCAATATTACGATGGCCTCACGGGAGAACTCCGCTACGCTGAAGCGATAACGGCCAGCCAGTAGGATGTTGTTCGCCGGCTGGGCGGCTCCTCCTTCCAGCGCCGTACCGCATCGTCCATCCCTCGCGGACACCTATGCCGACGCTCGCACACAAGTCGCGCTGCCCGGGTTGTGTGAGAGCACAAGAATGCCGGAGCGAAGCTCCGGCATTCTTGCTGCAGATTGGCAGGTTGAACCCTAGTCGAAGCTGCCCGAGACGCCCTGGAAACCATGCCGCGCCTGCTTGATGAACCAGCGCAAGACTCGGGCATCGTTATAGCAGAACCCCAGATTGTGGTTCAGGGTCGAAAAGCAATGCGTCTGGCAGGACTGTTTCATGTGGTCGAGCTGGGGGACCTGGAACTTGTGATTCTCAATGGTTCCCCAGTCGTAGGTGGCGGAATACATGGGGAAGCAGGGGGCCAGCGTGCCGTCCACCCGGATGATCATCGAGTTCTGACCAGCACGGCAGTTCCACGGCTTCACTTTGCCGCGCATGAACTCCTTCATGCCCTGCAAGCGCTGGGCAGAGTTCACCATCTTGTAGCCTTGCTGGTTCTTCTCGATGAGCCAATCCACCAGCGCGTCCACTTTCGGGAAATCTTCCGGAGTGATAAAGGTGCTGTTCTCGTCCAGGTGCTTAAAGTGGTCCTGCTCGACCATCGGCGACTCGTTGATGTGGTAATCGGTGATGATCGCGTTGTCATGCGCGATTTCCGTGAGCTGCTTGACGTCCTCGTGATTGTTGCGGCAGATGTTGATGTTGAAGGCGGTCGTGATGCCGTACCGGTATTGTTTTTTGATCAGGTAATCAAAATACTTGCGCACCGGCGTCAGCGCCTTGGGCAGCCCGGGTTTTTCGTCCACGACGTCCACCGCAAAGTTGATCGTGGCAAGTCCCGCATCGCCCAGCCAGTCGAGCACTTCGGGCCGCAGCAGACGGGCGTTGGTGGGCAGGTAAACCCAGAAACCTTTCTTAGCGGCGTAGGACACCACCTTGTGTACAAACTGGGGACGCAGCAGCGGCTCGCCGCCCATCAGCGCCAGCACCCGGCAGGTGGTGGAGTGCAACCAGTCAATGGAGCGCTTGGCTGTGTCTTCGCTCATGCCTTTCACGTTGTTGTCGAAGGACCAGCAGTAATGGCAGTCCAGGTTGCACTTCCATTCAGTGAACAGGTAGGCGATGATCGGGTGGAAGTCTCCTGGCAGGATGCGCGACTTGAAGTAGGGAACCGCCCAGCCCCGCAGCGCCCGAGCAACGAGAGGCCCGCTCCAGGGCCGGCGGCCATTGAGAGCCTTGCGCTCCATCTCGATAATGTCGGAGTCATCCTCGCGGAACAGTTCCGGGTGCTCCGGAAATGCGGGCACCGGCAACACTTGGGGCTCTGCCCCAGGGGGCGGCGGCACCAGCGACTGGGGCTTTGGTTTCATCAACAGGTCATGCACCTGCACGTCCAACCGGAACGGCGGAGGGGAGCTGGCTGTCTCTGGCTGCTGCTCTAGCATCTACAATCTCCTTCTTTAGTTCAGTGGCAGGTTTCCTTCAATGCTCAATCATCCCCCCTGACGGCGGGGGCCTTCCTGCCTAATTTTCGCCCGGTTAATATACCACGGTGTCGGCTGGAGCGTAGATCGCAGGTCGAATAAATTTGTGGTCACCGGCAGAGGCGTGCCCTCCCGGACGGTCCGCGGTGGCTGCCTGGTGGATTGGAATTGCCTTTGCTTAGAGAAAGCTAGCCGTTGGTCAAGGTACTGTGGGCTCGTGGACGCAGCGCCAGCTTCGCCCCACCGCTCGCTGTTGATTGAAATAGACACTGCGCGGCTGGACTGCTATCTTGCACGCTGTCGTTGCATTCTGCTGTCGTTGCATTCTAAGGATCGAGCCAATCCGGGGAGCGGAGGAGGAGTCATGAAGATCGCGCAGGCAACATCGGCAGTCCTTGCAGAACTCTGGGGTCAGGTTGAGGCAAAGGTGCGGCAGGCGACATCGCTGGAGGAAGCTGCCCAGGAGTTGGCCTGCGGGTTGCACGCGAAGTTCAGTGAATCGTCTGCGCTGGCCCGGGTGTTTCTCACTGTTCCATTCGACTCCCTGCCGAAGAGGAATCAAGAGTTTGTGCGGAAGCTGGCCGAGTCGGCCGGGGCGGGAGGTCAGTTAAAAGGCGATACCCTGGTTCTGTCGCTGCTGGGGACTCACGGCCAGGAGGCGGACTGGAAGGATCGTCGCAATTCCAAAGGCCATATGGGGATCCCGTTGATTTCCTCAGCCTTCGTGGACGCCATTCCGATGATCTCCCGCCTGCTGAAGGAACTCGGCGTCCCCCTGGAGTGGGTCGACACCCGCGACTCGGAAATCCTTCAGAAAACCGTGGGCCGTTCGGCGGGCTTGTTTTTCGTGGACAACGCCGCCCAGGCGAAAGATCATCAGGGCAGAAACATCATCGCTTCACAAGAGTTTGTTTCCGCCTATCAGGTGAAAAGCGTGTTCGGGACCGGGGGCGTGTATTCCGGTAACCAGGTCCTGGTCATCGTCTTGTTCTGTCGTGACCAGTTCGCGCGGGCCGTGGGAGAGCTTTTCCTGCCCCTGATCGATTCGTTCAAAGGCAGGACCGCCTCACTCGCGGGAGCCGGAAAAATATTCTCAGACGGGAAGGGATAACCCCTGCGGGTTCGCGCTTCAGACACAACGACTGGAACCGAAAGTTTCTGCCCCGGCTATTTGCCGTCGATCCAGCCGCCGCCCAGCAGCAGGTCGTCGTGGTAGAAAACCGCTGCTTGGCCGGGGGTGACTGCGCGCTGGGGTACGTCGAAGTCCACCCGCGCGTGGTCGTCATCCAGCGGCGTGACGGTCGCAGGCGCGGGCTGATGTCGGTAGCGAATCTTTACCTCAGCCCGGACGGGCCCGTCGGGCGAAGCCAGCGAAACCCAGTTGAGGCGGGAGACCAGTGCCGTGGTGCCAAACAACTCAGCGTCCTCGCCCACAGTGACCTCGGCAGTGGCCGGCTCAATGTGTAGAACGTAGAGCGGGCGTCCTGCGGCCACTCCTAATCCCTTGCGCTGCCCTACGGTGAATCGCTGGATGCCGTTGTGCTGGCCCAGCCGGCGTCCCTGGCTGTCCACCACCGGGCCCGGCGCGGCGGGCACGGGCTGCCCGCGCTCGGCGAAGTAGGCCTCGATAAAGCGTGTGTAGTCGTTGCCGGGCACGAAGCACAGCTCGTGCGAATCGGGCTTGTCGGCCACGGGCAGGCCCGCGCCACGGGCGCGCTCGCGCACTTGGTGCTTGGTCAGCTCTCCCAGCGGAAATAGCGTCCGGCTCAACTGCTCCTGCGTCAGGCCGAAAAGGAAATAGGATTGGTCCTTGGAGGGGTCCACCGCGCGGCGCAGCCGGTAGCGGTCTGAAGCCGGGTCGCGCTCCAGCCGCGCGTAGTGCCCGGTAGCCACCATCTCGGCGCCGATCTGTCGCGCCGTCCGCAGCAACTCGTCGAACTTCAGCGAATTGTTACACAACGTGCAGGGAATGGGCGTGCGCCCCGCCAGGTAGTCCTCGATGAAGGGCCGCACCACGTCCTGCTCGAAGCGGGCCTCGTGGTTCACGACGTAGTAGGGCAACCCCAGGTGCTGAGCGACACGGCGGGCGTCGTAGACGTCCTCCAGCGAACAGCAGCGCCCGTGGCTGCTCTCCGGCATCCCGGGAAAGCCGGCCAGGCGCCGCTGGTTCCAGAGCTGCATCGTCAGCCCGATCACGTTGTACTGCTGGCCACTAAGCAGCGCGGCGACGGTGGAGCTGTCTACGCCGCCGCTCATAGCCACGGCTACGGTTGGCTTCATAAAAGCACCGAACAGTTATGAGTGAAGAATTTCTCCCCTCTACTTTTCATTTCTTCACTCTTAATTCTCAGCTCTTCTTATACGCGGGCGCCTTATACGTAGGCGACAGGTCGTGCAGGCGCGCCACCACCGGCGTCAGGATCTCCAGCAGTTGGTCCACCTGGGCCTCGGTGTTCTGGCGGCCCAGACTGAAGCGGAGGCTGGCGCGGGCCTGCTCGGGACGCAGACCAACGGCGGTGAGCACGTGCGATGGCTCGATGGCGCCGCTGGAGCAGGCTGCGCCCGTCGAGCAGGCCACCCCCTTCAGGTCCAGGGCGATCACCAGCGCCTCACCCTCAACGTAGTCGAAGCAAATGCTGCTGGTGTTGGGCACGCGCCGGGTGGGGTCGCCATTGACGGCGGCTTCCTCCACGCGCTCCAGGATGCCGTGCTCCAGCCGGTCGCGCAGCGCGGCCAGCCGGACGCTCTCTCTGGCCAGAGACCGCTTCGCCAGTTCGGCCGCACGTCCCAGGCCGACGATGCCGGCCACGTTCTCGGTGCCGGGGCGGCGGTCGCGCTCGTGGTGTCCGCCGTAGCTGAGTGGCTCAAGCCGCGTCTCGCGCCGAGCGTAGAGCGCGCCGACTCCCTTGGGCCCGTAAATCTTGTGCCCGCTGATCGTCAGCAGATCCACGCCGAGCGCCTTCGCGTCCAGCGGAATCTTGCCCGCGGCTTGCACGGCGTCGGTATGCATCAACGCGCCGTGGGCGCGGGCGATGGCTGCAATCTCGGCAATCGGCTGGATGGTGCCGATCTCGTTGTTGGCGCACATGATCGTCACCAGCACCGTCTCAGGGCGCAGGGCCCGGCGGACATCGTCGGGATCCACCACGCCGTCACTGTCCACCGGCAGGCAGGCGACCTCGACGCCATCTTTTTCCAGCGCCTCGCAGGCGTTGAGGACCGCATGATGCTCGATTTGGCTGCTGACGACGTGCTTGCGGCCGCCATCACGCCGCACCGCCGCCCGGACCGCGCCCAGCACGGCCAGGTTGTCGGCCTCCGTGCCTCCGCCGGTGAACACCACCTCGCTGGCGCGGCAGTTCAGCAGCCGGGCGACCTCGACCCGCGCCTCCTCCACCGCCGCCCGCGCCTGCTGCCCGAAGCTATGGATGCTGGAGGGGTTACCGTAGTTGTCGGCGAGGAAGGGCAGCATGGCCTCCAGCACCTCAGCAGCTACCGGCGTCGTCGCGTTGTGATCAAAGTACAGCCGCTCCATCACTCACTCCGGCACCCGCTCCGTCACATACTCCAGCAACGCTGCATCAAATTCCTATTCTAGCATTACCCGGTATCTCGCTAGTACCCAAGGCGCAAACAGCTCGGCCGGGTGCTGTGGCCTTGACTCGCAGGTTGAGAGGGAAAGACACCGGCACCTCCCGCACTGGAGAGCTGGATTGACTCACCTATAACAGTGAGAGAATATATGGGGTGAATTATGGAAGGGGTGAATCCTGTGCACAGTAGCCAGCCTTTGCGTCTTGCCTCGGGGCTCATTGCCGCGTTGCTGGTCGCTAGCTCGCTGCACTCCCAGCAGCCAACGCCTGCTTCGGTCACCTTACCCGCAAGCATTAAGGCCGTCGAAGTTACAGAACCGGGCGGACAGATCCTCAGCTTCCGCCATCTCACGGGATCTACCGTGGTCGAGATGAAGGGTACGAAGCTCGAACCTTCTGCTTCGACGCGCATGAAAATCGGAAGTCGCCCGGGTTTCATCGAGATCGATATTAACCGTGGTGACATCAAGAAACTTCGACCCGCGCGATACTTTGGCAAAGACTTCCTTACCTATGTCCTTTGGGCTGTCTCGGTGGATGGCGAAGCAATGAATCTGGGTGAGATCACGTTTGAGAGCGGCAGGCCCGTGAGCATCAACGTCACCACTCCCTACCAAACCTTCTGGCTGATGCTCACCGCCGAGCCCGACTTTGCGGTCAACGACCCCAGCCCTGTCGTCGTCCTCTACAGCGTCAACCAGGATGACAGCCAAACAGGCAACAAGGCCCTGCCTGTTCCCGGCAAGCTCCTCTACTACACCTACTACAGCCGCTACGATACCTCGCCAGCTTCCCCTAAAGCTTCCGTCCCCAACGAGCTCCTGCAGGCACGCAAAGCCGTTGAACTGGCTTCCAAAGCGGGAATCCTGGCAACCCCGACCCCGAAGGGGGAGGAGCCGCTCCCCGACGAAGCCCGCACACGCGAGACCTTCGAGCGGGCGCGCGCGTATTTGGACCAGGCCGAAGAGGCATTCCGTGCCGGGGGGAGCAGCCGTGAGGCGGTTCAATTTGCCCGCACTGCAGCCCAAATTGCAGAAAACGCGCGTGCCCTTGCCCTAGGCGCTGTCGGCGGCATCTACGTCCGGAAACTTGCCCGCGAACTGGACAAGCTCCGCGCCGAGGCCGAAGAATGCCGGAAGGAGCTGGCTAGTCTCCGCGCCGAGGCCGAAGAATGCCGGAAGGAACTGGCTGCCCTCCGTGACGAGGTGAAGAAACTGGAAGCTGCGCTCGCCGCTGAGCGGCAACTTCGCGCCGAGGCCGAAGACAAACTCCGTGCCCTGCAGGAGTCACTCGATGAGGCCCGCGCCCAGAATGCGCGCCTCCGTGAGGACCGGGAGGCGATCTGTGCCGAACTCCGTCGTCAGCTTGCCTCCCTCGGCCAGTTGACCGAACAGGGCGGTAGCATGGTGCTCACACTGGCTTCCGACATTCTTTTCGACTTCGGCAGTTATAAACTGCGTCCTACCGCGCGGGAGAATCTCTCCAAGCTGACCGTGCTGCGCATGCTGCTCTTCCCCAATGCTGAAGTCCGCTACGAAGGCCACACGGACCGCGTTGGGAAGGACGACTATAACCAGTGGCTCTCCGAGCAGCGCGCCCTCGCCGTCCAGCACTATTTCCTCGAAGAGGAGCTCAGCAACGAAACTGAAGACTTCGCCCGCGAGAACCTCGAGCAGCGCCTTGCGACGGTGAAAAAACTTTCCGGGATGAGCTACGCGTCCTCACGAAGCAACCCATCTGGGCGGCAACAACTTCTTGCTGATCTGGGCGACACGGTCCAGGGCAAGGGGGAGCGGGAACCCGTTGAGGATGTGCCCGGCCCCAGTGAGCTCAACCGGCGGGTGGTGCTGTTGTTTCCGCCCGCCCAATTGGGCCAGGCTTCCTCGCTCTGCCAGTCCCCACCCGGTGACGAGTAGAACGCAGACTATCCGGCACACTGGCAGGGTCCAGGATTCAGCCTTTCCGGAATGCGGGCGAACCCCTCGTTGCAGCGGGCTCACCTATACTGGCTGCTGAATTGGGCGCGTTCGCTCCGGCAGGATCAGCCGCCGGCTTTCAGCGTGCTTGACACGCCCTCCCCATTTCGTCGATATTGCCCTAAGTATGGCACGGCTAATTACGCTCACTAGCGACTTTGGTCTCTCGGACCATTTCGTGGGAACGATGAAGGGGGTCATCCTGGGAATCACTCCCGAGGCCCAAATCATCGATATCTGTCACGAAGTCCGCTCCTTCGACGTTCTGGACGGAGCCTTTACGATCGCCCAGGCCTACCGCCACTTCCCCGCCTGGACCATTCATGTGGTGGTGGTGGATCCCGGCGTGGGCACGCACCGCCGCCCCATCCTGGTCGCCACCGAGAGGCACTATTTCCTGTGCCCGGATAACGGGGTGCTGTCGCTGGTGCTGGCGGGCGAAGAGCACACCGTGCGCCACGTCACCGCTGAGCACTACTTCCTGAACCCCGTCAGCCAGACCTTCCACGGCCGCGACATCTTCGCCCCGATTGCCGCCTGGTTAAGCCGTGGGGTCGAGACAAGCAAGTTCGGAGACTACGTGAGCGACTACGTCCGCTTCCAGCCTCCCAAACCGAAGACACTGAACGAGCGGCTGATTAAAGGAGTAGTGCTGAAGGTGGACAAGTTCGGCAACGTCATCACTAACTTCACGCCCGAAGACCTGCCCATGCTGTTCCAGCAAAGCCCGCCGCCGTTCAAGTTTGTGGCGGGCAAAAGTGAGATTGCGAAACTCAACCTCGCCTACGCCCAGAGCGCCCCGGGCGACCTGTTTGCCATCGTGGGCAGCACCGGCTACCTGGAGTTGGCTACCAGTCGGGGTGCTGCCGCCAAAATCCTGGGAATCGATAAGGGCGCCGATGTGGGCGTGGTCCTCGGCTAAGGGTTCTTCTCCCGCCTGAGCTTTGAAGTTGAAGTGGAAAAGCTTGCTTTGGGTAGCTCTGTGGGCGATGCCACTGCTCGCCCAGCGGGGCACGGGGGAGCTGCGCCTGACCGTGCGGGACACTACTGGCCTGGGGGTGGAAGCCAGCGGAGAGCTAGTCAGCCAAGCCAACCAAGTTCAGCAAACTTTCCACACCGACCCGGAGGGACGGTATTGGGCCAGGGACTTGCCATTTGGGGTGTATCTGCTGCGCGTCGAGCGCTCTGGGTTTGCACCGTTTTCCGCGCTGCTGGAAATCCGTTCAGAGCTCCCCCGCGAGTACCAGGTGACGCTCGGGATCGCCCCGCTGGAAGCCACCGTACGGGTCACCGATTCGGCCACGCTTCTGGACCCGCATCGGACGGGCCCAGTCTTCCGCCTCGGCCCAGAAACGTTGCGCGCCCGGCAGGCCTCACAGCCCGCCCGCACCGTGCCGGAGCTGGTGCAAACGCAGCCGGGATGGTTGCTGGAGGCCAATGGCGTGCTGCACCCGCGGGGCTCCGAGTACAACACGCAGTATGTCATTGACGGGTTCCCCATCACCGACAATCGCTCTGCCGCCTTCGCCCCGGCGCTGGAAGTTGAAGAACTCCGGTCACTGAATGTGTTGACCGCCAACTACCCGGCCGAATATGGACGGAAGCTGGGTGGGGTCATCGAGGTGGTCACCGCCCGTGACACCACCCCGGGCTTTCATGGGATCGCAGTGCTCGAGGCCGGCAGCTTCTCGACCCAAAGCAGCTATATTTCCGGACAGTACGTGCGCGGGCGGACGGCCGCCGCCTTAGCCGTTCAGGGGGGACACACGGAGCGGTACCTGGATCCGCCGGTGGAAGAAAATTTCACCAACAAAGCGTCCAATTCCGGGATCAGTGGGCGCCTCGAACGCGACTGGAGCCAGACGAGCCGACTGCGCCTCTCGCTGCACAGAAAACGCACGGGGTTCCTGGTCCCGAACGAACAATTTCAGCAGCAGGCCGGCCAGCGGCAGGATCGGCGTAACGCCGAAACCTTGGGACATCTCTCCTACCAGCACACCCTCTCACCCCGCCTGCTAGCCGCCTTTCGGGGAATGGCAAGGGACCTTTCTGCAGACTTTTGGTCGAATCCGCTCTCCACCCCTATCCTGGCCGACCAGCAACGAAGCTTGCGGGAAGGTTATGGCAGCGCCAGCCTGTCGGCGCATCTTGGCGCCCACGAGCTGAAAACCGGCGTGGAGGGGATTTGGACTTCTGTGCGCGAGCGGTTTGGGTACGAAATCGTGGACCAGCAATTCTTCGATGCCGGAATCCCGCCCAGCTTCCGTTTTACGGACAGTCGGGCAGGCCGCGAGCAGTCCCTGTTCGTGCAGGACCTGGTCCGCGCCGGGCCCTGGACCTTCAGCGCTGGACTGCGGTGGGACCGCTATCGGTTGCTAGTCCGGGACAGCACCTTCAGCCCTCGCCTGGGAGTGGCTTGGCACTGGCCTAGCGCCGGGCTGGTCTTCCGCGCCTCCTATGACCGCGCGTTTCAGACTCCCGCCACCGAGAATCTGCTGCTGGCCAGTTCCGGGTCCGCGCAGCGGCTCGCTGAAGAGACGACGGCGCTGCCCGTGTATCCCTCCCGCGGGAATTTCTACCAGGCCGGCTTTGCCAAGAGCGTCTTCGGCAAGTTGCGACTGGACGGCAATTATTTCCGAAGAGAGATCCGCAATTTTGCCGACGACGACGTGTTCTTGAATACCGGTGTGAGTTTCCCCATCGCGTTTTCCCGGGCCGAAGTTTACGGCTTTGAGGGCAAACTGGAAGTGCCCCGCTGGGGGCCCGTTTCCGGCTTTCTGAGCTACGCGCACCTTGTCGGAACCGGGTTTCTTCCCCTCACCGGCGGGCTGTTCTTGGAAGAGGGCGGCGACGAGCTGTTGCGCGCCACCGGCCGCTTTCCTATTTCGCAAGACCAGCGCCATACAGCCCAGGCGCGCGCGCACTATCAGATTAGGCCCCGAGTCTGGGTGGCGCTCGGCGCCCGGTATGGCAGCGGGTTGCCCATCGAGCAAGAGGAACCCCTGGAGGAAGAGGAACTGGAGGAGCGCTTTGGGCAGCGAATTCTGAGCCGGGTCAACCTCGCACGCGGCCGCGTTCGCCCCTCGTTTTCCCTGGATACTTCGCTGGGGGTGAAGCTTTTGAGTCGCGATGACCTTTCGGTGCGGCTCCAACTCGACGTCTTGAACCTCACCAACCGCTTGAACGTGATCAATTTCGTCGGACTGTTCTCCGGCACGGCGTTGGCCCCGCCCCGCAGCTTCGCCCTTCGGTTGCGTACGGAGTTCTGAACCGGGCGTAATTCTTCGAAGGCACTTCAATCCAGTGCTGGCCGCACAGGTCTAGGAGACAATACCTGCTGGGAGGCGCGGGAGCTAGGGAGTGGCGTAGCGAGTCAACTGGTGCTCTTGTTCTCAACTGCCATCCGCCGTTGGGCACCGCAGAAAAAGCGGAGGGCCTGTCGATCCAGCGAGCACATCTTGATGAATTCGAAGCCCAACCACCGGCCCGGTTCGGCGGAGCGGACAATCACGGTGGCGCGGAAAAACCAGTCTTGAAACTGCACGCCGACCTTGCCGACACTCCCGACCGGAACCGATTCCTTGGTCCGAAGGGACAGGCCTCTTAGGCTAATCTTCTTGAGTTCCCCAGCGATCCGACGATTACTGGTAATGAAGCCGGCGCAACTCCTATCTGGCGCCGTGAAGCGCGGAAAGTAGCGGAGGCGTTTTCCTTCCTGGATTTCCACCGGCATATTTATCCCTCTCCAACTCATCATGGGTCCTCGGCTAGGACCCGGCAACAGCACTATTCAGACGATTCCCGAATCGGTCGTGCATCAGCGAGAAGGAAACCGAACTCCCCACAGACCTTCTGCGTCGCCTAGTTCCACGCCGAATTCAAAGTTGCCGTTGTTGTTGGGATGGCTGTCGCACCAGACCACTTTGCCCATCCCGTTTCGCTCCTCCGCGGGGAGCAAGGTGACCATAACTTCCTGATTCACATCCAAGGGCCGCCTGCACTCGATTCTGGCCGCGTACTTACTGAGCACGAGCGTCCAGCCAGCCAGCGTCTGAAAAGTGCCTTTCTCCTCCTTCATTCCCAGTCGTACCGGAAGACGCATAGCAACGCGGGTGCTTCGTAGTGCACCCAGGCTTAAGCTTTCAGGGGTCATGCGGGCTATTTTAGTTGTCATCGTCAATGACCAAGACCTTGCTTCGTTTCGCGCCGCTCACTGCTTCAGTTAGTCGTTTTCAAATACCCTCGACAACATTCCAGCACCATGAACTTGCTCTTGGGACTCACCGGCAGAATCCGCAAAAACTCCGGCAGGCTCCTGCGGCTCCTCTGTGCCGCAACCACTGCGCAAAACAGCGCTGCCATAGCCTGAGTTTTTGTCCCGTTCATAACGTAGTCTAGTTAAGCGCAGCGACCCCAGGCAGCCAATAGGCGAACAGATTCATTTGGGGGGGTACCTTTGGACTAGCGGGAGAGCGCCCAACCGGTGGGAATCAGGGCAAGCTGTCCCGGCGGTTGGGCCGAGGAGGTCGGCAGGATACTGGCGTTACTTGTTTCGCGGAGGGCAAGAAACAAGCAGGACCTTCCCGCCTTAGGTTGATCTCAGCTCCGGTCTGTATATTTTAGAACGGGATGTCGTCGTCGGTGATTTCGGGTGAGATTCCTTCTTCGGAGGAGGAGGGTGCGGGGGCGGGCCGGGCCGGGCTCGCCTGTGCGCGCTGCCCTGAGCTTTCTTCACCGCCCCGCCCGCTCGCCAGGACGACATCGTTCGCGACAATGTCGGTGGCGTGATGTTTGCTTCCATCGCGCCCTTCCCAAGTCCGGGACTGGATGCGCCCTTCCAGATACACCTTTTGGCCCTTGGTCAGATACTGGGTCAGGCTCTCCGCCATCTTGCCCCAGAGCACGATGTTGTGCCACTCCGTCTGTTCTTGCCATTCGCCCGCTTTGTCTTTGAAGCGACGATTGGTGGCCAGGGTGAACTTGGAGACCGCCTGGCCGGACGGCAGGTAGTTCAACTCCGCGTCTTTCCCTAGATTTCCCAGCAGAATGACTTTGTTTACGCTTCGTGCCATAGGGCCAGCCCTCTCCTTGTATCGTAGCGTGTCGTAGCGCCGCTGTTGGGGCGGTGTCGCGGAGTCTGGCCCGCCCAAATCAGGCGCCACCGTTTGGAACGCGAGTATAGCGGAAGCTCTCGGGTAAGGCAAACCGCCACCGCGGCGGAAGCTAGTGTGGGGCAGAAGGGCGAGCGGGATCCTGCGTGGTGGTGGCTTTCAGCGACGGCGGAGGCGCTGGCGGGCCAGCTTGGCCTCTTCGCTGCGCGGGAAACGGCGGATCAGCTCGCGCAGCTCGCGGACCCCGGATGTGCGCCGCTTCAGTTCCAGGAGGGCGAAGCCTTTCTTGAGATGGGCGCCGGCGGTCTTGTTGCCGTTCGGGTAGCGTTCCAGCACTAGGTCGTACGCTTCGATCGCCTTGCGTAGCTTACCCTGACGATAGAGCACTTCGCCGACATAGAACTGGGCATTGCCGGCCAACTCCGTCTCTGGGTAGTAGCGAAGGTAGTCCTGGAACTGCTGCAACGCCAGTTCTAGTTTCCCGCCTTGCAGGTCCCGCAGTCCATTTTGGTAGAGCTCCTCGGGCAACTGTGGGGGTGCGCCCGCCCCCGAGCCTGGCGTCGGCGGCGTTTGCAGCGTCTCCACCGACACTCGCACCTGCGACACCTGATCAGACAGCTTGGACAGCCGCGCCTTCACATCCTCCAGGGAGTCCTGTAGCCCCTGGACGTTGCCGGCGACCGAATCCACTTTGGTGCCCTGAGCGGCCACGCTGCCCTGGATCGAACGTTGCACCTGCTCGGTCACCACGTTGAGCTTGTTGATCGCGTCGGTGGTCTGCTCCATGAGCTGGCGCATCATCCCCATGCGCTCGTCCAGCGTGCTGCGCATGTCGCGCATGTCCGACTCCAGCCGGGCCACTGCCGCCTCGATCCGGATAATCTCCTTGGCGACAGGGTAGGCCGGGGTGGGCAGGAGTGCCACCACGAGCACCGCCATCAAAATAGCTCGTAACACTCTCATGGTTTCCTCTCCTTAAGACTGCGGCTGGCAGGCACCAGGTTTCATCTGTCTGGCGCCTGCCAGCCGTTTGTGTTCTGCTTGGGCCCTGCCCTCGGCCTCAGCGGGCCAGGACAAAGTGCGAGCGGCGATTGCGCTGCCAACAGCCTTCATTCGCCTCGGTGCACTGCGGCCGCTCCTTGCCATAGCTGATAGTGCGGATGCGGTTCCCGCTGATGCCCAGCGAGAGCAGGTAGTCCCGGGTACTATTGGCGCGCCGATCGCCCAGGCCTAGGTTGTACTCGGCTGAGCCACGCTCATCGCAATGGCCCTCAACCACGATGTTCGCCTTCGGGTGCGCACGCAACCAATCGGCGTTGGCTTGCAGCACCGGCACTGCATCGGAGCGAACGTCGTACATGTCATAATCGAAGTAGACGTCATGCACCCGGGCCGCGAACGAGGCTGCGATATCCTCCTCGACCGGTGGTTTGGGTGCGGGCGGCGGCGGCTTGGCGGTCACGGTGACCCGCACGCTGGCTTGGGCCTTTCCGCCGGGCCCCTCGACGCTCAGGGTATAGGTCAGCGACTCCAGCGGCGAGACGGTCATCGTGCCTTTGGGAGGCACCATGCCTAGGGCCGGTTCTAACGTCACGGTTTTGGCATCGGTGGAACTCCACTCCAGCGTGCTGGACTGCCCGCGCTCGATGCTGGTGGGCGTCGCCGTCAAACTCACCGTCGGGGCCGCCGCCTTAGGCGGTGGAGGTGGCGGGGGTGGCGGCGGTTCTTTCTTCTTGCAGGCACCCAAGAACAGAACCAGCAACAGAATCATGCCCAGAGCCGGGGCGTATTTGCGTTTCATTCTTTTTCTCTCCTCCTTGCGATTTGGACCGGCGGACTGGAAGCCATCTCATGAACCTTGAATCCCTGGAACCCCGCCTGGTCGCAGACCTTTCTGGGATCCGCTTCCAGCCTGGCTCTGCTGAAACTTGTTTGCCAGGCGAACTGTTGGCCGCAAACCTGCCCGGCCGGGTTCTCTCCTAACAGCTTGTTCGCGCACAACGAGGTCAGCAACTCCGGTGGTGCCGAAGCAAGCCCCCGCCCACCACGGAAAGGATTCCCCAAGAGCCCTTATGAAGCCATTCTGCCAGCTCGGCCCTAGCGTACGCTCCAAACAGGAGCCGTGTTTTTGCCATCCCGCGTCAAAGCCCGGATCCGGGTGCCGTCCGCCAACATGGTAAAAATCTGCTTGCCCCCGTTGCGGCTCGACTCAAAAACAATGTGCCGGCCGTCGGGAGAGAACCATGGGTGCTCGTTACGCCCGGCGCCGTGGGTCAACTGTACCACTTCGCCACTGGCTACATCCATCAGGAAAATATTGTAATTGCCGGGGGCATAGCCACGGGTCCAGGAAAAGACGAGCGTCTGGCCGTTGGGCGCCCAGGCCGGAGTCACCGCATCGCCTTCGCCGGCGGTCAGCCGCCGTACGTTGGACCCGTCGGCGTCCATCAGGTAGATCTGCGGCACCCCGCCCCGGCCGCTGACGAAAGCGATCTGCGTTGCTGTCTTCGGGTTCCACGCCGGGGAAATATCCACTCCCCGCGAGTAGGTGAGGCGACGGGGGCTCGTTCCGTCGGCATTGGCCACATAGATCTCTGGGTTTCCGCTCAGCGAGGACGACAGGGCCATCTGACGGCCGTCGGGGGACCAGGCAGGGGTAGTGTTCAGCCCGCTGCGGGTGTTATGAAAGCTCAGGCGTCGCCGGCTCTCCAGCGACAACACGAAGATTCGGGGGTAGACTTCCGAATAGCTGGTAAAGGCCAACCGGCTGCCATCGGCCGATACGTTGGGAGTCAGCGCCAACGAACGGTAGTTGGTCACCGGGCGCTGGTTGGCGCCATCGTAGTCCATGACCCAGATTTCCTTAATGTCCCTTCGGATCCTCCGGCAGAAATAAATCTTGGAGTCGGCGATGCCCGGCAGTCCGCCGCCGAGGCGCTCCACGATGGCGTTGGCAAACCGATGCGCAATCACCCGGGCAGCCTCCTCGGTGGACTCGTCGGTGTAGCGCCGGGCCAGGACTTCCGGGCGGAGCGAATTCCGCAGGTCGTACAGATGGCCTTCGATCCTCAGGCGCCCGTTGACAACGGCCCCGTTGCCGAACGCCAGCATCTCGGCGTTGACCGGCGGATTGGCCCAGGCCGACAGGGCGCCGGCGGCTTCCAGGTCTTCGCGTCGCCCGGGAATTGCCGGCGGGTAGAAGCTCTTGCTGACCAGATCGAAAATGCCGGCGTGGTCCAGATCATTCCAAAGCACCTCATTAAAGACCCGCATCAGCGGCGCGGCCTTGGTGCCGTGAGCCCGAAAGTCAGCCACCGCCAGCTTCAGCGTCTCCAGCGTCAGGTCAATGCCGAAGCGGATGACGTCCCGGCGCTGGGAAGCCGCTTGCGGTGCGCCAAGCGCGGCGCGCGGCGTGGCCTCGGCCTGCAGCCACACCAGCGACAGAACTACGGCCGCAACCGCAAAGACAATGGCCCATGACCTCCGCATGAGCCGTTGCTTACTGCGTGTCTTTTGTTGGTTACTGCGCATCTGGTGTTGGTTACTGCGCATCTGGTGTTGCTTGCTGCGCATGTGGCAACTCACTCGGTGCTTATCTCACCTCTGAAATTCGAACCACACTTCCACGTGCACGCTGGAGCCCGGGTAATCCCGTGGCAGCGCAGGTAAATGAGCGTCGGCGCCCACGTCGCGCCGGCCGCTGCAGGCCTGCACTGCCCGGAGCGCTTCGCGGTCAATCGACGGAATGCTGCTGGATGTGGTGATGCGTTCGCTCCTCATGGTCCCATCCCGCAAGACATCAAATTCGACATATACGCGCGGCGCCGAGCGGATGGCGGAATCAACCCGGCTGCGGTCCCAATGGCGCGCGATGCAACCCCGCACCGTATGCACGTACCAGCCGTAGAGGAGGCCGAACTGCCCGCTGAAGCCGATACCCCCGGCGCCCTGCTCGGTTGCCATCCCGTAGATGGGCGACGAAGCGCGACCGCTGGTAACGCCGGGAATCGCCCCTTCCGGAAGCTCGCCCCGCAATTGCGCCAGCTCCTTGCTCGCCTGACGGCGCTCCAGCTCGGCTAGTTTCTTCTTCCAGTCTTCCTCAGTCAACTGGAACTCCCGCGCCGGGGACGCTGGTGGCGCTTTTTTCGGCTGCTTGGGCTGGGCCGGGTGAAGCTCCCGGGTATCGGCGGCCACCGGGTTTCGTGGCGCGGCGCGGCGCGGCAGCGGAACGCTCGGCGCCAGGTTCACCGGGACCGACCTCCCGCCACCGAAGCCCTCTTCGCCCCACAGCTGGCCGTGGCGCGGCGGGACCAGAGCCCCACCGAAAAGTGCTACGGCGAAAATCATGCTGTGAAAGACCACCGAGGCAGTCAGCGGCGACTTCAGGTCTTCCGGCTCGCTCGTGGCGGGCACATGCTTGCCAGCGAATCGGACTTGTACCCTCATCTCCGTTTTGACGCCGGCGACTTCTCCAGCGGTTTCGTGACCACCGAGATATTCGTGATCCCGGCCAGGTACATCTCGTCGATCACGCTGGCTACCACGCCGAAGGGAACTTCCTTGTCGGACCGCAGGAAGACCGCTTGGCCTTTCGGGTCACGCAGCAGCCTCTGCAGCTGCGCGCCCAGGGCATGCACGTTAACCGGCTCGCGGCCGACGAACAGCTGCTGCTGCCGGTCAATAGAAACGATGACGCGCTCCTGGGTGATCTCGCGGACTGTGCGCGTCTGCGGCAGTTCGACGTCGATGCCCGACTGAATCACAGGCGCCGTCACCATAAAGATGATCAGCAGCACCAGCATGACGTCCACGAACGGGGTGACGTTGATGTCGGCGAGCGAACTTTGCGTGCGTCCCCGCGGGTTGGTGAAAGCCATCGTGTACCCTTGCCTCGCCTGCTAGCCGGCCTGGTCGCGTTCCACCACGTTCAGGAATTCCAGGGCAAAGCTGTCCATGCCCGACCCGAAATCGCGCAGCACGTGAAGGAAGTGGTTGTAGGCCACCACCGCCGGGATGGCCACGAACAGCCCGGCGGCGGTAGCGACCAGGGCCTCGGAGATCCCTGGAGCCACTGCGCGCAGACTGGCCGAGTCGGCCGTTCCCAGCCCGTGAAAGGAGTCCATGACGCCCCAGACGGTCCCGAACAGGCCGATGAACGGCGCGACCACACCCGTGCTTGCCAGCCAGCTCAGCATGCGCTCCATGCCGGTCAACTGGTCGCTGGCGGCAATCTGCAACGCCCGCTGGACTCGCGCGATGCCACCCGGCGGCAGCCTGCCCGAATGCGGATTGGCCGGGGTCGCCTGCTGGCGGATGGTTCCGTAGCCATATTCAAACATTTCCACTAGCGGGCTCGGATGGAACTGGTCGCTGATGGCATGCAGCTCCGAGAAGGTCTGGCTCCGTCGAAAGGCGCGCAGGAACCGCTCACTCTGCGCGCGTGCCCGCCGGAAGCGGCGCCACTTGGCGAAAGTCACCGTCCAGGAAAAGACAGAAAACAGCAGCAGCAGCAGCAGAACACCCTTGACGACCCAGCCGGTCTGTCCGATCAAACCGACCACTTCGGTGCCGCCGATTAGAGCCAGAAGCGGAACAACAGTCAAGTTTACTCCCCAGTTTACTCCAAAGCCGCGGCGATGCTGGCTCGGTCCCGTCCACCGCTCAAATCCGCCGCAGATCCCCTTCCGCTGCGGCCTTCCCCTCATTTAACTTAGCACAAAACCAGCGGCCACATTCAAAGCTGGTGTCAGGGCTGGTATCAGACCGGTATCGCATAAGTGGCATTCCTGGCTCGACGCCGGTCTGGCTCAACTCCGGCCTCGCTCAACGAAGGTCGAAGTCGAAGCAGTCCTGGATTTGGCGCTCAGGACTTAGCAGTCTCGGGACTCTGCTATCATTTGACACCTGAACCTGTGACACCTGAACCGGGCACCTGAAACCTGGCATCTGGCGGCTGCCATGCTCCAGCAACTCCACATTGAGAACTACGCGCTGATCGACCGCCTGTCGCTGGAATTCGGCCCCGGACTGAACCTGCTAACCGGGGAGACCGGCAGCGGCAAGTCGATCATGGTGGATGCCCTGGGCCTGTTGCTGGGCGGCAGAGCATCGCCGGAAACCATCCGCTCCGGCACTGAGCGGGCCGGGCTGTGCGGACTGTTTGAAGTCGTGGTGTCGCGGGACCTGAAACGCGCCGCCGACGAAGTCGGCGTCGAGCTGGCGGCAGGCGGTGAGCTTCTGCTGAAGCGCGAGCTGCACGTGTCAGGCCGCACCCGCGTCTTCATCAATGACCGCCCGGCCACGGTGGCGGCCCTGCGTGCCCTGGCCCCGTGGCTGGCCGACATCCACGGACAGCACCAGCAGCAGGCTCTGCTGGTGCCTGCCTCCCAACTGGAGCTGCTGGACCGCTCGGCCAGCGCCGAGGAACTGGCCGAGCAGGTGGCCGATGCTTACCGGGGATGGAGGCAGACAACGGCGCGGTTGGCCGAGCTGACCCGTGACGAGCAGGAGAAGCTGCGTCTGGCTGACCTGTGGTCCTTCCAGAAGCAGGAGATTGAAGCGGCGCGCCCGCTGCACGACGAGGACCAACGGCTGGGGGAGGAGAAGCGCGTGCTGGCCAACAGCACGCGCATCCACGGCGCCGTCGAGAGCGCCTACCAGCAGCTCTACGACGCCCCCGGCGCCGCCGCCGCAGCCATGGCCGCGGCGCTGCGGGCGCTGGAAGATGTGGCCCGCTTCGACCGCACCTTTGAGCCAATCTGCGATGGCCTGCGCAGCGCCCGCATCAGCGTCGAGGATGCTTCCCTGTCTCTCCGCGATTATCTGGAGCAACTGGACGCCAACCCGCAGCGCCTGGAACAGGTGGAGGACCGACTGTCAGTTTTGGACCGGCTGAAGCGCAAGTACGGCCCCACGCTGGCAGACGTGCTGGCCCACATGGAACAAGTGGGGCGGGAACTGGAGGAGTTGGAGTCCTCGGATGAACTGGCACGCCAGGCGCAGCAGGAACTCGAAGCCGCCGCCGAACGCTACCGCCAACTGGCCGGAAGACTTTCTGCACAGCGCAAAAGCGCCGCCGCTCGGCTGGAGAAGGCCGTGGCCCGGATTCTCGCCGAGTTGGCCATGGAGCGCACCGCCTTCCGAATCGAGTTTTCCGCGCCGGCCGAGGAATCCTGGAAAGCGTCCGGCATGGACCGCGTGGAGTTTCTCATCTCGCCCAATCCGGGCGAACCGCTGCGTCCCGTGGATCAGGTGGCTTCGGGCGGAGAGCTGTCCCGGCTGATGCTGGCGCTCATCACCGGCGCCGAAACCCGTCGAGACAGGCCTGCTGGGACGTCCAAGGAGAGGGCGTCCCAGACGAACTCAGCCCGTAGCCTGGTGTTCGACGAAATTGACGCCGGCATCGGCGGGCGCGTCGCCGAAGTTGTGGGCCGCAAGCTGAAGGCGCTGGCGGCGGGCCATCAGGTGCTCTGTGTGACCCACCTGCCGCAGATCGCTTCCTTCGCCGACCATCATTATTTCGTCGAGAAGGTGGAGCGGGACGGCCGCGCCATCACCCTGGCCCGCCATCTGGAGGAGGGCGAGCGCGCCCCGGAGCTGGCGCGCATGCTCAGCGGCGCCCGCATCACAGACACCGTCCTTAAGCACGCCCGCGACCTGCTCCGCTCCGCCCGCTAGGGATGGCTCCCGCTTGTGCCTCTCGGAAAGTTGTGGGAGCCCACGGAAGGACTTGGCCATTTAGCGGACAGCTAACGTGACGGTGTTGCTACTGCTTCCGCCGATCTTAATTTCCAGGAGCACCTCATCACCGGCTGGCGCTCCCGTCGGTACGCGGGCGTTGACCTGGTAGAGCCCCACGAAGCCCGGCGCCATGCCTGAGGAAAGCACCTCCGCGGAGGCGCCACCAATCGCCACAACGGGCACCATTGCCGTTAGGTTGAATGGCGGCGAGCTGGCTCCGGGCTGGCCCGTAGCCAGTGGCGCATCCGTTGGGCCTAGGCCAGTAGCAAAAATCTGAACCACCGAGCCTACTGCCGCCGGGTTCTCCGCTGAGTTAGGCGAAAAGTCTTCATTCAAGACGGCACCCGGCCCCCTCCCGCCTGCTACAGCGGTGAAGATGCCCGGAGCCGCAGGCGCAACTCTTACCATCACTGGCACCATTGCTTCCGGGCCACGAACTCCACCGGAGGCCACAACTATTCGGACGGTAGTGCCAGTTACCTCGAACGGCATTTGGAAGTTGATTTGTGACGGCGAAACAAAGAACAACGGCGCGGGCGTGTCATTAACCAGAACCTCGGTGCCGGCCAGCATGGTGGGCAGTGGCAGCCAAGTGGCTGCCACTGTGGCCGCTGCAAGGTTCATCCCGAACAGCGAGGCAATGGAACCAGGGCTGACAACCGCCTCCGGCGAGAAACTGGCACCGTTGACAATCCCGCCTTCGCCAATCACGGGTGGGGCTTCGGCAAGCGTGCGGCGAGGAGGGATCTTAAGGTCGAGGGCCCGGAGGGAGGGCAGGCCGGCGATAACGCCGAGACCGGCAGGCGGGCGTGGGTTGGGTGTGGGTGAGAGCAGAACAACTGGGGCGACGCGCAGCGGCGAGGCGGCGCGGCGAAATACGATCAGGCTGTGGTTCACCGTCAGGTCCCGGTCCACCAACTCGAAGAACAGCACGCGGTATAGGCCAGCGGGCAACTGATTTCGTCTCCCGATTAAGTAGTCGCCCAGTTCATTCCAACGCCGCCGGGGACCGCTTTCGGGCCAGGGACCGCTTTCGGGATGGAAGGCGGCTAGTTCATAAAGCCTGTCCAGCGCGCGCTCCAGCGATTCCGAGTAAACCTCGCGCTCGGGCGACCGCAGCCAGTCCTCGGCCATCACCGTTGCTGGCTGAACCAGCAGGGCAGTTGAAAAAGCCTCGATGGCGCCCGTCCGATCGCCGGTGCGCAGCCGCGCCCGGCCCAGGTGAAAGTGCGCCAGGGTGAAGTAGTAATCCAACTCCGTGGCGCGCTCCAGCCACGGCAACGCATCGCTGTACCGGCCCGCTTGCATCAAGCTGCTGCCCGCCTGGGCGGCCACAGGGATGAGGTTTGGCATCCGCTTTGCCGCTTCCAGGTAGAACCGCCGGGCAGCATTGTTTACGTCAGTATTGTTTGCGTCAGTTTGGTTTGCCTCAGTTTGCTGTTCGGCGAGCCCGCCGGCGCGAAAGGCGTAGAAGCCGCACCTGGCGTCCCATTGCGCTGCTTGCGCCGGATCACCGCGCTGGTAGAAGTAATGGGCCACCAAAGAACGACCCAACAGCGCCGCTCCCGTTAACGAGAGCAGGAACAACCCGCCCATCGCCAACCAGCGGAGCAGGGAGGAGGGTTCGGCTTTCGGAGAGGCCGGGGGGCTTGTAGCTACGGAAAAGCCAGCCACAATTGCTAGCGGAAACAAGATGGCGGGCAGGTCTAGCTGATAGTCGCCCAGGGAAAAGATGAGGTAAGCACACAGAGCCGTGGCCGCCGGGCCTGTCGACAGCCTCAGAGTGGTCAGTACGAGCAACAGCGCAGCGGCTAGTCCCAGCACGCCAGTTTCAGCCAGCAGGTTGGCGGGCAGGCTGTGCAACTGCGGCAAGACTTCCCCGGGCGGACTGAGCCCAGGCGTCTGCTCGCGGTGCAAGGAAGCGGCAAACGGCGTGGCTCCGAGCCCCCAGCCGACCAGCGGACGTGCGGCAGCCACCGAGAGCCCGGCCCGCAGGTAGCGCAGTCGGTGTTCCAGCGACAGATCGCTGCGCTCGGCCACGATGGCGGCCACGCGGCCTCGCAGGCCCGCAACCACGGGGCTGCGAGACCAAAGGAACACGACTGCCGCCAGTGCGGCCAGTGCCAGTAGCGCCACGATCTGCCATTTCGAACTTCGGATTGTGGATTGTGGACCGAGTGATTTTCTGAAACCCACCCGGCTGAAGCCCAAACGGCTGACTAGAGCGACAAGACCCAACCCGGTCAACACCAGCACGCCCGCCAGCGAGCCTGTCAGCACAATCGCCAACGCCTGCGCTGCCGTTGCCGCATACCAGAACAGGCGTGCAGGGTTCGAGCGCGCGGCCGCGGCGGCACGGGCCGTCAGAGGCAGGTGCAGCAGCAGGAAGCCTGCCATGTAATTGTGATGCCCCAGCGGTGCAACCACCCGGGGAGTCCGGCCCAAGAAGTACAGTGACAGACCTACCACAGCTGCCGCCGTACCTGTCGCGGGTAGCACCAATTGCAGGGTGGCTGCTGGTTGGAGCCGCCCGGATGAGACCAGTCCCACCACCAGGTAGAAAACCGCCGCCGCCGCTGCTGCCAGCAACAGCATCCGCCAGCTTCGCCCGGTACAGGGAGACTGAAGAGCGCCGGCGACCATGACCACTAACAGCAACGCCAGCAGCGGCTCGAAGAAGCCACCCAGCAGCGGCCAGCGCTCTTGCCGTTTCGCTGCCAGGAAAGCGGCGCCCAGCGCCAGCACCACCAGCGCGTGCATTCCTGCTTCGCGCAGCCAGGACGCGCTGCCCGACACGGTGCCGAGCAATAGTGCTACGAGCGGATAGCAGAAAAGAAACGCCTTCACTGGGAGCGGGTAGGACGGGGGGCTTCGACGGAATTGCGGCGCGAGGCCAGGCGGATGGCCGCCTCAATAGCGCTTACCATGTTTTCCGGACGGGCGCGGTTTTGCCCGGCGATGTCGAAGGCGGTACCGTGGTCCACCGAGGTGCGCAGAATCGGCAAGCCGACGGTGATGTTGACGGTCTTGTCAAACTCCACCAGCTTCATCGGGATGTGTCCCTGATCGTGGTACATGGCCACCACCAGGTCAAACTCGCCCTGCCAGGCCCGCAGGAAAACCGTATCCGGAGGCAGCGGGCCGCAGGCTGGGAGGCCTTGGGCGCGGGCCTGCTCAACGGCCGGCGCGATCTGCTGGCGGTCTTCTTCCCCGAACATCCCCTCCTCGCCCGCGTGGGGATTCAGCCCGGCGACGGCGATGCGCGGCTGCTCGAAGCCCAGCAGCCGCATGGCTTCGTCACCGAGTTGGATGGTGCGCCAGACGCGAGCCGTGGTCGCCTGGTGGCAGGCTTCGCCGAGTGCCAGGTGAGTGGTGACGTGGATCGTGCGCAGCCGTTCCCCGGCCAGCAGCATGCGCACTTCCGGATGGCCGCAGAGCGCGGCGATGAACTCAGTGTGCCCGGGAAATCCTATCCCCGCCAATTGGGCCGCGCGCTTATGAATGGGGCCGGTGACCAGTGCGTCTAATTCCCCCGCGAGACACAGCCGCACCCCGGTGCGAACCGCCTCCAGTGCTGCGTGACCATATTCGGCGCTGACCTGCCCGGGACGAACCTGTGACCACTCCAGGTCGCCGGCGGGAACGGCATGCGGGCTACTCAGCCCCCACTGCGCGAGCACCGAAGGCGGCCCGATGGGGAAAAGCTCCGCCTGCTCGCGCAGGGACTTGCGGGCCAGGGCTTTGGCAGTCACTTCGGGCCCGATTCCCGCAGGGTCGCCCAAGCTGATGCCAATCCGGGGAAGCCTCATGATCGCGAATGGCCGATGAGCTCAGCCGCTCGCCCGCTCGGGTTTGACATGGCAAGGGCGATGGCCTGGATCAGAGCGTCGGGCCGGCCGAAGCCGCCGGCTTTGCTAAGAAAGGGAACGTCGTGGGCCCGCCCGCCAAGCATCCGGCCCGTAGCTACGCCAGGGAGTACTTCGCCGAACACCTCCAACGCTTCTACCTGGAGGGCGCCGATTGCGCCCTCGGCTGTATCGCCGCCAACGAGGAACAGTCCGGTGTCTCGCTCCAAGGCTTTCGGCACCTGGCTCACCACCTCCACCGCAACTCCAACGGCGTCCCGGACCCCCACTTGCGCCGCCTCCACCTGGGCCAGGGTGGCCGGGTGGGTGCTACCGGCCACGATCAACCAGCGCGCGGCCTTGATGAATCTGCGTGAGGTGGACCTAGGTGAGGGCAGTTCGCGGGTTTGCTCACCCGCCGGGGGCGGGCCGAACGCAAAGCGGGCCAAACCAGCCGAGCCCACCCACAGCACCGTGGCCCGACGTCGGGCGATCGACTCGACGAACGCCGCCAGGTCCTCGTCGCTCTCCGCGTTTGCGACCAATGCGTCGGCAATACCGGCGTCGGCCAGGGCAGGGGCCAGCTCGCCCGCTGGCTTCCCATCGGCGTACACCATACCGCTGCGCACAATGCGCCCGCAGGCGGGGAATGCAGGTGCAACCGCTACTACTTGCGCCCCAATGACCTGCCGCAGCGATGCCACTTCTGCAGCCCACGGCCCTCGCAGGGTGGAATCAATCTTCTTGAAGCTGGGCAAAGCACCGCCGGCCAACAAAGCTCGCGCCACTTCCGCCACGGTCTTCGCCGCCGGCTCGGGCGGCTGATTTCTCGTGGCCGTGGAGACCACCAAAAGGGTGTGGGTTGTCCCGGCCTCGATGGCATTCGGGCGAGCGCTTGCCCGCCCTCCAGCCGGCAAAACTAAGGGGCGCCAGCCGGCCAGGGCTGCGCGGGCGGCGGAATCGCAGGCCCCGGTCAGGTCGTCGGCAATAATGGCCGGACGCATGGTTGCAGGGTGGCTTCGGCCAGGGCCGAAGTACCGGTTTTCAGATCGCCCGCCTCGTTAAATTCCAATGCCACCGCGGGTTGCACTTCGTAGTTGGGGTTGCCAGCCAGGTCGGCCGCGCAGGGGGGCGTGGCCAGGAGCGTGGCCATCGACAAGGTGTTGCGAATCCAGGCGGCCCGCACCGTTTCGGTCTCAGGCGAGCCCAGGTTGCTCAGCAGAAAATCCAGCGCTGCACGATCGCTCGGGAAAGAGATGGGCATGCGGGCAGGCACATACGCGAGAGCGGTGCGCACATTGGTGTAGGTGACGTGGAAATCGGCTTTGCGGCCGATGCGCTCGTGCATCGCGTCGGCGAGGCCTATGCCGGAGGCATTGCCCTCGCTTTCCGGTGTCAGGTCACGGATGTAGATGCGGCGGATCCGGATGGAGCGCTCCACCTCCAACGGGAAGCGGTCGGGATGGACACTGCGCCCGATCACCTTCGTGTCCATCCCAACGCCGCTGATGTTCTTGCCGATCTCATCCACGATCAGCAGGTCCAGTGAGGAAAAGGGCAGCTTGGGATGCAACTGCCGGGATCGAGCCAGCAAGCGACGGTCCATCCCTTCGATGTCGGCGGTGGGTGCGGCGGCGACTTCGCACAAGCTGTGCCGGTCGTTCTCCACCAGGCCCAACCCGGCCAAGATCCGGCCACTGGCCACGATGTGGCGGCTCATGGGAAGGATCGCCTGGGGGAATCCGCTGCGGAGGCTGTTCTTGTGCAAGCTGGTGGCCCCTTCCAACTTACCCAACCCCACTGTCATCATCTTCAAGAGGCCGCTTTCCACCTCTCCCTCAAAGTCGGTGTGGAGCTTGACCCGGTTCAGCACCAGTACCCGCCCGGACTCCCAGGCGGCGCGGTCCATGAAGGTTTCAAAGCCCTCGGGAGTCCGACCAAGCGAAACCGTTTCCATCGAGGAGACCACCGGCGCGCCCACCAGCTCTTCTGTGACCCCTAGGTCGGCAAGCAGGCGGCGCTGGCCTTCCGCCGTGGCACCGCCGTGGCTCCCCATGGCCGGAACCACGAAGGGCCGCGCTCCAGCCTCTCGCAACACGGCACAGGCGGCCCGCACGACCGCCGCGATCCGGTCAATGCCGCGGCTGCCACAGGTGACAGCCACCGTCGCGCCCTCCGGAATGCCGGCCAGAACTTCCGGCAGGGCCTGAAAGGCACGGCGGACTGCCGGGCCCACTTCCGCAATAGCCGGAGCGGTGGCGCGCAGCGACCGGACTGGATGTAAGACCAACTGTTCAATCATGTGAGCATTGTCGCCCTGCCCTTGACCAACAGTCAACCCCACCGGAGTAGTGTGTCAGTCTCCGGCAAAGGTGCCGTTCAGCCGCGAGCTGCACGACTCCTTTCTCGCTTTTGGTTTCGCGGTGTTCATTCAGGTTGTACGCTCCACGTACTCCTTGAGAGCGACGGCGTTGTTCAACCGCGACTCTCGTGAGGCAAAGACGAAGGTGACCCGACCAGCTCGGACGCGCTCAAGAATGGGATGCAGCGACTCCTGTCGGGCACGCAACTCCTTGAAGTATCTGCGCTTGAACTCTGCCCACTTGTCCGGCGCGTGATTGAACCAGCGCCGCAGTTCGGTAGAGGGAGCAGCCTCCTTGGGCCAGAGGTCGATCTTCGCTTCCTGCTTCGAGAGACCGCGGGGCCACAGCCGTTCGACAAGAATGCGGCAGCCATCCGATTGTGACGGGGTCTCGTAGGCACGTTTCAGCAAGATGGGCATGGCGTCTGCCTAACCGCTGCAGCGGCTTGTTAGGTGGACTCGTCCGCCATCTTCTCGATCTCCTCCAGTAGCCTACTTCGAAGCCAAGACTCTAGCATCATCAGGCCGTTGACCGTGAAGAGCTGGTAGTGGGGGTTGCCTTGGTAGCCAGTCACAGCGCCAGCGTGGATTTCGACGGCGCCAATGATGTCTTGTGATGGCACCTCTCCCTCTGGCGTAGGTGTACGAGCATCGATGATGTAGACGTTACCGTCCCGCAGTCGCTTGGCTTCCGCTACCACACCAGGGCAATTCGCAGCGTGTCGGGCGATGAAGTCATGAAGAAACTCGAGGAATCGCACATTCGGCGCGAAGTGTTCGACATCGAAGAAATCGGGACCGTCGACAAGCTTGCCTAGGATGGCTTCGGCGGGAAGGCCGTGTCGGAAGACGACATCATGCGGGACCAGAGAGACGTAGTGTTCATCCCGGCCGGTCTGCCTATCCCGGATCGTGTAGACAAATGCTTGCTCGCCAGGATTACCCATGTTCCACCTAACTTGCGCTTAGGCCGACCTGGATAAAACCGGCGCTGGTGCTGTCTTCAGTCGTCACTATGCAAAAGTCCTCCGGCTTCCAACGTGCGCCAGAACGCGTAGTCGGCATGATGCACGACCGTATTCTCCAGACTCCGCACCACCAGCTCGCCCTCGCCCGAATGCGCTCCGGCCATATGGGCCACCGCCTCCGGAAGGCCCAGGCTGAGACAGATGTGCACGCCGTAGGCCGGATGCCGGATGGAGGGGAATCCCGCCGCTCGGGGCGCTCCCTTCCAGCGCGCCTGATTCTTCGGATCGAACTCCCACGGTTTGCCCACATCATGGCACAAGGCCCCGGCAATCAGAACGTCCCGGTTGATTTTCAAATCCGGAAACATCGCCATCATCTCATCGGCAATCACCATTGCCAGCCGTGTCACCCCGCGGATGTGATCCGTCTGCGTCCCCGTCTTCAGCGGTGGCGTATCGGGATTCCCCGACGGCTTGATCTCTGCAATCGCTCCAAAGCTGCTGCCGCCTAAGGACGTCGCCCAAGCCTCCACCACTTTCTTCTGCAGTTCCGGATTAGAAATCTCCTCAACCTCCGGCAGTTCCTCCCGAACTTTAGCGCGCAAAGCATCGGTCGCTGACATAATGCCTCCTCCGAAGAAGTAAATAGGGGAAGTAACCTCACCACTCATAGTGCCAGAGAGGTTTCAGGCTTTCTATCGAATTTGTTGTCTGCCGAGTACTCCATTATCGGGTGAAGCAGTCCCGTGCGCGGCTGGACCGGCTTGCCTGCCCAAGCTCTGCCCCGTTCTCTCGCGGGAGTCACTACAGCTTGAGCGAAACAGAGACGCCGTCGCGCAACGGGATAATGACGGTGTGTAGCTCCGCAGTGGAGTAGGTCAGGCGGTTGAATTCCTGAATGCCTCGAGTGTCGCGGTCTGGGCGTCGCAGGCGCACTACGCGGCCGAACCAGAGCGTGTTGTCTGCCACCAGCAGGCCGCCCCGGCGCAGGCGCGACAAGGCCAGCGGGAAGACTTCTGGATACTGGTGCTTGTCCACATCGTTGAAGATCAAGTCGAACTCTCCGGGTGTGGCGCGGAGTAGTTCGAGGGAATCCCCCACGGCGATGCGCGCGATGTGGCTGACACCCGCGCGCTCCAGATACTGGCCGGCGCGCCGGGCGTTGCTCCGGCTGCCATCGCTGTAGTACACCTCAGCGCCCTCACCAGCGGCACGGGCCAGCCAGATGGTGGAATAGCCGATCGCCGAGCCCAATTCAAAGATGCGGTGCGCGCCCCCTAACTTGACCAGCAGGTAAAGCAAGCGTCCCACCGCCGGGCCGACGATGGGTATGCGATGCTCGCGGGCATAGGCTTCCATTTCTTCCAGGACCGCATCCCGCGCCGGTAACAGGTTGTAAAGATAGCTCTCCACGTCGGGATGAGTGATTTCGGTATTCATGCCTCGGATTATGCCACTTGCTTGGGGCCTAACGGACATTTTGGAGGTTGGCCGGTGAGAGGCGGATCATCGAAACGTGTTTAGGAAGCCGGCTCCCCGCGGGCTAATGGAAGAAGAAGATCTGGGTGTGTACCTTTCGTCCCGAGTTCAAGATGTCCTTGGCATGAATCTGGTAATCGGGCCGGGCCCGCTTGACCAGCGCAGGTATGATCGTCGGATCGCGACGGAAGTGATACACGGAGATGGCCATGCGGGGTTTGAACTGCTGGAGCGTCTCGCTGGCCCCCTCCATCGCGAAGCGTTCGGAACCTTCGATGTCCATTTTGATGAAATCCACTCGATCGAGCTTGAGGTTCGCGACAATGTGGTCCAGTGGCAGAACAGGAAGGCCCTCCATCTTGTTGCCGTTGGTCGGTTCTTCTACAAACGTCTTTCTCCCAGAATTCCCATCTAGGGGCTCATAGAGCGTGAGACGCGTTTTCTTGTTCCAGACCCCCGCCTTCACCACGATGACCCGACCCTCCGCAATCTCCGGGCCAAGATTGGACTCCAGGCAGGCCGCGTTTGTAGGATCGGGCTCAATGGCCACCACCCGATCAGCTCCTTGCTTCAAAGCTAACTTGGTAAAGAGGCCAACGTGGGCGCCGCAGTCCACCACCGTATCGCCGGGGCGGATGGCCACCTCTCCGCTCTCGTAGATCCTCTGACCAGTCATCTCCCAAACCAGCCAGGTGAGGAGTTCCTTCCCCGGGGCAGTCAACCAGAACTTGCCGAGTTCGGTCTGGTACAGCTCCCACTTACGCCCCTCCACAACTTTCTCTTCGACCTGATAGACACTCTTCTCAACTTCAGGAGCGGGCCTCGGCCAGCAGGGTCCGAAAGCCTTGCGCTGAACATCGTTCCACTCGACATAGAGAAGGCGGCCGCGCAGTTTTTCATAAACAACGCTGGCCCGCCACCACGCCGAGCAACCGCTTTGATCGATTCTGGACCATCCCAGCCCTGCCGCCACCAGCACCCCCGCCAGTGTCCAGGCTTTCCGCTCGCGACTGGACCAAATCAGACCTGTGGCGCCCACAAGAAGCGCCAAAGTAACGGCGTCATGGACCCCCCAGATGACTCCGGCGGCAGCAATCAGAGCTGCTAGCACTAGGGCTACCTGTCTGCGCCGGGAGACGGTTAGGTTTGGCAAGGTGGTTACCTCCGCACGCCCTATTGTGATCTATTCCTACCGAGAAGATCGAATTCCAATCGGAATTTCCGATTTGCGCTTCCACTTCGCCCAAGAACGTACACCAGGCTGCTCTGTCGACCCAGCCGGAACCGACTTTTGCGAGGTGGCCGTTTTGAGGCGGATCGTCGAAACGTGTTGGGAAGCCAGTCCCAAGCTGGCTAATCGAAGAAGAGGACTTTGGTTCGTACTCGTCCCATTGTCTCGATGTCCTTGGCATGAATCTGGTAATCGGGCTGGGCCCGCCTGACCAGCACAGGTATGATCGTCGGATCGTCCGACGAGTGATACACGCTGATGGCCATGCGGGGCTTGAATTGCCGGAGAGTCGCGGTGGCCCCTTGAAGCGCGAAGCGTTCGGAACCCTCGATATCCATTTTGATGAAATCCACCCGGTCGAGTTTGAGGTTCGCGACGATGTCATCCAGCGGCAGCACAGGAAGGCCTTCAATCTTGTTCGCGTTTGGCAGTTCCCCCACGAACGTGTTTTTTCCGGAATTTTCATCTAGGGACTCATAGAGCGTGAGACGCGTTTTTTGTTCCAGAGTCCTGCTTTCACCACCACGACACGGCCTTCTGCAATCTCCCGGCTCAGATTGGACTCCAGGCAGGCGACGTTTATAGGATCCGGCTCAATGGCCACCACCCGATCGGCTCCTTGCCGCAGAGCGAACTTGGTAAAGAGGCCGACGTGAGCGCCACAATCCATCACCGTATCCCCCTGCCGGATCGCGGCCTGCCCGCTCTCATAGTCGCGCTGCACAGTCAACTCCCAGAGGAGAAACGCAAGGAGGTCTTTACCCGGTGCCGGCATCCAGAAGCGTCCCAGCTCGGTTTGATAAAGCTCCCATTTGCGTCCCTCCACAACTCTTTCTTCGACCTGATGGATACTCTTCTCGACTTCCGGATGGGGCTTGTTGAGCCCATAGCATGGTCCAAAGGCCTTACGCTGAACATGGTCCCACTCGATATAGGGAAGGTGGCCGCGCAGTTGTTCATAGACGACGCTGGCCCGCCACCATGCCGAACACCCGATCTCATCTGTGTGGGACCATAGTAAGCCCCCGGCTACGATTGCGCCGGACACCAGCCAAGCTTTCCATTCACGGCTGGACCAAATCAGACCGGCGGCGCCCACAAGAAGCGCCAAGGTAACCCCGTCATGGACACGCCAGATGACTCCTGTGGCGGCAATCAGAGATGCCAGCACCAGTGCCGCTTTTCGTCGCTGAAGAACCTTCACCTCTGGAAGACCGGATTTCATGATTACTCTCTATTTTGAATTGAAAGTCTGTCCGGTATTGAGAACCTGATGCATTACGGCGGTTTAGGCATTCTCGCTAGTAGAGGTACGGGACGAGCCGCCAGGTGCGGCGTCGGTAGGCTTCGAACTCGGCGGCCAGCAGCTTCTCCTCTTGCAGGATGCGCACAGCCACGAAGAGGGTCAGCAGCGGCACCAGCAGGAACACCAGCCAACTGCGGAATACCAGCGGCCAGCCTACCGCAACCAGAAGCGCCCGCAAGTAAATCGGGTGGCGGATCAGGGCGTAGATGCCGGTCTGCACGAGCTGGTGGTCGTCCTGGATGGTGACGTAGCCGCTGTACTGCTTTTCCAGCGTTTGCACCGCCACCAGGGCCACCGCGTTGCCTCCGGTGTAGAGCACTAGCCCGAAGTAGCACAGGGCGGAGCTATCGCCGAACGTCAGCAAACTTCGGCGGTCAGCATAGGCGACGAACCAGATCAGAAACATCGCCACCACGATTAGCCCGCCCAGCAGCCACCGCTGCCCTCCCACCGGACGCTGGCCTTTGCGATACAGTTCGACGTCCGGCGCCAACACCAGAACCAGGATGGCGCCGAGCACGGCGAGCGCAAAGAATGCGGCGCGCGCCGGATGCGCAAAGTAGGCGCCTGGAGCGTCGAGTCCCCAGCCCACCAACACCAGGCCCAGTGCCAGACCCGGCGACAGGACCATCTGCGCCAGTAGCGCTTTGCTTATGGCTCCAGTTCGGGCCGGTGAATCGCTCATACAAGATCTGCGTGGGGCGTGCAAGACGCTGGCGGTGCAGCGCCTCAGTCCACGGTCTGTTTGAATTCCATGACCTTCAGGTAGGCGGCCTCGTACGCCTCGGTCAGCATGGCGAACAGGCCGGCATCGAACTTGTGCAGTCCGCGGGCGGTAATGCCGCCGGGAGTGGTGACCTCGTCAATGAAGTCGGCCAGGTGCCGGTCCGGTTCCAGCTCGCACAGCGACAGGGTGCCCTCGGCCACCCCGAAGGTGGCCACCTTGGCCAGATCGGCCGGCAGGCCCAGGTGCACCAGCGAGCGCACCATGCCCCACAGGATGTAGGCCATAAAGGCCGGAGCGCTTCCGACGCCCACAATCGTGATGTCCAGGTGACGCTCCTGCTGGGTGAAGACTTCGCGTCCCCAGTGGGAGAAAATGCCCCGCGCCAGTTGCAGATCGGCCTCGTTGCAGGATTGCGCCGACCAGAAGGTGACCGCGCGCCCGACCTCGATGGCGATGTTGGTGCTGCAGCGAACCACTTTCTTGTGTCGGAGCAGGCGCGCGATGCTAGGCGAGTCAATCCCGGTCATGATGGAGATGACCAGCTGGCGCGCGGTCAGCGAGTCGTGGATTTCCCGCGCCACCTCCGCGAACATCTGCGGCTTGACGGCCAGAATCACGATGTCGGCGCCGCGCACCGCCCGCGCGTTCCCCTGGTGAATGCGGACGCCCGGGAAACGGTCTGCCAGTTGTTTCGGCGTGCGTGTCTTGCTGACCGAGAGGTTGCGCGGCTCGCAGAAACCTTCGTGGATCAGCCGCTGTATGATGATGCGGCCCATGTTGCCCGGCCCTAGAATGCAGATCTTTGGTGGTTTCACTGCTTCCTCCCAGCGTGCGATTCGGCCATTATAGCCTCTTGCGAAAAACCTTTTCGGAGGGAATTCCTCTATGCCCGCGTGAGGAAGAGAACCTGGGTTGCGCGGTGGAGGCTGAGCGGCGCAGGTTGAGCGGCGGGGTTGAGCGCCGGACCAGGCCTATCTCACGGGCGACGTGGAGCAGACGCGTCCCGCGACCCATACGCGAAGCAACTTAGCGGCGGTAGAGGTAGAGGGTGTGCTGATGGAATTGGCTCTCGCCCTGGCTCATGTTTTCGATCTTCTCCGCGCGCCAGCCGGGAACTTTGAAATCGTGCGAGACGACGCGCGCGCCCTTCTGCAGGTGCTTCTCCAGTCTTGGTTTCAGCTTCTCGTTGGAGCTGGTCAACAGGTAGAGGGTCACTACCGTGGCCTGGCTCACATCCACCTTCATCAGATCGCCGTGGATCACCTTTACCCTGTCTTCCAGCTTTAACTGCTTGACCCGTTCTAAGGCTTCCTTGTGCAGCTTCTCGTCCATCTCCACGCCGACCGCCTGCGCGCCGAATTTCTGCGCGGCTATGATGAGGATCCGCCCGTCCCCGGACCCCAGGTCGTAGACAATATCGTTGGGCTTGACCTCGGCCAGTTTCAGCATCCTCTCCACTACCGTTTCCGGGGAAGGCACGTAGGGCGCTAGTTTCTTGGGGGCCCTCGGGTCCGCCGCTTTGATCTGACCCAGCGCCGGGGTAGCCGCCAGCACGAGTCCAAGGATCAGGCTCGCCAGCAACGCCAGGGTCCGCTTTTCCTGCAGCATGCAGAAGTCTCCTCGGAATACACGACTGCCCTGCACCTGTGAGAGGGTTGACCGCCGCATACTAAATTTTACCGTCGAACCGGCCGCAGGCACAAGGGCGAATGCCCCGCTTCCCTACCGCGGACGTTCGGCTCGTCAAAAGATAGCGGTTCACCCTGTTCTATGTTCTAATAGCGCGCCATGAAACGAATCATTTCTTCGCCGGATGCGCCTCCAGCTGTAGGTCCGTATTCCCAGGTTGTAGAGGCGAATGGCTTCGTGTTTGTCAGTGGCCAGATGCCACTGGATTCTTCGGGCAAGCTGGTAGAAGGCGATATCGCTGTCCAGACCGAGCAGGTGATGAAGAACCTGTCCGCGATCGTGAAGGCGGCCGGCTCCAGCATGGAGCGGGCAGTCAAGGTCAATGTCTACCTGAAAGACCTCAAGGAGTTCGCCGAGATGAACAAGGTCTACGCGCGCTACTTCCCCAGCCAGCCGCCGGCGCGGGCTACGGTGGAGATCGCCCGGCTGGCGTTCGACGTGAAAGTTGAGATAGACCTGATTGCGCTGGCCGGGCAATCTTAGTGGATGCCCTCGGGGTCGTGCGGCACCTCGCGGACTTCGGTGGGCTCCTGACAGCAGTCGCAGCGGCCCGGCTTATACGAGGTGATGTTGCAGATGTGGCAGTAGTAAGTCACCTTGTGGAGTCGCCCGTCGCGTACGCTGAAGAGCCGCTCCACCTGGACGGTGTCCTTGCCCTTGCGGCGACCCTCCACACGCAGTTCCCAACCACGGATGCGTTCCTCACCCAGCAGCGCGCTGGTATACTCGTCGGAGGGAACCAGCCTGTAGGTCTTGACCTCTCCCCCTCCCCGGACTGGCACCTTTAGGATTGGCGCACGCCCCTGGTGCGTCAGCCGGCCGGTGAGGACGGCGGTGGGTTTCTCCAATGCCTTTCCGGCAGGCGCCTTTTTCTCGGGAGTGGCAGCCCAGGCGCCCGCGACCAACGCCAGCAGGAGTCCGGAGCAGAGCGTCCGCCGCACCATACTTACTAGTATAAGCGGAAATTCGGCTAAGAGCTGTCAGGCCTGCAGGGAGGTGGTTTGTTGCACGCGGCGCTCTAGTTCGGTGAGGACCGTGTCAAAGCGCACCAGCATGGGATGCTGCCACCCGTCAGCCAGAGCGGCGCGCAGGCGGCGATAGCGGTCCAGTTGCTGATCGGGCGGGGCCTTCATTTCTCTCCAAATCTGGGCGCCGCGCTCCAGCGCCAGCAGGATGGATTGCATGTTGTGAATCTTGTCGGCGCAGGAGATGGCCTTGGCCTCGGCCGGGGCGGAGCGCAGATGCTCGGTGTATTCGCTCTTGCGCACTGCCCAGGGCCGTTCCTCGCCGGCTGCGTCAAGCTTGCGTTCGGTGACCGCACGCACCAGGCCGGCCACGCGCTCCCCGTAACCCTCCACATCTTGCCGGTAGGCGGGCTGGTCTTCCAGCACGTCGTGCAGTAATCCGGCTACGAAGACGTCTTCATCAAAGCCGAACTCTGCCAGCAGGCAGGCCACACCGAAGAGGTGAGCCACGTAGGGGATTGGGCGGTCGCGGTCCTTTCGGGCCTGGTCACGATGGGCGCTGGCGGCCAGGTCGATCGCAGTATGAATGCGTCGTGTAAACGGTAGCACTATTGGGGAGACTCCTGGTACTTGCCCTGCGCCTTCTCGCGTTCATACTGCTGCATCCGCTCACGCAGCCGCCGGATGTAAGTTTCATCGCGCGCGGGACGACGCGGTGCCTGTGTCTTGCCCTGAGCCGGCCGCCCCACCGCTCTGACTTCGGCCGGCGTGGAACTCGTCGTCGTCGAGCCTGCTTGTGCTCGGGCTGGTTCGCCGCCACCGGGCTTGGCCTCATCTGTAGCAGGCGGCAACAGCGCCGGGGCGGAATCGGCCGACAGGTCCCCCGGTGCAATGGCTGTTGCAGCGGGCTGTGGAGGAAGCGGCGCGGCTCCCTCTGAGGCTTCAGCCTCCGAAGCTTCAAGTTGTGGCGCCGCCGTTTCTGCCAAGGGCTGCGTCAATCCGTCAACTGGGCCATCAACTGGGCCATCAACTGGGCCGTCAACTGGGGGACCAACCCGGATCCCGTCTTTCTCGTGCAGGAGTCGGGGTCCCAGAAGAGCAGCCAGCAAGACCAGGGCAAAGATCCCGACAGCCACCCAGAACACGCGGCGTCCCTCGGCGTCTTCGCTGCCGCGCCTTGCCCTGATGTGCCGAGCCGGACCGGGCGGCGGTTCTGACGCCGTCTCCGTCAACTTCATTCGCTTTCCGAATAATGTGATCGGCGGAAGTTGCTCGCGGTCCGCCGCAGAGTTGCCTTTCTTGTCCATACCTGCCGTCCAGAAAATTCGTGCGCCCCCAGCCACACGCGGATACAATCACTGTGATGTCCCTCAAAATACTCCTGGCCCTGGTCCTTGTCCAGCAGCTCCTGCTGGCACCTCACGTCAGTCTCGTGCGTGCCCAGGCAGGCGGCCAGGGCGTGCCCACCCACTCGAGGGAGGACCCGGCGTCGAACGTGTTGCAGATCGCACTGGAACGCATGGCCGCGAGCGACTCGGAGGGGGCCATCCAGCTGCTGCGCCCTGCAGCCAGAAAATCCGCGGTCCCGCTGGAGGCTCAACGCGCTAAATGCCTGCTAGGCGCCGCCTATGCGATGAATGGCGAACTAAGGTCGAGTGAGCAGACAGCCGACGTTTTGAACAACCCCTCGGCTGCGGCGGAGGAGGCCGCCTGGAAGCAGGTACTGCCGGAATGCCAGGGGCAGCTTCAGAGCATCGCTCCCCGCCTGAAGCCCGACCGGCGCTCGGTGGTGTTCTATTATCTGGGAATGATCGGCACCGACGAAGCCGAACACATCGGCTATCTGCGCCAATCCGTCAAGCTGGTCCCGCGGTTTTCTGAGGCTGGGTACCAGCTTGGCCTCCACCTGCTGGGCAACGCCGAACTGGCCGAAGCGGCTGAGGTCCTTCGCCGGGTCGCCCAACAGCGCCCGGGATGGGCTCAGCCCCGTAGCCATTTGGGGATGTTGCTCACGCTGACCGGCCGGCCCGAGGAGGCAGTCCAGGAGTTGCGGCAGGCCCTGAAAATCGAGCCTAAGTTGGCCGAGGCTCACGGACAGCTTTGCCTGGCACTCTATGCCACCGGGGACTACAACAGCGCGCTGACCCACGGTGGCCGCGCCGCTGACCGGCAGCCCAAGAACCCGTTCCACCATAACTGCGCCGCTCTGGTGCTGCTGGAGAAGAATCAGTCCCTGGAAGCGCTCGGCTATGCCCGCCGCAGTACCGAACTGGTGCCAGGACATGAAACCTTCCAGGTGGTGCTGGCCGCTGCTCTCGAGGCCACCGGACGCCAACAGGAAGCGCTGACCGCCATGTACCGCGCCTTGGCTGCCCAACCAGCATTGCGCACCGATCCCGCGCGGCTGGAGAAAGCCAACATGCTGCGCGGCCGTGCCCTGCAGTTGGCCCGCCAGGTTCTCCAGAGAGCCACCAGCTCAGACCAATCCGCCAGGGGGAATCCCTGACCAGCAGAGGTACAGCCGAGCCCGGCTCCGGCGCGTGCAAGTCTGTTGAATAGGAGTGTATATGCCAACCAGGAAAAGAAAAAGCCTCGAGAAGGAAATAGAACGGGTTGCGCTATCGACCGGAGCAGAGCTGGGCGCTGCGCTGGGGCGTCTTGAAAAAGAGGCGCGAACGATAGTGCGCAAAGGGATCGAAATGCAAACGAAGGCGCAGGGCCGGTCCGTGCTGTTAATGCGGTCGGCCTCTCGGAAATTGGACAAGCTGGCGTCCCAACTCGAGAGTTTCGGTAAGCAAACCCGACGCAAAAAACGGAAGTAAGGTCTGCCTCTCGGCAGTCCTGAGCCCCTACGCTGCTGCTAGCAGGATGCTGAAAAACTCCTGCACAGACTGAAGTCTGGGCCACCGCCAGCTCGCAAGTTGTTGAAAAGTGGCACAGGCTTCAGCCTGTGGAAGCCTTCTTGGGTCCAGCAGCCTGCTAGAGGGAGGCGGAGGCGATCACGGTCACGTGAGGGCGTCCGCTGAACGGGTTGCGGTCAATGCGGATCGGCACGCCATACACTTCTTCGAGCGCGGGCCTGGTGAGGACTTCCTCTGGCGTTCCCGAGCAAAAGACTCTGCCGGCGCGAAGCAGCATCAGGTAGTCGGCGAACTCGGAAGCCAGGTTGACTTCGTGCATCACCGTCACCACCCCGAACTCATACTGAGAGGCCTGACGGCGGATCAAGCGCAGCAATTCCACCTGGAAACTGATGTCCAGGTTGGCGGTGGGCTCGTCCAGCAGCAACAGTTCCGGTTCCTGAGCCAGAGCGCGCGCCAGCACCGCGCGCTGGCGCTCCCCGCCGGAAATCTCGTCCATGCGGCGATGCGCCATCGAGCAGATGTGCGTGGCCTCCATGGCCAGGCGCGCCATGCGCGCATCTTCTTCGCGCTCGAAACCGAAGCGGCCAGCGTAAGGATAGCGGCCGAGCAGGACGAACTGCTCCACGGTGCTGGGGAACTCCAGGGGCGCTTCCTGGCGCACGACGGCGATCCGCCGGGCGCGTTCGCGCGGCTCGAGCAGCAAAATTTCGCTCCCGGCAAAGCTGACGTCGCCGTGCGCCGGGCGCAGGAGGCCGGCCATCAGGCGCAACAGGGTGGACTTGCCGCTGCCGTTAGGTCCGATGATGGCCAGAAAATCCCCCGCGTAGATGTTGAAGCTGAGCGGCCCCAGACGAAACCTTCCGTCCTGGGAGCCGTCCAGCCCGCCCCGCCGACGCGGCGCTCGATAGGCAAACTCCACCGAATTGATGTCCAGCAAGAGCCGGCGATCGGGGGCGGTCGTCATTCGGCCAGCTTCCGGCGCAGCAGGTAGATGAACAACGGCGCTCCCGCCAGCGCCGTGAAGGCGCCGACGGGCAACTCGGTAGGGGCGGCCACAGTGCGTGCGGCGGTATCGGCTGCCACCAGCAGGACGGCGCCCGCGAGGGCCGCCACCGGCAGTAACAGCCGGTAGTCATTGCCGAGCAGCAATCGCACCAAGTGCGGCACCAGAAGGCCCAGAAAGCCGATGGCGCCGGCGTGAGCAACGGCCACCGCCGTCAGGGCGCTGGCGGCCACGAAGACGGCCAGCTTGGCCCGTGGGACATTTACTCCCAGTGCGGCGGCTTCTTCTTCGCCCACCAGCAGAAGGTTCAGCTCGGCAGCAAACCAGTAGGCGAGCGTGCCGGCGACCAACACTGGCAGCAGGCACCAGATCAGAACAGAGATCAGGCCGTCGTTGAACAACCCCAGGTCGCCCATCAGCCAGATCGCCGTGCCGCGCAGGTTTTGGCTGGGCAGCATGGTCATCAAGCACACAATCATAGCCGAGAGGAACGAGGCGACAATCACGCCGGCCAACAGCAACGACTGCCCGCTCGCGCGCCCGCGTCGGAAGCCCAAGAGATAAACGATGCCGGTGGTGACTAGAGCTCCCAGCAACCCGGCCAGCGGCTTGCCCCGTTGCCAGGCGGGTGCTACGACCAGGAACAGAATCACGCCCAGGGCCGCTCCGCTGGAGATTCCCAGGACGTAGGGCTCGGCCAACGGATTGCGTAGCAAGGCCTGGTAGCAGGCGCCGGCCATCGACAGCGCTGCCCCCACGATCAATGCCAGCAGCACGCGCGGCACCCGGAGGTCAAACAAGATCACGCCCAGCGTGCTCTGCGGATCGCGCACCGCCTCCAGCACCTTACTAGGAGTAAACGTCCCACTGGGGCCCAGCAGCAGGGCCACAAGCGTCACCACCACGGCCGTGCACAACACAGCAAGCGACGTCCAGACCACGCGACCGCGGGTGAGAATCATGGTTTCGTCGCAAACGCCTCCGGATGCAGTGCCCGAGCAATCAACTGTTGCATCTCGACCAGCCGAGGCCCGGGGCGCTCCACGTCCCAGGGCACGTAGATGATGCGCCCTTCCTGCACGGCCGGCAGCTCCCTCCAACCGGGCAGGCGGAGCAACTGCTCGCGGGTAGGCGCGAAGCCTGGGGAGCGCGGCACCAGGAGGAATTCAGGATTGCTCCGCACCACTTGCTCTACCGACAGGCGCGGCCAGGGCTGGGCAGTGTCGGCAGAGATGGAAACCGCGCCGGTGCGGCGCAACAGGTCGTCGAGGAAACTGCCGTGTCCCACGCTCACAATCGGGTGCAGCCAGACCAGCAGCACCACGCGCCGCGGCGGGTAGGGCCGGACGGCTGCTTCGATCTCGGCAGCCTGCCGCTCCAAGCGATCGGCCAGCGCTTCGCCGCGAGCAGCTACCCCGGCAATCGCCGCCACGTCGCGGATCAGTCGAAAGACGTCCCCCAGCCGCTCTGCGCTCACGGCGAACACCGGGATTCTCAGGCGCTCCAGCGCCGTCATGGTCTCACGACGGTTCCCTTCGCGACTGATTAGCACCAGATCTGGCTTCAGACTGACCACCATTTCTACGCTGGGGTTGATCACCCCGCCCACCTTGGGCTTGGATGTGGCTTCGGAAGGGAAGTCGCAGAAATCGGTGACGCCCACGACCCGGTCGCCCAGCCCCAGAGCAAACAGCGTCTCAGTGAGACTTGGCGCCAGCGACACGATCCGCCGCGGCTGGTCGGGAACCTCGACCCGCCGGCCGATGTGGTCGGTGAGCACCCGCGCCACAACGCTCGGCGGCAGCATTGCCGCTGCAGCGCAGGCCACAAGGCAGACAATTGTACCCAGCACCATTAATTCAGAGCCTACAGCATACCTGCAAACCAGTGCCTGTGGCACGTATAATGCTCGTAGTAGGTGTCAGGTTGTAGGCGTGAAGCCCAGCCCGCATTCTTAAGTTCTCACGCCTGACACCTGACACATGTCTTCCGATGCTACGCTTTTCTACTGCCGGCGAGTCGCACGGGCAGAGCCTGGTGGCCCTGGTCCAGGGGCTTCCCTCAGGCATTCCCATAGACCTGGAATTCATTAATACCGAGCTGCGCCGCCGCCAGGGCGGCTACGGGCGCGGCGGGCGCATGAAGATCGAGACGGATAACGCCGAGATTCTGTCTGGCGTGCGCCGCGGCTCCACTATCGGCGCCCCGGTGGCCATGCTGATCCGGAACCGGGACTGGGAAAATTGGAAAGAGAGCCTGCCAGTGGAGGCGCGCGAGGTTCCCGAGTCGCAGCAACGGAAGCTGACTGCGCCGCGGCCGGGGCACGCCGACCTGGCCGGCTGCCTGAAATACAATCTGCATGACGCGCGCTTCGTGCTGGAACGGGCCAGTGCGCGGGAAAGCGCAGCGCGGGTCGGCGCCGGCGCTCTGGCCAAGCTGTTGCTGCGTTGCTTCCACATCGAGGTCTGGAGCCACGTCATCGCTGTGGGGGGCGTTGTGTTGCGCAAGCCGGTCACTTTCGAACAGATTCGCCAGGTGGCCACGCGCCCGGAGCCGGTGCTTCGCTGCGCGGATCCAGAGACCGAAGCCGCAATGAAGGCCGAAGTGGATAAGGCCTTGCGCACCGGCGATTCGGTGGGCGGTGTCTTCGAGGTCGTCGCTTGCGGCGTTCCCCCGGGCCTGGGGACCTGCGCCAACTGGGACGAGCGGCTGGACGGCCTGCTGGCCCAGGCGCTCGTGTCGCTGCAGGCGGTGAAGGCGGTGGAGATCGGCAGCGGCGTCGAAAATGCGTTATCCTTCGGCTCCACCGTGCAGGACCCTATTGGCTACGACCCGCAGCGGCCGGGCTTCACCCGCAGGAGCAACCGGGCCGGCGGCATCGAAGGGGGCATCAGCAACGGCCAGGAGATCGTCGTGCGCGGCTACCTCAAGCCCATTTCCACCTTGCGCCGTCCGCTGGAATCGGTGGACCTGGTGACCAAAGAGTCGACGCAGGCAGCCTACGAGCGCTCGGATGTCTGCGTGGTGCCGGCTGCGGGCGTCGGCGGCGAGACCATGGTCGCGCTGGTGCTGGCCCGCTGCTTCCTCGAGAAGTTCGGAGGTGACTCGCTCCAGGAAATCGAGCGCAACTACCAGGGCTACCTTAAGCAGTTGAAGGAGTTCTGAATCACGGTTCGGAGCGATCAGTTGATTTACAAGATCGTGAAATACGGTGATCCCGTGCTGGAACGTGCTGCGGGTCCGGTCACCGAGTTCAACGCAGATCTGGCCAAGCTGGCCGAGGACATGTTTGAGTCCATGTACGCGGCGCACGGCGTGGGGCTGGCTGCGCCGCAGATCGGCATCGGGCGTCGCCTCGCTGTGGTGGACCTCACCTCCGGCGAAGACCGGCAGGCCAAACTGGTGCTGTGCAATCCGACGATCCTGCGCACGGAGGGCAAGCACACCCTGGAGGAGGGATGCCTGAGCCTGCCGACCTTTCGCGCCGAGCTCACCCGCCCCAAGAAGGCCGTGGTCAGGGCCCAAAACCTGAAAGGGGAATGGTTCGAGCTGACCGGAGAAGACCTGCTGGCCCGCGCCTTGTGCCATGAAACCGACCACCTGAACGGCCGCCTCTTCATTTCGCACCTTGGTTCCCTGCGCCGCGATCTGATCAAGCGCAAGGTGCGCAAATTAATGCGCGCGGGCGAATGGTAGGAAGCCAGGTGTCAGGTTCCAAATTTAAGGTTTAAGCTTCCAAGACACCTGGCACCTGACAAGCTGGCACCAGACAGGCCGGCACCTGACACATAGCACCTGGCGATGGAACTGGTCTTCATGGGCACTCCGGAATTCGCCCTCCCCGCTTTGAAGGCGCTGCAGGGGGCAGGGCACCGCGTCCTCGCTGTCTTCACCCAGCCGGACCAGCCTGCCGGGCGGGGTGGCCGGCTGACGGCGCCTCCGGCGAAGCAGGCCGCACTGGCCCTGGCCTTACCGGTGCACCAGCCGCCCCGGATCCGGACTCCGGAAGTGTTCGACCTGCTGAAATCAATCAAGCCGGAAACCGTGGTGGTGGTCGGCTACGGAAAGATCCTTCCCCAGCACATTCTGGACTTACCACAGCGCGGTTGCATCAATCTGCATGCCTCGATATTGCCGAAGTACCGGGGAGCGGCCCCGGTGCAGTGGGCCATTATCCGCGGAGAGACCGTGTCAGGTGTCACCACCATGCGCATGGATGCCGGGCTGGACACGGGCGACATCCTGCTGGCCCGGGAGACACCCATCGAACCCGAGGAGCACGCGATTTCGCTGGGGCACCGCCTGTCGGAGATCGGCGCGTCGCTGATGTTGGAAACGCTGGAGGGACTCGAGCGCGACACTCTCACGCCGCTTCCTCAGAACCACGCGCTGGCTACCTCGGCGCCCATTCTAAAGAAGGAGGACGGGCGGATTGATTGGAGCCAGCCGGCACGCGACATCACCAACCGTGTGCGTGGTCTGGTGCCTTGGCCGGGAGCGTTCACCACCTTCCGCGGCAGCTTGCTCCACCTGTGGCGAGCGTGCCCAGAGGTGACAACTCCTCCACACGCCTCGCTGCCGCCCGGCACGCTGCGGGTGGAGGGTAGGCACCTGCTGGCCGCTTGTGGCCAGAGCACCTGGCTGGAGCTTGACGAGGTGCAGCGGGAGGGGCGCAAGCGTCTGCCTGCCGCCGATTTTTTGAACGGGGTGCGGATAAGCCCAGGCGAACGCCTGGGCTGAGACCACTGAATCATTGACGACTGGCTGCTCTAGACAACCCCCACTCGTCAATGGATCCATCATCGCTCAATCAATTTCATGCTGACCCCAGCGCGCCACGTCGCTTTCCAGATTCTTCTTCGCGTTGAGTGCGAGCAAAGCTACGCGGCCGAGCTGCTCAACTCGTGGCGGACGGAAAAGCTCTCAGCTGCCGACCGGGGGCTGGCTCAGGAACTCGTCATGGGCTGCCTGCGCTGGCAGGGCCAGCTCGATTGGCTGGCCGCCCATTTCTCGGGCAAAGTGCCAGATCGCTGGGACCCCGAGGTGCGCACCGCGATGCGCCTGGGCATCTACCAGTTGCGCTTCCTCGAACGGATACCGGCGTCGGCCGCAGTGGAACAAAGCGTCGAGCTGGTGAAACGCGTCCGCAAAGGCTCGGCCTCTGGGTTGGTGAATGCGGTGCTGCGGCAGGTTACCCGCGCACCGCTGGAATCGCTGTTTCCGGCCGGCATGCCGGAATCCGCAAAGCAGCAGATCGAGCTCTCCCACCCGGGCTGGCTTCTGGAGCGTTGGGTGCGGAATTATGGGCCGCAGCGAGCCCGGGCCGTCGCGCGCGCCAATAACCACCCGCCACCAGTGTTCATCCGGGTTCCCTCAGGCCGAAGCATCGAAGTGGGCCAGCCCTGCCGCTATGTTCGCAACTGCCGGGACGTCACGGGGGAGGTCAAGCGGGTTGCGAGTCGCTTTTCGGTGCAGGAGGAAGCTTCACAAATCATTCCGCACCTTATGGCGCCGCAAGACGGCGAACGTGTGCTGGACTTGTGCGCCGCGCCAGGCATGAAAACGGGGGCGCTGGCGGAACTGGCTCCGCAGGCAGAACTGGTAGCCTGCGACCTGCGTCCTGCGCGCCTGCGCCTAGTAAAGAAGCTTGCCGGCACCGGCCGCGGGCATGCGCCGTTGTGTGTGGCATTGGATGCCACACGCCCGTTGCCCTTTGGTGTGGCCTTCCACAGAATTCTGCTGGATGCGCCCTGCTCGGGCACCGGGACCATTCGGCGCAATCCGGAGATCAAATGGCGTCTTACGGAAAGCGACCTGAAGGTGCTGGCGGCCAAGCAACGCTTGTTGCTCGACAACGCACTGAGCCGGCTGGCGCCGGGCGGCCGTCTCGTCTACTCCACCTGTTCGCTAGAGCCGGAAGAAAATCAGGCCGTAGTCGAGCAAGTGCTGGCAGACCGCTCAGGTTTTTTCCTGGTGCCGGTAGAGCAGATGGCAGAGCGCGCCTCAGAGTTCCTCACCGAGACCGGGCGAGATTTGCTCCGCGGCCAGTATCTCGAAACCTTCCCCGACCAGAACCTGGACGGCTTCTTCGCCGCCGTGATCGAGCGCCGCAGATAAACAGTAGATGAATAAGTTTGCGGACAGCGGACGGGCGACACAGAGGTGAAGTTGACAAACTCTTTCAGCGAACGGTAGAGTTACCAACCGCAGAAGACAGGAAACCGAACGAAGTGCTGCGCGTACGAAGCGGGTGGGAAGGGCTGTGTCTAAAAAGTCAGCAGCGGTCGTGCAATCTGACGAAGAGGCGCTCTACTGGCTGGCAAGGTAGCGCAACTGGGTTACGAATTGGTTACCTTCCTGGACCCGCGACACCCGCCCGCCCTCAAAGAGATTTTCGAACCACCGGTGCTGTTGTACGCACGGGGCGATGTCACACTGCTGTCTCAGCTATGTCTGGCCATTGTGGGTTCGCGCAGGCCAACGCCTTACGGTAGCGCCATCGCCGAGCGGCTGGCCGCTGACCTGGCAGGGCGCGGCCTGGCGATCGCCAGCGGGATGGCCCGCGGCATTGACAGTGCGGCCCACCGGGACGCGCTGTCGGCCAACGGCAAAACGATTGCCGTGCTAGGCTGTGGCATGGACGTCTGCTATCCCAGAGAGAATAAGAAATTGAAGGCGGAAATCGAGCAAAAAGGAGTGGTGATCAGCGAATTCCCCCTGGGCACGTTTGCTGCGCCCCAGAACTTCTCCATCCGCAACCGCATCATCAGCGGCCTTTCGCTGGGAGTAATGGTGGTGGAGGCGGCGCAATACAGCGGCTCGCTCATCACTGCGCGGCTGGCCATGGAGCAGAACCGCGAGGTGTTCGCCGTGCCGGGCAACATCACCAACAAGTACAGTTGGGGACCCAATACTCTCATTAAGCAGGGCGCCAAGTTGGTACAGGACTGGAAGGATGTCATTGAGGAGCTGCCGGCTAAGGCCCGCCAGACCCTGCTGGCCGCCCCAGTTTCTGAATCCGGGGAGGCCCCCGCCGCGTCTTTATTTACCGAGTCGCTGTCGGAGATCGAGCAGGCGCTTTACGAAGTGCTCCGCGTGGACGAGCCAGCACACATTGACGCTCTGCTCGATGCCCTGCCCCGCTTTACGTCTCCGGAGATCTTAGCGGCGCTTCTTGAATTAGAGCTGAAAGGGCGCATTCGGCAGTTGCCGGGAAAGAATTTTGTTAAGTTGTTATAGGAAACAGATGGCGAAGAAAAAGGTCACGAAGAAAGCCAAGACGACGCGCTCGGCCAAGGCCACAAAGACAGCCAAGACAGCGCAGGCGGCTAAGGCCACAGGCGAAAGGAAAGCTGAAGAACCGCGCGTTGCCACTCGCGCCTCGGGCAGAGCGCTGGTAGTGGTGGAATCGCCCGCCAAGGCCAGGACCATCAACAAGTATCTGGGCCCCAAATTTCTAGTGAAAGCTTCGCTGGGCCACATCAAGGACTTGCCCAAGCGGACCCTGGGCGTCAACTTGGAGAAGGACTTCGAACCGGTCTACGAGGTGATCCCGACCAAGCAAAAGGTGGTCCAGGAATTGAAACAGGCGGCCCGGCAGGCTTCGGCGATTTACCTGGCGGCCGACCCGGACCGCGAAGGGGAAGCGATCTGCGAGCACTTGGCCGAGGAACTGGGGAACCACAAGCCTGTCCACCGGGTGCTGTTTAACGAGATTACCCAAAAGGGAATCGAGCAGGCCTTCCGCAACCCCACTCAGATTGACGAGCGCCTGGTGGCGGCGCAGCAGGCCCGCCGGATCCTGGACCGCTTGGTCGGATACCAGATCAGCCCTCTGCTCTGGGACAGGGTGCGCCGAGGACTCTCGGCCGGGCGGGTGCAGTCGGTGGCCCTGCGGCTGGTTGTGGAGCGCGAGCGTGAAATCCGCGCTTTCCAGAAAAGGGAATACTGGACGATAGACGCGCACCTGCAAGCCAAGACCCCTCCGGTGTTCGATGCCCGGCTGGTCAAGCGGATCACCGGGGTCGGCGAAGACGGCCGGTTGCAACTTGCCGACTTGGAAATCTCCAACCAGGAACAATCGCAAGCGCTGGAGGAGTCGCTGCGCGCCGAGCCGTTTGTCGTCCACTCGGTCAGCCAGCGCGAGAAGCGTCGCCACTCGGTTCCCCCCTTCATCACCTCCAATCTGCAGCAGGAGGCGTCGCGCAAGCTGCGCTTCAGCGCCAAGCGCACCATGATGCTGGCCCAGCGTCTCTACGAAGGCATGGAGCTGGGGCCGGAGGGCAGCGTCGGGCTGATCACCTACATGCGGACGGACTCGACCCGGGTAGGGGCCGACGCGTTAGCTGAGGCGCGCGAGTTCGCGCGGACGGAGTACGGCGCCGCCTACCTGCCAGCCGAGCCGGTGGTGTACAAGAGCAAGAAGGGCGCGCAGGACGCGCACGAAGCCATTCGGGCCACTTCGGTGCTGCGCACCCCAGATCTGATCGCCAAGTTCCTCGGTGAAGATGAGCTGAAGCTCTACCGCCTGATCTGGCAGCGCTTCGTTGCCTCGCAGATGAACCCCGCAGTGTTTGACCATACCGCGATTGACGTGCGCGCTGCCGACTCCCTTTTCCGCGCCACCGGCTCGATCCTCAAGTTCGACGGCTTCCGTAGAGTTTACGAGGAAGGCAAGGACGTTAAGGACGAGGAAGACGAGGAGATGAAACACAAGCTTCCGGTGGTCAGCCAGGGAGAGGTGCTGAAGGCGCTGAAGATCACCCCGGAGCAGCACTTTACCGAGCCGCCACCACGCTACAACGAGGCCACGTTGGTTAAGGAACTGGAGGAGAAGGGCATCGGTCGGCCTTCCACCTACGCCAACATCCTCAGCACCATCCAGGACCGGGAGTACGTCGAGAAGCGGCAGAACAAGTTTTTTCCCGCCGAGGTAGGCATGGTGGTGAGCGACCTGCTGGTGGAGCACTTCGGCGACATCTTTGATCTGCACTATACCGCGCGGATGGAAGAGGAGCTGGACGAGATCGAGGAGGGCAAGCTGGCCTGGCAGGAGGCGCTGCGCGGCTTTTACGGAAAGTTCGAAAAGGATCTGGAGTGCGCCCAGCGTGACATGAAGGACTTGAAGCGCCTGGAGCAGCCCACAGACCTGATCTGTGAACTGTGCGGCAAGCCGATGATCATCCGCTGGGGCCGGCATGGTCGCTTCATTGCTTGCACCGGCTATCCCGAGTGCACCTCGACACGCGAGCTGGCACCGGAGTTGTCCGACCCAGAGACGGCCGAGGTTTCCGAGGCCGGGACCGACCAGCACGGTTGCTGCGGCAACTGCGGGCGTCCCATGATTCTCAAACGCGGGCGCTTCGGCCAGTTCCTGGCTTGCACCGGCTACCCGGAGTGCAAAACCACTCGCCAGCTGGGGCAGGCGGAGAAGAAACCAGACGTACCGCTCGAGGAGAATTGCCCGCGCTGCAGCTCACAAATGGTGCTGCGGCACGGCCGCTACGGCGAGTTCACGGCGTGCAGCAAGTATCCCAACTGCAAATACGTCAAGCCGAAGACCGTAGGCGTCGCTTGCCCGAAAACCGGCTGCGGCGGTGAAGTGGTCGAGCGGCGCTCCAAACGCGGCAAGATCTTCTACGGATGCTCCCGCTACCCCGACTGCGACTTCGTCACCTGGAACCGTCCGCTGTCCGAACGCTGCCCACAGTGCGGTTCAAACTACCTGCTAGAAAAGACCACCAAAGCGCAGGGCACGATGAAAGTCTGCCCGAACGAGGAGTGCAGTTTTAAGGAAGCTGCCTGACGCCTAGCTTTCCCTGCCTGCCCATTGCTGGTAGGACTGCTAGAACTGCCTCGTCACTCACGTAAACGATTCTGAAGGGCCTCTAACATGGGCCCGGAAGCGCCCAGTGACTGCGCTTGCTGCAGCGCTGCCAGTGCCTGCGCAGTTCGTCCCTGCCCGGTATAAAACTCCGCTAGCATCAGATGCAACTGTGCATTGCTCGGGAAAGCCTCCACGGCAGCCCGTAGCGAACCCTCCGTTCCGGTAGCGTCTCCGAGCGCAAATTTCGCCCGGGCCTCTCCCACGTGGACCGCCGCCACGAAAGCCGCCCCGAGAATGTAGCGAGCGGCCTCCGCGTGACGGGACCGCAAAGCGCGCTCAAACCAAACGAGCGCCTGCCGCGGCTGCCCGAGCGCCAGCCTGCTTTCCGCGATCAAGCGGTAGGCCTCGTGGGGGAGGGCGCCCGTCCGCGTGGCCCGCTCCAGGGCCCGGATAGCTTCCTTGTGTCGTCCCGCTTCCCGTTCGAGGAACCCAAGGGTAAACCAGACGCGGCTGCTTCCCGGCAAGGCGGTGCCCGCTAGCAGCTCGCGCCGGGCCTCTGCTGGTTTCCTTAACGCCGCCAGAATCAATCCCGCCTGAACAAACAGCTCGGGATCACCCGCGAAATCTCTTCGTGCCTGCTCAACCGCCGCCCAGGCTTCCGTATGGCGACCCAGTTCAAAATAGAGCCTGGCCGCCTGTCGGTGGAAAACATATGCCGGTTCGCCAGGGAGTGGAGCCGGAAGGATCACCTGGTTGCAACTCTTTCCCAGCCTTTCGGTCCAGGGCCGGGTGGCAGGTCCGTCACGCAAGAAGACAGCCGAAACCGCATCCAGATAAACCAGATGGACGTTGGGAGTCTCACAGAACCTGCGAAGCGGCTCGCGGTTCCATCCGATGCCCAGGAACACCGTCTGGATGCCCCAGCGATCGGCGAACGCTTGCCATTCCGGCGAATCTAGCGGGAGCCGCAGAGCGCCTGCATGTTCTCGCACCAGTTCGGTGCCGAAAGGAACGGTACGTCCGTCAATGAAGACGGGGTAGCCGTGGCCCAGCTTCCAGCTCAGGTAATCTCCTGAAGGCAGATCGTGCAGCAGGCGGCCCGGGAGTTGCTCTCTCAGTACAAACTCTGCTGCCCGCTCCGGAAACACGTAGGAGAGCCCAGCGCCGAAGGTGGCTTGGGTTCCGCGGCTAAAGTAATAGCGATTGCTGGCTAGGTCGGAGACGCGTACGGCGGTAAGAAAGACCAACGCTAAAACAGCAGCCCACCGCAAGCCGCGGCGAACCTGGGCGCCGGCGACCAGTCCGGGAGCGCAAGCGGCCACCGTCATCGCCAGCAACACCTGAAAGCGCTGTGAATAAAGAGAGGTTGCAGCGACTCCCGCAAGCAAGACCACCAAATCCCACCTTTTTCCCCATAGCCCCCAGCAAGCAGCCACCAAACCTACGAAGAGAAGCACCCAGTAGGCCCCACTCGGGTCACGCCATTCCAACAGCTCCTCAAGCCGCCACCAGCTCCAGGACGAAGGCCACCATTCAATTACTAATCTTTGATGCAGCCAATGTTGCTGCGCCTGTCGCCAAGGAATCTTCCAGACCCCGGGACCAAATGGGTTCAGGAAAGTGGCTAAAAGGCACAGGACGCCGATATATGCCAGCTTTCGCACCCGGGCCCCAGTCAAGCATGCCCCCACCAGAAACAACGCTATTAATCCGAAGCCGGCGAGAAAGCCGGGGTGTAAATTGACCCAGATCCCCATGAGCAGGGGCAACAGCCACAGGTGTTTCTCTGCCACTCCACGGAACAACAGGACGAGGAAAAGCGCAAAAAACAGAATGGTGAACATTTCCGCCCGAGCGACCGTGCGCATGGCAATCTGGGGAACAGCGAGACCCACCAACGCAGCCGCCAGCACCCCGGGGCGAACAGCCAGCAGTGTCGCGGTCGTAGCCGCGCAGGTGACGAGGCCAGACAACGAAACCGCGACATAGCCGCCCAGGCAGTAAAGGCCGTAGGAAAGCAAACCCGCCCCCGGCGGGTACATCCAGGGCTGTCCCGTAGCGGTGTAGGAGAAGACGTCAAGGCGGGCAATGTTGCCGGTTTCCACCAGATACCGCGCGTCGCGAAGCTGCCAGAACAGATCGTGGCTGGAGATGGTGCGGAAGCCAGCCATTGCCGCGTAAATCACCACCGCCGCAGCCCCCAGCAAGGCGGGCCGGTCCGCAGCCGTCAGAAGTCGCACCGCAGTGCTGAGCATCTTCATTGAGTCCCGACTTTTTCGTTAAGGCGTCAGGCCCCGTTCGCTGTCTGGTTCGCTGTGAATCGTGAGGCGAAACACGCCGGGCAAGGCGCGCTTGAATTGCGTCTCCAGGTCGGCGGTGACTTCGTGCACACGGGTAATGGGCAGATTGCCGTTCATGGTGCAATGGCAGGAAACGTAGAGGCGGTTGCGAACCGACCGGACCAGGATTTCGTGGCAATCCAGAATCTCCGGAAATTGGGCGGCGATTTCCCGCAGCCGCTGTTCGATACTGCCATGCTCCTCCACGACCAGGCGCCCGAACTCCACCTGCGCTCCTTCGTCCTCGATGTGGGTATTAATGGTGGTGACCTCGGGGGCTTCGCGCAGGATCTCGGTCTCAACGCGGCTGACCAGCTCGTGGGCCTGGCGGAGGGTGTGGCGATCGCTCACCTCCAGGTGCAGTTCCAGGTGGCGATTGCCGGCGATGTCGTGTGCTGCCAGCTCGTGCACGAACAGGTTGTGCCGCGCAGCCACTGCTTTCACTTTTTCGAACAGGCTGCCCGAGGGGGGCGGGCGTGGCTCGGTGTGGATCATGATGTCGGAATGGGGCAGCGTTTGCTGGATTCGCTCCTCGACGGCGTCGGCAATGGCCTCGACCTGCTCAAACGGAAGCGAGCGTTCCACGGCAATGATGGTGTCAACAAAGTAGCGGTTGCCGGCGCGGCGAACCCGCAGCCGTTCGCAAGCCAGCACTCCCTTCACTTGGCGGACCTGAGCCACCAGTTCGGCCCGCACGCCCCGGGGGGCGGCATCCAACAGGGCGTCCATTGTGCGCTTGCCCAGTTGCAGGCCGATATAGGCAACGATGCCACTGACGCCGATAGCCGCCAGCGGGTCGGCCACCATCAGCTCAGGCATGCCGTAGCGGCGTCCGGCCCAGACCAGCGTCAGCCCGAAGATCACCACCAGGGAACTCCACACGTCGGTCGAAAAATGCAGGGCGTCGGCCTCCAGGGCTTGGCTCTCGTACTTGCGGGCCGTGCGCTGCAACGCCCGGGAGCGGTTGTAGTCCACCACCACGGAAAGGAACATCACCCCGAAAGCCCACACGGAAGGCTCAATTTCCACATTCTGGTGAAGCAGCCGCCGAACCGCCTCCACCACAATCCAGACGCAGGTCAGCAGCAACAGCCCGGTTTGCAGAAAGGCGGAAAAGTTCTCGATTTTCTGGTGGCCGTATTGATGCTCTGCATCGGCGGGCTTGTCGGAAACGCGCACCGATACGAAGGTGATGACGGCCGCCATCAGGTCCAGAGCAGAATGGGCCGCTTCCGACAAGACGCCCAGGCTTCCGGTGCGGAATCCGACCACCACCTTCAGGGCTGTGATGACGGTGGCCGCCAGGATGGAGCGGAACGCGACACGGCGTTTTTCCCTCTGCTGCTGGCTCAGCGCAAGCGCCGTGTCGGCGGGCGTGGCCGTTGCGCCGTACGGTCGAAGCATAGGCATGGCTGCGCGCTATGCCGCGCGCTATGCTATGATAAGCCATTGCGCGCGAGGGTTCGTTGGTCGGTTTGCCTTCTCGATCAGGCCCTTTCGTCCTGTAGGGTCTCGCCTGCCGGTAGGGTTCCGCCTGAAAGATACCCGGCACCCTGGCTTTCGAGACTAAATGTGAAAAGGAATGCGAGGGAAGTCTCATGTATCTAAAGAAAAGGTATGTGACGGCAACGTGGGTGGCGGCGGGAGTATTGGGCGTGGGGTTGTTGGCCCAGGAGCCGGCCCCGGCTGGCAAGCCCAAGCCAGCTGTGCAGGCTCAGCCGGCCACGCCGTCCAATCCTGCCAAAAGCTCGCAGACAGTTCCACCCGCTAGCCCGGCGGCGCCGTCCAGCAAGGCGCCCTCCAGCAAGGACACGGTAGGTCCCGATGAAGTTGTGCTCACCATTGGTCCAGAAGAAATCACCCGGTCGCGTTTCGAGCTGATCAAGCAAGGCCTGCCGCCTCAGTACGGGCGTTTGGTGCAACAGTGGGGAGATAGATTATTTGCCAATAACTACGCGGCGTTTCGCGGCTTGGCGCTGCTGGCCAAGCAAGAGAAGCTGGATCAGACCCCCCAGTTCAAAGGGCAGATTCAGTTTATGAGAGTCCAGTTGCTGGCGAGTCTGGCCGTCCAACGCCTTCAGGCTAAAGCTCAGCAGATCACCAAAGAGGAAGTGAAGGACTACTACGACGAGCATCGGGCCGAGTTTGAGCAAGCCAAGGTGAAAAGTATCTTCGTAGCTTTCAAGCCTCAGGCTAAGCCTGCCGCCGTCGCTTCTGCCACCGAGCAGGAGGCGCCCAAGCCGCGGACTGAGCAGCAAGCCCTTGCCCGCGCCGAAGAGCTACGCGAGCAGCTGTTGGCTGGAGCCGATTTTTCAGCTCTCGCCAAAGCCCATTCCGATCACAAGGAGAGCGCACAAAAGGGCGGGGACCTTGGCACCGTCCGCAAGAACCAGCTTCCCGCCAGTTTGGCGAAGGTCATCTTCAGCCTGAAGCCGAACCAGATCAGCGAGCCGGTCAAGGAAGGCCAGGGATACTACATATTGCAGACACAAGAAATACGAGCGGTTACCCTGAATGAGGCCGATGCGACCATCCGCGGCACCCGCCAGCAGGAGAAGTTTCTTCAGGCTATGGAGCAGGTGAAGAAAGAATTCCCGCTGGTGTTGAACGAAAAGTTTTTCGGCCCGCAGGCAACGCAGTCGCCAACCCCGGGAACTGCCCGCCCGGTGATTACCGGTGTCGCACCGGCCAAACCGGGAAGCGTGGCAAACCCAGCCCTGGATGCCAAAACGGCGCCGGCTCCAAAACCCAAACCGGAAAAGAAATGACTGGAGTTGTGTTCGAGAGGGCGTGGCTTCCAGGAGATGATGCATGGTGCAGGTGAGGTCTGGATCTCAAAAGTGATGGGCGAGATGAGGAAGTTGGCGGCGGGCCCGTGAAACCTGGCAATTCTGCCAAAATACAGTCGCTGAGGCGAACAAACAGGATGCTGGACACAGAAACTGGGGTTTGTGAACGCAGAGCAGCCGGCCAGCTCGCCCTCTATTCGGGCTTCTTCTTCTCTGACTCGGGTTTCTTCTCCAGCTCGGGCGGTTCGTGAGCCGATACCTGTCGCTTCTTGGGCCGCTCCAGCTTTATCTTCACGGTGTGCTCTTCGCCGCGGATCTCGAAAATTTCACCGGCAGTCCGGTAAGCGGGGGCAATCACCTGTACGCGCACTTTGCCGGAGGGAATCTCCGGGAATTCCACCAATCCCCGCCGGTTGGTCTTGCTATTCCACTCGCGGCGCAAGTCCTTACGGAGTATACGCGCGGTGATGAAGTTCACCGTAACCGAAGCCTGGTGAACCGGCCGTTTGCTAGTGGCGTCGCGCACGTCAATCGTCAGAATGGTGTACTGGGTGTCGGCCGCAAGCGGGTTCCACAGGACAAGCGGCAATAGAAAAAGGGCGGCAGCAAGCATTCTCACCTTCATAACCTCCTATTCTAGTCCAAGACAGCCCCGTTCCGGTAGACACTTCGGACGGCGCACTTCGGTCTCCGAACTCTGGAGTTGTGATACTTTTCCAGCTATGGGTTTTGCCACCGACGCGATTCATTGCGGGCAAGAGCCCGACCCGGCCACCGGCGCCATTGTTCCTCCCATCTACCAGACCTCCACCTTCGTGCAGGAAGCTCTGGGACGGCACAAGGGATATGAGTACGCCCGCTCCAGCAACCCGACGAGGCGCGCACTGGAACGGAACCTGGCGGCGCTGGAGGGGGGAGCGGTCGGGCTGGCCTTCGCCTCGGGCATGGCGGCCATCCACGCGCTGCTGAGCTTGTTTGGCCACGGCGACCACGTCCTGTGCTCCCGCCGGGTTTACGGCGGAGTGCCCCGCCTGTTCCGCCGAGTTCTGGCCCGCTCCGGGCTGGAGTTTAGCTACGCGGACACGGCCTGCCTGGAAGAGGTGGAAACCGCCATCCGCCCCAACACGCGCCTGCTCTATATTGAGACGCCGGCCAACCCGCTGATGACCTTGACCGACATCGCGGCGGCTGCTGAGCTGGCCCATGCCCGTGGCCTGCTGCTGGGGGTGGACAACACCTTCATGACTCCCTACTTCCAGCGTCCGCTGGCTCTGGGCGCCGATGTCGTGGTGCATTCCACCACCAAGTACTTGAACGGACACAGTGACGGGGTGGGCGGCGCCGTGGTCTTCGCCGCCAGCCAGCAAGATCGCGCCCGGCAGCTCGGTCTCATCCAGAGCACGGCTGGCGCCATTCTTGGCCCGTTCGACTGCTGGCTGGTGCTGCGCGGCGTCAAAACCCTGGCCGTGCGCATGCGGCAGCACAACGAAAACGGCGTGGCCGTGGCCACCTGGCTGAGTCAGCAGCCGAAGGTGCTCCGGGTATATTATCCAGGCTTGTCCAGCCATTCGCAGTACGAGCTGGCCCGACGCCAGATGAGCGGCTTCGGAGGCATGATAGCGTTCGACATGGGCTCGCTGGAGGCAGCGCGGCGCCAGCTGGCCGGTCTGCGCCTATGTTCCTTGGCGGAGAGCCTGGGAGGTGTCGAGACGCTCATCTCCCATCCGGCCAGCATGTCGCACGCCGGTTTGAGCCCGGAGGAGCGTGCCCAGATGGGTATTAGCGAGGGGTTGCTTCGCCTCTCGGTCGGGATCGAGGACGTAGAGGACATTCTGGGTGATCTGGAGAACGCCCTGCAAGCAACCTGAGCAAGGGTGAGTTGGGATACCCATGCCCGGATTCTACTCGGATTTGCGCAGGGAATCCCCCAGCCAGGTCATGTAGTTGGGCGATCCCTCAAGGATGGGAACACAGAGCACTTCGGGGACGCGGTAGCTGTGAAGGCGCTCGACTTCGGCGCGGACGGCGGCAAACAAGCTTCGGCTGGTCTTGATGACCAGCAGCGACTCCGGGTCGTCCTGGATCTTGCCTTCCCAGCGGTAGAAGGAGCGAATCTGCGGAACCAGGTTTACGCAGGCGGCCAGGCGTTTCTCGACCAAGGCGCGGGCGATTTTCTTGCTTTCGTCGGTGTCGCCGCTGGTCACATAAATAACCACTTTGTCGGTCACACCGACATACTACCATGAGCGCGGAAATCAAATTTGGGACTTCCGGATGGCGGGCCATCATTGCCGAGGACTTCACCCTTGCCAACGTACGCCGCGCGGTGGCAGGCATTGCCCGGTACGTGGTGGAGCATCATCAGGACGGAGCGCCAGTGCTGATTGTAGGGCGCGATCCTCGCTTCCTGGGAGAGACCTGTGCGGAGTTAGCGGCTCAGGTGGCCTCCGGCTACGGCGTCCGCTGCCTGGTTGGTCGGCAGTCGGCGCCGACACCCGCTATTTCCTTCGAAATCCGGAACCGGGGCACCGACGGCGGCATTAACTTCACGGCCTCACATAACCCGCCTGAGTATAACGGGGTGAAATTTTCCACCTCCGACGGCGCGCCGGCCTTGCCCGAGGTGACCCACGAGGTGGAGCAACTGATTCAAGAGGGCGCAGCGCCGCGACCGGGTACCAGCCCCGGCTCCATTGAGCCGGTGGACTTGGACCGTGCCTACCTCGAAGACCTCCGCAGCAAGGTGGACCTGGAGGCGATCCGCAAGGCGGGCTTGAAGCTGGTCTTAGATCCGCTCTACGGCGCCGCCCGTGGCTATGCGGACCGCTTGTTGCGGGACGCGGGTATTGCGGTGACCGTCCTGCATGACTGCCGCGACGTCCTCTTTGGCGGCCACCCTCCCGAGCCCGCCGACGAATACCTGGAAGAGCTGAAGCAAGCGATGGAGGAGACCGGGGCGCAGGTAGGCCTGGCCACCGACGGTGACGCTGACCGCTTCGGCATCATGGATGACGGCGGACACTTCATCTCGCCCAACTACATTGTCGGGCTCCTGTTTGACTACCTGGTGGAGACGCGCGGCTGGAAGCTGGGCGTGGCCAAAAGCGTGGCCACCACCAATCTGGTGAACGCGCTGTCGGAGCACCATCAGGTGCCACTCTATGAAACCCCGGTGGGCTTCAAATTCATCGGGGAGCTGATCAAAGCGGATAAGATCGTGCTGGGCGGCGAGGAGAGCGCCGGGCTGTCCATCTATCGCCACGTTCCGGAAAAGGACGGCATCCTGGCCTGCCTGCTGACGGCGGAGATGGTAGCGCGGCGCGGTGCTCCACTCCGCGAGCAGCTGGAGGAGCTGTTCCGCAAGGTCGGCGGCTTTTACCCGCAGCGGGTCAACTTCCGGTTGCCCGAGGAGGTTAAGGCGCGGTTCCTGAGCCGCCTCCAGCAGGACCCATCCAGCTTTGCTGGTCGCAAGGTGAAACAGATCGTGCGGCTGGACGGTTTGAAGCTGGTGCTGGAGGACGGTTCCTGGGCCTTGTTCCGCGTTTCGGGGACCGAGCCGGTCGTGCGCGTCTATGCGGAAGCTCGCGACCCTGCCGAGTTGAACGCGCTAGTCGAGGAGGGAAAAAAATTCGTATTCGCCTAGTCACGCACCCGGGGCAGCGCTGGCGCTGGTTAGCCGGTGTCGGCGGCCTGTTGCTGCTGTTGCTGTGCGTCCATCAGATTGTGGGAGACCACGGACACCTCAAGATGCGCCAGCGACAGAAGGAGGTGCGGCAACTGGAGAGTGAAATCCACCACCTGCAGGGAGAGAACCAGCAACTGCAGCAACGCGTCCAGAGCTTGCGCAGCGACCCCGCCGCCATTGAACGCATCGCCCGCGAGGAGATGAAGCTGGCCCGACCGGGCGAGATCATCTTTACCCTGCCGGCCCCGACGCCCCGCGAAGCCCGCGCCCTGCCGCCGGCCCGCTGAGTTCAGCGGTCTTCATTTCTTTCCTCAGTCACTTGCTTCCCCATCTTGTGGGGGATAGGCCGGTTGCGATTTGCTCCCTTTCGTGCCAGTCTAGTGCCGTTCTACGCAGAGGAAGGGACTGATACAAGATTGCATCGCTAACCACTGCCGGGACTGCTGCCGGTCGCCGGAATTCGCTCCGGACGGGCTATAGAAGCTGATGCACGACCTGCCTCAGCAAACGCTCTGAAGGACAACTTAACTTCCACGTAGTGCGTTGCTAAGCGCCGACAGGTAATGCGTTGCTAAGTGCCGAGTGCCGCCTGCGGACTGCCGACCAGAAGGTCAGCCGCGGCTATGGCTTCGCTTTCGCTGCCCTGATGTCCTCGGTGGCTGCTGTCTTCTGGCGCCACCTGTTCACTTCCGACGTCCTGTTCTTCCGGGACGTTACCTTCACCCACTTCCCTCGAGTGGTGGAGATGCGTGCACTGGTTCGGTCCGGTCTGCTGCCCCTGTGGAATCCGTTCGAGCACTTCGGCGAGTCGGTCGTTGTCAATCCCAATTATCTGTTGTTTTATCCCACCACTTGGCTGACTTGGGTCCTGCCGGCGGCGTACGGCTTCAAGCTGCACTTCGTGTTGCATTTCTTTTTACTGGCAGTTGGTGCATTTCTGCTGGCGCGGCGGGTCGGCCTCAAGCCATTTCCCTGCTATGTGGCCGGGGCGCTGTTCGTTTTCAGCGGGCCGGTAATGTCGCTGGGCAATTTCTATAACGTTCTGCCGGCCACCGCCTGGATGCCACTGGCGGTCCTGGCCGCCGATTACCAGATGCGCCGGGGCGGCTGGCGAGGCGCGGGACTCGTTGCGACTTGCCTGGCGCTCCAGGTGTTCGCTGGCTCACCCCTCATCAGCCTGGTCACCATTGCATTGGTGCTCGGCTGGGCTATCGCTTTCTATGGCGACTTTGCTGCCCCCTTTTGGGCTGCCGCCAACCGCCGGCTGTTCGGCCGCTTTCTGTGGGGCCTGATGCTGGCGGGCGGACTGGCGGCGGTGCAGGTGGTCCCGACACTGTGGCACCTGCACCATACCCAACGGGCGGGCCATTTCACCTATCAGCACAGTCTGTTCTGGTCGCTGCACCCACTGAAATTTGTCGAGATGCTCTCTCCTCAGTTCTGGGGAGACCCGTTTCTCGATGAGGGACTGCCTTGGCTCTATCTGGAAGGACGCGAGCTGTATTTGTTTCCCTCGGTGTTCATTGGCGTAGTTCCGTTGGCTCTGGCGATGGTGGCGGTACTGGTTCGTACAGCGACAGGGGGCGAAGCCGCAACTGATGGCACCAGGGCCACGCGTCTCTGGCTAGTGGTAGGCATGGTGTCGCTGGCCCTGGCCCTGGGACGCTTCACACCTTTTGGCCTAGTGTTCTACGACCTGATCCCTCTGTTCCGCATCTTTCGCTTTCCAGTAAAGTTCCTGGTGCCGTTCACGTTGGCGGCGACACAACTTGCGGCGCTGGGTGTCCAGTATCTGCTGCACGGACGGACTGAGGGCGCTCATGCCCGCTGGCTACGTCGTCTGAGCGTTGGACTGCTGGCGATTGGGCTGGTTTGGCTAGTCCTGACCGCCATCCCAGTCTTCTGGCCGGGCCCGGCACGGGCCCTGGCGGGCTGGCTGACGGCGCTGAAGTTTGATCACAGCCACGCCCTACACATTCGCCAGACCTTGGGGGTGGATCGGACCGAACTGCTGGCGCGCGCCACCGACTGGTTGGTGCGAGTCATTCCCGCCCGGCTTCCTGGCGTGCTGGGGGTAGCCCTGCTGATGGCCTGTGTCTTGAGCGGTAGGCTTCGCGAGTCCTTGCGCCGACGGCTCGTACTGGTGGTGGCCACTGCTGGGATTCTTCATTTGGTTTCCGGCCACCACACGCTGAACCCGCTGGCGGACCGCCGCTTGTTCGGGGACACACCACCGGCCATGCGCTACCTGGAACCCACCCACCCGCCGGCGAGTGTGCCCGCAGTTCAGCCCCCGCCGCGCGTCTTTGTAGAGTCTCCCTATTTGCCCCGTGGCAAGATGCTGGCGGACCTGGCGGCAGTGGATTTTTTGCCCCCAGCAGCGCAAGGCCTCTACACCTCCCGCTTAAGCCTGCAAGCTGGCACAGGCCTGCTGGGTGTGGAGAACACGTTCACGAATGACCCGGAGCGCATCTTGCCGCGGCCACAACAGTCCCTTATCCACCGGGTATACTGGCAGGGGCTATCCGGCGAGCCACTGGTGCGCCTGCTGCGCCTCGGCAGCGTGGACTATGCGTTGCTGAAGGGCCTCCCGTCGGCGGCGGGTTTGGAGTGGATTGGCTCGGCCTCGAACGCGACGACCCTGCCTGTCCGGGTCTATCGGGTTCGCGATGCACTTCCGCGGGCGTACCTAGTTCGGGAGCCGATCTTTCTTGCGCGGGGGCAACCAACGATCGCCCGGCTGCTTTCGCCCGATCATGATCCTGCGCGACAGGTTGTGCTCGAGCCCTCCGATCCGGAACGCGCCCACGTGGCGGAGCCGGTCGGCCAGGCCGGCCCCGCTCTACAGCCTTCGGGAGAAGCCAGGCTGTTGCGCCGCGATGCCCTGCACGTAGAAGTCGCGGCCACTACCTCGGTTCCGGCCTATTTGGTGCTCACCGACAGCTACCACCCTGACTGGCAGGTCACGCTCAATGGAAAACCGGCCCCGCTGCTGCGCGCGAATCAGATGTTCCGTGCGGTGGCGCTGCCTCCCGGCACGCATCGCGTCGTCTTCCGCTACCAGCCGTTGTCATTGCAGTGGGGCGCCGCGGTCACATTGATGACGGCGCTGGCCATCGGATTGTTCGCTTGGCGCCGGCCGGGTCGACGAAATATGCCGGGTGAGGCAGTCAGTGGGAAAGGGCAAGGGAATTCGCGCTAGGATTTGTTTTGGAATTGCAGGAAAACGTCCGCTCCGCGATACTGGGGGATGTGAGCAGCGGGACCTTGGACATCAGGCCTCGGCCACTGTTAGTGCTGTTTCTGTGTGGCTTCCTGTTTCTTTTGTACAACTCCAATCTCCGCAAGCTCTCTACTGGCGATACAATTCCCACTCGCCTTCTTCCTTTTAGTCTGCTGGTGGATGGGTCCTTCTACCTGGATAAGTGGGTCGAGCCCCATCTGGAGCGTGGGCTCCTTTATGGCCCCTACTTTGCAACCGAATCCCGCGGCCATTGGATGTCGAGCTACCCGATCCTGACCTCGCTAGTCATTACACCGCTTTACGTCGTACCTGCGTGGTGGCTCTCCCATCAACCCGATGCTGTGCCCGCTTCCACGATCTCGCTGATCGCGGACACGATGGAGAAACTCAGCGCGGGGTTGATTGCCGCCTTATCGGCGGGAGTGCTGTATCTGGCCCTGGGGAGGGTCGTCTTGCCCTCGGGCAACTTGCTGATCGCTCTGACTTACGGGATGGCCAGCAGCACCTGGAGCATCTCCAGCCAGGCTCTGTGGACCCACGGGCTGACGCAATTGGCCTTTGCGTTCCTGTTGTGGGCGCTGTTGCGCGATCCAGCGTCTTGGAACTATGGATTCTGGGTTGGCCTGGCGCTGGCGGTCGCGGTGGCCAATAGGCCCCCGAACGCACTGCTCTTGCTGGCCGTGTTGGCTTACTTCGTTCGCCATCAGCGCAACAGGCTGGTGCTCCTGTTCGCGCCATTGTTCATCTTCGGCTTCTTGGTGCTTGCTTACAACCTGTACTTTTTTGGCAATCTGTTCGGAGCGTATTCTTCGGCTCACCGTATCATGGGTTACAGCGGCGTCTTAGATGCCTTTTCCGGCTCTCTGGGGAACGGTGCAGCCGGCCTGCTGATGAGCCCAAACAGGGGGCTGTTTACTTTCATGCCCTGGACGGTTTTCGCACTCTGGGGCGCGGTGCGGTTCTGGAAACATAACAGGTTCGGTTGGGAACCGTACGTCATCGCGGGCGTGGCCGGCACCTTTATCTTTTACGCGGGGTACGATCGCTGGTGGGGCGGCTGGTGTTTCGGTCCTCGCTACCTTACCGATTTGCTGCCCTTCCTGGCGTTTTTCTTGGTTCCGGTTTGGCCTCGGATTCGGGCTGCTCCGCTGCTACAGGTTGCTTTTACGCTGGCGATCGTGGTGGCCGTATGGGTGCAGGTGGTCGGTGTGTACCACTATCCAAGTGGACGGTGGGACATCCAACCGCTCAATGTAGATATGCATCCAGAACGCGTCTGGGACTGGCCGGACACGACAATTTCCCGCAACTGGCGGGAGGGTCCGGCAGCCCCCGATCTGTATTTACGATGGTACCTGTATTTGGCCAAGCCGGCGCTACACGAGCCGGCTGTGGGGAAATCCCCAGGCTCGGGCCCCAGGAGCCGCATGCTGACTCGCCCGGCTCCCTAGCTTCAATCGTTTCTCGTCAATCGCGTCACTGCCTGTCGCATGACCGCTGGGTAAGACTCGGAATTCCACCGAAATCGCTGGTGGACATTTTCTTTCCCCTCGAGCCGCGAGCCTCCCGGCATGCCTTCACGAATGCCGCCGCAAGAACAACTACAATAAGCCAGCCTTGCCACGAACTCGCTCGCCATTCGTTTGCGAAATACCACGGAAATCCACCGGACCAGAATGTATAAACACCAAATGAAAACACGCCACTTGACACATAATACGCCAGTGACCTGCCCCCGGTTATTGGTCCACCTTCCATGGTAGTCCATACGCCGTTGCAGCCGGGTGGAGCGGAGCGGAACCCGGCGGTAACGGCAGGATCACTTCCGGGGCTGGCGGCCGGTAGCCCAACGCGCTGTGCGGGCGAACTCTGTTATACTCCCGCCGCCATCCCTCAATCAACACCTTCGCTTCCCGCAAGGTGTAAAAGATCTCTCCATTCAGAAACTCGTCTCGAAACTTCCCGTTAAACGATTCCACATACCCGTTTTCCCAGGGGCTCGCAGGCTCGATGAACAGGGTTTTCACCCCGACCCGTTCCAGCCAGTCCCGTACCAACCGAGCGGTGAACTCGGACCCATTATCCGAGCGAAGGTAATCGGGAACTCCCCGCTCCACAAACAAGGCTGCTAGCCGTTCCAAAACACTCATCGAATCGGCTCGCCGTTCTACGTCGATCGCCAAACACTCTCGCGTGTATTCATCCACCACCGTCAAGATCTTCAGTGGACGACCATCGTGGGTTCGATCTGCCACAAAATCGTACGCCCAGACATGATCCTGCCAGCACGGTCTTAACCGAAGGCACGACCCATCGTTCAACCACAGCCGGCCTCTGCGGGGCTGTTTCTTCGGCACTTTCAGTCCCTCCTGCCGCCAGATTCTCTCTACCCGCTTGTGGTTCACCCGCCACCCCTCCCGGCGCAACAGCGCCGTGATCCGCCGATAGCCATAACGGCCGTACTCGCCGGCTAACTGCAGCGTCCGAGTTGCCAGGCTCGGTTCATCCTGTGGCGCCAAGGTTCGATGCCGTTGCGTGGATCGATTCTGTCCTACCACCCGACACGCCCGCCGCTCCGACACCCCCATGGCTTGGCAGACATGCTTCACTGCCTGCCGCCGTCGGGGCGGGCTCAGAAGTTTCCCGAGGATGTCTCCTTCAGAATCGCAAGGTCCAACGCCTGATCTGCTACCAACTTCTTCAGTCGGCCATTCTCCCCTTCCAGTTCCTTCAGACGCCTCACCTGATCCACTCGTAAGCTCCCGTACTCCTTCCGCCATCGGTAATAGGTCTGCTCCGTAATTCCCAACTTCCGACAGACCCCTCCCGTTGTCTGGCCCTTGGCCAGCTCCACTTCCGCCTCTCGTAGATGTCGGATGATCTGTTCGGCTGGATATCGCTTCTTCGGCATTCCTCCCCCCTTCCATGTCCAGTCCGTACCCTAACCTCTAACTTATCAACTGGACCGATTGAAGGGGGGCAGGTCATCGCTTAGACACATACGCCAGCCGCCCTGTCGCGACTGTGTTGCGACTGTCACGGTTTGGCCGGGGACACGCATGCTACGCCCCGCCTGCGGGCAAGTCAACGTGGCGCCGCGTCCGGCTTCCAGCGTGGTTTCCCGAACTTCAGCTACTGCTTGACTGCAGTCCCCTGGACTTCGAAATGGCCCCCAAGCAGCAACGACGCCACTCCGATGAAAGCTCGCGATGGGAAATTCTTGTTGAAATATGTGCGATACACAGCGTTGAACCTGGCGTAAAGGGAGAGGTCAGTGCAGAAGACCTGCACGGAGACGAGATTCTCCATCGTCATATCAGCTTTAGCCAGGGTCGCTTTCATTTCATCAAGGGCGAGGCGGACCTCTTGTTCGAGATCATCGGGGACCTTGCCAGTCTTAGGATCGACACCGAGAGTGCCGGCAAGGTACAGGGCGTTTCCTACCATGACGCCGTTGCTAAATGGCAATTGGTCCGTACGGTCGGAAAAATTAATGTAGCGGCGCTCAACGGTTTGGCCTTGCAGCAAGACTGTCCCAGTTAAAAGCCACATCGAAATTCCGAAGGCAAAAACCTTCCTGGATGTCATCGTTTCTCCTCCATATTAAATGTTGTGCGTCTGTCGAGTTTATTTAGCGTGCTTCGCTAATGTGGAATCCGGATCTTAGCCAGATAGATGCTGGTCTTGGCTTCGTGGGAGGAATAGTAGCTCATCCACAGCAGATTATTGTGCCACACCAGTCCCGGATAGCTGGTGTCTCCACCGCTCGGCAACGTGAGCACCGGCTCATAACTGTTGCGAGTCATTCTCGCCAAGACGGTGGTTGTTGTGCCGTCGGGGTGATACCTCCGACCCGCCGCCCAAAGACTGCCGTCGGGAAGCCGTATGAAATTGGGGCCTCCGATGCGGAGCTTCATCTTGTGGAACGTCCACTGCTTATACGGCGGCTGACTGGTTCCAATCCACGAGGGTCGCACAAGGGCAATCAGCTCCCCGTTAGGCAGAAACCGGAGAGTCGTTTCGCTGATCCGATCGACCTCAAGCTCCGTGATCCACTGCCAGCGAAGACCATCGGTACTTAAATACAAGAATCCTCGCCTCGGTTTGCTTCCTTCGTTGAGTTTCGAGACGCTGTAGGCGAGGCCTTTGTGCCACGTCACCCGCCACAACCAGTGGTCTTCCGCCAGCACCCGCTGAGGGGGTGTCCATTCCCGTCCGTCTCGCGAAAAGGCCACCCGTGGAGCACGTGTCTGATAGACAGTTCCGTCGTAAACGGTGCCGCCGGCAACCATCATGAGCCGGCCGTCAGGCATGATCGAGAGTTTTGGATCTCGCAGGTCAATCCCTTCTTCCACGAGGAGCGCCGCGGATTCCCACTTTCCCCCATCTCTCGACGTTAGGACCCGCAACTTTCCAATTGACCCGCCGTGTGACTCTGCCTCGCGGAATATACAGTACCAGCGGTTCTGAAATCGAATCAGGTCGGTGAAGGCACTGTGGGGTGCACGATCCCAAATTTTTCGGACGGAGATGATCTCAGGCTGATCTGTTGCCTCGGTCGCCCGAGTGCGATGACTGCCCCACAACACTACTCCTGCAAGAAGAGTACCCGTCAATACTACGAACCGAGCACGTTGGGCTCTGCCAGGAAACATTTTCACTTCGGTTCGTCCTTTCAGCGCGTGACGCAAGGGTGGCCTCTCGACCCCCACACTACACCAGGATCGAGCTTCCCCAGACCCATACGCCAGCCGCCCTGTCCACTCAAGCTCAGATCTGGAGAGCGATTCGGCCCGCGTGTTCAACGGGCAGGCTTTCAACGTCTATGCTGGGCTGTGATGTCGAAGCGCTGCTACGGGCGAAATCATTCCGTGTGGCCGCTCCGGATCCATGTTGGCTCCGCGCGCCGCCTCTCGCGTCATCGAACCCGCCGGGACGGAGCGCTGCCCTGGAATCACCGGCCAAGGCAGCCACCACTGGTCGGTGTGGGGCTCCATGATGCCGCCGGGCCTGGCAATATTAGCGGTAAAGCTTGAGAGAACGTACTCTTTTTCCAAAACATGGCCGACCAACTCGCGGGCACGCTTGTGAAAGAGCAGATCGCGAAACACCTTGCCCTTATTGACGAGGAACCAGAGGCGCTGATTGACGCCAGCGCCGTCGGGGCCGGCGTCTTGGTAGGCATCGCCCCGCTGCAACTCAGCGGCGGCCTGTTCTTCAAGGCGTGTCCGCAAAGCGGCGACTTCATCGCTGCTCAGGGCATTCTCGATAAAGCAATAACCATGCTTGTCGAGGTCGGACTTCTGTTGTTCGATCGGCGACGCGAGTTCCGGAATTGCGTTCGTGACACCCATCGAATATTCGCGGAGATTATAGCAGGCGCGCAACCCAGGGAGTACACGCAACGAACCCATGACGCCGGATCAAGAGCAAAAGCGTCCCGGAGTTCCATGGTTCCTCATTTTTGTCTTACTTGGATCCACAACGATCAACTACATCGATCGCATGGCAATCTCCGTGCTCGCGCCGACGTTACGAGACGAGTTCGGCATGTCGAATACGGCCTATGCCTGGGTCATCAACGCCTTTCATTCGGCTACCTAATTTCCTACAGCGTGGGCGGCCGGCTCGCGGATCGCTGGGGTGTTCGCTTTGCCCTGACGGTCTACGTGCTCTGGTGGTCGGACGCCGGCGCGTTGCACGCGTTCGCAACAGGCGCCTTGACCCTGGGAGTGTTCCGCTTCCTGTTGTCGGTCGGGGAGGGAGGCACGTGGCCGACCGTGGTGAAGGCCGTCGCCCAGAACGTGCCCGGACCGATGCGCTCATTCTCGATCGGCATCGTGAACAACGGTTCATCGATAGGAGCGGCCATTACGCCCCCGCTCGTCGGTTGGCTAACCCTCAACTGGGGATGGCGAACGGCTTTTCTCGTGACCGCCGCGATCGGTCTCGTGTGGCTGCCGTTTTGGCGAATTACCAGCGAACGCGCGGCCAGGTTCGCCCCCCAAGAGGCGACTGAGAAAGGCGATTCTTGGATCAAGCTACTCAAATACAAGCAGAGCTGGCGACGTTTCTGTGCCGCGGCTTGGGCGATCCGATGTTCGGCTTTTACCTCTTCTGGCTGCCGGAGTACCTGACCCGCGAACGGGGAATGGACCTCAGCCAGATGGCGGCCATCGTCTGGATTCCATTCCTGGCAGCGGACGTCGGGAATCTAGTTGGGGGCGGTGTCACGTCGTGGCTGATTTCACGCGGATGGTCGATCGACCGAGCCCGCAAAACCGTGATGCACACGATGGCCGTCTGCACCATGGTGGGAATGGCGGTGCCGTTCGTCGAGAGCGTGAATGCCAGTATCGCGCTCTTGGCGCTGACTGGTTTGTTCTTCATGACGTGGTCGGTCAACGCCGTCATTCAACCCTCAGATTGGTTTTCGCCTCGAAACGTCGGCACGGTCTTTGGGTTGTCCGGCACCGGCAGCGGACTCGGAAACTTGATCATGAATGCCATCGTGGGTTGGGTGTTAGACAGAACCGGGAGCTATCGCGCAGTGTTTATCGGCGTAGGATTCCTCGTACCGACGGCTCAATTCTTGGTGACCGTGATTGGCGGGCGCATCGAGCGTGTGGACGCAGGCGAAATCCATCAGAGAGCCTAAACCTTCGGCGACCAAGCTGGAGGTGCGATCCCCTCAATGTGCGTTTTCACGTCGATGACCGCCGGTCTGCCTGATCCTAACGCCTGATCGAGCGCCCGCGCGAATTCACCGGGCTTGTTGACGTGGATTCCGAAACATCCCATCGATTCCGCGACCTTCGCAAAGTCGGATTCTGGGAAGATCCACAACTCGTCGGACCCCGCACACCGACCACCGTAGATCGCTTCGTTAATCTCCTGCTCTTGGTTCAGCGAGTGGTTGTTGTTGACCACAGTGACCGTATGGATGCCGCAGCGAAGGGCCGTCTCCAACTCGGTGAGGTGGTACCAGATGCCCCCGTCGCCCGAGAAGCAAACGACCGGCCGGTCGGGCGCGGCGCACTTGGCGCCGATCGCGGCGGGCAAGCCCCAGCCCAGCGAGCCCGCGCAGCGGATATAGCTTTGCGACGGGTGCTTGAGATCGATCATGGTGCCGGTCCAGATGCCCGCGTGACCGGTGTCGGAAACAAGAATTGCATCCGCAGGCAGCGAGTCCGTCATTTCCCGACAGAGCCGTTCGGGCCTCAAGGGAATCTCATCTGAGTTGACCAGCGGAGCGACCTCCTGCTTCCAGTTCTTGACGAAGCCTTGCACGCGGCGAATCCATTCGGGATGGCCGGCGGGCTCGGCATGATCAATCATTTTACGCAGCGAGGCTTTGGCGTCCGCTTGGAGCCCGACAGTGATCGGGAACGACCGCCCTAGCTCAGACGGGTTGATATCGAGCTGAATGACCCGTGTGCCCTCCCGCGGGATACGCCATTCGTTTGTCACCTGACCGCCGGTATGGCTCCCAACAAAAAAGACCAAGTCAGCTTCGGCGACCGCTTGATTCGCGCAGTTCCGCGAGTACAGTCCGCACACTCCGACACCTAGGGGATGATCGTAGGGAAAGGTTTCTTTGGCGTTGAGGGAGGTAGCGATGGGGATCGACAACTTTTCGGCAAGTTGGACAAGTTCCGCTCCAGCGTCGGAATAGGTAACCCCGCCGCCGGCAACGATCACTGGGCGTTCGGCCTGCGCCAGTAGTTGTACAGCCTTGCGAACCGTGGCTACATCAGGTTCGGGCCGGAACGGCGGGACCTGTGTGAAGGCGTCTTCGATCACGATCTCGAGATTGGCCTCTTCATCCGCGAGTTGCCCAATAAATCCTTCCAGGTCCAAGTGCACTGGCCCCGGCGTCCCCGAGACCGCTTCTCGGAATGCCTGGCGCAAGAAGTAGGGCAGTTGTGTCGCCTGACTCACGAGCACGTTGTATTTCGTAACGCCATCGAAGAACTTGACGTGGTCAACTTCTTGATATTGGTGGCGATGCTGGCTGATTTGGCTTTGGCGCCCGGTCAACGCCATTACGGGCGAGCACGCTAAGAAAGCATCCTGCAACCCTGCCGCGAGATTCGCGGCTCCAACCGACTGCGACAGACAGATGCCGGTACTTCGGCTGACCCGAGCGTAGCCGTCGGCCATGTAGGCCGCGGCTTTTTCGCCGTGCGTCATGATGCGTTTGATGCCGAGCTTTTCCATCTCGGCCAGTGCCCGGATCGCGACGACCGGCATGAAGAACACATGGCTCACACCGTAGCCCTTGAACGTTTCGGCGATAAATCTCCCCCCGGTCATCTTCGGCATTCCGCTGCCTGGCGAACCCTACCTACTTAGTCGTCATACTCCACGACGACTTGATCGCCTTCGATCGTCACGGTGTAAGTCCGAACGGACACCTCAAGCACGGTCAGACAGCGGCCGGTCTTGATGTCAAACGGCCACTGATGCCAAGGGCACCGCAGGATCTCACCGTCTCGTTCCAGCCGCAGTCCGTGGTTCTGGACCGTGAGCGGAGCCTCCGTGACCACGGTGCTCCCGATGCTTCCTGTACACAAGGGTCCGAGTTTATGGGGACAAAGATTATGCAGCGCGTGGAACGAGCCGTTGACGTTGAACACACCGATCCCTGCCTTGCCTCGGAACGGCACGACAAGCTTCCTTGCCCCCGGCGGAATCTCATCCACCTTCGCTACGACAACGCGCGGCACTCAGCTCAACTCGCCTTTAAGCCGAACAACTCGCGAGCGTTGTCTTCAAAGACTCGCCGGCGCTGACCTGACCGGCACTTTTTGTACCAAGTGGAAAGAGAGAGAATCCACTTGAGGAGGGAGTGAGGTCATGCCGACAAGGAGTTACAAGCCGGAGCAGATTGTAGCGGTGCTACGGCAGATAGAAGTGCAGATGGGGAACGGGAAGACTGCGCCCCAAGCCTGCAAAGAAGCTGGAATCCACACCCAAACCTACTACCGGTGGCGGAAGGAATACGGCGGGCTGAAGGTGGTGCAGGCAAAACGGCTAAAGGAGTTGGAGAAGGAAAACACGCGGCTGAAGCGGTTGGTAGCGGAGCTTTCTCTGGAGAAGCAGGTGCTGCGGGATGTGGCACAGGGAAACTTCTGAGCCCTGAGCGGCGGCGTTGTGCGGTGGAGCGTGCGTGGGAGCAACACGGGTTGTCGGAACGGCATGCCTGCCGGCTGCTGGGGCAATGGCGAGGGACACAACGATACGAGCCGATTCATCGGGTGGACGAGGATGCTCTGACCCGAGCGATCATTGCCCTGGGAGCGAACTACGGGCGATATGGCTACCGGAGGATCACAGCGTTGCTGCGGAGTGCGGGCTGGGAAGTGGGCAAGGACCGGGTGCAGCGGATTTGGCGGCGGGAAGGGCTGAAAGTGCCGCAAAAACAAAGGCCGCGAGGACGGCTGTGGCTGAACGACGGTTCCTGTGTACGACTGAGGCCGGAGCGACCGAACCACGTGTGGAGCTACGACTTCATGAGTGCCAGAACGCACGAGGGGAGAACGCTGCGGCTGCTGACCTTGCTGGATGAGTACACGCGGGAATGCCTGGCGATCCGGGTGGAGCGGAGGATGGGCAGCCAACAAATCATTGAGGCGTTGTCGGACGTGATGTTGTGGCGAGGGATACCGGAACAGATTCGATCCGACAATGGTCCCGAGTTCATCGCCAAACAACTGCGCCAGTGGTTGGCAAATCTAGGGACCGGGACACTGTACATCGAACCGGGCAGTCCCTGGGAGAACGGGTACTGCGAGAGTTTCAATGGGAAGCTGCGGGACGAATGCCTGAATGGAGAGATCTTCTACTCGTTGAAGGAGGCACAGGTGGTGATTGAACAGTGGAGGGTGCAATACAACACGGTGCGGCCGCACTCGGCGCTCGGCTATAGGCCCCCGGCGCCGGGGGCCTATAGCCCTCCCCTGCCACTGAAACCAGTTTCACAGCCCCAGGCTGCGATGTAAACTCTCACTACGGTTGGTACAAAAAATCGGTCTGGTCAGGGTCGGTTCGGGCGGGTCCTGACACCTGAGGTTATGAGAGTTCTCCACTAACGGGCTAGTGTTTACCAATCCCGGTTTCAGTTGGGCGAATAATCGGCTTACCGGAAACTGACCCATTGCCTCCCAGTGCGATGACTTGCAGCGGGGCCGGAAGCGGTGTTATCTTTTTCTTTTGCAGAGAGTTTCCGTGTAGCCAGAGGAGTCGAGCGGTATGTGGCCGGCTGGCAGGCATTCCAAGTGGGCCAGCATTAAGCACAAGAAGGCGGCGACGGATGCGCGCCGTGGCCGGCTGTTCTCGCAGCTGATCAAAGAGATCACGGTGGCCGCGCGGGCCGGCGGCGGCGACGCGGACTCCAATCCGCGCCTGCGCACAGCGGTGACCGCCGCCAAGACGGCCAGCATGCCGGCCGACAACATCAAGCGGGCCATCCAGCGGGGCACCGGGGAGATTCCCGGTCTCGTGGTGGATGAGGTGACGTTTGAGGGTTACGGCCCCGGCGGAGTGGCCGTGCTGGTGGAGGTGGCCACCGACAACCGCAACCGAACGGTCAGCGAAATCCGCCACACCTTTTCCAAGCAAGGCGGGAACCTGGGGGAAGCCGGCAGCGTGGCCTGGATGTTCAAGAAGCGCGGCTACATCGTCGTTCCCAAAGAGAAGGCCAGCGAAGACCAGTTATTGAGCATTGTACTGGATGCTGGCGGGGAAGACCTGCGGGATGACGGCTCGCAGTGGGAGGTGCTGACGGCGGTGGAGACCTTCGAGGCGGTGGTGAACGCCTTGAAGGCCAGCCAGGTGGAAACAACCTTGGCCGAGATTTCCATGATCCCGCAGAACTACGTCAAGCTGGAGGGAAGGAACGCGCAACAACTGATGCGCCTGCTGGAGGCGCTGGAGGACCACGACGACGTGCAGCACGTCTATTCCAACTTTGACGTGGAAGAGCGTGAGCTGCAGGCGGTGAGTGGCGGTGAGTGAATGAGGCGGACACGCTGGCGCGCTTTTTCAGCAGCCTGTTAGTCAATGACCATGCGAGTTCTGGGGATTGACTGCGGTTCCGAGTGCACTGGCTACGGAATCGTGGAGAGCGACGGCCAGGGCTATCGTCTGGTGGCCGTGGGCGATATCCGGCCCACCCAGGGGCTGAGCCTGCCCGAACGGCTGCTCCAAATTGCCGAAGAGTTGCGACGGCTGATTCAGGAGTATGCCCCGCAGGAAGCAGCGGTCGAAACGATTTTCGTGGCAATCAACGTGAAGAGCGCGCTGAAGCTGGCTCAGGTGCGCGGGGTGGCCCTGCTGGAGGCGGCTCGCGCCGGTATCCCGGTCCGGGAGTATTCCCCATTGGAGGTGAAGTCCGGTGTGGTGGGGTACGGGCGCGCCGAAAAGTCGCAAGTGCAGCAGATGGTGCAAGCGATCCTGGGAACGGCGGAGCCGCTGGAGTCTGCGGACGCCGCCGACGCGCTAGCAGTCGCCATCTGTCATATCAACGTGGGATTGACCCAACAGAAACTGGCCCGAGCCGCCAGCTCCAGGGGATGAGTTTGCGGTGAGGTTCCGCCTTAAGATTGGCGCTGCGCTTCTCGCCCTGCTCGCCGTGGGAATCAGTGGCGGTGCCGCCGCATTCCAGCAAGACAAGCCGGCCTTGCCCCGAGTGGTTTTCATCAAGGAATTTCCCGGCAGCTCACCCGCCTATTACTCGATCACGGTCATCCAGAACGGCGAAGCCGTCTACGCCACTGCACCGGATGATCCCCAGCCAGTGCGCTTCCGCCTCTCGGCGCCTTTGACCGGCCGGGTGTTTCAGATTGCCGCCCGCCTCAACCACTTCCGCACGCCGTTGGAAACGCGCAAGAAGACGAGGGTTGCCTCAATGGGCAAGAAGACCTTGCGCTACGAGGCCGGCGCGCAGCGCTTCGAGACGTCGTATAACTTTACCGGGAACCAGGACGCTGCCGCGCTAACCAGACTGTTCGAGAAGATTTCCCTCACCGAAGAGTACCTGCTCGGCCTGGAGCGGGTGGTGCGTTTCGACCGGCTGGGAGTGATGCGGCAACTCCTGTGGATTGAGATCGGTATGAACAGACGGGACCTGGTGGCCCCGGTCCAGTTTGTTCCCCTGCTGGAACAGATCGTTCAAGATTCACGCTTCCTCAACATCGCACAGGAGCGCGCTGCTCACCTGTTGAAACGCATCCGCAACGGCAAATACTCTGCAAAATTGAAACTGGGGAAGGCCCGCTAGCGGGCGCCGTAAGACGATCCCTTCAGGGACGGGGAGCCGTCTGTTGACGCGCGCGGCTCTGCAGGCGGAACCAGATGCCGAGCCGCGACCCTCAGGAGGCGGTCACGCCACAGTTCTTCAGTACCCGGCTAGGGCAGTCCGGTCCACAATTCGCACACCACGATGGAGTCCAACGGGTTCTGCGGGTCGTACTTGACGCTGGCTAGAAGGCCTTCGCTGAATTTCTCGGCCTCGGCCATGTGGCGCAACGCGGAAATGTCCTGGGCGGCAGAATAGGTCACTCCGGCGACTGAATAGTCGTAATGGAGGAGCCGGAGGCGGCGGCCGCTCTGCTCCAGTTCGGTTACCTCCACGATCGTACCGTCGCAGATGCGCCCGATGGCGTTAATCCGCAGGCGCCGTTCCCGTTCTCTCTCGGCAGGGCTCTTCCTGGAGCGCAAGAAAAGCCCCAGCGCGAGCCCGCCCGCCAGCAGCCCCCCTGCCATCAACCCCAAGCCGAAGAGTTGGCCTGGCCCCATGTGCGTTTCCTCTGCGTCCCGTCTTTGGACCTCCCAATATCTCCAACGGCACCCGGTCGGGGCGCCGTTCAGGGCCTCGTTCAGGGCTGGACGAGAACCGTCCGGGAACGGGCACTCTCGTTTCCCTTCCGGTCCACTGCACTCACCGCGTAGGAGTAGGTGGTGCCTGGCCGGGTGGTGGCGTCCTGGAAGGTCGGTGAAACGAGCAGGTCCTTGTTGAGCTGACGGGGTGGTCCGCCATTTTCGCTGCGAAACAGGTTGTAGCCGGCTAGATCAGGCTCCAGATTGGGCTTCCAGGACAATTGCACCGCCGGCGGGGCTGTCGGCTCCAGCAAGGTCGTCAGGTCCGCCGGCACTTGCGGCGGAAACAGGTCTTCCGGACGAATGAAAGCGATCGGGGAGTCGGGGCTCTCGGCGCGGAACGTACCCTGGATCGTAACCGCTCGGACCAGATACCGGTAGTCGCGGCCATAGTCGAACGGCGCATCGGCGTGGGCCGGCTGCGCGGGTTGGGCGGCCAGTTCCCATGGGCCTTCGCCCTTGGCGCGATACAGGTGATAAGCCGCGGCGCCAGGCACCGGTGGCCACTCCAGCAGGATTTCCCGCTCGGTGACCTGCAGACGAATCTTGGCCGGGGCAGGCAGGGCCGCCAGCAAGGGAACAGCGGCAATATTGGAGAAGCCGGCGCTGTCGCTGCGCCGGTTCAGCAGTCGCACGGCGTAGGCGGCGGTGCTGCCCACCCGGCCGTCCGGCACTGGCTCGTTGTACTGCTCCTGGAGGGCGGGGAGCGACGCTACACGCGAGGCCGCCGCTTGGAACTCCTGCGGGCTCACCTCGGCGCGCAAGCCCGGCAGCACCGCCCGGTATACTTCCACCGGGCCGAGCTTCTTCGGGCGCACGGTCGCGCCTTCGGTGGTGCGGGCGGGCGTCCTCCAGGCCAGCCACACGCGGTCCCCTCGCTGCATGCCGCGCATCTCGGCGGGCTGGGGAATGTCCAGCAGTGGCGGGAGCGGTGCGCCCCGAACTCCGCAGCCGACCAGCGCACCTGCGCAGCCGCAAAGCAGGCAGAGCCGGGCGGCCCACTCGTTTCGGTCTCCCCGTGTGGTTTTCGGCACCGCGGTGAGAGGCAAGGTCTAGAGGATGTAGCGCGACAAATCCTGATTTTTCACGATGTCGGCCAGTTGCTTCTGCACGTAGGCGGCGTCGATTTTGACGCTCTTCTTCTTCAGGTCGGGCCCCTCGAAGCTGATCTCGTCCAGGATCCGCTCCATGATCGTGTGCAGCCGCCGCGCCCCGATATTCTCGGTCTGCTCGTTGACCTGGGCCGCGCTTCGGGCGATCTCCTCGATCGCCTCATCGGCGAAGTGCAGCCGGATTCCCTCGGTTTCCAGCAGCGCGGTGTACTGCTTGATCAAGGCGCTTTTCGGTTCCTTCAAGATGCGGACGAAGTCCCCCAGTGTCAACGAGTGCAATTCCACGCGAATGGGGAAGCGCCCCTGCAGTTCCGGGATCAGGTCGGAGGGCTTGGAGACGTGGAATGCGCCGGCGGCCATGAACAGGATGTAGTCGGTGCGCACCATGCCGTAGCGGGTGTTCACCGTAGTGCCCTCGACAATGGGCAAGATGTCGCGCTGTACCCCTTCGCGGCTGACGTCAGGGCCGTGCCCGCTCTCGCGCCCGGCGATCTTGTCCAGCTCGTCCAGGAAGATGATCCCGGACTGCTCGACCCGCTCCACTGCGGTGCGCGTCACCTGGTCCATATCAATGAGCCGTTGCTCCTCTTCGTGGATCAGGTGGTCCACGGCCTCACCCACCCGCACCTTGCGCTTCTTGGTCTTCTGGCCGAAGAAGCCGGGTAGCATGTCTCGGATGTTGACGCCCATCTCCTCCACGCCGGTGTTGGTGACGATTTCAAAGGACGGGAAGTTGCGCTCGCGGACTTCGATCTCCACGATTCGGTCGTCCAGCTTGCCGTCGCGCAGTTGCTGGCGGAACTTTTCCCGGGTGCGCTGGTAGCTCTCGCCGGAGTCGCCGTCGGTCGGCGGGGGAGGCGGCACCAGCAGGTCCAGCAGGCGCTCCTCGGCGGCCGCCTCGGCCTTGTCGGCCACCTCCTCCAACTTCTCCTGCCGCACCATGTCAATGGCGATCTCCACCAAGTCGCGGATCATAGACTCCACGTCGCGGCCGACATAGCCCACCTCGGTAAACTTGCTGGCTTCCACCTTCAGGAACGGGGAGTTCGACAGGCGCGCCAGGCGGCGGGCGATTTCAGTTTTGCCCACCCCGGTGGGACCGATCATCAAGATGTTCTTGGGCAAGATTTCTTCGGCCAGTTCGGGGGCGAGTTTCTGGCGGCGGATGCGGTTGCGCAGAGCGATGGCCACCGCGCGTTTGGCCGCCGTCTGCCCGACCACGTGTTTGTCCAGCTCGGAGACGATCTCGCGCGGCGTCAGCTCGTCCAGCGCCGGCGTCTCGTCCACGGCTCCAGGCAAATAGATCGCCATTACAACTCCTCGATGGTGATGTTGCTGTTGGTATAGATACAGGTCTTGCCGGCGATGTCCAGCGCTTCCTCGGCAATCCTGCGCGCCGGCAAGTTGCTATGCTTGGCCAGGGCGCGTGCCGCGGCCAGGGCCACTGACCCGCCGGACCCGATGGCGGCGATGCCCTCGTCGGGTTCAATGACGTCGCCCTGCCCGCTGAGCAGGAGCATGTTCTCTGCGTCGGCGACGAGCAGCAGCGCCTCCAGGTGTCGCAGCACGCGGTCGGTGCGCCACTCCTTGGCCAGCTCCACCGCAGACCGCGGCAGGTTGCCCTGGTGCTGCTCCAGCTTGGTCTCAAAGCGCGCAAACAATGAAAAGGCGTCGGCGGTGGAGCCGGCAAAGCCGGCCAGCACCTTGTCGTTGAACAGCCGCCGAATTTTCCGTGCGGTGTGCTTGATGACGGTGTCGCCCAGAGTGACCTGGCCGTCGCCAGCCATTACCACACCGCCGTCCCGGTGGACACACAGCACCGTCGTGGAATGCATGCGGTTGTGCACGATCGCGCCTCGTATTCCGCCTCTGGTAAGGTTGGTATTATATCAGCCCGGCCGGAGTGGGTCACCATCGACGCGGTCAGGCTGGCCCTAAGAACATGAGGATAGCGGAGATGGTCGAGGTGCACATAGCTGAATTCACTGGTAGTCTGCACTCTCGCAGCAGACTCAACGGGAGATTCGAAGGTCCTGAACTCCTCGGAGGTGGTCTATGGATACTCTAGCAATTTTCGGCCTGCAGTTCTTCTTGAGCCTTGTCGTGTGGGGCGTGATTGCAAAGTGGTCGTTGGGTCCCTGGCTAGAGAAAAAGTCTTCACACGAGGCTCTCTATTGGCTGACCCTGCCGCATGCATTTCGCTACATCGGAATGGTATTCCTTGTCCCCGGAGTCGTTGCGCGACCGTTGCCAGGCGCTTTCGCTAATCCTGCCGCCTACGGAGACTTGGTGACGGGTGTGCTGGCGTTGCTGGCGCTCATCGCTCTGCGGACTGGCTGGGCTAGGGCGTTGGCGCTGGTCTGGCTCTTCAACATTGTCGGCACGGTGGACCTTCTAAATGCACTGCGCCAAGCGAATGTGGTACCGGACTTCGGAGCGGCTTGGTACATTCCGACATTCTTCGTTCCACTACTCCTGGTGACTCACTTCATGATATTTGCCCGCCTGCTCAAGCGCGGGACTTGAATCACGCGTGCCCGTCATCCAAGCCTCTGCCCAAAGGCGTGCTCTCGCGTTGACCCAGCGGCTGCCGACAGCCTTCTTACTGGGTCCAAGGAGTCTTCATTGCTGGTCAGATAAACAGGGGGGCGGCGACCAGGGTAATGGTGGCGAGCAACTTGATCAGCACGTGGATGGAAGGGCCGGCGGTGTCCTTGAAGGGGTCGCCCACCGTGTCGCCGACTACGGCGGCCTTATGCGCTTCCGAGCGCTTGCCGCCGTACTGGCCGGTCTCGATGAACTTCTTGGCGTTATCCCAGGCGCCGCCGCCGTTGTTCATCAGCGTGGCCAGTAGGATGCCGCTAATGGTGGCCACCATCAACAGCGCGGCCACCGACTCGGCGCCAATCAGATCGTCTGGGCCGCGGCTGCCGACGCCGAGGTGCTTGAACGCCAAGCCCACGGCTACCGGCATGCCCACCGCCAGCAGTCCGGGTACCACCATGGCCTTCAGCGCGCCCACGGTGACAATGTCCACGCACCGCCCATAGTCCGGCCGGGCGGTACCGGCCATGATGCCCGGGTTTTCACGGAACTGGCGGCGCACTTCCTCGATAACGTAGTAGGCCGCTTTGCCCACCGCCTTGATGGCGAAGGCACTGAATAGGAACACTAGCATGGCGCCCAGCAACGCTCCACAGAACACCGGCACCTTGCCGAGGTCCACCGTGTGGAAGGGGCGCCCGCTCAGCAGGCTGACTTCATCCAGGTAGGCCGAGAACAGTAGGAAGGCGGCCAGGGCGGCGCTGCCGATCGCGTAGCCCTTGGTGAGGGCTTTGGTGGTGTTGCCCACCGAGTCCAGCCGGTCGGTCTTCGCCCGCACCTCCTCAGGCTGCCCGGACATTTCGATGATCCCGCCGGCGTTGTCGGTGATGGGGCCAAAGGTATCCATGGCCAGGATGTAGGCGGCGGTGGACAGCATACCCATCGTGGCTACCGCCGTGCCGTAGAGTCCTCCGCCAGGCACAGCGCGCGTCCCCATCCAGTAGGAGAGCAGCAGGGCGGCGCAGATCGCCAACACTGGCAGCGCCGTGCACTCCAGCGCCACCGCAAAGCCGGTGATGATGTTGGTGGCCGGGCCGGTGCGGGAGGCGAGCACGATGGATTGCACCGGACGGTAGCGGTAGTCGGTGTAGTACTGCGTGATGTAGACGAACACGAAGCTGGTCAGGATGCCTACCACGCCGGCTGCGAAGAACCACAGGTTGTTCTCCAGCAGTTGGTGCACGGCGATGTAGAAGCCGACAATGGCCAGGATCGTCGTCACGTAGTAGCCGCGGTTGAGGGCCTGCATGGGGTCAGCGTCCTCCCGCGTGCGCACCACCAGGATGCCGGCAATGGAAGCCAGCAGACCGAAGGCGCGGGCGACCAGGGGGAACAGGATGGCTTTCAGGCCAAATTGCGGGTACAGGGCGACGCCGAGGATCATGGCGCCAACGTTTTCCGCGGCGGTAGACTCAAACAAGTCCGCGCCGCGACCGGCGCAGTCGCCGACGTTATCTCCCACCAGGTCGGCAATCACCGCCGGGTTGCGCGGGTCGTCCTCGGGGATGCCCGCCTCCACCTTGCCCACTAGATCGGCGCCCACATCGGCGCCCTTGGTGAAGATGCCGCCACCCAGCTGGGCGAACAGGGCCACGAAGCTTGCGCCGAAGCCAAAGCCCACAAGCTGCAAGGGAATGGCCTGCGGCTCCTCCAGTCCGCCAAAGAAGTAGAACAGGCCGCCCACCCCCAGCAGGGACATGGCGACCACCGACAGGCCGGTCACCGCCCCCCCGCGCAGGGCGATTTGCAGAGCTCGGTTGAGGCTCGTGCGCGCGGCGCTGGCGGCGCGGATGTTGGCCCGGATGGAGACGAACATGCCGCTGAAGCCGGCAATGGCGGAACACAGGGCTCCCACAATGAAGGCCACCGTGGTTCGCCAGGCGATGGTCAGGTCACCTTTGCCTTGCCAATAGCCCAGGAAAATGATGGCGGCCAGCACCACGGTCAGGCCGCCGATGGTGGTGTATTGCCGCCGCAGGAACGCTTCCGCGCCTTCTTTGATGGCGTTGGAAATGTCTTGCATCTGGGGGGTGCCGGTGTCCTGCCGCAGCACGTAGGCCGTCAGCAGGACAGCCACACCCAGCGACAGCGCGCTGAGCACGACTACAAACGGCAGCCAACCCTGACCATCGGTGCCCGCGGCGCCTTGCCAGAACAGGGCCAGGCTAAGCAGGTTGCCAGCAGCCAACATTTAGCTTCCTCCGGAAACGACAACGGCCTGAGTCGTGCCCGCTCGGGCCGGCAGGATCGTACACGATCGCACCAAGCTGGCCGTCGTCACCCACGCGGTGGACCTACAGCACGCGCGGCTTGCGTGGTGGCAAATCAGGTCTTATAGCACGCGATTCGAAGGCTGGTCAAGAATTGGACCGCGAACTGCTTTTCCATGCGGGTGACAGGTGAAGCCGGACCTGCTCCAGGCAGCTTTCTTCAGGGGGCAAGAGTCGGAGTGAGCCAAGATGAGAAGCGAGATACTCAAGGGGCGAGCTAGGCGGGGATTTCAACTGCCGTCGGGCTTCCAGTATTCAAACGGGTCGTAGCGCACGATGCCGCGGAAGGCCCCAACCGCGGTGGACCGCTTCAAGTAATAACGGAAGCGGGCCTGGCCATCCACCACCTCGGTGGCGCTGCTGGAGATGTGGTAGAGCTCCCCGTTGTACTCGACCTGCACCAGCGAACGCCAGTTCGACTTGGGGCGGACCGAGGTGACGCGCAGGTCCCAGGCCGCGCCAGGCTGCCGCAGCTCGACAAGGTCGGGAGCGGGAGGGGCCAGGCGCCGCCGCGCCCATCGGCGCTCCACCCAGCCGTGCACTTCTCCGAACAGCCAGAAAGGCAAAGAGGGGAGAGGTTCTTGCGCGATCACCGTGGAAAGCATCCGCACCCCTCCTTCAAGCATGAAGTACATAGCCAGCAGAGGGCCCGGGCTGATGGAGAAGGCAAGCCAGCCCACTACGCCCACCCCCATGGAAAGCCAGTACAGGTTGTGTTCCATGTCAGTGGCCACGGCAGCGCCCGCTAGCGGCCCAAACTGATTCAGGAAACGGAAGAACAGAGTGACGTAAACCGCGAGGGCCACCAGCATCTGCAGGGTTCCCGAGAGAAACGTGCCGGCGACCGGGTTCACCTGGTAGCGCCTGCGATAGCGTTCCGGCAGCAGGCTCAGGAGGATGTCGACTACCTGGTGAGACATGGTCCCCTCACGCAACAGGCAAGATGGTGGAATTGCTGGCCACCCCGCCGGCTGTCACCTGTGACTCAGCATCACCACGAAGGCCGGCCCGCACCTGCAGCGTTCCCGTCCGCGCTCCCCAGGTAACCGAAGCGGCCCTTCTGTTCAATCCCGAGAGAAAGCCGCACAGCCACAGAGAGGCAGAGACCCACTGCAATGGAGGGCCTAGCCTGTCAGCAGAGAGCGATAGACGTCCAGGGTGGACTGGGCGGCGCGTTGCCAGGTGAACTGGCTGGCGCGAGCGCGGCCGAGCGCGCACCATTGCGCCCGCCAGGGCTCATCTTCCACCATGCGCCGCGCCGCCTCCGTTATCCCTTCAACGTCCCTGGGATCCACCAGCACCGCCGCGTCGCCCGCGATTTCCGGCAGCGAAGAGGTGTTGGAGGTGATCACGGGCAGACCGCGCGCCATGGCTTCCAGAACGGGCAGTCCAAAGCCTTCTTCCAGCGAGGGGAACAGCAGCGCAGTGGCTTCCGCGTACAGTGCATCAAGCGTTGGCTCATCGGTGTAGCCCAGCAGACGGATGCGGTCCCTCAGGCCGCGGCCATGGATGAAATCCAGCACCTTCTGGGCGCCGTGGCCGGCGCTGCCGACGACAACCAGGCGCGCCGATGTGCCAGGCAAAAGGCGGTTGATCGACTCGACCGCCGCCAGCGTGTTTTTCCGCACTTGAATAGCGCCCACCGAGAGGAAAAACGGTCCCTCACCAACCAGTCGGCGCGCCCGCTGCCGAGCATCAACCGAGGGCGGCCGGAGTGCCTGCTCAACCCCATGGTGCACAACCGCGCAGGATTCTTTCCGCAGCCCCAGCAGCCGGCAGAGCTTGTCGCGGGTATAGGCAGAAACGCAAATGACGCGGTCGGCGCGCGTGACTGCATCCCTGATTGAGGCCGAGAACCGCGCCCGAAACGCCGGAGTGGAGTAGTCTTCTGCCGAAAGCGCGAACACATCGTGGACCGTCACGACTTGGCGCTGGAACTGGTAACGAGGCAGGCGCTGATTCAGCCCGTGAAACAGGTCCACCTGCCCAGGCAGGCGCCAGTTCAGCGGTTCCTGGAGCCAGCAGGAGCGGAACGGCAGCCAGTCAAAGTGACGGCCCAGGCGCAAGACGCGCGGCCAGCGCGCGCATAGGGTGAGCCGGAGTTCGGGGACTCGGGAGAGTTCCCGGATGAGTCGGTCGGAATAGCGAGCCACTCCCGATGGATGGGGGTCCAGCGCATAGGTGGCATCCAACGCCAGGCGCACGCCTCATCTTACATCGCGATCTTCCATCGCGGTGCTGCGGGCCCTGTAGCATGCCGGAACCATGCCGGGCGCGTCAGCCAAGGCACGCTAGGTCGGCTGCCACAGGCGGGAGGGCTTCTCCGGGATGGTCTCCAATTCCTGTAGCAGTGCCCGAATTTCCTCGGTGAGCCGTACGATATTGGTGAAGCGGCGTGCCAGTGACGGGGGGAGTTCAGGTGACTTCAACGCCATTTCCGCGCTGCCCAAGATGCCGGTCAGCGGGTTGTTGAGTTCGTGTCGGATGGAAAGGGCCAGGGCGCGCAACTGGTCCTGGGACTCCAGGTGCAGCGCCTGCGATTGCGTCTTCCACAAACGCGCGGACAACAGGGCCTGTTCCAACACCGGTTCCAAAAACACCGGCAAGGTCGGACCGGTGGGCACATATCCGGCGGCCCCCAGCGACAGGGCCCGGGCGGCCTGGAGCTCGGCTCCCGGTTCCACCAGCACAACGACCGCAGCTTCGGGATGGGCGCGCAACACCTCTTCCAGGGTTTCCAAACCGTAGCCATCCGATGGCCGCAGGGCCAGAATCAAGGCTGCATAGCGCCCCGAGCGCAGCCGCCAGAGCACTTCCTCGGCTCGGTGGGCTTGCTGCACGTGCCAGCGTTCCCTGAGGGCATCCTCAATCGTTATGCCTTGGCGAAAATCGCTCATCGCCAGCACGTGGCGCATGGCTCCCTTTTCCAAACGCTTCATAGCGGCCCTTTCCAACATTGTTCGCCGAGGAAGCTGCCGCAAGAACCCTGGCGTACCTTTTCATACAGGCACATCGACACAACCGCTCCAGATGGCTCCGAGCTTTGCTCGGATAGCTGTCAGGGGAGCAGGCGAAGGGCCAAACTAGGTGTTAGGAGCAGAAGGAGTTAGCAGGCCAGTGACTCCCAAACCGGAAACGGAATCCCGTTTCGGAATCAACGCACCCCGTACTCCTTTAGCTTCCGGTACAAGGTAGTTTTGCCGATGCCGAGCATCCGTGCGGCCAACAGCTTGTCCCCTCTCGCCTCAGTAACGGCCCGCAGGATGGCCTGCCGTTCCAGTTCGCTCAACTGAAGCACCGGCTCACCGCCCGCAGGCACCGCCGCCGCGGCCCGCCGCGGATTCTGCAAGTTGGTGGGCAGGTCGGCGACGTGCAACACGGGGCCGGAGCCCAGGGCCACGGCCCGTTCCATGCAGTTCTCCAGCTCCCAGACGTTGCCGGGCCAGTCGTAGGCCAGCAAGCAGTTCAACGCCTCTTCCGACAGCGCCGGGCGGCGCCGTTGGCTGCCAGAAAATCTGTCCAAAAACTGATGCGCCAGCAGCGGGATGTCCGACTTGCGCTCGTGCAGCGGCGGTAGCCGTAGCGTGACGACATTAAGACGAAAATAGAGGTCCTTGCGAAAGACGCCCTGTTGAATGGCCGATTCCAGGTCGCGGTTACTGGCGGCGATGATGCGGGCATCGAACTTGACCGCCCTCGTGCTGCCCACCGGCTTAACCTCCCGTTCCTGCAGGGCCCGCAGCAGCTTGGACTGCAAGTCCACTGGCATTTCGGCGATCTCGTCCAGGAAGACAGTGCCTCCCTCGGCTGCTTCCAGCAGTCCTTGCTTGGTGCGCACGGCTCCGGTGAAGGCTCCGCGCACGTAGCCGAACAGCTCGCTTTCGATCAGCGTGGGCACCAGGGCGCTACAATCCACCGGCAAGAAGGGCTTCTCGCGCAGTGGCCCGCTCTGGTGGATGGCCCGTGCCACCAGCTCCTTGCCTGTGCCACTCTCGCCCACAATCAGAACTGGATAGTGGCTCTGGCTGACCTTGACGATCATCTTGAACAGCTTCTGCATCGAGGGAGCCGTGCCCAACAACTCGCCGTAGCCGTTGCGGAAGCGCACCTGTTCCCGCAGCAGCCGGTTCTCACTGATCAGGTCCGCCTTGTGCACTATCCGCTCCAGCAACAGCTTGACTTCCTCAATATTGAAGGGCTTGGTCAGATAGTCGCAGGCGCCCAGCTTCATGGCCTGTACGGCGGAGGGAACGCTGCCGTATGCGGTCATGATGAGCACCTCAGTTTGCTGTGAGCGGCTCTTGACCTTCTCCAGCAGTTCCATCCCGTCCATGCCGGGCATCTTCAGGTCGGCCATGAGCACGTCCACGTGCTCACGCTCCAGCACTTCCAGTGCTTTCTCGCCGGTGGCTGCCACCGAAACACGGTAGCCTAGCGCATCGGCAATCGCACTGCACAGCTCGCGAACCACTTCCTGGTCATCTACGATCAGGACGTGAACCGGAAGCTCCGAACTCTCCTTGGGTACGTCCACAATGGCAACTGAGGTACTCACGCCTCCCCCTAGCTATATAAACATTTTCCCCGGGCACAGCAAGCCACTTGCCGCTTTTGGATCGGCTGAAAGAAAAGGAGTTAGCTTCTATGGCCAGTGGAACAAAGGCCAGCAGTGTCCCATTTCGGGAAAGACTCTCCCGATTTGACCTTCCATCCCACGCCTGGCCGGTGGTGCAGGCTGGGGAGGTGCTTATTCGGGGACGCGCAGCGGCTGGTCAGACGCCAGGAAGTCACGGATGAAAGCGTGCTCGCTATGGTGTATCTGCTCCATCGGACCGAAGAAAGCCACCTGGCCTTCGTGCAGGAAAACCACCCGGTCGGCCAGCTTGCGGGCCAGTTGGGTATCGTGGGTCACCACCACCGAGGTCAGCCGGAGTTGACCCTTCAGGCGCTGGATGAGGTCGGCAATATGGGTGGACATCAGCGGATCCACCATCGTGGTGGGTTCGTCGTAAAGGATGGCTTGAGGCTTGGCGGCCAGGGCGCGGGCGATGGCCACCGCGCGCTTCATGCCGGTGCTGAGCTCCGCAGGCATGCGCGCGCGCAGTTCGCCGATGTTCACCAGGTCCAACATGCCCTCCACGATCGTCTCAATGTCCTGCTCGGTCAGTTCGGCGCGCTCGCGCAGCGGGAAGGCCACATTCTCAGCCACGCTCAGCGAGTCGAACAGGGCCCCGGATTGGAACACCAGCGTCACACGCTTGTGGATGTCCAGAAGTTCCGGCTCGGTGGCCTCCGTGATGTCCTGGTGGGCCACAAACACCCGGCCCGCGTCCGGCCTCAGGAAACCCATGATGTGCGACAGGGCGACGGACTTGCCGACGCCGCTGCGGCCCAAGATCACCACGGTCTCGCCTGGATCGACCTGAAAGCTGACCTGCTCCAGCACGGGCTGGGTGTCGAAGGCTTTCGAGACCTGGCGGAACTCGATGTAGTGGGGTGTGCTTTCCGGCATCGACTTGCTGGCCTGGCCGCTCGTTTGACTCAGGCGGTGGTGAGCCCGCTTGCTTGGCCATCCCCATTTTCAAACACAATCCTCATTTTTAACACAATCCTCGGCAATCCAGGGGGCAGCGTGGAACACAAGCTGCCTGGCTCCGACTTCTTGCGGACCGCAGCTGGCTGCAATTTTCTCAGGGGAAGTCGTCGGATCTCGCTGGAAAGGCGCAGCGACCTTTTTCAAGTCCTTGTTATTCAATCGCTTAGGATTTAGCGTTGGGTCCTACCGAAACCCTCACCAAACCTCTTGACAATCGGATTCCGCTTTTCTAGTATTAGCACTCTTGCGCGCCGAGTGCCAAACCGACGTTCCACTTTACTCTGGTTTCCAGGGCCCTGGCCGGACCTGAGTGCGGCAGGGCTCACCGGCGCGAGAGCCAGCCAAACAAAACATGGGAGGAAAGGAGTTTCCGGTATGAAGATTCGTCCGTTGCATGACCGCATTCTCATCAAGAGAGTTGCGGAGGAGGAAACGGTGCGCGGCGGCATCATCATTCCTGACTCGGCCAAGGAGAAGCCGCAGGAGGGAGAGGTGATCGCCGTCGGCAATGGCAAGATTCTGGAAAACGGCCAGCGTGTGCCGCTGGATGTGAAAGAAGGCAACCGAATTCTGTTCGGCAAGTACGCGGGATCGGACATCAAGATCGAAGAACAGGAATACCTGATCCTGCGGGAAGACGAGGTTCTCGGCATACTGGCCGACGCGGCAAAGCCTGCGGGCAAGCGGAAGTGAAAATTCCATCTGAGGGAGGAGAAGACAGGTTATGGCAAAGCAAGTCGTGCATGGGGAAGCGTCAAGGCAGGCGATACTGCATGGCATCAACATCCTGGCCGACGCGGTAAAGATTACACTGGGCCCCAAGGGGCGCAACGTTATTCTGGAGAAGAAGTTCGGCTCCCCGACCATCACCAAGGACGGGGTGACGGTGGCTAAGGAAATCGAGCTGGAAGACAAGCTGGATAACATGGGCGCGCAGATGGTGCGCGAGGTGGCTTCCAAGACCAGCGACGTGGCCGGCGACGGGACCACCACCGCCACCGTTCTGGCTCAGTCCATCTTCCGCGAGGGGGTCAAGACGGTGGCCGCCGGCGCCAACCCGATGGCTCTGAGGCGCGGCATTGAGAAAGCTGTGGAGGTGGCCGTGGAAGCCATCCAGAAGCTGTCGCAGCCGGTCTCGGGCAACGCCATCGCCCAGGTAGGCATCATCTCGGCTAACAATGACCCGACTATCGGCAACATCATCGCCGAGGCCATGAAGAAGGTTGGCAAGGACGGGGTGATCACGGTCGAAGAGTCCAAGACGATGGACACGCAGTTGGACGTGGTCGAGGGCATGCAGTTTGACCGTGGGTATCTGTCGCCCTACTTCGTCACCGATCCGGAGCGGATGGAGGTGGTCTTGGAAGATCCCTACATCTTGATCCACGAGAAAAAGATTTCCGTGATGAAGGACCTGCTGCCGCTGCTGGAGCAGATCGCCCGGGCCGGCAAACCGCTGCTGATTGTATCCGAGGACGTGGAGGGCGAGGCGCTGGCCACCCTGGTCGTCAACAAGCTGCGGGGCACGCTGACCTGCGCCGCCGTCAAGGCGCCAGGCTTCGGCGACCGCCGCAAGGCCATGCTGGAGGACATCGCCGTCCTGACCAACGGCAAGCCCATCATGGAGGAGACCGGGATTAAGCTGGAGAACATCCGCCTGGAGGACACGGGCCGGGCCAAGCGGATCACCATTGACAAGGACAACACCACCATCATCGAGGGCGCCGGCGCCACCAAGGCTATTGAAGGCCGGGTGAAGCAACTCCGCACCCAGATCGACGAGACCACCTCGGACTACGACCGGGAAAAGCTGCAGGAGCGGCTGGCCAAGCTGGTCGGCGGCGTGGCAGTGATCAAGGTCGGCGCGGCCACCGAGACCGAGATGAAAGAAAAAAAGGCGCGCGTCGAAGACGCTATGCACGCCACCAGGGCGGCTGTGGAGGAAGGGATCGTGCCCGGGGGTGGGGTAGCCCTGCTGCGCGCTGGTTCAGCGCTAGATAAGCTCAAGCTGGGCGGCGACGAGCAGACCGGCGTGAACATCGTGAAACGTGCCCTGGAGGACCCCCTGCGGCAGATCGCGCAGAACGCCGGTCACGAGGGCGCCATCGTTGCCGAGCGAGTGCGGGCTGACAAGACTCCCAACTTCGGTTTTAACGCGGAGACGTCTGAGTACTCAGACCTGGTGAAGGCAGGTGTGATTGACCCGACCAAGGTCGTTCGCTTCGCCTTGCAGAACGCCAGCTCGATCGCCGCGTTGCTGCTGACCACCGAAGCGCTGGTGGCTGAGCTGCCGGAGAAGGAGAAAGCACCGCCCGCCATGCCGCACGGCGGCATGGGTGGCGATTTCTAAACAGGACCTAGCCTCAAATTCCTCACGGGCCGCCTTCGGGCGGCCCTTTTTTTTCTGGCGTGACGGAGACTTCGGAAGCTGATCGCCGGGCGGGGAGCGATTACTTTAGTGGTTACTTATTGAGGAGGGTTTCCAAGAAGTGGCCGAGGAAGCGGTCGGCGTCCACCTCGACGGCGACCTGGATGCCGTGCTGCGCCAGCTCTTCCGGGCTATCGCGCCGGGGGACAGTGGCGCCGGCGGTAAATTCGCCCTGCGTTTCTAACTCGATCAACATGCGCTTGAGCTGGACCAGGGAACGGTCGGCTACGACGCCGACCGCTAGTGGATCGTGCAGCACGGGCATCTGCTGCCGGTCGCCTTTCTGCCAGGCGTGGAGAAGTACGCTGAGCAGCTTCAGCACGGGGGTGTTGCGGTTGGCCAGCGCCTCCACCTGCTCGGGCTTCATGCGGCATTTCATGGTGACGTTCAGGCCGACCATAGTGATAGGCAGGCCCGATTCGAACACCACCCGGGCCGCCTCCGGGTCCATGCGCAAGTTGTACTCGGGCTGTGGCCGGTCGAGCGTGCCCCCCATCACTACAATCTGCTTCACCGACTCTTTCAGCCGGGGCTCACGCATCAGAGCCAGCGCAATGTTGGTCAGTTGACCGTAGGCGACCAGGGTCAGCTTTCCCGGCTGTGCCAGCACCTGCCGTGCGATCCAATCGGGGGCAAATTCGGCCGCAACGGCGCCCCGCGGCGGCGGCCAGGACTGAAGCGCCTGCATTTGCGGCCTCCTGTTGGCCCCCTCTATCGGTTGGTTTCCTTTCAGCAGCCGATTTCGCGCTCCGCGCAGCACCGGCACGTCCTGGCGGCCCAGCAGTTCTAGGAGCTTCAGCGCTATCGGTGCGCGATAGGAGCCGCCCATCACCGTGGTAACGCCCAGCACTTCGATCCGGGGGTGCTTGACGGCATAGACCAGGGCCAGCGCGTCGTCAATGTCGCCGCCGATGTCGGTGTCGAGTATGACGGGAATCATTTCCGGGGATTTTTCTTGCCCTGCCCCTGATTCGGAGAAGGCCGCGGAGAAAGCCAGTGTGCCCACCGCAACCAGCAATGCCATTGGACCGCTCACGGTTTTCTCCGTCGCTTCCTTTCTACCTTCAGGTGGGTTAGCATATCGCACTTGCTCGTCAAGGGCTTGTCCGTCAAGGGAAAGAAGGGTGGACAGTTTAAAGAGATACGCAGGTGGTGCGGACGGGCAGCAGAACCGGCAGCGAACAAGGATCCCGACGCAATGAAGCTGGCCAGCTACAGGTGGAACGACGAAACGCACTGCGGAGTTTTCTCCGACGGGCGGCTGTACCGTCTGGGGAGCCGAATCGCCGAATTCCTCCGGGGCGCGCAGCCCCCGCAGCTTCCTGACCTCGGCTCGCTGCCCTCGGCGGCGCTGGAGGAGGTGCAGCTGCTGGCGCCGGTGCCAGATCCGGAGAAGATTATCTGCATCGGCCTGAACTACCGCGAGCACGCCCGCGAGGCGGGATTGGAACCTCCCAAGTATCCGATGTTCTTCGCTAAGTACCGCAACGCGCTGGCTGGTCCCTATGATCCGATCGTGCTGCCGCGCGTCTCCAGCAAAGTGGATTACGAAGCCGAGCTGGCGGTGGTGATGGGCAAGGCTGGCAAGCACATCCCGGAGGAGCATGCCCTGGAGTATGTGGCCGGCTACATGGCTTTAAACGACGTCAGCGCACGCGACTTTCAGCGCCGCACGTCCCAGTTTCTCCAGGGCAAGACCTTCGACACCTTCGCACCCTGCGGGCCGTTTCTGGTGACGGCCGATGAGGTGCCGGACCCGCACGCTCTGGCCATCCGCTTGCGCCTGAATGGCCAACTGATGCAGGATTCCAGCACGCGCGACTTCATCTTCACGATCCCGCAGTTGATCGCCTACCTCTCCGACATCTTCACCTTTGCGCCGGGCGACATCATTTCTACCGGTACCCCGCACGGGGTGGGCTATGTGCGCAAGCCACCGGTGTATCTAAAATCGGGGGATATGGTGGAGGTGGAAGTCGAGCAAGCGGGTACGTTGCGTAACCCGGTGGTCGCCGAAGCCTGAGGAGTTCTCCCTTCCGCGGCCGCCAGCGCACCTGCCGTTGGCGAATCTGCCGCCCAGACAGTGTTAGGGAGCGGTCGCTGCCTAGTCGTCCCCCGCCCGCTTAGGGGTCGCAGCGCACGCTGGTGGGAGGCGTCCGGGAGCAGCGGATGCTGTCGGTCATCCCGGCGGCCAGGAACGCGCAGGCGTTGTCGGTGGCAGTCCGCTGCGCTTCTTCGCGTGTGGCCCCGGCCGCGCTGCGGCACTTGGTCTGCCTGTCGAACTCGATGCACACCTCGCAGGTGTACTGGCTCAAACCCATGCTGGCGTAGAGGATCAGCAGCAGGACGGCAACGCCAAAGGCGGCCGCCGCCACCTTCGCCCGGGTTCGCGCGTTCCCCGCCATGGCTTCACCTTAGCAGAAGAACAGGCCAACGGGAATTGATGTCCGCTCGCGCTGGCCGAGGCCGCCGCGCAGCAAGGGGCACGGCCCGAGCCACGAGCGTAAGCGAGTGGTCACGCCGGACATTTTTCCTGAGTTTTTGTGTCCGCAGATGGCGGCGATTCCATGTCGCCGAGGCGGTAAAGGCTGAGGGTACTGGAGCCTTGCTCGAGGATGCGAAAGCAGGCCAGGCCGGCGTAACACGGCTCGAGCGACCAGCGACGGGCGTGCTCGGCAATCACCACGGCACCGGGACGAAGCAACGGGCTGCGGCCCAGGTACCTCAAGACACGATGGTACTCCGGCAGGGCCGCATAGGGGGGATCGAGGAATACGAAGTCAGCCGGATGCGTGGCGCCCTTGAGCGCCCGCAACACGTCCCGCTCCATTACGGCTGAGCGTTGCTCGAGTCCCAAGGCAGCAATATTGAGGCGCAGCACGCGTGCCGCCTCCCGGCGGCCCTCCAGGAACACGGCAAAGGCCGCTCCGCGGCTCAGTGCTTCCAGGCCGACCGCCCCGCTGCCGGCAAAGCAGTCGTACCAGACCGAGCCCACGACGTTGGTCCCGAGCACATTAAAAAGAGTCCCGCGGAGCTTGTCGCTGGTGGGCCGGGTTGCCTGCCCGGCAATGGTTTTCAGCCGACGGCTGCGAAATTCTCCGGCGATAATCCGCATGGGCGGACTCTAGGGTCTCCCCCAATACCTCGGGTCTTCAGTTTCCGGCCCCGATTGCTCAGCCGGCCCCGATTGCTCAGCCCACTTGGATGAGGCCATAGCGCCGCCACCAATGCTCTCGGACGTAGTTCACCAGGGCCACAGCTTGCTCGCGCGAGGGTGGTTGCTCGATGAATTGCACAGCATGGCCGCGAGCCAGTTCCAGGATTTCGCGGTCGCGCAGCAGATCGGCAACACGGAAGGCCGGCAGGCCCGACTGGCGTGTGCCGACAAACTCGCCCGGACCGCGGAGCGCCAAATCGGTCTCGGCAATCTCGAAACCATCCTGCGTGCGCACCAGTACCCCGATGCGCTCTCGGGCCTCCTCGGTTAGCGGTTCAGAGCTCAGCAGGATGCAGTAGGACTTTTCCCGGCCGCGGCCCACTCGCCCGCGCAACTGATGCAGTTGCGCCAGACCGAAGCGTTCGGCGTGCTCGATCACCATTACGGTGGCGTTGGGCACGTCCACGCCGACCTCCACCACGGTGGTGCAGACCAGCACCTGGATTCGGCCGGCCTTGAAGCCGGTCATCGCGCGTTCCTTCTCCTCGGCCGAGAGGCGACCGTGCAGCAGGCCCAGCCGCAACTCGGGGAAGACTTGGCGGGACAAGCGGTCGTACATTTCCAGCGCGCTCTTTAGGTCGGTTTTCTCCGACTCCTCCACCAGTGGGTAGACGATGTAAGCCTGACGCCCGGCGGCTGCCTCCTTTCGGACGAACTCGTAGACCTCGCCGGCGCGGCTGTCCCGAGCGTGCCGGGTCACGATCGCCCGCCGCCCTGGCGGCAGCTCGTCAATCACGGAAACGTCCAGTTCGCCGTAGAGCGTCAGAGCCAGAGTGCGCGGAATCGGAGTGGCGGTCATCACCAACGTGTCGGGCCAGGACCCTTTCTGCATCAGGCGCAGCCGCTGCAACACTCCGAAGCGGTGCTGCTCGTCCACAATCACCAGGCCCAGGGCGGCAAACTCCACGGCCTGCTCCAGCAGGGCGTGGGTGCCGACGACGATGTGGATCAGCTTCTCGCGGATCAGGCGCTTCAGTTTGGCCTTTTCCCCTGCAGTGGCGGCGCTGGTCAGCAGCACGACCTGGTAGCCGGCAGCGCGCAGCAGGCTGCGGAAGTAGAGGTAGTGCTGGGCGGCCAGGATTTCAGTGGGCGCCATCACCGCTACCTGGTAGCCGTTTTCGATGGCGACCACGGCGGCCTGCAGCCCCACGATGGTCTTGCCGCTGCCGACATCTCCCTGCAACATCCGGTTCATCGGCTGGGGCGCAGCCATGTCGGCTGCGATCTCCTTCAACACGCGCTTCTGCGCCGCGGTTGGGTGGAAGGGCAGCACGGCCTTGATCTTTTCGCGGACGGTGTCGTTCAACTGGAACTGTACGCCGGGCGCCTGGCGCGCCTTCCGCCGCTTGAGCGCCGTGCCGGTTTCCAGGAAGAAAAATTCCTCGAAGATCAGGCGGAACTGCCAGGGGGAGCGGAAACGCTCCAGCTCCACGAGGTCGGTACCAGGGTCGGGGAAGTGCGCCTTGGCCAGCGCCTCCCAGCGGTGGGGGAGGCCCAGCGGCTCGCGTACCGCCGCCGGCAGCGGATCCTCCACCGTGCCCAGCTGGTCCATCACGGTGTAGATCAGGCGACGGAAGAAGCGGGAATTCAGCCGTCCGCTGCCAGCGGTTTCGTAGATGGGGACGATGCGTCCCACCTCCAGGGAGGGGCCCCCTGGCAGGGAGGGACCGGCCGGCTCGCCCTCGCCGTCGCCGGCCACCACCTCATACTGCGGGTGCATCATCTGGAGTTGGCGGCCGTATCGGTCTGCCTCCACGCGCCCGTGCACGGCCAGCACCTGGCCGGCGGTGATAATTTTCTTCAAATAGTCGGAGTTGAACCAGCGGCAGCGGAGGCGGTGGGACCCTTCGGCCAGCACCGCTTCAAAAATACTCTGTCGGCGGCGCCGGGGCTCATAGGCGCGCGCCCCGCGCACCTCAGCCACCACAGTTGCCGTTTCGCCCGGTTGGACCTGACGGAGGGTCCGCGGATGGGTGCGATCCTCGTACCGCCGTGGAATGTAATACAGCAAGTCCTCGACGGTGACAATTCTCTTGGTTTCCAGGATGCGGGCCCGCTCCGGCCCCACCCCTTTGATGTATTTCAACTCGGTGGCCAGCGTCAGCATGAGCTGTCCGGCGCAATGCGACTGTCCCCGCAACCGTCCCCGGTCGGCCCCGGCCGCCATCGAGAAACAACAGCCAGTTCCTATAGTACACTTTGTTGGGAATTGAACCGGGACCGAATCCATGACTTAATGCATGGCTTATTCGGCAGTTCTTACCTTCACGAAACGTGCCATGCGCGGTATTGGCCGACCCAATTTGGACACCAGCCGGCCGTTTCTCGGGCTGAATGTGATGGAATGCTCCCCGACGCCAAGAGCAAGTGCGGAGCGCTTCCGCGACTTTATGTGCCAGCTTTGTTTCTGACGCTGCTCCGGTGACCCTCCCTTCAGGCAAGGTCGGTGGCTTGGCTGTCAGTTGGCGGGATCGCTACCCTCTCTACGCCGCCGCTGCTTCCTTCTACCTGCTGGCGTTGGCGAACGTGGCCGTGCTGTTCTCGATTTTTCTCAGCCAGACCCTGCTGGCGCTGGGCTTGATCGCCCTGGTGCTGGGACGCCAGAAACTCCAAGCGCCGCCACCGATGCTCCCGCTGGGGCTGTTCGTTCTTTGGACGCTCGCCTCGCTGGCTCTTTCCCCGCAGCCGGTACTGGGTCTCCCTCAGATAAAGAAGTTTTACATCTTCCTGGTCCTGGTGGGGGCCTACAGCGCATTTCGCAACGTGGTGCAGGTCCACCGCGTCTTCCGGGCGCTGTTTGTCGCGGCTTCGGCGGCGGCCGTGCTGGCCATCGCCGAGTTCGGTCTTTACTACCAGAGCCTGCACTCAAACCCCGATTTTTACACATATTACGCTCAGTCACGCATCACCGGCTTCATGAGTCACTGGCAGACCTTCAGCGGCGAGCAGATGCTGGTGCTGGCGGTCCTGCTGGCCTTCCTGCTGGCCTCCAGCGTGCGGCCGTGGTGGACCTGGGCAGCCGCGGCCCTCATCAGCCTGTCGCTTCTGCTGGCATTCACTCGCGGCGTCTGGCTGGGCTGCCTGGCGGCGCTGGTCTACCTGCTGTGGGACCTCCGCCGGCGCTGGTTGCCAGCGATCCCGGTGGCGCTGGTGTTGCTCTACCTGGTTTCGCCGCCCCTGGTCCAATTGCGAGTGCGTTCATTGTTCAGCACGAAGTCGGAAGACCCCATCCGCGCGCGCGTTCTGATGACCCACACGGGACTGAATATGATCCGGCAGCATCCGCTGTTTGGCATCGGTCCCAACCGCGTGCAGTACTGTTTCGACGAGTATCGGCCGCCTCCCCTCGGCCCGAAGCCGGAAGCCTATTACGGGCACCTCCACAGCAATTACCTGCAGATCGCCGCCGAGCGCGGGTTACCGTGCCTGGCCTTTTTCCTTTGGCTGCTGCTGGCAGCTCTCCGCGACCAGCGACAGCTCGCCCCGCGTCTGGCCCCTCAATACCGCTACATCGCGCACGGGATCGGGGCCGCCGTGGTGGCGGTGCTGGTGGCGGGCGCCTTCGAGTACAACTTTGGCGATTCGGAAGTAGCCATGCTGCTGCTGTTTTACCTGAGCCATGGGTACACGGTGCGTCGCGGGTTGGAACAGGCCAGCGAGCCGCCACAGCCGGCTGAAGTGGCTGCGTTGCGGGATGGCTAGTGGCGGAGTCCCGAGGGCATAGACAACGGACTGGGAGGAAACAGCATCGCGCTGCGTTCTGTGCTGATTGTTCAACGCTGCTGCAGCGCAACCGCAGCGCGAGAGGTTAGGAAGGTAGGTTCCAGATGGTGTCCCGTTTTCTCGACGAACAACAGGTGGTGCGCTACCGTCAATTCCACTTCGATTTTCCCGAGCGCACTTTGGCTGGCAAGGTGGTGCTGGTCGCCGGCGGCTCGGGCGGGCTCGGCAGCGCTACCGCTGCGATGCTGGTGAAGGAAGGGGCCACGGTCGTGCTCGGCTACCGCACTAACCGCGCGCGCGCCGAGGCGCTGGCCACAGCGCTGGCAACCTACGGCAGCGGGTGCGTACACCTAGTGGAGGGCGACCTAAGGGAAGCCTCTGCCCGCCAGCGCTATCTGGCGGCCGCCGACCAGGGGGAGCTCTACGGCCTGGTCAGCTTCGTAGGAGATCCCGCACGGCTGCCCCCCGGTGCGCCCGCCGGCGAGCAAGGGCATGAAGCTTTGCAGCAATCTCTGGAAGCCTCGTGGGGCCTGAATTTTCTCGCCCCGGTCTTGCTGGCGCGCCTGGCGGGCGAACGGATGTTGTCGGCCGGCACGCCCGGCAGCATCGTGCTGTTTTCCACCATGCAGGCGGTGAGCGTCTTCGAGGGCAGCGTCTCTTACGCGGCTCCTAAGTCCGCGCTGATTCACGCAGCCAAGATCCTGGGTAAGGAATGGGGCGGGGAGGCCAACATCCGGGTGAACGTCGTGGCGCCCGGTGCCACGATCGCCGGCATGGCCGAGGGCAGCATCCGCAGCGGCAAATACGATGTGTACGTGGAGAGAGGAATCGTCCCGCGGTTTGGCCGTCCCGAGGACATTGCCCGTGCCGTCCGCTTCCTGCTGGAGCCGGACAACTACGTCACCGGGCAGGTGCTGACGGTGGACGGCGGCCTCACGCCGCGCCGCGACCTCCGCTGAATGCGCAGCTCGGCCAACGGGTGTCGTATTGCGCAAGTTTCGAGCCGCCAGTGTGAACCATTATCAAGCTATGGCACTTTCTACGCGGTTGAGGCTTCTTCCAGGTGAATGACACGAAGGGAGGGATGACACGAAGGGCGAGGAAGCGCGCTAACATCGCACAGCCTTGCTCTCCGCGCACCCCCTGATTCCATTTCGCGGCGGTTCAGAGAAATACCGGCCACCGACTGAGTCAGCGGGCCAGGCGGGAGGCCCGAGCAACATCGGAAACGCACAACACAGTGTTCACCTTCCTACCGGTTCCGCCGCTGGCGTAGGCGTAATCAATATTGATGCCGGCGACGGCCAACTTCTCAGCGACTGCGGCCAACGCCCCGGGTTTGTCCGGCAATGCGACCACCAGCACGTCCTCTTCCGTGGGGTCCAAGCCCTGGGCCTGCAAAGCCTTCTTGGCGCGGGCAGGGCTGTTCACCAGCAGGCGGATCGGACTTCGGTCACCGCTTCCCACGCAGATCAGCCCCGTGATGTTCACCTTGCTGTCGGCCAGCGTGCGGACCACATGGGCCAATGTCCCAACAGCGTCCGGCACATAAACGGTCAGTTGTTTGGCTTTCATAGTAGCCCGAGAGTAGCACAAAGTCCGGCTGGGCAGGGATGGGTTAAGCCAATGCTAGCCAGGTTGGCGAGGCCTTTGCAGGGGCCCTGCAGCTTCACCCAAGATGCCACTTCGGATCGGGCCGGCTCCTGAACATGAGCACCTGCCCTACTCCGTGCATGAAGACCAGCAGGTTGCTGAGACCGGCACAGACTAAGAATCTTTGCGGCTGCGCGCATTCAAAAGCTGATCAGGGCTTTGGCTTTCTCGCGGACTTGCCGTGCCCGAGCCGGTTTGCCGGCACGGGCGAAGGCATCGGCCAGCGTCTTCAAGATGTCGGCGTTCTTCCACCCGGTGGCCTCGGCGGCCGCCGTGGCCAGCTCGACCGCGCGTTGTGGGTTTGCCAGGAGGGGGTCGGTGACGGTCAGAAACAGGCGTGCCAGGTTGTACTGTGCCATCAGCAGGTTGGGAGCTGCTTCCAGCGCTTTTTCGTAGGCGGCGATGGCCTCTGCCGGTCGTCCCATCTGTTCCCAAGTTTGGGCTTTTCCAAGCAAGCCCTCAGGATGGTTCGGCTTGAGGACGAGGGCCTGCGCGTACTGGGCGAGCGCCTCATCCCAGTCTTCAGCGCGGCGGTGGGAGTCAGCCAGAGAAAGCCGCGCGTTCCAGTCCCGGGGCGCCACATTGACAGCTTTTGAAAAGGCGGCAATGGCCGTCGGATAATCCTTCTTTCTCATAGCCACGGTGCCCAGCGCCAAGTGCGGCTGGGGTATCCAACGGTTCTTTTCCACCGCACGGTGCGCCTGCTGTTCGGCTTCGACCAGCCGTCCCTGCCGCAGGTAGAGCCGGGCCAGAGACACTTCCAGCAGCGAGTCGGGAGCCAGCAGGCCCATCTTCTTGTATTCGGTTTCGGCTGCCTCAAGGTCACCGGCAGCCTCGTAGGCCAGTGCCAGCGCGTAGTGGGCTTCGGCGCTGGTCGGGTCAGCCTCCACGGCCTCTTTGGCCAGTGCCAGGGCCTGCTGCCATTCCCCTTGGCCAATCAGACGCCCGGCCTCAACTGCTTTCTTGTGCGCCTGGACAGAATCGAGCGGGGGCGCGGTGTCTTGGAGCAAGAGAAGGCTGAACAGCAGTGGAATGAGAAGCGACAGTCCCATCGTTGTCTCTCATCATACCCGACAAGGAGACCCGAAGGCCTGACAAAGAGATCCGAAGCTGCGTGCGTCGAATGAGTACCTAGGTGGTTGACCTGAGAACCGCCAGTTACCGCTCTGGCTGCCCGCGTTGCGCTTTGGCCTGCTGTAGCTCCGCGATTCCAGCCCGGACTTGATCGGCGTTGGGCGCCTTGGGGCTCTCTTGCAAAAAGGTGCGTAGTTGCTTTTCTGCTTTCTCCAGCTTCCCTTTCTGCCAGTAGATTTGGGCTAGCAACAGGTGGATCTGAGGCACCTGGCGATGCTCATGCCGGTCCGCTTGCAGAGCGCTCTTTTCGGCCTCCTCCACACGGCCCAGCGACAGGTTGGCGTAGGAGCGGAAGAAATGTCCCGGGCCCAGGGTGGGATAGAGCTGCAAGATCTTGCCCGACGTTTCCAGCAACCGCTGAGGCTCAGGGATTTGCATCCAAGCCAAGTTAACGTAAGCGCTCACCCAGTTGGGATCGGCGGCAATGGCGTGCTCGAAGGCTTTGAGCGCCTCCGTCTTCTGTTTTTTCCGTATGTAGATTGCTCCCATCTCGTTGAAGGCTTCCGCGTACTCAGGATAAATCTCGGTGGCTTTCTGAAGCCGCTGGAGAGCCTCGTCATACTTCTTCTTTCGGCCAGCCTTTCGAGCTTTGTTAAATTCCTTCCTGGCTTTCTCGGGAACTTTGAGGCTAGCCAGGCTGACGATGGTCCCGCTCCCGGTCGTTTCGCTGTCCGCAAATAGCCCTCTTCGGACGCCACGTTCCTGGATGATGATTGTGGCAGGGACGTTACCGAAGAAATCCACATCTTCTACATATTCCCACCCGTTGCCCAGATGCACGTGGACCTCATACTGGCGGCCGGACTGCTGCTGCTGTTGCTGCTGAAACCGGAAGGTGCCATCCGATTGGGTAATGGTGCTGTCCACGCGCATCATGTCCCGGTAAAGGTCCACGCGCATGTGCAAAAGTGGGGGATCCACTATTCTGCCGGAGATGCCGCCTCCGAAGCGGCCAAACGGGTCGTTGCGTCCGAAGGGGTCTTGCCCGGGAGACCGGGGCGGCTGTATTCCCCGCTGCGGCCTGCCGGACTGTGGCTCCCTTCCGGGGGAGGGTTGGGAAGGGCGCGTCGGGGGCGTCTGCCCCTGTCCCGGGGTCGGCTGCTGGGCCCAGAGCACAGAAACACAAAGTAGCGATGCCAAGCCCACGTTTCGGGCCAGAACCACGTTTCGGATTCCCATAAGAAACCTCGCCGGTGGGGGATCTGCTGAGCCACAGCATACGCCCTCTTTCCTCGTGGGGCAACCTCGGAGTGTCCCAGTCCTCAGTCTTGGCCTCCGCCGAGTTTGAAGATCAAGATGTACCGGGTGGACAGCAGCTCTAGTAGGGCCTGAAATTTCCACGCGAAACGCTGGACTTCCTTTAGCGCTGCCAACAGCGCGCACATAAGCTAGTGATTGATCGCGGCGGGTTATTGCTCTGGCTGTTCGAGCTGCGCTTTCGCCTGCTGCTGTAACTCCGCGATTCCGGCCCGGACTTGATCGGCGTTGGGCGCCTTGGGGCTCTCTTGCAAAAAGGTGCGCAGTTGCTTTTCCGCTTCCTCCAGCTTTCCTTTCTGCCGGTAGATTTGGGCTAGCAACAGGTGGATCTGAGGCAGCTGGCGGTGCTCGTGCCGGTCCGCTTGCAGGGCGCTCTTTTCGGCTTCCTCCAGACGGCCCAGCGACAGGTTGGCGTAGGAGTGGAAGAAATGCCCCGGGCCCAGGGCGGGATAGAGCTGGAGGAGTTCGTTGGAGGTTTTCAGCAACTGCTGCGGCTGATTGTCCGACATTTGCAGAGAAGCCAGGCTCACGTAAGCGCGCACCCATTCGGGGTCGGCGGCGATCGCCTGCTCGAAGGCTCGGCTCGCCTCCTCCTTTTGATTCTGCCCCCGGTAGATCCGCCCCATCTCGTTGAAAGCCTCTGCGTATTGGGGATAAATCTCGGTGGCTTTCTGCAGCCACCCGAGGGCCTCCTCGTACTTCTTCTTTCGCGCGGCCTTGCGGGCTTTCCTAAGTTCCTTGGCGGCTTTCTTGGGCACGTTCAGGCTGGCCACACTGATGATGGCGCCGCCTGCGGGGTTGTTGCCAGCGCGTTTGGTTCTCCGAATTCTCTCTGGCCGGATGATGATCGTGGCCGGAATGCCTTGAAAGAAATCCACATCTTCCACGTATTCGTAGCCGTTACCGAGGTCCACGCGGATTTCATAACGCTTGTCGTGCTGCTGCCCCTCAAACCGGAACGTACCGTTCCCGTCGGTCATGGTGGTACCCACGAGCATCATGTCCCGGTAGAGTTCCAAGCGCAGAAAAGCAGATGGCGCGTGTAACATTCTGATTCTCCCGGAGATGCCGCGGTTGAAGCTGCCGAGTGGGTCTACTCCCAAGGGCTCGGAACCGGGATAGATGGGTCGCGTCCTGATGGAAGAGGGCTGAGCAGGGGACGCCGGGCCTTGTGAGCCCGTTTGCTGAGCCCAGAGCAGGGAAACAGAAAGTAGCACAGCTAAACCCAGGTTTCGGGCTAAACCCAAGTTTCGGGCCAAACTCACGTCTCGGATTCCCATAAGAAACCTCACCCTTGGGGGATCTGCTGGGCGACAGCATACGCGCCCTTCACTGTTGAGGCAACGCCGCATTCCCAAAGTCCCCAGCCTTTTGCCTACCGCTAGTGTGGAGCCGACTTGAAGATCAAGATGTACTGGTTGGGCAGTACCGTCGGCGAGGCTTCAAGCTTCCAGCCGAAACGCTGGACCTCCTTCACCACTCCATCCCGGTCCAGGCGGACGTGGTCGCGCATCTCGTCCCGCTTGAAGAAATCCACAATGGCAATGCGCCCCTCGGATTTGAGCGCCCTTCGCAGGTGGTCCAGCATGGCTTTGGGAAATGCGAAGTGGTGATAGCAATCCAGCATCACTGCCAGATCCATCTCGCCAGGGGGCAAGCGCGGGTTCAGCTCGTCGCCCAGAAGCAACAGGACGTTCTCCAGTTCGAATGTCTGGACCTTTTCGCGAGCACGTTCCAGAAAATCCGGGTAGATGTCTTCGGCGTAGACCAGCCCGCCTGGGTCCACCGCCTTACTCAGGTAGGGCAGCAGAACTCCGGCGCCGGTGCCGATGTCGGCGACGCGGTCGCCCGGCTGGACGTCAAGTGCAGCGATCAGTTCGCGCGGCTTCAACCGCTCGATTCGATCTGGATTTTCCAGGTACGCGACGACCCCGGCGCGCTGCTCCGGCGTGTGGTAATGCTCGTTGGGGACCTGGACTGGTTCCGGCTGCTGTCCCCAGCCAGCAACGCCGAGCAACATCAGGGAAACAGCGAAAATCCTGGAGACGCGGTGATTCCTCATGACGAGAAACTCCGCCAGACTAGCCGATCCGGCAGCGGGTTACAACAGGCTACACTTGGACCGGAATTTCCATTTTGAGCTTCCTCTTCACCCGAAAAGCTATGCCTCGTACCCTGTCGTGTCAACCGCAAACAGCTCTGGCCTCTTTGAGGTGGTAGTGCGGCACATTTTGGCTGTTCTTCGGAGTCGCTGTGCGGGGTTCGCCTGCCCAGCCTGCCGCGCCGCTGACACTTATCCGGCCCGACCACTTCTGAGCACCTAAAATTACCCTCTCTCCCGGTTCGCTAGCCGTCTGGCAGCGGCAGTGCCGAGATCGTTCGCAGCATGCTGCTGAACAGCCTCCGGCTCAAGTGCCCTTCGGCCAGCAAAAGCCAGTAATATCGCGCATGTTTCACCAGCCGTCCTCCCGTTTTCACCAACCGCTGTTGCAAGCTCGTCAGGGACCAGTTCCCGATTCTCTGTGGCAGCACCAGTCGCCGCCACAGGTTGCCGAGATTATAGGCAATGATGGTGAGCCACAGCCGGACCTCGTTCGACCGGAACCGGTGACAACTGAGCCGCGTCATCTTCACTGCTTGCTTTCCTTCTTTGATCCACTGCTCCGCTGTCCCCCGCTTGTTGTAAAACCGCATCACCGCCCGACTTGGCAGAGTCAAGTTCGTAACGATAAACCCTACTCGCGGGAACAGCTCCCCTGGATGATGCTCCACCTTGGCCACCACCCTGCGGGCTGTCTTCCAACTGGCCGCTTGGTATAGAAAGCCCTTGAACTCCACCAACGGCTTCTTGCTGGGTCTCCCCACCGGCCGAGTCAGCAACTCCTCAATGTCCCGCTGTAGGCTGTCGTTAGCCGGGATGCGGATGGCGTACTTTACCTCCCGCTCCTCCAGAGCCTCGTAAATCTCCGGCTTGGCAAAGGCCGCGTCGGCACGAAACACCACTTCCTTGCCCAGCTGCTGCTGCCGCTCGATCTCCGGCAGGAGAAGTTCTTTCCAGTCCTCGGCGCTGTGCACGTTGCCCGGTCGCAGCTTGGCCGCCAGACAGTCACCCTCGCGATTGAACAGCAACAACGGGTGATAGCAGCTCGACTCGAAATGCCCGTTGTAGGCACTCTGCTCCTGCTGGCCGTAGACCGGAATCTCGGTCGAGTCCATGTCCAGCACCACCCGTTGCGGGGAATCCATAGCTTCCGCCCTGGCGATTAAATCCCGGTTGATCGCTGCCAAACCAGCCAGGTTCTCATCTTGCGTCAGTAGTTCTGTCTCGAACGATTGCAGCCGGGAAGTCAACGCGGCTCCTCGCTCCCAGATCTTTTCTGAACCGATCAGCCGGAACGTCGGATCTTGAGAGAGCCGTTCCGCGTCATTCATATCTTCGTAACCCGCCAAGCGGCTGTACACGGACTGGCGCAGGAGGTCAGCAAAGGGCAACCGTGTGTTCTTTCTCCGAGGATCGGCCAAGTGCTGTTTGATGAGTTCTCCGAATCCCAAATGTTCGTCTGATTCGCGCACGAGGATCAGGCCGCCGTCGGAAGTAACCCGCGACCCCTGGAAATCGACCTTCAATGCAGCATTGAAAGAGAACTGAAAGGGCTGATTTTGCCTCTCACCCACTCGGTTTCTACCTCCGGAAGCTGTATTGACGCTGGAACCGGCATAAATATTGGCGTCGGAGGTCAGTATAAGGTTAGCTTTGGAGTTTTAAAACGGAAATCCGGGCTCATTCATCATTCCCGGCTGGTAGTCGCCGAAAGCTCGGAAAAAGATTCCGGTGCGGCTCAGGTCCCTCATGGTCCCCACTTGCGAGGACAGGTGGGAAACCTTGACCAGGATTTTAGCGTCGCTCTTGAGGCGATAACGGTCCCGCCGATTGGACGCCTCATGTTTGGGCTTGTCAGGCAGCCGCTGCGAGTCGACAGGCGCCTGTGAATCCATCACTCCAATTGACCTGAGTTCCATCTTTTTTTAACCTCCCATGTCCTGCAAGCACCTAGTTGAACGCAGTGGCCTCGAGCAGCCAATAGGCTAACAGTTACATTTTGCTCGGTACTTTTGGACCAGCGGGGACGCGCCCAACAGGTGCCCCCAATTCTCTCAGGAGAGAGGACAAGCTAGCTGTTCAGAAGTCTTTCAGTCAGAAGTCTTCGGAAGGATAAGTGTTAGCGACGACGCGGATTGGAGGTGAGAGAAAGACCAAACCAGTAGCGGAACGGTCAAAGCCGGCCGCGATGCCACCCGGGAGATGGCTATGGCGATCTGACCTTGAGTCGACAGGTTAGCTAGCGTATGCTCTTGGGCGAAGGGGAGGCTCAAAGTGGCAATTCCGGTAAGGATACTTAGCTATGGCTGATCCTGAACTGATTGATCCCACGATTGATCCGGTCTCGGGTCCCACCCTGCTGGAGTACGAGAATATAGGTGTGGACATCACCGGCTCGGTGGCGCAGCTGACCCTGAACCGTCCCGCTACGAACAACTCGCTCACCATCCGCATGATGCAGGAAATCACCCAGGCCATCGAGCAGCTGCACGATGCCAACCAAGTGCGTGTGGTCCTGCTGCGCGCCAGCAAGGAGTCCAAGGCCTTCTCGGCCGGAGTGGCCCTGACGGAGGCCACCCCCGATCGCGCGTTCCAGATGGTGGAAAGCTTCCACGGCATCTTCCTGGCTATGCTGCAAATCTCCAAGCCCGTGGTGACGGTGGTCAATGGACCGGCCGTGGGCGCCGGCTGTGAGCTGGCCTTGTTCGGCGATCTGGTGTTAGCAAGCGAAAAGGCGGTGTTCGCGCAGCCGGAAGTGAGAGCTGGTTTGTTTCCGCCGATCGCCGCTGTTTTCCTGCCGCACTTGGTTGGTCCCAAGCGCGCCCTGCAGATGATCCTGACCGGTGAGCGCATCGGCGGCCAGGAAGCTTTGCGCCTGGGCCTGGTGAACCGACTGGTGTCCGAGGCGGAGTTGGAGAGGACGGTCGAGGCACTGGTGACCCAGATTTCCGAACAGAGCGCGCCGGTACTGGAGATGGCCAAGAAGGTGATCTATCTTTCAATGGGCATGCCGCTGCAGGATGCGATGAAAAAGAGCGCCGATCTGTATCTGAATCACCTCATGGAACTGGAAGACTCGCAGGAAGGCCTGCGGGCCATCCTGGAGCGGCGCAAGCCGGTCTGGAAGAATAAATAGCATGTCCACCCCACAACAGCCGAAGATCAACACCACCAAGAAACTTGACTACCGCGAAAGCTACTCCAACAGCGTGCAAATCCGGGTCAACGTCTGGGACTTTTTCCTCCAATTCGGCACCTTCAACCAGACGGTGCCCGACGCGGTGGAGATCGAATACTTCCAGGGCATCTACCTGAGCCCGCAACAGGCCAAGGCGCTGTTAAACGTTTTACAGCAGAACATGGCCACCTACGAGAGCACCTTCGGGGAAATCAAGCTGGACCCGCGCATGGGGACGGTGTCGGTCCAGTGACCGCTGCTCCATGAGGGCCCGCGCTCTAGCGGTTGTCGGGCGACTAGAGGCCCGCGACGGCTGGGGAGCCCATCTGGCCGTGGTGGTCCTGTACATCCTCATCGTCGTCCTCCTCCACTTCCCTCTTAGGTTGGCAGCAGGGCCGCTGCTTGCTCCGCTCCACAATAAGGCTGAACGCGAAGGCGGGGCCCGGACGGAGAAACAGTCCGGCCAGAAGGAGGGGCAGGAGCAGAAGCAGAAGAAATCAGGTCAGCAACGAGAGGGGCCGGGCAAGTCGGACAACGTCCAGCAGGAAATCGCCCGAATCGTGCGCGACCTGCAGTTCGCGTTGGAAGGTGGCTCGGCGCAGGGGGTGCTGTCGCTGACTGATTCGACGAAGTTCCGCAACTATGCGAGCTTCCAGGATACAGTGGAACGGCTGGTGCGCGAGGACACCATCCGCGCCTACTTTCGTCAGGTAAGCGGGTCCCGGTCGGCGGAGAAAGGCAGAGCCCGGAGCCGGGTGGATGCGGAAATGGAGCTGGCGCGCAAGAACGCTGCTGGGCAGACGGAGCGCCGCCGCCGGCAACTGGAGTTCGAATTCGAGCGCACCCGGCGCGGCTGGCGTATCACCAACATCACCCCGCGCACCTTTTTTGAACCGCTCTAGCGGGTCTGAAGCTGTCGGCGTCAGTCGGTTGCGGTAGCGCGCTCCATTCTGCGCCTGTGCTCTAGCGTGCGCAATTGGTCAGCAAAATTGCCCAACTGTTGCTGCAGTTGCTCCACCCGGTGCCTCAGCTCTGCCTCCGGATCTTGCGCCTGCTCAACGGCTACCTGCTCGGCCTTGACCGATTGGAGATTGTTGATCAGAACGGCAATGAACAGGTTGGTGATCACGAACACCGCGATGACGACGAAGCTCGTGAAGTAAATCCACGACCAGGGATATGCGGTCATGGTAGTCTGCTGCATCTCGTTCCAGCCTTCCAGCGTCAGGATCTGAAAGAGGCTCAACAGGGCCGTGCCCAGGCCACCCCAGTGTTCCGGGGCCACTGAGGAAAACAGGTAATACCCCAGGATGGCATAGACATAGAGCACCACAGCCAGCAGGGTCACCACATGTGCCATGGAGGGGATGGAGCGCAGCATGGTGTCCACGATCAGCCGCAGGTTGGGTGACACGGAAACCAGCCGGGTCACCCGCGCCACTCGGGCCAAGCGTGCCACCGTCGCAAACGGCCCGGCGACCGGGAGTAAGGAGAGGGCCACCACTGTGAAGTCGAAAACGTTCCAGCCGTCGCGGAAGAACCGCGATGCACGAGGCCAGTAGGCCAGCATCCGCACCGCGATCTCGAAGACGAAGATTGTCTGAACAGCCATGTTCAGGACGTGGAACAGCCGCCCGTAGGCGGCCATCAACCCCCGCGAAGTCTCCAGCCCAATGACCACTGCGTTGAAAACGATCACAGCTATGATGAAGGACTGAAACGACTCTTTCTCAGCGACTCTACGGCACCAAGCTGTCATCACAAACCTCCTGGAATGGTTTTTGAAGTGGCCTGACTCACAAGCGTTTCCTGGCTCCGAATGGGCCCAGGGTCAAGATCGATTCGAGGGAGAAATTGGCTGTGGAAACGTGCCTCGTGGCTACAGTGGTAGGACATCCACCCTAGGCTGGGCCTGCCCTCCGACCGGGGCTTATCCCTTCTTCAATTCGGCCAGCACCAGGCGGGCGACTTCTTTGAGGGTCTCAAATACCCCGACGTTCTTAAAGGCGATCGCCTCGAAGACCGGTTCCCCTTTGCGCACCAACTCCTGCTTGAGTACGTCGATCGGGAGGGCGTTGGGAAGGTCGCGCTTGTTCAACTGAAGCGCGTAGGGGATCTTGGCGAAATCGTAGCCGTGCTCCTTCAGGTTTTCTTCCAGGTTTCCAAGCGCTTCCATGTTGGCATCCATACGCTCTTCCTGGGAATCGGCCACGAACACGACACCGTCCACACCTCGGAGGATCAGCTTACGGCTGGCGTCGTAGAAGACCTGTCCAGGAACCGTGTAGAGGTGAAAGCGCGTCTTGAAGCCTCGTACTGTGCCCAGATCCAGGGGGAGGAAGTCAAAAAACAGGGTCCGGTCACTTTCGGTGGCCAGCGAGATCATCTTACCCTTGTTGGGCGCATTGTCGAAAACCACCTGCAGATTGGTGGTCTTCCCGCCCAGCCCGGCTCCGTAATAGACCAGCTTGCAGTTAATCTCGCGGGCTGCAAAATTGATGAAGCTCAAATCATCCCCCGGATTTAGCCAATTGCATCCCTTTGAAAAATAAGGGCGATCCCGAATTGCTCGGAACAAGCGAAGGTATACCATGAGGGGCTTCCTAGTTGCAACGGTTTTGGCGCTTGCGCCGGTGGCCTTGTTGCCCGATGGCAGGCCCCTTGCAACCCCTTGATATTTCTGTTACAAGTATGTGATTGGCCGTGATCTGGAATCTTCGGCAAGGGGAGCTTCATGCCGGGAGGCAGCAAAATGAAGAAGCAGGTCAGAAGGAAGCCTGCCCGAGTGGCCAGGGCTACCTCATTGAAGAAAAAGAGGTCTTTATCTAAGCCGCTTAAAAAGAATAAGATATCGGCCCATGGCAGACGCCGTGGTAGTGCCGCTCTGCCCGCGAAGGCACGCCTAGCCCGGCAGCGGGAAGTCGTGCCGCTACCGAACCCGGATCCCCGCGCTCGACTGGCCGTAGAGCAATACGAAGCGGCCGTCCGGCTACTGCAGAAACAGAAGTTCGAGAAGGCTAAGTCGTTGTTCGAGAAGGCGATGGCCGGACCTACGCAGGAACTGACCGACCGGGCCCGTGTGCACCTGAACATTTGCGAACAGCGCCTGCGGCGGCGGAGCGTGCCTATTCGCACTCCCGAGGATCACTATAACGTCGCTGTGGCCCTCATCAACTCCGGGCGTCTGGAGGAAGCTGAACAACATCTGAACCGGGCCCTGAAGCTAACTCCGCGCGCCGACCATGTCTATTACGCTCTGTCGGCGGTCCAGTCCTTGCGGGGAGATATCGAAGGGGCGCTGGAGAACCTTCGGACCGCCATTGACCTGGAGCCTCGCAACCGGTACTTGGCTCGCAATGACCGAGATTTCACGGCTTTGACCGAAGATCCTCGCTTCGCCGACCTGGCCTACCCGGAGAGCAACGTCATCTGAAGGCCGACCAAGGGTCATTCCTGTGCCTGAGGGTCGCCCCTTTTCCCGAAGCTACGTTCGGAGAAAACAGCGATAATGCGGTTGGACCCAAGCCGGGGGGGGGCAAAGCCGGAAGGGAGCCGTACCCGCGCGCTCCAAGTCACCAACGCGTCGTGCCGATCGCTCCACTCGGGACACCATGAGCACCCCTGACTTGGCTATCGCGATTCTGGCCGCAGGGTTGGGAACGCGACTCAAATCCGGCATCGCCAAGGTCTTGCACCGTGCCGGCGGGCGAGCCTTGGCCGAGCACGTGGTGCGGGTGGCGCTGGAGCTGGTCCCGGCCGAGCGGGTCTTTGTGATCGTGGGCCACCAGGCCGAAACGGTACGCCAGTTGCTAGGGCCCTACGGCGTGCGCTTTATTCACCAGCGCGAGCAGCTGGGGACGGCCCACGCGCTGCTGGTCGGGCAGAAACAGTTAGAAAGAGCAGCCCGGCACCTGCTGGTGTTGTACGGTGACGTTCCGCTACTGACCGCAGACACACTCCGGCGCCTAATCGAAGCGCACCTGGATGCCAGCGCGGCAGCGACGCTGTTCACCGTGGAGCTGGATGATCCTGCCCAGTATGGTCGCATCCTCCGCGACGCCACCGGCCGTCTGGCCGACATCGTTGAGTACAAGTCCTCGACGCCGGAACAAGCCGCCATCCGGGAAGTCAACGCCGGCATCTATTGTTTTCTCTCCGGCCCGTTATTTGCTCACCTTGGCAAGGTCAGCAATCAGAACAAGGCAGGCGAGTATTACCTGACGGACCTGCCCGCCATGTTGCGCCGTGCCGGCCAGCACGTGCTGGCGGTTCAGTTGGGTGAGCCCCAGGAAGTGCTGGGGGTCAACACCCGGGTCGAGTTGGCCGAGCTGGATGCGCTGCTGCGCGAGCGCAAGGCCCGCGACCTGATGCTCAGCGGCGTCACCATCTACCGCCCGGAAACCTGCGTGATTGATCCGGACGTCGAGGTGGGCCCTGATTCGGTGATCGGCCCCTGCGTGGCACTCTACGGGCGCAGTCGGTTGGGTTCCAACTGCGTTGTGCGCTCCTACTCAAGCCTGTCGGATACAGTGCTGGAGGAGGGCGCCGTGGTGCACGAGTGTTGCTGGCTGGAGCACTCTCAGGTTGGCCCGCGCGCTTCCATTGGCCCGTTTGCCCGCCTCCGTCCTGGCAGCCAGATTGGCGCCGAAGCTAAGGTCGGCAACTTCGTCGAGACCAAGAAAACGCGCTTGGGGCGCCGCAGTAAAGCGCAGCATCTGGCTTACCTGGGCGATGCCACTATCGGCGAAAACGTCAACATCGGTGCCGGCACCGTCACCTGCAACTTCGACGGGGAGAAGAAACATCCCACCCGGATTGAAAACGGTGTGTTCATCGGCACCAATGCTTCCCTGTTAGCCCCCCTGCGTGTGGGCAAGAATGCCTACGTGGCCGCAGGCTCGGTGGTTACCGAAGACGTCCCGGAGGGTTCCCTGGCCATTGCGCGTGCGCCTCAGACCACCAAGGCGGGTTGGACTCGCCGGCGCCGCGCCCCCCGCCAGGCCAAAGCCAACGCCAGAAAATCCTGAAGGACTTCTTCTAGGCTGCTGAAAAACCCTCTTGAACAGACCCGCACAGGCTGGAGCCCGTGCCACTCACGCAACTCGCGTTTGGGGCGGCCGTGCTAGACTGGCCGGTTTTGAGGAGCCCGGCCGGTAAGCCCGATCAGGAAACAAGGACAATGACGGTTGAATTCCGGAAGGGCGACATCACCGAAGCGGACGTGGACGCGGTAGTGAACGCGGCCAATACGCAACTGCAACTGGGAGCGGGGGTGGCCGGGGCCATCCGCCGCAAGGGTGGCCCGGCGATCCAGCAGGAGTGCAACCAAGTGGGCCCCGTCGAGCTGGGCGAGGCGGCCATCACGAGTGGCGGACAGCTCAAGGCCCGCTACGTGATTCACGCCGCCGGGATGCACCTCGGGGGTGGCGTCACGGCTGACTCCTGCCAGGCAGCCACCGTGAACTCGCTCCACCGCGCCGAGGAGAAACAGTTGCGCAGCATCGCCTTCCCGGCCATCGGCACCGGCGTCGGTGGCCTGGACATGGGGAGCTGCGCCGAGATCATGCTGCGCGCGGTCCGCGGGCACACGCCCGGCTCCCTCCAGCGCGTGCTGTTTGTTCTGTTCGACGACGCGGCACTGGCCGCTTTCCAGAAAACGTGGAAGCAACTGAGCGATTAGCCCGGGTCCAGACCGAGCTGGCCAAGTACGAGCATCCCCTGTTCGAGTTGGGTGCCCGGCTCAAGGGAGAGGCCGTCGAGCTTTCCATTGACTTCAAGCACCGTTCGCTCGGCGTCCACACCTACCAGTTTGAGTTCCACCCGCGCGACATCGAACACCCGCAATTCACCTGGACCTTCCAGCGCCAGCTCTACGACTGCCTGCACGATTACATCATCGAAATGTTCACCCGGAACCCGCAGTACCAGGGGGAAGGCAGCCAGTAAGTTCTCCTGCAGGCTGCCGGGTAGCCCGGTAATCCCCGTCCTGCCGGGACTGTGGTACACTCCGGCCAACTAGTTCGCTATCGGAGGTTGGCAATGAGCTTCCTGCGCATGATCCTGCTCGCAGCGTATCTGGCCGGGGTGGCGGCGATGGTGTTCGGGGCGGCTATCCGCTTTGAGCTCATCGGCATGATGGGCCTGCAGGCCAGGGGGGCGCTGACGTTTGCGATCGGTTGCTTCCTGTGCGCGCTGGCTACGCGGGAAGTGGCGGCGATTCTGGAGAAGCCAAAAGAACAGCCCCAGGTAGAGCAGGCCAAGGCCCGCGCCGCCGACGCCTAAGGGTAGGGGCACCGCCGACCCGCGAAGCCTGCCTGACCCCGCCGCCGGGTGCGCCAGAAGGGCAAGCACCTGCTTGTAGCCGCCGCCAGAACTTGCTGACTGCGGTGCCCAAGGGCAGCCTGGCGACACTCCACCTGCTGGGCGGACTCTTTCCGCCACCATGTCTTCGTGTTTCCATTGAGCTACACGTGAGCTTGCAAGCTGAGGTCGTGGCCGAGGTCCGCGCCGGCGGTCCCATCACCTTTGCGCGCTATATGGAGTTGTGCCTCTATCATCCTCGCTATGGCTACTACCGCGGCTCCTACAACTCCGGGCACGAGAAGTTCGGCGCAGCGGGCGATTTTTATACCAGCGCGCAGGTGCATCCTGGCTTTGCGCGCTTACTAGTGCGGCGTTGGGTGGCGATGTGGGAATCCTTGGGGTGCGGCGAGTTCATCCTGCTGGAGCCGGGCGCCGGCCGGGGCGAGGTCGCGCGTGAGGCCCAGGTCTGGGCGGCCCGTACCTACCCCGAGTTTTCCCGCGCTCTGCGGTATCTGCCCCTGGAGTACGGCGACCCCCTCCCACCACCTTTCTCGGGCTGCATCTTTTCTAACGAGTTCTTCGACTCCCAGCCCACGCACGCGCTCCGCTTTTGCACGGGCCGCTTGCGCGAGTTATACGTGGCCGAGCGCGACGGCTGTCTTTGTTGGCAGGAAGGTGAGCCTTCTTCGCCGGAGTTCGAGTCCTGGCTGACCCGTTTGGGAATCGAGCCTGCGGAAGGGCAGGTGCTGGAGCTAAGCCCAGCAGCCGCCGACTGGATGCAGCGCTTCAGTACGCTGCTCGAACGCGGGTACGTCTTGAGCTTCGACTACGGCTATCGGGCCCGCGAAATCAACCGCGGGATGCGTTTCCCCAACGGCTCACTGATGACCTACCGCAAGCACACCGCCACCGAAGAAGTGTTTCGCCAGCTCGGCGAGCGCGACATCACCGCCCACGTGAACTTCGACCTGTTGCGGGCGGCAGGCTGCGATGCCGGTTTGCGTGAGACGCGCTTCTGTACTCAGGGGAGCTATCTGATGGAGTTGGGCGAGGCAGGCCAGTTTGCAGAAGTTTTCGCCGACTCCGCCACCGAAGCCGATCGCCTGAAGGCGACGCTGCTGCTGAAGAACCTTCTGTTCGGCCTGGGCGAGACCATCCAGGTTCTGGAACAGGAACAGGCGCCTGACTGACCCGCGCGGCTCGCATTTGCGAAGCCTAGCCGAGCCACGAGCGTAAGCGAGTGGTCATTCCAGTCGGTTGGTGGAGTTATAAGATGCGGGCGAGCTGTTCCATCTCCGGCTCGCCGGGTTCCAGCGGCAGTTGAATGGGACGGCGCTCGATGGCAGAGCGGCAAATCGCCATGAGGATCTCCAACCCCTTATAGGCGCTCTCGCCGTTGCACGGGTGCACCTGCTTGGGATCGTCCAGCCACAGGGCAATGTCGCGGATGTAGCGGGGCTGATCATTCGGGGCACTCCAGCCACCCGGGCCGGAAATGGGCCCGCCCGAATCGCGGGTGACCGCCCGCCATCCCCCGCCGATTAACGCTTCCGCAAAGCCCTCCGTGCCTTGCGCGCCAATTCGCACCTTGTGCCAGAAGTATTCCACCTCCGGGACATCCTGGGCCAGGCTGCCGATCTCCACAATGCCGCGCACCCCGTTGTTGAACTGAATCAGACCAGTCGCGAAATCGGGAGAGGGGTGCGAGTCGGTCAGCTTCTCGCGTCCGTGCACCTGGCCCAGCACCCAGACGGCGTCGGCCTCGTTGTTGAAGTAGCGGACATAGTCCACGATGTGGGTGCCCATCTGGAGCAGCCAGCCCAAGGTGGTTCCGTACACGGTGTGGACGCGGCCGATCGTCCCGCTGGAGATTACCTCCTTGGCTTTCTGGAAGTGGGGGCCGTACTTAAGCTGGTGGCTCAGCACGGTCTTCACACCGGCCTTGCGACACAGCTCAGCCATCTCGACGGCCTCCCGGAAGGAAGTGGCCATCGGCTTCTCGTACGCGATCAATTTGCAGCCTGCTTCCACTCCCGCGCGCACCATGGGCAAACGCACCGACGGCGGCGTGCAGAAGCAGAAAACATCGGGCTTCGTTTCCCGGAGCATCTGCGCCAGATCCGAGTAAAACTTCGGGTTGTCGGCAAGCTGGAGGGCAGCCTGTGCCCGCTCCTGATCGCGGCCGCAGATGCCTACCACCTGGAACCGGTCATCCTTGTGAAAGTAGTCGGCGTGCACCTTGCCACGCTTGCCAGTTCCCAGGATCGCTACAGAATAGGTTTTCTTGGAGGCCATGAATGGGTCTTCAGTCGGCGCTCTGAGCCGCCGCCCTAGGAGCCGCTGTCCAGCTCAGGACCGCCTCGGCCACGTACTGCACCTCTTCGGCGGTGAGTTCCGGATACATGGGCAGCGAAAGCACCTGATTGACGGAGCGCTCCGTTTCGGGCAGAGGATGGACCCGCGCCTCCCGGCCAAAGGGGAAGTCCTCCTGCTGGTGAATGGCGATGGGGTAGTGGGTCAGGGCGGTGATGCCGCGCTCGGCCAGGTAGCTCTGCAGCCCATCGCGGTCTTCACACTCGATGACGTACAGATGGTAGACGTGCCGGTAGCCCTCTGGCACATGGGGCAACGTCATTGGGACCCCGGCCAGCAACTGGTCGTACTGGTGGGCACGAGCCTGCCGCAGCCCGGTCCATTCGTCCAGGTGTTTCAGCTTGACGCGCAGCACCGCCGCATGCAGGTCGTCCAGCCGGCTGTTGTACCCGAGGCTGTGATGGGAGCGCTTGAGCGAGCCGTGATTGCGCAGCTTGCGCACCTGCGTGGCTAGTTGCTCGTTGTTGGTGACCAAGGCGCCGCCGTCGCCGAAGCAGCCCATGTTTTTCTGGATGATGAAGCTGAGGCAAACGGCGTTGCTGAACTCCCCGATGGCGAAGTTGTCGCCGCGGGCTCCGATGGACTGCGCGTTATCCTCCACCACCAGCAGGTTGCGGGCTCGCGCGATCTTGGCGATGGCCGGCATGTTGGCCGGCAGCCCGTACAAGTGCACGGGCACGATGGCGCGAGTGCGGGGTGTGATGGCCGCTTCGATCTGGCTGACGTCAATGTTGCGCGTCTGTGGATCCATGTCCACAAAGACCGGCGTTGCTCCGGCCAGCCAGATGGCCTCCGCAGTGGCAAAGAAGGTGTTGGAAACCGTAATGACCTCGTCGCCCGGCTTGAGCCCCATCGCCAGGAACACCAGCCAGAGCGCGTCGGTGCCGGAGTTGACCCCGACGGCGTGTTTCTTGTTGTGGTATTGGGCCACCTCTTCCTCAAACCTCTTGAGCTGCGGTCCCATCACGTAGCTGCCGCTCTCCAGCACGTCGTGGATGGCCGGGTCGATTTCGGTGCGCAGGTTGTGGTATTGACGAACGTGTCCGTAGAAACCCACTTTCATTTCCGCCATGGTATGCCGCCTATTGCGTGAGATTGTCTGCTTTCCTGCTAACTGTAGCAAGCAAAGCAGGTTTTCCGTCATGCGAGTTTCTTTGCTTTTGGATAGGTAGCGGTTATGGCTCTTGCCCGCATGCTACTGCGCTGCGGCGCGGGCGGCCACGGCCTGCAGAGCGGTAATGGCCGCGACATTGACCACGTCGTCGGCCGAGCAGCCGCGGGAGAGGTCGTTGGCCGGCTTGGCCAGCCCTTGTAAAACCGGCCCAATAGCCGCCGCCCCGGCCAGCCGCTCGACCAACTTGTAGCTGATGTTGCCCGCATCCAGGTCCGGGAAAACCAGCGTGTTGGCGTAGCCGGCCACCGGGCTGCCCGGCGCCTTGCTGGCGCCGACCTTGGGAACCAGCGCCGCGTCGGACTGCAGCTCCCCGTCGGCTAGCAGTTGGGGCGCCCGCGCCCGCAACGTCTTGAGCGCCTCCTGAACTCTTTCGGCGCGTGGGTGCTCGGCGCTTCCCTTGGTGGAAAACGACAGCAGAGCCACCTTGGGTTCGGCCTCCAGGAAGATGCGGCAACTGTCGGCCGAAGCCAGGGCGATTTCGGCCAGTTGCTTCGGTGTGGGGTCAGGAATGACGGCGCAGTCAGCGAAGATGAGCGCACCAGACACGCCAAACTCGGGCTGCGGCAACACCATCAGGAAGAAGCTGGACACCAGCGACAGGCCGGGCCGCGGCCCCAAGCAATGGAGAGCCGCGCGCACGGTTTCGGCGGTGGTGGTGGTGGCGCCAGCGATGCTGCCGTCGGCGTCGCCGCTGCCCACCATCAGGTCGGCGAAGTACAGTGGTTGCGTCGCCACCTGGCGCGCTTCCTCCTGTGTGACACCCTTGGCCCGCCGTCGCTCGTAATACAGCGCCGCGTAGCGCTCCAACCTCGGGTCCTGTTGAGGATCAACCAGGGCCACTGCGGAGAGGTCTACTCCCAAGGCCGCGGCACGCGCTCGCATGGATTCGGTTTCCCCCAGCACGGTCACCTGCGCGATGCGCTGGCGTGCCAGGCTTTCGGCGGCGCGCAGGATGCGGTCGTCGCCGCCCTCGGGCAGCACAATCCGCTGGAAATGGGTCCGAGCCCGATCCCGAATGCTTTGCAAAAGATCAGCCATGACAATCCCCCTCCGACCGGCGCATTCTAGTGCATTGGGGGCCATACGGGAAACGCACAATTGGGGGCTGCCACCCTGGCAGGTCAACTGGGATTGCGCGCGCACGCCTCTGCCGGGGGAAACGGGCGTCGCCATCGTGGGTGCGGGGCTGACTGGGCTGTCCGCCGCCTATCATTTACGCCGGGCCCGTCCCGATTCGCCGGTTACGGTCCTGGAAGCCGACATCATCGGCAGCGGGGCCAGCGGCCGTAGCGGCGGCCTGTTGCTGGAGGACACAGCCGCCGGGCCCATGCCCGGCTTCGAGAACTGCCTGGATTCACTGGCTGATCTGCTCGCTCGCGAGCAGATCGAATGCGGGTTGGCACTCAACGGCTGCTGGGAAGTTTTCCACCGGGGGGGCCTCGAAGACTCCCCCATCTGCTGGCAGGACAACGGTGTGCCCCTGCGCGTTGCGGGGCGGGTTCCCGGCGGCACGCTGGACCCGGGTCGATTGCTGGCGGGGATTGCGCGCGCGGCAGTGTCTCTGGGAGTGAGCATCCACGAGCGATGCGCGGTCACAGCGATGGAGTGCGACCCACGCCTTCGCCTCAAGACGGCAGCAGGTACGATCGCCGCCGATCGCGTCCTGCTGGGCGCTAACGCCTTTCCTCTGCCGTTCAGCGAATTGCCGGCAACGTCCATGATGGCGCTGGCGGTGGCCACCGCACCGTTGGAGGAAAGGGCCATCCAGCAACTTGGCCTGGAGTCGCGCCGACCCTTCTATGCCGCCGACCTGCCTTACCTCTGGGGTTGCCTGACCGCGCAGAACACACTGGTGCTGGGCAGCGGCCTGCTCTCTTCACCGGCGGGCAACATTGCCGACGTGTCGCTGGATTGGCCGGAAGCGCGTCAGCTCTTCTCGACTCTTGAGGGCAGAATTCGCGGGTTGCATCCGACCCTTTCGGGGATTCACTTCACCCATCACTGGGCCGGGCCCATTGCGATCACCCCCGATTGGCGGCCCGTGCTGCGCCGGCATCCCCGCTCGCCCTACGTGCTGGTGGCAGGTGGCTACTCCGGGCACGGCCTGGCGCAGGCCATCCGAATGGGCCGTCTGGCGGCGGAGCGTTTAAGTGTGATGGGTTGAGGGCGACGCCCCGCTGCTAACGGAGCCCTGGAGCCGTGTTACGAAATCGCTACGAAGTCGCGCACGCGCTCCCACATCGGCTCCAGCACGTCTAGCAATTGGTGATCCGAGTCGTAGAGAATGAGTTCCACGTTGGGATGGCCTTCGGCAAAGCGTACCGAGAGCTGATGATCCACAGCCTGGTCGCGGCGCCCGTGGAGAACCAGCGCCGGCTGGCGAACCTCGGGAAACTCCTCGTATTGCATGCCGTCGCCGAGAAGGCCATAGCCGATGCGTCGCTCCTGTTTTTCGCTGTAGTGGTAAATGGGACGCCAGCCGCGCTCGCGCCACTCCCGCATGGTTTGCTCGCCCAACGACTCGGCCCAACGTCGTGCGAACCCGAAGGCCGGTGCCAGCAGCACCACGGCCGGCACGCGCTGCCGATGGCCGGCGGCAAACAGCGCTGCCAGGTAGCCTCCGAGGCTCGAGCCAAGCAGAATGGCGGGCCCGTTGCCGACCAGCGTGTCGAGGAAACGCAGTTGCTGCGTCAGGGTCGAGTGCTCGAAATCACCCTGGGTCAAATCGGGCAACTCCACGGGGCGGCCCATTTCTGCAAAGCGCTGCCGGAAAAATTGTCCCTTGCTGGATTGCGGGCCGGAAGCGAATCCGTGCAGGTAGATCAGGCGGTGCATGCTGTTATCGGGGGCTTCCCGCGCACTTCTGGACACTTTTACGCGATGGCCATGGTTGAAGTGGCCATGAGTGAAGTGGACATAGTTGAATCGGAGTTCTGGGCCCTACCCGCAGCAAGGAATCTATCTGCCAGTGACGAACAGATCCACGATGCGCCTAGCCGTATCCAGCAGCAAGGCGCGGTTGCCCAGAAAGACGCGAGAGAAGCCGGTTGGCAGGGGTGGCAGTTGCGCCGCAAGCCCGGTCGGGAACGGCTGCAGACGCTTCTGTAGTCCCGGCGGCAGCTTCCCGTCGCGTCGGAGCTTGCGTTCCAGTCCGGGAGGCAGCTTTTCGCGCTTGGCCAATCCCGGAGGCAGGTTGGCGCGGTTGGCCGACAAGTAGTTATTGATGGTCCGGCGATCAAAACTAGAGAACGAGGAAACGGCAGCTTGAGGCGAGGTTCGCCGCAGCGTGCCCTCCTCGACCGTGCCTTCCACTCGTTTCTCGCGTGGCTGTCGCGGTTTGGGATGATCCACGAACACCTGGGTCTCCCCGGCACTGAGTTGCCGTGCTGTGGTCGCGCTGCCAGCCGTCACAAAGCCGATCAAGAATTCCACCGGCAGCACCAGTTCCTTTTTGCCGGTCAGGTAGGCCGTACCGGTGCCCGCGCCAGCGCCGATGGCCGCTCCAATCACCGCGCCTTTTTTGCCGCCGGTAAGTGCGCCAATGATGGCGCCGGCCGCGGCGCCCCCGCCAATCAGAGCGGCATTGCGCCCGGCATGGGACTCGCCATCCAGGGTGACCGGCTCGGTGCGCAGGCTGTAGCCGCCGGCATCCACCAACTCCAGTGTGAGCGCGGCTGGCCTCTTCAGGCGCCCGGAGCTGACCGCCTCGACGACACGACCCTTAGCACCGGTGTTCTTCGGCACCACCGTCCGCCCGTCTACCACCAGCGGTTTGGCCAGCGTGGCCTCGAAGGTATGGCCCTCTTGGGCTTCTCCCGAGTGAATCTGGCTGAGCAGACGGATTTCAATGGCCGTGCCAGAATCCAATCGCAGGGCTTTGATGCGGCTCACCTTGCGTTTGCCGGCTGGCGTTGCCGCCGCCGCCACGCAAACCAGCAGCAACACGCCTAGGACTCGCGACACGATTTGCGAAGGTCGAATCTTGGCTGGTTGTTTCATGGGAAGCCTCCTTGCCGGCCGGGACCGCCCCTCAAAGAGGGGCTGCAGGCGGCATCGTATCACACTGTAATCCTCGCTCCGGGCAGCTCGATGCGGCAAGCCTCGGCCACGCCAGGCGCTACCGTTTCCGCTTGAGACGGATTTTAACTTCCTCTTCGGGATACGCAGCAAACAGACGCCCCGTTTCGGAGAATTGCAAGGCCGGGACCACCTGCACCGAATTGGGCAGGAAGCCGGGCATCTCGGCGGTCGCCACCAGAGCTACCGCCTTTGCCGGCCGGAGGTGAGATTCGGGGATGCGGAAGACGAACCGCCCGTCCGGCGCGGCTTCCAGTTGCCCGCCGGTTTCCTTCTCGCCTTCGGCGGTGAACTCGTAGACGGGTACGCGGGCCCGGCTGCCGTCGTGCAGCAGCGCCTCCAGGGTCACCTTCGCAGGCCCGATGCCCCGCCCCTGTTCGTTCACTACTTGCCATTCGCCCAGAACGTCATAATCCGCGGCTCCAAGAAAAGTTCCCTTGGGAACCCGCACGTTCACCGTGATCTCTTCGCGGTTGCCGAGCCAGGCCCGCCCCAGGCGCGGAGCAGTTCTCTTCGGCAGGTAGAGCAGAATGTCGTAGGTCCCGGCAGGGAGGCGCAACGAGCATTTGCCCTCCGGGCCGGTAACCGCCGATTTCCTTTCCGGTGACCCGGGGCGGAGAAATTCAAGGCGCACACCCTCGACCGCGGCGCCGTCAGTGTCCTCAGCAGTCCCATGCACGGTGATCGTCTCCGTGGCGACGGGCGTCGTTGCGTGTTCCACCTGATCCGCGAGGCCACCGAATAGCACTAGCAACCAGGGCAACAACCACGTCATCGTAGCGAATCTACGCCCTTGGCTGGCTTGCGTAAAGAGGTTGCGTTCGACTAGAGTGCTATGTCGGTGTCCCGAAACGGCTCCAGGCTCTTTCGCTTCCTGCTTGCTTCGTTGTTTGCGGCCGCCTGGTGGGTGACGGCGGTCTGGGCGGCCAGCCCGGCGCCGGTGCGCGCCCGTCAGGGAATGGTGGTTTCGGTGAACGAGCAGGCCTCACGGGTCGGGGTGGAGGTCCTGAAGGAGGGCGGCAACGCCGTGGATGCGGCCATTGCTACCGCCTTCGCCCTGGCAGTCACCCATCCGGCAGCGGGCAACCTGGGCGGCGGCGGCTTCTTGCTGCTCCGTTTCAAGGATGGCCGCGCGACCTTCCTGGATTTTCGCGAGCGCGCACCGGCTGCCGCGTCTCGCGACATGTACCTGGACGCCTCCGGCAGCGTAATCCCGCAGGCATCCACTGTCGGATTGCGCGCCGCCGCTGTGCCGGGCACGGTGGCTGGCTTGGAGTATGCCAGCCGCAAGTATGGCCGGCTACGCTGGAGCCGTCTGGTGGCGCCTGCGGTCGCTCTGGCGCGCAAAGGCTTCCCGGTCAGCTTCGAGCTGGCGCGCTCGCTCTCCAACCCGAAGACGGTAGAGCGCCTCAGCCGCCTCCCGGCTTCCAACCGCATCTTTCTCCGAAACGGGCTTCGCAACGGGCGGTTCTACCAACCGGGCGAGCGTTTCGTGCAGCGCGACCTGGGGCGTACGTTGGAGCGCATCCGGCGCCGGGGCGCCCGCGACTTCTACCTTGGGCGAACAGCACGCGAACTGGCTGCCTTCGTGGAGCAACACGGCGGCCTGATCACGCTGGAAGACCTGAGGAAGTACCAGGTGGCAGAGCGTGAGCCGATCACGGGCACCTACCGCGGCTACCAGATCACGAGCGCGCCGCCACCCAGTTCGGGCGGGGTTGTGCTGCTCCAGATGCTGAACATTCTGGAGGGAGTGCCGCTGGCCGAGAAGGGCGCACTGTCGGCCGACGCCATTCACTGGACGGTGGAGACGATGCGCCGCGCCTTCGCGGACCGCGCGCGCTATTTGGGCGATCCGGATTTCGTGCGTATTCCGGTGCGTGGCCTCACCGACAAGAAATACGCTGAGAGGCTGCGCGCTTCGATTGACTCGGAGCGCGCCACGCCCTCGCTCAACGTTGCCGCCGGGGACCCGATGCCCTTCGAAGCGGGCGAAACCACCCACGTGTCGGCCGTGGACCGCGAGGGAAATGCCGCCGCACTCACCTACACCCTGAACGACCTCTACGGATGTGGGGTGACGGTGGAGGGACTGGGTTTCCTGTTGAACAACGAGATGGATGATTTTACCGCCAAGCCCGGCGTTCCAAACGATGCCGGGCTGATTCAAGGGGAGACCAACAGCATCGCCCCGGGCAAACGGCCGCTTTCCAGCATGACCCCCACGGTGGTGGCCCGCGACGGCAAGCTGGTGCTGGTGTTGGGCAGCCCGGGTGGGCCCAAGATTATCAGCACGGTGTTGAACGTCCTGCTGGGCGTCATAGACTACAAGATGGACGTGCAGCGGGCGGTGGATGCCCCGCGCTTTCACCATCAGTGGTTGCCCGACAGCATCCGCATGGAGCCTGGCTTCTCGCCGGACACCCTCGCGCTGCTTGAGGCGAGGGGCCACCAGTTCGACATAGGAGACTATTTTGGGGATGCGCACACCATCGCGCTCGGCCCGGACGGTTGGCTGCTGGGCGCCGCAGATCCCCGGCGGGGCGGCAAGGCGGTGGGCTACTAGCAGGCATCAGGTGCCAGGAATATCTCCTGCTCAGTAGCCACGGCGACCTGGAATCTGACACCTGGCACGTGAAACCTGGTTCTTATGCAAAAAGCATTGTCCACGCACATGTTCGTCAACCAGCGGCTGACGGTCTCGATACTGGAGCGCATTGAGAAGGCCGGCATCGAGTTGGTGGAGATTTTCTGCGCCCGCCAGCACTTTGATTATCACGACCGCGACCAGGTGCAGGAAATCGCCGCCTGGTTCCGGAATTCCCGGCTCCGGTTGCACTCCATCCACACACCGATGTACCGGGACAAGGAGTGGGGGCGCAGCGGGCCGCAGGCGGTGGTGTCGATCGCAGAAACGGAGAAAGTGCGTCGCATCGCGGCTTGCGACGAGATCAAGCGGGCGCTGGAGCTGGCCGAGAACGTGCCGTTTCGTTACGCAGTGACCCACCTGGGCGTCTCGCGCGAAGAGTACGACTTGCGCAAGATGGATGCGGCGTTTTCCAGTATCGAGGTTCTGCGCATGTTTGCGCGCCAGCGGGGCGCCGACCTGGTGCTGGAGAATATCCCCAACGAACTGGCCACCCCCGGCCGCCTGCTGGAGTTCCTGAACTATACGCACCTGAACGACGTGGGGCTGTGCTTTGACAGCGGTCACGCGCACATGGGCGAGGGAGTGGCGGCCAGCTTCGAGAAGATGGGGTCGCGGGTCTTCACCACCCACCTCCACGACAACCGGGGGGACAAGGACGAACACTTGTTTCCCTTCGAGGGCACCATTGAGTGGGCACGCACCATCCGCGACTTTAGCGCCGCGCCCAACTCGTTTCCCATTCTGCTGGAGATTCGCGAATTCCCCGAGGTGAAGGACCCGCTGGCCCGCGCCAACGAAGTGTTCAGCAAGTTCGAAGAGTTGGAAGCCGCCGCATCCCGATGACTCCCCCAGCCGACCTCCCGGTAGCCGCCATCGCCGGAATCGGAGCCTACGACGGACAGCAAGTTGTAATTCGCGGCTGGCTGTACAACCTGCGCGAGGCGGGCAAGCTGCTGTTCCCGATCTTCCGCGACGGCACCGGAGTCCTGCAGGGCGTGGTTTCCAGAGACTCGGTGCCGCCGGAAACCTTTCAGATGCTCAAGCACCTCCAGCACGAATCGTCGGTAAGCGTCGTCGGGCGTGTGCGCGCTGACCAGCGCGCCCCCGGCGGCTATGAACTGGAGGTTTCGCGCATCGAGGTGGTGCAGGCGGTTTCCCCAGAAGAGCCGTTTCCCGTCACCCTGAAGGAGCACGGGGTGGACTTCTTGCTCGACCGGCGGCACCTGTGGATTCGGACGCCGCGCCAGAACGCCATCCTGCGGGTGCGGCATGAAGTGATCCGCGCCGCGCGGGACTATCTGGACGACCACGGCTTTATCCAGGTGGATACTCCCATCTTCACTCCGGCGGCCTGCGAGGGCACGACCAGCCTTTTTGAGGTGCAATACTTCGAGGAGAAGGCCTACCTGACGCAGTCCGGCCAGCTCTACAACGAAGCCGCTGCCGCCGCCCTGGGCAAGGTGTACTGCTTCGGGCCCACCTTCCGCGCCGAAAAATCCAAGACACGCCGCCACCTGACCGAGTTCTGGATGGTGGAGCCGGAGATGTCCTACGCTCAACTGGAGGACGTCATGGACGTTTCCGAGCAACTGGTCAGCCACATTGTCCAGCGGGTGCTGGAACGCCGCAGCGCTGAACTCGCAACGCTCGAGCGCGATCCGGCTCTTCTCAAGCGGGTGCGGCCACCCTTTCCTCGCATCAGCTACGACGAGGCGATCCGGATTTTGCAGCGAAAGGGCAGCCTGATCCAGTGGGGCGGTGACTTTGGCAACGCCGACGAGACCCTGCTCGGCGAGGAGTTCGACCGGCCCGTGATGGTCCACCACTACCCGTCGGCCATCAAGGCCTTCTATATGCAGCCCGACCCCGAGCGGCCGGAGCTCGCAATGGGCGTGGACGTGATTGCTCCGAAAGGCTATGGGGAAATCATTGGCGGCGGGGAGCGGATCTCGGACCTGGAGCTTTTGCAGGCGCGCATCCGCCAGCAGAACCTGCCGGCGGAATCTTTCGCCTGGTACGTGGACCTGCGCAAGTACGGTAGCGTCCCGCACGCCGGCTTCGGCATGGGCATCGAACGCGTGGTGGCTTGGATGTGCGGGCTGGAGCACGTGCGGGAGACCATTGCGTTCCCGCGGATGCTGTATCGTCTGTATCCGTAGCGGCGGCGTTCAGGACGCCAGCGGGGTGGCAGGCTGAAACGCGGCGCTACGAGCGGCGTACATGCGAAAGATCAAGATCATCGGCGTTCCGCTGGATCTGGGTCAGGACCGCCGCGGCGTGGACATGGGACCATCGGCGCTGCGGGTGGCTGGGTTGAACGCGCGCCTGCGTCGCCTGGGCTGCGAGGTGGAGGATGGGGGCAATGTGTCGGTGGCCATTGCCGAGATGCACGCCTTTGGCACGGAGAAGGCGAAGTACCTCGATCAGGTGGCCGAAACCTGCCAGCGGCACGCCGCCTGGGTGGAGGATATCTTGCGCGAGGGATCCACTCCCCTCGTGCTGGGCGGCGACCATTCCATCGCCATCGGCACCGTTTCGGGCGTGGCCAATTTCTATCGCAACAAGAAACGGAAAATCGGACTCCTCTGGCTGGACGCCCACGCCGACATGAATACGCCGGAGACGACTCCGAGCGGGAACCTGCATGGCATGCCGCTGGCCTGCTGCCTGGGCTTGGGCGCGCCGGATCTGACGCACATCGGCGGCTTCAGTCCCAAGGTGAAGCCGAGGCGGGCGGCGCTGATCGGGGTGCGGGAGGTGGATGCGGAGGAAAAAGACAACGTGCGCAAGTCCGGCCTGCGCGTCTTCAGCATGCGCGAGCTGGACGAGCGGGGCCTGCGCGCGGTGATGCGGGAAGCCCTGGCCCTGGCTTCCCGCGGGACTGCGGGCTTCTGCGTCACCGCAGACATGGACTTTCTGGACCCGGAGGATGCACCAGGGGTAGGCACGCCAGCGCGCGGCGGCGCCACCTATCGGGAGGCGCACCTGGCCATGGAGATGATTGCGGATTCGGGTCGTATGCTCTCCTTCGAGCTGACCGAAGTGAACCCAGTCATTGACGAGGCCAACCGTACGGCTGAGCTGGGTGTCGAGCTCGCGCTCTCAGCCTTTGGCAAGAAAATCCTGTGAGCGAGATGGCCACACAGATACAGCAGCACAGAGCAGACGCCGTGTCTCTGTGCCTCGGTGGCTAATAGATCTTATGGCTAGGAAACTGCGGGTGGGGGTCCTGTTTGGCGGGCGGTCGGGCGAGCACGAGGTCTCGCTGCGCTCGGCGGCTTCGATCCTCGCGGCCCTGGACAAGGACAAATACGAGGTGGTCCCCATCGGCATCACCAGGGAGGGGCGCTGGCTCACTGCCGACGCCTCGCAGAAGCTGCTGGCCGGGGAGTATCAGCCGCTGCCGCGCGCCGACGCCGGCGACGCGGGCGCGGCGATCCAGACCGAAGCAGCCGTACTTGCGCACGGGCTGCCGATGGTGCTGGCACCGGACCCGACCCAGCAGCAGGCTGGCAACCGGGCGGTGGACGTGATCTTCCCCGCACTCCACGGTACCTTCGGCGAGGACGGCACCGTGCAGGGCCTGCTGGAGCTGGCTGGACTTCCCTACGTGGGCGCGGGCGTGCTCGGCTCAGCCGCGGGCATGGACAAGGAGGTGATGAAGCGGCTGTTCCGCGACCACGGCCTCCCGGTCGTTTCCTGGCTGGTGTTTCTGCGAGGCGAAATCCTGGAGCGCCCACGCCGCGTGATGTCGGCAGTGGAGAAAAAATTCCGCTACCCGGTGTTTGTCAAGCCGGCAAACCTGGGCTCGTCAGTCGGCATCACCAAGGCACACCATCGAAGGGAACTGCAACGCGCCCTTGAACTAGCAGCACAATTTGACCGCAAGGTGCTGGTGGAGCGCGGGGTGGATGCCCGGGAGCTGGAATGCTCAGTGCTGGGCAACGACGCGCCCCAGGCCTCGGTGCCCGGCGAGATCATCCCGGTCAACGAATTTTACGACTATGCCGCCAAGTACTTGGACGAAGGTTCCGAGCTGGTGATCCCGGCCAGCATCTTCCCCGCCCAGGCCCGGCGGGTGAGAGAACTGGCTGTGGCTGCCTTCCGGGCGGTGGAGTGCGCCGGCATGGCGCGGGTGGATTTGTTTCTGGAACGCCGAAGTGGCAAAATCTACGTGAATGAGATTAACACGATTCCCGGCTTCACCTCGATCAGCATGTTCCCCAAGCTCTGGGAAGCCTCCGGCTTGCCGTATCCGAAGCTGATTGACCGGCTGATCCATCTGGCGCTGGAGCGGCATCAGGAAAAGCAGAGGATCCGCTACACCATTGAACTTCCAGGTAAACTTCCACGGCGGAGAAGCGAGCGTGGCAGAACCCGCAGATCACGGTGACGTTTATGTTTGATGAGGTTACCAATCCAAACGTTCTGGGCCGTGAGCGGCGGAATCGCCGGATTCTCATTGGCGCCATCCTGCTCCTGGTGGTGGTGGCGCTGCTTTATTGGCAGTTCAAGAACTACCCCCAGGAGCGCGCCGCCAAGAGGTTTCTGGCAGCGCTCGAACGCCAGGAGTACCGCGAGGCGTACGACATTTGGAAACCCGATCCCTTCTCGTACCGCTATCAGGACTTCATGCGCGACTGGGGGCCGGAGGGAGAATACGGAAAAGTCGAGCGCTTCCAGATGACCGGCTCGCGCAGCCGCGGCTCCGGCGTCATTGTCACCTTTCGCATCAACGGTAAGGAAGCCCGCATCTGGGTGGAGAAAACAGATAAGAGCCTGTCCTTCCCGCCCTTCTGAGGTGCGACGAGTAATGAATTAAGAATGAAGGAATTGCTGAGTCTACCGCAACCACTACTCGCGCTTCACCCTTAACTCTTCACTTATAACTGCTTCCGCCTCGGCCAGCACTCGCTGCGGGGAGATGGCTTCCATGCAGATATTGCGCTGGCAGGTTTTCATCATGGGCGTCCCGTAGCAGGGGGCGCAGAAGACACGGTGGCGCACGATGCGGATGGGAGTCATGGACGACAGCGGTCGGGTTTGTTCCAGGATGGCTGGCCCCCAAAGGACCACCAGCGGCGTGCCCACCGCGGCGGCCATGTGGGCCGCGCCGGTATCCACCGAGATGAACAGTTGGAGGCGGCGAATGACGGCTGCCAGTTGCCGCACGGTGGTGCGGCCGGCGAGTTCCACAAAGCTGCCGGCGGGAAGCTGCGCCGCGATGGCTCGGGCGTCGTCTTGGTCATCGGCCGAGCCAGTCAGCACCAAACGTACGCCCCGCTGAACCAGAAGGCGGCCGAGCTGGCTGAAGTTGTCCGTCCCCCAGCCCTTGAGTCGCTCGCCCTGATTCTTCTTTCCGCGCCGGGGTCCGTAGCCGGCGTGCAAGCCCACCATCGGCGGCCGGATTTCGCCCAGAAGCTGCTTCGCGGCGCGTTCCTCCTCGGGCGAACCCGGCAAATCCATGTCCAGTGAGCCGGCCGGGGCCTGTTGCCAGTCGGGGAAGCCGGAAGCGCGCAGGTTGTTTACGATGGCGTGCAGTTTGGGAGCGAACGGAGTTTCTCGGAAGCTTCGAATCTGCTTCACCTCGGCGCGTTCCAGAAGGCGGCGGAAGTGCGGCGCGCTTTCCAGCAGTAGGGCAAACTGGTAGCGGGCGGCGCACAACTCTCGCACCAGCCGCTGCTTCTCCCGCGACAGCCACCAGGGCAGGTGTCGGTGACGCAGTCGAAACAGCCGGGCGACGCCCGGATTGGCCTCCAGCAGGGGCGCGGCCGGCTCCCAGCCGAGAAAGTCAATGGCGGCTTGTGGATAACGTGCCCTTAACGCGCGCAGCACCGGGGTAGCCATCAATGTGTCGCCCAGCGCACCGACGCGGACTACCAGGATGCGCCCACCGGACTCCTTGCTGCCAGAGGTGACCGCCACCTGCTCCATGCAGCGATTCTAGTACGTCCCGGCAACGGCTGTCAGGCAATGCTCGGCCATTGCGGGATCCGGCTTGGCAGCCGTCTGGGGTCGTGCGGCATGGAGTGCAGGATCTTCGGGGTCCGAACAGCGATGCTTTCAAGGAATTCGGCTGTAAGAAAACCGAGTGAACCAGCCCGTTCGGCACTTGACTGCCGTGTTAGGCTGTTCTCGAGTTATCCCACAATTCGAGCACGAAGGCTGGGGGGGTATGAAGGACAGTGCAGTTTTTCCTCCTCGTAGTGCCGTTTTCACTGTGCCGACAGCCGGAATTGGTTCCGGCTTCTCCTGCCCCGAAGACTGTCGTAGCAAGGGTGACAAACAATGATGAGGAACGCAAAACTATTGTGGTTCTTGATTGTGGTACTGGCGCTGGGGATCGCTGGCTGCACTGAGAAGGAAGAAGCCCCACCCGCCCCGGCGGAACCGCCACCCACGGCGAGTGAGCCTGCCACCACCGGTCCCAAAACGGTTAGCGGAACGGTGAAAGGGCGCAGCGGCAAACCCCTGGCCAAGGCCTGGGTGTGCCTGGGCCAGCTTGAGCAATCGGCGATCGAAGGGAAGGACGTGAAGCTTGCGCTGACCCAGTTCACTGCCGTGACGGATGACGATGGGCGCTTCCAGATTGAAGAGGTGCCTGCTGGCACCTACACCTTGGTCTACCAGCCGTCGCCCGCCACTGGTGCCAGGGGCGGGCGCGAGATTTCGGTCGCCAACCTCGCGGCCGGGCAACGCTCGACGATGCCGGACTTGCGCGAGCGCGAAGTCGGGACATTCAAGCCGTTCAAGCAACGGCCTTGGAGTCGCGACTATACTCTGATGAAGGGCCACACGTTGTTCAACACGGCCAGCGGAAAAAGGTGGAAAATCTGGAATGCGTCCGTCCGCCGGGGCCGCCGCGGGCCTTTCCTGGAGATACGCAAAAACGAAATCTGGCGACAGGACATCCAGAAGGATTCGAACGTCACCTTCGAGGCCTGGAGCTTCTGAACCGCGGCGCTGCTCCGGGTTTCTGGACAGGCAAAGCCGACCCGGGGGCCGCCGTCAGTCTGCCTCGATCTTGGCCTCATCAACCAACATGACCGGGATATTGTCCCGGATGGGGTAAACGCGCCGGCACTGGCCGCATTTCAGCCCCTGCTCGTCGGCGGTCAGCTTGAGAGGCGTCTTGCAGACGGGGCAAGCCAGGATATCAAGCAGCTCTTTGCTGATGGGCATGATAGCGCTCCCCGCTCCGATACCAGGCAAATGTACAACGAAAGCAGAGAAAACAGCTACCGCTTTTCTGGGAGAACGTCGCCATCTCCCCTGTGCTATGATTTTTTATGGATTCATCTGGCACCGTTGGAAGTGAAAGGACGCTGCCGATGTCTGCTGCTGCCCGCATTCTTGATGGCAATTCGATTTCTACCCAGATCAGGGAAGAGCTTGCCCTGGAGTTGAAGGAACTGGCGGCGCAAGGGGTTCGTCCCGGCCTAGCCGCGGTCCTGGTAGGGGACAGCCCCGGTTCGGTCATCTACGTTCGGAACAAGGTTAAGACCTGCCAGTCGTTGGGCATCTACAGCGAGAAGTTCACGCCTCCGGCGACTGCAAGCACCGAGGAGCTCCTGCGCCTGGTTCAGGAACTGAATGGCCGGGAGGAAATCGACGGCATTCTAGTGCAGTTGCCTCTGCCATCCCAAGTGGATACCCGGCGGGTGCTGGAGGCGATTGATCCGGCCAAGGACGTTGACGGGTTTCATCCTATCAACGTGGGAAACCTGGTCACCCAGCGGCCGGGACTGGTGCCTTGCACCCCCGCGGGGATTATGGAAATCCTGCAGCGCAGCGGCGTCACGCTGAAGGGGGCGCGCGCGGTGGTGATTGGCCGCAGCGATTTGGTAGGCAAGCCGGTGGCGGTGCTGCTGATGCACCAGCATGCCACGGTCACCATCTGCCATTCGCGCACGCGGGACCTGCCAGGAGTGGCACGGCAGGGCGAAATCCTGGTGGCTGCGATGGGCAAGCCGGCAAGCATTAGCGGCGAATACGTTCAGCCGGGCGCCACGGTGATTGACGTGGGCATCAACAAGATCACTGACCGGGCCGAAGTCGAGCGTCTTTTCCCCGGAAACGCGCAGCGGCTGGCCGAGCTGGATAAGAAGGGTTACACGCTGGTAGGCGATGTGCATCCTGACTCCGTGCTGCCGGTGGCCGGAGCGCTCACTCCGGTTCCGGGCGGCGTGGGCCCGCTGACTATTGCGATGTTGATGGTCAACACGGTCCGCGCAGCGTGCCTGCGGCGAGGTTTGACGGTTGGCGCCGGGGTGACCGCCTAGCAGGCCGCTGCTGCAACCTCTGAAAAGACCAGGACTGGCAACGGCTGGTAACTTGCCGCCCTAGGCTCCACAGGGCACGAGACGGGTCGCGAGACTGATTCACTGCCCGGCCATGTTCTGGAACGAATCTCGCAACTAGTAACCCACAGCCGTGGCAAGATCGCACGGCGGAGCGTTTGGTTTGCTAAAAGTGGGGCTCACCGGCGGGCTGGCGTGCGGCAAGAGCACGATCGCAGCGCTGCTTCAAGAAAAAGGATGCGGGCTGATCGACGCCGACCGTTTGGGCCATGAAGCCATCGCCCCGGGCGGACCTGCTTACAGCGCTGTGGTGGCCGAGTTTGGGCGTGACATCCTGGACGGCGAGGGGCGAGTGGACCGGGTGCGTCTGGCGGCCTGCGTCTTTGGAGATCGGCAGGGGGGAGATCGGCAGGGGGGAGACCGGCAGCGGGGAGATCCGCAACAGGTGCGGCGGCTGAACGAATTGGTTCACCCCCATATTTTGCGGCGCATCGAAGAGGAGGCGCGCAAGTTCGCCGAGCGCCATTCTGAGGGTATCCTGATAGTGGAAGCGGCGTTGCTGCTGGAAGCCTTTGCCGAGTCGCAAGTGGACAAGGTGGTGGTGGTGGGTTGTTCTGAGGAGCAGCAGATCCAACGCTTTCAGGCTAAAGGCGGCACAGCCGAGGAAGCGCGGCGGCGCATGGCCGCTCAGATGACTCGCGCCGAGCGCCTGCGGCGCGCCGATTTTGTCGTGGACACCTCGGGCACGCTGGAACAAACTCGCCGGCAGGTGAATACCCTGTACCAACGACTGGTGCGGGAAGCGATCATATAAGTGCATTGGAGCGGGTTCGTCCCCTGCCTGATTTGCAGACCCCCATGGCTTGCAACCGCGATCACCAACAGCCCAACGGGTTTCTGAGACCGCTTCTTGTGAGGTCGGTATGAAACTGCGCCATTTTCTGCTGGCGGCTGCGATGGTGGCCGCCTTCATTTATTTCACCACCTATCTGCCGGTCGGGCCGTTCGAGAAGGGCCGCTGGCGCGGGGCTTTGCCGTGGGAGGGGGAGACTTCTCCCGTGCCCGGGGTAACCCTGGCGCAGAGCGGCGGATTCGGCTCCGACGAGCAGAACAACATTCAGGTATACAAAGCGGCCAGCCCGGCGGTGGTCAATGTCACCACCATCACCTTGACCTACGATTTCTTCCTGAATCCTGTGCCGATGGAAGGCGGGGCAGGCAGCGGTTTCTTGATTGAGCCAGACGGCAAGATCGTCACGAATTTTCACGTCATCAGCGGGGCGCGGCGAGTGCAGGTGATGCTGGCCGACCGGAGTCGCCACCAGGCAGAGGTGCTCGGCTACGACGAGCGCAGCGACCTGGCGGTACTGCGGATTCAAGCTGGGCGGGAGTTGCCCTATCTGCGGCTGGGCGAGTCCGACAGCCTCCAGGTGGGGCAGAAGGTGCTGGCTATCGGGAACCCGTTCGGCCAGTTCCAGAATACTCTGACCACGGGAGTCATCAGCTCGCTCGGGCGCAATATCCGGGACCGCGGCAGTGGCGCGGTCCTGGAAGACGTCATTCAAACGGACGCCGCCATCAATCCCGGCAACAGTGGCGGGCCCTTGCTCAACTCGCACGGGGAAGTCGTGGGCATCAACACGGCCATCGTCGGCCCGGCCAATATTGGCATTGGATTTGCCATTCCCGTCAACCGGATGAAGCTGATTGTGGCCGATCTGCTGCGCGAGGGACGGGTGATGCGTCCCTACCTCGGGGTAGTGCTGCTACCCTTGAGTCCTGACCTGGCTGAGCTGCTGGATTCGCCCGTGGGCGAAGGCCTCCTGGTCTTGACGGTGTCACCCAACAGCCCCGCCGAAAAGGCGGGCATCCGCGGGGGCACCAAAACCGTAGTGGTCGGAAACTTGAGGCTTCCCGCGGGAGGAGACATGATCGTGGAGATGGATGGGGAGCCCGTTGGTGCTCGTGAAGAACTCGGACGTCGGATTGAGAACAAACGGCCGGGTGACACAGTCCGGCTCCTCCTGTACCGCGGCCTGCGGCGCTTGGAGGTCACCGTCCGGCTGGAGGCCCGGCAGCCGCGGCGCTAACTGTTCGCATCTGCAGCAGCTTCTGCTGCTTTCCGACTCGGCCAAAAGTAAGAGGAGCCGGCAAACCATACAGTGCGTCACAGTTAGTCTCCTGAAACCTGACTCTAGGACCTGCTACAATCCATACTAAGAGGAGACGGTACCCCGAATGAGGGACTCTCTGCGCTTCTTGTGCCTAGTCGTACTGTCGGCTGTCGCCCCGCTGGCGATGGCCGAGGAAGTGATCCTCCGCGACGGAAGAAAGCTGACTGGGACCATCGCCGGCGTGGAGCGCGGCGTTTACAGGCTCGAGACAGATTTTGGGGTAGCGCTAATCAAGAAAGAATGGATCGCGCGCATCGAATTTTCTGGGACGGCAAAGAAGAAAGCGGCGGCCAAGCCGCCCGTCCGTCTGCCGCGGGCGCCCTCGCCACCCCCGCCCTCACTCATCCGCGAACGCCGCCCGCCCGGCGGTAGGGTTCAGGAGCGTACCAAGGGGACCACCTACATTAACGAGAGCTACCGCTTTCAACTGTTCAAGCCCCCCACCTGGCGCATCCTGGAACAAGCCGCCCGCAGCATTCCCAGCGCCGTGACGGTGTTGGGTACTCCGGATGAAACCACGATGCTGGTGGTCGGCAGCGTGCTGTATGAAGGCCCACCCTCTGCATATGCCGAAATCCTGCTGGCTGCGCTGCGGCAAAGCTACTCGGAATTCGTCACCAAACCGGAGGACCGGGTTCGAGTGGCCGGGCGGCCGGACACGAGTGGCACGGCCTGGTGGTCAACCTGACCGACGGGCCGGCGCACTATGGCCGGCATTGTCAAGTTGACGAAAAGCTCGCCGATCGACCCCCAAGATATTGCGCTCCAGCCCGTCTCGAACCCACCATACTGAGCATCAAAAACAGCCGTCAGCCTCAACTTGACAATACCGTCCGTCTGCCCCTGGTTCGCCTCGAAGCTCAGCGGCAGCTTGCCGTAGTTCTCCGCAACCTGCGGCTTGTTCACTTTTACAGTCGTCGCCGGTGAGTTTGGTCTGTGGGCAAGCGTTGGGTGCGGGCCCAACTTCACCAGGCCGATGGCCAGCAGCCCGAGCGTTAGCAGCGCCATTCCCGGTCCCACGCTACGAATCAAGGACCTACGCATGGTTGTTCCCTCCTCGGAAACAAGCGACCAAGAGTACATCCTGGGGGGGCCGCATGTCTACTTCTCCCCTGCGAAATGCTTTTGCGGTAAGGGCCAGATTCCGCTCACATCTTTGCGCGGGAAGCTGGCAAGATGCTCTCCTGCTCACCAGGAATGCCGGATAAGTCCCTACTAACGGGCTAGTGTGTACCTATGTTCTGAGGCAGGCATCTTGTCGTCGCAATTCGCCGCCATTTCCCGCAATTCGCCATGTATCGTGCACACCCACATCTACTCGCCACGAACCGGGAGAACTAAACATGATGGGTGCTCAGGATCGTGATAAACAGTGTTGACTGTGGAAATAACATGGGTGTGGCGTCCTAAAGGCTCCCCGGTGTTCGGGTTTACGTCGTACATGGGAAAATTGCTGCTGGAGATATCCAATCTTATTTTGTGACCCTTGCGGAACAGGTTACTGGTAGCCCAGAGGTCGATGGAGACCTTATAGATGGTTCCCGGTTTCATCAGTTCTTCCCGCTCCCGAGACTTTCGAAAACGAATGCGGAGTATTCCGTCCTCCAGATTCATCGCGTAGCCCGCTGGGTAGTCATCGGAAGGTGGATAAACGTCGATCAGTTTGGCGGTAAAATCCGTATCTTTAGCTTCAGAGGAGACCCAGAGGGTAACGCGCATGGGACCAGTGACCTCCATATCATGTGTCAAGGGAGGAGTCGCAAAGGTCAGAACATCATGCCGCGCCGACAATGGCAGTTGATTGTCGGCGGCGAAGTAGTTGGCTGGCGGCACCTGATTCTGCGCGCCCCTGCGGACCAAATGCTTCCCGGAGTCAATATTCCCGCCCACCGTCGGCACAGGCTTTCTGGGATCGAATTGAAAGCGGCTTGGGACTGTTGACTCGCGGGCAGTTGCTTGGAGTGTGCCGTCCCCATGGAGGTAGAACTTTTGCTCCCGGAACCCGCTTGGTGGGCAGGTTTGAGCTTCCTTCCAAACGCCTCCGCTTTGTAAACGGCCATTCTTGTTCCTGGTCGCATCCCCCCCGCCCATCAGGAAATATTTCACAGGCGGTTCCTGCAAGATACCCATGTCTTTACCCTTCAGAAATTGATCGAACCAGCGTGCGGCTTCATCCTGAATGGACATCTTGGCCCGGGGACCAAAATCAACATCCCCGGCATGCGTGATCCCCGTACTGTGCGTCCAGGGACCCATACAGAGCTTCGTAAAGGCGTTCCTTCGGGAAAGTCCCTCAAAATTATTTAATGTTCCCCGTTTAAACAGGTCATACCAACCACCGACAAAATAAATCGGAATCTCCGGATAGCGGGAGTGATATTCCTCAAAGTTGTAACCGATCTGCTTCCAATAGTCGTCATAGGCCGGATGCATCCGCCAATCTGCGTACCATCGTTCGTAGGTCGGTGCCCATTGCAGGGGAGAACCAGATTTCAGCGGCGCCGCGCGGAGCCAGTCAGGCAGGCGGTCATATGCCCGGCGCAGTGCAGCCGCAACCTTGGCATCCTTTCGCGCTTCCTTCCCCGTGAAGGCAAGCCGGAAGGCGTATTCCAGGTTATGAAGCAGCGCAAAAGCTCCTCCCCGTCCGGCCCCGTCTTCTATGTAATTGGATGTGCCGACAATGACGAACATCGTTTTGAGGTGGGGAGGGCTGTGCACAGCCGGAGCGTTTTGGGTCGCGGCCATGTACGATCTACCATAAGTGCCTACATCGCCGTTGCACCATGGCTGGCCTGCGACCCATTCAACTGCGTCATATCCGTCCTTTCCCTCGTTTACGTAGATATAGAATTCATCTTCAGAGTCATACCTGCCGCGCACATCCTGAGTAACAACCGCATATCCTTGCTTGGCGAAAAATTCCCCGGATGAATTCAGGCTATTTTTACCGTAGGGCGTGCGAATGAGAATTGCGGGAAACGGCCTAGGGTTGGATTGGCCCTCGGTGGTGGGAAGGTAAATATCGGTGGCCAGCCGAATCCCATCCCGCGTGGGCATCATCCGGTTCCTAATTACTGTTACGGCTGGAGAGTCGGCACGGGAAGGTTTCGCGCCAAGAAGAAAGATGAAACCAACCAGAACACACAATACGATCCGGAAGAAGGTCTTGAACGGATGTGTTTGGAGATTCGGACGGGTCATGGCCACAAACCTCTCAGTTCTGACTTTGTTGATCACTGCCTGCGAGTCAGAGCCATACAGGGTATGGCTAGTCGAGAAGGCGGATGTCAAGTTGAAAAGTAAAGCGGCAGGTATAATCCCTGCCGCTTTCTGAGCTTTCAGCACACCCAGCTACCTGTCAGACAGCCGGTGATCGGTTCCCTATGGCTTCAAGAGCCGTCGTAAAACGTCGCCCATCGCCAGCAGGGCAGTTCCGAATCTCTACCTCTGTCTCTTGCCCGCGCCTCCCTGTTTGGCGGTGCGCCGGCACCGGCAAGCTGGCTGGGAGGTCTCATGCCCGTGTTCCTCCCAGAAACTGCTGGTAGTTCCACATAATTTCCGAAGCCAGACGACCCCATGGGGGCGGATGGCCGTTCGGCTCGTCCCTCCGCACCGGCAGCCAACCTCGCACTTGTTCCCAGTCTGGCTCCTGCGCCGGCTGCCCATTGACGCGGCTGAGCGAATCCGGGAGCCGGCAGAACAGTTCGCCGGCAGCGGCGTAAATCCAGTCGCGGGGCGAAGCATGCCAGCCCAACCGTGTCCATTCCGGCCAGTGGCGCCAACTGCGGTGCCATCCGTGCTTGCGAAGCACATACAGCCATCCGTGCAGGCGGCGATGGACCGGCTGGCACCGCATCCACTGCTGCCGCAATTCCTGTTCAGAAGCATTCGCAGGTGCGCCCGTCAGACGCTCCAGTTCCCATCGCCACAACCGGCGTGCGTAGGCGACTGCTTCGTCCCAGAACTCCCACCCCGGCCGGGGATCGCTCTCGGATGGGCATAACTTCCAGCGGGTGCAGGCAGTGACTGTTTCTGAAAACGTGCCAGCGGGAAGGGGATTTGCTCGGCAGGCAGGTTTTCCACCAGCCCGGCCAGGTGCTTGGCTCGTTCCCGGTAGGTTGGCGCATAGGCCCCGGCAAACAGAAGAAACGAGGTGGCCATGTCCAGGTAGAGCTTCGTCGTCCGGTAGTACGCCGTGTGCGACATGGTTGCCGAGGCGCCTGGACGCTCCTCGACGGTCTCCAGATGCTCAATCATTCGGTTGGTGAGCAGGCGCCAGGCGTCTTCCAGGGCAATGTCTAATGGCGAAAGCGTGGGAATCAGCGAGAGCACCTCCGGGTCGCCCCACACCACTTGGCCACAGGCCTGCAGTTCGTAGGCAAAGACGGTCGGCGCCAGCTTGCGCAGGTAACTGGTGCGCACGACGCCCAACGTGGTGTGACAGACCAAGTCGCAAGCGAGGAGAGCAGCTTCTATTTGCTGTCGAAGCCCCTCCACATCGGGCGTGGGGGGAAGGGGGGAGTGTCCATCAAACAACAAGAGAAAATCGGCGTCCCCGAGCCGGTGGCAGCGCTGGGCCTCCCTGACCACCGTGGCCTCCTCGCGCGCCAGGCTACCGGTCAGCACGATGGCCTTGAGACGCCGTCTGTATTTTTGCAAGCAGTAATCCTGGGTCTGTTCGCAAATGGCGACCTTGACCGCCTCCATGGCGTGCGATTCCAGTGGGGTGACCAGACCGATTTTTTGTACCAACCGTAGTGAGAGTTCACATCGCAGCCTGGGGCTGTGAAACTGGTTTCAGTGGCAGGGGAGGGCTATAGGCCCCCGGCGCCGAGGGCCTATAGGCGAGCGCCGAGTGCGGCCGCACCGTGTTGTATTGCACCCTCCACTGTTCAATCACCACCTGTGCCTCCTTCAACGAGTAGAAGATCTCTCCATTCAGGCATTCGTCCCGCAGCTTCCCATTGAAACTCTCGCAGTACCCGTTCCCCCAGGGACTGCCCGGTTCGATGTACAGTGTCCCGGTCCCTAGATTTGCCAACCACTGGCGCAGTTGTTTGGCGATGAACTCGGGACCATTGTCGGATCGAATCTGTTCCGGTATCCCTCGCCACAACATCACGTCCGACAACGCCTCAATGATTTGTTGGCTGCCCATCCTCCGCTCCACCCGGATCGCCAGGCATTCCCGCGTGTACTCATCCAGCAAGGTCAGCAGCCGCAGCGTTCTCCCCTCGTGCGTTCTGGCACTCATGAAGTCGTAGCTCCACACGTGGTTCGGTCGCTCCGGCCTCAGTCGTACACAGGAACCGTCGTTCAGCCACAGCCGTATGACCTGCCTGGCGATTTCCGGACCAGCTGAAGCCTGAGAGAATGGCGCCCTCGGAGAAACGAGGGAGCCATGAAGAAGACCCGGTTTACCGAAGAGCAGATGGTGACGATCCTCCGCGAGGCCGATCAGCGGCCCGTTCCGGAGGTGGCCAAAAAGAACGGCGTCAGCGCCCAGACGCTCTACGCCTGGCGGAAACACTTCGGCACGTTGGAGCCCGCCGATGTGAAGCGGCTGCGGCAGCTCGAGCAGGAGAACGGCCGGCTGAAAAAGATGGTGGCCGATCGAGATCTGGAGATCGACGTGCTCAAGGAGATCACCCGAAAAAAATGGTAGGCGCACGCGTGCGCCGGCCGCAGGTCGCGTATGCACGTGCACGCGGTCTGTCGGGTCGCCGCGCGTGCGCCTTGCTCTCCGTCGCACGGTCCACGCTGGGCTACCAGTCGCGGCTGGTCGACCGGGATGCCCCGGCGCTGGCCGCGATGCGTCGTCTGGCGGCGCAGTATCCGCGGTACGGCTATCGCCGGATTCGGATTTTCCTAAAACGCGAAGGGCACACGATGAGCACGGACCGGACCCATCGCCTCTGGCGCCAGGCGGGGTTGCAGGTGCCTCGGCGGCGGCCGCGGCGCCGGGTCGCCCTGAGCCGGCCCCGCCCGGTGCCCGCCACTGCGGTCAATCACGTCTGGGCGTACGACTTCGTGTTCGACACCTGCGCGAATGGGCAGACGCTCAAGTGCCTCACCGTCGTCGACGAATGGACCCGCGAGTCACTCGCGATCGACGTGGCCGGCGGCATTCGGTCCGGGCGCGTTATCGAGGTGCTCACGCAGCTCGTGAGCGTCCACGGAGCCCCACGTTACCTCCGGTCCGACAACGGCCCCGAGTTTGTCGCGGGTGCGATTCTCCGGTGGCTGCTCCAGGCGCAGATCGAAACCGCGCTCATCGAGCCGGGCAAGCCGTGGCAGAATGCGACCGACGAATCGTTCAACGGGAAGTTCCGCGACGAGTATCTGAGCCTGCAGTGGTTTCGGAACCGCGTGGACGCGAAGGTGGGGATCGAGCAATGGCGACGGCACTACAACGACGTGCGACCGCACTCGAGCCTTGGCTATCTGACGCCAGCCGAGTTCAAAGCGCAGCTCCGTGCTGGCTCGGATGACGGTGGGCGCTCGCCGGCGATGCCGGCTCACGCTGACCAAGAAGAACACGAGAGCGACTTAACCATGCCGACTGGCGCTGTTCTCCAGTAATCGGTGGTCCGAAGAAAGCCGGCAGGTCACGTCCTCGCGGCCTTTGTTTTTGCGGCACTTTCAGCCCTTCCCGCCGCCAAATCCGCTGCACCCGGTCCTTGCCCACTTCCCAGCCCGCACTCCGCAGCAACGCTGTGATCCTCCGGTAGCCATATCGCCCGTACTTCGCTCCCAGGGCAATGATCGCTCGGGTCAGAGCATCCTCGTCCACCCGATGAATCGGCTCGTATCGTTGTGTCCCTCGCCATTGCCCCAGCAGCCGGCAGGCATGCCGTTCCGACAACCCGTGTTGCTCCCACGCACGCTCCACCGCACAACGCCGCCGCTCAGGGCTCAGAAGTTTCCCTGTGCCACATCCCGCAGTACCTGCTTCTCCAGAGAAAGCTCCGCTACCAACCGCTTCAGCCGCGTGTTTTCCTTCCCCAACTCCTTTAGCCGTTTTGCCTGCACCACCTTCAGCCCGCCGTATTCCTTCCGCCACCGGTAGTAGGTTTGGGTGTGGATTCCAGCTTCTTTGCAGGCTTGGGGCGCAGTCTTCCCGTTCCCCATCTGCACTTCTATCTGCCGTAGCACCGCTACAATCTGCTCCGGCTTGTAACTCCTTGTCGGCATGACTTCACTTCCTCCTCAAGTGGATTCTCTCTCTTTCCACTTGGTACAAAAAGTGCCGGTCAGGTCAAAATGGTCCAAGTAAGCTCTCATCTCGCGGCAGGACATCCCTGAGCGGTTCGAGAAGACGATTTCGGCACTTCCGTCTCCTGTGTCATGGGTCGTCCTGTGATCGCGGCAATACCAGGAAAGGCGCTCCAACAAGTAACGCACCATGTAGAAGTAGAGCCGATAACGTTCCTGAAACTTCTCTGGCTCCTTGATCGAGGGTTTATGGACCAGGACTGAAACCGTCCGAAGGTCGGCCTTGCTGATCTTGTCTACGAAGGGGAGGCGCTGCTCGTGGCTGAGGTCTTTAAAATGGAGCGGCTTCTTTCGGGGCTTGCGCAATTGATCTCTCAGCCGGTCTACTAATTTAACCGTCGTGAGTAAAGGCCGGAGTCATGTAGGTCGCACCGACTTGGGTTGTCAACGGCGGCAGCGCAATCCAGCCACGGCAGGGGGTGTGGCGGGCGTCATTTATATTCATAAACGTCATTCCGAATTACAAGATTCTGGCTCGGGCTGGTACCATCAGGACCCGCGCCCGACCCGCGTGGCGGAAGCCTCGCATGCGCGGTGTGATGGTGGTGCGATGTGGGGTTGCCAGCGGCACAGGCTCCGCGCCATGGAGCGGCGGCTAGACCACCTGTGCGCCCTGGCCCACGGCAGCCTCGCCAGACTGGGGCGAGGAGCCGGCCCTGCCGAGTCTCAAGAGTGAGTCCCCCCAGGATCAACCTTCCAGCTTCACCGGGGGCGCATAGTGACGGTACGCGCCTGTCGATCTCTGGTGATCTCCAGGGCATCATCGAAGTGCTGACAGGGGTCTGTTGCGGTGACGATTCAGGCTCCTCGACCGGGCTTCCGAGTTCTTATGCGCCCCGGAATGCGCCCCTGGGCTTCACGCCGACAGCCTGAACGACGGCAATCTATTGAAAAGATGGAGCGGGAGACGGGACTCGAACCCGCGACGTCCAGCTTGGGAAGCTGGCATTCTACCACTGAATTACTCCCGCTCTATTCAACAACTTCAAGCGATAGGGCTTACATACTTTCTAGCATGCCGGACAACATAAATACAACAAGAGCCTTACTCCACACCGGGGATCGTAGCCAAATGGAGCGTTGAAACCGTGCGTTCCTCAATCGTCGATCCAGGTTGTCCTGTGGATCCACTGGCCTACGATCGCCAGCGCAGAGAAGCCCACAAACTGAGTGTTTCGAATGCACACTTGCAAGACATTCCGTCCTGTCCTGATGCCCGATTTCTTACGCAGACGCAGAAGAACCCGAAGCCCGACCGTCAGTCACAGCCATCTCTCATGGGTCCTCATCTGGGTCGGCTCTTGCTACAATACGAGCGGAATACGTCTGGTGAATCTTGAGGAGAGGGCCTGAAAACCTTGTCGAGAGAGGATCTAGTGAATCGCCGAAACTGTTTACTATTGATTGGAACTGCCGTTGCAGGCCACTGCGCAGCACCCGGGGCGACGAAAGCCACGCAGCTCCACGTAAACCTTGATGTGGACCCGGCCCAGGAGAGCGAACTGATTGCCAACTTCCGAAACACCTTCCGCCCGGCGATAAGCAAGCAGCCTGGATTTATCGAGGTGAAGTTGTTGAAGCTCCGATCGGCCTTTGGGGGGCAGGCACCCCAGAACACCAACTACCGGCTGATTATCAGCTTCGAGACTGAGTCGCAGCGTCTGGCGTGGGTGGCAACTGAAGAGCACCAGCGGGCATGGCCAACCATCAAGAAGACATTGAAAGCTTCCAGGGGCCTCTTGCTCTACGATGTTGTGTAGGCTGAGCGCGCACCCTATTTCGATGTGCTGCTGTCGCTAGCCACTTTTCTGGGGTTGCCGGCGACTGTAGGCCGTTTTGCAAATCGTTTTCCGGTAGTGGCTAAGCTTGCGACGCTGACAGGGTAAGCGGCCGCACCTCGTCCCCTTTTACTCCTGCGACGCGCTGTCGGGTTGGATCGATCTTAACGAAAAGAAAGCGCGCTTATGATTAGCATCGCCGACATGCGAATCAGGGAAGATTGAATGCGGGCATGGTTCCCCTCATTCTCAGTATGGTGCCGCTTTTTCTGTTGATGCATCGGATGCAGTCGTTCAACTCCAGGCTGGGCCGGATGTTCATTCATGTTTCCCTCCCCGTCCTCTCTTGAAGGCGTTCTGTGGCGTTGACAGAGATCGTACTACGGTACTAAGATTCCCGCGACTGGAGGGCCGTATGGCGTCAGGGAGAGCGATAGGGATCGGTGTAATTGGCATGGGATGGATGGGGTTGGTTCACAGCCGTGCATACAGACAATTCCGCGATCGGTTTCCTGACAGCGAGATCCGGCCCCGTCTAGTGATCTGCGCCGATGACGTGGGAAATCGCGCCCAAGAGGGACAGGACCTTCAGGGATTTGAAAGTTGCACCACCGATTGGCGAGAAGTGATCGCACACCCGGACGTTGAGGCGGTGGACATCACTGCGCCAAACATCTTGCACCTGGAAATGGTTCGAGCAGCAGCCGAGGCCGGTAAGCACGTATCCTGCGAGAAACCCATGGGGCGAAGTCCGGTAGAGACCGCCGAGATCGTGGCCGCAGCCCGCCGCGCAGGGGTGTTCACCAGTACTGGCTTCAACTACCGGTTGGCACCAATGGTGCAGTATGCACACCAACTGGTCCGGGCAGGACGGCTTGGAAAGATTACGCACTGCCGAGCCCGGTTCTTCGCCGGATACGGGGCCGATCCGAGGTCAGTGCTCTCATGGAGGTTCGAGCGCTCAATCGCAGGCTCGGGAGTACTGGGCGACATTATGTCACATATGATTGATATGTCGCACTTCCTTGCAGGCCCGATTCAGAGCCTGGTTTCGACCAAAGAAACGTTCATCCCACAACGTCCGATTGCATCGCACGGTGTCGGCACTCATTTCACCAAGAGCGCCGGTGGTGAGCTAGGTGAAGTCACCAATGAAGATTACGTGAGCGCACTGGTCCGGTTCACGAATGGCGCTCGGGGCACTTTAGAGACTTGCCGCGTGGTCAGCGGACAAAAATGCCAATTTCTTTTCGAGATCCACGGAACGGATGGTGCTTTGAGCTGGGATTACGAGCGGATGAATGAAGTGAAACTGTTTCTACCGGATAGTCCGGAGCACGAGGGATACACCCGTATTTGCGGTGCACCAAATCATCCCTTTTTTGCCAATTTCTATCCCGGTCCAGGCAATAGCATGAGCTATGAAGACCTGAAAACGATCGAGGCCTTCCAGTTTCTGCAGTCCGTGAAGACCGGCGTGCAGGGAGAACCAGGATTTCGGGAGGCGCTGGCCGTGGCGGAAGTACAGGCAGCGATTATTCGTTCCTGGGAGTCCGGAACGTGGGAAAAAGTCCAAACGATCAGTACGGGAACAGCCCAGGAGGTGGCTAACATCCGATGAGCAATCGAAGTTTGCGCTGGGGGCTGATGAGCACTGCGGCCATCAACGAGAGAATGATTCCTGCGATTCGGAATTCAGGCCGTTCCAGTGTCGTCGCGGTCGCGAGCCGGAGCCGAGAGAAAGCGGAGTCGCACGCTGCGAAATGGGGCATCCCTCGCGCCTATGCCGGATATGAGGCCTTGCTCAAGGATCCGGAGGTCGATGTTATTTATATTTCGCTGCCGAACTCCAGTCATAAGGAATGGAGTGTACGCAGCGCCGATGCGGGAAAACACGTTTTGTGCGAAAAACCACTGGCCCTGACGACCGATGAAGTTGACCAGATGGCGACGGCGGCGCAGCGGAACGGGGTGATCATTCAGGAGGCCGCGATGTACCGTTGTCATCCGCAAACCTTTCGTGTTCTTGAATTGGTCAAGGAAGGAAGCATTGGAGAACTGCTGGTGATTCAAGGGGTTCACAACTTCACTCTTGATATCGAGCACGACTTCAGATGGGATCCGAAACTCGGTGGAGGGTCGCTTTGGGATATGGGCATATATCTCGTCAGCTTCGCGCGCATCATTGTGGGTGCTGAGCCTCTGGAAGTTATGGGATGGCAGGTCCTCAGCAAATCCGGCGTGGATCTCAACTTTGCTGGCCAGATGCGATTTCCAGGCGGCGTCATAGCTCAGTTGGTCAGCAGTTTCGAGACCACAGCCGAGACCGGGTTGGTCTTACTCGGCAGGGAGGGAGTCATCCATCTGGATCTGCCTTTCATGAATCGTCCCGGGATTCCCGGCCATGTCAGCGTGATTCGCTACGGCGCTCCTACAGAGGGCACGTTCGGTGACGAACCATCCAGTGTGGACACCAAGACGATTACGTTTGGAGGCGATTCCTATCAATGCCAGGTGGAAGCGCTGGCGGCGAGCATTCTCGATGGCGCGCCGGTCGTGCTGCCGTTAAGTGAAAGTCGCGGAAACACAGCAGCTACAGTAGCTTTGTACGAATCGGCCGAAAAAAATGCTCCGGTCCCACTGCCAGCTCAGGCAGCGCATTGACAAACGGTGCGAGATCCTCCTGGATAGCTCCAGTACTGTAGGGGCGAAGGTAACTGCTAATCGTGATATTTCTTCATGGTAACTCCTAAACAATCACACGGCCCATTTCGGCTGTCGGTGTGCGCGGAAATGGTTTACCCCAATCTCCCTTTTGTCGAGCGCGCAAAAAAACTGAATCAGGCGGGATTTCTAGTCGACTTCTGGACGAGGGCAGGCCCCGAGATCAACGAATTGACAAAGGCGGAAATCCGAGTTGGCACGATGGGGGTTACCACGGACGGGAGCATGATGCACCCGGATGGAGTGGAACCTTTGCTCGCGGGTGTGCGCCAACGTTTACTTGTCGCTGAGAAGCTCCACTGCACCGAGTTGAACTTGTTGCTGGGAGTGCTCGGCCCGAACGGAGAAGTCATTCATGCGATCGCCGAGCATCCAGCGACGAGGTGGATCACTGCCTATAGGACCCTGTGCCGGATCGCGGAACTAGCGGAAAAGCACAATGTCATTTTCAACCTTGAGCCGTTAAACACGAAAACCGACCACCCTGGCTATGCGCTCTCGCGGATCGGCGATGCAGTGCGATTAATTGAACAGGTCGGTAGTCCCCGCGTCAAGATCCTCTTCGACATCTACCACCAGCAGGTAGAGGAGGGAAACACGATTCAACTGGTCCGGCACTACCACCCATATGTCGGCTATATCCACGTCGCGGATGTCCCGGGTCGGCATGAGCCGGGCACCGGTGAAATCAATTACCCTAAGGTGGCAGAGGCTCTTCGTGAGGTTGGATACCAAGGAGTAGTCGGGCTGGAAGCGATTCCCTTGGCTGATGATGAACAGGCTCTAGGCCGTTTCCGTGAGGTGTTTGGCTAAGCCGATCCGAAAGGTGGTCTGCGAGATCCTCTCTCGGTCGAGATAGAGGAACGCTTCCCCCTGAGCAACTCGAAGCCCCATACCGCGATCCAATCACCCTAGCACCGCCCGAAGTGACTACTGATAAATTCGCCTCAGCGGATTCTCTTCTGGCGCGCTTTTATTTGTCTTTTATATTTTCTAATTGCTGTTCCTCTAAAATAGGGACATCCGGTTCCAGGGTTTTCCACCCCTCGGGATGGTCCGGATGAAGAACGCCGTAAAGAGTCTTGCCAGCTTCAGGTACCAAGGCCCTCACCGCGATACGGGCACCTCTACCGTCCCGCCTGCAGATCGCATCTGAAACCGCTTTGTGAAGCGGCAAACCAACGGAGGGTAAAAGGTGTCTTGTGATACGTTGCGTGCTACGTAGCGCCATTCTGATGGTCGCACCCATCTTTTTTAAAAGCTCGTTGTGGGAAGCGATAAAAATCGCATTGTGGAACTTTACGTCTGCCGCATCGTACGCGTCACCGTCGTCGGCAAAAAGTTCGGCTTGGCGGTAGGCGTCTCTTATTTTGCCTAAGTCCGCCACGGAGCCCCGAAGCGCTGCGAGCTCACAGGCCGCCGTCTCAGCGATCAACCGAACTTCACAAAGATTTCGCACGAACAGATCGTCGACCCCCGCCTCACCTAGCCAGGCAAGTAGCTCTGGATCGAGGAGGTTCCATTCGTCGCGTGGTCGTATGCGGATGCCGACCTTGGGACGGACCTCCAGCAGACCTTTCGCGGCGAGCACTTTTGTCGACTCTCGGAGAACGGTTCGGCTAACCTTCAGGTGCTTTGCGAGATCGGTCTCGTTGGAGAGTCCGGGCTCTCGATCCGGAAACTTACCCTGCAGGATCTGTAATGCAAGATATTGGGTGATTTGATCGTGCAGTCTTTGTCTCTTGATTGGCGGGCGCCGTAACAAAGGCATAGTATTGAGCCTGAAATGTGCTATCGCGTATCTAGCTGGAATTGACCGGTCAACTCCGAGTGATAAATTCGTCTAGGTTCAAGAGCAACCGGGCGATTGCAACCCAGAGTGCTGCTTCGGGGGGGGAGATGTCTTGCAATTCCTGCGCAGGGAAAAGCTGGTAAGCCAGGTCCGGGTATTTTTCCAAGATTCTCTTTTGCTCTTGGTAATAGCTGGCGAGACGCTCGCTCTCTGAAGCCCCGGGCTCCCTGGCGAGGCACAGTTGGAAGGCGTAGCGCAGACGGTCATCCCAACTGCCACGCTCATGGCGCAGAATCCGAACGGCCAGCACCTGGGCTGCCTCTACAAACACTGGATCGTTCAGCAGGTTCAAGGCCTGCAGGGGCGTGGTGCTTCGTTCGCGTCGAGTGCAGGGAAGAAGAGAATCCGGGGCGTCAAAGTTTGTTAGCAGTGGATAGGGAGTCGTTCGCAAAAACTTGATGTATAGTCCGCGCCGATAGCGGTCCGTCCCTTTGCTTCCCTCCCATCTGGGCGGTCCGAATACGAAGCCAAACTCGATCACACCCTCAGGCTGATGGGGCTCGATACTCCTGCCACCGATGACCGGACTCAAGAGGCCGCTTACGGAGAGCGCAGCGTCGCGAATCAGTTCCGCGGAGAGACGCAGGCGGACCTGACGAGCCAGCATCTTGTTACCGGGATCATTGGTTTCCATCTCTGGCCTTACGTGCGAGGACTGCCGGTAGGTAGCCGATTGCACGATGAGCCTGTGCATTTTCTTCATGTCCCAGCCACTTGACATAAAGTCAGTGGCTAGCCAGTCGAGCAATTCGGGGTGCGAGGCTGGCTCGGATCGTGTGCCGAAGTCACCTGGCGTCCCTACCAGGCCACGACCGAAAAACTCTTGCCAAGCGCGGTTGACCCATATGCGCGAGGTCAGTGGATTTTCCTCAGACACCACCCACTTGGCCAGGTCCAGGCGTGAAGGGTTGGGAGCCGGGGGAGGGGAATTGAGAATGGACAGCACGCCCGGCTGGACCTCGATTCCCGGTTGTAGGTAATCCCCGCGGATCAGGATGTGGGTCTTGGGAGGCTGAGGATTCTGCATCAGGATCTGGGCCTCGGTAGGTCCAGGATATTCCTTTTTCAGATTATGCAGCTTCTCCTTTAGTTCTTCCAACTTCAGTTCTTCGTATTTTTTCTTCCCAACAGAAACCTGATAAAAGTCGGCAAAAAAGTCGGTCAGCTTATCCTGCTGTTTTTGGGTCCGCTCGTGGGGAGGAAGCATCAGCAATTTGCCTCCCTCGTCCACTGTGACCAGCAGGTTGGACCAACCGGCGTCGTAAGGAGGATTGGCGCCCGGGTTCCGCCCGGCCGCCAGCGTTTTCTTTTCCCAATCGGGATAGAGTTCCGGCACCTTGTACTCAGCCAATAATGCTTTTCGTTTATGTTCGTACTCTACCTGCCGCTGTAGATAAGTCCCCAATTCTCCCAGGTAAGGGACTTCGATATTTGCTTCCTTAGCGCTATTGAAAAACGCGAAGAGCTGATAAAACTCGCGCTGGCTGATCGGATCGTACTTGTGGTCATGGCAACGGGCACAGCCGACCGTGAGCCCCAGCCAAACGGCTCCCAGGGTCGAGGTGCGATCCACAATCTGTTCGATCCGGTACTCTTCGGGTTTAACGCCACCTTCGCGATTCGTCAGGGTGTTGCGAAAAAATCCGGTCGCGATCTTTTGCTCGGCAGTAGCATTCGGCAGCAGGTCGCCCGCGAGCTGCTCGAGTGTGAACTGGTCGAAGGGAATGTTGCGATTCAGCGCTTGAATCACCCAATCGCGCCAACGCCAGGCGTAAGGACGGACAAAGTCCTTTTCATAGCCGTCACTGTCGGCGTAGTGAGCCAGATCAAGCCATTGCCGCGCCCACTTCTCTCCGTAATGGGTCGAAGCAAGCAGGCGGTCCACCAGGCGCTCATACGCATCCGGGCGCTGGTCAGCTAAGAACTGGGCCACTTCCTCAGGTGTCGGGGGCAGCCCGATCAGATCGAAGTAGAGGCGCCGAATCAAAGTAGACCGGTCGGCCTCCGGAGAGGGCACGATTTTCTCTGCTTCCAACCGAGCAAGGACAAAGGCATCAATCGGGTTGCGAATCCAGGTCTGGTTGCGCACGTTCGGAAGGGCCGGGCGCTGAGGGGCATTGAAGGCCCAGTGCTTACTTCGTGGGCTTGGGACCTGCAGGGTGGTAGCTTGCTTCGCCGCCGCCGGCTCCTGCGCCCACTTGGCACCCTGGTCAATCCACCCTCGCAGAAGGCTCACCTGCTCCACGGTCAGCCTTTCTCCCACCATCGGCATGACCGAACCCTTCACTAAGCCCGCGACCATGTGGATGAGCCTGCTTCCGGCGCTGTTCCCCGGCTTAATCACCGGCCCGGAGTTGCCTCCGGCCAACGTTGCAGCCTTACTGTCCAGGCGTAATCCACCCATCTGCTGCTTCGGGCCATGGCAGATGGAGCACCTCTCTCGAAACAGCGGCTCGACGTCCCGTGAAAAATCAACCTGGATTTTTGCCGCAGGAGGCAACGCCTGGATGTCTATTTCCTGGGCCAAATGGGGGACGTAAGCAATTCCCAGAAGAAAAAGCACCGCAACGCTTGATGTAAAGACCCGTTTGAACATGGAAATCAACTCCAAGAGAAAAACTGCGGTCTCCTATGCCAGCAACTTCTGCACTACTTCGCCTGCGACATCGGTGAGCCGGAAGTCGCGCGCCATGTGGCGATAAGTGAGCCGCTTGTGGTCGAGTCCCAGTAAGTGCAGGAGGGTGGCATGCAGGTCGTGGATGTGAATCTTGTCTTCTACGATCCGCAGGCCCAAGTCGTCCGTTTGCCCGACGACCTGCCCGCTCCTAATGCCTCCCCCCGCCATCCAGATGCAGAAGGCAAACGGGTGGTGGTCTCGTCCCTCGCCGCCCTTGTCCGGGTCGTTGATCTGCACCATAGGAGTGCGCCCAAACTCCCCTCCCCAAATGACCAGCGTGGAGTCGAGCAGACCGCGCTGCTTCAGATCCTTCAGCAGTGCTGCGGTAGGCTGGTCGACGATCTCGCAGTTCTCCTTCAGGTTTTCCAGAAGTCTGCTATGGTCGTCCCAGCTCCCGTGCATCAACTGCACAAAGCGCACGCCGCGCTCGATCATCCTTCGGGCCAGTAGACAGTTGGTGCCGAAGGTCTTGGTCGGTTTTTTATCCACGCCGTACATCTCCAGCGTGCTCGCCGACTCCTTGGAGAGATCCATTAATTCTGGAGCGGCCATCTGCATTCGGAACGCCAGCTCGTAGGAGGCGATGCGCGAGGCGATCTCAACGTCTCCAGTCTTAGCACGGTTGATCTCATTGAGATCCCGGAGAGCGTCCAGAGTGGAACGCTGCATTTCCCGGTTGACTCCGGGCGGATCCGACAGATAGAGGACAGGGTCACCCGTGTTCCGGAAAGTGACCCCTTGGTAAGTGGACGAGAGAAATCCGCTGGACCAGTTCCCAGTGCCTGCCCCTGGAGAGGTGCCTCCAGAGCGGAGCACGACAAAACCCGGTAAGCTCTCCGACTCGCTTCCCAGACCGTAGAGAGCCCACGCGCCCATCGAGGGGCGCCCCACCAGCGGCGTCCCGCACTGCAGCATTAACTGGGCCGGGTGGTGGTTGAACTGCTCCGTGTACATCGACCGGATCATGCAGATGTCGTCGGCCCGGCTCGCAATGTGCGGCAGCCAATCGGAAAACTCGATGCCGCTTTGCCCGTAGCGCCGGAACGAGCGCGGGCTCGCCCAAACCTTGGCCGTCGGCTTGATAAAGGCCAATCTCAAGTCCTTGGTCATAGAAGGCGGCAGAGACTGGCCCTCCCATTTCTTCATCTCTGCCTTGGGATCAAACAGATCAACTTGACTCGGCCCACCGTCCATGTACAGGAAGATAACGTTTTTTACCTTTGCAGGGAAATGGGGGGACTTGGGAGCAAGCGGGTTAATCTTTTTCGACGTTTGGGTAGCGTCACCCGCAAGGCCTTCGGCCTGCAACAGGTGCCAGAAAGCAACTGTCCCTAATCCCGCAGCCGTATCGCGCAAGAAGCTTCGGCGACTTTGGAGGGACTTGAGCTCTTGCCAGTCCATCGGGGTGTTCTCCTCCAGAGTTTACATCATGTTAGGGGCTGTCAACCGGAATTTCCATTTTGAGCTTCACCTTCACCCGAAAACCTATGCCTCTTACCCTGTCGTGTCAATCGCAAATCGCCCGGGCCTCTTTGAGGTGGTAGTGCGGCACATTTTGGCTGTTCTTCGGAGTCGCTGTGCGGGTTTCGCCTGCCCAGCCTGCCTCGCCGCTGACACTTGTCCGGCCCGACCACTTCTGAGCACCTAAAATTACCCTCTCTCCTGGGTCGCTAGCCGTCTGGCAGCGGCAGTGCCGAGATCGTTCGCAGCATGCTGCTGAACAGCCTCCGGCTCAAGTGCCCTTCGGCCAGCAAAAGCCAGTAATATCGCGCATGTTTCACCAGCCGTCCTCCCGTTTTCACCAGCCGCTGCTGCAAACTCGTCAGCGACCAGTTGTTGATCCTCTTCGGTAGCACCAGCCGCCGCCACAGGTTTCCCAAGTTGTAGGCGATCAGGCTCAGCCATAGGCGCACCTCGTTCGACCGAAACCGATGGCAACTCAGCCGGGTCATCTTTACCGCCTGCTTGCCTTCCTTGATCCATTGCTCTGCGGTGCCCCGCTTGTTGTAGAACCGGACCACCGCCCGGCTGTCGGTCTCCAGATTGGTGACGATGAACCCCACGCGAGGGAACAGTTCGCCAAAGTGGAACTCCACCTTCGCCACCACCCGCCGCGCCTTTTTCCAACTGGCTGCCTGGTAGAGAAAGCTCTTGTACCAGACCACCGGCTTGTGGCTCGGTCGCCCCACTGGCCGCGTCAACAACTCCGCGATGTCCCTCTCCAGACTGTCGTTGGCCGGGATGCGAATCGCATACTTCACGTCCCGCTCCTCCAGTGCGTCGTAGATCTCCGGCTTGGCGAAGGCGGCGTCGGCGCGAAACACCACTTCCTTGCCCAGCTTCTGCTGCCGTTCGATCTCTGGCAGGAGAAGTTCTTCCCAATCCTCGGCGCTGTGCACGTTGCCGGGTCGCAGCTTGGCCGCCAGACAGTCACCCTCGCGACTGAACAGCAACAACGGGTGATAGCAACTCGACTCGAAATGCCCGTTGTAGGCGCTCTGCTCCTGTTCGCCGTAGACCGGGATCTCGGTGCTGTCCATGTCCAGCACCACCCGGCGCGGCGCATCCATAGCTTCCGCCCTGGCGATCAAATCCCGGTTGATCGCTGCCAAACCAGCAAGGTTCTCGTCTTGCGTCAGCAGTTCTGTCTCGAACGACTGTAACCGGGAAGTCAGGGCTGCGCCACGTTCCCAGATCTTCTCCGAACCGATCAGCCGGAACGTCGGATCTTGGGAAAGCCGCTCGGCGTCGTTGACGTCTTCGTATCCTGCCAAGCGGCTGTAGATGGACTGCCGCAGCAAGTCAGCGAGGGGCAACCGGGTGTTCTTCCCCCGAGAGTCGATCAAGTGCTGTTCGATAAGTTCGCCGAACCCCAAACGTTCGTCCAACTCGCGCACCACAATCAGACCGCCGTCGGAAGTGATTCGCGATCCCTGAAATGTGACCCGCAGAAACCGGTTGAATGACAGTTGAAACGCCTGTTTTTGGCTCTCACCCATTCGGTGTACACCTCCGGAAGGCAATGTTGATGCTGGAACCCGCATCAATACTGACGTTGGAGTCATTCAGAAGGTTGCCGCCGATAGTTCATAAAGGAAATCCGGGGTCAAGAAGAGCCGCAGATCTACCGCCAGTGCGTGGCCACCCGCAGCCTCTAGTGCAGACCCTTGGTCCCGCGCAAGCAATCCGTAGGTCATCAAGGATCATGGCTTGAACAACCTGACCTCGACTTCGTAAGTGACCGACTCGCCCGGGCGAAGAATCGCCATGCCGGTGCGTTCCTGTTGGGAACCCCAGATCTTGCTGAATGGGTCGGTCCAATGGGTTTGCGGTTCGATCGCAATGAAGGGCTCGTCGGTAGGCGCCGCTACCTGAAAGGCTTGGATCGAGGGGCTCAAGGCAGTGACGCGAACGCCGTAGCCCGCTAAGCTATCGACTACAGAGGCGGCCGCGTGGCCGTCCGGATTTCTGACCAGACCTACGAAACAATCATCCAAGTACATCTGCCCGAGTTCCTTGCCCTGGGCTTCAGAAAAATCGTACGGCGTGCTCTGAATGCCGGCGACCTCGCCAGTGGGGAAGACATCGTCGTAATTGTTTACCAGAAGCCGCTTTCGCGCCGGAAGGTGCAGCCTCCCCTGCTCTCGCTTGCCGCTCGGGAACAAGAAATAGGGGTGCCAGGAAACTCCCATCGGCAACAACTCGTCGCCAATGTTTTTGGCCGTGACCGAGAACACGAAGGAATCGGCCCGCAGAGTTGCGGTGACAGTGAGAAAAGTCTTCGACAACCACTGGCCTTGGAAGTCTCCCGCGTCGAGCCGCCCGGTCACTTTCGCCTCGCCCTGGCCGGACTCCAAAGTGACTTCATCCATACGGTTTCGCAGAAACAGCCCGTGCACCGCACACTTCTCCGCTCCCGGCGCCTTACCCTGGCCGATCGCCGGCAGCTTGACGGCCTTGTCCAGAATCCGGGCCTGGACGCGGTTTTCATCAGGCAAGAATTCCCCGCGAATGCGGTTTGCGTAGGGAAGGAGAATTGCACCTCCCATTTGGTATGATTGCTCTCCGTAAGAGTCCTGAGGGCCTCCGTCCATGATCTCCCTGACGGCCTCAAGAGAAGGCGATTGGAACATCTCGAAGGTGCCCTTGCCCGGCAGGTATGCCTGCATTTGGTAAATGTTCATGGAGCGCCCCGGAAGAATGTAGACCTTCAGTATTTGGAGCCCTCCATCGTCTGACTTGGGTGCGTTCAACACGACGACCGGTTCGCTGCCCACCGTGGCACTAATCTTCTTTGCCGAAAACGCCTCCTTTGGGGCCGGCGGAGCCTGCTGGTCGTAGCCGCAACCTACGATAAGGGTTACTAGAAGTAAGCCAGTAAGGACGGCAAGTTCTCTCGCTGCTGCCATGTGTAAAGCCTTTCTTAAGAGACTCAAACTGGCTCCCAGCGCGTAGTCGAGCCGAAAGCCTCCACTGAGGGGCAACCGCTAGCGGCGCGTCCGCGAGCGGGGTTCAACGCGGATAGCCAACAGCACGTGGGTGGGCTCGCCCTCAACGACCGTAGGGGCGAACTGGAATTGCCGCAGGGCAGCTTCCAACGCAGAGTCGGTGGCGTCTTCCATCGGGCGCAGGCTGGCTACCTTTCCTTCCTGGTCCACCAGAAGCAAATAGGAACAGGGGATATTCTGTAAGCCCGCAGGCAGGGGTGCCGCTCGCAGTGGCGGCAGGTGGCGGGCCCGCATGGGCACAAACAGCGGCGTATCGGTCGGAATCTTCCAGAAGCGCGCTGGGGATACTTCCACTTTCGCCGACTCTACCCATCCCTGGTCTTTCTTCCCCGGGATGTGGACCCGTGCCAGGAGCGCCCTGCCAGTGTCGCGCGCCGGGAGCAGAAAGGTGAACTGGAAGGCTGAGGACTCTTTCGGCAGCCGCGCGGCAATCTTGGCACCCGTAAATTGCAGGCGCCAGCGGCCGGTGGGCTCCACTTCGGCCACCATGGGGGAGATTGGATCAGGTGCCTTATAAATGGCAGCAAAGTGCCCTCGCGGCGTCACTACCTGCGCCAGGCAGACAGAAGCCAGCAAGGCACTGAGCAGCGAGGTTGCCAAAGCCTTCGTCATATGCTCGCAGTAGCGGCCCAAGCCAAGCCTCCTCGCCGGTGGCTGCTGAGTCAAATCGTCCACCGGAGCAGGGCCGCTCCCGCCGTATATCCTGCCCCCACGGCCGTCAGCAGCACCAGATCCCCCTTGTTGAGTTTTCCGGCCTGCACAGCTGTGGCCAGTGCCAGAGGAATGGTGGCGGCGGTTGTATTGCCGTACTCATCAATGTTGATGATCACCTGGTCGCACCCCAGACCCAGGCGCTCAGCCGTGGCCTCGATGATGCGCCGGTTGGCCTGGTGGGGAACCAGGACCCGGACGTCGCGCCCCGTCAGCCCATTGCGGTCCAACAGCCCCTTGCAGATGTCGTACATCTTGCGGACTGCGTATTTGAATACCTGCCGTCCGTCCTGGTGCACGTAGTGCATGCGCTGGCGCACGGTTTCCTCGCTGGCCGGGCGACGGCTGCCCCCGGCCGGCATGTGCAAGGAGCCGCCGCCGGAGCCGTCAATTTCGTGCAGGTAATCGATCAGACCCTGCTCGCCGGCATCTGCCGGCTCCAACAGCACGGCGCCGGCGGCATCCCCGAACAGCACGCAGGTGGCGCGGTGGGTATAATCAACGATGCTGGACATGGTGTCGGCGCCAACGACCAGGACGCGCCGGTGCGCCCCGTTGGCAATAAATTGGGTGCCCACGACCAGCGCGTAGAGGAAGCCGGAGCAGGCGGCTGACAGATCGAACCCCCAGGCGCCGCGCGCCCCGAGCTTGTCCTGGACCAAGCAGGCGGTGGCCGGGAACAACATATCGGGGGTCACGGTGGCGACCAGAATCACTTCCACGTCCTGCGGATCCAGGCCGCGCGCTGCCAGCGCCTTACGGGCCGCTTCCACCGCCATGTCGGAAGTGGCCATTCCGTCGCTGACCAAGTGCCGCGTGTGAATTCCCGTCCGATCCAGGATCCACTGCTCGGTCGTATTCACCATCTGTTCCAGGTCAGCATTCGTCAGCACTCGGGGAGGAACGTAGACTCCCAGGGAGGTGATTTTCGTCCGCGATTGAGTCAAGGAAGCCTCGCCACACGCAGAAGCTGAATTTGTGTCCACAAGACGCCGTCTATTCTGCCATATTCAGCGCGAAGTCCGAACCGCGAAATGGAAAAGGCCGCTGAGACGCAACGCAGCGGCACCACGCTGCCGTCTGGCGACGGCGCACTTCATCGCCGTGGTGGGCTACCGTCGCCGGTGTGGGCTCCCTCTGGCCAGCTCTCGTTCTTGAACCGCACCGGCACGGGCACGCGAGCCCGGGTCATTGATGGACCAGTCGTAGCGGAAGAATTCTATTTTTGGGTTCCTCAGGAAATTCAGTGCTTGCAAGTTTCTGGGGGTTAGATACGGGAGGATATACTCAAGCAGGGTGACCCTGGGGGTTAGATACAGGAGGATATAGTCGGGCAGAGTGACCTTGCGGTCGGGGTTCCGCCTGCGGAGGTGCTGAAGAAAATCCTCCTCGTAGTCGCTCAGGTTGTAGAGCCCCGACAGGTAGACTCGGTTAGCGGTCGTGTCTATCGTGAGGTTTCGCTTTTGGTTAATAAACAGGCTGGCGGCTCGCTCCAACTGCTCCTGGAGCGCGGGGCCAGTGAAAGCATCCCGCGGCAGCAAGGGGCAACTCAGGGAGGCACAGACCAAGGCGAAGTGAATACGCGGGTCGTCGAATCGCCTGCGAATCATCTGGTTCTCCAGATGCGTCAGCGTCATCTGCTGGCCGCCGGCCAGAAACTTTCGCCGCCAGAAAAAGCTGTAGAGGAACCCCATATCGCGCACGCTGTTTACCGGGTACGCAGCCGAGACCGCTTTCAGAACAAACGCATTGTAGGCGTTCAGCCAGTAGGAGAGCCGATCGTCGCGGGTGGGAAAAAGATGCGGACGGTTGGCCGGGCTGGTCGCGGCCAGCATCTCCACATAGCGGTCCAGCTCGGCGGGATTCTTCTTCAGGCCGGCGTAGTCGACCTCGCCGATCTCGTTCACATACCCCTTCAACACTCGGTCCAGCGGCGCATGGTCAAAGCCGCTGGCCCATCCATCTCCTGCGCCAGCTCCTGCGAAAGTTAGCGTCAGGAAAACGAGTAAGGCAAGTACCCGCATACATTGCAATAGATGCAGCCACCCCAGGGAAGGTGCACACCGGGTCAAGCCGAAATGGCTTTGCCGATTTGCACCAGGCCAGACTTGGGCGGCGCCAGACCGAAGCTGAGGACGTCCATCGGGCAGACGGTGACGCAGATGCCGCAGCCGATGCAACTGGAGTTGGCGTTGGTAATGGACTCCTGCTTGAGCGCAAAGCGCATCACGTCAATTCCCACCAGGCAGTTGCGGGTGCACTCGCCGCAGGCGATGCATTTTTCGTTGGAGGCAATGCGGTAGCGGCTGATGCTCAGCCGGGCGTAGGCGTGGCTGAACAGCTCCATCATCTTGGCCAGCGGGCACCAGTAGCGGCACCAGACTTTGCCGCCAAAAAACGGATATAGCGTCAGCGGAAGAATGCCTACCAGCCAGATATCGGCGACTATCCGGTAGATGTAGATGCCCCGCTGGGCGGGCTTGTTGAACGCCTCCACAACATCGCGGCCCAGCATCATCGCGGTGATCACGATGGCCGCAGTGAAAACAACCCAGTTCATCTTCTCCCAGCGCAGGCTGGCTTTGCCCTTGGGCGCCAAGTGGCGCCAGCGGTCCCCAAGTGTTTCGGCCAGACCGCCACAGCCGCAGATCCAGGAGCAGTACCGCTTGCCGTGCCAGACGACCATCAGCGGGATGATGCCGAAAGCCAGCAACACCCCCCAGATCACCCAAATCTGGTGAGGATTGTAGAAGAAGTTGTAGAAGAACAGCGGCCAGGCATAGACGATGCCGTAGCTGCGCCAGCTTTGCTCGGCAAAGGTGGGGTCGCTGGCCAGCCGCTCACCTACCCACTGGTGCCGGATGGCCCACTGGAACAGGAATTCCGGCACCAGGAAAAAGAAGATCCATTGGAAGCCAATCAGGCTGGAGAAGCGCCAGATTTGGAATTTGTCCTGCCGGTCCAGGCCCCAGCGCTTCAGTGCCTGCAAGCCGAAGAAGGTCATCACCACGGTATAGAGCACCGTGTACCAAAACTGGACCGGGCGGTTGCCGAAATCGATCCAGTGGTAGGCCCAGCCTGTATAAGGCCAGAACTCCTGGTCCGGGCCAACCTTGATCCCGTACAGCGAGTAGAAGCTTAAGAAGGTAACGCCCAGCAACGACCACCGCCGGCCCCGCACTGCGGTCGCCAGCAAGGTGCCGAACGCGCCCAGCGCCACCAGACCGCCGAGCCAGCGGGGCATTTGCCGCGCCACGTCCAGCGAAGCCTGGCCGCCCATGACCCACAACCCCAGCAGGGTGGCCACCACCAGCGCCGCTGACCTCCCCAGGCTGCCCGTCCACTCGTTTTCCAGCCTCAGCCCCAACGACTTCAAGAATTGCCCGGGAAACTCCGAACCGGCCAGCACAAACGCGTGGCTGTAGGGGACTCTTTCGTTGGTTGTCTTGCCGTCTTTCTCGATTTTAAGGGTGGCCTCCTGCTCCCCGAACTCGGTGACGGCGGAGCTGAAAATGGGCCGAAGGCGCCTGGCAGCAATGGCTTCATTGAGCTGGCGCTCGTTGTCCTTGAAGAGCCGATAGAACTGCTCGCCGCGGTAGCTGAGCGTGACCTCGTTGCGCTCGCTCAGGGTGAGGGCGGCTTCAGCTGCTGTGTTGCCGCCGCCGACTACCAGAATCTGCTCGTCATGGTACAGCTTCGGACTAAAGAGGCGGTGATAGACGCGCTCTTGCTCCTCGCCGGGAACTCCCAACCAGCGGGGGTTGCCCCGCTGTCCGGTGGCCAGGACGATCCGCTGGGCCTGGTACTGTTTTCCCTGCTCCGTATGCAGTGTGAAGCTGCCGTCCTTGTGGCGGTTGATGCTTTTCAGTCCGTCGCCGGCATGAACCTCCAGGTCGTGATCGCGGATGATCTGGTTCCAGCGTTCGATCAGCGTTTCCTTGGTGGCCCCGTCCAGCCAGAGCTTGCCCTTGGGCGGGGTGTCGTCCGGCTCGGCGTAGATCCACTTGCCCTCAGGAAAGTCCTCGATGGTGTTGGCGATCTTGTTCTTCTCCAACACCAGGCAGCGCAGCCCCTTGTCTTTGGCTGCCAGCGCCGCATTCAAGCCGGCGGCTCCGGTACCCACCACAATCACGTTGTACACGTTCGGGTCACTGGAGCGAGTCTCCAGCTTCCGGGCGATGTGCTCAATGACTTCCACGCCCTGCTCCATGGCCAGCTTGATCACCGGCGCCCCAGCAAGGTCGCCGATGACGTACAGACCAGGGATATTGGACTCGCGATGCTGGTTGAGATCCGGGCGCCGAGCCGCCCCGTTGGCCGTCTCGAAGATCCCTTCCATCCAGCGTTGGAGTTTTCCGAGCATCTTTTGTTTTAATGGATGGGATGCTCCTTTTGCCAGCGGGCGGCCTCGGATTCAAACGACGGGGTCACCGCTGCGCCACAACCCAGGCAGGATTGAGCGGACGGGTGGTTGTGGTAGCCGCACTTGGGACACTCGGTGAAGGAATGGGTGTGGGGAACCTTGCGCAGACCCTTTGGAACGCCCTCGGGGAGCTGGCTCATTTGGCCAGAGGGTCGAGTGACCAGAACCAAGTAACCCGCCGCGTTCAAGAACAATCCGACGAAGAACCAGCGAACCGGCGGCAGGGCTTTCTGCACGGCCTGGTGCGCGCAGGCGCCTGCAAAGACCACCCCCAGCAGGACGTAGAGACCGGCGAAGAACCAGAACGGCGAGAGAGCCACCTGATCCCCTCGGGCGCTCAGGAAGGCGCCACCCGGCTTGAGCTGCGAAAGCCATCGACGCGGCTGGGCGCTTAGATGTTGCTGGCACGCTCCCAGGTGAACGGCGACGCGCTGGCCCTGCACCATATACACCACATCCCCCTCGTGCAGTCGTTCGTTGCAGACCACACAGAACTCCCCGGGCTCCGGTTCGACCCGCTTGCCTACCACCTTCCCGCCTACCATCAATTCATCCGGCGCTTCCGCCGGCGCGCCGCTGGTTGGGGGCATCATTCCCTTTTGCGGCGGCATCTCAAGGATGTGGCCGTGCTGCGCCATTACCATTTGCCCCGCCGCCAGGGCAAAGCCAATCATCGCTACTCGCGTCCAGAGAATCATGACCACATCGCCGTTTCTGTGCGCTCCACGACAGAGGCACAAACGAACACACAAATACTCTACATGATTCTTGGTGCCCAGGGCACCAGGGGAAATGTTTCCCCAGCGCGGCCCGACCTTAACCTTGGAGCAAAAATCCGGGGAGCGATAGTTCTTGGAGCGATCGTCCGGCAGACTGCCGCCACATGCAGGTGCAAGCGTTTGAACCGACATTTTCAACGCGGCGTCAGCGAACCGGAATCGTGGCGGGTAGATCGGGATTGCTCACAATCCCGTTCTGGCGGATTTCGACCAGCACGGCGGCGCCCGGCGCCACCGTGGACGGCAGTACGGCGTTTACTTGGTACAGCCCTACAAATCCGGGCGCGAGACCTTGATAAGCCACCGGAGCCTCGACGCCGCCGATCGTCACCGTCACCGGGAGCAACACTGTGCTGAAGGCAGGCGCGGCTTCGCCCGTGGCAGCCGGCGGATCGGTGACCCCCGGACCCGTCGTGAAGATTTGGAGCGTGTCGCCTCGCTGCGCCGGGTTCTCGGCCGTGATGGCACGCGATTGTCCGTCCAGGATCGCCCCGTTTGCCCCCGCAATGAATATCCCCGGCTGCGCCGGCGCGATCAGATAACTCTGCGGCGCGGTCAGTTGTCCGTTCACGTTCACGACGACCGAAACGCTGTCCCCGGACTGCAAGCTATAAGGGACCTGCGCGTTGATCTGCCCCGGCCCCGCGAAATACAGAGGGATGTCCTCCGTCCCGATGCGCACACTCACCCCACTCAATGTCCGCTCCAAGGGCAACTGGGTGGCAACGGTATTGACGGCGGCAAATCCCAACCCGAAGATCGAGATGATCCCGCCGGGCGAGAGCGGCCGCCGGGACGTGAAGCCGGCGCCTTCCACGACGCCGTCCGGCGACAACACCGGCAAGCTCGCCAGCCCAGCCGCCGCCGAAGCAGCAACCGTGATCGTCCGTTCGACCGTCGCGTACGTCCCATGCAGCGCCACAAACGTCATCGTCACCTCGGCCGCCTCACTTACCGGCACCCAGGTGCCGCTGTAGAAGCCATCGCCGAGCGACGCCATCGAGATGTTCAAGCCCTCCACGGCGGCTACCACTGTGGCGTCGCTCAGGCCCGAGCCGCAGGAGTCTACCACCGTCGCCAGCAGCGGGCGTGGGAACGAGACCGGCACCACCGATCCGGTTCCGACCGAGGTGACCACCATTTCCATCGACTCCGCCGCGCATTGGGCCGCTCTCGGAAGCTCCCGCGCCACGACAAACGGAAACCCGGCATAGATGAGCACGACCTCCACCACCCGCGTGCCGCCGGGCGCGAACGTAGCCGTAATCCGGCCCCGGTAAGTCCCCAGGGGCAATTCCGTGAGATCGATTTCGACACTGACGTTTGCCGCCTGCGCCGAAACAACGCCGCTCGACGGGGTGATCGAAAGCCAGTTACCCCCCGTCTCGGTCATGGTCTGGAACTGGAACGTCGCCGAACCACCGCCGGTGTTCCCGGCAAACAGGTCATTCACCGGAATTTCGATTTCACCTTCCTGGATGACAAATAGCAGGCCGTGGGAGGAAAGCTCCGGCGATGCCGGTGTCGCCGCGGGAGCCACGTTCAGCGTCACCGTAACCAATTGCGGATCGTTCGCCGCCCCCGGCGCCGAGACCGGAACCAGCGCATGATAGACGCCCGCACTCAGTCCTGCCGTGCTGATGCTCAGCACCGTCGACGACGCGCCTGTCCGCCCGGCGGTCGCGGTCCCCGACAACTCCGAAAACTGCAGCCAGTTCTGGAGAGCCGTCAAATTAGCCGGGATCGTCCAGTTCAAGTCGCCGAGGCCGCCATTAATGATCCGCAGCGCTTGCGGTGGCGGCGTGCCGCCTGCCGCCGTCCGGAAGACGAACGACGACTGGCTCAGCAGCAAGCGGCTGCCGGCGGGACTCGCCACCACCGTCACCGGCACGCGCACCGAGCCCCCGCCCGCGGTATTCTCGATCAGGATCTCGGCCTGATACGTGCCCGGCGTGGGAAACGCCCCGAAATTCACGTCCAGGATCAGAGCAGATGGCAGAATTACGGTCGCCGTTCCGCTCGGCGGAGAAGCGACCAGCCACCCCGTTCCGTTCAGCAGCGTCACCGAAGCGCGCCAGATCAGTGTCCCTCCGCTGGCGCGGATTTGCAGTGCCTGGCGTTGCGTAGCTCCTCCCACGAGGCCGGCCAACCTCAGCGACTCCGGGCGAACGCGGGGCGGGGCGGCCGACACACCGGCGGCCTCATCGACCACCACATTGTCGAACGTCTGGCTCGAAAAGTCGTACAGCGCGATCTGTCCGCTGGCAAAGGCATTGGTCGTGATCGTTGTAGCCGGCTCCGAGGCGCCATCCACATACGCGGAGTAGGTATTGCCCACAACCTCGACGCGAATACGCGGGTCGCTGACGCCCGGGGTGAACAGGCCGCTGACAATATTGAATGCGCCGCCATAGGTGTTCCCATCGGTAACGACATGCCAATACAGCCCATTCCCGCCACTAAAGAAGCCTCCATTCACCAGTAAGACACCCGTTCTCCCAACGGATGTCCCCGGAGCCAGAGCGCTGCGGAGCCATACTCCGCCATCCCCCACATCGTTGATGTCGAGCTCGACCGAAAAATCGGTAAGGGCGAATGGGAGTGATGAATGAGCATTCGGGAAGTTGGTGAGAATTGTGGCCTTGTAGACGCCCCCCGCCGCGGTCCAAGCACCGATCTCGTTACCCCATTGTGGCGAAGCTCCGGAAGAAAAGTCGTCCGTAAAGATGATTTCACATCGGCCAGTGCTAGCGGCAGAAGGCGAGTCCCGATGAGGAAACCAACGCAAATGTTGTTAGCAAGATCGCCCACCGTAGGAGGCGCACGGTAGATTTTAGGCTCCTCGGAATTTTCTTGCTAGCGGCAGAAGGCGTTTGAAGGCGGATCACGTGCAGGAGCAAGGGAACCAGCACCCGGGATTTTGGAGCTTCAAAAAGAGACAGTCGTCGGAACGCTAGCGTCACGCGCCTGGGTGGCGGCCGCGACTCTAGGCAAACACTCTAGGCGCGGCTACTTCTTGTACCAGGCGGCATTGATCTCGGTGAAGTTGTTCCACTTCTCCGGCAGGTCATCCAGGGCGAAGATTGCCGTGACCGGGCAGACGGGCACGCAAGCCCCGCAATCAATGCACTCCACCGGGTCAATGTAGAGCATCTCGACGCCCTCGTACTCAGCCTCATCCTTCTTCGGATGGATGCAGTCCACCGGGCAAGCGTCCACGCAGGCAGTATCCTTCGTCCCGATACAGGGCTCGGCAATCACATATACCATCGGCGAACTCCCCTCAGGTCCCCAGCTTCAACTCAGCTTTCCACCAGAATCGCCGAGGAACCAGGCCTCTACGGAGAGAATACACTACCCTCCCCGCTAGATGCAAGTTATGAAAGATGACACCCTAGCAGAGGGCTTGGGTGTCCGCAAGTGCAAAGGAGCGAACGGCAAAGCCGCAGCAGTAAACGGCGCGCCGGCGAGGGCCACCCCATCCGGGGAGCTGAGTGACTCAACGCCAGCGGCTCGGACATCGTCTTTGCTAGCAGGATGAACCCCGGCATGATGAGGACCGGAATTGCTGCCGCGGGCCGGATCCTGTGCGCCCAGATTCTGTGCGCTTTGCTGCTGTTGCCAGCGCTGGGTCAGGCTGCCGACCGGCAGGCCCAGCGGGCCTACCGCGAGGGACAGCGCCTGGAAAAGGCGGGTAAGCTTCGCGAGGCTCTGGACGCTTACAAGCGCGCCGCTGAACTTGCGCCCAGGGACCCCCGCATGATCCTGCACCGCGAGATGGCCCGCCAGCGCGTAGCGTTCCAGCACGTGAGCGCCGGCCTGCGCCTGGTCCGCCAGAAACGCTACGCCGAAGCGGTGAGCCAGTTTGAGCAGGCATCGGAACTGGACTCCTCCAACGAATTCGCACGCCAGCAACTGGAGCGTGCCCGGGAAGCGGCAGACTTGGCGGCAGGGCGGCAGCAACGCCCGGCCCCTGCTCCCAGGTTGCCGGCGATCGAACCCTTGCTGGCCTTGCAGCCGCGCCCGGTGCGTCGTGCCTGGAACCTGCGCGGTGACCCGCGCGCTCTGTACCTGGCCTTGGGCGCCTTCTACGGAATCCAGTTTGAATTTGAGGACGCGGTCTCACGTGCTCGTACGCGATTCCATCTAGAAGAAGCCGATTTTGCTACCGCCGCTCGCGTCCTGGCCACCGTCACCGGGACCATCATCGCGGCGCTGGCGGAACAGGTGGCGCTGGTGGCTCCCGATACCCCCCAGAACAGGAAGCAGTTCGAGCGCCAGGTGTTGCAGCACTTGGTGGTGAACGAACTGGCTACGCCGGAGGCGATCACCGAAGTCGCCACCGCACTGCGGGCGCTGCTGGAGATGAAGTTTGTGCGGCCCAACCCGGTACAGAAAGTAATTACGGTGCGCGACACTGCAGCCAAGGTGCGGGCCGCCGAGCGTCTGGTGCGGATTTTGGATGTGGGCCGCCCCGAAGTGCTACTAGAATTGGAGACCCTGGAGGTGAACTCCCGGCGCGCCCGTGAGCTGGGAGTGCTCTCCCTCCAACAGACCAGCCTGTTCAAGCTGTCCCCGGTGGACGGTCGGGTGCAGTCGGGCGTGGCAGTCCCCCTGTCGCAGTTGCTCGGGCGCGCGCGCGCTACCGCCGGCGCCGAGTCCCAACCGCCCCTGGGCACATTTGGCGGAGGTCTCAGCTTCTTTGGCGTGACCCTACCCTTTATCGAATTTCGCGCCCGGCTCTCCGAGGTGCTGGTGCAGAGGATCTCGACACTGACGGTGCGCGGCAGCGACGGCCAGCCCGCGTCCCTGCTGGTGGGCGAGCGCTTCCCGGTCGTCAACGCCATCTACTCCCCTGCCTTTGCCGTCGATCTACAGCAAGGGCAGCAGCCGGGGACCTTGATCAACCCCGTCCCGTCGTTCACCTTTGAGGACATCGGGATCAAGCTGCAGGTCACACCGCGGATCCACAGTGGGCAGGAGATCTCTTTGCACGTGCAGGCTCAGGCGCGATCGCTGACCGGGCAGACGTTCAGCGGCCTGCCCAGCTTCAGCAACCGCGAGACGGAGCAGGTGGTGCGGGTTCGCAATGGGCAGGCCACCCTGATCACCGGCGTCCTGTCCCGGGAAGAACGCAGCTCGCTGGTCGGAACTCCCTTCCTGGCTGAGGTTCCGGTGTTGGGTTACCTGTTTGGGCAGCGCACGCAGGAGACCGCCGAAACCGAGGTGATCATGGTGCTGACGCCGCACATTCTGCGCGAGCGCGCCGGCCCGCTAGCGGCGCGGGAGATCATCGCCCTGCCGCGGAAGTACGTGCCAGTAGCGCAGTGAGCCTGCGCACCGACGGCTCCCTGTCGGTGGTGGCTCTGCCAGTTCAGACTGCTGAGCCAGTCCCCTTCAGCAAGTCGGACAAAGCTGGAACCTACCGGGTTGTCATCCACTTGTTGGACAAGCGGGCATACAATAGTCCCGGCAGGCGACCGCCGCCAGATGAGCAAGCCCTATGTCCATCATGCTTCGCGAAATCGGAGAGCAGCCGGGAGCGCTCGAGCGCACCTACCAGCGGGAGTTGGGCAAGGTCCGACGATTCCGTACCCTCTCCTCACTGCGCAACTTTCGCCTGGTGGTGCTGGTGGCTCGGGGCACGTCCGACACCGCCGCCCTATTCGGCCGTTACCTGATCGAAATCACCACCGGTATCCCAGTCTCTCTCTGCGCGCCTTCGGTACACACCCTGTACCGCAGCGGACTGCGGCTGGAAGGCGCGCTGGCGGTCGGCCTCTCGCAGTCTGGGGAGGATGCGGACGTCAACCTGGTCCTGGAATCCTGTCGCAAGCAGGGGGCCTACGCCTTGGGCATGACCGTCTTCGATGGTCGGCCTGGTGGACGAGTGCTGGTTCGTTCATGCGGGCAAGGAGCGCGGCGCGGCGGCCACCAAGACCTACACCAGCCAGCTGCTCCTGCTCTACCTGCTGGCCTGGGGGCTGGGTGGACGCATCGTACTGGAGGACTTGGCGCGACTGCCGGATCACGCCGAACGCGCGCTCAAGCTGCGTCCTCAGGTGGAGTCCCTGGTGGAGCGCTACCGCTTTCTTCGGCATGCGGCGGTGGTGGCCCGCGGGCTGAATTACGCCAACGCCTGGGAGCTGGCCCTGAAGCTCACGGAAACCTGCGACGTGGTCGCCGAGCGCTGCTCTTCGGCCGTTTTCTTGCCAACTTCTACACGGGTGGAATCCGGTTTCCCGGTGATCGTTTTCGCGCCGGCCGGCCTGACTCAAGAGGGCACCACCGACATCCTCCGGAGGCTGCAGGAAATGCGCGCTGAAAGCCTAGTCATCTCCTGCCGGCCTCTGGACAAGCTGGCGACGCGCCTGCTGCGCATCCCCGTGGCGCTCCAGGAGCTGTACGCACCCATTCCTTACATCGTTCCCGGCCAGCTTTTCGCCGCCGCGCTGGCTGCCGTCAAAGGCCTGGACCCGGACACCCCGCGCAAGCCTACCAAGCTAAGTTGAACCCAAGGTTGGAGGGCCGATCTTGCTGCCGACCCGCAACAAGTGGGAAGATGGAACGACCAGTTGGGCCAGCGTGTCAAAGCAGGCTTGGTGTTCAGGCGCGGACCGGGCGAACGTGACCGGCATGCATGCCGCGGTGGGCAAAATAGCTGTGAGGAGATCCTTCCAATGAAACAACCGAAGCCAATGAAGCAACCGAGGTTTTCCTTTATTGATCATCGCGTCATCGGCTGGTATTTCCCATGGTTCATGAAAGGCCGGGTTCCGACGAGCAGCCCGTTGGAAACCAAGATGCGTATCGCCAAAGAGGCCGGCTTCGGTGGGGTCGGGACAAGCTGGTGGGACCTGGTTTCCTTTTACCAGGAGCGCGGCGCCCTGTCGCAACTCAAGACGCTCGCGCAGGAGCTCCACCTTCCCCTGACGGGATGCACATTCGTCGCCGAGGGCTGGGCCTTCGCCAGTGGCAGCGGTCGGCAAAACGCGTTGTCCCTCGCCAAGTCTTCACTGGACCTGGCGCATGCCGCCGGCTGCCAGAACGCCAGCATTGTCGGGTCCTTTGAAACGGGAGAAGTGCGCCAGGCTGCCCAGGGGTTCCGGGAACTGTGCCAGTACGCGGACACCCTGGGGATGCCTCTGGGTCTGGAGTTTATCGGGCCGACCCCCCAATTAAAAAGCCTCGCCGTGGCTTGGGAAATAGTGGACCTTGCCGGCGCTGCAAATGGCGGTGTGACGATCGACAGCTATCACTTCTACGCGGGTTCCTCAAGCTTGAAAGACCTTGAGGTGTTCCCGCTGGACAAGATTGTTGCTGTCCATCTGGCGGATGCGCCAGCGGACCTGAGCGACCCGGGCATTGACTTGGACCGGATCATGCCCGGGGAAGGAGAACTGGCGTTGCAGGAATTTGTTCAGGTCCTCGACGCCAAAGGATTCGACGGGTTCTGGCACGTGGAGTGCATCCAAGGCAAAGATTATGCTTCCGACCTCAAGGCGGTCGCTTCGCGCGCCTTCCAGCTCACGGAGAAGGTTGTCCGCTCGGCGCTCTCCTAGCCCGAAGGCGCCTCACGCTAAAGAACAATCGCATCAGGGAACTGGCCGACCTGGCCGGATCGCTTGGGCAGGGAAATGCGTAGGGGAATGTGTAGGGAGAAGGGAGCATCCCCGGGCAGCGGTCCGTAAAACTTCAACGGCTTGATGACTGCATCGGTTTCCGCGCGCCGCTGGCGCCAAGCCCAACGGCGCGAGCTGGATTTCTGGGAGCATTGGGGGGAACTTCCTGCCTACCAGGGCCTGGACCTGGAAAGCTACTGGGCTGGCGAGCGGAGGAAATTCGTCTTGCCGCCCGACTTCTTTGCCGGTCGCCGGGTACTGGATGTGGGCTGCGGTCCGGTCGGGTTGGTACACTTCCTGCCCGAAGCCGGGGCACGAGTGCGCCTGGATCCGCTGCTGGTCGAATACCGCGGACGCCTGCCGTTGGCCGAGCCGCAACTGTCGCTGGCTGCAGCAGGCGAAGCCCTGCCGCTGGCTTCGGCAAGCTTAGATGTGTGCATCTGCTTCAACACATTCGACCACATGCGCGATCCGCAGGCGGCTCTGGCTGAGGTCCACCGCGTCCTGCGCCCGCACGGAACGCTGCTGGCCATGGTCCACAGCTTTCCCGCGTGGGTGTTGCCGCTGCTTTGGCCAGATCGGCTGCATCCGCACCATTGGACCCATCAGGCCGCCGCGAGACTGCTGAACCGGCACTTCCATGTGACACACGCCCATCGCGCTCGCCGCCAGTTCCAGTTGCCTTTGCGTGCAATGCTGAAGCCCTCCGGATGGAAGTATGCCGCTGGCAACTTCGTCTTGTGGGCCAGCTATTTCACGGCGCAGCGACGCGGCTGAGCACCGGCGTTCACGGCGCAGCGGCCCGGCTGAGCGCCCCGCCGTTCGAGCCAGCCAACCGGGTGTGCTAACATCGTTATTTACATGGCGTTCCGGCTGTACAACACGCTGACCGGTCGCGAGGAGGAGTTCGCGCCGCTGGAAGGTAACCTGGTCCGCATGTACACCTGTGGGCCGACCGTCTACGACTACGCGCATATCGGCAACTACCGCACCTTTGTCTTCCAGGACATCCTGCGGCGCCACCTGAAGGTCAAGGGTTACCAGTTGCTCCACGTCATGAACATCACCGACGTGGACGACAAGACCATCCGCAACGCCAGGGCGGCCGGAGTGAGCCTGCGGGAATACACCGAACGCTTCATCCAGGCATTCTCCGAGGACACCGAGAAGCTGCGGCTAGAGAAGCCCGAGCGGACTGCCCGGGCCACCGACCACGTCCCGGACATGGTGGTACTGATCCAGAAACTGGAAGCCAAGGGATTCACCTACCGCAGCGACGGCTCTATCTACTTCCGCCTCTCGAACTTTCCCGACTACGGCAAGTTGTCCAACCTCAATGTCGCCGGCATCCTGCCCGGCGCGCGGGTGGACGTGGAGGAGTACGAGAAGGAGCACCCACGCGACTTCGCATTGTGGAAGGCGGCCAAGGAAGGCGACCCCTACTCCTGGGACACGGCGCTGGGCCGCGGCCGCCCTGGCTGGCACATCGAGTGCTCGGCCATGTCCATGAAGTACCTGGGCGAAAGCTTCGACATCCACACCGGCGGCACCGACCTGATCTTTCCCCACCACGAGAACGAGATCGCGCAGTCGGAAGCGGCCACCGGTCGCCCGTTCGTGCACTTCTGGCTGCACTGCGAGCATCTCATTGTGGAAGGGCGCAAGATGTCGAAGTCGCTGGGCAACTATTTCACGTTGCGCGACCTGCTCGATAAGGGACACAGCCCCGAGGCCATCCGCTACCAGCTGGCCTCGGTGCCCTATCGGCGGCACCTGAATTTCACCTTCGACGGGTTGCGGCAGGCTGCGGCTTCCATCGAGCGGCTGCGCAACTTCCGGCTGCGCCTGGGCACCGAGACCTTCCCGCCCGGCGAGCCGGAGCAGGCCGCCGACCTGCTGCGGCGCGCCTCCACCGAGTTCGAAGCGGCGCTGGACGACAACCTGAACACGGCCGCCGCTCTCGGAGCCGTGTTCGAAGCGGTGCGCGAGCTGAACACCGCCGCTGACGCCGGCACGTTTGGGGCCGGCAACGTGGCGGCGGCAGTCGGGCTGCTGGACCACTTCGACCACATCTTTGCCGTCCTGGAACCCCAAGTCCCTCTCGACTCGCTCGTTCCGTTAAGCCAGCCGGTTCCTAACGGGACCGCGACGGGACAGCAGCAGCAAGAAGGCAAGAAGCTGGTCCGCCTGCGTCCAGAAGAAGTGAAAGAGAAGTTACGGCAGCGGGCGGAGGCCCGCCAGGCCCGCGATTTTGCCCTGGCTGACCGCATTCGCCAGGAATTGCTCGCGCAGGGAGTCGTCGTCGAAGACACCAAGCAAGGCCCCCGGTTGAAGCGGAAATGACACGGCCTGCAACTCCTGCCTTGGCCCGCCCCAACCTGTTTGGCTGCGACTAGGCCCTGCCCTTCCCGAGTCCAGGCGGACCTCGCGGTGAAGGTCCCAAGCGAGTGCCTGGAAGAAGCTCAACGCGAGGCCTAAGATTGGCCGGAGGCTGGAGGCTTGAGACGCTGACGGAGGGCCGGTTTTGCGGGGCGATGCTGGGTGTCGCGGTCGGCGATGCGCTGGGGGCGCGGTTCGAAGGCGTTGGATCGGTGGACCCGGATGAACTGGCACAGTTCGCCAGTGATCCGGGTCCGCTTCGCTACACCGACGACACGCACATGACCCTGGGGCTTGCGCGGTCACTGATTGAAAAGCAGGGCTTCGACGCCGCGCATACCGCCGAGGTATTCGCCCGAAACTTTGAGCAAGAGCCGTGGCGCGGCTACGGGTCTGGGCCTGCCGCACGTGTTCGGCTTGATGCGCCAGGGTATGCCGTGGGACCAAGCGGCGGGAAGCCTGTTTGGCGGCACCGGTTCCTACGGGAATGGGGCAGCCATGCGAGTGGCGCCAGTGGCCCTATTTGCCTTTCGAGATTTGGACCGGGTGGCGCGACTGGCGCAGCAGTCCGGTGTGCTCACGCACACTCACGAGCGCGGTGTGGACGGTGCGGTATTGCAGGCTTGCGCGGTCGCTCTTCTGCTCGAGGCCGAGCCGGGGCGACCGCTGCACGCTCCTGCCCTGCTTCAGCAACTGGCTCGGCGAGTTCAGACGAAGCTTTTCCGCGAAATCCTGGAATTGCTGGAATCTCTCCCCGCCGACCTGCCTCCGCCCGAGGCGGCGTTGAGACTCGGTAACGGGATCGAGGCCTTCCGCTCCGTGCCCACAGCCCTGTACGCCTTCCTTAGGCATCCCGACTCGTTTGCCGGTGCGGTCCTTTATGCGATCCGCCTCGGCGGAGACACCGACACCATCGCCTCGATGACGGGCGCCTTGTCTGGTGCGTATCTGGGCGAGGAGGCGATCCCCACTGGGTGGCGCGAACGCGTCGAGGACGCAGCGGAACTTCGGCGCCTGGCGCGCGCCCTCTTCTCGCTCCGCCATCAGCCCTCCAGAAACCCGTGAGCCAGGCGCCAGTTCAGTCCCTGCGCAGGCCGGACCACTTCGCGTTCCCACATCGTCAGCGCTGTGGCGGGGTCGGGGTCTCCCAGGGAAAAGATGGTGTTGATGAAGACGTCGCGGAAATCCCATGGGTCCATGTTGAACCGGGACGCCACTTCGGTCTGGAAGGCGGCCACTGATTTTCGTCCGTTAGCATACCGGGTCGTTTCCTGCAAGCCGCACAGATAGGCGCGAACCGTTGCGGCATGGGCCACCTTCAGGTTCACCGCGACGTGCATTTCAAAATAACCCAGCACGCCCTGCCGAACGGGAAACACGTGAAGCGATCTTTCCACCGCCCGGCGAATCCGGCTGACCGAGGGTTCTGAGCCGATCATGCCGTGAACCTGCCCAGCCAGCAGAGCTTGGACGCAGTCTTGCCGGGTCTGCATGGCGATCGCCGGAGGAACCTCGATCCCCCAACCGTGGCTCATCAGACTCAACCGGGTGCCAAAAGCGGAGCCTGACAAGAACCCGAACGTCTGTCCCTTCAGGTCATATACGGATTCAATCCGTTGCGTGGCGATTCCGGCGGTGAACAAGCACGAAAGGGAGCAGACCCGCCGGCAATCCGGTCCCAACTGATTTAGCAAGTCCCCCGGCACCAGTGCGAGTCCCACTTTGCCCTTGAGCAGCAGCTCGAAGCCGTCTCCTCCGCTTCGCGTCGACTCAATTTCCGCCAGAACTGCGTACTGCTTTTCCAGCAGCCGGTAGGGCTTCCCCTCTTCCGGCTCCCAGGTCAGCATCAAGGAGGGAATCACCGACAACGTCTGGGACTGGCCGATGTGCAGCCGCCTGGCGGGACGCCGGGAATTGAGAATCTGTCCCAGAGCCATCGTTGATCCAGCGCAACGACTAGAGGTCGCAAAATTGGACCGGAAAGCCGCGGGAGAAAGGAAGCAGCAGGAAATTCTGCTCGGGCAGGGCGAGGCCGAACGAAAGCGGTTGATCGTGCGTGCCGACGGATCTCTGAAACAAAAGCTGGAGGCTTATGTGTAAGCCCAGCAGCTCTGGGCGAACGCGTATGCCAAGCGTCAGGTCCCGAATCTTGTGATGGGAGGGAATGGTGCTGGAGATACGGATAAAGCCACCAGTGACTTTTCCCGAATGATGCAGCTTCTCGTTGCCGGCCAGATGGGACTGGATCTGTCCGTCCCGAAAGGTAAGACCGGAGGTGGACGGTAACCGATCACGTGGCAGGTCCGCAAGTACCGGCCATTGTATGCTACACCGGGGTGAAGAACGGCCCGGGCAGGCCGCTTGGGTGCTTTCTCCACGATTGGAGCAATGAACGCGGGGCAGCGAACTTCGTGGCGCGGGGTGATTGGGCCGGGCATTCTGGTGGCGGCCACCGGCGTGGGCGCGGGTGACCTGCTGACTGCCAGCCTGGCCGGCTCTAAGGTCGGGCTGGCGATCCTATGGGCGGCACTGGTGGGCGCGATGCTGAAGTGGACCCTGAACGAGGGCATAGCCCGCTGGCAGATGGCCACCGAGACCACACTGCTGGAGGGCTGGGTGACCCGGCTGGGAAGCTGGATTCAGTGGGTCTTCCTGACTTACTTCTTTGTCTGGACGTTGATGGTCGGCGGCGCTCTGGTGAATGCCTGTGGAGTGGCTGGGAGCGGGCTGCTGCCGCTGGGCGACGCGAACACCTCCAAGATTGTCTGGGGCATCATTCATTCGCTGGCAGGCCTGGCTCTGGTGTGGGTCGGAGGATTCGCCTTGTTCGAGAAGGTGATGTCGGTCTGCATCGGCGGAATGTTTGTGTGCGTCCTGGTGACGGCGGCGCTGGTGGGGCCCGACTGGGGCGCGGTAGCAAGCGGCATCCTGACGCCCAGCATCCCGGAGGGAGGCCTGCCCTGGACGTTGGGCATTCTCGGGGGCGTCGGCGGGACGGTGACCCTGCTTTCCTACGGTTACTGGATTCGCGAGAAAGGCCGCACCGGGCAGAGCGGCGTGCGGCTCTGCCGCATCGACCTGGCGGTGGCCTACGTGCTGACGGCGCTGTTTGGCATGGCGATGGTCATCATCGGCTCGCGGATCCAGGTGGAAGGCCAGGGAGTCAGCCTTGCGATTCAGCTTGCCGAGGAGCTGGCGGTGGCGCTGGGCCCGTTGGGCAAATGGGTTTTCTTGCTGGGATTCTGGGGCGCCGTGTTCTCCAGCCTGCTGGGCGTCTGGCAAAGCGCGCCGTATCTGTTCGCCGACTTTCTCAACCTGCGCCGCGGCCGCTCCCAGCCAGGTGTGGATCTTTCGCGGAACCTTCCTCAAACCCGGGCCTACCGTGCCTACCAGATAGCGATCGCGGTGGTCCCGCTGGCGCTGCTGTGGGTCAGCGTTGAGCGTATCCAAGTCGGCTATGCCATCATGGGCGCCCTGTTCATGCCCCTGCTGGCTCTGACCTTATTGCTTATGAACAACCGGGTTCGCTGGGTAGGGGCGCAGTTTCGGAGCGGCTGGTTCACCAACGGGCTTCTGACCATCACCCTGCTGCTGTTCGCCTATATGGGTGCGCTACGGCTTTGGAGGCTGATGGCGTCCACCGGTGGCTAGGCTGCCGGTGGTTAGGCTGAAGGTTGAGGGAATTGAAGGTTGGGCCTGAGAGTTGCCCCGCTGGTATCCAGTCGAGGGTGGACTTTGAGTGCAGGGTATAATTGGGAAGGGAGTGCGGTCTTCGCGTTCCTCGCAGTGAAACTGGTCTCATCGGCTGATGCCGGCTCAAGCGCTGATCCTGGACGTGGGCTGTGGGCGCAACAAGTACGACGGCGCCATCGGCGTTGACTACAATCCAGACACGGCGGCCGACGTCCTCTGCAACCTGGACCGGCCGCCCTACCCGTTTGCGGACAGCCAGTTTGACGAGGTGCGGGCCATACACGTCATTGAGCACGTCGCCGATGTGCTGGCCACCATGAAGGAGTTTCACCGGCTGGCACGCCCCGGTGGCAGAATCGTCGTGGTGACCCCGCACTACACCGACTTCAGCTCCTTCTGTGATCCTACGCATCGCTGGCACCTGAACAGCTTCAGCTTCCGCCACTTCGGCGAGGACCACGGAGGGTTTGGCTACTACACCCGGCAGAAGCTGCGGGAGAGACGGATGCACGTGCGGCTGCTCGCGTTGTGGCGCTGGCTGGGCTTCGAGTATCTGGTGAACCACTCCCGCCGGTTCCGGCGCTTCTGGGAGTATTACCTCTGCTACATCGTACGCGGCAAGGTGCTCACCTTTGAATTCGAGGTGCTGAAATAGGCGTCGTGGACGGGTTGGACCTAGCGCGAGCACGGTACAATGAAATGAGGTTGACGGCGGAGGCATGTTGCCACCTATAAGGTCCCGTAACGGAAGAGCCCCGTGATTTGGCCGCACCTGCTCCGCCGCACGCTCGGTTCTTTGCGCCAGGCCGGCTGGGTTGGAGCGGAGGCTGCTTTCGGAGCGCAGGGAGAAGAGCTCGCGTACTGGTACCTGCGCGACCGCGGCTTCACCCTGGTGGCGCGCAACTATCGCCACGCAGGAGTCGGCGGGGAAGTGGATCTGATCGGCTGGGATGGCGAGACGCTGGTTTTTGTGGAGGTCAAGACGCGCCAGTCGGCGGAAGTGCGCCAGGCCGAGGACGCCGTGGACCGGGAGAAGCGGCGCCACCTGGTGCAGGCGGCGCGCGATTATCGGCGTTGCGCCCATCTGGAGGTGCCTTACCGCTTCGACGTCGTCAGCGTCTATCCGCATCCAAACCGAGGGCGGCGGCCGAGCGGCGAGCCCGTAGTGGAACACTTCCGCGACGCCTTCAGTGAGACCGACGGAGGCGTGCCATAGCCGGCGATGCGGGAATGGCCGCCGAGCTGCCTTACCGAGGAGGAAGCGGTTGCCTGAGCTGAGGAAAGACCCGATTACCGGGCGCTGGGTGATTATCTCCACGGACCGGGCCAAACGGCCGACCGACTTTTCGGTCGAGCCGGCTGAAATCCGAGGCGGCTTCTGCCCGTTTTGCCCTGGCCACGAAGATAAGACGCCGCCGGAAATTCTGGCCTACCGCAGCGATGGGAGTGGGCCGAACTCGACTGGCTGGTGGGTGCGCGTAGTCCCCAACAAGTTTCCCGCCCTGTGTATCGAGGGAGCCGTGAGCCGACAGGGCGAAGGACTGTTCGACAAGATGAGCGGCATCGGCGCCCACGAGGTGATCATCGAGACGCCGGTCCACGGGCAGACGCTGGCGACGCTGCCGGAAAAGCGCGTCGAGGACGTGCTGTGGGCTTTCCGCGACCGGATGATCGATCTACAGCGGGACAAGCGCTTCCGCTACGTTCTCATTTTCAAGAATCACGGCGCACCGGCCGGCGCCTCGCTGGAGCATAGCCACTCCCAACTGATTGCGCTGCCCATCGTGCCCAAGCGAGTGCGCGAGGAGGTGGACGGGGCGAAAGGCTACTACGCCTACAAGGAACGGTGCGTCTACTGCGATATCATCCGCCAGGAGCGGGATTCCGGCATCCGGGTGATCTCCGAGAACGAAGACTTCCTAACCGTGGCGCCGTACGCGCCGCGCTTCCCGTTCGAGACCTGGGTCCTGCCTAAGGAGCACGAGTCGGCCTTCGAGAACTCGCAGACGCATTTCTACGAGAACTTGGCGCGGGCGCTGAAGAACCTGTTGATGCGGGTGAACACGGTGCTGGAGATGCCCAGCTACAACCTGGTGTTCCACACCTCCCCAGTGAAGGAAGCGCCCAACAACTATTATCACTGGCACCTGGAGATGATGCCCAAGCTGACCCGGGTGGCCGGCTTCGAATGGGGTACCGGCTTCTACATTAATCCGACACCGCCGGAGGAAGCCGCCAAGTTCCTGCGCGAGGTGTCCCTGGAGCCAGCCGGCTGAGCGGCCGGGCGGAGGGGCTGCACGAGCCGGGATGGCAATTGACCCCTGCGCCGCAAGGGCGGTAGAATCATTTTTGGGCGCGGGAGTAACTCAGTGGTAGAGTGCGACCTTGCCAAGGTCGAAGTCGCGGGTTCAAATCCCGTCTCCCGCTCCAGGGTTTCCACGGCCCCCGTGGCGGGGGCTTTTCTGCCAGCGTCGGTCACGCCTTGCGGGAGGTGGCGCGGTAGCCAAGTGGTAAGGCAGAGGTCTGCAAAACCTCTATGCGCCGGTTCAAGTCCGGCCCGCGCCTCCAATATCTTTCAGCTACTTGCCTGACAACACGCCTGTTAGCCCCAAAACCGTTCTTGCTGCTCGATGACGCTGATTGCCGGTGAATGTGGCCTTTTGAGGCAGAAAGCCGGACCAAAACCGGACGGGCTTTTTTCACTGGACCAACTCCTTCGCCCGCTGGGCTTCGATGGCGGCACTGTAGCGTGCCATGGCCGCCTGTTGGTGGGCCTGGCTGATGTGTACGTACCTTTCAACCATCCTAATCGAGTTGTGCCGGTTTTGTTCCCGCACAATTCCCGCAAACTGCGTGCGGTTAGGTCCTTTGTTTTGAAGCGGAGTGCATGTAAGCTGTTGGCTGGTTCTACCTTGACACGGTAGAGGTCAGCGGTTCGAGCCCGCTCGGGCCTACCACTCGTTTCAATCACTTCCGATAATGGCACGGTGAATTCACCGGAGGGAGGGAACGATGAGAACTTTTCTGCTTGTATTGCTGGTTGGAGCGCTGGCAGTGGGCAAGCTGTCTTCCCAGAGCGCGACGCCCCCTCCCGGCCGCACTGTCACAAAGGCGGAATACGAACGCTGGAAGATCGAGCTTACGAACTGGGGACGATGGGGCCAGGACGACGAGATCGGAGCCTTGAACTTGATTACGCCGGCCAAGCGAAGGCAGGCGGCGGCTCTTGTAAAGGAGGGCTTCTCGGTTTCCCTCGCAGGGGACGTTGATACCGTTCAGGCTGTTGACAATTGGTATCCCTATGAGCACACCATGCTGACGATCGGGAAGGACCGAATCGCGGTCAATTACCACGGGATTGCCCATTCGCACGTCGATTCGCTGGCCCACATGAATGCGAACGGAGTCTTCTATAACGGCTATACGCCGGATCCGGAAACGGTGCTCAAGGAAGGACACTCGAAAAACTCTATCCACAACGTAAAGAATGGCATCTTCACCCGCGGCATCCTGATCGACATTCCGCGACTGAAAGGTGTGCCGTATCTCGAACCCGGCACGCCCATTTACGTGGAGGATCTCGAGGCGTGGGAACAGAAGGCAGGGGTGAAAGTGTCGTCCGGGGATGTGCTGTTCGTGCGCACGGGCGTGTGGGCCCGCCGGAAGGCCAAAGGGCCGTGGCTCCGAGGCAGGAGAGAAGGCGGCCGCTCGGCCGGGCTCGATCCCTCGGTGATCCCGTGGTTGAAACAGCGCGACGTCGCGGTCATGGGGAGCGACCATCCGCAGTATGTGTCCCCGTCGCCTCTCACGGCAGCTGTTCACGATTTCGCCTTGATCTACTTGGGAGTCCACTTGTTCGACAATCTGGATCTCGAAGCCCTTGCCGATGCGGCGGCCGCCCGAAACCGGTGGGAATTTCTGCTGACGGCGGCTCCGCTGCCGATTCGTGGCGGCACCGGATCACCTTTGAATCCCATCGCGACATTTTGATGGATAGTCCGTCGAGTATGGTTTCGGCGGGAGAAGATGTATCGCTCGAAAAGGCGGCGGCGGCGTGGAAGGTGTATAAGTCCTTATGCGCCGATAGAGGTGGCCAGAAATGGATCGGTTAGTTAGTTAGGTGCCTGCCATTCTAGCAACCTTAATGTTTGCCGGAATCCCTTAAAACCCGATGGCACCATGGCCGCTCGCGAACGTATGTTGAATGGAAATTTGATGCCGATGAAGAAACTCACCCGCTCCCATTCAAGAGTCGGGAAGAGATCCTCCAGAGCGTCCATCAAGCAAGTCGGAAGCTGAATTTTGGTGGGCATTTGAATCTCCCCAGTTATCCATAAATGAAATGGCGGAGCCCCGGGTGCTCGGCTCCGGAGCCTATGTGGTAAACGCTAACCGACTTGTGAGGACCTATCCGCCGGATCTGAGGCAACCGTCTTGTACTCAGAGGCTTGCAGCCATATTTAAAACCCACGGCTGGAACAAGGCGAACCTCATCACTTGCGTCATTACCAAGACAACCGAAGCCGTCCGGCCTGGCGAATCGGCGTATCATTCGCCCGAGGGAAGAATCAGCTGCCCTACCGTTTGCCATAGGAGTCCTAGATGACGAAAGCCAAAACTGGCTGGCTGCTACCGGGAATATTGTGTCTGGCTTCTCTTGTCGTGGCCCAAGACACGGCTTGGAAGAAGTACATGGATGCCGCTAAGGTGGCCTTCGACCGGGATCGGTACGCCGAAGCGGAGAAACAACTGCTCACCGCGCTGAAGGAGGCGGAAAAGTTCCGAGAGCAGGACCGGCGTTTGGCAGTCAACCTGGGCGCCCTGGGAACGGTCTACCGCGCCCAGGGTAGGTACGCCGAGGCCGAGCCGCTCTTGCGGAGGGCGCTGGCGATCGTCGAGAAGCGGGTCGCCGAGAAAGAGCTGGAGCCGGAGGATCCTCGAGTGGTGGAAGTGGTGGCTCCGATCCTCGACAACCTGGCAGCGCTTTACACCGCCCAGGCCAAGTACGCCGAGGCCGAGCCGCTGTTCCGGCGAGCGCTGGCGATTCGCGAGAAGGCCCTGGGGCCGGAGCGCCCGGAGGTAGCCAAGACCCTCGACAACTACGCTGAGCTTCTACGAAAGACGAACAGGGAGGCCGAGGCCGCCAAACTGGAGGCCCGCGCCAAGGCCATCCGTGCCAAGCACGCTGGAAAGAACCCGCCGAAGTGACCTACCTCCTTTTCACCAGCAGCGCCGGATAGGTCTCCCCTAACGGGCTAGTGTTTACCTATGTTCCAAGCCTGGAGGGTGAGTGGTGTTCTTTGACTCGCGCCTACCATCGAGAATTTCAGGCCAGCCACTTCGTGTCAGGCCTGCTTCATATACCGAGCAAGAATCATTTTCCCAACGTAAGGGACTCTCTTGTTGTGGTATACGTTGTCAAGATAGTTATTCTCGCTGGCTCGCAGGAGAGTCCGGGTAGGGTTCATGGAAAAGCGGCGCCATCCGAGGTTCCCGGTCGAGATCCCAGTCCGTTGCGAATTCGGGGACCATGCCCGGCAATTCCGGGTGGTGAATATATCGCGTTTCGGCATGCTGGTGAAGGGCATCGAGCTGCCGCAGGTGGGCACGTTAGTGACGATGCGATTCTCGCTGGCCGGATCGGAGGAGACGGAAATGACGGCGGTAGTGCGCCACCACGTACATGGCGGCGAGGTGGAATTCATCGGGGTGGAATTCATCGAGGTGCTGCAGGAGCAGCAGATACAGCTGATCGATTACTTGGATCGGCTGGCAACTTAGGAAGGCAAACCGCCGTGGCGATCGCGCTCGCGCACCCGAGTCCCGGCCGGCCCCGGCGTCGGCGCTGGTCGCGTAGCGCACGAGGGACACGCGGTTGACGCCGGGCTGCCGAGCGGCAGTCAGCATGGCAATGACCGGCCCGTAGCCGCACATAGCAAACGACGGACACCTGATCAATTCCACACATCCCTCAAAGTGTCACTGGCCTGAGGTGCCGTCCCCCACCCGCAAGCCATGCTGAAGGGACGCAGTATAGACGCGGGGAGGTTTGTTCTCACGGGGACACCTCGGTAGGATAGAATTCCACAGGGGACTGAAGCGGCAACCCCATAAAATCAGGAGCAAATGATGCGTGCAATCATTCATCCCCTCACTCTCTTGGTAGTTTGCCTGGCTGTCGTCTCGCCGAGGGGTGCAGCCGAAGATGTTGCTGGCAGTGCGGACTACCCGGACATCGGCCGGTTTGCAGATTCGGCCATCAAGTCCTACAAGGTCGAGAACTACGGCAAGACTGTGCTGGCCACGGGGCCGGTGCGGTCCGCCAGGGATGCTAAGAAGACGGCCCGGAGGGTCGAGGGCAAGATCACTCGGATTCTATACCGCGTGCCTCCGGGCGTGTCGGCGCTCGAGGTGTTCCGAAATTTCCAGGCGAGAGTCCGTGAAGCGGGCTATGAATCGATCTTCTCGGGCGGACCGGGCGACATTCGTCCCTACGATTTCAAGTACAAGCACCCGGTGGAAATTCTCGATAAGATCTCGATCAGCAATGAGATTCATTATCTATCTGCAAAGAAGAGTTCGGGCGCCGGAGAGATTTATCTGTCGGTGCTGGTCAGTCCGCACAGCGGCGGTGACGGACAGCGGGTGCGCGTGATCGCAGCCGAGACCAAGACGATGGAAATGCAGATGACCGACGCGGAAAAGATGCAGCTCGACATTGGAGCGACCGGGAAGGTGGTGCTTTACGGTATCTATTTCGATCATGACCGGGCGAGCATCAAGCCGGAGTCCAAGGCGACGCTGGATGAGATCGCCAAGCTCCGCGGCTCGCAGTCGTCGCTGAAGCTCATTGTGGTCGGGCACACCGATAATTCCGGTCGTTTCGACTACAACATGGATCTTTCCCAGCGCCGGGCCCGAGCTGTCGCGGACGCACTCATCGCAAAGTATGGTGTTGCGCGAAATCGCCTGCGGAGCGAAGGCGTGGGTTACCTTGCCCCGGCAGCCAGTAATGACACTGACCAGGGGCGTACCCTCAATCGTCGCGTGGAGCTGGTCAAAGATCGCTAGTCTGGCCCGCACCCCTCGCCGACCGGGGCACCTGATCGAACAAGCATGGAGGCGGAAATCGGCCCGTTCCTGTCGATACGTGCTGGGAGGCTAATATGTTCTTATCTTCCAGCCCGGATCGATGCGCGAGCTGCCGCCCCACGAGCCTGTTCTTCCCATGACGCCAAGCCTCATACTTGACCTTCCCGCTCTTTTCCAACAAAAGGTATACGCTGGCTGGTAGTGGAACTCCCTGTCGAACTTTCCGCATACACTCGCTGGTAGCCCTCTGCCAGAAGACCCTTGAGAAGCTTTTAGGCTCCGAGAAGCCGACCTGACCGGCACTTTTTGTACCAAGTGGAAAGAGAGAGAATCCACTTGAGGAGGAAGTGAGGTCATGCCGACAAGGAGTTACAAGCCGGAGCAGATTGTAGCGGTGCCACGGCAGATAGAAGTGCAGATGGGGAACGGGAAGACTGCGCCCCAAGCCTGCAAAGAAGCTGGAATCCACACCCAAACCTACTACCGGTGGCGGAAGGAATACGGCGGGCTGAAGGTGGTGCAGGCAAAACGGCTAAAGGAGTTGGAGAAGGAAAACACGCGGCTGAAGCGGTTGGTAGCGGAGCTTTCTCTGGAGAAGCAGGTACTGCGGGATGTGGCACAGGGAAACTTCTGAGCCCTGAGCGGCGGCGTTGTGCGGTGGAGCGTGCGTGGGAGCAACACGGGTTGTCGGAACGGCATGCCTGCCGGCTGCTGGGGCAATGGCGAGGGACACAACGATACGAGCCGATTCATCGGGTGGACGAGGATGCTCTGACCCGAGCGATCATTGCCCTGGGAGCGAAGTACGGGCGATATGGCTACCGGAGGATCACAGCGTTGCTGCGGAGTGCGGGCTGGGAAGTGGGCAAGGACCGGGTGCAGCGGATTTGGCGGCGGGAAGGGCTGAAAGTGCCGCAAAAACAAAGGCCGCGAGGACGGCTGTGGCTGAACGACGGTTCCTGTGTACGACTGAGGCCGGAGCGACCGAACCACGTGTGGAGCTACGACTTCATGAGTGCCAGAACGCACGAGGGGAGAACGCTGCGGCTGCTGACCTTGCTGGATGAGTACACGCGGGAATGCCTGGCGATCCGGGTGGAGCGGAGGATGGGCAGCCAACAAATCATTGAGGCGTTGTCGGACGTGATGTTGTGGCGAGGGATACCGGAACAGATTCGATCCGACAATGGTCCCGAGTTCATCGCCAAACAACTGCGCCAGTGGTTGGCAAATCTAGGGACCGGGGCACTGTACATCGAACCGGGCAGTCCCTGGGAGAACGGGTACTGCGAGAGTTTCAATGGGAAACTGCGGGACGAATGCCTGAATGGAGAGATCTTCTACTCGTTGAAGGAGGCGCAGGTAGTGATTGAGCAGTGGAGAGTGCAATACAACACGGTGCGGCCGCACTCGGCACTGGGCTACAGGCCCCCGGCGCCGGGGGCCTATAGAGTCTGTGTGAAAACCGCTCTTGCGAGTCACGTATAATGCGCCTTAAGGGGGCGCGATGAAATTCTTGACCTACAACCCGGAGCAAGCGTATCTGCTACCGCCCAGCGTGCGGGAGGTGCTGGGAGAAGATCACATCTGTTTTTTTGTGCACCAAGTCGTGGAGCGGCTGGAACTGAGTGCGTTTGAGCAGGGCTACGTGGAAGAAGGCCGCCCGGCCTATCATCCGGCGCTGTTGCTGAAGGTGTGGCTGTATGCCTACGCGCTGGGCGTGACCTCGGCCCGCCGTCTGGAACAGCGGGTGCGGGAGGACCTGGCGTTCCGTTATCTGGCGGCCGGAGCGGGGCCGGACTTTTGGACGCTGAACCAGTTTCGGACGCGGCACGCCCGTGCCCTGAACGATCTGTTCACACAGGTGGTGGAGTTGGCGCGGTCGCTGGGGATGGGGCGGCTGGGACACGTGGCCATGGACTCGACGCGGGTGGCGGCCAACGCCTCGCAGGACCGGGTGGAGACGGTGGCCAAGTTGAGGGCAGAGCGAGCCAAAATTCGGCGGCAGATTCGTCGCTGGCAGAAACAATGTGACACGCAGTCCTGCGAGGAAGCGGCTGGCCAGCAACTGAGCGGCAAGCAGATGGCAGCGCTGGAGAAGCGGCTGGAAGAAATCCCGCGATGCCTGGAGCGGTTGCGCAAAAGCGGGCTGAAGCGGCGTTCGGAAACCGATCCCGACAGCCGGTTTTTGCGCGACCGCAAGGGATTCACGCTGGGTTACACGGCGGAGGTGGCGGTCAGCGAAGATCATCTGATTGTCGAGCAGCACGTGGGGCAAAACGCCACCGACAACGCGACGCTGGTCCCTCTGGTGGAGGCGGTCGAGCGGCGCTGCCGGGAACGCCCGCAGAAGGTCAGCGCCGACAGCGGCTTCTTTTGCTTGGAGACCATCGTGGAACTGGCCCAGCGTGGCCTGGACGTCTATGTGCCCGACTCGAACTTGGCGCGGGAACTGAACCGAGGCCAACGCGCGCCCGGAGCACCTGCTGTACGGCATCCGGAACATCGGCGAATGCGACGCAAGCTGCGCGACCCGGCCGGCCGGGCGGTTTATCAGCGGCGCAAGGCGATCGTGGAACCAGTGATCGGGGTTTTGAAAGAACAGCGTGGAATGCGGCAGTTCCGGCGGCGGGGCCTGGAGAAGGTCGCGGTGGAGTTCGCGCTGGCCGCAACGGCCTTCAACCTCACCCGCCTGTGGCGCAACAAACCGAAGCTAAATCAGGAAGGCTAGTTCAGCAGACTCCCGGACCGGCGACTCGGCGAAGATCGAAACACCAGAATTCTGGAGCGAATCATGATCCCTTTTGATTTCCAGCCAGCTAAACCGAGTTTCCACACAGGCTCTATAGCCCTTTTCTACTACCAAAACCGGTTTCAAGGCCCCAGGCTATGATGTAGACTCTCACTACTGTTGGTACAAAAACTCGGTCTGGTCAGCACCACGCGTCCGTTACAGCGCTGCACGAGTCGAAAACCCGGCCTGGCGGTCGAGAGAGCGGGCCGTGGGTTCCGAACCGAAGGGGGGGAACTCTCCAGCGAGGAACACAGCGAACTGAACTTGTATCGCCACTGCTCTCGCCGTGTTTTGCTTGGTCCTCTCGACGGACGACGCCTCAGCCTTTTAGGTTTTGTACTGGGTTTGGCTGCCGCAACACCGCATGGGGGCAGTTCCCTGCCGACTCAGCGGTCCAATCCACCTAGGAGCTAGAATGGCTCTAGTTCGATGACCACCCACTCAGGCCAGGCCACGGCGGTCCTCGCCGAAAAGCCCTCCGTTGCACGAGACATTGCCCAAGTCCTGGGCGCCCACCGGCGTGGCGAGGGGTTCCAGCACGGCAACGGATACATCGTGACGTGGGCCATCGGTCACCTTGTCTCGCTCGCCGAACCCCACGAAATCAATCCTGCCTGGCGTCGTTGGCGGCGGGATCTGCTCCCGCTGTTGCCTCGCGAGTGGCCCCTGGTCGTCTACGAAGAGACTCGTGATCAGTTCGAGGTCGTCCGAAGAATCCTCCGCAGCAACAAAGTCGCCCGGATCGTGGCGGCGACCGATGCAGGACGGGAGGGCGAGCTGATCTTCCGCTACATCTACAAGTTGGTCGGATGCACGAAACCGGTGGAGCGCCTCTGGATTTCCTCGCTGACATCCGAGGCAATTCGGCAAGGCTTCCGCACGCTGAAGCCTGCCCGAGCATACGACTGTCTCGCCGATGCGGCCCGAGCGCGCAGCCGGGCCGACTGGCTCGTCGGCATGAACCTCTCCCGCCTCTACAGTCTGGACTGCCAGCAACAGCTGTCAGTCGGACGGGTACAGACACCGACCCTGGCCATGGTGGTCGAGCGGGAGTTGGCGATTCGCTCGTTCGTGCCCGAGGACTATCTGCAGGTCGTCGCGACCTTCCAACCCTTGGAGGGTGCCGGCGACGAGCCAGGAGAGCAATCGGATGGCTCCGCGCAAAAGCTGTCTTTCAAGGGAACATACTTCCGGCCGGCTGAGAACCCAGCGTCGGTCGGCAAAGCTGAGCTTCTCGACAAGGGCCCATCCCAGCGTGGCACGCGGCTGCCGGCCGACGGTGAGGAAGCCCGCCAGATCGTCGAGCGGGCCCAAACGGGAGAGGCTCACATCGCGTCCATCGAATGCGAGACGAAGCGGCTGGCGCCTCCCTTGCTCTATGACCTGACGGAGCTGCAGCGCCACGCCAATCGACTCTACGGCTTCAGCGCGAAGCGGACCTTGGATCTCGCGCAGAACCTCTACGAGAAGCACAAGCTCCTCACGTACCCTCGCACCAACAGTCGTCATCTCTCCCAGGACGTGGCAGCAACACTGGACAAAGTCGTACGGGCGATCGCCGGGCCCTATCAAGCGTCACTTGCTCCGGGAACCGGCAGGCGCCCCCTGGGTCGGCGGTTCGTCGATGACGCCAAGGTCACCGACCACCACGCGATCATCCCCACCGGCGTTGCGGGATCACCGCCGCGCGGCGATGAAGCCAAGATCTATGACCTGGTGTGCCGTCGTCTGCTCGGTGCTTGGCACCAGGACCACGTCTGGGCTGTCACCACCATCATCACCACCGTCACTTCGCCTGCCGAGCCAGAGCAATCGGACCGCGTGGTCGACCGCTACTGCAGCCCGGGCATGTCGGTCGAACAAGAAGGCTGGAAAGTGCTGGACCTGGCGCCCCCAAGTAAAGCCGCCAAACGAAAACCGACAGCGGAAGAGATCCGAGACGACTCCTCGTCAAAGAACTCCCCCTCCGACGGAGAAGGCGCACAGAGAATCCCACCGGGACTGGCACAGGGCCAGCCACAACGAGTCTCCCACGTCGAAGCGCTTTCCAAGAAGACACGGCCGCCGAAGCGATTCACCGAGGCCACGCTGCTGACGGCGATGGAGTCTGCCGGGAAGACGCTCGAAGAAAAAGAGCTTTCCGACGCCATGAAAGACCGCGGGTTGGGCACGGCGGCGACCCGCGCGACGATCATCGAGACAGTGTTGCGAAGGGAATACCTGCGGCGTAAGGGCAACTCCCTCGAGGCGACCGAGAAAGGGATTCACTTGATTGACGTCGTGCACGCTGCGGTCAAGAGTCCGGCCATGACCGGCGAGTGGGAAGCGCAACTGCGCGAGATCGAACGCGGCCAGGGCCAATTCCAGAAGTTCATGCAGGGGATCGAGGAGTACCTTCGCCACGTTGTCGGCAAGAAGCCGGTGCAAGGACAGCCCGAGCCCTACGCGGAGCATCAGTCATCCCTTCGGCCGACGGCGGAGTCGCTCGGATCTCGGCCGACCCGTTCCCTTGAGCAAACAGAACGGCGCTCTCTGGCTGCGAGTGCGGGGGCTGGCCCACAAGGGGCGCTCTCTCACGCCCCGGCAGAGGTGGATCGCGGTCCGCCCACAGCTCGTGTGTCTACGGGCACGGACGGTGCGGAACAGGGTGGGTCCGGGCTCGGCGAGCTGCTGCGGTCCGGCTTCGGCTTCGAGTCATTCCGTCCCTATCAGGAGGAGGTCTGCGAGGCAGCCGCCGCCGGGCGTGACGTGCTACTGGTGATGCCCACCGGCGCCGGCAAATCGCTCTGCTACCAACTCCCTGGCCTGGCGCGCGGGGGCGTGACGCTGGTCATCAGCCCCCTGATCGCGCTCATGGAAGATCAGGTTGCCAAGCTCCAACAAACGGGCCTTCGTGCGGAGCGGATCCACTCTGGGCGCGACCGGGGGCTCAGCCGCGAGGTCTGTTTCCGTTACCTCGAGGGGAAACTCGATTTTCTCTTCATCGCCCCGGAACGGTTGAATGTGACAGGCTTCCCGGAGATGCTCGCCAAGCGGACTCCCACGCTCATCGCGATCGACGAGGCACACTGTATCTCACACTGGGGTCACGATTTCCGTCCCGAGTATCGCATGTTGGGACAGCGGCTCGCCCCGCTGCGTCCCGCTCCCGTCATCGCACTGACCGCGACCGCGACCCCGCTGGTGCAAGACGACATCATCGAACAGCTCGGGCTCAACAACCCGTTATGCGGGATCCACGGATTCCGGCGCGACAACATCGCCATCGAGGTCATCGAGAGGACGCCGAGTCAACGCCCTCCAGCAGTCAAGGAGCTGCTCGCGGAGCCAGTGCAGCGCCCCGCCATCATCTATGCGCCCACGCGCAAGTCCGCCGAAGAGCTCGCGCTGGAGTTAGCACCACAGTTCTCGACAGCGGCCTACCACGCGGGAATGATGCCGGAGACCCGCGACAAGGTCCAAACAGCGTTTCTGTCGGGCACACACGAAGTCATCGTCGCCACGATCGCCTTCGGGATGGGGATCGACAAGCCCAACATCCGCACGGTCGTGCATACCGGCCTACCGGGCAGCGTGGAAGCCTACTATCAGGAAATCGGCCGGGCCGGACGCGACGGCAAGCCGTCCCGGGCGGTGCTGATGTATTCCTGGGCCGACCGCAAGACGCACGAGTTCTTCCAAGGGCGCGACTATCCCGCTGTGGAAGAACTGGAGCGGATCTTCGAGAAACTGTCCAACGAACCCGAGGCCCGCCAGAAACTCAAGCAGCAGGTTCGAATGGACATGATCGTCTTCGAGAAAGCGCTCGAAAAACTCTGGATTCACGAGGGAGCGCTGATCGATCCCGAAGAAAACGTGCGGCGCGGTCATGACCGCTGGAGGGCACCCTATATCGCGCAACGCGAGTACAAGCTCAAGCAGCTTGACCGCATCGTCCGCTTTGCCTCCTCACATGAGTGTCGCATGCGCGACCTCGTCCGACACTTCGGCGACCAAGCGGACTCGCAACAGCCGTGCGGCACCTGTGACATTTGCGCTCCGGATTCTTGTGTCGTGCAGCGGTACCGGCAGCCCAGCGAAGAAGAAAACGTCAGTCTCGATCAGATCGTTGAAGCCGTCAAGGCGCAAGAGGGGCTGGCCCTCGGCCGGTTGCACGAACAAGTCGCCAAAGCGACCCCGCTGGAACGAAAGACTTTCGAGAAGCTGCTGGGTGGGTTGGCCCGGGCAGGGCTCGTCAAGACAATCGCTGCTGCCTTCGATAAGAACGGGCGGAGGATCGAATATCGCCGCGTTTTTCTTACCCAGGAGGGCCGGCAGCTCACTGGCTCGGCCGCACCCCTCGTCTCGTTGCCGGTCGAGGCTCCCCCTGCCCCCAAGAAGAAAAAGAAGAAACGCACGGCGAAGCCCGGAAAGAAAGAGCCACGACCGGAGAAGCACAGGCCCACTGTTCAGCCCATCGAAGCCGACGACGGACTCCCGGATCCACAACTGGTCGAGCAGCTGCGAGCCTGGCGTCTTGAGAAAGCCCGTGCGCAGCGCATCCCAGCTTTCCGCGTCTTCCCGGACCGAACCTTAAACTCCATCGCGCAATTGCGCCCCACCAACCAGGAAGAGCTCTTACAAGTGCCAGGCATCGGGCCCCGTCTCGCTCGTAAATACGGTCGGAAGATTCTCTCGCTCGTAGCCGGAAACGACAAGTGACCTTGGGCAGAACGCGTGCTGCCGGGGGGCGTTAGAGTCTGTGTGGAAACTCGGTTTAGCTGGCTGGAAATCAAAAGAGATCATGATCCGCTCCAGAATTCTGGTGTTTCGATCTTCGCCGAGTCGCCGGTCCGGGAGTCTGCCGAACTAGCCTTCCTGATCTAGCTTCGGTTTGTTGCGCCACAGGCGGGTGAGGTTGAAGGCCGTTGCGGCCAGCGCGAACTCCACCGCGACCTTCCCCAGGCCCCGCCGCCGGAACTGCCGCATTCCACGCTGTTCTTTCAAAACCCCGATCACTGGTTCCACGATCGCCTTGCGCCGCTGATAAACCGCCCGCCCGGCCGGGTCGCGCAGCTTGCGTCGCATTCGCCGGTGTTCCGGATGCCGTACAGCAGGTGCTCCGGGCGCGCGTTGGCCTCGGTTCAGTTCCCGCGCCAAGTTCGAGTCGGGCACATAGACGTCCAGGCCACGCTGGGCCAGTTCCACGATGGTCTCCAAGCAAAAGAAGCCGCTGTCGGCGCTGACCTTCTGCGGGCGTTCCCGGCAGCGTCGCTCGACCGCCTCCACCAGAGGGACCAGCGTCGCGTTGTCGGTGGCGTTTTGCCCCACGCGCTGCTCGACAAGCAGGAGGTCGGAGGTTCGAGCCCTCCACCGCTCACCATTTAACTTACTTGTTTTCATCACCCGTCTGCCTTGCCTCTCGTTGCCGAAGACGGAACTGTAAAGAAACTGTCAAAAAACTGGCTCTAGATGGCCAGCGCTGTAAAGGAACTCGCGCCGTGCTCGTTCGCCTGTCGGTCGAGCTTGGACAGCGCTTCCCGCATCATGTTGAGCTTCGCGTGGCTGTAGCGCTTGAACACCTGCGAATCGCCTTGTCGGAGCATCTGCGTCACGAAATGATCCGCCACGCCCCCGGCGCTGAGCCGGGTCGCAAACGTGTGGCGCAGCTCGTATAGCGAAAAATGCGGCAGCCCGGCGCGCTGGAGCGTCCGGTTCCACAGCTTTTGCACCGTCGTGATGTGCGGCTTGCTCAAGTCCATCCGCGAGCTCGGGAACAGGTAGTCGGAATCGCCGCTCTGCTTCATCTGTGAGGCGAACGCTTGACGGGCTCTGTCGGTCATCGGCATGTCCGCGATACCATTCACCGTCTTGGAATCCGGCAGATGCACGATCCCGTTCTCCAGATCGACCTGTCCCTTTCGCATCGGGATCAACTCCCGATAGGGCCGCAGCCCCATCTCCACCATGATCGCGATGATGTTGCGCAGGTACAGGGGCGCGCAGGCTTCCAGCCAGGCCTGCTTCGAGGCGGTCAGATAGTGCGGCTTGCGCGTCGTGCCCGCCAACGCCACCGGAAACTCCACCCCATTACAGGGATTGACCGCCAGCCGCCGCTTCTTCACCGCCACGTTCAGGATACGTCTCAGGACGCGAAACTCCTGATGCACGGTGGCAGGTTTGAGCCTGCCGCGAAGTTGCAGCCCCAACTTGGTATGCACCCGCTTGCCTGTATTCAATCTGGTCATCAGGTACGATTCGATATCTTCCGGTGTGATGTCCGATAGTCTGTTCTTGCCGAACCGGGGCCTCAGGAACTTCAACGCGCCGAGGTTCTGCACGTGAGTCTTCTCGCTCCGGAAGGGTGGTTTGGATCGGTTCTCAAGGAACCAGTCCGCCCACTCGTTGAACCTGATCTCCCCGCCCGGCGCGGCGCTCGGCAGCAACCCCTCGTCGCGAGCCACCAACCGTTTGCGCATCACCTTCTCGGCTTCCCCTTTTTCTCTCTGCCCTGTCGAGGTCTGTCTCCACCTCCCGTTCTGCTCTCGATAGCTCATCCACCAGACGCGTGAATTGCACCGCAGGTACAGGCTACCAGCGGTATTTCTGGGTCTACCTGTCTTGTTCATCGATTCCTCCATTCACATGAAATTGCTGGCGCCACTCGGCTAGCTCCGACAATCGGAAGCGGATCGAGCGGCCCATCATGCGGTAATGGGGAATCTGCTTTCGCTCGACGTAAGCATACACCAGCGAGGGGCTGACGCCCAGGAAGCGGGCGGCGGCCTTCACCGTGATCGGGGCTTCCCTCGCTTCTGTGTCCAGGCTCATCCTTCCTCCTCTACTCTCCACGCCGGACCGAGCGCTCCGTCAGATCCACCTTCCGCCCCGGATCGGCGAGTCCGGCGGCTTGCGTCTTCGGGAAAGACGCCGTACTCCTGGGCGATCCAGGCCGGGACTTCCAGCGTCTCGTCACCGTCCCGGCCGAGCTCCAGGGCGAAGTCCCTGATGGTATTCACCCGTATGATTTTTTCTTCATCCCTCATTGTGTTCCCTCCAGATCGGCTTGATGATCCAGTGGTTCTGTGGCGCGTCGTAGCCCTGGACGAGCAGCGCTTCCTCCACGAAGCGGCGTCCCTCTCGCCGTGTCATGTGAATCACCATGGCGATGCCGTCCACCACGCCCCGGCAGGTCACCTCCCAGGGAAGCTCACCGCCGCCCTGCATGGCGCAACTGGCGATGCGCGACAAGGCCGACTCGGCGTTGTTGGCGTGTACGGTGGTGAGGGAGCCGCCGTGTCCGGTGTTGAGGGCTTGCAATAGATCAGCGGCCTCGCCGCCCCGGACCTCGCCCACCACGATGTGATCCGGGCGGTGACGCAAGGCGTGGCGGACTAAATCACGGATCGTCACCGCTCCGGTTGCCAGTCCGCGAGCCTCGAAGCGGACGCAATTAGAGCGCTCAATGCGAAGCTCAAGGGTGTCCTCGATGGCGACGATGCGCTCGTCGTTGGGAAGCAATTCAATAAGTGCGTTAAGCAGGGTGGTCTTGCCCGATCCAGTGCCGCCTGAAACCAGGATGTTTCGCCGGGAGCGCAACACCCGCTCGGCTTCCGCTCGCACGTCTTCGGGGAGTGCGCCTTGCTTCACGAGATCATCCGCCGAGAACGCCCGCTTGCCAAAGCGCCGCATGGTGATCGCCACTTGAGGACTCGCGGGCGGAACACAGATGGCAACCCGCGAGCCGTCGTCCAGGCGCGCATCGACAATCGGCGAGCTCGCCGGATCCAAGCCCAAAGGACGGGCAATGTGGATGGCCGCCCGCAATAGGGCCGATTCGTCCAGGTCCGGCGCGTCATGTGCCGTCAACCGCCCGGCCCGCTCGACCCAGACATTGCCGGGGCCGTTAATCATGATCTCGCTGACTTCGGAATCTTCCAGGGCGCTTTCCAATCCCGGTAGAAATGGTTTCAGGTGTTCCAGTCCACTCGCGGTGCTCATAATTGACCCGCCGCTTTCGCTCTCCAATACGAATGTGCGAGGGGCAGATAGTGAGGCTTGAGGTAGACCCGGCGCGGTTCAATCGACTGCGACCCGTCATAGGGCAGACAGATCGCTTGACAGTTCGAGAGCAGCGTGAAGTCTCGCGGGTGAAACACGGCCTCGCGTTGCTCCCGGAAAGACTTGGTCGCGCCGATGCTGCCCCCGCCTCCACCGGCGCGGCCCGACAGCGGGGAGACTTCCGCCCGCTTGGAGGTCTCGCTGATGGTGTAGGATCCCTTGATCTTCGCCACCTGCCCGCACATTTCGCTTGCAATCTTGGCGCTGGCGTCGTCGCTGAGAGACAGGAAAATCCGTGTGCGGAGCGTCTGCAACAGCGACCGCCATGCTTCCGAGCTTCCCAACACGGAGCGGAGCGAGGAAATGGATTGCGTGGCGACAATCGGGATGCAGCGGCATTGCCGGGTCAGCGCAAAGGATTTCTCATCGCCCGATGGATCGTCCTCACCCACCGAAGCGAAGGCTTGATATTCGTCACAGATAAAGACGGCAGGCCGGAAATAGACCCCCGGCGACTCCTTCATCTTGGTCGGGCGCATGAGAAGCGCCTGTAGCCAGGCGTTCTTGAGCATCACGCCCACGGCGCGGGCCAGCGCCGGGTTCGATCCGGCGGGCATGTTCAAGGCCAGCACCTTGCCCCTTTCGATCAATTCATAGAGCGGGGGCAGGTGTCGCGGCCCGGCGATTCGTTCCTCTTCGACCGGCGGGATCGACGTGGGCGCGGGTTTGTCTCCTTCCCCGCCGTCCGGCTTCTTGTTCAGTTCCTGGGCTTCTTCCCCGGCCCGCTTCGCGGCCCTGGCCTGAACTGCAATGGCTTGCGGATCGTCGGGGACTTCCGGCGGCCCCGGACAAAACACCTTTGCCACATCCGGCATATCGAACATGGCAAGGAACACCGAAACCCCCTCCACAATCGAGGACTTCACTTTGTTGTCCAGCGTTTGCCAGTCGTTGACAAACCAGCGCTTCACCGCCTCCACTCGTTCTCTCACTTCGTCGCCGGGTCCGGGGTCCCAAACCACCCGGTAGGTCAGCTTGAGCTCGTCCAGTTTGTTGAGCATGGGACGGGAGTAGGCGGCCCGCACTTCTTCCGTTCCCGGTATGTCTTTCCATAGCCATTCAGCCAAGGTCATGATGTGGGCTTGGTATACGACCTCTGGAATGAAAACCGTGCCTCTGTTCAACTCGTCGCTCCACGCTTCGGCTTGCTCGATCTTGGCAGCGAAAAGGTCCGGGTCGATGGCGCAGCGGTAGACCTGCTGCAACGTCACCCACCGTTCCGGGAAGATTCGGTGAAGCTCAATGATCCAGCGGACCAGATTGGTATAGGCTTGCTGCCAGAACGGTTCCTTGCCCTTGCCGAATAGCTGGTTGAGAAGGCTCGAAACGGTGTAGGCCAGCGAGTAGGAATCGAGCCACCAGGCCGAGAGCGGGTTCCATTGCCAGCGGTCCTTCATGCCAAGCTCGATGTAGTCTTTTCCCCGGCCTGCCTCGGTCAGGATTTGGCGGATGTCGTGACAGAAATCTCCCTTGACTTCGAGCATGAGCGCTGCCGCCCGCATCTGTGGATTCGCCGCTTGCCAGCCGAGAAGTTGCTTAGCGAAGGGGTGCATACAAGCCGAGGTCTTGCCGGACCCGACGGCCCCGAAGATCGCCACGCCGGTATACAGCCCGCGCTCCGGGATGGTGAGCCAGGAGGGATTGAAAATCTCCCGCGCCTCGACCGGATGATGGACCTCCCCGATGACGATGGCCGGGGCCGTTTGCCGGGGTGAAAGCGGCCAGGTCGGGAGCGCCCCAAAGGGCGCAAAATCCCGCCGCCGCGATTCCAGCCAGACCTTCCAGACGGACAAGAGAACGAGGCCCGCGAGCATGACGGCGAAGAAAGGCGAAGCGTAGTACCAGAGCATCACCCAGCCGTAGAAGTTCGGGGTGTGGTAGTCCATCAGATCGAGCAAGGGACTATCCCCAAGCATGGGGAAGGGACGGTGGACAAAGCTCCACAGGGCGTACCCCAGCGCGCCGAAAAACAGAAGGATGTGAGGAATGAAGCGCCTCCATTTCATGGGTCCGTCTGCCTTCCGTCAGCGCCCCCGCTGGGGGCTGCTCCGAGCCTTCCCGCAGGGATCAATGAGGACGATAGCGACCCCATGGGGCAGCGATAGGGGCATGTGACACAGTGCCTCTATCGGGGCCACATGACCCCCCGGTTTTCGGGGGGGTCGCTATCGTCCTCCCCGATTCTGCTCCTTCGGCGCAGCGGAGGCCGAGTGACAAGGGAGAGCCACAGAAGAATGAGAGAGATACGGAAATATGGAGTTGGGACACCCTTTGTCGAAATCGTGTGACATCCCCCCCTCTGTGACTGTCACATTTAACACGCGGCCCCCAGTCACACGAAAAAGGGCGTTGGTGCATGAATCGTCCTCGGCTCCCCCGCTAGCATTGGCTCGGTGTTCCGATCCATCATGGAGATCAAGGGGGGCAACGTCATGGCCGCAGGGAAGTCGAGCCGAGTCAACCGCAAGTACAAGACGAAATGCAGAATCTGGAACTGGAGGGAGTACGAGCGGGGCCTCAGGAGCCGCGGCGACGTCACGATCTGGCTGAGCGAGGAGGCGATCGCCGCGTGGACACCGGCGAAGAACGGTCTCCGCGGAGGCCAGCGGCGGTACTCGAACCTCGCGATCTTGACCGCGTTGACGCTGCGGGTCGTCTTCCACCTGCCGCTTCGCCAGACCGAGGGTTTCCTAGACTCGCTGCTCAGCTTGATGGGCCTCGACCTCAAGGCCCCGGACCACACCACACTCTCGCGCCGGAACCAAATCGTTGAGGTGCCGCCTCTAACCCGAGCCCACGACGGCCCGATCCACTTGATCGTCGATTCCACGGGGCTCAAGATCCTGGGTTGCGGCGAATGGAATTCGCACAAGTACAAGGCATCCAAGAAACGCCGGGACTGGCGAAAGCTGCACATCGGAGTGGATGACGAGGGGTTCATTGTGGCGGCCGAACTCACGACGAGCAGCGGGGACGACGCCTCCGCCCTGCCGGATCTGCTCGACCAGATCGAGGCTCCCATCCGGCGTTTCACGGCGGACGGGGCCTACGACAACAGGGCGATCTACGATCGGGTCGGCGCGGCCGGTACAGAGGACGTCGTGATCGTGATCCCCCCTCGTCGCTGTGCGGTGTCCGCGGGGCCCACGGACGGCCCGTGGGCGCAACGAGAAGCGGCTCTTCAGAGAGTTCGTAAGATCGGACGACGAGAGTGGCAGAAGGAGTTGGGCTACCGACAGCAGGCGCGCGTTGAGAACTGGTTCTTCCGATACAAGTCAGTGCTCGGAGGAAGCCTGAAGGCGAGGAACAGCAACGCGCAAAGGAAAGAGACCACGATCGGGTGTCACATCCTCAACCGGATGGCCGAGCTCGGCAGGCCGAAGTCCTACGCCGTGGTGTCATGAACGAGGGGTTGGGAAAACGGCCTGACTCGCGCCAAGGTTGAATCGTGCAACAGCGCCCCGAGGCGGCGCTAAAAACTTGGAGCAGCCGGGCGGGTGAGCAGAGCAGTCAACGGGAATATGGACCGAGCCGAAACGACCCGGAAGTGCAGGAGGAAATCAAGTACATCGAGACCGCGCTTAACAATGCGGACACAAGGATCATAGCGAAGTACGGAGGGGTCGAGGAAATCTCGGACAGGCTGATGGAACTGAAAGACCTTCCCAAGTCGAGCGGCCCCGGAGCCACCATCGACGACTACGAGACGTGGGTTTCTGACCGCTTGAGGGCGGAGGAAACAGTCTAGTGAACCGTACTGATAGAACCTCAGATTTCAGGCGTTCCGGAGTCAAGGCCGGGGTCCAGGCCTTGCCGGACCATCGTGCCACAAATATAAGGGGGGGTATGGGGCATAAATCGGCTGGGTGGTGTTCCACCGCCATTTTCCTTACTTTGTTGTACCACAGTAGCTTAGACGCTACTACCAAGCCAGACCGTGCCGATACAGAGGAAAAGGGAAAGACGGAAGCGACCCCCCCCTTTTTGCCGCTCTAGCGGCAAACATGGCGGGGGTTTGGGGCAGGGTTTGTTACAGGGTTTGGGGCATACCCTGCCCCCCCTTATGGGGGTCGCTTCCGTCCAAATTGTCCCTGCGGGAAGGCTCGGATAAAGGCCCATGCGCAGCAACGGATACGCGCCGGAGAGAGGCCGGATGAAATGGTGTCATCCGGTTGGTTCTGGTTGCTTTTCCAAGGAAGTTAGACTAGTTTTATGTCTAGTCATTCTTTTGGCGGAGGTAACGCTGCATGAGCAAGACATGGCAGGTGCAAGATGCCAAGGCGCGTTTCAGCGAGTTGCTTGAGACGAGTTTGGCCGAAGGCCCCCAGATCGTGACCAAACGGGGCGTGGAGACGGCCGTGCTGTTACCCATCGACGAGTGGCGACGATTGGAGAAGCGGGCTAGGCCGGATCTCAAGCAACTACTGCTCGCTCCAGAGGCTCGCACGGATGCGCTGACGCCGCCACGGCCGCAGCATCGCCACCGCGTGTCTCCGAGCTTCGATTAAATCCGTGTACCTGCTCGACACCAATGTCGTATCGGAACTGCGCCGTCCTCATCCGCATCCAACCGTCGTCCGGTGGATTGAAGAAGTGGCCGCCGATGAACTGTTCCTGTCCGCGGTGACGGTCGGGGAGATCCAAGCAGGCATCGAACTCACCCGCGAGCAGGATGTCGCCAAGGCGGAGGAACTGGAAACATGGCTCAGCGCGGTGCTGGCCTCCTATAACGTCCTCCCCATGAACGCAACCACATTCCGGGAATGGGCGAGGCTCAAGCATCGCCGTTCAGACACTCTGCTGGAGGACGCCATGATCGCCGCGACGGCCGTGGTGCATCGGCTGACGATCGTGACCCGGAACGTGCGCGATTTTGACCAGCTCGGGGTAGATCTCCTGAATCCATTCGAACACGAATCCGACGTGCGGCGGTAAGCTGGAGGAATCACAACCTATGGCGAGCCGGACACCCCCTAAGACGCGCACCCGCTCGGAAATGACTCCGCAGAGCACAGGTGCCACGACCGGCTATGAGGCCGAGCTTTGGCAGATGGCCGACACCCTGCGCGGCTCGATGGACGCGGCCGAATACAAGCATGTCGTTCTCGGCCTGATTTTCCTGAAGTACATCTCCGATGCCTTCGAGGAGAGGCACGCCCGTCTCGAAGGCGAGAAGAAACAAGGCGCCGACCCGGAGGACCCGGACGAGTATCGCGCCGAGAACATCTTCTGGGTGCCGCCCGAGGCTCGATGGACGCATCTCAAAGCACAGGCAAAGCAACCCACCATCGGCCAGCTCATTGACGACGCCATGACCGGGATCGAGCGCGACAACCCGGCGCTCAACAACGTGCTGCCCAAGGACTACGCCCGCCCGGCGCTGGACAAACAGCGGCTTGGCCAGATCATCGATCTGATCAGCAACATCAGGGTCGGCGACGAGGAGGCCCGCTCCAAGGACGTGCTCGGCCGCGTCTACGAATATTTCCTGTCACAGTTCGCCAGCGCCGAGGGCAAGAAGGGTGGCGAGTTCTATACCCCGCGCTGTGTGGTCAAGCTGCTGGTCGAGATGCTGGAGCCCTATCGGGGCCGGGTCTACGATCCCTGCTGCGGATCGTCCGGCATGTTCGTACAATCGGTCGAGTTCATCCGCGCGCACGCCACCGGCAACGGCAACGCTGGAAAAGCGCCCAAGGGCACCAAGGCCGACATCTCGATCTACGGGCAGGAGTCCAACTACACGACCTGGCGGCTGGCGAAGATGAACCTCGCCATCCGTGGCATCGACGGGCAGATCGCCCACGGCGACACGTTCCACAACGACCGCCACCCCGACCTCAAGGCCGATTTCATCCTGGCCAACCCACCCTTTAACGTCTCCGATTGGGGCGGCGAGCGGCTCACCGACGACAAGCGCTGGCAATACGGCGCCCCTCCCAAGGGCAACGCCAACTTCGCCTGGGTGCAGCATATGGTGCACCACTTGGCACCGGGCGGCACGGCCGGCTGCGTGCTCGCCAACGGCTCGATGTCGTCGGGCCAGTCGGGTGAGGGCCAGATCAGAAAAACCCTCATCGAGGCGGACCAGGTGGACTGCATGGTAGCGCTGCCGGGCCAGCTCTTCTATTCCACCCAGATTCCCGCCTGCCTGTGGTTCCTCGCCCGTGACAGGCGCAATGGCAAGCTCCGCGACCGGCGCGGCGAAGTGCTGTTCATAGACACCCGCAAGCTGGGCCGCATGGTGGACCGCACCCACCGTGAGCTGACGAATGAAGACATCGCCCGCATCACCGATACCTACCATGCCTGGCGTGGTGAGAAAGGCGCGTGTGAGTACGCCGACGTGCCCGGTTTCTGCAAGTCGGCGACATTGGAGGAGGTACGCAAGCACGGCCACGTGCTCACGCCCGGCCGCTACGTCGGTGCGGAAGCACAAGAGGACGACGGCGAGCCCTTCGCGGACAAGATGAAGCGGCTGGTTGCCGAACTGCGCCAGCAGCAGACCGAGGCCGGGAAGCTGGACGCCGCCATCAAGGCAAATCTCAAGAGCCTGGGGTTTGGGAACAGTCCGTGACCTGCCGCGATGACAAGGTCTTCTTTTCTTACGCCGCGTGACGCTTGACGTCTATCGTCAACAATCGCTACACTGGCGTTAGCATGATTCTCGGATACCGGGACAAGAGAACCGAACTGTTCGCCGGTGGAGCTTTCGTCGCAGCATTCCAGGGATTTGAAAGGCAGGCAACGAAGCGGCTTTCAATCCTGAACGCGGCGCCATTGCTGGACACTTTGAGGGCCTTGCCAAGCAATCGCCTGGAAGCTCTCAGAGGCGAGAGAGAAGGACAGTACTCCATCCGGATCAACCGGCAATGGCGTATCAGCTTCACTTGGAGCGACGGTCCGGGGCCGACCGACGTTGAGATTGTGGACTATCACTAAAAGCGAGGAGGACGGGAGGCATGTTAAAGCGTGTCGTTCATCCCGGGGAGATTCTGAAAGACGAGCTTGCGGAACTGGGCGTGACCCCAACGACGTTCGCGCGCCAGATCAATGTGCCGCCGAACCGGGTCAGCCAGATTATCGCCGGCAAGCGTTCCGTGACCGGCGACACCGCCCTGCGGTTCGGGCACTGGTTCGGAGTCGATCCTCAATTCTGGCTGAACCTCCAGACGCAATTCGATCTCGTCGTCGCCGACCAGCGAGTTGGAGCGTCCGTGCGTGAATTGCCGGTCGCGCCGCAAGCGACGTAATTACCGCCTGCTGTCGGTGTTTGTCTCTCCGAGGTATCACTGGGTGCAAGCGGGGAGCCGTTTGACAGGAGGAGTTCGGGTATGGCGGGTGAGTGGTGTAGGTATAACGTCAGTGAATTGATCGAGAAAGAGGCCCTTGCTATTGGGGATGGCTACCGAGCAAAAAATGCGGAACTTTCACGCACTGGTCTCCCGTTTGCGAGAGCAAGCAATATTGGAAATGGATTTCACTTTTCTGACGCTGACTGCTTTCCTGAGGATCATACGTACAAGCTTGGCGAAAAGATTAGCCGACCCGGCGATGTTGTGTTTACGTCTAAGGGAACGGTTGGTCGATTTGCCTTCGTAAGAGAGGAAACTCCGCGTTTTGTCTATTCGCCACAACTCTGCTATTGGAGACCTCTAGACAAAGAGATCCTAGACGCACGCTTCCTCTATTACTGGATGGCAAGCCGCGAATTCCTCTTGCAAGTCAAGAGTGTTGCCAGCCAGACCGATATGGCGGAATACGTTAGTCTTCGGGATCAGCGCCAAATGCACATCACTGCTCCGCCCCCCCCCGAACAACGCGCCATCTCCCACATCCTGGGCACGCTGGACGACAAGATCGAGTTGAACCGGCGAATGAACGAGACGCTCGAAGCAATGTCGCGGGCGCTGTTCAAGTCCTGGTTTGTCGATTTCGACCCCGTTCGCGCCAAGATGGAAGGCCACGACCCCGGTCTGCCCCAACACATCGCCGACCTCTTCCCCGACCGGCTTGTGGAGTCCGAGCTCGGCCAAATTCCCGAGGGGTGGGAGGTAAAGACACTTGGAAGCGTTGCGGATAATCCGAGGCGAGGAGTTCGGGCACAGGAAATCGATCCTGGAACACCCTACATCGCACTTGAGCACATGCCGAAGCAGTGCATCGCGCTTTCAGAATGGGGCACTGCTGATGACGTATCTAGCGGTAAATTCGAGTTCACACGAGGCGACATTCTGTTTGGCAAGCTTCGCCCATACTTCCACAAAGTGGGCATTGCCCCACTACAGGGAGTCTGCTCAACCGATATTGTCGTCATTTCGCCAGTCTCTCATGACTGGTTCGGCTTCATTCTCGGCCACGTATCCAGCTCAGAGTTCGTCGATTACACGAGCGCCGGATCCACAGGAACGAAGATGCCGCGCACCAAGTGGAGCGATATGGCCGGTGGTCTCAACCCATCGACGCAACACTTTGCCTTGAAAGGAGGAGGTGGAGTGTATGCGGATGAAGCAAAGAGCTCGTCGCGGTTACACGCTGGCGGAACTGGAGGAGGTGTGGGATCGGTGGAAACGAGGGGAGTCGCTCAAGTCGATTGGACGAGTGTTTTGTAAGCAGCCATCGTCTGTTTACCATCAGCTTGCTCCGTACGGAGGCATCCGTCCTCGGCCACCACGCCGTTCATGTTGGGCACTGACGTTGTCGGAGCGCGAAGAGATCTCTCGAGGCATTGCGGCACATCAATCGATACGATCCATCGCCGGGTTGCTGGGTCGCTCACCATCGACGGTGAGCCGGGAGATTCGGCGGAATGGCGGCGATAATGACTATCGAGCAGCGGAGGCCGATGAGCAAGCCGGGGAGAGGGCCCGCCGGCCGAAGCGGTGTCAGCTGGTCAAGCATCCACAACTACGACGGGTAGTGGCCAGAAAGCTCAGCATAAACTGGTCGCCTGAGCAGATCGCCAGCTGGCTGAAACGAGCCTATCCGAAGGATCCGTCCTATCACGTGTCTCACGAGACCATCTACCGCAGCCTGTTTGTTCAAGCCCGCGGTGCGCTGAAGGCAGAGCTGATGCAGCATCTGCGGTCTGACCAGACCGATTTTTTGTACCAACCGTAGTGAGAGTTTACATCGCAGCCTGGGGCTGTGAAACTGGTTTCAGTGGCAGGGGAGGGCTATAGGCCCCCGGCGCCGGGGGCCTATAGCCGAGCGCCGAGTGCGGCCGCACCGTGTTGTATTGCACCCTCCACTGTTCAATCACCACCTGTGCCTCCTTCAACGAGTAGAAGATCTCTCCATTCAGGCATTCGTCCCGCAGCTTCCCATTGAAACTCTCGCAGTACCCGTTCTCCCAGGGACTGCCCGGTTCGATGTACAGTGTCCCGGTCCCTAGATTTGCCAACCACTGGCGCAGTTGTTTGGCGATGAACTCGGGACCATTGTCGGATCGAATCTGTTCCGGTATCCCTCGCCACAACATCACGTCCGACAACGCCTCAATGATTTGTTGGCTGCCCATCCTCCGCTCCACCCGGATCGCCAGGCATTCCCGCGTGTACTCATCCAGCAAGGTCAGCAGCCGCAGCGTTCTCCCCTCGTGCGTTCTGGCACTCATGAAGTCGTAGCTCCACACGTGGTTCGGTCGCTCCGGCCTCAGTCGTACACAGGAACCGTCGTTCAGCCACAGCCGTCCTCGCGGCCATGAAGTTAGCTGTTTTTCCGGCGGCACTCGTTCAGCCCTTCCCGCCGCCAAATCCGCTGCACCCGGTCCTTGCCCACTTCCCAGCCCGCACTCCGCAGCAACGCTGTGATCCTCCGGTAGCCATATCGCCCGTACTTCGCTCCCAGGGCAATGATCGCTCGGGTCAGAGCATCCTCGTCCACCCGATGAATCGGCTCGTATCGTTGTGTCCCTCGCCATTGCCCCAGCAGCCGGCAGGCATGCCGTTCCGACAACCCGTGTTGCTCCCACGCACGCTCCACCGCACAACGCCGCCGCTCAGGGCTCAGAAGTTTCCCTGTGCCACATCCCGCAGTACCTGCTTCTCCAGAGAAAGCTCCGCTACCAACCGCTTCAGCCGCGTGTTTTCCTTCTCCAACTCCTTTAGCCGTTTTGCCTGCACCACCTTCAGCCCGCCGTATTCCTTCCGCCACCGGTAGTAGGTTTGGGTGTGGATTCCAGCTTCTTTGCAGGCTTGGGGCGCAGTCTTCCCGTTCCCCATCTGCACTTCTATCTGCCGTAGCACCGCTACAATCTGCTCCGGCTTGTAACTCCTTGTCGGCATGACCTCACTTCCTCCTCAAGTGGATTCTCTCTCTTTCCACTTGGTACAAAAAGTGCCGGTCAGGTCAGTTCAGCAAGAGCGCGGCGGGCCGAAGAGGCTATTCTGTGATAATGGCAGCGAGTTTTGCAGTCAGGTGGTGGACCTGTGAGCCTATTAGAATGGGGTGAAGATCGACTTCTCGCGGCCGGGCAAGCCGACCGACAACGGGCACATCGAGTCATTCAACGGAACGTTCCGGGACGAATGTCTGAACACGCATTGGTTCACAACGCTGGCCGAAGCCAGGCAGATCATCGAGGCTTGGCGAAGGGAGTACAATGAGGGTCGGCCTCACAGGGCCCTGGGGGAGCGTACACCGCACGAATTCGCCTTTCAGATCGCAGCTCGCTGCGATCTGAAAGTCCGCAAAAGCCCGCAAGACTCACCCTGAGCTTGGTACAGAAATCCGGGGCCCCTCACTGGCTATGTCGGACGGCGTTGTTGCGTAATTCGCGCTCGCGGCGAACCGGGCCGAGAAGCTCATCCGCCTCAGTACACGCGCTCCGATCGTGGCATTCCAAGCTCCGCCATCCGGTTCAGCACAGCGCACTTGATCGCGGCTTCGACTTTTTGGTTCTTGACCGTGCGGGCCGAGAGGCTTGCCCCGAGTATCGCCTTGTACCGTGAGACCGCATTCTCCGCCACGCTCTGGCGAGTGCAGCCACTCGACTTCCGCCACTCATAACGGCCCTGCGTCCTAATACGCCGGAGATGGGTATCACGCATCGCACGCCACGGAGGCGGATGAGAGTCTCGGCTGCATCGTGCATTGCGTCGCGGCAAGATCGTCACGATAGCGTCGTGCTGGAGCACGGCCTCGTAGCAGGAACCCGTGTCGTAGGCCCGGTCTGCGGAGACTTGCCCGATCGAACCAGGAGTCTTAGACAGCAACGAAGAGAGCCTTCGGGCGTCGTGGACGTTGCTCGCAGTCAGGTCCATCGCAACGATCTCTTTCGTCGTCTCATCGACGCCTAGGTGGAGCTTTCGCCATGTCCTACGGCGGAGGGTTCGGTGTTTTCTGATGTGCCACTCACCGGCTCCGTAGATCTTCAGGCCCGTCGAATCGATGACGACATGTCGTGGTCGATCCGTGGGCCCTACACTCAGTCGGACGTCGACGGCGCTTTGCCTTCGGCTCACCGTGCTGTAGTTGGGCACTGGGAGGTCGAGAGCCATGAGCGCCACGATGGATTGAAGGAACCCTTTGACCTGACCGGCACTTTTTGTACCAAGTGGAAAGAGAGAGAATCCACTTGAGGAGGAAGTGAGGTCATGCCGACAAGGAGTTACAAGCCGGAGCAGATTGTAGCGGTGCTACGGCAGATAGAAATGCAGATGGGGAACGGGAAGACTGCGCCCCAAGCCTGCAAAGAAGCTGGAATCCACACCCAAACCTACTACCGGTGGCGGAAGGAATACGGCGGGCTGAAGGTGGTGCAGGCAAAACGGCTGAAGGAGTTGGAGAAGGAAAACACGCGGCTGAAGCGGTTGGTAGCGGAGCTTTCTCTGGAGAAGCAGGTGCTGCGGGATGTGGCACAGGGAAACTTCTGAGCCCTGAGCGGCGGCGTTGTGCGGTGGAGCGTGCGTGGGAGCAACACGGGTTGTCGGAACGGCATGCCTGCCGGCTGCTGGGGCAATGGCGAGGGACACAACGATACGAGCCGATTCATCGGGTGGACGAGGATGCTCTGACCCGAGCGATCATTGCCCTGGGAGCGAAGTACGGGCGATATGGCTACCGGAGGATCACAGCGTTGCTGCGGAGTGCGGGCTGGGAAGTGGGCAAGGACCGGGTGCAGCGGATTTGGCGGCGGGAAGGGCTGAAAGTGCCGCAAAAACAAAGGCCGCGAGGACGGCTGTGGCTGAACGACGGTTCCTGTGTACGACTGAGGCCGGAGCGACCGAACCACGTGTGGAGCTACGACTTCATGAGTGCCAGAACGCACGAGGGGAGAACGCTGCGGCTGCTGACCTTGCTGGATGAGTACACGCGGGAATGCCTGGCGATCCGGGTGGAGCGGAGGATGGGCAGCCAACAAATCATTGAGGCGTTGTCGGACGTGATGTTGTGGCGAGGGATACCGGAACAGATTCGATCCGACAATGGTCCCGAGTTCATCGCCAAACAACTGCGCCAGTGGTTGGCAAATCTAGGGACCGGGACACTGTACATCGAACCGGGCAGTCCCTGGGAGAACGGGTACTGCGAGAGTTTCAATGGGAAGCTGCGGGACGAATGCCTGAATGGAGAGATCTTCTACTCGTTGAAGGAGGCACAGGTGGTGATTGAACACTGGAGGGTGCAATACAACACGGTGCGGCCGCACTCGGCGCTCGGCTATAGGCCCCCGGCGCCGGGGGCCTATAGCCCTCCCCTGCCACTGAAACCAGTTTCACAGCCCCAGGCTGCGATGTAAACTCTCACTACGGTTGGTACAAAAAATCGGTCTGGTCACCCTTGAGTGGTCCGTAGGTTGAGGTGAAACACCGAATTCAGGACCAGCGCACATTGGATCGCCGCATCTGCGTAGACCTTGGGCCGGCCTCGCCCTTCGAAGGGTCCTGGATGACGCCAGGCAGCGACTGCCTCCGTGTCGAACCACAGTGTCAGCTGCCCACGTTTCACCAGAGCCCGGTTGTACTCCGGCCAGTTGCGAACCTTATATCGGAAGGTGTAGTCGCTTTTGCCCATCCCCTAGCTTATCAGGAGGGAGAGCGTTGGGGATGGAGTCAGCTTTCTGCAACAACGCCACAGCCATCTGCCACTCACTAAGTGCTTTCTGGCGATCTATCTCATTTGCTCGGCCAAGAAAGGTGTCTCCGCAAAGCAACTCCAGCTGCAACTGGATGTAACTTACAAAACTGCTTGATACATGGCTCATCGTATTCGACTTGCTATGCAGGAAGACTCCGATTTCTGCGACAAGTTCTCCGGGACTGTCGAAGTTGACGAGACTTATATAGGTGGCAGACGGAAAGGGAAGCGCGGGCGCGGAGCCTCTAATAAAGTTCCTGTAGTCGCGATAAAAGAGAGAACATCAGGCAGAATCCGTATGCAAGCATTGGATAGAGTCACTTCGACCAATCTTGCCAAGTTTATCCGTGAACACTCTGAACCAGGATCGGAAGTCCACACCGACGAGTTCCGCTCTTATCTGTGGCTTGATACCTCTGAGTTTGTCCACGAATCGGTTAATCATACTGAAACCTACGTGAGAAACGGACGAATCCACACTAAAGCGGACCTACCTTTTCTGCTGCGTAACGCAGAGCCGCGAAGGGGAAGACTTGGGCCAAGGGTACTCCTCCGTCAGGATGATACAATAGCCCGAGCGATGCAGATTCGCCTGCTGATTTTCGATCTGGACGGCACGCTGATTGACTCCAAGCTCGACCTGGCGGTGGCGGTCAACGCCACCCGCGCTTCCCTCCACCTGCCGCCCATGGACGAGGGGAAAATCTATTCCTACGTCGGCGAAGGCGCGCCCAAGCTGATTCGGCGCGCGATTGGGCCGAAGTTTAGCGAAGAGGAGCTGGTGCGAGCGGTCGAGTTTTTCCTGGCCTACTACCGAGACCACAAGCTGGATCACACGCGTTTGTATCCCGGCGTGCCCGAATCCCTGGAGGCGCTCAGCGACCGCATTCTGGCGGTGCTCACCAACAAGCCGGTGCGCATCAGCCGGGAAATTCTGGAAGAGCTGGGAGTTGCCAGCTGCTTCCGCCACGTGTTCGGCGGAAACAGTTTTACTACCAAGAAACCTCACCCGGAGGGTGTGTTCACGATCCTTCAAGATACCGGAGTTCCGCCCGAGCAGGCGATGATGGTGGGCGATTCCGGTGTGGACGTGCTCACCGGGCGCAACGCAGGCATCCAGACCTGTGGGGTCAGCTACGGCTTCGCGCCGGAAACCTTCGAGCAGCACCCACCTGACTTGATGGTGGACAGCCTCTCTGAGCTGGCAGCGCTGCTGAACTCAGCCCCATCGCAATCCGGTCCGACCTTGGCTGTTCCACTGATCCAGGACAGCAAGCCCCTTCCTTAGACTTAGAAGTTCCCGTTTCCGGCAATTCATCTCCAACACCCGCTCAGCTGTGCGCTACTGGATGTATAACGCTGCCAGCTCAACCGGTCGATGCAACACAAGCGTTAAATCGTTCTGCCGGAGTTTCAAACTCCAGCGTCTGACGGGGCCGTTCGTTCAGCTGACGTGCCACCTTGTTCAGATGCGCCTGAGAGTGCACCGACAAGTCCGTTCCCTTGGGGAAGTACTGTCGAAGTAGACCGTTGGTGTTCTCATTCGAACCGCGCTGCCATGGACTCTGAGGATCACAGAAGTATACGTCAATGTCGGTCGCCAACGTGAACCGTCGATGCTCGGCGAGCTCCAGGCCTCGATCCCAAGTCAGAGATTTGTACAGTTCCGTCGGCAGCTTCTTCGCGTGCTTGATGAGCGCCGACACGACCGTCTCCGTTTTCTTGCTGGATACTTTCGTAAGCATCACGTAGCGCGTATGACGTTCGACCAGAGTCGCAATGTGGCTGTTCTTCGATCCGGACAGCAGATCGCCTTCCCAATGACCGGGCACGGCACGATCTTCGACCGAGGCCGGGCGCTCACGGATCGATACGATGTCGGTGATCTGTCCTCGTCCATGGCCTCTCAGACTTGCATGTCGGGATCGACGAATCGTCCGCTTTGACCGCAGATGCTGCATCAGCTCTGCCTTCAGCGCACCGCGGGCTTGAACAAACAGGCTGCGGTAGATGGTCTCGTGAGACACGTGATAGGACGGATCCTTCGGATAGGCTCGTTTCAGCCAGCTGGCGATCTGCTCAGGCGACCAGTTTATGCTGAGCTTTCTGGCCACTACCCGTCGTAGTTGTGGATGCTTGACCAGCTGACACCGCTTCGGCCGGCGGGCCCTCTCCCCGGCTTGCTCATCGGCCTCCGCTGCTCGATAGTCATTATCGCCGCCATTCCGCCGAATCTCCCGGCTCACCGTCGATGGTGAGCGACCCAGCAACCCGGCGATGGATCGTATCGATTGATGTGCCGCAATGCCTCGAGAGATCTCTTCGCGCTCCGACAACGTCAGTGCCCAACATGAACGGCGTGGTGGCCGAGGACGGATGCCTCCGTACGGAGCAAGCTGATGGTAAACAGACGATGGCTGCTTACAAAACACTCGTCCAATCGACTTGAGCGACTCCCCTCGTTTCCACCGATCCCACACCTCCTCCAGTTCCGCCAGCGTGTAACCGCGACGAGCTCTTTGCTTCATCCGCATACACTCCACCTCCTCCTTTCAAGGCAAAGTGTTGCGTCGATGGGTTGAGACCACCGCGCTTATCGGAAACTGACCCACTAGCCAGCGCCGACCGAGCGGCTTAGCCCACATACCCACAGGCGCAGCAACAACGACAGGAAGATCTATCCAAGGAGATTTTGGCGGTATGAGTGACAATCGGAATATACCTTAAACAAACCGCCAAGCCGCCCGACTGACCGGGGCCACCTCAAGATCCTCTGGCACGCTCTCGCCGATCGTCCTACGGCACGCCGTGCTGCGAGAGTACCCAAGACGCGACTAGCGTCAACAACAGTACGAAAAGGGCAACAGCCACCGCCGGTCCCCTTTGTGTTCGTTTCATCGTTCTTCCCCCCTCACAGCGTCCTCCCCGCCCACCGCACCTGCCCGAGGACCACGGCCGTCTTTTGGCCACGGCAGGGGCTTGTAGTTTTTATAATTTGTCTGAAAACGCAGACCGCTCTTCCGAAGCTCCTGCTGAATCAATAGCTCCAAGGGGCCATCTCTAAGCTTCACGCATTTCATTGCGTGTGAGCGCTGAGCAGGTGTCATAAGATCAGGCATGATGGACGACTCCTGAAATGCCACTCTGTGGCGTTGTTGCAGAAATCTGACTCCATCCCCAACGCTCTCCCTCCTGATAGGCTAGGGGATGGGCAAAAGCGACTACACCTTCCGATATAAGGTTCGCAACTGGCCGGAGTACAACCGGGCTCTGGTGAAACGTGGGCAGCTGACACTGTGGTTCGACACGGAGGCAGTCGCTGCCTGGCGTCATCCAGGACCCATCGAAGGGCGAGGCCGGCCCAAGGTCTACGCAGATGCGGCGATCCAATGTGCGCTGGTCCTGAATTCGGTGTTTCACCTCAACCTACGGACCACTGAAGGGTTCCTTCAATCCATCGTGGCGCTCATGGCTCTCGACCTCCCAGTGCCCAACTACAGCACGGTGAGCCGAAGGCAAAGCGCCGTCGACGTCCGACTGAGTGTAGGGCCCACGGATCGACCACGACATGTCGTCATCGATTCGACGGGCCTGAAGATCTACGGAGCCGGTGAGTGGCACATCAGAAAACACCGAACCCTCCGCCGTAGGACATGGCGAAAGCTCCACCTAGGCGTCGATGAGACGACGAAAGAGATCGTTGCGATGGACCTGACTGCGAGCAACGTCCACGACGCCCGAAGGCTCTCTTCGTTGCTGTCTAAGACTCCTGGTTCGATCGGGCAAGTCTCCGCAGACCGGGCCTACGACACGGGTTCCTGCTACGAGGCCGTGCTCCAGCACGACGCTATCGTGACGATCTTGCCGCGACGCAATGCACGATGCAGCCGAGACTCTCATCCGCCTCCGTGGCGTGCGATGCGTGATACCCATCTCCGGCGTATTAGGACGCAGGGCCGTTATGAGTGGCGGAAGTCGAGTGGCTGCACTCGCCAGAGCGTGGCGGAGAATGCGGTCTCACGGTACAAGGCGATACTCGGGGTAAGCCTCTCGGCCCGCACGGTCAAGAACCAAAAAGTCGAAGCCGCCATCAAGTGCGCTGTGCTGAACCGGATGGCGGAGCTTGGAATGCCACGATCGGAGCGCGTGTACTGAGGCGGATGAGCTTCTCGGCCCGGTTCGCCGCGAGCGCGAATTACGCAACAACGCCCTCCGCCAGTGTGCACTCGCCTCTCTGGAGCAGCGGTCACGGGTAGAATCGCTCAATCGCGGATCGGCGATGCAGTGCGATTAATTGAACAGGTCGGTAGTCCCCGCGTCAAGATCCTCTTCGACATCTACCACCAGCAGGTAGAGGAGGGAAACACGATTCAACTGGTCCGGCACTACCACCCATATGTCGGCTATATCCACGTCGCGGATGTCCCGGGTCGGCATGAGCCGGGCACCGGTGAAATCAATTACCCTAAGGTGGCAGAGGCTCTTCGTGAGGTTGGATACCAAGGAGTAGTCGGGCTGGAAGCGATTCCCTTGGCTGATGATGAACAGGCTCTAGGCCGTTTCCGTGAGGTGTTTGGCTAAGCCGATCCGAAAGGTGGTCTGCGAGATCCTCTCTCGGTCGAGATAGAGGAACGCTTCCCCCTGAGCAACTCGAAGCCCCATACCGCGATCCAATCACCCTAGCACCGCCCGAAGTGACTACTGATAAATTCGCCTCAGCGGATTCTCTTCTGGCGCGCTTTTATTTGTCTTTTATATTTTCTAATTGCTGTTCCTCTAAAATAGGGACATCCGGTTCCAGGGTTTTCCACCCCTCGGGATGGTCCGGATGAAGAACGCCGTAAAGAGTCTTGCCAGCTTCAGGTACCAAGGCCCTCACCGCGATACGGGCACCTCTACCGTCCCGCCTGCAGATCGCATCTGAAACCGCTTTGTGAAGCGGCAAACCAACGGAGGGTAAAAGGTGTCTTGTGATACGTTGCGTGCTACGTAGCGCCATTCTGATGGTCGCACCCATCTTTTTTAAAAGCTCGTTGTGGGAAGCGATAAAAATCGCATTGTGGAACTTTACGTCTGCCGCATCGTACGCGTCACCGTCGTCGGCAAAAAGTTCGGCTTGGCGGTAGGCGTCTCTTATTTTGCCTAAGTCCGCCACGGAGCCCCGAAGCGCTGCGAGCTCACAGGCCGCCGTCTCAGCGATCAACCGAACTTCACAAAGATTTCGCACGAACAGATCGTCGACCCCCGCCTCACCTAGCCAGGCAAGTAGCTCTGGATCGAGGAGGTTCCATTCGTCGCGTGGTCGTATGCGGATGCCGACCTTGGGACGGACCTCCAGCAGACCTTTCGCGGCGAGCACTTTTGTCGACTCTCGGAGAACGGTTCGGCTAACCTTCAGGTGCTTTGCGAGATCGGTCTCGTTGGAGAGTCCGGGCTCTCGATCCGGAAACTTACCCTGCAGGATCTGTAATGCAAGATATTGGGTGATTTGATCGTGCAGTCTTTGTCTCTTGATTGGCGGGCGCCGTAACAAAGGCATAGTATTGAGCCTGAAATGTGCTATCGCGTATCTAGCTGGAATTGACCGGTCAACTCCGAGTGATAAATTCGTCTAGGTTCAAGAGCAACCGGGCGATTGCAACCCAGAGTGCTGCTTCGGGGGGGGAGATGTCTTGCAATTCCTGCGCAGGGAAAAGCTGGTAAGCCAGGTCCGGGTATTTTTCCAAGATTCTCTTTTGCTCTTGGTAATAGCTGGCGAGACGCTCGCTCTCTGAAGCCCCGGGCTCCCTGGCGAGGCACAGTTGGAAGGCGTAGCGCAGACGGTCATCCCAACTGCCACGCTCATGGCGCAGAATCCGAACGGCCAGCACCTGGGCTGCCTCTACAAACACTGGATCGTTCAGCAGGTTCAAGGCCTGCAGGGGCGTGGTGCTTCGTTCGCGTCGAGTGCAGGGAAGAAGAGAATCCGGGGCGTCAAAGTTTGTTAGCAGTGGATAGGGAGTCGTTCGCAAAAACTTGATGTATAGTCCGCGCCGATAGCGGTCCGTCCCTTTGCTTCCCTCCCATCTGGGCGGTCCGAATACGAAGCCAAACTCGATCACACCCTCAGGCTGATGGGGCTCGATACTCCTGCCACCGATGACCGGACTCAAGAGGCCGCTTACGGAGAGCGCAGCGTCGCGAATCAGTTCCGCGGAGAGACGCAGGCGGACCTGACGAGCCAGCATCTTGTTACCGGGATCATTGGTTTCCATCTCTGGCCTTACGTGCGAGGACTGCCGGTAGGTAGCCGATTGCACGATGAGCCTGTGCATTTTCTTCATGTCCCAGCCACTTGACATAAAGTCAGTGGCTAGCCAGTCGAGCAATTCGGGGTGCGAGGCTGGCTCGGATCGTGTGCCGAAGTCACCTGGCGTCCCTACCAGGCCACGACCGAAAAACTCTTGCCAAGCGCGGTTGACCCATATGCGCGAGGTCAGTGGATTTTCCTCAGACACCACCCACTTGGCCAGGTCCAGGCGTGAAGGGTTGGGAGCCGGGGGAGGGGAATTGAGAATGGACAGCACGCCCGGCTGGACCTCGATTCCCGGTTGTAGGTAATCCCCGCGGATCAGGATGTGGGTCTTGGGAGGCTGAGGATTCTGCATCAGGATCTGGGCCTCGGTAGGTCCAGGATATTCCTTTTTCAGATTATGCAGCTTCTCCTTTAGTTCTTCCAACTTCAGTTCTTCGTATTTTTTCTTCCCAACAGAAACCTGATAAAAGTCGGCAAAAAAGTCGGTCAGCTTATCCTGCTGTTTTTGGGTCCGCTCGTGGGGAGGAAGCATCAGCAATTTGCCTCCCTCGTCCACTGTGACCAGCAGGTTGGACCAACCGGCGTCGTAAGGAGGATTGGCGCCCGGGTTCCGCCCGGCCGCCAGCGTTTTCTTTTCCCAATCGGGATAGAGTTCCGGCACCTTGTACTCAGCCAATAATGCTTTTCGTTTATGTTCGTACTCTACCTGCCGCTGTAGATAAGTCCCCAATTCTCCCAGGTAAGGGACTTCGATATTTGCTTCCTTAGCGCTATTGAAAAACGCGAAGAGCTGATAAAACTCGCGCTGGCTGATCGGATCGTACTTGTGGTCATGGCAACGGGCACAGCCGACCGTGAGCCCCAGCCAAACGGCTCCCAGGGTCGAGGTGCGATCCACAATCTGTTCGATCCGGTACTCTTCGGGTTTAACGCCACCTTCGCGATTCGTCAGGGTGTTGCGAAAAAATCCGGTCGCGATCTTTTGCTCGGCAGTAGCATTCGGCAGCAGGTCGCCCGCGAGCTGCTCGAGTGTGAACTGGTCGAAGGGAATGTTGCGATTCAGCGCTTGAATCACCCAATCGCGCCAACGCCAGGCGTAAGGACGGACAAAGTCCTTTTCATAGCCGTCACTGTCGGCGTAGTGAGCCAGATCAAGCCATTGCCGCGCCCACTTCTCTCCGTAATGGGTCGAAGCAAGCAGGCGGTCCACCAGGCGCTCATACGCATCCGGGCGCTGGTCAGCTAAGAACTGGGCCACTTCCTCAGGTGTCGGGGGCAGCCCGATCAGATCGAAGTAGAGGCGCCGAATCAAAGTAGACCGGTCGGCCTCCGGAGAGGGCACGATTTTCTCTGCTTCCAACCGAGCAAGGACAAAGGCATCAATCGGGTTGCGAATCCAGGTCTGGTTGCGCACGTTCGGAAGGGCCGGGCGCTGAGGGGCATTGAAGGCCCAGTGCTTACTTCGTGGGCTTGGGACCTGCAGGGTGGTAGCTTGCTTCGCCGCCGCCGGCTCCTGCGCCCACTTGGCACCCTGGTCAATCCACCCTCGCAGAAGGCTCACCTGCTCCACGGTCAGCCTTTCTCCCACCATCGGCATGACCGAACCCTTCACTAAGCCCGCGACCATGTGGATGAGCCTGCTTCCGGCGCTGTTCCCCGGCTTAATCACCGGCCCGGAGTTGCCTCCGGCCAACGTTGCAGCCTTACTGTCCAGGCGTAATCCACCCATCTGCTGCTTCGGGCCATGGCAGATGGAGCACCTCTCTCGAAACAGCGGCTCGACGTCCCGTGAAAAATCAACCTGGATTTTTGCCGCAGGAGGCAACGCCTGGATGTCTATTTCCTGGGCCAAATGGGGGACGTAAGCAATTCCCAGAAGAAAAAGCACCGCAACGCTTGATGTAAAGACCCGTTTGAACATGGAAATCAACTCCAAGAGAAAAACTGCGGTCTCCTATGCCAGCAACTTCTGCACTACTTCGCCTGCGACATCGGTGAGCCGGAAGTCGCGCGCCATGTGGCGATAAGTGAGCCGCTTGTGGTCGAGTCCCAGTAAGTGCAGGAGGGTGGCATGCAGGTCGTGGATGTGAATCTTGTCTTCTACGATCCGCAGGCCCAAGTCGTCCGTTTGCCCGACGACCTGCCCGCTCCTAATGCCTCCCCCCGCCATCCAGATGCAGAAGGCAAACGGGTGGTGGTCTCGTCCCTCGCCGCCCTTGTCCGGGTCGTTGATCTGCACCATAGGAGTGCGCCCAAACTCCCCTCCCCAAATGACCAGCGTGGAGTCGAGCAGACCGCGCTGCTTCAGATCCTTCAGCAGTGCTGCGGTAGGCTGGTCGACGATCTCGCAGTTCTCCTTCAGGTTTTCCAGAAGTCTGCTATGGTCGTCCCAGCTCCCGTGCATCAACTGCACAAAGCGCACGCCGCGCTCGATCATCCTTCGGGCCAGTAGACAGTTGGTGCCGAAGGTCTTGGTCGGTTTTTTATCCACGCCGTACATCTCCAGCGTGCTCGCCGACTCCTTGGAGAGATCCATTAATTCTGGAGCGGCCATCTGCATTCGGAACGCCAGCTCGTAGGAGGCGATGCGCGAGGCGATCTCAACGTCTCCAGTCTTAGCACGGTTGATCTCATTGAGATCCCGGAGAGCGTCCAGAGTGGAACGCTGCATTTCCCGGTTGACTCCGGGCGGATCCGACAGATAGAGGACAGGGTCACCCGTGTTCCGGAAAGTGACCCCTTGGTAAGTGGACGAGAGAAATCCGCTGGACCAGTTCCCAGTGCCTGCCCCTGGAGAGGTGCCTCCAGAGCGGAGCACGACAAAACCCGGTAAGCTCTCCGACTCGCTTCCCAGACCGTAGAGAGCCCACGCGCCCATCGAGGGGCGCCCCACCAGCGGCGTCCCGCACTGCAGCATTAACTGGGCCGGGTGGTGGTTGAACTGCTCCGTGTACATCGACCGGATCATGCAGATGTCGTCGGCCCGGCTCGCAATGTGCGGCAGCCAATCGGAAAACTCGATGCCGCTTTGCCCGTAGCGCCGGAACGAGCGCGGGCTCGCCCAAACCTTGGCCGTCGGCTTGATAAAGGCCAATCTCAAGTCCTTGGTCATAGAAGGCGGCAGAGACTGGCCCTCCCATTTCTTCATCTCTGCCTTGGGATCAAACAGATCAACTTGACTCGGCCCACCGTCCATGTACAGGAAGATAACGTTTTTTACCTTTGCAGGGAAATGGGGGGACTTGGGAGCAAGCGGGTTAATCTTTTTCGACGTTTGGGTAGCGTCACCCGCAAGGCCTTCGGCCTGCAACAGGTGCCAGAAAGCAACTGTCCCTAATCCCGCAGCCGTATCGCGCAAGAAGCTTCGGCGACTTTGGAGGGACTTGAGCTCTTGCCAGTCCATCGGGGTGTTCTCCTCCAGAGTTTACATCATGTTAGGGGCTGTCAACCGGAATTTCCATTTTGAGCTTCACCTTCACCCGAAAACCTATGCCTCTTACCCTGTCGTGTCAATCGCAAATCGCCCGGGCCTCTTTGAGGTGGTAGTGCGGCACATTTTGGCTGTTCTTCGGAGTCGCTGTGCGGGTTTCGCCTGCCCAGCCTGCCTCGCCGCTGACACTTGTCCGGCCCGACCACTTCTGAGCACCTAAAATTACCCTCTCTCCTGGGTCGCTAGCCGTCTGGCAGCGGCAGTGCCGAGATCGTTCGCAGCATGCTGCTGAACAGCCTCCGGCTCAAGTGCCCTTCGGCCAGCAAAAGCCAGTAATATCGCGCATGTTTCACCAGCCGTCCGCCCGTTTTCACCAGCCGCTGCTGCAAACTCGTCAGCGACCAGTTGTTGATCCTCTTCGGTAGCACCAGCCGCCGCCACAGGTTTCCCAAGTTGTAGGCGATCAGGCTCAGCCATAGGCGCACCTCGTTCGACCGAAACCGATGGCAACTCAGCCGGGTCATCTTTACCGCCTGCTTGCCTTCCTTGATCCATTGCTCTGCGGTGCCCCGCTTGTTGTAGAACCGGACCACCGCCCGGCTGTCGGTCTCCAGATTGGTGACGATGAACCCCACGCGAGGGAACAGTTCGCCAAAGTGGAACTCCACCTTCGCCACCACCCGCCGCGCCTTTTTCCAACTGGCTGCCTGGTAGAGAAAGCTCTTGTACCAGACCACCGGCTTGTGGCTCGGTCGCCCCACTGGCCGCGTCAACAACTCCGCGATGTCCCTCTCCAGACTGTCGTTGGCCGGGATGCGAATCGCATACTTCACGTCCCGCTCCTCCAGTGCGTCGTAGATCTCCGGCTTGGCGAAGGCGGCGTCGGCGCGAAACACCACTTCCTTGCCCAGCTTCTGCTGCCGTTCGATCTCTGGCAGGAGAAGTTCTTCCCAATCCTCGGCGCTGTGCACGTTGCCGGGTCGCAGCTTGGCCGCCAGACAGTCACCCTCGCGACTGAACAGCAACAACGGGTGATAGCAACTCGACTCGAAATGCCCGTTGTAGGCGCTCTGCTCCTGTTCGCCGTAGACCGGGATCTCGGTGCTGTCCATGTCCAGCACCACCCGGCGCGGCGCATCCATAGCTTCCGCCCTGGCGATCAAATCCCGGTTGATCGCTGCCAAACCAGCAAGGTTCTCGTCTTGCGTCAGCAGTTCTGTCTCGAACGACTGTAACCGGGAAGTCAGGGCTGCGCCACGTTCCCAGATCTTCTCCGAACCGATCAGCCGGAACGTCGGATCTTGGGAAAGCCGCTCGGCGTCGTTGACGTCTTCGTATCCTGCCAAGCGGCTGTAGATGGACTGCCGCAGCAAGTCAGCGAGGGGCAACCGGGTGTTCTTCCCCCGAGAGTCGATCAAGTGCTGTTCGATAAGTTCGCCGAACCCCAAACGTTCGTCCAACTCGCGCACCACAATCAGACCGCCGTCGGAAGTGATTCGCGATCCCTGAAATGTGACCCGCAGAAACCGGTTGAATGACAGTTGAAACGCCTGTTTTTGGCTCTCACCCATTCGGTGTACACCTCCGGAAGGCAATGTTGATGCTGGAACCCGCATCAATACTGACGTTGGAGTCATTCAGAAGGTTGCCGCCGATAGTTCATAAAGGAAATCCGGGTCAATATATCAATTCGCAATGAACACGCTGGGACGCAGATGCGTGTATATTTGCAGTCGCCGGAAGGCCAAAAAGGAAATTCCGGTTAAGGAACTGATTGTCTCCCGGATCGAAACGGCGCTCGGCCTCCCCTCGCGTCCTAAGCAACCGATGATCGAGCGTATCCGCGTCCTGCTCAACACGGTAGAGCGGATTGTCTTCAGCCAATCGGAAGGGTCCGAGTATGAACAGCAGCTGCACCAACAGCGCCAGCAGCAGGCGCGCGGACTCTATGACGATCTCTGGCGAGTGCTGCGCTTTAGTGCAGTTCATGACGGCTAGGTTAAGGAGATGCCCACATCCGAGCGGTTTTTAGACCTGCTCGGACTGCTGGAGCTAGAAGTGTTCAAGCGGAGAAGAATCTGGGGCCCAAGGAGGGCACTGGTGAAAATAGGGGAGCCGATAAACCTGGCAAACTACTTCCCGCGTTATCAAACTGACAAGCGAGGTGTGCTTCAGGAGGTCACGATCTCGCTAGAGTCCTCAGTTCGGCAGATGTTGGCCGAACTGAGGCCCTAGCCCCAGGGGTCTGGCCAGGAGTGGGACCGAGGATTTTCGCCTGCTTGCAGTGGAGGTTCTAATGGGCTTGTCTTATCGGCTGTTGCGATCCGTCATTTGGTTGCTCACTCGCACCGTCTTACGCGTCCGGATCGTCGGACGGGAGAACATCCCCCTGACCGGTCCGGCTCTTCTCATCTGCAACCACATTTCCTACGCGGATGAATTTTTGGTGGGGATCTGCGTCCCGAGATTCACCCGGTTTCTAGTGAGCAGGCCTCATTACAAGAGCAGGACTCTGCATTGGCTGTTTCGCACGGTCCAGGTCCTCCCAGCCGGAGGCGGCGGTCCGAGGGAAGCGGTCGAATCCGTTGCGCGAGCCCGAGAAGAGCTTCGTCAAGGCCACCTGGTTTGCGTCTTTCCGGAAGGGGAGATGAGCCGAACGGGAAATCTGCTTCCCTTCCGTAAAGGCTTTGAGAAGATTGCTGAGGGGTTGGACATCCCCGTGATCCCCCTACACCTGGACCGACTCTGGGAAACCATCTTCAGTTTCCGAGGCGGCCGGTTCTTCTGGAAATGGCCCGGACGAATTCCGTATCCGGTCACGGTCTCCTTTGGACAGCCTTTACCTTCGACAGCGGAAGCGCCGCAGGTGCGGCAGGCGGTCCTGGAGTTGGGGAGGGAGGCGGTCGAATACCGCCGAACTCCGGGAGACCTGTTGCACCTGCGCTTCCTCAATGTAGCCAAGCGCCACTGGTTCTCCTTTTCCATGGCGGACTCCACCGGTAAGCAGCTCACCTACGGGCGGGCGCTGGTGGCCTCGCTATTGTTGTCCCGCTGGATCCGAAAACATCGCCCGAGAGAATCCATGGTGGGACTCCTCCTCCCGTCCTCGGTCGGGGGGGCGCTGGCGAACATCGCGGTACTCCTGGCGGGAAAGGTACCGGTCAACCTCAACTTCACCGCAGGGCCGACGGCTATGGCCACGGCTATCGAGCAGTGCGGGATCCGGACCCTCTTGACCTCCCGCCGGTTCCTCGCCAGAGCGAAACTAGAGGAGATCGAAGGGATGGTATTCCTCGAAGAGGTGTTGCCGCAGATCACCTTTTGGCAGAAGGCACTGGTTTCCCTGTCTGCCTTTGTGCTCCCGTCACGGGTTCTCCGGTTTTGGTACGCTCGTGAACCAGTCCGCCCGCACTCGCTGGCTGCCGTCATCTTTTCCAGTGGGAGCACAGGCATCCCTAAGGGTGTGATGCTGTCTCACCACAACGTCCTGTCAAATGTTGAGGGAATCGAGCAAGTCTTCTGGGTCACCGCAACAGATCGCATTATGGGCGTTCTTCCGTTTTTCCACTCCTTTGGATTTACGGGGACCCTCTGGTTTCCGCTTCTGGCTGGCATTGGTGTCGCGTATCACACCAATCCCTTAGATGCCAAGACCATCGGAGAGATGGTTTCTAGATACCGGGCCACGATCTTGGTCTCGGCGCCAACATTCACCGCCGGGTACCTTCGCAGATGCACAGCCGAAGAATTCGCCACGTTGCGTTATGCCATCGTCGGCTCCGAAAAGCTTCAGCAGTCACTGGCCGAGAGCTTCAAGGAAAAATATCATCTCGATCTCTTGGAAGGCTACGGTTGCACGGAGATGGCTCCAATTATCTCTGTGAACGTTCCGAACGTCGCTGACGGAGGCGTGCGCCAGACGGGTCTGAAGATGGGCACGGTGGGGCATCCCATTCCCGGCGTTGTCGCCAAAGTAGTGGATCTCGAAACCGGTGAACCCCTACCCGCCAACAAGGAAGGAATGCTGCTCGTCAAGGGTCCCAACCGAATGATGGGCTACCTGGGTCAACTCGAAAAGACGGCGGAGGTTCTGAGAAACGGCTGGTATGTTACGGGAGATATCTCCTGCATCGACGAGGATGGTTTCATCCGGATCACGGACCGGGCGGTGAGATTCAGCAAGATTGCCGGTGAAATGGTTCCTCATCTGAAGGTTGAGGAGAGGATTAGCGAGATGATCGACGGCCTTCCCTGTGCCGTTACCTCGATTACCGCTGAGCAGAAGGGCGAACGTCTGATGGCCTTTTATAGCAACAAGGACGTCGCCCCGAGCGAGCTCTGGGATCGGCTCTGCCGGTCTGACTTGCCGAAGCTATGGATTCCCAAGCGACATGACCTTTTTTGCATCGAGACGATCCCAACCCTCGCAACAGGAAAGACGGACCTGCTGGAGATCCGAAACATGGCCCGGCAGATGGCAAAGGCAGAAAGATATCAGTAACCGTTGCCAGGTGCTTGCTGGACCCCCCGGAATGTTAGGCCGGCTCGATCACTAGGAGGAATTAACTCCTGGTGATGAATTCATCCAAATTCAGCAGGAATTGGCACACCCCGAACCAGGCCACCGCCTCCACAGGCTCGATCCCTTCCAGATCAATGGCGGGGAATAACTTTTCAGCCTCAGGGCCTTCGGGCGTCCGCAGATCAACGATATACAACCAGCCCTCCTGCTGCTGTGAAGCTGCCTCTTGCAGTGCTGGATCATCGGGACCAAATGTTTTGATGACGTGATGCATTAAGCGGATAAACGCCGGATTGGGGCGAAAGTGTTCAAGCGGGTTAAGCCGGCCCTGTGTGTGAGCGAGAAGATGACGCTGTTGGAAAAAGCGCGTAAGGGAAGCGATGTCGGCGGTGGCGAGATAATTGCCATAGTGCTTGCCCGAGGCCGCAAACCAGAGGTCGCTGCCATCTCTGAGGTTCTGAAAAGCGTTGCGACGCAGTGGCGGCAATGACGAGTAACGGGTATACAAGGCCTCCGCATAACGCTGGAATGCGGTGCCGGCACTTTGAAGGCCGTTCTCTGCGATAAGACGAACGGTGATCTCCGCCGTGTCCCGGTCGGGGATAGCAGCGCGGACTTCCGGAAGGGAGTCAAGAGCGCTGCGGATGCTGCTGACGGCCTGGCTGCACATCAAGTCGACAGCGTTGTGGCCGCAGGCCGGGCAGAAAAATGCTGCTCCAATAACCGCGTAGCGGCAGCCACAGGCGGTACAGATAATTTTGAGTCGCATCGGCCCTGCTGCCCCCGGCGGCAGCAAGACGGGCTGAAGTCGGCTGTTCACCTTCATTGTGATGTGGATGAAACTGTTTCGTGGCTGGCGCCGGTTCCAAGAGGCCGCGTCTCACTTCATCGCAGGGCCAATTCGCTGCCGTACATGGGCAACAGCGGCCTTAGAGGGATGGAAAATAGGACGCCGAGGATGCCACCGAATCCGGCGATCATCGTGGTTTCTCAGTAGTCGAACTCGTTCCACACGCCCAGGATCACCAGCGCCGGAATTGTGAAAATCATGCCAGCTGCCACGCTTTCGCCGGCCGAAGCCGCGGTTTGGACGATGTTGTGCTCAAAGAATGTTCGAATTGCGAAATGGCCGCAGTATGGCCATCGCGATGACGGCGGCCGATACCGTCAACCCGGCGAACAGGCCCAGATACATATTGGCCGCACCCAGGATCACTGCCAGAAAGGCGCCCAGAAAAAACGACTTCAGGGTGATTTCGGCAAGGTTCGTCGTCGGGGAAACATAGGGCTTGTGAGGTGCTGTTTGAGACATGCGGGATGGCATATTCCAAACCGGGGAACGAGCCCAGCGATCTTGTTGGTATGACAAGAATTAGGGCTAATCCGCATAGTTCACCAGTAGGACCAGAAGCGGGTGAAATGGTAACGCGGTCCGCCCCCGGATTCCCAAGAGTAACCCCAGGACGCCAGGGAGGCTTACTCAGGGATCGGCGCCGGAGCCTGAACCTGCGTCATCAAATCATCGTCCCATTCGCCATCGACCACTACATGGGCCAGGGCGCCCAACTCTACCGCCTCGATCAGGTTGTGGGTGAGGTACGCATAGACGCCCGGCTGCCTGAAGGTGTAGATTGCCGCACCAGCGGAGCCGCCACGGATGAACCAGGTCTGAAGCCCGTGGGCAGGGGGATCGGCGAATGAGCCCTGCTCCCACACGTAGTCACCATGTCCGCCGATAAGGTGCGGTCTAGAGTCCCGGTTGGCTTGGGAGTGGATGAACAGGACGGTCTCGCCAACCTTGGCCTTCATCGCCCCATCGCCGGTGAGCGCGCCGACCCGGCCATTAAACACCACATGGGACGGTGTGAGCGTGCGCATTACCTTAAGGACATCGGCGATGCCGTCGGCGGGACTTTTGTACTTCATGAAGTTGCCGTCGGAGTCTCGGGGAATGTAGTAGTCCTGCTCGCCGACATAGTAGGCCTTGTCGTAGCGGATGGGGCCGCCATCGCGGTCCTTGAGGCCGTCTCTTGGCAGCACCATGAGGGCCCCATTCATGCCGGAAACAACATGATATGGAATCATTGATCCACCCGGTGCGCAGTGATAGATGAAGGTGCCCGGCTTGATCGCCTTCCAGCGGAGCAGGACCTGTTCGCCTGGTTGTACGTGCGTCAGGGCGCCCCCGCCGAGCGCCCCAGTTGAGGCATGAAAGTCGATGTTGTGCTTGAAGACATTGCCATTCGGATTCTTCAGCGTGAGCTCGACATAGTCCCTCTCGTGGCAGATGATCAGCGGCCCCGGAATGGAGTTATTGAACATGAGAGCGTCGATTTCGGTCCCATCGTCGTCGATCACTCGCTTGCCTTCGTGGACGATAAGCTCAACCTCGACAATCTTCGGCCCGGCGGCGGCGACCTGCTCATGCTCAGGAACGAAAGGCGGGTCGACAAGCTCCTGCTTGACGCGTGGTAGTCCACTAATGTCCGCCTGGGCAGAGGGGGCGGCTGCCGCCCCCGGTTGAGTCATGGCTGACATGGCGGCCAGCGAGCCACCAGCCTCCAGAAACCGGCGTCTGCTGATGTTGAACATGGACAATCCCTGCCTATTCTTAGGATGTCGGTGTCTGTCCGCTGAAACTTCCCTGGAAACCAACCCGTTCTCGTTTACACTGCACGGCTGATTCTCTCATGCGCCGACAGAGCCCCACAAGGAGGGGGGGACGCTGACACGCTCGGAAAGTTCATCACCAGGTAACGCCACGCCTCGTCCCGTCTTACCCGTCTTGTCGGTTCAGAGTGGCTAGATCGTGTGGTTGAAAGACCGGAGGGTGGGGATCGATCAAAATCGGAGGAACAACCCCATTCAAAGCAGATTGCCCATGCACCGGGGTACTGTCAAGTTAAGCAGTTTGGCGGCATTCTCGCCGCCCGTCGCCACCGCTAAGTCATTGATTCTCAGTCTCTGATCCAGCATAATCCTTCCGCAAAACGGGTAGATTCTGCTCAACTTGACAGTACCCCGACGGTCGAGTTCCATTGAGGAGAAACATGTCTTCGTGCACACGGACCACGGCTGGCGTAGTCGGCATCGGCGTCGCCCTCCTGCTCCTCGGCTGCTCCGGCCCACCGGAACCCGCCAGCCAACAGAGTTCATCCACGTCGTCGCCGTCGGTGCCCCCGCGTGAAGTCGTGGTGGCTACAACGATGACGACAGCGGATCTTGTGAGCGAACGCGTCTGTCTCGATCAAGAAGGACCCCACGTGCTTGAGGCGGAAGCGGCGTCTGAGAACGCAGCAACGGGATTTCTGACCCTCGATGACGGGAGCGCAGAGGCTGAGTACGTCGCCTCAGCGGTGCGGTTCGCCGGCCAGCCTCGACGGATTCGCAGCGAGCAGGTCGTGCTGCACGCCGGCGAACCCTGCTACTTGGTCAGTGCACAGACCGGGATCACGGGAGATCGTGCGACGACACGCTTGATCAGGCTCGATGCTCCACCGGAGCCCGCTCAGGAATCAGAGTCAAGCGTGGATTCGGACGAACCCACCGAGTTTTCAGGGCACACGAAGCAGCTCCTGGCGTTGTACAAGGAACTCCACTCCTTCAAGGACGACCCAACGTTCCACGAGGTGGGATTCGGAAGTTGCTGTCGCTTTCACAGCTGGCAGACACGAGTTGAGGAGCTTCGGTCGAAAGCGGAGCTTGAAACGCTCGCGGACGTTGGCGTCCTGCCCGGAGACCTACTGATGCTTGGCATGGAGTATATGCGGAGCAAGGGCCGCCCGACCGAGTACACCAAAACAATGGAACCTCATTACGAATCGGGCCTGGCCGCGCTCGGCCACTAGCGCGTGCGGCGCGAAGTCCAACAGTCGAGTCACCGCCCACGATTCGAACGCCGCCGTGGCCGCCGCGTACGGTTGGTCGGCGGACATCTCCGACGACGAGGTTCTCCGCGAGTTGCTGGCGCTGAACGGCGGCGAGAGGTGAGCAAGCACGGTGCGGCGCGATCCGCCGGACGGGCCGACGACGCGCCCGCTTTGACCGGAGATAGCCCCATGCGCAGCCAAGTTCAGTTCATTATCGTCGGCGCGATCCTCGTCTTCCTGGGCATCGGCACGGACGGACAGCCTCGCGGGGGCGTTGTGGCGCACGCACAGGATTCCTGGCGTGGCCTGACCGTCGTGCCGGAACGGCGTTGCTCGCCCTACGACTCGGACGATTACCGATACCCGCAGTCGGTCGAGGATGGGATCATCAGGGAACTCGGCGGCGTCTACGGTCCGTACACCGGACGCTGGTTCGCGAGCAAATCCGAGACCGACATCGAGCACATGGTGGCTCGGTCCGAGGCGCACGACAGCGGCCTGTGCGCCGCCGATGCGGCGACCCGCCGGCGGTTCGCGACCGATCCGCTGAACCTGACGCTGGCCGGACCACGAGTCAATCGTTACCAGAAGAGCGACCGTGACGCGGCGGACTGGCTGCCGGCGCAGAACCGGTGCTGGTTTGCGGCGCGGGTGATCGCAGTCCGGCAACGCTACGGGCTGACCATCGATCGGCGTGAGGCGAACGCTCTGGACGCGGCGCTGTCCGGCTGTGCGGGGACTGACGTGATTGTGTTCGGCCGTGGCGACACGCCTCCGGCAGCGACGCCGCTTGCTGCTGGTGGATCCGAAGTGGTCGCGGAGTGGGACGACAATCGCAACGGACGCATCAGTTGCGCGGAGGCCCGCGCGCACGGCATCGCCCCGGTGACGCGCAAGCACCCGGCGTATCCGTTCATGCGGGATGGCGACGGTGATGGCGTGGTCTGCGAGTCCGGGGGCAGAAGCTCGGTGGCGGCAAGCCCGTCGCAGGGACGTGGTGGCGCGGGGAGCGGTTGCGGGCCGTACCGTAACTGCACGGCGCTCAGGCGTGATCATCCCAAGGGGGTTCCGCGAGGGCACTGCGCGTACCAACGCCGCATGGACCGCGACAACGATGGGCGAGCCTGTGAACGCTAGCGGCCCAGGGAATCGAGTACCGAACTCCTGCCCGAAGGCGGGCCGGCCGGCCGGGGAATCGCCGCCGGTCTGTGCGTCTGACGACCTCCGACGACAGGTTCTGGTGCGGGTTGCTGGTGCTGAACGGCGGCGACTACTGAGCGAACCGCGGTGCGGCGGGGTCCGCGGACGGTTCGGATGGTCGTCTGGATTCCCGCGCGGAAAGTGGTAATCGATGGGGGAATCATGGCCGGCATGATGACAGTAAGACGTTATTTATGAATGCCTTGCTGGACTCCGGCGATTCACGCTGCCAGGACGGAGCTTCGCCGCCAGACAGTCACCGTCTCGATTAAACAGCAACAGCGGGTGGTAACACATGGACTCGAAGTGCCCGTTGTAGGCGCTCTGCTCCTGCTCGCCATAGACCGGAATCTCGGTTGAGTCCATATCCAGCACCGCTCGGTAGTGCCAATGGATTGCTTCTGCCTTGCCGATCAGTTCCCGGTTGAGCCGAGTGATCTGCCGACCGATGGCCACGTCCTGGCTTTGTCGGGCTTAAAGGCAAAGAAGGAAATAGAGAGCGGTCACTACAGCTTCGCTGTGGACTCCGAAGCAGAGAGTGGTGGGTTAGGGAAAGTAGTTCCCCCGGCTCGACAAAGCGCGGCCTACCGAGGAGCCGGGCTATTGCAGATCAAAAACCATTACTGCAACAACGTGCTGCACAGCCCGTAGAGCATGACCGTGGCAGCAACGACTGTCAAGAAACTGTCAGAAAACTCGCCCATCAAGAGGGCTAGGCGTAGGCGTTGCGAGCGAAAGCAGACGCCCTGAAGTTGTGTAAGAGCAACGAGAGGAAGGAGTTGGTGGAAAACCGTGGAAGACGCCAGCCTGCTCGACAATCAGATGATCTTCGCTGACCGCCACCTCCGCCGTGTAACCCAGCGTGAATCCCTTGCGGTCGCGCAAGAACCGGCTGTCGGGATCGGTTTCCGAACGCCGCTTCAGCCCGCTTTTGCGCAACCGCTCCAGGCATCGCGGGATTTCTTCCAGCCGCTTCTCCAGCGCTGCCATCTGCTTGCCGCTCAGTTGCTGGCCAGCCGCTTCCTCGCAGGACTGCGCGTCACATTGTTTCTGCCAGCGACGAATCTGCCGCCGAATTTTGGCTCGCTCTGCCCGCAACTTGGCCACCGTCTCCACCCGGTCCCGCGAGGCGTTGGCCGCCACCCGCGTCGAGTCCATGGCCACGTGTCCCAGCCGCCCCATTCCCAGCGACCGCGCCAACTCCACCACCTGTGTGAACAGATCGTTCAGGGCACGGGCGTGCCGCGTCCGAAACTGGTTCAGCGTCCAAAAGTCCGGCCCCGCTCCGGCCGCCAGATAACGGAACGCCAGGTCCTCCCGCACCCGCTGTTCCAGACGGCGGGCCGAGGTCACGCCCAGCGCGTAGGCATACAGCCACACCTTCAGCAACAGCGCCGGATGATAGGCCGGGCGGCCTTCTTCCACCTAGCCCTGCTCAAACGCACTCAGTTCCAGCCGCTCCACAACTTGGTGCACAAAAAAACAGATGTGATCTTCTCCCTGCACCTCCCGCACGCTGGGCGGCAGCAGATACGCTTGCTCCGGGTTGTAGGTCAAGAATTTCATCGCGCCTACTTAAGGCGCATTATACGTGACTCGCAAAAGCGGTTTTCACACAGACTCTAGGGGCCCCCGGCGCCGAGGGCCTATAACCCTTTCCTACTACCAAAACCGGTTTCACGGCCCCAGGTTGTGATGTAAACTCTCTCACAACGACTGGTACAAAAAATCGGTCCGGTCAGACTGGAGGATTTCCGTGTCCGCGGTTGTGATCACGCTGCTCGTGCTTGTTCTCGGGGCCGTCGTCCTCGTTGCGATGGTGACGGGCATCTACAACAAGCTCGTGACGTACCGGAACAGGTACAAGAACGCGTTCGCCCAGATCGAGGTCCAGCTCAAGCGGCGTCACGACCTCATCCCCAACATGGTCGAAATCGCCAAGGGCTATATGAAACACGAGCGCGAGACGCTCGAAGCCGTGATCCAGGCGAGGAACCAGGCCTCCGGCGGCCTCGAGAAGGCGGCGCAGGATCCCGGGAACGCCGACGCGATCGCCGGACTGGCGGCGGCCGAGGGTGTGCTCAGCGGTACCGTGGGACGCCTGTTCGCGCTTGCGGAGAGCTACCCGGATCTCAAGGCCAACCAGAACATGATGCAGCTCAGCGAGGAGCTACGGTCGACCGAAAACAAGGTCGCGTTCGCGAGGCAGGCGTTCAACGACAGTGTGACGCAGTACAACACCTACAAGCAGACATTCCCGACCGTCGGGTTGGCCGGGATGTTCGGTCACGGGAACGACGCGGCGATGCTCGAATTCGACAGCGAGCAGATCGCAGAGCCGCCGACAGTGTCGTTCTAGGGCGCATGGCCACCGACTTCTTCGAGCGCCAGGACGTCGCCCGGCGCAATACGACCCGGCTGGTGATCCTGTTCGCGTTCGCCGTGCTGGCGCTGATCGTGTCGATCGATCTCCTCCTCGCGGCCACGATGGGCTACCTCGGCCGGAATCCCGAGACCGGGGCTGTCGACTGGGCGCTGGCCGCCGATCCGCGGGTGCTCAGCCTGGCGGTCTTCGGCACGCTCATCGTGGCGGGAGGGGGCAGTCTCTTCAAGATCGCGCAGCTGAGGGGCGGTGGCCAGGTGGTCGCGGAGCAGCTCGGCGGCCGCCTCATCAATCCGGACAGCGCGGTCCCGTCCGAACAACAGCTCCTGAACGTCGTCCAGGAGATGGCGATCGCGTCGGGTGCGCCGACCCCGCCGGTCTATCTGCTGGACAACGAAGCGGGGATCAACGCCTTCGCCGCCGGGTTCACGCCCAGCGACGCGGTGATTGGCGTCACGCGCGGGGCGGCCGACGCGTTCACGCGCGACGAACTCCAAGGGGTGATCGCCCACGAGTTCAGCCACATTCTGAATGGCGACATGCGGCTCAATATCCGTTTGATCGGCCTTCTCCACGGCATCCTGATCATCGGCATCCTTGGCTACTTTGTCCTGCGCATGGCCGCGTTCTCCGGCGTTGGGCGGAGCCGTTCCCGTCAGGAGAGTTCTCCGCTTCCCATGCTGGCGCTCGGTGCCGGCCTCATGACCGTCGGCCTCTTCGGCACGCTGTTCGGTAATCTGATCAAGGCGGCGGTCAGTCGCCAGCGCGAGTTCCTCGCCGACGCGTCGGCGGTACAGTTCACGCGACACCCAGCGGGAATCGCGAATGCGCTGAAGCGGATCGGCGGTGCGACGACCGGCTCGGGCATCCAGAGCCCGAACGCGCCGGAGGCGAGCCACCTGTTCTTCGGCCGCGCTACGAGCGGCTTCAGCGGACTTTTTTCGACGCATCCGCCACTGGACGAGCGGATTCGCCGGATCGAGCCATCCTGGGACGGCGCGTTGCCTGAGGGGAAGGCAGTCGCGAGCACACAGCCGGCTGCAGCTGGCGCCTCCGCGTTTGCCGGCAGTGCCGCATCCTCAGGGCCCCCAACCGTCGACCAAGTGGGGCAGCCGGCAGGCGAGGCGCATCTCCAGTACGCCGCGCGGCTCGTCAAGAGCCTGCCGGCGCAGCTCGTCAGCGCCGCTCACGAACCGTACGGTGCGCGCGCCCTCGTCTACGCGCTGTTGCTCGACCATGAGGCCGCGCCTCGACAGCGCCAGCTCGCTCACCTGAAGGAGGCGGCCGACCCAGGGGTGTACGAGGAAACACGCCGGCTGATGCCGCTCGTCGAGCAACTCGACATGCGGGCGCGCCTGCCGCTGCTCGATATCTCGCTGCCGGCGCTGCGCAGCCTGGTGCCGGCGCAGTACGACCTCTTCAAGCAGAACGTTGCCGCGCTCGTGCAGGCCGACAACGAAATCGACCTCTTCGAGTGGTCGCTGCACCGGATTCTGCTGCACGAACTCGAGGCGCACTTCGTGAAGCGGAGTCCGCCGCGCGTCCGCTACCGCACGCGGGCCTCGGTTCGGGCGCACAGCGAGCTATTGCTCTCGATGCTCGCCTACGCCGGGCACCGCGACCTGGAGTCGGCCCGACACGGGTTCGAGCATGCGAAGCGCATTCTGGAACGGCCGGACGCGCGCCTTCGTCCAGTGGACGACCTGAAGTTCACAGCGCTCGACGCCGCGCTCGGTGCGCTTGAGGAGGCGGCGCCCAAGGTGAAACGCCAGCTGCTGCGGGCGGCCGTCGCCTGCATCGCCGCCGACCGCACGGTAACCGCCACGGAGGCGGAGTTGCTCAGAGCGATGTCGGCGTCGCTCGGCTGCCCGATGCCGCCACTGCTCATGGACTGAGCACCGTCACTCCGTCCTCGTCGTTGGGACGAGGCCAACTACTCGATCGACGGGCTGCTGACGCCGCGAATCAGTCAGGAGCGCCGGCTATTTTCGTGGCGCGCGACGTTCGGCGTGCTCGCTCCGCATATCGCCCCGATCTGGAGCCTGCGCGTCGCGCACTACCAGATCTCCCTGCCGACCGGCCCGCCGGTGGGTACTGTCAAGTTCAGTGGGAGCGTGGCAGACTTGGCCGATGAAACGCGACACGCTGAGCTACCATGGATATCGATTCCCACCCGACATTATCAGCCACGCCGTCTGGCTGTATCACCGCTTCGGTGTGAGCTTTCGCGATGTCGAAGATCTCCTGGCCCAACGCGGCATTACGGTGTCCTACGAAGCGATCCGGCTGTGGTGCCTCACGATCGGTTCAGTATACGCTCGCCGGCTCAAGCGTCGACAGGGCCGGCTGGGCGACATCTGGCACCTGGACGAGGTCTTCGTCACCATCCAGGGACAGCGGCGCTATCTCTGGCGTGCCGTCGATCAAGATGGTGACGTCATCGATATCCTCGTCCAGTCGCGTCGCGACTGTCGGGCGGCTACACGCTTTTTCCGCAAGCTATTGAAGGGCCAGGAGCGTACGCCTGGGCGGTTGGTCACCGACAAGCTGAGCAGCTACAGGGCTGCGCACCGAGCGGTCATGCCGTCCGTCGCCCATCGCACGGACCGATACGAGAACAATCGCGCCGAAGTCTCCCACCAGCCCACACGGCAACGCGAGCGACAAATGCGCCGGTTCAAATCTCCCGGGCAGGCACAACGATTCTTGTCCGTGCATGGACTCGTCCGCAACCTCTTCCGCGTTGGCCGTCACCTGGTGCGAGCGGTGCATCATCGGGAGCTACGAGGACGCTCTTTTCTCATTTGGGATGCAGTCACGATCGCCGCCTGACTCGAACTGAGATCACGATCCCGAGTACCGGCTCGCTCGACGAACGCTAACTTGACAGTACCCACCAGGTCGCGCACAAATCGACTGGCCCGGTTCCTTCGGGCTCCCTCGAAATAGAAGCAGAATTGAGCCCTCGTGAACACGCCGCTATGCAGACAGACCAGGGCGATCCACTCCGCTTCGCACCCCGTCCAGCCGAAAGGCTCTAACGACTTTTCTCGATCATGAAGATGCGCGATCATAACTCCCCGCCGGTCACGGCCAGAGCCAATCCTTAGACGTGTACCGCGAAGCGGACGGAGGTAGCCGAGCACGATGACATCTCGGGCACGGCTGTGATTTATAGAAACAGTATATTTCTTATACTATAATAACTCATGCCATTTGAGTATGATCCCGCTAAAAGCGTCACAAACAAGGCCAAGCATGGCATCGACTTCGACGAAGCCCAGGTGCTTTGGAAAGATGCTCGGATACTGCAAGCACCGGCAAACACCGATGACGAGCCGCGCCTTCTGGTGATCGGAAAGATTGGCGAAAACCACTGGGCCGCCGTCTGCGCTCGTCGTGGGGATAATGTGCGGATCATCTCGGTGCGGCGCGCCCGGAAACAGGAGATCGACCACTATGAAAGCAAGTGAGTTCGACAAGAAATTTAATGCAGGAGAGGATGTTAGCGGCCATGTCGACTGGTCGAAAGCAAAGCGCCCGAACGAGCAGGTGAAGCGGGTGAATGTGGACTTCCCGGCATGGGTTGTGGCCGGGCTGGACAGTCAGGCGCGGCATCTTGGCGTGACCCGCCAGGCGCTCATCAAGTTGTGGATCGCTGAACGGCTACAGTGAAGCGGCAACCGAACCTGAAGGCGAACTCGGGCCCGGCGTCCTGATGCCGTTGACGTCGTCGGGGAACAGGGGGACCTGATTCGGCGTGGAGTGCTCCCACATTCCACAGAGCCCGACCAAAAGAACGCGGTTGTCGGGATGGTGACAAATCGAGATCGCCCCGATTCAGCCCACGAAATGTGACCAGACCGATTTTTTGTACCAACCGTAGTGAGAGTTTACATCGCAGCCTGGGGCTGTGAAACTGGTTTCAGTGGCAGGGGAGGGCTATAGGCCCCCGGCGCCGGGGGCCTATAGGCGAGCGCCGAGTGCGGCCGCACCGTGTTGTATTGCACCCTCCACTGTTCAATCACCACCTGTGCCTCCTTCAACGAGTAGAAGATCTCTCCATTCAGGCATTCGTCCCGCAGCTTCCCATTGAAACTCTCGCAGTACCCGTTCTCCCAGGGACTGCCCGGTTCGATGTACAGTGTCCCGGTCCCTAGATTTGCCAACCACTGGCGCAGTTGTTTGGCGATGAACTCGGGACCATTGTCGGATCGAATCTGTTCCGGTATCCCTCGCCACAACATCACGTCCGACAACGCCTCAATGATTTGTTGGCTGCCCATCCTCCGCTCCACCCGGATCGCCAGGCATTCCCGCGTGTACTCATCCAGCAAGGTCAGCAGCCGCAGCGTTCTCTCCTCGTGCGTTCTGGCACTCATGAAGTCGTAGCTCCACACGTGGTTCGGTCGCTCCGGCCTCAGTCGTACACAGGAACCGTCGTTCAGCCACAGCCGTCCTTGCGGCCTTTGTTTTTGCGGCACTTTTAGCCCTTCCCGCCGCCAAATCCGCTGCACCCGGTCCTTGCCCACTTCCCAGCCCGCACTCCGCAGCAACGCTGTGATCCTCCGGTAGCCATATCGCCCGTACTTCGCTCCCAGGGCAATGATCGCTCGGGTCAGAGCATCCTCGTCCACCCGATGAATCGGCTCGTATCGTTGTGTCCCTCGCCATTGCCCCAGCAGCCGGCAGGCATGCCGTTCCGACAACCCGTGTTGCTCCCACGCACGCTCCACCGCACAACGCCGCCGCTCAGGGCTCAGAAGTTTCCCTGTGCCACATCCCGCAGTACCTGCTTCTCCAGAGAAAGCTCCGCTACCAACCGCTTCAGCCGCGTGTTTTCCTTCCCCAACTCCTTTAGCCGTTTTGCCTGCACCACCTTCAGCCCGCCGTATTCCTTCCGCCACCGGTAGTAGGTTTGGGTGTGGATTCCAGCTTCTTTGCAGGCTTGGGGCGCAGTCTTCCCGTTCCCCATCTGCACTTCTATCTGCCGTAGCACCGCTACAATCCGCTCCGGCTTGTAACTCCTTGTCGGCATGACCTCACTTCCTCCTCAAGTGGATTCTCTCTCTTTCCACTTGGTACAAAAAGTGCCGGTCAGGTCACCAACATATCCGTTGCTGAATCCATCAGGCGACTGCTACGCGGCGGTCTGTCGTCGGCAATGCGGTAAACGAGTTTGCTCACGGCTCGCAGTCCTGGTAGTCCGAGACCATGCAGGCTCGCGCCAGTTCGGTCGCGCGGTTAATCTCGGCCATCTTGAATCCTGCTGCATCTTCGAGGCGTTGTTGCGTAATTTGCGCTCGCGGCGAACCGGGCCGAGAAGCTCATCCGCCTCAGTACACGCGCTCCGATCGTGGCATTCCAAGCTCCGCCATCCGGTTCAGCACAGCGCACTTGATCGCGGCTTCGACTTTTTGGTTCTTGACCGTGCGGGCCGAGAGGCTTACCCCGAGTATCGCCTTGTACCGTGAGACCGCATTCTCCGCCACGCTCTGGCGAGTGCAGCCACTCGACTTCCGCCACTCATAACGGCCCTGCGTCCTAATACGCCGGAGATGGGTATCACGCATCGCACGCCACGGAGGCGGATGAGAGTCTCGGCTGCATCGTGCATTGCGTCGCGGCAAGATCGTCACGATAGCGTCGTGCTGGAGCACGGCCTCGTAGCAGGAACCCGTGTCGTAGGCCCGGTCTGCGGAGACTTGCCCGATCGAACCAGGAGCCTTAGACAGCAACGAAGAGAGCCTTCGGGCGTCGTGGACGTTGCTCGCAGTCAGGTCCATCGCAACGATCTCTTTCGTCGTCTCATCGATGCCTAGGTGGAGCTTTCGCCATGTCCTACGGCGGAGGGTTCGGTGTTTTCTGATGTGCCACTCACCGGCTCCGTAGATCTTCAGGCCCGTCGAATCGATGACGACATGTCGTGGTCGATCCGTGGGCCCTACACTCAGTCGGACGTCGACGGCGCTTTGCCTTCGGCTCACCGTGCTGTAGTTGGGCACTGGGAGGTCGAGAGCCATGAGCGCCACGATGGATTGAAGGAACCCTTGAGTGGTCCGTAGGTTGAGGTGAAACACCGAATTCAGGACCAGCGCACATTGGATCGCCGCATCTGCGTAGACCTTGGGCCGGCCTCGCCCTTCGAAGGGTCCTGGATGACGCCAGGCAGCGACTGCCTCCGTGTCGAACCACAGTGTCAGCTGCCCACGTTTCACCAGAGCCCGGTTGTACTCCGGCCAGTTGCGAACCTTATATCGGAAGGTGTAGTCGCTTTTGCCCATCCCCTAGCCTATCAGGAGGGAGAGCGTTGGGGATGGAGTCAGATTTCTGCAACAACGCCCCTGGGCGCGCTTTTTGAGCGTCGAAGGGCTATTTGGCAGTTCGGGCCGCCAAAGGTGAGAGGCGGACCCACTGGACAGGGGAACTGACCTTGCCGCTCCGCGTGACATTATGTAGTCATTTGGCTACAATGACAACATGGTCAGGGTAGTTCACTACGTAGCAAAAGACGGCACGGACTACTTTGACGAGTGGCTTCAGAACCAGGACACCGAGATTCGAGCTCGCGTCCAGACGCGCATCGACCGGGTCGAACTGGGAAACTTCGGCGACCACAAAGGGGTGGGCAAGGGTGTTTCCGAGCTTCGAATCGACTTCGGCCCCGGATACCGTGTGTACTATGGTCTCGACAGCGAGAAACTCGTGATCCTCCTGGTCGGAGGAACGAAGAAACGGCAGGCCCGCGACATCGAAATGGCCCAGGCCTGTTGGAAGGCGTATCAACAGGAGAAACAAAAATGCCCGTGAAACAGCACCGAGCTAGCGACTACCTCAAAACACCCCAAGACATCGCTGCGTACCTGAACGCCGCGATCGAGGAGTTCGACGGTGACCCTCGATTGTTGATGAAAGCTTTTCGTAACGTGGCGGCGGCACAGGGCGGCGTATCTGAAATCGCACGTCGAGCCGCCGTCGACCGTGTGGGCCTCTCCCGCGGCTTGTCGGGAAACAGAGATCCTCGGCTCGGTACGGTTGCCAAGATCGCCTCTGCCTGCGGCGTGAGGCTTCAGTTTGTGGCGTAGACCGTTCAGGGCAGACAGCTGCCGCCGCACATATGGACCGAATTGATTCGCAGGGCGATTTCGACGCGATCCGTCAAGCGGCGGAGCGGGGCTACGCCGAGGCGCAGCTTTACCTCGGGAGCATGTACGCCAACGGACTGGGGGTGCCGCAGGATGATGCGGAAGCTGTTCGCTGGTTCCGGTTGGCGGCCGAGCGAGCGAGCAAGGATACGCCAACGCCGAAGTCGCACGGTTCAGACTTGGGACCATGTACAAGGATTCCGTGCTCGCGTACATATGGTTCACCATCGCCGGCACCAATGGGAACGAGACGGCTAAAGACTTGCGGGACGACCTTGAACGTAACATGGCTCGCGCCGAGATCAGCCGTGCGACCGAGCTGGCTCGCGCATGCAGGGCCTCGGACTATCAGGACTGCGAGCCATAAGCCGAACCCCAACCTCCCGACGCTGTCTCTGCTCTGAGGCCAGTTTTGCCCGTTTCCAAGGAGGCTATGTCCGACCAGCTGATCCTCGACAACCTGAGTGCCCTTTATACCGAAGAAGAAAAGTTGCGGGTCAAGGCACTAGAGTTAGTTGCACGCGACAGCCAACTCCAGTTGCACATTTCTGTGATCGGAAATGCGATGAATCTGGCGGATCTGTTTCGCCAATTCCCAACCGACGACGAAGACATGAAGGCAATCCAGATGTTCGGCATGCGAACATTCAATGCCTTCGGCTCCAGCCTCAAGCTCGCTCTCTCCGGCTATGGTCAAAACAGTGCTCTGATTATGCGCCTCATCCTGGAAACCGTATTCCTGCTTGACCTTCTCAAGGGCGACAGGTCATTGATCGGTAGGTGGCGGTGACCTGACCGGCACTTTTTGTACCAAGTGGAAAGAGAGAGAATCCACTTGAGAAGGAAGTGAGGTCATGCCGACAAGGAGTTACAAGCCGGAGCAGATTGTAGCGGTGCTACGGCAGATAGAAGTGCAGATGGGGAACGGGAAGACTGCGCCCCAAGCCTGCAAAGAAGCTGGAATCCACACCCAAACCTACTACCGGTGGCGGAAGGAATACGGCGGGCTGAAGGTGGTGCAGGCAAAACGGCTAAAGGAGTTGGAGAAGGAAAACACGCGGCTGAAGCGGTTGGTAGCGGAGCTTTCTCTGGAGAAGCAGGTGCTGCGGGATGTGGCACAGGGAAACTTCTGAGCCCTGAGCGGCGGCGTTGTGCGGTGGAGCGTGCGTGGGAGCAACACGGGTTGTCGGAACGGCATGCCTGCCGGCTGCTGGGGCAATGGCGAGGGACACAACGATACGAGCCGATTCATCGGGTGGACGAGGATGCTCTGACCCGAGCGATCATTGCCCTGGGAGCGAAGTACGGGCGATATGGCTACCGGAGGATCACAGCGTTGCTGCGGAGTGCGGGCTGGGAAGTGGGCAAGGACCGGGTGCAGCGGATTTGGCGGCGGGAAGGGCTGAAAGTGCCGCAAAAACAAAGGCCGCGAGGACGGCTGTGGCTGAACGACGGTTCCTGTGTACGACTGAGGCCGGAGCGACCGAACCACGTGTGGAGCTACGACTTCATGAGTGCCAGAACGCACGAGGGGAGAACGCTGCGGCTGCTGACCTTGCTGGATGAGTACACGCGGGAATGCCTGGCGATCCGGGTGGAGCGGAGGATGGGCAGCCAACAAATCATTGAGGCGTTGTCGGACGTGATGTTGTGGCGAGGGATACCGGAACAGATTCGATCCGACAATGGTCCCGAGTTCATCGCCAAACAACTGCGCCAGTGGTTGGCAAATCTAGGGACCGGGACACTGTACATCGAACCGGGCAGTCCCTGGGAGAACGGGTACTGCGAGAGTTTCAATGGGAAGCTGCGGGACGAATGCCTGAATGGAGAGATCTTCTACTCGTTGAAGGAGGCACAGGTGCTGATTGAACAGTGGAGGGTGCAATACAACACGGTGCGGCCGCACTCGGCGCTCGGCTATAGGCCCCCGGCGCCGGGGGCCTATAGCCCTCCCCTGCCACTGAAACCAGTTTCACAGCCCCAGGCTGCGATGTAAACTCTCACTACGGTTGGTACAAAAAATCGGTCTGGTCAATACATCCAAGTGGCGGCGTGGCACCGCCGGACGAGGCGCCGGCGGTTGCTTGTTCTTGATGCGATACTTCGGCATCAGTAGTCCTCCCCCCTGAAGCCGCCATTTTAACCCGCCCTGCGAGCCAACCCTAGCGAAGAGAGCCGAGCCGGGCTAGACCGCCGGACGAGGCGCCGGCGGTTGCTTGTTCTTGATGCGATACTTCGGCATCAGTAGTCCTCCCCCCTGAAGCCGCCATTTTAACCCGCCCTGCGAGCCAACCCTACCGACCCTGGGACCCTTTATGGTGGGCATTGGAGCCTTCATAAGCCGAGACGACGGGCTTTCAGGACCCGGCGAGGACCGCTCGGAGCCCGCAGAGAGAAGCACTGTGCTGGAAGGGTTCAGTTGGAGGCCAATGGTTGTATACTCACGAGTGCCGGAGGGCATTGTCAAGTTGACGAAAGGCTCGTCGATCGACCCCCAAGATATTGCGCTCCAGCCCGTCTCGAACCCACCATGCTGAGCATCAAAAACAGCCGTCAGCCTCAACTTGACAATACCCTATGGCCTTATTGGGGTGACCCGGCACGAATTGTCTGGGTTCAAGGCAAGCGTGCTGTCCAAGATGGTCAAGTCCTTCCGCTTCCGCTAAGCCCAATTCGCACGACCAATGCGGGAGCAAAAGATAGTTGTGGCGCAGCTCTGCCGCTACGATGCGCGGAGACTCTCCTGGGAGGGATGTCCGGCAGAAGCCGGTTGCTACAACAAATCCACCGCCACCTTGTTCGGAAGGACACCGATCTGGTGGCCAAGAGCCAGCAGGCGCTCAATCGCCTGCTCCCCACGGTCGCCGCACTCCAGCGTGTATTCGTTCACGTACATCCCCACGAACTTGTCGACCAGGGATTCATCCATGTCCCGAGCAAACTGCATGGCGTAGGAAAGGGCTTCTTCTCTGTGATCCAGGGCGTACTGGATGCTGCTACGCACTAGCGAGGCCGCTTCTTTTTGCACGTCCAGGGGCAGATGGCGGGCCACTGCCAGGCCGCCCAGTGGAAGGGGCAAACCTTGCTGCTGTTGCCACCAAAGTCCTAGGTCTGCGATTCGATGCAAGCCCTCGCGGTCGTAAGTGAGCTGGCCTTCATGAATCAGCAGGCCGGCCTCGGCGCGCCCCTCCTGCAGGGCTTCGGAGACGCGGTCGAACGGCACTACTACCGGCTCCACTTCCGGCTGGAACAACTTCAACACCAGCCAGGCTGTGGTCAGCAGCCCAGGCACTGCAACCTTCTTGCCTTTCAGTTCCTCGGCCGAAAACAGGCGCGTTGAAACCACCACAGGGCCGTAGCCGTCTCCCATGCTGCTTCCGGTGGATAGCAGGCGGTAGCGCTCGGCCACATGAGGATAGGCGTGAAAGGAGATGGCTGTCAGGTCGAACTTCGCTTCCATGGCTTGCCGGTTCAAAGTTTCGATATCCAACAGGACGTGCCGGAAACTCAGCGTCGGCGGGCGCAATTTCCGCGTCGCAAGCGCGTAGAACATGAAGGCATCGTCGGAATCAGGACTATGCGCCAGGACCAGTTCGCGTTGTTCCATAGGATGACTTGGACTAGCGGGGGGATGCTAGAGTAGCACAACGGCTCACGGCGGCCAATTCGCTTTTGGCTTGTCAACCCGCAGCGGACTCCGTAAACTGAATTGTTGAGACCTCGCCACGGCCAGCTGCGGCATTCCCGAAGGAGTGCATCCTCAGATTTGATTCATGGGTCCTAGCCCGGAATCGTTGGAACGGCAACAACCAAGGGTTGGATTGCCAAACCGAATCCAGAAGAGAGGGCTCCCCTCTAACTGAGTGGCGCCAAAGCGTGGGCGGCAACCGCCGAGTGCGCCTTGGTGCGATCAGGACCGCTCTTCGGAAAAAGGCCTTATGGGTGATGAGAATAACAAGGTGGTCGTCGCGGCCGACGAACTGTTCTTTACGGTCAAAATCGCGGAAGCCGCTCGCCGGGCTGGCGTGCCGGTCCAGTTTGTGAAGGACGAGCGCGCTTTGTTGGAGTCTGCTCAGCACAAGCCGGCGCTGATCATCCTGGACCTGAATTGCGCCGGCGTGAAGCCCCTGCAGTCCATCAGCAAGTTGAAGGCGGATCCTGAGCTGAAAACGATTTCTCTGGTGGGCTACGTCTCGCACGTACAGGGGGAGTTGAAGCAGAAGGCACACGCGCTCGGCTGCGACATGGTGCTGGCCCGCTCGGTCTTCTCCCAGAATCTGGCGAGCCTGCTGAAGCGCCACGCCAGCCGCTGAATACGCCGAACGACCTCATTTCGCGGTTCCAGGCTGCCGCTCAGACAGGCCGGCCGTAGATGCCCCACTGAGATATTTTACCGCGGCGGTGGCGCAGCGACCGACTACTTGCTCTTTTGCTTCACTATCTTCATGGCCATCTTGCGTATAACTTCGGCGACATTCTTGTTCTGGGCCACGGTCCGCTGGTCCTGCGGCAGCAGGCGGGCAATCAGCGACATCGCCACGTCAATGGGCGTCTTCGGGTTGTTGGCCAGGTTCCGCAGAACGCTGTAGTTCCTCATGAACTTCCGGCTCATGGAGATCAGCCGCAGCACTTCGTCGCTGACGTTTTTCAGGGCCGCGAAGGTGTCGACTTCTGCTTCCGTGACCTTCGGCGAGCCGAGCACGGCCCGCGACACCACCTTGCTGGAGTCGCGGATCAGCATGCCGCGTTCCTCCTTGTTGCCTTTCAGCGCCAGTTGCACCTTCTGCGAGACAGTCATCCGAGAGATCTTGGCGGAGATTGATTCCTTCTTGCGTTGCTCATTCCCTTGGGCTTCAGCCTCGACGATTTCCTCGTCCAGCTTGACGATTTCCTCGTCCGACAGGGCTGCGGTCTGCTGCCGTTCGTCTTCCAGTTGCGCCTCGGCAATCATCAGCTCCAGGAAACTGAGCTCGAAGAGGAATCCTTCCTCGCGGGCAGCGAGCCGGCTTTGGTTCATTTGTAGGTAGCTGGAGTTGCTTTTCAGGGCCGTCAGAGCCGGGGTGCGGAGCCTGTCGATATTCTCAAGCATGATCTTGATCGAATCCACGTCGGCGATGGCGGCCAGCTCGGCCAGTGCCTGCTGGGGAGAGTGACGGTTGGCCAGCAGATCCTCCAGCAACTCGGGCCGAAAATTTTCGGGGATCAGAAAATACTCCAGCGCCTGGGGCGAAGTGGAGGCCCTGCGTAGAAGGGGCTGCAGAGTTTCGGGAGACCAGCTCGACAGGGTGCGGCGTGCTTCGGCTCGCACCTGGTCATCCGGATCGTCGGTCAATGCCACCACCAGTTCCAGCGCGGCCTCCGGGGCGATATTGGTCTGGCCGCGAGCGGCGGCCAACTTGTCTGTGATTGGCGTCACTGGGTCTTTAGGTCGCGGGCGGAAAACGCGATGCTCTTCGCCTCTCCCTTGCGGCCCAGCGGCGGCTGAGTTTCGCCGTTGAGCGTCAGCACCACGTCGCCCGCGTTACCCACGCGGAGTTTGATCGAGGAATTGGCAGCCATCGTGCGCGTTTCCCCGGCCGGCAGCATCGCTTCCCAGACCTTGCGACCGTCAGCGTAGGCAACCGCCCAGGAAGCGCCCAAGGTATCGATTTGGAGCCGAAGGCGAGCGCGCGAAGCCCCATCTGTTTCCGACTTCGCTACCGCTTCCACCGCAGGCATGGCCGACGCTTGCGGAACGGGCGCCGGCGTCGGCGGCACTGACGTCCAGTTGGCGCGCACCCGGGTCGGCACCCAGCGTTCCCAAACCGCGTACCCGCCGAGGAGAAGTAGCGACGCGCTCAACAGAGCAGTCGCCACTGCGCGCTTCAGGTTGGGTGCGGCTCGGCCGACCGAGGTGCCCGGCGGCGCGGTAGCGGCTCTCTGGTCCCGTTGCGCTGCTAACTGTCGCAAGTCCACGGGCTTAGGAGGCCCCAGCAGCAGGTCGAGCTCGCCGCCTACCTGTGCTTCGTCCAGGCCCAAGTAATGCGCGTAGTGCAACACAAAGCTGCGACTGAAGGCTCCGCCCGGGAGCATGTCGAACCGGTCGTTCTCGATAGCTTCCAAGAAGCGGGTGCTGATCTTGGTGTGAAGTGACATCTCCTCCAGCGAGATGCTGCGCATTTCGCGCTCACGCCGGAGATTTCGGCCGAAGCCCATGGGTCGCGCACTCTGTCGCGTTCAACGAACTCCTTACCCTATGATAGGGATAGGTACAAAACTGTGTCAATATGATTTCCCCAGCCGGAGCCGATCCGGAGGCCGGCCAGCCCGCCGGTTTGGCGCCGCCCCCGAAGGAAAGACCGTGCTATAATTCGCCCGGCTTTCAGAGAAGTGAACTCACTTGCCTGAGCTCAGGGGTTACCGTGCGCGCCAGACCGGCCGCCGGCCCGCTGAGCGATCCCTCCCGGGCAAGAGTTCGAAGACGCCTGCGAATGGAACCGTCGGCACGCATTGCCGAACTGGAACGGAAGATCCGAGAACTGACGGTCTTCCACGACATCGGCAAGACGCTCACCTCCACCCTGGACCTCAGCCGTGTGCTGGAAACCATCATGGAACAGATCAGCAATCTGTTCCGTCCCGATACTTGGTCGCTCCTGTTGCTGGACCCTGAGTCCAAGGAACTGCACTTTGAGATTGCTGTCGGGCAAGCCGCGGAGAAGCTCAAGAAGTTGCGCCTGAAGCTCGGCGAGGGAATAGCCGGCTGGGTGGCGCTGCATGGGCAACCCCTCTTCGTGCCTGAGGCCGACAGTGACCAGCGCTTCACATCCCGTATCGACCAGATCACCAGCGTTCACACCAGGACCATTGCTGCCGTTCCCATCAAGGGTCGAGAAGGAGTGTTGGGGGTGATCGAAATCGTCAACACGCCGGAAGCGATGAAATTCGGCCAGGAAGAGATGTTCATGCTCGAGGCCCTGGCCGATTACACTGCCATCGCCATCGAGAACGCCCGGCATGTGCAGCGGATTCACGAGTTAACGATCACAGACGATTGCACCAGCCTGTTCAACTCCCGCCATCTGCACAACATGCTGCAATCGGAAATCTACCGCTCCAACCGCTACGGCTACGAGTTCTCGGTGCTCTTTCTGGATCTGGACCGTTTCAAGCAAGTGAACGACACTCACGGACACTTGGTGGGTAGCAAGCTGCTGGCCCAAGTCGGCAATCTGATTAAGGACCACCTGCGCATGATTGATTTCGCCTTCCGGTACGGCGGCGACGAATTCGTGATACTGCTGCCGCAAACGGGCAAGCACGCTGCCACGAACGTGGCCCGCCGCCTTCAGCGCCTGCTCAACGACGCATGCTTCCTGCGCGAAGAAGGCTTGAACCTGAAGGTCACCGCCAGCTTCGGTCTGGCCTGCTTCCCCAGCGATGCCCGCACCAAGAACGAGCTGGTCCAGCTGGCCGACGAAGCGATGTACCTGGTCAAGAACACCGCGCGTGACAACATCGCTGTCGCCAACGTTGGGCTATTGGACACTCTCAGCAGCCATAGCTAAACCCCATGCCTAAACCATTGACGATTGACAATTGCGCTTGCATCAACGCCAAGACGGCGACCAAAGAAACCAAGGTGCTCGAGTCTCTGGTCTCATGCGAACTGTGAGAGTTGACGTTTGATTCCGATTGGGCGGCTCGATGACGAGAGGAGAGCCACGCCGAGCCTATTTCGGCAGTGAATAGCCAGAAGCGGCAAACTAAAAAGCGATCAGGATTCACCTTCTGGTCCCATTTCGATGGTAATGACGACCCGATGTGGCAAGTCAATGAAGATGTGGGCATCACCAGCCCTCCCGCTCTTCACTAGACGGTATTCGTATGTCAAAACAACACTGCGGGCTTCCTCCGATTCACTTACGAAGAACGTCCAGCCAAGCGAATTCTCCGCGCTGGCCTGCCCCAGCAGTGCATGCCCAGAGTCAATAAACGCGGAGCTAACTGTTCCGTCGTCGTTCAAGGAACTCCGAATGACGGCTGTTCCTGGAATTTGTGCTTTTGCAGCTAGAAATGGCAGTCGGCCAAGCTTGGCGTGCTTGGGCCACAAATCAGGCAGTTTTTCCTGACCATTCACGCAAGAACACGCCAGAAGTATGAGACCGAACGCATTGACCCACTTCGGCACGGTTGCCTCCTGCTTTTCTAGAGCGTCGGCGCTTTCCCCTGTACGTGCACGATGTATGGGAAATCGACAGCCATTGTGTTGGGAGATCCTGTAACGTTACTTAGATCGCTCAACTTGTATTCATAAGTGAGATCAACATGAGCAGGTGCTGTTGCCCTGGAACTCTTGATGAAGAACGTCCAGCGTGAAGCATTCTTAGCGCTATGAGCCCCGATCAATGGATGTCCTTCGAGAACCTTCACTTCGCTAACAGTGCCATCGGTTCTGACAGAACACCGCACGACTACCTTACCGTAAATACGCGCCTGTCTTGCAAGGTGAAGATAGGAAATAAACTCCACATGCTTGGGCCACAGATGGGGTGGGTCCGCTGCCCTTGCCCAAGTACAAAAGAGCACTGGGAGAGCAACCAGTAGGATTATATTTCCAAGTCTCATTTTTTCACCAGAATAAGAGATAACGGTCTCCTCAGAAGCACCTCTATTTGATTCATTATGTCATCTCCATGGATCGGTCAATCAATCAATCTTCAATGGTTCAATCTCCAGCTCCGCGTTCCAGCAGCACTCCGATGCTATACTTTGCGAATGCCGCTAGCCGGGCCGGCCACCGCGGAAGGAACTGCGGCTTACCGCGAACGGTTTCCTGCCGCCGCCCGGGCCGGCCATTTTCGTCAGATGCAAGGTCTGTGGATGTCCTCGGTGGGTATCGGCACCTATCTGGGGGAGCCCGACGAGGCGACCGACCAGGCCTACACTTCCGCGGTCACCCGCGCTCTGGAGCTGGGCGCGAACGTCATTGACACCGCCATCAACTACCGCTTTCAACGCAGCGAGCGCTCGATCGGGGCGGCGCTGGCCGCGCTCACAGCCCAGGGACGCATTCGGCGCGAGGAAGTGGTGGTCTGCACCAAGGCTGGCTTCCTGACGCCCGACGGCGAGATGCCCGGCAACCCGGGACACTATTTCCAGGAAAATTACCTGCAACCGGGCATCTGCACCGCCCAGGACATTGCGGGGGGCGTGCACTGCATGACGCCACGGTACCTGGACGACCAGTTGGACCGCAGCCTGCGCAACCTGGGCCTGGAATGTATTGACGTCTTCTACCTGCACAACCCGGAGACGCAGCTGTCGGCGGTCCCTCGCCAGGAATTTCTCCGGCGCCTCCGTCTGGCTTTTGAACTTCTCGAGCACAAGGTGGAGGAGGGGAAGATTCAGTGGTACGGCACCGCCACCTGGAGCGGCTATCGCCAACCGCCCGGCTCGCGCGACTACCTTTCGCTTGAGGAGGCGGCCCTGGCGGCGCGCGAGGTCGCCGGCGAGCAGCACCACCTCCGTTTCCTCCAGTTGCCCTTTAATCTGGCGATGCCGGAGGCGTTTGCGGTCCACAACCAGACGCTCGGGGGCCGCGCCTCAAACCTGCTCGACGCGGCCCGCGAGCTAGGGATCACGGTGGTGGCCAGCGCCAGCCTGCGGCAGGCCAGCCTGGTCGCCGGGCTGCCGGCGATCGTCGGCCAGGTTTTGGATGGGCTTGAGAGCGACGCGCAGCGAGCCCTGCAGTTTGTTCGCTCCGCCCCGGGCATCGGGGTGGCGCTGGTGGGCATGAAAAACGTGGTGCACGTGGAAGAGAACCTGCGCATGGCCGGGGTCCCGCCGGCCCCGCCGACGCAATTCCTCAATCTGTTCCAGGTTCAGAATTGACTCATTGACGATTCGGAATGCAGGAACCAACGAAACAATCGTCAATACAGCCACCCCCAACCGGCCAACAATCGTCAATGGATCAAATGTTGATGGATCAATCTGGGGCCTCACTGCTTCCCGTTTTGCTGCCCTTTGAGGCTTCCCGTTTTGATTTCACTGCCATTCCTGCGAGTCCGGGGGTTTTCCTCCTGGAAACCGAGGGCGAGCCCTTCTTAGGAAAGAGCGCGTCGTTGCGCCGCCGGCTGCAACGCCTGCTGGAGTCCCCCGAACCGATGCCCACCGGAACCAGGGAGGCCGCCCGCGGCGCCCGGCGCTTGAACTTGCGCGGTGCCACCACCGCCATCCGTTACCGCGCGACCGGCTCCGTGTTTGAAACCTCCGTGTTGCTCTATCGGGCGGCGCGGGCCGCTTTTCCCGAACGCTACCGCGAGCTGCTCCGGCTGCGTCCGCCGCCGCTGCTGAAGGTGAACCTGGCGAATCCCTACCCGCGCTGCTACGTCACGCGCCGCCTGGGACCTGGTCCGGCCCTCTACTACGGGCCGTTTCCGACGCGGGCGGCGGCCGAGAAGTTCGCCCCGCAAATCCTGGACCTGTTCCTGGTGCGCCGGTGCGTGGAGGCGATCCATCCGGACCCGTCTCATCCCGGCTGCATCTACGGCGAGATGAGCATGTGCCTGCGCCCGTGCCAGGACGCCTGCACCCAGGAGCACTATCGGGAGGAGGTGGCGCGCCTTACGACTTTCTTCTCCAGTAGCGGCACGTCACTGGTAAAGATCATCGAGGCCGAACGCGACGGCGCCTCCGAGCAACTGGACTTTGAGGAGGCTGCGCGCCTGCAACGGCGACTAGAGAAGGTCGAGCAGGCGATGAAGCACAGGCCCGAGCTTGCCATGGACCTGGAGCACCTGAACGGACTGGTGATACAACCGTCGGCCCAATCGCCCGCAGTGGAATTGTTCCCTCTCTGGAGGGGCTTCCTGCAGCCTCAGGTAACCTTTACCTTGGAGGTGGTGGATGGCAGGCCGGTGTCGCTGGACGCCCGGCTGCGCGAGCTGCTTCTGGACCTGGAGTTCGGTGAAGGCTCGGCGCGGTCTCGTGCCGAGCATCTGGCGCTACTGACGCGCTGGTACTACCGTGGCACGCGGGTGGGAGAGTTCGTTCCCTTCGACAACTGCCGGCAGCTTCCTTTCCGTAAGATTGTCGGGGCCGTCAGCCGCGTGGCCCGCCGCGCTTCCCCACCCCCAGGTTCATCGGAAACGCTTCCCGCCTGAGCTTGGCGTTTTGGACAGGCCCCACCGCCCACTACTCCGGCGCGCCAGGCTTGCGGAAAAGGCGTGACTGATATATGGAACCAGAGAAATGGAATGCGTGCCCCAGCAGCAAAGGCTTTCCTTGCGTTGGTATCTGATCCTGTTCGGCTTTTCAGTCGCGGTGGGACTCCTAGTGTTGTGGCGTTATCCGGTCATCTATGGTGGTGACCCGATTATTCGCCTGACGAACTGGGAGCACCTGCGGCTTGCCTACCAATTACCGCTATTCCAGGTGGTGGTCCACTTGGCCACCCGCATTACCCCTGACCCTTTTTTTCTCCGCTTAGTCCTGGTGCTAGTTTCTGCGCTGGGAGCGTGCGGAATGGCGCGGTTGGCCGCTGCGCCTTTGGGGCCGAAAGCGGAATCTACGCCGGCCTGCTGTTTGCTTCCAACCACTTCCTGATCTTCCTGGGAAGCGCGCCCTACCAGGAGATGCTGGAGTTGACCCTGCTGTTTTGGGGCCTGGCTTTGATTTTCGGCCGGTCCCGGAGAGCGGTGCAGGCAGCCGGTTACCTGCTGCTGGCAGCCGCCTGCCTTACCCGCTACGAGGTGTGGTTTGCGGCCCTGGCAGCGGCGCTGGCGCGCCTGATCCAGTGCCGCCCGCGCCCTCTCGCAGCCTTGCGCCTTGCGCTCTCGTTCGCCATCGGCCCATTGGCCTGGATCATTCTTAATCATGGCCTTTCTCCAGGCGGAACCATCTTGTTCGACCCCGCTTTCCGGCCAGCGCGCTTGTGGCGGATTCCCTACCTTTTGGGCGCGTCGCTGAACCACACCACGTCAGTGGTGGCGGTGTTGGCGCTTGCCGGATTCTGGATCTGGTGGCGGGATCCGGAGCGGAAACGGCATGCGGGGGTCGTTGAAACCTTGCTGCTAGCGATGGTGTTTTTCTTGCTAGCGCTGCCCCTGACCGCCCACGGAATGGAGCCGGATTACGACCGCTACGTGACCAACAGCGAAGTCCATTTCCTGCTACCGTGCTGGTTTCTCATGGCGGCTGCCGGATTGCGCTGGCTTCGCGGTCGCATGCCGGCCGTATTGGCCGTGACGGCAGCCCCGGCCGTCCTGGTGTTTCTGGTGACGTTTGCCTACGAGGGCTATGCCACCAAGAGAATCCTGGACCAGTCGGTGAAGGAGGGCAATCTGCAGTTGGACTTCGCGCTGGCGCAGATGCTTTCCACGCGTCTCGGTCCCACTCAAACGGCGCTGATTTTCGCCCGCCCCTTGCCTCCGGAGCAGACGCAGCATTTCTTGGAGTTGATCCGGCGCCGGCAGGGCGAGGCCGGAGTCCGGGCGGCCCGCCAGATGATGGCGAGCATAAACATCTGGCCGTTCGACTACGCCCGCATCTGGGTGCACGCGCCGCGGCTGCGCGAACAGCTGGTGCGGGCACAGCAGGCCGATGGTTGGGCCCCAGGCTCAGCGGCGCTGGCCATCGTTTTTGATGACTACACACCCTCGAACCCCGCCGAGCAGGCGTTGCTGGAAAGAGTGCAGGGGGTAGCCACGGCCAGCGAGCGTTACCCACCTTTGCTTCCTGAACGTGCCGGCGCCACGGTTTACTTCTTGTCACGCGGCTCTCTGCCCGCGTTGCCCTCCCTCGCATTCCCCATGCACGCTTGGGCGCCCGTTCGTTGTAGAATTCCTGCGCCATTAAGGTCAAGTTTCTATGTCGGCGTACCGACACCGGGATCCTCTTCTTCTGTCGGTGGAGACCCCCTTGCGGGCGGTCTTTCGCCCGCTCGGGTTCCGGCTCAAGGTCGAAACCAACGACCGGCGGATTCTGGAGTGCGTCGAGTCAAGTTTCCGCATTTTTTCGCAGGCTGAGCCTCTTGCCGGCGTGGCGCCTGAGGAAGCAGGCCTGCACATGCAGCTTGTGTGCGCGCCTTCAGATTCCAATGGGCCTCCCTGGGCGCCGGCGGCATATCGGGCCTGGGGGGACCTGTTCGCCGTGGTGTGCGGTCCGGATAATTTCATGGTGGCGGACCTGGACCGGCGGCGGGTCATGGGTTTTTTTCACCAGCGATGCTGGAAGACCGCGAGTTCTTCCGCTGGACCTTTCCTGACTGCGCCACCTATGTGTTGCTGGTGCACCACTGGCTCACCCCGGTGCACGCCTCCTGCGTGGTGCGCGACGGATATGGCATCTGCCTGTCGGGACCAGCAGGGGCCGGCAAAACATCGCTGGCCTACGCTTGCGCCCGCGCTGGCTATCGGCTGTTGACTGAGGATGTCGTTTATTTGAACCGTTCTGAAAACTCGGCGGCGCTTCTAGGAAACCCCACACACCTTCACTTTCTGGTGTCGGCGCGCGAGCTGTTTCCCGAGCTCAAGCAGGCCCAGGTCACTATGAGTCGTGACCGCCAGGAGTGCCTGGCGATGCGCACCGAGGAGTGGCTGCCGGGGCGTGCGGTGACCGAGGCCAAACCCGGCGTGGTGGTTTTTCTCGAGCGCAGTGACGGCGCCGCGCCGGTCCTGGAAACAGTGCCTGCTGCCGAGGCACGCCGACTGCTGTTCGAGGCGCTGGTTCGGCTGGATGACGAGCAAACCATGGTGGCACACGGCCAAGCGCTCCGGCGTTTTGTCGAAGCCGGCGCCTACCGGCTCCGCTACTCCAATTGGGACCAGGCTCTCGAACAATTGGCCAGCCTGCCTTTGCCAAACAGAACTGCGAAATGATTCCCGGGTCACTGAGCACTGTCGTCTGGATTGGGTTGTTCTTGTTCGCCTGGGTGTCCCCCGTGCGAGACCAAGTGGCTTCGGCCACCATTACCTGTGTGGTCTAGGGCCCGTCGGGAATGCCGGTCCCAGAAGCGCTGGTGAGGGCGCAGTCGCTCAACCTCGCTTTCGAGCGTTCGCAGCAGAGCGCGATCCGCGGCGCATCCAGATGGCGCTGAAGCTGAATCTGTAAGATTTCAGGAAGCGCGAGCGCCTGAAGCCACAATGAAGCCCGCGGAGTTGGCAACGACGTGCCTTTCTTTTGATCCGCCGACAGCACATCGGGCGCTCGGCGAGTGGGCCGCCGGTGACGAAGCGCAGCGTCGCAGGCTGCTCGCCTTTGCCGACCGGGCCGGTCTGACCCTGCACCTTCGGCGGGTGGCCCAAGACGCAGGGGTGGAGCTGCCTCCATCGGACCGGGCCGGCTGCGAGGAACGCCTGCGAAAAAACAGGCTGCGTTTGCAGAAGCACAGGGAGGAGACCGCCGCGCTGCTGACCCTGTTCCGCAGCGCCGGACTGCGCGCTGCCGTTCTCCGAGGGTGCACTCTGGAGCCCGACTTTGTGCCCGCGGCCCACGACCGGGTCCAATACGACCTGGATTTCTACCTCTCCCCCGACCACGCCCGGACGGCGTTTGCCCTGCTGCAGGCGCGCGGCTATGAGTCCCTGGTCGGCCGTGATGGTGGGCCCCTCGACCACCTGCCCGCGCTGGCCCGCAAGACCGGCTGGGAATGGCGCGGCGATTTTTTCGACCTCGACATCCCGCTGCGGATCGACCTGCACTTCCAGTTGTGGGACTCCGGCTTCGAATGCATTCCGGTTCAGTTCCATCCAGAGCCACTGACGCGCCTGACCGAGCGGCACGGGATTCCCATGCTGGACGGCTGCGATCAGCTTGCTTCGTGCGCGTTACACACGCTGCGGCACCTGTTCCGGGGCAGCCTACGCGTGTCGCACTTGTACGAAATCGCGCATTTCCTCGACACGCACGCTTCTGCCAGCGAGTTTTGGCGCCAATGGCGCGAGACGCCCAACCCATCCCTGCGCCGCCTTTGCGCCGCCACTTTCGCTTTGGCTTCCCGGGTGTTTCAGTGCCGCCTGGCTCCCGAGCTTGAGCCCGAGATGGCGCTGCTGCCACCGCGGGCCAGTGCTTGGGTGACGCAGTTTTCCAGCACGGTGGTCGAACAGCAGCGTTCCCGCAAGGCGGAGGTGTTGCTGCAACTGAGCTTCATTGCAGGATGGCGCCGCCGGCTGCGGGTGCTGCGGCGGCGCTTGCTGCCGCTGTCGCTGCCCGATCCTGTTGATGCGGTCTACCTGCCAGCCGAACGGCTCTCTGCGGCACGTCGTCTTCTGCGGACCACGCGCCAGGCTCGCTTTGTTCTGTCTCGCGTATTCTTTCACTTGCGGGCCCTTCCGGGCTTCTTGCGGGCTGTGGGGGCTTGGTGGTTGCGGTGAACCGCGATCTGGGAATTTACTTCGGCGGGGTCGTGCTGGTTTCCCTGGGCATGTTCGTACACGGGGCGCTGTTTGTTGTGCTGGGCGTCACGGGCGTGGCGGCCGCTGCGCTATTTGCCGCGTTATTTTCTCCAGCATTTCTGCGCGAAAGCGCTCCACTTGCCAGCGACGCTGGTAGCTCTCCCGCCCGCCGCGAATAAGCTTTTCCCGGAGCGATTGGTCGCCCAAGAGCTGAACCAGCGTCCGTGCCAGCTCGTCGGCATTGCCGCGGTGGAACAGCAGGCCGTTGGCCCCCGGCTCAACCACTTCCGGGATGCCGCCGGCGTCGGAGGCTACCACTGCAATGCCGCCCCCGAACGCTTCCAGGATCACCCGCCCCAGGGCCTCTCGATGCGAGGCAACCGCCAGCACGTCGAGGCCGGCCAGGGCGTCCGTGGGGGAGGGGAGTGGCCCGGGAAATTCCACCCGTCTGGCTCCCAACGTCTTTGCCCGCTGGTAAAGCCGGCGGGCGTATGCTTCATCGGCCACAGCCCCCACCAGCCGAAACCGTGCTTCCGGAAAGGCCTGCAACACTGCGGGCGCGGCGCGCAGCAGATCAAGCTGGCCCTTGTCGGGATGAAGCGCACCGATGATTCCGATGATCGGCCGATGTAAAGGAGCCATAGCTGAGCTCCGTTGAGCTTGCTGGCTGGGGAGTTTCACTAGAGGAACGCCGTTGTAGACGACCTCAGCGCTTCGCCGAATCAGGCTGCGGCGCGGGAACGGACGCAGGCACGCGTGACTGCAAGCCACCACCGCCGGGCGGGCCAGGCGAGCCGCCGCCTGTACCAGGCTGCGCTCGCGAGCCGATGCCAGTTCCAGATGCAGGTGCCAGAGCAGATGAAGGTCCGAGCGGCGGGCGACCACCGCCGTGGCGGGAAACAAACGCGGCCCGTTGGCGTAAAGCAGGGCCGCCCGCAGCACGTGCGCCAATTGCGTGAGGCGCGTGACCAATACCGGCTGGCGCAGCGCATAGCGCAGCATGTCGGCTGGCGACTTGGCTCCCGAGCGGTAATGTCCCAGCACCAGCGGCTCCCAGCGAATCCGCAGGCGCTCCAGTTCGGCGGTGAGCGGCCCAGGGCCGGGCAGCGCCACCACCGGAGTGTAAGACTCGGCCAGTGCCGGGAGCAGGTCCAGCAGGGAACGCTGGGCGCCACCCAATTCCGAAAACTGGTCCGCGATTAGAATCGTTGGACGGCTCATCGCTGGCTCGGCCCGCCCTCCGCTAGCGTGCGGCTGCGCCGTATGGCTGCGCCCAGAATGGCAAAGTACACGGGGGTGACCCGCCAGTAGGTGAGGGTGTCGCCGGAGAGCATCTGCACCATCTGACCGCACCAGAAAGCAAATAGGAAGCAGCCGAGTGCCGACACGGCGGCCTCGCTGTGACGGCCCAGGCGGTAGGCGTGCGCCAGTAGCGCTCCGCATAGCAACAACAGAGCCAACAGGCCGGGGAGGCCGGTCTCTACCAGCAAGCTGAGGTACATATTGTCGGCCACGATGTCCCGCCCGAGGTACGCGGTGTAGGGAAGCGATTTGTAGCCGATACCCAACAACAGATGTTGCGGGTTCTCCGCGAGGAAGCCGGCGAGGAAGTGCCACGAGTCCAAGCGGAAGGAGAACACGCGGTTAGGATCGTCGAGCAGTTGCGAGAATGTGAAGGCTACTCGGTAGCCGTAGCGAAGCGCCATCTCAGGCGCAAGCAAGATCACCGCGAGTGCCGCAGCGACCGACAGCATCACCATCCTGAGCACGGGGCGGAGGCGCCACAGCACATTTCGGCGCAGCCAAGCCAGCACCAGCAGCGCGACCAGAAGGTTGGCCATGGAAGCGCGCGAGAAGGAAAGCAGCAGCGCGGCCGCCAACACAGGCACCGGCAACCAGAGGAGCCAGCTTGGAAGACGGAGCTGGCGGCGCGCCTCCCGATCCAAGGCCGCAATCAGCGCCAACACCATGGCGCAGAAATTTCCCGGCGTGCTGGCGTCATAGAAGACGCCCTGCGCCCGCCGGTAGTGGCCTTCCGGCATGTAAATGTACTAGGCAGAGAAGCGCACCGGAGTGGGGAACTTGTAGAAAAATCCACCACGGCGAAGGCTGCCGACAGCAACGCCACTACCAGCACAACTTTTATCAGCAGCGCGGCGAAGTTTCCGGAACTTCCGGAGCCATCTGCTCCGGCGCGCGATGCCGGGCCCCAGGCGGTCCAGGCCAGCAGAACGAAACTCTGGCAGAGCAGTAGCCAGCGGAGTGCGGATTGCGCTCCTACCGCGGTCCCGGAGTAAAGAAATGCGAGGGGGAGTGACGCCAGCAGGACGCCGAGAAACGCGCACCAGGCCAGGACCAGCGAGCTGCGTTCCAGGTGCCATTCGGGCAGGCGTACCCAGCCGACCAGCAGCGCAGCCGCGACCACTGCAACCGCCGGATGCACCGGCAATTCCAGCCCGGCCACCGTGACTGGAAATGGCGGAGCCACCAGCGCAAGAGCAATCCAGACGGGAATCCAGGCGAGAGGGTGGCTGAGCAGGAAAGCCAGGGCTGCGGCGACCACCGGAACAATCAGCAACGCAGCCGTTGCCGGCACGTCGCGTATCAGAGCGGCCGCTCCGGCAGAGGCTGCAATCAGCGCCAGTGGCCAGCGACGCGCCTAAGGGAACGGGAAACTAAACTGATGCATCACAATTTGGATATCTTGCGACTTAAGTCCGGAGATTAATCCTAGGATTCCGCCAATTGTGAGGATTATGCCCTACGTGGCTCCGGCTCTGCGTAATTTGCGGATTCGTGTTCAGGCATTTTTGTCACTTTCGTTAGAAACAGCCACAATGCGCTTTCAAAACGGAGCCGGGAAAATTGCAGGCTGTTCCTGCGAGCAGCATCTGCGTCGAAGTCCAAATTTTCTAGCGCGGCAACAGCGGCCGCCAGCGAACTTTCCGTTTGCTCGGAAAAGAACATGCCGCTTCGGCCGGGCAGGATCGTCTCCAGCGCGCCCCCGTGCCCGTAAGCCACGACCGGCTTGCCGCAGGCCTGTGCCTCCAGCGGAACGATGCCAAAATCCTCCAGCCCAGGGAAGAGCAGGGCACGACAGCCGCGATAGAGTTCGCGCAGGCACTCATCGCTGACCCAGCCGGTGAACTTCACGTTCGGACCGGCGATGCGGCGCAAGGCGCGGGCTTGTGAGCCGCTGCCGGCCACGACCAGCCGCTTTCCCAGCCGGTTCATCGCGCGGATCGCCAGATCCACGCGCTTGTAAGGCTCCAGTGCCGCAACCACCAAAAAAGAGCCGCCAGTCGAAGTTGGGTTGCCCGGGCCCGGCGTGAAAAAGTCCGTATCCACCGGGGGATGCAGCACAATCGAGTGGCGCCCGTAGAGTTTCCAAATTCGTTGCCGCACGTTTTCCGAATTGGCCAAAAACTGCGTGACCCCGTGGCTGGAACGCAAATCCCACTTGCGCAGGTTCCCCTGCCAGGCACCCAGAAGCAGCTTGCGCAGGCGGCGTAGCGGCCCGAACTGAAAGTAGTCTGCCGAGGTGTCCCAGAGGTAGCGCATTGGCGTGTGGCAGTAGCAGAGGTGGGGAACGCCGGCCGGGACACGCACCCCCTTGGCGACGGCATGGCTGCTGCTGAGCACCAAGTCGTAACGCCGCAGATCGAAGCCTTCCACCGCCGCCGGCGCCAGCGGCAGCAGGTAGCGATAGTAACGCCCGACACCTGGCAGCCGGTTCAGCCAGGAAACGATGACCTGGTGGCCGGCCACCAACTGGCCCACTTTTTCCGGGAGATAGAACAGCGTGAACAGGTCGGCGCCGGGCAGGAGGCGGCAGAACGACTCCAGCACCTTCTCGCCGCCCCGCCTACCGGTCAGCCAGTCGTGGACGATGGCCACTTTCATGACCACCTTCAGGGAACGCCAACGTGCGTATGGTTTTCTTGGGAGGACCTGACCCGAACTTCGCCGGCGTCCCGCTCCAGAGCCCAGTTCCACACCCAGGTCTCGTAGAGAAGGCTGCCCAGAAACCCCAGCAATGCCGCCAGCAGGACATTCAATCCCAGGCGCGGGCGGATGGGCCGGGAAGCAACGATCCCCGAGTCGGCGAGGAGCAGTTCTTCCTGGCGGGCGGCCATGTCGAGCTCGGCTTGGCCGGCGCGCTCGCTGTAGGATGCCACGGCTCTCTCCGCCAACTCGTAGTTGAGTTCCAGCTCCTTGAGGCGCAACTTGAGAGGAGCCACATCGACGCGGCTGGTGCGCTGGAATTTTTCCAGCGCCTCTTGCGTTTCGCCCAACCGGGCGAGGAGCCGTTCCTGCTCTTTTTCAAACTGCTGCGCCGCCCGTTGCGCTTCCGCCGAGTTCATTGCTGCATTCGACTGGACAGCCAGGCGTGCCAAGCTGAGAGCAACTTCGTGCGCCTTCTGTGGATTCGAGAGACGAACGCGCACCTTCAGAATCTTCGTGTTTTCCAGCAGGGTGACGTTCAACGCCGAGCCGCGGAAGTTGGCAACAGTGTAGCCGTAGGGGGGCTGGTCCAGCTTAGTCTGGCGAATCAGGCGGTCCAGCAATCCGTCACTCTGCAGAACATGCTCATAGCTCCGCAAGTATTCCAGGTAGGTGCGGTTTACGAAGGCGGAGAAGCGCGCCTCGCTGCCAGCCCGCTGGATGATTGCAGGTTGGATCACCAGCGTGACGGTCGCCTCGTACGTTTTCGGCAACAGCAGGCTCACGGCCAGGGCGACGGCTGAGGCCACTGCAACCACCAGCGCCATGCGCCTCCAGCGGCCCAGCATAGCCCGCAGGTAGAGCATCAGTTCAAAAGGAGCGGGCATGATCACGGACCTCGGGAATCGCCTCGGGAGGTCTGGTGGCCGAAGGCAAGGTTGGCGCCACGGTCGCAGCGCGCCGCCGCAGCGCACGCAGGGGCGTTCGCAGCAGAATTTTTAAGCCAAACCCAGCGACCAGTTCCGCAAATAGTACAGGTCGTACTCCAGCCGCCGCGAAATGTCGCTGGCGCCAGTGAGCCCGTGAATCTGGGCCCATCCCGTGATCCCCGGTTTCAGCCGCTGGCGCAGCGAGTAGCTTTCCAGAGCCTGACCGAAGCCCTCGGCAAAATGAGGGCGCTCAGGGCGCGGCCCAACCACGCTCATCTCGCCGCGCAGCACGTTCCAACACTGCGGCCATTCATCCAGGCCCAGGCGACGCAGGACTCGTCCCAGGGAGCCGGCTTCGGGCGGAGCAGTGTCGCTCCAGCGATGCTCGCTCATGTCCGGCGGTCCTACCGGCAGGGTCCGGAACTTGTACAGGGTGAACGACCGACCGTTCCAGCCGATTCGTTCCTGCGCAAAAAGCGCCGGCCCGGGAGAGGAAGCTTTGATCGCCAGCGCAATCGCGGCAGCCAGCGGGGCGCCCAGAACCAGGGCAGCTGAGGCGATCATGATGTCCAGCGCCCGTTTGACCACTGCGCAGGAAAAACGCCTGCCGGGGAACAAACCCACATCCACCAGCAACAGGTCTTCCTTGCGACGCACCGCTGCAGCGCCGGGCAACTCCAGCGCCACCCGAACGGGAACCGGCAGGGCCTGCAAGGCTTCTAGTACCGTGGGCAGGCAGGAAATCTCTTCGGCCGAAGGCGCCACCAGGATCTCGTCCCAGCAGCCCGTATTGCGCAGGGCGCGGATCTCCTGATCCTGGTCTGCGCGCAGGAATTCCACCTGTGCCCGAGCGGGGAGCAGTTGCAAAATGCATGGGTGGCTCCCAATGACAACCACCTGAGTCGGCTGGCGCCACACAATTCGCTGGCACAGGCGCGTCAGGTAAAAGGCCGAAGCAAGGGAATGTAGACGCCGTAGAAGCATGGTGCCGGACCGGAAGCGGTCACGAATTACTTGACCAGAAGACGCGAACCACAATATACCGGCAAGGGCGGCAAATCAACGGGTTGTTGATCGTGCAAACGGACCGGCAAGCGGTTGAGAAACAGGCGGCAGCGGCCTTCTGGACGCTGGCGAGCGTGGTGGTCGTGGTCCCGCTGGCTCTGTCTCCGGGCCTGCAGTTTTTCGACGTTACCCCGAAATTACTGGCCCTACTGGCAGGCGCCTGCGTCGTCTGGGTGTCGCTGGCGGTCGAAGGTCGGGTCCCGTCTTTTGGCGGGCGGGCAGGCAGGCAGATTCTTGGGGCTGCTGGCAGCGCTGGCTGCCATGGGTGTACTGGCCAGCATTTTTTCGCACAACCGCGTGCTGTCGCGGGTGGGGAGTGAATGGCGGCGCATGGGCCTGCCCGCTTGGCTAGCGTGCCTGGCAGTGGCCGCGGCGGTCCCTGTGGTGATCGGCGAGGACAGCGCGCGACGACGCCGTCTGCTGGCGGCTTGGGTGCTGGCAGGCGTCGCTGCGGCCACCTACAGCTTTGCGCAATACTTTGGCCGCGATCCCTGGATCTCACCCGCGCTCTACCACATCGGCGAAGGCGAGTGGCAAATTGTGAGGCCGCCGGCGACGCTGGGCTACGTCAGTTACCTGGCCGCCTTCTTGCTGCCGGCAGGGTTTGTCTCGGTGGGCCTGGCCATGTCGGCGACTGCGGCCCGGGCGCGACTCGCCTGGGGTGCGGCGGCGGCCGCCCTGGCGCTGGCGCTGGTGATCTCCGGCAGTCGCGGCGCGTGGTTGGGCGCGGCGGCTGGCGTGGTCGTGTTGCTGGTCCGCGCCAAGCGCCGCCGTCCTGTGCTGCTGGGCCTGCTGGCGGTGACCGCGCTGGCCGCCGTCTTTGTGCTCTCTCCCGCCGGACAGCGGGTGCGCAGCCGCGTGCGCTGGTTTGTGGAGGACCCGGCGGGAGGCGCGCGCCTGCTGCTCTGGCGCGATTCGCTGCGTCTGGCCCGCGCTCACCCCCTGCTGGGGACGGGGCTCGACACCTTCGAACTCAGCTTCCTCAAGTTTCATTCGCTGGAGCTCGCCCGGCGGGACCCGGACCGGTACGCCGAATCGCCGCACAATGTTTTTCTCGACTACCTGACTTCCGCGGGCCTGCCGGCGGTGTTGCTGTTTGCCTTGCTGATGGGAGTGGCGCTGCGCAACTTCGTCGTGTCCTCCCGCGCCGTTTCGTCGCGCGAAGCTGCACTGGACGCTGCCTTGTTGGCCGCGCTGGTTGCCGGGCTCGTGGGTGCCCAATTTATTGCCGACACGATTCCCACGAGGCTCACTCTTCTGCTATTGGCCGCGCTTTCGGTTTCCGTACCCGCCACCACTGCCCGGCTCGGGGCGCGAACCGTGGTGGCGGCGGTGGCCGTTGTTGGCTTGGCCTTGGTGGTCGTCTTCGGGGCGTGGCTGGTGCGCGCCGATCGCGCCGTGTGGAGGGCAATGCAAGCGCGGGAGGGCAGTGATCTGGACAGCCTGCTCCGGGCCGGACCCGCCGCGCGTTACGCCTTTCCCTGGACCGGCACCTATCCGTTTGCCTACTCGCGAGCCCTGGGTTGCGTGGTGATCCGGAGCGGCCTGCAATCGGCGCAACGCGGCCTGTTGCTGGCTCTGGCCGAGGATTCCGCGCAGGCTGCGCTGTCCCATTCCGGCCGCCCGCAGATCGTACATGTGCACCTGGCCTCGCTGTACGTGTTGCTCGGCAAAGCGGAGGAAGCGCGAGCGGCCCTGGAAGAAGCTATCAGCGCCGCTCCCGCCTGGTATCGGCCGCGCTGGTTGCTGGCGGCCTTGCTGGCCGAGCAAGGCCGCTATGTCGAGGCAGCCGCGCAGGCTCGCGCTGCCTTGGACCGCGGCGCCCGCAGACATCCCGAGATTGCTCAGCAGTGCCTGGAAATTCAGCAACTGTCGGCCCGCTGACGTTACACGGTTGTATGGTTATGAGTCCTTTCTGACGTTGATTCTGCATTTGGATTGCGTAAGAATTAGGGTTGCCGATATGCGTGCCTACCTCGCCGCCGGGTTGCTCCTGTTGCTGGGGGGCACCTCCTCCCCGGATTCCCTCTGGGCACAGACGCCCGACTTGCCGCCGAGCTCAGTAGTGAACGGAGCCAGTTTCCGTGCGGCAGCCGATCCCAACGGGGCCGTGGCCCCGGGCGCGCTAGTGGCCATCTTTGGGGCGAACCTAGCCGGCGAAGCCCAGCTGGCAATGAGCGTGCCGCTCTCCACCCGACTGCCCGACACGGCAGAGGGCACCAGCGTGACCTTCAATATTCCTGGCAGCAGTATTTCCGCACCGCTGTTTTTTGTGTCGAGCGGTCAGATCAATGCGCAGGTCCCTTCCGGCGTCCCAGTCGGAACCGGATCAGTCTCAGTACAGGTGAGGCGCGGCAGTGAAACCAGCGCCACGCAGCCGGTTTAGGTGGCGGATGTTTCCCCCGGCATTTTCACCGTTAACCAGCAGGGCACCGGCGCCGGCGCCATCCTGCATGCCGACAATTTCCAGGCGGTCAGCACAAGCGCCCCGGCGCGGCCGGGCGAGTTCCTTCTTATTTTTTGTACCGGGCTGGGCCCAGTGGATCCCCCCGTGCCGTCCGGCGATATTGCTCCTGCTGAACCGCTAGCGAGGACGATCACCACACCGCTGGTGAACGTCGGCGGCATCCCGGCCACTGTGAGCTTTTCCGGCTTGGCCCCAGGATTTGTAGGCCTGTACCAGGTAAACCTGCAGGTGCCGCAGGGAATCCCGTCGGGCGCGCAAGAGATCGAGATCATCATCAACGGCGTCCCCAGCAGGGAAAACGTCACCATCGCGGTCCAGTAGAGTTCGGGCGGCTTCCGCACGCCAGAATAGATCCCCACTACTCAGGTGGCGTAACCTTATCCTTGTCAGGTAAGGATCGATCTGCCGGAGAGACGTGAAAAGATCACGGCCGCAGTCAGTACCATGTCGATTGTCAACGCCTTGAAAAGGCGTGGCGCCTACGCGCCACGTGGACGATGTGAGGGAGGTATCATGCGCCGTTTTGCAGTCATCGTTCTGCTTGGTCTTATGCGGGTTCTCCTTGTACACGCGCAGGACAACCCATCCCAGCCGCTCACCGGGTACTCGAATGACGCGGCTCTCGCCCAGCGCGAATGGGAAAGGAAATTTCGCGCGATTCCCGTTCCAGAGAACTTGCGAGAGTATATGAATCGGCTCTCGGCCCGGCCGCACCACCTGGGCTCGCCCTACGGCAAGGAAAACGCCGAGTGGATTCTTGCCAAATTCAAAGAATGGGGACTGGACGCTCACATAGAGACGTTTGACGTGCTTTTCCCCACACCCAAGAAACGCGTGGTGGAACTGGTCGAACCCATTAAGTTTGTCGCCAAGCTCCGCGAGCCGACAGTCCCTGTTGATCCGACTTCTAACCAGCACGACGAACAATTGCCGACTTACAATGCCTACTCCGCAGATGGAGATGTGACAGCGCCGCTAGTCTACGTCAACCATGGCAATCCGGAAGATTACGAGAAGCTCGCGCGCCTGGGGATCTCCGTCAAAGGTGCAATTGTCATTGCCCGCTACGGGGCTTCGTGGCGCGGGCTCAAACCCAAGATGGCGGCGGAACACGGCGCGGTCGGCTGTCTGATTTACTCTGACCCGCGCGAGGATGGATACTTCCGGGGAGACGTCTTCCCTGAGGGTGCCTGGCGTCCGCCAGGCGGAGTGCAACGGGGCAGCGTTATGGATATGCTGCTTTACCCTGGCGATCCTTTGACACCAGGTGTCGGCGCAACCGCGGAGGCGAAGCGGCTGGCGCTCAGCGAGGCGAAGACCCTGACGCAGATTCCAGTCCTGCCAATCTCCTATAGTGATGCGCAGCCTCTGCTTGCCGCGCTCAAAGGGCCTGTTGCTCCCGAGCAATGGCGCGGCGCGCTTCCGATTACCTATCACGTCGGCCCAGGCCCCGCCAAAGTGCACCTGGAGGTGAAAGCGAGCTGGGATATCAAGACAATCTACAATGTCATCTTCAAGATTGCCGGGTCAGTTTATCCCGATGAATGGATCGTGCGCGGCAACCATCACGACGCCTGGGTCAACGGAGCGGCGGACCCGGTTTCGGGTCTGGTGGCCATGCTGGAAGAAGCTCGCGCTCTCGGGGAGTTACTCAAGCAAGGCTGGAAACCCAAACGGACCATCATCTATTGCGCGTGGGATGGCGAAGAGCAGGGACTCCTCGGCTCGACGGAGTGGGCCGAAGCGCACCGGAACGAACTGCTTCGGCATGCCGTGGCATATATCAACACCGACCCCAACAGTCGCGGCTATCTCCGCGTGCGGGGCTCCCACACGCTAGAGAGATTCATCAACGGGGTTGCACGAGACATCGTGGACCCCGAAAAGAAGATTTCCGTCTGGAAGCGGAGGCAATTAAAGCTCATCGCTGATTCCAAGTCGCGGGAAGATCGAGAGGAAGCGCGACACAGACGCGACTGGAGAATTGGCGCCTTAGGTACTGGGTCCGATTTCACGGTCTTCCTTGATCATTTAGGCATTGCTTCGCTAGACCTCCGGTACGGCGGAGATGACTGGAGTGGTGGTGTCTATCACTCCATCTACGACGATTTCTACTGGTACACGCATTATTCGGACACCGACTTTGCTTACGGGCGTGCGCTGGCGCAAACTGCGGGCACCGCGGTGATGCGTTTGGCCAACGCCGAGTTATTACCCTACAACTTTACAAACTTTGCCGATACGGTCCGCAAGTATGCGGAGGAACTGAAGAAACTCTTGAAAACCACACGGGACGAAATCCGCGAGCGCAACAAACAGATTGAAGAGGGGGTTTTCAGCGCTACAGCCGATCCCAAGAAGACTTTTGTTGTTCCCCCGATGGAGGAAATCCCACCACACTTAAGCTTCGCTCCACTTGAGAACGCCGTAGACGCACTCACCCGCAGCGCCGAGCATTACGAAAAAGCTTTGTCGAAGGCCCAGGAAAACGGTGGGGCTGCGCTGAGTCGCGCATCATTCCGACGAGTGAATGCGAAACTTATCGAGAGCGAGCGCAAACTAACAAATGCGGAGGGGCTACCCGGACGTCCGTGGTACAAGCATCAAATTTATGCACCCGGCCTTCACACTGGGTACGCCGTGAAGACGCTCCCGGGCGTGCGTGAGGCAATCGAGCAGAAAAAATGGAAGGAGGCTGATGCGCAGCTTGTACGGGTGGGAAAGATCCTCGAGGATGAGGCGAAGTTGATTGAATCGGCTGCGAATGAGTTGGAGATGATCGCAAAGTGATTCCATTGACAGCGAGCCCGGCCTGGATCATGTGGGCAGTCGGTTGTCGTCAATGAGAAAGAAAAGTGGATGGAGGAAAAAGGTCTTCCCGTTTGTGTCGTTCGGACAAGCGAATTCATGTCGGTGGACGTGCTGTTCATGATGACATCGACTCACATCGTCCTTCTCAACTAGCGCGACCGGCCGGGCCGCCACGTTGACTTGGACGAGGGCGGGGCCTAAGATCTGCTGAAGGTTTGAGATCCCTTAAGGAAGGACCATGGCCAAAGCAAAAAGCAGAGCACCTGTGCACAGCTCGGCGGCCTTGGCGGAACTCACCCGCGCCAAGAAACTGCAGCGGCGTGGCTTGCAGGCAGAGGACGAGATCACCCGCCTACTTGAGCCCTTGAAGGACAAGCTGAGTGCGCTAGTCCTCGAACGCGACCGGCTCTTCCACGAAGCAATAGCTGCTCGCCAGAAGTTCTTTCAGGCAGTCAAAAAGGCGGATCCGCGCTTGGTCCATCATCGCAGCCTGCGCTACGAGGAGAAGGGGCAGAACGTCTATGTGGTTTGGGACGAGACGGGGCCGCAGTTCTCCACCCACGAAGGGGCTGAACTTCCGATCCTGCATCCGTTCGTGCGCCGCCGACGCGGACGGCGGGCCCTGGACTTGGCGTTTTGGTTGGACTAGCGAGAGGATCTGCACCTCTCGGGTCCTTCTGTACTTCTTGGTGGGTCGGACTAGAAACCTAGTTGCCTACCGTGTTGATTTTTCTGCTGGCGGGGCGGGGCATGGTTGGCAACGCGTGGGTCGCGCGGATTCATTCCCTCCAATAAGCACGGCCATTGCAGACATGTGGCGGAGTGATCAAAAGGCGTTTGAGCGATATTATTCGGTCCTCAGAATCGACAAGCGAAGGACGCCTGACAACGTGAAGGTGCGGAAGGTGGGCATCTATGACTAGGGCAGCGTGACTCGCCCACCGCTGACGACGAGTGTGTGCCCGGTCATGAAGCCAGAGAGGTCGGACAAGAGAAAATATGCCACGTTGGAGATGTCCTCCGGTTGCCCGAGGCGCCCCAGAGGTGTCGCCGCGATTATCCGCTGGGTAGCCTCGGGATCCAACAGGGCGCCCATCTCCGTCTCAATCAAGCCCGGCGCGATGCCGTTTACGCGAACGTGCGGCGCGAATGCTTCGGCGCAGCACCTTACCAAGGCAATGACGCCAGCCTTGCTGGCGGCGTAATGAATCTGTAGCTTTCTCGGAAGCAGAGCAGCGACGGAGGATAAGCAAAGGATGCGGCCATACCTGTTGGCCAGCATCTCGTCCTTCAGCGCCATGACCGTGAGAAAAACTCCGTCCAGGTTGACCGACAGCGTCTTCTTCCAGGTCTCCCAGGAAATCTCTTGATGGTTTTCCAGAATACTGAGACCGGCGTTAGCCACTAGCAATCCGATCGGTCCCAACGCCTGGCGCGTTTTGGCCACCATGGCCTCTACGTCGGCTGGATGAGAAACGTCTCCCTTAATCAGAAGGCACCGGACCCCCTCCCGCTCGATCAGTTGCTGGGCAGCGCGGGCCTCTTCGTCCCGCCGGAGGTAGTTGAGAGCAATATCGGCACCGTGCCGAGCCAGTTCCAGTGCGATCGCGCGACCAATCCCTCGCGAGCCTCCGGTGATCAGTGCGGTCTTGCCCGCGAACTCTTTGCTGGTCACTATGCGATCAGTTCCTTGACTACCCGGCCATGCACGTCGGCAAGCCGGAAATTGCGGCCGCTGTGGAAATAGGTGAGTAAAGTATGATCCAGGCCCATCAGGTGGAGGATGGTGGCATCAAGTATTACAGCCGTTGCCTTCGTCGGGGTGCATAAGCTCAAGATCAACCGACCATTCTTTGGAAATCCCGGGGCCTGTGTAATTGATTAAACCGGAATTATCGATTTCAAGTTTCCTCGGCTCCAGAGTCTATGCCCGGCCGTCATGCCAAGTCAAACTCAAATCTCCAGCGGCAGGGGCGCGAGCAACGGGGGAAATCACTGTTAAAGTTCTGGTTGTAGACTTTTGATGCCCAGATCCGCGGTAGCAAGAAACGCTCGCGGCGCTGATTTCCAACGTCAGTTTCTGGAGGATCGTGAAGGCCGGCTCCCTTTCTGACGAAGGCCAGTGGATGAAATGGTCTGTCGCCGTAGTTTGGCTCGCGAGCGGGCTGCTCGTGGTGCATCCCTACTACAGGCAGGTCGGCTCGGGCTATTGACCAGACCGATTTTTTGTACCAACCGTAGTGAGAGTTTACATCGCAGCCTGGGGCTGTGAAACTGGTTTCAGTGGCAGGGGAGGGCTATAGGCCCCCGGCGCCGGGGGCCTATAGGCGAGCGCCGAGTGCGGCCGCACCGTGTTGTATTGCACCCTCCACTGTTCAATCACCACCTGTGCCTCCTTCAACGAGTAGAAGATCTCTCCATTCAGGCATTCGTCCCGCAGCTTCCCATTGAAACTCTCGCAGTACCCGTTCTCCCAGGGACTGCCCGGTTCGATGTACAGTGTCCCGGTCCCTAGATTTGCCAACCACTGGCGCAGTTGTTTAGCGATGAACTCGGGACCATTGTCGGATCGAATCTGTTCCGGTATCCCTCGCCACAACATCACGTCCGACAACGCCTCAATGATTTGTTGGCTGCCCATCCTCCGCTCCACCCGGATCGCCAGGCATTCCCGCGTGTACTCATCCAGCAAGGTCAGCAGCCGCAGCGTTCTCCCCTCGTGCGTTCTGGCACTCATGAAGTCGTAGCTCCACACGTGGTTCGGTCGCTCCGGCCTCAGTCGTACACAGGAACCGTCGTTCAGCCACAGCCGTCCTCGCGGCCTTTGTTTTTGCGGCACTTTTAGCCCTTCCCGCCGCCAAATCCGCTGCACCCGGTCCTTGCCCACTTCCCAGCCCGCACTCCGCAGCAACGCTGTGATCCTCCGGTAGCCATATCGCCCGTACTTCGCTCCCAGGGCAATGATCGCTCGGGTCAGAGCATCCTCGTCCACCCGATGAATCGGCTCGTATCGTTGTGTCCCTCGCCATTGCCCCAGCAGCCGGCAGGCATGCCGTTCCGACAACCCGTGTTGCTCCCACGCACGCTCCACCGCACAACGCCGCCGCTCAGGGCTCAGAAGTTTCCCTGTGCCACATCCCGCAGTACCTGCTTCTCCAGAGAAAGCTCCGCTACCAACCGCTTCAGCCGCGTGTTTTCCTTCTCCAACTCCTTTAGCCGTTTTGCCTGCACCACCTTCAGCCCGCCGTATTCCTTCCGCCACCGGTAGTAGGTTTGGGTGTGGATTCCAGCTTCTTTGCAGGCTTGGGGCGCAGTCTTCCCGTTCCCCATCTGCACTTCTATCTGCCGTAGCACCGCTACAATCTGCTCCGGCTTGTAACTCCTTGTCGGCATGACCTCACTTCCTCCTCAAGTGGATTCTCTCTCTTTCCACTTGGTACAAAAAGTGCCGGTCAGGTCATGGGGAACATGGGAGAATAAGCCCCATGCAGCGTCAACGCGGCGAGGGCGGTCGCAGAGTAACATCATCTATGGTGTTCAGACCGGATTTCCGCGGGCTTCATGGGCACTAATGGGTCATCTCGCGCCGAAGCCCGGGCCGAATCCGTTTTAGCAATTCGCCAGGGACACGCAAGGCCGAGAACCGCACCGGTGTCAGTCATGCGGACTTTACCTGCATTCGCAACGTGCAGCTTGACCGCTTCACCATTGACCGTCTGATGATCGTGCTCAACAAGCTCGGCCAGCACGTAGACGTACAGATCGATGTTCGTCCGCGTGCGGCCGCTGAAGAGACGCCAGTACCTCCGTGAGGGCATTGTCACGTTCAGCCGTGCGGTAACTCGATTTGATGATGTAATATGCTCGCTGACCATAGGAAACCTCATGACCACACATTCGAACACACGATCGGCGGCGGCACTGGCCCTCTGGCTGGCCGCCGCAGTCCTGACACTGACTGGCGCCGCGCCCTCCCACGCACAGCAGCCCGCAGGGAATGCGCGGGCGTTCATTAGCATCAACGGAGGACTGCAGACACTGACCGGCAGCTTCTCCGAAAGCGTCGTCTTTCAGGAATCTGGAGGCGTGTATGGCGAGGTCCTGTCCGCGGCTGCAGCCCAGGAGCAGGCCCGCTTCGAGAGCGACTACCGCTACAGGACCGGGCCGCTCTTTGATGTGAGCGGCGGCGTGCGCGTCGCGCCGTACTTCGCGCTCGGCGCCGGCATATCGGGGTTCAACTCCGAGGAAACGGCCAGCGTATCGGCGCAGCTGCCGCACCCGCGCTTTTTCTACCGCCACCGCTCAATCTCGGGCGTTTCGTCGCCTCTCACGCGCAGCGAGTTGGCCGTCCACGTGCAGGCGTTAGTGGTGGTGCCGGTCACGAACTCGCTCACGGTAATGGGCTTCGCCGGACCCACGTTGTTCAACGTGGAGCAGCAACTGGTCACCGACGTGAATTTCACCCACGCATACCCCTTCGACACGGCTACGTTCTCCAGTGCGGTCACCAGCCGGCAATCCGCCTCGACCATCGGATTCAACGTGGGAGCCGACGTCACCTGGTACTTCACTGCCCATGTCGGGATCGGCTGGTTCACCCGTTACAGCCGGGCGACGTTGGATCTTCCGTCCGCGGGCAACGGAACACTCGACACCAGGGCCGGTGGGCTGCATACGGCAGGGGGCCTGCGCTTGCGGTTCTGAATGCGCCTCCACACGGCGAACCGGCAAACTCGTTAGTCTGACTCCAAGGAGACCGACACGAAATGAGAATCGCTCCACGAATTGTTATTGCTCTGGCCCTCATCGGGATCGCACTCATGGCAACGGAGCACGACGCTACGGCCCAGGAACTCGACATCGTTTCCATCGCAGCCGGACAAACCTTGGGGCTCGACGCGTTGCGGCAGTGGAACGCGACGGTCTACGGCATGGAGCGCACCGGTAACCTCGCCGTCATGTCGCGCCGGAGCGACGCCTACCTGGAAGGCCGTACCCACGAGTATCTCACGCAGTACCATGCGGGCATTCCCGTGCACGGCGGGGGCGTCTCCCGGCAGCTCGACGCTAGCGGCGTCACCGTGTCGCTGTTCGGCGCCTTGCACCAGGGGATCGACGTGGATACGACGCCGGCGTTCTCCGGGGCCGAGGTCGCCGCGCTTCTCGAAGTGATGCACGGCGGAGAGTTCGTCGCCGACCGGCAGCCGCCGCTGAGTATACTGCCCCGGCCGGACGGATCGTACGTCCTGGCCTATCAAGCCGCCATGAGTGACGGATACTTCTATTTCGTCGGCGCCGCCAACGGCAAACTCCTGCACCGCGTCCATGCGTTCAAGTCGCAGTCGGCGGTCGGGGCCGGCGCAGACTCCACGGGTATGCGGAGGAAGCTGAGCACGACGCAGGGGGACGCCGGCTTCGGAGCATACGACCGGATGCGGCCGGGGGAACTCGTCACTCTCGACGCCCGGTTCAACCTCCTGCGTGCCTTTCGTCTGATCTTGGGTTATCTTTTCCAGTTGCCGCCCGGGGAACCGGTCTGGACATCGGACGACATCGCGGTTGACGCCGATAACGACTGGGACGACCCGGCTGTGGTTGGCGCCCATGTCTACAGCGGCTGGACGTACGATTATTTCTTCGGCAGACACGGTTGGGAAGGCATCGACGGCGCGAACGGACGCACGATCACCATGGTCAATATTGACGAGGATAATGCCTTCTTTGCTCCCCCGCCGTTTGGCCCGGAAGGCCGAGGCATATTCGGTTTCGGTCGGGCTATCGACGAAACGAGCGAGGACCCCTTGACGGTGCTCGATATCGTTGGCCACGAGTTAATGCACGGTGTGACGCACTTCTCCGTGAGCAATCGCACCGGAAGCCCCCTTGGTCTCTCCAACCCCTTCCCCCTGGACGTGCGACTCGGTCCGGAGAGCTTCACCGACGTCGACGGCGAAACCTACACGTGCGACACCGCCCGGTTCCCCGGCTTGGTCCAGACAATGGAGGAGCTGGAAGAAGGTCTGGTCCCGGCCTGGTGTGTCAACGGGCGGTTCCTCCTCGCCTACTCGGGAGACGGCGCCATCGACGAAGCCTACTCCGACATCTTCGGCGAATCCCTCGAATTCTTCTATGAAAGTCAAGGCGCCACGGCCGACTATCTCGTGGGCGGCGAAACGAAGCGCGGACCCATTCGCTCCCTGAGCGACCCCAAGTCGCTCCGTGACGGCTTTTATCCGGATGTCTACCGCGATCGCTACGAGTTCGCCCTCACTCTGGACGAAGACGAGTTCTGGGACTACTCCGGCTTCATATTCGTCGATGGCCGGTACATCGGCTCTGCCGATGACTTCGGATATGGCGGCGTCCATTGGAATTCGCTGATCCTGAGCCATGCGTACTATCTGGCCGTTGAGGGCGGCACGCACTGCAACAGCGGCATCACAGTCGAAGGCATCGGGGGAGCCAACCGGGAGGAGATGGAGCGCATCTTCTTCCATGCGATGCGGGATCTGATGCCTGCTGCGGCCTCGTTGCCGATCGCCGCAGCGGTCCTCCGCCAGGCGGCAGTGGATCTCGCTCCGGGCAGCGCGGCGGAACGAGCGCTTGACCAGGCGCTGCGCGCCGTCGGTCTGCCGGCCCCGTTCCGTCGGTCCGCCGCCGGACACGGAGGGCCTCCAGGAGTAGCGCGCCCGTTTCGGCCTGGTCCGGTAGTTCAGAAAACTCGCTCATTAAGCGGGCTAGGCGTAGGCGTTGCGAGCGAAAACAGACGCCCCAAAACCGTGTAATAGCAACGAAAGGAAGGAGTTGGTAGAAAACTGTGGAAGACGCCCGGTTGCCCCTCGGGAAGGCGGGCAGGGGCGAGAGTGCCGGTCGGCTCTTGATTCTCAGCAAATTTAAAATAATAAGAATAGTAAATAAGTACTTACTTATATAAATTATGTAGTTATCATTGCGCCTATGGATGCTTTTGCTGCACTTGCGGACTCGATTCGTAGGCAAATCATTACAAGACTCGCTTCAGGGGAAATCGCGGCCGGAGAAATTGCGGACGCTTTCGCTATCACTCCGTCAGCAGTGTCCCAGCACCTCAAAGTACTCAAAGAGGCGGGCCTCGTGCGCGTTCGCATTGAGGGGCAGCGACGACTCTACCGACTGGTGCCCGCTCGATTTGAAGAAATTCAGGAATGGCTCGCTGAGCCCGCAGCTCCAAGGAAGACTACGAGGCCTATCGCTACTTTTGTGGATGCCACTGATCTTGTCGCGTGGGCTGACCGGCTGGATGCGCAGGCGTTTCTGCCGATGCTTGTTCGTCGACTTATCCTAGCGACGACCACGCAGCTCAGCCGCGTTGGCGTCCGTAGCGGTGAAGGAGTCCAACTCGCCGGCTGGGACGGCATCGTGATAGCGGAAGCCGAAAACGCCTTTGTGCCCAAGGAAGCGTCTGTTTGGGAGATGGAGACAAATCAGAATCCTCGGCAAAAGGCGCAGGAAGATTACGAGAAGCGAACACAAGACTCGCAAGGTGTTGATCCGGCGTAAACAACATTCGTTTTTGTCACACCTAGAAGATGGCAGAGTAAAGACGCTTGGGCGGTCGAACGGCGTGCTGAGGATGTCTGGCGAGATGTCCGCGTGTACGATGCCGACGACATGGAAACTTGGCTTGAGACCGCTCCTGCGGTTCATGTCTGGTTGTCAGTGCGGCTCGGGACACATCCGAGGGAAATGGGAGGACTGGTCTCAGTCGACGGACCCTCCGATCACGATCCAGTTCGTCCTCGCTGGCCGTAAGGGGCGTTGACCCGATGGGAAAGTTCCGATCGATCCAGTTCGTCCTCGCTTAAGGGGCTGCCGTAAAGAATTGGCTCCTCTGAGACTACCCTCGCCTTGCGCGCCGAGTCGTGCCAAGAAGCGTTGGCAGTATTCGCCGCCATCATTCTCGACTATTCGGGAAGCGAACGTGGATGGTTGCTGTCCCGGATTGTAGTCGTCGATAACGTAGTCACGTGGAACGCTCTGTCACTCTCCAAAGAACCCCTGATCCTCATCCCAAGATTTGAAGATAATGCAGCGCTTGGACGAGCGAAACGAACCGGTCACCGTGTTGTTGTTGCCCTTGGTGCAGAGAGCACGAGTGGCTCGTCTGAGGAGGTGCGGCGTCTTGCGCGGGGAGAAGCTGAAGAAGCCCTTCGTGCTATGTGCATCAAGGAGAATAAAGTCCCAAGTCTTGCAACGCTCGCTCGACGGAGTATGACGTGCTTTAGACGTGAACTTGCTGTACGTCCGGAGATTCAGCGACCTCAGTGGGCTCAATCTGATGCGGGCAGGAAACTCGTGCCTGCACTGCTTGCCGGTATTTGGACTGACACTTCGGAGGCAGATCGTGCTGTCCTTTCGACTCTGGCACGGTGTGACTATGAGGCGTTTTCCGACAGCGTATCCCGATGGCTAGGTGTAAGCGATCCGCCGTTGCGACGTGTCGGTGATGTCTTTGAGTTGGTCTCTCGTGAAGATTCCTGGGCTCAGTTGGTATTGTCAAGTTGAGGCTGACGGCTGTTTTTGATGCTCAGCATGGTGGGTTCGAGACGGGCTGGAGCGCAATATCTTGGGGGTCGATCGACGAGCTTTTCGTCAACTTGACAATGCCCGCCGGGACGCAGATGCGTGTATATTTTCAATCGCCGCAAGCCAAAAAAGAAATTCCGGCTGAGTATGGATCCCAGCCTCCTTGCCGGCTTGCGGCGTCGACTTCCCATTCGCCACGGCCACCTCGATCTGTCTCAGCACTCCTACGATCTGCTCCGGTTTGTACCTCTTCGTCGACATGATCGGGGCTCCTTCTCAGGTGAATTCTCTCTCATTTCACCTGGTACAAAAAGGGCCGGTCAGGTCACATCACCGCGCCCGGCGCTTCCCGTGCCAGTTGAGACCGTATTTCTCCGGGTGCTCGTCCACCGCGCCGCCCAGAAGCTGCCGGAGCACCTAGAAGTTGATCTTGCCCGCCTGTCCGGCCGGCCCCTCAGTGAACGTTTCTGGAAATAGAGCCTTCAGACGTTCCAGGTTCTCGGCGACAACGTCCGCCGAGCAAGTCTCCGGGTCGTGGGGATCATCGAGAATAACTCCCTCCTCTGCACATAACCCGCGAAGACCACACAGCCTAGTGGATTCCCTCTCTTGCCTCCATGACCTACTGGAGTGCTTGCTTGTCGAACCATTCGTCCAATTCTTTTGGCTGGCGGCATTGCTGCACATCCCAATTCGTCAGCAGTCTGACAATCACTTCCTTGGCAGCAGCCTGAACCTCGTCGCGCTGCTTTTCCGTTACCTCGTAATGACCGCTGTGAACGATCTTCGAACGGATGGCATATAGACTTTTTGCTATTCTTGACAGATTAAGTCGCTGATCCACATTTTCCCCAATTAACCGTGCGATACGCTGAGACAGGCGATACGTCAACTCTCCGCTCTGCTGTGGTAAGACCACGCATTCTAGGGCGATCGCAAACAGCAGAAACGACTCCTCCGGTGTTTTTGCTACCGTTGCCCTTCCTCCCCAACGAACAGCCATCAGTATCAATTCATCCACTTTATTCCTGCGTCTTTTTAGCAAAGACTCTACACGGTCAACGGCATCGCGAACTATCCCCTCGATACTTTCGCGAAGGACTGCAATAGGAAAACTCCCTGGCGGCCCTTCACCAGCAACATCGCAATACACAGACCCGCTTGAAACGACAGCCAAACACGCACCACTACTGTGCGACTCTTGTCTTCCGGGAAGGAAGAGCCATGCATCATAGCCGGGTATCATGTCCGAAAAGAAGTTCACGCATTCTATCGTGGCGCGAACTGTTCGCTCGGCGAGTGTGAGCGCTGCCTTCGCATCACGTGCCTTGACTTCCACGAGTGCGGTCGGACGATCTAAGAAAGACTTAACCAATTGGTCGTTGATAAATGCAAGTTTTCCTGATCGACCGATAATGTGTTTCGTTTGGATGGTTTCCTTGAGGTTCCGAATCTGATCTGTGCCAAAAACAACAAAACGAACGTGCCCAAAACAAGATGGAAGAGAAGCAACGTCCAAACCACCAACCTCAATCCAACACTCGTATTCCTCGGGTGGACTCGCCAAGAATCTCTTCAACTTCTTCAGGGCCTTGTTCATCCGGGCAGACAGATCCTTGTCACGGCGCTTCGGAATATCGACAACCTCGAAAACGGCGGTTCTAAGAGCCGAATCAATGGCTGATTCTGAGAGATCTTCATCTTGGGCAAATCTTTCTAGTAGTTCTTTGCAGACTTCCAGGTATTTCCCGTGCGTCTCCGGACTCAGGAACATTGATCCTTCGTCCTTTCGGGACCAGAAATGGTGCTTTTGGGGGATACCTCCAGGAGATACATTGTCTGCGAGGTTGTTTAGGAAGGACCGAACGAACGTTAAGTCTCTTTCGTTTGAAGGGCTTCTTTGTGGTCTAGATTGCTTTGTCACTGGATTCTATCCTATCCATGTTGGGGACCCCGCTGGTTATCCGGCTTGCCTCCGCCGCTTTTGCCTTGATGCGCTTGCACTCCTTGGAAATCATCGCTGCCTAGTCCCTCTGTCTGCCGTCTTGACGAGCTTCTGCGGCGTTGTTGCGTAATTCGCGCTCGCGGCGAACCGGGCCGAGAAGCTCATCCGCCTCAGTACACGCGCTCCAATCGTGGCATTCCAAGCTCCGCCATCCGGTTCAGCACAGCGCACTTGATCGCGGCTTCGACTTTTTGATTCTTGACCGTGCGGGCCGAGAGGCTTACCCCGAGTATCGCCTTGTACCGTGAGACCGCATTCTCCGCCACGCTCTGGCGAGTGCAGCCACTCGACTTCCGCCACTCATAACGGCCCTGCGTCCTAATACGCCGGAGATGGGTATCACGCATCGCACGCCACGGAGGCGGATGAGAGTCTCGGCTGCATCGTGCATTGCGTCGCGGCAAGATCGTCACGATAGCGTCGTGCTGGAGCACGGCCTCGTAGCAGGAACCCGTGTCGTAGGCCCGGTCTGCGGAGACTTGCCCGATCGAACCAGGAGTCTTAGACAGCAACGAAGAGAGCCTTCGGGCGTCGTGGACGTTGCTCGCAGTCAGGTCCATCGCAACGATCTCTTTCGTCGTCTCATCGACGCCTAGGTGGAGCTTTCGCCATGTCCTACGGCGGAGGGTTCGGTGTTTTCTGATGTGCCACTCACCGGCTCCGTAGATCTTCAGGCCCGTCGAATCGATGACGACATGTCGTGGTCGATCCGTGGGCCCTACACTCAGTCGGACGTCGACGGCGCTTTGCCTTCGGCTCACCGTGCTGTAGTTGGGCACTGGGAGGTCGAGAGCCATGAGCGCCACGATGGATTGAAGGAACCCTTGAGTGGTCCGTAGGTTGAGGTGAAACACCGAATTCAGGACCAGCGCACATTGGATCGCCGCATCTGCGTAGACCTTGGGCCGGCCTCGCCCTTCGAAGGGTCCTGGATGACGCCAGGCAGCGACTGCCTCCGTGTCGAACCACAGTGTCAGCTGCCCACGTTTCACCAGAGCCCGGTTGTACTCCGGCCAGTTGCGAACCTTATATCGGAAGGTGTAGTCGCTTTTGCCCATCTCCTAGCCTATCAGGGGGGAGAGCGTTGGGGATGGAGTCAGATTTCTGCAACAACGCCCCACTGTGTGCACACCTCCGGTGTTTCACAAAACACATCAGAATCACAATGTTTGATGGAATCGAACTGCGCTGGTCTAATTTTGCACCGCCAGAAACCGCCGCTTACGCGGCGCTTCCTGGTCTATTATTGCTCCGGCGTTCATAGCTAGTGCTCGATTGCTTTCTCGGCACCGAGGCCCGTGTTCGCGCGGACGCTGAGTTCGATGTATTTCTCCTCAGCCGACGGCTCTTTCGAGAGAACCGATCCCATATACGCCGCCAAGAAGCCCAGCGGAATGCTCACGATGCCGGGATTCTTCAGCGGGTACAACGTCGGCGCCTGAATCATCCGGCGCGCGGCTTCGGCGACCTCCGGCCCGTCGACCCCCATGAAGCTCGGGCTCACCAGGATCAGCCCGATCGAGGAGAACAACCCGGCCGCCAAACCCCATACCGCCCCGCGGGTTGTGAACTTGCTCCAATAAACCGAGAACAGGATGACCGGCAAGTTCGCCGACGCCGCCACCGCGAACGCCAGTCCCACCAGAAACGCCACGTTCGTCCCCGGGCCCAACCCGATGGCAATTGCGATGGACACCGCGCCGACGACGAGCGCCGTCCAGCGCGCCACACGCACCTCTTCGCCCGGCGAGCGCTCTTTGCCGTGATGGATCACGTTCGTGTAGAAGTCGTGGGCGAACGAAGTCGAGGCGCTGATGGTCAACCCGGCCACTACGGCCAGAATCGTCGCGAACGCCACGGCCGAGATGAAAGCGAAGAAGACGTCGCCGGCCAGCGCCTGCGCCAGCAACGGGGCACTCATGTTGATGCCGCCGTTTTCCGAGATCGCATTGCGTCCGACGATCGTCGCCGCGCCGAAGCCCAGGAACGTCGTCATGATGTAGAAGGCGCCGATCAGCAGCATCGCCCAGAAAACGCTCACTCGGGCGGTCTTGGCGTCCGGTACGGTGTAAAAGCGAATGAGGATATGAGGCAGCCCGGCAGTGCCGAAGATCAGCGCCATTCCCAGCGAAATCAGATCGAGCGCACCGTAGGGCGGCTTGTAGTAGAGCCCAGGTGTCAGGAAGTTTTCTGTGACGGTTTGTCCGCCGGCCTGGTAGGTGACGCGGCTGGTGGCCTCGAAGAACGCGCCGAGGTCGAAGCCGAAGTGGCCGAGCACGAGGACACTCAGCAGGAAAGTACCGCTCATCAGCAGGACAGCTTTGACAATTTGCACCCAGGTCGTCGCCAGCATCCCGCCGAAGACGACGTAGACGATCATGAGGATGCCGACGCCGGTCACAGCGCCCGTAAAGCTGATCCCGGAATCGGCTAGCAGAAGGCTCACCAGCGCACCCGCGCCCACCATCTGGGCGATCATGTAGAACGTGCAAACGGTCAGCGTGCTCAGCGATGCCCAGGCCCTTACCGGGCGCGCTCGGAGCCGGTAGGCAAGTACGTCGGCCATGGTGTATTTCCCGGCGTTCCGTAGCGGCTCGGCGACGACGAACAGCACGGTCAGGTAGGCGACCAAAAAGCCGACCGAATACATGAAGCCGTCGTAGCCGTAGAAGGCGATCAGCCCGGCAATCCCCAAAAACGATGCCGCGCTCATGTAGTCGCCAGAGATGGCGAGCCCGTTCTGCCAGCCTGTGATGCGCCTGCCGGCGGCGAAGTAGGCGCTCTCGCCCGAGGATCTGCCCGCGGCCCAATAGGTGATTCCGAGGGTGGCGGCGATGAACGTCAGAAACATCAGCAGCGATAGTGACATTTCATTCATCCCCTTCGCCGTCGGCGGCCTCGGTGGCGATGGCCTTGTCAGCCAGGATCTTCTCGGACATTCGGTCAAACCGCCTGGCGATGCGCATGTAGAGATACGCCAGCGCCCAGGCCATCAAGAACTGCGAAAACGCAAACAGGTAGGCCCAGTTGACGACGCCCCACACCTGGCGCTCCATCAGCTCCGGCCAGTAGCCGACCAGCACCGGCAGCGCGAAGTAGAAAATGACGAAGAACGCCGTCGCGGATACGATGAAACTCGTTTTCTGGGCGATCATCCGCCTATAGTCAGGCGAGTTGTGGATACGGTCCCATTGGTTCATGGCGAAGCGCTAAGGATAACTTTCTTCCATTTCGACCGCGAGGAAACTGGAGAAAAGGCCCTCCGCGGGAAGATAGAAGCGCTGCTATAGAGGACTAATCTGCAGCAGCTACAGCAGGGATATAGGATACTGAAGGCGCTTCTCAAGCCCTAAACCAGTTCACTTATCTTGATCGCGGATGATATACCATCCAGTCGGTACTTGTTGCCGCTTCTGTTGGCAGCCCTAGACCACATAGGACCTGGGTCCTCCGTCTTTGGTCCCGATAACTGCCTTTCACCATCCAGGCAGAAGATAGGTAAGCGCTAGTCCGTTTGTGGGGACTATCGGCCTTGTGCGCGAGGCCTACTTCCCCTAAAGGGAATCCAGGCACTTGTCCGGTTAGCGCGTTATACATCCAAGTGGCGGCGTGGCACCGCCGGACGAGGCGCCGGCGGTTGCTTGTTCTTGATGCGATACTTCGGCATCAGTAGTCCTCCCCCCTGAAGCCGCCATTTTAACCCGCCCTGCGAGCCAACCCTAGCGAAGAGAGCCGAGCCGGGCTAGATGGGACCCTTTATGGTGGGCATTGGAGCCTTCATAAGCCGAGACGACGGGCTTTCAGGACCCGGCGAGGACCGCTCGGAGCCCGCAGAGAGAAGCACTGTGCTGGAAGGGTTCAGTTGGAGGCCAATGGTTGTATACTCACGAGTGCCGGAGGGCCAAAAAGCTAATTTCGGCTTGATTCACATGTGTCATGGGGACTGTAGGGGATGAACTCAAATCGGAAATTCCGCCTCAAGGCTAACCGGAAGCCCGTTGAGCCCCACTATCACGCAGTTCACCTATATGCAGTATCTTTACGGTGACCGAAGGGTCATACTTGATGTGTTCTTACGATGGCGGTGGGTTCGACCAATTAGGATCGGCTCTATTTCTTTTGTAAAAACCTCCCTTAAGAATTGCGGTTTCAAGGGATTTCCCTGTGGGGAAACTTTGCATTGACTAACGTGTTTAGAGCCTCAGGAGGCAATGTGGCAATGATGGCCGCTGGGATTGCGTCTGCGGTCGACGATGTCCGCGGTTACGGGCCAGAAGTCGTCGAACGGCTTAGGGGGGCTTTGGAACAAAACTGCCCGGCCCGGCCAGATCCCCGCCATCCCTACCTGTTCGTCCTGGAGTGGGCGGGCGAGAGTTTCTATATCGCGCATCTTCCCACCGGGAAGATCCTGCTGCTGGCGCGCTGGCCGAGCTGAGGCGGACGGGCAGCGTTCAGGCAGCCTGTCAGCTATCACCCTGCCGAGACACAAACAGCCTGCTGGTTAGTTCCAGGTTCAAATCTTCTGGGGTTTTGGGATGAGGATGATTGGGCCGCCCTGGGAGCAAGGAGGAAGCCGTCGGACGTCAGAATCACTTGGGCGAAGCGGCCAAAGCCGAGCCAAATGCCATCCCGCGTCTTCAAATGCGAAAGCTGTGGCATCTGCACGTCTCTCCTCATTCATGATGACCAATCGCCAGAAGGTATGAAGGAAAATCCTGTCGAGAAATACTGCCCTACCTGCCGGAGGTTGAGGAACTGGAGCTTTGTCTTCCCGGAACGGCGTAGCGGGCCACGTCGAAGGAGCGACCTGGATCGGCGCCGGGCAGAATAGATCGTTATTTGCGGTTCTCCCTAGGTGAGGCCGAAGAGATCGTTTAGTACGCCACCAAGTGCATGGCTGCGGCGTGGAGTTCGTCGAGGTCCTGCCAGATCAGCAGATGCTTGAGTTCTATAATTCCTTTTGCCATGCCATCATGGAATGAGGCAGAAAATGCCCAACGGAAAATGAATGCGGCTCAAGTTAGGGCCCATACCTCCGATCTGGTTCAGAAACGTGACCTGAGGATAATTACAGAAGATTTGCACGCCTTGACGGCTCAGGGTAACCAGCGAGCAACACGCTGTTAGTTAAATCGTCTAATCTAAAGGGCTGGAGTGTGTCTGTGTCGGCCCACCTCTGGCCGGCGGCGTTCTGGAGAGGAGTTGGCAGGTTTGGCCACCGAAGACAAATTCGACCACATTAAACAGTCGCTCCACATGGGCGGGAAGCAGAAGGGCTATCTGCTCTACGACGACAACGGCGAGGTCCAGCCCTCGGAAGCCGCCACGGCGCTGGATGATGGCGAGGACCTTCTGACCACCTTTGGCGGCGCCGGCATGGAAGTCATTGAGGGCGGGACCAAGCTGAACGAGGACAAGCTGGATTCCGACAGGAAGCTGGACGAAACCGGCGAGGAACTCGAGCTGGACCTGACGCCAGGCGCGCTGGACAAAACCAACGATCCGGTGCGCATGTACCTGCGCGAGATGGGTACGGTGCCCCTGCTGACCCGCGAGGGCGAGGTCGAGATCGCCAAACGGATCGAGCGCGGCCAGACCAACGTGCTGAAGGCCATGTCCCGCTCCCCGATCATCATCCGGGAAATCCACAAGCTGGGCGAGGAGTTGAAGTCAGAGGGGAGGTCCATCAAAGGGGTCATCGTCTTCAATGACGACGAGCTCACCGATGACCGGATCCAGGAGAGGCTGGAAGAAGTCATCGGGATTGTGGACGAGAGCAACAAGCTATACAAGAAGAGCGTCCAGTGGCGGCAGACGCTGGCGCTGGTCTCCAAGACCAAGAAGCCGCGTAATTTCCGTCGCTACCGCTTTGCGCTGGCCAGGGTGCTGATCCAAATCTCCCGCAAGATCCGTTCCATAGAGTTCACCCACTTGGAACGCAAGCACCTGATTGACCACATTGACAGGGTGGTGGATAGCCTGCGCCCGCTGGAGCGCGACATTGGCCGGGTTGAGAGGAAGCTCCAGGCGGCCGGCAAGGAAGACGAGACCAAGGAGCTTCGGCGGCAGATGCGCCATCCGAAGGCCAAGATCGCGCATATCGAGGAAGAAGCCGGAGCCTCGGCCCTGGAACTACGCCGCACCTTGCAGGTCGTCCGGCGCGGGGAACAGGAGGCCGAAGCGGCCAAGCGGGAGCTGATCGAAGCCAACCTGCGCCTGGTGGTCTCCATCGCCAAGAAGTACACCAATCGCGGTCTCCAGTTCCTGGACCTGATTCAGGAAGGCAACATCGGCTTGATGAAAGCGGTGGATAAATTCGAATACCGCCGCGGCTACAAGTTCTCCACCTACGCCACCTGGTGGATTCGCCAGGCGATCACGCGCGCCATCGCCGATCAGGCCAGGACCATCCGCATCCCGGTGCATATGATCGAGACGATCAATAAGCTCATACGCACCTCGCGCCAGTTGGTGCAGGAGTACGGTCGCGAACCCACCAGCGAGGAGATCGGCAAGCGCATGGAGATCTCGGTGGATAAGGTGCGTAAGGCGCGCAAGATCGCCCAGGAGCCCATCTCGCTGGAAACGCCTATCGGCGAAGAGGAGGATTCCCACCTGGGCGACTTCATCGAGGATCGCGGCGTGGTCTCCCCGGTCGAGGCCGTCATCAACCTCAACCTGAAGGAGCAGACCGACCACGTGCTCAAGTCGCTGACCCCGCGCGAGGAGAAGGTGGTCAAGATGCGCTTCGGATTGGAGGACGGCAGCGAGCACACCCTGGAGGAGGTCGGCCAGAGCTTCACGGTCACTCGCGAGCGCATCCGCCAGGTCGAGGCCAAGGCCCTCCGCAAGCTGCGTCACCCCAGCCGCAGCCGCAAGCTCCGGGCATTCATGGACGCTGAGACAGCGAGTAGCCCTGTCCAGTCTGGCAGTCCCCTTTGACCAGACCGATTTTTTGTACCAACCGTAGTGAGAGTTCACATCGCAGCCTGGGGCTGTGAAACTGGTTTCAGTGGCAGGGGAGGGCTATAGGCCCCCGGCGCCGGGGGCCTATAGCCGAGCGCCGAGTGCGGCCGCACCGTGTTGTATTGCACCCTCCACTGTTCAATCACCACCTGTGCCTCCTTCAACGAGTAGAAGATCTCTCCATTCAGGCATTCGTCCCGCAGCTTCCAACTTGGCCACCGTCTCCACCCGGTCCTGCGAGGCGTTGGCCGCCACCCGCGTCGAGTCCATGGCATTGAAACTCTCGCAGTACCCGTTCTCCCAGGGACTGCCCGGTTCGATGTACAGTGTCCCGGTCCCTAGATTTGCCAACCACTGGCGCAGTTGTTTGGCGATGAACTCGGGACCGTTGTCGGATCGAATCTGTTCCGGTATCCCTCGCCACAACATCACGTCCGACAACGCCTCAATGATTTGTTGGCTGCCCATCCTCCGCTCCACCCGGATCGCCAGGCATTCCCGCGTGTACTCATCCAGCAAGGTCAGCAGCCGCAGCGTTCTCCCCTCGTGCGTTCTGGCACTCATGAAGTCGTAGCTCCACACGTGGTTCGGTCGCTCCGGCCTCAGTCGTACACAGGAACCGTCGTTCAGCCACAGCCGTCCTCGCGGCCTTTGTTTTTGCGGCACTTTCAGCCCTTCCCGCCGCCAAATCCGCTGCACCCGGTCCTTGCCCACTTCCCAGCCCGCACTCCGCAGCAACGCTGTGATCCTCCGGTAGCCATATCGCCCGTACTTCGCTCCCAGGGCAATGATCGCTCGGGTCAGAGCATCCTCGTCCACCCGATGAATCGGCTCGTATCGTTGTGTCCCTCGCCATTGCCCCAGCAGCCGGCAGGCATGCCGTTCCGACAACCCGTGTTGCTCCCACGCACGCTCCACCGCACAACGCCGCCGCTCAGGGCTCAGAAGTTTCCCTGTGCCACATCCCGCAGCACCTGCTTCTCCAGAGAAAGCTCCGCTACCAACCGCTTCAGCCGCGTGTTTTCCTTCTCCAACTCCTTTAGCCGTTTTGCCTGCACCACCTTCAGCCCGCCGTATTCCTTCCGCCACCGGTAGTAGGTTTGGGTGTGGATTCCAGCTTCTTTGCAGGCTTGGGGCGCAGTCTTCCCGTTCCCCATCTGCACTTCTATCTGCCGTAGCACCGCTACAATCTGCTCCGGCTTGTAACTCCTTGTCGGCATGACCTCACTTCCTCCTCAAGTGGATTCTCTCTCTTTCCACTTGGTACAAAAAGTGCCGGTCAGGTCAATAGTCCCGCTCCGGCCCGCGCTGCCGCTGCCGGATATGGTTCAGACCCTTCTCAACACTGCGGCGATCTCCTTGTAGTCCGCTGTGATGAGTACGTATTGCCTCGTCAAGATATCCACCTGCTTTTCGAGCTGCTGCACCTGCTCCTGCAAGGCGCTCAAGCGTTGCTCGGCTTGCCTCGCGAAGTCTTTGACCAACTGCCTGATATCCTTCATCCAGGCGTGCATAGATTCGGCGCTTTCGAGTTGTTGCTCCTGATCCGCTTCCCACAGCGCCGATAGCTCTTTCAAGGCGTCCATCAAGCGTTTCTCTAGCTCGGTCATATAGCTCCTTCACTCGCTGGATAGCCTGATGGCAGGCTGCCCTTGCACGGTCCAGGGCCAATCCTCGAACGTTCCCTGAGGCAGAACCACGTGCCTCCCCCCGTCCTCCGCCTCGTGCAGCCACACGCCCCACGTCTGCGCCCGTAGCTGATCCAGTGTCCGCTGTTCCCGCTCGATCTCCAGACGGATCGCGGGCCGCGCCTCGATGTGGCTCTCGACGCTGCTCGATAACCATTGCGTCAGCCCCCAGCTCCCGACGAAGATGCCCAGAAAGATTAACAGGCCGACCCCGATCGGGCGCGACCAGGCTTTGAGCGCTGCCGCGCTCAGCCGCTTGCTCCAGACTTTGGTATCTCTCTCGATGGTAAGCAGCTCGCGCTTTACGATGCGATTCAAGTTCTCGGAGAGCTTCTTCAGCTCGCTCTGGATCACCGCCTCGATTTGTTGTCGATCCTGCTCGGCCTTCTTCTGGAGGCGAGCTTGTAAGTCGCTCATGCTGGAAGTCTCGTTCATAGATCGCTCCTTTCAACCGCCAGCGCCCCCCCTCCTTGTGGGGCTCTGTCGGCGCATGAGAGAATCAGCCGTGCAGCGTAAACGAGAACGGGTTGGTTTCCAGGGAAGTTTCAGCAGACAGACACCGACATCCTAAGAATAGGCAGGGATTGTCCATGTTCAACATCAGCAGACGCCGGTTTCTGGAGGCTGGTGGCTCGCTGGCCGCCATGTCAGCCATGACTCAACCGGGGGCGGCAGCCGCCCCCTCTGCCCAGGCGGACATTAGTGGACTACCACGCGTCAAGCAGGAGCTTGTCGACCCGCCTTTCGTTCCTGAGCATGAGCAGGTCGCCGCCGCCGGGCCGAAGATTGTCGAGGTTGAGCTTATCGTCCACGAAGGCAAGCGAGTGATCGACGACGATGGGACCGAAATCGACGATCTCATGTTCAATAACTCCATTCCGGGGCCGCTGATCATCTGCCACGAGAGGGACTATGTCGAGCTCACGCTGAAGAATCCGAAGGGCAATGTCTTCAAGCACAACATCGACTTTCATGCCTCAACTGGGGCGCTCGGCGGGGGCGCCCTGACGCACGTACAACCAGGCGAACAAGTCCTGCTCCGCTGGAAGGCGATCAAGCCGGGCACCTTCATCTATCACTGCGCACCGGGTGGATCAATGATTCCATATCATGTTGTTTCCGGCATGAATGGGGCCCTCATGGTGCTGCCAAGAGACGGCCTCAAGGACCGCGATGGCGGCCCCATCCGCTACGACAAGGCCTACTATGTCGGCGAGCAGGACTACTACATTCCCCGAAACTCCGACGGCAACTTCATGAAGTACAAAAGTCCCGCCGACGGCATCGCCGATGTCCTTAAGGTAATGCGCACGCTCACACCGTCCCATGTGGTGTTTAATGGCCGGGTCGGCGCGCTCACCGGCGATGGGGCGATGAAGGCCAAGGTTGGCGAGACCGTCCTGTTCATCCACTCCCAAGCCAACCGGGACTCTAGACCGCACCTTATCGGCGGACATGGTGACTACGTGTGGGAGCAGGGCTCATTCGCCGATCCCCCTGCCCACGGGCTTCAGACCTGGTTCATCCGTGGCGGCTCCGCTGGTGCGGCAATCTACACCTTCAGGCAGCCGGGCGTCTATGCGTACCTCACCCACAACCTGATCGAGGCGGTAGAGTTGGGCGCCCTGGCCCATGTAGTGGTCGATGGCGAATGGGACGATGACTTGATGACGCAGGTTCAGGCCCCGGCGCCGATCCCTGAGTAAGCCTCACTGGCGTCCTGGGGTTACCCTTGGGAATCCGGGGGCAACCGCGTTACCATTTCACCCGCTTCTGGTCCTACTGGTGAACTATGCGGATTAGCCCTAATTCTTGTCATACCAACAAGATCGCTGGGCTCGTTCCCCGGTTTGGAATATGCTGTCCCGCATGTCTCAAACAGCACCTCACAAGCCCTATGTTTCCCCGACGACGAACCTTGCCGAAATCACCCTGAAGTCGTTTTTTCTGGGCGACTTTCTGGCAGTGATCCTGGGTGCGGCCAATATGTATCTGGGCCTGTTCGCCGGGTTTACGGTATCGGCCGCCGTCATCGCGATGGCCATACTGCGAGCATTTCGCAATTCGAACATTCTTTGAGCACAACATCGTCCAAACCGCGGCTTCGGCCGGCGAAAGCGTGGCAGCTGGCGCGATTTTCACAATTCCGGCGCTGGTGATCCTGGGCGTGTGGACCGAGTTCGACTACTGAGAAACCACCATGATCGCCGGATTCGGTGGCATCCTCGGCGTCCTATTTCCCATCCCTCTAAGGCCGCTGTTGCCCATGTACGGCAGCGAATTGGCCCTGCGATGAAGTGAGACGCGGCCTCTTGGAACCGGCGCCAGCCACGAAACAGTTTCATCCACATCACAATGAAGGTGAACAGCCGACTTCAGCCCGTCTTGCTGCCGCCGGGGGCAGCAGGGCCGATGCGACTCAAAATTATCTGTACCGCCTGTGGCTGCCGCTACGCGGTTATTGGAGCAGCATTTTTCTGGCCGGCCTGCGGCCACAACGCTGTCGACTTGATGTGCAGCCAGGCCGTCAGCAGCATCCGCAGCGCTCTTGACTCCCTTCCGGAAGTCCGCGCTGCTATCCCCGACCGGGACACGGCGGAGATCATCGTTCCTCTTATCGCAGAGAACGGCCTTCAAAGTGCCGGCACCGCATTCCAGCGTTATGCGGAGGTCTTGTATACCCGTTACTCGTCATTGCCGCCACTGCGTCGCAACGCTTTTCAGAACCTCAGAGATGGCAGCGACCTCTGGTTTGCGGCCTCGGGCAAGCACTATGGCAATTATCTCGCCACCGCCGACATCGCTTCCCTTACGCACTTTTTCCAACAGCGTCATCTTCTCGCTCACACACAGGGCCGGCTTAACCCGCTTGAACACTTTCGCCCCAATCCGGCGTTTATCCGCGTAATGCATCACGTCATCAAAACATTTGGTCCCGATGATCCAGCACTGCAAGAGGCAGCTTCACAGCAGCAGGAGGGCTGGTTGTATATCATTGATCTGCGGACGCCCGAAGGCCCTGAGGCTGAGAAGTTATTCCCCGCCATTGATCTGGAAGGGATCGAGCCTGTGGAGGCGGTGGCCTGGCTCGGGGTGTGCCAATTCCTGCTGAATTTGGATGAATTCATCACCAGGAGTTAATCACTCCTAGTGATCGAGCCGGCCTAACATTCCGGGGGGTCCAGCAAGCACCTGGCAACGGTTACTGATATCTTTCTGCCTTTGCCATCTGCCGGGCCATGTTTCGGATCTCCAGCAGGTCCGTCTTTCCTGTTACGAGAGTTGGGATCGTCTCGATGCAAAAAAGGTCATGTCGCTTGGGAATCCATAGCTTCGGCAAGTCAGACCGGCAGAGCCGATCCCAGAGCTCGCTCGGGGCGACGTCCTTGTTGCTATAAAAGGCCATCAGACGTTCGCCCTTCTGTTCAGCGGTAATCGAGGTAACGGCACAGGGAAGGCCGTCGATCATCTCGCTAATCCTCTCCTCAACCTTCAGATGAGGAACCATTTCACCGGCAATCTTGCTGAATCTCACCGCCCGGTCCGTGATCCGGATGAAACCATCCTCGTCGATGCAGGAGATATCTCCCGTAACATACCAGCCGTTTCTCAGAACCTCCGCCGTCTTTTCGAGTTGACCCAGGTAGCCCATCATTCGGTTGGGACCCTTGACGAGCAGCATTCCTTCCTTGTTGGCGGGTAGGGGTTCACCGGTTTCGAGATCCACTACTTTGGCGACAACGCCGGGAATGGGATGCCCCACCGTGCCCATCTTCAGACCCGTCTGGCGCACGCCTCCGTCAGCGACGTTCGGAACGTTCACAGAGATAATTGGAGCCATCTCCGTGCAACCGTAGCCTTCCAAGAGATCGAGATGAAATGTTTCCTTGAAGCGCTCGGCCAGTGACTGCTGAAGCTTTTCGGAGCCGACGATGGCATAGCGTAACGTGGCGAATTCTTCGGCTGTGCATCTGCGAAGGTACCCGGCGGTGAACGTTGGCGCCGAGACCAAGATCGTGGCCCGGTATCTAGAAACCATCTCTCCGATGGTCTTGGCATCTAAGGGATTGGTGTGATACGCGACACCAATGCCAGCCAGAAGCGGAAACCAGAGGGTCCCCGTAAATCCAAAGGAGTGGAAAAACGGAAGAACGCCCATAATGCGATCTGTTGCGGTGACCCAGAAGACTTGCTCGATTCCCTCAATATTTGACAGGACGTTGTGGTGAGACAGCATCACACCCTTAGGGATGCCTGTGCTCCCACTGGAAAAGATGACGGCAGCCAGCGAGTGCGGGCGGACTGGTTCACGAGCGTACCAAAACCGGAGAACCCGTGACGGGAGCACAAAGGCAGACAGGGAAACCAGTGCCTTCTGCCAAAAGGTGATCTGCGGCAACACCTCTTCGAGGAATACCATCCCTTCGATCTCCTCTAGTTTCGCTCTGGCGAGGAACCGGCGGGAGGTCAAGAGGGTCCGGATCCCGCACTGCTCGATAGCCGTGGCCATAGCCGTCGGCCCTGCGGTGAAGTTGAGGTTGACCGGTACCTTTCCCGCCAGGAGTACCGCGATGTTCGCCAGCGCCCCCCCGACCGAGGACGGGAGGAGGAGTCCCACCATGGATTCTCTCGGGCGATGTTTTCGGATCCAGCGGGACAACAATAGCGAGGCCACCAGCGCCCGCCCGTAGGTGAGCTGCTTACCGGTGGAGTCCGCCATGGAAAAGGAGAACCAGTGGCGCTTGGCTACATTGAGGAAGCGCAGGTGCAACAGGTCCCCCGGAGTTCGGCGGTATTCGACCGCCTCCCTCCCCAACTCCAGGACCGCCTGCCGCACCTGCGGCGCTTCCGCTGTCGAAGGTAAAGGCTGTCCAAAGGAGACCGTGACCGGATATGGAATTCGTCCGGGCCATTTCCAGAAGAACCGGCCGCCTCGGAAACTGAAGATGGTTTCCCAGAGTCGGTCCAGGTGTAGGGGGATCACGGGGATGTCCAACCCCTCAGCAATCTTCTCAAAGCCTTTACGGAAGGGAAGCAGATTTCCCGTTCGGCTCATCTCCCCTTCCGGAAAGACGCAAACCAGGTGGCCTTGACGAAGCTCTTCTCGGGCTCGCGCAACGGATTCGACCGCTTCCCTCGGACCGCCGCCTCCGGCTGGGAGGACCTGGACCGTGCGAAACAGCCAATGCAGAGTCCTGCTCTTGTAATGAGGCCTGCTCACTAGAAACCGGGTGAATCTCGGGACGCAGATCCCCACCAAAAATTCATCCGCGTAGGAAATGTGGTTGCAGATGAAAAGAGCCGGACCGGTCAGGGGGATGTTCTCCCGTCCGACGATCCGGACGCGTAAGACGGTGCGAGTGAGCAACCAAATGACGGATCGCAACAGCCGATAAGACAAGCCCATTAGGACCTCCACTGCAAGCAGGCGAAAATCCTCGGTCCCACTCCTGGCCAGACCCCTGGGGCTAGGGCCTCAGTTCGGCCAACATCTGCCGGACTGAGGACTCTAGCGAGATCGTGACCTCCTGAAGCACACCTCGCTTGTCAGTTTGATAACGCGGGAAGTAGTTTGCCAGGTTTATCGGCTCCCCTATTTTCACCAGTGCCCTCCTTGGCCCCAGATTTTTCTCCGCTTGAACACTTCTAGCTCCAGCAGTCCGAGCAGGTCTAAAAACCGCTCGGATGTGGGCATCTCCTTAACCTAGCCGTCATGAACTGCAATAAAGCGCAGCACTCGCCAGAGATCGTCATAGAGTCCGTGCGCCTGCTGCTGGCGCTGTTGGTGCAGCTGCTGTTCATACTCGGACCCTTCCGATTGGCTGAAGACAATCCGCTCTACCGTGTTGAGCAGGACGCGGATACGCTCGAGCATCGGTTGCTCAGGACGCGAGGGGAGGCCGAGCGCCGTTTCGATCCGGGAGACAATCAGTTCCTTAACCGGAATTTTCTTTTTGGCCTTCCGGTGATTGAAAATATACACGCATCTGCGTCCCAGCGTGATGCGGGTTCCAGCATCAACATTGCCTTCCGGAGGTGTACACCGAATGGGTGAGAGCCAAAAACAGGCGTTTCAACTGTCATTCAACCGGTTTCTGCGGGTCACATTTCAGGGATCGCGAATCACTTCCGACGGCGGTCTGATTGTGGTGCGCGAGTTGGACGAACGTTTGGGGTTCGGCGAACTTATCGAACAGCACTTGATCGACTCTCGGGGGAAGAACACCCGGTTGCCCCTCGCTGACTTGCTGCGGCAGTCCATCTACAGCCGCTTGGCAGGATACGAAGACGTCAACGACGCCGAGCGGCTTTCCCAAGATCCGACGTTCCGGCTGATCGGTTCGGAGAAGATCTGGGAACGTGGCGCAGCCCTGACTTCCCGGTTACAGTCGTTCGAGACAGAACTGCTGACGCAAGACGAGAACCTTGCTGGTTTGGCAGCGATCAACCGGGATTTGATCGCCAGGGCGGAAGCTATGGATGCGCCGCGCCGGGTGGTGCTGGACATGGACAGCACCGAGATCCCGGTCTACGGCGAACAGGAGCAGAGCGCCTACAACGGGCATTTCGAGTCGAGTTGCTATCACCCGTTGTTGCTGTTCAGTCGCGAGGGTGACTGTCTGGCGGCCAAGCTGCGACCCGGCAACGTGCACAGCGCCGAGGATTGGGAAGAACTTCTCCTGCCAGAGATCGAACGGCAGCAGAAGCTGGGCAAGGAAGTGGTGTTTCGCGCCGACGCCGCCTTCGCCAAGCCGGAGATCTACGACGCACTGGAGGAGCGGGACGTGAAGTATGCGATTCGCATCCCGGCCAACGACAGTCTGGAGAGGGACATCGCGGAGTTGTTGACGCGGCCAGTGGGGCGACCGAGCCACAAGCCGGTGGTCTGGTACAAGAGCTTTCTCTACCAGGCAGCCAGTTGGAAAAAGGCGCGGCGGGTGGTGGCGAAGGTGGAGTTCCACTTTGGCGAACTGTTCCCTCGCGTGGGGTTCATCGTCACCAATCTGGAGACCGACAGCCGGGCGGTGGTCCGGTTCTACAACAAGCGGGGCACCGCAGAGCAATGGATCAAGGAAGGCAAGCAGGCGGTAAAGATGACCCGGCTGAGTTGCCATCGGTTTCGGTCGAACGAGGTGCGCCTATGGCTGAGCCTGATCGCCTACAACTTGGGAAACCTGTGGCGGCGGCTGGTGCTACCGAAGAGGATCAACAACTGGTCGCTGACGAGTTTGCAGCAGCGGCTGGTGAAAACGGGCGGACGGCTGGTGAAACATGCGCGATATTACTGGCTTTTGCTGGCCGAAGGGCACTTGAGCCGGAGGCTGTTCAGCAGCATGCTGCGAACGATCTCGGCACTGCCGCTGCCAGACGGCTAGCGACCCAGGAGAGAGGGTAATTTTAGGTGCTCAGAAGTGGTCGGGCCGGACAAGTGTCAGCGGCGAGGCAGGCTGGGCAGGCGAAACCCGCACAGCGACTCCGAAGAACAGCCAAAATGTGCCGCACTACCACCTCAAAGAGGCCCGGGCGATTTGCGATTGACACGACAGGGTAAGAGGCATAGGTTTTCGGGTGAAGGTGAAGCTCAAAATGGAAATTCCGGTTGACAGCCCCTAACATGATGTAAACTCTGGAGGAGAACACCCCGATGGACTGGCAAGAGCTCAAGTCCCTCCAAAGTCGCCGAAGCTTCTTGCGCGATACGGCTGCGGGATTAGGGACAGTTGCTTTCTGGCACCTGTTGCAGGCCGAAGGCCTTGCGGGTGACGCTACCCAAACGTCGAAAAAGATTAACCCGCTTGCTCCCAAGTCCCCCCATTTCCCTGCAAAGGTAAAAAACGTTATCTTCCTGTACATGGACGGTGGGCCGAGTCAAGTTGATCTGTTTGATCCCAAGGCAGAGATGAAGAAATGGGAGGGCCAGTCTCTGCCGCCTTCTATGACCAAGGACTTGAGATTGGCCTTTATCAAGCCGACGGCCAAGGTTTGGGCGAGCCCGCGCTCGTTCCGGCGCTACGGGCAAAGCGGCATCGAGTTTTCCGATTGGCTGCCGCACATTGCGAGCCGGGCCGACGACATCTGCATGATCCGGTCGATGTACACGGAGCAGTTCAACCACCACCCGGCCCAGTTAATGCTGCAGTGCGGGACGCCGCTGGTGGGGCGCCCCTCGATGGGCGCGTGGGCTCTCTACGGTCTGGGAAGCGAGTCGGAGAGCTTACCGGGTTTTGTCGTGCTCCGCTCTGGAGGCACCTCTCCAGGGGCAGGCACTGGGAACTGGTCCAGCGGATTTCTCTCGTCCACTTACCAAGGGGTCACTTTCCGGAACACGGGTGACCCTGTCCTCTATCTGTCGGATCCGCCCGGAGTCAACCGGGAAATGCAGCGTTCCACTCTGGACGCTCTCCGGGATCTCAATGAGATCAACCGTGCTAAGACTGGAGACGTTGAGATCGCCTCGCGCATCGCCTCCTACGAGCTGGCGTTCCGAATGCAGATGGCCGCTCCAGAATTAATGGATCTCTCCAAGGAGTCGGCGAGCACGCTGGAGATGTACGGCGTGGATAAAAAACCGACCAAGACCTTCGGCACCAACTGTCTACTGGCCCGAAGGATGATCGAGCGCGGCGTGCGCTTTGTGCAGTTGATGCACGGGAGCTGGGACGACCATAGCAGACTTCTGGAAAACCTGAAGGAGAACTGCGAGATCGTCGACCAGCCTACCGCAGCACTGCTGAAGGATCTGAAGCAGCGCGGTCTGCTCGACTCCACGCTGGTCATTTGGGGAGGGGAGTTTGGGCGCACTCCTATGGTGCAGATCAACGACCCGGACAAGGGCGGCGAGGGACGAGACCACCACCCGTTTGCCTTCTGCATCTGGATGGCGGGGGGAGGCATTAGGAGCGGGCAGGTCGTCGGGCAAACGGACGACTTGGGCCTGCGGATCGTAGAAGACAAGATTCACATCCACGACCTGCATGCCACCCTCCTGCACTTACTGGGACTCGACCACAAGCGGCTCACTTATCGCCACATGGCGCGCGACTTCCGGCTCACCGATGTCGCAGGCGAAGTAGTGCAGAAGTTGCTGGCATAGGAGACCGCAGTTTTTCTCTTGGAGTTGATTTCCATGTTCAAACGGGTCTTTACATCAAGCGTTGCGGTGCTTTTTCTTCTGGGAATTGCTTACGTCCCCCATTTGGCCCAGGAAATAGACATCCAGGCGTTGCCTCCTGCGGCAAAAATCCAGGTTGATTTTTCACGGGACGTCGAGCCGCTGTTTCGAGAGAGGTGCTCCATCTGCCATGGCCCGAAGCAGCAGATGGGTGGATTACGCCTGGACAGTAAGGCTGCAACGTTGGCCGGAGGCAACTCCGGGCCGGTGATTAAGCCGGGGAACAGCGCCGGAAGCAGGCTCATCCACATGGTCGCGGGCTTAGTGAAGGGTTCGGTCATGCCGATGGTGGGAGAAAGGCTGACCGTGGAGCAGGTGAGCCTTCTGCGAGGGTGGATTGACCAGGGTGCCAAGTGGGCGCAGGAGCCGGCGGCGGCGAAGCAAGCTACCACCCTGCAGGTCCCAAGCCCACGAAGTAAGCACTGGGCCTTCAATGCCCCTCAGCGCCCGGCCCTTCCGAACGTGCGCAACCAGACCTGGATTCGCAACCCGATTGATGCCTTTGTCCTTGCTCGGTTGGAAGCAGAGAAAATCGTGCCCTCTCCGGAGGCCGACCGGTCTACTTTGATTCGGCGCCTCTACTTCGATCTGATCGGGCTGCCCCCGACACCTGAGGAAGTGGCCCAGTTCTTAGCTGACCAGCGCCCGGATGCGTATGAGCGCCTGGTGGACCGCCTGCTTGCTTCGACCCATTACGGAGAGAAGTGGGCGCGGCAATGGCTTGATCTGGCTCACTACGCCGACAGTGACGGCTATGAAAAGGACTTTGTCCGTCCTTACGCCTGGCGTTGGCGCGATTGGGTGATTCAAGCGCTGAATCGCAACATTCCCTTCGACCAGTTCACACTCGAGCAGCTCGCGGGCGACCTGCTGCCGAATGCTACTGCCGAGCAAAAGATCGCGACCGGATTTTTTCGCAACACCCTGACGAATCGCGAAGGTGGCGTTAAACCCGAAGAGTACCGGATCGAACAGATTGTGGATCGCACCTCGACCCTGGGAGCCGTTTGGCTGGGGCTCACGGTCGGCTGTGCCCGTTGCCATGACCACAAGTACGATCCGATCAGCCAGCGCGAGTTTTATCAGCTCTTCGCGTTTTTCAATAGCGCTAAGGAAGCAAATATCGAAGTCCCTTACCTGGGAGAATTGGGGACTTATCTACAGCGGCAGGTAGAGTACGAACATAAACGAAAAGCATTATTGGCTGAGTACAAGGTGCCGGAACTCTATCCCGATTGGGAAAAGAAAACGCTGGCGGCCGGGCGGAACCCGGGCGCCAATCCTCCTTACGACGCCGGTTGGTCCAACCTGCTGGTCACAGTGGACGAGGGAGGCAAATTGCTGATGCTTCCTCCCCACGAGCGGACCCAAAAACAGCAGGATAAGCTGACCGACTTTTTTGCCGACTTTTATCAGGTTTCTGTTGGGAAGAAAAAATACGAAGAACTGAAGTTGGAAGAACTAAAGGAGAAGCTGCATAATCTGAAAAAGGAATATCCTGGACCTACCGAGGCCCAGATCCTGATGCAGAATCCTCAGCCTCCCAAGACCCACATCCTGATCCGCGGGGATTACCTACAACCGGGAATCGAGGTCCAGCCGGGCGTGCTGTCCATTCTCAATTCCCCTCCCCCGGCTCCCAACCCTTCACGCCTGGACCTGGCCAAGTGGGTGGTGTCTGAGGAAAATCCACTGACCTCGCGCATATGGGTCAACCGCGCTTGGCAAGAGTTTTTCGGTCGTGGCCTGGTAGGGACGCCAGGTGACTTCGGCACACGATCCGAGCCAGCCTCGCACCCCGAATTGCTCGACTGGCTAGCCACTGACTTTATGTCAAGTGGCTGGGACATGAAGAAAATGCACAGGCTCATCGTGCAATCGGCTACCTACCGGCAGTCCTCGCACGTAAGGCCAGAGATGGAAACCAATGATCCCGGTAACAAGATGCTGGCTCGTCAGGTCCGCCTGCGTC
>CBDBKE010000002.1:0-896217 GCA_965206645.1 Terriglobia bacterium
CTCGCCCTGGTGATGCTCCACCTTGGCGACAACTCTTCTGGCCCTCGACCAACTCCCCGCCTGATAGCGGAAACTCTTGTAGCGCACCAAGGGTTTGCGGGAGGGCCCGCCCGGCGGCCGAAACAGGATGTCCTCGATCTCCAGCTCCAGGTCCTATTGGCCGGAATGCGGACCACGTAGTCCACGCCACGCTCTTCCATCGCCTCGTAGATCTCCGGCTTGGCGAAGGCGGCGTCGACGCGAAAGGTGATCTGTTTGCCTTCAGCCTGCTGTCGTTCGATCTCCGGCAGCAATAGTTCATCCGAGTCCTCGGCGCTGTGGACATTCCCTGAGCGCAGCTGGGCCGCCAGACAGTCGCCGTCTCGATTGAACAAAAGCAGCGGGTGATAGCAAGTGGACTCGAAGTGCCCGTTGTAGGCGCTCTGTTCCTGCTCCCCGTAGACCGGAATCTCGGTTGAGTCCATATCCAGCACCGCTCGGTAGTGCCACTGGAAGGCTTCGACCTTTCCGATCAGTTCCCGGTTGATCCGGGCTAACCCGACGAAGTTCTCCACCTTCGCCAGCATCTCCGTCTCGAAAGTTTGCAACCTGGAGGTCAGCGCCGCGCCTCGTTCCCAAGTCTTCTCTGAACCAATCAGCCGAAAGGTCGGGTCTTGCGACAGCCGCTCGGCATCATTTACATCCTCGTATCCAGCTAGGCGACTGTAGACCGACTGCCGCAGCAAGTCCGCGAAAGAAAACCGAGCATTGTTTGCCCGCGAATCGGTCAGGTGCTCGTCAATGAGTTCGCTGAATCCCAGACGCTCATCCAACTCCCGGACCAGAATCAGTCCACCATTGGAAGTCACCCGTGATCCCTGAAACCCGACTCGCAGAAATCGGTTGAACGACAGCTGAAATCCCTGTTTTTCGCTCTCACCCATTGGGTTTACGCCTCCGAACGCTCCGATTGATGCTGCAACCAGTATCAACATTGACGTTGGAGGTTAGCTGAAGGTTGCCGCTGCGTTTCCAAAAAGGAAATCCGGGTATAGTACCCTCCATGCCGCTTGCGTTGGTCGCATCCGTCATCGGGGCAATCCTGGTGCTTTGTCCCATCTCCGGTGTGTTGGCCCAGAGCGGAGCCGGGAGACCGCCCCGCTCCGGGTGGTACCTCGGCGGGAGCATCGGATCGAATTGGGCGTCCGACATGGACCAGGAGGGCTGGAATCGGGATCCGCTCTGCTATCCGACCGACGCTTGTTTCGATGCGGACCCTGTCCCGGAAATCCCCGGATACCGGTGGCGTTACGATATCGACGCTACCGCTGGAGCCGAGTTTGAGCTTTCGGCCGGCCGCATCTTCGATCGCACACGCCTGGAACTATCGCTCGGGCAGCGGAAGAACAACACCGACCAGATGTTCCGCAGCATCACCGATTACGATGGGACACCCATGGAGGAACGACGCGGCGGTTCGGTCGTATCTGATACCCGGGCCTCGATCGACAATCTCACCCTGCGCACTTTTTCTCTCAATGCGTACTACGATTTTCCGGATGCGTACCGCGGGATTTCTCCATACTTTGGGGGTGGGCTGGGTCCCGCGTTCGTCAAGGTGTCCGGGGTTCGGTTCTCCAATGATTACCAGGACACATCGGGCAATGCTCAGGCTTACGATCCTCCCCTTTCGTTCTACAACAGCCGCCAAGACACCGACCTGTCCGATACGGTCGTGGCCGCGCACCTGCACGCCGGGGCCGACTACAGCCTGAACAACAAGACATTGTTGGGACTGAAGCTGACCTACTCGATGATGGGCGACATTGAAGCCCGCAGCAGATACTTGCTTCACCCACTTCATGAGCGGGACCCCGACTTCCCCAACCACAACATGTTCACCGACACGCGTCACTGGACGCTGGCGTTTACAGTCAAATTCCTGTTCGGCAAATGAACGGGTTCATTGGATCGTCTCGCCCTGCAAGCCTCAGGCGACTTTAATCTTGCAGAATCTCTTGATCCCAGTTAGTCTTCTCAAATGATGCAACACCGCCGGCTTTATTTCCTGATTCCATTAATCTTGATGGTCGCCGCGCCGGCTCTCGTTGCCCAGGGGGGCGCCGAACCGCTGTCTTGCGCGGATCGCTCCGTCACCGCCCGCGCCGTGCGCACTACGAAGGACGTTAAATCGTTCGTCCAATGCGCCTACGAGTTCGCCCAGGAAGTGGGCTTTGAGAAGGCCCGGCAGGCCTTCCACGAAGACGAGCGCTGGAGAAGCGGCCCAATCTATGTCTTCGTCGACGAAGTGACACCCATATCCGACATATCTCGATCGTTCGTCTTCCCACCCGACCCCTCCAGGGAAGGGTCACCGTGGGGACTGCTGGTCGATGTCTTCGGCAACGACTGGTACCGGGAACAGCATCGCATCATAAGCAGCTTCGGCGAGGGCTGGATCTACTACTCTTTCGCCAACCCAGAGACCGGCAGGGATGAGCCGAAGGCTTCCTACATCAAGGGCATGGACTGGGACGGGACCCCTGCCTCGATCGGCGCTGGGGTCTACCGCCGCGACATCCCGGGCACCTGCGAGAGTGAAGAGGTTAACGCCTTGGGGCTCGCGGCTGCGCCTTCGAGCGAGAGGCTGGAGGAATTTGTGCGTTGCGCCGCAATGGAGCTGGAATCGCATGGGTACTTCGCCATCCGGGCGCTGTCAAGCGATCCGCGCTGGAGAAACGGCTCGATCTACGTGTTCGGCCTGGATACCTACGGCAACACGCTGTTCAGCGGCGATCCCTACAGCCAGTGGTATGGCGTCATTGCTCCCGAGTTGAACGACTATCCGGAAGGACCCTTCGGCGGCCGGGATGTGGTGAGCGTCGGCAACGCGTTCGGTGAAACCTTCCTGTACTACTCGACGCGCAATCCCTCGACCGGGAAGCTGCAGCGGAAGGTGACTTTCGTCAAGAGGGTCGTGGCCTATGGCTTGCCGATCCTGGTCGGCTCCGGCTATTATCTGGACGAGGCGGCGATTCCGGTCATCGAGGCGATTCAGTAGGCCGGGGGGAAGGGGTTCTTCTTTCACACCGAGATGGACCGGGCGCCTATTGTTCTCCAAGCAGAGTGAAAGATCGGATGCGACTGAGGAGGTCGCCCCTACTCCGCGATAATTCGCGAACCTCGCGTCCCGGCGACAGGCTAGTAATGACCGACTTGCCGATTAGGTACCGGCCAGAATTCGACTTATTCGCGGACTCCGTCCTTAGTTCCCAAATCGTGTGAAACGCCACGGGAGAGCCTTCGAACGCTCCCAAATAAAGCATGTTGTGGCCGCTCAGGTTTAGAATTGTACGGAAGGGAACTGCCAGCTCAACCGGTCGATGCAACACAAGCGTTAAATCGTTCTGCCGGAGTTTCAAACTCCAGCGTCTGACGGGGCCGTTCGTTCAGCTGACGTGCCACCTTGTTCAGATGCGCCTGAGAGTGCACCGACAAGTCCGTTCCCTTGGGGAAGTACTGTCGGAGTAGACCGTTGGTGTTCTCATTCGAACCGCGCTGCCATGGACTCTGAGGATCACAGAAGTATACGTCAATGTCGGTCGCCAACGTGAACCGTCGATGCTCGGCGAGCTCCAGGCCTCGATCCCAAGTCAGAGATTTGTACAGTTCCGTCGGCAGCTTCTTCGCGTGCTTGATGAGCGCCGACACGACCGTCTCCGTTTTCTTGCTGGATACTTTCGTAAGCATCACGTAGCGCGTATGACGTTCGACCAGAGTCGCAATGTGGCTGTTCTTCGATCCGGACAGCAGATCGCCTTCCCAATGACCGGGCACGGCACGATCTTCGACCGAGGCCGGGCGCTCACGGATCGATACGATGTCGGTGATCTGTCCTCGTCCATGGCCTCTCAGACTTGCATGTCGGGATCGACGAATCGTCCGCTTTGACCGCAGATGCTGCATCAGCTCTGCCTTCAGCGCACCGCGGGCTTGAACAAACAGGCTGCGGTAGATGGTCTCGTGAGACACGTGATAGGACGGATCCTTCGGATAGGCTCGTTTCAGCCAGCTGGCGATCTGCTCAGGCGACCAGTTTATGCTGAGCTTTCTGGCCACTACCCGTCGTAGTTGTGGATGCTTGACCAGCTGACACCGCTTCGGCCGGCGGGCCCTCTCCCCGGCTTGCTCATCGGCCTCCGCTGCTCGATAGTCATTATCGCCGCCATTCCGCCGAATCTCCCGGCTCACCGTCGATGGTGAGCGACCCAGCAACCCGGCGATGGATCGTATCGATTGATGTGCCGCAATGCCTCGAGAGATCTCTTCGCGCTCCGACAACGTCAGTGCCCAACATGAACGGCGTGGTGGCCGAGGACGGATGCCTCCGTACGGAGCAAGCTGATGGTAAACAGACGATGGCTGCTTACAAAACACTCGTCCAATCGACTTGAGCGACTCCCCTCGTTTCCACCGATCCCACACCTCCTCCAGTTCCGCCAGCGTGTAACCGCGACGAGCTCTTTGCTTCATCCGCATACACTCCACCTCCTCCTTTCAAGGCAAAGTGTTGCGTCGATGGGTTGAGACCACCAACGGCTATGGCCATAATGCGCTCTCGCTTTTCGGCAAGGGAGAGTTGCTCAATAGTCACATTTTTCCCTGCGTTCGCCTGTCTCCTCGAATTGCGAGGAAGAGGTAAAGCAAACGGAAGGAAGACGTCCAGGATCGTGGACGAACAGTCGCGATAACCGCTTCAGCTTGACCATTTCGCGATTTCGGTTACCCGGACGCCGACGTACAGCAGATCAAGGCGCTTCTGGCTGCGCAGATAATCGGCATTCTCGATGATGAAGGTCTCTCCACGCGCAAGGCACAGGAGAAGACGGGCATCCCCCGTGCCGACTTCTCGCGCATCCGCAACGCGAAACTAGACCGCGCTTTACGATCGATCGCCTTATGACCGTACTCAAGAAGCTCGGCCAGCACGTGGACGTGCAGATCGACGTTCGCCCGCGCGCGGTCGCTGAAGAAACACCGGCACATCCATGAGTTCTCTACAGAAGCAAGGCCGATCTGAACAGTGACCGGACCGATTTTTTGTACCAACAGTAGTGAGAGTCTACATCATAGCCTGGGGCCGTGAAACCGGTTTTGGTAGTAGGAAAGGGTTATAGGCCCCCGGCGCCGGGGGCCTATAGAGCCTGTGTGGAAATTCGGTTTAGCTGGCTGGAAATCAAAAGGGATCATGATCCGCTCCAGAATTCTGGTGTTTCGATCTTCGCCGAGTCGCCGGTCCGGGAGTCTGCCGAACTAGCCTTCCTGATCTAGCTTCGGTTTGTTGCGCCACAGGCGGGTGAGGTTGAAGGCCGTTGCGGCCAGCGCGAACGGTACTGTCAAGTTAGCGTTCGTCGAGCGAGCCGGTACTCGGGATCGTGATCTCAGTTCGAGTCAGGCGGCGATCGTGACTGCATCCCAAATGAGAAAAGAGCGTCCTCGTAGCTCCCGATGATGCACCGCTCGCACCAGGTGACGGCCAACGCGGAAGAGGTTGCGGACGAGTCCATGCACGGACAAGAATCGTTGTGCCTGCCCGGGAGATTTGAACCGGCGCATTTGTCGCTCGCGTTGCCGTGTGGGCTGGTGGGAGACTTCGGCGCGATTGTTCTCGTATCGGTCCGTGCGATGGGCGACGGACGGCATGACCGCTCGGTGCGCAGCCCTGTAGCTGCTCAGCTTGTCGGTGACCAACCGCCCAGGCGTACGCTCCTGGCCCTTCAACAGCTTGCGGAAAAAGCGTGTAGCCGCCCGACAGTCGCGACGCGACTGGACGAGGATATCGATGACGTCACCATCTTGATCGACGGCACGCCAGAGATAGCGCCGCTGTCCCTGGATGGTGACGAAGACCTCGTCCAGGTGCCAGATGTCGCCCAGCCGGCCCTGTCGACGATTGAGCCGGCGAGCGTATACTGAACCGATCGTGAGGCACCACAGCCGGATCGCTTCGTAGGACACCGTAATGCCGCGTTGGGCCAGGAGATCTTCGACATCGCGAAAGCTCACACCGAAGCGGTGATACAGCCAGACGGCGTGGCTGATAATGTCGGGTGGGAATCGATATCCATGGTAGCTCAGCGTGTCGCGTTTCATCGGCCAAGTCTGCCACGCTCCCACTGAACTTGACAGTACCCGTCAGGATGCCATAGGATCCACGATCGTGGGGCAGGACAACCCCTGGGCAAGGAGGGATCTCCGAAAAACGAGGACTCAACCCCCAAACCTTCCTTGTAAGGGAAACCAGAGCAAAGACCATGATGCGCTCCACCGCACAACGCCGCCGCTCAGGGCTCAGAAGTTTCCCCGCGCCACATCCCCAAGCACCTGCTTCTCCAGCAGGCAGGCGTCTTCCACGGTTTCCTCCCAAATCTTTCCTCTCATTGCCCTTACACGGTTTTGGGGCGTCTGCTTTCGCTCGCAACCCCTACGCCTAGCCCGCTTGATGGGCGAGTTTTCTGACGGTTTCTTGACGGTGGTTGCTGCCACGGCCATGCTCTACGGGCTGCGCAGCACGTTGTTACCGTAATAGTTTTCGAGCTGCAATAGCCCGGCTCGTCGTAAGGACGCGTTTTAAGACTGCCTGCAGTGCCACCCGTCGTAAGATGGTTCATAAGCTTCAGGCCTTTATGGCGGCGCGTACCGAGGAACTGGAGAAAGAGGCGGGCTTTTTCCATAAATGAACATCCTTATACTTGGTTGGGTTGCTAAATGGGGCTTAAATATCCATTGATCACTCAAAACCAGCGATGCTTAGATGTGGTTTTGTGGTTATAGTATCTATAGCTCTGGATCATTGAATCCGGCACCGTCAATTGGAGCGAGAAGACTGCGTGGCAAAGCACCAAATTCCCACGTAATACTAGGCTGGAGGAACCACAACCTATGGCGAGCCGGACATCCCGAAAGACGCGCACCCACTCGGAAATGACGCCGCAGAGCACGGGCGTCACGACCGGCTACGAGGCCGAGCTTTGGCAGATGGCCGACACCCTGCGCGGTTCGATGGACGCGGCCGAATACAAGCATGTCGTTCTCGGCCTGATTTTCCTGAAGTACATCTCCGATGCCTTCGAGGAGAGGCACGCCCGTCTCGTAGGCGAGAAGAAACAAGGCGCCGACCCGGAGGACCCGGACGAGTACCGCGCCGAGAACATCTTCTGGGTACCTCCCGAGGCGCGCTGGACGCATCTCAAGGCGCAGGCAAAGCAACCCACCATCGGCCAGCTCGTTGACGACGCCATGACCGGCATCGAGCGCGACAACCCGGTGCTCAACAACGTGCTGCCCAAGGACTACGCCCGCCCAACGCTGGACAAACAGCGGCTTGGCCAGTTCATCGATCTGATCAGCAACATCAAGGTCGGCGACGAGAAGGCCCGGTCCAAGGACGTGCTCGGCCGCGTCTACGAGTACTTCCTGTCTCAGTTCGCCAGCGCCGAGGGCAAGAAGGGCGGCGAGTTCTACACCCGCGCTGCGTGGTCAAGCTCCTGGTCGAGATGCTGGAGCCTTATCGGGGCCGGGTCTACGATCCCTGCTGCGGATCATCCGGCATGTTCGTGCAATCGGTGGAGTTCATCCGTGCGCACGCTACCGGCAACGGCAACGGCGGAAGAGCGCCCAAGGTCGCCAAGGCCGACATCTCGATCTATGGGCAGGAGTCGAACTACACGACCTGGAGACTAGCGAAAATGAGCCTCGCCATCCGAGGCATTGACGGGCAGATCGCCCACGGCGACACGTTCCACAACGACCGCCATCCCGACCTCAAGGCCGATTTCATCCTGGCCAATCCACCGTTCAACGTCTCCGACTGGGGTGGCGAGCGGCTCACCGACGACAAGCGCTGGCAATACGGCATCCCGCCCAAGGGCAGCGCCAACTTCGCCTGGGTGCAGCATATGGTGCACCACCTGGCGCCGGGCGGCACGGCCGGCTTCGTGCTCGCCAACGGCTCGATGTCTTCGGGCCAGTCTGGCGAGGGCCAGATTAGAAAAAACCTCATCGAAGCGGACCGGGTGAACTGCATGGTGGCGCTGCCGGGCCAGCTTTTCTATTCCACCCAGATACCCGCCTGCCTGTGGTTCCTCGCCCGTGACCGGCGAAACGGCAAGCTCCGCGACCGGCGCGGCGAAGTGCTGTTCATCGATACCCGCAAGCTGGGACGCATGGTGAACCGTACCCACCGCAAGCTGACGGATGAGGATATAGCCCGCATCGCCGATACCTACCATGCCTGGCGGGGCGAGAAAGGCGCGGGAGAGTACGCCGACACACCCGGTTTCTGCAAGTCGGCGACACTGGAGGAAGTACGCAAGCACGGCCACGTGCTCACGCCCGGCCGCTATGTCGGCGCGGAAGCACAAGAGGACGACAGCGAGCCGTTCGAGGACAAGATGAAGCGGCTGGTTGCCAAACTGCGCCAGCAGCAGGCCGAGGCCGCGAAGCTAGACGCCGCCATCAAGGCTAATCTCAAGAGCCTGGGGTTTGGGAACAGTCCGTAATCTGCCGCGATGGCAAGGTCTTCTTTTCTTGCGCCGCGTGACGCTTGACGTCTATCGTCAATAATCGTTACACTAGCGTTAGCATGATTCTCGGATACCGGGACAAGAGAACCGAACTGTTCGCCGGTGGAGCTTTCGTCGCAGCATTCCAGGGATTTGAAAGGCAGGCAACGAAGCGGCTTGCAATCCTGAACGCGGCGCCATTGCTGGACACTTTGAGGGCCTTGCCAAGCAATCGCCTGGAAGCTCTCAGAGGCGAGAGAGAAGGACAGTACTCCATCCGGATCAACCGGCAATGGCGTATCTGCTTCACTTGGAGCGACGGTCCGGGGCCGACCGACGTCGAGATTGTGGACTATCACTAAAAGCAAGGAGGACGGGAGGCATGTTGAAGCGTATCGTTCATCCCGGGGAGATTCTGAAAGACGAGCTTGCGGAACTGGGCGTGACTCCAACGACGTTCGCGCGCCAGATCGATGTGCCGCCGAACCGGATCAGCCAGATTATCGCCGGCAAGCGTTCCGTGACCGGCGACACCGCCCTGCGGTTCGGGCACTGGTTCGGAGTCGATCCTCAATTCTGGCTGAACCTGCAGACGCAATTCGATCTCGTCGTCGCCGACCAGCGAGTTGGAGCGTTAGTGCGTGAATTGCCGGTCGCGCCGCAAGCGATGTAATTACCGCCTTCTGTCGCAGTTTGTCTCTGCAAAGTATCGCTGGGGGCAGGCGGAAAATCGTTCGAGGACAAGAAGAAGCAGCTGGTTGCCCTGTTGAGGGAGCAGGAGGCCGAGGCCGTTAGGCTGGACGCGGTGATCGCCGACAACCTGAAAGCGCTGGGATTCGGAGGCCAAATATGAACTACAGTGACGAAGACATCCTGTCCAAACTGACATTGGGTGAAGACAGCCATTGGGAATTCAAGCAGATCGAGTTTTCCGGAAATCGCCCGAAGAGTTCGAGCCGTGATGATTTGGCAGACGAGATTGCAGCGTTCGCCAATGCGAACGGCGGCGTGCTGGTCTGCGGCGTCACCGATAAAGGCGAGGTGCAGGACATGTCGAGTGAACAGCTCGTCGAGTTGGATTCTTTTCTGGTGACCAGACCGATTTTTTGTACCAACAGTAGTGAGAGTCTACATCATAGCCTGGGGCCGTGAAACCGGTTTTGGTAGTAGGAAAGGGTTATAGAGCCTGTGTGGAAACTCGGTTTAGCTGGCTGGAAATCAAAAGGGATCATGATCCGCTCCAGAATTCTGGTGTTTCGATCTTCGCCGAGTCGCCGGTCCGGGAGTCTGCCGAACTAGCCTTCCTGATCTAGCTTCGGTTTGTTGCGCCACAGGCGGGTGAGGTTGAAGGCCGTTGCGGCCAGCGCGAACTCCACCGCGACCTTCCCCAGGCCCCGCCGCCGGAACTGCCGCATTCCACGCTGTTCTTTCAAAACCCCGATCACTGGTTCCACGATCGCCTTGCGCCGCTGATAAACCGCCCGCCCGGCCGGGTCGCGCAGCTTGCGTCGCACTCGCCGGTGTTCCGGATGCCGTACAGCAGGTGCTCCGGGCGCGCGTTGGCCTCGGTTCAGTTCCCGCGCCAAGTTCGAGTCGGGCACATAGACGTCCAGGCCACGCTGGGCCAGTTCCACGATGGTCTCCAAGCAAAAGAAGCCGCTGTCGGCGCTGACCTTCTGCGGGCGTTCCCGGCAGCGTCGCTCGACCGTCTCCACCAGAGGGACCAGCGTCGCGTTGTCGGTGGCGTTTTGCCCCACGCGCTGCTCGACAATCAGATGATCTTCGCTGACCGCCACCTCCGCCGTGTAACCCAGCGTGAATCCCTTGCGGTCGTGCAAGAACCGGCTGTCGGGATCGGTTTCCAAACGCCGCTTCAGCCCGCTTTTGCGCAACCGCTCCAGGCATCGCGGGATTTCTTCCAGCCGCTTCTCCAGCGCTGCCATCTGCTTGCCGCTCAGTTGCCGGCCAGCCGCTTCCTCGCAGGACTGCGCGTCACATTGTTTCTGCCAGCGACGAATCTGCCGCCGAATTTTGGCTCGCTCTGCCCGCAACTTGGCCACCGTCTCCACCCGGTCCCGCGAGGCGTTGGCCGCCACCCGCGTCGAGTCCATGGCCACGTGTCCCAGCCGCCCCATTCCCAGCGACCGCGCCAACTCCACCACCTGTGTGAACAGATCGTTCAGGGCACGGGCGTGCCGCGTCCGAAACTGGTTCAGCGTCCAAAAGTCCGGCCCCGCTCCGGCCGCCAGATAACGGAACGCCAGGTCCTCCCGCACCCGCTGTTCCAGACGGCGGGCCGAGGTCACGCCCAGCGCGTAGGCATACAGCCACACCTTCAGCAACAGCGCCGGATGATAGGCCGGGCGGCCTTCTTCCACCTAGCCCTGCTCAAACGCACTCAGTTCCAGCCGCTCCACAACTCGGTGCACAAAAAAACAGATGTGATCTTCTCCCTGCACCTCCCGCACGCTGGGCGGCAGCAGATACGCTTGCTCCGGGTTGTAGGTCAAGAATTTCATCGCGCCTACTTAAGGCGCATTATACGTGACTCGCAAAAGCGGTTTTCACGCAGACACTATAACCCAGCGCCGAGTGTGGCCGCCTCGTGTTGTATTCCTCCCGCCACTGTTCCACCACCACCTGTGCCTCCTTCAAGGAGTAAAAGATCTCTCCATTCAGGCATTCATCCCGCAGCTTCCCATTGAAACTCTCACAGTATCCGTTCTCCCAAGGGCTGCCCGGTTCGATGTACAGCGTCGCGGTCCCTAGTTTCGCCAGCCACTGGCGCAGCTGTTGGGCAATGAACTTGGGCCTGTTATCAGAGCGAAGGTGCTCTGGAATGCCCTTCCACAGCATCACCTCCGACAACGTCTCGATGACCTCCTGACTGCCCATCCTTCGCTCTACCCGGATCGCCAGGCATTCTCGCGTGTATTCATCGATCAGCGTCAATAACCGCAACGTTTTCCCCTCATGCGTTCTGGCACTCACGAAGTCATAGCTCCAAACATGATTCGCTCGTTCCGGCCGCAGCCGCACACAGGAACCGTCATTCAGCCACAATCGTCCCCGGAGTCTTTGCTTTTGCGGCACTTTCAGCCCCTCCCGCCGCCAGATCCGCTGCACCCGATCCTTGCCCACTGGCCAGCCTGCACCCCGCAGCAGTGCCGCGATCCTCCGGTAGCCGTAGCGCCTGTACTGCGTCGCCAGGGCAACGATCGCTCGGGTGAGGCCATCTTCGTCCAGCACAGGATTCGGCTCGTATCGTTGTGTCCCTCGCCATTGCCCCAGCAGCCGGCAGCCATGCCGTTCCGACAACCCGTGTTGCTCCCGCGCACGCTCTACCGCACAACGCCGCCGCTCAGGGCTTACAAGTTTCCCTGCGCCACATCCCGCAAAACCTGCTTCTCCAGGGAAAGCTCGGCCACCAACCGCTTGAGCCGAGAGTTCTCCTTCTCGAGTTCCTTCAGCCGCTTCGCTTGGTCTAGCTTCAGCCCGCCAAACTCCTTCCGCCAGCGATAGTAGGTCTGCACCGTGAGCTGAGCATCCCGGCAGGCTTGCGGCGTGGTCTTCCCGTTGGCAGTCTCCACTTCGATCTGCCGGAGGAGGTTTACAACCTGCTCCGGCTTATACCTCTTCGTCGACATGATCGCGGCTCCTTCTCAGGTGAATTCTCTCTCATTTCACCTGGTACAAAAAACCCCGGTCACGTCAGTGTTGGCAGATGGGATCGCAGATGCCGTTGTCAGGGTCGCTTCGAAACTTTCTGAAGGAAAAGATGTTCCAATAATTCTCTGGATCATGTTGCAATCCGCCGCCACGCATGAGGCACATGATGAGTGGTTCAAATGGCTTGAGGGGAGATTGGCCAGCATCGCGACCCATTTGCCTCCGCCTCCGAACGAGTGCTTGCAGATGTTCCGGGATCACCTGGATGAGATTGAGAAGGTCTTGCCGATAAAATCCTGGTTTCATCTTCGCGCCAAATCTATAGCGGCTGCGGGCGTGGCATGAGAAAGAGCGTGGGTCGCAGGATTTCGATTCGTCATGATATCCCGGTTGATCTATGGCGACCAAATCCGATGATCAACTCACAAGCCGAGGTCCATTTCGACCGGTTGCTCCAATACGGCTCGGCCCCTCATCTTCATCTAATCACTCACACCGACCGGCACAAAAAATCGGCTTGGTCAGGAACTTGCGCCTAGCGCACAAAGGAGCGGTTTTGCAACGATCTGGCAAAGGATATAATCCTCGAATCTATGGAACAGACTAACGGACAATCCGAACCGGCTAGTGCCGGCGAACTGACGCTGCGGCGCAGCATCGGCCTATGGCAGATGACACTCTACGCGGCCGGCAGCATGCTGGGCGCCGGTATTTACGGCCTGATTGGGCGAGTCGCAGGCGAGATGGGTTCGGCGATCTGGCTTGCCTTTTTGCTATCGCTGGTAGCGGCAGGGCTGACGGGATTATCGTATGCCTCGCTCGGGTCACGCTATCCGCGCGCGGGTGGCGCCGCCTATATCACGCAGCGCGCCTATCGCCGCCGCCTGCTCACCCATGTCGTGGGTCTCACCGTGGCGTGCTCGGGTTTCACCTCGATCGCCGCGGGTGCGCGGGTGGTGGGCGAGAATCTGCAAGCCCTGCCCGGCCTTGAGGGCCTGCCCACCGGCATGCTGGCGTTCATCTATCTCGCCATCGTCGGCGCGATTGTCTATCGCGGCATCCGCGAATCGATGTGGGTCAATGTCGCCTGTACGCTGGTGGAAGCGGGGGGATTGCTGCTTGTGATAGCGGTCGGCCTGCGCTTCTGGGGTTCGGCGAATTTGTTGGAATTCCCGGTTGGTTCGGAAACCGAAGCCGGCCTTCCCCTAGTGCTGATGGTGCAGGGCGTCGTGCTCACCTTCTACGCCTTCCTTGGCTTCGAGGATTCAATCAACGTTGCCGAGGAGTTGAAAAATCCACGGCGCGACCTGCCGTTCGGTCTGGTGATGGCGCTGGTGCTGACCGTCACCATCTATATGAGTGTGGCGATCACCGCCGTCTCGGTGGTGCCGTGGCAGGAATTGGCCGAAGCCAATGCGCCGCTGGCCGAAGTCATGACGCGCGCCGCGCCTTGGCTTCCGGCCTGGGTGTTCATCGCTATTACTATCTTCGCGGTGGCCAATACCGGTTTGATCAATTATGTCACCGCTTCGCGCCTCTTATACGGCATGGCCCGCGACAGGCATCTGCCGCGCGCTCTCTCCCTCATCCATCCGGTGCGGCGCACGCCCTATGTCGCCATTGGGCTGATCTTCGTGCTGATTGTGATTCTGATCCTGTCGGGCGACATCTCACAATTGGCCTCGGCCACGGTATTACTGCTGCTTTTGGTGTTCTCCGTGGTGAACAGCGCACTCGTCATCCTGAAGCTGCGGCCCGGCGAACCGCAGGGCGCGTTCGAGCTACCCCTTGCGGTACCTGCGCTCGGCGCCGTAGTCTGTGTTGCGCTGTTCCTGGCGCGGGCCGGGGCCGGCGACTGGCGCGCGCCGACCATTGCCGGCGTGCTGCTGCTGGGAGTCGGCGCGCTCTATCTCTGGCTCAGACCGAGGCTCGCCGCAGAAGAGGGGTAGCGCCGGGAGTTTGTGCCCCGGTGGCGGCGGGCGGTGCGAGGACCCGCCGCCGATCGAAACGGCCCGCGCTGAAGCCCTGAGGGGCGTACCCCCGGCTGCGGGCTTCACGAAGATCCGTCGGCGGTAATCTTCGCTCTCGGGCGCGCCGGCCCATCCGGTCGTTGCGCCAGACGACGACAGTTCCGACCTTGCGTGCTCCTGAATTCAGTCTGTCAGAAAGAACTCTATGACCCTGGACGGAATGTGTCCATTAATCCAAACCAGAACTCTATTCTGACGTCTCAGCGCACCGTCCCTGACGTTAGACTAGGGTATGCCGCAACTGGACAGAGCAAGATAATCCGGGGGAATAGGGTCGTTATTAGCTACGAGCGGCCATTCGGATGCCTCTTAGCGTACGATTTTTCTCGTTTCGTGAGGTGACCCCATTCATGGCTTGTCGTGTCGATCGCTTTGCCGGAGTAGCTGGTCCACGGCGACCACCTTCCCGCCCCGGCGAACCTCAGACAACGACTTGCGACCTTTTGCTTGTTTAAGAACCTCAATATCAAGTCGCTGAAGCTCGCGCTTGAGACGAAAGATCTCACGCCTCGGCCTTGATCACTGTCTTCAGCGCCGGGGCTTTCGGCGGCAGTTCCAGGCCGCAATTTGAGGGCGACCCTCGGACAGGCTTTGTCAAGTTAACAGAGCCGAGGGTAGTGGGTCAGTTTGAATTTTCTTTCTGTAAGGCCACGCTTTCCAGATTTGCGATCTGGTATCAGCCTTATGATTTCTTCTAAGCCCCAAACATGGTCGGTAACGCCAGCAGCCATAGCCGGGGTAACGCGCAATGTCTGGTGGATACGAGCGAAATTGTAGTACATGTAAAACACTGCGACCGCAGCCGCGTGGTTCTCAATCTTCTTACTGAAAGCGTTCGTTAGGCGCGTGAACCGGCGCATGGACATTCGCATCGTGAGATTTTGTCTTTCGACATAGCTTGTCGAAACATGGAGCGGATCGGGTCTGCCGATAACGCGCTCGCGCTTGCATCCGGTGCATTGCGCCTGGGCTGTAGCGGGTATCCGCCTCCAACGGATTGCCGTAAATTTTAATTAACTGCGAGTAGTCAATATCAGCTCCAAAAGCCTCTTCTACGGCGCTCAGGTACGCTTTGTGGCCGTCCGTGGTTAATTGAACGCGGTATCGCAGCCTGCCTGAAAGATCACGCATTAGAATCGTTGCGGCGTCCGCCGAACGATCAGAGATCAACCAAGACGGGATTAATCCGGAATTTCCATTTTGAGCTTCCCCTTCACCCGAAAACAGATGCCTCTTACCCTGTCGTGTCAACCGCAAACAGCTCTGGCCTCTTTGAGGTGGTAGTGCGGCACATTTTGGCTGTTCTTCGGAGTCGCTGTGCGGGGTTCGCCTGCCCAGCCTGCCGCGCCGCTGACACTTATCCGGCCCGACCACTTCTGAGCACCTAAAATTACCCTCTCTCCTGGGTCGCTAGCCATCTGGCAGCGGCAGTGCCGAGATCGTTCGCACCATTCTGCTGAACAGCCTCCGGCTCAAGTGCCCTTCGGCCAGCAAAAGCCAGTAATATCGCGCATGTTTCACCAGCCGTCCTCCCGTTTTCACCAACCGCTGCTGCAAGCTCTTCAGGGACCAGTTCCCGATTCTCTGTGGCAGCACCGGTCGCCGCCACAGGTTGCCGAGATTATAGGCAATGATGGTGAGCCACAGCCGGACCTCGTTCGACCGGAACCGGTGACAACTGAGCCGCGTCATCTTCACTGCTTGCTTTCCTTCTTTGATCCACTGCTCCGCTGTCCCCCGCTTGTTGTAAAACCGCACCACCGCCCGACTTGGAAGCGTCAAGTTCGTCACAATGAATCCTACTCGCGGGAACAGCTCCCCTGGATGATGCTCCACCTTGGCCACCACCCTGCGGGCTGTCTTCCAACTGGCCGCTTGGTATAGAAAGCCCTTGAACTCCACCAACGGCTTCTTGCTGGGTCTCCCCACCGGCCGAGTCAGCAACTCCTCAATGTCCCGCTGTAGGCTGTCGTTAGCCGGGATGCGGATGGCGTACTTTACCTCCCGCTCCTCCAGAGCCCCGTAAATCTCCGGCTTGGCAAAGGCTGCGTCGGCTCGGAATGCGACTTCTTTTCCCATTCGCGGCTGCCGTTCGATCTCCGGCAGGAGAAGTTCTTCCCAGTCCTCGGCACTGTGCACGTTGCCAGGACGGAGCTTCGCCGCCAGACAATCCCCCTCGCGGTTGAACAGCAACAGCGGGTGAAAGCAAGTTGACTCGAAGTGCCCGTTGTAGGCGCTCTGCTCCTGTTCGCCGTAGACAGGGATCTCAGTCGAGTCCATGTCCAGCACTGTTCGGTACGGCGAATTCAACGCTTCTGCTTTGCCAATCAGTTCCCGGTTCACCCGTGCCAGCCCTGGGAAGTTCCCATCCTCGGCCAGCAGGTCCGTCTCGAAGGTTTGCAACCGGGATGGCAGTGCTGCCCCTCGATCCCAGATCTTCTCGGAGCCGATCAGCCGGAAGGTCGGATCTCGTGAGAGCTGCTTGGCATCATTCACATCCTCGTACCCAGCCAGGCGGCTGTACACCGACTGCCGCAGCAGGTCCGCGAAAGACAACCGCGCATTGTTTGCTCTGGAGTCCGTCAAGTGCTGTTCGATCAGTTCCCCGAATCCAAGGCGTTCGTCCAACTCCCGCACCAGAATCAGACCTCCGTTGGAGGTCACCCGTGATCCCTGAAAAGCGACCCGCAGAAACCGGTTGAATGACAGTTGAAACGCCTATTTTTGGCTCTCACCCATTGGGTGTACACCTCCGGAAGGCAATGTTGATGCTCGAACCCGCATCAATATTGACGTTGGAGGTTAGCAGAACGTTGCCGCTGTGTTTTCAAAATAGAAATGCGGGCTTCGTAGCCTGCCAAGCGGCTGTAGACCGACTGCCGCAACAGATCGGCCAGCGGGAACTTCTTGTTCAAGCCTTGCCTCAAGTCGCTGAGATGCTCCTCGATCAGCTTCCCGATCCCGAGCCGTTCGTCCAGTTCGCGAATGAGAATCAGCCCGCCATCGGAAGTCACCCGCGATCCCAGAAAACCGACCCGCAGAAATCGGTTGTAGGACAGCTGAAATGCCTGTTTTTTGCTCTCACCCATTGGGTGTTGATCTCCTCAGCGCCTTGAGTGCTTTCAAACCCGCATTAATAAAGGCGTCCGAGGCCACCCGATGGTCAGCAGAACCGAAACTAAAGTGGAAATCCGGATTAATTTCGTATCCGCGTCCAGTGCGACCCAAGTCCAGACGGAACCGCGGCCTTTACCCATTTCATCAAGCGGGACGTTCTTATCCTTTGCGCCTACGAAGCTCCAGATTTCATCCACTTGGATACGTCGGCAAGGAAGGTTGCGAAGTGCTCGGTCCTGATAATCTTCGCAAGCAGGACCGAGTTCCATCAGCAGCTTCGTGATCGTGTTTTTCGCGATACCAGTCATGCGGACTGTTGAGCGGATAGAATTTCCCTCGACTAGGGCGGCCACGATCTGAGCGCGCTTGGATATAGTCAGCCTATTCATATTGACCATCATGCATAACCAAGCATGTAGGTTCAAGGGAACTTCTTATGCCCTATTTCTCCATTCCGAAGTCTGCTGGCGGCTAAATTTCTCTAGATGCCTTCGGATTCTCCATCTCCATAAGGCCGAAAGTGTTAGGGGCCGGACGAGAGAAAATCGCTTCTTTTCTCGCGTACCCCGAAAGCGAACCGGCCAAGGAAAGCTTATTCTTCTTGTCTGCTGGTTTTCCAATCGCTTTCAGAATGTCAGTTACATGAAGAGGATGTCCTGCTTTCTTAATGGCTTCCCTGGCCTGATAGAGCTGGCTCCCTTGGCGTAGGATGGTTCCTGAAGCCGTGCCACTGGAGTAGTCCCTAGGCACCAGTTTTAGGGAGTCATGGAGGGCCTGAACGTAGGAAAGGACCTCGCGAATCTGTAGCTCAAGGTCCGTAATCTCCTGCTGCTTCCGATCAATGCGTTTCTGTAGTTCTTCTCTAAGACCCATACAACCTCCTTTCGGCGTTCCATTGTAGCGCAGATGAAAACATGGCGCAACAGTTAAAAAGATGGGCGCAAGGAGGGTTAGCATGGAGCGCCCAGTGTGCTATACTCCTTTGGTCAAGGAGAACGAGATATGGACAGTGACTCATTGCTCTTCAATAGCTTAGACCAAAGTAGGAAGCTGACCCAAGCTGGCGCTGAGTACTGGATGGCCAGAGACATACAGGTGCTTCTCGGTTACTCTCTGTGGCAGAACTTTCAGCAAGTAATCCAGAGAGCGCGAATGGCCTGTGAGAGCGCTGGTGGGACGCCCGATTATCACTTTATTGAAACCAATAAGCTGATGAGTGTAGGCAAGGGCGCACAGATCGAAAGAGTAGATTGGTTCCTGTCTCGCTATGCATGCTACCTGGTCGCAATGAACGGAGACCCTTCCAAGCCCGAGATTGGCCTTGCCCAAACATACTTTGCCGTTCAAGCTCGCCGCCAAGAAGTGCAGGATCAGCTTACCGACGCGAGGAAGCGCATCCTTCTGCGAACCCGAGTCAAGGATGCGAACAAGAACCTGAACAAGGTGGCAAAGGATGCCGGCGTCAGCAACTATGCCTTTTTCCATGACGAAGGCTACCTCGGCCTCTATGACCTTCGCCAAGCCGAGATAAAACGCAAGAAGCAGATTCCAGACAATGAGTCACTGCTGGATAGGGCTGGACGGGCTGAGCTGGCCGCGAATGAGTTCCGGATCACACAAACTGAGGCGAAGATAAAGAACTAGGCGATTCAAGGCCAGCAGTCATGTGAGCAAACCCACCGGCAGATCGGTAAGAAGGTTCGCAAGACAATCAGGGAAATCGGTGGAACAATGCCTGAGAATCTTCCGCCGGAAACCCACATCAAGAAACTAGAATCATCCATAAAGAGGCTATCCGGGAAACAGCCGAAGGCACTGCCGAAGCCCGCCGATCAGGATTGAGTGCGCCATCTGGCCTTAGCTGCCTTCTTGGCGATGATTGTGCGTCGCCTGGCAGATAGTTTTTCAGCCCTGGCCTTCCCGCCCTTCTGCCCACCGAGCCGTCCCAGCGCAACCGCATTGGGGTTTTTCTCTGGTTCCTTGTCAAGCGGTTCCCCGGTCAGCTTCTCCCCGATGGACTTCTCGACTATCGAGCGTGCAACTGTTACGAAGTCGTGATCCCTTGGCTTGCTTGAGCGGCTTGGCATGGTCCGAGTATGGCAGACGCCTCTAGGCTGGTCAACCCCAAACTGACCCACTACCCTATCGGTCTCTTTGTTGCAGAGTTCCCCCAATAGGGGTAACAGCTTTTTCCGAGGAGTCGCAATCAAAAGGTTGGTCTCGTTATGTGTCATTGCTAAACCATTCATATAGCGAGGAGTAGTGCGGCGATGACGCTATGACGCTTTTTCCAGCTAGACAAGTGGGAGTGAAACCGTTCAACTCACTCCGCTCATAGTACCGTTTCTTCTTTCTTCTTTCTTCTTTCTTCTTTCTTCTTTCTTCTTTCTTCTTTCTTCTTTCTTCTTTCTTCTTTCTTCTTTCTTCTTTCTTCTTTCTTCTTTTCGACATTCCGTCATCATCTTCATCAAGTCCTGTGTAGTCAGTGTGTTCGGGCATGACGCTCGCGCTATGGTTCGCCGTCATCGTCCGTCATACTGCAGAAGAAACCCAGCGGTCGGGACCGCGCCGTGCGCTTCAGCATCGGCAGTTCCGGGGCCGACTCTTCATCCAGAAGTAGGAAGCTGCGGAACTTGGCACTCCGCAGGCGACGGCTTAGGCCCGTAGCGTTCCGTGGCAAGGGAAAATCACGGAGGTTCAACTTCTGCAGTCGCAGTAGCAGGTCCCCGCACTCCGCGACGTACAGTTCCCCTGATTTTTCCCGCCAGGTCACCCGATGGGTGGCGATGCCGTTTGTATACATCTCCAAGGCCGCCTCCTTAAAGACGCGCAAGAGCGGGTGATCCAGTTCGTCTTCTTCCGCCTCGACCCCCACGAGAACCGCGTTCCACACCTGAATGAGCGATTCGGCCCACTCTGTGGGCTTTCCCGCAATCTCCCCGTAGGCGCGAAGCAGATTGCAGAGCGCGGCGAAGTGCTCCTCGAAGTCTGGCAGGGGGTTCGGCGTCGAGCGGTTCTCGTTCGCTATTCGGAGGTAGCGGTACAGGACGATAATGAGCGCGCTAGTGATCTCACCCCGCCGCTGCTGAATTTCGCGCTCGATGGCCATACGCGGCATCTTAGGGCCACTCACGGCGTACTGAACATCAACGCATCGGGCCTTCAGTTCCGCCTTCCACACGCCTTCAATCGTCGTGATGACAGCGGCAGGACGATACACGCCGAGTCGCAGGGAGCCGTCGGAAAAGGACCTTCCTCTCTCAGCACCGGTGGAGAGAAACAGGCAGAAGTCAATCATCGGTTGCGTGAAATTCGCCTGCTCTTTGTTGTCCATGACCAAAAGGCCGATGTCGCCTACATTCCCCAGCGTCGCCACGGTGTAGTCCCCCTTCACCTCACCTAATCCATGCAGCAGTGTGAATCGCTGCCCGCCGCTGGTCTTGCCTTGTTGGGTCGGTCCGATGTGACTCAGAATGAATCGGGCGGGACAAGCGTCTCGGACAAGAGGAAACAATCCTTCGTGCATTGCCACGAACCACCGCATCTCTGGCAGTCGGCACGCCTGGGGGTCAACAAGCAGCCGCTCGAAGGCGTCGAGTCCAGCACGCGGATCAGCGGAGGCGTAACGAACTGGCTTGTCGGAAGGATGTTCCACCCAAAGGCAGTCATCGTTTCTCCCGTTGGGAGCTTCCTCGATCCTGTCCGCTGTAACTCGCAGCAGTTTTCCGCCTTGGAGGGGAACGTAGAGCCGCTGGCCGTCATCGGACAACGCCGCGAACCGCCGCAGTCGCATCTTCCCCGCTTGCCGGTAGGCTTCCACCTGTAATCGCTGAATGGCGGCCTGTGCCGCCGTGGATAATGTGCTCACGCCGCACGCGCTTAGCATCAGGCCAGCTAGGGCGAGGTTGTCGTGCCCAAGAGTGAGCGGAATCCGGCGACCGTCGAGGATCAAATGGAGTGAACCATGCTCGTCTCGCAAGAAAAGGCCCAGCTGCTTGCGCACGAAGGCCAGCAGCTTGCGGGCGTAGCACTTTGCCCGTGCTTCGGTCGCCGTAAGAGCCTGCTGAGGCACCTTGACATTTGTCGCGGGCTTGTCCTGGCTGGCAGTAGGTTGAGTGGGTGGGGTTGGGGAAGGGCTAGTCTGCGAATCCATGCTTGCGATACTCCGTTTTCCGAGGGTGGTTGCCGAGTGTCTCGGTCATCAGGCGGCGCAGAAACCTCTGGCTGGCGAAGATCGCCGTGGCCGGGACCGCTGCGCCTCGGTCAAACTCAAGTTCTAGCTGGTCTCCCAGGTGGTCTGGGTCCGCGAAGACAACGCGCACTTTGCCTGGTACGCTGTTTTCGCAACCGATGAAGGGGAGTGCTCCGGTTGCGTGAAGATACGTGGCCAGTGGAAGCCGCTCGGTGGAAAAGCGCTCGGCGTCCTGGACCTTCGGTGGGGCGGGTGAAAACTTGGGAAGAGGCTCCGTAGTCCGATACATGATTATCTCCTGTGGCCTTCTACGTATCTATTCGCTGGAGTGGGGGCGAAACGGAACCAGGGCGACAGCTTTTTTAGGCCGAATCGTCCTCGTCAACCCCAGGGACAGGCCGCTTCCGGCGGTAGTTGCGCCCACGTCTCCACTGCGATGGACTAACAGACAGTCGATTGGCCAGTCGCTCGAAGTGCTTGTCCTTCTCAGCTGTGAGCTTCTGTAGGTCCTTCCTGGACTGTCGAAGGCTAACATTGCCACCAGCGGCAGCCTGCCTCACAAGTTCCGCTCTTGCTTGTGCAACTGTCATTGCTGGCAGGTTGTGGTCTTGGATTACCACCTCCACTGCTGCGTAGATGCGTCTCTCGTAGTTCTGGAGTTCTCCGGCAGGGGACTCCAGTAGCCTGACTCGCGAGTCGAACTGCGCCATTTCTTCCGGGCTTGGTTCTGGGGAGGGCACCGACTCCAAGAAGTCATCGGAGACGTGTTGGCTCGGCTGCTGGCGGTACAATGCCCGAAGCTCGTCCACGAGCCGCTGCTTGATAGCATTGGCCACAACGGCAAAGCGGTTGTCGACCATATACTCGAAAGTCTCCCTGAGGCCCAAGTTGCTGAAGCGGTTCAGCTGCTCTGTTAGTGCAAGATTCACCTGGCTGTTCCAGCCAGCGTTTCCATCGGGATGAAACCATACCTTGTTCTTAGCGATCCCCCAGCCCAAGTGCTGGAGGTTTTGAAGTGCCTGTTCCTGAGCACCGGTGTCTGCCCGCAGGAGGGCCACCTTGAGCAGACCGAACGACTTGTTCACCTGGTTCTTATTGGCCCGCTTAGCGATTTCCGGCGCGGCGGTCTCCAACACGGCGACGAAATAAGGGAGGAGCCGGAACGCTTCCCTGAAGAAGCCACTTCGCGCTTTCGTCAGTTTGGGATCGTCCCGAAGACGGGGTCCCGCATGTAGTCGCCGACCCATCGAATCTCACCCAGAAGCTGTCGCAGCTTGCTGTCAGCCCCAAAGAAATCGTCCACCAGGTGCTTAGCTGTCGTTCTGCTGTAGTCCATCGCCGCCGCCGAGCGCTTGACGGCCACGTCTAGCCAATCCATCAGAGAGGTGGATTGCGCCTCTCGTGCCTTCTCCCCGCACGTGCGGGCTTTGCTCTTGGTGCTCATTAGTTCCCCTCCGTGCTGGCCGTGTGCGGGCGCGCCGAAATGCCCTCGCGCACCACGCGCCGCACCTCGGCCATCGGTATGACGACTCGGCGCCCGAGCCGAGTGGCGTGAACCTTGCCGTCCCGAATCCAGGCTCGCCAGGTGTAGGGGCTGGTGTCCGTGAGTGCGGCGGCCTTGTTGACACTCACAGCGATGGGCTGCGGGTCAGCGACGGATTCCGTTTCCCGATCCTCAGTGAGGACTTGCATTTCTTGTTTCCCTTCGTGCAAGATGTGTGTGTCCTGGCAGGGCTTCATGTAGCCCTACTAGGAGTATATACAACCCCGCTGGGGGTGTCAACGTGAGGCCAAAAAATATCCGTGAACCTGTGTTCCCGACGGGCTTGCTCGCTCGGTTGATCGGGCTGCCCAAACGGCGCTTGGTCAAGTTCTTGGAAAGTCCGATCTACGGAATCAAAGCGTCCGTCGCCGAGGGGCGCGGCAAGGGAAAACGACGCCTCTATAGCGTAGACGATATGATGACCCTTGCCATCGCGTGGCGGCTCTATCAGACGGGGTTGCGCCCTGAGGTCATTGCAAAGGTCCTAAAGTCCGGAGCGCTACGAGGCGTAAAGAAGAGATTCGCGAATGAGTACCTTGTCCCTGGTGCTGGCGCGAAGTTGGCGCCCCAGATAAGGAGCTTAAGGGAACTTCAGCTGGTGCTCTGGCCGAGCGAAGGCACGATTGAGGTCGAGGCAGCCCAAGCGCAGGATGTCCGAAAGCGGGTGTTTAGGAGCGGCGGCGACATTCATATCATAACACTGGGTCCGCTTCTCACGCAGGTCTTGGATATTTGCCAACCTCAGAGACTGCCCGGAAAAGGTGTCGGGGTTATCTACATCTTCGAGGGCGCCCCCATGCCTGCTGAGGCGTTCCAAATCGGCAAAGAGCGAGAGACCATCATTGTGGAGCCGTTGGACGTGCCGGTGCCGCAACGCCCCGCGCCGCAGCAACCAGCGCACGAACCTGCTGCCCCTCAACAGGAACCGGTAAGAGAACTCAAGCATAAAGAAGGAGAATAAGCATTGGCACCCTACAAACGACGCAAAACCTGGTGGACGGACTTCTCCGTCAACGGCCAGCGGTACCGGCAGTCCCTAAACACCACCGACTGGCGCGAGGCCCAAGCTCGCGATAAGCAGCTGATCTCGCAGGCGAGTGAAGGCAAGCTTGCCGCCTCAAGCCGACAGTTGTCACGAGTACCTTTCGCGGAAGCTGCCAACCGTTACCTTGAACACCGGAAGCTTCTCACCCCGGAACCCACATGGAAACCGGAAGCAGCAAGGCTCAAGCCACTTGCGGCTTTGTTCGCTCGTTTGCGGATGAATCAAATCACAGAGGATCACGTCCGCAACTACCAGGGCCGTCGGCGCGCTGCCGGACGGCATCCGCGCACCATCAACCACGAAGTGAAGCTGCTTCTCCGCCTTCTTAGGCTGGCAAAAGTCCGTGTGCCGGACGTGCAGATGCTACCTGTGCCGCGTCGGCGCGTCCGGCTGCTGAGTGGAGAAGAGAAGTTGCGTCTTTACCAGACAGCCGCGAGCAACCCCGACTGGTTTGTTGCCTACTGCGCAGCGCTTCTCACCGCGAACGCCTCTCTGCGGCCCTCGGAACTACGGTCCTCGCGTTGGCGAGACGTTGATGTAAACGAACGGACGGTTCTGGTTCACCGCAGTAAGACCGACGCGGGCCTTCGGGCGGTGCCCCTGAACGACGAAGCTTGGGTCTCCATATGTGCCCTTCGAAAGCGGGCCGAGATTCTGGGTACAAGTCAGCCTGACAACTTCGTATTCCACCGCCTGTGGCCGAAGGTTGACGGCACCAGACCGATGAGTAGATGGAGGTCGGCGTGGCGCTCTCTCCGCAAAGCCGCCGGACTGCCGGGATTCCGCTACTACGATCTCCGCCACCAATGTGCTACTGAAATGCTGGAGGCCGGTGTCCCGGAGGGCGTAATCCGAGAGATCGTCGGGCACTTGGACCCCGCCATGACGCGCTGGTACTCCCATCCTCGGCTGGCTGCCAAGAGGGCTGCGGTGGAAGCGTTATCGGCGGTCCGGGAGTCTCCCGCTTTACCCGAACCGGGTCTTCCCAGCAGCGTCGTGGAGGCCAATGTGGGTGGGGTGCAGGGGGCGGTTACGTCACAAACCACGTCACAAATAGGGTCTCAGGAAGAATACTCCCCCACTAAGTCATTGAAAAGGTGGTACGCCCGGCAGGATTCGAACCTGCGGCCTTTGGTTCCGGAGACCAACGCTCTATCCAGCTGAGCTACGGGCGCGTGGATTCATTCTAGACGACTTGGCCAGTTCTGTCATCCTCGTCTACTGCATACTGGCTGCATATTAGCTGTTCCAAGCCCTCCATTGCCTTCCTTGCCGATTCCGGGACTGCCTTGACATAGTGGTTCATCGTGGTCTGAAAGTCCGCGTGCCGCAAGATCGCCTGCAAAACCTTCGGGTCAACGCCCATCTGATTCAGGTTCGTTGCGAGTCCGCGCCGGAAAGCATGGAAACCATACCAGCCAAGCCCCAGCTTTTCGAGTACAGGTCTGATCGTTCGCTTGGCGAAGTTGTCCAGGTTTAGCGGTGTCCCCTTTCTGGACTGGAAGACCGGGCCTTCGTCCCGGCCATTCAGGTGCTCTTCGAGTATCTTTGCCAGCGGAGCGATTACAGGAACCGCAGCCTTGCTCTTGGTGGACTTCGGCTCCGCGAACTGCCCTCGCCAGCACGATTGCTCGACCCACAAGGCACCGTCGCGCCAGGATTTACAGCGGAGGGCGGCGACCTCGGCTTTCCTCAGCCCGGTGTAGGCGAATACCGCGATAATTGCCTTGGCCGGGCCAATGAGATTGCGAAGCATCTTCGTGATCTCGTCCAGCGTGTAGGCGTAAGTTTCTCGCGGCGGAGTCAGCTTACTGGTCGGGATGCGAACTTCCCGAACCGGATTCCCGGTGTCGAGCACCCCCAAACGGATCGCCTCAGAGAAGATTCCGCTCAGTATGCTCTTGCAGTGGCGAACTGTGTTCCGTCCCAACCTACGCTTGGCAAGTTCTCTCATGATCCGGTCGGCGTCGCTGGTTCGGAAATCCCGCAACCGAATCTGCCCGCACAATGGCTCCAGGTGCTTCGTCCAGTTGCATTCATACGGTGCCCGAACTGAAGGCTTGAGTTGGGAGACGTGATTCGGGAAGAAATGCTCCGTTACAAACCGGGAGATAGTCATCGTGCTTTCCGGATTGTAGTTCGGCGAGTTGAGTTGGAGTCGTTCAAACAGTTCGTCTCGCAGGGGCTCGACTGATTTCTTGGAACGATACTCGGAGACCTTGGCAAGCTGCCTTGCACGTTGACGCCGCACGATCTGTCCATTTTCTCCGATTTCGTCCTGGTAAAACCGAACGTACCAACATCCAGCGTCCCTGAAAATATGTCCTTCTTGACGGCGAGTCTTCATTTCCCACTCCTTTCTTTTGACTCGCCCCTGTACCCTATTCGGCGGAGCGCAAGCTGGCGCAGCAGTTCGGCCATCGTTTTACTTTGCCGCCTAGCGTAGGTTTGCAGGCTTCGGTGCTGACCCGGTGTCAGCCGGATCAGCACCCACTTGCTTCTCCTCTCGCTAAGCGGTTTCGGCGGCTTTCCACCCTTGTCCTTCATTTGCTTGCGCCCCAGAGGTTATTGACACACTGAAACAGTCTTCTTGACAAGCGGTTTCTTTTTTCCTTTCTTGCGCCGATCAAACTACTCGGCCAGTTCTGGGGAGCCCCACTCAAACCGGATGTAACGTCCAAACCTGACACACGGGATAGGGTCCTCGCTGCGATTCCTCACGCCGTCACGGACCCAAGACTCCGGCACGCTCCATCGCGTTGCCAGTTCGCGGGAGTCAATTAGGTCGTGCTGCCCGCCCTCCACAGTTCTGCTATGAACCACGCTGGGGCCGTGCGCCTTCGCCCGCAACGCCAGCAGCCGGGACACGAGCACTCCTTGGGCAATCGCGTTCTTTCCGAGAAGAGCTTCCACCGCATCCAGGGGCAACGATTCCGCCTTGGTGGGGTCCGCTGCTATCGCGGCAAGGTCGGTAACGCTGCCCAGTTTGGAGTCAGAGGAAGCCATTTCGTACTATGCTTGCTGCGCGGCCAGTTTGCCTTTGGGCGCGCCTGGCTCGAACCGGGCGCGCCCCTTGGGGTTCAGTTGAGTTGATTTGCCCCCCTCGACGCCGGCCAGCGCCGAAGCCTGCAAAGCCGTAGTCGTTTTCTGACAACGAATCTTCGTAACCCCTTTTCCCACCCATCGCTTATTGCTTGCCTTCCTTGACTGGGTGACTAGTTGACTAGTTGACGCCATCAGCCTGTTTCCCAGCTTAGGACTTCTTTAATAACCGAGTAGGCGCCAAACTTATGGTCACCTCGAAAGGTCATGGTCGTATCGCCAACTCGAACACGCGCCGCCCGATGTTCAAAAACCCTCGGCGAGAGCCGGTCGCGGCGAGCAGGTGACCGCCCATTGGCTGTTACCCAAGCGTGCAAATAGCGACTTCGCCGGCCGGCCCTAGGACGAGGGCCACTGCCCAAGTTTAGGAACCAGGGAAGCTGTGCGATTACATTCATCCGCGAATCATCGAGGACAAAGAAGCGCACGAAGCAAACATGACGATTGAAGAACTTGTCGAAGTATACAAACGCACGCCCTGAGGTCGCCGCATACTCACCCGGCTCGACGCGTGGGTAGTCCGCCCAGGCAATCCTCGGTTCGACCTCGTTCACAACTTGCAGTCGGGGTTCCCGATGGGCAGCCAGTATTGTTACTTGACTCCTGTTCCCAGCTCGTTCTTGGAAATTCCACCGCGTTGCAACATAAGCGGCTTTCCTCTTTCCCCAGTTACTTTTTCATGTCGCATAGCTTCAAAATCGAGGTTCGAGGAATCCTGACTGACCTGCCAATTCGGACGGCTTTCAGTTTTTTTTGTTTTACAAGTTTTCGGACCATCGAAGGTGAAAGTCCAGTAGCGCTCGCCGCTTCTACGTATGTGAACGCAATCTTCTCGACAGTGGTAGTCGCCATCGTCAATTTCCTCTCTTTCATCCATCTCGTGCTCTATGGCACTCAGTGTCGCACAGTGCTAAAATTACTCCCCGTGAAGCGGTCGTTATACAAGCAAACGCCTCTGGTGAGGACCTTTGCCCTGTTTCCGCTGGCCCGGGTTGCCGGCGCCAAAATAGAAAACAGGGAACCAGATGGCCGAGTCATCACAGGTCACTCATTAGAGGCGACTTATAGCCCGTTTGCCTTGTATTGGAGTGCGGGCAAGAGACACGAGGCGCCGCACTTGGGATTTGCGAACTTGAAGGACGACCGTGAAGCCGTTGATTTCGTAAAGCAGTACGGGCCACTACAATCAAGCCTAGATTCGCACGCGGTCACGATCCCACTGGAAGAGTTCTGGAGGTTCCAAAAAGAGTTTCAGCGCACGTTGCGCCTTCTCGAGCATCCAGGGAAGCTGGACGCGATCGAGGGATTTCTTCGTGAAAATCCGAGCGCAGCCTACCGACTCAGTCCGCTGGCTTCGCGGGGGCAAACAGAACTCTTGAAAGCCAAGAGTAGGAAGGCTCTCGACGCGCGCCAAGGCATGGCCTTCTTCTCACCCCGACACCTTACCCCGACTGAACCTTACGCCGCAAGATCAGATCACGGTGGGGCAGACCTAAGGAAGCGGCCGAGCTGAAGGCCATCGAAGTGGAGACTGCCAACGGGAAGACCACGCCGCAAGCCTGCCGGGATGCTCAGATCACGGTGCAGACCTACTATCGCTGGCGGAAGGAGTTTGGCGGGCTGAAGCTAGACCAAGCGAAGCGGCTGAAGGAACTCGAGAAGGAGAACTCTCGGCTCAAGCGGTGACCAGACCGATTTTTTGTACCAACCGTAGTGAGAGTTTACATCGCAGCCTGGGGCTGTGAAACTGGTTTCAGTGGCAGGGGAGGGCTATAGGCCCCCGGCGCCGGGGGCCTATAGCCGAGCGCCGAGTGCGGCCGCACCGTGTTGTATTGCACTCTCCACTGTTCAATCACCACCTGTGCCTCCTTCAACGAGTAGAAGATCTCTCCATTCAGGCATTCGTCCCGCAGCTTCCCATTGAAACTCTCGCAGTACCCGTTCTCCCAGGGACTGCCCGGTTCGATGTACAGTGTCCCGGTCCCTAGATTTGCCAACCACTGGCGCAGTTGTTTGGCGATGAACTCGGGACCATTGTCGGATCGAATCTGTTCCGGTATCCCTCGCCACAACATCACGTCCGACAACGCCTCAATGATTTGTTGGCTGCCCATCCTCCGCTCCACCCGGATCGCCAGGCATTCCCGCGTGTACTCATCCAGCAAGGTCAGCAGCCGCAGCGTTCTCCCCTCGTGCGTTCTGGCACTCATGAAGTCGTAGCTCCACACGTGGTTCGGTCGCTCCGGCCTCAGTCGTACACAGGAACCGTCGTTCAGCCACAGCCGTCCTCGCGGCCTTTGTTTTTGCGGCACTTTCAGCCCTTCCCGCCGCCAAATCCGCTGCACCCGGTCCTTGCCCACTTCCCAGCCCGCACTCCGCAGCAACGCTGTGATCCTCCGGTAGCCATATCGCCCGTACTTCGCTCCCAGGGCAATGATCGCTCGGGTCAGAGCATCCTCGTCCACCCGATGAATCGGCTCGTATCGTTGTGTCCCTCGCCATTGCCCCAGCAGCCGGCAGGCATGCCGTTCCGACAACCCGTGTTGCTCCCACGCACGCTCCACCGCACAACGCCGCCGCTCAGGGCTCAGAAGTTTCCCTGTGCCACATCCCGCAGCACCTGCTTCTCCAGAGAAAGCTCCGCTACCAACCGCTTCAGCCGCGTGTTTTCCTTCTCCAACTCCTTCAGCCGTTTTGCCTGCACCACCTTCAGCCCGCCGTATTCCTTCCGCCACCGGTAGTAGGTTTGGGTGTGGATTCCAGCTTCTTTCCAGGCTTGGGGCGCAGTCTTCCCGTTCCCCATCTGCACTTCTATCTGCCGTAGCACCGCTACAATCTGCTCCGGCTTGTAACTCCTTGTCGGCATGACCTCACTTCCTCCTCAAGTGGATTCTCTCTCTTTCCACTTGGTACAAAAAGTGCCGGTCAGGTCAAGGGGAAAACAGCGGAATACGAGACCGCGAAGATTCTTCCAGGCAAGCTGATCGTCTTGGGCGGCGGGAACGGCGGTGAGGAAGCAGAGGTGGTCTATTTGACGGATCAATCCGGAATGGGCGAGGTCGAAATCGGCCGGGAAAGCCCGGACGTCATCGGCGGAATCCGGATCAGGGACAAGGCCAACACGCTCAGCCGGCGCCAGGCGCGCCTGGTCTACTCCGCACAAACCAGGGTATTCCGGCTGATAAACCTTGCTGGCGCGGACTCCAACCCCACCGCTATCAACGGGCGCCGCATGGCGAGTAACGAGACAGTCCTCTTGCGGAACGACGATATCCTGGAGATGGGGAACATCCGGCTCAAATTCTGCCAACAGTAAAACCAATCATCTACCTTTAGTGGTTTAGTTAGGCGTGTCTGCCATAGCAGTGTCAACCCACTCTCCTTCCTTGAAGTCCGGAGGGAAACGGACCAGGCCAGTCCGCGGAACGGTCAAGTGAGCTAAGATGCCACCCAGGAGAGGCCATGGCGATCCGAGCTTGAGTTGAGGGGGCGCCGAGCGTATGCTTCCGGGCGAAGGGGAGTTCAAATTGGACATCCCGGCTCACATCGCTCCTCCTATCGGTTTGCACAAGACGTAGCGCGCGGGCCGAGACGAAGGGCATGGCGAAGAGCCACTCTCCTAAACAGCAGATGACCGCCCCCGCGAACTATAAATCATACGTAACGGCCTATCTGAGATCGATTCTACCTTCTACGCGACAAATTGACCGCTTTATCGGCAAAACCCCAAACATCAAAGGATACAGCCCCAACGCAGGCTGGACTTACGATTCCGAACTAGGCTGGGTCCTAAGAGATGCTATTCGTTACGACGGCCTAGACGGATCCAAAACCTTTTACCACTACGAAGACTCTGGTGCTCGTGAAAGGACACAGTTTCCAGATATTCCTGCTCGCATTCATACATACGGAGATAGTTTTACCCACGGCGACCAAGTCAACGATGGGGAAACCTGGCAAGAATATCTCGCGGCTCATCTCGGGGAACCGATTGAAAACTTTGGCGTCGGGGGATACAGTGTGTATCAGGCTTATTTACGAATGAAGCGAGTCGAGTCACTTCATCCTGCTCAGTACATCGTACTCAATATTTACGACGATGATCACTTCCGTAATCTAGTTGCCTGGCGCCAGTGGTCTCTCCCTCGCGGAGTAATCCCAAGAGAGGGAACGCTACCTTATGTCCGGGTTAATGTTGGAAAGCAACAACTAATCGAGCTTTCCAATCCGTGTCGCGCCCGCAGGGATGTCTACAAGCTCAGAAATGCAGGCTGGCTGTGGGAAACTTTCGGTCACGATGTCGCTCTCCGTATTGCGGCAGCAAGGGCAGCAAGAAAGGTCCCGCGCCAATATGTCCTAGAGGCGGCGACGGACTTTGGACTGTCCCATCATGTTAACCGGACAGAGCACGCGGCGAAAGCTGAACTAGAGCAAATCTACACTCGAGCGGCGCTCTTCTCTACGATGACAATTCTTGACATGGCGCATGATTACATCACGCAATCCAGAAAGAGGCTCCTTCTAATTCTCTCGTATAGCCCAGCGAATGTGACGCGATATCTGCGAGGCGAAAGATCCTTTGATCAGAGTCTCATCGATTATCTCAAAGCACGTCGGTACCGTTATGTAGACTTGAGGGAACATCATTTGGCAGAGTTCGAGAAAGTCGGATTATCCCCGAAGGACTATGTGAACCGATATTATATCGGAGAGTATGTGAAGCGCTATTATATCGGCCACTACTCCCCTGCGGGGAATTTCTTCTGCGCGATGGCGATGAAGAACAAGATCGTGCGATGGCTGGACCCGCGCCCACAAACATATAGCAAGAAGCGAGCGAGTTATGAATAGAGTTATCGATTCAGCGCACGATGGAGCGCGCCAGGACGGGATGACAAAGAAGGCCTGTACTGAATGCTAGCGGTCGTTGATTCCGTTGAAAAGCGGACGATGAAGAAGATCCGCTTTCGGATTCTTGCTCTCGTCTTTCTCCTCTACATCATCTCGTTCATCGATCGGGCCAATGTGGCCTATGCCAAGCTGACCATGTCCGTGGATCTCGGCTTTTCCGAGGCCGCATACGGGCTGGGTTTGGGGCTGTTTTTTGTTGGGTACCCGCTGCTGGAAATCCCGGGCGCCTTAATTGTCCAAAAGTGGGGTGCAAGGTTCTGGGTGGCCCGGATTCTGATCACTTGGGGCATCTGCACAATCCTGATCGGCTTCGTTCGAACTGCCAATGAGTTTTATCTGGCGCGTTTTCTTTTGGGTGTGGCAGAAGGGGGCTTTTGGCCCGGCATGATCGTTTATCTCAATCAGTGGTTTCCCAGCCAATATCGCGCAAGAGCCATAGCGCAGTTCGGGGCGGCGCATCCCGTGGCACTCATCATCGGAGGTCCCATTGCCAGTGTCATCTTGCAGCTCAACTGGCTTGGTCTTTCGGGTTGGCGCTGGGTGTTTATTCTGGAAGGCATCCCGGCGATCGTGATGGGCGTCGCGGTACTTTTTATCATGACCGATTGGCCCCGGGAGGCCTCGTGGCTGCAGCCAGAGGAGAAGGGGTGGGTGATCAATGAGCTGGAGATGGAAAAACGAGGAAAGGCCGCCTTCGGCAAGTTCACCGTCTGGCAGGTCTTGCGCCACCCCGCTGTGCTTTTGCTCGCCCTGGTTCATTTCCTCTCTACCGCCGGCATGTATCCGTTCGTCTTCTGGCTGCCCACCACGGTTCAAAGAGCATCAGGCCTGCCGGCCCATTTGGCGGCGCTCGTGTCAGGGCTTCCATACGTCTTTGCGGTGATGGGCCTGTTGCTAAACGCCTGGTCTTCGGACCGCACGGGAGAACGTTGCCTGCACACGGGGATTCCGCTGATGCTGGCGGCGGTGATTTTCCCGATTACGACCGTTCCCACGTCGTTCGGTTGGGTGCTGTTCTGGCTGTGCCTTTCAAGCCTCGCCATCTACGGATTCGGCCCCTCCTTTTGGGTGCTGCCGACGATGACCCTTGGGGAGTCGGCTGCAGCAGCCGCGATCGGCTGTATTACTGTCATTGGCAATGTTGGCGGATTTCTAGGACCTGCCGCAGTAGGGTGGATTATGGACAACTATTCTTCTTCGCTCAGTGCGTTCTTCTTGTCGTTCTGCTTCCTCGGTGCCGGCATCGCCGCGATAAGTGTGCGGCCTCTGATTGCTCGGCAAAAAGGGGGTCTCCGTTCGACGGAAAACTAATGGCGAATCTCCGCCCCGGTTCTGAATAGCGCCTCGGTCAGAGAGGCTTTTTTTATCTTGGCTTAGCTGGCAATATTGCAATGTAGGAGTTCTTCGCCTGGATTCTCCGGAGACAGCGCCTAGCTCCGTGGCGAATAAAGGACAAAAGGCCCTCGTGTCCCAGTGGTCCATTGAGCGCGGTGTGAGAGGACAGCGATGAGCCGGCTAGTGGTACGCCTAGCCAACGCTCCAGCGAGTTGGGGGATCATAGAGGTGGAAGGGTGGAGCCTGCCCATCCCCTACGCGCGGGTGTTGGATGAAATTGCCGCCGCAGGTTACATGGGAACGGAACTGGGCCCCTATGGGTACTTCCCGACCGAGCCCATGCGGCTTCGCGATGAACTGGCCCGACGTTCACTGGTTCTGACCGCGGCAGCCGTACTGTTGCCTTTGAAGGAGCGGGAAGGTGCAGATCAGGTGATCGAGCAGGCGCTCGTCGTGGGGCGCCTGCTGGCAACTTGCGGCGCGCGTTTTATCGTGCTGGTCGACGCGATGTGGCCGGAACGGGAAGCGGTCGCCGGCCGGGCCGCCTCTGACGGCCCTTCGCTCGACGCCGGCGAGTGGAAGGTGCTTGTCGAAAACGTGCGCAAGGTGTCGTCCGCCTGCCGCGACCTGGGCCTGCGCTGCGTCTTTCACCATCACGCCGGCACCTACATCGAAACCCCAGCCGAGCTGGAGCGCCTTTTGACCGAGGTGGACGAGAAGGAGGTCGGTCTTTGCCTTGATACCGGCCACTATGTCTACGGCGGCGGCGACCCAGTGGAGGCGCTGCGCCGCTTCGGCAATCGGGTGGAATACCTGCACTTGAAGGACATCCGCCCCACAGTGCTCGAGCGAGCGCGCGTCGACCAAGTCGGATTCCTGGAAGGCGTTCGCCGAGGAGTTTTCTGCGAACTGGGCAGGGGCGCGGTGGATTTTGCTGCGCTCCGCAACGAACTCCAACGTCTCGGCTATGACGGATGGGCGGTCGTGGAGCAGGACGTGGACTTGAAAAATCCTGCGGCATCACCGCCGCGGGAAAGCGCTCACGCTAGCCGCCAGTATCTCTCCCAGGTCTTCGCCGAAAGCATCCACTAGTCCGCCGCAGATTTTGCTTAGTTGTTCTCGTACAGGCCGCCTCAGGGCGCTTGGACGGGGATGGTGATGGCCTGATCCGGGTTGGCGACAATGCCGTTCTGCGTGAGGACCAGCGGGACCGCATCGCCCGGCGCGACACCCGAGGGCACCACCACGTTCACTTGGTAGAGCCCCACAAAGCCGGGCGCTAGCCCCTGGAAGGCTACCGCGGCTTCAATCCCCCCGATGGTCACCGTCACCGGGTTGCTAACCGTGCTAAAGGGTGGCGCTGGCTCCCCACTACCCACTTCCGGGTCCGTTTCGCCCAGGCCGGTGGCGAAAATCTGAATGGTGTCTCCAGGGCGCGCCGGGTTCTGCGCCGTCACTAGCTGGAACGAGGCATCCAGAATAGCGGCGTTTTCGCCCGCAATGAAGATGCCCGGCTGCGCAGGTGCAATCAAGTAGTTCTGCGGCGCCGTCAGCAGGCCACCCACACTGATGGCCACCGGAACGCTATCGCCCGTGCTGACCTCGAACGGTACCTGCGCGTTAATCTGCCCCGGGCTGACGAAATACAGCGGCGCGTCCTGGCCGCCGATGCGCACGCTCACCCCGGCCAGCTCCCGCTCCAGCGGTAGATGGGTAGCGAAATTGTTCTCGCCCGCGAAGCGCGCTCCGAACAAGGAAACGATGCCGCCGGGAGACAGCGGCCGCCGCTTGGTGAAGCCGGCCCCTTCCACCACCCCGTCGGCAAACAACGCCGGCAAACTGATCGCCCCCGGCGCGGCCGCCGTCGAAACCGTAAAGGAGCGCTGCACCTGGGCAAAGTCGGGATGCAGCGCGGCAAAGGTGATCGCCACCTCGGCCGCCGTGCTCTGCGGCACCCAGGTGCCGCTGTACAAGCCGGTCCCCAGCCCTCGCAACGGGATGTTCAAGCCTTCCACGCTGGCCACCAACGTAGCATTGTCCACCCTGCTGCCGCAGTCGTCCACCACCAGCGCTGTCAGCACCCGCGGAAAGGAAACTGGCAGGCTCAGTCCACTTCCGATGGTCGTGGACAGCAACTGCAGCCCCGATGGAGCGCACTGGGCCGCACCCGGCAGACCCGACTGCGTCTGCAGCGACGTGCCCGGCGGCGCCACGATTAGCAACACTTCCACCTCCTGCGGGCCGCTGGAGGAGAAGCTGCCGTCAACAGTGCCCCGGTAAACGCCCGGCGCCAGCCCCACAGGATTCACCGAAACCTGCGTCGGGAACGGTCCCCCCGATGCGGTCCCGCTCGGCGGGCTCACCATCAGCCACTCCCCGCCGGAACTGGTCGCAGTCACAAAATCAGCCGTGAGGGTTCCTCCCCCGGTGTTGTTCACCGTCAGGTCTTGCGCCCCCGGCACAGTGCCCGACTGCTGTAGAGTGACGCCCGGCTCGGCGACGAACAGCATCCCGTTGGGGCTTAGGTCTGCCAAAGCGGACGTGCTTGTTGGCACGACGTTCAGCGTCATCGAGACCAGTTGCGGATTGCCGCTTGCTCCGGGAGCGGATGCGGTCACTAATGCCTGGAAAACGCCGGAAGCCAGACCCGTCAGATTCGCTGTCAGCGTAACCACGGACGACGAGCCCGCACCTACCGTTCCCGACTGCGGCGAAGCTGTGAGCCACGGAGGAAGCCCCGCAAGCGACCAGTTCAACGTTCCCGTTCCTGCGTTGAATACCGTAAGGTTCTGCGGAGGAGGAGGCCAGTTGGTCACCCCCTGGAACACGAATGCCGTCTGGCTCAACGCCAGCCGGGCTACGGGAGCGCTCAAGACCACCGTCACCTGAACTGTGACCGAAGAGCCCGTCGCCGTATCGGTCACCGTAATCTCGGCCTGGAACACTCCGGCGCCGCCCAGCGCGCCGTAGTTGACCGTCGCGATCACAACCGCTGGCTGCGTCAGGCTGGCCGCGCCCGAGCTGGGAGAGATGGTGAGCCAACCGCTTCCGTTCAGCAGCCTCACCGTGGCGGTCCAGTTCACCGTCCTGCCGTCGCTGCCGATTTGAAAGCCCTGGCGCGCAGGCGGGTCTCCCACAGTCGCGGAAAAGCCCAGAATCCGGGGGCCCACGGTCAAGGCCGGAGGAACCTCGACCGTTCCCGCCTGGGTCACCGTCAGGATCTGCCCGCCGGTGATGGTCAGCGTCCCTATGCGCGAACCGGGGTCGGGATTGGCCTCTACCGAGTACTCCACCCGACCAGTGCCGCCGCCGCTGCTGCCTGATGTGATGGTGATCCAGCTCACGTCGATCTTAGCATTCCAGCCACAGCGCGGCGAGACGAGCACGCTGCCGGTTCCTCCGCTGGCCGGGAACGATGCAGTGGTTGGAGAAATGGCGTAGGTGCAAGGTGGTACCGTTATAGTTGGGCCGATCTTGAAGACGAAAGCGTCCTCGCCTCCAGCATTAGCCGCCTGAAAGGGATTGACCGTGGGGAAGTCAGTCGAATCTGACCTGCCCCCCTTCAATCGGTCCAGTTGATAAGTTAGAGGTTAGGGTACGGACTGGACATGGAAGGGGGGAGGAATGCCGAAGAAGCGATATCCAGCCGAACAGATCATCCGACATCTACGAGAGGCGGAAGTGGAGCTGGCCAAGGGCCAGACAACGGGAGGGGTCTGTCGGAAGTTGGGAATTACGGAGCAGACCTATTACCGATGGCGGAAGGAGTACGGGAGCTTACGAGTGGATCAGGTGAGGCGTCTGAAGGAACTGGAAGGGGAGAATGGCCGACTGAAGAAGTTGGTAGCAGATCAGGCGTTGGACCTTGCGATTCTGAAGGAGACATCCTCGGGAAACTTCTGAGCCCGCCCCGACGGCGGCAGGCAGTGAAGCATGTCTGCCAAGCCATGGGGGTGTCGGAGCGGCGGGCGTGTCGGGTGGTAGGACAGAATCGATCCACGCAACGGCATCGAACCTTGGCGCCACAGGATGAACCGAGCCTGGCAACTCGGACGCTGCAGTTAGCCGGCGAGTACGGCCGTTATGGCTATCGGCGGATCACGGCGCTGTTGCGCCGGGAGGGGTGGCGGGTGAACCACAAGCGGGTAGAGAGAATCTGGCGGCAGGAGGGACTGAAAGTGCCGAAGAAACAGCCCCGCAGAGGCCGGCTGTGGTTGAACGATGGGTCGTGCCTTCGGTTAAGACCGTGCTGGCAGGATCATGTCTGGGCGTACGATTTTGTGGCAGATCGAACCCACGATGGTCGTCCACTGAAGATCTTGACGGTGGTGGATGAATACACGCGAGAGTGTTTGGCGATCGACGTAGAACGGCGAGCCGATTCGATGAGTGTTTTGGAACGGCTAGCAGCCTTGTTTGTGGAGCGGGGAGTTCCCGATTACCTTCGCTCGGATAATGGGTCCGAGTTCACCGCTCGGTTGGTACGGGACTGGCTGGAACGGGTCGGGGTGAAAACCCTGTTCATCGAGCCTGCGAGCCCCTGGGAAAACGGGTATGTGGAATCGTTTAACGGGAAGTTTCGAGACGAGTTTCTGAATGGAGAGATCTTTTACACCTTGCGGGAAGCGAAGGTGTTGATTGAGGGATGGCGGCGGGAGTATAACAGAGTTCGCCCGCACAGCGCGTTGGGCTACCGGCCGCCAGCCCCGGAAGTGATCCTGCCGTTACCGCCGGGTTCCGCTCCGCTCCACCCGGCTGCAACGGCGTATGGACTAACATGGAAGGTGGACCAATAACCGGGGGCAGGTCACCCGTGGAGATGGGTTAGCGCCTACGAGCTTCATGCGCACTACGGCCGGCGGGACAGCATCAGCCAGCTCCGCTTCTGTGTTGCCTGGCGGCGCATGCGTTGTCCGCGCTCTGCTGGACGCGGCGGGCTTGCGCAAGGCCAACACAGCCTCAGCGGGGGTCAAGAACAGCGTGTAGCCGCTGCCCCGCGACAGGAAGTCCACCTGGCTGTCCGTCTGCCCCTGGTTCGCCTCGAAGCTCAGCGGCAGCTTGCCGTACGCCTCGACTACTTGCGGCTCGCCGGCCCCAGGAATTTTCGCTGCGGAGTATGGCTTGCGGGCAAGGATGGGACTGAAGTCCATTCCCACTAGGACGATGGCAACCAGCCCAAGCGCCAGCAGTGCCATTCCTGTTCCTACCCGACGAATCAAGGTCCTGTCCATGGCTGTCCCCCCTCGGAGCGAATGACCAACGCTACACCCCCCGGGATCGTATGTCCATCTCGCCCGGTGAAATTTCCGAGTAGCAAGAGCGCAATCGGGCCTGCGCTCTTGCACTGCGGGATACGATTACACCTCTGTCACTCCTCAGGCCAGGGCAGCGGTTCGAACTTCCGCCCGCGTGCGAGGCAGGCTCTCCGGGCAACGCTCCTTCAGGAATGCAATCAACTTCTCGCGGACGTGGCAGCGCAGGTTCCAGGATGCTCCCGAGTCCACAGAGCTCATCAGTGCCCGCAACTCCATGGTGTGCTCAGTGGCGTTGGTGACCTGCAGATTCCAGACCTTGCCGTCCCACATATCCGCAGATTGCAGAATACGGTGTAGCTCCTCGCGCACCTCCTGGACCGGCACGCTGTAATCGGCGCAGACAGAAACAGTGCCCAGGATGTCCGCTGCCGTGCGTGTCCAATTTTGGAACGGCTGCTCAATAAAATAAGAGAGCGGCAGCACCAGCCGCCGCAGGTCCCAGATGCGCACAACGACATAAGTCGGGTTAATCTCCTCAATCCATCCCCATTCCCCTTCGACAATGACCACGTCGTCGAGCCGGATGGGCTCCGACAATGCGATCTGGATTCCGGCGAGGAGGTTAGAAAGCGCCGGCCGCGCGGCCATGCCGACCACGATGCCCACCATGCCCGCCGAGGCGAATATGCCGGCGCCGACATTCCAAACACGCGGAAAGGTCATCAACATCAGAGAGAGAGTCACGATACCAACGATGACCACGCCAATGCGCCGAAGGGCTCGAACCTGCGTTTGGATCCGACGCGCTGCCAGATTGTCCGCGACGTCAACCCTGTATTTGATGGCAATGAGGTCGTCAAAGACCTTAAAGAGCCGCACAATGAGCCATGCGACCGAGGCAATCAAAGCCAGGCCAAGGCCGTGTCGGATCGCTCCCAACGGACCCGGTGGGAGCGGCATGGCCGCCAGAGCCAGAAAAACCCCCAGAAGCGGGAAGATCAGCCGGGCCGGTTTTCGTCCGTGCTGGATAAGCAAGTCGTCGACGCGGCTTTCCGTTTGCGCAGCAACCCGCTTCGCCGCAGAAAAGACGAGATAGTGCCCGAGCAGGGCTACCAGAACCGCCACCACCAGGATGGCTCCTGACCACAGCCACGTTACCCAACCAATCAGGAACTGTTCCATTTCGCACTTCCTCCTTAGAGCAATCTTCTCAGAGTAACCTTAACTGATTGCCAACTTGCCCGACACGGACCTCATGCTTGACTCGTCCCGCAGCGTCCTTGGAACCCGTCGAGGCGTGCGGCCCGCGCCCGCTCACTTATTTTCCGCAAGATTACCTCTAACCAATATCAACAACCGGCATCAACAATTGGCATCAACAATCCGCGTACGTTCCCCCGTCCCGCGAAACGGGAGCTCACTAGTCACATATTAAGCCAGCCGCGGGATTTTCCGTGCTTCCCTTCCCCCGGCAGCCGCATTGCGGTTTCCTCCAGACTTGCTGTAGCCTGAGGAAAGGCATCGGTTCCAGGCCAGTCCTCCTCGGGGAGAAAGGAAACGCTATTGTCCAAATTGTCCAACCACGAGAACCGTCAACCGAATCGACTCGTCGAGGAGAAGAGCCCCTACCTGCTCCAGCATGCATACAATCCAGTGCATTGGTACTCATGGAGCGAAGAGGCATTCCGCCAGGCCCGTGAGCAGGACCGTCCCATCTTTCTCTCCGTCGGCTACTCCACCTGCCACTGGTGCCACGTCATGGAGCGGGAGTCGTTCGAGGATGCGGAGACAGCTGAGCTGATGAACCGGTGGTTCGTCAACATCAAAGTGGATCGTGAGGAACGCCCCGATGTGGACCGCGTGTACATGACCTACGTGCAGGCGAGCACCGGCAGCGGGGGCTGGCCGATGTCGGTCTGGCTGACGCCGGACTTGAATCCCTTCTACGGCGGCACGTATTTCCCGCCCGAGGACCGCTTTGGACGCCCCGGATTCCGCACCGTGCTGGAGAAAATCGCCGAAGTCTGGCAGCAACAACGCGATGTGGTGGTGCGCTCCAGTGAAAACATGATCGCGCAGCTGCGCGGGGCGGCGGCCGTCTTTGGGCGGCAACTTGTGGACAGCAGTGTGCTCTACCGCACCTTCAAGATTTTCCAGCAGGCCTACGACCGCAGGCACGGCGGCTTTGGGGCGGCGCCCAAGTTCCCTCGCCCGGTGACCCATGATTTTCTGCTTCGCTACTTTGCGCGCACCGGCGACGAAGAGGCGGCGCGCATGGTGCTGGCTACTCTGTCGGCCATGGCGAAAGGTGGCATGTACGACCACCTGGGCGGCGGCTTTCACCGCTATTCGGTGGACGGCTTTTGGCACGTACCGCACTTCGAGAAGATGCTCTACGACCAGGCGCAGCTGGCTGTCAGCTACCTGGAAGGCTACCAGATCAGCCGCGACGAATTCTTCGCCCGGATCGCGCGGGAGACCATCGAATATGTGCTGCGCGATCTGACTGATCCTGCCTCGGGCGCTTTCTACTCGGCCGAAGATGCCGACAGCCCGCTGGAAGCCGGGCGCCCCGAACGTGCCGAGGGTGCTTTCTACGTTTGGACGCAGCTGGAAATCGGGCAACTTCTGGGCCCGGACGCCGAATTGTTCAATTCTCGCTATGGGGTCAAGGCCAAGGGAAACGCCGAAGATCCGCACGGCGAGCTGGCGGGCAAGAATGTGCTGCACGTGATGCGCTCGTTGGAAGAGATGGCGGCGTCCGGAAGGACGGCGGAGGAGGTGGAGGAGGCGCTGGAGGGAGCCCGCCAGAAGCTGCGGGCGGGTCGCGACCGCCGCCCGCGCCCCCACCTGGACGACAAGGTCCTCTGCGCCTGGAATGGTCTAATGATTTCCACGCTGGCGCGGGCATACCAGGTGCTGGGGCACGAGCCCAACGCCTCACGCTACCTGGATGCGGCGCGCCGGGCAGCACGCTTTCTCACCTCCACCCTTTGGAACGAGCGGGAGGCGACTTTGCACCGGCGCTATCGCGACGGCCAGGTGGCTTTCCAAGGATACCTGGAAGACTACGCGTTCCTGATTCAGGCCCTGCTGGACCTCTACGAAGCCTGCTTTGAACTGGAGTGGCTGCGGTTAGCAAACCGGCTGACCGAGCGAATGACGGAGTTGTTCTGGGACGCTGAAGGCGGCGGGTTTTTTGCCACTTCAGGCCGCGACCCTTCGGTTCTGCTTCGTTTGAAGGATGACTACGATGGAGCCGAGCCCTCGGGCAACTCAATCGCAGCGTTGAACCTGCTGCGTCTGGCCGCGATGTTGGACCGTACGGAGTGGCGCCAGAAGGCGGAGCTAACTCTTCAGGCTTTTTCCGTGCGACTGACCGAAGCACCCCAGGCGCTGCCTCAGATGCTGGTCGCCTTCGCCTTTCAGCAAGATGAGCCAACGCAGATCGTTATTGCCGGCGAGCGCGATGATCCGCACACGCGGGCCTTGCTGCGCGTGGTGCACGAGCGGTTTCTCCCGAACAAGGTGCTGCTGCTGGCGGACGCGATGGCGCGTGCTGAACTGAGCTCCACCCTCCCTTTTCTGGCTGCCATGACTCCACGCAATAGCCGGTCCACCGCCTACGTCTGCCGGCACTACGCCTGCGAACATCCGGTGGACGAGCCTGCCGCGCTGTCTGAGTTGCTGGGCAACCCTCCCGGAGCTCTCCGCCCTGTATCACCTGGATCATGGGCCGGCAACCCTCGGAAAACATAATGACTGCCCTGGAACGTAAGAGAATCGCAAAAAAAGCCGTGCGCGCCAGGTGGGAGAAAGCGAAGAAACAGAAACCCAAAGACCCTACAGGGACAAAGTGAACTGGCCTGCTGGGCCGTTGTAGAAGAGGTTGCAATTCTGTAGAACATCGCGCCCGATGAGAACCAACAGACCTTGAGCCACCAATGCCGCTCCCATCGTGCGTGGGGAGTTAAAGTTCACTATAGGCGTGTTGATCAGCACGGGGTAAATATTACACGGAACCTTTTCGTGGCTTGCCGATAGCATAGTGCCGTGTCAATCACTGGAAGGCCTAGCTCCTGGGCTGCTTTCTCGTCTATGCAGGTGTTCGATGCACCCGTATCTATCAAGGCTAGACCGGCCCTGGGCTCGGGAACGGCCTTCCCTTGACTCATCAGCGCCTTGCCTGCATTCTGCTCAATGGTGACGGTGACCTGTAGCACAGGGCCGCGCACCCGGAGCGCTACTACGGGGGGTATATCGACGGTTTTACCATCGGGTGTTTTTCCTTGTGCTCTTGTCTCACTGTGGAGAATCGGCACTGAGAATCCCCAACTTTTGAGCTGGCGCAGAAAACTCGATCTGCGCTTCGGACGGACGCCTGATGAGAACGCTGGTCAATCCGTGTTTCCCAACGGCACCCTGTAGTGCCTCTTCCATCGTATCGAACGCACCTGAAACTTCCTCTCCGAGGATTGACCTGACCTGCACTTTTTGTACCAAGTGGAAAGAGAGAGAATCCACTTGAGAAGGAAGTGAGGTCATGCCGACAAGGAGTTACAAGCCGGAGCAGATTGTAGCGGTGCTACGGCAGATAGAAGTGCAGATGGGGAACGGGAAGACTGCGCCCCAAGCCTGCAAAGAAGCTGGAATCCACACCCAAACCTACTACCGGTGGCGGAAGGAATACGGCGGGCTGAAGGTGGTGCAGGCAAAACGGCTGAAGGAGTTGGAGAAGGAAAACACGCGGCTGAAGCGGTTGGTAGCGGAGCTTTCTCTGGAGAAGCAGGTGCTGCGGGATGTGGCACAGGGAAACTTCTGAGCCCTGAGCGGCGGCGTTGTGCGGTGGAGCGTGCGTGGGAGCAACACGGGTTGTCGGAACGGCATGCCTGCCGGCTGCTGGGGCAATGGCGAGGGACACAACGATACGAGCCGATTCATCGGGTGGACGAGGATGCTCTGACCCGAGCGATCATTGCCCTGGGAGCGAAGTACGGGCGATATGGCTACCGGAGGATCACAGCGTTGCTGCGGAGTGCGGGCTGGGAAGTGGGCAAGGACCGGGTGCAGCGGATTTGGCGGCGGGAAGGGCTGAAAGTGCCGCAAAAACAAAGGCCGCGAGGACGGCTGTGGCTGAACGACGGTTCCTGTGTACGACTGAGGCCGGAGCGACCGAACCACGTGTGGAGCTACGACTTCATGAGTGCCAGAACGCACGAGGGGAGAACGCTGCGGCTGCTGACCTTGCTGGATGAGTACACGCGGGAATGCCTGGCGATCCGGGTGGAGCGGAGGATGGGCAGCCAACAAATCATTGAGGCGTTGTCGGACGTGATGTTGTGGCGAGGGATACCGGAACAGATTCGATCCGACAATGGTCCCGAGTTCATCGCCAAACAACTGCGCCAGTGGTTGGCAAATCTAGGGACCGGGACACTGTACATCGAACCGGGCAGTCCCTGGGAGAACGGGTACTGCGAGAGTTTCAATGGGAAGCTGCGGGACGAATGCCTGAATGGAGAGATCTTCTACTCGTTGAAGGAGGCACAGGTGGTGATTGAACAGTGGAGGGTGCAATACAACACGGTGCGGCCGCACTCGGCGCTCGGCTATAGGCCCCCGGCGCCGGGGGCCTATAGCCCTCCCCTGCCACTGAAACCAGTTTCACAGCCCCAGGCTGCGATGTGAACTCTCACTACGGTTGGTACAAAAAATCGGTCTGGTCATTTCCGCCATACTGCTTTAGCAGTTCGTCCCGATGGGAATCCAGATACTTGCGCTCTTTTTCCAGGGCTGGCATAGCTCGCACCTCTCTGGGAATAAAACAGACTACCGTAGCAGTATACTGCAAAAGCAAGCAACTGCTTAATGCGGATTCAGCTTGACGGGCTATGGGCATTCAACTATTGCGAGCAGAAGAACCTCACAGAAGAGATTGGCTCAAGGATTCCTGGCGCTGACGACGTGTGGTTATGGGTTGCGATAGATGCCGGATTCCCGCAGCTTAAAGCAGGCTCGTCGAAAAAAAGTCGCCGGCTCCGCAAGAAGAAGCCGCAGCGTCGACCCTGTAACTCTTTGAAAGCAAAGCGTGTATGGAAATGCGCAGCGGATCTATGCTAGCCTAGTTTCGGGTTAGCCTAGGGGCAGCGAACATCGCAAGCAATCCCGCCTGAGCGTCAGCATGCAGGCGCTGATCAAAGGCACAGACCGCTTAGGGAGCCCTTTCGATGAAGCCGCCAGCTCGGAGAATATCAGCCGAGGCGGACTGGCATTTCTCACCAAGCGCGAATTGGAGCCGGGAGCCGAACTCGACATCGTGATTCCCCGGCCGCACATCGGCCCGCGCGAGCAGGCCCCCTTCTTCACCACAGGAAAGATCATTCGGATTCTGCCGGAAGGCGATGAATTTCGCATCGCCGTCGAGTTTATCGGACCTCAGTTCCGCACGTTTGTAAAAGAAACGTAGTCGCATGTCCCCGAAAAGCCCTGTCTCTGAAAACCCCGTTTCTGAAAACGTTGGATCACGCACCTGTAAGACAGAACATCTGGGACGAAGAGGGGCGCCTGCTACTTCGGGCGAAACAGGAACAGCGCGGTTATTCTCCCCTCTCGTACTTCTGGTACGCCTGACGCTTGGAAATGCCTTGTTCCCGGGCCACCCTCTTGAGCGCGGCCATCCGGTCCAGCCTTTCCTCTCGCATGATTTGCTCGACGCGCTGACGCAACGGCATCCGAGCCATGGGCCGGGGCTGCTTCTCTGCGCCGCGGATCAGCAAGGTGATTTCACCCTGCGCCTGACCCCGTTGGTGGAACTGCTCCAGCACTTCCAGGCAGTGCCCCCGTAGGAATTCCTCGTGCACTTTGGTTAACTCGCGGGCCACCACGACCTGCCGGTTTCCCAGCACCTGATGGACGTCCTGGAGCGCCTCCAGGATGCGATGCGGAGCCTCGTAAAAGATGAGCGTCTTGCGCTCCTCCCCGTACTCCTGGAGCATTTTGCGCCGCTGGATGCCTTTGGCCGGTAGGAAGCCGCCGAAGCGAAAGGCATCGGTCGGCAAGCCGGAGACCACCAGGGCAGCCACGACGGCGGAGGCCCCCGGAATGGGAATCACCGGGATATGGTGGCGGATACACAGTGCGATGAGCCGGTAGCCGGGGTCGGAGAGGCCGGGCATGCCGGCGTCGCTCACCAGGGCAACCCGGGCTCCCTGCTCCAGCTCCAGGATCAGTTCCGCTGCCTTGGTCAGCTCATTGTGCTCGTGGTAGCTGGTGGTGGGTGTGCTCAAGTGGTAGTGTCGAAGCAGCTGCTGCGTCCGGCGGGTGTCCTCACACGCCACCAAGTCCACTTCCTTGAGCGTTTTCAGAGCCCGCAGCGTGATGTCCTCCAGGTTGCCGATGGGGGTGCCCACGACGTACAGGACTCCCGCGAGCTGCTCGCTCAGCTTGCGTTCAGCTTCCGGACTCGGTTTGCGTCTCGGCTTCATTCCACCCACAATGCCTCGCCAGAGTGACACCGACAATCCGCCCGCCTACTGGAATTAGCCGACGGAGCGATCCCATGGCTATCATCCTACCTCACGGGCTACCCCGCGGGCCGCTAATTGCCGATGTAGCGCGCGTAGAGGCTCCGTGCCACACCGGGATCGGTGGTCCCTTTGATGATCGCACGCCCGTCGGGAAACAGCGTCATCTCGTAAGGCGCGACATCGAACTTCAGCACAAACTCGTTGTAACGTACTCGGCCCAGCGGCTTCAGGCGGGCGCTCAACAGGCCAAAATTCAGGGGGCGCGCTCGCTCGTGGATCTGCACTGAATTGCGGCCACACAGGGTAATGTGGGCACGGCGCTCGCCGGCCAGGTGGCGGAATTGCCGGCCCCCGCAAACCTGGCAGCCGGCTACCGGCGAGCCCACGCGCAGCGTGCGCACCCGGTTTTCCCATACGTCCACGGTGAACAAGCGCGCTTCCACCCGCTCCAGCGCTCCGCTCAGCACCTTAAGGGCGTCGGCTACCTGGAGGGAGGCCACAGCAGCCGCTGCGCTGCTGAGGATGCCTGCCGTCTCGCAAGTTTCTCCGGCGCCCGCGGGAGGCTCTGGGAACAGGCAGGCCAGGCAGGCGGTGCGGCCCGGCAGTACCGGCATCGTCGCGCCGTAGCTGCCCACTGCAGCCGCGTAGATCCAGGGAACCCCCAGCTTGACGCAGGCGTCATTGATTAAGTAACGGGTCTCAAAATTGTCGGTGCCATCCAGGACGACGTCCGCTCCTGAGACCAGTTCCTCGACGTTGTCGGGCGTGACGTCAGCCACGCGACCTTCCACGACGACGTCGGAATTGATCCGGCGCAGGTGCCGTTGGGCTGCAGTCGCCTTGGGCAGCGACTCGAGGGCATCGGCCTCGTCGAACAACATCTGGCGCTGCAAATTGCTGGGTTCCACGAAATCGCGGTCCACCACAGTGAGGCGGCCCACGCCAGCACGGACCAGGGCATTGGCGCTGAAGCTGCCCAGCGCGCCGCAGCCGACAACCAGCGCGCGCGACTCGTGCAAGCGCCGCTGTCCTTCGACTCCCAAGCCTGCAAACAACACCTGGCGCGAGTATTTTTCTCCCGCGACATCTGGCACGGGACTATTATACTTCTTGAAGAGACTGCGGGGCCGTCCCGGCGTTGGCAACGCGGCTGGCCGCATCGTGGTGCGAGTTTCTCCGGCCCAACCAAGAATGGTGCTCCCTTGGATATCAAGGTTGCTCTTCGTCTCCCTTTTGCTAGCCGGGTCGGTTTTCGCGGACGAACTGCAAGGACTGCCCGTCCGCGAAATCCGCATCGAGACCCAGGCGGCTCTGGACAAGCAGCGCCTACAGGAATTGCTGGCCATCCAACGCGACGATGTGTACAGCGTGGGTAAGGTCCGCCAGAGCATCCAGCGGCTTTACGCGACCGGGCGTTTTCTCGATATCCAGGTGGACGCCCAACGGCAGGCGGATGGCCTCACCCTGACCTTCATCACCAGGGAAAACTACTTCGTGGGGGGTGTCTTCGTCGAAGGCGTCCAAGGGCCCCCGAACCGCGGGCAACTGGTCAACAGCACCAGGTTGCAGTTCGGTGAGCTGTGGACAGAGGGAAAGCACGCGCGGGCCATCCAAGGCCTGCGCCGGTTGCTCCAAGAGCATGGCTTTTACCAGGCAGGCATCGAGCCTCGGGTGCAATTGCATCCTGAAATCCAGCAGGTGGATCTCCATTTTCAAGTCCAAGCGGGCGAGCGAGCGCGCATCTCCCAAGTGCAGGTCACGGGCACGCCCCGCTTCCCACCGGAAAAGATCCTGCACGCTGCCAAGCTCAAGCCGGGTCAAGAAGTGACCCCGGAGCGACTCCAAAAGGCGCTCCGCCGTCTGCGAAAGCACTACAGGAAGAGAAAATACCTGGAAGCGGAAATTGCCATCGTCGAGCGGCGCTACCTTCCCCAGGAAAACGGGGTGCTGCTGGTGCTGGAAGTCAACGGGGGGCCCCAGGTCGAGGTCAATGTCGTCGGCGCCAAGCTATCTGGCAACAAGCGCCGCGAGCTGCTTCCCATCTACACCGAGGGCGTCGTAGACGCCGATCTGGTGCGTGAAGGTAAAAACAACTTGCTGGACTTCTACCAGCGCCAGGGCCACTTCGACGTCAGCGTGGAGGCACATACCCACTCGGAAGCCGGCAGCCCGGAAGCCGGCGGGGAAAAGATGGTGGTGGAATATCACGTCGAGCCCGGTCCCGACCATAAGGTGGAGCTGCTGGAGATCAGCGGAAATCGTTACTTCGACACGCCGACGCTCCGGGAACGTATGTTTGTGACGGAGAAGGGGCTGATGAGTGACGGCCGCTTTAGCGGCGATCTGCTGAAAAAGGATGTGATGGCAATCCGGAACCTGTATGTGGCCAACGGGTTCCGCAACGTGCGGGTCACTTCCGGTGTACAGGACGACTATCAGGACAAGCAGGGGCACCTCGCTGTCCGGCTTCGTGTGGAAGAAGGTCCGCAGACGCTGGTGCGGAAGCTAACCATCAAGGGCGCCCTGGAAATCCCCGCCGAGGAGTTGCGAGGCTTGGTGGCCTGCGCCGACGGTCAGCCGTTTAGCGACTTCAATGTCCGGCTGGACCGAGCCAACGTGCTGAGCCAGTACTTCAACCGTGGCTTCCCCGAGGCCACCTTCAACTGGGAAGTCCAACCGGTCGAGGGCGGACAGGAACAGGTTGACCTGATTTACAAGATTTCCGAGGGGCCACGGCAGTACATCGAACAGGTGTTGATCAGCGGACTCGACACCACGCGCAGCTACATTGTGGACCAGCAGCTTTTGCTAAAAGAGGGTGAGCCGCTCAGCCAATCAGACATCCTGGAGACCCAGCGCCGGCTCTATGACCTGGGCATCTTTGAAAAGGTCGAAATTGCAGTGCAGAACCGGGAGGGAAAGGAGCGATTCAAGAACGCCCTGGTGCAGGTCGAAGAGGGGGGGCGCTACACTGTATCGGTGGGGGGCGGCGGCGATGTTGCCCGCTTCGGCGCCGCAACCGAGGGGGTGACCGATCCAGAAGGGCGAGCCGGCATCAGCCCGCTGGTCTCGTTTGAGGTCACCCGGCTGAATTTTCGCGGCCGCAACCACACGCTCTCGTTCAAGTCGCGCCTAAGCCGACTTCAGGAGCGCGCCCTGTTCAGTTACACGGCCCCGCGCTTCTGGCACTCACCGCGCCTGACGTTGCTGTTTAGCGGGTTCGTGGAGCGTAGCTTTGACGTGCTGACATTTGCGTCACCGCGGCTCGAAGGCTCTGTCGCCCTGCAGCAGAAACGGGGTCGCAGCGACACGCTGCTCTATCGCTATAGCTACCGCCGGGTGGAGGCCGAGCGTGATACGCTAAAGGTGTCCGTCCAGGATATCCCGCTGTTTGCCCGACCGGTGCGGGTGGGGATGCTGGGCGCCAGCTTCGTGCGCGACCGCCGCAACGATCCGACGGAGTCCAGACGCGGCAGCTTCCTCACCATGGATGCCGGTTTGTCTTCCTCCCTAGTAGGCAGTGAAGCTAATTTTGTTCGCTTCCTGGGCCAGTTCAGCACATACCACGCACTGGGACCCAATCTGGTGCTGGCTCGCAACACGCGGTTCGGCGTGGCTGACCCGTTTGGGAAGTCACGTCAGGTCTTGAACGAACTAGGCGAGCCAGACATCCCATTGCCGGAAAGATTTTTCAGTGGTGGTGGGAATTCACATCGAGGCTTCGGCATCAACCAGGCTGGGCCCCGCGACCTCGAGACCGGGTTTCCAATAGGAGGCCGCGCCCTGTTGCTGAACAGCCTGGAGCTGCGCTTTCCCCTCCTGGGCCAGACCATCGGCGGCGTCCTCTTCCACGATATGGGGAATGTATTCGCCAGGCTGGACGACATCAGCTTCCGTGTCAAGCAACGCGATCTCACCGATTTCAGCTACATGGTGCACGCGGTGGGCACCGGGCTGCGCTACAAAACTCCCATCGGACCGCTGCGCCTGGACTTGGCCTGGAGCATCAACCCTCCGGCCTTTGTGGGATCAACGGGCACGGGTCGCCTGAACAATTTCCAGTTCTTTTTCTCGATCGGGCAGACTTTCTGATGAAACGTCGCGCTCTCCCAATGACCCTCCTGCTCCTCATCCTGCTGCCGAGCGGAGCGCTTCCGGTCATCGTGGACCGGATCGTGGCCACCCTGGGAGAACGGATCGTCACCCTCAGCGATGTCTGGGAAGACTACCGAATCAAGAGCCTGCTGGAACAGCTGCCGGCGGAGCCCCTGGACGACGCTCACATCCGCATCATTGCTGAGCGCCTAGTGGACCAGGCGCTGCTCAAGCAGGAGATGGAAACCAGCCGCTTCCCGGAGGTCCCGGCAGCCGAGGTGGAAAGACGCATGGCGGAAATTCGGAGGGGCTTCGCCGGCAACGGGACTTTCCAGCGCGCCCTGCAAGAATATGAGCTGGGAGAAGCGCAGGTCCGCCGGCGTGTCGCTCTCGGGACCCGGATTCTTCGCTTTATTGACTTCCGTTTCCGGCCAGGAGTGCAGGTGGATGAGGCGGGAATCGAACGTTATTACCGCGAAATGTTGCTGCCGGATTTGCGCGCCCGGCAAGTTCGGGAACTGCCGCGGCTGGCCGAGGTGAAGCAACGCATCGAGGAGATTCTGGTCGAGCAGCGCATCAACCAGCGCTACTCCAGCTGGATTAAGGATCTGCGGGAGCAGGTGCCCATCCAGTTTCGATAAGCCTTCATGTCTCGACGGGCAAAAATAGGCATCGGCGCCGGCCTGCTCACACTGGCCACGCTAGGCGCAGTGCTGTATCTGCGCAGCGCGCATTTCCACCGGTACGTGCAGGCCCGCATCGTAAGCCAGATCGAACGCGCCACGGGCGGCCGCGTCGAGCTGGGCAGTTGCCGGGTGAACTTCACTGATCTGCCGTGGCTTCCACCGCCGGAGAACACCCTTTTTCGCTCCTACCTCCCCGCCTTGCCTGCCTTGGAAGTGAAACTCCAGCGCCTGGTCATTCGGGGCCGGGAGACGGACCCAAACCTCCCCCTATTTGTCGCTGATTCCATTTTCATCCGGCTGAAGATTGCTTCCCTGCTCTGGCGGAAAATTGACTGGCGCCTGCTCCGGCTCGCTCGTCCACGCATCCACCTGGAAGTGGATACTACCGGGCGCTCCAACATTCCAGGGCCTGAACGTCGGCAGGCCACGGCTAAGCCACTGGCGGACAAGGTCCTGGATCTGGCCATCAAGCACCTGGAAGTAACCGATGGCGAGCTTAGTTGGAACGACCAGCGCCTACCGCTGGAGTTTGCCGCCGAGAACCTGCTTGCAGACTTCGCATATGAAACGGGCACTGACCTCTACCACGGGCGCATCGCTTTCGCCACGGCACTTTGGGAATCCACCGATGCCAGCAGGGAGGGTGGCCCGCGCACGTTGGCGGGGCCTCCTTTGCAGGCACACGCGGAGTTGCGCCTGGGTCGCACCGGGATTCAAATTGTGCGGATGAGCTGGGAGACGCCTCGCTCCACTTTGTCGCTCAGCGGCCACGTCTTCGCTTCCGCACAGCCGAAAATCCTGCTGAACTACGAAGCCGGCTTGGATGTCGCGGAGATCGCCGCCGTCAGCCGGGTCAGCGAGCTTCGTAGCGGCCGGCTAGGATTGAAAGGCAGGCTGAGCTACGACGCTACCGGACAGGGGCTTGACTCCTCCGCGGACCTGCGCCTGGAGCGGCTGGCCGTGGAATCGCCCCCATTCCGGCTGTCCCGAATCCACGGCACAGGCAGGGTGCGGGTCACGCGGGAATTCGTTGAGATTCCCGACCTCCGGCTGCTCCTGCTGGGAGGAGAACTGGCAGGCAATTTCCGCGCGGATCACCTGCAAGAGCAGCCAAAACTGATCCTGGATGCCCAAGCTCGCGGCCTCAGTGTTTCTGAGCTGATGCGCTCGCTCACCACCCCACAACGGCCGCTGTCCAAACTTCTGTGGGCCGGCGCGGTGGACGGCGACATCAATGCCCAGTTTCTGTTGGGCGGCAGTGACGCAACGCCGAACCTGGAGGTGGAATCGAAGTTCTTGGTACGGCCGCCAAGCGCAGCACCGCCAGGGGTGCTGCCCGTTTCCGGCCGGGGAGAGCTCGCCTATGTTTCGGGCGCCGGACAGTTGGCATTGCGCAACGTTTCCCTCGAAACTCCCGGCTCGCGTATTTCCGCCGAGAGCGTGTGGGCAACCGGTCCAAACTCTGAGCACGACCTTCAACTGAACCTTTCCACCACCAGCTCTCGGGAATGGGCACCGCTGATTGCCGTCCGGCTGCCAGCGGAGGCGCCGATGGCGCTTGAACTCCAAGGACGGGCGCAACTCCAGGGGACGCTTCGCGGTGCTGCGCTCACGCCCCGCCTGGAGGCGCGTCTGGAGGCGACGGATTTCCGCTACGGAAAGACGCACTGGACAGGGTTCACCACCAACCTAGCCTACTCCCCCAACTTGCTCCGATTGACCGAAGCGCAGTTGCGGCGGGGTGGCTCCGTTGTGAGACTGAACTTTACTGCCCAGCTCGCGGAGGGTGGATTCACCGAGGCCAGCATCTTCAACTTGGAGGCAGTGGCGGAAGACGCGGATCTGGCCGACTTAGCCGGGCTGACGGGTACACCGTATCCGTTGACGGGACGAGTGTCCGCCACGCTCCGAGCCGAGGGGACCAAGCGCAACCCGCAAGGCAGCGCTTGGGTGCGGGTCACTAGCGGTACGCTGGCGGGCGAGCCGTTTGATGCCCTGCGGGGCAAGCTGAATTTCGCGCAGGGCGAACTGCGGATCGCTGATATCGAACTCACAAAAGGCTCGGCCAAGATTACCGGTGAAGCTGAGTATCGCCCAGCCGACGGCAGCTACCAGTTCCAGCTTGGCGGTGCAGGCCTGGCCCTGAACGAAATCAGCCTGTTTCGATCCCCTCGCTTCGTCTTAGGCGGCCAAGTGGGATTCCGCGCTTCCGGGGCGGGCGTGCCGGAGCGGCCACGGCTCGAGGCGGCGGTCGAAGTCTCAGACCTGGAAGTGAATGGGGAACCCGTGGGCCAGCTGACAGCGTCAGCCGAGACGCGCGACGGCCGGCTCGAAGCGCGCCTGAAATCCCAGCTCGTCCGGAGCAACATCGCTGGAACCATGTCGGTTCAGCTGACCGGCGAATTCCCGGCCCAGGGGCGCGTGGAGTTGACCGGCGTGGACCTGGACCCCCTGTTCGAAAAGGCCTTCGGTGGTTATCCGACGTCGCACAGTACCACTACAGGCTGGATCAGCATCTCTGGGCCGCTGAAGAAACCGGAGTCGCTGCTGGTGGCCACCGAAATCCGCGAGCTCCAGGTTGCGCTTGAGCAAGTTGAACTGCGCAACAAAGGACCCCTACGTGCCCCCTTTCGGGACGGGCGAATCCAGATTGAGCAGGCCCGCCTGGCGGGCACCCAGACCAACCTCTCTGTGGCAGGCTGGCTGCGTGTGACGGGGCCTCCGGCCACGCGTACCATTGAGCTCCGCGCCGACGGCGAAATGAACATGGCTCTTCTGCGTACCCTGAACCCGGAGCTGATCGGGTCTGGGAAGCTGCGGCTGGATGCGACAGCCACCGGGACGCTCCAGCGCCCCCTGCTGAAGGGGCGCGCCCAAATCTACAATGGCGGCATGGCGCTCAGGGGGTTTTCCACCGGTCTCAGCAAAATGGAAGGCTCACTGGCCTTCGACATTCACAGAGTCCGCATCGAGAAGCTTACAGCCGAGGCTGGCGGCGGCAAGGTGCATCTGAGCGGTTTTATGGAATACGCCAACAGTCCGCCGGTGTTGCGCCTGCGAGCCGAGGCCGAAGGAGTTCGCGTGCGCCATCCCGAGGGCACCAGCTCGCTGCTCAATGCCAGCCTGAACCTGGACGGGACAGCGCAGCACAGCGTGCTGGCTGGTGAAGCGGTGGTAACCCGCGCGAGTTTTAATCCGCGCTTTGACCTGGCCAGATCCCTGGGACTCGTCCGGGCGCGCGGACCCACCCTCGTCACCACTCCCCTGCTCGACACGATGCAACTGGACGTCCGGGTGACCTCCTCCCCCAGTCTGCGCCTGGAACTGGCCTCGGCCCGCGACTTGCAGGTGCAGACCAACCTGCGACTGCGTGGAACCGTTGCCCGTCCCGCCATCGTTGGCCGGGTGGAACTGTTGCAGGGAGAGATCCTGTTTGCCGGAACCCGCTACATCGTGAACCCCAGCGACATCAGCTTCGTCAACCCGTTCCGCATCGAGCCCGTAGTCAACCTGCACCTGCAGAGCCGCGCGCAACAGTTCGAGATTTTCGTCGCGCTTAACGAACCGCTCGACAGACTCAACATCACCTATCGCTCGGAGGCGCTGCTGATCACCGGCCGGGCGCGGGAGGGCGCCACCGTCACACAGCCGGCGCAATCATTCCCGACCCTCGCCACAAGTGCCATCCTGGAGCAGGCGCTCAACGCGGCAGTGGGCAGCCGCATCGAGCGCCTGTTCGGCGGGGGTCGCGTGAAGATTGCCCCGCACGTCGGGGGCCCAGAAACCAGCCCGGGAGCTCAACTCACCGTGGAGCAGCAGGTGACGCCCGACGTCAGGCTCACCTACGTCACCAACCTGACTTCCACCCAGCAGCAGGTGGTTCAATTGGAGTGGACGATCAACCGGCGCTGGTCGTTGAACGCGGTCCGCGACCGCAACGGACTGTTCGGCGTCGACTTCAAGTGGCGAAAGCAGTTTCGCTGATACGCTTGTGTGGTTCAGAAACAACGGCGCGTCCAAAGGCGAAGCCGAGTATGCGCAGCGGCGGGCCCGAATGGTGGAGCGTCAGCTCCGCGGGCGCGGGATCCGCGACCCGCGAGTGCTGGAGTCTATGCGGGCAGTGCCACGGCATGAATTCATCTTCCCCGAGTATCGCGTGCACGCCTACGAAGACCGGCCTGTCTCCATTGGGGTCGGCCAGACGGTCTCGCAGCCCTACATGGTAGCCGTCATGACCGAAGCACTGGAATTGCGTGGTTCCGAGAAAGTACTGGAAGTGGGCACCGGCTCCGGCTACCAGGCCGCGGTGCTGGCGACACTGGCCGCGCGCGTCTATACCATCGAGCGGGAGCAGGAGTTGCAGGAAAGTGCGCGCCGCACCCTGGAGCGCCTGCGAGCCGCCGGCTTTGCCGCTGCCGAACGCATCGAGTTCCTCGCGGGAGACGGCAGCGAAGGCTACGCGCCCGCGGCGCCCTACGACGGTATCCTGGTGGCAGCCGGCGCGCCCGCCGTGCCGACCAACTTGGAGCAGCAACTGGCCGAAGGGGGCCGCTTGGTGATCCCGGTGGGGGACCGCCACACCCAGATCCTCCGCCTGCTGCGCAAGACTTCCGGGCAACTGACCGGGCGCGCCATTAACGAATGCCGCTTCGTTCCTCTGGTCGGGAAACAGGCTTGGCCTGAGGAATGGCCCTGAGTGATGGCCCTAAGTAATGGCTAGGTTGCTGGCGAGCGGCAAGAAGGACTGGACAGGCGCCATCCCGAACTCTGATACCAGCTACACAAATCTGATACCTGCTACACCGAGGCGAAGCCTTGCTGGCTGAAGACGATCTTGTCCGGAGGGAAGTGGCGTGACAGCGCCTCCAGCAAGCCTAGATGAGCGTCAGGGGTAAACCAGTCAGCGTAGCCGAGCCGCGCCAACAGCTCGTCTACGCCCAGGCGGGCGGTACGGCGGCCGCCGCTGCCATCGCCGGCAAAGAAGGTGTCCACCAGCACCCGGGTGACCCGGCCTGCCAGCAGGGCCGCAAGGCGGGCAGGATCACAGGGCAGCACCGGCGCCACTGCCGCCTGCACCCGCAATCCGGCCCGCGTCAATCGCTCCAGCGTGTTCAGCCGCCGCTCGACCGAAGGGCTCAACGGCGTCAGCTCCTGGCGGACTCGCTCGTCGTCGGTCTCCAGTGTGAAGGAAACCCAGAGCTGATCGCGGAGGCGCCCCAGCAGGTCCAGGTCCCGTTCCACCAGCGGGGAGCGAGTCTGCAGCAGCACCACCTCAAAGGCCACCGGCATCTCTACCAGCACTTCCAGCAGCCCGCGTGTCAGGCGCAGGCGCGCTTCGGCCCCCTGGTAGGGATCGGTACTGGAAGAAAAGAAAATGCGGGGCCGTATGCCGCGGGCGTTGAGACGGGACAGCTCCCGGCGAAGCAGCTCAGCAGCGTTCGTCTTGGCCAGCACCCAGTCGCCCCAGTCGCGCCCACCTCCGGCCTGTGCTACCGGCAGAGCGCGCACGTAGCAGAACGGGCAACTGCCGCGGGCGCCGAAGGCACAACCCACATAAGGATTCAACGAGTGCGTGTAGCCGGCCAGGAACCCCTTGTGTTGGGCCGTCAGAATGCCGCGGGCGCGGATTTCGGTGAGCTGGGCAGCCATGGAGTTGCTCAGTCAACTATACCGCGACCATACCGTGACTGTACCGCAAACAGGCCCACGTTGGTGATTCCTTACGCTGCGCAGGACAACTCTTGGGATGGTGCAGACAACAGGCACTGCCGGGCCATTTCTCGGCGCGACGGAGTTGGGATTTTGTTCGACAGGCGCGACTAATTTTTCTATGCTGATAGTGATAGGCGGAGACGCCTGTCACTGCGTTGCGACTCCCAATGGGCACCTACTACCGCACCACCTCTTCCATGGGCTTCGGCGGGTTCCCCATGACGCCGGCCGTAAAGCTCCTGCTGATCGTCAATGCCGTGCTGTTTGTGATCCCGGCCCTGCTGGGCATTAACCCAAACCGCCTGTGGCTCTTGCTGGTACCCGGGCAGGCGGTGCGGGGAATGATCTGGCAGCCTTTCACCTACATGTTCTTCCACGGGGATCTTTGGCATTTCCTATTCAACATGCTCTTCCTGTGGATGTTCGGAACAGCGGTGGAGCAGACCTGGGGGACGCGCCGCTTCACACGCTACTACCTGGCCTGCGGAGTGGCCGCGGGAGTGGCAGTGGTGCTGGCGGGTCTGATGGAGGGGACACGACAGGCGCTTTACACAGCTACCGTCGGCTCCTCCGGCGCCATTTATGGTCTCATCCTGGCCTTTGGCCTGCTATTTCCCGACGCGCCTATCTGGTTTATGTTCTTCTTCCGCATGCCCGCCAAGTACTTCGTCATCCTGCTGGCATGCATCGAATTCTTCTTGCAGCGCACGCAACCCGGGAGCACCATCAGCCACATCGCCCACCTGGGAGGCATGGCCTACGGCTTTGTTTACATCAAGTACTTCCTGAGGGGCCGGGCGTTGAGCTATGCCTCCCGCCGCCCTTCCCGTACCTCGCGCCTCGACCTGAAGGGCGCTTATCAACGCTGGAGGCTGCGCCGCGCCCGGAGAAAGTTCGAAGTTTACATGCGCCAAGCCGAGCGCGAAGACCCCCCCGATAAAGATCACTGGATAAACTAGCCGGGTGCCAGGCTGCCAAGTGGCGGAGTGCTACCCGACGGCCGACTCCGAACACCTCAAAGCTGCTTATCAGTGAAGATGAGGGTGGCTTCGGGCGCCGATGGGGATTCGGCACCCCTTTGCCGCCTCGCAGGGGACGTGCTCAAGCTGCACTGTCGTATGGCGGATGCAGAACTGCTGTTCCAGAACGGAATTCACCTGGCCCAAAATTGCCTCGCTCTCGAGGAGCGGAATGTCGGGGATGCAAACATGGCAGCTCAAAGCCTGAGCCTTGGCACCCAGGCTCCAGATGTGCAGATCGTGCACGTCCTCGACTCCCGGCACCCCGCGGATGGCTGTGGCCACCTGCTCCAGCTCGATCCCGCGAGGCAGTCCCTCCAGCAAGATGTTCAATGATTCGGTGACGATGTCCCAGGCGGTCCATACGATCAGTCCAGCAATCAGGATGCCGAGAAGCGGGTCGGCGGCACGCAGGCCGGTGGCGGCGATCACTACGGCGACCAACACGATACCGAGGGCAGTCAGGGTATCCGCCCACGTGTGGATCAACACGCTGCGCGGAGCGCGCTGGCTTTGGGAGTCGCGGCGAAGCGCCGAGGAGATAAACCAGTGCATCAGCACGCCCGCCGTCCCCATCGCCATCATCACCGTGGTGTTCGGGGTATTGGCCTCCGCAGGCAGCACGAACAGCCGGCGATACCCCTCGTAGAAGAGAAACCCCACCAGCCCGATCAGGGAAAGCGCGGCGACGAACGCGGCGAGCACACTGGCTCGCTGGTAGCCATAGGTTTTCCTTTCGCTAGGCGCTTTGGCCTGTACATGCCAGGCAAACCAGGTGCCCAGCAAAACCAGGGCGTCAGAAAAGTTGTGCCAGGCGTCGATCACCAACGCCAGGCTGCGAGCCCAGTACCCAGCCGCCAGCTCCACCCCGAAAAACGCCAGCGTAGACAGGGTGGCCATCTTCAACACCCACCCGGGAGCATGCGCTCCGCGCTCGTGCGCCGGCATGGAACCCAGTTTAGCGCAGCCGGGACCGGCCCTGCTCCAGCTGGAGGAGAAATTGTTTTACTCGAAGTCCGCTCGCATACCCACCAAGACCGCCATCCGCAGCTATGACACGATGGCAGGGCACCAGAATCGCAACTGGATTCTGGTGATTGGCCATGCCCACCGCCCGGAAAGCGCGCGGGCGGCGGATCTGGCTCGCGATGTCGGCGTAGGATCGCGTTTCGCCGTAAGGAATCATTCGCAGCGCCTCCCAGACCTTCCGCTGAAAAGGTGTGCCCCGCAGGTCGTGCCGCACCGTGAACTTTCGACGACGTCCAGCGAAATACTCGGCAAGCTGCGTCTCAACCCGTTGGGTCTTTTTTCTCGAGCGGACCCACTGAAGGCGGGGCTGCCGGTTGCCGTCGAGACTGCTTGGCTTGGAAGAGAATCTTCGGCCAGCTGCAACCTGCAGCACCCCACGTTCCGAGCAGCAGATGGTGAGCCGCCCCACCGGAGAGTCCATGGTGGAGTAGTAGACAGTTTCCATGCGGGCAAATCTATCACGCACCAGGGTCGCCTGGCGACCTGTAGAGAACGGGCCTGTATATAATGGCTCTGTGGCAGCCGAAATTCCGGAAATTGTCATTTTGGGCGGAGGGCTGGCTGGCTCTGAGGCCGCCTGGCAATTGGCCGCGCAGGGACTCCCCTGCACGCTGTACGAGATGCGCCCGACGGACGAGAGTTCGGGCGCGTCTACCAAGCAGACAGCCGCGCACAAAACCGGCTACTTGGCCGAACTGGTCTGCAGCAACTCGCTCAAGAGTGAGCAGCCCAATTCCGCGCCCTGGCTGCTGAAAGAAGAACTGCGCCGCCTGGATTCGCTGGTGTTGCGCATCGCCGCCCAGGTGGCTGTGCCGGCCGGCCACGCCCTGGCGGTGGATCGCGAGCAGTTCGCCGCTCGAGTCACCGCCGCCATCGAGTCGCAGCCGCTGGTGACGATCCGTCGTGAGGAGATCCGTGAGATTCCAGCCTCCGGCCTCGTCATTGTCGCCACCGGACCGTTGACCAGCGATAGGCTAGTCGCTTCCATCCAGCGCCTGACCGGCAGCAAGCACCTCTTTTTCTACGACGCCATCAGCCCCATCGTGGACGCTGATTCGCTGGACTACACCAAGCTCTTCCCCGGCTCCCGCTACGGCAAAGGTGGCGAAGACTACTGGAACTGCCCACTGAGTCGGGAAGAATATGACCGCTTTTACGAAGCGCTTCTAGCTGCGGAGTCCTACCCGCTGCATGAATTCGAGCAGACCTGTTACTTTGAAGCCTGTCTGCCGCTGGAAGAGCTGGCCCGGCGCGGCCGCGACACGCTTCGCTTTGGGCCGATGAAGCCCGTTGGGCTGCGCGACCCGCGCACCGGACGCGCGCCTCATGCGGTGGTCCAATTGCGACGAGAGAACCTTCGGGCCGACAGCTTTAACCTGGTCGGCTTCCAGAACCACCTGCGCTTCGGCGAGCAGACGCGAGTCCTGCGGCTGATCCCGGGGCTGGAAAGTGCCGTCTTCCTGCGCTATGGGCAGGTTCATCGCAACACCTATATCAATGCGCCCGCCTTGCTGGACCAGACGCTGGCGCTGCGCACACACACCCACATCTTCTTCGCCGGCCAGATCTGTGGGGTGGAGGGCTACGTGGAATCGGTCGCGACGGGCCTGGTGGCAGCCTGGCAGGCCGCAATCCGTGCCCGGGGGGAGGAGCCGGTCCCGCTGCCGCGCGAGACAGCGCTGGGCTCACTGTGCCTCTACGTCAGCCACGCCAACCCGCACCACTACCAGCCCGCCAACATCACCTTTGACCTGCTTCCCCCACCGCAAGGGCTTTCCCCAGCGGAACGCAAAGACAGACAGCGGCGGCGCGCTCATCAATGTCAGCGCGCGTTGGACGCGCTGGAGCAGTGGAAGCTCCGCCATACCGTGCTTTCCCTGTAACCTCGACGCCGTTCTTTGGGAGCCTCCAGATGATTCTCCGCTACTGTATTGCTTGTGGACTTTGCTTCGGTGGCCGCGCAATACCTGGAGTACCTGCGCGTGGAGCGTAACTGCTCGGCACACACCTTGCGCAATTACGGCAGTGACCTGGAGCAGTTCGGCGCCTTCCTGCGAGCGCAACCTGACGGTGAGCCGCCGCTGGAGGCGCTGACCCATCTGGACATTCGCTCGTTCCTGGGCGAGCTATACGTCGGCCGGCTAAAATCGGCTTCCATTGCCCGCAAGCTAGCGGCGCTCCGCTCGTTGTTCCGCTTCCTGGGCCGTGAGGGCCTGCTACGCGACAACCCAGCACGTCTGGTCTCCTCTCCCAAGTTGCCCAAGACCCTGCCAATTGTGCCAACCGCAGAGGAAGTGAACCGTCTCCTGGACGCGATGGCCAAGGGCAAGGGCGCAACGGCAGCCCGTCGGGTCCGGCCCCCGAAATCCCCACTGCAGCCGGCGCGCGACCTCGCCCTGCTGGAGATGCTTTATGGCTGCGGCCTCCGTGTGGGCGAGCTGGTGGGGCTAAACGTGGCGGACCTGGATCTGCGCGACGGATTGGTCCGCGTGCGTGGCAAAGGAAAGAAGGAGAGGCTAGGGCCTCTGGGTAGCAAGGCTGTTGCCGCCCTGGAGCAGTACCTGGCAGCGCGCACTTCCGCGGTCCCGGCCGGGGGAAGCGGCGACAGCCAGCCAGCCCTGTTCCTGAACCAAACCGGCAGCCGGCTTACAGCTCGTTCTGTCGGGCGTATTGTGAAGCGCTATGCGCTGCTGCTCGGCAGCGATACCGGCCTGCATCCCCACTCCTTCCGCCACGCTTTCGCCACGCACCTGCTCAGCGACGGCGCCGACCTGCGCGCCATTCAGGAATTGCTGGGGCACGCCCGCCTGTCCACCACCCAGAAGTACACACACACCAACATCAAGCAGCTGATGGAAGTCTACGACCGTACCCATCCCAAGGCTTGAGGTTCCGTTCTACAACAAAGCTCTTCAAGACAACTTCTGGGACGTGCCTCACTTTCGATTTGTACATGGAGTGTGATCCGCCGGCAAAGTGCCGGTCCCAGACCGAGACGGCATCAGCAGAAAATCGGGTGATATACTGGCCTGGGGACGTGGTCGGGGGCTTGATTCGCGGTGTTGGCGCCGGTGTTTTTACTGCCTCTTGATGCAGCGAGGCAGTTTCTCTAACGCCGCAGACTCATCGAGCAACTTCACAAGGAAAATGCACACCGTAGCAACCAACTATGGTTCCGGGGCTCACTTGTTGGCCGAGATTGTGGCGGCAAAACGTGCCGAAGTGGCTGAGCGCCGCGCCCGGGTTTCGGAAGCGGAGCTGGAGAAGCAAGCGCAGCGAGCCGCCGCAACCCGGCGGCCGTTCGCGGCGGCACTGGTGCGCGGCGGACGCGCCATCATTGCCGAAATGAAGCAAGCGTCGCCTTCCGGCGGCCTGCTTCGGCCCGATTACCGTCCCGCCGAGATTGCGCGCGCCTACGAAGCCGCCGGGGCGCGGGCCCTGTCGGTGTTGACTGACGGCCCCTTTTTCCGAGGCTCGCTGAATCACCTACAGGAAGCTCGCCAGGCCACCGGCCTGCCCGTGCTCCGCAAAGACTTCCTGTTGGATCCCTATCAGGTGGTTGAATCCGCCGCGGCCGGCGCCGATGCGGTGCTGCTGATTGTGGCTGTCCTGGATGCCGGTGCACTGCGTGAACTGCTGCGCTGCGCGACCGAACTTCTGTTGGACGCGTTGGTGGAAGTCCACACCGAAGAAGAAGTGGACCGAGCGGCCTCGCTCGGCGCAAAGCTCATCGGGGTGAACAACCGCAACCTCTCCACCCTGGCCGTGGACGTGGAGACTTCGCTGCACCTGCGGCCTCGGCTGCCCGCTGATGCGATCCTCGTAAGCGAGAGCGGCCTGCGGTCGCGGGAGGATCTGGACCGCCTGGAAGCTGCCGGCTACCGAGCCTTCCTGATTGGCGAGCGGCTGCTGACCGCCCCCGAGCCGGGCGCCGCGCTTCGCGCGCTGCTTTAGTCCCAGGTCCCAAGTCCAAGGTCTAAGGGGAAGGCGGACCCTTTGAGGGAGCCTGCGCACTTTGGACTTTGGCCCCTGGACTTTGGCCCTTAGACTTAAAGGTATGGTTCACGTCAAAATCTGCGGCATCACTGACCTGGCCAGCGCGAGTGTCGCCGTGGAGGCCGGCGCCAACGCCCTGGGCTTTAATTTCTGGCGGCCCGGGCGGCGCTACGTCCCGCCTGAGCAGGCCGCGGAAATTATTGCTGCACTGCCGCCGCAGATCTGGCCGCAGATCTGGAGAGTAGGCGTATTTGTGGATGAGGAGCCCGCCCGGGTGCTGGAGATCGCTCAAAAGGTCGGGCTGTCGGCGTTGCAGCTGCACGGATCGGAAAGCCCCGAATACCTGGAAGCGCTGCAGGACTACTTGAAGGTGAAGGCATTCCGCGTGGACCACAGCTTCGCGCCCGAGTTGCTGGCTCGCTACCGTGCCGATGCTTTCTTACTGGACGGCTCGGGAAACTCGCCCGGCGGCACCGGAACCGCCTTCGACTGGCAGCGCGCCCTGGCAGCTAAGCAGTTCGGCCGCATCGTTTTGGCTGGAGGCCTGACACCGGAAAACGTTGGGGAGGCCGTGCGGCAGGTGGCTCCCTGGGGAGTAGACGTGGCCAGCGGCGTCGAACGGGAACCCGGCAAGAAGGACCCCCATCGGGTGCGAGAATTCATCCGGGCTGTTCGGGAGGAGGAGAAGGCACAGGTGGGACAGGCGTCCTAGCCTGCGTCCCGTTCGTGAAGTTAGGGAATTATAAGTCGTGAAATTGGGCAACTGAGAAACTATGCCGAAACAGGCAAAAAGCCAGGCACGCAGCCAGGCGAGCGGCCACGCAAGAGGCCCCGCAGGAGGACGGTTCGGCACCTTCGGGGGCCGCTACGTCCCGGAAACGTTGATGGCGCCCCTGGAGGAGCTGGAGCAGGCTTACCTCGAGGCGCAGCAAGACCCGTCCTTCCAGAGGGAGCTTGAAGAACTACTGCGCTTGTACGCCGGCCGACCCACCCCGCTATTTTTAGCGCGCCGTCTGGGGGAACACCTGGGTGGCGCGCGCATCTACCTGAAGCGCGAAGACCTGCTGCACACGGGTGCCCACAAGATCAACAACTGCCTGGGACAGGCGCTGCTGGCGCGGAGAATGGGCAAGCGACGCATCATCGCGGAAACCGGTGCCGGGCAGCACGGCGTGGCCACGGCCACCGTCTGCGCCTTGTTCGGCATGGAGTGTGTCGTCTACATGGGGGAGGAGGACATGGCCCGGCAGCGGCTCAACGTCTTTCGTATGCGTCTGCTGGGCGCCGAAGTCGTGCCGGTTGGCTCAGGCAGCCGGACCTTGAAAGATGCTATCAATGAGGCCATGCGCGATTGGGTCACCAACGTGGAGACGACCCACTACCTGCTGGGTTCGGTGCTGGGCGCGCACCCCTACCCGCTCATGGTGCGCGACTTCCAGAGCATCATCGGCCGTGAGGCGCGGGCGCAAATCCTGGAAGCCGAGGGCCGCCTGCCGGACCTGCTGGTGGCCTGCGTGGGCGGCGGCAGCAACGCACTGGGCCTCTTCCACGAATTTGTGGACGACCCCGCAGTCAAAATGGTGGGCGTGGAAGCTGGCGGGCGAAGCCCGGAACTGGGCGAGCACGCGGCTCGCTTCCACGGCGGCAGTCCCGGGGTGCTGCAGGGAACCTATAGCTACGTGCTTCAGGACGAGGACGGCCAGATTGCCTCCACTCATTCGGTTTCAGCCGGACTGGATTATCCCGCCGTGGGCCCCGAGCACGCCTGGCTGTTCGAGCAAGGACGGGCCGAGTATTGCTCCTGTTCCGATGCCGAGGCACTGCAGGCGTGTCGCACGCTGTCCGAGCTCGAAGGGATCATCCCGGCGCTGGAGCCGGCGCACGCCGTGGCCGAAACTATCCGCCGCGCTCCCGGCGCGCGTGACCAGGTGTTGCTGGTGAATATCTCGGGCCGCGGCGACAAAGACATGGAAATCCTGCAGCGTGAGCTGCGGCTATGAGCCGGATCGCAGACAGGTTTGTGGAGTTACGCAAGCGGGGAGAGATGGGGCTGGTGGCCTTCATCACCGCCGGGGACCCAGACCTGCGGGCCACCGCAGAATTCATCGTGGCGCTGGAGACAGCAGGCGTGGATGTGCTGGAATTGGGCGTGCCCTTCTCCGACCCGTTGGCTGACGGTCCGGTGATCCAGCGGGCCAGCGAGCGAGCACTGCGCTCGGGAACCACGCTGGCTGGGGTCCTCCGGACGGTGGCCGAAGCGCGGCAGCACGGCAGTCAGTTGCCGCTGCTGCTGTTCAGCTACCTGAATCCGATCCTTCGCTACGGCTTTGCCCGTTTCGCCAGCGAGGCTCGGCAGGCAGGGGCGGACGGCGTGTTGATCACCGACCTCAGCGTGGAGGAAGCCGACGCCTACCTGGACCAGATGCGAGAGGCGGAACTGGACACCGTCTTTCTAGCCGCGCCCACCTCCACCGGGGCGCGCCTTCGCCGCATCTGCCAGGTCTCGAGAGGCTTCGTGTACGCAGTCTCCCGCACGGGCGTTACTGGACCGCGCGAGGCGCTGTCAGCCCAGTTGTTGCCGCTGCTCGGTCGCATCCGCGCCGCCACCGCATCGCCAGTGGCCGCGGGCTTTGGGATTTCGCGGCCTGAGCACGTCGAAGCGTTGCGCGGCCACGCCGATGCAGCAGTGGTGGGCAGCACTCTGGTGCAGGTGATCGAGCAGCACCGGTCGGCAGAACGGCTGGCCGAGCGCGCCCGCGAGTTGAAGCCGCGCGAGTCGAAGCCCAACGAATTGAAGAAAGGACGGGTGGGAGAGAAACTTGTGCCCGTGCCACCGAAACAGTGAGAATCGTCTGGGGGCTTTAGCCGCCCCGCACCTGGAGCAGCATGGATCTCAACGACTGGCGCACAAAAATTGACGAGGTGGACCGCAAGCTGGTGGCGCTGTTGAACCGCCGTGCACGCTACGTGCTGGAAATCGCCAGGCTGAAGAAACCCCGGGGCCTGCCCATTTACGGGCCGCAACGCGAGAAAGAGGTTTTCCGTAATGTGGCCTCGGCCAATGGCGGCCCTTTGGATCAGGGAGCCTTGCGCGGCGTGTTCAAGCGCATCCTTTATCAGAGTCGCTCCATTCAGCGCCTGGCCATGAAACCGACGGGACGCGAGGAGCTGAATCGGGCCACCGGACCGGTCCGAACAGGCGGGAAGAAAAAAAGAAGAAAGAAAGCCAGGTAGAAGACGGGCATCCCTGCCTGTCCCTGGACCGAACCTTGCTCTCCCAGGGTATGTGCGCTGCCAGTCACAGGTTGGCGGCCAGCGGCTTGCCGTGGCACAATCGGAAGCGGAAGTGATGAAGCGCGTCACCATTCTCGGCGTTGGCCTGATCGGCGGTTCCCTGGGCATGGCTCTGAAGAAGCATGGTTTCCAGGGTGTCATCGCCGGGGTGGGACGGCGCGTCACGCTGGAGAAGGCACTGGCAGCCGGCGCGATTGACCAGGCTTACGAGGAGCTGGAACCCGGGGTCCGCGGCGCCGACCTGGTGTACTTGGCGACCCCGATTTCGACCATCCTGGACTTGCTGCCGCGCGTGCGCCAGGCTGCGGCGCCAGGAGCCCTGGTGACGGACGCAGGAAGCACCAAGACCCAGATCACGGACCGCGCCACCCTGCTTTTTTGCGACAGCCCGCAAAGCCCGTTGTTCATCGGCGGACACCCCATGGCCGGCAGCGAGAAACGGGGAGTGGAAAACGCCGAGGCGGACCTGTTCCGCGGCGCCTCCTACATTCTCACTCCCCTGCTGCGCGAGCATCTGGAAACGCTCATCGCACGAGAGTTCCGCGACTGGCTCGAGCGCATCGGCGCGAATGTGATGGTGATGGACGCCGAACTGCACGATGAGGTGGTGGCCTGGACCAGCCACCTGCCACAGCTTGTGGCCACGGCGCTGGCCTCCACCGTTCTAGAGAGGCTGGTAACAGACGACCTCCCGCAGGCCGCCGGCGGCCTGGAGCTAGCCGGCGGCGGCCTGCGGGACACGACTCGGCTGGCCGAAAGCCCGTACTCGGTGTGGCGCGACATTTGTCTCACCAACACCGACAACGTTGAGCAGGCACTCAACGCCATGCTCCAAAAACTAGAGCACTTGCGGGATAATCTACGCTCCCGCGCGCTGCAACCCGAATTCGAAGCCGGGCAGCAACTGCGGGAACGATTGAAGAACCTGCTGGAACGGGAGTCTCTTTCCTGACAGTAGGCAGTATCTGGCAGGCAGACGCCGGAAGGTGGAAAGCACGGGGAGCAGTGTGAAAAGCGAATCGAGGAGCTGGCCGTCCGACGGGACGGGGCCGGCTGAGGCGGCGATCCGAGATTCGGGACCGCACCAGCGCCAGGCCCCCCGAGGCCAAAGAGGCTAGCATGGAGATCCGCTCGATTGTGGTTTTGACGCTACATAGCCCAAAGGAAAAATCTGGGGTGAACTGGTGGCGCTGACGTCCGCCGGTATCACCGTGCGAGGAATTGAGCTGAATTCGTTTGACGAGGTGCTGCGTCAGATTGCCGCTGGCGAGGCCGGAGTTGGCGTGCTCTCCACTGTCTTTTACCCTATTCATCGTGTAGAGCGGATGGCGATGGACGAGACGGTAGGGGGGATTCCCTCCCTGGCGGAACGGTTTGAGAGAAAGGTTGGCCTTACGGTGGGGGAATTTCTGCGCGCTGGAGGGGACCTTTGACACCAGCAGGACGTCCTCGCCAGGTTCTCAACCTGCCGAACTCGCTGACCCTGCTTCGGCTGGCCGTCCTTCCGCTGATCCTCTTTTTCCTGGTGAACGACGACCTGACGTGGGCGCTGCGGTTGCTTCTAGTTGCGGGCATCTCCGATGCCCTGGACGGCCTCCTAGCCCGCCGGCTCCGGCAAAAGACACAAGTGGGCAAGTACCTGGATCCGCTGGCCGACAAGCTGTTGCTCAGCTCTTGCTTTCTGGTTCTGGCCTGGAACGGGCGGGTGCCCTGGCTGGTGTCCGGGCTGGTGCTGGCTCGCGACGTTACCATTCTGGTGGCGGTGATGGTGCTGTTTCTGGCCGCCGGGATTCGTCCGTTCACTCCCACGACCCTCGGCAAAGCCAACACGGCCGTGCAGATAGCCGCGATCTTTGCCGTTCTACTGGAGGCGGTCTACGGCTCCGGGTGGTTTCGCCAGGGGCGCGGAGTCCTCTTGCTGCTGACACCTGTGCTGGTTGTGGGAAGCGGCTTGCAGTACGCTCTGCTGACCGCGCGCAGGTTGCGGAGGCGCCCCAGCCCGCTACCTGCGGCTACCCGCTAGTTCTGGAGAGGAGAGAACCCCCTGGGACACTTGACCGAGATTCAGCCGCCCGGGCCGTCGGCGGTGAGGTAGTTCTCCATCGAATCCAGCTGCTGAGTCAGGTCCTCCACGCGGGTTTGGAGCAAGTTGCGGACGGAGAGAATGCCCACAACCCGGCCCTCGGAATTCAGGATGGGCAGGTGGCGAAAGTGACGCTCGATCATCACCCCCAAGGCTTCTCCAGCCGTCGTATCCGCGGTGGCCGACTCCACTGAGGCGCTCATTACGTCCATCATCTTGGTGGTCGCTGGATCGTGTCGAGCCAGCACAACCCGCAGCATCACGTCTCGTTCGGTAAAAATCCCCGCCAGCCGATCGCCTTGAACCACTGCTACCGCTCCCACCCGTTTGCTGACCATCACCTGGACGGCTTCCAGCACGGTTGTCGTCAAACTGACCACAGCTGGTGGTACGCCGGCAATTTTCAGGATCTCCATGGATTAGAAGCCTTTCTCCGCTTGCCCCTCAGTGTAGTGGAACCGCCTGGGCCGGTAAAGACCATTCTGTGCGGGGCTTGTTCCATAACGGCACCTTATCCTACTGATCAATTTTTCTCCTTGCAATCCTCGTGTGATTGTTCTACTCTACTCGTGTCGTGATTGATTTAGCTAGTTCATTCCTGAGTAGCTGTTGTAGCCCGCCCATGTGCCGTGGCGGGTAGTGCCTCCTTTTAGGTAGTTGGTTTCGCTTTAATTCCAGCCCGCCCGGTAACATCATGGGCGGGCATTTTGCTTTCCAGGGCCAGTCGAGAGCAACGCCCCCCGGACGGAAGCCAGCGGGACTTCTGCGGGGATGGATGAGGTTAGCAAACGAAGCTGTGCGGAATCGAAAACAGTCCAGAGGCCAGGACCAGCCCAGCGGTCGGCACCAGAGTGCTGGGCGCAGCCAGCCCGGCGCGGGCCGCTACCCGGGTCCGTTGGACGCCCAACGCATCCGGGAGCGGCATGAGATGGGAGCTGCTGCATGAACGGTATCGGCGTCCTGATTGGCCTGGTTAGCGGAACTGTGGTAGGCGCCAGTGCCATTGGAAGCGGCTCCTTGGTGATTCCGCTGCTCTTGCTGTTCACCCCGGCGTCTGCGGGCACGGTCGTGGGGACCAGCGTGGCGCTGGCCACCGTGACCAAGCTCGCCGGTTACCTGTCCCATCGGCGGTTGGGGAACGTCCATCTGGGCCTGGGCCGGTGGCTCATCCTCGGCGCCGTGCCCGGGACGGCGGCTGCAGCCCTGTTGCTGTCCCGCGTGCAAGACGTCGTGCTGGTCAACGGTCAAGCGCGGCAACTATTTGGCCTGCTGCTCATCATGCTGGCACTTGTGCTGCTGGCCGCGACCGCGCGTCCCTTTAGCCTGGCTACTCCAGCACCACCCAGCGAGCAGCCGGCCAGCGAGCAGCCAGAACCTGTCGGCCGCGACATGCGCGTGTTTGCCTTATTGGTGGGCGCCGCCATTTCCTTTGCCGTAACGTTGACTTCGATTGGTAGTGGCGGCCTGTTGATGCTGGCGCTGCTGCTATGGCGGCCCGCCTGGCTGGGCCAGTTGGTGGGAACGGCCACCTTCTACGGCCTGATTGCCACACTGTTCGGTACGGTGGCCCACTTGGCTCTTGGAAACATTGATCTCTACTTGCTCGTGCCACTGGCGGCGGGCTCCATACCCGGGGTGCTGTTCGGCTCTCGGCTCACCCGGCGGATTCCTGAAGTCTACTACCAGACCGGTATTGCGGCCTTGACCCTGGCCTTGGGCCTGCGCCTGGCATGGGCGGCATGAGAGTCGCATACCGGAAGGAGCACTGATGACCATCGCTTTGGACAACATTCCCCAACTGGCGATGCGGTTCGAAACCGAACCGCCGGAGGCGCTGCTGGAGTTTGCCTATTCCCAGTTCGACGAGCGCATGGCGCTCGCCTGTAGCTTCGGCGCCGAAGATGTGGTGCTGGCCGAGATGGCGGCGCGCGTCCATCCGGGCGCGCGCGTCTTCTACCTGGACACCGACTTCCTCTTTTCTGAGACCCATACCGTGCGCGAGCGCATTGCCGCGCAGTACCCGCTGAAGATCGAAGCCTGCCGCCCGGCGCTGACGCCGGAGGAGCAGGCGTCGCGCTTCGGGGAAGCACTTTGGACCCGCCAGCCCAACCAATGCTGCGGCATACGCAAAGTCGAGCCGCTAACAGCTCACCTCTCCAAGCTGTCGGCCTGGATTACCGGCGTCCGCCGCGACCAGGCTCCCACGCGCGCGAACACGCGCAAGGTGGAGTGGGATGAAAAGTTCGGCCTGGTGAAGTTCAACCCCCTTGCGGACTGGACTTGGGATCGGGTCTGGGAACATATCCGGCTCCACAACGTCCCGTACAACGAAATGCACGACCACAACTACCCCAGCATCGGCTGCACCCACTGCACTCGCCAGGTGCTCCCAGGCGAGGACCCGCGGGCCGGGCGCTGGTCCGGCTCTGAGAAAACCGAGTGCGGCTTGCACAAGTAAGATTCGGCTTGAATTCGGCCGGCCGGCCGGCAACACGATGGTTTTCTAGCGGGCCTCTGAATCTCTACATCTCTCCGTTGGCTCAGGCGGGTTGGTGCGGCTTGGCAAGCCGGACTAGCGCAGGCGGGTAGGGCGCATTGCGGCGGGGCTTATTCGGGTCGAACAGCACCGCGACGATTTCCCCGCCTGCGTTGGATTCGGTAGACGTGGTCTTTCCGCTGACCGGGTTGCTTGCCAGGGCGCTTCTCTAATCACCCATCACCCTTCACTCTTCAACAGCCTCGGGCAAAGCTCCCGGACCAGTTTCAGGAACGCCTCCATCACCGGGCAGATGTCCTTGTCTCGGTGGTGAATCAGGCCCAGCTCCCGCACCAGCTTCAGGCCTTCCAGCGGGATCAGGCGCAGCGTGCCGTTGGCTGCCTCCTGCGCCGCGAAGCTTCGGCTGATCAGGGAAACTCCCAGCCCGACAGCCACGAATTTCTTGATGGCCTCGACGCTGGCCAGCTCCAGCGAGACGCGCGGCTCCAGGCTGCGGTTGGCGAACACCCGTTCGAACAGGGCCCGAGTGCGCCCGGTGCGAGGGAAGATCAGCCGGTGATCGGCCAACTGTTCCACCGTCACTGACCGCTGGCTGGCCAGCAGGTGCCTCGGAGGCACAATCACGACCAGCTCGTCGCGGAACAGGGGCAGCACCGCCAGGTCCTTCTCGTCCACCGGCAACGAGACCACAGCGAAATCTAGCGTGTTGGCCAGCACGCGCTCCACCAGCTTGCGGGTGAAGTTACGGTGAATCCGCAGGCGCACTTCCGGATAGCGGGCACCGAAGGCGGCAAACACCGGCGGCAGCACGTAGAGCGAGGTGGCTTCGTTGGCCCCCACCGCCAGCCGCCCGCGCGGCACGTGACGCATCCGTTCCAGAGCTTCCTTGGCCTGGCGGCGCAGCTCGGCCAGTTGCTGGCAGTGCTCCAGCAGGATGCGCCCCGCCGTTGTCAGCTGCACCTGCTTGCCAGTCCGGTGGAACAGCTTCTGTCCCAGCTCCTGCTCGAGCGAGCGCACCTGCTTGGAGATCGCCGGCTGAGTCCGGTAGAGATGCTCGGCGGCCCGCGAGAAGCTGTTGTGCTTGGCAATCTCGATGATTGTGTCTATCTGGTCAAAATCCATCGCTGGTGTCAGGTCGTCAGATCCTGCTTGTTCCGAAATATGTCAATCCCGGACACTCGCGGCACCCGGAACCCATTTTCGGCACTTCCACTTTGCAGCTCTGGAAATCCACACAGCAAACCGCGACCCAAGCGTCCATAGAATTTCGCCGGGCCGGCTGTGCTGCGCCCGCTTAGTGCCCGCTTAGTGTATGATAGCCAACACCTCCCATGAATTTTGACCAAATCCGCGCGGTGGTTGAGGTGGCTCGTCTGCGCAGCTTTTCGCGGGCCGCCGAAACGCTGGGTCTGACCCAGCCAGCTATCAGCGCGCAGGTGCGGCAGATCGAGGAAGAAGTTGACTACCGGCTCTTCGACCGTCTGGGACGAAGCGTACACCTGACCCAGCCAGGCATGGTTCTGCTGGAACACGCAGAGCGGATGCTGGACCTGCGCCGCCAGGCCATTCAGGCCGTAGCCGACCTGTGCGGTCCTTCGGTCCGGCTGACCATCGGGGCGACCGAATCCATCTGCCTCTACGTGCTCCCTCCGGTGCTGGAAGAATACCGGGCGCGCTACCCTGCCGTCGCCATCAGCATTTTCCGGCATACTACCGATCGGATCGTCCGCAAGCTGGTCGAGGGCGTCCTGGACATCGGCTTTATCTCGCTGCCCACTGAGCACCCCGACCTGCGCATCATTCCCTTCCTGCGCGACCGCTGGGTGGCAGCCCTGCCGCCGGCCCATCCGCTGGCGAGCAGGCGCTCGGTGGCCGTGGAGGAACTGCTGGATTTTCCTTTCATCCTCCCCGAGATGGGCCACACCCGCACCGCGCTGGACCGGATTTTGCTCCCTCACCGGCGCCAGTTGAAAGTAGCCTTTGAACCCACCGGGATTGTGCTGGTCAAACGCTTGGTGGCCGCCGGCATGGGCATCACCATCATTGGCGAGACCTATGCCGAAGAGGAAGCCACCGCCGGCAAGTTGAAGCTGGTGCCGTTGCGCGGCCTCCGCCTCGCCCACGAAATCGGCGTGGCCGTGCGCAAGGACTACCAGTTGCCGGAGGGAACACGCGCCCTGATTTCTGCCGCCCGGAGGCTGACTTCCCGCTCCAAACGACGACCCACGCCGCGGGCCAGCACAATACCCACCAGCAGAAAAAAATAAGGATTGTTCGCCAGATTTCCCCAGAGGGCCAAGCGAGTTTCTAAGAACAGTACAGGCTTAGCGCGCTTTGGCGAACCCGTGCGCGTAGCGCGCTGGGGAGGCAAGCTTCACCAGTCGTTCGGTCTCTCCTACCTTGACTGGATGATGAGGCGAAATGGGGGGAGGCTGCGCCACCTTGCCGGAGCCGTTCCCGTTCCAGGTCCAGTAATCTTTGCCCCAGCGGTATTTGAGAGCGCCATTCACGGCCAGGTTGGCAATCCAGAGGATCAGATCGCCACGGTTTTTCGGCATACCCAACCGCTTGATGATCGAGCGGACGGAGTAAAAGCGGCGCCAGGCATGGTTCTTTTCAAAATGTAGCCGCTCGGCGGTGAGCAGAGGATGGTTGAAAACGATCGATCCGAGATCATATTTCGACCAATCCCGCTGAACGATCCGTTGCTCTTCCTCAAACTGATGGAACAGGGCCGTGCCGGGCAACGGTGTCAGCAGCGAGAACTGCGCGAACTCCATCCTGGACTTCTCAATGAAATCGAGAGTCTCCCGAAACACGTCCAAGGCATCATTGTCAAAGCCGAAAATGAAGGATCCCCAAACCTTAATTCCGGCAGCGTGGATGCGGGCAATGTCGCGCATGTACTCGTCGGGCCGGTTGACGCCCTTGCCCGCGGCGCGGATGCTCTTATTAGAAAAGGTCTCAAAGCCAATGAACACTCCATGGCAGCCGCTCTCCTTAGCCAACCGCATCAGCTCCGGGTCGCGAGCGAAATTGATAGTGACCTGAGAGGCCCATGCCAGTTTCAGCGGCCGAAATGCCTTGAACAGCTCTTTGGCCCTCCGGGGCATCCCGATGATATTGTCATCGACGAAGTAGATAAAGCGGCTGTCCAAAGCGCGAACCTCTTCCACCACCTTTTCCACCGGGCGGAAACGGTATTGGACGCCCGACATGGTGGTGACCGAGCAGAAGTTGCAATTGAAGGGGCATCCGCGGGTAGTTTGCACGGAATTGAAAATCACGTAGCCCTTCGGGTCAAGCAAGTCCCTGCGTGGAAGCGCAATTTTGGCCAGATCGATGGGTTCCGGATCGTGATAGCGTGACTTCATCCTGCCGTTCGCGAAGTCCTGGACCAAATCCGGCCAAAGCTGGTCGGCCTCACCCAACACCACCGCGTCGGCGTGTTCGGCAGCCTCATCCGGGCACATTGAGGGGTGAATCCCGCCCAGCACAACCGGGATGCCGCGGGCACGGTACTGGTCGGCAAGAGCATAGGCAGAAGGCGCCTGCGCGGTCATCGCAGTAATCGCCACAAGGTCGGCCGACCTTGTGGCTGGCACCGGACCCAGGCAGCCATCGTCAATGGCGACCTCATGCTCGGGCGGGGTGATCGCGGCCAGGGTCGCCAGGTTCAACGGAGGAAACAACGCCCCTTCCGCCGTAAAGTTCATACTGTCCGAGATCTTCGAGGCGTGACGGAAGAACTTCGGAGCGGCGTACATGTTCGAGTCGTTGTGAGGATTCACAAACTGGATCTTCATAAGCTCGCAACCCCTTCCACCAACGAGATCAGGCAAGAGAAGCCGCACAACCGTAGCATAGAAAACTACTCAAGTACATCTAAAGTCATTGTTTATTCTGATGTTACCGAAGCAGGCAGGCGACCGTCAGAGGCAAAGGCGACCCGGCCTCATCTCTAGCCCGGGGCCGTGAGCCTGAGGAGCTGGCGGCCGCTGGGCCACCTACCGCGGGCACACCGTTCCCTCCTGGGTCCTGGCGGAACGGGATCGTCCAGCGGTAGCCTACGACTGAACCGACCCCTCCGTCCCGGAAGCAGCCCAACCCGAGCCGCCAGCAAACTCCTCCATCACCAGGTCCAGCGGCGCCTCGCACATGAACTCCAGCCCCTGCATCTCCTCCAGCGCCGCTCGCACGCTGGCCGGCGGCGCTGGCTCCAGGGTGATGACAAATGGCAGGTGATCCTTGTCCCAGCCGCGCTCCTGGATCACCGCGTCAATGTTGATGCTGTGGCGCGCCAGGATGTCGGCCAGCGCAGCGATGATCCCCGGCCGGTCGCGCACCACAAAGCGCAGGTAGTGTCGCCCCACCGGCCCGAGGCCGGAGGGGGCTGTGTCGAGCGCCGATGGAACAAGCTCCGCCGCCTGGTAGCCGAACGGAGGAACACGGTGCTGGGCGCCGGAGCGCAGGTCGCGGGCGGCACGGATCAGGTCGGCCACTACCGCGATGCCGGTGGGGCCGCCGCCGGCCCCGCGCCCGTAGTAGAGCGTATCGCCTCCGCGGCGTCCCTGGACCCAGACGGCGTTGTACGCCCCGTCCACTTTGGCCAGCACATGCTCCTGGGGGATCAGCAGGGGTTGCACGAAAAGGTTCAAGCCGGCGCCAGCCCCTCGCCGGGCGGCGCCGATCAGCCGGATGGTCAAGCCCAGCCGATTGGCGTAGCGGAAATCGAGCGGAGTGACCCGCGTGATGCCGCAGCAGGGGATGCCGCCGGTGATAACGGGAACGCCAAAGGCCAACCGCGCCAGTATGGCCAGTTTGTAGCGGGCGTCGTAGCCCTCCACGTCGGCTGTCGGGTCGGCTTCGGCATAGCCGCGCTCCTGCGCTATTTTCAGGACGTCGCCTAGCTCCATTCCGGTCTTCTCCATGGAGGTCAGAATGAAATTGGCGGTGCCGTTGAGGATGCCGAATAGTGCTTCGATCCGCTCACCTGCCAGGCCTTCGCGTACCGCGGCCAGCACCGGGATGCCGCCGGCCACCGCTGCCTCAAACTCAAGGCCCACGCCGCGCCCGCGGGCCAGCGCTTCCAGTTCCGTACCTGCCTCAGCGATCAGGTTCTTGTTGGCGGTCACCACCGGCTTGCCCGCCTCCAGCGCTGCGGTTACTATCTGACGCGCCACTGTGGTCCCTCCCACCAGTTCGGCGACGATGTCCACGTCAGGCGAGGCAACCACCTCGTGCCAGTCCGGCGTGCGCCGCACGCCGGCGGGCAGCCAGCTTGTGTCGCGCTGCTGAATGTTGCGGCTACAGACAACGGCCATGTCAATCTCGAAACCCGCGCGTGCCCGAATCTCCTCCCGATGCTCCACGAGCGCGCGCGCCGCGCCCTGTCCCACGGTCCCGAACCCAACGATTCCGACTTTCGTAATTGCGGCTTGCGGCTTGCGGATTGCGGACTGCTTCTTCATTGTTTCCCGCGCCTCCCGGTTCGCAGGCCGGTTCGCAGGGAGGCAACAGCGGGTGTAACGGGCGCGCGTGCCGCGGGTGGCGCCAGTTCGAGCAGGGCGGCGTGCACGGCCCGTAGCGCCGGCGCTAACTCGGCTTCATCCACGGCGACCGAGATGTTGGTTTCCGTGGCGCCCTGAGCGATGGCGATCACGTTGATCCCCTCCCCCGACAGCGCCCCGAAAAGCTTGCCGGAGATGCCCACCGTGCCTCGCATGCCACTGCCCACCAGCGCCAGGATGGCGACGCCCGACTGCACCCGCAGTGGGCGCAGGTAGCCGTGGGCCAACTCGACGGCGAACGTCTCCTTCAGCCGGCACTCGACCGCGGCGGCGGCGCGCTCCTGGACAGCGAAACAAAAGCTCTCTTCGCGCGAGGCCTGCGACAGCATCAGCAGGTCCACCCGGTCGTGGGCCAGCACCGACAGGGCGCGGCTCATGATACGCAGCACGCTCAACTGCCCGCTGCTTTCCATGGTGATGAGCACGGCGCGCTTCAGTGCGGTGACGGCGCGGGCGCCAGAACCGCTGTCCAGCCCGAATGCGCCTCGCGGAGCGATCACCGTGCCGGGCAACTCGGGGCGAAAACTGGACTTGATCCACACCGGGATGCCCCGCTCGGCCAGCGGCGCCAGCGTCTTCGGGTGCAGTACCTTGGCGCCGTAGTAGGAAAGCTCGGCAGCCTCCTGATAGGTGACTGCCTCCAGCACGCGTGCCTGGGGGACCAAGTTGGGGTCGGCGCCCAGGATACCCTCCACGTCGGTCCAGATGATGACCTCCACCGCGTCCAGGCAGGCGGCCACCAGGCTGGCGGAGAAATCGGAGCCGCCGCGTCCCAGGGTGGTCGGCGTCCCTTCGACCGTAGCGCCGATGAACCCGGTGATGATCGGCACGACGCCGGTGCCGAGCAACGGTGGTATGGCTTGCCGGAGCTTGACGGCCGTCGGTTGCAACAGCGGGGCGGCTTCACCAAAATTGCCGTCGGTCACCAGCAGCGTGGTGGCGTCCAGTGCCTGAGCAGGGGTCCCCACTTGGGCTAGAGCCTCGGCCACGAGCAGCGCGCTGAGTTTCTCTCCGCAGCACAGCACCGCATCCAGCGCTCGCGGCGGGCAATGGCCCAGCCGGGCGATTCCCTCGCAGGTGTTCTCCACCTCGCCGAAAATCTCCATCGCGGCAACCTCAAAAACTTCGCGTGGCTCGCCGCTCAGCAGCTCCCCGGCCGCTTCCCTGCTCCGCTGGCGGACGGCCTCCAGGCTTTGCTCCATTTCGGCTCTAGAGCCAGAGGCGGCCGCCTGCGCGGCCCGCTCCAGCAGATCAGTCACACCCGACATGGCCGAGACCACCGTCACCGTCGGCCGCTGACGGCTGTGCTCGGCAATCAGCCTGGCGGTGGCTGCGATGCGCTCGGCACTGCCCACCGAAGTGCCTCCAAACTTCATCACCAGAAGATTTTCTACACCCTGCATTTCAGACTTGGGAGTTCTGTTTTGCACTCGTCCTCTCCGTTTGGATGACAGATTCGACTCCCAAAGTAACACCGGCAATCGGATATCTAACAGGCTGTCAGCATCGTCCGAAAATAACAATGGCCACTGCCCGTTTTCGGACCGTGGCCTGATTTGATTCCTGATTGTTCCCGCGCGCTCAGGCCACTATCCCCACCCACCTGTTTGGGTGGCGATGCCTGTGCCTGTTGTGCGCGTTGAAAACATCGCTGCTATCTTACCAAAGCTCGTCTTTTACGAGCAAGCGGTTTGCCCGCTCAGACCCGTAATCCCAAGCTCGCAATCGGGACAGGCTGCATGCCCGTCCCCACTCCTCAGACGCCCCAGGCGTAGTCCTCGGCGACCGCGGCTTTCATCGCTGGGTGCCTGTCGGTTTCTCGGACCAGCCAGAGCTGGTAGGCGCTCGCCAACGCCTGCCAGCTGGCCTCAATGATGTTCTCCGAGACGCCCACGGTGACCCAGGTGTCTTCCCCGTCGCTCGACTCCACCAGCACGCGGACGCGTGAGGCGGTGCCGTGAGCGGCGCCCAGCACCCGCACCTTGTAGTCAATCAGGTGCACGGTCTTGACCCCCGGGTACAGCGCCGAAAGCGACTGGCGCAGGCAATCGTCCAGGGCGTGTACCGGGCCGATATGCTCTGAGGTGGAAGTGTAGGTGTGCCCACCTGCCTCCAGGCGCAGAAACGCGCGGGAGAGCGGAGGCGCACCCACCTTCTTGTCGATGCTGAGGCGGAACTCGCCGAGGCGGAAGAACTCCGTAGGAGTTCCCTGAGCCTGGTGGGCCAGCAACTCCAGGGTTCCCTCGGCGGCCTCCAGGTCATAGCCCATTGATTCCAGTTGCTTGACCTGGCGGACCAGGTCGCCGGCGCTGGCACCATCGAGCTTGCCCTCGAAACCTAGCTCAGTGAGCCTGTACTGCACGTTACCCTTGCCGGACAGCTCGCTAACCAGCACGCGCCGCTGGTTGCCTACCAGCTCCGGGCCGATGTGCTCGTAGGTGGCCGTGTCTTTCATCACAGCGTTGACGTGGATGCCGCCCTTATGCGCAAAGGCGCTGCGGCCCACAAACGGCATATCGCCGCGCAGCGGCTGGTTGGCCAGCTCAGCCACGTAGCGGGCCACCCCCGGCAGCGTGCGCAACTTCTCCGGCCCGACCATCCGTTTCTTCAGCTTCAGCTCCAGCACCGGGATCACCGAACACAGGTTGGCGTTGCCAGTGCGCTCACCGTAGCCATTGATGGTGCCCTGGATGTGGGCGGCGCCGGCCAGCACCGCCACCAGCGTGTTGGCCACTCCCAGCTCGCAATCGTTGTGGGCATGGATGCCCAGACGCACCCGGACCCGCCGGCGGGCCTCCGCGGTCGCCGCTGAAATAAACTCAGGCAAGCTGCCCCCATTGGTGTCACACAGCACGACCGCGTCTGCGCCGGCCTCCTGGGCCACTTCCAGGGTTCCCAGTGCGTAACCGGGGTCGGCGGCATACCCGTCGAAGAAGTGCTCGGCGTCGAAGATGACCTCCCTGCCGTGCGCTTTCAGGTAGGACACCGTCTCGGAGATCAGCTTCAGGTTTTCCTCCAGGGTAATGCCCAAGGCCCGCTCCACGTGCAGCCGCCAGCTCTTACCGAACAAGGTGACGGTGGGCGTGTTGGCCTTCAGCAGCGAGCTGACGTTGGGGTCGCCCTCGATGGCGTTCCTGGGATGGCGTGTGCTGCCGAAGGCGGCCAGCCGGGCATGCTTCAGGTCGAGCTCGCCGGCGCGCCGGAAAAACTCCTCGTCCTTGGGGTTGGAACCTGGCCAGCCGCCCTCAATGTAGTGGGCGCCCAGCTCATCCAGCCGCCGGGCGATCATCAACTTGTCGTCGGCGGAAAACGAGATGCCTTCGCCCTGGGTCCCGTCGCGCAGCGTGGTGTCGTAGACTTCGACAAAATCTCCCAGATGGGTCTGTTCCGACATGAATGAATCCCTATTCCTACTTCCGTGATGAGTGATCAGCAAAGAGTGATGAGGAAAATCAAACACAAAGGCACGAAGGGGACAAAGATCACAAAGGATTTCGGATTGCGGGTTGAAAGATTCCGAAATCAGCAATTCGCCACCCGCAACGGGCAGTTCTTTGTGTCCTTAGTTTCTTTGTGACTTTGTGTTGTCTTTTCCGCATCACTCTTGCTCTGTTAGCGGGAGACGGCCGCGCTCTTACCGAGGTAGCTCATCATCTCGCGCAGCTTCTTGCCCACCTGCTCGATCGGATGCTCGGCCTCCTGCTTGCGGAGACGGTTCATGTTCGGCCGCCCGTTCTTGTTTTCCTCGACCCACTCCTTGGCAAAAGCTCCGGACTGGACGTCGGCCAGAATCTTCTTCATGGTGGCGCGAACGTGGTCGTCAACCACCACCGGACCACGGGTTAGGTCGCCGTATTCGGCCGTGTCGCTCACCGAGTAGCGCATGTAGGCCAGGCCGCCCTGCTGGATCAGGTCCACGATCAGCTTCAACTCGTGCAGGCACTCGAAGTAGGCGACCTCCGGCTGGTAGCCGGCTTCGACCAGCGTCGTAAAGGCGGCTTTGATTAGCGCCGAAGTGCCGCCGCACAGCACCGCCTGCTCGCCGAACAGGTCACTTTCGGTCTCCTCCTTGAAGGTGGTCTCGATCAGCCCAGCCTTCAGGGCGCCCAGCCCGTCGGCATAGGCCAGGGCGGTCTGGCGGGCGGTGCCGCTCGGGTCCTGGTGCACGGCCAGCAGGGCCGGTACGCCGACGCCCTCGACGTACAGTTCTCGCACCCGGTGGCCCGGGCCCTTCGGCGCTACCATCGCAACGTCCACATCGGCTGACGGCATCACCTGCTTGAAGTGAATGTTGAAGCCGTGGGCAAACAGCACCAGCTTTCCCTTGCCCTTGCCCTTGCCCTGGCCCTTGCCCAGATGAGGCTGCATCTCGCTGTAGACTCCCGGAGCCTTTTCGTCCGGCACCAGGAGGGTAATGATGTCGGCGCTCGCGGCGGCCTCCGCGACGCCCAACACCTCCAGCTTCTCCCGGCGGGCTTTCTCCGCCGACTTGCTGCCAGCGTAAAGCCCGACCACCACCTTCACCCCGCTATCGCGCAAATTTAGCGCGTGCGCGTGGCCCTGGCTCCCGTAGCCAATGATGGCCACAGTCTTCTTGTTGATATAGGCGCGATCCGTGTCGCCCTGGTAGTAGATTTTCGCCATAGGCTCCTTTTCGCCGTCTGCCTACCGCCCGCTACCTGCTGCCCACCGGCATGGCGGGCTAAAGCCTGCCGCTACGAGATGCTACTTCTCTGCCGCGACCGCCGAAGTTTTCACCGGCCCGTTCTTGCTGACGCTAGCGCCACGCGGCAATGCCACCGAGCCGCTGCGCACCATGTCCACGCGCCCGTAGTGTTCCAGAACTTGCAGCAGCGCCTTCAGCTTGTCGCCGTCGCCGGTCACTTCAAGCGTGATGCTGGCCGGGTGGGTGTCTACCACCCGCGCCCGAAAGATTTCGGCTTCCTGGAGCAAGCGGGAGCGCTGCTCATGGGGCAAATGCACCTTGAGCAGCGCCAGCTCGCGTTGCACAGAGGGCATTCTTGAGAAGTCGAGCACCTGAACCACGTTGATTTGCTTGTTGAGCTGCTTCAACACCTGCTCGCGGATCCTATCTTCCACGTCCACCACCATGGTGATGCGGGACAGCAAGGGGTCCGGAGTCCGGGCCACCGTCAAGCTTTCAATGTTAAAGCCGCGGGCACTGAACACCCCAGCAATGCGGGCCAGCACGCCCGACTTGTTCTCGACCAGCACCGATAGGGTTTGCGCCATGGTTCTTTCGTTTGTTCTATGCTTCGAGTGGCATCAAAACCGCTTAAGAACGGCCTTTTTTGCAAACGTCCTCATCCAAAATCCCTCAACTCATCTCTCCGGCTCCGCCGCCGCCGACTACGGCCGGCACCTGCCGCGCCGTGGTCAGACTGCGGGCCGCCCTTTCGTCCACGATAATGTCCGCAAGGGCGCCGCCAGCCGGGATCATCGGGTAGACGTTTGCTTCCCGCTCCACCCGCACATCCAAAAGGACAGGACCCGGTTCGGCCAGCGTCTCCCGGACGGCATCACGCAGCTCCTCCGGACGAGTCACCACGCGGCCCGGAAAGCCATAGGCTTCGCCCAACTTTTTCGCGTCGGGGAACACATCAAGCGCGACGGCCGAGTAGCGCCCCTCATAGAAGAGCTCCTGCCACTGGCGCACCATGCCTAGATAGAGGTTGTTCATGACGATGACCTTGACGGGCAGGCGGTAGCTAACCAGGGTGGCCAGTTCCGGAAGGCTCATCTGGAAACCGCCGTCGCCCAGCAACGCCACCACGCAGCGGTCAGGGCGAGCAAACTGTGCGCCGATCGCCGCCGGCAGCCCGTAGCCCATGGCCCCCAGGCCGCCCGAGGTGAGCCAGGTGCGCGGGTGGCGCAGTTTGATGTACTGCGCGCCCCACATCTGGTGCTGTCCCACATCGGTCACAATGATGGCCTCCCCGTCCACGGCGCTGGAAATCTCCTGACAGAGCCGCTGCGGCATGATTTCGCCGTCCCGGTCCTGATAGGCCAGCGGGTGCTCTTGCTGCCAGCCGTGCACCCGTTCGAGCCACCCCTGCCGCTCGGCCAGGTGCTTCTGCCCGCCCTGCGGCGACGACAGCGAGTCAGCCACCCGCCGGTTCAGCTTGGTCAGCACGCGGCTGACGTCGCCCACAATCGGCACGTCCGGCGTCACGTTCTTGCCGATTTCGACCGGGTCAATATCAATGTGAATGATCTTGGCGTGCTTGGCGAAGGCCTCCAGCTTGCCGGTGACACGGTCATCAAACCGCACGCCGATAGCGATCATCAGGTCGGTTCCCACCATTGCCTGGTTCGCTGAGTAAGTGCCGTGCATGCCCAGCATGCCGTTGAACAGCGGATGGTCACCGGGCAAGCCTCCCAGGCCCATCAGCGTCAGTCCCACCGGCACTTGCAGCATCTCGGCCAGTTCCTTGAGCAGCGGGGCGGCCCCGGAAGAGATCACACCGCCGCCGGCGTAAATCACCGGCCGCTGCGCCCCCCAGATGGTCTGGACTGCTTTCTTGATCTGGCCTTCATGGCCTTCATAGGTGGGCCGATAGCCCGGCAGGTTCAGGGTGTCTGGGTAGCGGAATTCTCCGCCCTCGGCCAGAAACACGTTCTTGGGCACATCCACCAGCACTGGCCCCGGACGGCCGGTACGGGCAATATGGAAGGCTTCTTTAAGCACCTGCGGCAGTTCCCGGACGTCCTTCACCAGGTAGTTGTGCTTGGTGCAGGGACGGGTGATGCCCACCGTATCGGCCTCCTGGAAAGCGTCGTTGCCAATTAGATTGGTGGAGACCTGGCCAGTCAACGCCACTACCGGGATGGAATCCATCATGGCGTTGGTCAGCCCCGTCACCATGTTGGTGGCCCCGGGCCCCGAGGTGGCCATGGCGGTGCCCACCCGGCCGCTGGCTCGTGCGAAGCCGTCGGCGGCAAAGACGGCGTTCTCCTCGTGCCGCACCAGCACGTGCAGCAGATGCTTCGCACCCACCAGCTTGTCGTAGAAAGGTAGGACCACGCCGCCTGGATAACCAAACAGGACGTCTGCTCCCTCCCGGTGCAGACACTCTAGTATGAGGTTGGAGCCAACCATAGCAAGTTCCCTGTCCCCAGCAAGTTCCCCGTCCTCCGACCGGGTGTGTGGCGAGGCCGCGGCCCACAGTCAGACGGCGGGGGCAAAACACAAGGCTAGTATTAAAAGCTACTTATGTCAACGGCCATCTGCATAAATTCTGCTTATGAGAAGCATGCTGCTCTCCGGTCGCCTCGGCTGATATTCGATCACAATAATTCTGTTCGCCACGCGACATGCAGATGCCGTACGGATCTGGTCATCTTGCGAGAGGGAAATTACCTCCAGCAATCGGTCACCTTCGGCGTCTAGCTTGTGCCGGTGTCCAGCCCGTGAATGGGCGTGGCCGACGGAGTGCGTCACCCACCTGCCCGGAGGCTCCCACGCCAGCCCTCACGTCAGGCGGAGATAGATCGGGATCTGGTTGGAGCAAACGAAACTTCTTTGGGTCAAACCTGCGACAGGTTTGGCAGCGTCAAGGAGGTTCCGGAGCGGCCCCAGCCTGCTTTCAGTTAGCAGGCTGTGGCCAGCCGGCCCGACTTGATCAGGCCGCCTTGCATCACCGCGATGAAGTTGGACGGATCCTCCAGTAGGGTAATGTCAGCCAGGACATCTCCAGCGACCACCAGCAAGTCGGCCAGCTTGCCCGACTCCAGGGTGCCGATTTCTTTCTCCCGTCCCATCAGCTCGGCTCCAATCTTGCTGGCCCCCCGGATGGTATCGAGCGGACTGAAGCCTACGTATTTCACAAAGAAGCTAAGCTCCTTGGCATAGTCCCCGTGCGGGTTCCACGCCAGGCCGAAGTCACCTCCTCCGGTGGCGACCCGCCCGCCGCCTTTGAGCACCTTCTGGGCAACCTCGGCGCCGCACTCTACGTGCTCCTTTTCTTCATCCAGGGCCTCTTGCGAGAACCCGAATTCCCGCCCACGCTCGTTCGCCGCCTGACAGTGGTACAACGTTGGGACAATGGGCGTGTCGCGTTCCAGCAGCATTTCCACACCCTCATCGTCCAGGTAATTGCCGTGCTCGATCGAATCGTACCCCAGGCGCAAGGCGATCTTCGACGCTTTGGCGCCCCGGAGGTGACCGAAGACCTTGACTCCATAGTTATGGGCCTCCTCCGCGACGGCCCGCATCTCCTCTTCCGTCATGTTAAGAGTGTGAGAACCAGCATGGCCACAGCCCGCATCTCCGCCGGGGTAGGTCTTAATCCAGTCCGCGCCGGCCTTGATGATCCTGCGGGCTGCGGAGCGCGCCTCGATGGGTCCATCCACCACGAACGTCTCGCCCTCCATCCCCAACTTCAAGAAGTCGGGGTTGCAGTCCATCATCCCACCCCGGCCACAGATATCCCGGCCAGCGGCCGAGATCCGGGGCCCCGGCAGGTGGTCCTCCTCGACCGCCTTTTTGAGCGCGATGTCGATGTTGTGCATGCCTCCACCGGTGCGAGTTCCTGTATACCCACACTCCAGTAACAGGTGGGCGTGGGAGGCCGATCGAAGGGCCATATACTCCACGGGATACCGCATATCCAGATCCGATATGGTCGCCGCGTTCACGTAGGAGGGATGCCAATGAGGCTCGATGAGCCCGGGCATCAGGGTGCCGCCTTTTGCGTCAATCCGCCGGGCCTGAGGAGAAACCTCCGGCGCCCCCGAGCTTGGACCCGCGTAGGTGATTCGACCATCCCGAATCACCAGTGTGGCATTGGGCACGGCCGGTGCCCCGGTCCCGTCCACAAGCTGTCCATTCTGGATCACCGTCGTCCCTTGCGCAGTTTTCATCGGACTGCACCTCCATTTCCTTAGAACTGCTCTTCTTCCCTGTCTCCAGAGAATCCAGCCGAAGAACCCCTACATTGTAACGTCGGCGACTAGGCGAAGATGCAAAAATCTTTCCCGGCACGGGGCGGGAGAAAAAGGGCGGGCGCACCCCGGTCCGCTTTCAGGTTGACGTGCGGGTGTAGATTTGCTTTGCGCCTGACATTTGCGCCTGACTGGCGCAGTCAGTGGCTCGCAAGATCCGATTGGGATAGACTGAGCGACGACGAACCACCGGGGGGTGACAAGTGTCCATGACCTTCGGCATTCACGTTGGGCATCTGGGTGGACCGCTCGACGAAATGCGCCGGCTCTGGAAGTTCGCCGACGACCGCGGTTTCGACTGGTTCTCGGTTTCGGACCACTTCCAGGAGTCCCCACCGCGAGGAGGAGACCAGGACTGCTTCGAGGCGCTCGCTTCCATGACGGCCGCGGCGGTAGAAACCCGGAAAGTTCGGATCGGCTGTCTGGTCTTCTGCATAAACTACCGCAACCCTGGACTCCTGGCGAAAGCGCTTTCGACCATTGACCACCTCTCCGGGGGCCGCGTGGAGTGCGGGATCGGCGCGGGATGGCATGAGCGGGAGCACCGGGCATTCGGCATTCCCTTCGCTCCGATCGGCGTCCGCGAGGATCAACTGGAGGAATACGCGCAGGTTTTGCGCCTCCTTTTCGATCAGGAGGCGTCCGACTTCGACGGCAAGCATTTCCAACTCAGTGACGCGCGCTGCAATCCGAAACCATTACAGAAGCGTCTGCGGATCTGGATCGGCGGAATCGGAGAGAAGCGCACGCTACGCGCCACCGCACGCTATGCGGATGGCTGGAACGCGCCCTATCTCGATCCTCAAGCGTGGCGAGCGAAGAACGCAGTACTGGATGAATGGTGTCAAAGGGAAGAGCGCAACCCGAAGTCCATCCGACGCAGCGCGAACGTCGGCTTTTACATGGCCGCTGACACCAGCTCTGTCGCCCGGCAGGAAGAGATTCTAAAGGCCCACTGGGGCAGTCTGCTTGAGCACCGTCGCGGGTTTCTGCGCGGGACTCCGGAACAGGCAATGGAAATGGCAGCCGCGTATCGCGCCGCCGGCGTCCAGCGTCTGAACATCGGCTTCCGTCAGGGCCCCTACGACTGGGAAGCCCTGGAAGCCTTTGCAGAGAAGGTACTCCCAGAGCTGGCATGAAGAATCATGGAATCAGACACATGTTTCGATCGCTTCAGGCAACACTTCCGGTAGCGCTCCTGACACTTCTCGGGTCAGCCAACCCCACGCTGGGCGCTGATGTCCAGATGGATAGCCCCTCGAATACCCTGATTGAAATCACGGGGGGCAGTGGACCGCAGGCCTGGCAGCTCCGCTACGGCACGCACGACAGTTACAAGAAACATTTGGTATCGGCGAATGAGAACCGCGCCTGGTTCAGCCATGGCGGTTGGCTGCGGCTGATTGACACAAGAAAGGGCGTTGCGATTGACCGGTGGCACTTTCCTGGGATGATCGTCTCGCTCAGTCCAGCCGGAAATCGGGTGCAAATTGAAGTGGAAGACAAGCTCAACGATCGAGCATTCCGCCGAACATTCGCCTCCTTCCCCAGTGCCGGGGAGGTTGTGCCCTATTGGCCTTCGGGCAATCTATTGCTGAATCGAGTTCCGATGACCGAAGTGGAGTCGGCATGGCGCTCCGAGGAGTCGATCGGTCTTCTATCGGACACATGGAAGATTCCGAAGGGAGGAGAGGCTGAAGAGCTTCTAAGAGGGCTGGAGGAGGCAGTCGAGCGCGATCCGACTACCCCGGCGCTTCGCATCGCCCTGTGGAGGGTCTTGCGGGAAATGGAAGACCCGCGGGCTCCGGCGGTACTCGAAGAAGCGCTACAGGTGCCCACGACAGATTTCACGGAAATGCTCCCACTCGCCGGCCTCCTCGACCGTCTAGGGGAGCGCGCGGCGGCACGTAGAGCATTTGAACTGGGGTGCCAGGATTTCTTGAGGCGCGGAAACGATCCGCGGCTGTTGCTGACGCTGATCGGAAAGATGATCCTCTACCAACCTTGGAGAAAGAACCCCCCGGACTTGAACACCAACTACGGCCGGGAATTGATGGAGCGAAACTTTCGGCTTGCACCCCGCTGCGAAGCTGCTGATTTCGCGTGGCAGGCGTACGCCGCCTACCTCCAGCAAGGCGGGCAGACCGAGGCTGCGCGTGTATGGCGCGCGCGGGCCAAGGAGGCGGCCCGCACTTCGGTCTTCCTGATGCCAAGAGACTACACCCTCCTTGCCGACCTGCTGATCCTGGTGATTCTTTCAGCACCCATTGCCGCAGGGCTTTACGCGACTCTGCTCAGTGTGCGGTACTTGAGACAGCGCCGGGCGGATTTGGCCGCGCAAAAGGGACAAGGCCTGCGGGTCCGCGCCTTCTCTCTTGTGAGCCTCCGGTACTGGACCCTCAGTCAACGCGTAGCGTTTCTTACAATTATCGTCACGGTTTGGGCTGCGGTGGGCTTGTTTACAGTAATTGTCCAGGGGGTCTCGCGTGCAGCAGGGATGCCGCTGGGCTCCGGGATGGGAAGCTTGGCAGGGCCAGTGACGGTGTGGCACCTGGAAAACCGGTTGCCCCCAACACCCGAACGCGACCTCTTGTTAGCTGTCGCGTACCACCAAAGTGGTGAGAACGAAAAGGCCGAACGTCTCTACCGCAGCCTGCCGGATTTTGCCGAGAGCTGGAACAACCTCGGGGTGCTCTTGCGGGGTGCCGGCAGCGAGCAGGAAGCGCGGCAGGCATTCGAAAAAGCTCTCGCACTGGACCCGGGGTTGGCGGAGTCGGGCCTCAATCTGGGGCAACCGCCACAAGGAATCTGGGCGGAACAGTATTTGAAGTATCTGCCGGATCGGGCCATGATCGCCCCACCGCGAGCGGAGCGCTGGGCGCCCGTTTTCCTGGGTGGCTCCATCCTCTTGCAAGCAAAGGCCGGGCCGTTTGCGGGTTCTGGCCCAGAGGGATTGTTCAGCAACTCGGGCGTTGTGGGATCACCAGGCTCCATGATTGTTCTGAAGTTGATGCTGGTAGCCGCCTTGATTCTTGCTGTCGGGCTGCTGTTTCTTCCCCGATGGACGGCGACACAGTTGCCTCCCAAGGGCTTTAGCGTCCTGGAGGTGCTCCTGCCAGGCATCTCGTCAGGATGGAGTTTCCTGGGAGGGCTGGTGCTGGTGGCCTGGGGTTACCTGCTCTTGCAGGCTCTGCTGATGCTTGCGAGGGGAACACCGTACATCTTGACGTCGATTGCTTTGCCCAACCTGACAGGTTCTTACGGGGTCCCGGGGACAGATTTCGACGCTCTTCTTCGGATGATCAACCCTGGTTGGGTATGGGTGTATCTGGCGCCGGCGCTCTTGTTTGCAGTGAATCTTGTCTGGGTGTTGCGCGCCAGGCGAGCGACAGTCTCACCGACCTCAAGCGGGTAACCCTAGCGACTCGCGTGTATGATTGGCGAGCGCGAGACCTAGCGTCGAGCCATCTTCGGCGATCTCTTCCATCCTCTCTCCAGGTATCTGTCTCGGGCACCTGAAGGATACCTAAACGAGGAGTCCGGCCTCCCTGCCCCCATTCGCTTAAACCGTGTCCGATCCGATGGCTTGACCCGCGCACTCGAAGGTAGTATTTGTCGGCCATGCGCGCGCTGGCCGCTTCCCTTCTGTTGATCTTCTGCGGCCCGATCTTTGCCGGCGACTTCTCGCAGCGCTTTGAACTGACACTCAAGCGGGTTCTCCACGGCAAGTCACCGGCATACACAGACGAACTGTTGCTGGCTGACGTCATACCCCGGCACGTTCGCCGTTTTACCAACTTCAGCGGCGACCTCTCGGGCCGATACATCGGCGCCGTCGCGGCTGCGGCGCGGCATACCGACAGGCGTTTTGCTTCGCTTGACCGGGTCGCGCTCGAGATCCTTCGGCATCAAAAACCCGACGGCCATTTCGGCGATTCGATGAGCGCCTCTGGCGTCGAGGCGGATGACATGGCGAGACTTTGGGGAAACGGCCGCCTGCTAATCGGCCTGCTGGAGTACCATCGGTTGAATCCGCGGCCGGATGTGCTGGAAGCGGCACGCCGCATCGGCGACTTCCTAGTGAGCATCGCGCCAGTCTACAACTCTGATGCGGTTCGCCGCCAGTATAGCGGCAAGCATTTTGCGGTGGGATACATCTGCTGGACTCAGAACATCGAGGGACTGGTGGAACTGTACCGCGTGACCGGCTCGGCCCGGTACCGGGAGTTGGCCCAACAAATGGCAGCGCGGGTCGCTCGCCACCCGTCGCAACATAGTCACGGCTTCCTGTCTTCTCTGCGGGGAATCGTCGAACTGTTCAAAGCGACGGGTGATGAGGCCTATCTGGAGCAAGCAGAGAGGGAATGGAAAGGCATTGGGGAATCCGGGAACCTACTGATCCAGGGCGCAGTTCCCGAGGCCTTTTACCCGCACATCCACCGCGATGACATCCGGCGCGATGAAGGTTGTTCGCACGCCGATTGGGTGCGCTTAAGCCTGGAACTGTGGCGGTTGACTGGCAAACTTCAGTATCTCGAGCAGGCCGAGGGGTCCCTGCTCAACGGATTCTCGTTTAACCAGTTTCCGAACGGGGACTTCGGCCATCACGTTCTGGAGGAAAACGGCATCGGCTCTACTGGCGTTCGCGCCTGGTGGTGCTGTACCCTGCACGGGCTGCGGGCCTTCCCGGATATCGCGGCGGCGGCGTTTCATTCTAAGGAAGGCGTGGTTTTCTACGACCTGCCGATCGACAGCCGCGTAGATGCAGATGGTTGGAAGATTCGCGCCGATTCTTCCCTGGCGCGGGACGGTACGGTGCGCCTGGAGGTAATCGAAGCCGACGGTCGCATAGGGACGTTGGCCATCCGGCGACCGGGTTGGGCCACGGCAATGGAGGCATCGGTGGACGGTCGGCCGGTGCCGGGGGAAATACACAATGGGTACCTGCGGCTGGACCGTGGGTGGAGAAGCGGTGAATCCGTCCAGGTTCGTTATCGTATGGAGACGCGACTGGTGCACCATTCAGAAAGGCCCAACCGCGTGGCGCTGTTCCATGGGCCGTGGCTGTTGGGAGTGGACGAGCGGATGTCTCCCCAATTTTTTGGTGAGCTTGCTTCGCAGAACCGGGTTGCCCTGCCCGCCTCTGGTCCAGAAGGTACGGTAAATTTGGGCCTCGTTCCCGTTGAAGAAAACCAGGCCCGGCCTCTTACCGCTCCGATGGCGCGTTTCAATCTGAGTTTCTTGTCGGCCGGGTACCCGCTCCAGCCTGCCAACGCGATCCTGCGTCCCCTGGCAGAAAAGACGGCGACCGAGCCAGTCACTCGGTGGCGGTTCTGGTTGTCTGTCGGGCCCGACGAGGATCGACCTGCCTTGCTGAATCAATGGAGACGCTGGCCTTGGCTGGTGATCTTTGCAGTGATTGGCTCTGTCCTGGTTATCTGGATCGGCCTGCGGGTCCTCCGCCGGGTCTCACGGACCTCCTGACGGCGCTTCCGAGAAGTGTTCTAAAGATACAGTTGCGCTGAGGTTACCCTCCTATTCTGAATTGTGGGACCCCGAACCGGGAGCTACTCTAGCTCGGTCAGTCAGATAGAGTCCATTAGCAACCCATCGAGCCGTCACGACAATTCCTTTTTAGTGGGGACAAGCCGTGGGGTTGTCTGGACAGCGACCCGACACTGCGGCGCTGGTCACTCTTACCGATCCATCGGCTAGGGTGGCCCGGTTTCTGTAGCTCCACGCTTCAGAGTCAGCGCTCCCGCCGCAGCAAGCTTTCTCAACAGCATCAAATGGTTTTGGCACGGCTTGGTCGGAGAATAAGCGTGGAAAAGCTATAATGGCGAATAGCTTCCTTGAGTCCCACTATAGCTGTGAGGGCACTATGTACTATGACTTCGATATGGTCGTAATAGGCGGAGGCGCGGCGGGTCTAACCGCTGCTGGACTTTCTGCTTCCCTGGGCGCCAAGACGGCGCTGGTGGAGGCGCGAAAGCTCGGAGGAGAGTGTACGTGGACTGGCTGCGTGCCGAGCAAGACCTTGTTAAAAGCGGCCAAGGTTGTGCATACCATGCGAATGGCTGACCGCCACGGACTAGATCCTTCCACTCCCAACATTAACTTTGCGAAGGTGATGGAACACGTTCATGCCACACAAGCCCATATCTATTCGGAAGCCGACGCGCCGCCGATCTATGAAAGCATGGGGGTACAACTGATCACCGCCCAGGCCAAGTTTCTGGATCCGCGCAGATTGGAAATTGTTGATGAACAAGGGACACGTTCGCAGGTGTCTTCCCGATATTTTGTGATCGCCACCGGCAGTGCGCCCCATATTCCTCCCCTAGAAGGACTCTCGACAACACGCTATCTGACGAATGAAACGATATTTACGTTGTCAGACCTTCCTCGAAGGTTAATTATTATCGGTGCGGGCCCCGTGGGGATCGAGATGGCTCAGGCCTTCCGTCGGTTAGGTTCGGAAGTGATTGTGTTCGACTTGGAAGATTCAATTCTGAGCCGGGATGACAAAGAATTGACCCGCCGGTTGCAGCAAAGCCTTGTTTCTGAAGGTATCCAATTCGCTCTGGCGAGGACAGTGAAGAAGGTGGAAAGAAGTGGCGCCGGCGTGCAAGTTACGGCTGGCACTGAAGCGGCGTCACCCGCACTTACGGTGAAAGGCGATGCTCTTTTACTTTCCAGCGGCCGCCGCGCCAATACGGACCAATTGAGTCTTGAGGCGGCCGGTGTGGCATTCAACAAAATTGGGATTCCTGTGGATAAGCATTGCCGGACATCAAGGAAACATATCTTCGCCTGCGGTGATGTGACGGGTCGTTATCAGTTTACCCACATGGCGGAACACATGGCGAAAATAGCTGTAAGCAACGCCTTGCTTCGTCTTCCTGTGTCGCTGGATTTCAAACATGTGACCTGGTGCACCTACACAGACCCCGAGTTGTCCCATGTAGGTGGGTCGGAAGAGGAACTCACAAGGCGAGGAATGCAGTATGAAGTCTATCGTTTTCCGTTCTCGAAAATCGATCGTGCCATAATCGACAATGAAACCACGGGAATGATCAAAGTGCTAGCCAGAAGTTTCACCGGCAAGATTCATGGTGTCAGCATCCTCGGTGCTAATGCCGGAGAGATGATTGGCGAGTACGCTCTGGCGATGCGGAACGGTGTCACCCTGCGCCAGATTGCCGATACCATCCATCCGTACCCGACCTATGCCCTGGGCAATCGGCGTGCCGCAGACCAATGGTATGTCCGGAAACTCTCTCCTACGTTCGTACGATGGCTGCAGCGCATCTTTGGTTACCGCGGACAATTACCTGATATCGCCGATCCCGCAGCAACGACTGGCATCAAGGGGGAGAAGCAATATGGGAGTCACCGATGAAGTCCTGAAGACGAATGAAAGGCTACGCGAAGGACTTCAAGTGCGAACGCGCCAATGAAGATTGGGGTGAACCTCTGGATTTGGGAATCTCCCCTCAAGGCTGCGGAAGCCCGTTGAGCCCCGTGATCGTCCAGTTCCCCGATATGCAATATCTTAACGCTGACCGAAGGGTCATACTTGATAGGCTCTTGTGATGGCGGCGGTTGGTGCAGCTGGTGACCAGGTTCCTCTCCGAAGAGGCCTGCCCATAGGCGGCTCGAAGTCGTTCTCGGGCCCGACTTCGCAAGAACCGTATCAGTAAAGAGGTACTGAAACAACGGACAATTACTCCAGGGTACTTCAAGACCAATGAAGTAGGGCATACGCTCATGATTAGGCGCCTTGACTGGCGAGTAATTGCGATTGTTTCTGCTTTTGTTTTCCAAGTATTCTTCTTTGTCCCGCTCCAAATATTTCTGAACAACATCACTGAATTCTCAGCGAGCCTCGCCCACTTGTGCTTCTTGTTCCTGCTTGCTTCATCCGGTTTGAGTGCCGTCTTATACTTTGCTGCCCGTAAGCTTCCCTCTCAGATATTCTTGTCAGCTGTTACATTCCTCAGCGTCGTGGCTTTCATTGGATCCAAGATATTGTTTGGTCTCGCGAGACATCGACCCTTTGACGGGACGTTGATTGATTGGGAGCCACTAGTAGCGCTCTCACATTTCGAGCTGGCTACAATTGTCGCCCTTGCACTTCTGATTGCTGCACTCAGGCAGCACCAGGGGCTTTTCCATTCTGTTTCTCTCTTCATACTGCTATTCCATGGCATCGGGTTCCTTCATGCGACGATTACCAGGTTTGATTCGATTCGACAGTCCGCAAGAACCTTTCAAGATCTATCTCCTTACTTTAGAGATTTTTATCGCTTATCCAGAGAGCGCAACGTCATTCACATTGTGGCGGATAACACCCCGGGTGCCCTGATGTACGAGATTGTGGCTTCTAACTTCGATCGATACTCTGAAGTGTTCGATGGTTTCACTTTGTTTACTCGTGCTGCCGGGCGCTATCCACGCACTTTTGCTTCGATTTCATTTTTCATGACAGGTCGGGGCCCGGACCCTGGGAAGGACTTTGTTCCATCTTTGCCTTTCACTCGTAAGTACATCTGGACGACTCTCAACGAACACTCCATCGTTAACACGTTGGCCCTGCATGATTTCAGGACGTTCGCCTATCAGTGGCGCGGTTCCTATTGTGCAGGGAGTTACACGGCCTGTACGGCTGGGGACGTTTTCCACGGACAGACGATTAGTTCGGGAAAAGCCACCCACACGGGACGGATCGGGCTTGAGCTTGTGGATATTGCCTTATTTCAGGTCACGCCGGTTCTGATTCGCCGTTACATCCATAATGACGAACGGTGGTTTCTGTCCCAGCTGGTGACAACAACGCGTACCTATTCGGCCATCTTTGATCTGTTTCTCGAAAACATGACAACCGACGAGCGTGCAGGCTCTTACAACTATTTCCATGTCGCGGGCGGACATTCCCCAATACTGTTTGACGAGAACTGTGCCTACGTTGGGACGCAAAAAGAGAGCTACGAAAACATACGCGCCCAGGTCACCTGTACCTTATTGCAACTTGAGCGCTTGGTCCAAAAGCTCAAGCAACTAGGCATTTATGATGAAACTATGATCATCATGCACAGCGATCACGGCAACCCATGGCTCACCCCATCGTTGAACTCTGTGGGGGACGCGGTTATGCTCCCGCGTGTGAGTGGAGGTGCAAACGCTGCTATATTGGTGAAACCGCCACAAATGCAGGGACCCCTAAGATTCTCACGTGCCCCAGTTAGCATAGGTGACGTCCCGGCGACGATCAACGATGCTTTTGGACTGGATGGCCAATTCCCGGGTATTCCCATGGGTAGTCTTAATGAGACCTCCGAGCGTGAACGCGTATTCCTTTGGTATGAGCTTGAACCTGGAGGCCCATGGGAAGATGTTCTGGAGGCGCTTCCCAAGGTTGTGCGCTATCGCATTCGTGGCGATCTATTCAGCCGCGAAGCCTGGATTCTGCCTTCCCCATCCGATCTAGAAGAGGCTCCTGCGGCCTTGACAATGGATCACCCGCGCTTCTCGCGTTTCGCTCTGGGTTTCAGCACACTTTGGGACCAAGAACGGCCAAAGCGCTGGGTTGAGGGTGCGCTAGCCCGCGCCTATCTTTCTTTCCCGACCGAAGGCAGGGCTCAGCTTGTGTTCGACACCGACCTACCCCCATGGATCACTGGGCAATCAATGGAAGTTTCCGTCAATAACCTAATCGTCGCCAAATTGGACGAGCAAGACTTGGCTGGAAGCAAAAGGCACGTCACTCCCCTGCCGCACGACCTGCCCCGCAGAAAGGTCAATGTTATCGAATTTGCTATGGGAAAGGCAGCAAAGCTTGGTAACGATAACCGCCTTTTGTCAGTGGTATTTGCTTATGTCGGACTGGAACCGCTGGAGTAGCGGCGACTGGCAGCTCCCTGTTTCCTTCGCTATAGCGCTTTCGCGATCAAGACATCGTTCGTCAGCAAAGGACTTTCGGCCCACCAGGGCAGCAGGCTGCGAAAAGTTACTGAGGCACAGAAAGGAAGCTGATAAATGGTAATTTGCACTGAATGTATAGATCGTTCGGACTTGCAAATCGCTTTTACAATGTGGGACAGAAAACATCATACACGAGATTGCCAAGAGCAACGCTTAGACTACCAAAGTATAGAGCCCGCAATGAACTTATATCCTCCTGCGTGAAAATGAGCTGACAGTCTACTCACAAGAGGTGCAACAGCTATTATAGCAAAAGGTAAGACACTTTCAGTAAAGGGAGATTCTCCTCTGAGTTGTCTCGTTCACCCCGGCGGAGGTTAATTGCTGGGCAGGCGTGGATCAACCACGATGCGCGATCAAGTCATCCCTGTCGCCACTTGGATGCATAACGGCCTTATCGGAAACTGACCTACTACCCTGGCGTGCGTAGAGGGTCACTTGTCCGGTAAGCCGACTATACGGCCAAGTGACCGCTGACGTTAGAAAAGGAGCCGCAAGGCGGTGAGGTAGTTTCCGAGTCGCCGACTATTCGCCCAACTGAAACCGGGATTGATAAACGCCAGCCCGTTTGTGGGGACTATCGGCTTTGTGCATAGCTGACCTGGGAAAACCGGAGTCGCTACTTTCTACGGAAATCCAGACAATCTCGCAGGGAAAGATTCACCCGTCTCCGTCAGTTCACAGAGGTATCACACCTCGGTCTCGCCACTTGATGTTCCGTCGCTCCTTCGGCGAATCAAGTCTCCAACCCGGTTCATTTGAGCGATCCTTGGAAGAAATAAGCTAAAAGTGGATGTCCACCACAACAGCGACTATAGCCCTTCCGCACACCAAACGGCAGGAGGCTGGGCATGGGCGGAAGCGTCCTGAGCCGAGGCGGGTTTGGGGGCCGCTGTCAGTCGATATAGAGGAACTCGTTGGTGAGGAACAGCAGGTGGCAGAAGCTTTCGAGCGCTTCTTTGCGAGCCTGTTCCGGCGCGGCGTTGGACTTCAGATACAGATCTTCCTCGCGCGCCAGATGCGCCCGCGCGATTTGTACTTCCTCGCGGGAGGGCTTGCGGGAGAGAGCCAGCAGATACGCTTTTTCAATCTTCTCTTCCAGATTGCCATTGGACATGCTGGCGACCCGCTCGGCAAAGGCGCTGGCGTTCTCGACGACGAAATCATCGTTCATCAGTGTGAGCGATTGCAGGGGCGACACCGAGTTCATGCGCCGGTTGCAATTGGTCTGCATGATGGGGGCGTCGAAGGTCTCCAGGAACCCCAGCGGGAAGTAGCGCCGCGCCAGCACGTACACGCTGCGCCGCCAGATTCCTGTGGGCTCGGCGTCAACCGGCTCACCTTTCCCGTCGGTGTGAGGGTTCAGCTTCTTCAGGCCGTCGGCCATCAGCGGGCCCTCGACGGCAGGCCCGCCCATAGTCCATTCCAGCTTGCCGCTGGTGGCCATGATGGCATCGCGCAAGGTTTCTGCTTCCAGCCGGCGCAGGTTCATGCGCCACAAATGCCGGTTTTCCGGGTCCACTTTGAGCGCAAGCGAGCCGCCCGACGGCCGCTCGGACGATTGGCGGTAGGCTGTGGAAGTCATGGTTAGCTTATGGAGCTTTTTGATACTCCAGCCCTGACGCATGAACTCGACCGCCAGCCAGTCGAGCAGCTTGGGATGCGTCGGCGGCTTCCCTTGCTTGCCGAAGTTGGCCTGGGTTTCCACGATGCCGCGCCCAAAGTGATGCTGCCAGACGCGGTTCACCATCACGCGGGCGGTGAGCGGATGGTCGGGGCTGATCAGCCAGCGCGCAAACGCCAGCCGGTAGCCGCTGGTTTCGCCCTTTGTGTCCGGCGGCCGGACCGCATCGGTCTCTCCGGGCGGACTGACGACCTCCAGGAACCCAGGCTGGACCGGCGGCCCGGGACGCCCGACTTCGCCGCGCTGCAACAGGCGAATCTTGGGCGGCGGCGCGAGTTCCCACAACACCTGGATTTTGTCCCAGGAGCGGCGATAGCCGTTCAGGATCTTGATCTGCTCGGTCAGCTTCTCGTGAGTGGCGCGGTGCTCCTCGTTTAGGGCCTTGACTACTTCCTCCGGGGTAACGGTGAGCTTCTCAAATCTGGCGGCCAAGAATTTTTGCACCGCGTCCCGCTCCTCCTCGGGCGTGGCCAGAGCCTCTTTCGTCTCCGCCCGGATATTTTCCGGAAGCTCCTTCAGCTTGGCTTCGAGCAGGTTTTCCCGGTAGGGTCCGTAGATGGCTTCCAGCTGCTCCTTGAGTTTGGCCACAGGTTTATCAATCTCGGCGTTGTGGCGCTCGATCTCCTCCTGCTCCGCTTTGGAGACGCTCGGGAGAAAATGGTTCTTCGGTTGCAGCCAGTGGACCGGGTTGTAGCCGGTGGCAAAGACCGCCAGCATGCGGTAGTAGTCCTTTTGCGGAATCGGATCGTACTTATGGCTGTGGCAGCGAGCGCAGCCCACGGTCAAACCCATCAGGCCGGTGGAGACCTTCTCCATCAAGTGGAAGAGCACGTCATACCGCTCTCCCGGCAGATTCACGACGTCCTGATCGGTGCGGTCAAAGACTGAGCGCAGATAGCCGGTGGCGATCAGCTTGTCCAGGACCTCCGGCGTGTACTTCTCAGCTGAGCGCCAGTCCACCAGTTCATCGCCGGCCAATTGCTCCACTAAGAACTGGTCGTAGGGCATGTCCTGGTTGAACGCGCGGATTACCCAATCCCGGTAGCGCCACATGCCCTCTGCGACAATCGCGCCCTCAACGCCGCCATCAAACCCGATCACATCGGTGTAGCCAGCCGCATCCAGCCAGTGGCGGCCCGATCGCTCGCCGTAGTGCGGCGAGGCGAGAAGCTTATCGATGAGTCGCTCGTACGCGTCCGGCTTGTTGTCCGCCAGGTACGCCCGGATGTCTTCTGGGGACGGCGGCACCCCGATCAGGTCCAGCCAGGCGCGGCGCATCAAAGTGACCTTGGAGGCATCGGGCGAGAAGCTGAGTCCCTTGGCTTCAAGCTGCGCCAGCAGGAAGACGTCAATCGGCGTGCGCACGCGCTGCCGATTCTTCACAGACGGGACGGCTTCGGCGACCGGCGCCTGGAACGCCCAGAACTGGCGGTCTTTCTCTGTGACCGGCGGCGCTTCGGCCTGATTGAAAGTGGTGCGCGCCACGTGCGGCCGCAGGAGGCGCAAATCGGAGGTATCAATCCAGCGGGCCAGGGTGCGGATTTCGGCGTCGCTCAGGGGTTCACCCATCCCCGGCGGCGGCATGTCGCGAGAGGTCACCTTACGGATCAGGATGCTTTTGGTCGAACCGAGGTCGGAAAGCACGGGCCCGTTTGCGCTTCCCTTTAGCACCGATTCAAGCATGCGCAGATCCAGGCCACCCATGGGGTTATCCGTGCCATGGCAAGTGAAGCAGCGCCTTTTGAAGATGGGCAACGCCAGTTTCTCGAACCGCGCCGTCTCTTCTTTGGTTTTGGCGGCGATAGTGGCTTCTTCATCCGAGGGGGCCCCCGCCTCAATCCAGCGCCGGATGCTGCCGATTTGCGCGTCCGTCAGCCTCATCTTGAATGCGGGGGGCGGCATCATCCGCTTGGAGACCTTTTCGTACAGCAGGCTTTTTTCGGGCGATCCTTTCAGCACCACCGGACCCTCATGACTGCCGCGCAGGATGGAGGTGGCCGTGCGCAAATCCAGCCCGACCATCGCGGTGCCGCCATGGCAACTGAAGCAATTGGCCTCAAAGATCGGCTTGACGTCCCGTTCAAAGCTGGGCTGCGCGAAGACGGTCATTGCGGACAGCGCGCCCAACGCTGCAACCTGACTCAGCAGACGAGCAAACCGCATGGTCTCAGGTCTCCTTCGGCGGGTTCTTGAGGATGCCGGCGACAATGCGTGCGCCTGTGACGCTGACATTGGTGGGGGTTTTTTCCCGTCCCTCGTGGGAAAAGGTAAGCCGCTTATGATTGAGTCCGAGCTGATGCAGCAGAGTGGCTTGCAAATCGGGGACACCCACACGATTCACTGTGGACTTGTAGCCAAACTCGTCGGTCTCCCCGTAGGCCAGGCCCTCCTTGAAGCCGCCGCCGGCCAGCCAGAGGCTGAACGCGTTGCGGTTGTGGTCTCGCCCGTCGGAGTTTTGGGTGGTCGGAAGGCGCCCGAACTCGCCCGCCGACATCAGAATAGTGGTCTCCAGCAGGCCGCGGCTCTTCAGGTCTTTCAGCAAGGCGGCAATGGGCTGGTCGGTTTGGGCGCAAATCTCCGGCATGTTCTTCTTGATATTGAAGTGATGGTCCCAAGGCTGGCCTTTCCCCGGATAGATCTGCGCAAAGCGAACGCCAGCCTCGACCAGACGGCGCGCCATGAGGCAGCGCAAACCGTAGCTGGCGGTCACAGGGTTGTCCAGCCCGTAGAGCTTCTTAGTAGTTTCCGACTCCTTGGAGATGTCCAGGACATCCATCGCGGCCAGTTGCATGCGCGCTGCCAGCTCGTAGTTCTGGATGCGCGCCTCCAGCTCGGAGTCTTCCGTGTGGCGGCCGAGGTGCATCTTGTTCAGCTTAGCCAGCGTGTCCAGCCGTTCCCGCTGCGCGCCGGGCGGCGGCGGCACCGTGGGATGCAGGTGGCGGACCGGCGTTCCGGTGGAGCTGAACTCCACTCCCTGGTAGAGCGCCGGTAGGAAGCCGCTGGTCCAAAGCTGCTTGCCCAGCGTCGGGTACCCCTCCGGGTCGCGCAACGCCACAAACGCGGGGAGATTCTGATTCTCCGTGCCGAGCGCGTACGACACCCACGCCCCCAGCACCGGACGGCCAGCGAAGATGCGGCAGGTCATCAGCATGTTAAGGCCTTCCGGATGGTTGTTGTGCTCGGTGTGCATCGAGCGAATCAGGCAGATGTCGTCGACGACTGTAGCCAAGTGTGGAAGCGTCCCGCCCAGCTCAATGCCGCTCTGTCCGTGCCTGCGGAACTGGAACGGGCTGGCCAGTAGCACGTTGGCATTGTTGGGCTGATGGATTTCGACCCCGTCGGGGTGCGGCTTGCCAGACCATTTCGTCAGCTCGGGCTTGGATTTCGACCCCGTCGGGGTGCGGCTTGCCAGACCATTTCGTCAGCTCGGGCTTGGGATCGAACAGGTCCATCTGGCTGGGGCCGCCAGTCTGCACAAATTGGATCACAGCCTTCGCCGTGCCCGGGAAGTGGCCCTTCCGCGGCTTCAGGTCGTTGTAGAAGCGGCGGTCCTCATCGGCTCTCAGCAAACTGGCAAGGGCGACGGTGCCCAGGCCGAGGCCGGACATTTCCAACAGTTTGCGGCGGGAGATGTATTCCGGAAGATCATCCCAAAACATTGCGCACACCTCCTGGAACCCAGGCACTCGCACCAAGGTATGCAGTGAACAATCACAATTCTAATGTGCCTGACTCCGCGGCACAAGCGAATCGTGACGAATCGTGACAGGCAGCACTTTCACTGAGAGTAGATAGGTCCCGCCTAGCTTCCGACTGACAGAGGCCAGACAGGACCCGTAGGAACGGCGTTGGTTCCTCAGGAGTCGGCTAGCGTTTACCGATGCTGCCACGCAGCCCACCAATCTAACCAGCATTGTTGGTGACAGGGCGGTGTATCTCGTGCCGCTTGGACTCCACCAGTACAGCAGCGGAAGACCACCGGGCCGATTGGCCCGGTCGCCGCGTTGACTTAGCTGAGGGCGCAGCGCAGCATGGCCCCCAAGAGGGAGGCTTCTTGCCCATGGTCGGCCGGCCGCTCGGGCACTACCGCAGCCTGGAGAAGCTGGGCAGGGAAGCATGAACGTGGGCCACCCCTTTGCCTGTCTTCTGTCGGTGAATAGAGAAGTCGGATATACATCTGTCAGGCAGGAAAAGTCCATGGAAATAGCGGTTCACCATATGAGCTAAATATGAGCTAAAATTGCACGCGCCGATGGGGATACGAGCGGACTTCTGGAAGACGTTTTCCGTATTGAAGGCCTTAGACGCCTCTGATTTGGCGAAATCCTTCATGTCTGGGGAGGAACGCAATGGAAGTCTGATATCTCTCATGACCGGTCGTTTTGAGAAGGAATTGGTCCGACATAACTTGACCGTAGATGTTGCGGCACGCCACTCAGCCGGAGGATCTTTTGAATGGTTTCTTACGAATCTTTTCTTATATTCGGAGCACCTGGACTCCTATGTCTCTATGGCCGGATTTCAGTTGGCGCGACTATGTGCACAGTTGCATTATCAGCCTGCAGACGCATTTCTTAATGATTGGCTGTGCATGTCCAAGAAGGAAATTCTCCTGGAGCAACTTGGGCCGGAACAGTCCTACTCGAGTTCAATCTACCTGTCGCACCTGTGGGTCGAGAACGTAGCGGCAAGGCGTATCTTCTTTGCCCGCCAGATCCAAGCTCTTGCGAACTCTATGGGGCTCAGGCTTTCGGAGTCTCGAATACTAGATGTAGGCAGCGGCATGGGAGGTACTCTGCGTCTATTTACCGACGCTCAAGAGCGAATCGGAATAGACATCTCCGAACCAATGGTGCATTGGTGCAATGAAACGAGTAATGAAGGCGAAAGATATGCGGTTATGGATTCCAGGAGCCTGGACTTTCCCGAGAACTGGTTCGATATTATTTTAAGTTTCGACGTTCTGGAGCATATTTTGGAACCTAGACTCGCCCTGCAGGAGATGGCCCGTGTAGTGCGTCCCAGTGGTGTTGTTGCGATTGTCTATCCTTTTGGATCTGACGATTGGGATAGCCACATTTCCCTTGTTCGAAAGTCGACATTCGATGGTTGGTTGCGTGGAAGCGGGTATGAAGTTCTTGCGGAAGCTACAGCTCCCCGGGAAGTCTATCCCTGTTCTGTATGCTATTTGCTCAGGGCGTCATGATAGGGAAAGCCAAAGAGTGAACCTGAGCTGAAGATCATGTTCTCTTGAATATGTCACTGCCCGCCCATGCCGGAACACACACAAAATTGCGACGTGCAATATGGCGTGCCTAACAAGCAAATGCACTCCGACCGCCAAACCGCGCCGCAGTTTGGTACCCTCGCTCGCCACAGCTCGCTCGGCGGCGGGTGATTTGCGCCGTTAGCCTCCTGGAGGATCACCGCTAAAGTTGAGTCGCTGAGACTTACCCCGGATTTCCTTTATGAACTATCGGCGGCAACCTTCTGAATGACTCCAACGTCAGTATTGATGCGGGTTCCAGCATCAACATTGCCTTCCGGAGGTGTACACCGAATGGGTGAGAGCCAAAAACAGGCGTTTCAACTGTCATTCAACCGGTTTCTGCGGGTCACATTTCAGGGATCGCGAATCACTTCCGACGGCGGTCTGATTGTGGTGCGCGAGTTGGACGAACGTTTGGGGTTCGGCGAACTTATCGAACAGCACTTGATCGACTCTCGGGGGAAGAACACCCGGTTGCCCCTCGCTGACTTGCTGCGGCAGTCCATCTACAGCCGCTTGGCAGGATACGAAGACGTCAACGACGCCGAGCGGCTTTCCCGAGATCCGACGTTCCGGGTGATCGGTTCGGAGAAGATCTGGGAACGTGGCGCAGCCCTGACTTCCCGGTTACAGTCGTTCGAGACAGAACTGCTGACGCAAGACGAGAACCTTGCTGGTTTGGCAGCGATCAACCGGGATTTGATCGCCAGGGCGGAAGCTATGGATGCGCCGCGCCGGGTGGTGCTGGACATGGACAGCACCGAGATCCCGGTCTACGGCGAACAGGAGCAGAGCGCCTACAACGGGCATTTCGAGTCGAGTTGCTATCACCCGTTGTTGCTGTTCAGTCGCGAGGGTGACTGTCTGGCGGCCAAGCTGCGACCCGGCAACGTGCACAGCGCCGAGGATTGGGAAGAACTTCTCCTGCCAGAGATCGAACGGCAGCAGAAGCTGGGCAAGGAAGTGGTGTTTCGCGCCGACGCCGCCTTCGCCAAGCCGGAGATCTACGACGCACTGGAGGAGCGGGACGTGAAGTATGCGATTCGCATCCCGGCCAACGACAGTCTGGAGAGGGACATCGCGGAGTTGTTGACGCGGTCAGTGGGGCGACCGAGCCACAAGCCGGTGGTCTGGCACAAGAGCTTTCTCTACCAGGCAGCCAGTTGGAAAAAGGCGCGGCGGGTGGTGGCGAAGGTGGAGTTCCACTTTGGCGAACTGTTCCCTCGCGTGGGGTTCATCGTCACCAATCTGGAGACCGACAGCCGGGCGGTGGTCCGGTTCTACAACAAGCGGGGCACCGCAGAGCAATGGATCAAGGAAGGCAAGCAGGCGGTAAAGATGACCCGGCTGAGTTGCCATCGGTTTCGGTCGAACGAGGTGCGCCTATGGCTGAGCCTGATCGCCTACAACTTGGGAAACCTGTGGCGGCGGCTGGTGCTACCGAAGAGGATCAATAACTGGTCGCTGACGAGTTTGCAGCAGCGGCTGGTGAAAACGGGCGGACGGCTGGTGAAACATGCGCGATATTACTGGCTTTTGCTGGCCGAAGGGCACTTGAGCCGGAGGCTGTTCAGCAGCATGCTGCGAACGATCTCGGCACTGCCGCTGCCAGACGGCTAGCGACCCAGGAGAGAGGGTAATTTTAGGTGCTCAGAAGTGGTCGGGCCGGACAAGTGTCAGCGGCGAGGCAGGCTGGGCAGGCGAAACCCGCACAGCGACTCCGAAGAACAGCCAAAATGTGCCGCACTACCACCTCAAAGAGGCCCGGGCGATTTGCGATTGACACGACAGGGTAAGAGGCATAGGTTTTCGGGTGAAGGGGAAGCTCAAAATGGAAATTCCGGCTTACAGGATTAGCCTCCGGTTTGGAGAATCAGTCCCGCCATGTCTCGAAGGCCATACCGGCCGCATCGCCAGTTTCGATGCCAGTTTCGATGGTTGACGGCCCACTCGGAACTAATCCACTTGTCTGTATAACGCCCTTATCGCGGAAACTGACCCACTACCAGGCTCCCGGAGCGCTTGACAGTACTTAGGGACACATCTAGACTGTGGCGTGGAGGCTGGGGTGGATACAATAGCCCAACCGGTGTTTGTGCAGGACCTTCTTCCCCACAATTAGTCTACTGAGGACAAGCTGATGCGTTGGTTTCGAGTGACGAGTTACGCTTTGGTCGCTTCGCTGCTGCTGTCGACCCTTTTTGCGGCCTCGCCGGCCACGCCAAAGTCTGCGGAATCGGTCGACTTCCAGCGAGACGTGCGTCCGATTCTCTCAGACAACTGCTTTCAGTGCCATGGGCCGGACAGCAAGACGCGTATGGCGGACGTGCGGCTAGACACCCGGGAGGGTGCTTTTGCCTCACACGATGACAGCGCGCCGGTGGTTGCCGGAGACCTGCAGGCGAGTCTCCTCTACCAGCGCATTACGGCCAAGGACCCCGCCAAGCGCATGCCTCCGGTCTTCTCAAAAAAGGAGCTGACCGCCGAGCAGATCGATATCCTGAAGCGCTGGATCGAACAGGGCGCTTCTTGGGATCAGCACTGGTCGTTTCGGGCGCTGCAGCGGCCGGATCCAGCGGTTGTCAAGAACGAGTCGTGGGTTCGCAACGGGATTGACCGGCTCATCCTGGCCCGGCTGGAGGCTGAGGGCCTTGAGCCGGCTCCCGAGGCAGACCGCCGCACGTTGATTCGCCGCCTCTCACTCGACCTCACTGGTCTTCCCCCGAGACCAGAACAAGTCGAAGCCTTTGTGAATGATACCGCCGAGGACGCGTACGAGAGGCTGGTCCAGAAACTGTTCGATTCCTCCCATTGGGGGGAGCACCGTGGGCGCTACTGGCTCGAAGCAGCTCGCTACGCCGATACTCACGGGCTGCACATCGACAACTACCGCGAAATGTGGCCCTACCGCGATTGGGTGATCAACGCCTTCAACCGGAACGTGCCGTTCGACCGCTTCACGATCGAGCAGCTCGCGGGGGATCTTCTGCAGAATCCCACGCTGGAACAGCGCGTCGCCACCGGCTTCCATCGCTGCAACGTCACCACCGACGAAGGGGGGGTGATCCTCAAGGAAGTGGAAGCCATTTATGCCAAAGATCGCGCGGATACGACCGGCACCGTGTGGCTGGGTTTGACCGTCGCCTGCGCCACCTGCCACGACCACAAGTTTGATCCGATCTCCACGAAGGACTTCTATTCGATGACGGCCTTCTTCCGGAACACCACACAGTACGCATTGGATGGCAACGTCTCCCACCCGCCGCCGATCGTCGTGGTTCCGCGCCCGGAAGAGACGCGCCGTTGGCAGGAGCTCAAGCGCGAAGTGGCGCAAGTCGCGAGCCGCATGCAAGCGCTGGACTCCTCGGCGGACGACGAGTTCGAAGCGTGGCTCGCGAGCGGGGAGTATCGCTCTGTGGAGGCGCCTCTGGAGAAGTCCTCCGAGGTTTTGACACTTTCGCTCGGCGACGGAGTCGCCGTGAACTTACCAGACCGTAAGGTCGAGATCGACCTGCCAAAAGGCATCAGCCTGGGCGCCGGGCCGGACGAGGATCTCAGAGCGCTGCGGTTTACCGGGGAAGCCTGGGGCGAGTTGCCTAACATCGAACACCTCGACTCGGACCGCCCCTTCTCCATCACCGTCTGGGTCTATCACCCCAAAGAAGACGGGGGTTTCACTGTAGCCAGCCAGGCGGACCCCGAGGATAAGTGGCGTGGTTGGTCCCTCCACATCAGTAGACACATAGCTATGTTCAAAATGGTGAGCGATGACGGCGAGTCCATCAGGCTCGGACCGGACCACTTGCAGCAGATGGAGGGCGGGACCTGGAACCACGTGGCGGTGAGCTATGACGGCAGTGGGGAAACCGCCGGGCTGAACTACTACCTGAATGGGAAGCTCATCCTCACGCGGGGTAGTGAGTACTTTGCGAAGATCGAGGGCAACATCCGCACCAGCCAGCCGATCCTGTTGGGGAGGCACGTCAGCCAGGAGAATGACGCCGACACCTGGTATTTCGACGGCGGGGCCCTTTCCGACTTTCGGATCTTCAACCGCGCGATCACCGTCGAGCAAGCCCGGCTGGTCTCGCTTTGGCCTGTATTGCAACGGGCGCGGAAAAAGAAAGCCACCGAGCTGACTCAAGACGAGCGGGAGGCCCTGCGTCTCTATCATCTCAACCTCAGGCGCAAAGATGAGGATTCCCACCAGCTTGCGGCACGGTTGAACGAACTCAAGCTCGAGCAGCGGGAAGTGCGGCGCCGCGGCGGCATCACGCACGTGATGCAGGAGCGCAGCGACGTCGCGCCGTTTGCCCACGTCCTCTATCGCGGCATGTACGACCGGCCTCAGGACCGCGTCGAGCCGACCACCCCAGCGGCTTTGCCGCCGATGCCGGCTTCTTTCCCTCGCAATCGGCTTGGCTTGGCGAAGTGGCTTGTGGACGACTCGAATCCGTTGACCCCGCGCGTTGCCGCCAATCGCTTCTGGCAGGAGGTCTTCGGTACGGGCATCGTGAAAACCTCCGACGATTTCGGCTCTCAAGGTGAGCGCCCGTCTCATCCAGAGTTGCTCGACTGGCTGGCGGTCGAGTTCCGAGACTCGGGCTGGAACGTCAAGGACTTCTTCCGCTTGATCGTGACTTCGGCCACCTACCGACAGTCGGCGGCCACCACCGAAGGGAAGCTGGCGAAAGACCCGGAGAACCGGCTTCTCTCGCGAGGGCCGCGGTTCCGCATGGACGCCGAGATAGTGCGCGATTATGCGCTGGCGGCCAGCGGTCTGCTGGTCTCTGCGATCGGTGGGCCGAGTGTGAAACCTTACCAGCCTGAAGGTGTTTGGGAAACGGTAGCGATGCCGCAGAGCAACACCAGCAACTACAAGCAGGACCATGGCGACAAGCTCTACCGCCGCAGCCTCTATACCTTCTGGAAAAGGTCCGCTCCACCGGCATCCATGGTGACTTTCAACGCTCCCACACGGGAGAACTGCACGGTGCGGCGGGAGCGCACGAACACGCCGCTACAGGCGCTTTTGACGATGAACGATACGCAGTTTGTCGAGGCTTCACGCTATCTGGCCCAGAAGACGCTTGAGGAGGCTGGCGAAGACTTTGACAGCCAGCTCGACTATATGACGCTGCGCCTGCTGGCCCGCAGGCTCGAAGAAGATGAGCGGGTGGTGGCGCGGCGGGCGTATGAGGATTTCCTGGGCTACTACCGAGAGAATCGGGGGGACGCAGGGAAGCTGCTGGCCACCGGGGAATCCGAGCCGGACCAGGCGCTGCCCCAGGTGGAGTCTGCGGCTATGACCATGCTGGCCAACCAGATCATGAATCTGGACGAGGTTTTGAACAAGTAGCGCTGCAGACGGAGGGGAGCATCCAAGATGCATCCATCGAAAGAAGCCATTCTGACCGAAACCCGGCGGCAGTTCTTCGCTCGCGGCGGCCAATGGCTTGGTGCGCTCGCGCTGGCCAGCCTGGTTGCTGAGGAGGCGAAAGGCACTCCGAAAGGGGCGGAGGCCTACGGAGGGCTGCCTAACTTGCCGCATTTCGCGCCCAAGGCCAAGCGGGTGATCTATCTCCATACCATGGGCGCGCCGCCGCAGATGGACCTGTTCGACTACAAGCCCAAGCTGAAGAACTGGTACGGCAAGGAACTGCCCGATTCGATTCGGCAGGGCCAGCGTCTGACGACCATGACCGCCGGCCAGGCACGCTTCCCGATTGCCCCTCCGGTCTGGGAATTTCACCAGCACGGCCAGAGCGGTGCATGGATCTCCGACCTTCTGCCGAACATCGCCAAGATGGCCGATGACATGGCGATCGTTCGTTCCATGCATACCGAGGCGATCAACCACGAGCCGGCCATCACGTTTATCCAAACCGGCCGGATGATCGCGGGTCTTCCCTGCATCGGCTCCTGGCTCGCCTACGGTCTGGGCAGCATGAACCGAGATTTGCCGACGTTCGTGGTGATGAACGCGAAGCGTGGCCACCGCAAGGCGGCCGTGCAGGCGATTTCGACGCGTCTTTGGAGCGCAGGTTTCCTCTCGGCCGAGCACGCGGGCGTTGCTCTGCGCGCGGGCGCCGACCCGGTCCTCTACGTCAAGAATCCAGATGGAGTTCCCCAGCAGATCCGGCGGCGTATGCTGGATGGTCTGAGTGCGCTGAATCAAATCCAGCACCAGAAGATCGGTGATCCGGAGACGCTGGCGCGAATCGAGCAGTTCGAGATGGCCTTCCGGATGCAAGCGTCGGTGCCGGAGATGAGTGATCTTGCCAGCGAGCCGGAGAGCACCTACAAGCGCTATGGAGAAGACGCGCGGGAGGCGGGCACGGTCGCCTATAGCTTACTGATGGCGCGACGGCTGATCGAGCGCGGCGTGCGTTTCGTGCAGATCTACCATCGCGGTTGGGACGTGCACAGGAATGTGCCTGAAGTGCTGCCGGGCCAGTGCAGGGCTGTCGACCAGCCCTGCTGGGCGTTGGTGCAGGACCTCAAGGAACGTGGTCTGTTTGATGACACGCTGGTGGTGTGGGGCGGCGAGTTCGGCCGCACGGTCTACTCCCAGGGCAAGCTCACACCCACCGACTACGGCCGCGACCATCATCCGCGCTGCTTCAGCATCTGGATGGCCGGCGCCGGCATCAAGGGTGGGGTCGTCTACGGCGAAACGGACGATTTCTCCTATAACATCGTTAAGGACCCGGTCCACGTTCGCGACTTCCAGGCGACGCTCCTGCACCTGTTCGGCATTGACCACGAACGGTTCACCTACAGGCACCAGGGGCTGGAGGCGAAGCTGACCGGCGTCGAGCCCGCCAAAGTCGTGAAACCGGTTCTGGCGTAAAAACCAGCTTCACAAGACCTCGGACGCTTGGGGTCAGGCCCTTTCTGGATTTCATGGTCCCTAGACAAGCCCACCGCGGGATCTCCGTTTCTCAATTGATCAAGTATGCGCACCGGAAAGGTGAGCTGATGAGCAGGATGGGAAAAGCGATTCGTTGGTGCATCGTCTTGGCGGCGGTAGTTTTGCTAGCAGCCGGAGCCCTACCTCCCGAGAGGCCGCTTCTGGCCGAGAGGCCACTTCTGGGCGAGGGGCCGCTCCTGGAGCAACGAGAAGTGTTCCGCGCCGGGGAAGACGGCTACCACACTTACCGTATTCCCGCGCTGACCGTCACAAAGAAGGGGACCTTGCTGGCGTTTTGCGAGGCCCGCAGAAACAACCAACGGGATCATGGTGACATCGACCTAGTGGTGAAGCGAAGTACGGATGGTGGGAGAAGCTGGTCTGCGCAAAAGGTCGTCTGCGAAGAGGGCGGCAAGGCCGAAATCACGATCGGCAATCCCGCTCCGGTGGTGGACCGGGACACGGGGACGATCTGGCTGCCCATGTGCCGCGACAATCGGGATGTCCTGATCACAAAAAGCACCGACGACGGCCTGACGTGGTCTAAGCCAGTCGATATCACGCGGTCGGTGAAGAAGCCCGACTGGGGCTGGTACGCGACGGGCCCCGGCATTGGTATTCAGCTGCGCGGCGGCCCGCACAAGGGGCGCCTCATCATCCCCTGCGATCATCGAGAACCAGTCGGTGACCGGATGGTCAAGAAATCCCATGTCTTCTATAGTGACGACCACGGCAAGACCTGGCAGCTTGGCGATTCGGTGGCCGAGCACACCGACGAATGCCAGCTGGTGGAGACCGCCGACGGATCGCTGCTCGTGAACATGCGCAACTACTGGGAGCACGATGGACATCAGCCCGAAAAAGGGGGCAAGCGCGTCACCGCCCGGAGCCAGGACGGCGGCCAGACATGGACCGACCTCCAGTTCGATGAGACGCTGATCGAGCCGACTTGCCAGGCCAGCTTCCTTCGCTACACTCATGAGAAGATGCACGACAAAAACCGCTTGCTGTTCTCCAATCCTGCCAGCAAGGACGACCGGGTCAGAATGACGGTGCGCATGAGCTACGACGAAGGCAAGACCTGGCCCGTGGGCAAGTTGCTTAACGAAGGGCAGTCCGCTTACTCGTCGTTGGCCGTGCTTTCTGACAATACCATCGGATGCTTGTACGAGCGTGGCCGGGAACACCCTTACGAGAAGATAACGTTCGCCCGGTTCAACTTGGCGTGGCTGACCGATGGATCCGATCGGCTCAAATAAATCAGGCTCACGAATACATGCTGAGACGGAAAGTTGGCGGGTCAGCCTGCTATTCGCCATCGTGCCTGCCGGAGCAGTGCTTTTGGCGACTCTTTGATCAGCTCGTACCACACGGTGAGCAGAGAATCATCCTCAAGCTGCAGGGTAGATGGATAACCCAGGTCGGTGGACGTGCCGTCGTCGGAAATGATCATTGGCTCCGACCACGTGCGACCATGGTCTTCGCTCAGACGAGTCTGATTGCCCAGTGGTGGGCGGCGGTGGCCATAGCTCATCAGCAGCCGCCCATCCTTCAGCCGCAGCAAGTGAGATGGCAGCCCCCATACCCCGATGGGGTGTGGGACTGACCAGGTCTTGCCTCCGTCAGACGATTCGCTTTGAACCGGAATTTCCATTTTGAGCTTCCTCTTCACCCGAAAAGCTATGCCTCGTACCCTGTCGTGTCAACCGCAAACAGCTCTGGCCTCTTTGAGGTGGTAGTGCGGCACATTTTGGCTGTTCTTCGGAGTCGCTGTGCGGGGTTCGCCTGCCCAGCCTGCCGCGCCGCTGACACTTATCCGGCCCGACCACTTCTGAGCACCTAAAATTACCCTCTCTCCCGGTTCGCTAGCCGTCTGGCAGCGGCAGTGCCGAGATCGTTCGCAGCATGCTGCTGAACAGCCTCCGGCTCAAGTGCCCTTCGGCCAGCAAAAGCCAGTAATATCGCGCATGTTTCACCAGCCGTCCTCCCGTTTTCACCAACCGCTGTTGCAAGCTCGTCAGGGACCAGTTCCCGATTCTCTGTGGCAGCACCAGTCGCCGCCACAGGTTGCCGAGATTATAGGCAATGATGGTGAGCCACAGCCGGACCTCGTTCGACCGGAACCGGTGACAACTGAGCCGCGTCATCTTCACTGCTTGCTTTCCTTCTTTGATCCACTGCTCCGCTGTCCCCCGCTTGTTGTAAAACCGCATCACCGCCCGACTTGGCAGAGTCAAGTTCGTAACGATAAACCCTACTCGCGGGAACAGCTCCCCTGGATGATGCTCCACCTTGGCCACCACCCTGCGGGCTGTCTTCCAACTGGCCGCTTGGTATAGAAAGCCCTTGAACTCCACCAACGGCTTCTTGCTGGGTCTCCCCACCGGCCGAGTCAGCAACTCCTCAATGTCCCGCTGTAGGCTGTCGTTAGCCGGGATGCGGATGGCGTACTTTACCTCCCGCTCCTCCAGAGCCTCGTAAATCTCCGGCTTGGCAAAGGCCGCGTCGGCACGAAACACCACTTCCTTGCCCAGCTGCTGCTGCCGCTCGATCTCCGGCAGGAGAAGTTCTTTCCAGTCCTCGGCGCTGTGCACGTTGCCCGGTCGCAGCTTGGCCGCCAGACAGTCACCCTCGCGATTGAACAGCAACAACGGGTGATAGCAGCTCGACTCGAAATGCCCGTTGTAGGCACTCTGCTCCTGCTGGCCGTAGACCGGAATCTCGGTCGAGTCCATGTCCAGCACCACCCGTTGCGGGGAATCCATAGCTTCCGCCCTGGCGATTAAATCCCGGTTGATCGCTGCCAAACCAGCCAGGTTCTCATCTTGCGTCAGTAGTTCTGTCTCGAACGATTGCAGCCGGGAAGTCAACGCGGCTCCTCGCTCCCAGATCTTTTCTGAACCGATCAGCCGGAACGTCGGATCTTGAGAGAGCCGTTCCGCGTCATTCATATCTTCGTAACCCGCCAAGCGGCTGTACACGGACTGGCGCAGGAGGTCAGCAAAGGGCAACCGTGTGTTCTTTCTCCGAGGATCGGCCAAGTGCTGTTTGATGAGTTCTCCGAATCCCAAATGTTCGTCTGATTCGCGCACGAGGATCAGGCCGCCGTCGGAAGTAACCCGCGACCCCTGGAAATCGACCTTCAATGCAGCATTGAAAGAGAACTGAAAGGGCTGATTTTGCCTCTCACCCACTCGGTTTCTACCTCCGGAAGCTGTATTGACGCTGGAACCGGCATAAATATTGGCGTCGGAGGTCAGTATAAGGTTAGCTTTGGAGTTTCAAAACGGAAATCCGGGCTCCACTCTATTCAGACGCGGATTTCGTTCTTTCAGTTCCAAAAACTCGGCCACCGTGGGCTAGGCATTGCTGTCTGGCTATGGCCAGTTCCTGATTGGGGAACTGGGGAGCCAACTCACCAGCCGTCACACGACACTCTTCCTCGGGCCGGCCGTGAGCCACACACTTCTATGTCCGGAGAATTTGCGTCTCAATGATCCGGGTGAGTTTGGCCCTCTGGCAGACTCAGACTTGTCGTGGCAGGTCCCTGTGTCTAACTACCAGCCAGACCCTGGCGTCAGACCAGATCCTTGATTGGCACACCGGTCTTGTCGTCAATGGAGTTGGCGATCTTGACCGGACGCCCGATGGGCGTCATGTAGGTTTTCTCCCAATCAATTCCGAAGGCCTTGTAGATCGTCGCGTAAATGTCGCCCATAGTGACCATGCGGTCGGCCACGTACGCGCCTCGTTCATCGCTGGCTCCGATGATCTGCCCACCCCGAATCCCGCCACCTCCCAGCACCACAGACCAGCATTCCGGCCAATGGTCCCGACCGCGGTTGGGGTTGATGTGGGGCGTGCGGCCAAACTCACCCATCGCAATGACGACGGTTGATTCCAACAATCCGCGCTGCTCAAGGTCCTCCAGTAGAGCCGAAAGGGCCTGATCCAATGGAGGCGTGAGGGTCTCACGGTGGCGTTTGTCGTTATCGCCGTGCGTGTCCCACTGGTTGTTCTTGTACCCAGCCGCAGTCACAAAGCGGGCGCCGGCCTCGACCAGTCGTCGCGCCAGCAGCGCGCCCTGTCCGAACCCATTGCGGCCGTAAGCGTCCTTGAGCTTCTCCGGCTCTTTGGACATGTCAAAGGCGTCTTTCACCTTGGGAGAAAGGATCATCTTCCAGGCCGCCTCGGTGAAGCGGTCCATCTTGGCGAACTCCGCTTGCTGGACCTTCTCGCGATACAGCCGGTCCACGACCTTGAGAGTCGAAAGCCGGTCCTCAATCACCTGCTCGGAAACCGATTTGGGCAGGCTCAGATCGGGCACCGCGAAATCGGGACGGCTGGGGTTGGGAACCACCATCGGCTCGTACTCCGCACCGAGATAGAAGGCCTTGAAGAACCATTCCTGCTCTAAGCGGTCAGTGATCACGTAGGGAGGGATCTGATTACGTTTGGCCATTTCCCGGGCAATGATCGAGCCCACCGAGGGGAACTGCAAGGCGGGGATGGGTCGGTGCCCGGTGATCACGTAGTGGGTCGCCTGGGGATGGTTGTTCTCCTCCGTATGCAGCGAGCGAATAATCGCCAGCTTATCCATGTGACGCGAAACCTTCGGCAACAACTCCGAAATCTGGATGCCCGGCACATTGGTGGAGATCGGCTTGAAGGAGCTGTTCGGCTTGGGATCCCAGGTGTCGACCTGGCTGGGACCACCCTCCAGCCACAGCAGGATGCAGGCCTGGGCCTTACCGTTGGGCGCCAGGTTTTCCGCGGCCATCAGGTAGTTGCGCAGACTGATCCCCAGAAAGCTCAGCGAGCCGACGCGCAGGAAATCCCGGCGGCCGATGCCCGGTTTCACACACCCCATCCAGTCCGTATTGCTCATGGCGCTCTCCTGAATCTACTCAGTGGTTTGTGACAAACTCCCTGGAGCTGATCAAGGCCCAGGCGATGCTTCGGATAGCCTCAGGCCGCGAAGCGCTGGCGCTGATCCGTTGCTGCAACTCCTTCTGTTCGGCATCCGAAGGAAGGCGCGACAAGGCAGCAAGGTAGAGCTCCTCGATGATCTTCCCGTCGGAGGCTCCACTCTTTAGGAGGCGGTCCATGCGCCCGCCCTCTTTCGAAAGCTTCTCGGTGTAGGTGTCTCCGGCCAGCATGTGCAGGGCTTGCTGCATGTTGCTTTCGTTCCTTCTCTCCGGCACGGCCATCCGGTTCGGGCGGCCATACACTTCGAGGAACCGCGAGGGCAACATGTCGGTCTCCACTACATTAATCGCGCGAGACCCCGGAGGCAGCGCGCCCGGCAAACTTGAGAAGTCCGTCGCGAAGCGACGCAACGTCTCCGGAACCCCGGTGGCCGCGGAGATGGCATCCAGCAGCACTTCGGCGTCAAGCCGCCTGGGGATGAAGTGTGAGTAATTGATCCGGTCATCAGCGTTCGTCTCATTCGGCACGCTGGAGAGCTGATAAGTCCGGGAGTTGACGATGGTTCGCATCAGATGCTTGAGATCGTGGCCTCTCTCTCGAAAGTCCTTGGCGAGGGCCTTCAGAAGGTCCGGATGGGTTGGCGGATTCGTGGACCGAAAATCATCCACCGGGTCGACGATCCCCCTCCCGAAGAAGTACCCCCACGTGCGGTTGACGGCGGCCTCGGCGAAGTAAGGATGCGAGGTCATCCACTCGGCCAGTTCCGAGCGCAGGTCCGCCCGCTCTGACTCCGGCAACTGCTGTCCATCGAGGAAAGTTGGCTGAACCACCGCTTTGGTCCGCGGATGCGTCACGAACTTGCTCTTTCCCGTCTGCCCGTAGTCGACTTCCTGGCCGGCGGGATCGTCATACAGCACCGAACCGTGCAGATTGTAGTCCTGTGGACCAAACTTCACCGCATTCATCCGGCCGAAGAAGGCGGTCAGGCCCCAAAACTGGTCCTGGCTCCAGGTCTCGAAGGGGTGATTGTGGCACTGCGCGCAATCGAATCTCCGCCCCAGGAAGACGCGCACCTGCTCGCCCATCTTCTGCTCCGGGTTCCGCTCTTCTCCCGCAGGAAAGTAATGGGGGGCGGCGCCGCCGTAGCCCTGCGCGGCGATTCGCTCGCGGGCGATCTGGTCGTACGGCTTGTTCGCGGCGATGCTGGCGCGAATCCATTTCCAATAATTATGTGCCGATCGCGGGTCAATCTGGTTCTTATACCGGCCCACGCGGAACAGATCGGCGAAACGGAACGTCCAGTAGTCGATGAATTCCGGCGTGTTCAGCAGAACTTCGACCACCTTCTGCCGTTTCCGCCGATCCTTGCTGGCCGCAAACTCGCGCACCCGCTCCGGCGGCGGCAAGACCCCGGTCAGGTCCAGGCAGAGGCGACGCAGGAATTCGTTGTCACTGGAAAGCTCCGAAGGAATGCTATTGAACTTCTTCAGCTTGGCGAACACGTAGTCGTCGATGAAGTTGTTGTGCGGCACTTTCGGATACCGGGCGATTGGTTTGCCAATCACGCCGACGCTGGTGCTCGTCGCAAACCCTGCCGCGCGAACCATCACCGAAGTTTCCCCGGTCCGCACCGCAGCCACCCGACCCTGCTGATCCACCTTCACCACCTCGGAGTTGTTCGAGGCGTATAGCACCTGGTCGCTGATGTCCTCCTGTTGGCCATTCGACAGATGCGCGGTCACCAGCAGCCGGTGCTTGCCCTCCGGAGCCAGCACCACTTCGCGAGGCTCCACCTCGACCCGCACCACCCGCACGCCCGCCTTGTCGCCTTCCTCCCCGAACGGCGCACCGTTCCGCACCCAGTTCAGGATCGTTTCGTAGTCAGCCGAGTTCGGACGCAAGGGCTGCCCGCCTCCGTGCGAAACACCCATCGTCGCTTTCATCAACAGCAGGCTCTTCTCGGGCTCCTGCAGGTTGATCCGCGAGACTTTTTCACCTGCCTCCGTGGTCAGGACCTGGAACGTCCCCCCTTCGACAATCCACTGGTAGTCATCGCGGGCGTAGAGCGCGTTCAGAGAGAGCTTGAATCCGCCCTTTCCTTTCACACCCCCGTGACAGGAGCTGTCATTGCAGCCGCGCTTGGTGAGGATGCCGCCAATATCCCGGGCGAAGCTGAACTGGCGGGTCTCCTGCGAGCCCGCCACTCGAACCTCGGTCTTGACCGACCGTCCTTCCAACGACACCGTCAAGACTACGCTTCCATCCGCCAGCGCCACTACTCGCCCCTCGGCATCCACCTTCGCCACCTTGGAATCCGAAATCGAGAACCGGCTCTCGGCGGTCACATCTCGCTCCAGACCATCGCTGTATTTTCCAATGACCAGGAAATGCTGGGATGCCTTCGCTCCCCACAGTGTTCGCTCCTGCGGTATCAATCGCAAGGACCGCAGTTGGGGGGGGGCAGACACGGCCTGGGAAGCGCTCGACAGGCCCAGAACGGCCCCAACCAACAGGACCGTCCATCGTCTTTTCCGTCCGCCCAACATTGTGTTCACCAACATCTCCTCAGCTGCGGCTGAAACTTCGATTTGAACTCCCCCCCTTACTCGCAAGTGTACATCCAGGTGTCCTGTCGGGTCAAGTCCGGATCGCCACACCCTTCATTAGCCTGGCTATCGGAAGCTGTACATTCCGCGACGGATACTGGTCTCGGATTTCCACGCCCGAATCTCCCCCAGGTCCGCCAAGGTTGACTTGATGGTCGGCACGCCGGTAGACTGATTGGCACGCGCCCGTAGCTCAGTTGGATAGAGCGACTGGCTACGAACCAGTAGGTCGGGAGTTCGAGTCTCTCCGGGCGCGCCATTTTTCTCACAGTTCCGCTCTTTTTGCGCTGAATCCTTACGCTCACTGTAGCGAGAAATGTAGCGGGTGCCTGTCGAACGGCGTGCACAGCCAAGGTCCGGCCCGAGGCATGATCTTCGGTAGGAATCCCCCCGCGAGGCAGGTTGGAGGCGGGAAGCAGACCCCGCAAGTCAGCGGAACGGCCAAGGGCGAGCCACGGTGCAACCCGGAAGAGTGACGATGAGAGCTTGAGCCGACTGGGTAGCTACCGTGTACTTTCGGGCGAAGCTGGAAGCTCAAATCGGGAGTTCGAGGCTAAACTTTGGTTCGTACCCTGTGTGGGCTGACTGGAACCCGGGGCGAATGAAAAGCGGTGGTCTTTCAAGCGGATCCGTTGGTGGAGTACAAGGGCTTCTCTATCAAGCGGCGAGTTGGAGCAATGCCAGAAGGGCCGTGGCGAACTTGATCCAACGGAGCAGCCAGCGTATGCTCTGGGTCGAAGGAGGAAGCTCAAAAGGGAAATTTCGGTTAAGTAAAGTGTTTTGATAAATCAACGGGCCGGAGCAATGATCAAGTGTTCGGCGCTGGGGTAGATAAGTAGGCTAGGCAGGCCCGAGTCAGTAGAAATCTAGTTGTTTTTAATTACATTGAGGATAAAAACAATTAAGTTTGCAATTATGCAACAAGCCTTTCAGGTCAGTCAGGCCAACTTAGCCACATGCTGCTGAGAAACAGGACAGGAGTGGCACAGAAGCTGAGCCGGCGGAAGCGTGGGGTCGGCTTGACGTTGGCCTTGTTGTCTTTTCTCGCCGCCCTTGTGGGGCTGTCGGAGACCGCTTCTGCTCAGCCGCGCCTACCAATACGTTTCATTGACGTGGCAGGAAAAGCAGGCGTGACCCTGCGGAACGTTTCGGGAGGGCCCAGGAAAGACTATATTCTGGAGGCGGCGGGCAACGGAGCAGCATTCTTTGATTACGATGACGATGGGGACATGGACCTGCTGCTTGTCAACGGCTCCACATTTGAAAAGTTCAAGCAAGGCGGCGGTCCGATGGTGGCCCTCTACAGCAATGACGGGAAAGGGAAATTTTCGGACGTCACTGGCCAAAGTGGCCTGACCAAAAAAGGCTGGGGCATGGGCGTTTGTGTGGCCGACTATGACAATAGCGGGTTCCAGGACATCTACGTTACTGCCTACGGGCCGAACATATTATTTCGAAATAAGGGCGACGGCACCTTCGCCGACGTAACGGAGCCAGCAGGCGTAGGCGATTCCCACTGGAGCACTACTTGCGCTTTTGGTGATTATAATCGCGACGGATACGTCGATCTTTACGTAGCAAATTACGTCGCGTTCGACGAGGAGACAACTCCCGGGCGGGGCACCAGTTCACTCTGCCAGTACAGAGGGATGGACGTGTTCTGCGGACCGCGCGGCCTCCCCGGCGAGCCCGATGTGTTGTATCGCAACAACGGCGATGGCACGTTCAAGGACGTGACGCACTCTGCCAAAATCGACGATCCTGGATACTATGGGTTTGGGGTTATTTTCAGCGATGTGAACAACGATGAGTGGCCCGACATCTATGTCGCCAATGATTCAACACCCAATTTTCTCTTTCGGAATAATAAGGACGGGACCTTCTCTGAAGTGGGATTAGAAGCTGGTGTGGCTCTCAGCGAGGAAGGACGGCCACAGGCAGGTATGGGCGTCGACGTGGGGGATTACAACAACGACGGCTATTTTGACATCTTTGTTACAAATTTTTCCGAAGATACGAACACTCTTTACCAGAATAACGGGGACGAAACGTTCAACGTCGTGACCTCCGCGGCCGGTCTAGGGCGATCCTCCCTACCGTACCTTGGCTGGGGAACGGGCCTGGTGGACCTTGACAATGACGGCTATCTCGACATTTTCATCGCTAACGGGCATATTTACCCCAAAATTGATCAATTTGCGTTTGGCTCGACATTTCTAGAACGTAACCAGCTCTATCAAAATCAAGGAAACGGACGCTTCCTGGAGCTCACCGAGGAGCTGGAGGTCGGTCTTCTAACTAGGAAGTCAAGCCGAGGAGCTGCGTTTGGCGACTACGATAATGATGGAGATGTGGATATCCTGCTCACCAACCTTGATGACCGTCCAAGCCTGCTGCGTAATGAGGGTGGAAACAGAAATCATTGGGTCACACTTCGGCTGGTGGGCCGCGTGGTGGGCCGACTGGTAGGAAGGAAGAGCAACCGAGACGCGATCGGGGCGCGGATCACAGCAGAAATCGGCGATCGGACGCAAACCACCGAGGTCCGATCTGGAGGGAGTTATCTCTCCCACAACGACTCGCGTGTTCACTTCGGATTGGGTCAGGAAACTCACGTTAATCGTCTTGAAATACGTTGGCCGAGTGGGTTGGTGGAAAACTTCCGAGATATCCAAGGTGATCAGTTCCTGCAAGTCACTGAAGGTCAGGGCATGACACCCATCAAGACCATTCGGAAAAAAGGCAAATAATAGAGCCTCCGCGTTCTGCGTTTCCTTGTCTTTCAAAGATAGGCCCGATGACGAGAAGAGTGATCGCAATGGCCGGCAAGGACAATGCTTGGTTGCTGGTGGGTTTGCTGTCGCTCGCCGTGTGGGCCTTCGCGGGAGACTTCGCCTCGGCGCAGGCGTCGGACTGGGAGACCTACATGGAGGTAGCGACCAAGGCCTATCGGGAAGGCCGATACGCCGAGGCCGAGAAGCAGCTCAAGGCTGCCCTGAAGGAAGCAGAAGCCTTCCAGCCAGAGGATCCGCGCTTGGCCACGAGCCTGAACAACCTGGCGGGGCTGTATCATGCCCAGGGCAAGTACGGGGAAGCCGAACCGCTGTTGAAGCGCTCGCTGGCGATGCGGGAGAAGGTTCTGGGGCCGGAACATCCCGTTGTGGCCAGGAGCCTGAACAACCTGGCGGGGCTGCATCACGCCCAGGGCAAGTACGCGGAAGCCGAACCGCTCTACAAGCGCGCGCTGACGATCCAGGAGAAGGCTCTGGGGCCGCAGCATCCCAGCGTAGCCGCAAGCTTGAACAACCTAGCGGTGCTTTACGACACCCAGGCCAACTACGCGGAAGCCGAACCGCTCTACAAGCGCTCGCTGGCGATGCGGGAGAAGGTTCTGGGGCCGGAGCATCCCGATGTGGCCATGAGCCTTAATAACCTGGCGGAGCTTTACCGCGCCCAGGGCAACTACACCGAAGCCAAACCGCTTTCGAAACGTTCGCTGGCGATCCGGGAGAAGGTTTTAGGGCCGCAGCATCCAGATGTGGCCACGAGCCTGAACAACCTGGCGGGACTTTATCACACCCAGGAGAACTACGCGGAAGCCGAACCGCTCTTCAAGCGCTCGCTGGCGATCCGGGAGAAGGTTCTGGGGCCGCAGCATCCCGATGTGGCCACGAGCCTCAATAACCTGGCGGAGCTTTACCGTCTCCAGGGCAACTACCCGGATCAGTTCCCGCTCAGGTTCGCCGCAGCCGAACCGCTCTTGAAGCGCGCGCTGGCGATCCAGGAGGAGGTTCTGGGGCCGCAGCATCCAGATGTGGCCACGAGTCTTCACAACCTGGCGGTGCTGTATGACACCCAGGCGAACTATCTCGCAGCCGAACCGCTCTTGAAGCGCGCGCTGGCGATCCAGGAGAAGGTTCTGGGACCGCAGCATCCAGATGTGGCCAGGAGCCTCAACAACCTGGCGGGGATTTACCGCACCCAGGGCAACTACGCCGAAGCTGAACCGCTCTACAAGCGCTCGCTGGCGATGCGGGAGAAGGTTCTAGGGCCGGAGCATCCCGACCTGGCCACGACCCTCAATAACTTGGCCGGGCTGTACGACAGCCAAGGCAACTACGCGGCAGCCGAACCGCTCCACAAGCGCTTGCTGGCGATCCGGGAGAAGGTTCTGGGACCGGAGCATCCCGATGCGGCCCAGACCCTCAACAACCTGGCACGGCTTTACCGCAACCAAGACAACCACGTGGCAGCCGAACGGCTCTTCAAACGCTTGCTGGCAATCCGGGAGAAGGCTCTGGAGCCGGAGCATCCCGACGTGGCCACGAGCCTGAATAACCTGGCGGAGCTTTACGACATCCGGGCCAACTACGCCGCGGCCGAACCACTCTACAAGCGCTTACTGGCGATCCAGGAGAAGGTTCTGGGACCGGAACATCCCAAGGTAGCCACGAGCCTCAACAACCTGGCGAAGCTTTACCGCGGCCAGAGTGAGTACGCCGAAGCCGAACCGCTGTTGAAGCGCGCGCTGGCAATCCAGGAGAAGCTTCTGGGACCGGAGCATCCCGACGTGGCGAGCAGCCTCGACGGCTTGGCCGAAATCTACCGCAAGCAAGGTAAATATGGCGACGCCGAGCCGCTGTTCCACCGCGCGCTCGTGATCCGGGAAAAGGTCCTGGGGCCGGAACACCCCGATAACGCCATCACCCTTAGGAACTTGGCGACTCTCTACCGCGAGCAGGGCAAATATGACGACGCGGAGCCACTCTACAAGCACGCGCTCGCGGTCTGCGAAAAGGCAGTGGGCAAAGAGCATCCAGAAGTCGCCACGATCCTGGACAATTATGCCGTCCTGTTGGAAAAGACGAACCGCAAAGCCGAGGCAGAAAAGGCCGAGGCCCACGCTCGGGCCATCCGGGCCAAGCACGCCCAAGATAACCCGCCCAAGATAACCCGACAGAGATAACCCCGGAGAAATGAAACAGAAATAGGCTATCTGCAAAGCAGGTCTCCGAGGCCATGATTTCTTAGCCTGTTGTCCTTTGCCAACAGGTCATCCATAGTAGTCCTGAGGAGCAGATTGGCCGTAGGAACCCGAAATCTGTTCGCGCTTGCTTCCGCAAGTAAGGCCCGATGACGAGAAGAGTGATCGTAATGGCCGGTAAGGAGACCGGCAAGAAGAATGGCCGGCAAGGAGAATGGCTGCTGGTGGGTTTGCTGTCGCTCGCCGTGTGGGCCTTCGCGGGAGACTTCGCCTCGGCGCAGGCGTCGGACTGGGAGACCTACATGGAGGCGGCTACCAAGGCCTACCGGGAAGGCCGTTACGCCGAGGCCGAAAAGCAGCTCAAGGCTGCCCTGAAGGAAGCGGAAGCTTTTAGGCCAGAGGATCCGCGCGTGGCCACGAGCCTGAACAACCTGGCGGGGCTGTATCATGCCCAGGGCAAGTACACGGAAGCCGAACCACTCTTGAAGCGCTCGCTGGCGATGCGGGAGAAGATTCTGGGGCCAGTGCATCCGGAGGTGGCCAGGAGCCTGAACAACTTGGCGGGGCTGCATCACGCCCAGGGCAACTACATCGAAGCCGAACCGCTCTACAAGCGCGCGCTGGCAATCCAGGAGAAGGCTCTGGGGCCGGAGCATCCCAACGTAGCCACGAGTCTCAACAACCTGGCGGAGCTTTACCGCGCCCAGGGCAACCGCGCGGCAGCCGAACCGCTCTTCAAGCGCGCGATGGCGATCCGGGAGAAGGTTCTGGGACCGGAGCATCCCAATGTGGCCACGAGTCTTAGCAGCCTGGCGGCGCTTTACCACGCCCAGGGCAACTACGCCGAAGCCGAACCGCTCTTCAAGCGCGCGCTGGCGATCCAGGAGAAGGTTCTGCGACCGGAGCATCCCAGCGTAGCCACGAGTCTCAACAACCTGGCGGCGCTTTACCACGCCCAGGCCAACTACGTCGCAGCTGAACCGCTCTTCAAGCGCGCGCTGGCGATCCAAGAGGAGGTTCTGGGGCCGGAGCATCCCGATGTGGCCAGGAGCCTCAACAACTTGGCGGGGATTTACCGCGCCCAGGAAAACTACGCGGCAGCCGAACCGCTTTACAAGCGCGCGATGGCGATCCAGGAGAAGGTTCTGGGGCCGGGGCATCCCGATGTGGCCACGAGCCTCAATAACCTGGCGGAGGTTTATCGCGTCCAGGCCAATTACGCGACGGCCGAACCCCTCTACAAGCGCGCGCTGGCGATCCAGGAGAAGGTTCTGGGACCGGAGCATCCCAGCGTAGCCACGAGTCTTAGCAACCTGGGGGGCCTGTACAACACCCAGGCCAACTACGTCGCAGCCGAACCTTTTTTGAGGCGCGCGCTGGCGATCCAGGAGAAGGTTCTGGGGCCGGAGCATCCCGACGTGGCCATGAGCCTCAACAACCTGGCGGGGATTTACCGCGGCCCGGGCAATTACGCGGCAGCCGAACCGCTCTACAAGCGCGCGCTGGCGATCCGGGAGAAAGTCCTGGGGCCGGAGCATCCCGATGTGGTCTCGAGCCTTACCAGCCTGGCGGAGCTTTACCACATCCAAGGCAACTACGCCGCAGCCGAACCGCTCTACAAGCGCTTGCTGGCGACACAGGAGAAGGCTCTGGGCCCGGAGCATCCCGATGCGGCCCAGATCCTCAACAACCTGGCACGGCTTTACCGTGCCCAAGGCAACGACGCGGCAGCCGAACCGCTCTTCAAGCGCTTGTTGGCGACCCGGGAGAAGGTTCTGGAGGTGGTGAGGGCCGGGCCGCAGTCCAGGCCCGCTTCCACGGCTCCCCCGATCGCCTTTGTGGATGAGACGGCCCGCTCGGGCGTCAACTTCAAGACCGCGAACAGCAAGACCTCGGAGAAGTACCTGATGGAATCGATGGTGGGCGGCGTGGCGATGCTGGATTTCGACGCCGACGGGCTGCTGGACCTGTTCCTGGTGAACGGGGCGGCGCTGGCGGACCCGATGCCGGAGGGCGCCCGGCCCGACAAATCCGAGCCGCGCTATTGGAACCGGCTGTACCGCAACGACGGAGACGGCACCTTCACCGATGTCACGGAGGAAGCGGGCGTGGCGGGGTATTCCTACGGGATGGGGGCGGTGGCGGGCGACTATGACAACGACGGGCATGCGGACCTGTACGTCACCAATTACGGGAACAACATCCTGTACCACAACAACGGCGACGGCACCTTTCGCGACGTGACAGAGCAGGCGGGCGTAGGGGGCGGGGGCTGGTCGGCCAGCGCCGCCTTCCTGGACTATGACCGCGATGGCCACCTGGACCTGTTCGTCACGCGCTACGTAGTCTGGGACTTCCAGTTGAGTCCGTTCTGCGGGGATCGCAGGCCTGGCTACCGCGGGTACTGTCACCCCCGGCATTTCAAGCCCATTTCCCACCTGCTCTACCGTAACAATGGCGACGGCACCTTCACCGATGTGTCTGGGCCATCGGGGGTGGAAGCCTCGCCCGGAAAAGGGCTGGGCGTGGCGGTACACGATTTCGACCGCGACGGCTGGCCTGACATCTTCGTGGCCAACGACTCGTTCCCGCAGCAGCTTTTCCGCAACAACGGCGACGACACCTTCACCGAAACCGCCCTGCCGCTGGGCCTGGCTTATGACGACGACGGGAAAACGTTTGCCGGGATGGGGACTGACTTCGGCGACTACGACAATGATGGCTGGCCCGACATCTTCGTCAATGCCCTGGCTGCCCAGCGCTATGCGCTGTTCCGCAACGATGGCGACTCGTTTGAATATGCCTCAGGGCCCACCGAGGTCGCTCGCATCACGCTGCTGCACTCCGGCTGGGGCACCAAGTTCGTCGATTTCGACAATGACGGCTGGAAGGACCTGATGGTGGCCCAGGGCCACGTGATGGACAACATCCACTTGCAGCAGCCCTTCGCGCGCTATCTGGAGCCGCTGCTGCTGATGCGCAACCTGGGCGGCCGCTTTGAGGATGTATCCCAGCAGGCGGGCCCGGCCTTCCAGGTCCCGCTGGCCGCCCGCGGCGCGGCCTTCGGCGACCTGAACAACGACGGGCGGCCGGATATCGTCGTCAGTGTCCTGGACGGTCCGGCGCTGGTCCTGCGCAATGCCAGCCCGCCGGAGAACTACTGGCTGCTGGTGAACACGGTGGGCACGCGCAGCAACCGGGAAGGCATCGGGGCTGCGCTGCGCCTGGTGTCGGGCTCCGGACGCGAGCAGCGCGCCTTTGTGAGCACCGCAGGCAGCTACATGTCCTCCAACGACAAGCGCGTCCACTTCGGCCTGGGGAGTGAGCGGACCATCCGCCTGCTGGAGATCCGCTGGCCCAGCGGAGTGGTGCAGCGGCTGGAGGGAGTCCAGCCCAACCAGATCCTGACGGTACGCGAGCCGGAGCGCACCGAATCTGCCCCTCCACAGCCAGCTTCCAATTGACTGGGATGTCCTTAATTGAGATTGGAAGTGGCTTCTCCCCAAGGTAAGGCCCGATGACGAGAAGAGCGATCGTAATGGCCGGCAAGGAGACCGGCAAGAAGAATGGCCGGCAAGGAGAATGGTTGCTGGTGGGTTTGCTGTCGCTCGTCGTGTGGGCCTTGGCGGGAGACTTCGCCTTGGCGCAGGCGCCGGACTGGGAGACCTACATGGAGGCGGCTACCAAGGCCTATCGGGAAGGTCGTTACGCCGAGGCCGAAAAGCAGCTCAAGGCCGCCCTGAAGGAAGCGGAAGACTTCCGGCCAGAGGATCCGCGCATGGCCACGAGCCTGAATAACCTGGCGGGGCTGTATCACGCCCAGGGCAAGTACGCGGAAGCCGAACCGCTGTTGAAGCGCGCGCTGGCGATGCGGGAGGAGGTTCTGGGGCCGGAGCATCCGGAGGTGGCCAGGAGTCTTAGCAGCCTGGCGGGGCTGTTTCATGCCCAGGGCAAGTACGCGGAAGCCGAACCGCTGTTGAAGCGCGCGCTGGCGATCCAGGAGAAGGTTCTGGGGCCGCAGCATCCCAACGTAGCCACGAGTCTCAACAACCTGGCGGAGTTTTACCGCCTCCAGGGCAACTACGCCGCAGCCGAATCGCTGTTCAAGCGCTCGCTGGCGATCCGGGAGAAGGTTCTGGGGCCGGAGCATCCCGATGTGGCCACGAGTCTTAGCAGCCTGGCGGTGCTTTACCACACCCAGGACAACTACGCAGTAGCTGAACCCCTCTTTAAACGCTCGCTGGCGATCCAGAAGAAGGTTCTGGGGCCGGAGCATCCCAACGTAGCCACGAGTCTCAACAACTTGGCGGCGCTTTACAACACTCAGGCCAACTACGTCGCAGCCGAACCGCTCTTCAAGCGTTCACTGGCGATCCAGGAGAAGGTTCTGGGGCCGGAACATCCCGATGTGGCCAGGAGTCTCAACAACCTAGCGGAGCTTTACCGCGCCCAGGGCAACCACGCCGCTGGCGAACCGCTCTACAAACGCTCGCTGGCGATCCGAGAAAGGGTTCTAGGGCCGGAGCATCCCGATGTGGCCATGAGCCTCAACAACCTAGCGGAGCTGCACGTCAGCCAAGGCAACTACGCGGCAGCCGAACCGCTCTACAAGCGCTTGCTGGCGATCCAGGAGAAGACTCTGGGGCCGGGGCATCCCGACGTGGCCCAGACCCTCAACAGCCTGGCACGGCTTTACCGCAACCAAGACAACCACCCGGAAGCCGAACCGCTCTTGAAGCGCGCGCTGGCGATCCGGGAGAAGGTTCTGGAGCCGGCGCATCCCGACATAGCTCAGAGCCTTAACAACCTGGAGGAGCTTTACCGCTCCCAGGGCAACTACGCCGCGGCCGAACCACTCTTGAAGCGCTTGCTGGCGATCCAGGAGAAGCTTCTGGGACCGGAACATCCCAAGGTAGCCACGAGCCTCAACAACCTGGCGAAGCTTTACCGCGTCCAGAGCGACTACGCCGAAGCGGAACCGCTCTTGAAGCGCGCGCTGGCGATCCAGGAGAAGCTTCTGGGACCGGAGCATCCCGACGTGGCCCGGAGCCTCAACAACCTAGCGGAGCTTTACAACATCCAAGGCAACTACGCGGCAGCCGAACCAATCTTCAAGCGCGCGCTGGCGATCCGGGAGAAGGCTCTGGGGCCGCAGCATCCCGACGTGGCGAGCAGCCTCGACGGCTTGGCCGAGATCTACCGCAAGCAAGGTAAATATGGCGACGCCGAGCCGCTGTTCCACCGCGCGCTCGTGATCCGGGAAAAGGTCTTGGGGCGATAACCTGAAGAGATAACCTCGGGAAATGAGACGGAAATAGGCTATCTGCAAAGCAGGTCTCCGAGGCCATGATTTCTTACCCTGTCCTTTGCCAAGAGCTCATCCATAGTAGTCCTGAATGAGAGCTAAGCTACTGACAGCAAGGGATTTGGTGGTGGTGGTGGTGTGTGGAGCGCCAGGGCATTGCCGGATGGTGGTACTGAAGGCTTCAGAACACTTACGAAAAAACACTTGACAGTGAAAACTATGGCCTCCTACTATACCCTCGCGGTCAGGTGGTAGCGATACTTAACTTAACGCCAAAAAGGATGGGAAGAAGGTTATGACGAGGACGCTCGCGATCAGTGTTTTGGTTTTCGTGTTGGCATTCGCGCTGAACTTGCAGGCCCAGGGCGATCGAGGAATGATTCGGGGAACGGTGCTCGATCCTACGGGAGCGGCAGTCCCCGGAGCCACAGTCACAGTCACCAACACGGGCACAGGCGCCGATACGGTTACATCGACGAGCGGCTCCGGCCTTTACAACGTTGCGCAACTCGTGCCGGGGACCTACGTCGTGTCGGTGGAGCTGACCGGCTTCAAGCGCGCAGTGGCAGACGGTGTCGAAGTCAATGTGGGTGCTGTGGTGGGCTTAGACTTCACGCTGGAACTGGGCGCGGTGGCCGAAAGCGTGGAGGTGACGGCGGCGGCGCCACAACTGCGAACCGAGACCACCGAGGTCGGGACCGTGCTTCCTCAAGTCGTGATGACCGATCTCCCGATTGAGGTTGGGGGCAGCGGCCGGCGGCCGATAAGTTTCATTTTCCTGGCGCCGGGCGCCTCTGCGGGCGGCGCGTATAGACCTGAGGGTGATGTCCGAAGCAATCCCGGCTCTACCTTCTACCAGAGAATCAATGGTGGCCAGTTTGGGTCGCTGGAACAGAACCTGGACGGCCTGACGTTGCATGTGGGGCCGGGTGCGATGCAAAGCACCAATGAATTGAGCATGGCGCCGGAAGCAGTTCAGGAAGCCTCGCTTTCGTCCAGCACCGCCTCGGCGGAGACCAACTCCGGTGGCGGTACGGCAAAATTCATCACAAAGTCCGGAACCAATGAGCTTCACGGCAACCTGTATTATTTCTGGCGCAACGACTACCTCGACGCGAGCGGTTTCACCAATCCAAAGGCCCCGAAGCGGCGCTGGAACGAGTTTGGATTTAGTGCGGGCGGCCCTGTCATCAAGGATCGGCTCTTCAGCTTTGTCAATGTCAACTGGTTCCGACGCAGTGATGAGGGAGGGAGCGACTTTCTTTCGGTGCCGACTGCCGCCGTCAAGAGCGGCGATCTTTCTTCGCTGCTGGGTGCTGAGGTCGCGCCTGGCCTCCGGGCGAACCAGCTCTTTGATCCGGCAACCACCCGCGACGACGGGCTAGGCGGGTTCACGCGCGACCCGTTCCCGGGAAACATCATCCCATCGGACCGGATCAGTCAAGTATCGAAGAACATCAACGGCTTTCTCGCCGCTCCGACAAGCGCCGGCGACTTCAATAATTATCTGTCTACAAGCGCGCCGAAGGCTAAGAACCTCAAATGGACCACGCGAACAGATTTCCGGATTACTGATCGGCAGAATTTCTTCATCATGATCAACTACCATCCCAACCCCAGGTTATCCCTGCATGCCCTCCCCTTCCCGCACGGCCAGACGACGCGGGGGGGTCTCAACGAGGGCCACTTCCGCGCTGCCTGGGACATCATGATCACGCCGACGGTGACCAATCGTTTTTCGGGCGGCTACAATCGGCAGTTTGAATCGTACCAGGTCCGGGGCCATGGCGATGGGTGGGCCGACAGGCTGGGGTTCCCGACCCGGGGCCCACAGAGTCAGGCGCCCTTCACCGGCATCCATGACGGCGCGTTCCCCGACATTAGATTCAGCTCCTATACTCAGATTAGCGGCTCGGGGGGTTCGATCGATACGCTGACCAAGTTCTTTCAGGACCTGTTCGTTTTTAACGACACCCTGACTGTGATTCGCGGCAAGCACAACATGAAGATCGGTATGGACTACCGCAACAACCAGACGGATCAGTTTTCGGCTCCCACCAACGGCCGCTTCCAGTTCGCGCGGACCGAGACTGCGCATCCTGCGTTCCCGGGCCAAACGGGCTTTGATTTCGGGAGCTACCTGTTAGGCGACGTGGACAATGCTGGGCTGCTTGACCCGTCATTTACCAACGACCTGTCGCAAGCCCGGAGTTCAATTCTCGGACTGTTTTTCCAGGATGACATCAAGATCACCCCCACCCTCACTATGAACCTGGGTTTGAGATGGGATGCGTTCTTCCCGATGACGGAGAGGAATGATAACTGGTCGATCCTGGATCTCAACCTGCCCAATCCCGGCGCCGGCGGACGGCCTGGTGCGCTGATCTTTGCTGGTGATGGCGCGGGCCGCACCGGATCGAGTCGTATTCTCGGCGCGGACCAGGTGGAATACACCAACTTTGCTCCGCGCCTCGGCCTGGCCTGGAGGGTTGCGCCGAACACGGTAGTGCGTGTCGGATACGGGCTCAACTACTTTGGCACTCTGATCGACCAGGCTGGGAACATGCGGCGCTCGGGGTTAGGCTTTGAGGCCTCGCCCAGTCTCATATCGCCCGATAACGGCCTCACGGCGGCCTTCAACTGGGGTGCTGTGGGGTTTCCAAACTATTTACGGCCTCCGCTTATCGATCCGGCCTTCGCCAATGGCAGCCGCGCCTGGGAGTTCCACGAGACCCACCGTAAGCCCTACAGGCAGGAATGGACCTTCAATATTCAGCATCAGTTGCCCGGCAACTGGCTCATTGACCTCGCCTATGTGGCCAACAAGGGAACCCGGCTGAACAGCGGGATGTTTGCTCAAAACCAGCTCAATCCGAGCTTCCTCGGGCTGGGTCCCCTGCTCGGCCGGAACTTTGCAGACGACGCTCCTCTTCTGGCGGCGGAGGGCTTCTCGCCTCCCTACGCAGGATTCACGGGCACCCTGGGCCAGTCCTTGCGGCCCTACCCACAGTACAACATTGTCGGGACCGTTGGGGATATCGGAGGGGACAATTTTGACGCGGTCGGCATCGGAAACTCAACCTTCCACTCGTTCCAGGCGAAGGTCGAGAGACGGCTCACGCGGGGTCTATACCTGCTGAGTTCGTTCCGCTGGCAAAAGCACATAACCGACTCGGATTCGAATTGGGGCGCGTTCTTTTCGCCATCGGCGCGGGACCACTATAACCGGCAACTGGAAAAGGCGCTTTCGCCTTCCGATCTTACGGCGCGATTTGTCGCAGGGTTCATGTATGAATTGCCGTTCGGTCCCGGAAAGCTGCTAGGCGGCGGGACGACCGGGGCGACGGCCAAGATACTAGGCGGCTGGCAGATCACCGGGATTATCAACTACCAGTCGGGAAATCCGCTCTCGGTGCTCGCGCCCAACACCGTGGGCCTGTTTACTCGCCGCGCCCTTCCCAACGTGGTGCCGGGAGCGAATCCGGTGGCAGGGTCCACCAGCGATTTCGAAATCGGAGTCACCTCATACCTCAACCGAAGTGCTTTTGACCTTCCCGCGCCGAATACCTTCGGCGACGCGCCTTCGATCCTGAGCAACGGTAGGCATTTCTCGTTCTACAACGAGAACATCGGGCTGATCAAGCGAACCAATATCACGGAAAGCGTGAATATCGAATGGCGGCTTGAGTTCTTCAACGTCCTCAACCGGGTGCGGTTCGGCGGTCCGGCCGTCAATGTGGCCAATCCTAACTTTGGCCTAGTTGGCGGCTTGGGACTGCAACCTCGCGTTGGACAGATGGGGCTGAAGATCAACTTCTAAGCTCCTATCCACACACAAGGTCCGCCTCCAGACGCAAGTCTGGAGGCGGATTTGCTTTTGGGGCGGGAGATCCTTCCCCGTTCTCCCCATAACCAACCGAATGCAAGTTGCTTACATAGAATGACTTGCGCGCATTCAGGCAGGCCGCACTCCGTTCGCTGTTCCCACGTCTCGGGTCTCCCGCCGAGAATAGGTGTTTCGGGTGAGGCGCGGTGTTCCTATCACTCCCAGGGAAAACCCCAAGCTCTATAAACCAAGAGCACTTGACAACCGGGTGGCCTGGGACCGAGTATCGCTTCAACACAATCCCTGCCAAAGGAGCTTCTCATACAACAGATAAAATCGTTCGGCATCCTGCAGACGGCGAAGGTTTCAGGTGTTATGTACCTGATTTTCTCAGCCGTATTCGCGATTCCATTCGCCGTGATTGGTGCCCTGGGGGTGACCTGCCGGCTTTCTTCGGACCACCGATTACTGGAGAACAGCGCCAGTCGGCATGGTTAAGTCGCTCTCGTGTTCTTCTTGGTCAGCGTGAGCCGGCATCGCCGGCGAGCGCCCACCGTCATCCGAGCCAGCACGGAGCTGCGCTTTGAACTCGGCTGGCGTCAGATAGCCAAGGCTCGAGTGCGGTCGCACGTCGTTGTAGTGCCGTCGCCATTGCTCGATCCCCACCTTCGCGTCCACGCGGTTCCGAAACCACTGCAGGCTCAGATACTCGTCGCGGAACTTCCCGTTGAACGATTCGTCGGTCGCATTCTGCCACGGCTTGCCCGGCTCGATGAGCGCGGTTTCGATCTGCGCCTGGAGCAGCCACCGGAGAATCGCACCCGCGACAAACTCGGGGCCGTTGTCGGACCGGAGGTAACGTGGGGCTCCGTGGACGCTCACGAGCTGCGTGAGCACCTCGATAACGCGCCCGGACCGAATGCCGCCGGCCACGTCGATCGCGAGTGACTCGCGGGTCCATTCGTCGACGACGGTGAGGCACTTGAGCGTCTGCCCATTCGCGCAGGTGTCGAACACGAAGTCGTACGCCCAGACGTGATTGACCGCAGTGGCGGGCACCGGGCGGGGCCGGCTCAGGGCGACCCGGCGCCGCGGCCGCCGCCGAGGCACCTGCAACCCCGCCTGGCGCCAGAGGCGATGGGTCCGGTCCGTGCTCATCGTGTGCCCTTCGCGTTTTAGGAAAATCCGAATCCGGCGATAGCCGTACCGCGGATACTGCGCCGCCAGACGACGCATCGCGGCCAGCGCCGGGGCATCCCGGTCGACCAGCCGCGACTGGTAGCCCAGCGTGGACCGTGCGACGGAGAGCAAGGCGCACGCGCGGCGACCCGACAGACCGCGTGCACGTGCATACGCGACCTGCGGCCGGCGCACGCGTGCGCCTACCATTTTTTTCGGGTGATCTCCTTGAGCACGTCGATCTCCAGATCTCGATCGGCCACCATCTTTTTCAGCCGGCCGTTCTCCTGCTCGAGCTGCCGCAGCCGCTTCACATCGGCGGGCTCCAACGTGCCGAAGTGTTTCCGCCAGGCGTAGAGCGTCTGGGCGCTGACGCCGTTCTTTTTGGCCACCTCCGGAACGGGCCGCTGATCGGCCTCGCGGAGGATCGTCACCATCTGCTCTTCGGTAAACCGGGTCTTCTTCATGGCTCCCTCGTTTCTCCGAGGGCGCCATTCTCTCAGGCTTCAGCTGGTCCGGAAATCGCCAGGCAGGTCAGGGGCAGTACTGTCAGGGAAGCCCGAGGGTCTACTTATGCTGTTATTGATTTTCCTTCCTCTTCTCTACGCGGTTATGGGTGCCGTTTTTGCGGCGTTAGGCTGTTTGGTTTACAACTTGGTTGCTGCGAAGATAGGTGGGGTCGAAGTCGAGCTGCAATAGCTCCTCATTTGCGTTTTCACATTTCAAAGCTTGTTCATGCTGTCCAAACTCATCCTCGGGATCCGGAAAATCGCCAAATTGGTTGGCCGAATTGGCTGATTGTAGCTCCAATGTCTCACCCGTTATTGCACGTCCTCCATCAGCCGCCGTAAATAAGTGACATTATGCTGCACGGCAGTGCGAGGATCGTCCTCCCCTTGGTACTCGATCATCAAGTGCCCAGCGTACCGCATGCGATTCAGTTCAGCCAAGATCGGACGGAGCTCCACCTCTCCACCATCAAGAACAGTGTCGATGTAGCGCTGGCCGCTGTCGGAATCCTTGTACCGCTCTGCCTGCTCGCCAGGGGCGAGAGCCCGGTTGTTCCTGAGGTGAACATGTGCCAAGTAAGGGCCCACTTCAAGAAGCGCATCCTGCGGGTTCTCGTCAACGAACGTGGTCGCAGCGATATCGTAGATGAGTCGGAATGCAGGAGAATCGACTTGCGCGCAGATCTCACGGCACTGAGAACCTCGGCCCATCAGGGGACGACCCCAATCGTCGTCCAGGTTTTCGATGGCGAGCATCACGCCCAGCGACTTGGCATGGCTAGCGCATTCACGAAGCCCCTCGACCAGCCAGCTACGTTGTTCCTGCAGCGGGACGTTTTCCTTGACCGAACCCGGTATGATCATCGCAAGCGAAGCACCCAGTTCCGCGGTCCGATCCAGTAGGGAAAAAGCAGTGCCGAGCGCAGCCTTACGGTCCCTCGACGGCAGGACCAGATCAACCAGGAAGATATAGCAGATGATAGGTAAACCAGAGTCGGCGGCGAGGGCCTTTACATACGTAGGCGAGCAGTTCTCCCAGTAAAAGTGCGTGAGGTCGAGACCATCTACGCCTAAAGTTCCATAGAACCGAACGATCTCTTCGGGGGTGAGGCAGCCTGCCCTGGCTCTCGGTTCCTGAAAACACTCTTTGAAAGCCCAATCCGCGTTGTAATCCGTCACCGAAATACGGTTACGCATGGCGCCGCGAACTGGTTTAGCTCAGAATCTCGCGGATCACGCGGCCGTGCACATCCGTGAGGCTGACATCGCGGCCGCCGAAACGGTAGATGAGTCGCTCGTGATCAAGACCGAGTAAGTGAAGGATGGTGGCATGCGCGTCCTGGACGGCCGTGATTTTCTCGACCGCGTGCATCCCGGTCTCATCAGTGGCGCCATGGATGACGCCTCCCTTGACGCCGCCACCTGCCATCCAGATTGTGAAGCCGGTCTCGTGGTGGTCGCGGCCATGGCCGTTGCCAGTATGAGGAGTGCGCCCGAACTCGGTTGCCCAGACGACCAGCGTCTCCTGCAGCATGCCTCTCGCCTTCAGATCCTTCAGCAGTGCCGCCACGCTCTGATCGGTCATGAGAGCATTGCCCTCATGCCCTTTCTTCAGTTCACTGTGCTGATCCCACGTCCCGTTGTTACCGCCATAAGCTTCAGGGCAGGTGATTTCCACAAAGCGGACGCCGGCTTCGATGAGCCTGCGGGCCCGAAGGCACTGCAACCCGTAGAATCGCTTATTCTTGTCTGAAGCGTCGAGTCCGTAGAGGCGCCTGGTCGCCTCGCTCTCTTTGTCGAGGTTCAGAACATCGGGAACGAGCGACTGCATCCGGTAGGCCAGCTCGTAATTTCGGATGGCGGAATCGATGGCGTCATCGGAGCCGATGGAAGCAAGGAACTGGCGATCCTGCTGGCGCACGGCATCCAGCTTGGTCCGTTGCACCTTGGGTTCCTTGTCAGCCGGCTCCAGGTTTTCGACCGGTGTGCCCTCGGCCTGCATGGGCATCGCCTGGTACGAAGCAGGCAAGAAGCCATTGGAGAAGTTCTCGAGTCCTCCAGGGGGAACCGCGCCCCCGTGCAGCAAAACGTAGCCGGGGAGGTTCTCGTTCTCGCTTCCCAACGCATAGCTGACCCAAGAGCCAAGGCTTGGATACCCACCTACAGTGCGCCCGGTGTGCATGAGCAGATTGCCACGAGGATGGAGGGGGAAGCCCGAGACCATGGAGCGGATGATGGCGAGATCATCGACGCAGGTGGCAAGGTGGGGAAACAAATCGCTGACGGGGATCCCGGCCTGGCCATACTGACTGAATTTCCAGGGGCTCTTCATCCACTTGCGATCCGTCTCCCTCTTGGCTCCAGGCTGGAAGACGCCGTCGAACAGCTTCCCGTCCAGTTCCGCCAGCTTCGGCTTGGGATCGAACGTGTCGACATGCGAGACCGCGCCAGGCATGTACAAGAAGACGATGTTTTTGGCCTTGGGCGCGAAGTGTGGCCCCTTGTGATTGGCGAGACCCGCATAGGTCTCGTCAGCCATCAGGGCCGACAGCGCCAGCATGCCGAATCCGTTCGAGGCGACTTTCAGGGCGTCCCTGCGCGTGAGTGGAGTTCGGAGGCATCCGGGGCACCCGCTATGGTTGTTCTTCTTCTTAGCCATTGCGGCTCCTGCCTTATCTACCGAGTATACAGGAATTCCTTCAAGTTAAATACTGTATGAGCCACGTCCTTCCAGACGTCCCGGTTCTCAAGCACCTTATCTTCCTCCACTTTACGTTGGCTTGCCAGCTCTTTGGCCAGCTCACGAAATCTCTCGGCTTCAGCAGCGTCCGGAAGTCGGCATAACGCGGTGCGAAACATTGCCTCGATGCGTCCTTCGATGGATGCGGTCTGGACCAGGAGGCGGTCCGCCCAGACACCCGCCTGGTCGACCACGAAGGGATCGTTCATCAGCGCAAGGGCCTGTGGTGGGACGTTGGTCACGTCGCGGGTCCCTCGCGTTACCGTGGGATTGGGAAAGTCGAAAATTTCAAGGAAACGCGCGCCCTCGTGGCGGGTCACTTTCAAGTAAATGCTGCGCCGGCCATTGCCATCGAGAGGACCCTGGTGGAGTTTGCGGTAGTCTTTGGGCTGCTCGCGGTGGGGGTGAGTGCTCGGCCCATAGAGGGTGCGGTCGAGGCGACTTGAAACGGTGAGGATGGCGTCCCGGATGGATTCTGCTTCGAGGCGGCGTACCGGGTAGCGGGACAGCAGCCGGTTTAACGGATCCGCGACCATTGCTTCTGGAGAGTACCGGCTCGATTGCCGAAAGCTCTTGGAAAGCACGAGGAAGCGGATCAGCTTCTTGACGGACCAGCCGTCGCGGACGAAGCGCACCGCCAAATCATCGAGCAGTTCGGGGTGCGATGGAGGCTCACCGTAAGTGCCGAAGTTGTCTGCTGTCGTTACGATCCCGCGCCCGAAGAGATGCTGCCAGATGCGGTTGACCAAGACGCGCGCCGTCAGAGGATTGTCAGGGCTGGCGATGAGTTCGGCCAGTTCACGCCGGCCGCTGCCAAACACCTTAAACCCGCCATTGGAGTTGCTGATGAGCTGAAGAAAGCCGCGCGCCACAGGCTTCCCAGGATGGCTGGCATCGCCACCGGGCAATACCGGAAAGTCGTACCCGGCGCCGAGGTCCGCCATGCCATGAAAGACGCGCGGCGGCGCAATGCGGGACTCGACGGCGCGGTACTCATCGATCAGAGTGCGGATCTGCGGGCTGAGGCCTTTCGAATTGGTAAGGAGTCGGTTTTGCAGCAGCCAGTTGATCCACTGGGCATCCTCGTCAGAGGCTTGGCCCTCGACCCATGCCGACAGCGCCTGGCGCGCGACGGCAGCGTAGCGCTGGGCGAGCGCGGCGAGGTCTGCCGGAGCCTCGCTCGCGAAGAACTGCTTCATATGGGTGAGTTCGTCCTTCGGCGTCTCGTCGACCTCATGCAGGACGGCGCCGGTGATGCCGAAGTAGGAGAACGGCGAGGCCACTTGCTCCGCCGAGGCCTTTAAGCGCTTGGGACGATCCGGGATGCGTGGGTTGTCCGGCTTGGTGACGAGCTCGATGTAGAAAGGTAGGGCTTTCTGCTCGTTGCGATTCGCGATCTTAACCCAACCTAGAGAATCCTGGTCCAGAACTTCGTAGGCCTCGCTGAGCATGCAATTGTCGAGGATGGTGCGGCGTGCGCCGAGCTTGCCACCTACGACCCGAATGCTCACGAACTTTTTGTCTTTGGGAACGAAGGGTGAGCGGAGAGCACCATTCAGACGCTCCGAGAGCGCGTGCGTATAGACGCCGGCGGGGAAGACGCCGGTGACCGCTTTCGGCCCGCTGCTGGCCACGGCGAATTCGCCGCTCGGCGACAGACCATCGGTCAACACGTTTCCATCAGCGTGCCAGCCTCCAAATCCACCGAGCCCGCCTCCAAATCCACCGAGATGGAAATCGCCGAAAGGCTGGAAGCTCTCGCGATTGAAAGAGGCGCGCGCGCGGCCCTCTTCAACGTAGCGAGCGGCCAGCTTCTGCCACTCGGCGAAGGGGTTGTCGGCCGTTGACTGCGCCACCTGAATCCAGGGATAGAGGGGGTCTTCCATCCCTGGCTTGGGTTTTTCAAGCAGACTTAGCCAGGCCTGAATCCTGTCCAGCGACAGCTCGCTGAGGTCCTCCACTTCCGGGGGAAGGCCCTTCCATGCCCTGTGGGCGGCCAGCAGGTAGCGGGGCACCATTTCGGTTTCGAGGATCCACCGCCGGGCCAGCTCGGCGCGAATGCTCGGCTTCATCTCCCGCAACCGCTGCTTGAGGGCGGTATGGACTTCGGGCAGGTCGGCCGTTCGCGTCACCAGACGCGAGCTGGTCAGCACTCCGTAAAGCGCATAGTAGTCGGTGGTGGGGATTGGGTCGAGCTTATGGTCATGGCAGCGCGCGCACGCGATGGTGAGTCCCTGGAACGCCTTGCCCAAAGTGTCGATCTGATTGTCGACGACGTCCGTTCGGACCTCCCGGAAGGCCGTGCAGTCATCGTGGCCTTGCTCGCCAAGACGGAAGAAAGCCGTGCCGATCTCTGATTCGTTGATCCCTTCTTCTCGGTTGACACGCGGATTTTCGAGCAGGTCACCGGCGAAATGCTCACGGATGAACTGGTCGTAAGGGAGATCCTGGTTGAATGCCCGAATCAGGTAGTCGCGGTAAATCCATGCGCCGTGCAGTTCGTAGTTCCAGTCGTTGCCAAGGGTTTCGGCGAACCGCATTACATCCATCCAGTGACGGGCCCAGTGTTCGCCGAAATGAGGCGACGCCAGCAGGCGGTCGACCAGCCTCTGGTAGGCACCGGGAGACTGGTCGCGCTCGAACAGATCGACCTCTAGGGGAGAAGGAGGGAGCCCTGTTAAAACGAAACTCAAGCGCCGGATGAGCGTCCTCCGGTCGGCCGGTGGGGAAGGTTTTAGCCCTGCCTTTTCTAGTGCCGCCAGGATGAAGCGGTCTGCCGAATGGTCGGACCAATCGGACCAAGAGGTGTCCTTGACGAGCGGCGGCTTCGGTTCGCGCACCGGCTGAAAGGCCCAGTGCTCGTTTGCGATCTGTTCATAGAAACCGGGATCGCCAGGTCCCAACGTGCCTTTAGCCACTTCCTCAGGCCAGGGAGCGCCCAGGTTGATCCATTTCTCGATGGCTGCAATCTCTTCGTCCGTGAGCTTGCTGCCGCCCATCGGCATCTTGAGGCCCTCGTGGCGAATGGCCTTTACCAGCAAGCTGTCCGCGGCACGGCCGGCGACAATCGCGGGGCCCTTATTTCCACCCTTCAAAATGTGGTCGCGGGAATCGAGCCGGAGTGACGAAAACTGCTGTGAGTCTCCGTGGCATGAGAAGCAGTGCTTCGCAAGGACAGGGCGAACCTGCTTCTCAAATAACTCGCCGGACTGGGTGTCGGGCTTCCTATCTTCGGCCCCCGCGACGGGGGTGTTACGAGCGACGAGGGGAAACAGAAGGAGCGCCAGCGCGGCCGTGATCCACGAAGAACTACGGACCTTGGAGCGAAGGGGTGCGCGTCTCCAAAACAGCAACATACTGACTGTCCATCATATCACCCGACGATAGCAGCCTCAACCAAGCGGGAATCGAAATCAGGTTCATCCCCAATTAGCGTACGGGCGAGGCTCATCAGCAAAGCGCTGAACCGTTACGGACATTCACCGTTTTTTGCGCTTCTTCCAAGCCCGGCCGATCGCATCCGCAGCCAGAATCCCATCTGTCACCATGTCAGGACTGACGTCGAATGGTTCATTGTGGATCGTTTCTCCTTTTGCCGTAGCGCGGGCTGCGACCTGTTCGAGCATGTCCAGTGGCACGTCCCTCAGTCCAACCTCCGCCAGGGTGATGGGTAGACTGACACTAGTAGAGAAACTGAGCACTTCTTCTATCAGCTTTTGAGGCTTGCCTTCCATGACCAGCTGCACCAGGGTTCCGAAAGCAACTTTTTCGCCGTGGAAAAAAGGGTGGGTTGCAAGAGCTACTGTCAACCCATTGTGGATGGCGTGCGCCGCTGCCAGGCCCGACGACTCAAAGCCCAACCCTGAAAGCAAAGTGTTGGCTTCAACCAATCGTTCAAGAGCCGGAGTGACGGCTTGGGTTTCGACAGCAAGCTTGGCATCCGTGCCGTCGTTTAGTAAAGTGCGATAGCAAAGTTCGGCTAGAGCCAGAGCGCTCTGAGTCGATCCACCACCCCGCATGTTCTTGACAGATCCCTCTACGCAGGTCCTGGCCTCAAACATCGTTGCCAGGGCATCACCCATTCCAGCTACGAGGAGCCGGACCGGACTTCGCGCAATCACCGCGGTATCGACTAGAACCAAATCGGGATTCCTACGATAGAAGCGATACTGGTGAAAGACTCCCTCTTCGCTGTAAATCACAGACAATGCACTGCAGGGAGCGTCACTCGAGGCAATCGTGGGGCAGTTGACCACCGGCAAGCCTAAGTCGGCAGCCGCGGCTCGGCCGGTATCGAGTGCTTTTCCTCCTCCAGCAGCAATGATGACGCGTCCATTCATTCTTCTTGCCGAATCCTTAACTCGCTCGATTTCGGCAAGAGAGCATTCTCCCCCGAACTGGTGTATCTCAAAGGGGATACCTGCATCGCCCAAGGTCTTGCGCCACGTCTCCAACAGCATTCTGACGGCCGTTTTGCCGGCTAAGATCAGGGCTGGACCATCGAGACCAAGAGCACCCATTTCCTGACCAAGCACCTGCGTAGCGTTCTTTCCCTGCGTGTAACGACTAGGGCACGAAAACACGGATAACATGAATCCTCCTCACGACAGCTACTGAGAATGTCTGGCCGAGCATCCCGCATAGATCGCACCTCGTCAGAATCGTATAACAACTCTTGGAAGACCTATCTTGTATAATCCATCTGCAGAAGATGCCAAGGGAACAATTGGTCGGCCGTGTAAAAACCGCAGTTGGCTACCGGCTTGGGTTGACAGCCAGTCTAGCCGCACAAGATAGGCGTCAACCTTGGTGTTGCTTGCAATGGTGGTGCTTACGATGTGGAGTACTTGTGTGGTGGATTTTCTTGGTGGTTGGAGGAGGTCTGCCCGCCTTTGCATCTGGGACTTCGCTGTCTAGTTCTGGGGCCCAGATTTATCGTGACCACTGCGCACGCTGTCATGGAAGGAATGGCGAGGGAAGCGGCTCTGTATCGGGCCTAAGAGATACGACCCTCTCACGCACTGACGTGATCTCGGTGGTGAGCGACGGAATCCCCGAGACAACGATGCTCGGCTGGAAGGGTCGGCTCAGCGATCTGGAAATTAAAAGCGTGGTCGATTTCATGTTCTTGATCATCCGCACTTCACGAGCGGAGACAGATGAAGCGGCGGATTGGACCCATCACCATCGCAGCTTGTCGGCCCATCGCTATGTGCCACTCGATCAGATAAATCGTGAAAATATCCAAAAGCTTCGCGTAGCGTGGGCTTTCTCGCTTGGTGTGCAAGGAGGTCTGGAAGGGACGCCGGCGATCGAAGACGGTTTCATGTATGTCACCTCTGGCTGGGGGGAAGTCTTCAAACTGGACCTTCGAAACGAGGGCAGGCTCGTGTGGCGGTTTGATCCCAAGGTTCCCCGGGACGTGGTGCGCGTAGTCTGCTGCGGTATTAACAACCGTGGAGTGGCTATCGCAGGGGAAACAATTATCGAGAACACGCTCGACGGTCGGACGATCGCGATCGACAAGCAAACGGGAAAGAAGGTGTGGGAGACACGTCTCGCCCGTCCGGAAAAGGGGGAATCCTCTACGGCGGCTCCCTTAGTCGCCAAAGGAAAGGTTTTCACCGGCGTTGCCGGGGGCGAGTATGGGATCCGCGGCTGGATTGCGGCCCTCGACCTAAAAACCGGCGATCTAGTGTGGAAAATTTACACGATCCCGGGTCCGGGAGAAGCCGGGCACGAAACCTGGGCCGGAGACTCATGGAAGACAGGGGGAGGGCCAACCTGGATTACCGGATCCTACGATCGCGAGCTTGAGACTCTTTACTGGGGCGTGGGAAACCCAGGTCCGGACTGGGATCCCTCCTATCGGGCAGGCGACAACCTCTACACGAGCTCGGTTTTGGCCCTTAACCCTGAGACCGGAAAGATCAAGTGGCACTACCAGTACACACCGGCAGACGCCTGGGACTATGACGGCAATAACGAGAGCATCTTGCTGGACGTTGAGATCCGCGGCCAAAAACGCCGCGCCCTGATTCACGCCGACCGAAACGGATTCTTCTACGCCCTCGATCGAACCACCGGGCAGTTTATCTACGCCGTCCAGTTCGTAGACAAGCTCACCTGGACCTCGGGCCTGGATCCTAGGACGGGTCGACCCCTCGACCGGAATCTAAAAACGGTGCCAAGCAAGGATAACCCGAGAGCGTCCACCTGCCCCGGGAATATGGGCGGGAAGAACTGGCCTCCAATGTCCTATAGTCCGAATGAAAGGCTCGCTTTCATCCCCGTCATCGAAAGCTGTAACGTGCTTGTTCATAAGCCGCAGGACTACAAGCCTGCTGAGCTCTTTGTGGGCGGAGGACTGGACAACACGCAAAACGAGATCACCGGGAGTCTGACGGCATTCGATGTAGCGAGGGGTGAAATTCGGTGGAAGACGCGCACTTCATCTCCGCTTCTCGGAGGCACGCTTGCCACTGCGGGAGGGCTCGTTTTTACAGGCGATCCTAGTGGGCGTTTCTCAGCCTATGACAGCTCCACAGGCGACGAACTCTGGCACTTTCAGACGGGAACCGGCATCAACGCCCCACCTGTCAGCTTCGCCGTGGATGGGCGACAGCAGGTCGCAATCTTGGCGGGCACGGGAGGCGCCTGGCCTCTCTGGTTCATGGACTCAACACCGTGGCTCCGCGACGTCCGGCCGGGTGCCATGCTCTACGTCTTCGATCTGGAGGGTGAGTGAACCAAGCGGTCTCACACCCATTCTGGAAAGTGTGAGTCGAGACCTCGACACGCAAGCCGGCGTAGAGGAACAACACGGCAAGATCGAAGCTCTGTTCTCCGAGCTCAAGCGGCGCTCAGGCCCGCGGCGGCGCCTTTTCGTTGTCACCCAAATACCTCCCAATAGTAGCTGCCCAGGATGAGATAGCGCTCCCGATTGGTGGTGGTATCCGACAGGTCGAAGTGATACAGCTGGCGGCCGATGCCCCGAATCTGTGTGGGCTAACACAACAGGGTTACGGCACAATCTACGTCCCACTTTTTCCTCTTGCTCGTCCGAATTTAGGCTTTCGCCAATGGGGCGGGTCTTGCTCCTAAATAGGAAGTCAGGCCCGACAGAGGATTGAAAAGTTGAAAACCTCTGCGAGTAGGGGGACGTGCGCTTGGTTGCCTACCAGCCTAAACGGCTTCACCATGTGCGTGTACCTCGATCCAAAGGATGGTGGCATTGTAGGGAACCGATAGTAGGGCCTCAATAGATCGGAAGCTACATTTTTGACGCAGTACGAAATTCCTACCGGAGACCGTGGGACTAGTACTGTCGCCAAGCGGATGTGGAGCGAGTCCGAGTCCATGTTTCCACTGAAGCCGCCCGCCACATGGTTCCCGGAAGCCTGCCAGCAGGCGAACGTTCTCAACTTCACCTGGCACTGCTTTCGTCACACCTTTGCCAACGGGCTTGTCATGGCGGGAGTCGATCTGCGGACCGTGCAGGAACTGAGGGCCACAAGAGCATCTTGACCACGATGCGGTATGCACACCTAACCCCTGGCCATCAGGTCGCAGCCGTTGAGCTTCTGGGCGGCCCCAACTGACACCCTTGCTGACACCAGGGCTTTTGAGTTTACTGGTGATGAATTGGCTGTTGCGGTGTAAACAGTTTGTAGTGAAGTGCCCGGGGCGGGAGTCGAACCCGCACGGCCCTTTGGGGCCAAGGGATTTTAAGTCCCTTGCGTCTGCCAGTTCCGCCACCCAGGCGTGTTGAACACAATGAAGTTAGCTGACATGGCGTTCGGATTCGCCTTCGGGTGTGGGGAATTTTGTGGGGACTAGTTGCACTTTTGTACCTTCTGGCAGTCTTCTAACAGCCTTTTCGTTCATAGATTCCAGCCGCTCGAAGACCCGCTCCAGGGATTCGGGCGAAGGGTGCACGTACCGCTGGGAAACGGTCACGCTGGAATGTCCCATCAGTCGCTTAATCTCAAAAGCGTCAGCCCCAGCCTCGCCCATGCGAGTTCCGAAGGTGTGCCTGAGAGAGTGTACCACGAAGTCTTTGCCCAGCTTCAAGACCCCCCGAGTCCGGGCATGCTGATCGTCTAACGTAAAGTTCGCGAGTGGGCGTAGCCATCTTCGCTAGTGAATACCCAAGGTGTTGCCCGCCCACATTCTAGCCGATGAGACGGCTCGCAAATCGCTTCCGCAAAGAAGCCCTGACTCTTTCCAAACTGAACCACGCGCCACTCCCATTTTAAACTTCAGCCTGAACCGTGACTCCAACTGAGTTAGCCGTCTCGACGAGCCGCTCCCACACGTCGTCTAGGATCGGAATTCCATCGCGCTGGCGCGTCGCACGGGCTGTAGACTCCATGTCGCCCGGCACGAGCACCGCCTTGAAGCCAGGAGCGGGGGGAATGGCCCGGACCCGCTCTTGCATCTGCTCCGCGCGAGTTGTGTAGCCCTCCAGGGGCTGAAACAGGTCAGCTCGAATCGCCACCAGGGTTCCTCCCTGGTGCCGCATGACGGGACCGCCGCGCTCTGTTTCGGCATAGTCATCCGAACCGGTAAGAATGCGGCCGAAAAACTCGGCTGCCATCATGAGCCCGTAACCCTTGTGCGAGCCGAAGGGCAGGTGTGCTCCACCATCGAAGAATGCGGCCGTGTCCGTGGTAGGATTGCCATCCTTGTCGACGATCGAGTTCGGCGGAAGTTCCTGCCCTCGGCTCCTCGCCAACTCGATCTTGCTGCCGGCAATCGCGGTTGTAGCGTAGTCGAACATCATGGGCGAGTCCTTCCCCGCCGGAAAGCCGATCGAGACAGGGTTCGTGGAAAGGACCGCAGACCGGCCTCCGTAGGGAACTGCCACCGGCGTTCCTACGCCGTATCCCCCCGCCCAGACCATCCCGATCAACTGCCGCTCGACCGCCATGTCCACGTAGTACCCGAGCCTGCCGATGTGCGTGGTTTCGACAATAGCCGTCACGGCCACTCCGTGTTCCTCCGCCTTGTTGATCGCCACTTCCATGGCATCCCGAGCCGTGACGTGGCCGAACCCCCAGTTGCCTCGAAGCAGCGCGCTAGTAGGACCCTCTTGAACGACCTCCGGATCGGCAGTCGGTGCGAGCACTCCGTCGTTGATCATCTTCACGTATCGGCCGAGATGATGAATCCCGTGTGTGTCAACGCCGGCCAGGTTTGCCGCCACCAGATGATCGGCAACGCCGCTCGCGTTGCGTTGACTGGCTCCCGCGGCGAGCAGGATCCGGTTGACGAGTGCTCGTAAGTCTTCGGCTGTCTTGATTACCATCTATGTTGCCCTTCCTAAGTTGTGCTCTTGAAATAGTTCCGATCCTAGCGCTACCTGCGTCAATCTTTTGGGCTCGTCCGAGGCGACGACACGGCTGAAGCTGTGAGAAAATGCGGCTGTCCCGACGTCCTGAGGCGCTTCAATCAATTCACTTGGCAGCGGTTCACTCATTCCTGCGGTGCTCCAATGTGTCCGTTCGACCCCGTTGATGAAGAGGACGCGCTGGCTGCACCCCGCGCGGCACGCTCCAACTACTCCGCGATCCGGCCACCGTCGATGACGATATCTGTTCCGGTGATGAATCCCGCTTCTTCTCTACATAGGTTCGGCCCTATAAATCCGCAGCGCAACCCCGCCTGAGCACGCCACGTGCCACCTATTTTCGGCTCTGAGCGAGATTACTACTTGATAACTGCGACATACCAGCCAAGATGGCGTGACGATAGCTGTGCGATAAATAAAGGCCGCCAAGCCCCCACACCCTCCAAGCTGGAACATAGGTAAACACTCGCCCGTTAGTGGGAACCTATCCGGCAAAGGTAACCGATAACCTGTCATCGCTTGACCTGAACCGCGCAGTCCATTGACTTACCCAGAACAAGCCTACTACACTGTGCTTCACTTGAGGAGGACACGAGTGTACGAGGAAATTCGTGTTCCAATTTGGCTTATCATAGTCATTGGCATCGCCATTTTCGTGGCGTTCACTAGCCGCCGTGCGCCCCGGCTGTAAGTCGAGAAGCCATCAAGCCATCAACAGCGGTCACAGAATCCGACGCCCATTAATTGGGGGACCCTGCCTAGAGGGAGAGTCAGACTTATGCAATCTTGCATATCTTCGACCTTCCCCTAGGACTACTCGACCGGGAGGGTGAGGCCCGAACATGGCCGTTTCTTGACGTCGCAGCCTAACGGCAGGCTTCAGCGGCCGTGGGGGGCTGAGAAGATACCCGCCTGGCACCTCCTCCTCGCACCCCCACCGTCCGCTGCAAGCCCGTGTTAGGCTCGTCTACACGACGCGCTGCCATAGCAGTTTAGCTACGGCTGAGGCCCAATCGGGTGGGTTTTCAGGAGTTCCTTCGCTACTTGGGTTGCCTTGGGAGCACATGCGGGATGTCCCCAACCACCTGCACTCACGCCGTTCGTAATGTCATTCACAATATTATCGTCTTTCGTCGGGCTCACTCCCGCAGGAACGTTGTCCAAGTTGAGTGTATGGCGGACCTTCCACGAGATGTTATGGTCTGCGCAGGAGCTATCACCACTGACGCCAACCGCTCCCACCAGTTTGCCATCGTGATCATACAAGGGCAAACCACCGCCAAACACATTCACTCCTCCAATCTTCTGACCGACCATAGGGTCCTTTGCCGTGCCAATGGCGTCAGAAGGGCCGCCATAGGCCACGTCCGTAGCCACGGGATTGCTCAACTGGAGCCCAAACAAACTCCCTCCTGGCTGCACCGCTGAAAAGAGATTTGCCGTTGATAACGCCAGTCCCGGAAGACTGAACGCATTGGCCGTGTTGGCTTTTTGTGCCGAGATGACCCGGCTCCCCGGCCATTGATCGCCTCGCGCTTTCCCGGAAAAAACGACGGCCCGCACCACACCATCCCGGTCGACGATAGTGGCCCACATATGGAGACCAAAGCCTCCGTTCTCCTCTGCAACCACCGTTTTCAGGGCGGCCTGGAGTTTCGCGTGGGTTGGTAAGTGACTGGCTGCAGGTAAAAACATGGCAGTCAATACAACGGTTGCCACAGCAGCACTGAGGATTCCTTTCTGGTCTTTCATGCTCACAACCTCCTTGTTGACGATGCCAGCTTCGGAGCCTAACTCTTGTTTAGGCTGACCTGGATAAAACCGGCCGGTCGGCCTAGCACTAGAGAGGTGCGCGGAGTGTAGGTCCTGCTGGCGTGGATTGTCAACAGCGCGCCAGCACTTGGTGGCTGGTTGGACCCCACAAGTGCGGCAGACGGCAGTTCAGCTAGTGTTTACCTTGATGATTTCTCGGTTGTGCGCACCGGGCGGGGACAAACTCTCGGGAGCTAGCTATTCGGCGGGCTTGCTCCCACGGGCACCTCGACCATGTTGCTCGGCACACCGATGTTGATGATTTCCAGGTCGTGACTAACGGGCGGGATCGCACCCTCGGGGGGCTGGCCAGTCGGCGGGGTTATTCCCACGGGTCCCTCGACGTTCACCTGGTACAGCCCCACGAATCCCGGGGCCAGGCCGGAGCAGACCACCTCAGCGGGAATGCCGCCGATGTTTACCAACGGCGGGCTAACGGTTCGCGCCAATGGCTCCGTGCCGGGGGCAACATTGCCGGATGGCACTTCCGGCAGGACCGGCCCCAATCCCGTGCAAAAGATCAGCAGGAACTCGCCCGGCTGTGCCGGGTTGCTCTCGGTGACGGGCTGGAAATCTGCCGCGTGCAGGATCGCCCCGGCGCCGGTGCCCTGCTGGTTCTGCGTAAAAATCCCCGGCGATACGGCCGCAATCGCGACCGGCTGCGCCGTGCTGGTTTCACCGCCCCGTGTCACCTGCACCGTGACCACGCCCGCTCCGGATACCAGCTCAAACGGCACCTGCGCATTGATCTGCGTGCCAGAGACGAAAAATAGCGCGGCCGGTATGCCGTTGAAGGTCACACTGGTTTCTCCCAGCATGGTGGGTAGAGGCACCTCCGACGCTACCTGAGTATCGCTGGCCAGCTCCGTCCCAAAGATGGTCACGATCGCGCCCGGAGCGATAAAGGATTTGGGCTCCGTCGCCGCCCGGAAGCTGGCGCCGTTGACCACCGAGTCGGGCGGCAGGATCGGAGGCGTCGGCGGCTCGCTCAATGTGACCGCGACCGAAATAAAAAACGTCTCGCCGCTGTCGCTAGTGCCGATGACGCGTGCCTCACTGACCCCAGGCCCCGGCAAGGCCCCGTAATTAATTGTCACGGTGAAAGACGCCCGACCCGGCTCAAACGTCGCCGAGGGCGGAACACTGAGCCAGCCTGTTCCGTTCATGAAATCCACCGAGAGAGTAAAGAGGACGCTTCCATGTCTTTCGCAGACCTGAATTGTCTCGTTTACCATCACAACATGCTGTGAAGGCGGAACTCCCATGGAGGCGGAAATACCCAGGACCCGTGGAGACATGCAACCGCTAATGTCTTGTCCGAACGCGGGTCTCGCAAAGATCAATGCCAGACAGCAGACCGCAAAAAATACCAACCGCCGAATGGACATCATGTTCTCCGCCTGAGTCCCAACACGTTTCCCAGCACCTCGTTCGCTTGCCTTCCGCAGCCGGGAGAGCGTGCTTGCCTTCCGCCATGGGGCCGGCTACATGGGATTCCCGATCGCACGCATTCTAGCAGAATGGCACAATCTGGAGGCCAGGATAGGGGGCTTCGGCGCGGCCGCTCTGAAACGAAAGAACTTGCGGCGGATTTGACAGATTAGTCCCCACTAGTCGGTTAGCGTTTACTTATCGGAGGGACTCCCGAAACCCCAAGTGTCAGGACCCGTACGAACCGACCCGACTACGCGATAGACACTCACAAGGGCTACGCCACCAGGGGAGGAGCCAGACAGGCCCACCTGTAGCTCGCTGACTCTGACGGTGCGGCATGTAGCCTCAAGAGGGTGCGGGTACGGGAGTATTGGTCGTCGACAGTAAGAAAGGAAATTGGGCCAAGTCCGTCTTCACTGCCAAACACCCAAAGAGAGTTTGGGCGACCTTTCGAGCCTGCGGCATAGAGCCCGTATCTTGGAAGTCAGGTTCAGATTGTGTCGGGCGTGTTTCAACTTGCCGGTTTCAGCGTGCAGCCGCACATGTGGGTGGCCGTAAGGGGCACGATGTGCAAGCTCCACGGTAAGGGAGATCCACGTCAGTGGATGCCGCACCAGGGCGAACTGTTCCTACCTGCTTCCTGTTCCGGCTCGCCAAGCCCAGCAGCTCTGGCAATGGCTCGGCCTCGCTACAGTGATCTGAGCTTGAGTCGAGAAGGCAACTGCCGTATGCTTCTGGGCGCCGGGAAGCTCAAATCGGAAATTCCAACTTTCGCTTGCCAGCCACCTTGAAGGCCACCGTGAAGGAGAGATAGCTGTCTGATGGTTTCGAAGGGCGCGCTGTTTCGACGGGTCTGGGACTCCATCGCCGACCGTGGGCTTGAGTTGCGACGAAGATGGAGAGCGACCGGCGCCGCGTCGCTTGAATCGCTATGCCGCGAGTTACTCTTCGAACGCGGCGAGGCCTCCGGGATCGCCTTGGGGCGGGAAGTCGCCGAGCGCTACCGCCGCTTGGCGCCTTCCGCGCGAGAGGCTTTCTTTCTGGCCCTTTTGGAACCGGACTTTCTCCCTGATCGGCAGTCTGTCCTGGCGGCGGCCGAGAAGTATCGATCCAAGCCGAATGCCGAAACGCTGGCCGAGCTGTTCGGCGCGGTTGAGCCGCCTCGTCAGGAGCTGTTCCGTCGCGTCAATCTGACACCCGGCGGAACCCAGGCGCTGGTACGGATGCGGGAAGATCTACTGCGTTTTCTGCCGGCCCGGCCGGAGCTCAAACCGGTGGATATGGATCTGCACCATCTGCTGGCTTCATGGTTCAACCCCGGGTTCCTGCGCTTGGAGCGCGTCGACTGGCACACACCGGCAAGCATCTTGGAGAAGCTGATCGAGCATGAGGCGGTTCACGAGATTCACGGCTGGGATGATCTGCGGCGGCGGCTCGCCAAGGACCGGCGGTGCTTCGCCTTCTTTCATCCAGCGCTTGCGGACGAGCCTCTGATTTTCGTCGAGGTCGCCTTGACCCGTGGACTCGCTTCTTCAATTCCGCCCTTGCTGGCCTGTGACAGTGAACCGCTGGATCTGCGGCGAGCGGATACAGCGGTTTTCTATTCCATCAGCAATTGTCTCGACGGGTTGCGTGGTATCTCGTTCGGAAATTTCCTCATCAAGCACGTCATCGCCGAGTTGCAGGCGGAAGATCTCAAATTGCGATCGTTTGCAACGCTGTCGCCCTTGCCTGGTTTCCGAACATGGTTGAATGGTTTGTCGGTCGATCGCAAGGCGGAACTGGCCGGAGGCGGCGATCTCTCCGTTTTGAACGCCGTGGAAGACACCGACTGGCACGAGAACCGCGACGCGTGCGATCGGGTTGGGCCATTGCTTTCACGGTTCTGCGCCCACTATCTCCTTAGCGAGCGCGAGGAGGGCCGTGCGGTCGACCCGGTCGCTTCATTCCACTTGGGCAACGGGGCATCGGTGGAACAGATCAACTGGCTTGCGGATACATCCGAGAAGGGCCTGGCGCAATCCTTCGGCTTCATGGTGAACTACGCGTACCGGCCCTTCCGGATCGAGCGGAATCACGAGGCCTATGTGAAACGAAGCCGGATCGCAGCTTCTGCGAAGGTGAAAGCAATGCTCCGTGAGCGATCCTAGGAGCAAAATCCTGAATCCGTTGGCGGCTGGAGCTTCTATCGCAATCTTGGCTTGCACCAAGCGGGTGTGACGCATAATTCTTGGCGGCCAGCATGGAAGCCGAATGGAAGCCGACAATTTCCGTTATTGCGGAGGGTAGAGTAGATGAAAAGATACACCGTTCTAAGTTGGATCGTCGTTGTCGTTCTGCTGACATTCGGTCTGCAGACCCCCGCCAGAGGTGAGGTGGTTGCGCTCAATGGAGGGCTGGGGCGGTCGCTGGAAGAGGTTGTCCTTTTCCCCTACGACAATTACAGCATTCCACTGATTTACGGGTTGGAACTGGGCCTGATTCCAGGCAAAAAGCACAAGGAAAACCCCATCATTCGCATGGGCAAACCCGGTGAGCCCGACTCCAAAGCGGTGGCCTACTATGGAACGGTGATAAAGATCGGAGACCAACTCCGGATGTGGTACATCGGAGCCCCCGAAGTGTACGACACTAGGGCTGGAGGCTGGCCCGGATGGGGCCTAGGGCGGGTTTGTTATGCAGTCAGTAAAGACGGCATCCACTGGGAGAAACCAGCGCTGGGCCTGGTCGAGTTTGAGGGGAGCAAACAAAACAACCTCGTCGATCTCGACATCGACCGGTTGAGAGCTTCCCTAGTCCTGTACGAACCCGATGATCCTGATCCGAACCGCCGCTTCAAGATGGTTTTCGAGAGCGATAGGTACGGGGCGAAATTCGGAGTTGCCTATAGCCCGGACGGCTTGAAGTGGAAACAATCTCCCAAAAACCCGGTTGGGCCGGTATTCGAAATGGCCGGAATGGTCAAGCTGAACGGCGCCTACTACGTCAACGGACAGGGATTAGGATATCCCAAGCGCATCTTGGTGACCCACATCTCTTACGATTTCGAAAACTGGACGCAGTCGGGGGTGGTGGGTTTCCGCAGGGACAACCTCCCCCCGCGCCTGCCGGTCTTTTTCTCGCGTGCCGGAGAACAGGTTCACCTGGGAGCCTCACTCTGGGACCGGGGTAATGTCCTGCTGGGATTCTACGGACAGTGGCACGGAGCGGACAGCAACGATCGTCGCTACATCAGTATGGACATCGGTCTAGTCCTCACTCAGGACGGTTTGCACTTCCGTGAACCGATTCCGGACTTCCGGATCATCTCGGCCGCCGAGGAGCCCGACGGGGCCCACCCCTCGCTGATCCAGGGACAGGGATTTGAAAACCTCGGGGATCAAACTCTGGTCTGGTATGGGGGCTGGATGAGCGGTGAAGTCCGCGTGGCAACTTGGGAGCGAGATCGGCTAGGGTATTTCGAACCCGTCCGGCGCCGGAAAAGTGAAGGCCCCTTCGAAGCCTCGCACTTTGTTACTTGTCCGATACGGCTGGAGGATGCAGGAGGAAAGGTTTACGTCAATGCCGATGGCCTTTCGGAAGACAGCTATCTGAAAGTGGAACTCCTGGACGAGCAATTGCGAGGCGTGGCGGGCTATTCGGGGACGGATAGCGCGCTGGTCAAGCAAAGCGGGCTTCGCGAGCCGGTGCAGTGGGGTAACAAAAAGAGCCTGCAAAAGTTTCCTCACGCGCTTCGTATCCGATTTACCTATGGGGGACTTCGGCCCGAGGACGCTCGGGTTTACGCCGTCTACGTAACCCAGAAGTAGCAGCTGAGACTTCTGCGCGTGGCGCGGGGCACGCAAGCAGGGAGACTCAGTCCAGTTGAGCTTCTATTGAAGGCCCCGAGACTTCGCGCATTCAAGTTCAATTGGGTTCTCCGTCTCTCCAGGTCTAGGGAAACGATGCTGGTTACTGCTTTTCTCTCGCGCCTGTAAGCATCAGCTCCCGGCCCCGACCACGGCTTGGTCAAAGTCGATCAGGGAGCCGGTCATCATTCCCGAATCGTCGCTGAGCAACAGCGCAACCAGTTTGACCGGATCGCTCGGGCGCAAAAGGCGCCCGAACGGAGACTTGGCTTCGGCCAGCTCCAACCAGTTGTCGGGCCGTCCCGAAGCCTTCTGTACCACATCCTCGTTTGGCGTACTCATCCAGCCGATGTTCAGACCGTTGACCCGGATTCGATCAAACAGAAGAGTATTGGCAACGTTCTTGGTCAAAGTGGCAAGCGCCCCCTTGGATGCACAGTACGGGGTGAGATAGGGTTCCCCACCGTAGCATGCCATACTGATTATATTGACGATGCTACCGGGTATCTTCTCCCGTTTCATGATACGCACCGCTTCCTGCATCAAGATAAACGGCGCCCGTGCATTCACTGCAAACTGATGGTCCCAAAGGGCCACTGAGCTGTCCTCTAAAGTGCCCCGCCTGGTATCGCCTGCAACGTTGACCAGTCCATCTACCCGGCCGAAACGGGCATCACACGCTCGCACCACCTCACGACAATCGGCCTCTTTTGAGAGGTCGGCGGGCACGTACAGGGTGGGACACCCTGCCGCCTCTAGGGCGCCGGAAACCCTTTGCCCGTTGGCGCGATTGCGTCCACAGATCACTATACCGGCAGCACCCTGCTCGACGAGATAGCGGGCAATGGCCTCACCCAAACCCTGGGTACCTCCGGTAACAATGATGATCTTTCCATTGAGTTGGGCTGTTGACAATGTTTCTCCTTTGGTTCTTGAGTCCCGGGAACATACTCTTGTTCACCCGCGCTCTATGGCAGCAGCAGGCTCCCGGAACCCGGAATTTCCGATTTGAGGCCCCCTTCACCCAAAAGCATACGCCAGCCACGCCGGCGGCCTAAGAGGTGAAGTGCGGGCCGGGATCCTTGCCTTCCAGGTAGGCCTTCATACGATGTATGAGTTCACCCCAGGTACTGTTGCACAAGGCGAAATAACCTGTTGTTGAACGCCAGTTGGCGTGGACGAAGTTGAGGATGGTAGTTCCCTCCTTCTGCGAGATTTCCCAGCTCAGGCGGGTCCCTTTCCACTCGTCGGGATCTCCCAGGCATTCCCAAACAACACGTTTCCCGGGTGTCAGCTCAACGATGCGCATGCGAAACAGAGTACTCCGATTGTTAAAGCCGAATTCGGCAGTGCTGCCGACCCGGGGCTCGGCTGCCAGGTCGACCGTCCACCAATTGCGCAGGCCTTCCGCCGTAGTGATGGCCTCGTAGACCTTCTCAGGCGGTGCATTGATCCAAATTTCGTGGTGTAGGTCCGGCATCGGAATCTCCTTTCGCAGATGCTTCGATCGCGAAAACTAATAACGTCCCGACGGTCTTATTCAGCCGAGCCTTATTCAGTCGAGCCTTATTCAGCCGATCTGGGCTTTGCGACAGCCCGGTGCACGGCCAGGAGTTTTTCCAGCAGCGGCTTGAGTTGGGACAAGGGCAGTTGCGTGGCCGGATCGGAAAGCGCAGCCTCCGGGTTGTCGTGGACCTCCATAAACAGGCCGTCGGCACCGGCGGCCACTCCCGCGGCGGCCAGCGGCTCGACAAACTCGCGCTGGCCGCCGCGGGAGTGGCCCCCGCCGCCGGGAAGCTGCAGCGAGTGGGTCGCGTCAAACACAACGGGATAGCCGAAGCCACGCAGGATGGCGAACGAACGCATGTCGACGACCAGATTGTTGTAGCCGAAGCAGGTGCCGCGCTCGGTGACCAGGATGTTTTCATTGCCCGTGCTGGCAACCTTTTCGATGGCCCGCTCCATCTCCCCGGGTGAGAGGAACTGGCCCTTCTTGATGTTTACGGCGCGCCCAGAGCGGCCAGCGGCGAGCAAAAGATCGGTCTGCCGGCAGAGGAAGGCTGGGATTTGCAGCACATCAGCGACTTCAGCGGCGGCCGGCACCTGCCCTGGCTCGTGCACGTCGGTAAGAATGGGCACTTTTACCCTGCGCTTGATGTTCTCCAGGGCCCTGAGCCCTTCGCGCAGACCCGGACCGCGATAGGAGCCCAGGGAGGTCCGGTTGGCCTTGTCGTAGCTGCTCTTAAAAATGTACGGCAGCTTTAGCTCAGCGCACACGGCAGCGATCCGCTCAGCCAGGGAACTGGCATGAGCCTCCGACTCGATCACGCATGGGCCGGCAATGAGGAACGGCCCACGGTTGCCTCCCACACGCAGCGGACCGACGCTGACTTCTCGAAGGGTCATGTTCAAGCTCGAAAGCATAGGCTACTACAGCCGAAGCGCTGGACTCGAACGATATCCTTCCTTGCGTTCCAAACGCAAAAAGCGGCCTTCCATTCCACCGGCAAGAACCGGCCCGGGCGTTTCAGCGCCAAAAGTCGCCACGGGATGTCACCGGAGCCCGCCGGTGATGCTATTCTGGCCTACCGACCGAGAGGTGGTCCCGATGGAGCCCGCAAAGCTAAAGTCAGCAAGGCCAGAGTCAGAGGAGGCTATCCGGCGGTTGCGCGACGACTTAGGGGCAGTCCGATCCTGCGCCCTTCTCATGGCTCACGCCCCGGCCGCAGATGTCCGCAGCCGCTACCTAAGGACTCTCAACAAGCGAATTGCTTCGATGGACGAGCGATTGGCACGGCTGGCGCGGAGGACCCAGTTGGTCAGTTAGAGGTGAGCGGCTCAGCCGCTGATGCACCTTACGTTGGTGCGACTTACGACGCCTTGACCGTAAGGGGAACGGTCGCCTCAGGGGCTCTTTCGCATCCGGTGTTGGCCGCCAGGACGCTACGTCGCGTGCCCTGGAGAAGGAAGGGGAAACGATGCGGTGGTCATGGAAGTTAGGTGCAATCGCTGGCATCGGCATCTACGTGCACGCCACCTTTCTGCTGCTGCTGGCTTGGGTGGCGTTGATTCACTATCAGCAAGGCCGGAGTCTGGCCGCCGCGGCCAGTGGGTTGGTGTTCATCCTCACGCTGTTTGCCATCGTGGTCCTGCATGAGTTGGGGCATGCGCTGACCGCCCGGCGCTTTGGCATTGGAACGCGTGACATCACCCTGCTGCCCATCGGCGGAGTCGCACGGTTGGAGCGGATGCCCGAAGAGCCAGGGCAGGAGCTGCTGGTCGCGCTCGCAGGTCCCGCGGTCAACGTGGCGCTGGCCGCCGTGTTGTTTGTGATTCTCGTGAGCGTCGGCGGGTCGCCGGCGCTGCCGCCGATGACTGCGCTGGGCGGCTCATGGCTCGCCCGGCTGATGTGGGTCAACGTGGTGCTGGCGGTCTTTAACCTGCTACCCGCCTTCCCGATGGACGGCGGGCGAGTGCTGCGAGCCTTGCTGGCGATGAAGATGGACTACGTGCAGGCGACTCAGATCGCCGCCAACGTCGGGCAGGCCATGGCCTTGTTGTTTGGCTTCCTGGGCCTGTTCTTCAACCCGTTTCTGGTTTTCATTGCGCTGTTTGTCTGGATAGGTGCCGTTCAGGAATCGTCGATGGTGCAGATGCGGTCCGCCCTGGGTGGGATCCCCGTCAGCCAAGCTATGATCACCGACTTTCGCGCGCTCTCTCCTGATGATCCTTTATCGCGGGCTGTGGACCACGTCCTGGCGGGCTTTCAACAGGACTTTCCGGTGTTGGAAAGCGGGCAGCTGGTAGGGGTTCTGACTCGGGCCGATATGTTGAAGGGGCTGACGCAGCATGGACCTCATGCCTTAGTGGGTGATGTCATGCAGCGGCAGTTTGAGACCGCCGGACCTTTTGAGATGCTGGAGTCCGCCTTTGCACGCCTGCAAACCTGCGGCTGTCGTTCCCTGCCCGTCCTCCGAGGCGGCAGACTGGTGGGCGTCGTGACGATGGACAACGTCAGCGAGTTGCTGATGGTTCAGGCGGCGCTTCGCAGCGGGCGACCCTGAAGCCCTCTAGCGGCAGGCTTTTTAGCCTGCCGCCACCAGCGCTGATGTCCCAAAAGGGGGACGCTACTTCACCTTACTTCACAGGGAGCGGTTGGGTGAGTGTGAAGTCCAGGCGGGATTCGGAGGGAATCTGGACCCGCTGGCCGCGGGTGGCAGCCTGCACCGCTGCGCCGGCGCCAGCGCCGGCAGTGGCCCCGATGGCCGCGCCTTTGCCGCCGCCGGCGATGGCGCCAATGATGGCGCCCAGCGCCGCCGTGCCTCCGACGACTTTGGCGGTCCGCTTACCGCGGGACCCACTGGCCACCTCGGCATAGCTGCTGGCCACGGCGTATTTAATCCCGCCGATGGTAATGTCGAAAAGCTTCAGCGCCACTTCATCCCGACCGGCAAACTTCCCCGATTGTTCGACGCGAACCACCTGCACGGTCACATCCGCGCCCCGCTCGACCACGATCTTCTCGTCTACCACCAGCGGGTCGTCCAGGCTGGCCAGGAATTTTTCTCCTGCCCGCGTCACGTCGGAGTCAATGGAATCAATCATCTGGACGGTAACGACGGTGCCGACTGGCACCGAAACCGCTGTGCGCCAGCTTGGAGCTGCGGAAGCCGAGGGTCGGCGGGGTTGGGTCGGCCCGGAGGGCCGAAGCACGACAGAGGAGCGCCGGCGGTCGGCGGGCCGCCCGGCGGTCGGCGCGGGAGCCTCTCCGAAAACGATGCTCCTGATTTCAGTGATGGAATAGACCTTCAGGACGCCGTCTTTTCCCATGAACCGGACCTGGCGAGGGCTACCGTCCACAAAATCGCCTTCGATCGTGCGCCCGTCGCGGAGTCGCAGCGTGTCGGCGCGTACCGCCGATACCGCAAGAACCAGCAGTGCCACAGACCAAAAACTGAATCGCACTTTCATCACAGCATCTCTCCTCTCCGGTGCCCAGCTTCAATTCTACCATGTACGGTCAGGAATCGCGCCGATACGGGATACACGAGCAGGTGCGTGCTTGACCTCGATTCAGGTAATCGTTTCAGGAAATGGGTGAAGACAACGGGAATGGCCGCGCCATCGGTCTCGGATGATTGAGCTCAGTGATTAAATAGGGAATAGCCACTCGATCGTTAAAAAAGCGCTTTCACTCGTCCAGCACGTCTTATTGTGCTAGACGAGTGAAGTATTCCTTAGCCTTCCGGATTTCCTCCAGCAAGGCTGCGCGATTATTGAGGAGGAGGTCCAGTTCAACAATGTTTCCAATATATTCTCTGTCCAAACTCTCAATCTGATCCTCCGCCAACCGGGATTCGAAATCTTCCAGCCGGGCCAGCCAGGTACGAGCCGAAGCCTTAACCCGGGGTTGGGCCGAGAGAGGTGCACCTTTCAAGGTTAAATAAACCGGAGCCGAGTGAGCCTCCGACGTATGGCGCCTAGTGCCCTGGATATGGTTGCGCATGGGATCTATCTCGCCCAGCTTGTTTCCATAAGCTCGAATAGCTAGCCAGGAGGACTCTCGAACATCGTGTTCAAACTGGAACCGGATCTCGGCCGCCCCCACTTTTCTCGGGAAGCTTCGCAACAACTGCCCATTTTCAATGACCTCAAGATGTTCCACGTCATCCCAGGTCGGATCAAAGCGCACCCGGCCTTCCAGCTGCACCGAGCCGCGCTGGCTCAGCTTCACTTCTTCCCCCATTCCCTTGCCATTGACTCGAAACTCAAGGATTGGCCCAGTGGTCACAAAGGTGTGGCCCTTGCGGACCCCCTCCAACCAATTCTTGTAGGTGAAAGGACCTTCCACTTTCGTATAGAATCGCTCGCGCCCAGGTATATTTGCTCTTGCGCACGGATAGTCCGTCCCGGCCGTCGGTGTCATGCGAAAACCCGCATTCAGAACGTCATACCAAAAATTGTAAATTCCCCGATTCCACTGCAACACTTCAATAAAGCTCACCAGGCCATGAGGCAGATCGATGCCGAGGCCGAAATTACCACCCACTTCATCGCCGCCGAAGTGAGCATAACCGCTGAGTGCTCCCTGACGCCGCGCCTCTTCAAAGAACAATCGGTAAATCAGGTAATTCTTGGGAAAATGGATAGGCGAGCTCGCTCCCAGGATAATCGTGTGACCTCGAAAATCGGTGCGTGGATTTTCCTGGCCTGTGGCCAGGATGTAATTCCCCTCCTGATAGATGCTGTCGGGCCCATGGGCATACTGAGGAGTGCGGTTGAAACGTATGGAGAGTCCCATCTGCAGGAGATTCCCTACGTGCAGGTCTTCCGCTTGCATCATCTTGGAAATAAATGGGTCTAGTTCCTTTACGGGTCGGGCGATGTGGATGTGGTCGTCGGCACTGTACCAGCCCTGCTCTGGCATGTTGATCCAGCGCGACATATTCACCGTCAGCTGTGTGATCTTCCCTGGCCGGACGTCAATCTTCCGTGCCTGGATCTTGTATTCAACACCCTTAAAGACTTTGAGCTTATAGGTCCCGGGCGCCAAGGAAATCACTGACTTCCCGACGCTGTAAAATTGGGTGGTCCCAGTGTAAGGGTTGTGGACTTTTTTCTTTAACAGGGCCACCGCTCGTTCCAATGTCCATCCCGAGAGGTCTTCCTGGGGCGCATTACCGTAGTACAGTTCGCAGTCACCATCGACGGGTAAAGCGTCTCTGGCCACGTAGGCTTCGCCCTGCTTGTCGAGCAGTTCGACTCGGGCAGGAGTGGGTTGCCCGGAGTCAGCATCCAAGACGGTCAGGTGAAGTGACCCAGGTCTCGGATTCGGTTGTGCGAAGGCGGCGGGCGTACTCCAGATGACTAAGCCCACCATGATCTGAACCAGCGCGACAATGAATGCTGCTCTCATGCTGCAACTCCTCTCTTTCCTGACCTTGACAAACCGGCCAACCCTGACAAACCGGCGGAAGGAAGGTCCCGGCTATGTACTCGTCGCCTGAAGTGTAAAAATGGTCTCGCCGTAGGCCCGGCTCATCTGCCCGACAATGCGCCAAGTGAGACCATTGAGGTGGTAAGTCCCGCTATAGGAGTCATGCGCGGACGTGCCGTGCAGGCCGCGGAGCTGGTTCTGGGTCAGTTCCCGCGTGTCCCCGACTTTCCAGCTCTTCAGGACGTTCAAGCCGCCAAACGGGTTCGACATGGCAGCCGAGTTTACCACACGAAGCCGTAGCGGCCGGTCTGTAGCGGCCGGACAGTCTGTAGCGGACAGTCTGTAGCGGACAGTCTCGTGCCGGGCTTGCTGCCAGCCTTGGCGGCTGGGGGCGCAGCACTACAGCGACTTGAGGAAGGCCAGCAGGTCGGCTTTCTCTTGTTGCGTCAGATTTAACCGGCGAACGGCGGCATCCAACTGGGGATTCGGCTCGCCGCCCCCGGCGTAGAACTCGATCACCTTCTCCAGAGTTGGGATGCTGCCGTCGTGCATGTAAGGGGGGCGGCGGGAAACCTCGTGCAAGGTAGAGGTCTTGAAGGCGCCGCCGCCGCGGCCCCGGTCGAAGACCGGCTGGCGGGCGGCGATTCCGGTGTTGTGGAACTGCTCGTCGGTAAAGTTCGGTTCCCAGTGGCAAGAGATGCAGCGCGCCTTGCCACGGAACAATCCAAAGCCGCGCTGGGCGGCCGGAGAGAGCGCTGTAGCGTCGCCATCCAGAAAGCGGTCAAGCGCGCTGGGGCCGGAGAGCAGCGAGCGCAGGAATGCGGCTAAGGCGTGGGCTACGTCGGCTGCATTTGCTTCCCGTCCGAACACGCGCAGGAACTCACCTGGGTATTCCGGATGGCGGCGGAGGCGGCGCTCCATCTCGTCCAGGCTCAGTCCCATCTCCTCGGGGTGCTGGATCGGCAGCAGGGCCAGCTCTTCCAGCGAAGCCACCCGGCCGTCCCAGAAGTACAAATCGCCGTAGGCGCGGTTCAGCAGGGTGGGCGGCCGACGCGTCGTCGAGACGCCGCCGATGCCGCGTCCGAAACGTTCCCGCACCGTGAAGCTGTAGTCGGGCCGGTGACAGTTAGCACAGGCCACGGTGCTGTCGGCAGACAGAAGACTGTCGGCAAACAGGCGCTCTCCCAGGGCTATCTTTTCCGGCGTCAGGGGATTATCGGGCAGTACGGGTACTGGCTGGAAGCCGACGGGCGGACGCAGCGGCCATCCGGGGTCCGGCGCGGCACCAGCCGCGCCGAACGCAAGCAACGCGAGCAGGATGCGGAGCAGCACTTCTCCCCCTCCCAAGAACCGGCCGGTGACTCCGACCTTTCCGCTATCGAGCTCTTAAGTTTACAAGACCAGGGGGAGAAGACAACCCTGCAACAAACCTCAGTAGGGTCAATTTGACCCATTGCCCCAACCGCTGGCTCGGCTAAGCCCGATTGCCGGTCACTAGAGCGCTGGCCCGGAAACCCGGGCGGTGTGCCGGTTTTACCCAGGCGGCCTTGACGTCCGCATTGACGGTGGTGTTGCGCCACTGTAGAATCGGGCGATTTCTCTTTCACTGGCCTGGCAGCAATTGGGGGCTTCGCATGGCAAACGCAGATCTGCAGGTCCACACCGGCCAAGTCCCGCGCCCCATTTCCCGCGCTGGCGTTCGCGTCCGTGAGGACACAGTCTACGCCGACCACCGCGGCCGGGAACGGAAGGGCGTACGCAAGCGCGCCGACAAGGCCCTGGACAAACTACAAGAAACGCTGGCCAAGGTATTGGAGCCGGACGAAGCCATCCTGCATGTGGCCCGCTGCCAGGCGCCGGCCGGAATCCTGGAGCAGTTTGCCTTCGGGTGGTACATCTACTACGTCACTGCGACGGTTCTAGTGTTCACCAACCGGCGTCTGTTGCACTTCCCGGTTCGCCGCGACGGCAGTTGGAAGAAGAGCCTTCGTAGCCTTCGCTGGGGGGACCTGTCGGAGGCGAAGGTCCACGGCTTGTTCGGGCCCAGACTCCGGCTGAAGTATCAAGACGGCAAGGTCGAAACCTACTGGGGCCTGCGCCGCGGCGATGCCAAAACAATCAAAGTCTTGCTCCCGGTTCTGCTCTCTGCCAGCTGGGGGAGACCAGCCCGGCGCAGGCCATGTCTTCCCTCTGCCCGGAGTGCTTCGCCGGCCTCAGCCCCGGAGCCTACCAGTGCAGCCGCTGCAGCCTTACCTTTAAGGATGAGAAGACCATGATCCGGCGCTCGCTGCTGATCCCCGGCGGTGGCTACTTTTACACTGGGCACTGGTTTCTGGGCGTCGGGGACTTCGTTGCTGAAGCTATCTTGCTTTTTTTGGTGGTGATCTCGGTGCTGCTGGCGTTCGGGTTCCTGGCCGAGCCAGGTGAACCACAGGTCACCGCCGGCGTTGCTCTGTTCGAAGTCGCCTTCTTCGGCGGGATTCTCGGCGTGGAGAAGCTATTCACGATCTACCATTGCCGACGCTTCATCCGCAACTTCATTCCCACCCGGTGAGGCGCCTCACAAGTTCCGATGCCTCCTGGCCACGCTCCTCTCAATCCCCCGAGTTCCACCGAACGCTCCCATGGGCGGTGGGGGCCCAGTGGTACTCACCACCAGAGGCATCGCATCCAACACCGTCACCATCGCCTAGGAGTAGCCTGCCCGACTGAAGTCGCGACACGTGACTTTATCCAAGCGATGCCGTTGACCATTTTGCGGCCGCTGTGCTAGCCTTCTTTTTTTTTCAGTGGGTTCGGTGACGCCGCTTGTGTCGCACCCATAAGGGACCGCCGAGAGGCAATGGAAAAGGTCGTTGAGGCCCTGGCTCTCTTATTGCGCAACGCAGTGCCGACCTTCGTGTTGGTGCTGCTGCTTTACATATTTCTCAAGAAAGTGTTCTTCAACCCACTGGAACAGATCCTGCACCAGCGTCACCAGGCGACGGAAGGCGCGATGCAGGCTGCCCGAGAGCGTCTGGAGTTGGCCGACCGCAAGAGCGCCGAGTACCAGCAGGCTCTGAGGGAAGCTCGCGCGGAAATGTACCGCGCTCTGGAACGGGAGCGCCAGCAAAGCGTGGAGGAATGCGCCCAGCAAGTGCGCCGCGCCCGGACACAGGCGGATGAGCAGGTGCGGATGGCGCGCAAGGAACTGCGCACCGAGGTCGAGAGGGCCAAGGCGTTGCTGGCCGAGGAGAGCGGCGGAATGGCAGATTCCATCACCGAGGCGGTCTTGAGAGCCAAAGCGGAGACGGCCCGTTGATGACCTTGCCTCCTCCCTCACTCTTGCTCCTTCTCTTCGCGGCGGAGTCCGGCCCAATCCAGGGCATTTTGAAGTGGATCAATTTCCTGGTTTTCTTCGGCCTGCTTGGCTATCTGCTGCGTCAGCCGATCAAAGAATTTTTCGCCGGCCGTACTCGGGCGATCCAGGAAGGCCTGGAAAGTGGTCGCCGCGCACGCGAGGAGGCAGCACAGCGCCTTCACGAAATCGAAGGCCGCCTGGAGCGCCTGGAAGCGGAGATGGCCGAACTGCGAGCGACTGCCGACAGCGAGGCTGAGACCGAGAGGGCGCGCCTGCGCAAAGCCGCCGGTGCCGAAACCGAAAGGATTTTCGCGTCAGCCGAACAGGAAATGCGTGCCCTGGCCAAGTCTGCCAGAGGAGAGCTGAAGAGCTACGTTGCCGGATTGGCAGCGGAACTGGCGGAGCAACGGATTCGGGGCCACCTGACGCCAGAGCGGCAGGTGGCGCTATTGCGGGAGTACGCAGGAAGCCTGCGCGGAAAACAAGTCTAGCAGGGGGCTGAAGAACTGTCTTCCATGTCATTCCGAGCGAAGCGAGGAATCTGCTTTTCGACCGCCATGCCTTGCCTGACACGCAGGCGGGGTTTTCAGCACGCCGTTGGAGCAACGATGCCTCTTGAGCAACGACAAGGAGAAATGATTTCATGGCCGCTGTAGCCGCCCGATATGCGCGAGCTCTGGCCGACGTGCTGGCGCGCCCCGATGCCCCGGCTGCATCCGAAGGTGTGGTTGCCGGGCTGCGCGAGTTCCTCGGGCTTCTGGAAACCAGCGAGGAGCTGCGCGCGGTGCTGGCCAACCCGGCGGTGCCGGCCGCCCGCAAGAGCGCCTTGATCGAGCGTTTGGCGGCGCCGCTCAAGCTTTCCCGCACCAGCCGCAATTTCCTGCTGGTGCTGCTGGATCATCGTCGGATGAATCTGCTGGGCGAGGTCCTGGGCAAGCTGGAAACGTTGCTGGACGAGCGGCGGGGCATCGTGCGAGCCGAGGTCACGACTGCCGGCGAGCTGGCGGCGGACGAACGCCAGTTGCTCGAGGACGCCCTGGGGGGTTTGACCGGCAAGCAGGTCCGGATGCGATGCTCAATCGATCCGGAGCTGCTGGGCGGCGCCGTGACCCGCATCGGCAGCACTATCTACGACGGCTCGCTCCGCGAGCAATTGAGGCAGGTTCGCCAACGCTTGAGTTCTGAGTAGCGGCAGGCTTCAGCCTGCCACAGCCAGGCGGCGCCCTGAAGGGCGCCGCTACGTGAGCGACGAGGAGCTATGGCAACGATTCGTGCAGACGAAATCTCGAAAATTATCCGAGAACAGATTGAAAACTACCAGGCCACGGTGAGCGTGAGCGAAGTCGGCTCAGTCATCTCGCTGGGCGACGGCATCGCGCGCCTCCACGGTCTGGAGAAGGTGATGGCCGGCGAGCTGCTGGAGTTTCCCCACGGGGTTTCCGGCATCGCCATGAATCTGGAAGAAGACCAGGTGGGGGCGGTGATCCTGGGCGACTACACCGAAATCCGCGAAGGCGACGAAGTACGCCGCACGCAGCGCATCATGTCGGTGCCAGTGGGCGACCCTCTGATCGGCCGGGTGGTGGACGCGCTGGGCCAGCCGATTGACGACCGCGGTCCCATTGTGACCGATCGGCACAGCCCCACCGAGCGACTGGCGCCCGGTGTGGTGGACCGCCGGCCGGTGAAGGAGCCGTTGCAGACCGGGCTCAAAGCCATTGACGCGATGATTCCCATCGGGCGGGGCCAACGCGAGCTGATCATCGGGGACCGCCAGACGGGTAAGACCGCCGTGATCCTGGACACCATCCTGAACCAGAAGGGGGGCGACGTCATTTGCGTCTACGTGGCCATCGGGCAAAAGCGCTCCACGGTGGCGCAGGTGGTGAAAACGCTGAGCGACCAGGGCGCCATGGACTACACCATCGTGGTGGCGGCCACCGCCAGCGACCCGGCCCCGATGCAGTTTCTGGCGCCGTATTCGGCCTGCGCCATGGGCGAGTATTTTCGGGATACGGGACGCCATGCGGTGTGCTTCTACGACGACCTGTCGAAGCACGCCGCCGCCTATCGCGAGATTTCGCTGCTGCTGCGGCGCCCGCCGGGGCGCGAGGCGTATCCCGGCGACGTCTTTTATCTGCACTCGCGGCTTCTGGAACGCGCCGCCAAGCTCAACGACGAGCATGGCGGCGGTTCGCTGACCGCTCTGCCGGTCATCGAAACGCAGGCCGGCGACGTTTCCGCTTACATCCCCACCAACGTCATCTCCATCACCGACGGCCAGATCTACCTGGAAACCGACCTGTTCCACTCCGGCATCCGCCCGGCGGTGAACGTGGGCCTTTCGGTCAGCCGGGTGGGCGGCAATGCCCAGATCAAGGCCATGAAGCAGGTGGCCGGTACGCTACGACTGGAACTGGCGCAGTACCGCGAACTGGCTGCCTTCGCCCAGTTCGGCTCCGACCTGGACCAGGCCACCCAGGCCCAGTTGGGTCGCGGCCGCCGGTTGACCGAAATCCTCAAGCAGGACCAGTACGCGCCGCTGGCGGTGGAAAAACAGATCCTCATCGTCTTTGCCGGAACCAACGGCTTCCTGGATGACTTAACCGTGGAAGACTTACGTTTGTTCGAGCAGGGACTCTACCGCTTCCTCGACCAGGCGCACCCGGCGCTGGGCAAGAGCATCCGCGAACGCAAGGAACTGACCGAGGATCTGCGCCAGCAGGTTTCCGCGGTTCTAAGCGAGTTCAAAGAGCGCTTCCGCGCCGAGCGCGCCGACAAGGCGGCAGCTGGTTAACCCATGCCCTCGCTGCCTGTTAATTCATGCCCTCGCTAATCGATATCCGGCGGCGCCTGCGGAGCGTGCGCAACACGCAGCAGATCACCAAGGCCATGAAGATGGTTGCGGCGGCCAAGCTGCGCCGAGCCCAAGAGCGTGTGTTCAGCGCCCGGCCCTATGCCGCGCTGATGCGGCAGACGTTGGCGAACGTGGTGGCACGGCTGGAGGCCAGCCAGCAGCTCGGCGAAGAGGACGCCACTGCTCACCCGCTGCTGGCCCGGCGTCCGGAGCGCCGGGTGCTGCTGCTGGTGCTCTCCGGCGACAAGGGATTGGCCGGGGCTTTCAACACCAACGTCGTCAAGGCCGCGCAGGCGTTTCTGGAGGAACGCGCTGCCCAGGAGCGGCAGGTCGGCCTGATCCCCGTCGGGCGCAAGGGACGGGATTTTTTCCGCCGCCGGCGCGACCTGGAAGCCGAGTACGTTAATATCTTCGCCCGGGTGGATTACGCTCACGCACAGGAGATCGCCGGGGAGGTGAGCCGGCGCTATTCCGACCAGCGGTACGACGCCATTTATCTCCTCTACAACGAATTCAAGAGCGTGCTTTCACAGCGCCTGGTGGTGGAACGCCTGCTGCCGCTGGACCCGATTCCGCCCAGCCCGGGCGAAGCGCCAGGGGACTACGGCCAGGTAGACTACGGCCAAGTGGACTACATCTATGAGCAGCGGCCTGAGGAAATCTACCGCCAGCTGCTGCCCCGCTATGTGGAGGTGCAGGTGTTCCGGTCGCTGCTGGAGTCGGCGGCCGCCGAGCATGCCGCTCGCATGACCGCCATGGACGCGGCCACCACCAACGCCGCCGAGATGATCGAGCGGATCACGCTTAACATGAACCGCATTCGCCAGGCCTTCATCACCAAGGAAATCATCGAGGTGGTTTCCGGAGCCGCAGCCTTAGGATAGGGGAAGCTTATGAACAGCTCACACATCGGGAAAGTGATCCAGGTCGCCGGACCTGCCGTGGACGTGCAGTATAGCGAAGAGCACCTGCCCGGCATTTACAACGCCGTCCGGGTAACCAGCGAAGGGTTCGATGTCCCGGCGCCGCTGGACGTCATCCTGGAAGTGCAGCAGCACCTGGGAGAAGGCCGGGTACGCACAGTGGCTTTGCAGCCCACCGAGGGGATGGTGCGCGGGATGAAGGCAACCGATCAGGGCGGACCGATCACCGTGCCCGTGGGCCGTCCCACCCTCGGCCGCGTGATGAACGTGATCGGGGAGCCGGTGGACAACATGGGACCTGTGGAGTCCGACACGCGCTATCCGATTCACCGCCCGGCGCCCGGCTTTGACCAGCAGAGCGTCACGCTGGAGATGTTCGAGACCGGCATCAAGGTCATTGACCTGGTGCAGCCGTTCCTGAAGGGCGGCAAGATCGGCCTGTTCGGCGGCGCCGGTGTTGGGAAGACCGTGATCATCATGGAGCTGATCAACAACGTCGCCCTGAAGCACGGCGGCGTTTCGGTGTTCGCCGGCGTGGGGGAGCGGACGCGCGAGGGCAACGACCTGTGGTTGGAGATGCAGGAGTCCGGAGTCATCAACCCGAAGGACTGGCGGAAATCCAAGGTGGCCCTGGTCTACGGCCAGATGACCGAGCCGCCGGGCGCCCGCCTGCGCGTGGGATTGACCGGACTGACGGTGGCCGAGTACTTTCGCGACGAAGAGGGCGCGGACGTTCTGTTGTTCATCGACAACATCTTCCGCTTCACACAGGCCGGTTCGGAAGTATCGGCGTTGCTGGGGCGGATGCCGTCCGCCGTGGGCTACCAGCCCAACTTGGCCACTGAGATGGGCGAGTTGCAGGAGCGCATCACCTCCACCAAGAAGGGTTCTGTCACCTCCGTGCAGGCCATCTACGTTCCTGCTGACGACCTGACCGACCCGGCGCCGGCCACCACCTTCGCTCACCTGGATGCCACCACCGTGCTGTCGCGGCAGATTGCCGAGCTTGGCATTTACCCGGCGGTGGACCCGCTGGCTTCCACCTCCCGCATCCTGGATCCGCGCGTGCTGGGAGAGGAGCACTACCAGGTGGCGCACGACGTGCAAGCCGTGCTCCAGCGCTACAAGGACCTGCAGGATATCATCGCCATCCTGGGCATTGACGAGCTGTCCGAAGATGACAAGCTGACCGTGTCTCGCGCGCGCAAGATCCAGAAGTTTCTCTCCCAGCCCTTTTTTGTGGCCGAGCAGTTCACCGGTCTGGCTGGCAAATACGTCAAACGGGAGGACACGGTGAAAAGCTTCCGCGCCATCGTGGATGGCAAGCTGGATGAAATTCCCGAGCAGGCTTTCTACCTGGTGGGAACGATCGAAGAGGTTTACGAGAAGGCGGAAAAGCTGAAAGCGGCGGCGTGAGGCTATGGCTGAAACATTTCGATTGGAAATCACCACCCCGGAACGGATGGTGGCGCGCGAGGACGTGGAAGAGGCGCAAATTCCCGCCCGCAATGGCTACCTGGGCGTGCTGCCGGGACACGCGCCACTTCTGTCCCAGTTGAGGCCTGGGGAAATCAGCTATCGGCAAGGCAGCCGGACCCAGCGCCTGGTAGTGGGGCGAGGCTTGGTGGAAGTCCTGCCGGAGCACACGAAGGTGCTCGTCGACACGGCCGAGAAGGCGGAAGAGATTGACGTGTCGCGGGCGAGGGCGTCGCAAGAGCGAGCCGAGAAGCGTCTTGGCCATCCCGACCCGGAGACCGACGCAAAGCGGGCCATGGTGGCGCTGCAACGGGCGCTCGTGCGCTTACAGGTCGCCGGCAAAGCAGCCAAACTTTAGCATCTCGCCGGACTTAGCAACTCGGAGACAGATCGCCACTCCCCACAGGGCCGCAAGTTGACCCGCAAGTTTGACCAATGCTACCCGCGTCCCTGCTTACTTTGTCCACCGTCGGTCAGTCAGTCTTTTCTGCCTCATCTATTTCGTAGCCCAGGTATTGCAACACCTGGCGGGCAACGGCGCGGTCGTCGAAGGGCAACGCCCGCTCGCCGATGATCTGGTAGGTCTCGTGGCCCTTCCCGGCGAGCAGCACGATATCGCCGGGTCGCGCCTCGCGCAGGGCCAGCTCGATGGCTTGGGCGCGGTCGGGCTCGATTATCTGTCGTGTGTGTCGCGCGCCGGTCTGTTCGAGGCCCACCAGCGCATCGTCGATGATGGCGCGCGGCTCCTCCGAGCGTGGGTTGTCGCTGGTGAGCACCACCAGGTCGCTGAGAGAGCCGGCCACTCGCCCCATCAGGGGGCGCTTGGTGCGGTCACGGTCGCCGCCGCAGCCGAACACAGTGATGACGCGGCCACTCCGGTTAATCAACTGGCGGGCCGTGGTCAGCAGATTGCGCAGGGCGTCGTCGGTGTGGGCGTAGTCCACCAACACCAGAAAAGGCTGGCCAGCTTGCACCTGCTCGAAGCGCCCCGGCACAGCTTGCAGGTCCGCCAGCCCGCGTTCCACTTGTTCGACGCCGAATCCTAGCGCCAGTGCCGCGGCGGCTGCGGCCAGCAGGTTGTAGACGTTGGGCCGCTCCAGCAAAGGCGATCGGCTCTCCAGCTTTCCCCACGGACTGTCCATGAGTAAGCGGCCGGAATTTGGCCCGGGGCCTGCGCCGTGCGGGCGCACTTGCGCGTTGGCACCCAGGCCGTAGGTAAGGACGTTTGCGCTGCCACAGCTGCGCAGCTCTGCTGTCCGGAGATCGTCAGCGTTCAAGATAGCCCACTCGGGCGGCCGAGCCCCCCAGCCGGTGAACAGCTTCCGTTTCTCGGCGAAGTAAGCTTCCAGGGTACCGTGGAAATCCAGATGGTCACGGCTCAGGTTGGTGAACACTGCGGCCCGGAAGGGGCAGCCATAGACACGGTCCAGGGCGAGGGCGTGCGAGGAGACCTCCAGCGCGGCGTGCGTTGCGCCTAGCGCCTGAAGTTCGGCCAGGTAGGCTTGCAAGTTCAGCGATTCCGGCGTGGTGTTGGGTGCTGGCAGGCGACGTCCGGCGAGCCGGTATTCGATGGTGCTGAACAGCCCGGACTTCTTGCCCGCCGCAGCAAAGATGGCGTCCAGCAGGAAACAGGTGGTGGTCTTCCCGTTGGTCCCGGTGACTCCCACCAACTCCAGCGCGTGCGCCGGGTGGCCGTAGAAGTTAGCCGCCGCTGTGGCCAGAGCCTTGCGCGCGTCTGTCACCTGCGCCCAGGCGCGCCCTGGGGAGGGCGGCGTGCGGACTCCGAGATGCGGAGCATCCGTGTCGGATGCGCCGGATGCGATGTCTATAGAACGCGGAGACGCCTCGCTGACCACGGCGATTGCCCCGCCCTCCAGGGCCTGCGAGACGAACTGATTCCCGTCAGTCTTCTCTCCCCGAACGGCCGCAAACACCTGGCCCGGCTGGATGCGGCGGGAATCATAGTGCAGGCCGGTGACCGAAATCGCCGCATTCCCGAAAATCTCGACCGGCTCGATCCCGCGCAGAAGTTCCCGGAGCTTCATCGGTTGGTGAACTGATTATAGAGCTTTCACCTGACTGGCCCACCTGACTGGCCTACCCGACTGGCAAAGACGGTCGCGAAAAGGCGGCTAGGGGGAGAAGCGCACGGTGACCTTGGTGTCGGAGGCCAGGGGGCTACCGGGAGGAGGCACCTGCTGGCGGGCAACCCCCGTTCCTCGCAGCTCCACCGCCAGTCCCAGCGAGAGCGCCTGTTCGGCCACGTCGCGTACCGACTTGCCCAAGAACTCCGGCGCCACCTGTAACTGCTCCAGGTCGAGCACAACGGTTGAGCTGGCTTTCGAGGCCTTCCGGACGCCGGAAGCCGAGGCGCGAGAGGCCTTGGCCAAGTCGAGTTGGGGCGCAAAGTCGATCACCTGGGCGGCATCCACCTCCGGCTGCTCTGCTTCCGGGAGGATAGGCAGATCGCGCGGCACGCCCAGGTAGGACAACACCTGTTCGGCAATGCGCTGGAACACCGGTGCAGCCACTTCGCCGCCGTGATAGTTTCCGCGCGGGGAGTCCAGGATGACCACCATGCTGATCGCCGGCTCATTCACCGGAGCGAAGCCGACAAAGGAGGCCACGTAATCGGTCCGCGAGTAGGAGCCGGTGGCCGGGTCGGTTTTCTGTGCCGTCCCCGTCTTGCCGCCGGCTGACCAGCCGTTCAGTTGCGCCTTCCTGCCGGTGCCTACCAACACCACCTGCCGCATCATCTGCTTCACCTCCAGCGCTGTCTCGGGACTTAGCACCCGCCTGCCTTTTGGCTCCGGCGTGCCGGCGCGCAAGCCGGCGAACATCAGTGCCGCCTGCCGCCTGGGCGAGTGACGGAAGTGCTTCTGGACAATCCTGGGCTCATGGAGGATGCCGTCGTTCGCGACCGCGGAGATGGCGGTGATCAACTGCATGGCGGTGACACCCACTTCCTGGCCCATGGAGATGGCGCCGATGGAGATCTTTGACCAGCGGTCTGGGGGCCGCAGCAGGCCCCGGGCCTCGCCGGGCAAGCCTGCCCCGGTCGGGGCGCCGAATCCGAATTTCCGGATGTAGCGGTACATGCGGTCGTTCCCCAGCCGCAGCCCCAATTTGATCGCCCCCACATCGCTGGAGTAAGCCAGGATGCGAGTGACCGTGAGGGGACCAAATGGTTTGTGGTCACGGATCGTATGCCCGGCAATTTCGATGGACCCCATCTGGCAGTCAATGACTTCGCCGGGCCGGGTGAGCCGCTCCTCGAGCGCCGCGGCAATGGTCACCACCTTGAAGGTGGAGCCGGGCTCGTAGGCCGCCGCCACCGCCAGGTTTATCCAGGCTTTCCGGGGCGCCTGAGCGTACGCGTTCGGGTTGAAGGTGGGCCGATTGGCCAGCGCTAGAATCTGGCCGTTGCTGGGATCGAGCAGCACTACGGTGCCTGCGCGCGCCCGCGTCGTGGCCATTGCTGCCGACAATTCACGCTCGACAATGTACTGGATCTTCTCGTCGAGGGTGAGAACTACGTTCTGGCCGACCTCGGGCGGCCGCTCCGTGCGGCCATACCAGCGGCGGCGGGCGTCGGTCTGGATGAGCAGATTGCCAGCACGTCCACGGACCGTCTTGTCCAGCTTGAACTCGAGGCCCGCCAACCCGACTTCATCCACACCCACATAGCCTAGCACGTGGGCTGCCAACTCACGCTTAGGGTAAAACCGCTTGTTCTCTTTTTGAAAGTAGATGCCCTCCAGGTTGAGGGCGCGCACCCGTTCCGCCTCCAGCCGATCCACTTTCCGCTTCACCCAACAGAAGTTGCGGCTGGACTTCATGCGCGCCAGCAAGTCACCTTCGTTCAACCCGAGCACGCCCGCTAGTAACGCGGCGACGTTTTTCGGTGCGGGGATCTCCGACGGGACCGCGAAGACCGAGTCTACCGAAACACTCCTGGCCAGCTCGTGAAAATTGCGGTCGTAGATGACGCCCCGCTTCGGACTGACCTCAATAGTGCGTTGCTGCTGCCGCTGCGCTTTGCTCAGGAACTCGGTGTGACGAACAACCTGGAGCTGCACCAAGCGAACGGCTTCAGCCGCCATCCAAAGGACGAAGATAGCAATGAGCACCGGGTAGCGGACGGAGGCAGAGGGAGCGCTTTCGGAAGCGCCCCGGCGGTCGGCTACCGGAAGCATGGGCTTCGCTTAGGGAACAACGGCCGGAAGCGCGGCCCCGACCGACTGGGCTCCGACGGACTGGGAAAGAGGCGGGGGATGCACGGCGGCGAACACCGCTCCGTCCGAGCCGTCCGGCAGTGGCTCCAGAGGCCGCATCTGGCTGGGCGTCGGCGTGGCGAAACCGAGCTGCGCGCGGGCAATAGCATCCACCCGCTCCGGGTTCCGGAGCGACGATTCTTCCAGGTGCAGTTGCCGGTTGGCTTCCAGCAGTTGCTCGCGCTGCCCCTTCAGCTCCTCCAGGCGGTAGCCGCTCCGGATGATCGCGAATCGCTGGTAGGCGGAGGCCAGGATGGCGGCCGACAGCAGCAGGCTGACCAGCACCAGGCGGTGCTGCGCGCGCCGCTCCCGCGGATCGGCCACCTTGACCAGCCGTGAGTTGTCAATCTTCTGTGGGAGGGAGAAAGCGTCAGCTCGAACGACGCATTGCGGAAGACGCCGCCCGGTCGGGGGGGGTAGGTTCGGGAACCGAAATGCATCTGCCATGGAGCCTTAACCTTTCTTCAGGTTTGCCGAGTTTGTGCGGCCGCCGGCGGCCGAGATTTCCGCTGCGCGGAGCTTGGCGCTGCGCGCCCTGGGGTTGGCTTGAACCTCCGAGGGCGACGGCACCACCACGTGCCGGGTCAAGATGCGCGCGAATCCCTCAGCCTGCCACTGCCGATACGATTGCTTTACGATTCGGTCTTCCAAAGAATGAAAGCTGATGACGACGATTCTGGCACCCGGCCGAAAGGTGCGGGAAGAAGGTAAGGAAGCCAGCATGGCCTCGAGCTCGCCCAGTTCATTGTTCACGAAGATGCGCAGAGCCTGAAACGTGCGCGTAGCCGGATGGAGCCCTCGACGACGCGATGGCCCGGACGCGGCCTGAACAATTTCTGCCAACTGCTTGGTGCTCCGCAGCGGCCGCGCCCGGACAATCGCTCTGGCGATTTTCCTCGACCTCCTTTCTTCTCCGAATTTGTAAATCAAATCGGCCAGCTCGCGCTCGCCGGTTCGATTTACGACTTCTGCGGCGGTTCGGGGCTGAGCTGGATCCATGCGCATGTCGAGCGGCCCCTCCGTCGCAAAACTGAAGCCCCGCTGGGGATTGTCCAACTGCATCCGGGAGAGGCCGAGGTCGGCCAGCAGGCCATCGGCCGGCGCGGCACCCTGTTGCCGCGTGGTCTCAACCAGATCTTCGAAGTGGGCTTGCACCAGCTTCACCTTGTTCCCCAACTCTGTGTTCCCCAACTCTGTGTTCCCCAATTCGGCGTTCCCGAATTCGGCCAGCCTCTGCCGCGCCAGCTCAAGAGCTTGTGGATCGCGATCCAGCGCCAGCAGCCGGCCGGTGGTCAATCTCCGGGCGATCTCGGCGCTGTGCCCTCCAGCCCCCACCGTGCAGTCCACGTAGGTTCCTTCGGGCCGGATGGCCAAGTACTCCAGCGCCTCGCGCAACAGCACCGGAACGTGCCCGGACAGGGCCAATCCTTAAATCCCCAACTGCTCCAGCAGCCCCTCGTCCTCAGACGTAATCGGGTTCTGCTCGATCCTCTCCTTCACGAAGCGCTCGCGATTCCACACTTCCAGGAAGGCCAGGTTGCCGAGCACCGCCACATCGCCTTTCATCTCGGCCTCTTCCCGCAAAACAGCGGGAATCAGCACTCGGCCCTGCTTGTCCATTTCTACCAGTTGGCCAAAGTAGTTGGTCCGGTCCAGGAACTTGCGGCGCGTGCGGTTGAACGAAGAAGCCGCCTGGAGTTTCTCTTCCAGCTTGTTCCACTCTTCCAGGGGATAAATGCGAACGTACTGACCGTCCAGGCTGGTGATATAAAAATGTTTTCCGTAGTTCTCTTCCAGGTCGTCTTTGAAGGGGGCGGGAACCTTCAGCCGCCCTTTCTCGTCTACTCGCGCCGGGTAGTTGCCTCGAAGCATCGGTCACGCCCGTTTCAAAACTGCCTGGTACCGTCAGCCAATGCGGTCCGTCAGGCCACAGCTTCACTCGTCGAAGCACTGCTCGGACTCCCTCTCGCCTTCCAAGAGCCGGTCCAATTCCACGGTAGCCACGTTGTAGTCATCTGCGTCCCAAACGATGCGCCCGTGCGCTCGCATGTTCTGGTTGGCTGCGTCGGTGGCCGCAGCCCATGCCATCTCCTGCCGCAGCTCGCTCACTGGTGTCATTTTGCTTCCCTCAGCCGCGCTTCCCTCAGCCACTCTGGCCGTGCATCCTCCGAGCCGACGATAAGCTTGACCCTGACCCGGATGTCCCACTTACAGGAGAGTTCGGGGCCAGCCCGTTCATGCCCCTCCACTTATCACCACTTTCGCCCACTTTTTACCCTTTCCACCCACAACTGTCAAGGGAAATTTTGGCCTCCCCGTAACCCAGGCCGTGGAGATAGCCCGGCTACGACTGGTTGAGGAATCTAGGGGTTGGCTGTCTATATGTGGTATGGAACGGGGTGGTACACGGCCATCCTACCCTGTCAAGACACTAGCACGCCCAAGTTGAAGTTCAGCTAGGTCGATCCAATCGCCCGCATTGTTCTGGCGTACGAAGGTCAGCGTCCTTGCCGGATGGCAGCGGGGCCCGGCATAGGCGGCAAATCCGCTGGAAACCTGGGCGAACACATCCAGGATGCGTTGCTCGCTCAGATCCTGGGCGATGGTGATGTGTGGGACGAACTCGAGCGGCTCCGGGCAGGCTAGGTATCCACGGTTCAAAGTCTGGTGCAAGCGGCGCAATTGGTCGGCCCCCTGCCTGAGCCCCAGGTAGACAACGCTATGAACGGGGAGGAAGGTCTGTACGCTGCCGACCTCCAGCTCGAAAGGTTCCCACCCGACGCACTGCGCGCGTGCCTCTTCCGCAGCCGCCTCCTCGGAAATGACCAGCGGGCGAGGCGGAAGTACCGTCACGTGGGCACCCTTGCCTGCGTATTCGGGGTTGAGCTGCTCCCGGAGGCGGTTCACAAATTGGGCCAGAGGACCATGCAGGTAGACGACAATGGCGTAGGTTTGCTCCTGCATTCGATCTAGAAACACAATACGGGCAGAACGTTAAAAATGTCAACGCAGCCCTTGCCCCACCGGGCGCGGATAACCAAGCGAGTCACTGTCCCGGAGCCGACAACTTCACTCCGGCCGGAGCGTGCGGAGGTCGATGCTGAGCTGCCTGCATTTCTTGTGAAAGTGGCTGCGCTCCAAGCCCAAGGTGCGAGCGGTCGGCGCGATCTGGTAGCCGTGCTGTTCCAGCGCCTCCAGCACCACCTGCCGCTCAACCTCTTCCATGGTTTCTTTCAAGGGGCGGCCGCGGAAGCCAAATTGGCCGGAGTCGCGACTGGAGGCTCGACCGGAGGCACCGGGCGCTGTGCCTAGCAACTCATCCACCAGCGGGCCAGCGATTTCGCCCCCGCGTGCCAGAATCAACGCCCGTTCCACCACGTTCCGCAGTTCCCGCACATTGCCCGGCCAGCCGTAGCGGACCAGCCGCTCTAGGGCCTCAGGCGCGATGCGCGCCTCCTTCCAGTTGTTCCTCAGGGCGATCTCGCGGGCGAAGTGCTCGGCCAGCAGCGGTATGTCCTCCAGACGTTCGCGCAACGGCGGCACAGCGATGGGGAAGACGTAGATGCGGTGGAGGAGGTCTTCGCGGAACTGGCCGGCGGCGATCAGGCGGCGCAAATCCTTGTTGGTGGCAGTCACCACTCGGACGTCGGCGGAAATCATCCGATGGGAACCGATGCGTTCGAACTGGCGCTCCTGCAGCACGCGCAGCAGCTTGGCCTGCATCGGCGCAGGCATGTCGCCGATCTCGTCCAGGAACAGTGTTCCCCCGTTGGCCGCCTCGAACTTGCCGATGTGTCGGCTGACGGCCCCGGTGAAGGAACCCTTCTCGTGGCCGAACAACTCACTCTCGATGAGTTCGGCCGGCACGGCGGCGCAGTTGAGCTGGACGAAGGTGCCGTCGCGGCGCGGGCTGGTGCGGTGGATGGCGCGAGCCACCAGCTCCTTCCCTACCCCGGTTTCGCCCAGAATGCAGACGGTTGAGTCGGTGGGCGCCACCAGCTCCACCTGGGAGGCGACTTGCTGCATCGCTCGGCTGCGAAACAGCAGCTCGCCGCCGCCCATCTGGCCTCCCACCTGGCGGCGGAGTTCGACGTTCTCTTCTTCCAGGCGGCGCAGGCGCACCGCGTTCTCCACTGTCACCAGCAGCTTTTGCGCCGAGACCGGCTTTTCCAGGAAATCAATGGCGCCGGAGCGCGTGGCGCTGACGGCAATCTCAATGTTGGCCTGGCCGGAGATCATCACGACCGGCAGGTCCGGGCGCTCGCGGCGGATCGCTTCCAGCAGTTCCAGCCCGCTGGTCCCGGGCATCACCACGTCGGAAACCACAGCATCCACGCTGTTCTCGCGCAGTCGCTGAAGCGCCGTTCCAGCCGATTCGGCGACCACCGCTTCCAACCCCTCCATGCGAAACGCCCGCGCCAGCTGCGCCAGCGTGTTGGGGTCGTCATCCACGATCAGGATTTTCAATTTCATGATGAGGAGAGCTCGATGCGGAAGCGAGTCCCTTTCTGGGGGGCGCTTTCCACCGTGATGCGGCCGCCGTGGTCGGCTACTATCGACTGCACGATGGCCAATCCCAGTCCTGTGCCGTGCTGCTTGGTGGTGTAATAGGGACTAAAGACGCGCTGCTGCTCGTCTTCGTTAAGTCCCCGGCCGGTGTCGGCGACTTCCACGACGGCGCGGCCGTTGTGGGTGAAGACACACAGTTCTAGACGGCCGCCGCCGGGCATAGCGTCCAGTGCGTTCAATACCAGGTTTCCCAGGGCCTGGCTCACCAGGTAGGGATCGGCGTGGGCCACTACGGGTTCCTGGGCCAGCTGCAAATCCAGCGCGATGCTCTCCTGACGGATGCGCGCTTCGTACAGGCGCGCCGTCTTTTCAAGCAGGCCCCTCAAGTCAGTCTGCTCCGGCTCCGGCCGCGGCATCCGGGCAAAATCATTGAAGCGCGCCACAATCTGTTTTAGCTCCTCGAGTTCGGCCAGAAGCGTGGTCGTTCCTTCCTCAAAGACTTCGTTGAAGTTGGCCGGATCGGTCTGGCAGGCACGGCGCAGGTTCTCAATCGAGAGCTGGAGCGGGAACAACGGGTTCTTCAGCTCGTGGGCCAGGCGGCGGGCCAGCTCGCGCCAAGCGGCCACTCGCTCGGCTTGCATCAGACGCTCACGATGTTCTCGCAGGCTGGAGGCCATCTGGTTGAACGCGCCTGAGAGACGGGCCATCTCATCATCTCCGCGCAGCCGGATGCGGTACTCCAGATTGCCGCCAGCCACCTCCCGGGAGGCACGTACCAGATCGGCGACCGGGGCGGTGATTCTGTGGGCCAGCACCACCGTCAGCACCATGGCAGCCAGCAACCCTAACGCCCCGGCCACCACGGCCGCCCAATACAGCGAGCGGATCACCTGGACCCGTTCGGCCCCCGATACGGTGACCACCAGGGCGCCCAGCGTGGTTCCGGCAACGTCGCGAATCGGTGTGCCTGCGACGCTGGAGGGCGCAGTCACGCCTTCCGCGCGCACCAGTTCGCCCCGGTACTCCGCGCCAGAAAGGACCACGCGTTCTGCGACGAGGCGTAGGGCTTCCCCGACGCCGGGCCCTCGTCGGCTCTGCTGCTCGCCGGCAGCTTCCCGCTGGAACGCCGTGGGCGCGGGCCGCCGGCCGGCCGCCCCGGACATGGGCACCAGTTGCCCCTGCTCGGCCAGGCGGAACAGAACCACATGTTCCAAGCCTGCCTGGCTGAGTTCGCTGACGAAGGACTCGTCCAGAGGGTACCCACCTATCAGGTACAGCTGACGCGCCCCGAGGCCGAGCTCGCGCACCACCTCGACTGCCAGCACCTGCCCCGAGGGCAACTCCTCCAGGCGCACAAAGGGGGTCTTGCGCGAGACCAGTCGCGCCAAGCCTGGTTCTCGGTAGCCGGCGCGCGCCTGCCACTGGGCCGAAGAGAGGATTGTTCCGTCCTCTGCGATCAGTTGCAGCAGGTCCAGCTCGTGAGCGCGTGCCAGCGTGGATGCTTCCGTCAGGAAAACGCCTGGAGCGGGGGTTCCCTGCGGCGACTGGTTCAGTGCGATCGCCATCCGGGTGGCGGCTTCGCTTTCCGAGGCCGCAGTCACACGCCGGCCCGCCAGCTCGCCGCGGCGCTGGATGCTCGCCTGCGCCTGCCCCAGTACCCCTTCGATTCGTTCCCGGTCGCTGCGAAGGAAGGAAGCCCCCACCAGCCGCGTGGCCACGAATGCCACGACCGCCACCGCCACCACGGTGGTGACGCCAAACGCCAACAGCAACTTCCAGCGGAAACTCAAGCGCATGGTTGGCGCTCATCCAGGGATCGCGCGGACGACGGGAATCCGCTAGGAGATCTTCGGCTTCCCGATGGCATAAGGCCGACGCGGGTTATCGCTTCCAAGCATTGGCCAAGTCCAGCATACCACTTTCCCTCAGGCGCACCTGTTCCAGGCCGGACTGGAAACTGTACTGGTCGCGGCAATGAAGCAGCGGGATCAGGCGCAGATCCTCCAGCGCCGCTCTCTCCAGCCGGTACTGGAGCTCAATCGAGCGGCCTGGCTGGAACAGTTCCACCGGAACCCGCTCCGGGGTGTGGCGAGACAGCAGGTCGGCCAGAGCGGCCGCAGGGTGTTCTACACGCAGGGACACCGATTCCAGGAACAGGTCATAGCGGCCCGCTTGCCGGGCCTGTCTGAAGCCGGCGCCAGGGAGGCCCTGCGGGCGCAACTCCATCCCCACGCCGCGCAAGTCCAATGCGAGCCGCGAAGCAGCCAGTTCTGCTACCGGATCGGCCGCGTCATAGATCAACCGAAGCGGTCCCCGAGGCAGCGCACCGGCGGGCTGTGGTAGAGGCCGGGCCGGCGCAGCCTTTCGCCAAGCTCCGAACCCAAGCAGAAAATCGTAGCCGCTCACCCAACCCGGCAAGAATGCCTTTGCCGCACGGGCCCGCCCCGGCGGCAGCAGGCCGGCGAGCGCTTCCCGGTCCAATACGGCCAGCAGCGCCTGGCGGGCAGCGAGCCCGCCCTGCCCGCCTCCGCGCAAGAACGCCGTGGTAGGGGAAAAGCCCAGCAGCAGCAGGTTGGAAGGAGGCGTAGCGCGCACCTGGCCTGGGGCACGAGCTTCCGTGGGCACTGCTACAAGCACGTCCACGCGCTTCAGTTCGAAATCGACCCGCTGCCGCCGCGGGTCGGTTCCGAATCTTGCTTCAATTGCGTCCAGGAAGGGCCGGCCCTGCCGGTACTCGTCGAATGCTTCCAGTCGAGCACGAGTTCCCAGCGACCAGGAGGCCAGCTTCCAGGGGCCGGTACCGGCTCCGTCAGACTCGGCGCTGGCCAGAGCCGGATCGGCCAGCAGCTTCGGCAGCGCCGCTATGGGCTTAGCCAGGTTGCAGGTCAGGCGGTTCGGGGAAGGCGATGCGCACCTGAATCGCGCGCGGCGCAGGTAAGCTGCGCTAGCCGTCTGCGCCCGGGCCACTGCCCGTTCCAGGGAGGCCTGCACCGATGCCGCATTCAGAGGCGCTCCATTGTGGAACCGGATGCCGGGACGCAATTGAAAGACCCAGCGCTTGCCCCCCAATTCTGCATGCCAACGAGCGGCCAGCCCCGGCGCGGCAGCCATGGCTCTGCCCTCCCGATCATCCCCCTCCCGATCATCCCCTTCCCGATCATCCAACACCACCAGGGTCTCGTAGAGGGTGCGGGCGAGGAGGCGTTCGGGCAGCGTGGTAGCTGCCGTAGGGTCGTAAGTCTCCGCGGTTTGGTAAAAAACCAGCCGGAGGGTGCCGCCGTAGCGCGGTCGAGCGGCGCCGGACAACTGCAGCACCTCGCTGAAAATGCAGGCGCAAATCAACAAGGCTTGCCGAGCACGAATCCGGCGCTTGCCCTGTGGCCGCAGCTTCACGGCGAGCACCTCAGTTCGATTTCTTCGATGCGGGTGGCCTGGTTGGCTTGAGCCGCGACGTCGCTTTGAACCACGGCGCTGCTTTGAACCACGGCGTTGGTTTGAACAACAGCGTTGCTTTGAATGACGGCAAGGATGCGCCGCGCTTTGCCGACAGGAGCGAGAGTCTTCAGACGACGGACGGCGCCTTCCATCGCCAGGCTAGTGAAGGGCAGCAGACGGTCATTCTCTACACGAAGGACACTGATGCGGTCGCGGACCGGATGCGGCTCGGGGCCGGCCGCCATCACGACGGTCCCCGTGCAGGGCAGGGCCGCCGAGGCGACATCGCCTCCGAAAGGGCCGGAAGCGATGCTGATCGGCCGCAAGCTGGCGTCGGTCAGCACCAGACGTCCGGTACCGTCCAACAGGACCCAGCGCGCGCGGAGCGGGCTGCGCACCGGGGCCAAACCGTACAGCTTCGCCACCGGACCGCCGTAAAGGAAGTTCCTGCCGGCAGCGAGCCGGAACTGGAGGGAGACAGCACGCCATGGATGTGACATCCGTAGTGGGGCCGAAGCTTCCAAGCTCCTGAGAGTGTAGCCCTCAATGGTCCGGGGAGGCGCCGGCGCCAGCGTCTCGGCGGCGGAATACAACTCCAACCGGCGCGGGCTGTCGTGCGCCAGCAACCGTACCAGCGGGTCGCGCAAGCGCTCGGCTCCCGTGTCGAGCCTGACCTCTGCTTTTACTGGGGCTTTGACCGGCGGACCGGCGGCGTTCAAGTCGAAGACAACCAGGCGGTCCGGGTGCAGGACAAAGAGGTTTCCCTCCCGATCGGCCTCCAGGTCCAGCACCGGAAGCTCGGTGGTCAGTAGCGTCCGGGTGCGGATAACCATCGGAGGGCCTTCCGGTTGAATCGGTTCGGGCGCCGAGCCGGGCGAAAACTCGGCAAACAGCCCGCTACCTCCTTACCTTTACGCAGGATTCGTACCGTAGCCAGTGGCCGGCCACGGCGCAGGCTCAGGTAGGCAAACACCTGATGGCTGAATTTCCCCGCGGCCATCAGCTCAAATCCTTCAAGCAGGAGCGCTTCTTGCAAGGCGCTGCCGAGTTGGCCGGCAGCGCCGACCCCTCCAGCGTCCTCCACCTGCAACAGAACGCGACTGTGCGGACCCGGCGCCTGGCTCTGAGCCAGGGCCTGCGCCACCCTTCGAGCAAAGGCGTCGACTTCCGTCTGGGGCAGGCTTAGTGCCAGAAGCAAAACAAGCGGGAGCATGCGCCGATATTACCCTAGTGTTGTGTCCCGGAAAAATGTTGCATATGTTTGTGTGCTTGTGGGACCGCTTGCTGACGCGCGCGGCTCTGTATCTTCAACGCGCTTCCGAGCCACGAGCGTGAGCGAGTGGTCATACGGACGCGAAGCCCTGACTCGCGGACAGGTGCGATTGAGAAATTTCACAGATTGCTGTCCGGATGCTCCCGCGGAACCCCGGAGCGCATGATCCGGAGCAGGAGCTTCAGGAGGAAGTAGTCGGCGGCCAGTGCCATCTGGAAACCCACCACGGCCGCCAAGGAGACGTACAGCGTGTCTGCGAAGCCCAGTTCCATGGCTAGCTCCCCCCGACCAGATCGCCAGTGCCGGTGTCGGTGCCGTCTGGGCGATACGAGTCGCGCAAGGTGGCGGCGTCAGCCGTCACCGACTCAGCCAGGATTTCCACCTGGTCGCCAACTTCCAGGTGGGCAAACAGGTCTTCGGCCTCGCGGTTGAGCATGCGAATGCAGCCGCGGGAGGCCGCGTGCCCGATGGAGTCGGGGTCGTTGGTTCCGTGGATGCCGTACCCTTTCCTGTCCAAGCCCATCCAGCGCGTCCCTACTGGATTCTTCTTGCCCGGCGGGATCACTTGCTTGTTCGGTCCGTACCAGGTGGGGTTCTTGACCTTGGTAGAAACTTGAAAGGTGCCGAGTGGGGTCGGTGTCGAGGGCTTGCCCACGGCGATGGGGTAGCTCTTCACCCATTCGCCGTTCTCGAATAGTTCCAGAGTCCTGGCACGGACATTGATCACCAGCCGGCGCTCGCTCTGATGTTCCTGTTCCGGGACGGCGGCAGAGTTTTGAGCGCTGGCGGGCTCCATTGCTGTCAAAGGGGCTGCCAAATGGGCTGCCAGAAGCGCTATGGCGATCGCCAACGCGGCCCTCGCCAGGGCTGTTTGCTTGATTGGCTTGCTTCCAGAGGGCATCATGCCCAAGATGAGGGCAGGCCTAGGACCAAAAGCTAACTCATTGCTGGGAAATAACTTGTAGAGAGTTAGGGCAATCCAGGGCGTGGTGCGGCGAACACTCGCGTCAGAATTGACACGGCCCCGGCGATCCCAGGCGGAAGGATTTTAAGGCGATCAGAAGGCGCGGCCTTCCGCTGTCTGGCGATAAATTTCCAGAACGCGTCCGACCGAGCGCTCCCAGGAGAATTTCTTCACCTGCTCCAGGCCACGCTGTCGAAGCAGCTCGCGGGCGTCCACGTCCAGCAGAACGCGCTTCACCCCGCGAGCGATGTCAAAGACGTTGTCAGGGTTTACCATCACCGCCGCGTTCCCCACCACCTCCGGCAGGGAGGAGACATTGGAGACCACCACCGGCGTGCCCTGCGCCATCGCCTCCAGCGGCGGGAGGCCGAATCCTTCGTGCAGCGAGGGGAAGACAAACACCTCGGCTGAGGAATAGAACACTCGCAGCACGTCCACCGGCACGAAGCCCAGGAAGCGCACATCCTGTTGGATGCGGGTCTTGACCACCGTGCTGCGCAGGTGAGGGTGCTTGCCCAGTTCATCGCCGATCAGGATCAGCTTCAGGCCGCCGTAGACAGGGTGCGCCCGCAACTCTCCCTTCAGTACGGCAAAAGCCTCGATGAGACGGACCAGGTTTTTCTGTGCCTTAACGTTACCGGCGTAAAGGACGAATGGATAGTTGACCCCGTAGCGCTCCAGCGCCAACTTTTTTTCTTCGTGACGAGTAGGAACGCTGAAACGCTCGTCAATAGCGTTATGCACGACCTCAACTTTTCTTGGAGGGATCCGGCAAAGTTCGGTCAGGTCCAGGTGGGTGGCGCGGGAAACGGTGATGATGCGGGCCGCGCCGCGCAGTCCGTGCCGCACGAAATAGAGGCGCAGGCTGTTGCGGAATCCGTTGTCGGCGGGAAACAGGAAATCGGCCAGGTCGTGAACAGTGACTACATAGCGGCAGGGCACCAGCAGAGGGATGCGCATGTGGGGGATATGCAGCACATCCACGAGCCGCTCCCGCAGCAGGAATCGGAACCGGAAGTGGTTCCCGGGTGATTCATCACTCTGGGTGTAGTCCACGGACTCAAAATTGGACGGCAGAGCGTCCAGCTCTTCTATCTGTTCCGGCGACCCGATCAGCAGATAATGGTTCTCTGTGTCCTTGTGGAATAAGGTGCGCACCAAGTTACGGATGTAGGTGCCGACGCCGAAGTCGGCCAGGCGTCGCACGTCGATGGCGATGTTCTTCGGGCGATGTTCATCGGCGATGTTCATCAAACAACGTCCAAGGCCCTAAGGGTCCAAAGTCGCAAGTCCCAGTCGTTAGGGCTGAGCGACCTTGGGCTCACACCGCGGACTCACACCGCGACGGGACGCAGTTTCCACGCATATAGGGGAAACGCCTCGCACAGCTCGCGCACCTGCTGATGGACCCGCTCGATCCGGTTCTCGTCGGTGTGGTGGCGCAGCACCTCGCTAATCCAGCGGCCGATCTGGCGCATCTGGTCCTCTTGCATTCCTCGTGTGGTCACTGCGGGCGTGCCCAGCCGGATCCCGCTGGGGTTGAAGGGAGAATTGGTCTCGAAGGGAATGGTGTTGCGGTTCACGGTGATGCCGGCTCGGTGCAACACCTGTTCGGCCGGTTTCCCGAGCAGGCCTTCGCGGAACACATCCACCAGCATCAGGTGGGTATCGGTGCCGCCGGAGATCACGCGGAGTCCTTCGTCGGCCAGCGCGGCGGCCAGGGCGCGCGCGTTGGCCGCGATCTGGGCCTGGTACTGTTTGAACTCAGGCTGCATGGCGTCCTGGAAGCACACGGCCTTGGCCGCAATCATGTGCACCAGCGGCCCGCCCTGCATGCCGGGAAACACCATTTTGTCAATTGCGGGACCGTATTGGGCACGGGCCAGGATAAAGCCGGAGCGTGGACCCCGAAGGGTCTTGTGGGCGGTCGAGGTGACGATGTCGGCGTGCGTCACGGGATTGGGGTGCAAGCCGCCGGCCACCAGTCCGGCAAAGTGAGCCATGTCGACCAGCAGTAGAGCGCCTACCCGGTCGCAAATCTGGCGCAGGCGCGCAAAGTCAATGATGCGCGAGTAGGCGCTGCCCCCGGCGATCAGCATCTTCGGGCGGTGCTCCTCGGCCAGGCACTCCAGTTCGTCGTAGTCAATGGTTTCCGTTTCGCGCGACACTCCATAGGGAATGACCTTGTAGTAGCGGCCGGAAAAGTTTACCGGGCTGCCGTGGGTCAGGTGACCGCCGTGGGAAAGATTCATCCCGAAGATAGTGTCGCCGGGTTGGAGCACGGCAGCATAGGCGGCCATGTTGGCCTGGCTGCCGGCATGCGGTTGCACGTTGGCGTGCTCGGCGCCGAACAGGCGCCGCGCGCGTTCGATGGCCAGCGCCTCGACCTCATCGGCCCACTCGCAGCCGCCGTAATAGCGCTTTCCCGGATAGCCCTCCGCGTACTTATTGGTGAACACCGAGCCCATGGCCTCCAGCACAGCTTCGGAGACGAAGTTCTCGCTGGGGATCAGTTCCAGTTGTTCCTGCTGCCGGCGTGTCTCATTCTGGATGGCCTCGTACACCCGGGGGTCAACCTCGCGCAGTGGGCGGGCAAAATCCTTCATCCCCGATTCCTTTCTAACTCGGTGATCTTCTTGAGGCGCCTCTGGTGACGCCCGCCAGCGAAGCCTGTTTCCAGCCAGGCGCGAAGCGTCTCCAGCCGGCGCCCACCGCGATCTCCATGCGGTGATTGTACTATAGGGGCCATTGGCCGCGCGCGTTTCCCAAACAGGAACCCGGAGGGCGCGCACACGCAAAAACCTCTAGACAGAGTTTCCCGGGCCTGCGTATAATCCAAAAGATGACGCTCCGAGGCCAACTTTGCGGGTCTCGATTTAGCCGCTCCTACTGGCGTGTCTGCCAGGTGTGCAGCTGAGTGCGTCTTAGGAGTTTGGCATCATCTCGGCGGCCCACCGGCAACGGTGGGCCGCGATGTTTTTAGCCTGCCAACGCTCAGACCGACCGCCCGAAGGGAGAACCGATCATGATTATCTCAATGAGGCGAGGCGCCCCACGGGAAGAGATTGACCACGTCTGCGAGCGCATCCGGCAGTTCGGTTACAAGGTCCATTCCATCAAAGGAAAGGAGAGGGTGGTGATCGGAGCGGTCGGCAGTGGCGACCTCACCCGCGCGATCGAGCAACTGGAAGCGACCCCGGGAGTGGAGCGCGTGGTGCCCATCAGCCAGCCTTTCAAGCTGGTCAGCCGCGAGTTCCAGCGGGAGAAGACCACGATCCCCATTAATGGCCTGGAGATTGGCGGAATCGACTTCACGCTGATGGCCGGACCGTGCTCGGTGGAGAGCGAAGAGCAACTCTTGAGCACAGCCCGGGCGGTGCGCCAGGCCGGGGCACGAATCCTGCGCGGAGGCGCGTTCAAGCCCCGCACTTCCCCCTACGACTTCCAAGGGATGGAGCGCGAGGGGCTGGAGCTGCTGCGCAAAGCCAAGCAGGCCACCGGGCTGGCCATTATCACCGAGGTGATGACCGACTCCGACGTGGACCTGGTGGCCGAATATGCCGACATCCTCCAGGTGGGCGCGCGCAACGTGCAAAACTTCGCGCTGCTCAAGGCGCTGGGCCAACTGCAGAAGCCGGTGATGCTCAAGCGCGGCCTCAGCTCCACGCTGAAGGAGCTGCTGCTGTCGGCCGAATACATCGTCAGCAAAGGCAACGCCAAGGTCATCCTATGCGAGCGTGGCGTGCGGACCTTTGAGACCTATACTCGCAACACCCTGGACCTGTCAGCGGTGCCGGCCCTGCAGGAACTCTCTCACCTGCCCGTCATCGTGGACCCCAGCCATGGCACCGGAAAACGCTCCCTAATCGCACCTATGGCTCGGGCGGCGGTAGCCTGCGGCGCCGATGGGCTGATGCTCGAGGTGCATCCTCGACCGGAAGACGCCTTCAGCGATGGCCCGCAGTCACTAACCTTGGAAATGTTCCAGCAGTTGATGGCCAGCCTCGAGCCTTACCTGGACCTGTGGAGAACAGAACGCGCCCAGCAGCGGCGGCCTGCCGCCGTTTCTGCGTAACGATCTCATTCCGCGGGCCTCTGTGGGCACCTGGCCACCGGCTAGCCCACAGCTCCTCACGCCGCTCAGGTACGGCCAATCTGGGTGGCGTCGCGCTCTTGCCCAGCCCGGCCCTCCGCTGACCCGTGGTGCCGGTGAGTGATGGTGAAGGTTATGGGGCAGTTGCGGTAACCGACCTCGAATTGTTTAGAATTGGGCGCTAGGCGAGCAAACCGGAGAAAGCTGCTCTAATGGAGATTGCCATCATCGGCGCGGGGTATGTGGGATCGGTCACCGGGGTGGGGCTGTCCGAGATTGGTCATCGAGTCACGCTGGTGGACCACGATGCGGCCAAGATTGCCGAGCTTCGCCAGGGCCGCCTGCCGATTTACGAACCGGGCCTGGAAGAACTGGTGGCGCGCAATGCGGGCGCCGGGCGCCTCCACTTCTCGACAGAAATTCCGCCAGCACTCAACCAGGCCTCGATCGTGTTCATCGCCGTGGGCACGCCTGCCCGCCAGGACGGCGAGGCCGACCTGACCGCCATCGAGGCGGTCTGCCGCGACATCGGGCGGTGTCTGACGAGCTACCGAGTGATCGTGGAGAAGAGCACCGTGCCGGTGAACACCTGTGAAAACATTCGTTCTCGCCGCGTCATCAACCTCAATCACCACGGCGGCGACTACGACCTGGTGTCCAATCCGGAATTCCTTCGCGAGGGCTGCGGCCTGAACGATTTCTTCCGCCCGGATCGCATTGTGGTGGGGGCCGATTCCGAGCAGGCGCGCCAACTGATGGCTGAACTCTATCGGCCGTTAACTTCCGGAGACTATTACCGCGCCGCCGGAATCAGGGACACTTCCCCACCGCCGTTGCTGCTCACCGATATCAAAAGCGCGGAATTGATCAAACACGCTTCCAACGCGTTTCTGGCAATGAAGATTTCCTTCATCAATGCCATCAGCATCCTGACAGAGCAATCCGGAGCGGACATTGCGGATGTGGCGCACGGCATTGGACTGGATGCCCGCATTGGTGCCACCTTTCTCCAAAACCCGGCCTGGGTTATGGCGGCTCCTGCTTCCCCAAAGACCTGAAGGCCTTCTACCAGATCGCCGAGCAGCTTGGCTACGACTTCCGCCTCCTGCGCGAGGTGGAGGGCATCAATGAAGACCAGAAGGCGCGCTTCCTACGCAAGATCCGGGGGGCGATATGGAACCTCAGGGACAAGACCGTCACCGTGCTCGGCCTGGCTTTCAAACCCGACACGGATGACATTCGCCAAGCGCCAGCCCTTGAGATCATCCGGGAACTTTTGCGGGAGGGTGCTTCGGTGCGCGCTTACGATCCCTGCGCCATGAAAAACGCGCAGCGCGTGCTACCCCAGGTGGTTTACTGCCAAGATGCTTACGCCACGCTCAAGGAATCCGACTGCCTGGTCCTGTGCACGGAATGGGACGAGTTCCGCCAGCTTGACCTGGCCCGGGTACGGAAGCTGATGCGCTACCCGATCGTGGTGGACGGCCGCAACGCCTTCGATCCGGCCACCATACGCGGGCACGGCTTCCACTACAGTTCCATCGGGCGATCCGCACTAAGCTCCGAGTCGGGCTCCGAGTAGGCCAGCTCCACTTGGCGGCGATTCGACCCTCGCTCTTAACCCCACAAGGTTGGCAAGGAAACCGTTAGTCCTCCGGCAGCTTTTCTTCCTCCCGCAGCGGGGGCTCCCGTAGTTCATGGCCTTCTTCCATCAGTTTCACGGCCGGCGATGGTGTTCCTAGGCGACTGAGAATTTCAACGACTTCCGTCATACGCCGTTCCAGGGCAGCCACCCGGAGTTTCAAATCCCCCAGTTCCAGCATCTGTATCGATGTCTTCGGTTGCCGAACCTTGGCTTCGAGCTCTTCAATCCGCCGCAAGACATGCGGCCTGGGTTCCTCGGGCGGCGTGCCGTAGAGGACTTGGTCGATCCAGCTTTTCGATACGCCAAGCTGCGACGCCAGCTCGCTCCAGGTCATTTGCAGGGCACTCTTTAGCATCTTCAGGCGCTTGACGAGTTCGCGGGAGTGTTCCTGCATAAAGCCTTCTTATACACTAATGATTAATGTAAATACGCACATTATAAGCCTTACGGCATATTCTGAAAAGCTTACTATGCGTCAAGAAAACGCCTTGGCGGCTGTCAGCATTCCCAAGGTGCCAAAAACCCAAAGGACCAACCCGCAGGGTAGCGCAGGTCGGTACCGAGGTGCAAGGCCGGGACAGAAGGCTGGAGCGGCAAGGCCGGAGTGGGGGGCCCAAGTGGAGGGTGACGATCGGCACACTCAAGCATGACCGGATGAAGGTGAGACAATGACGGCAGAGGAAATTCGCACGGAATGGAAGCGAGTCGCCGCGGCGGCTGAGACCGTGGGTGTCCCGCCAACCAATATAGAGCTGCTGAAACTGGGCGCGCTGATGGAAACTGCGGCCCAACTGGCGGACCTGAACCAGCGATTGGAACATCGCGACGATCGTGGCTGAGCCCTTGGAACCAACCTGCATTCGCACCGCTCTTGAGAATGCCTTGCCGTACCGCTGACGCGTTGGGCTACCATGGAAGTGATGATGTTCTGTGTGAGCTTGACGCTCCTATTGGCGCTGGCTGCATCCGGAGCCGGCGGTATCCCCTTCAAGCCTGCCACGGCAGAGGCGCGCGCCTCCCTCGCAAAAAAGGTGCGCAAGGTACGCCGCGCGCCCCCAAGCATCACCTTGGACAGACGTGGAGACCGTGTGGTCATCGTGGCCGCTCTCGGCGAAAAACCCACAGGCGGCTACGCGATCGAGATCACGCAAGTGAACTTGCACGGCTCTACCCTTACGGTCGAGGCCGGGGTCACTGTTCCCCCGAAGGACGCTATGGTGACCCAGGCGCTGACGTATCCGTTCGATGCGGTATGGATCCCAGCGGATCGCCTGGAGAACCTGCCCAAGCCGCTCACCGCGCGCCTGTCCGATGAGCAAGGGAAGGTCCTGGCGAAGGGTGGTCTGGGACAACCGCGCTAAGTTGATGGGCGCGGAGCGCTGTGCTAGTCTGAGAGATACTGATAGTTCCCTGCGGTGAGCGTAGCTCAATCGGTAGAGCACCGGACTGTGGCTCCGGACGTTACGGGTTCGATCCCCGTCGCTCACCCCACCCCCGACTGGCAGCGCACCTTCTTGCTACAGATGAAAACAGCGCTTGACCCGGGCCTTCTGCCGCGCTAAAGGTGCGCCGAAATGCCGCGCCGTCCCAAGGACATCCTACTGCCCGCATTGTTGTTCGTCGGCAACCTGACTCTGCTGGGGCCTTACCTGGTTGCCGAATTTTCCCTGCGCGGCTGGAGTGCTGAATACACCTCGATCGGGCTGGCCCGCCTTTTCCAGCAGCAGCACTTTACCTGGAATCCGCTGTGGTACGGCGGCATTCCCTTCCACTACGCCGGCCCGCCCCTGCTGCCCGGCAGCGTGGCCCTGCTGGCCTGGCTGATCCCGGGCTTGTCGGTGGCGCGCGCTTACCACCTGGTGAGCGGGCTGGCTTACGCGCTGGCTCCGGTGACGCTGTATTTTCTCGCGCGGTATCTGCTGGGGAGCCGGCTTTGGGCCGCCGTTGCCGCGCTCGCTTACAGCATGCTGCCTTCTGCGATTTACCTGCTCCCCGATCCGGCCGGGCTGGCCCTCCGCTACGGGAGGGCCCCGTGGCCGTTCGTGACGCTGCTGGAATACGGTGAGGCAGGGCACCTGGCGGTTGCGGCCCTGCTGCCGTTGGTGCTGATAGCTGCCTGGCGCGCGCTGGAAGACTTTCGGTTCTTCAACTATTCCGTCGCTTCGTTTGCCGCCGCACTGCTGCCGCTGACGAGTCAGTCGGGCACTTTGGCGCTGACGATGGGGTTGGGGGCGGTGCTGGTGGCGCACGCAAGGCCGCATCGTCGGCATGGGCCGCACCCCGGACTACCGGACCGCCATCAAGCGCACGCTGGCCATCTGGGTGACGGCCCACACCCTGGGCGCCTTCTGGCTGACCGCGGGCTCTTTTGCAACCCGAGCCAGCATGGCCTACGTCGAGCACCTGGCCGAGCGGGTGCTGCTGAGCGAGATGAGCCTGTTCGCCGTTGGGGCCGTAGCCGCAGCCGGCGTGTTGCTGAGTCTGGCGATGTGGTCGCGCACCCCGCCCATTGTCGCCTTCCTGCTCGCCTGGATTGCTCTGACCGGAGCTTCCGGCCTGGTGTTCTTGCAGGCCGGAAACGATTCCTTCTCCAAGCCGTGGCGCTCGGGCGTGGAATTCCACATGGCGCTGGCGCTGGCCTTGGGACTGGTGCTGTCACTGCTGCCGAAGCCGCTGCGGCTGACGCTGCTGGCCGCACCCATCATCATTGCCATGCTGGGAGCGTCGCATCTGTTTCTGCGGACCGCCTGGGGCCACCAGTTTGCGGCTGACCCGCGCGCCACCCTCTTCTACCAGCTCACCGATTGGTTGGCCCGCCAGCCACCCGGGCGGGTCTTCGTTTCGGGCGAACCTGCAGGCACGCTGAACGTGTTCACGGATATTCCGCAGGTGAGCGGTGGCAGCCCACAAGGCGCAGCCAATCCGCTGATCCTAGCGGCGCAGCGCGAAGCTGCCCTGGGTTCCTGCGACTCACGGCAGAAGGCGCGCCGCCTGGCGCAACTGTGGCCGCGCGCCCTCGGCTGCCGCCGCGTGCTGGTGCACTCAGCGGCGTCTCACGAGTACTACCATCACTACGTCTTTCCTGAGCGCTTTGCTGGACTGCCGCAACTGTTGAACAACGGGCGAGGCGACAAAATCTACGCCGTGCCCGGCGCCGGGCCAGCCGCAGTGGTGGTGAGCCTGGCGGCGCTGCGGCGGTTGCCCGCGCTGCGCTCCACTGACGACAGAAAAGCACTGGCCGCCTACGTGGCCTGGGCCCAAGGCAAGCGCCGGGCCCGGCTTGAGTGGACCAGGCACGACCGAGCGCGGGTGTCGGAAAATCTGGGCCGGGGCGAGGCGATCCTGGTCAAGACCAACTATGATTCAGGCTGGCTTGCTCGTGGCGGTCAGTTTCGGCTCACGGCCGACCCCATCGGCTTTCTGTTGCTCGAGCCCCGGCGTAGCGGAGCCCAGTCCTTTGAACTGCGCTACCGCGGCTCCTGGGACCTGTGGTTGGGCCGGGGTCTGGCCGCTGTCACCGCGCTGGTACTGCTGCTGGGCGGCGTGTCCCCGCTGCGGTTCGCGCTGGGGCTGGCGGTGGTGTGGCTGGCTTCGTTCGGGGTGTGGACCTGGAAGGAATCGCGGCACGGGCTGGGCAATCGCATCGCCGTTGCCCGGGAGGCCTTCGGACACCTGCAGCCGCCGCCGATTTCCCCTGGCGGAATCGTGAACGCCGAGTCCTACCAGCCTCCGCCGCTCGCGCCCGGGCGCCCAGTGGCCATCTTCGGCCGCAATCTGGGCAATCCACAGGACCGCCTCCGCATTCTGGTGGATGGGCGCGAAGCGGGCGTGCTGGATCGCTCCAGCCGCCGGGTGAGGATCGAACTACCTCCGATGGCTGGAGCACGGCGGGTGGAGATCGCCGCCGAAGTCAACGGCTGCCGGGGCAATGCCTTCCTGGTGGACGTTCGCGGCGGTGCCGCATCCGCGGGGCGCTGAACCTTGCCGAATGTAAGGCCGGCCGAATGTAAGGCAGGCCGTCCCCTACTCAGTCCCGAACACCAATACTCCCCGTGCCACCTTTCCTGATTCCATGTCATCAAAGGCTCGGGCCAAATCATCCAGCGGATAACGCTCAGTGATGAGCTCGTCAAGCTGAAGTTTTCCGGCGCGGTACAGCTCAAGAAGCATCGGGAGATCCAGCCGAGGTCGAATTGAGCCGGCAAATGAACCAAGCAGCCTCTTGTTTTGGTAGATCAAGGCTGCGGGCGAAATCGGAACCTCGACCTCGAGAATCGGCACGTCGGCCCTGGCAGAATGCAATCCCACAATGGTTGTCGTGCCTCCGGGTCGAGTGAGCGCCAGCGCCTGAGGTATTGTCGCCGCAGAACCTACGCTGTCGAAGATATACTCTGGTCCGCCGTCGGTCAGGTCACGAAGGGCTTCTTCCAAATTCGACGTCTTCGGGTTCACGACGTGCGTTGCACCGAGGCGTTTGGCGAAGATCAGCTTACGGTCGATCACATCAATGGCCACGATTGGATTGCAGCCCGCTAATCTACAGCCCTGAACCGCACTAAGCCCTACGCCACCGCAGCCGATGACGGCAGCTGGCGTTCCCGCCTTTGCCTGCGCGGTGTTGATCACCGCACCAACCCCGGTTGCCACGGCGCAGCCGGTAATGGCTGCCACCTCGAACGGGACATCCGCGGGAAACAAGATCACGCTCGCCTCATCAACAACTGCGTGTTCTGCCATGGTGGCAGCGCCGAGCATGTGCTTCAACGCGATCCCGTCGAGCGTTTTTAGCCGAGAAGTTCCATCCAAAAGCATGCCCTTGAAAGTGGTGTCTGCGAATCGCTGGCAGAGGTTAGGACGACCGTTGAGGCATCGGGCGCACGTTTCGCACGCCGGGAGCCAGTTGACGACAACACGGTCGCCCTGCTTAACCCGGCCGACCTGACTACCGACAGCCTCTACGACACCCGCCCCTTCGTGGCCCAAAACAATAGGCGGCCTGACGCGCAACTCCCCTCTGTACACATGCAAATCAGAGTGGCAGACACCGGCCACGCGCATGCGGACCAAGACTTCGGTCGCTTTCGGCGGGTCGAGTTCAACCTCTTCAGTCGTCAGCCGACCAACCTCGCGCGCAAGTGCCGCTCGAATCCTCATCCTGTGATGCCCCCTGCTTGTGTTTGGCAGACAATTCCGGCCATTCCGCCGCCGTGATTATGACCAAGACCTGGTTGTTGTTCAACCGCGCCGCGCTCGGAGTAGTAGGTCAGTTTCCGGGAAGCCGACTATTCGCCCAACTGAAACCGGGATTGATAAACGCTAGCCCGTTAGTGGTGACCTGTCCGGCATTGGTGGTGACAGGGGCTCTTCTCGACAGCCATCAGGCAGCGATGATGCAGGAATGCTGCTTTCGAGTAGGGCAGATCAAAGTTCCATCGAAGAACCTAATTCGGGATTTGCAGACGATCTGCTATTAGCCAATATGAGTTGTGCCGGCGGAGATAACCAACTATAATCTGCGACTTGCACTTTATCCTGCTTCCGCTTTCTTTCCCGGCTGTAATCTCTACCCTGTTTTAGTCTGGTAACATCTTTTGAGCAAAGGTAGCTGAACATGACCAGACGCGATCTCGTCCTGGCGGCACTGGCGCCCGCGAAGGGCGGTTTTTACCCCGCCGGAGGACAACCTGCAGGCTAAATATCGCAGCTAGCCTATCGGAAGCCGCCATCGCAAGGCAAGCGGGTTCGCGGCCCGGTTGGGGAGAATGGATTTAGAGCGTGATTCCCGATTCCCCGCAGGGTTCCGGCGTGAGAAACAGCAGCTTACTGGTAATTGACGAAACTGATGACGTTATCCGAGTAACCCACATACCCATGATCGAGGCCGGAAGCTGTAAATGGGTTGATTATGTATACCCCCGTGAAGAGGGTGCCGGTAAAGAACTCAAAGGGCGGGAAGCCGATGGTGGTGGAGGGCGGCAGCGAGAGCAGGACGGCCGCAGGGACCGTGAACTGTCCGGGGCCGGATGGGACCTGGCAAAAAAAGGAAGCCCCGAAGGCGGTGCTGTCCGCATTGAGGACATAAGAAGCCCCCCCGATGATAACGGTGCCGTTGGCAGGCCCGCCCGTCCATTGAATGGTGAGATTCTGCGAGCGAGGAACGTTCGTGATGTTCGAGTTGGTCCAGTTCAAGGGAGCGCCAATGTTGATCGAGGACGAGAACGCTCCGACATCCGCGCCGCCCGGACCGCTGAAGGTGTAGTTTCCGGCGGTGATGTAGGTTCCGGGCTCCGGAGGAGTGTTGAACCTGGCGTCGTAAGTGCCTGGAAATTCCGTAAACCTTGGAATCTGGCGCGTGCCGTTGGGACCATTGACGGAGAGCGAAGCGCCCGCGTCGAGACCGACGGACGCGGCAAACGAGGGGTCTGGGGGGGCTTCCCCGGAGAAGTTGGAAACGACACAGCCGCCGATCGAAACCTGGTTGAGCCATTCCTGAGATTGCAAGAGGGTCGCCTGGTCAACGCGAGCGAAGGTGGCGATCCCGTTTTCAAAAACCAGCGTGGTGGCGCCGCTGATGCCGAAGGAAGGGGCGCCGACCTTGCTCAGGAAGAAGGAGCCGATGCGGAGACTGCCCGTCGAGGAGAGTTGCTGCAAAGCTTCGGAAGACAAGCCGGTGGGATCGGAACAAGGGCCGCTGGTCGAGACGGCGATGGTGACGAAGTTGCTCACGATGTCATTGATCTTAACCGCGACGGGAATGGTGCAGCCGAGTTGCCCGGAAGGGACGATGAAATTGATCTGGTCAAGACCAGCGCAGCAGCCGGCGCGCCCTTGATATTGAACGTCTGCGTCGGCGGAGCCGACAAGGACTTCGACCGAAGCCGGCAGGTTGCCCTGGGCGGGCGGCTGGGTCTCGTCACCGGAGATGGGACCGAGGCCTGTTCCCCAAAGAATGACGACCTGACCGGGAGAGGCCGGGTTGAGGGCGGTGATCGGCTGGTTGCTGGCGTTGGTGATGATGGCGGCGCCGGTGCCGGCCTGGTTGAGCGTGAAGGCGCCGAAACTGGTCTCGACGACTTGGATGACGGCGGGCGCACTGGTGGTGCCGTTGTAAGTCAGCGTGAGGGTCCCGGTGCCGGTCGGCGTGTTGGAACGCAGGACAGCGGCGACCTGGCCGGCCGAGGTATAGATCATGATGGCCTCGGTGGTGGTTCCCGAAACGGTGACGCTGATGGACGTGCCGACGAGATCCGTGGGGAGAGGGAACGAGGTTGCGTTCTGCAAGGTGGCCGGGCCGAGATTGGTTCCGAACACAATAAACATGCCGCCTTGGGGAATGCCGGAGTTGGGGAGCCCGGACAGGGCGTAACTCGCCGCGTTGACGACTCCGCCGGTGTTGATCACCGGTTGCTGCGCGACGGCAGTGGTGGCCAGAAACAGGAAAACTCCGAAAACGATACCGATTCGATTCATTTCTCCTTCAATCCGGGATTTCCATTATGGCCTCCCGGCTGTGCCAATGGTACACCCATTGGTCGGAATGGGAGCACATTTTTTGCCGCTCGACCTCGTCATGTGCTCAGCCTCGTGCAGCGACGGCCAGGTCACGATCGGCAGCAACCTGCTGGGCCAGCTCCCGCTCAGCAGCGAAGGCGCCGCGTTCTTGACTGCGAACTTTTTCTCCGACCTTCAGAGCGGCCGAATCGAGGCTTCCGGCCTGGACTTCGGCCTGTTTGGGTACAACGTCGGGGAGGTTCTTTTCGGAGTCACCCTGACGCAGTAATATTCTCCACCTGATTGTTTCCTGCTCCCGGGCAGCGCGTCGCCCAGTCGCTGCCCGCTGACGAACATCGCCCACCATGCCGGGCAAAGGTTCATCCAGGCTCATCCGGGTTTAGAGAACTGGTATGCAGAGGGAAGGCGCTTTGCGGGGCGTGGCATGTCCCCTCACTCAGCCGCCTTGGTCTTCGCTGTTTTCTTCCGGGCTTTGGACCAGCGGGCTCTTTGAGTCTCTGAGTACAAGACGTTTACTTCAGATTCAGTGGATAGGGTCCCCACTAGTCGGTTAGCGTTTACCTATGCTGCCACGCAGCCCACTTGGCCGTAAAACGCCCTTTCCGGAAACTGACCTACCACCGCGCGCGGCGGGCTCTCTGCTTACTGGATTATAGGTGAGTTGCCGACGGCGACGCCTGTGGCTCTAGCCCGTACTTTTCCTGGCCGAAGTCTAAGCGGGCGACTTGGGGCGGGTTGGGGTAGGTGGTTCGTCCGGGGGGATGAGCTTCAGCGGGGTGCGGGCCAGTTGCTGGCGCGCGTAGGATGCCCAGGGGCTGCTGGGGTCCAGTTTTAAGTAAGCGCGCCAGTGATGGACGGCCTTGCCGCGCATCTCCAATTTTTCGTACACCAACGCCAGGTTGTAGTGCGCGTCGCCGTAGTCGGGCGAGAGACGCAGGGCCTGTTCGTAAGACTGCCGGGCTTCCTCCAGATTTCCCCGCTCATCGTGGACGTTGCCCAGATTGAAGCAGGCCAGCGAATATTGCGGATCGATTTCGATGGCTGCACGGTAGCACTTTTCGGCCTCGGCCAGGCGGTGCTCGTTGTAGTACAGGGTTCCCAGATTGATGTAGGCGCCGGCGGCTTTCGGGTTCAGCGCGATGGCCCGGCAGTATGACTGCATCGCCTCGGGCAGCGTTTCCGGGTGCTGTTCCAGATCCAGGCCGCGGAGGAACCACTCCTCGGCCTCCTGCCGACGATGCGGAAGCTCGGCCGGGGGAGTCTTCAAGGCGCGGATGCTGGCTTGCAACTGACGGGTCTCGAAGTTAAACAGCAGCTGTCCGGTGTCGGGGTCCATTGTCGCGCCCCGGTAGTTGACGATAACCCGATGCCCGTCGGAGGAAATCTTCAGCTCCGTCAGAGGGTGTTCAACTTCGTTCAGCTTGCGCTTCAGCGCGACAACGCTACGCTGGATTTTCTTCAGTGGGATGTTGCTGCTGCGGAGCTTCTGGATGGTCTTCAGCGCGATCAGGTCGGAGAAGCTGTACGGGCCGGTATGGCTCACCAGCCCTTGCTTCTGCCAGGCAGTCAACTGGCGTTGGGAAAGGCCAAGAATCCTGCCCATCTCCTCGCGCGAATAGCTCTCGCCTTGGGCGGATGCCATCGAGCTAACTGCTCCGGGACCGCGCCGACTTGCGCCGCGCCCGAGCCGCAGGCGCCGCTCCGGCCGCCGCCGGCTCAGTCACTCGCTGCGCCGGGTGAACTGCCGGCTCGGCCGCCGAGTCAGCGGCGGCCTGCTTGCGTGGCAACTTGCGCGCGTCTTCCAGACTCTTCTTCAGCGCCGCCATCAGGTCAATGACCGGAGCCAGCTTGGGCTTTTCCACTTCCGTCACCGGCTGGCCCTGGAGCTTGGCATCCAGCATCGTGCGCAGGTTCGCCTGGAAGCTGTCGCTGTATTTCTCAGGCTCAAAGGGGGCGCTCAGGCTTTCGATCAACGAGTGAGCCAACTCCAGTTCCTTCTCCTTGACTTCCAGGCCGTTGACCGGGCCTAGCTCTTCGATCCGTCCCACCTCGTGCCGGAAAAACATGCTATGGAGAGCCAGCCCCTGCGCGAGCGGTCGCAGGACCGCCGTGTACTCGCGGTTGTGCATGGATAACCGGGCGATCGCGCACTTGCCGCTATCCGCCATCGCCCGCCGCAGCAGCACATAGGCGCGCAGCCCCGGATCGTCCGGCACCAGGTAGTAGGAGGTGTCGAAGAACATTGCGTCGACTTCGGCCAGGGGGACAAACTCCAGAATCTCCATAGCCCGGGCGGGGCGGGGCTCGATCTTCTTGATCTCCTCCGGGCTGACCTCGATGTAACGGTCCTTCTCGAACTCGTAGCCCTTGACGATTTCCTCCCGCGTGACCGGCCGCTCGTGCACCGGGCAGATGTACTGCTGCTTGACGCGCGTGCCGCACTCCTTATGGAGCATACGGAAGCTGATGCCCTCGCTGCGCGCCGCCGAGAACAGCTTCACCGGGATGGAAATCAGGCCGAAGGTCACGTAGCCTGACCAGACTGAGCTGGGCATAACCCGGCCATGCTAGCACGGAATCGCGCGATCAGAGCAGCGCCGCGTACCAACTCAGGCATGAGACCCCACACCCGTGGACCGGTCGGCAATTCGGTCTTGGCGAAACCCAAAACGCTGTGATAACGTTGACTCGGTCGCAAGAGGGCATTGGGCACAATGCAGAGAGACGAGTTCCCCCACCCACAGCGCGAAGCGGCCTTCTTCTTTGGTCTGTTCCTGCGTGGTCATTCCGCCGAGCGGTTGCGCCGCGACATTGATGTGCCCCGAGAAATCCTGGCCAAGTGGCAGCGCGCCTGGGAACATGGTCAACTGGGGTTTCCCGCCAAAGCGCGCCGCGCCTACGAATTCCGCAAACAAGTGCTGGCGATCTTCGACTTCCTGGTTTCCTCCGAGAACAGTCATTCCCTTAAAATGTAGGCCAGCCGAGGCAGGTTCAGGCGAGGGCGAGGAAAAGCAGCGCCGGGGCTAAGGGACCGAGGCGGGCACGAGCCGGCGTTCCAGGACCTGGTCCACGATGCCGTAGGCGATCGCCTGTTCCGGCGTGAGGATGAAATCGCGGTCCACGTCCTGTTCCGTCTTCTCCACCGACTGGCCGGTGTGCTGGGCCAGCAGACGGTTGAGCTGCTCCCGCAGCCTCAGGATTTCCCGGGCGTAGATGTCAATGTCGGTAGCCTGTCCAGAAAGCCCGTAGAGGGAGGGTTGGTGCAGTAAGATACGCGAGTGCGGCAGCGCATAGCGCTTGCCGCGCGTGCCGGCGGCCAGCAGGATCGCGGCCATGCTACCCGCCTGTCCCATGCAGATGGTGCTAACCTCGTTGCGCACGAACTGCATCGTGTCGTAGATCGCCATGCCGGCCGAGACGGAGCCCCCAGGCGAGTTAATGTACAGGGCGATGTCCCGCTCCGGGTCTTCGGCTGCCACAAACAGCATCTGGGCGATGACGTTGTTGGCGATCTCGTCATCGATCGGCATTCCCAGGAAAATAATGTTCTCCCGCAGTAGCCGGGAATAAATATCGAAGGCGCGCTCGCCACGCGGCGTCTGCTCCACCACCATGGGAATCAGCATTTGCTTCTGTCCTCGGCGACCGTCTCTATATCCTCGGCGACTGCTTCTATGTTATCCGGAAAGCGGAAGCACAGCAACCGCCAGGTCCCTCGTGAAGCTTTAGCCCCGCACCTCCCCTCCTTTTCCCCATGACCACTCGGCTGCCCTCGAAGCACCCGCTGCCGGGCTCTTTCTGGCCCGCGTGCTAAACTGGCCGCAATGTCGAGCCGTCGCAACCCGTGCACTCGCGGTGTGAGACGGTGGGATTGGATCCTGCTCGTTGTGGTGGCGCAATGAGCCGCTCGCGACAATTCCTGTTGCTGGGCGGGTTCACCCTGTTGCTTCACCTTCCTTTCCTGTTCCAGCCGGTCCATGAGGACGAAGTCAATTACCTGGATATGGCGGAGCAAGTCCTCGAGCGGCCATTGACTCCGCTGAATTTTCGCTACGTGTTCCAGGGGCGCCTGGTAGACATGGCCGGCCATCCGCACCCGCCGCTGAATGCCTACTTCCTGGCTATGCTCTGGGCACCATGGGGAGCCTTCTCGCCATTGTTCTTTCACGCCGCCTACCTGCTATTCGCGTTGACCATCAGCTTTGCGGCCTACGCGCTGGCCGCGCGTTTCACAACCCAGCCGCTATGGGCGGCGCTGCTGGTAGCTTCCTCGCCGCTGGTGCAGGTAAACACCAACACTCTGGCAGCGGAGGGCCCGACGCTGGCGTTTCTGCTTCTGGGTGCGGCCTTGTACCTGCGCGAGCGTTTCTTGGCCGGAGGAATCTTCCTGGCGTTAGCCGGCTTCGCAGCCTTACAGGCGCTGGCGTTGCCGCCGATCTTGCTGCTGAGCTATGCCTGGCGGCGGGCGCGCCCCCCCCGCGCCGCGTGGGCGGCCGCGGCCGCGCCCTTCCTGCTGCTGGGAGCCTGGCAGGCGCTGCAATTCGCGTTCATCCACCGCCTCCCGTTTGCGGTGTTGCTTGGCTACATGACCGGCCCCACTTTGGGAAAGCTCAGCTTGAAAGGTGCCAATGCCCTGGCGCTGCTCCAGCACCTGGGCGTGCTGGTAACGTTGCTGCCGCTGTCCCGGCTCCGGCCGCTGCTGCTGGTCCCAGGCCTGCTGGCCGCCGTGCTGGTTCCAGGATACCCCTGGTGGGAGCGCGCGGTGCTGCTCGTTTTCGTGTCTCTCGGGATCCATGCTCTTCTCTGGCTCTGGAACGCCCGTAACCGCGAGCCCTTCCTGGCTGGCTGGTGCCTGCTGTACTTCGCCTTTGCGCTTGTGGCTTTCTTTGCTGGCGCGGCGCGCTACCTGCTGCCGCTGGTCGCGCCGATGGTCTTGCTGGTGGTGCGGCAGTGCGCTACACGACCACGATGGTTGGCGCTGGCCCTGGTGTTTAATACCTTTCTCGGTCTGAATCTCTCCTTCGCCACCTACGAATTTGCGCGGCTGTACCCTCAGCTCCAGCCGCCACCCGGCGTCACGTTTTTGGTAAACGGCGAGTGGGGCTTCCGCTACTACATGGTCCAACAGGGCGGGCGCATGCTCCAACAGAGCAGCGTACCGCTGTCCGGCGAATGGGTTATCTCTTCGGAGATGTCGCTGGCGGGAAACTACGGAAGCCTGGCGGGAGCCCTAGCCGTGCCGCTCGAAGTGAGAGAACTTGCTGTTCGCAGCCCGCTGCGCCTGGTGGACCGCTACGCGCACAGCGGCTTTTCCAGCGTGACTTTCGGTCTGCTACCTTTTTCGTTTTCACGCCGGCCCGTGGACCGCGTTACCTATGCCCGGACCTCCCCTTTCCTGAACTTGGAAGCACCCTGGACCCCAACACAGTTTGACGGCCGCCTCGTGTATCTGCCTGCGCCCGGCGCTGCCATCCGCCTGCCCTTGGAACCTGCCTGGCAGAGCCTGCGCTTGGCCCTGTTTGGTAACGAAAGCGGCCAAGCCACCTTCAAGATTTGGGACTCATCGGGTCGGATGCTCCTTGAGGAGAAAGTCGAAGTCCTCGAGGAGTTATGGGAACCTCGAACGGTGCCGCTTGACGGGGCGCGCGAGGTGGTGTTGTCGGTTGAAGCTTCCCCCGGACTGCGCGCAGGCTGGGGGGAGCTGGTTCCCGTCGGCGCCGACGGGCCCACCGCCGTTCCGGCCCGCTCGGCCACCGCTCCTGGGAGCGATCCCTCCCTCAGCTACCTTCATCTCGGTGACCTGCGTGCCAGGCATCAGTTGTTGGGACGATGGTATCCCATTGAAGACGGCAGCTGGCGCTGGATGGGCAAGCAGGCTCGGGCGGTCTTGAGGACCCCGCAGGAATCGCCGGTAGACTTTGAACTGCGGCTGTTTTTCCCAAAGAATCACCCGCAGCGAGCGGGCGGGCCGGTGACCGTCTCTGTCCTGCTGGAAAACGAGCTGCTCGTGGAGAAGACCTACCGTGCGGCCGGGGTCTACACCATCCGCCAGCCGGTGCCGCCCGGTTCCCTTCCCCACCCTGTCACCCGGATCACCATCCGCCTGGACCGCGCTGTTCCGGCGACGGGCGAGGAGCAGCGCGAGCTGGGCGCGGTGGTGCTGGGCTTTGGTTTCGCGAGATGAGCGGTGGTCTACTTCAGCGGGCCACCAGCAGCCCCGTGGAGAACATCACTAGAAATCCAGCCGCAAATCCGGCCAGGTTTGGGGCGCTGAACAGAGAGCCGGCGCGAGTCAAGTATTTACCCACCTGGTAGAGCACCTGGAGGATGGCGCCGGTGCCCAGCGCCAGGAACAGCAGGGCCCAGGCCTCCGAGTACACCAGCCCGCCGATCAACGCGCCGAAGATCGTTGGCACTCCAGCCACCGCTCCCAGCCAGACCAACTGGCGGATTTTCACGCGTTCGCGCATCAAGGGGGCCACGATCGCGACCCCTTCAGTGGTGTTGTGCAGTGCGAAGCCCAACACCAGCATGGTACCCAGGGCTGCCTCGCCCAGCGCGAAGGCAGCGCCCACCGCCAAACCTTCGCCCAGGTTGTGCAGCCCGATACCGATGCTGATGGAAGTTGCGAGTCCCATGGATTCGGATTGCGCGCCCACAGGCCTTTGGCCCGCCGCAGCCAGGGCCAGCAGGCTGCCCGCCACGCCTGCTGCGATCAGGGCGAATGGTTGGTAGGCGCCTGGAATCCGTCCTGCGGTTTCCAGCGCCTCGTGTAACGCATCCACCGCCAGGAAAAACAGCAGGCCCACCGTCAGCGCCAGTAGGAAGTGCATACCCGCCTGGGGGAGGCGCCGGAGAAAGGGGAGGAAGGCCAATCCCAGGAAGACCGGCAGAACGCCGACATAGGTTCCCATCAGGATGAACAGCCCGGCGGCGTGCCAACCCAGTTGCGGCGTGGCCACGGCCACCGGGATTTCCCGCGTAAAGGTCAGGCCGGTGCTGGTGATCAGCGTCACTTCGTGCGTTTCGCCCTGCACCCAGGGATAGGGAACTCGCACCTCGGCTTGCCCCAGCCGCGGGATGCGTCGGCCAGGCGTGACCGTGTGCGTCCAAAAGGCCTCGTCCACAATGACCTGGGCCAACGTGAGTTCTGCCGGCCCGACGTTGGTCACCTGCAGGATGATCTCGTCGGGCTGGAGCACGATGCGCCGGATCGAAAGCTCCTCGGGTGGCGGCACGCCGATTTGGAAGACGCGGTCAGGCCGCCACACTAGTAGCAACACAAAGCCGGCGGCAATGGCCAACAGCGGCAGCAGGGCTGCCACCCAGCGGCGCGCTTGAGGCGCTCGTTGCTCGGCCGGAACCGTTGCGCGCTCGCTCATGGCTCCACCTCAAACAAACCCATCCAGCCCAGCTCGGCAAACTCGGTCTGATGTGCGTGAAACATGAATTGGCCGGGAAAGCGGAAGTCAAACTCCAGGATGGAGCGTTCGCCCTGGCAAAGCATCACCGTGTCGGTGTAGTTGCCGGGTTCCAGCCGCGTGCCTGTTCTGTACTCGTGGAAGAAGTGGGCGTGCAGATGGAAGGAATTGAGGAGGTCGAACTCCAGCAGGTTCACCAAGTAGACCCGAATCAGCTCGCCCAGCCGGACGCGGATCGGGTGGCGCATGAAATGAAAGGCCACCGAGTTGACGGCATAGATCTCGTTTTCGTTGTCGAAGTTGGTGTCGAAGCCGTTCATCACCATCAGCAGCTCGCGGGCTGGGGGCCGCGGCTCCGGTGGATCCACAATAAAGGCCCCGTACAGTCCCTTGTGAATGTGCCGCTTCAACGGATTGGTGTGGCAGTGGTAGAGATGCAGGCCGAACGGTTCGGCGTCGAACTCATAGACGAAGTTCTCCCCGGGGCGCACGTACTGCGCCACCCCGGCTCCGTCCATAGCTGCCGGGTGGAAACCATGGAAGTGAATCGTATGCGGGTGTGCTCCGGCATTGGAAAAGCGGATGCGAATGCGGTCCCCCTGGCGCGCGCGAATGGTGGGGCCCGGCACCCGCCCGTTGTAGGTCCAGGCCGGGAAGTAGACGCCTGGGGCAATCTCGATCTCGAGGTCCGTGGCCACCAGCTCGTACTGGCGCAGCGTCTGGCCGCTGGGCAGCGTGGAAACCTCGCCGCCGTCAAAGTCGGCGAGGTAGCTGGTGGGGTCTAGGCCTCCAGGGGCAATGTCGCCAACGGTAATCAGGTCGTGCGCGGCGGTGTGGTCGCTGGGGGGCGGACTGGCCAGGTTGGCCTCGGGGCTGACAGAGCGCAGCCCGGCTGCCGTCAGCGCGCCGGCGCCAGCCGACCCCGCTCCCAGGAACATTCTTCGGGAAATCTTCTTGCGTGCCATATGAATCTGGGTAGACGCAGAATATTAACCGCAGAATATTAACCGCGGAATATTAACCAAGGTTAATTTCTAGCGACAGCCTACTACATCTGTCCCCTTCCCTACAAGAGACCCCGTCTTGGAGGCTCCCTGAAGGGCCGCCTCCGCTGAGAGACAGTTCCAAGCGCTTTTCTAAGACGGGTTCCTTGTATAACGCACGAAATTTGGAAGGAGGACGCCCGCTGTGGCTGAAGGGGCCGAGAGAAGATCTCGCAAGCGGCACGCCCTGCCGGCGCTGGGAATGGTGCTATTTCACGCCCCATCGGGGCGAAGCACCGCCATCGCCCGCGACGTTTCCATAGGCGGCATCCTGCTGGAGTCGGAGAACCCCTGGCCGCCGGCGGGTTCCGAAATCGAGCTGACCTTCTCGGTGGAAGAATACGGCCTCATGTTCTCGTTGCCCGGCAGGATCGCGCGGCTGGAAGGCCTGCGGGCCGGCATCGCCTTCCGGGAAGAATCAGAGAAGCTGCAGCAGGTCATTGAGAGAGCGCTGGGGGCGGCTTAGGTGAGCGCCAGCGTTTCTTCCGCCGACGGACTGAAAGTCCTGCTATTGAGCGAACAGATCCAGCAACGCGTCCACGCGATAGGGGCCCAGATCAACGGCGACTACCGGGGCCGGCTGCTCCACCTCGTCTGCATCCTGAAGGGTGCCAGCATCTTCCTGGCCGATCTGCTGCGGACGCTGGAGTTGGAAGTTTCCCTGGATTTCATTGCCGTCGCCAGCTACCACAAAGGGTCCAGCAGTTCCGGCGAAGTCCAGATCACCAAGGACCTAGACCTTCCCGTGGAGGGGCGCGACGTGCTGATCGTGGAAGACATTGTGGACACCGGCCTGACGCTGAACTATCTCTACCATCTGCTTGAGTCGCGCGGCCCGCGCTCGCTGAAGATCGTGACATTGCTGGACAAGCCGTCGCGGCGCCTGCTGCCCATTCGAGCGGACTACGTCGGCTTCGAGATTCCCGACTCCTTCGTGGTCGGATACGGGCTGGACTACGGCGAGCGGTACCGGCAGCTTCCGCACATCTGCGTGTTGGAAAATTCGGCCTGAGGCCCCCCGGAGCGCAGCGCCGGGGGGCCTCTGCTGGCCAACAAGGCCAGCAGAGGGCTCGCCACACTGTGTTATGATGGCTGCCTGAAGGCAGCAAATCCGCCGACGGAAACCACCCGACAAAAGACGGCGGCGGCGCAAGATATCGCCACCTGCACCCCCGAAATCGGCACTCGGATGAGTACCGCCGATATCGAGAACCTCATCGAGGCCATTGCCGCGGAGGTCTATCTTCGGCTGACTCACCCGAGCGTGGGTGGTGCCGCAGGCGCAGAGCGCAACGAACTGCAGTGCCCCAGCTGCCGGGGCGACTGTGCCTTCACCTGCCAGCATCGGACCGAGCGCATAGTAAGCGCCGGGGCCTGCCGCGTTTCGATGACGCCGCCGGTTCCGGCGGGACTGGCGAGTGCCCTGGGCTTGGCCGCCCTGATTGATCACACTTTGCTGCGGCCCGAGGCAACCCAGGCCGACATCCTGCGCCTGTGCGACGAGGCACGCCAGCATGGCTTTGCCAGCGTCTGCGTCAACCCGTACTGGGTGCCGCGGGTGGCCGAGCGGATGCGCGGCACCCGGGTGAGGGTCGCGACCGTGGTGGGCTTTCCGCTGGGAGCCACACTGCCGGCGGTGAAGCGGCAGGAAGCGGCGCGAGCCATCCATGTTGGGGCGCAGGAAATTGATATGGTGGTCAACGTGGGCGCGTTGCGCTCTGGCGATCTGGAGAGCGTGCGGCTGGACATCGCCGGCGTGGTCGAGGTCAGTCACGCCGGCGGCGCCCCGGTCAAGGTGATCCTGGAGACGGCGCTGCTGGACGACGAGCAGAAGGTTGCCGGCTGCTTGCTGGCACAGGCGGCTGGCGCCGACTTTGTCAAGACCTCGACCGGCTTCGGCCCTGGTGGCGCCACGGTCTACGACGTCGAACTGATGCGCTTCGTCGTGGGCCAGAGCCTGGGGGTGAAGGCTGCGGGCGGAATTCGCACGCTGGAGGACATAGAGAGGATGGTGTCCGCTGGAGCCACTCGCATCGGCGCCAGCGCCAGCGTCAAGATCCTCGAGGAAGCCGCGGGTCGGATGCCCGCTCAGCCTCCCTCCGCTGCCGGCGCTCCGGCTCCCTATTAGAGGAAGCCTGCCATGGCCTGCTACGGCCTATTACTGTTTGTGGGACCCAATGGGAGGGGGCCGCAGTGGGAGGTGGCCGTCGGCTCAACAATGAGAATCAGTTCCCGGGAACACGTTTGAGTTAGTTTCCAGAGACGCAAAGATGCCGAAGGAGCCCAGCTCGGTTTTCGACATCCGCTCGGAGCCGGAAACCCTCCAGTTCCTGCTGCAGGTAGCCGAGGTAGCCAACAGCTCGTTGGATCTGGATGAGCTGTTAGAGCGCATCGCGGACGTGATCCGGCAGGCGGTGGATTACGAGATCCTGGCCATCCTGCTGCTGGAGGAGAGCACCCAGGAGCTGGCGATCCGCTACGCGATCGGGCACAGCGAGGAAGTGGTGCGCTCGCTTCGTATTCAGGCCGGCCAGGGCATCACCGGAGCGGCCGTGGCGGAGCGGGTCCCGATTCTGGTCACCGACGTTCGCTCCGATGCCCGCTACATCCAGACGCGGGACGACGTGTGCTGCGAATTGGCCGTCCCCATGATCGTCCGGGATCGGGTGGTCGGCGTGATCGACCTGCAGTGCACGCAGGACGGCTGCCTCACCGAGCGCCACCGCGACCTGCTCTCGGTGGTCGCCGACCGGCTGGGCCTGGCGGTGGAACACGCTCGGCTCTACCGTTCCACGCTGCAGCAGGCCCGTACCCTGGCCACCCTCACCGAGATCAGCCAAGAGTTCTCTTCCATCCTGAACCTGGACGACTTGCTTCGGAAGATCGCCGAGCTGCTGCACCGCCTGATCGGCCACGACGGCTTCCATGTACTGCTGTTGGACCAGCCGCGCGGGCTGCTCCAGCTTTACCTGAGCCAGCCGCGCAATGAGCAGGAGTGGCAGAAGGGCACGGTTCCCCTGGGCAAGGGCGTCGTCGGGCGCGCCGTCGCCGAGCGCCGAAGCCTGCTGATTCCAGACGTGACGCTCGATGCGGGCTACCTCAACGTGAACCCGGAGACGCTTTCCGAGCTGGCTGTGCCGCTAGTGAGCAAGGAGCAAGTCATGGGGGTGCTGAACCTGGAAAGCAGACGCAGGGGCTTCTTCACCAGACAGCATCTGCAAATGGTCGAGCTGCTGGGGCCGCAGGTGGCCATCGCTATCGAGAACGCCCGCCTGTACCAGCAACTGGCCCTGAAAGAGGCCCGCATGGAGAGCGACCTGCGAGCCGCCCGCGAGTTAGCGTACAGCTTGCTGCCTCGCGACTTTCCAAAAATCCCCGGCCTCCAGCTTCACGCCCGATACGAGCCAGCACGCGAGTTGGGCGGTGACCTCTACGACTTCCTCGAGTACAAGGATGAAGACAGCTCCTGCCGCGGGCTGGGCGTCTTTACCGGCGACGTCAGCGGCAAGGGTGCCCCGGCGGCCCTCTACGCCGCGCTCTCGCATGGCCTGCTGCGCACCCTAGCCTCCCGCTGCCAGCCGGTCGGGAGCATTCTGCACCAACTGAACCAGGCACTTTGCCAGCGCCGCGTCGCGGCGCGTTCCCTGGCCCTCTGCTATGCCTTCCTGGACCCCCAGGCCTGGACCTTGGACATCGCCAACGGCGGCTTGCCCCATCCGATCTTCTGCCAGGGAGGGAAGGTTCTGCCGGTGCGCGTGGAGGGCGTGCCGCTGGGACTGCTGGAGAACGTCGAGTATCAGGCGGACGCGTTCCAGTTGCGCCCCGGCGATATCGCCGTCTTTTACTCCGACGGCATCACGGAGAACCTGAACCGCGCCGGCGAGGAATTCGGGCGGCACCGTCTCCAGGAGCTGGTCTGCCGTTATTGCGCAGCAAGCGCCGAGGAACTGGTGGAGCGAATTTTCGAGGAGGCGCACCGCTGGGCGGCGTGGCAGGAGCCAGCAGACGACCGCACCGTGGTCGTGCTGAAGGTCGGCGAGAACAGCCCCGAGGGAGCGGCCCCATGCGCTTGACCCACTTCCCTTACCGTACCGGCCGGCTCTACTGCGAGGACGTGCCAGCCGAGCAAATTGCCGCAGCCGTGGGCACGCCCGCCTACGTGTACAGCCGCGCCGCCATCGAGCACAACTTTCGCCGCTTTGACCGCGCCTTCGCCGACTATCCTCATCGTGTCTGCTATTCGGTCAAGGCCAATTCCAACCTGGCGGTTCTTGCGCTGTTAGCCCGGCTGGGCGCCGGCTTTGACATCGTCTCGGCGGGCGAGCTGCATCGTGTGCTGCGCGCCGGCGGCGATCCGCGCGGCGTGGTCTTCTCCGGCGTCGGCAAGACGGAGGCGGAGATGGACGCGGCGCTGGAAGCGGGCATCCATCTGTTTAACGCCGAGTCGGAAGACGAGCTGAAGCGACTCGCGAGACGCGCCCGGCAGTCCAAGCGCCGGGCGAGGGTCGGGCTGCGCGTGAACCCGGACGTGGACGCGGCAACCCATCCCTACATCGGTACCGGGCTGCGCCGGCACAAGTTCGGCGTCGAGTTTGCCCGCGCCGACGCCATCTACCTGCGGGCCGCAAAACTGGCCGCGCTGGAGGTGGCCGGGATCAGCTGCCACATCGGCTCGCAAATTCTCGACGTGGCCCCGTTCCTGGAGGCGCTGGAGAAGCTGCTGGAGCTGGCCGAACGGCTACGCCGTCATGGGCTCGGCATTCGCTATCTGGATCTGGGCGGCGGTCTGGGCGTCCCTTACCGGCTCGGGGAAACCGGTCCGGATGTGGCCGAATTTGCCCGCCGGGTGGTGGAACTGATTCGCTCGGCAGGCCGCGACCGCTATCACATCCTTGTGGCCCCGGGACGCTCCATCGTGGGAGAGGCCGGCGTCTTGCTTACCCGAGTGCTCTACCGAAAACGCAACGGGGAGAAAAATTTCCTTGTCGTGGATGCGGCGATGAACGACCTGCTGCGGCCCGCCCTCTACGGCTCTTACCACGAAATCCGACCAGTCGTGAAAAACACCCGCCGCGAACTGGTGACGGACGTGGTTGGCCCGGTATGCGAGACCGGAGACTTTTTCGCCCAGGACCGCCACCTCCCGGCTGCGCGTCCCGGAGAGCTGCTGGCGGTGTTCACCACTGGTGCCTACGTCGCCTCGCTGGCCTCCAACTACAACTCGCGCCCCCGTATCCCGGAAGTGCTGGTGGGTGGCAAGACCTTTCGCGTGGTGCGCGAGCGCGAAACCTACGAGGACCTGATCCGCCTGGAACGCCGTTAACGAAGCTAGATGGGGCTAGCGTCTCGGCGGCCCACTGTGGGACACCAGCGCGAAGCCGGCGCTTACGAAAGCTCCGTTTGTGTCAGGAGGTGGCGCCGGCAGTTCGGGCCAGCGCGCGCAGGATGCCGCGGGTGGGTTGAAATCCTGCCAGCAAAGTGACCGCAAAGCGCGGATTGGCGCCTTGCTCCAAATATTCGGCGTAGCACCATTCCGTAGCACCATTCCTACGATGAGCACCTCCGTACCAGAAGCGAGCCCAGGAACCTACGCGGGCCTTTTCCTTGTGACGCTCGCTACCTTGCTCTACGAGGTGCTGCTGACACGAATTTTCAGTGTCACGATGTGGTACCACTTCGCCTTTATGGCTGTTTCGCTGGCCCTGTTCGGTCTGACGGTGGGCGGACTCCTGGTTTATTTGCGGCCGAACTACTTTACGCCCGGGCGGGCCCACTTGCATCTGGCGGGAGGCTCGTTGATGTTCGGCATACTCGCCATCGTCAGTTTTTTCATTCACGTCCGCTTGCCGTTCAACACGCCGACGTCCCTTTACCCACTCCTCTCCATAGCGGTTTCCTACGCCGTCATCGCAGTGCCGTTCGTATTCAGCGGCATCAGCGTTAGTGCGGCGCTGACAAAATTTCCGGCGCAGATCAGTAAACTTTACGCCGTCAACCTGGCGGGGGCGGCTGCCGGCTGCATTGTGTTCATCTACACTCTTCGGATTACGGACGGTCCGACGGCGGTCTTCGTAGTCGCGCTTTTGGCCTCGTTCAGCGCTACTTCCTTCGCGAGTTAGCTCGACAGTCGCGGACTGTTCAGGTTGGCCGTTATCTTCAGCATTGTTTTTGCTGCCTTTACGGTTGTCAACACAATCCTGGTGTGGAAGCAGCGTCCCTTGGTGCGCCTGCAACAGGTGAAGGGTGTGGCAGACTTTGCACCACTGTATGAAAAGTGGAATTCGTTTTCGCGCATCACCGTGACCGGTGATCCCCACGGTTATGAGGAACCGTTCCTCTCGGGACCGAGTCCCACTTATCCCACTCGCCGTCGGGTGAGACAACTTTACTTAACAATCGACGCGAGCGCTTTAACCACTCTGACCGCGTTTGACGGTAATTTCGACCAGCTGGACTATCTTCGGCATGATGACCTGCCTGGCGATTTCCGGACCAGCTGAAGCCTGAGAGAATGGCGCCCTCGGAGAAACGAGGGAGCCATGAAGAAGACCCGGTTTACCGAAGAGCAGATGGTGACGATCCTCCGCGAGGCCGATCAGCGGCCCGTTCCGGAGGTGGCCAAAAAGAACGGCGTCAGCGCCCAGACGCTCTACGCCTGGCGGAAACACTTCGGCACGTTGGAGCCCGCCGATGTGAAGCGGCTGCGGCAGCTCGAGCAGGAGAACGGCCGGCTGAAAAAGATGGTGGCCGATCGAGATCTGGAGATCGACGTGCTCAAGGAGATCACCCGAAAAAAATGGTAGGCGCACGCGTGCGCCGGCCGCAGGTCGCGTATGCACGTGCACGCGGTCTGTCGGGTCGCCGCGCGTGCGCCTTGCTCTCCGTCGCACGGTCCACGCTGGGCTACCAGTCGCGGCTGGTCGACCGGGATGCCCCGGCGCTGGCCGCGATGCGTCGTCTGGCGGCGCAGTATCCGCGGTACGGCTATCGCCGGATTCGGATTTTCCTAAAACGCGAAGGGCACACGATGAGCACGGACCGGACCCATCGCCTCTGGCGCCAGGCGGGGTTGCAGGTGCCTCGGCGGCGGCCGCGGCGCCGGGTCGCCCTGAGCCGGCCCCGCCCGGTGCCCGCCACTGCGGTCAATCACGTCTGGGCGTACGACTTCGTGTTCGACACCTGCGCGAATGGGCAGACGCTCAAGTGCCTCACCGTCGTCGACGAATGGACCCGCGAGTCACTCGCGATCGACGTGGCCGGCGGCATTCGGTCCGGGCGCGTTATCGAGGTGCTCACGCAGCTCGTGAGCGTCCACGGAGCCCCACGTTACCTCCGGTCCGACAACGGCCCCGAGTTTGTCGCGGGTGCGATTCTCCGGTGGCTGCTCCAGGCGCAGATCGAAACCGCGCTCATCGAGCCGGGCAAGCCGTGGCAGAATGCGACCGACGAATCGTTCAACGGGAAGTTCCGCGACGAGTATCTGAGCCTGCAGTGGTTTCGGAACCGCGTGGACGCGAAGGTGGGGATCGAGCAATGGCGACGGCACTACAACGACGTGCGACCGCACTCGAGCCTTGGCTATCTGACGCCAGCCGAGTTCAAAGCGCAGCTCCGTGCTGGCTCGGATGACGGTGGGCGCTCGCCGGCGATGCCGGCTCACGCTGACCAAGAAGAACACGAGAGCGACTTAACCATGCCGACTGGCGCTGTTCTCCAGTAATCGGTGGTCCGAAGAAAGCCGGCAGGTCAATGACATCACCAATTTTGTGCACTACATCAGGCCGGAGTCCAGAGTGTTTATTGTGGGCGCGGGAGGCGGAAGAGACATCCTCTCGGCCCTGGTGTTCGGGCAGAAGTCGGTTTTAGCCGTCGAGATCAACGAGGATATTATTGACGCAGTCAATGGTCGGTTCGGGGACTTCACCGGTCATCTCGACCGGATTCCCCGTGTCACGTTCGTCAACGATGAGGCCCGGAGCTACATTGCCAGGCACCAGGAACAGTTTGATATTATTCAAGCTTCCCTGACTGACACCTGGGCGGCAACGGCTGGCGGCGCTTTCGTGCTGACTGAAAATTCGCTTTACACCGTCGAGGCCTGGAAACTTTTCTTCGACCGAACGACCAGCCGTGGAGTTCTCAGCTTCTCCCGCTGGCATCATCGTGATTATCCAGTTGAGCTGTATCGACTCACCTCCTTGGCCTCTGCGTCATTGGCGCAAACCGGAGTGGAGGATCCCCGGAAGCACATTGTCATCGTAAGGCATCTCCCCGCGGCCCAAGTGGAGGCCGGAATCGGCACGATGCTGGTGAGCAAGGTGCCGTTTACTCCGGAAGACCTGGAGACCATCGAAGATGTGTCTCGGAAGCTCAGGTTCGAGGTGGTTCTCAGTCCGAGATTCTCTCTCGACACCACCTTTGCAACACTGGCTACAGGAAAAGGACTGGATCAGTTGGCTGCCACTTTCCCTTTCAATATCGCGCCGCCCACGGATGATAGCCCTTTCTTCTTTCAAGTGTCGCGGCTTCGTGATGTTAGCAACTTGAAGCTGCGGCAGCTGAACCCGTCGCGGTATCTGACCGCAGGAACGCTGATCCTGGGAATTCTGCTCATCACTGTGCTGGTGCTGACTTGCCTTGCGATTGTTGTCCCGCTTTGGCTGGCCCGCGGCCAGGCGCCACTCAAGGATGCGATTCCACTGCTTCTGTTCTTCGGCGCTATAGGATTTGGCTACATGTTGGTGGGAATTTCACAAATGCAGAGGCTCATTATTTTTCTCGGACATCCGACTTACAGCCTTTCCGTTGTCCTCTTTACCATGCTTTCGTCCAGTGGCGTGGGTAGCTTCCTTACAAGGAAGCTCGACAACCCAGATTTGGAAAAATCAGGGCAGCGCCGTCTTCTCTTGCTGCTCTGCACTCTGGTGCTTTTTGGGTTGCTCGCGCCGCAATTCATTCGCCTGTTCCACGACTCCGTCACGCCAGTCCGAATTCTGGTGGCGAGTGCAATCCTCTGCCCGATTGGACTGTTCATGGGGATGGCCTTCCCTCTCGGAATGAAGGCAGCCTCCAAGGGGTATGCCGAGTTGACACCCTGGCTGTGGGGAATCAACGGAGCTACCTCGGTATGCGCCTCGGTGCTTGCGGTCGCGATCGCTCTGCAGTTCGGCATTTCCAAGGCTTACTGGAGCGGCTTTGCATGGTACTTGGTCGCTTTTCTGGCCTTCGCTTGGATAGTGCGAACAAAGCGCCAAGGATTTCCCTAAGCTGGCATGGTAGGCTTTTCGTAAACGGCATCCCGGCTACCGGCCGAGCCACTGCCGCGCTACAGTAGCCGAGTCCGATCACCGCATGTTTGCCGGCAGGCATCCCCGGCGCTCTCGGGCGTCCGGGTCCCCTGCTCTCTCTCCCCGACGCCTTCCACGTTAGGGGGCAGTGGCCGCCGACCGGGCCAGCGCGCGCAGGATGCCGCGGGTGAGGTTGAAGTCCTCGGCCATGGCGTCGTAGAACTCCTGCTGGTCCAGTTGCAGCGCGAGGGTCGGCTGGGTGGCCCTGGCCGAGTCCGGCTGGGGCTGATCGGCCAGCATGGCGAGTGCCCCCACCTCGGAAGGGGGGGCCAGCTTTTCCGTCTCCTGTCCATTCCGCAGCAGGACCACTTCGCCCTCCATCAAGGTAAACATACTTTCGGCGGCGTCGTTCTCCCGGTACAGCAGACTGCCCGCCTCATAGCGAACCTCTTGGGCCAAAGCTGCCAGCCGGGCCAGGCTTTCGGTAGGGACCTCATGGAAGAGGGGGACTTTCTGCAGGATATTCACCTTCTCGAGGACAGTCAGCATGGCGATCCTTAAGTGGCCTCAGCTAGTGGCAGCAGGAGCCAGCCGGGCGTTGGTCCACTGCCAGGTCTCTTCGAGCAGCGCATCGCCGGCGCGGGAGACGTGGGGTAGGTCGGCGGACAGCTCTGCCAGACGAGCTTCGCCGACCGCGTGCAGGGCGCAGGCGCGCAGCCAGCGGTCCTCCGAGTGGAGCAGGATGCGCAGGGCCTCGGCTGCTGAGTCCACGCTGGTGCGGACAAGCTGGCGGGCAAAGCCAAGCTTCTGCTGCAAGGTCATCTCGGGATCCAGCACGTAGGCCAGCGGGCGGTAGAGGTCGGTGCGGAGCAGGTTTTCCAGCACCTCCAGGGCGTTGGCCTGGAGCTGGGGGCGCGGAGAGGCCAACCCGACAAAGGCGTTGTGGATGTCGCGGGGCGGATACAGTAGAGCCAGCAGGCGGAAGATGCGCTCCAGTTCGTGATCCATGCGCTCGCGCAAAGCTCGGGAGAGCAATGGTTCGCTGCCCGGGGCCCGCGATGCGGTGCTGGCGCGTGGGTCCACGGCAGCCAGGATCTGGAAGGAGCGGTAGTAGCCCATCAGCTCGGCCCGCAGCACGTCTTCGCGCTCCGCGTTGGGCACCAACAGCGCCGGATGCGAGCGGCGAAGTTTATTCATGGCTTTCAGCACGTCATAGCGCAGCCCGGGCTCGCCTTGGATGAGGCTGCTGGCCAGCACCGCGGCCGCCTGCTGGCTGGGGATGCTGGCCAACACGCCAGGGATTTGCTTGCGGACGGGCAGCGGGACGTCCTCGTCGTTGAGGTGGTCCTGCAAGGTGCCCACAGCGCGCTCGCCGTACTGAGCTAGAGCAGCGCGGGCGGCGGAGGCCAGGCGGCGCCGTCCCAGCTTCTCAATGATCAGCGGCAGGTACTCAAAGCGTTGGATGTTGCCGGCGCTCAGCAGCGCGTGCCCGGCCACATCAGGGTCGTCATCACGCAACAGGTTCAATAGCTCGGAGTGAAGGGGAGAGGGCGCCGGAATTGTCCCCAGCACGCGGGCAGCTTCGGTGCGCGCGCGCGCTGGCGAACGGCAGGCGAGAGATGTCCGAGCAAACCGCGGAGCATGGGGTGGTGGCCGGGCTGGCCCCCCACCTCAAACAGGCTTAGCCCGTACAAGATTTGCTGCTCGTCGCCCTGTTCCAGTGCCAGCGCCAGCACCCCGGTCGTGGTGGCGTCCAGTATGCCGGTAGCGGTGCGTTCCGGATCCAGGGCGTGACGCTCGATGGCCCGCCGCAGCACGTTCAGGTATTCTTGCCGGACACCGTACGCGATGCCGATCCAGCCCGTCAGGAAGACAAAGTTAACCACGCTGATGCGGCCGGGACTGAAGTGCAGCAGGTTGGCGAAAACCCACAGCACCAGGCCCGCTGCCCCGTCGGCGACCCGGTACATAAAAATGTCGAGAAACGACTTGATCTGGCTCTTGATGTCGGGCGCCATGGGCAGGTAGAGCAGTTCGGTGCTGGAGCGATCCAGGGAGTAGAGCAGCAGATTGTGGCTGCCGCGGAGCACCACCACCGAAACCAGGGTGGGAACCAACAACACGAGCATGCTTCCCGCCAAATACACGAAAGGCAGGATCAGCAGGGTGACCCGGATGCCCAGGGAGCGTAGCAAACGTCCGGTCAGAATCAGTTGCAGCAAGAAGGAAGCCACGCCCATGTAGCCGTAGAATTGGCCGAAGAAAGCGGTCAGCGCAGCCTTGTCCGTCCCGTAATGGGCCTTGGCAATGACCTTGAATTGATAGCCAATGATGGTGGTGGACACCGAGCCAATCACGATCAGCGCGGTAATCAGCAGCAAATAGCGGGAGCCACGAAGCAGCGCCAGGCTCTCGAGGAGGTTCTTCGGGGACTGCTCGCCCGCGCTCGGGGTCGCATCCAGGCCAGCAAGCCGTCGCCGCGTCTTCCCGAACAAGATCTTGACCAGCGGCATGCACATTCCCAGCGAAACGGCCATGGCCAGCAGCAGCGTCTCGGAGCGCACGTACCGTGTCGCCGCATTCGTAAAGAAGCCGCCGAAAATCCCGCCCAGGATGGCGCCGGCGCCGATGAAGCCAAAGACTCTCCGGGCTTGCCGCGTGGTCAGCACGTAGTTGGCCATCGTCCATCCCGTCGCCGTGCCCACCACCGCCGCCGTGTACACCCAAAGGTAAATCAGCACGTAAACGAACTTGCCGGGCAGGTGCGTCAGCCACCAAAACAAGAGAAAAGACAGGGAAAAGAACAGAAGCGATCCGGTGATCAACCGTTCCAGCCGTAGCCGGTGCGACAGGCGGATGTAGACCCAAACGAAGAGGCCGCTCGACAGCGCCGTACCCATAATCACGTGGGGCAGGTAATTGGGAAAAGCGTTCAGGAACAGGGCGTCGCCCACCGACTGCCCCATCATGTAGAAGGCGATCACCAGAAACAGGTAGAGGAACAGCAGCAGGGCCGGCGCGAACTCGTGGCGGCGCACGTTTAGCGCTTTTTCAAGGTAGCCGATCATGACCGTCGGGAGGCACAAGGCCGGGCCGCGGTGGTGGAAATCCGGAATGGACGCTTTACCACAATAGAGGCCCGTTCGTGGCGTCGGCGTCAATCTAATCTGCTCCCTTTTGGATTGCAAGTGTATCCTGAGTCCAAGTTGCCACTTCGGCTGGCAGCTTTCGCCGGTGCCGCTGAGCCAGGTAGAAGTCCAGCGTTGCCGGACGACGCCAAAGGCGAGTAAAGTTCATCCCAGCAGGCAGACCTGCGCAGTTTCAGGAAGAGCTCGATGTCGTGCCGTCCTTCAGGAGCGTTGCTCGGGGCCGCGCTGGCCGGCCTGGTCGCCGCCGGCTTCCTGGTTGCTGCGGAAGAGCCGAACCTTACCCCAGAGCGAACACGACAGTTCCTGCTGAGGGCCAAAGTGATCCGCAGCCGGCAGCTCAGCCGAGGCATCACCGCTCCATGGCGGCTGACGCTGACGGACGGCACGCTGACGCACGACGCCGCCTTCCAGTCCGTTGACGAACGCAAGCTCACCGGCCACACAGAGCCAAACTTCCGCGACTCCTACCACTTCAACATTGCCGCCTACGAGCTAGCCAGGCTACTCGCCCTGGGGCACATGATGCCGGTGACAGTGGAGCGCAAATGGGCCGGCAAGACCGGCGCGCTGAGCTGGTGGGTCACCTTTAAGTGGCACGAGCGGGATCGCTTTCTGAAAAAGCTGCGGCCGCCCGACCCGGAAGCCTGGGACCAACAGATGTACAGGGTGCGGGTGTTCTCCCAGCTCGTCTATGACACCGACCGCAACCTGGGAAACCTGCTGATCACCGAGGACTGGAAGCTTTGGATGATTGACTTTACGCGCGCCTTCCGCTGGCATCACGAGCTGCGGAGACCCAAGGACCTAGTTAAGTGCGACCGGCAGTTGCTCGAGAAGCTGCGCCAGTTGAGCGCGGCCGAAGTTCGGGAGAAGACGCGGCCCCACCTGAACGCACCGGAAGTCAAAGCCCTGATCAAGCGGCGCGACAAGATCGTGGCGCGCTTCGAGAAGCTCATTGCTCAGAAGGGCGAGGACCAGGTCCTGTACTGATTCCTCCGCAGATTCGGCAAAGACTTCAAGCCACGCAACGCTTGACGGCGCGCGATGTTGCTTGACAGGCAGAAGTCCCCATGATAGAAGAACTTATAAGCGTCGTCCTCGGGGACGCACGGGCTGGTTCGTCGGCCTCGCTCGTCAGGACCGAGTTAGCCACTCTCGTCATGAAGACCAACGTAACCCGGACCGCTATGCAGGTGGCCGCGCTTATGGCTGGGTTGGCGTTGCTCGTCATCACCACCGCTGCCTCCTCGCCGGGCCTATTTCATGGTGACGATTTCAACCACTGCTGCGAGTTTTGTCACCTGGGGCATGTACCCATTTTGAAGCCGGTTCCTCGCGTCACCTGCCACGCGCCTCCGCTACAAGTTTCTTCTCTCGGAATTGAAACTGCCGGAGCACCCGATTCCTTCTCCGCCGTTCCCCGCGCCGCCCGCTCTCCTCCTGCATAGAACACTCTTCCATAGAACACTCTTCTTTGGTTTAGCTCTGGGGTTTTAGCTCTGGTTGTGTTTAGGGAATGCCGCCGACCACGGCTCGGTAGCGGGAGCGTTTGCCTCGAATGAAGGCCAAGCAGGATGAGTTGATGCTTCTTGCCAAACGCCTATTCTTTGTTTTGACGGTTGGAATCTTCTGTTTCTTCCCTTATGCCAGCCTCAACGGCCAGCCTCACGGCTCCATTGAGGGACGAATCATCCTAGCTAACACCGGAGAGGCGCTCGATCGAGCTGCGGTGGTGATTGTCGAGCTGGGACGCACGGCGACCACCGATGAGGAAGGCCGCTACCGCTTCGACCAAGTTCCTCCAGGCAGCTACCGTTTACTGGTCCACCTTGACAGCACCTTAACGGAAGAGACCCGGAGCGTGGAAGTGAAGGCCGGTGTGGTAGTCACCGCGAATTTCGCGCTTGAGGTCGCCCCCGAGCGGTATGAACTCACGGTCACTGCCAGCGGACGCAAGGAAACAGCCTTTGAATCCTTTCAGAGCGTCACCTTGCAGACTTCGTTTGACATGGCGGACTCAATCGCGCCGGGGATCGGCGAGGTCCTGGCTGGCCGGCCCGGCAACGGCATTGCCGCACGCAGCTTCGGCCCAGGCAACTCGCGGCCCATCGTGCGCGGATTTGACGGGGACCGCGTACTGATTATGCAAGATGGGATTCGTACCGGAACTCTTTCCTCGCAGTCGGGCGATCACGGAGAGCTGATGAATACGGCGGCTCTGGACCGGGTGGAAATCGTGAAGGGGCCTGCGACTCTGCTTTACGGCAGCAACGCTCTGGGAGGAGTGGTCAACGCCATCACACGCCATCACGCGGTACACGTACACCCACACGCAGGTCTGCGAGGCCACGTTTCCGCCACTGGGGGCTCAGCCAACGCGTTTGGCGGCAGCACGGGTGGTTTCGAGTATGGGATCGGTAAATGGATGATCTGGGGCGGTGGAGGCGGCCAGCGAAGTGGAGACTACAGCACTCCGGAAGGCAAAGTCTTTAACTCCGGAACCCGCGTGGCCAATGCCTACGGCGGTGTTGGCTGGTATGGAAACAGGAATTTCCTCAGCTTTGGCATCCACGTAGATGACGGCGTTTACGGTGTGCCGTTTGCTGAACAGTTCGGGGCCCACGAGGAGGAAAGCGAGGACCCCAAAGAAAGAGAAGTTGAGAGAATCGAGCTGGACTCGCGGCGCCAGTCCTATCAGTTCAACTGGCGCCTTCGCAAGATGGGTTCGGCAATCGACAACTTTGCCCTGAAGCTGAATTTTACCCAGTGGGAACACGACGAGATTGGGATTTTCACCGATGGCGGGCGCGAGGCGGGAACCAACTTCAACCAGGAGCAATTTGTTTACCGGGGTTCTTTTGAGCAATCCAAACTCGGTCCGCTCACCGGGCGGTTTGGGTTCTGGGGTCTGGCTCGGGATTACGACGTCCGCGGGGAGGAAGCGCTTTCCCCTCCGGTGGACCAGAACGCGTTTGCTGTGTTCGGGCTCGAGGAACTCAAGTTCGAACGAGTCAAGCTCCAGTTCGGTGGTCGACTGGAGAGGACCAGCTATCAACCAAAGGTGCTGGTGGGCAACCAACTTGCACTTGGATTGCCGAAGCGCACGTTCACCGGAGCTTCGGCGGCGGCCGGCGTCCACCTCGGCTTATGGCGGGACGGCGCCCTGGTGGTCAACTATGCCCATTCGTCCCGCGCGCCGGCACTGGAAGAGCTCTACAACTTCGGTCCTCACGTTGGCACCCTCTCCTTTGAAATCGGCGATCCAGATCTCTCGACCGAGATCGGCAACGGTGTGGAGGTCTCGCTTCGCCAGAGGGGCGGCAGGGCGCGGGGCGAGCTGAACTTTTTCTATTACAACTTCGACAACTTTGTTTTCCCGTTCGCCACCGGTGAGGTCGCGGAGGGTCTGCGCGTCATCCAGTTCACCCAGCTCGATAGCCGCTTCCTGGGAGCGGAGGTGAACTTGGACTTCGGGCTTCATAACAACCTATGGCTGAACCTGGGGATGGATCTTGTGGACGCGCAAGAAACAGTCAATAACAACCCCTTGCCACGCATCCCGCCGCTTCGCGGCAGGGTGGGTTTTGACTTCCGCTATCAGGGCCTGAGTGTAAGGCCGGAAGTAATCCTAGCCAATAGCCAGCACCAAACCTTTGGCGGAGAGTCGCGGACGCCTGGCTACACCGTGGTCAACCTGAAGGCCTCCTACACGATTGCACGAAGGCGTATTGTGCATCAGTTCGCGGTGAATGTCTTCAACATCGCCGATCGGCTCTATCGAAATCACACCTCTTTCATCAAGAACTTCGCGCCGGAAATTGGGCGTGGAATTCGCTTTACGTATCGGATTCGATTCTTCTGACCTTCACCCTTTCAGCAGCCCCCGTCATTCGCGAAATAGGCTGAGCTCCCAGATCTCTTGCTCCAGACGCGCCGGCGGTCAGGAGCGCAGCGCCTGGCAGAGGGCATCGCCCACCTGGCGGGTGCCGGCCCGGCCGCCCAAGTCGGGCGTCCGCATTCCGGAAGCCACCACCTGCTCCACGGCCGCTTCAATCGCCGCCGCCTCGCGCTCCAGCTTGAACGAATGGCGAAGCATCAGGGCAGCCGACCCGATCGCGCCCAGCGGGTTGGCGGCGTCCTGACCGGCGATGTCCGGCGCGCTGCCGTGCACCGGCTCGTAAAGCCCGGGGCCGCTACCCAGCGAGGCCGAGGCAAGCATGCCGAGGGAGCCGGCCAGTACGGCCGCTTCGTCGCTGAGGATGTCGCCGAACATGTTCTCGGTCAGCAACACGTCGAAGGCGCGCGGGTCCGTCACCAGCCTCATCGCGCAGCTATCTACCAGGGCATGCTCCAGCTCGACGTCGGGAAATTCGGCGGCCACTTCGTTGACCACTCCCCGCCAAAACTGCGACGTTTCCAGAACGTTGGCCTTGTCCACCGAGGTCAGCTTCTTGCGGCGCCCGCGGGCCAGTTCAAAGGCGGTGCGCGCGACTCGATCGACTTCCTGGCGCGTGTAGCGCAGGGTGTTCAGCCCGTAGTCGGCGGCCAGCTCGCGCGGCGTGCCGTAGTAGATACCACTGGAGAGCTCGCGGACCATCAACAGGTCGGTGCCTTGCACCACCTCGGCCCGTAGTGGAGAAAATCTCTCCAGCCCTGGGAGGATGCGCGCCGGGCGCAGGTTGGCGAACAGGTCTAACTCCTTGCGCAGCCGGAGCAGGCCGCGTTCCGGGCGCTTCTCGGCGGGCCAGTTGTCGAATTCCGGCGCGCCAGCCGCGCCAAACAAGATGGCAGCACAGTCCCGCGCCGCCTCCAACGTTTCCGGGGGCAGCGGGGCGCCTGTGGCGTGAATGGCCGCGCCGCCCACCAATCCTTGACAGGTTTCCACGTCATGGCCGAAAAGTTTGGCCACTCGCTCGATGACCTTCATCGCTTCGCAGATTACTTCAACACCGATTCCGTCCCCGGGCAAAACCGCAATTTTTAAGCGCATGAACTCTTAGTGAACCTCTCTTAGCAGGATGCTCAATTTCACCCCTCACGAAAGTATTCGTATGCGGGAAGAAAATGGAAGCTTTTTTCTATCCGCAGACGTCGCAGAAGATGTCGCAGATTGGCACAGGTGGACACAGGCGGGCGGGCAGCCGGGACTCTTCGGGTCGAGTCTCAGCATCTGCGAACTCTGCCTAATCTGCGGATTATTTAGTCGCCGGCGGCCGCCGTTGCTGTCGACTTTTCGGCGCCAGGCTGGCGGCCTTGGACTCGCTGCTGGTTGCGGATGAATTTGTTCAGCGCCCCCAGGCAAGCCTCGGTGGCCGCAGAGATGACGTCGCTGGCCCGCGCCTGTCCCGAGTAGACCTGGCCGTCCAACCGCAGCACCAGCTCCACTTCGCTCAACCGGGTGCTCTCGTCGAGGCGTACCTGGTAGGTGTCCACCTGAAGGGTCTCTCCGACGGCGGCGCCGACGGCGGCGCAGCAAGCCAGCACCGGGTCGCTGGCATCGGCGCGGCCGCTGATCGGCTTCCCCTGGCGCGACAGGTTTACGGTGGCGCGGCTGCCCCCGTCTACGGTGACTTCGACCCGCTCCAGCTGCAAGATGGACGCCTTTGCCTCGCCGGGCGAGCCGGGCGAGCCGGCGACTTCCAGCAGGTCCACCAGGTCATCGTCCAGGACGTTCTTCTTCCTGTCGGCGAGCTGGGTGAAGCGCTTGTAGACAGCCTGCAGCTCTTCCTTTTCCAGGTGGTAGCCCAGCCGCTCGTAGCGCGCCTTCAAGGCGTGCCGGCCGCTGTGCTTGCCCAGCACCAGCAGGCTCTCGGGGATGCCCACCGACTGCGGGGTCATGATCTCGTAGCAGAGCCGGTCTTTGAGCATGCCGTCCTGGTGGATCCCGGCTTCGTGGGCGAAGGCATTCTTGCCCACCAAGGCCTTGTTGGGCTGCACGGGCACGCCAATGGTCTGGGTGAGCAACTGGGAGGTGGGATAGAGCAATTCGGTGCGAATACCGGTGCGATAGGGGAGCCGATCCTGGCGCACCTTCAGCGCCATCACCACCTCCTCCAGCGCAGCGTTGCCGGCGCGCTCGCCGATGCCGTTGATGGTGCACTCCACCTGCCGGGCGCCCGCCTCGATCGCCGCCAGGGTGTTGGCCACAGCCACCCCCAGGTCGTCATGGCAGTGGACGCTGACCACCGCCCGGCCGCGCAGTCGCTCGTAGACGGTGCCGATGAAGCGCGCGTACTCGTCCGGGATGCAGTAGCCGACCGTGTCGGGAACGTTGATGGTAGTCGCGCCGGCCTTCGTGGCTGCCTCCAGAAGATCACAGAGGTAGGTCAGGTCGCTGCGGGTAGCGTCTTCGGCCGAGAACTCGACGTCGTCAGCATAGCGGCGCGCCAGTTCCACGCCCCGGATGGTGTCCTCCAGCACCTGCTCGCGCGTCTTGCGCAGCTTCTGCCGCAGATGGATGTCGGAGGTGGCGATGAAGACGTGAATGCGCGGACGGCGCGCCGGCTCCAGGGAGCTGGCCGCCCGCTCGATATCCAGGCGGTTGCAGCGAGCCAGGGCGGCTACGCTGACCCAGTGGAACTCGGAGGCCACCATGCGCACCGCCTCGTGGTCGTCCTCGGAGGCAATGGGGAAGCCGGCCTCCAGCACATCCACTCCTAGCTCGACCAGTTGCCGGGCCAGGCGCAACTTCTCCGACGTGTTCATGCTGCAGCCGGGTGACTGCTCGCCGTCGCGCAGCGTGGTGTCGAAGATGTACACTCGGTTGGGATCCATCGAAACCTCCCGGGCTGACGCTCAGCGCCGAAAGTCCTAGCATGCCGGAGTTAGCCAGATAACGCAAATTTATAATTCTTTTAGGAAGATAAGCTTCTGTTATAATCACCGCCATGGAACTCAGCCAACTGGAAGTCTTCCTGGCCGTGGCCACCGAAAAAAGCTTCTCCCGGGCCGCCCAGCGGCTGCTGCGGACCCAGCCCGCCGTCAGCCTGGCACTGCAAAAGCTGGAGGCGGAATTAGGCGAGACGCTGGTGGACCGCTCGCTGAAAGACGGCACGCTCACCGACGCCGGACGCATCGTGCTGGAGTACGCGCAAAAGTTTGAGAACCTGCGCCGCGACCTGAACAACGCGCTGGTGGAGCTGCGCGACAACAGCACCGGACGGCTCACCATCGGCGCCAACGAGAGCAGCGTCATCTACCTGCTGCGCCACGTCCACAACTTCCGCGCTCTCTACCCGCGGCTGAAGGTGGAGGTGCGCCGCAGCCTCTCCAGCCGAATCCCGCAGGACGTGCTGGAGAATTCGGTGGAGCTGGGCGTCATCTCCTACGAGCCTGCGGACCGCAACCTGCGGTCCATGATCATCTACACCGACCATCTAGCGTTTGTGGTCTACCCGGGACACCGCCTCGGGAGGAAGCAGCCAGTCAAGATCCGCGATTTGGGGATCGAGACCTTTATCGCCCACAACGTCGTCTCCCCCTACCGGCAAACCGTGCTGCGCGCCTTCCAGAAGCACAAGGTGCCGCTCAACATGGAAGTGGAAATGCCCACGCTGGAGGCCATTAAGAAGGCGGTGCAGTCGCGGATGGGGGTGGCCTTTCTACCGCGGATGGTGGTGGAGCAGGAGCTGGAAGCGGGCACGCTGGTCGAGGTGCCGATCAAGGAACTGCGCGTGGAGCGCAAGATCCGCCTGCTGCACCCCGGGCGCCGCCATCTCTCCCACGCCGCCCGTGCTTTCCTGGACGTGGTGCGCCGCTCCGGCGCCGTCGAGGAAGCTGCCACCAGCTAGCGCGTAAATGTGAAAGCGTGCTGAACCGCTGGGTGCCGTTTCAGCAGGCAGCTAGACATCGGCGTGCCGCTGAATATCATGCTAGGTTGTGAGGATAAATAAATGCTGCAAATCTCCACCGACGAATATCGAAGGCGCTTGCAATCACTCCAGGCCAGCGTGGCGGATGCAGGCCTGGATCTGTTCATCGTTTCGGCGTTCGACAGCATCTACTACCTGACCGGTGCTGGATTCGAGCCGCTGGAGCGCCCGTTCTTTCTCTTGATTCGTCCCCAACACGCTCCAATCCTGTTGGTGCCCAAGCTCGACCACGAGCACATGAAGAAGGCCCGCAACATCAAGGATAAGGAGCAAGACATTCAAACCTATTGGGAGTATCCGTCCCCCCCTGGCCGTGGGTGGCCGGAAAGGCTCCACGAGCTTATCGGTAGTGCCAAGCAGATCGGAGTCGAGCCCACGCTTCTTCAGGAGATTGCAGCAAAGCTGAAGGGCTACACACATCGCATCGAGCCGCTGGTCGAACGGTTGCGCCTGATCAAGTCCGACACCGAAATCGCGATGATCCGACGCGCGGCTCACTACGCTGACTTCGGGGTTAAGAGTCTCCTGGCGGCTTCGTACCGCGGCGCTACTGTTGCCGAGGGCTTTGCCCAAACCCGCGCTGTTACCTTGCGGATCATCCAGGAGGTCGATGATTGGGATTACTTTACGACGAAAGTCCTGATGGCGACGCGGCCCGCCCCTTGCAGCGCGGAGCCGCATTCGGCTCCCGACTTGTGCGACCGGCTTAACAAAGGGCCGCATGTAGCTTTAGTGCTCACCCGGGTCAACGGCTATGCGGCGGAGTGTGAGCGTACGTACTTCACCGCTCCGCCATCCCCGGAAATCAGGAAGGCGTTCGAGACGATGAGGCAGGCTCGCCGCATCGCCTTCGATAAGGTGCGTCCCGGCATCGCGTGCAGCGAACTGGACTGTGCCTTCAACGATTTCCTTCGGCAGGAAGGGTACAGCGGCGAAGAGGTGCGGCTGCACCGAACCGGCCACGGGTTTGGGCTGGGAAATCACGAGGCACCCTGGATCGCGGAGGGCAGTCAGGATATTCTGGCTGAGAATATGGTGATCAGCATTGAGCCGGGAATCTACCTAAAGGGGATTGGTGGCCTCCGTCATTCCGATACGGTTCTTGTAACCAAAGATGGTTGCGAGTTGCTCACTCACCTCCCGACGGACATTGGATCGCTGATGGAAACGGGGTGGAAACCGTTTCAACGCATCAAGGGGTGGTTCGTGCGGCGAGCGTTCCAATTAGATCGGAAGGCCAGAGTATCGGTCTAACCATTCGCTTCAGGCTTTAGAAGGCATGGAAAGCATCGAGGAGCAGGTCGCGGTATTTCTTGCGGTCGTAGCCGTGCCAGCCTTCCCACAGGGCGTAGGCGCGGACGCGGTCATTGGGGAGCGCGGACGCCGCGTCAGTGATAACGTACTCGACCGTTTGCCCCGGACGGAGCTGCACGCCTCGCCCGAACAGTTGCTGGGCGGCGACGGCGGTCAGGCTTGCTTTCTGGTAGTCGCGCGGCGGGCGGGTGAGACGCTTGCTGATCACCAAATCCTCCACCGCAACCATGCCGCTCTCCAGCCGCTCCAGGTAGCGCTCCAGCACCCCCCGGGCTTCTTCCAGCTTTTGGCGATAACTCTGGCCGTCACAGGCCTCCGCCAGGACACCCAGGACCTGTTTCTGCATCCGGGCCACCAGGGGCGGAGTGTCGTGACGGCGACACTCCAGGCCCCGCACCTTCAGCTCCGCTTCCTCGCTGACCGCGAAGAAGCGGTTGGGCACCGGCACATCGGCAAATCGCTTGGAGGGCAGGAACACGATGTAGCGATACAGAGCCTCCAGGGCAATGGGCAACCCGGTCCGCTCGCGAATTTCCTCGGCCAGCGCCAGGTAATCTTCCCGGGCGGCCTTTGGTTTCTGCACGTACATGCTGTCCACGATGGCGTGCAGGACGCGGAAGCCGCGCTGCTCGGCCGCCTCCTTGGCCACCAGTAGCTGCTCGCGCCCGATGGCATTGATGCTCTCGTGAGCCTCAATCTTGCCCAGCCGGGCGTTCTTGTACCCCAAATAGCCGAAGCAGCAAACCAGCAGCCATTTCTGCGCCTCCCGCCGGCGCCGGTATGTTTCCAGCAGGGCGGCGTCCGCGCTCTGCCGCATGCGCTCTTTGTACCGCTGCCGCTTTTCAATCAGCGGGGCGACGGTGCGTCCCACCACTCCTTGCCGCTTGCGGCAGATGCGGTAGCCCACCTCGGGAATGGGCGGGCTCTCCGGGCAGCAGCGGCAATTCACCGTCTCCGACGACACATTGAAGTGCACCATGATGCTGGGGAACTGGGAGGGGAAGTCCAGCTCGGCCACGTTCTCGTGGAACCCCAGGATGGGCGGGAAGACCAGCCCGCCGCGGTCGGCGATCAGAAGCTGGTCGGGGTGCTTGAAGTCTTCCGGCTCGCTCTTCTGCTCCGGGATGAGGATGCCGTCGCGGTAGGCCACTTCCATCTGCATGTAAGAGATGCCCGTGCCGGGGGTCGTGCGGGCGGCATACTGCACCGGCAGCTTGGTGAGACGGGCCAGCTCCCACAGCCCGTCCTGCTGGCAGTGGTCGGCAATGAAGGAATTGCTCAGGTCCACGTGCAGCCGCCCGTAGAGCGTGGTGGCGCTGTCCTTGAACAGAATCCGCCCGTAGCTCATAAAGCTTCGGGCGCGGCTCTGGTGCACCGGCAGGCTGGCATCCCGGTTGAGCGGCAGGGGAAGGTTCAACCGCTGGGCTTGCTGGCGCAGGAGCGGAAAGATGGTGGAGTCGCCCCACTCGGTGAGGATCAAATCCGGGTCGTGCCGCTCCACCAAGCGCTGTACCGTGATCACCGCAGGCTCGGCGGATTCCTCAATGACCGAGCACTCGCCGTCCACCTCCACTTCCAGCGCACCGCGCCGCCCGTGCCGGGGGTTGACCGCCGAAAGCCCTTCCAGCCGCAGGTGCATCACCTGGAGCGGCGGCAGTGGGTAGTCTAGCGCCCACTCGCTGTCCTGGCACTGGAGGGCAAGTACCTGCCCGTCGTCGTCCACCTCCACCTCCACTCGGGCGAAGGGGAACACCCGCTTCTCCCAGCAATAGAGGGGGGCGAGCATGAGGTCACTGTTGTAGAGCCGTAGGTCGGGGTCGAACCGATGAACCCAGCGCACCCAGGAGGCAAACGCGGTGGGGTACGGGACAGTGATCTCCAGCACCTGAAGCGGCGTTGGCTGCCACAGATCGGCGCGCTCCCTCAGGCAGCACCTCAGCGGGGTCCGCCGCCCGAGGGCCTCCTGAAGCCGCCGCAGCCGGGCCGGAGCGCCGTGCGCGAAGAAGGCGGGCGTAAACGGATCAATCAGCCGGTGGCGCTTCTGGCTCTCTTCGATCAACCACAGGGTCATCCCCTGCGGGCTGGGGTAGAGGTCCAGGAGCCATCCCTGTAGTCGGCCCCGTAGTCGGCCCTGCAGTCGCATGGTCTCTCTCCGCTTGCCACAGGCGTTGCTCAAGTGCGCGCAATCGCTTCTCCTGGTCCAGCGCGATGGACAGCAGGATGGCTTCCATTGGATTGTCGCTCGCCTGGTAGGTCGCCGCCTGCGTGTAGGAGCGGACGCGCAGGAACAGGCGGTCGAAGTGTTGCTGATCCTCCCGCCGCAGCGCCCGGCGGAACTTTGCCCATCGCTCTACCGCCTGATCAATCAGCTGGCGAAAAGTTGGGACAGTGCGACCCATCGCGCCCTCAAGCAGGTAATCGCAGGCGGGAGCGTTCGCAGAGCAGTTGCGGCTTTCCGTCCGCTTGCAGCATGAACCTCCACACCTGGTCTGCCCCGGCAACCACCCGGTCGAACAATCTTCTTCGCGGCGTGGTGAAGGAGGCAGCGTCGGAGAACACCGCCACCGGCAGCGACGCGCGCCCCAGTTGCCTCAGTTGTTGCAGGGCCTGCCCGAAGGAGGCGTACGCGGCACCATCGGGCACGTCTTCATCGAAATACAAATCCGGGAAGGCCGTGACGATCAGAATGTCCGCCGGGAAGGCTCGAAGCGCCCGTGGCACCCGGGCCAGCAATTCGGTGAGCTGGAAACAGGTGAAGGCGCGGGCGACTTTTATCCGGCGATTGAACTCCGCCGGCTCACGTCCGCGCTGCCGCGCAAAGCGCGCGATCAGCAGAGGGTCCACCCGGTTGGCGCCGTCCAGGTACAGGACATGCTTGCCGGCGAGAAAGACCCGCGGAAGGAAATAGTGAGAAAGCCGCGCCGCGCAACCCTCCCCCTGAAAGACTGCTAACCCCTGCGCGGGCAGCCGCCAGGGTTGCCCTGCCACAGGGAGACGAAGGCTCGGGGTTGCAGGCGCCAAACTCATAGAGGCCAAGCCGCACTCGGGGCGTTGCGGGCAGTCACTCAGCAATCGCTAACAAATTCATGGTAGGCGAATTAAAAGCGAAAGTCAATAGGCGAGCTTCCGGCAAAGAAGCCATTTATTTGCAATCATTTGAGTTTGTTCAGGAAGTTCTGTCCTGAGTCCTAGGAAATGCCAAGCGGATAGCGCTGCCTCAGGCGGCAGCGGCACACTTCAGCCTCCCACCCTGGCGGCTGGCCGTGGCGCTTTAAAAGCGCCACTACGAATCAACCAACGGCAAACTACTTCTTCTTGACCTTGGCGTCGTACCGGCTCATCCCGCGCGCCTTCTTCACCGCTTGGATGAGGTCGTCGACTTTGCAGACCTCGGGGTCGTATTTCACGACGGCCTCGTTGTCCGTCAGTGAGACCTTCGCTTCCTTGACGCCCTTCACCTCTTGCAGTGCGGACCGCACTGTGCTGGCGCAGGCGTTTCAGGTCATGCCGCTGATTGCGAGCGTGACAGTCTTCTCCTTGCCGGCCACGGCGTGCTGCGCGGCAACCAGCGGCCCCAGCAGCAACAGCCCAATGCCAAACAAGCTTCCTAGCCTGGTCATAGCTCCACCTCCTTCGGGTTTAGCCTGTCGAGCAGATTCTAGCACAAAGGCGCTCATCCGGCAGTCCGTGGGCGAAAGGCGCGCAGATCTTCCAGGCGCAGGCGGCCGGTATAGACCGCCATGCCCAGCGCGGCATGGATCCCCAGCTCATCGAGGGCAGCGATCTCTTCCAGGGTGGCAATGCCACCGGCAGCGGTGATGGGCCGTGAGGTGGCCTGGCGGAGTCGGCGGAACCACTCCAGGTCGGTTCCGGTCATGGTTCCTTCGTTGTCCACGAAGGTGCACAGGAACTCGCCACAGTAAGGCTCTAGCTCGTGCACGATCTGCTCAGCCGCCAGCCCGGTGGACTCGCGCCAGCCCCGCACTACGATGCGGCCATGGTGGGAGTCCAGCGCCAGGATGATGCTCGCGGCGCCGGCGGCGTCCCGCAGCGATTCCAGGAACGGCGCGTTGACCCCCTGGCTGTGAAAGGCGGCGGTGCCGACAATCAGCTTGCTCGCCCCCGTACCGAGCAACTGCTCGGCGCGGGCCGTGGTGCGCACGCCGCCGCCCACGCGGCAGCGCGCGCGGGCGCAGAGCTGGCGCACCAAAGGGTCGTTGCTTCCTCTGCCCATGGCGGCATCCAGGTCAATGAGCTGGATTTCAGGGAAGCCGGCGAACTCCTCCAGTTGTCCCAGAACGTCGGCGCGCTCCAGGGCCTTCGTCTGGCCGCGCACCAGTTGCACCGCCTTACCGTCCATCAAATCAATGCAGGGAATAATCATGGGGCAATCCCCAGAGTTCGCAGATTCCGCAGAAAAAGAAATCTGCGCAATCTGCGGATTCATTAAACTCCTATTCGATCATGCGCATGGGGACACCGCGCTGGTCGAGGTAGCGCTTCAGGTCGCTGACGGGAATCTCGGCGTAGTGGAAGATGGAGGCGGCCAGCGCCGCGTCGGCCTGCCCTGCGGTCAGCACGTCATAGAAATGCGCCGGCTCACCGCCGCCGCCGGAGGCGATGACGGGGATGCCCACCGCGCGGGCCACCGCCCGGGTCAGATCGCAATCAAAGCCAGCCTTGGTGCCGTCGCAATCCATCGAGGTCAGCAGGATTTCCCCCGCACCCAGCCGCTCCCCCTCCGCGGCCCAGGCTACCGCGTCTCGCTCAACCGGGCGGCGCCCGCCGTAGGTGTAAACAGGCCAACCCTTTCCTTCACGCTTTGCGTCTATGGCCAGCACCACCGCCTGAGCGCCAAACTCGCGAGACAGCTCGGTGAGCAACTCCGGGCGCTCCACCGCTGCCGTGTTCACCGAAACCTTGTCGGCGCCGGCGCGCAGCAGGCGCCGAGCGTCCTCCACGGTGCGCACGCCGCCGCCCACCGCCAGCGGGATGAATACCTTCTGCGCTGTGCGCTCCACGATCTCGACCATCAGCCCGCGCCCTTCGGCCGACGCGGTGATGTCCAGGAACACCACCTCGTCAATGCCCACTTCGCTGTAGGCGGCCGCCAGGGCAGGCGGATCGCCGGCGTCCCTCAGGTTGACGAAGCGGACGCCTTTGACCACGCGCCCGTCCTTCACGTCGAGGCAGGCGATGATGCGCTTGGCTGGCATTGCTCAACCCAGGTCCGCAGGAAATTGAGTCCGGCCGACCCCGATTTTTCCGGATGGAACTGGGTGCCGACCAAGTTGGCGCGGCGCAGAACCGCGGTGAACGGCAACCCGTGGCGCGCGACGGCCGCGCAGCCCTCGGCGTCGCCGGGGACGTAGTAGGAATGGGCGAAGTAATACATGCGGCCGCATGTTTGAGCGAGGAAGGCTTGAGCGAGGAACGCGCCTGCTTTGGCGCCGCCAGGCTCAACCTCGGCCCAGCCCATGTGCGGCACCTTCTGGCCGCTGGGGAAGCGCCGGACCCGGCCCGGAAGCAGAGCCAGGCCGCGTAGCCCCGGTGCCTCTTCGCTTGATTCGAACAGCGCCTGCATGCCCAGGCAGATGCCCAGGTAGGGCGTGCCGGACTCGAGCCTCTGGCGCAACGGGGCGGCCAGTCGGTCGGCCTCCAGCGCCTCCATCATCTGCCCGAAATGTCCGACCCCTGGCAATATGATGGCCGAGGCCTGCTCCAGCCCCGGTGGCTCCTTGGTGACGAAAAACTCGGCGCCCAGCACGGCCAGCGCATTCGACACCGAGCGCAGATTCCCCGCCCCGTAATCAATGACAGCAATCATAGGTTTTACGATCAAATACAAAGTCACCAAGAACACAAAGGTCACAAAGCAAAATTCTTTGTGTCCTTAGGTGCCTTTGTGACTTTGTGTTGTCTTTTCACAACAGGCCTTTGGTGCTGGGCAGCTCGCGGGCCAGCCGGCGGTCGCGCGAGCTGGCCACGCGCATCGCGCGGGCCAGCGCCTTGAACAGCCCCTCGACCTTGTGGTGCGAGGAGCGGCCGTAGAGCAGCTTCAGGTGGACGTTGGCCCGGGCGTGGGTGGCAAAGCCGCCGAAGAAGTCTTCCAGCAATTCGGCTTGCAGGTCGCCCACCCGGCGCACGCGCAGCGGCGCCTGATACACCAGCACCGGGCGCCCGCTGAAATCCACTGCCGCCAGGGCCAGCGTCTCGTCCATGGGCATCAGGAAATAGCCGGCGCGGTTGATGCCGCGGCGGTCGCCCAGGGCGCGGTCAAAGCACTGGCCAAGCACGATGCCCACATCCTCGACGGTGTGGTGCTGGTCCACGTCCAGGTCGCCGGCCGCGCGCAGTTCGAGATCGAAGCCGCCGTGCTTGGCAAACAGCTCCAGCATGTGGTCCAGGAAGCGCACGCCGGTGCGGACGCGGGCGCGGCCACGGCCGTCCAGCACGAGCCGTGCGCGAATTTGCGTTTCCGTCGTGTTGCGCTCGACTTTGGCTGTGCGTCGCTTCATAAACTCTGGACAGGCAAGGATGCCTGTCCCTCCTCAGAGCAGCTCGCGCAGCGCCTGGATGAGCCGGCGCGTTTGCGCCTGGGTGCCCAGGGTAAAGCGGAGGCTGCCGGGCAGCTCGTAGCTGCGGTCGCGCGCCAGGATGCCGCGCGCCCGCAGGGCGTCGCGGACGGCGCGGGCGCGCTCGCCCAGCCGGGCCAGAATGAAATTAGCTTGGCTGGGTACGTAGGGGATTCCCTGGCGGCGGAACTCGCGCTCCAACATCGCGCGGGAGCGCAGCACTCCTGCAACATATTTCTGCACGTATTCGCGGTCCGAGACCGCTTCCAGCGCCGCCGCCAGCGCTGCTGAGTTTACGCTATAAGGTGACTGCGCTTTGGCCATCGCAGCGGCAGTCTCGCGGTGGGCAAACAGGCACCCAATCCGCAGCGCGGCCAGCCCGTAAGCCTTGGAGAAGGTGCGCGAGACCAGCAGGTTCCGGTAGCGCTCCACCAGCGGCAGCACGGTGCGTTCGTAAAACTCGAAGTAGGCTTCGTCCACCAGTACCAGCGTCTCGGGAAATTCCGACGCCAGCGACTCAATCGCTTCCGGGGTCACCGCCGTGCCCGTCGGGTTGTTCGGATTGGCAATGAAGATGGCCCGGACCGGGTTGCGGCGCGCTTCTTCCCGTACCGCCTCGACCGGGAACACCAGGTCTTCACCACAATGCACGTCCACAACCTCAGCTCCGGTCAATGAGCCGTAAAACCGGTAGATGGCAAAAGTGGGTTCGGCCACGATCACCCGCCGGCCCGCGTCCACAAAAGTGGAGAGGGCAAGTTGGATGGCCTCGTCGGTGCCATTGGTGATCAAGGTCTCCTCGGGGGCACGCTCGAATGCGGTAGCCAGCCGGCCGCGGGCCGACTCGTACTCGGGGTAGGTGGCCAGCCGCTCGCGGCTCAGGTGGCGGCGGAGCTGGCGGAGCACGCGCGGCGAGCATCCCACCGTGTTCTCGTTGAAATCCAGGCGCAGGTGGCCTTCCCGCCCGGCCGAAGGGGGCGAGTAGGGCCGCATGCGCAGCACGGCGTTGCGGGGCTTCATGGCCGGCCTCCTCGCCGCCCGGCATTCGCAAAGCGCACCTCCACTGAGCGCGCGTGCCACTCCAGCCCTTCGGCGCGCGCCAGTGTCGTGATCGTGGGTGCCAGGGCGCGCAGGCCGGCGGGTGTCAGTTGCTGCACGGTGATGATTTTGACGAAGTCCAGCACCGACAACCCTCCGCGGATGCGCGCCGCCCCGACCGTTGGCAGCACGTGGTTCGGCCCGGTGGCGTAGTCGCCGGCGGCTTCCGGGCTGAACGGCCCCAGGAATACGCTGCCGGCATTGCGTACCTGCTTCACCCAGCGGGGGTCGGCCAGCGACAGGTGTTCCGGAGCGATGCGGTTGGCCAGCTCCAGCGCCTGCGTGAGATTGCCAGCCAGCAGCGCCGTGCAGTTCTCCCAGCGCGGCGGGATCTTCCCTGTCACAGCTTTAGCCAGCGCGCGCGAGGGAGTCACCAGAATCGCCGCCGCCTGGGGATCGTGTTCAGCCTGGGCAATCAGGTCGGCGGCCAGCCAAGCGGGGTTGCCATCCTGAGCCACCAGCACCACCTCGGTCGGCCCGGCAAGAAACTCAATCGCCACCTCGCCGGCCAGCAGCTTCTTGGCGGCGGTGACGTAGAGGTTGCCCGGGCCGACAATCTTGTCCACCCGAGGCACGGTCTCGGTGCCGTAGGCCAGCGCGGCAATGGCTTGCACGCCACCCACGGCCAAGACAGTTGTGACGCCGGCCACATGTGCGGCCGCCTGCACGAACGGAGCAGCGCGCGGTGAGGCAACGTAAATGCGCTCGACGCCAGCCACACGGGCAGGAACAGCCGTCATCAGCGCGGTCGAGAACAAGGGGAAGCGCCCGCCGGGAACATAGCAGCCAACGCTGGCCAGCGGCCGCACCAGTTGCCCGGCAAAGCTGCCCGGGCCCACTTGGCGGCGCCACTGGCTTGGCATTTGCAGGCGGGCGAAGCGGGCGATATTTTGTTCGGCCTGCCGCAGGGCGCGCCGCAACTCCGGTGGCGTTTGTCTCCAGGCCCGTGCCAACAAAGCGGAATTCAGGCGCAGCGGCCCGCGGTAGCCGTCCAGGCGCCGGGTGTAGGCGGCCAGGGCGCGGTCGCCCCGCCGCCGCACCGCCTCCAGGATCGGGCGGGCCACCGCCTCGGCTCGAGCCAGTGCCAGGCGCCGGCTGGCCAGGAAGCGCTCAATGTCGCGGAGTTGCGAAAGAATGCGCATTGGCTGTCGATGGATAAGTCAGTATGAATCCGCAGATTTCGCAGATTTTCGCAGATTCATAAGTGATTCATAAATCTCGTAGCGCGTCTTTTGGGTTCTGCGTAATCTGCGGATTCGTTTTCGATTCTGCAATTCATCAATATCCAATGATGCAATCGTCACTTTCTACGCGATGATCTTGTTCAGCGGGTACTCGACAATCCCCTGCGCCCCGGCCTGTCGCAGCTTGGGGATGATGTCGCGGGCTACCCGCTCATCGAGGACTGTGTTGATCGCCACCCACCCCGTTTCGCTCAGCGGCGAGACGCTGGGCCCGCGCAGCGATGGCAGCAGTGTCAACACGGTCTCCAGGTCTTGCTGCTGCACGTTGAGCATTAGCCCCACTTTGCCGTAGGCCTCGATGGCCCCCTCCAGCAGCATCCGGATGCTCTCCAGCTTCTCCCGCTTCCAGGCATCGGCCCACGACTGCCGGTTGGCGATGAGTTGGGTGTTGGACTCCAGTACCGTATCTACGATCCTCAGATTGTTGGCCTTTAGGGAAGAGCCAGTCTCGGTGACCTCGACAATGGCGTCGGCCAGCACCGGGGGTTTCACCTCGGTGGCGCCCCAGGAAAATTCCACCTTCGCCTTCACGCCGTGGGAGGCCAGGTAGCGCTCGGTGGCGCTGACCAACTCGGTGGCGATAATTTTGCCCTCCAGGTCCCGAGGGCTGTGGATGGTGGACGCTTCCGGCGCGGCCAACACCCAGCGCACCTTGCCGAAGCTTTGCTTGGCGTAAATCAGGTCCGCGATCTTGACCACGTCGGACTCGTTCTCCAGGATCCAGTCGTGCCCGGTCAGCCCGGCGTCCAAGACGCCGTCTTCCACATAGCGCGACATCTCTTGGGCGCGGATGAGCATCAACTCCAGCTCCGGATCGTCCACCGATGGGAAATAGGACCGTGGATCGTTGACCTGGATCCGGTAGCCGGCTCGGCCGAACAGCTCCACGGTGGCCTCTTGCAAGCTGCCCTTGGGAATGCCCAGCCGCAGTTTCATGAGCGTACCTCTCCTGTCTTCGGGTCCGAAGCTGCCGGCGCGCTGGAGGGGATCACCGGGCGCTCAATCTCCAGCAGCGCCTCGCCCTCCAGGCGGCGGAAGAAACAACTCCGGTAGCCGAGGTGGCAGGTGGCCGCCCCGGTCTGACGGGCGAGAACGACCACGGCGTCCTGGTCGCAGTCCACCCGAATCTCCTCGACCGCTAGGCGGTGGCCGGAGGTCTCCCCTTTGGTCCATAGGCGGCTCCGGGTGCGGCTGTAGAAGGTGACAAAGCCAGTTTCGCGCGTTTGCCGGAAAGCTTCCGCATTCATGAAGCCTACCATCAGCACGTCGCGGGAGGCGCTGTCTTGGACCACGGCCGCCACCAGTCCGTCCAGCTTGGAAAAGTCTAAGTTCATGTTCCGTATCCAACAAAAAGGCCCGACGTTATTGCCGCCGGGCCTCTTCTGCTTTTCGAAAAATTGCTTCTGCTAGGCGTCCCGGCTCACACACGTGGGGTGGTGATGCGTCCGATGCGCGTGATGGACCAGGATAGCCACAACCCGTTTAGGTTAGGCAATCCAGGCGCCGTTGTCAACCCAGTAAGCGGACAACACACGGTACTTAGTGGGTTCAGCAGCCCAATCCGCGTTTGCGCCATGTTGCGCGGCTTGTTGGAACCGGGCAGAGTAATGCTACGCTTACTACCCACGATGACCGGCACAATTCTACTTCTAGCAATGGTTTGGGGGGCGCCGCCGCAGGAGCCGGCCGGCTCCAGCACACCGGCCCCCCAGGAAGCCCGGCAGGCGCTGGAACAGCTGCTGGCTGAGTTAAATAACGCGGGCGCGGCGTTGTACCAGCTTGAGGTCCCAGCCTGGCGCGGGCCCGGGTCGTCGAACTTTCTGGCGGTGGCGGCTTCCACCCGGCGACAGATAACAGATATTGAGCCGGTCTTGAAGCGCCTGGTTGACGAGCCCATACGGCTCAGCGCCGCCCTCCACATGTACCTTGCGATACAACACCTGGAAATGAGCCTGAATTCCATGGCCAGCGGCGCGCGGCGCTACCAGGGCCCGCAGTCGGCAGCCCACGTGAAGAATGCTGCCAACGGCCTGCTGGGCGGACGCCAGAAGTTGGGCAATTACCTGCTGGCGCTGGTTCAGTTTCTGGAGCGAGAGAAAGCGGTCACCGAGCAGGAGCTGGAATCGTGTCGCGAACAGCTCTGGCAGCGAGCCCGAAAGCCTGCGCGATCGCGCTCGAAGCGCTGAGGCTGCTCCGGCGCAAGCCGAGCCTATCCGACAGACAGGTGAAGCTTCCGTGGTAAACTGTTTGCCAAGAGCCGTTGCGTGGACGTCGAGAAAACCATCGAATTCATCCTCAATCAGCAGGCGCAATTCGTTGTGCGACTGGACCGAGTGGAGGCACAGGTTGAGGCACTGGCGGGGCAGACCCAAGGTTTGATACGCGTGGTGGCGGAGCAACAAAACCAAATCACCACCATCCTGGGCATCCTGGGAACCCTGACCCAGCGGATGGACACCCTCACCCAGCGGATGGACACGCTGGCGGAGATGTTCGAGCAGTGGCTGCGTCGCAGTGGCGACGGCTCCCGCCCAACCTGAGCTCCAAAACCCACGATCAGCTCCGAAACCTAAGATCCAGGGTCCAAGGGAACCACCCAGTGTACCCCCTTGTTGGAAAAGGCTCTTGTGCTGGTGAGCCAAGGCGCGGCATGGTTGTGAGGCCCTCAGGGCGGACGCCACGGCGGGCGAATGGAGCTCGACGGATGTATACTGAAAGTTTGCGGAAGATTGCCGATATCCCAACTTCATGCTGACGTCAAAGGAGCGGGATGGACTCGCTGCAACAATACGTCGAACAGAAGCGCGATGCTTGGCTGCAGGAACTCACTGAATTTCTGCGCATCCCCAGCATCAGCACCAATCCTGAGTACAAGGCCGAAGTGCGGCGGGGCGCCGAGTTTGTCGCCCAGGCCCTGCAAAAGGCGGGGATCAGGCAGACGGAACTGATCGAGACCAGCGGCCATCCGCTGGTCTATGGGGAGCATAGCGGGGTCGAGGGCGCGCCCACCATCCTCTGCTACGGCCACTACGACGTGCAGCCACCCGACCCGCTGGATGAATGGAACTCGCCGCCGTTTGAGCCGGCCATTCGCAACGGGAACATCTACGCCCGCGGGGCCGCCGACGACAAGGGCCAGGTGATGATCCAGCTCAAAGCGGTCGAAGCGCTGCTGGCCACCGCGGGCCGGCTGCCGCTGAACCTGAAATTCATCCTCGAAGGCGAAGAGGAGACAGGTGGCGCCGCCATCAGCGACTACGTGGCCCGATCAGCCGAGAAGCTGAAAGCTGACGCCGCGCTGGTTTGCGATACCGAGCTGTTCGCCCCGGACTTGCCCACGCTGTGCATCGGGTTGCGCGGTCTGGTGTATGCCGAGCTGGAGGCGGAAGGAGCGGCGCACGACCTGCACTCCGGCCTGTACGGCGGCGTGGCACCCAATCCGTTCAACGCGCTCTGCTGGGTTCTGTCGGAGTTGAAAACCGCGGACGGCAAGATCCGCATTCCGGGCTTGTACGACAGCATCCAGCCGCCGGCGCGCAGCGAGCGTGCCAGCTGGCGCAGGCTACCCTTTGATGCCGACCGAATGCGCACCGAGGAGATCGGCTCGACGGCGCTGGTCGGAGAGAAGCGTGACCCGCTGGAGCGCATGTGGGCCCGTCCCACCATGGACATTCACGGCATCGTGGGCGGCTACGTGGCCCCCGGCGCCAAGACCGTGATACCCGCCCGAGCCACCGCCAAGTTCAGCATTCGCCTGGTGCCCAACCAGGAACCGCAGGAGGTCATTGCGGCGCTGGAGCGGCGGGTGGCGGAACTTGCGCCTCCGGGAGTCAAGCTCAAGCTCCGTGTCCTAAACGATGCGCGGCCGCTGCTCATCAACCCGGACAACCCTTACCTGAAGCACGCGGCGAGGGTCTTCGCCAAGGTGTACGGGCGCAAGACGGTGTTCGTGCGGTCGGGGGGCTCCATCCCGGTGGTGGCGCTGTTCGGCGAGTACCTGAAGATTCCGACGGTGATGATGGGCTTTGGCTTGCCGGATGACAACCTGCACGCCCCCAACGAGAAGTTCACCCTGTCGAATTTTTTCCGCGGCGCAGAGACGTTGGCGCGTTTCCTGGCTGCCGTTGCCAAGGCGAAAGACCTGAAAACTTGAAGAAAAGACACATCCTCGGCGCTGGGCTGTTGGCCTTCGGGCTGCTGGTGGTCCGTGTGGCAGCTGTCCCGGCGCCACGCGTCGGAGCAGTGGTCAACGTCTCGGCCGACCAGCTGACGGACAACGAGGTCAGCCTGGTCGTCAACCCCACCAATCCGTTGAACCTGCTGGCCGGCTGGAACGATTGGGAAGAGCAGCAGGGGGTCGGCTACAGCTATTCCTTTGATGGCGGCCGCACCTGGTCGCCGCCGGCGCTGATCCCGGGCGTGGTGGGAAGCGAGGGGCCGTTCCAGGTCGCCGGGGATCCTGCGTTCCATTTTGGTCCGGATGGCACAGCCTATGCGGTTGTGCAGGCCTTCAACATCACCGCGCCCTTTGAGGCGTCCCTACTGGTAGCCGTCTCCCAAGATGGCGGCCAGAGCTGGCCCCGGTTGCTGGTGGGCTATCGAGGCCACCGCGAAGAGCGGGACCGCCCCGCGCACCGGCACGTGCCGGACCGCGCGGCTGTGACTACCGATTCCCACCCCGTCAGCCCGCACTTCGGCACACTGTATGTTGCCTGGGGGCAGGAACAGGAGACCAGCGAGACGCCCTCAGTCTTGCTCACTTATCTGCGGCCGGAGGCTGACAGCTTTTCCCCGCCGACGATGGTGACCAACTGGCCGGCAGGCTTCACTCAGAATGCGGTGCCGTTCACCGGACCGGACGGGACGCTCTACGTCACCTTCGTCGCGCAAGAGCCCGGAATGACCTCTAGCGGCATCTACCTGGCGGAATCCCGCGACGGCGGCCGCAGTTTTGGTGAGCCACGCCGGGTGGCGCTGTTTCAGAATCCGGTCACCGGGCAATTGCCGAACACCACCTACCGCGTCGTCAGCTTTCCTGTGGGTCTGTTTGCTCCAGTGCACAATCGGCTGGTGGTGGTGTGGAACGACCGTCGGGACGGCGTTTCGACCATGCTAGTCTCTACGGCCACCCTCGGGGAGACCGACCGCTGGTCGGAGCCGGCACAGGTGACGGATGCCAGCACAGGCGAGCAGTTCTTCCCAGCGATTTCGGCCAGTCCCGATGGCCGGCTGGACCTGGTGTTTTACGACCGCAGCCGCGACCCCGGCAACCACCTCAACTTTGTTACTTACGCCTGGAGCGGCGATGGTGGCACAAGCTGGGAGTCGCTGAACGTAACCGACACCCCGTTTGACGGAGAGAGCCAAACCACGCCAGGCGGCACCCCCTTCATCGGTGACTACATCGGCGTGGCTTCCACCACCCCCGTGGCCCACATCGCCTGGACCGGCAACGGTCCTGATACTCCCTGTTCCTGCAACCAGGACATTTTTGCGCTGCCGGTTTCCCACGCAAGTTCCGAAGACTCTGGGTCGCAGTAACCTGCCTTGAAAGAGAGCCACCCCGATGACACTGGGGCCGGATACCCCTGACCAGCAGGCGGCTAGAAATAGATCTTCACGCCGAACTGGATGCGGCGCGGCTGCTCGCCGAGCGGAGAAACACTCGGCAGCACAGAGCCGAATCCCTGCCGGCCAAAGGTGGCCTCGCCAAACGTAGAGGATTGCAGGGCCGGGTCGGGATTGTTCAGGTTGGTGTGGTTGAACAGATTGAAGAACTCGGCGCGAAACTGCAGCCGCCCCTGTTCCCCCAGGGGGGGCAGAGCAAAGCTGCGGCTGAGAGCGAAATCCACGTTCCAAAAGCCGGGGCCGCGAAACGCGTTGCGTGGCGCGTTTCCGATCGCGCCATCGGTGGGCGCGCGGAACTTGGACTTGTCGAGCAGAACCACTCCGCCCGGAATCTGAGTGGGGTTGGAAAGAAAGGCTTCGTCGTGGTCCTGGCCCAGGAAATCGGCGCGGTTCACGAGGAGCAGTCCGCCACTTTGGGGAATGAATAATTCCGTACTGAGAACGGAGAAAGGAAACCCGGAACGGAAGCCGGCCAGGGCGGCCGCCTGCCAGCGGCCGAACACGCGACGCCAGCCGCGGAACTTGGGAGCCTCGGCTACGAAATTGATCGCCAGGTTGTGCCTCTGGTCGAAATCGGAAAGCCCGTAGTCGGCGCTCAAGTCAAACTGCCGGGTGAAGAAACCGCCCTGAAGTGTAGAGAAGGGGTCAGACAGGCGTTGAACGCCCGGGCGGCCCCGCGCAATGGCAGCGATCCGCCCCTGGGGATCGCTCTGCACGTCCCTGGTGCGGCTGTAAGTGTAGGAACCCTGAAACTGCACCCCTTTGCTCCAGCGGCGGTTCAGCCCCACTTCCAGGGCCACGTAGTCGGAATGGCCCGGCCCGCACGCTGCGGGGATCGCCAGCCATAGCTCGTCTTCGGCTCCCTGGGGCCGGGGGGCAAACTGAGCGAAAGCCTCCTCTGGAAATGAGGCAGGGTTCGCAGGGGACACCACATCAGTAGTGACTAGGCTCATAGTAGCTCCTTCAACCAGACCGGCCTCGGAGGCCGGCAGGGTACTCAAGTTCGACATTGGGTTCGCATGGCTCATAACGTAAACCTCATTGGCGTAGATTTCAGTGCCATGGACTTGATCGCGCACCTCACCGGGAGAATCCGCAGAAACTCCGGGAGGGGTCTGCGGGTCTTCTGTGCCGCAACCATCGCGCAGAACAGCGCCGCCATGGTCTGGGTCCTTTGAGTTCTTGTGCTGTCCATAACAGTGCCTAGTTAAACGGAGTCGCAGTAAATGGCCAATAGCCCCACAGTTACATTTTGCTTGGTACTTTCGGACTAGCAGGCGCGCGCCCAACAGGTGGAAATTAGGGCCGGCTGGTGGAGGGTCTCCACCATGCGAGCAGGGGTACGCCACCGGGGGATCGGTGGCGCAGCTTCGCCAGGCTCGCGGGTGCCGGCACGGCAAAGAACATGATCGAGATGGGATTGCGTCTTCATGAAGTCAGGCCTGTCCATCCTTGCTCACCCCCTGGGGGGCCTCACTTGCAAGCAAATGTGGCGCGACGGCTTCCATAGCCGCGGCCGCCTCGGCACGGTTGCGTCCTGCACGCTTGGCCCGGTACAACGCGACATCGGCAGCGCGCAGGAGGGTCTCCATCTCGTCCTCCTCGCTTCCGACGGCCACCCCCAAACTCATGGTGCTGGAGATCTGGCCCTCCCGGGTGTGCACGGGTTCGTCGCTGAGGCAGGCTCGAATTCTCTCGGCCTGGTTCAGCGTGCTGGTGGCATCGCAATCGGGGAGGACGATCAGGAACTCTTCTCCCCCGTAGCGGCCGACCGAGTCATAAAGCCGCACGGAGGAAGCCATTCTGCGGCCGGTTTCCCGTAACACCGCATCGCCGGCCAGATGCCCGTGAGTATCGTTGATAGCCTTGAAATGGTCTAGGTCGGCCAGCACCACCCCTACAGGGATTCCCTCGCGCTTGGCGCGCTCCAGTTCCCCGCCCAGGATGTCCAGGATCGCTGCGCGGTTCCAAACCCCGGTGAGAGAATCGTGCGTGGCCTGGAAGCGGTAGCCTTCGCTGACCGCCAGCTGCTTCTGCAGCGTCTCCATCTGCTGCTTGAGCTCTCCGGTCACCTGACCCAGCGTGGCTTTGGGGGCCGTGAGCTCGCGCAACTCCAGGTTGAGGCGCGCCTCCTCGGCGGCCAGGTGATCGCGCTGGGCAGCCACACGCTCGTGGCTGGCGTTCACGTCGATAAGCTGCTCGGCGAGGCGGCGTGCCTCTTCCCGCTCGCGTTCCACCTTCCGCTCCAGGTCAGCAAGGTCGGCCTCTTTCTCGCTGCCAGCGCGGGGCAGGGGCCTCTGGCCAGACAGGTCGGCCATGGCCAGGATGCGGTGGCGCCGGCGCTCTTCGGGTCCGCCAGCCAGTCCGGAGCGGAAGGCCAGGGCCGCCGGACCCAGGGCGATGGCCACACCCCACCGGCCTCCCCGATCTTCGTCCGCCCGCACCACGCAGCCTTCCTGCTCGGCATCCTGTGGGCCGGTGTAGGGAAACGAAACCAGCACCTCGGTGCCGACCCGGTATTGCCGGTTGCTGAGGAAGTAAGCGCCTTCTTTACTGACGTTGGTGGCCACGGTAATCTCGGGGCCGTCGGTGGCCCATCTCTTCTTGCGCACCCGAATGGCAGCCTTGATCGCAATCCGCCGATGTCGCCGGGTGTTCTTCGGCTTCTCGGGCGAGCTGGCTGCAGAAGCCGGCTCTCCGACCAACTCCCGCAGCTTCTGGTGCAACTCGCGAGCTCCGAAAGGCTTCAAAACGTAAGGCAAATGCCTTTGCTCAATGAACTCCCAGGTAGCTTCCGAGGCGATATCGCCCGTCAGGAACACAATCCGGCGCTTGTACTCTGGGAATTCCTTTTTCACTTGCTGGTAGAATTCTGCGCCCGACATCCCCGGCATCAACATGTCGCAGAGGATGGCGTTGTAGTCATTTTCGGGCAAGCGGTCCAGCGCTTCACGGGCCGACTGCGCCACGTCAACAGCCAAGCCCTCACCTTCCAGTATCTTCCGGACGATGCTCAGCATCTGCTCGTCATCGTCAATGACGAGGACTTTGGGTTGTTTCGTGCCGCTCATGGCTCCAATCCAGCTGATTCAAATACGCCTCGATAGCTCTTCAGTGCCATAGATTTCATCTCCGGACTCAACGGGAGAATCCGTAAAAACTCCGGCAGACTTCTGCGGCTCTTCCGCGCGGCAACGACCGCACAAAACAGCGCCGCCATGGCTTGGGTCCTTGTTGCCTTCATAACAGTGTCTAGTTAAACGCAGCGACAGCAAGCAGCCAATAGGAGAACAGTTACATTCTTCATAGTACCTTTGGGCCACTGAGCACGCGCCTACCAGGCGGGTCTCGGCAGGCCGGCGGACGGTTCTCCGGTGAACTGTGAGAGAGCAAAGCTTGTCCTCCGGGACGTCTTGACGGAACACCGGACGGGGAATCCCTCCGGGGTTGGCACCGCAACGAGAAACAGATTGGCCAGTGGTTATTTCAAAGGGAAATGCTTCAGCTTGACGTATCCAGCACCGTGAGGAAAAAGCCGACTCTGATAGAGGAACAGTTCCGTTGCCGTGTAGCGGCCGAGATCTTCGGAGCGGTGGACTTCCCATTCCGGCGGCAAGACTGGAACACGGCTGCCTTGCCTCAGCCGGCCCAGGGTCAGGTGAGGAGAGAATGGACGCTGCTCGGGTTCAATCCCCAGCGGCGCCAGGGCCCGCTCGACCCCGGTGGCGAGTTGACCCAAGGCCGGCGGCGCCAGCACCCCCACCCAGAAGACACGGGGGTGGCGCTCATTAGGAAAACAGCCCAACCCGCGGAAACCGAGTTCCAGCGGCCCGGGCGCGGGCACGCCCGCCAGCGCTTCGACCAGGGCTGGCAATCTGTCTTCCGGTTGCTCGCCAATGAACTTGAGCGAGAGGTGCAGCGATTGCGGCTTCACCCACTTCACCTGGCGGGCCGCTGGCTCCAGTTGGCGCAGCAGGGCAGTAATCCGCGCGCGGACAGCCTCATCCAACTCCAGGGCCACGAAGAGCCGCATTACTTTCTTGGCTCGGATTGGAAAAGTATCTTCACTGGGACGCGAATGCAACTCACTTCATCAGCTCGATGGCCTGGGAGCACAAAGCCGGTCGGCAAGATCTGCTATGAGCTCGGCTTTTGCTATTTGCCTTCGCCACCCCATTGGGATTCCTGCCTCCCCATAGTAAGCCCCCGCGATCTGGCCACACACTGCCGCCGTGGTATCTGCGTCCTGTCCTAGGTTAACGGCTTTCAATATGGCGTCCCGAAAGTTGTCCGTGTGCAGAAAACACCAGAGGGCAGCTTCTAAAGTCTCCACAACGTACCCACTGGCTCCAATGTCCGATTCAGACTTCCCGCGAAGTTCCCCTTTGGCAATGGTTCGGATGCTGTATTCGAGAGGACTATCCGGCCCCCCCTGGAACTGGCCGCCGAATAGAATCTCTTCTTTTGACCGGCAGGACAGCGCCTTAACGATCACCCACCCGAGAAACCTGCAAGCGGACACACATTCTGCTGCCCCGTGCGTCGTTTGCGAACTTTCCCCGGAAAAGCGGACCGCTGCCTGTTCGTCAGGGTAAAAGAACATCGGCACCGGCGCCAGCCTCATGATGCACCCGTTGCCGGCAGTCAGCGGATGGGTTGAGCCCGCGTACGGATCGCCGGTCTCTTTGAAACGAGCTAACGCAGATGCCACTGTTCTACCAATATCGAAGCAACGACCGGTGCTGCTAAGGTAACCTTCCTCTGCCCACCGACAGTATCGCGTCATTTGATCATGAGGCTCGAAGCCCCCCTGCTCAACCAAGCTGCTGGCGAGGCACAGAGCCATGCTGGTATCGTCGGTCCACTCCCCGGGCTTTAGGCGGAATGGACCGCCGCCGACCATGTCGGTCACGGGCGGGAATGTGCCCCTTGGCTGGAACTCCACCGTCGTACCTACAGCGTCTCCGCAGGCCAGTCCAAGGAGACATCCTCGAAAGCGGTCCCTTTCACTGGCCATTGCGCCGGTTTCCACTTTTTTCTAATTCTTAGTTCTTGATCCGCCGACGGAGCATGTCCAACGCGGTTTGGGTGGCCTGAAGGCGGATGCGGTCTCGCGTGCCCGGATAGTGCTTCTCGATGATCTCACCTGCGCGGCCGGCTTCCGCCATTGCCAAGTAGACCAGTCCCACCGGCTTGGCCTCGGTGGCGCCGGATGGCCCGGCGATTCCAGTGATGCTGAGTCCGAAGTCGGCTCCAAAACGCCGCCGCACGGATTCGGCCAGGATGCGCGCCACCTCTCCGCTGGCGGCCCCGTTGGATTCCAGCACCGAGGCTGGCACCTCCAGCCAGCGCGTTTTGACCTCGTTGTGGTAGGCTACGAGCCCTCCCAGAAAATAACGGGAACTTCCCGGAACGCGCGTCATGCGTTCCGCCAGCAACCCGCCTGTGCAGCTTTCCGCCACTGCGAGCGTCTTGCTTTTCATCGTCAGGAACATGCCAACCACTTCTTCCATCGACTGGCCATCTTGGGAAAAGATGTTGTCGCCGAAAGCCGATTCCAGACGGGAAGCCAAATCGTTGAGGGCACCGCGGGCCTCCGCTTCGTCGGACCCAGCGGCCCGCAGGTGCAACTGAATTTCCCCGGGTGCAGCCAGGATGGTGGTCGTCGGGTTCTCATACTTGCGGTAGATGGGCGCCGCCAGCTCGTCTACCTGCGACTCAAAAAGGCCGGCGATTTTCAACACCCGGGTGAGCAACCGCCGGCCGGGCGCGACCTTCTCCAGTCGAGGCAGGCACTGCTGCTCAAACATGGCTTCCATTTCGGAAGGCACGCCGGGCAGCAGCATCAGAGCCCGGCCGCCTTCCTGAATCCACTGGCCGGGAGCGGTGCCTCTGGAATTTTCCAGGATCTCGGCGCCTTCCAGGATCATGGCCTGGCGAAGGTTGATTTCCGGCATAGTGAAGCCGCGAACGCGGAAGCGGTTCTCGATCACTTCGGCGACGCGCGCGTCCCGAAACAGTCGCCTGCCCAGCAGGCGGACCACGCTTTCGCGAGTGAGGTCGTCGGCCGTGGGTCCCAATCCGCCCATCACCACCACGATCTCGGCGCGCTCGAGGGCGGCGCCCATGGCAGCCGCAATCTGTGCTTCGTCGTCGCCCACCACCGTTTTCTGCCGAACCTCGATGCCCAGGCGATTCAGCTGGTTGGTGATGAACAGGGAATTGGTGTCCAGCCGGTGCGGCCCCAGCAGTTCTGAGCCCACGGCGATAATTTCTGCGTTCATCCGAACCTCAGTCCAGCCCTAGTGCCGTGGCCGGTTGATCCCGTTCGTCTTATCCACGGCGTGATTCTCGGCGTTGCTCAAGGATTGGAAGCTTCCCGAGGAACTGAATCACCGGTCACGATACTAGGAGAGCAGCGGCAACCCTCCGACGTCCCAATTCAGGTGGAAGATGGAACTGGTGTTGGCAAGGATCAGAGAGCGGCCGGCAGTGAAAGCCACCCCTACCAGACCCGCGCCGGAAACGGCCAAATGGGCTTGCTGGTCGGGAGCGATCCGCACAATTCCCTTGCGGCCACCCAGGGAGGCAGCCACGTAGAGGTTACCCTGAGCGTCGAACGTCATGCCTTGCGGCCGCCCTAGTCCCCGGTAAAACACTTCCACCTCCCCTGCGGGAGAAATGCGATGGACGCTGTCGAAGCTGGAGGTTGTCGGCCCGGTGACGTAGAGGTAGCGGTCGGGACCGAAGGTCAGGTGGTAGGCCGCGATGCTGGCTTCCAGGGTGGCAAACACAAAGATCTGGCGGTCGCGGGAGATCTTGAAGATAGTGCCGCTGCGATCCCCCACGAACAGGTTCTCTTCGGGGTCAAACGCGAGGCCAGTGGCGACTCCCATGCCCTCCACGTAGGTGGAGAAGGTGCCGTTGGGGGTCACCCGGTACACGGCGCCTTCGTGCCGGCTGGAGACGTACAACTGCCCTGCGCGGTCGAAAGCCAGGCCAGAGGGATTCATGATGTCAGTGACGAACGGTTTGGCGGCGTAGTTCAAATCGATTTTGTAAATCGAGACCGGCACCTTCTGGCCCCGGGTCCCACTGAAGGTCACGAAAATGTTCCCCTCTTCATCCAACGCGGGATTGGCCACCGGATGCAGATTTTCAGCGATCGCGACCCCGACTTCAAACTCGTAGGAATTACTGGACCCGAAGCCGGTGCGGATGGTGACTTGGCCGGAGATGGCTCCCTCCGGGACTCGCGCCACCAGGAAATTTTCGGAACTCACCACCAACTGCGCTTCGACATCGCCAAATCTGACCCGTGGACGGTGTTGGTTGCCGGAAGCAAACCCGGAACCGCGAATCATCACCTCGCCTCCGGGGATTGCCGCGCGAGGAGTGATTTCAGCGATCAGGGGTTTGCCGTCGGACGGTTTTCGGTTAAACAATTGCGAAAGTCCTTTGCGCGCCATCTACATGCCCAACCACACTGCCACCCGGACGCCAGCAAACGCATAGACTCCAGCCCAGCAGTCGTCTGCCACAACGCCCCAGCCGCCCGGCAACTGCTCACTGCGGCCAGCCGGAAACGGCTTAATGATGTCGAACAGCCGAAAAAGTATAAAACCCAGCAGCCAGTATTTCCAGCCCGCCACCCCTAAGTGGCCACGCGGCACAGCGGCCAGTGCGATCATCTGGCCCAGCACCTCATCGACGACCACCAGCCCCGGATCGCGCTTGCCGAACTGCTGCTCGCAGATCCCGGAAGCCCACACAGCCGGTGCAAACAGCACCGCAACCGCCGGCAGCAGCCAAAGCGGTGAGAGCCCCGCCGGCCAGAGCAGTAGATACAGCGCTACAGCGACGGCCGAGGCCAACGTGCCGGGCACGAGCGGAACATAGCCCGCACCGAAAAATGTCCCCAGGAGTAAGCCAAGCCGCCGCGTCACTTGCTTATCTTTCTCTCCCCTTTCGGCCGTCCCCTCTTTCGGCGTCCTCCCCTTCCGCTTCCCGCCGGGACCCGCCCCGCACCGGCTCTCCTGCTTCCTCTACGTCGGGAAGCGGGGACTGGATCACGTACCGTTCCGAAGCCCAGTTGCCCAGATCGATCAACCGGCAGCGCTCGCTACAGAAGGGCGACAGCGGAGAGCGCCGTTCAACGGGCTTCTTGCAGATGGGGCACCGTATCTGCATACTCCTCCCGCAACACAGCCAGCACGGGCGCGCGACGTTCCACCGGCTCCGCGGGCAGAACCTTGCCCAGCAGGTCGTAGTCCAGCGCCCGGGTGATCTTGACCCGAACGAAGGAACCCGCCTCCGGCGGGCGGCCAGCGACGTCGTGGATCAGCACCTTGCCATCGATCTCCGGCGCCTGGCCAGCCAGGCGGCCCTCCCACAACAGTTCGGTCTCCTGTGACACTCCTTCCAGCAGCAGGTCGAAGCTGCTGCCAACCATCTGCCGGTTCTTGCGCCGGGAGATCTTCCGCTGAATGGTCATGAGGCGACGGCGCCTGTTGTGGATCGCGCGCTCGTCCACTTTGCCGTCGAGCTGGTAGCTGGCGGTGTTCTCCTCATCCGAATAGGCGAAAACACCCAGCCGGTCAAATTCCGCCGCCTCGACGAACTGGCAGAGCTGCTGGAAATCTGCTTCGTTCTCGCTCGGAAAGCCGACGATCATCGAAGTGCGCAGGGCCACCCCGGGGATGGTGCGGCGGATGCGCTCCAACAATCTCAGGAACTGGTCCCCATCCTGCCCCCGACGCATGCGCTTCAGCACCGAGGCGCTGGCGTGCTGCAGCGGAATATCCAGGTACTTCACCAGGGCCGGCCAGGCGGCGATGGTGTCCAGCAGCCGCTGGCTGACCCGGTTCGGGTAGCAGTAGAGGAACCGGATCCAGCCGCCGTCGCGCTCCAGCCCGGGCAATTGCGCCAGCCGCTCCAGCAGCAGCGCCAGGCCATCCCGGATTCCCAGATCTTCCCCATACCATGTGGTGTCCTGCCCGACCAGGACGAGTTCCCGCACTCCCTGCGACAACAACCGCTCCGCCTCGGCAACCACCGATTCGAAACGGCGGCTGCGGAACGGGCCGCGGAGCTTAGGAATGATGCAAAAGCTGCAAGTGTGGTCACAGCCTTCGTTGATCTTGATGTAAGCATAATGCCGCGGCGTGGCCAGAACCCGCGGCGTCAGGTCGTGGTAGAGGTATGGATCCAGCACCGGCAGCAGCGCCGACTCTGCTGGAGCCGTGTCCTGGCAGGCGCTGACAATGCGTTCCACCTCGTTGATGCCTAGCACCGCATCGACTTCGGGAATTTCCCTTTGGATCTGCTCGCGGTAGCGCTCCACCAGGCAGCCAGCCACAATCAGCTTGCGCGCCGTGCCTCGCTTCTTGTGCTCCGCCATCTCCAGGATGGCAGCAATGGACTCCTTCTTGGCCGGGTTGATAAAGCTGCAGGTGTTGACGACCAAGACTTCGGCCTCCTCGGCGCGGGGGGTCAACTCGTACCCGCCACGGGCCAGCAGGCCCATCATCACCTCGGTATCGACCAGGTTCTTGGGACAGCCCAGGCTGACAAATCCGACTTTCGGCATAACTTTTTTCGGCACAACTTTCGGCCCAGCTTTAGGCCCAGCGTTTAGGCAAAGAAAACCTCAGGACAGACGAGCTGGAGTTAAAACAAGATTCTAGCACAGGGTCAGCCGCGCGCGCCTTGTTGGACTCGAACCAGCAAGCTGTAAAGGTGAGGTACGAGGTCGACCGCCCCGCCAAACCGCGCGCTCTCGTAAGCCACGGTAAATTCCGCGACCAGAGGAGACAGCAGCGGGTCTCGAACAGTGGGGAGAAACTCACGCGCTGACATACTGGGCGTCTTCCGATAGCCGCGGCGGGCCAGCAAGTCCAGCAAGCGCTGGTAGGCAACAGTGGCATCGGGAACGGTGGCGCGGCCGGATGCGATTTCAGCCGGCCGAGCGCCGCCTTCAGGCGCGCGGCCAGCGCCTGGTACTGCTGCCGCAGGTAATCGCGCGTCTCGGTCGTGGCCTTCCGCGAACCGCGGTTCATGTTGCGCATCAGCGTGAACTGGCGGGTGAAGTCGTAGTTGACGACCCAGTCCACCCAGAAGGCCTGAAACGCGTCAAGCCACAGGGCCAGCCGGCCGAAGGTTCCCCGGCTCTGTACTCCGGCGGCCGGAGTGGGGTCGAAGGGGATCCAGCCCAGAGTGGGAAAATAGGCTTCCACCCAGCTATGCGCATCGCTGGCCCGCACCACATAGAGTTCCGAGATGTCGTTGAATTCGCCGGGCAGGAAGCCGTTCACCATGCGGGACGGAATGCCCAAGGTACGCAGCATCACCGTCATGGCCGAGGCGAAGTACTCACAGTGGCCGCGGCGCTGCTCGAACAAAAAACCAGCAATCGGATCGTCGCCAGTGAACGGCATCTCCAGCGTGTAGCCGTATTGGGTGCGCAGATGTTCCTCCAGCATCAGTGCACGGTCATAGGAATTGCCGGCGGCGGCGGTGACCTGCTGCGCCAGCTCTGCCACGCGGAGATCCATGGAGGGCAGCTGCAAGTAATAGTCGCGTGGGTGGGGCCCGATCCACTCCGGATACTCGGTGGGTTCGGCCCGCAGCTGCCTCGGGTCGGGTATTGCCAGGTTGGAGACGGCGTCGTAGCGAAGGGCGGCAAAGCTCCGCCTACGCAACAGCACCGCGTCGCTGGCATCCACCTCCAGCAGGCGGAAGCGTCCGGTCACCTCCTGCGGAATCGGGATCAGGAACAGGTTGGCGGAGGAGATGGGCGCCAGATACACCGTGTAGGCCAACTCCTGGGACGGGTGGTAGGCTGGCCCGCGCTGGAAGAAGAACCGGCCCGCCCCGCTCATCCTGGCCGCGCCGCCCGGAGCCGGCACCGCGGACAGTACCGTACTGCCAACGTTGGTGTTGTACCAGCGCCTGCCGTCGAACTGCGCCAAGGCGACACCTCGCCACCGCAGCTGCTGCAACTGCGGCGGAAGCCACTTGAAGCGGACCCGCATCACCACCATGCTGGTCTTCTTAATGTCGCCGATTTCGCCCAGGGTGACGTCGTCGGAGAAGCCGGCGATGTGCTGCGTCTTGGGGGCGAAGCGGCTCAGGTAGCCGGTTGTGTAGCGTGGGAGGACGAAGAAAATCAACCCGCCCAGCAGAAGCACACTGATGCTGACCAGCACCGAGGTGGCACCTAAGCTGCGCAGCATCGGCCCTCCGGGCACCTCAGCTGGATGCGCCGCCCGCTGGTAAGAGCACCGGATTTCGTAGCTGGCGAAGGTGGCGATCCCGAAGATCAGGAACACGAGGAAGAACGCCAGGAATGTGGTGTCAATCGTCAGGATAGCTGCCAGCAGCATCTCCAGGAAGGCCAACACGGCCAGGTACAGGAAGTCACGGTTCACTCGCGCGGAGAACAGCTTCATCACCATCACAAAGAACACCAGGTGGCCGGTGGCCTCGACAAAAGCGCGCGACAGAAACAGGTAGTCGAAGGCGTAGAAGAAGAAATAGGCAACCGTCAGCCGGGTGACCGTGGAGGGCGACAGCGAGAAGCGCGAAAGCCCCAGGAACGCCAGTCCCCGCAGCGCCAGCGCCCCGCCCACAAAGAGCACCGTCGGGGCGTCCAGCTTGCCGGTGGCGGCTACCGTGACGAAGCCGGTGGCCACGAACAGGAACAGCGATAGCTCGAAGAAATAATCTATCGCTTCCCTTCCCTGCCCCCAGGTCCGAACCATATGCGAATATCGTACACCAGACAGACGGGGGCGGTCCTCGCATCGAGCCGACCGAGTTGGCCCTGGCTACTTTTCGGCGCAGCAAGGCGGGGAATGACAGGCAGGCACGGCTCTGGGGGAATCGTGCTAGTGGCGGAATCTGTCCACCACTCGGTCAAAAAAAGTTTTCCGGCGGGAGAGGGTCGGTGGCTCGGGAGAAATCGGTTCGCTTTCCAGCGCGGCCCGCGGATACTGGTTGAAGATTAGCTCAGCCAGGTCGTGCCCGAACTGCCCCGCAACCTCGTTGTAGGCGGCCCTAAGCAGGGGCGGGCGGTGAGTCGTGTTGTGCGCGTCGCTGGCGACGAAGTGGATCATGCGGCTTTCCAGCAGCCACCGACAGAAGTGAACTGCCGACTTTCCGAAACGTCCCAGAAGGGATCCGGCAGTCACCTGGACCAGTGCCCCAGCTTGTACCCAATCGAACAGTTGCCTCCCGGCGGACATCAGCCAAGGATTGCGCTCCGGGTGAGTCACGATGGGGATCATCCCCCGCGAGCGAAACTGAAAGAAGGTCTGGTCCATGTGCGGCGGGATGGCGAAATCGGCGAATTCCACCAGCAGGTAATGCCCGTGGTTGATGGTGAAGCGGCGCGGGGCGGCCAGCGCGCTTTGGAGGTTCTCGTAGGAAAGGTGGAAATCACAGCCCGGGTACAGGTGTGGCACGCCACCGGATTGCGTGGTGACCTCCCGGATTTTTCGCTCGACTAGGTCAGGATCGAACGGGTAGCGGTCGTTGGCGTGCGCCGTACAGACGATCGCTTCAATGCCGTCATCGGCGGCCATCCGACACATCTCAAGCGAGGTCTCCAGGTTTTTGGCTCCGTCGTCCAAAGCCGGCAGGATGTGGCAGTGGATGTCCACCATAGGCAGGACTATAGCCTTCATGAGACATAAAACGCTAGAAGGGCGGATGTCGCAAGCGGAAGGCAGAAGCGCGCCCTTGAACTGCGAACCTGGGACTAATTCACGATGAGCGGGCCAGGAACTCCAGAACCTGAGGGCGGGAAGGAATCGAGCTCTGCGCGCCATAGCGGGTGACGGAAAGAGCAGCAGCAGCATTGGCATACTCGATGGCCGGTTCCATAGGCCGGCCCTCGGCCAGAGCGGCAGCCAAGGCGCCGTTAAAAGTGTCGCCGGCGGTAGTGGAATCCACCGCCGTCACCGGCCAGGCGTGGAAGTGGGCGCGCAGTGGTGGGCAGGCGCAGTAGGCGCCGCGCTTGCCCAGCTTCAAGATGACGCCGCGCGCTCCAAGGCGCAGCAACCGCTCCGCCAGCGGCCCGGGTTCCTCCAGATCCAACGCGGAGGCCGGACGGCTCACGAGCGCCAGAGCCTCGGTTTCGTTGGGAGTCAGCAGGTCCACCCGCGCCAGCAGTTCTCCAGGAAGCCTGCGCGCCGGTGCAGGATCCAGCAGAGTGGTGGCCCCATGCCGTTTGGCCATCTCCAGCGCGGCGTCCACGGTTTCCATCGGCGACTCCAGTTGCAGCAGCACCAGGTGAGCTTCTGCGAATCGTTCCTCGAGAGTCGCCAGATCCGAAGGCCGCAGCAGCCCGTTGGCCCCCGGCGCCACCACAATCTGGTTCAGCCCGCCCTTCTCGACGACGATCAGGGCCACTCCGGTCGGCTCACCTTCGGTCGGCGAAACGAATTGCGTGTCCACACCGGCCGCCGATAGCGAGGCCAACAGCCGCTGGCCAAAGACATCGTTGCCGACGCGGCGGGCCATGGCGACCGGCACTCCAGACGCTGCCAGCCGCGCCGCGGCACAAGCCTGGTTGGCGCCCTTGCCGCCTGGAACCATCTGGAATGAGCGGCCCGGCACCGTGGCGCCAGGCGCTGGCAGTTGCTCGACCGACACCACGAAATCCATGTTCAGGCTGCCCACGACCAGGACACCGTTCTTCACCAGCGGCTCGCCTTCCGAATGCGCTTCTTGGCAGACTGCACTCTTTGGATTATCACACCACGTGTGTCAGCGGAACGAAGCTGCACCCCACAGTCTATAATTGACGGCAGACCAGCGAGACGATATGACTTGCCAGACCGGCTTTCTATAGGGAGGAAGGTATGGCGTTTGAGGACACATGGGCCGATATCGAGCGGTATGCTGGCGAGGTCTTTTACCGGCTGGGCGGCCAGTCATTTACCTACGAGGTTTACCCCGACCACCTGAAGCTCTCGAATGCAGACCAGCTTCTGCTGAAGAGCGCCCTGGAACGGGCCTGTGCCTCTGGCCGTCCCGCCACAGTAACTCAACTCAAGCAATTGGGCTTGCCCAGCCCGTCGCAGGTCTTTGCAATTCTAACAGACCCGCGGATTCGAGTCTGACGGCTGGTTGCGCACTCGTGGCATGTACCTCAACCCTTCCTTACGCCGGCTCCGAGGACTCCAACCGGCTACGCATGGGTTCTCCCTTGGAGAGAACATGAGAAGGGCGAAGACGTATGATCCGAGGCTATATGACAGTCGGTATTATGAACGGGTTGCTGCCTGGTCGCAGTCAGACAAATATCATTTCGAATTGCAGGAATTGCTCGACCACTTGGAACTAAAAGAGAAAGACACCGTGCTCGACGTTGGTTGTGGCACCGGGCAAGCGATGCGCTATATCAATGCCAGGTATCAATGCAAGAGTTTTGGTCTGGGCAAGAGTTTTCGTCTGGGCAAGGTTCTCGGGCTGGATTTCCCCCCGGGCTGGGTTGCGCCAACGGATCTAAAGGGATTTGCGCGCGCAGATGCAATCGGCCTGCCTTTCGCCGATGCGACATTTAGCAAGATCTTGTTACTCCATGTAATTGGGCATGTGCCGCATCCTGTGACAGTGTTAAAAGAAATCCACCGTGCTCTTGTTCCAAAGGGAAAATGTGGCATCATTACGCCCAACCGATTGCCTGTCGCCTGGTATAAGCTCCTGAACAAGCTGGGAATTCCGGCTCATCGCCCGGACCCTACGGTGCTTCGATTATTTTCCTGCCGGAATCTTGTGAAGCTTTTGCATATGTCCGGGTTCAGCAAGTATTTTGTACGTTTCCATGGCAGTTTTCCACCGCCAGTTCATAAATTACAACCAAGCTTGTTCGGGAGATTAGAGTGTCTGCGTGAACGCATCATTTGCGTTGCGGAAAAAGATTGAGCAATGCTAACGACCCTCTGAGCAGCCAGCCCAAGGGTTTCGACAGTGGCCAACTGGCCCCCGGACATTCAATTCCACCAAACGGGTAGAAGACGACATGCGCAAGAACTTTCTTCCTTTCTCTCCCCCGTTGATCTCCGACGAGGAGATCCAAGAGGTAGTAGACACCCTGCGTTCTGAGTGGATCACCACCGGGCCGAAGGTCGCCCGGTTTGAGGAAGAGTTTGCTCGTTTCGTCGGGGCGCCCGGCGCCTTGGCACTCAGCTCAGGCACGGCCGCCCTGCACGTCGCTCTATTAACGCTGGGCATTGGCCAGCGGGATCCGGTGATCACGACTCCTTTGACGTTCTGCTCAACCGTCCACGCAATTGAGCACCTTGGTGCGCGCCCCATTCTTGTGGACGTGGAACCTGACACTTTAAATTTGGATCCGGTTTGGGTGGCCAAAGCTCTCCGCGAGCGCCGCTTGGGGAGCCGGGCGCACGTCCGAAGCCGAGCAGCCAGGCGGCGAAAGGGAGTCGCCCGAGGGGCAATCGGTGGTGCGGGGGCCATTCTTCCCGTTCACCTTTACGGGCATCCATGCAACCTGGACGCTCTCGCTCAAATTGCCCGGGAGTCCAACTTCACTCTGGTTGAAGATGCGGCCCATGCACTGCCAGCACGATACAAACAAAGGAGCGTCGGCTCCTTGAGTCCGCTGCTTCCTCACTTCAATGCCATTTGTTTTTCATTTTACGCCACCAAGAACCTGACTACGGCGGAAGGCGGAATGCTCACCGGGCCACCCGAGCTGCTTGACGAAGCGCGTCTCTGGAGCCAACACGGAATCAGCCGTGATGCTTACGGCCGCTCCGCGCAGTCAACAGCGAGCGGCAGCTCCTGGAAGTACCAGGTCACCCGGGCCGGCTTCAAATACAACATGGCTGATATACAGGCGGCGATCGGGCTGCAGCAGTTGAAGAAACTTCCCGCTTCCCATGCCCGGCGGCGGCACATTGCGAGCCGTTACACCACGGCTTTCTCCGGCTTCGAGGAGCTGCAAACGCCCGCCGAACGGGCCGAGATTGACCATGCCTGGCATCTTTACGTACTTCGTTTAAATATGAAAAACCTGAGAATTTCGCGTGACCAGTTTATTGAGGAGCTGAAGGCCCGGAAGATCGCCAGCAGTGTCCACTTCATCCCCGTCCATTTGCATCCCTATTACCGGAAGAAATATGGATACAGGGTAAATGACTTCCCGATCGCGTATCGCGAATATCAGCGCATGGTCTCGCTACCGTTGCATTTGCGGATGACAGACGACGATGTGGAAGACGTCATCCAAGCTGTGACAGACGTGGTCAGGCGCTACCGCCGTCGGGTTTGAATGGACTACTGCCCTCGTGTTCGAATGGATAGGATACCGGGATTGGAAACTTGACTCCGGTTCTGTGTGTGTGGGGCCTCTGCCCTTAGGCCAGGGCGGTGGCGGACTCAGCGCCGTAGGCAGAAAACCAGGCGGTGGCACCCTTTAGGGCGGCATTCACCGACTGGATATTTTTCACGCCCTCGTCGGAAAGCCAGTCCTCCAAAGCCTTCAAACCCTTCTTGGCGTATATTGGCACGCCATCTTTCCAGGTGGCACGACCGCAAAGCACACCGTTGTAGCGCACGCCGGATTCCGCCGCCATCTCCAGGCTTTCGGTGAACTGGGGATTGCTGACGCCCGCGCTCAGGTAAATGAACGGTTTGTTGGTCACCGAAGCAGAGTGGCGGTAGTGCTCCAGACCCTCCTTGCGCGTGCAGACCGCTGGTCCCTTGAAGGACCTGGTGCCCTCGACGTACTGAAGGTTCACCGGGATTTCCACCTTCAGCACGTCCACGCCGTACTGGGGCTTGGAGAACTCCTCCATGCTGCGAGTCACCGCTTCCGGCTTTTGCTTGGCGTACTCCGGGCCATTGACGTCCCCGCCCGCCGGGTCATAGCCGATGAACTCCAGGAAGTGGGGGATATCGTGTTGGCCACATTCGGCGCCGATGCGCTCGACCAACGCCTTCTTTTCATCGTTGACGGCGTCGGAATCAGACGGTGCGTAGTGGATCAGCACCTTGACGCAGTCGGCTCCGGCCTGCTTCAGGCGATGCACCGACCAGGTGTTCAGCAACTCGGGGATGCGGCCGGGCCGGGCGAGGTCGTAGCCCGTCTTTTCGTAGGCCAGCAGCAAGCCGCTGTTCTTGGCGCGCCGGCGGGCGGCCTCCAGACCGAGCTCCGGGTCCAGCAGGATCGCGCTGGCGTGAGGAGTCAGGATGCGAGTGACCGCGGTTTTGAATTCGCCCATCATCTCCGCGGTCACCTGAGCCTCAGGCACGCCTTTCTCTTTCGCTAGCGACTTGTGGAGTGACCCGCGCTGATCCATGGCGGCGGCGGCGATCACCCCGCCCTGATCCGATACGGCTTGCATTCCGCGTAATTTCCCGCCCGTAAGTTTCATAACAGCCTCCGTCTTCCCTGCGAGATATGGGCGGTTATTTTAGCACGGGCCCCAAGCGAGGGCTCACAAACTCGGCACCATCTGGCGAGGCGGTCGCCACCGTCGGCAGCAGGGCCGGGACGGCTCAGAGGCGGTTGTTCCGGGGCCTACGACACCCAAAAACAAAACAGCCCGCCGAAGCGGGCTGTCTTGCGTTCTCGAAATCCGGAATGCGGCCCCGCAAGGCGAGGCCTGACCAACCAGCGATGATTCTGAGCAGAGAAGCCGAACGAACCTCCTGCCTACCGTTCAACAGGAGGGCTCCGAACCCCGGAGCCGGGTAACGCGGAACGTTTCGGCCCAAAGGCCGAATCCGCGCACGTTCTCTCTTAGAAAGGAGGTGATCCAGCCACAGGTTCTCCTACGGCTACCTTGTTACGACTTCACCCCAATCATGAACCATACCTTGGGCCTTACCCTCCTTGCGGTTGGGATCAGGACTTCTAGTACAGCCCACTTTCGTGATGTGACGGGCGGTGTGTACAAGGCCCGAGAACGTATTCACGGCGCCCTGCTGATGCGCCATTACTAGCGATTCCAGCTTCATGCAGTCGAGTTGCAGACTGCAATCCGAACTAAGGACGGCTTTAAACGATTGGCTCCCCCTCGCGGGTTGGCAACGCTCTGTACCGTCCATTGTAGCACGTGTGTAGCCCTGGACATAAAGGCCATGAGGACTTGACGTCATCCCCACCTTCCTCCGGCTTGTCGCCGGCAGTCTCCCTAAAGTGCCCGACTTAACGCTGGCAACTAGGGACAAGGGTTGCGCTCGTTGCGGGACTTAACCCAACATCTCACGACACGAGCTGACGACAGCCATGCAGCACCTCGACCGCAGTCCCTTGCGGGAAAAGGGTGTTTCCACCCCGGTCCACGGCCGTTCGAGCCCAGGTAAGGTTCTTCGCGTTGCGTCGAATTAAACCACATGCTCCACCGCTTGTGCGGGCCCCCGTCAATTCCTTTGAGTTTCAGCCTTGCGACCGTACTCCCCAGGCGGCTCACTTAACGCGTTAGCTTCGGCACGGCGCGCGCAAGGCGCGCCACGCCCAGTGAGCATCGTTTAGGGCTAGGACTACCAGGGTATCTAATCCTGTTTGCTCCCCTAGCTTTCGCGCCTCAGCGTCAGTCACGGTCCAGGGAGCCGCCTTCGCCGCTGGTGTTCCTCCCGATATCTACGCATTTCACCGCTACACCGGGAATTCCACTCCCCTCTCCCGTACTCCAGCACGACCGTTTTCGGCGACCCCTCCCGGTTAAGCCGGGAGATTTCACACCGAACCTGCCGCACCGCCTACGCGCCCTTTACGCCCAGTAATTCCGAACAACGCTGGCCCCCTACGTATTACCGCGGCTGCTGGCACGTAGTTAGCCGGGGCTTCTTTTGCGGGTACCGTCAGATTCGTCCCCGCCGAAAGAGCTTTACACCCCGAAGGGCTTCTTCGCTCACGCGGCGTCGCTGCATCAGGGTTTCCCCCATTGTGCAAGATTCCCCACTGCTGCCTCCCGTAGGAGTCTGGGCCGTGTTTCAGTCCCAGTGTGGCCGTGCGTCCTCTCAGACCGGCTACCGATCTTTGCCTTGGTGGGCCGTCACCCCACCAACAAGCTAATCGGCCGCGGGCCCCTCCTCCAGCGAATTGCTCCTTTGATCCTGCCCACCGAGGTCGGCAGGATGTTATGCGGTATTAGCCTAGGTTTCCCCAGGTTATCCCCCACTGAAGGGTAGGTTACCCACGTGTTACTCACCCGTGCGCCGCTTTACTCATCCACCGAAGCGGACTTTCTCGCTCGACTTGCATGTGTTAGGCGCGCCGCCAGCGTTGATTCTGAGCCGGGATCAAACTCTCGTTTGAACTTGTTGTCCCGCGCTATCGCGGGACGAACTTGTAAGAACGAGACATTTCGTCCGGCTGAACTCAAAATCTCTTACTGGTCTAGCATTCCGAATTGTCAAAGAACTGAGCAGCTCCAGCCGTCGCTGCGACTGGAACCCGTCCCGGGAATCGGGACTTTAGGCAGGGGATACTCCCCCTACTTGCCCCCAAACACCCGGGGCTAGTGTTCTTTATACACCCGTAGCGGGTGCTTGTCAACCTCCATGGGGACGCGATCGAGGACGACCGCATAGTCCCTAGTTTGGCATAGTCCCTAGCTTAACCAGGCAGCCTACACACAGCACCACCAACCGGTGCGCTTGGCCGGTGCGCTTGGCCGGTGCGCTTGGCCGGTGCGCTTGGCCGGTGCGCTTGGCCGATGCGCTTGGCCGATGCGCTTGGCCGATGCGCTTGGCCGATGCGCTTGGCCGATGCGCTTGGCCGATGCGCTTGGCCGATGCGCTTGGGACGATGTGAAACACTCCCGGCTTGGGTTGCTCAGACTGTTCTCTTTTATCTTCTCGCCCTCGCGTCAGGGCGCTTGGACAGGGATGGGCACGCTCACCTCGGCCAGTTCCCGCTCCAGCGGTAGCTGGGTAGCGAAACTGTTCTCCGTGGCGAAGCGCTCGCCAAACAGGGAAACGATGCCGCCGGGAGACAGTGGGCGTTGCGGGGTGAAGCCAACTCCTTCCACCACTCCGTCGGCGAACACCGCCGGCAAACTCACCGCGCCCGGCGCGGCCGCCGTCGAAACCGTAAAGGACCGCTGCACCTGGGCAAAGGTGGGATGCAGCGCGGCAAAGGTGATCGTCACCTGGGCCGCCTCGCTCACCGGCACCCAGGTGCCGCTGTGGAAACCGTCGCCCAGCGACCGCAGCGAGATATTCAACCCTTCGATGCTGGCCAGCACGGTGGCATCGCTAAGGACTGTGCCGCAGGTGTCTACCGTCAGCGCCACCAGCACCCTGGGGAAAGATACCGGCAGGCTCAGACCGTTGCCGATGGTGGTAGCCAACAGCTGTAGCCCCGATGGAACGCACTGGGCAGCGCCGGGCAGACCCGCCTGCGTCTGCAGCGCACTCCCTGGCGGCGTCACGATCAGCAACACGCCTACCTCCTGCGGCCCGCCTACGGAGAAGGTGCCGGTGATGGTGCCTCGGTAGACCCCGGCCGCCAGCCTTGCCTGGGTCACCGAGAACCGCTTGCTCAGAGACTTGGACCGAAGCGAAGCGAGCTACTGCACGGCGACGGTGACGATGTTGCTCGAGACGCCGTTGATGATGATCTCGACCTCATGGATGCCGGATGGGACGCCCGCTGGCACCTGCACATTCACCTGGTAGAGCCCCGCAAATCCTGGGGCCAGGCCGGAGAAGCTCACCTGGGCAGGTAGGCCGGCAATGTTGACCATCGGCAAGCTAATGGTTCGCGCCAGTGGCTCCGTGCCGGGGCCAACCTGGCCGGAGGCGACCGCAGGCTGCACCGGACCCAGCCCCGTGCAAAAGATCAGCAGGAACTCGCCCGGCCGTGCCGGGTCGCTCTCGCTGACCGGCCAGAAATCTTCCGCGTGAAGGATGGCCCCGGGACCGGTGCCCTCCTCGTTCATCGCAAAAATCCCCGGCGAGGCGGCGGCGATCCCGATCGGCTGCGCCTCGCTGGTTTCGCTGCCCCGCCTCATCTGCACCATCACCGGCCCCGTCCCGATCATCAGCTCAAACGGGACCTGCGCATTGATCTGCGTGGGCGACACGAAAAACAGCGGCGCCGCAATATCATCGAAGGTCACGCTGGTATCGCCCAGCGTCGTGGGAAGCGACGCCGACTGGATATCGCTCGCCAAGTCCGTGCCGAAGATGGCCACGATCCCGCCCGGAGCGATGGCTCCATTGGGGTCGGTCCCCGCCCGGAAGCTGCCTCCATTGACCACGGAGTTGGGCGGTAGGCCGGGAGCACCTGCCGGTGCGGTTCCCGCCTGGGTCACCGTCAGGATCTGCGCGCTGCTAATGGTCAGCGTCCCCAGGCGCGAACCGGGGTCGGGATTGGCCGCCACCTCGTACTCCACCCGGCTAGTGCCGCCGCCGCTACTGCCCGAGGTGATGGTGATCCAGCTCACGTCGCTCTTGGCGTTCCAGCCACAGCGCGTCGAGACGAGCACGCTTCCGGTTCCCCCACTGGCCGGGAACGATGCACTGGTCGGGGAAATGGCATAGGTGCAAACCGATGGCGGTGGTGGCGGTGGTGGCGGTGGTGGTTCGCCGATTTTGGCGATAAAGGCGTCGCCGCTTCCCGCGTTTGCGGCCTGGAAGGGACTGGCCGTGGGGAAGTCGGCCGATTTCGTAAACCCTATCACGCAGGCGTTGCCGGAGGCGTCTACGGCGATACCCGTGCCTTGGTCGAAGACGATGAACCCGCTGCCCCCGAGGTAGGTGGAGTAAACCAGGGCGCTACCGGCGGCATCCAATTTGGTCACAAAGGCGGTCAAGATCAGGCCGCCAAAAGTGCCCTGGAAGGGACTGGCCGTGGGGAAGTCGGTCGAAGCGGTAAACCCCGTCACGTAGGCATTGCGGAGGCGTCTACGGCGATGCCGTGGCCGCCGCCGCCGCCGCCGCCCCCGAGGTAGGTGGAGTACACCAGCACCGGATCAATGATGAGGGGCTGGCTGGCATCATACGCGGCCACCTGGAAGCCCACCTGGCGCTCGGCGTTGAGCACGTAGGCCCCCGCGATTTCCCGCCGCACGCCGTCAACTTCCTGATAGACCAGAGGCTTATGCTGGCGGACCTCTCCGCCAGGGGTATCAAGAACGAGGTCGCCCTGGGCATCAATGCGAAGCCCCTTGACGCCCTCAAAGCTGAGCGCGATGGCGGCAGGATCGGCCCCCGGCCCGACCACCAGGTCATACTCCAGTTGGCGCTGGTTACCGTAGTAAACCAGGGCCACACCCGGATAAACGTCCTGGTACTGCACCTTGGCGTAGGTTGGAACATTCGTCCGCCACTTGTCGGGATCGTTTCCGATGAAGTAGTTGCTCTTGCCCGGCAGCTCCTCCAGCCCGGAAACCCGTGGCGCTGGATTGGCACCAACCAACTTCATCCGCACCACAGACGATTGCTGATTGCGGATTTCCGATTGCGGATTTAGACCGTTCGCCACCTTCGCCACTACTGGCGCCACTGCTGGGGGCGCAGAGGACACAGAGAGAAGGTTGGAAGTCTTCCCCTGCGCTCCCTGCGCGCTCTGCGGGGAGCTCAGGGACAGCACAGCTTCGGTAGGGGTCAAGAACAGCGTATAGCCGCTGCCGCGCGTCAGGAAGTCCACCCGGCTGTCGGTCTGGCCCTGATTGGCTTCAAAGCTCAGCGGCAGCTTGCCGTAGTTCTCCAGAACCTGCGGCTTGTCGGCCGCCGGGGTTTTCGTTGCGGAGGATGACGTAGGAGCAAGAAGTGGGCCTGGATCGAACTTGATCAGGCCGATGGCCAGCAGCCCCAGGGCTAGAAATGCCATTCCCGCTCCTACACAACGAATCATGGATGTGCGCATGATTGTCTCCCTCCGAAAGCGAACGACCGCCAGGATGTGAACTGTCAGCTACGAACTATTTCTTCGAGCAGCGACCGCTTCGGGCATCGACGCCGAAGACCGAAGCGCTTAAGCCCCCTCGCAAGCCAAATATGGGATCCCCTAGCCCCTAGAGGCAATCCGGTTGCCGTTCTCGATTGTTGAAAAAAAAAGTGCTTAGACGCACTCTTGCGGCTTATAAGAGGAATCGCCTGTTTCATTTCGGGAAAAACAAGGCGCAGAAGACGATTCTTTCCGCCTACCGCGGAGCCGCGGCCCCTGTGAGTGGGGATTAGGGGATTAACGGAAGCTACGCGCTTCAACGGTCCGAGTCAATAGAGTTGACGCAAATGAGATTTCTCCGTCTCACTCGCTTGACCGGGGCGACAGTCGACAGTAGCAAAGTCCTAGCCTGACCAGGCAGCCTACACACAGCACTACCAACCGATGCGCTTGGCCGATTTTGAAACACCGGCGGCCTGGGTCGCCGAGAACCGCTTGCTTACGCGCGCAACTCGGTAACTGCCTACTCGACCGGGATGGTGATGGCCTGATCCGGGTTGGCGACAATCCCGTTCTGCGTGAGGACCAGCGGGACTGCACCGCCCGGCGCTACGCCGGCCGGCACCACCACGTTTACCTGGTAAAGGCCCACGAAGCCCGGCGCCAGCCCCTGGTAGGCTATCGCGGCGTCTAGCCCTCCGATGGTCACCGTTACTGGCAGTTGCACGGTGCTGAACGAGGGGGCAGGGGCTCCCGTCTCCACCTGCTCCTGCACGGCACCCAGACCGGTGCAGAAGATCTGTATCGTGTCGCCAGGGCGCACCGGGTTCTGCGCCGTCACCAGCTGGAACGAGGCGTCCAGAATAGCTGCGTTTTCGCCCGCAATGAAGATGCCCGGCTGTGCAGGTGCAATCAAGTAGTTCTGCGGCGCGGTCAGCAGGCCGCCGACATTGATGGCCACCGGAACGCTATCGCCCGTGCTGACCTCAAAGGGCAGCTGCGCATTGATCTGCCCCGGGCTGGCGAAATACAGCGGTGCGTCCTGGCCGCCGACGCGCACGCTGACCCCGGCCAGTTCCCGCTCCAACGGTAGCTGGGTGGCGAAACTGTTCTCGCTGGCAAAGCTCTGGCCGAAGACAGAAATGATGCCGCCGGGAGACAGCGGCCGTCGCGGGGTGAAGCCAGCTCCCTCCACCACCCCGTCGGCGAACAACGTCGGCAAACTCACCGCCCCCGGCGCGGCCGCCGTCTCCACCGTGAAGGACCGCTGCGCTTGGGCGAGGGTGGGATGTAGAGCGGCAAAGGTGACTGTCACCTCGGCCGCCACGCTCACCGGCACCCAGGTGCCGCTGTAGAAGCCGGTGCCCAGCCCGCGCAACGGGATGTTCAAGCCTTCCACGCCGGCCACCAGCGTGGCGTTGTCCACGCCGCTGCCGCAGTCGTCCACCACCAGCGCTGTCAGCACCCGTGGGAAGGAAACTGGCAGGCTCAGGCCACTTCCGATGGTCGTGGACAGCAACTGCAGCGCCGATGGAGCACACTGGGCCGCGCGTGGCGGACCCACCACCTGCGTTCGCAGCGCACTGCCCGGCGGCACTACGATCAGCAACACTTCCACCTCCTGCGGCCCGCCCGAGGAGAAGGTGCCGGTGATGGTGCCCTCGTAGACGTCGGCCGCCAGACCTGTTGTGTTCACCGAGACCTGCACCGTGAACGGAGCCCCCGACGCTTTCCCGTTCGGTGGACTCACCGTCAGCCAGCCACCGCCAGACTCGGTTGAAACCACGAACTCCGCCGTGAGAGTTCCTCCTCCCGCGTTGCTGACCGTCAGTTCCTGCGCCGCCGGCAGAGCGCCGCCCTGCTCGGCTACGAAGAAGAACCCTTGGGGAGTGAGGTCAGCCTGCGCCGGAGAGGCCGCTGGGACCACGTGCAGGGTTACCGTGACCAGTTGGGGATTGTTGATGGCCCCCGGTGCCGACACCTCCAGCAACACCTGATTCACCCCGGAGTCCAGGCCGGCCGCATTGGCGGTGAGTGTCGTTGTCGAAGCCTGGGAAGCTCCGGCGCTGGCCGTTCCTGAACTTGCCGAGACGTTGAGCCATGCGGGCAAGTTCCCCAGAATGGACCAGTTCACGGTTCCTTCTCCGAGGTTAATCACTCGCAGTGTTCGGGATATCGAGTCCGCGGATGTGCTCGGGACCGTGAACACAAACACGGACGGGCTGATGAGCAGCTTTCCGCTGGGCGCGCCCAACGCCACCGCCACCGGAACCTCAACCGCAGAGCCGCTCCCGGTATCGGTCACGATAATGACCGCCTGGAACAGTCCGGCGGAGGGCAGCGCCTCATAATTGACCTCCGCGGTCAAGGTTGCCGGCTGCTCCAAGGTAACGATGCCGGACTCGGGAGAAACCGACAGCCAGCCGGATCCACTCAACAGCTTGACCGTCGCGGCCCATTTCACGGGCTCGCCTTTAGTGCCGATTTGCAACGCCTGGCGATCACCAGTGGCTCCGAGAATCGCGGAAAACCTCAGGGTCCCGGGCACCACGGTCAGCGCAGAAATTCGCAACGTAACTGCAACGACAACGGGCGCGGAATCGGCAGAACTGATCGACACCTCCCCGCTGTAGCTCCCCGCTGCTAGACCTGTGATGTCGACCGAAACGGAAATCTTGGCGGGAGTGGTTCCAGAGCTAGGAGAAATGAAAAGCCATTTCTCACCGCCGGTTGTGGAAACGGTTGCTGTCCAGCTCACCTCGCCGTCACTGGAGTCCAATACCAGCAGAGTCTGCGAGGACGGGTTGGCTCCGCCAAACTCGGCGGAAAAAGTTAGCGAGGAAGGCGAAACCTCGAGTGCCGAACCCCCGCTGACCTCCAGGGTGACCGGAACCACGGTTGGGTTGCCTCCGGATGCGGCGACCGACACCTGCCCCGTGTAGCTCCCTGCCGCCAGCCCCGTGATGTCGACCAAAACGGAGGGCTTGGTGGGTGTGGTGCCAGAGCTAGGGGAAATGGAAAGCCACCTCCCGGCGTCGGTGGTGGAAACCGTCCCCGTCCAGCCCACCGCGCCGCCTCTGGGGTCCTCTATCAACAGCGTTTGGGATGCCGGGTTAGCCCCGCCAGCCTCCGCGGAAAACGTTAGCGACGAGGGAGTAACGTCAAGTTGGGCTTGAACCGGTCCGCTGGCCAGCAGACAAAATGCCAGAGCGAGCAGGATGACCCGTGTCGGGCTTTCCCTCACGTTCACGCAACTCTCCTTACGGGGGGAGACAACACGTCCCGGTGGCTCGGGATGAAGTGCGCTTGCGAAAACGGCGCAATGAACACAAACAGATACTTCTTCGCTTTTACGCCTTACGCAGCGGTAAGTCAAGGCTTTTGAATAGCTCAGAGCAGGCTTGGCGCGTTTCCCTCCCCCACAGGAGGCAGCCACAAACGATCACGCCTCCCCAGCACCGCCTGAGGTAACGGGTCACTTCCCCGGCAGCGCCAGCAGCTTGCTGCTGGCGCCTTCGGTGTGGGCCGTCTCCAAGGCCGTCTCTACACGGTTGATGAGTTCGGTGACGATATCAGGCGGCTCGATCCCGCCGCGCAGGACTGCCTCGGCAACGCCCACCGTGACCGGCAGGCCCGCTCGCTCCCCGATCCGGATGCTGGCCACCATCCTCCGGACTCGTTCCACGGCAGGGAGCGCGTCCTTGCCGTTGGTGCCGTTCAACACCATGGCCAGCGTGGTGGCGTCATAGCGGATGCCAACGTCATTCTGCCGGAGGTGGCCCGCCAGACCCTGAGCAGCCTCCCGCATGTACTCCTGCAGGTAGCTTTCCCCCAACTCTCGGACCGCTTGCGGGCCTTTGCCAAACTGCAGTAAGGCGACCGACATTGGCGTCTTCTGTCGTTGTGCGCTGGCGGTTTCCGATAGCAGGTAGTCCACATACGAGCTGCGGGCAAGCAGCCCCGAGGACTCATCCGCTACCACCTTCATCAGGCTGCGCAACCTGACGTTAGAAATGGCCATCGCCATCTGGTCCACGACCGTCTTCAGGGCCACCACCTGCTGGGAATCCCAGCGGCGCAGCCGGTCGCACTGCTCAAGCACTACCACACCACTGTGTTTCTCTCCCTCCACCAGCGGCAAAGCCAGCAATGACTGGATGCCTAGCGACTGAACGGCCTGGGCGACTCGGGAGAGCTCTGCCGCGCCTTTCGCGTCTTCGACGACGAGCGGGTCCCCACCCACAGTGAGCTGCACGAGCGTGCTCACCAGCGGTACCGCCGCGGCGCCCGCGGATTGCTGAATCCCCTCCGCCAGGTATTCCTGCATTGCCGTAGGCGGCCTCCCCGGCGCGCCCAGGGTCACCACGCACCGGCTGACCTGCCAGGACTTGCCGATTTCGCCCACTCCGGTGGAAAGTACACTTTGGACCGTGCTCTGCCGGTAGATGCTGCGAACGATGGCCGAGATGCGGGTCATGTCCACAGCAGCTTCTTCGGGAGCCGCTGCTTTGGAAGCAGCAGCCGCCGGTGGGGCCGCCAGGCCGGCCTCGACCAACAGCGAGCGGAGCTTCTCGTTCCGGCTGTCCTCGCCGGGAAACGACTGCGTGATCTGCTGTAAGTACTGGATCGCCTCGTCCTTCTGCCCGAACTGAAGGAAAAGCTCGACCTGCAAGATCATCTCTTCCAGCGAGCCGGCCGGCGCTATCCCCTCCGCCGGGGGAGCGCCTGCTTCCGGCGGAATCCCGAGCGCGTCCATCCAGGTGTCGGGACCAGCAGCAGTGCTGGGCGCGGAGCGGAGGCGGGCGGCAAGGGCCTGATAGGTCTGCTCGTCCACGTGCTCTTGCAGCCGTTCCAGGCGTGGCTGATCCTCCGCAGGGTTGGAGCGAGCGGCGGTCAAGCTCTCGAAAGCGCGAGTAGCCTTCACGTACTCACCTGCGTTCATAGCGAGGTCGAACAGGCGCGACAGAGTCTCGTTGCACTTGGCGCCCTGGTTCAACTCCTGGTACGTGGATGCCAGAAATTCCAGCAGCTCGAAGTTGTTCGAATTCTGTTGTTCTAATCCTTCCACCCAGCCGAGGAACTCCTCGTCTTTGTTCGTCGAGAACATGGCCTGCTTCAGCCTTTGCAACACACGGAACGCGGCCTCTCGATCGTCGGAACCCAAGTAGCTCTCGAATACCTGAAACAGCTGTGTGTAGGCCTCGGGCGAACGGGGAGTCAGATCCCACAGCAGTGTCTCGGCCTGGTCGAATTTCTCGTCGGCGAGATAGGCCTGGACCAGCAGCTGGTTCCGTTCGGCGGTCGCCGGGGACGGCAACGATTCCAGCACCTCGACGGCACGGGATGGATTGTCGGAGTCAACAAGCGCGGTGGCCAGTGGGATCGCTATCCGGGGTTCGCCCGGGACCAAGGAGTAGGCGTGTTCTAAGAGGGACACGGACTGATCCCTGAAACGACCGCCGGAATCACGGGCGCCCAGCGCTTCACTTGCACGGATAAAAGCCTGCGCGGCTTCCTCCTTTTGCCCAATGCCTTCTGCCAGTTCGCCCAACCGGATCTGCTCCGAGGGGTTGCCGGAGTCCAGCGCGGCCAGCCGACGGAGCGCTTTCAGCGCCTGGCCCTGGTCGCCACTCTCTAAGAACTTTTCCACGCACGCCCGATAGAGCTCGAGCGCCTCGGTCGGCTTCTGCTTCTCTTGAAACTCGGCGCAGGTCAGCGTTCGGGCCGGGTCCTGCGCGCCCAGCCTGCTCATCTTGCGATACATCAGGACGGTTCCTGAGCTGTCGTTCTGTTCCACCCGTTTGTCGAACAGATAGCCGTAGCAGTCCAAGGCCTTCTGAGTCTCATTCTGCCTTAGATACATGTCTGCAATCATCTCGACCAGGTTGTCGTTGGCGGGATCTTCGCGGTAGGCGTGCTTGTATTCTTCCAGGGCGTCGGCGAGGGTGTCCTGAACTCAGTTGAAAGTTCGTAGCGGCGGTTCGGAGCCATCCGACTACGCCACCTCCCGTCGAGTGGCCGACTTTGATCCTTCGAGGATCGCTTTCAACATCCACAGGTCCTGGTACCCCATCAGGCGGCGGAAGTTTTTCTCCGTGGCCAGGAAGCTGGAGGCGACCCAGCGCTGGACCATGGCCGCATCCCGCCAGCGGCACACCCGGCGAGTTCGCAACCTCACTCCCGCCTGCGGACTCTCGATGAGATTGGTGGTGGCCAGACAGCGATGTAGCGAAGCCGGAAGCCCCAGCCGGTTGATGGTGAAACATTCCTCCAGACCCTCCCGTAAGCTGGCCGCCGCGGCCGGACAATCTCGCTCCAACCATTGGGCCAACTTCTCCAGCTTGGCCCTGCCGGTCTTCGGATCCAACCGCCAGGCGGCCCGCATCGCCGCCCGCACCTGGTCCCGCTCTGGCTCCGGCAACACCCGCTGGTACTGCCGGGTCGAGACGCCCCGCAGCAAGATATCCAACATCCGGGCCCCCAGACCCTCGCCCTCCTGCATGGCTTCGTAGGCCGGGAGGGGAACTTCTTTCCCCGCTCCCCGGCCTGGCCGCCGGAGCCGTGGCCTGTGCACGGCCAGCTTTCTCTCCTTCAGGCGCACCCGTCCCCGCTGGCGCCCATACCAGCCCACCCCACGGCGCCGCCGGCCCTGACGGCGTGGACCGGCCACCTGCGCGGCCGACAACTCCAGCACCGCTTCAATCGCCGCCCTACCCACCACGTCGATCAGCTCGTCGACGGCTAACCGCGATTGTTCGATCAACTCCACCCAGGGCAGCAGAAACTGCCCGTGGCGAGCCAGGTAGGCAGCCAGTTTGCGGGAGCTTCGGCTATCGCTCCGGCCTAGGATGTGGTAGCTTCTCTGCACGGCGGTTCCCCTTTCCAGAAAGTTTCCCAACCCGATTCTACGGAACCAGGTCAGCGAACCGCCGCTCAACTTTCAACTAAAGGTGAGACACTCTCGCGTCGGCGTACTTACCTCTCTCCATGTACTTCTGGGCTTTTGCCAAACGCTTGCTAATATCAGGCATGGTCCCCGCGAGAAACAGGCTCAGTGGGTGCGAACGATTCTAATGAAAACACCCGGAAATCACAACCGCGCCCGTTCCGGAAATTCCCATACCAGTTTCGGAATTCCCCATACCTGTTTCGGAACTTCCCATAAAGGAGGCCCGGGAGCGGCACGGATCGCTGCTGCTCACGGGGCTCCTCACTTGCGGGCGGCGCAAACCCTGTCGGATATAATTAGGGGCCGGCGGGTTTGGACAGAGCAGCGGGACGGCTGGCCCAATTCCCAAGCCCGGCCTGCTGAGCGAAGCGACAACGCCCTCTATGGACTTCAAGCTGGTGAGTGACTATCGGCCGCGCGGCGATCAAGCCCAGGCCATTGAACAGCTGGTCCGCGGTCTCGTAGACGGCGAGCAGCACCAAGTCCTGCTGGGCGTCACCGGCTCCGGCAAGACCTACACGATGGCCAGGGTCACCGAGCAGATGAAGCGGCCGACCCTGGTGTTGGCTCACAACAAGACACTGGGTGCTCAGCTCTACCACGAGTTTAAGGCGTTTTTCCCGCACAGCGCCGTCGAATACTTCGTCAGCTACTACGATTATTACCAGCCGGAGGCCTACCTTCCTGCCAGCGACACCTACATCGAGAAAGAAGCCACCATCAACGATGAGCTGGACAAGCTGCGCCTCTCGGCCACCCGCTCGCTGTTCGAACGCCGTGACTGCGTGCTAGTCGCCAGCGTCTCCTGCATCTACGGACTGGGCTCGCCGGAAGCCTACTACGGGATGCTGTTGATGCTCGAAAAGGGGCAGAAAGCGCCGCGGGCGGAGATTCTAAAGCGGCTGGTCGAAATCCAGTACGCCCGCAGCGAGGCCGAGTTCAAGCGCGGCACCTTCCGAGTGCGAGGCGACGTGATCGAGGTCTTTCCCACCTACGACGACTACGCCTACCGCATCGAACTGTGGGGCGACCAGGTGGAGAGCTTGGCGCAGATTGACCCGCTGTTGGGGCAGGTGCGCCAGACCTACCTACGCCTGCCCATCTACCCCAAGACCCACTACGTCATGGACGCCGCCACCCGCGACAAAGCCATCGAGAGCATCTTGGAGGAACTGGCGTGGTGGAAGCCGGAGCTGGAGAAGCAGGGCAAGTTCGTCGAAGCGCAGCGGGTCTCTCAGCGCACCATGTTCGACGTGGAGATGATGCGGGAAATCGGCTACTGCCACGGCATCGAGAATTACTCTCGCCATTTCTCCGGGCGCCTGCCCGGCGAAGCCCCGCCGACGCTGCTCGATTACCTGCCGCGCGACGCGCTACTGCTGGTGGACGAGAGCCACCAGACCATCCCCCAGCTCCGCGGCATGTATCTCGGCGACCGCTCTCGCAAGGAGAACCTGGTGGCCTACGGGTTCCGCCTGCCCTCGGCGCTCGACAACCGGCCGTTGACCTTCGAGGAGTTCGAGCATCGCGTCAACCAGGTGATCTACGTCTCCGCCACGCCTGGCCCCTACGAGCTGACCCGCAGCGCCGGCGTGGTGGCCGAGCAAATTATCCGGCCGACCGGGCTGGTGGACCCTGAGGTGGAAGTGCGCCCGGTGAAGGGCCAGGTGGATGATCTTCTGGGCGAGATTCGCGCGCGCGCCACGAACAGCGAGCGCGTGCTGGTCACTACCCTCACCAAGCGCATGGCCGAAGACCTGGCCGAATACTATGGCGAGTTGAGCGTGCGTTGCCGCTACCTGCATTCGGAGATCGAGACTCTGGAGCGGGTCAAGATCCTGCGCGACCTCCGGCGCGGCGAGTTCGACGTGCTGATCGGCATCAACCTGCTGCGCGAGGGGCTGGACCTGCCGGAGGTTTCGCTGGTGGCCATCCTCGACGCCGACAAGGAAGGCTTTCTGCGCTCGCAGGGTTCCCTGATCCAGACCATCGGACGCGCCGCCCGGCACATCAATGGCAGGGCGCTGCTCTACGCCGACACTACGACCGACTCGATGCGCCGGGCGCTGGAGGAAACCGATCGCCGGCGCGCCAAGCAAATCGCGTTCAACCTGGAAAATAACATCACGCCGCAGTCGGTAATCAAACCGATTGACATGAGCCTGGTGGCCACCGCCGAGGCCGACTATGTGACCGTCCCGCTGGACCTCCCCGACGAGGCCATTGCCACGGCGGAGCAGCGGGACACCCTGGTGGCGGAGATGGAAACTCGGATGCGGGAGGCCGCCCAGAATTTTGAGTTTGAAAAAGCGGCTCAGCTCCGCGACCGCATCCGCGCTCTGAAGAACAGGGAGTTGTTCGCCGTCACAGGATAGCTGCGGGTGCGTGGAGGAACAGGGAGCCAACGCGAGCCGCCAAAAAATACTACAGCCAACCAGGTCCTCCGACTCCCCCCGGAACGGCGGCCTGATTGGCTGTTGCCAGCTAAATTTAACTTAGCGATACAGTAGATGCGCTCCCCTGAAACGGCAATAGCCCGATGGTCCCGTTTTGCATTGGTACTCCAGTACTACGAGTCCTGCCGGCTCTCCAGCAGGATGCTAGAAAACTTCCTCGCGTGTCAGCATCTTGCCGGGAATGGTGCTATATTTAGGAGGCGGATGCCTATTTACGAATTCTCGTGCCCGGACTGCGGAGAGAAGTTTGAGAAGTTGGTGTTGCGGCACGACGGCGATCTGACTGTGCCCTGCCCGCAGTGCGATAGCACCACGACCCAGCAGGTTTTCTCCACCTTCGCGGTGGCCAGCAGCACCTGCCGGTCGGAGGCGGCCGGATTGGGAAGTTGTGGAGCTTCCCCCGGTGGGCGCTTCACGTGAGTTCGCTAGTCACACTCCCGCCGGTGGCGGGAGGCAGCGTCGGTGCAGGCTGCCTTGCCAAGCAGGGACCCCTTAAAGAACACCTTGTCGTAATCCAGCAGCGTGTACTTGAGCAGCGTGGCTCTGTCGCCCGTAGCGGTTCGCCTCACGCAGTTTTCTCAAGCAGCTGAGCAGCGAAGCGCGGTGCCGCGCCGCCGGCTTCGTGTTTGAAATAGACGTAGACGTCGCAACCCTGCGCTTGCAGCGCCTCAAACCTCTCGCGCCAGGCACGTAGCTCAGACGAGCTGTAGTCGGTCTTACGCAGCCGGAAGTAGGCAAAGGGCGCAGTCCTTTGGTCCGGAGTCGAGCGCTCGTCGGTCTCGGCTACACACAGCGCCACTCCGCGCTCCTCGAGCAGTTGCAGAGTGGCGTCATCAAACCACGTCGGATGGCGGAACTCCATGGCCCAGCGCAGCACTGGTCGCGCCGGCAGCGCCGTCAAAAAGTCCTTCAGCACAGCTGGATCGGCGCGAAACTGTGGTGGTAGTTGCAGCAACAGGGGGCCCAGACGTCCCGCGGCCGCCAGCGGCGTCGCTCCCGTTAAGAACGCTTCCATGACGGTTTCGGTGTTGCGCAGGCGCAGCACGTGGGTAATCTTCTGATTCGCCTTCATCGCGAACAAAAAACCATCCGGCGTTTGCGGCACCCATCCTTCCAGGGTTCTGGCGCTTGGCAGCCGGTAGAAGGTGTAATTGATTTCGACAGTGGACAGGCGCTGGCTGTAATACCCGAGCATCTGTTTGTCGGGGAGCTTTTCAGGGTAGAAACTTCCCCGCCACTCTTTGTAAGAGTAGCCGGAAGTGCCGACGCGCAAGACAGCCATAGCTTCTCTCGCGGAAGATTACCACGTCCGAGGCGCATACAAGGAAGTCCGCAGATTGCGCAGACCATGGACGTTGCTGGTAGTCTTTGGTGCTGAGATTCTGCGTAATCTGCGGATTCCTGCTTCTTCCAACCGCACGCTACGTTTTCAGGCGCAGTTTCCAGCGGAGCTGGGCCACCATCCCGCGCAACGTGGTCAGGTCACGGTCACCCAGATTGAGCCGCAGCAGCAGGCGGCGGAGCTTCTGAGTGTCACTGAGACGCGCCGTGGAGGGATAAAAGCCAACCGCTCGCAGGACCTCCTCCAACTCCCTGCGAAACTGCTCCACCTGTCCCACCGCCGCTCGTTCTCTAGTTCGCCGGGCCTGCGCGGATGCCGGCGCCCGGCTCAGTTCATAGCAGCAGACTGCCACCGCCTGGCCGAGGTTCATCGAACGAGACGCGGCCGCGGTGGGAATCTGCACTAAGAGGTGGCAGAAGCTGAGGTGTTCGTTGGTCAGGCCAGTTTTTTCAGGTCCGAACAGCAGTGCCGCTTTGGCAGCAGCGGCGGCGCGGGCCGGCAGCGCCGGCAGGGGCAGCAGATCGCTGTCGAGCTTGCGCCGGCTACCCGAAGTGGTGCCGACCACCAGGCTGCGGTCTGCCACTGCCTCGGCCAGCGTGGCTACAGCGCGCGCGGAAGCCAGAAGCGCTCTCGCTCCGACAGCCGAGCGGGCTTCCTGCCACACCGGCTCGTAGGGCTCCACCAAAACCAGGTCGGGGAAGCCGAAGTTGGCCATGGCACGCGCTGCCGCGCCAATGTTGAGCGGATTGCGCGGCCGCACCAGCACGATGCGCCAATCATCAAATGAACTCATACAAGCAGCCCTGTTGAGCCAACTGCCGGAGGGCACCGCCCCAACCGGGTTACACTATTCTGACACGGCTAAGCAGTGGGCAACCTGTAGAGGGACCAGAAGCATGCCAGTCGAGTCCTCCGCCAAGCAGACGGCCACGGCAGATTGCTCCGGTGGTCTATACCAGCGACTGCTGGGGGCCGCCTGGAATGAGCTGGCGGCGCCTGTGCGCAGGTTGCACTCCGCCCAAGGCAGCATAGAGCGAGTAGGTCTGTTCCGCGTGCGCCGGAGTGAAAGGCGGCTGGCGCGATTTCTGGCATGGCTGGGGAGGCTGCCCGCTGCGGGTGAAGCTGTCTCCACTCGCCTAGAGATCACCACCGACTCGGAGAGGGAAACCTGGCGCCGGAGTTTTGCCGGCACACCGGTCGTCACTCGCCAGCGTGAAAACCCCCCGGGTGTACTGGCTGAGCGCTTCGGCCTCCTGGAGTTCCGGTTCAGGCTCTGCGTCATTAATCACGCGCTTTGTTTCCACCAGGTCGGGGTTGTCCTTTGTCTCGGCCACCTGGTCGTGCCATTGCCTCGCTGGCTCGTTCCGCAGGTGGGTGCCCGCTCCTGGGCGGAAGCGAACTCGGCGACCGTGCGGGTCGCCGTGCGTGTCGACTTCCCTCTGGCTGGCCTGCTGGTCGCCTACGAAGGCTCTATGGAAAGTGAGGAGTTGAAGCCATGACCACCGTCTTGTGGTTGCTCGCTTCCCAGGGGCTGCTGGGCACTTTCGACACGCTGTACTACCACGAGTGGCGCGCCCGACTTCCTGCCCTGGGACCCCAGGCGCGCGCCGAATTGAGGCTGCACGCCGCACGCGACTTTATTTATGCCACGCTGTTCGCCACCCTCCCCTGGGTTGCCTGGAACGGGTTGTGGGCCGGGGCGCTGGCCGTGTTGCTGGCCACCGAGATTGCACTGACGCTCAAGGACTTTGTTGTGGAGGACTGGGTCCGCAAATCACTCGGCGGACTCTACCCTGGTGAGCGCGTCACCCACGGAATCATGGGCATCATTTATGGAGCCATGCTGGCCCACTTGCTGCCTCATCTGGCCCGTTGGTGGGCTGCACCCACCGGGTTCGCCGGCCATGCTTTCCTCGTCCCGGGCCCTTTGTAGTGGATGCTTCTTGTGATGGCCGTGGGCGTGTTCGGTTCCGGAGTGCGCGACCTAGCCGCAGCTTTCGGGCTGCCTTACAGCAATTGGCCCTGGGAGCGGCAGGGAAAGGACGCGAGGGCCCAGCCATGATGGCGAGGCGAAGCTGGCACCGCAGCGTCTTCTGTGTCGCGCCCTTTACAACATCGCTTGGGGTACCTACACGGCCTTCGATCCGCAATGGGTACTCCGCTTTGCCGGGATGCCACCTGCCAACTACCCGGAGGTCTTGGCCTGCCTGGGCTTGGGGGTTGCGCTTTATGGCATTCTCTACCTGGAGGTGGCGCGAGTTCCAGAAAAGGGATGGCTGCTCGTTGCTGTAGGATTGCTTGGGAAGGTAATTGCACCCGTCGGCCTAGTTGCGTTGGGCTGGAGCGGCCGCTGGCCATTGGGCGCGTTGGGTTTTGCTCTAGCCAATGATCTGATCTGGTGGCCTCCTTTTACTCTATACCTCCGCGACGCGTGGCCTGAGTTCCGGCGGGAATTTCTTTGGCCAACCTGAGCAGCCCCAGAGCGGCTAGGTTCAGCTATCAGGGCGAGAGACGCTTGATGCGGGCGCCGACGGAGCCGAGCTTCTCCTCGATGCGCTGGTAGCCGCGGTCAATGTGGTAGACGCGGTCCACCACCGTCTCCCCCTGAGCTACCAGCCCGGCCAGCACCAGCGAGGCGCTGGCACGCAGGTCGCTGGCCAGGACTGACGTCCCGCTAAGCGCCGATTTTCCCCGCACCACCGCACGGTTCCCTTCAACCTTGATCTGGGCGCCCATTCGCGCCAACTCCAGCGCGTGCAGGAACCGGTTTTCGAAGATGGTTTCGGTAATCACCGAGGTGCCTTCGGCCTGGGTCATCAGGGCCATCAGTTGGGCCTGCATGTCGGTGGGCAGGCCCGGATACTCTTCGGTCGCCACGTCCACCGCGGACAGTGGGCGCGGCGCCTGCACCTCGAGCGCCGACGCGCCGGGCTCGGAAATTTCCACGCCGGTCTCCCTCAGCTTAACGATCACCGCCGAGAGGTGCGCCGGCGCGCAGCCCTCCAGCCGCAGGTGGCCGCCGGTGATGGCGCCCGCCACCAGAAACGTTCCGGCCTCGATCCGGTCGGCGATGACGGTGTGCTCCGCGCCGTGCAGCTTGCCCACACCGTGCACGCCGATGGTGGGGGTGCCGGCGCCTTCAATGCGGGCGCCCATTTTGCGGAGCAAGTCCGCCAGGTCGGTCACTTCTGGCTCGCGGGCCGCGTTTTCCAGAACCGTCTCGCCCTGAGCTAGCACCGCGGCCATCATCAGGTTTTCGGTGCCGGTAACGGTGATGCGGTCGAAGTGAATGTGCGCCCCCTTCAGCCCATTCGGCACCTGAGCCTCCACGTAGCCATGCTCCTGATGAATGCGGGCACCGAGCTTCTCCAGGCCTTTCAGGTGCAGGTTAATAGGGCGCGCCCCAATGGCGCAGCCGCCAGGGAGCGAGACGCGCGCATAGCCAAAGCGCGCGCACAGCGGTCCCAAGACGAGGACCGAGGCACGCATCGTCTTCACCAGCTCGTACGGCGCTTCCTTGCTGGCGACCTGACAGGCCTGAACGGTCACTTTGTCCCGCTGCGGCTCGTTGCCGAAACTGACCTCGGCCCCGAGGCTGGTCAGCAGTCGCGCCATGGTCTGGATGTCACGGACTCGCGGAAGGTTGGCCAGCACAACCGGCTTGTCGGTCAGCAGAGCAGCCGCCAGAGCGGGCAGTGCGGCGTTTTTCGCGCCGCTGACGGTGAGCCGGCCTTCCAGGGGCACTCCACCGGAAATGAGGAATTTATCCATTATTTACAAACCGGTGTTTACAAACCGGTATTTGCAAGCTGGTGCTTACAAGCCGCTTCTTACAAGCTGGCGTCTACAAGCCGGTCAAAACTGCTGCAGTACACCCCGGGCGCAGACCGCGGCCACCTCCAGGCTGCCGGTTAACAGCACCAGGTCGGCGTCCGTACCGGCGGCGATGCGCCCCTTCCTCGCCAGGCCCAGTAGCCGTGCCTGGTTCAGCGTCGCCATCTTTACCACTTCCCTCAACGGCAGCCCAGTGAACCGCACCATGTTGCGCACGGCGCCGTCGAGAGTGAGCACGCTGCCGGCCAGCACGCCATCGCGGCTGCGGGCCTCCGAACCCCGGACCGTGATCTCGCACTCGCCCAGCCGATAGGTGCCTTCCGGCATGCCCACCGCCGCCAGCCCGTCTGTGACCAACAGGACGCCGCCGGGTCCTTTAGAGTGCAGCAACAGTCGGATGGCCGGCTCGGAGACATGAACACCGTCGGCAATCAGCTCAGCACTCAGGCGGTCGTCCAGCAACGTCGCCGCGATTACACCGGGGTCGCGGTGCGCAAACGGCCGCATCGCGTTGAACATGTGGACGACATGGCGCACGCCTAGCTCGACAGCCCGCTCGGCCTGCTCAAAGTTCGCGTCGGTGTGCCCCATACCTACTAGCACGCCGCGTTCCAAAACGTGGGGCATCATCGCCTCGGCGCCGTCCACCTCCGGAGCCAGAGTCAGGATCCGCAGAGTACCCCCGGCAGCCTGGTAGAAATCCTCAAAAAGTTCGTTCCTCGGCGCCAGCATGTGCTGGGCGGGGTGCACCCCTTTGCGCAAGGCGTTGAGGAATGGCCCCTCCATGTGGATGCCCAGCGGTTGGGCGACTAGCTTGGAGGGCGGGCCTTCCATGCGGCGAACGAGATCGCCGAGGCATTCCAGAGCGGCCAGCGTCCGCGGCATCGGAGCCGTCAGCGTGGTGGGGAAATACGAGGTTGTACCATGTGCGGCCAGCGTGCGCCCTACGGCGGCCACTGCCTCGGGAGTGCTTTCCATCAGGTCGTGACCGCCGGCGCCGTGCACGTGCAGGTCAATGAAACCAGGCACGCAGGTGGTGTCAGGAGCCTCAAGGCGACGCGCATCCGCCGGGATGTGGATTTCCCGTCCCACGGCCACGATGCGATCGTCCTCCACCAGCACCGTGCCCTGCGGAATTTCCTCCTCAGGAGTCAGCACGGTTCCAGCATGAATTGCCAGCTTCATAGGGCTATCTATGGGGCCATCTATGAGCGAAGGGGGCGGCCGATCTGGACAGACCCGAGGACTGCCCCCACAATTACTCCTGCTTTTTCGTTTGTCTCGTCTGCCGTCCCGATGTATGGCTTTGCAGGGCGACAGTCAAGTTGCCCTGGTGGCGATGCAACAGTCGCTGGGCGGCACCGCGACCCAGCCCCAGCCGCTGCATCAAGATGGCTGCCTTCAAGTCGCCGCCCGCGCGGCGCAGCGCGCGGACGGCCGTGCCATGGTCCAGTCCGAGCACGCTCCGCAGAATTGTGTAACCACGTTCACGAAGTTTCCGGTTCTTCAGGTGGACGTTCACCATGAAGTTGCCATAAACGTGCCCCAGCCGCACCATGGCAGCGGTGGAGATCATGTTCAGTACCAGCTTCTGCGCCGTGCCGGCCTTCAGGCGGGTGGAACCGGCAATGACCTCGGGACCAACCACCGGCGCAATAGTGATTTGTGTCAGGCTAGCCACTTCCGCATCAGGGTTGCATGTGACGGCGATGGTGGCGGCTCGGCGAGCCCGCGCGTAGCGCAGCGCGCCGAGCACGTAGGGAGTGCGGCCGCTGGCCGTCAGGCCCACCACCACATCGCGCGCACCCAGCCGCTTCCTGACCAGGTCGCGCCGGCCCAGCGCCGGGGAGTCCTCGCTGGCCTCAGTGGCTCGGTAGAGCGCCCGCACACCGCCGCACATCACTCCCTGCACCATCGTGAGAGGCGTGTTAAACGTGGGGGTGCACTCGGAAGCGTCCAGCACACCCAGGCGCCCACTTGTCCCTGCCCCCGCGTAGAAAAGCCGCCCGCCACGCCGTAGCCGCTCCACGACGACAGCCACCGCCCGAGCGATGGCCGGAATTTCCCTCGCCACGGTCGCCGGCACCCGAGCGTCTTCGCGGTTGATGAGTCTTAGGATTCCGACCGTTTGGGCGCGGTCAATCTGCACCGACCGTGGGTTCCGCTGCTCGGTGAGCAGACGGGCCAGCCCGGCAGTCTTTCGCTTAGCCATGTCTCAAACCGGGCATTGTACTTCAGAAGTAGCCTTTGGTTGTGGAGGCGGTTGTGAAGGCCATCGACCACGTCCTGCACGGAGGCGTGGATTATTTCTTTGCTTGCGCGCAAAGCTTCTCTGGAAGATCACGGAGCCGTGGGACCCGGTGGATCCGCCCCCCTTGCTCGATGGAAACAAATCGCACAACCGGCCTGCCAGTGATTCCTTTCTTCACCGTGCCCACTCCGATCAAGACAGCCACGTTGCGGCCATCCGATAAGACGGCAACTGCCTCCCCGCAAACCGGGAAGTCGCGACCTTGATCGGCTGGACTGCCCGTCTGTTCACCACAGTCGTTGGCCTCCCACCGAATCTCAGCCTTGGAGCCGACCAGCTTCCGGAACCAATCGTCAAATCTCTGTTTTGGTCGCTGCTTTGGCCGCTGTTTTGGCAATGCTGAATCCAGCGCAGAAACGGGGGTTCGCTGTGCGCGAGCAATTACTTTGTCCTTGGCAACTTGCGCGGCAACTTGCGCCTGGAGCAAGCCGGTCACGGGCCAGCACAGTGAAACCGCCGCCGCAAGAGTCGCCACATATTTCATCGCCGCACTCGCCTTTCGGTGATGCAATGACCCACCACTAGTCGCTCGCGGGGGTTTTGCCGCACTCGCCGGCCAGTGTGGCCCACCCGCGGCGGGAAAAGTCCCAGTAGAGGTAGGCACCCGCAGCAGCCCCCAGCGCCAGAAACAGGAGTCCTTCGACGAAAAACCCAAGGATGATCTTGCCGATGCCAAACAGGGCAAAATACACCAGCAGGCAGCCGGCCACCCAATCCAGGAAGTTGTACCAGCCGTCGCGTACCGGTGGGACCTCCGGCGCCAGGCGGGCGATGGGTTTCCAGAAAGTGTAGTTAGGCCGGACGCGGCGGTAGAAGTTGAGCAGCACGCGCTCGGGCTCCGGCGCCGTCAGGTAGGTTGCGGCCAGCCAGACCACGGTGGTAACCGCCACGGTGATCAGTGTGCGCTTGGCAAAAACCAACGTGTCGCTACCAACGAAGCTGACGGCAGTGTACACGACCAGCGAGGTGACGAAGGCGCTCACCATGGCCGAGATTTCGCTCCAGGCGTTGATGCGCCACCAATACCAACGCAGCAGGTAGACGGTGCCGGTGCCCGCACCGATGTTGATGAGCAACTGCCAGGCGTCCTGAATCGAAGTCAGGAAAAAGGTCACCACGCCCGAGATGACCATCAGCAGCACGGTGAAGAGACGCGAAGCCAGCACGTAATGGCCTTCGCTGCGCCCGGCGGCCAGAAATCTCCGGTACAGGTCATTAACCAGATAGGAGGAGCCCCAGTTCAGGTGCGTGGCGATGGTGGACATGTAGGCGGCAAGGAAGGCGGCCAGCATGGCGCCACGCAGGCTGGCCGGCAGGCAATCTATTAGCACGCGGACATAGCCGGTTTCCGGGTCCTCCAGATTGGGATAAAGGATGGCCGCGGCCAGCGCCACCACAATCCAGGGCCAGGGACGCAGGGCGTAGTGGGCGATATTGAACCAGAGTGTAGCCAAAAGGGAATGCCGCTCGTCTTTGGCGCAGAAGATGCGCTGAGCCACGTAGCCGCCGCCGCCCGGCTCGGCACCGGGATACCAGCTCGCCCACCAGTTCACTCCCACGTAAACGAAGAAGGCGAGCACGGGCATCCAGACGGAATCCAGCTCGGGCAGGAACGACAGGATGGAACCCTGGCCGCCGCCGGCCGCGGCCCGGGCCGCATCCAGGGCGGCCAGCTTCATCTTCATCGCCGCCATGCCGCCCACCGCGTCCACCGCGTAGAACGCCAGGGTGATGGTCATGCCCATCATCAGGGCGAACTGGAAGAAGTCGGTGACCAGCACCCCCCACAGTCCCGCGATGGTGGTGTAGATGCCGGTGAACAGCAGGCAGAACAGGACGGCGTGCCACTTCTCGAGGCCCAGGGTGAGCGTCAGGATTTTGACCATCGCCAGGTTCACCCAGCCCATGATGATCGCGTTCATCAGCACGCCCAAGTAGACGGCGCGAAAGCCGCGCAGCAGGGCCGCTGGCCGGCCACTGTAGCGAAGCTCCACGAGCTCAATGTCGGTGACCACCTCGGCGCGCCGCCAGAGCCGGGCGAAGAAGAACACGGTCATCATCCCGCTCAGCAGGTAGCACCACCACAGCCAGTTGCCGGCGATGCCGTTGCGCACCGTCATGCCGGTGACGGCCAGCGGCGTGTCGGCGGCGAAAGTGGTCGCCACCATGGCCGTGCCCGCCAGCCACCAGGGCACGTTCCGGCCAGAGAGGAAAAACTCGCCGGTACTGGAGCCGGCCCGCTTGCGGTAGTAGAGCCCGATGAGGAGGGTGAATAAGAAGTAGGCGCCGATGACGGTCCAGTCCACCCAGGTCAGAATCACCGCAGTGCCTCTACCACAGCGTTGTGCACCGCCGGACGCACCTTGCGGATCTGTATGTTCTCGCGCGTAGGGTGGACACGGTTGCTCAGCAATACCACGAACAGCTGCTTTTCCGGGTCCACCCAGAGCGACGTGCCCGTGAAGCCCGTATGGCCGAACGAGCGCGGGGAGAAGTGCGCGCCGGCCGAGGACCCTTTGAGCGAAGGCGTGTCCCAACCCAGCGCTCGCGTACGGCCGGCGCGGCCGGCCGGCCGGGCAGTGAACTTCTCGATCGTGCGGCGCTGCAGGATACGGCGACCGCCGTAGGCGCCGCCGTTTAGCATCATCTGGGCGAAGACCGCCAGGTCCCGCGCCGTGGAGAACAACCCGGCGTGGCCGGCCACCCCATTCATCACCCAGGCGTGCTCGTCGTGCACTTCGCCCCGGATCAGCCGCTTCCGGAACAGGTCGTCCTGTTCGGTCGGGGCGATGCGCACCCGTAGGCACTTGGGGGGTTGGTAAAGGGTGTCCTTCATACCCAACGGTTCAAACACTCGCCTCCGCAGGAATTGATCCAGGGGCTGGCCGGCGACCAGTCCGATGATTTCCCCCAGCAGGATCATGCCAAAATCGCTGTAGACAAACTTCTGCCCGGGCCGGACGGTCAGTGGCATGGCGTAAATCCGTTTCAACAGGGCTTGCTTGTCACGGGCTTTGCGAAACAGCCTCTCGTAGGCGGGCAGTCCGGAGGTGTGCGTCAGCAATTGCCGCACCGTGATCCGGTCATGGGCGGCAACGCCACCGAACTCCGGCAAGTAGCGCACCAGCGGAGTCTCCAACCGGAGCTTGCCTTGCTGGTAGAGCAGGGCGGCGGCGGTCGTGGTCCCTACCACTTTTGAAATCGAGGCCAGGTCATAGATGGTATCGGTGGCAACCGCAGGAGATTCCCGCGAGTAGTCAAATTTCCCGAAAGCTTCCAGCGCCACCAGCTCGCCCCGGTAGCCTACTGCAAGTACGGCACCGGGAAACGCCCTGGTAGCGACGGCTTTCTCCATGGCCTGGAACGCCGTTCGGAAACGTTCCTGCTGGCCTGCGGTGGCATCCCTCAGTTTCGCGACGCTCGCTGCGGTTTTCGCGCTGAGCGGCGCAACTGGGGAAATGAGCGGGAGCAGAAAAAGTACCGTGGCGATACGCTGCATCGGGAAGATGCAAAAGACCAGCTTGAACATGGGAATGAACTGCGGAAGCAGAGGTGCGGTCTGCTATGCCAACAGCTTGTGGACCACTTCGCCGGCGACATCGGTGAGCCGAAAATCCCGCCCCATGTGCCGGAACGTCAATCGCTCGTGATCCAGACCTAGGCAGTGCAGGAGAGTGGCATGCAGGTCGTGCATGTGAATCTTGTCTTCTACGATCCGCAGGCCCAAGTCGTCCGTTTGCCCGACGACCTGTCCACTCTTGATGCCTCCCCCCGCCATCCAGATGCAGAAGGCAAACGGGTGGTGGTCTCTCCCCTCGCCGCCCTTGTCCGGGTCGTTGCTCTGCACCATGGGAGTGCGCCCAAACTCCCCTCCCCAAATGACCAGCGTGGAGTCGAGCAGACCGCGCTGCTTCAGGTCCTTCAGCAATGCGGCGGCAGGCTGGTCGACGGTCTCGCAGTTCTTCTCGAGTTTTTTGAGAAGGCCGGTATGGTGGTCCCAATTCCCGTGCATCAACTGCACAAAGCGCACGCCGCGCTCGACCATCCTTCGGGCCAGCAGGCAGTTGGTGCCGAAGGCCTTGGTTGATTCTTTGTTCACGCCGTACATCTCCAGGGTATCGGGTGATTCCTCCGACAGATCCACCAGCTCCGGAGCGGCCATCTGCATCCGGAACGCCAGCTCGTAGGAGGCGATGCGTGAAGCGATTTCCATGTCCCCGGTTTCCAGGCGGTTCATCTCGTTCAGGTCTCGGAGACCGTCGAGAGTAGATCGTTGCAGCTCCTGATCGATGCCCCGTGGATTGGACAGGTACAGGACCGGGTCACCACTGCTCCGGAAAGGAACACCCTGGTAGGTGGACGGGAGAAATCCGCTGGACCAGTTCCCAGTGCCTGCCCCTGGAGAGGTGCCCCCAGAGCGGAGCACGACAAAACCCGGCAGGCTCTCCGACTCGCTCCCCAGACCGTAGAGGGTCCACGCGCCTATCGTGGGGCGCCCCACTAATGGTGACCCGCACTGCAGCATTATCTGGGCCGGGTGGTGGTTGAACTGCTCCGTGTACATCGACCGGATCATGCAGATGTCGTCGGCACGGCTCGCCATGTGCGGCAGCCAATCCGAGAACTCAATGCCGCTTTGCCCGTAGCGCCGGAACGAGCGCGGGCTCGCCCAAACCTTGGCCGTCGGTTTGATAAAGGCCAATTTCAAACCCTTGGTCATGGAAGGCGGCAGTGACTGGCCTTCCCATTTCTTCATCTCCGGCTTGGGATCGAACAGATCGACTTGACTCGGCCCGCCGTCCATGAACAGGAAGATGACGTTCTTAGTCCTTGCCGGAAAATGGGGCGCCTTCAGCGCCAGAGGATTGATATTCGGTGACGCTTCCTCAGCGCTTCCCGCCCTTCCTTCGCGGGCCAGCAAGTGCCAGAGAGCGATCGTGCCCACCCCACCTGCACAGTCCCGGAAGAAACTGCGCCGGGTCTGAATCTGCTTGAGACCTTCAAAGTTCATGGTTTCACCCCTCCCATGGAAGGAGAAGGCGATCTCCTACACTGACGCGCTACGTTCGGCCCAGGACTCTTGAAAGGGAACACAACCATCTCTTCTTATGCCCGGCCTCAGGCGCCGCAGCCGCCGGATCTGCAGTCCCACCAAGACCGTTTCTCAGGCGGCACGAACAATCTTGTGGGGATCGAGGATGAACTTTTTGGCCGCACCCTTGTCGAAGTCCTCGTACCCCTTCGGGGATTCGTCGAGCGAGATCACGGTGACGTTCACCGCCTTGGCGATCTGAATCTTGTCATAGAGAATCGCCTGCATCAGTCCTCGGTGGTACCGCATCACCGGGCACTGGCCAGTCGTAAAGAAATGGGACTTGGCCCACCCCAGCCCGATGCGAATGCCGAGCCGGCCAATTCTGGCGGCTTCGTCCACGCCGCCGGGATCACCGGTGACGTACAAACCAGGGATGCCGAGCGCCCCGCCGGCCCGAGTAACTTCCATCAGCGAATTCAAAACGGTGGCGGGTTGCTCCACACCACTTTCCTTACCATGCCCGCGGGCTTCGAAACCCACGCAATCGACGGCACTGTCGACTTCGGGAACTCCGACAATCTGGTCAATCTGGTCGGCAAGCGAGGCGTCCTTACGCAGGTCCACGGTTTCGCAGCCGAAGCTGCGCGCCTGCGCCAGGCGCTCCGGGATCATGTCGCCAACAATGACGCAGGCAGCGCCCAACAGGTGACAGGAAGCGGCACAGGCCAGGCCAACCGGACCTGCGCCGGCCACGTAGACAATGGTCCCCGTCGTCACCCCAGCAGTCACCGCCCCGTGGTAGCCGGTAGGGAAAATATCGGACAACAGTGCCAGGTCCCCGATCTTGGCCATCGCCTGATCTTTATTGGGAAACTTCAGCAGGTTGAAATCAGCATAAGGAACCAGCACATACTCAGCCTGCCCGCCGACCCAACCGCCCATGTCCACGTACCCGTAAGCCGCGCCCGGCCGGGCGGGGTTCACGTTCAGACAGATCCCCGTCTTCCCCTCCTTGCAGTTCCGGCAGCGGCCGCAGGCGATATTGAAGGGAACAGAGACCAAGTCGCCGACTTTGATGAATTCCACATCGCGGCCCGCCTCGATGACCTCGCCGGTAATCTCATGGCCAAGAATCAGTCCGGCCAGAGCAGTCGTACGGCCCCGCACCATGTGTTGATCGCTGCCGCAGATGTTGGTGGCAACGATCTTGAGAATCACTCCGTGCTCGCATTTCCTCGAGCCCAGCTCAAGCTTCGGAAAATCGATGGATTGTACTTCCACCTTCCTCGGCCCCATATATGCTACGCCGCGGTTTGATGCCATAGTGTCTCCTCTTGCCAGCGGTTGGTTCGTCTCATGCCATGCCCGCTGCCAATGATCCGTTGACGTTAGATTACACTTTTAAGCCACCAGCTTCCCCACGTCCTTCTCGGGGAAAAGGCCCCAGCCGGGAGCTAGACCAGTTCGTGGACGGGTATGCCGGTCGCATCGTCAATCGAGTTGGCGATCTTGACCGGCCGCCCAATCGGGCTCATGTAGGTCTTTTCCCAATCGATGCCCAACGCCTTGTAAATTGTGGCGTAGAGGTCCCCCATGGTGACCTGTCGGTCGGCAACATAAAGTCCTTTGGCGTCGCTGGCACCAATGACCTGACCACCGCGGATGCCTCCGCCGCCAATAGCCAGCGACCAGCACTTCGGCCAGTGGTCGCGGCCATGATTCGGATTTTTCAGAGTCCGCCCAAACTCACCCATGGCGATGACAATGGTAGACTCCAGCAACCCCCGCTGTTCGAGATCCTCCAACAGCGCGGAAAAGGCCTGATCGAAGGGAGGCGTGAGGTCCTCACGGAGCCTCCGATCGTTATCCGCGTGGGTATCCCACGCGATGTGTTTGTAGCCCGCTGCCGTCACGAAGCGGCTGCCGGCTTCCACCAGCCGCCGCGCCAGCAGAACGCTCTGACCGAAGCGGTGGCTGCCATAAGCCTCTTTGGTCTTTTCCGACTCTTTCGAGAGATCAAATGCTTTCTTGACCGAAGGAGTCAGCAACATTTTTAGGGCTTGGTCCGTGAAGCTGTCCAGCTTCGCGTGTTCGGCCCTCTCCACCCTCCGCCGGTAAAGATCGTCCACCACCTTGAGGAAAGACCGCCGATCCGCGATCCGTTCCGTCGAGATCGACTTCGGCAGGATCAGGTCCGGCACCTCGAAGTCTTTCGCGCTGGGGTCGCCCAGGACCATCGGGTCGTACTCGGCCCCTGCGAAGCTGGCCTTCATGTACCCCATGATCTGCGGTTCCCTCCCCAGCTCGGGTTCAAAGACGTACGGGGGCACATTGTTCCGGGTTCCCATCTCCCTGGCAACGATGGAGCCCAAGCTTGGAAAGCGCATCGCCGAACTGGGCCGGTGACCCGTTACCGCGTAGTGAATTGCCTGCGAATGGTTGGTTTCCTCGGTGTGCATGGAACGAATAATGCCCAGCTTGTCCATATGCCTGGCTACCCGGGGCAGCAGCTCGGAAATCTGGATACCCGCGACGTTCGTAGGAATCGGCTTGAAAGCGCTTTCCGGCTTCGGGTCCCAGGTATCATACTGACTGGGCCCTCCTTCCAGCCAGAGCAGGATACAGGCCTTTGCCTTCGCTTTCTTGCGGGCCTCGCTGACTTCGGCGGCTGCCAGCTGGCTCTCCAGTTCGAAGAATTGTCGCAGACCGATACCCAACATACCCAGTGAGCCGGCGCGGAGGAAGTATCGCCGTCCCAAGTCAGGTCCTGCACAGTGTGCGCATCCAGCCTTGTCCGTTTTCATTGCTCTTTTCCCTTCCCTTCAGTGATTCTCCGAGAACTCTCGCGACGTCAGCAGTCCCCAGAGCAGATTTTGAAATGCCTCTCTGCGCGAGGATTGCTCGGAAACCATCTTTTCCAGTCTTGAGCGCTCCTGCTGCGTTGGAAACCGCGAAAGTGTCAAAAGGTAAAGCTCCTCGATGAGCTTCGCGTTGGAAGCCTCGCTTTCAAGCTTGCCCTCGACTTCTGCCAAGAACTTCTCCTGCAACATCTGCTCCAGCCGGGCTCCCGGCTTCGCGATCTTGTCGATGAAGGTATAGCCAGCCAGCATGTGCAGCGCCTGTCCCAGACTTACCTCGCCTGTCCGCTCCGGCACTATAGTCCGAACCATGGGCTGGCCGTAGAGGCTCAAAACTCGGGATACAAATATGTCGGGTACCTTCACATTGATCGCCCGTGTCCCGATCTCCAGAGTGCCCGGCTTGTCGTGGCTCTGCTCGAATACCTCCGGCACACCTGTCACGTAAGAGATCACGTCGATCAGCACTTCTGCATCCAGGAGCCGCGGCAGAGCGTGAGAATAGTTGATGCGGTCGTCCTTGTTGGTCTCGTTCGGCTGGCTGGAAAGCTGGTAGGTCCGGGAGTTGACGATCGTGCGCATCAGACGCCTCAGGTCATAGCCGTGATCTCGGAAGTCCTTGGCCAGCGCCTGAAGCAGCTCCGGATGCGTCGCCGGATTGGTCGAGCGGAAATCATCCACCGGATCCACAATTCCTCTTCCGAAGAAATAACCCCAGAACCGGTTCACCGCAGCCTCGGCGAAGTAGGGGTGGGAAACCATCCATTCCGCCAGCTTCAGTCGCGGGTCCACCTGATCCTCTTCGAGCAAAACTGTGCCATCGAGAAAGGTTGGCTTGACCTCCTGCTTGGTCTTGGGATGTAGAACCTTCTTCTCCCTGCCAATCGCCACGTCCTGGCCTTCGGGGCTCTCATAAATGACCGTGCCGTACTCTTCTCCTCTGCCTCCCACCAAGTCCTTGCGTCCGAAGAAAGCAGTCAGCCCCCAGAACTGGTCCTGGCTCCAGGCCTCAAAGGGGTGATTGTGACACTGAGCGCAATCGAACCGCCTCCCCATAAGGACTCGGAACTCTTCGGCCATTTGGGCTTCGGGATGTCCGACGTCCGCGTTATTCAGGAAGTGGCGGGAGGCAGGGCTGTAGCCGATGGCGGTCAGCCTCTCCCGGGCCACCTGATCATAAGGCTTATTCGTGACCACGTTGTCTCGCAGCCACTCCCTGTACGTCTCTGCCCACCTGGCGTTATTTCCATTTGCGTAAAACGCGACACGGAACAGATCGGCGAAACGGAACGTCCAGTAGTCCACGAATTCCGGCGTGTTCAGCAGAACTTCGACCACTTTCTGCCGTTTCTGCCGATTCTTGCTCGCCGCAAACTTGCGCACCCGCGACGGCGGCGGCAGGGTCCCGGTCAGGTCCAGGCAGACACGACGCAGGAACTCCGTATCACTGGAAAGCTTGGAAGGGATGATGTTGAACTTCTTCAGTTTGGCGAACACATGGTCGTCGATGAAGTTGTGGCGCGGCACTTTCGGATACCGCGCGATGGGCTTGGCCACCACGCCCACCCGGGCGCTCACCGCAAACCCCGATGCCCGAACAATCACCGAAGTTTCCCCCGTCCGCACCGCAGCCACCTGGCCTTGCTCATCCACCTTCACCACCTCGGAGTTGTTCGAGGCGTACAGGACCTGATCGCTGATGTCCTCCTGTTGGCCATTCGACAGATGCGCGGTCACCAGCAGCCGGTGCTTGCCCTCCGGAGCCAGCACCACTTCGTCGGGCTCCACCTCGACCCGCACCACCCGCACACTCTCCTTGTCGCCTTCCTCGCCGAACGGCGCGCCGCTCCGCACCCAGTTCAGGATCGTTTCGTAGTCGGCCGAGTTCGGACGCAAGGGCTGCCCGCCTCCGTGCGGAACCGCCATCGTCGGTTTCGTCAACAGCAGGCTCTTCTCGGGCTCCTTCAGGTTGATCCGCGGAATCTTTTCACCCGTCTCCGTCGTCAGGACTTGGTAGGTTCCGCCCTTGACAATCCACTTGTAATCATCGCGCGGATACACCGCGTTGAGAGAGAGCTTGAATCCGCCCTGCCCCTTCACGCCCCCATGACAGGAGCTGTCACTGCAGCCGCGCTTGGTGAGGATTCCGCCAATATCCCGGGCGAAGCTGAACGGGCGGGTCTCCTGCGAACCCGCCACCCGGACCTTGGTCTTGATCGACCGCCCTCCCAACGAGGCCGTCAAGACTACGCTTCCGTCGGCCAGCGCCACCACGCGCCCCTCCGCATCCACCTGCGCCACCTTGGCATCCGAGACCGAGAAACGGCTCTCGGCGGTAACGTCTCGCTCCAGACCGTCGCTGTATTTCCCAATGACCAGGAAATGCTGGGATGCCTTCGCTCTCCACAGCGTTCGATCCTGGGGGACCAATCGCAAGGACCGCAGTTTGGGAGGGGCCGGCCCGGCCTGCGCAGAGCTCGACAGGCCCAGAACGGCAGCAACCACAAGGACCGCCCATCGCCTTTTCTTTTCGCCAAACACTCTATTCACGAACGCCTCCTCAGCTTGTCCCGCTATAGCCCTTTTCTGGCCAACTCCGTCGAACTATCCGGCTTCAACACCGGCTTCAACACCATCAAGGGAATCTCCTGAACCAAGAGCGGCGCACCCACACGCCCCTCAACAACCGGCCGTGCGACCAACCGGGCTACCTGCGGCAGCGGGGTGGCCGCAGCATCCGGGCTCCCCATCACCAGGATCACAATCTTTTGCGTCTTGGGAACGTATTGCTCTTTCCTGCCCAAGTCAAGTTCAGCCTCTCTGATCGGCGGCTCCTCGGCGCCGGCGGAGGCCTGCACGCCCGCCGGTAGATTTTCGAGGCTGAGGGCAACGTCGCCGGAAAAGCCTTCCTGATGCTCCACGGTAACCGACAGCTTCCTGGCTTCCCCGGGCGCCACGTTGATGATGTCTTCCTCGACTTTGATTTTTCCTGCATGAGGGATCTGCGGCCGAATCAGAATCCGATACTTGAAGGACTGATTGCCGAAGCGGGAAATCAGTTCGCGAATGCGAAGGACGTATTCGCCGTCCCGCTCAAGGGTGTATATCGTTTTTGCCTGTGGGAGCTTCACCCAGTAATTGTTGTCGCCCCCGACCCTTCTCCAGAAGTTGTTGCAGATATCCCGCCCGCTGGCGTCCACCAGCTCCAGCCGGGGATTGAATTGCGGGAGCGTTGCGTCGGGCGTCTCCAGCTCAAATGCCAAACGCTGCCCGGCCTTGAGCTTCAGGTTGTAGATGTCGACTTTCCCCGGACGGTCGATCGCCCCTTCCAAAAAAACCGGCTCGAAGGGCTCCGGTGCGCCGTCGGCTTCAGAGGACGCGCTTGGGGCGGCCCCTTTCTCCGGCTGCGGCATCGGAACGCTCCTTCCATGAAGCTCCTCGATGCGGTTCAGCTCCAGCTTTCGCACAAACGGTTTTCTGAGCAGATCAATGAGTGTCTCGTGGAGTTCAGGAAGGTCTGCCGTCTGGCTGGAGGCAGTTGAAGGCAGGGCGGGAGCGATACGGACCGGAGCGATACGGAGAAGATAGACAATGTCCGGACCGTCAATTCCGGCATAGGTCCCAACACGCAGCAGGTAGCGGCCTCCCTTGCTGAACGTATACGTCAGCCGCGGCTCCTCAGCGAACGCCAGCCGCGTCGGCCGCTTCGGGTCGAACCAAGTGCCGCCCGGTTCATACAGCGTCAGCTGTATAACATCGAACTTGCCTGAGTTGGCTACTGTGTTCGAGGCAGCGCGAAACTCGATTTCTTCTCCCGGGAGTGCGTCAAAGGAATAGTAATCAGCTTCCCCTTTTTTCCAGATCTTGCCGCCCAGCAATGCCGGCGTCTGGAGCAGCTGCGGGTTCGGCGGATCGTTATGCGGTGTCTGGCTCTCCAACACAACCGAGTCCGCCGTCACCAGGAACGGGTGAGCATTCGACAGCCCTCGCGGCGAGACCAGCCTCAGAGAGTGGCGCCCCAGCTTGGCCGAGGAACCGATTTCCAGGTCGACCAAGACCCGATGGCCCAATGTCTCTTCTTTTTTCGCGAGGATTTGTGCATCTGCCTTCAGCCGCAGCAGCGTAATCTGCTCGACCTTCTTGATCCGCCCCTGAATCCCCTCACTGCCGGACCAGACAGCATAAGCCCCCTCCAGATTGCTTCCCCGGATCTCAATCTCCGAGACAGCCCCACGTGTTGCTCCTAAGGGGTATACCGAGATTATTTCCGGAGTCGAATTGGCCTTGGGCTTCTCGGCGGGCAAACCTGCGACTGGGGACAATACGAATATGAATGCCGCCATCAAGAGCCACGTCACACTCACCCTCGTCATGGCGATCCAGTTCTCCTCAGGGGACGCGCCGGTCTGGACCAGCATCAGTACTCACAGTTGCTAAGGATGTATTGTACTACGATCACTGCGCCGTGGTTACCACGATTATCAAGCCTTTTCTGTCGTGGCAAGTGTGCGGAACGTCGGTGCACGAAGACGGCTTGGGGGCCCCTAGGAATAAAAGCTTCTTATTGCTAAGATAGCGTAGAGCTGCCAATAGCATAACCTCTTGTATTAAAACACGTTACCGTTTGGAGGCCGTTCCGCCAAGCGTTTTCATCCATGCCCAGTACTGGAGACCACCATTGTCACGCTACGGGCCGCCACCGAAGACATAGGGAACTCCGATCTTGTCCCGGGCTTTAGGCCAGAAGCTGCTTCAAGACGTCGCCGTGCACGTCGGTGAGGCGGAAGTGGCGTCCCTGGTATTTGAAGGTCAGTCGGGTATGGTCAATCCCCAGGCAGTGGAGAATGGTGGCGTTCAGATCGTGGACATGCACCGGGTCGCGCGCGATGTTATAACAATAATCGTCCGTTTCGCCGTAGCTGATGCCCGGCTTGATTCCGCCCCCGGCCATCCAGATCGTAAAGCAGCGCGGATGATGGTCGCGCCCATAGTCGTTGGCTGTCAACTTCCCCTGACAGTATACGGTTCGTCCGAATTCCCCGCCCCACACCACCAGCGTGTCTTCCAGCAGACCTCTTTCTTTCAAGTCCTGTATCAGCGCAGCCGAGGGCTGGTCGGCATCGCGGCACTGCCCGCGGATCTGTTTGGGTAATTTCTGGTGTTGATCCCAGCCCCTGTGGAACAGCTGGATGAAGCGCACGCCTCGCTCCGCCAGGCGGCGGGCCAGGATGCAGTTGGAGGCAAATGTTCCGGGCTTTCTGGAATCCGGTCCGTACAGCTCGAAGATCCGCGGCGGCTCTTTGGAAAGATCCGTCAGCTCAGGCACCGAAGTTTGCATTCGGTACGCCATCTCATATTGCGCTATGCGCGTGCGGACCTCCGGGTCTCCGAATTCCTCGATGGTCAGCTGGTTGAGTTTGACCAGGTCGTCAATAAAGCGGCGGCGGGAGCTGCCGTCGAACCCCGGAGGGTTGGACAAATAAAGGACCGGATCGCCCACCGAGCGGAACTTGACTCCCTGGTACTTGGAGGGAAGGAAACCACTGCCCCACAGGCGGTCATAGAGTGGCTGGTCGTCCGGGTTTCCGGAACCCTGGGAAACCATCACCACAAACGACGGAAGGTCCTTGTTCTCGCTGCCCAATCCATAGGACATCCAGGCGCCGATACTGGGGCGGCCCGCAAGCTGCGCACCGGTTTGGAAGAAGGTAATAGCCGGGTCGTGATTGATCGCCTCGGTGTGCATCGATCGAACAAAGCACAGCTCGTCAACGATCTTGGCGGTGTACGGCATCAGGTCGCTCACCCAGGCACCCGACTCGCCGTGCTGCGCAAATTTGAAAATCGAGGGCGCCACCGGGAAACTCGACTGGCCGGCAGTCATGACCGTCAAGCGCTGCCCCTTGCGAATGGAGCTCGGCAACTCCTCTCCCTGCATTTCGGCCAGCCGGGGCTTGTAGTCGAATAGGTCCATTTGCGAGGGGGCGCCCGACTGAAACAGGTAGATGATCCGTTTCGCTCGGAGCGGGAAGTGAGGAAGACCCGGGAGCCCGCCGTGCGCACTGGCGTCTTCCCCGCGCATGTCTTCTTTCAGAAGCGTGGCCAGTGCGCCAATGCCGATTCCCGTGCTGCAGCGGCCGAAAAAGTGCCGGCGGGTCAGCTGCAACCTGCGTTCAAGCCGTGGGTCCATCAGTGATTCTCCGTGCGGTTACTGTTTGGTGACGGTTTCATCCAGGTTCAGAATCAGGCTCGCCATTGCCGTGTATGCGGCCAGTTCGCTGACGTCCAGCTTCTCGTTGCGCGGGTGCTCTCCGATGCTGAGCAGCTTGAGCGCTGCTTTCCGGTCAGCCCGGTACTGTTCCAGGTAATGTCGGAAGCTGCTCAGCAGAATCTCAGCCCTTGGGCGGGATAGCCCGCGCGCGGTAGCCAGGCGGAAGGCGTAGCCGATCCGCTCCTCAGGAGTGCCTCCCCCCTTGGTCAGCATTCGTTCGGCAAGGACACGGGCCGCCTCCAGGTAGGTGACGTCGTTCATCAGATTGAGCGCTTGAAGCGGCGTATTGGTCCGGTTTTCAAGCACCACGCAGGTCTCGCGGCCCGACGCGTCGAAAATCATCATTGAGGGAGGCGGGACAGCTCGTTTCCAGAAGGTGTAGAGGCTGCGGCGGTAGAGGTCCTCTCCCTTATCTGCTTCATATTCGTTCGTTCCCGACAGTTCCTTCCACAAGCCGGCAGGTTGGTAGGGCTTGACCGAAGGTCCGCCAATTTTCTCGACCAGCAGCCCGGCCATCGCAAGCGCCTGGTCGCGGACCATTCCTGCCGACAGGCGGAACCGCGGTCCGCGAGCCAGCAGGAGATTCTGGGGGTCCCTCTGCAACCCTTCAGGGGTTACCCGGGAGGACTGGCGGTAGGTCGCGCTGCTCACAATCAGCTTCTGCATCGCCTTGACATCCCAACCCGTCCGGACGAATTCCGTGGCGAGCCAGTCGAGCAGCTCGGGATGAGTGGGCCATTCCCCTTGTAAACCGAAGTTTTCGGCAGTCTTGACCAGCGCGGTGCCAAAGTACATCTGCCAGAAGCGATTCACGACGACACGCGCGGTCAGTGGGTTGGACGGGTGCACCAGCCAGCGCGCCAAGCCCAGGCGGTTGTTTTCCCAGCCCTGCGGCAAGGGGGCAAGAACCGCAGGAACTCCAGTCGTCACTTTCTCTCCCGGACGGTCGTAAGCGCCCCGGATCAGCACATGCGTCGGGCGCGGTGTCTCGCGCTCCTGCATGACCATGACGGTGGGGATGCTCTCCCAAAACTTCTGCTTCTGCGCTCGCAGATCTCGCACCTGCGCCCAGGCCTGCCGAATCTCCGCAGGGGCCTGCTCCTCCAGGAAATACAACTTGATTTTTTCCGACTGCAGCCGCGATCTCTTCTCGCTCCGAAGAGCCAGGATCTCCGCAATCAAGGAAGAGGTGGCGACCACTGCCGCCTCGTCGGGCCGCAGGACCACCTTGTAGACGCGCACGTCGTCCACATAGCCGCGGAAGCGGTTCTCCAGGCCGCCGCCTGCGCCGATGCGCAGCAGGTGTCCTGGGAAATGGAACCCTTGGCTTAGCTCGTCAAGCAGAACCTCCAATTCCTGAGGTTCACCGTCCACATAGATCCGGACTCCGTCGGCCAGGTGGGAGGCGTCATAGGTCGCAAGAACGTGGTGCCAGCGGTTCAGTTCTAGCGCCCTCTCGGTTTGCACGCGCAACGCGTCATCCAGCCAACGTGAAACGAGATTCAACTGGACCTTTCCCTCCTTCAAGTACAGCCCATAACCCAAAGGCTCCGAGACGTCTTCGCCGTTAGCGACTATAGCCCCCTGCGCCGCTGTGGGATAAACCCAGGCCGCAAGGGTGAACTTGTCGTAGAAGCCGAACCTCGCGATATCGCCGGCGTGGAGGAAATGTTTGCCGTCAAAACTGGCCGCCTGTCCAACCCGGCCGGTGACGAATGCTGGCTCTCCTTCCTGTGGGAGGGCACAATCGGGCTTTCCGCCTAGATCGCCGTCCAGGCGGTAGTGCACCACCAGTCCCCGCGCAACGGACCAGTCCGCCGGTTGTGTCCTGGTAAACTCTTTTTCCCAGCTTCGCTGCGCTTCGGCCATTGCAGTCTCTAGCTTCGCAAACTTCTTTTCGGCGGCCTCCAGCTTCCTCTCCAGATCCTGCACTCGAGCTTTCTGAGCGTCGGTGGGAGCTTTGATCATGGGCGCCGAATTGCCGTATTTATTCGCCCTTCCCTTTTCCGGGACGTTGTTGAAGTAGGCGAACAGCCGGTAAAAATCTTTCTGGGTAAAGGGATCGTACTTGTGGTCGTGACACCGGGCGCAGCCCAGGGTCAGACCTAGCCAGACGGTGGAGGTTGTCTCCAGCCGGTCCACTACATACTCCACCGCATATTCTTCAGGGATGATGCCACCCTCGCCGTTGCCGCGGTGATTCCGATTGAAGCCAGTGGCGATTCTCTGTTCCAGCGTGGGATTCGGCAGCATGTCACCCGCGATCTGCTCGATGGTGAACTGATCGAAGGGCATGTTGCGATTGAAGGCGTCAATGACCCAGTCGCGCCACCGCCACATGCTGCGCTCGGCATCCGTCTGATACCCATTGGTATCCGCATAACGCGCCGCGTCCAGCCATCGTGTTGCCATCCGTTCGCCGTAGCGCGGAGAATCGAGCAGCCGGTCTACTACCTTCCCGTACGCGTTGGGCGAAGGGTCCTGCAAGAAGCCGTCAATTTCGGCGGGGGTGGGCGGCAACCCGGTCAGGTCCAGGCTCACCCGGCGAATCAGGGTAGCCTTGTCGGCTTCGGGAGAAGGACGGAAGCCATCCCGCTCCAGTCGTTCCAATACGAAGAAATCGATCGCAACGCGCGGCCAGCTTCGGTCGCGGACCTCGGGAAGGGCCGGAGCGCGGGGCGGGATGAAAGACCAGTGCTGCGTTTGCCACTTGGCGCCCTGCTCGATCCAGCGGCGGATCAGTTCGATCTCCGGAGCAGCGAGCGTTCGACCGGAAAACGCGGGAGGCATTTTCACCGCTGGGTCGGAGGAGGAAATGCGCCGGTACATTTCACTGCGGGCCGGCTCGCCCGGCACAACGGCAAACTTCTCCCCTAGGTCAGCGAACGCACCCGCTTCGGTGTCGAGCCGTAACTTGCTCATGCGCTGTGACGGATCGGGGCCGTGACAAGTGAAACACTTGTCGGAAAGGATGGGCCGGATGTCTCGATTGAATTCGACGGCCTGGGAAACCGAGTCGGCAGGCGAAGCGGCGGCCAAGCCAAGGAGAAGCCAATGCCCGAAAACACCAAGCCCCAGGTAATCGAGCAAACGCCAGCGCCCTTTCGTCATGGCTCCCTGCTCCAGTCGCGGGTTCCTAAATTCTGACTCCCTACGCTTTCTGAGTCAAGGGGCAGACGGAGGGGGAATTGAAACTATCTTGTCCTCCGGAAGAACCGGATGGGCGGAAGAACCGGATGGGCGGAAGAACCGGATGGGCGGAAGAACCGAATGCGGCTCGCGCCGGTTGCCGAGTTTTGCACTGTCAAAAGCTGATCTTTAGTGCGAACTGTCCCTGTCTGTTCCCACCTGCCCCGGTAACTCTGCCGAAATTAAAAGGATCGCCCACATTATTCCGGATCCCCCCCAGCGATGGCGGTTGAAGGCGTTAAACACCTCAAAACGAAACTCTACGTTGACTGTTTCAGTAATGTAGGTCCGCTTGGCTATCCCCAGGTTCTCGTTTAAACGAGCGAACCCTCGGATGCCAGTAATCCTGGGCGCGTTCCCAAAGGTGAAGGGCGGGGGCACCGCAAAAGCCTTTGGGTTGAGGTACTGGGCGCCGGGTTCGTCGGCGTCCAGGGTCTGAGGCACTCCCGAAACCACGTCGGGCAAATTGAGATTGTTGAACAAGGGCAACGTATTTTCGATTCCCACTGTGATTGGGTCACCGGACGAGTAGTCCAGAACTCCGTTGAGGTGCCAGCCCCCAAGAAGCTTCCCGACAGGTCCTGTCGCCTTTCCCACAAAAGGCTTGCCCGGGCCAATCGGCAGCTCGTAGTTAAACGCTATAGCCAGCCGTTGCGGCAAGTTGCCCGGCGACAGCGATTTTTCCAATCGCCGGTTGTAATGGTCACGCGCGGTGATGCCGAAGAAGCCGCCCATGCTGGAACTGGCGTCGCTGATGTACTTGGACCAGGTATAGGAAGCCAGCAGGAACAAGCCTTTGGAAAACTGCTTTTCTAGCTTCAGCTGCAAGGAGTGGTAAGTGGAATTTCCAATTTGGGCGCCGCCCAGTAAGGGAATCGAGACCAGATTTGCGCTTGTTCCCACGAACAGATACTGCGGGAAAGGTCGCAAGGCCTGTGCGAGGCTTCCCTCGAAACCGGGGTATGGAGGGCGAAAACCGGCAGCCGCCACCTCCGAGTTATCGATCGGCTTGGTCAACAAGTTCCCCAATGCAAGGAAAGAGGGGTGAACCTGATTGGCGTTAATCGCCCCACTATTGAGCCTTGTTCCTTTGGAAGCTACGTAGGCGGCATCGAGCAGCCAGCCTGGCGTCAGCTGTCTTTGAACCGTGAAGTGCCAGTTCTGCGTATAGGCAGGCTCGGAAGCGTTCGGGTCCCACAGGGAGGTTTGCCCGCCGTTCGCAGTGACAGGGTCGATGAAGGGTGGCCTCACAAAGAAAGGAAATCCATCGTCCCAGGAGAAAGCCGGTGTGACCCCATTATCCGTCGACCGAACCAGAGGCTCGGCAGCGAATCCTACGTTGTACTCACGGATGGATCCGGTTCCCGCTGAGGCGGGGCCAAAGTAGCTAATGCCGTAACCGGCGCGCAGGACCCAATTCGGCGTCATCGACCAGGCAAGACCGAGGCGGGGCGCGAAATTGTTCCACGAGATCGGGGGCGTGAGCCGCCGCCTTCCGGCACGACCCGGCCCAAATCCTGCAAAAATCATAGCTCCCGGCAACCCCCCGGCACCAGGATTGGGAACCGAGGGATCCATGATGGAGTAATTATCGTGAACCCCGTACATGGGTAGGTAGAGATCCCACCTGATTCCTAAGTTCCGCGTGAATTTGATGTCATCCTGAAAGTAGGCGCCATAGTAGCCAAATCGGGATGCACCAGCAAACTCCTGAACATGGTGATCGGCCCGATCCACCCACCCCAGCAGAAAACTGGCAAAGGAGTTACCCGTCACCGATCTTCCGTCAGCGAGCGCCCCAGTGATGGGATTCCTAATTTGTCCGGGGAACGCGGTCTCATTCCGGAAAAAAAAGAACCTGCCGCTGTTGGTCGGACGGCGGTGATCCGTGCGCAGGTAGCGTTGCTCTGCGCCGAACTTGAAATTGTGCCGTCCCCTAACCAAGGAGAGGCTTTCTGTGTAGTGCAGGTTGGTTCCCTGGAGGGCATCATCCGTGCCCAGGCCCCTGTTCCCCAGGTGGATAAAGGGGGGCATCTCTATCGTCGGAAAGGGGCCATTACCGAGGATACCTTTGAGCCCCAACTGCTCCGCCCACATGAATCCGGTATGCCGAAAGATGGAGATGAAGCCCTGCCGGTTCACTCCCGCAGTCAGATGCAACAGTACCGTTGGGCTGACGATCCAGTCGTACGTAGCCCGGGCAAGGCTTTGATTGAAATCGAAGTCACGGATTGAAGTTGCTCCGACATCCTCAGGGGAAAAGCAAGGATTGGAGCATTGAACGGTGGGGTTGTGCTCTCGATTTAACGTGACACTCACGCTGTGGACGGAAGTAATCCTATGGTCAACTTTAATCGTGAAATTATCCTTGTTGGTTTGGTTCACCACCTTCTCCAGGAAATTGTCGACGATTCCCGAACGCTCAGGATCCGGATAGAATCCGACTGCCTTTCTGGATATCGCGCTAAAACGATCCTTGGGGATAATGTTCCCGGGGAAGGGGTCCCGGGTGAATCCTCCCCTGCCATCCGCACGCGTGGTGGCCGGGTCGTAAATCGGGATCAGATTTCCCGTCCGGTCCCTCAGCCCGGATAAGTCACCTCTTTTGAAGGCAACCGAGGGAATGGAAATGAAGCGGCTCTGAGGCGCCCGTCGCACTACGAATCTGTTGAGGTTGAAGAAGAAGAACGAGCGGTTCTTGCCGTTATACAGTCGTGGAATGATGATCGGTCCACCGACACTTCCCCCGTAATCATTCTGACGATTGATCGACCGCTCCGCAGGGAAGAACCCTCGCGTATCGAGCTTGTCATTGCGGAGAAACTCATAGACGTTCCCATGAAGCGCATTGGTTCCAGACCGCACGGAAAAGCTGAGGATGCCCCCGCCCGTATTGCCGAACTGGGCCGAAGCGTTGCTGGTGACCAGCGTGAATTCCTGGACAGCCTCCGGCGGCAGCGTCAAGGGACGCGTATCGCCGGGGGTCGCAAGCACGCCACTCACGTCGAGGCCATCGATCAGAATCTGGCTGGAGAGCATCTGGCCGCCGTTGATGTTGAAAGAAAAGTGTCCAGTCGCCACCCCGGGGGCAAGAGCCACGAAGTCTGCCAAGCGTCTCCCTCCACTCGCATTGAGTGGCAAAGCGAGGAAGGTTCGTGGGTTAATGTTTGTGGCCAGTTCGGATGTCTCGGGTTTGAACTGCGGAGCGAGGGCCTCGACAGTTATGACTTCAGTTGTCGCTCCCACTTCCAACGTGAGATCAAGCGCCTTAATTCCGTTCACATTGACCTTGACGTTCTCACGAACCAATTTTTTGAAACCAGGATGCTCCACTTCCACCTGATACGTACCGGCGCGAAGACTCGTAATATTGTAATTGCCGACGGTTGTGGATTCGGTGCTGAAGCTAACGCCGGTGGCTACGCTTATGGCTCCGACATTGGCCCCGGGGATGACCGCCCCCGTGGGATCCAAGACTGTTCCACGGATGCCTCCCCGATCGGTTTGGGCCGGCATCATTGTCGGAATTGTCGACACTGCCAGAAGTAGCAAGCTTGCTCTCAGGATGGGGCCTGAAGCCATGTCCCGTTTTGGGATTCCTCTTTTGGGCTTGTACTGCGATTCGTGTCAAGAAGGAGGTGAGGTGACATGAAAAATCCTTATGATAAAACTAAAGACATAGAATGTATGGTAGCCGACAGAATATTCATGGTGATAATACGAACTAGCCTGGAAGGGAGCCGAAGCGAGTGGCCGGCCGATCGACGTCTAATGGACTATGATTTCTTGCAACTCCTCTGGTAGCGTAAATGGGTTTCCTGCGCTGGGCTGACCTGGCCAGCCATACCCTACGGTTCGGGAAATATTATGCTGATCATCGACACGCACACGCACATTTACTCTCCTGACGAGAAGCGCTATCCGCCAGCCAAAGAGCGATTGGAGCACGGTTGGAAGGGAGAACCGATGTCCAAGCCGCTCCGGCCGCCCGGAAAGGCGTCTCTGGAGGACTTGCGCCAGGAGAGCCGGGCCAACGGAGTGGCCGCCGTCTGCGCCATCCAGACGGCTACGTTCTACCGTTGGGACAACCGTTATATCTGCGACAGCGCGCGCAGCAATCCGGATTGGGTCGCGGGGGTGTGCACGCTCGACCCGGATGATCCCCACAGTCTTAGCATCTTGACCCACGACACCGAAGTTTACGGGCTCCGCGGACTGCGAAGCTTCCCTGGCAAGGACGGTTTAGACAGCGATGGAGTGAGAGCCCTGTGGAAGACTGCCGCCGATCTCGGGATCGTCGTGAATGTTCTGGTTTGCATTGGGCCGACTCCGGAGGGCGGCTGGGATTCGGGGAAGGATTATCTGCCCGCTCTGCACCGCATGTTGAAGGACTTTCCGGGGCTCCTCGTCGCCCTCGATCATTCTCTGTGCATGGGGGCCGGGCATCCCGGTACTGGCGAGGCTCTAGAGGCATTGCAGCGACTTGCCGAACACAAGAATCTCCACACAAAGATGAGCTGGGTGGCCTCTGGCAGCAAGGAGCCCTATCCCTGCAGGGATACACATCCTCTTTGCTACAAAATCATTGATGCCTTCGGCCCCGAACGCTGCGCTTGGGGCAGCTCGTATCCATCCGCGCTGTGGACGCCGAAACTGGGGTACCGCGACCACCTCAAGATTTTTACCCACGAACTCAAGTTAAAGAGTGAGGCGCGGGCAGCGGTGCTCGGCGAAACTGCACGAAGGCTGTGGTTTAAGGATTCCCGTCTGAAAGCCTTGGAAGCTTAGGAGTCGGCACCGATCCGTCGAAAACCCGGTCGCCAAGCGCCCGCTCGTCGAGAGCTCGATAGGCGAATGCGCCTTCAATAGGTAGGGGTATAATCGGTGAAGACACCAAAGTGATGGTTCTGTGACGAGCTTGTTCCTCAGTTTTCTGATTTCGGCATCCGCTGCGCCAACAGATGCGTGTGCCATCTGCCATCCGAAAGAGGTAAATGAATATGCACGTACTGGGATGGGCCGATCCCTGTCCCGACCCAATGAGCAGCCTGCCGGCAGTTTCACGCACTCGGCCTCTGGCACCAAGTTCACGATAGTCTCCAGTCCATCGGGGATGCGGCAGCGAATCGAGCTGAAGGGCGTACGGGCCGAGCATGAAATCGCCTACGTTGTCGGCTCGGGAAATCACGGTTTTTCTTACCTGGTACGTGTTGGCGACTCTCTTTTCCAGTCACCGCTCGCTTATTACACGCGGCGGCAGAAGTGGGATATGGCGCCGGGCTTCGAAAAACACCCGTATCCGGATTTTGACCGTCCGGTGACGCTGAAGTGCTTGCTGTGTCACTCCGGGCGGCCCATGCCGGTCCGCGGCACGCTGAATCGCTACGAGCAGCCGGAGTTTGCCGCCGAGGCGATCTCGTGTGAGCGATGTCACGGCCCTACTGAGGCTCATCTCCAACAGCCTTCATCAACTAACATTGTTAATCCTCGAAAGCTTCCACAGCGGGCGCGCGACAGCGTCTGCGAGCAATGCCATATCGCGGGCGAGACCCGAATCCCCAATCCAGGTCTTTCGATCGCCGACTTCCAACCCGGCCAACGGCTGGAAGACGTATTCTCTGTATACGTCTTCGAGCGCACGCGCGCGACTTCCGAGGATGACGAGCTTAAAGTGGTAAGCCACGTCGAACACCTCTCACTCAGTGAATGCTTCCGAAAGAGCGCGGGGAAGATGTGGTGCGGTTCCTGCCATAACCCGCACGAAAACCCGACAAGTCCCCAACCGTACTACCGCGCCAGGTGCCTCGCCTGCCATGGCGCAACGCTGGCCAAGCAGCACGCCGCTGCTTCGCGCAACTGCATAGGCTGCCATATGTCGAAGCGGGAAGTCAGCGATGGGGGCCACACGGTCTTTACCGACCACCGCATCTCAAGACTTCCAGGAAAAACCGGCACAGGAGGACAAGGCCAGAAGCTCGTCGCCTGGCGTAAGCCGGCCGGCCGGTTAGCAATTCGGAACCTGGGCCTTGCCAACATCTCAGTTGGACGAGATGACCTATCCGCCTATCACTACAAGGAAGGCGCCCGGCTGCTCTCCCTCTACCAGAAGTCGTCGCCTGGGGACCCAGCGGTCTTGGAAGCCCGTGGCTGGGCCTATCACTTCGCTCGCTCACATTCCCTGGCACTGCGGTTCTTCAGGGAGGCGCTTCGCTTGCAACCAGGGTCCGCTTCCGCCCATCGGAGCGTCGCCATAGCCTGGGAGAAGGTGGGTGATCGGGGCAAGGCAATTGCCGCTCTGGATCGGGCCATCAAGCTTGATCCTTCCTATTCCCGCGCCTACATCGAATTGAGTAGAATTTATTCGGAAGCCCGCCAGTTAGACAAAGTTCACGAGACTATTTCCCGATTTCTCAAAGTCATGCCGAACAGCCTTTCGGCGCGCAGGGCCCTGCAGCGAGCTAAGAACCAGGCGGCCAAAAAAGATCGCCTGCCCGAGTAGATTGTTCCCGCGACTGCTGTTTCGTGCACACAATCATCAGGGTCGTTCCTTCGCAGGGTCTCCTGGGCGGAATCGCGGCGGCCTCTGCCGACCTGGACAACGACGGTGACATTGAGATCGTGGTCTCGAATGTCGGCCAAAACTCCTATATCCTAAGAGAATGAGTAGAAGGGAGAATGGGGAAAAGGAATAAGCCATTCGTGCCTCCTCAGGTTCGAATTCTCCGATTCTTCTCACGATCTGCGAGCCGAAAACCTGGCGGCTGGGCGGCGGGTTCATTGCCCCTGCTGCTTGGGCTTGCCGTCGCTTTACTGGTGGGCGGTCTTCCGCGTCAGGCTCTGCCGCAGGGCGTCGCCGTGAGTTCACGGAAGGCCCAGCCGGCCAGGCCGCTCCCTCCGGGAATGAAGCCGCCGCAGGTGAACTATAAAGACTTGGCCCGGGAGGCTGGCCTTACCGGAAGGAACATTTCCGGCGCCGAGCAGAACAAAACCTGGATTGTGGAAACCACAGGCACGGGCCTCGCGCTGATCGACTACGACAACGATGACCTGCTGGACATCCTGCTGGTGAACGCGGATCGCTTTGACGACTCTGGGCCGCAACCGCGCCACTACCTCTACCGCAACCTCGGAAACTTGAAATTCGAGGACGTCACCAAAGAAGCTGGCTTGGTCCACACGGGCTGGGCGCAAGGTGTTTGCGCCGGCGACGTAGACAACGACGGCCACATGGACCTGCTGATCACTCACTGGGGCCAGAACGTATTGTTCCGCAACCAGGGCACCGGGACTTTCCGGGATGAAACCAAGGCTCGGGGGTTGTCCGTACCGGCGCGGCGCTGGAGCACCGGCTGTTCGTTCTTCGATTACGACCGCGACGGGGACCTGGATCTGTTCGTTGCCAACTATGTGGAGTTTGATCCCGCCTCAACGCCGCGTCCGGGCGAGAATTCCAACTGCAGGTGGAAAGGTTTCCCGGTGATCTGCGGGCCGCGCGGGCTGCCCCCGGAGACCATGTCGCTCTACCAGAATGACGGCCGCGGCTCTTTCACCGATGTCTCAGAGAAAGCCAACGTCGCCGGGCCAAAAGAGTTCTACGGATTCACAGCGCTGAGCGGAGACTTTGACGACGACGGCTGGCCCGACATGTACGTAGCCTGCGACTCCACTGCCAGCATGCTCTATCGCAACCGCCGCGACGGCACCTTCGAAGAGATCGGCGTCTATTCGGGCGCGGCCTATAATGAAGACGGCCAGATGCAGGCTGGCATGGGCGCGGCAGCCGGCGATTATGACGGCGACGGTCACCTCGACATCCTGAAGACCAACTTCTCCGGCGACGTCCCGAACCTGTACCGCAACCTCGGAGACGGCACCTTCTCCGACGTGACGGTGCCAGCCGGGTTGGCAATCCACACGAAATTTCTCGGCTGGGGGGCGGCCTTCCTGGACTTCGACCAGGACGGCTGGAAGGACATTTTCTTAGCGAACGGGCACGTCTACCCGGAGGTGGACCAGTTGCCGATCAACGAGAAGTTCCACCAGCAGCGATTGCTCTTCTGGAACAGGCGCGACAAACAGTTCTATGACATCTCCCCACAGGCCGGCGAGGGAATCCAAGCGAAGCACTCCTCCCGGGGCGTCGCGCTAGGCGACCTGGATAACGACGGGGATCTGGAGATCGTCGTCGTCAACATGCACGAACCCCCGTCGCTGCTGAAGAATTTCGGGGAGAAAGGCAACGCGTTGCTGATTCGCGCCCTCCATCGTTCCGGCCGCGACGCGGTCGGAGCGCGCCTGACGCTGACCTCAAAAGGAAAGAAACAGGTCGAAGAGGTGCGCAGCGGCGGCTACCACATTTCGCAGGGCGATTTCCGCGTCCACTTCGGACTTGGGACTGAAACCAAAGCCAATCTCACCATCCGCTGGCCGCAGGGCAAGGTCGAGACCTTTCGGGATCTTCTCGCCAACCACCTGATCGTGATTCAGGAAGGCAAGGGGATCGTGAAACGCAGATCTCACGGCCGAGAAAAGCGAGTTAGTCAATCTCCGCTTGGCTTCGATAGGGTTTCGGCTTCGGGTCCAACCACTCAACGACCTTGTCCTTGATGGCCCAGGCACTGAAAAAGTTGCCCGACGGGTTGTAGTGCCCGATATAGTAGCGCTTGATGTAGGTATCGACGTCCAAGTTGAAACTCTTGAATTCGGCGAGATGCCATTCCCTCAAATCCACGAACGGGTACTCCTGAGTCTTCAAGTAATCGACCAAAACTTGGTCAAAGCGATTCTCGCCCAGCAGGTGACGCTTCATATTCGCAGGACTATAGGAAAGAATGACGAAAAGTTTCTTGCAAGTCTCTCCGACGTATCTCTCCGTCATCTGGAGGATCTTGATGGTGGAGAAAAGAGCCGCCTGAGTGTGAATCTTCTCCAGGTCTTCTGCACCCACCGTGGCTCGGCCCCCGGGCGAGTAGGGCACTCCAAAATTTGCCGCCAGATTCGAGACCGCCTGGGCGGGAATGGGCCCTGCTTTCGCAGCCAGGACAGCTCGATGCAAGACCGGATCGTCCCCGAAAGTTTGTAAGACCCAGTTCAGGTCGCGGAGTTTGTACACGTACTGTGGCGTGGGGCAAAGATTCGGGACCTCGACAATGTGGTTCTTGGTCACGTTGACTCGAACGTGCGGGAGCGTCCCTTCACGGACATCGTGTCGGCCGATGCTCCGCCAAGAGTCGAGGTTGCGATAGTGGTCATCGTCGTAAATATTGAGGACAATGTATTCGGCCGGATGCGTCTTTTCGACAACTTTCATCCGTTTGTACGCTTGATAGACGCTGTAGCCTCCAACGCCGAAATTTTCAATGGGCTCCCTCAAGTGGGCCGCTAAATATTCCTGCCACGTTTCACCGTCGCTAACCTGATCGCAGTGCGTGAAGCTGTCACCGTAGGTGTGGATCCGGGCCGTGGTATCGGCGAAATGCACTCTCCTCCGGGCGCCACTTTTTTCATAACGATAAAAAGTCCGCGATCCATCAACACCCTCATCCTTTCGAATGGTATCCCGCAACACCCAACCCAACTCTGAATCATAGGTCCACCCCGCATTTGGATGGTAACCGGAGGCCGGCGCTTCTCCTATGTCGATGAAGTTCTGGATCTTCTCGATGGAGGGTAGAAGAGTCCTCAGATAATCGGTTTTTCGTTTCTCGAACGTTGTCGCGAAGTTCGGCTTCGCCGGAGGTTTGCCCTGCCCCAGCAAGAATGGTGGGTACATGCAGAGGGCTATCCAGCAGGCTAGTGAAGCTTTGAAAGCGGCAAGCATTCGGTGAGGACACATACAAATCACTCCTTGGCTAGATCATTCTAGCTCGACGGACACAATCTGGAGGCGACCGTTATGGGATAGAATCTTAACCTCGAAAGCGAACCTACTCATTGCCGTTAGGTATGGAGTGCTCCACATGAATAGGAAATCCAAACCTACCATCCAAGGCTATACCGATCAACTCAGTGTCAAGGCCGGCGATCAGATCGGGCTCCACATTTCAACCGACGCCGAGAGGTACTCGGTTGAGATCGCCCGGGTGGGCGCGAAAAGGGAGGTGGTCTGGACCAAAGAAGGTCTGCCAGGCGAGGAGTGTCCGGTTCCAGAGAATTGTGTCTCGCATGGATGCAACTGGCCACTGGCGCTGAAAGTGCCGGTGCCGGAGCATTGGAAGTCTGGCTACTACAGCGTGACCTTGCACGGTTCCGGGCTTGGGTCCGGGCACGGTTCCGGCCGCAGCAACCAGAGTGCAACAGGCCAGAGTGCGACAGGAGAGATGTCCTTTGTGGTCCGAGCGGCGCATCCCGGTCGAGACTCAAAGATTCTGCTGCAGCGGAGCACAAACACCGACAACGCTTACAACACCTGGGGCGGCGCGGATCTGTATCGAGGTGCGGATGGGCCCGCACGGCGGGTTTCCTTCGACCGCCCCTTTGCGGGCTTTGCCGGATTCGAGGGAAGGTTCTTGTTTAGCATCGGAGCCGAGTGCCAAGCCGATCTGGAGGAAGGAACGATCTCGCCTCGGCTTCGGACAGAATTCTCAAAGCACGGTGTCTCATTCACGGACCTTGCAACCATTACCACCAAGAGCGGCCAAGCCGAGGGTGCGTCTGACGAGCAGACCGGCACCCAATGGCATATCCTCGAACCCGCAGTGACTTTCCGGATCCAAAAGGGCCGGATCCAGAAAGGGAAAAAGGAGCTTCAAGTCTTCGACGGGTTTAGCACCTTTCAAAGCTGCTGGGCAAATTGGGAACGGCCGTTCGTTGAGTGGGCCGAGAGGGCCGGGTATAGGTTTGACTATGCCGTCAACTCGGACCTGGAGTTCCACCCCGAAATCCTTCAACACTATCGGCTCGTTTTGAGCGTCGGACACGACGAGTACTGGTCATCGCCCATGCGCGATCACTTGGAGGCGTTCATTGCCGGTGGAGGCAACGTGGCTTTCCTCAGCGGCAACGTCGTTTATTGGCAGGTCCGTTCCGAAGACGGCGGCCATGCTCTGGTGTGCTGGAAGGAAGCCTACAAGCAGGACCCTTATTACAAAAGCAACCCCAAGCTGCTGACCACACTGTGGTGTAGTCGCCTGATCAACCGGCCCGAGAATCAACTCACTGGAGTCAGTTACGCCTATGGAGGCTACCATCGCTTTTTCGATCAGTTCCGGGATGGGTCGGGAGCTTACACAGTCCATCGGCCCAACCACTGGATTTTTGAAGGGACTGGTCTGAGACAAGGAGATCTTTTCGGCGCAGCGAACAAGATCGTTGGTTATGAGTGCGACGGCTGCCTTTTCGAGCTGCAGGATGGACTTCCTGTCGCCACCCATCGTGACGGCACCCCCGATGGCTTTCAAATCCTTGCTACCGGTCCTGCGGGGCTGTGCGCCGGCGATGGCTCGCTCGGCTGGATTCAGGAGGCGCTGTACGGCGACAGCTCGGCGCAGCACCCCCAACCGGGCGCGGCAGTCCTTGGTGCCTACACCCGCGGGGGCACTGTAGTCACCGCGGGCTCAACGAACTGGTCCGATGGCCTGCGCGGTGGGGACAAAGTGGTGGAAAGGATAACTCGTAATATTCTGGACCGGCTCTCGTCGTAAGAGATTGGACCCTGTTTCGCTTGACGGACTGAGTCCGCAAGCCAGAAGGTGTGAACCATGAGTTTGTCGAAGATCGTTGCGCTGGGCACCGGGATTTACCATCACTATGGCCTGGAGGCTGCACTGAAAGGGATTCGGCGGGCCGGGTGCGGCTATGTGGAGATGGCAGCCAACCCACCACACGCAGAACACGTTTCCCCCGACATGGACGACGCTGCAGTCGAGGCTCTGCTGGCCAAGCTTCAGCAGTACAGTCTCAAGGTCGTGGCTCTAAACGGCAACATCGGCATGATGAGGAAAAGCGACGTCGAGCGATCCAAAAGACTCATCAGCCTTGCTCCGAAGCTTGGCGCCGCCATTATGGTGAATACAGTCGGCGGAGCCGGCCTGGAAGAGGATTTACCCCCGTTTCTGGCCAACGTCGGTGAAGTGGCGGACCATGCCCGAAAAAACGGTGTCACGATTGGCCTGGAAGTGCACGGCAAGCACACTGCCAACGGCAAACTCGCTTTGGATACGGTTCGCGCGGTCAATGATCCAAACGTGAAGATCAACTACGACACCGCCAACTGCATCTATTTCGGCGATACCTTGCCCTACGAAGACCTGCAGGTTGCTGTCCCCGAAATGGCGCACATCCATTTGAAGGATAAGATCGGCGGCAAGGGAGTATGGAACTTTCCGCCCATAGGGACGGGCGAAATTGACTTCGAAAAGGTGCTTAACATCCTGGACGACGGGGGCTATCGAGGTGCGTTGAGCGTGGAGATCGAGTTCGACGACCGGGGCTGGCCTCCTGTTGCCGAGGTGGACGAAGCTGCAAGCTCCGCCTACCGCAACCTCATGCGATTGCTGGAGGCGCACTAGCAGTGGCCGCGGGTTTCTGCCCACGGCCTGGGAGCAACCCTTGCTGGCGTGTCAGGCGTTCAGGTCTTTGAACGTCTCCTTCATCCGGCGATATCCGCCGACCACGACGGCCTGGTCGTTCTCTCCTTGCATAATGCGCGCGCCGCGCTTCAGCGCCTTCTTAGCATCCTCGCGACCGCCAACGGGCATTCCCCACCACTTGCCGTGCTTCGCGCAAGCCGCAGCTATTTTATCGGTCGCCTGCCGGATCAGCTTGTGGTCCATTTGACCGATGATGCCATAGCTCTGAGACAGGTCGCCCGGGCCTAGCAAGAGGATATCGATCCCCTCGGTCCCGGCGATCGCGTCCACCTCGTCAACCGCCTCTTTGTCTTCGATTATGACGGCGATCAAGATCTCGGTGTTGGCATGCTTGATATATTCCGAACGATCGCTCGTGCCATAGTCGGAGTCAGAGCTGCCGCCGGATCCACGCAATCCCATGGGGGAAAACCTGGCGTCGCGAACAATGGAGCGGGCATCCTCGCCGCCCATGCAGTGGGGGACAATGATTCCGGTGGCGCCCGCTTCCAGCGGTTTGATGATCCCGGTGTATCCGGTGCGCGCGACCCGGACAATGGAATCCATATCGTGGGCTCGCGCTGCCAGGATCATCTGCGACAGCTCGCCGTAGCTAAAGTCGCTATGCTCGTTTTCGAGCCAGACGCCATCGAAACCAACGAAACCCATCATGTCCACCATCTTCCAGTAGGGGACGATCCAAGACTGCGTCATGACCACGTATTCTCCGCGTCTCAACTTTTCCAACATCAAGCTTCGTCTCATCGGGCTCCAAGTGGTTTACGTGCTGTTCAATTCGGAAGTGGTTCAGCGACCATGCGTGTCAGGCGCTGAGGTTTTTGAACGACTCCTTCATCTTGCGAAACTCAGACACCAGGATGTCTTGCTCGTTGGCTGCTTGCATGACGCGCGCGCCGCGCTGAAACGCTTTCTTGGCAGCATCCCGATTGGCTACGGGCATTCCCCACCACTTGCCGTGCTTCGCACAAGCCTTCGCCATCGCGTCGATGGCGTCCTCGACAACCTTGTGGCGCGACTGCCCCACGAGGCCATAACTCTGAGACAGGTCCCCCGGGCCGAGCAGGAGCACATCAATCCCCTCGGTGCCGGCGATCGCGTCCACGTCATCAACCGCCTCTTTGTCTTCAATGATGACGGCGACCAAAGTCTCGCGGTTGGCATGCTTGTAATACTCCATTTCAGGGACCGTGCCGTATTCCGCGTCGACGCTGCCGCCGGAGCCACGCATTCCCATCGGCCCATACTTGGCTTCGCGGACAATGGCCTTCGCATCCTCGCCTCCCATGCAGTGGGGGACAATGATTCCAGTGGCACTGGCTTCCAGCACCTTGATGGTCCCGGTGTACCCGGTGCGCGCGATTCGGACAATCGAATCCATATCGTGGGCTCGCGCTGCCAGGATCATCTGCGACAGTTCGCTGTAGTTGAAGTCGCTATGCTCGTTTTCAATCCAGACGCCATCAAAACCAATGACACCCATCATGTCGATCAGCTTCCAGTGAGGGAGGATAAAGCACTGGGCCATGACCACGTATTCTCCGCGTCTCAACTTTTCCAACATCAAGCTTCGTCTCATCGGTTCGCTCCAAGTGGTTTACGTGCTGTTCAATTTGGAAATGGTTCAGCGACCATGCGTGTCAGACGGCTCATCCTACTCGTCCCTCACCCGATTCTGCAAACGGAGACAGTCCGATCGCGGCGCAAATGACTCTATCTCTAGAAACCGGCTTTCTTGTCGCAGACATAAACCAACTGCTCGCCGGCTAAATAACGGCGCAGATTATCCTTGCAGATTTGCTTGCGGCGTTCCCACATTTGCGATGAATCCGCTGAGACATGAGGCGAAATCAATACGTTGGGCGCGTCCCACAGAGGACTGTCGGCGGGAAGCGGTTCCTGGGCAACCACGTCCAGGCCAGCTCCGGCGACGTGCCCGGACCGCAGGGCCTCAATCAGAGGTTCTTCCTCGACGATCTGACCTCTTGAAACCACGACAACTACTGCACCCTTCTTGAGCAGTTCCAGGCGCTTTCGATTAATGATGCCGCGCGTCTGGGCCGTCAGTGGGGCAGTGACAACGAGGTAGTCGGAGAGCGCCATGAGATCATCCAAACGGTCGAGCGTCCACACTTCGCGCACACCTGGAGGCGGGGGCATTTTCTGGATGTCGACTCCGTAAACCTCCATATCGAATCCCCGAGCCCGTTCGGCGACGGCTTTGCCGATATCCCCCATAGCTACGATCCCCATCGTCGTGCCCGCCAGTTCTCTCATTCGTCCGAAATACTTCAAGGTGTCCCAGCGATGCGCCCGCTGGTCCTCGATCAATTGAGGAACGTTGTGAGCAAAAGCCAGGATCATGGCGAACGCATGGTCTGCCATGGAGACGACATGCGTCTTGCGACAATTGGTCATCACCACGTCGCTTTCCACTAGTTCAGGAATGCTTTCGACGATGTGGTCGAATCCAATGCCGATGTACTGGAACCAGCGCAGGCGTTTTGCCGCCAGGAACACGTCCCGGGCAATTTCGCCAAATTGGACCTCAGCGTCCGGGACCTCCCGTAGTTGTTCTTCCTTGGTGTAGGCAACTCGAAACTCAACCTTGGGAAAGGTCGCTCGCAGATCTTTTACGAACTCCTCGCCCATATCGTAGGCCAAGACCACTTTCATAACCACCTCAGTTTACGCGAGATCTCCATGGCCAAAAATGTCAAAGCAACAGGTCACGGGGGTCGGATTGTACCACGCGCTTCTCACCCGGCTCGCACATTTTATTTGCCCGCCGCCTCCCAGTGCGCAGCTCCCCGTTAAGGAATAGTTAAGGAATACAAATAAGGCTTGGCAGTAGGTTGGGCTAAGGATCAAGCCCCAATTGGGAGCGACGGATTGGCCTCATCATTGGCCTTATCATTAGGCCTTATCATTAGGCCTTATCAGGCGGCCTTATCAGGCGGGAAGAACAGGGCCTCAGCGAGCCTCGAACCGCTCGCCTCCTCTTTGCATGCGGCGAAATCATTGCGTGTCAGTGGCCGGGGGTGTACAGTCGGGGCAGGAGAGTGAAATCGGAAATCCCCGGTTGGAACAGGAGGGCAACCATGCGGTCAACTATTCGCAGGATAGGCACTTGTGGAGTCATTGTGTGCGCGTTGACCCTGGCGTTGGCGCAGCAGCCCGCCAGCCGAGTGGTCATTTACCTCCCGCAGGGTCAAACCTTTTGGCCGGACTTGTCGATTTCACCCGATGGCACACAGGTCGCTTACATCGCCCGCACGGGCGACATCCTGCAGCTCTACGTTCGTCGCTTAAACGAACGGGAGAGCAGGCCAATTCCCGGCACTGCGGGGGCCTTCCATGGTGCTTTTTCTCCCGATGGGAAGTGGCTTGCCTTCGGCGGACTTGACGGACTGCTAAAGAAGGTGTCGGTTTCCGGCGGAGAGATCCAGACCCTGTGCACGTACAGCGAAATAGCAGGTGGGGGGTATCTAGGTCAAAGCTGGACTCCGAACGGGGACGCTCTCATTTTCGCAGGCCCGTCCGGTCTGTTCCGAGTTTCGGCCGCCGGGGGTACCCCTAAGGTGATCGCCACTGTGATCGAGGCAACCAAAGACTTTCATGCCTGGCCGCAGGTCCTCCCAGACGGCAAGGCAGTGCTGTTTACTGTGGGGCAAAAAAGCGGTCCATCAGTCGCTGTGCGTTCACTGGAAACTGGCGAGCAGCGGACCCTGATCGAGCACGGCTCCCATGCTCGGTATGTACCAACCGGCCACCTCGTCTTTGCACGGGATGACAAGTTGTTGGCGGCGCCTTTTGCCCTCGACCAGCTTCAGTTAACAGGATCGCCCGCCGTCGTCCTCGCGGGGATCGCGAATTATTCTGCAGAACTGGGAGAGACACCGTTCAGCGTGTCTGAGAGCGGATCGCTCGTCTATGTCCCGGGTTCTCCTTCTGTGAGTAAGCGCACGCTGGTCTGGGTAGATCGCCAGGGAGCGGTTGAGTCCCTGGCGGCACCTCCACGCAACTATGACAACCCCCGCCTCTCACCCGATGGCCAGCGGCTGGCCGTCCAGATCGGGCCCGAAACCGGCAACTCCGACATCTGGATTTACCACATCCCGCGGGGGACATTGACCCGGCTGACGATTGAGGGAGACGACTTCGGTCACCTCTGGGCGCCGGATGGAAAACGGGTGGCATTTGGTTCGGCCAGGGGCGGCGGAGCTGCGAACCTGTTTTGGAAACCTGCCGACGGCAGCGGCCCCGCAGAGCAGCTCACGGAAAGTGAACGCTTCCAGATGCCTTCGTCCTGGTCCGCGGACGGGAAAGTCGTGGCCTTTTTTGAACGTCATCCCGCCACGGGGTGGGACATCTGGGTTCTTCCGTTGCAGGGGGAGCGCAAGCCGCGCCCCTTCCTCCAAACCCGATTTGGTGAAACCGGGGCGGTGTTCTCCCCGGACGGTCACTGGCTCACGTATGTCTCCAATGAGTCCGGCCGGCGGGAAGTCTATGTCCAGGCGTATCCCGGCCCCGGCGGCAAGTGGCAGATCTCCACCGAAGGCGGCAATGGGGCGGTCTGGGCGAAGAACGGGAAGGAACTGTTCTACCGCAACGGCGACAAGATGATGGCCGTTGAGATTACAACGCAGCCAACCTTTCGTGCGGGCGCCCCCACCCTACTGTTTGAGGGACAGTACGTTCAGTCGGGCCCGGGGCGTGCAAACTACGACATCACGCCCGACGGCCAGCGGTTCCTTATGATCAAGCTAGGTAAGCCAGGCGCAACACAAATCAACGTCGTGCTCAACTGGTTTGAAGAGCTGAAGCGCCTCGTTCCCACCGAAAAAAACTGATCTCGCCCAATACCACTAAGCGTGGAAATCCAGGGTGGCGGGTCCGGCAAGAACGCCAAGCAGAACCGCAACACGGTTACTGTCCGCCTGAAACGAGGAGTGAAGCTCGATTGGGACCGGCTGGAACGCCACTTCTACCTCAGCTCCAGTTGCGGGGTCTGCGGGAAAGCCTCGATCGAGGCGCTACAGGCCACCGGCTGCCCCACTCTGCCCTCGGCCAAGCCTCTCATTGATTCCTCGGTGATCCACCGCCTGCCCCAGACTCTGCGGAGTTCCCAGGCCCTTTTTGACCGCACCGGCGGCCTGCACGCCGCCGCTCTGTTTAACTCCACGGGAAAACTGCTGAGCATGCGAGAGGATGTGGGCCGGCACAATGCCCTGGATAAATTGATCGGCGCTGAATTCCTGAAGAATCGCTTACCTCTTTCCAACAGGCTGGCCGATAGGCTGCTGCTGTTGAGTGGACGCACCAGCTTTGAGCTGGTGCAGAAGGCGTTGATGGCGGGGATTCCCGTGCTCGCCGCTGTAGGCGCGCCTTCCAGCCTTGCCGTCGAGCTTGCCTTAAGATTCCAGATGACGCTGGTGGGATTCGTGCGCAACGACCGGTTCAATATCTATTCCGGGGGCTGGCGCATCCAGGGAGTCTAAGCCGGAATTTCCATTTTGAGCTTCCCCTTCACCCGAAAACCTATGCCTCTTACCCTGTCGTGTCAATCGCAAATCGCCCGGGCCTCTTTGAGGTGGTAGTGCGGCACATTTTGGCTGTTCTTCGGAGTCGCTGTGCGGGTTTCGCCTGCCCAGCCTGCCTCGCCGCTGACACTTGTCCGGCCCGACCACTTCTGAGCACCTAAAATTACCCTCTCTCCTGGGTCGCTAGCCGTCTGGCAGCGGCAGTGCCGAGATCGTTCGCAGCATGCTGCTGAACAGCCTCCGGCTCAAGTGCCCTTCGGCCAGCAAAAGCCAGTAATATCGCGCATGTTTCACCAGCCGTCCTCCCGTTTTCACCAGCCGCTGCTGCAAACTCGTCAGCGACCAGTTGTTGATCCTCTTCGGTAGCACCAGCCGCCGCCACAGGTTTCCCAAGTTGTAGGCGATCAGGCTCAGCCATAGGCGCACCTCGTTCGACCGAAACCGATGGCAACTCAGCCGGGTCATCTTTACCGCCTGCTTGCCTTCCTTGATCCATTGCTCTGCGGTGCCCCGCTTGTTGTAGAACCGGACCACCGCCCGGCTGTCGGTCTCCAGATTGGTGACGATGAACTCCACGCGAGGGAACAGTTCGCCAAAGTGGAACTCCACCTTCGCCACCACCCGCCGCGCCTTTTTCCAACTGGCTGCCTGGTAGAGAAAGCTCTTGTACCAGACCACCGGCTTGTGGCTCGGTCGCCCCACTGACCGCGTCAACAACTCCGCGATGTCCCTCTCCAGACTGTCGTTGGCCGGGATGCGAATCGCATACTTCACGTCCCGCTCCTCCAGTGCGTCGTAGATCTCCGGCTTGGCGAAGGCGGCGTCGGCGCGAAACACCACTTCCTTGCCCAGCTTCTGCTGCCGTTCGATCTCTGGCAGGAGAAGTTCTTCCCAATCCTCGGCGCTGTGCACGTTGCCGGGTCGCAGCTTGGCCGCCAGACAGTCACCCTCGCGACTGAACAGCAACAACGGGTGATAGCAACTCGACTCGAAATGCCCGTTGTAGGCGCTCTGCTCCTGTTCGCCGTAGACCGGGATCTCGGTGCTGTCCATGTCCAGCACCACCCGGCGCGGCGCATCCATAGCTTCCGCCCTGGCGATCAAATCCCGGTTGATCGCTGCCAAACCAGCAAGGTTCTCGTCTTGCGTCAGCAGTTCTGTCTCGAACGACTGTAACCGGGAAGTCAGGGCTGCGCCACGTTCCCAGATCTTCTCCGAACCGATCAGCCGGAACGTCGGATCTTGGGAAAGCCGCTCGGCGTCGTTGACGTCTTCGTATCCTGCCAAGCGGCTGTAGATGGACTGCCGCAGCAAGTCAGCGAGGGGCAACCGGGTGTTCTTCCCCCGAGAGTCGATCAAGTGCTGTTCGATAAGTTCGCCGAACCCCAAACGTTCGTCCAACTCGCGCACCACAATCAGACCGCCGTCGGAAGTGATTCGCGATCCCTGAAATGTGACCCGCAGAAACCGGTTGAATGACAGTTGAAACGCCTGTTTTTGGCTCTCACCCATTCGGTGTACACCTCCGGAAGGCAATGTTGATGCTGGAACCCGCATCAATACTGACGTTGGAGTCATTCAGAAGGTTGCCGCCGATAGTTCATAAAGGAAATCCGGGCTAAGAGCAGTTATCGCAGGATATGGCCGTATGGGTTTTCGCATACTTGTGGCAAAATGGGCAGGCCTATTGGCTTGCTGGGCCGTTCCTGAAAATCTATGACGGGGAGAAGAGAGTATGGAGCTGCGCCGTCCGTCCCTCCTGGGCGAATGTTCGGCTGAATTCATTGGCACCTACATCTTGGTCTTGCTCGGTGATACGGCGGTAGCAGTGGCCGTATTCACCGGAGGCTACGACCTGGCTGGAGTGGCCATGATGTGGGGTGTGGGTGTCGCGCTGGGCGTTTACGTAGCGGCAGGCGTATCGGGCGCGCACCTGAATCCTGCTGTGAGCGTTGCTCTTGTGGCTTGGCGGAAGTTTCCCGTACGGAAATTGTTTCCCTTTATTTTCTCTCAGGTAGCCGGCGCTTTCACCGCAGCGCTCACGATTTATCTGTGCTGGCGCGGAATGTGGGAGCCAACCGCGGCCCGCTTAGGCGTCAGTGTGGGTGAGCCCGGCAGTCAGAAGCTGATGATGGTGTTTTCTTGTTTCTATCCCAATCCGGGCATGGTGGGCATCGGCCCTGAGGACCTGGCGAAGGTTACTACCGGCGCGGCTTTTTTGACGGAAGCGGTTTTGACCGCAATCTTAGTGCTTGCCATTCTCGCTTTGATAGACGATCGGAACCCCGCAGCTCCCAAGTCGAACCTGGCACCCTTCTTTATAGGTCTCACTGTCATGGGCCTCATCGCCATTGGCGCGCCCCTGACGATGGTGGCGATCAATCCAGCCCGTGACTTCGGCCCCCGCCTGTTCGGATATCTGGTGGGTTACGGTGACGTTGCCTTCCCTGGCCCGCGCGGCCATGAATGGTGGCTCTATATTGTGGCTCCAATGACAGGCGCCCTGCTAGGAGGCCTCGTCTACGAGGCTGGACTCCGCCGCTTCTTGCCTGCCAGCAAGGACGCGTCCTGACCGGGACCGCTTGCTGAGGCGCGCGGCTCTGTATTTTTGACGCGCTTCCGAGCCACGAGCGTGAGCGAGTGGTCATGAACTTTTGTAGCGAATTCCTGGGACCCAACACTAGATCCATCAGCGGAATGGCCGAGGCCAGCCATGATGTCACCCGGGAGAGACCGCGGCAATCTGAGCTTGACTCGACAGGACTGCGGGCGTACGCTTCCGATGCTTTTGGGCGCCGGTAGTGGGCTACTTTGATTCCGAAGGAAAAGCTCAAATAGGGAATCCCAGTCCAATAGGCTCTCTTCCACCGGTTATGATCAGATTCCACGCAAAGGAGGGTTTCTCCCAATGGAGCGAGTGACACCAATGGGGCAAGTGATAAAGGTTGTGCTTTGGAGTTTCGTCATCGTAGTTGCAATGAGCCCGTGCGTAGCGCCAGTTCATGCGCATCACGCTCCTGGTTTTGCAGCTTTGGCAAAGGCAGCGCCCGCATCTTCGGCGGCCGCTACATCACACGCTGCTGGAATCAGCGGTCAAGGAGAGATGAAATTCAAGGTTTTGTACACCTCCGATCATCTGCCGAAAGAAGCCCAGAAGGTGTTGAAGGCCGCCCACGGCGGCTTCGCAGTCGATCGCCGCCCGGGAAAAGGGGAAATCTACTTCGCACTGACTGGGGCGGGAATTATGCAGATCAGCGGTGATCTCAAAACGATTCGACTGCTAAAGACGCCAGACGAAGTGAACAACACGAACATGCACAATACCACCATCTGGTATGCTCCCGATGGCACCGCATATTTAACTTTTCCAGCGAACGATACTGGCCACGTCTTCACGACAACTCTCGATGGAAAACTTGTTCACACCCTGAACGCACCGACCGCAAAGGACGACTTCGATGAACCGACAGTCAACCAGTATTTCTCCGCGCTGGGCAACTTCGTGCCGACCGATGTGGAGCAGCTGGACGGGCTTTTTTATGTGACAACAGGCTATTCCAGCCTGGACTTCGTATTGACCGCCCGGATTCTGAGCACGAATCCTTTCCGGACGGTTTGGCACCACCTGGCGTTTGGCGGCAAGGGGGGCGGAGTCGGCCAGTTCGGCTCGGCACATGGCATTACCGTGCCCCAAGGAATAAAGCGGCTGGATGTTTCGGACCGACCGAACGCTGAGATAGATCGCTTCACTCGCTACGGCCATCATCGCGCCACGGTGAACTTCCCCAACGGCACCTACCCTGGTGATATCGATTATGAAGGGGACTATGCCGTGGCAGGTTCTCTGCATGGGCCTGACCGGAGCAAAGGCGCTCCTATCCACATCCTGAAGAATGACAAATTGATTTCGACCCTCATGCCCAAGGAGGATCTGGGCCTGAAGAACTTTCAGCACATCCACAATGCCGTGATTCTCAAGGTTGGCGGTAAGTTCTATGTGATCGCGCAGGCGTGGAACCCCGGTGATTTCGCCATCCTAGAGCAGGTGACGGATTAGCAAAATCGCTTTTGGCCGTCCTGCTGACATAGGGCCGCGGCGGCCCAGATGGCAGGAACCCCACCCCTGGGGCGCGGTCAGGGCTTTCGAGCCGCGGAGGGCATCATGAGCCAAGCGGAACGAATCACTCGCCGGTCCGCGTTGGCCCGCGTGGCGGCCGGCGCCACAGTGGCGGCGACCGGAGCACTGGCGGAACCGGAAGCCGTAGCAGCGATCGCAAAGCCCGACCATCACGGCGAGGTCGGCCGGCAGAAGCTGAAGGGCAACATCCAGCAGTCAGTGTGCAAATGGTGCTATCCGAAACTGTCGGTCGAAGAGCTGGTGCGCGAATCGGCCAAGATGGGCATCGTAGGCATAGACCTGATCCGGCCGCCCGACTGGGACACCGCGTTCAAGTACGGGATTCGACCGGTGATGGGATACGTCGCGAGCGGAAACCCTCCCGACGGAATCAACAGCAAAGCCGACCACCCCAAATTCGAGAAAGAGTGCCGAAAGAACATTGACCTGGCCGACAAGGCCGGCGTGCCCAACCTGATCTGCTTCTCCGGCAACCGCCGCGGCATGACCGACGAAGAGGGCCTGGAGAACTGCTACATTTTCCTGAAAAAAGTCACCCCCCAGGCCGAAGACAAAGACATCATGATCTGCATGGAGCCGCTGAACAGCAAGGTCGACCACCCCGATTACCAGTGCGACCGCACGCGGTGGGGTGTGGAACTGGTGAAGCGGGTGAACTCGCCCCGGTTCCGGTTGCTCCACGACATCTACCACATGCAGATCATGGAAGGCGATGTGATCCGAACGATCCGCGACAACATTCAGTACATCGCCCACTTCCACACGGGCGGTGTCCCTGGGCGCAACGAGATCGACAGCACGCAGGAACTCAACTACGCCACCGTCACCCAGGCCATCATCGAGACCGGGTTCAGCGGCTACATGGCGCACGAGTTCGTCCCCAAGCGTGACCCGATGGCTTCACTGCGAGAGGCCGTGCTGCTCTGCGACGTCTGAGCCTCAATCTCAGCAACGAAGCGATCTCACTCTGTTGACATCCTCGACTCCCTAGCCTTCGGCATCGAGAGCCTGATTCTCACAGCGCATCAAGGGTCCAAGGGTCGCTGCCCATCCGGTCTGCGCTTGACACGGAGGGTGGCTGACGTATGCTGCTGAGCGAAAAGGGAAGCTCGAATCGGAAATTGCAGCTCCAGACGAAGGAGGAGGAACAATGTCAAGCTCTGTGAAACGAGTCCTCGTGGTTGTCCTGGCGGTTGTAGCGGCGTTCGCTGTGTCAGTTTCACGCCTTCATGCGCAACAAACCTCTATCAATTGCGATACCAAGGAGCACGGCCTCCAGCGGCAAATCAATAGTGCGGCGGATGCGGAGATCTTCGTTATCGGGACCTGCGAGGGACCTTTGCGCATTACCAGGAATTTCACGTTGACCGGTCCCGCAACACTGTCGGCGCCTGGCAGCGAGAGTGTTCTTTTGATAAGTGGGGCTGCTGTGGAACTTCGCGGTCTCACGGTCGATGGCAGTGGCGCCAATGTGGCGATCAAAGTTGCTAGCGGCTCGGTCAGCCTCAACAACGTGACTGTCCGGAATGCTTCCACCGCAGGTGTGTTTGTCGGAGACACGAGCTTTGCCGACATTCGGCAGAGTACGATCAACAGCAACGGCGTGGGAGTGTTCGTGACGAAGAGTTCGAGTGCAAACGTGGTTGAAAATACAATCCACAACAATTCTGGCAGTGGGATTGCCATAGATCTGAATAGCTCGGCCAAAGTTCGTGGCAACAAGATCAAAAACAACAAAAACGGACTGTGGGTGACCACGATGTCATCCGTTACCATTGGGGGGAACACAATCAAAAATAATTCCGCCAAGGGGGTTTGGGTCGGGCAGCAGTACGCGTACGTCGGAACATTGGGTCCGCCAAACACCATTCAAAACAACAAGGTCGACGTAGAGTGCGGCAATAGAGGCATCTTTGAGTCCCCGCTAGCGCAGAAAAGCACCACAAAAACCGTAGCGATCACCGGTGGTTGCGCAGTCCTTGGCAGAATGTTTTGATCTGTATTTGGCCAACGCACGCAGTGGCGCTGTTGACATCTTCGTCGGATGCTGCCGCTTCCTGCGCACCAGATACGGCTTGACTTCACTACGCTGGGAACACATGATCCCAGGTAAAACACCGGCAGCAGGAGGACCGTCATGAGAAAGATGGGGATATTATCAGTCGCTCTCTTCTTGGCAACGTGCTCGATCCCTGCCTGGGCACAGGTCACGTTTGACAAAGTTCAAATCCGGACGAACTTCCTCGAAGCGAAGGAGGGCGACAAAGGCAAGCTGGTCATCAACAGTGAACGGATTCAGTTTACGAAAAAAGACGCAGTGACCGAATACTTCTCGATACCGGCGAAGGCGGTGACGGAAGTGCTCTACTCGAGTGTTTCCGGGAGGCGGAAAGGTACGTTCCTGTTGACCAAAGGTCGCAAGCACTACATGGCTCTGTCGTTCAATGACGGCGCGGACCTGGTTGGTAAGGTCGAGTTCAAGCTCCACAAGAGCAACTACCAAAGTGTGCTTGGGACTGTCGAGGAAGTGACCGGCCGGACCGTGGCATCCCAAGAGGAGGGCGTGGAGGACACTGAGCAGACCGTCGCATCCCAAGAGGAGAGCGTGAAGGAAACTAAGCAGACCGTCACATCCCAAGAGGGGGGCGTGAAGGACACTAAGCCCGGATTTCCTTTATGAACTATCGGCGGCAACCTTCTGAATGACTCCAACGTCAGTATTGATGCAGGTTCCAGCATCAACATTGCCTTCCGGAGGTGTACACCGAATGGGTGAGAGCCAAAAACAGGCGTTTCAACTGTCATTCAACCGGTTTCTGCGGGTCACATTTCAGGGATCGCGAATCACTTCCGACGGCGGTCTGATTGTGGTGCGCGAGTTGGACGAACGTTTGGGGTTCGGCGAACTTATCGAACAGCACTTGATCGACTCTCGGGGGAAGAACACCCGGTTGCCCCTCGCTGACTTGCTGCGGCAGTCCATCTACAGCCGCTTGGCAGGATACGAAGACGTCAACGACGCCGAGCGGCTTTCCCAAGATCCGACGTTCCGGCTGATCGGTTCGGAGAAGATCTGGGAACGTGGCGCAGCCCTGACTTCCCGGTTACAGTCGTTCGAGACAGAACTGCTGACGCAAGACGAGAACCTTGCTGGTTTGGCAGCGATCAACCGGGATTTGATCGCCAGGGCGGAAGCTATGGATGCGCCGCGCCGGGTGGTGCTGGACATGGACAGCACCGAGATCCCGGTCTACGGCGAACAGGAGCAGAGCGCCTACAACGGGCATTTCGAGTCGAGTTGCTATCACCCGTTGTTGCTGTTCAGTCGCGAGGGTGACTGTCTGGCGGCCAAGCTGCGACCCGGCAACGTGCACAGCGCCGAGGATTGGGAAGAACTTCTCCTGCCAGAGATCGAACGGCAGCAGAAGCTGGGCAAGGAAGTGGTGTTTCGCGCCGACGCCGCCTTCGCCAAGCCGGAGATCTACGACGCACTGGAGGAGCGGGACGTGAAGTATGCGATTCGCGTCCCGGCCAACGACAGTCTGGAGAGGGACATCGCGGAGTTGTTGACGCGGTCAGTGGGGCGACCGAGCCACAAGCCGGTGGTCTGGTACAAGAGCTTTCTCTACCAGGCAGCCAGTTGGAAAAAGGCGCGGCGGGTGGTGGCGAAGGTGGAGTTCCACTTTGGCGAACTGTTCCCTCGCGTGGAGTTCATCGTCACCAATCTGGAGACCGACAGCCGGGCGGTGGTCCGGTTCTACAACAAGCGGGGCACCGCAGAGCAATGGATCAAGGAAGGCAAGCAGGCGGTAAAGATGACCCGGCTGAGTTGCCATCGGTTTCGGTCGAACGAGGTGCGCCTATGGCTGAGCCTGATCGCCTACAACTTGGGAAACCTGTGGCGGCGGCTGGTGCTACCGAAGAGGATCAACAACTGGTCGCTGACGAGTTTGCAGCAGCGGCTGGTGAAAACGGGAGGACGGCTGGTGAAACATGCGCGATATTACTGGCTTTTGCTGGCCGAAGGGCACTTGAGCCGGAGGCTGTTCAGCAGCATGCTGCGAACAATCTCGGCACTGCCGCTGCCAGACGGCTAGCGAACCGGGAGAGAGGGTAATTTTAGGTGCTCAGAAGTGGTCGGGCCGGATAAGTGTCAGCGGCGAGGCAGGCTGGGCAGGCGAAACCCGCACAGCGACTCCGAAGAACAGCCAAAATGTGCCGCACTACCACCTCAAAGAGGCCCGGGCGATTTGCGATTGACACGACAGGGTAAGAGGCATAGGTTTTCGGGTGAAGGGGAAGCTCAAAATGGAAATTCCGGCTAAGCAGACCCTCGCATCCCAAGAGGACGACAGATCCGGAGACATGCAAGGTGTCCTGAAGTTAACTTGCGACCCTGCTTGGCTTGAAGTCCGGATCGACGGAATCTACGGAGGAGTCTGTGACCAGACCGATTTTTTGTACCAACCGTAGTGAGAGTTTACATCGCAGCCTGGGGCTGTGAAACTGGTTTCAGTGGCAGGGGAGGGCTATAGGCCCCCGGCGCCGGGGGCCTATAGCCGAGCGCCGAGTGCGGCCGCACCGTGTTGTATTGCACCCTCCACTGTTCAATCACCACCTGTGCCTCCTTAGGCCCCCGGCGCCGGGGGCCTATAGCCGAGCGCCGAGTGCGGCCGCACCGTGTTGTATTGCACCCTCCACAACGAGTAGAAGATCTCTCCATTCAGGCATTCGTCCCGCAGCTTCCCATTGAAACTCTCGCAGTACCCGTTCTCCCAGGGACTGCCCGGTTCGATGTACAGTGTCCCGGTCCCTAGATTTGCCAACCACTGGCGCAGTTGTTTGGCGATGAACTCGGGACCATTGTCGGATCGAATCTGTTCCGGTATCCCTCGCCACAACATCACGTCCGACAACGCCTCAATGATTTGTTGGCTGCCCATCCTCCGCTCCACCCGGATCGCCAGGCATTCCCGCGTGTACTCATCCAGCAAGGTCAGCAGCCGCAGCGTTCTCCCCTCGTGCGTTCTGGCACTCATGAAGTCGTAGCTCCACACGTGGTTCGGTCGCTCCGGCCTCAGTCGTACACAGGAACCGTCGTTCAGCCACAGCCGTCCTCGCGGCCTTTGTTTTTGCGGCACTTTTAGCCCTTCCCGCCGCCAAATCCGCTGCACCCGGTCCTTGCCCACTTCCCAGCCCGCACTCCGCAGCAACGCTGTGATCCTCCGGTAGCCATATCGCCCGTACTTCGCTCCCAGGGCAATGATCGCTCGGGTCAGAGCATCCTCGTCCACCCGATGAATCGGCTCGTATCGTTGTGTCCCTCGCCATTGCCCCAGCAGCCGGCAGGCATGCCGTTCCGACAACCCGTGTTGCTCCCACGCACGCTCCACCGCACAACGCCGCCGCTCAGGGCTCAGAAGTTTCCCTGTGCCACATCCCGCAGCACCTGCTTCTCCAGAGAAAGCTCCGCTACCAACCGCTTCAGCCGCGTGTTTTCCTTCTCCAACTCCTTTAGCCGTTTTGCCTGCACCACCTTCAGCCCGCCGTATTCCTTCCGCCACCGGTAGTAGGTTTGGGTGTGGATTCCAGCTTCTTTGCAGGCTTGGGGCGCAGTCTTCCCGTTCCCCATCTGCACTTCTATCTGCCGTAGCACCGCTACAATCTGCTCCGGCTTGTAACTCCTTGTCGGCATGACCTCACTTCCTCCTCAAGTGGATTCTCTCTCTTTCCACTTGGTACAAAAAGTGCCGGTCAGGTCATCTGTCCACAGTCCAGAGCATTGGCACCGGGCCAGTACAAGGTCAAGCTGCAAAAGTATGGTTTCAAGGATTGGGAGCGCACGATTGCAATCAAGGCTGGTGAAACGTTGGAGGTTCGCGTGGAGATGGAGGAGAGCAAGTATTGAAACGAGTGGGCGGCCTGGGTTACTCGGGGCGAATCTTGATGAACCATCGAATACTGCGGGCTACCTCCTCAAATCCTTCAGTGCGATAGAGCGTGTTCCCAACATGGTTCTCAACCAAGCAGTCCAGGTAGGCGTGCTCAGCGCCACGATCCAAAAAGGTACCGAGCATAGCGTTCAACAGCCGTCGCCCATGGCCTTTGCCCTGAGCCTTGGGATCGATGGCCAAAAGGTCCACATAGCCCAGTCGAAGTTCGGGGTCGATGGTCCCACTGGAGAATCCCACGATCTCCCCGTTGGTTTCGCCCAGCAGGATGATTTGGGTCTCGAAGATCCTCTGCATCCGTAGCCTCCAGTGGTCCTTCCAGTCCTTACCGTTCAAGGAGCCAAACTTCTCGTCAACAAGGCGGAACCAAGTAATGGACTCGAAGCTGCTGATGGCTATCTCTTCAACGCGCGGATGATCAGCGGGTGTGGCAAAACGAAAAGTTAGAGGCATGAGCAGGTCGCCCTCTCTGAATCATGTGTGTTCGCCGGTAGGCCGTGATAGGCCATGATCCCCATGTTCAGAACCAGGCAGCACACAATAGGGAGCATTTGAATTGTAATACGGTGACGGCTAATTCCTACTACCGCCTCATAGCACCGCTAGCCAGAACGCAGCCCACTACCCCGGGAAAGCACTACTTCAGCAGGTTAGGGCACTAGTCGAGGCGTACCACGAAAACGGAGAGGCGGTCCTGCCGGAGCCGTCCGGCGATCAAAGCGGCTCGTTGCTCGCTGGGCTCATTGCCCACCCAAACGCGGTAGCGGTGCCCGCTGGGGGTCGGGTTCAGGAGCACCGGATACTGGGGATAGCTGCGGGCGAGCCGGTCGCGCAATCGGTCGGCATTGCGCCTGTCGGCAAAGGCGCCCACCTGGACAGTGTAGCGGCCGTTGCGAGTCCTCGCGCCACCTTCAATACCGGCGGAGGAAGTGGCGCCGTTCCCCGGAACGCGAAGGATTTTTACCCGTACCAGGGCCGTCCCGGGGCCAACCAGACGGATGGCTTTGGCAGCCTTCAGCGACAGGTCAATGATGCGACCGTCCACAAACGGGCCGCGATCGTTGATGCGCACCTGCACCTTCCGCTCATTCTCCCTGTTGGTCACTTCCACCTCGGTGCCGAAGGGCAGGGTGCGATGGGCAGCCGTCAGCTTGTGCATGTCGTAAGTTTCGCCGCTGGAAGTCCGCCGGCCGTGGTAGGGATGGCCGTACCAACTGGCGTACCCGTACTCGAAGTCTCCTGGTTGCACCGCGACAGGGGAAGGAAGTCGCGGCGCGCGTTTCCCGGCACTTCGTTTCTTGCCACACCCGGCGGCGCCCACCACCAGCACCAGCGCCGCGACCAGGATCAGCCGAGCGTGCCGAGAATCCATGGCTTATTGAAACACACTCTGCAGCGGATTCCGGGACGGGCCATTCGGCGAGCACGGTACTATAACGGTACTATAATGGAATCGGCCGATGCCTCTCTCGCCCCACATGAAGTGGAAACTGGAGCGGTACCGCCGCTCGTTGAGGGACCGGTTGGACAGGCTCAGCTGGCTCTTTAAGACCAGCATGGTGAAGCAGAAGGTTTGCCCGGCCTGTCGCGCCTTGGTGAGTGCGAAGGAGTCGCGGTGCCCGTACTGCAACGAGTCGCTGTCAGCCCTCCATCGGGCTGGCATCCGACGCTTGCTCGCCGGGTTGGTGCCCGAAAGAGCTCGCTACACTACGCTGCTGCTTGGGGCGAACTTTTTCCTGTTCGGGATTGCCCTGCTGGCGGCGGCCCGCAGCGGCGTCGGTCTGGAGGCACTGTGGAGCATGCCCGGTCGGACGCTGGTGGAGTTGGGCGCACGCGACTACCACGTTGTAGAAGGTGAGTGGTGGCGTCTGGCGACCGCTGTCTTCCTTCATGGCAATCTGATCCACCTGTTGTTTAACACCCTGGTTCTGTTCGACCTCGGCCCAGCCGTTGAGGAAATGTACGGCACCGCCCGCTACCTGGTGCTCTACTTTCTGGCGGGCATTGCCGGCAGTCTGGCCAGCTTGCTGTGGCACCCGTTTGCCGTCTCGGTTGGCGCATCAGGCGCCCTGTTTGGCTTGATTGGCGTGATGATCGCCTACGGCTACCGGCACCGTACGGCTCTCGGCGCGCAGGTCAAAACGATGTACATGCGCTGGGCCATCTACGGTCTAGTTTTCGGATTCTTCATTCCCGGAATTGACAACGCCGCCCACATCGGCGGGCTGCTGGCAGGCCTAGTGTTCGGCGCGCTGGTTAGCGACACTCCCTCGTTCCAACGCACCTCCATTCTGGCCTGGCGGTTTGCCAGTTACACCGTGCTGCTGATGATTGCCATTTCGTTCCTGCTGGTCGGTTGGAACTTCGGCCGGCTGGGCTAGCCGGATTTCCCACGTTCGCCAACTGACTCGGGGTTCAAGGCTTCTCCCTGCCCGACCGGTGCGGATCCCCGGAGACTACATCCTCGTGCGGCGGATTGTATCTCCCCCGGAAGTCCATCCAACGAATGCGCCACAGGTCGGCAAACATCCGCGCGCTGGCACTGAACATGGGAACTTTGGTGTCTTGATCATGGCTCCAGAGAACCGGCACCTCTGCAACCTGGTATCCAAACTTGCGTGCCAGGTAGAGCACTTCTACGTCGAAGCCAAAGCCATCAATTTGCTGGCGGCTGAAGACGGCGCGCGCTGCCTCGCGCCGGAGCAACTTGAAACCGCACTGGGTATCCCGGAAAGGAAGTCCGGTAAACGCCCGCACGAGCAGATTAAAAATCCGTCCCGCCGTTTCGCGCATCCGTGACTGGTGCACCACGATCAGCTCGGGCCGCAGGGCGCGGGAGCCAATCGCGACGTCGTGGCCGGCTTCGAGCGCCGCCAGCAGCCGGTCAGCTTCCTCGATGGGCGCGGCCAGGTCGGCGTCGGTAAACAGCGCAACCCGTCCGGCCGCTTCCAGCATTCCGTGGCGCACGCTGTAGCCCTTGCCGCGGTTGCCAGGATTACGCAGCAAGCGGACGGCCGACCAGTTCGCGGCCGCACGCGTTGCCGCCGCCGCAGTGCCGTCGTGTGAGCCATCGTCCACCACCAGCACCTCCACCGGGAAACTCTTCGAGGCTGCATAGGCGCCGATGGACTCCAGCGCCCGCGGCAGCCGGGTTTCTTCGTTGTATGCCGGGATGACGATGCTGAGAAAGGGTTCAGGCGATCGGGCCAATCAAGACTCCCCCCGCATTATAGCGCCATGCGCTCAGGCACCCTGGCACCGAGCATGGATTTCCTATAACCTGTTGCCATGACCTGCTGTACGGAGATGGAGGACGCCCTGGACCGCGAATTCCTGGCGCACGGCTCGATCCAGCGCCTGCCGGGAGGGCGGGTGCTCAATGAAATCGATTCGGAGTACTTCCTGCGCAACGCCGAGGCGGGCCGCGTCTCTTACATGGCGGTCAATTACTGCCCGTTCTGCGGCCGAGCAATCTCGCGCGGCCTGTGGATCGCGGAAAAGAAAAAGTAGCGGCAGCCTTTTCTCCTTTCTGGTGTCCAGTGGTTGTAGCGCCGGGATTGTAGCCAGAGGACGCGGCCTGCTTTGGGCAATTACGCCCCGGTGGTCAGTTCCCGGAAGAAAACAAGCAGGTTGGGATCACCCCAGTCGGCGGGACCAACCAGCTTCCGCAGCAGCCGCCCCTGCCGGTCCAGGATGTAGGTTTCCGGGTACATATAGGTCTGGTAAAGGGTGGGGACCTGGCGGCCGGGGTCGCGCAGGATGATCATCTCCAGTTGATGGTCGGCCACGAACCGGCGCAAGGCTCGCTCATCATCGTCCACGCTGACCGCCACCACCACCACTCCACGGGAAGCAAAAATCCGCGCGAAGCGGTTGAGCGAAGGCATCTCCTCGACACACGGAGGGCACCAGGTGGCCCAGAAATTCAACACCACCACCTTGCCCCGGTACTTCGAGAGCCGAACCACTTGCCCTTGGAGGTCCGAAAGCTCGAAGTCCGGTGCAACTTTTCCCACTGCCGGCGGAGCATCGCCGGGATTCAGGATGGCGAAGATGAACGCGACGACCAACACCACCAGGAGTGCGCGTGCCACAGTTTGGGGCTGCAAAGAAATCATGTCCCGTCGAATGCGCTCTGCCCGACCTGCGGGCGATCTATGCCGTATATGATGATAAGCTCGGAGTCCCCACTCAGTTTACAACAGGAAGGAAAGGGACTGGGATGCAGCGGTCGCTGCAGCCGGGACGCCCAGGGCCGGGGCGGCGAAATGAGACATCCATGACGAACTCCGCAGTGAAAACACCGGCCGGGAGCTCGGCTACCGGGGCCACTCCCGACACTCAGCCGTTGCAGGACTTGGTGCGCGAACTGCTGATCCGGCTGGGAGAAGACCCGGAGCGGGACGGCCTACGGGACACACCCAGACGCGTCGAGCAGGCGCTGCGCTTCCTCACCGGGGGATACCGGAAGAGCCTGGAGGATACGCTGAACGGAGCGCTGTATAGCGTCACCTACGACGAAATGGTCATCGTGAAGGACATCGAGGTGTTCAGCCTGTGCGAACACCACCTGCTGCCTTTCTTTGGCAAGGTCCATGTGGCCTACATCCCCAACAAGAAGGTGATCGGGTTGAGCAAGATCCCCCGCCTGGTAGACATTTTTGCCCAACGTCTCCAAATTCAGGAGCGGCTTACCATGCAGATTGCGCAGGCCATCGAAGAAAAAATCCAGCCGCAAGGGGTGGGGGTGGTGATGGAAGCACGCCACCTTTGCATGATGATGCGCGGCGTGGAAAAGCAGCATTCCCAGGCCGTCACCAGCGCCATGCTCGGCTCGTTCCGGGCACAGAAGCAGACCCGGGACGAGTTCCTGGTCCTGGTCCAGCGCGGCAACAATAGCTGAGTGCGCCGAGCCCGCAAGGGGCTGTCACACACCAGCGGCAGAAAGTTAGTACCGCGATCGGCTAATTCCTTTCAGTCTTTCTTACGGATCTGGAGGCCTAGCTCGCGGAGCTGCGCTTCGCTGATCGGAGTGGGCGCGTCCACCATCAGATCCACCGCGCGCGCCGTTTTCGGGAAAGCAATCACCTCGCGGATCGAGGTCTCGCCTGCCAATAGCATCACCACGCGATCCAGCCCCAGCGCCATGCCACCGTGAGGCGGCGTCCCGTACTCGAGCGCTTCCAGAAAAAACCCGAACCGAGCGCGCGCTTCCTCTTCGCTGAAGCCCAAGGCGCGAAACACTTGCAATTGCACATCTCGGCGGTGAATTCGGATCGAGCCAGAGCCCACCTCAGTCCCATTCAGCACCAAGTCATAGGCGCGGGAGCGCACTGCGCCTGGAGCGCTTTCCAACCTGCCCAGGTCTTCCTCGTGGGGCGAGGTAAAGGGGTGATGCGCTGCCACCCAGCGCCGGTCCTGCTCGCTCCATTCAAACATGGGGAAGTCGGTGACCCACAGGAAACGGAAGTCGAGGGGCTTCAGCAGCCGGTGGCGTTCGTTGTACTTCTGTCCCAGGTGCAGGCGCAGGGCGCCTGCGGCGTTGAAAATCGGCGTGTCGTGCGGAGTCACCGCCGGACCCGCCGGAGGAATCGGCTCACCGCGCGCCTCCGGGCCCAGCGGTGCAGCCATGATGGGGATCAGGTCCCCGACCTCAGCGGCCACGGCGCCGGCAACGCGGCGCGCCGTTTCCGGCAAGCTCCGGGCCAGCGAGCCCTCCAGCCCTTCGCCTGACAGGCGAAGGTCAGCAAAGCCGCGTGCGTTCCGCTCAGCGATGAACTGGTCAATCTCCTCCCGCTCCTTTCGCGACAGGCCGGCGCATTGAGGCACGCGGAAAGCCACCAGCGGCAATTCCGGGTCAAAGCGCAGCTTGGCGGTCTCCTCCGGGGCGAACAGTTGGTTGACGCGCACGAGCGGCGGCAGGCGCAGATCGGGCTTGTCGCTCCCGTAGAGGCGGATGGCCTCGTCGTAGGTCAGGCGCGGGAACGGCCTGGGCGCTTCCACTCCGGCCAGCGCGGCCAGACCGAGCATCAGCGGCTCAACCAGCTCGAAGAGCCGATCCTGCTGGGCAAAGGCCATCTCGATGTCCAGTTGGGTGAACTCGGGCTGGCGGTCGGCGCGCAGGTCCTCGTCGCGGAAGCACCGGACGATTTGGAAGTAGCGGTCAAAGCCGGCGATCATCAGAATCTGCTTGAACAACTGGGGCGACTGCGGCAGCGCGTAGAACGAACCGGGCTGGATGCGGCTGGGTACCAGGTAATCGCGCGCTCCTTCGGGAGTCGAGCGGGTCAGGAACGGAGTTTCGATTTCGAAAAAGCCCTGCTCGGTCATGTACCGGCGAATCTCAAAGCAGATGCGGTGGCGCAACGCGAGGTTCGCTTGCATGCCCGGCCGCCGCAGGTCGAGAAAGCGGTAGCGCAGCCGGGTGTCCTCCTGAACGGTGGTGTTGTCTTCGATGGGGAAAGGCGGCGTGCGGGCATCATTCAGCACGAAGAGCTGCGCGGCAACCAGTTCAACGGCGCCGGTGGCCAGTTCCGGGTTGACGGTTTTCGGGTCGCGCTCGACCACCTGCCCGCGCACTCCCACGACAAACTCCCGGCCCAGCCTGCTAGCGCGCTCGTGGACCTGGGGAAGAAGATCCCGGTTGAAAACGACCTGGGTGACGCCGGCGCGGTCGCGCAAGTCAATGAAGATGAGGCTGCCCAGGTCGCGCTGTCGCGCCACCCAGCCCGTCAGCACCGCAGTCTGCCCGGCGTGTTCTGAGCGCAGCTCGCCGCACATGTGGGTGCGGCACAGGTCGCCCAGGAAGTCGAGTTTCATTGGTCCATGCCGCGGGCCTTGCCGCGAGCCGCCGGGCTGGCGCTGGTTGGCTCAGCCGTCTCGCGGGAGCGCCCCGGCGGCGGCAGTTCCTTGAGTAGCTCAGCTTTGCTCAGCTCCCGCTGTTCGCCCCGGGCCAGATCCCTCAGTGGATACCGACCTTGCCGGATTTCGTCTTCCCCCACGATCAGCGCGAACCGCGCCTTCTGCTTGCTGGCCAGCTCTAACGCGCGGCGCAGCTTCAAGGCTTCCGGTTGCAACTCCACGACCAGCCCGCGCGTCCGCAGCTCGCGAGCGAGTTCGGCCGCGTGGCGATAGGCGGGCCCAACCGGGCTGGCCGAGGCCGCGGCGGCTCCGGGCTCCGAAATCCAGGCTACGTATACGTCGAGTGCCAGCCCCGGTATCTCCACCCCCGAAGCCGCCAGAGCCAGCACAAAACGATCCTCGCCGATGGAGAAGCCAATCCCCGGCGCTTTCGGCCCACCCAGCGCCTCCGAGAGGCCATCGTAGCGGCCGCCGCCTAGCACCGCGTCTTGGGCGCCGAGGCCGCGATGCACAAACTCAAAAGTGGTGCGGGTGTAGTAGTCCAGACCACGCACCATGCGCGGGACGACAGTGTATGCCACCCGGCGATCCTCTAGAGCTTGCTGGAGGGCTTGGAAGTGCTCGCGGCAGGGGTTGCAGAGCGAGTCCGCGACCGCCGGCAGCTTCTCAATGATGGGCTGATCGGCAGGCACCTTGCAGTCCAGCACACGCAGGGGGTTGGTGACGGCGCGGCGCTGGCAGTCGCCACACATTTGGCCGCGCACCGCCGCCAGTTCCTGCCGCAGGCGTTCCAGGTAGCGAGGGCGGCAGCTCTCGTCGCCGATCGAGTTCAGTCGCAACTCGTAGGCCTTGAGTCCGGCACGGTCCAGCAGCTCCACCAGCATTTCCAGCATCTCGGCATCCACCGCCGGGCTTTCCGAACCAATGGCTTCCGCGCCGATCTGCGAGAACTGCCGGGAGCGGCCTTTTTGCGGCCGCTCCCGCCGGAACATCGGCCCCATGTAGTAGAGCTTGGTCAATCCGGGGCGCTGCCACATGCGGTGCTCGATGTAGGCGCGGACGACCGACGCGGTCGCTTCCGGGCGCAGCGTCAGCGAGCCGCCGTCGCGGTCCTCGAACGTATACATCTCTTTGCGAACGATGTCGGTCTCCTCGCCCACGCTGCGGGCAAACAACTGGGTCTCTTCAAACAGGGGAGTGCGGATCTCCCCGTAGTTGTAGCTCGAAAATAGCTCGCGGGCCAGCGCCTCCAGCCGGTTCCAGAGCGCGGTTTCGGGCGGCAGGATGTCCCGGGTGCCTTTGACGGCGCGGATCATAAGAGGTCTTGGGTCTTTCCCCGCGTACTACTTCCTGCCGCTGTGTTCTGCCAGATAGGTCGCGGCATGCTCAACGTAGTTCGATGCGTGGCGGCGAATCACAGTGAGGTCTTCCGGGCCCAACTGACGCTTGAACCTGGCCGGGGTGCCCAGGAAAAGGCTGTTGGGGGGCACGACGGTGCCTTCCGTCACCACGGCGCCGGCGCCGACGATCGAGCCCGAGCCAACCTGCGCCCCGTTCAACACGATGGCGCCCATCGCAATCAGGCAATCGGATTCGATCCTACAGCCATGCAGGGTGACGCCGTGGCCGACGGTGACCCGGTCGCCTACGAGCAGCGGGTGGAGGTCCCTCATCACGTGCAACACCGAGTTATCCTGGAGGTTGGTTTCGGCGCCGATGCGGATGTAGTTCACGTCGCCCCGAACCACCGTGCCCATCCAGACGCTGGACCGCTCGCCGATCTCCACGTCGCCGATCACCTGGGCGCTTTCGTCAATGTAGGCATTGTGGGCGATGCGCGGCAGCGCGCCGCGGAAGCTGCGGACCATCGATCTCCTCGCTGGTGAAATTCGCCGAGAACAGGATAAGCGAGAAACCTAGCACAGCGAGCAGAGGCAGGCAAGCCGCACCGGACCGCGGTAGTGGGTCATTTTCCGGGAAGCCGACCATTCGCCCAACTGAAACCGGGATTGATAAACGCTAGCCCGTTAGTAGAGACCTACCCTGCATTTGCTGGTGACAAGAGGGTTTGCACCAGCAACCCGAGGCGCGCATAGCTCGGCTAAAGTGCTGTGGCTTGACACGGAGGATGAGCGACCGGTCAAATTGAGGTTTCCAGAGACCGGAACTGCTGGGGATTCAGTGACCCGTCTCTTGAATGATGCTAAAGCCCGCCTGCTCTGCCACCGGGTGAGTAGCCCCCATCACGGATGGAGGACGCGGATGCCAACCTATACCGTATGCGTGAACGACAACTTCCATTACATGGATGAGAGGGAGCACGAAAATCGTTGAGTGGGAACCGGTACTTTGGCTATCCTCTCGTTACGAGTAAGACCAGAACGAAAAGCTCGGTTGAGCGAAGCGGGCTAGCAAGGCTCAGTGCCTTAGGAGAAATTACAGACGAAAGGAACAAGGGAGCATGTACATCCGGATCATCTTGGCAATGGCAACATTATGCTGCGTAGTGCCTGTAGCCACGTTAGGACGGCAGCTTGATGTGGCCGGATCGGCCGATCACGAGGCAATCACGCGCTACAAAGGTTCTGTGTTGCTCTTCTACGACGAGCAGGAGTATGACGCTTACCTGCTTCCACTCGGAAACTGGACTCGGGCCAAACGAGGTTTTGAGTCTTCGCGGACGGTCGAGGGTGAAGTCACTCGGCGATCTTATGTCGCCCCCGAAGGCCCCTCGGTTCTGGCGGTTTACCGCAACTTCGAAAGGGCGGTTCAGAATAGCGGCCTGAAAATCCTCTATGGCTGCCTCGAGCAGAACTGCGACCGCAGGTTTGCAAGGAGCTTCATTGGGATGATGCCATACCGGCTCATCCCGAAGGATCACTATCACAACTTTCACGGACTTTCTCAGATGGCGTATATCGCCGGTGAAGGAGAGCACAAGGGGCGACCTATATGGGTTTCCATTGGCATAGGCACGGTGACGGTAGCAGGATCCCGTTACAGGGATACAGACAATCGACGTCGCAGATTTGCCACCAACCGGGTTGTGTTCTTCGTTGATACGGTCGAGGGCGCCGAGATGGCGACGGACATGGTAACCATCTCCCTTGACAAACTGGCTCAGGCGCTAGCGAACGAGGGCAAGATGGTTTTAGATGGCATTTTCTTTGATACCGGCAAGGCCGTTGTGAAACCGAAATCCGACGAGGCCCTCGCCATTATCGCGGATTACCTGAACCCGGATTTCCGTTTTGAAACTCCAAAGCTAACCTTATACTGACCTCTGACGCCAATATTTATGCCGGTTCCAGCGTCAATACAGCTTCCGGAGGTAGAAACCGAGTGGGTGAGAGGCAAAATCAGCCCTTTCAGTTCTCTTTCAATGCTGCATTGAAGGTCGATTTCCAGGGGTCGCGGGTTACTTCCGACGGCGGCCTGATCCTCGTGCGCGAATCAGACGAACATTTGGGATTCGGAGAACTCATCAAACAGCACTTGGCCGATCCTCGGAGAAAGAACACACGGTTGCCCTTTGCTGACCTCCTGCGCCAGTCCGTGTACAGCCGCTTGGCGGGTTACGAAGATATGAATGACGCGGAACGGCTCTCTCAAGATCCGACGTTCCGGCTGATCGGTTCAGAAAAGATCTGGGAGCGAGGAGCCGCGTTGACTTCCCGGCTGCAATCGTTCGAGACAGAACTACTGACGCAAGATGAGAACCTGGCTGGTTTGGCAGCGATCAACCGGGATTTAATCGCCAGGGCGGAAGCTATGGATTCCCCGCAACGGGTGGTGCTGGACATGGACTCGACCGAGATTCCGGTCTACGGCCAGCAGGAGCAGAGTGCCTACAACGGGCATTTCGAGTCGAGCTGCTATCACCCGTTGTTGCTGTTCAATCGCGAGGGTGACTGTCTGGCGGCCAAGCTGCGACCGGGCAACGTGCACAGCGCCGAGGACTGGAAAGAACTTCTCCTGCCGGAGATCGAGCGGCAGCAGCAGCTGGGCAAGGAAGTGGTGTTTCGTGCCGACGCGGCCTTTGCCAAGCCGGAGATTTACGAGGCTCTGGAGGAGCGGGAGGTAAAGTACGCCATCCGCATCCCGGCTAACGACAGCCTACAGCGGGACATTGAGGAGTTGCTGACTCGGCCGGTGGGGAGACCCAGCAAGAAGCCGTTGGTGGAGTTCAAGGGCTTTCTATACCAAGCGGCCAGTTGGAAGACAGCCCGCAGGGTGGTGGCCAAGGTGGAGCATCATCCAGGGGAGCTGTTCCCGCGAGTAGGGTTTATCGTTACGAACTTGACTCTGCCAAGTCGGGCGGTGATGCGGTTTTACAACAAGCGGGGGACAGCGGAGCAGTGGATCAAAGAAGGAAAGCAAGCAGTGAAGATGACGCGGCTCAGTTGTCACCGGTTCCGGTCGAACGAGGTCCGGCTGTGGCTCACCATCATTGCCTATAATCTCGGCAACCTGTGGCGGCGACTGGTGCTGCCACAGAGAATCGGGAACTGGTCCCTGACGAGCTTGCAACAGCGGTTGGTGAAAACGGGAGGACGGCTGGTGAAACATGCGCGATATTACTGGCTTTTGCTGGCCGAAGGGCACTTGAGCCGGAGGCTGTTCAGCAGCATGCTGCGAACGATCTCGGCACTGCCGCTGCCAGACGGCTAGCGAACCGGGAGAGAGGGTAATTTTAGGTGCTCAGAAGTGGTCGGGCCGGATAAGTGTCAGCGGCGCGGCAGGCTGGGCAGGCGAACCCCGCACAGCGACTCCGAAGAACAGCCAAAATGTGCCGCACTACCACCTCAAAGAGGCCAGAGCTGTTTGCGGTTGACACGACAGGGTACGAGGCATAGCTTTTCGGGTGAAGAGGAAGCTCGAAATGGAAATTCCGGATGAGTCCTATTCGCAGTTGCAGGACTTGCGCTTGAGGAGGATGTCGGTGACTCTGAAACCCCTGAGCACCTCTCTGATCATCGCGCTCATACTGAGCGCGGCGGCGCGAGCAGAGGTGAGCTTCAATCGCGACGTCCGCCCAATCATGTCGGACACCTGCTTCCGTTGTCACGGTCCGGACGAGAATGCCCGCATGGCGGGTCTGCGGCTTGACATCCGGAAAGAAGCTCTGCGGTCCACCAAGTCCGGCCGCATTCCCATTGTTCCCGGCAAGCCGGAAGCGAGCGAGATTGTCAAACGCATCTTTTCGGATGACCCCAGGGTCATGATGCCACCGGCTTTCGCCGACAAGGAACTGACCGAGAGCCAGAAGGAAACCATTCGGCAGTGGGTGGCCGAAGGGGCGAAGTACGAGGGGCATTGGAGCTTCCAGCCCGTCCGGCGGCCGGCAGTGCCGGAGGTTGCGGAAAGAGGAGCCGCCATTCGCAATCCGATCGATTCGTTCATTCAGAATCGTCTGGCGAAGGAGGGATTGCAGCCGTCCCCCGAGGCGGATCGGCGGACGCTGATTCGGCGGGTCGCGCTAGACCTCACAGGTCTGCCGCCCACGCCTGCCGAGGTGGAAGCGTTTCTCAAGGACACATCGCCCAATGCCTACGAAAAGCTGGTCGAGAAGCTGCTGGCTTCTCCGCGTTATGCGGAAAAGCAGGCGATGCATTGGCTCGACGCGGTCCGCTATGCAGACACGCGCGGGTTCCATGGGGATAACGACCAGCCGGCGTGGCCCTATCGAGATTACGTGTTGCGGGCGTTTCTCGACAACAAGCCGTTCGATCAATTCACACGGGAGCAGATTGCGGGAGATCTCTTGCCGGATGCCACCGTGCAGCAGCGAGTTGCCTCAGCATATAACCGCATCCTTCGCACCTCGCGGGAGGGCGGCCTCCAGGAAAAGGAGTACCTGGCCAAGTACGCCTCCGACCGCGTGCGGACAACGTCCAGCGTCTGGCTCGGTCTGACAATGGGCTGCGCGGAGTGCCACGACCACAAATTCGATCCGGTGAAGACGAAGGACTTCTATTCGATGAAAGCCTTCTTCGCCGACATCAAAGAGAAGGGTCTTCTACCCGGTTCCGGCCCGGAAGCCTGGATTGCAACCCTGTCGTTGCCAACCCCAAAGCAGCGTACGCGATTAGCCGAGCTGAATGAAGCGGTCAAGGCGGCCGAGCAGGCGCTCCAGGAAAAGACGGCGAGCCTGGCACCACAGCAGGCGGAATGGGAACAGCAACTGTTGGCTGACTTTGAAGCAGGCCGGCTAGAGTGGCGCTATCAGCGACCCTTCTCGGCTAGCTCCAGCAATGGCGCGCACCTCACCATCTACGACGACGAGCTCGTCGAACGCACCTTCCATGTCGACGCGAAGGCGACGCTGGTCACACAACGAGAGCCCGGAAATGGTCTGGTGGTGGTCAGCGGACCGAATCCGGACAACGAGACTTACACGATCAGCTTCAAGCCAGGGCTCGGTACATGGACGGCGCTCGGGGTGCAGGCAATCCAGGATGAAAGTCTGCCTGGCAAGCGGCTGGGGCGAGGCGCGGATCGCTTAGTCCTGACCGAGGTCGAGGCCGCATTGTCGGCCAATGGGAAGACGCCAGAGCGGAAACTCTCGTTCGTTCTGGCGACCACCCGCGGATCTAGAGGACCCCTGGAGCAGCCGCCAATGGCCGCCATTGACGGCGACCCGGCCAGCGGTTGGGCTGGCGATTCGGGAAGTCCAGTCGACGAGGGCAGGAGCCCGTTTCTCGCGCTCCGTTTCGCTGAGCCTGTCAAGACGGACGCAACCTCGGTGATCACGGTCCGTCTCCGGCACGATTTCTCGCTTCGCCGTGCAACGATCGGCCGGCTGCGCCTTGCGCTCTCCTCCGGCCGATACTCCTGGCCGCTGGATGATTTAGATACCGCAGAGGATGACCCAGAAGTTAGCGAGCGGCGCTCCAGTAAAGGTGGCGCAGGTGATGGTATGCCCAGCGAGGTGCTGGAGGCCCTCAAAGTTGCCCCCGAGGCGAGGTGCGACAACCATCTCAAGGCCCTCAGGGAGCATTTCCAATGGTCCTCTCCCGGGCTGCAGCCGCTTTTTGTCCAGCTGGAACGCCTGAAAGCTGCCCGGGCTTTGCTGGAAACTGAGATTCCCACGGTGATGGTTACCGAAGCGACCAAACCACGGGAAACCCGCGTTCTCCCACGAGCGAACTGGATGGATGAGTCGGGCGAGATTGTGCAACCGTTGATTCCCGGCTTCCTCGGCCAAATGGAAACCAACGGCCGCCGAGCGAATCGTCTGGATCTGGCAAACTGGATTGGCTCCCGTAAGAACCCAATGACGGCGCGGGCGTTCGTCAATCGCCTATGGCGGCAGTTCTTCGGCATGGGGTTGTCCAAGGTGCTCGACGATCTGGGCTCGCAGGGCGAGTGGCCAACACACCTTGAGCTGCTCGACTGGCTCGCCGCCGAGTTCATGGGGCCGAGTTGGAGGGCAGACGGCACACACCCCTGGGATGTGAAGCACGTTATCCGGACGATTGTTACGAGCCACACCTATCGTCAGTCCTCCATGAGCAGCCCCCAATTCGACGAGCGAGACCCAGGCAACCGGCTTCTGGCGCGCCAGAGCCGCTTCCGGGTAGATGCGGAAGTCGTCCGCGACGTCGCGCTGGCTGTGTCCGGTTTGTTGGTCGAAAAGTTCGGCGGCCCAAGCGTCCGACCGTATCAACCGGAAGGCTACTTAACGGCGATGAATTTCCCCATGCGCGCATACTCGGCAAGCCATGGCGAAAACCTGTACCGTCGAGGCGTCTATACTCATTGGCAGCGGACGTTCTTGCATCCCAGCTTGTTGACCTTTGATGCGCCTTCGCGTGAGGAGTGCACGGTGAGCCGGATGAGTTCCAACACGCCGTTGCAGGCATTGATCCTCCTGAATGATCCCGTCTTCGTCGAAGCCGCGCGGGTGTTTGCGCAGAACATCCTGAAGAAAGGAGGTCCCACGCTCGATGCGCGCATCGGCTGGGCCTTCCTACAAGCCCTCAGCCGGAAGACGACTCCTGCCGAGCGAAAAATCCTCGCCGACCTACACAAGAAGAGCCTGGCGGAGTTTACTGCGCATCCGCAGAAGGCGCGAGAATTCGTTCGTGTGGGAGAATCGCCACTGGCGACGGATGTAAGACCAACCGACCTGGCGGCGATGACAACCGTGGCGCGGGCGATCCTGAACCTCCATGAGACCATTACGAGGAACTAGGGAGACTCCGATGGACCCAGAATCATTGGCCTTGCAGATTCACCGGCGGACGTTCCTGCGCTACGGCATTTCAGGACTGGGCCTGGTGGCGTTGAATTCATTACTCGATGCGAGGCTCTTGGCTTCGGAAGCGGCCCTGGGAACCCAGGGGTCGCAAGGAGCTGTGGACCCGCTACATCATCCGGCGAAAGCCAAGCGCGTTATCTTTCTTTATCAGGCAGGCGGACCATCGCACCTTGAGACCTTCGATTACAAGCCAAAGCTCGCCGAAATGAACAGTAAACCAATGCCCGAGTCCTTCACCAAGGGCCAACAGCTGGCCCAGCTGCAGGGCAAGCCACTGGTTTGCTTTGGACCGCAGCACGAGTTCAGCAGGTTTGGCAAATCGGGGCTCGAGATCTGCGGGTTGTTTCCACACATCGGCAGCGTCGCAGATGATGTTTGCATTATTCGCTCGATGTGGACGGAACAGATTAACCACGATCCGGCCCATACCTTGATGAACACTGGAGCGATCGTCGCGGGCCGGCCGAGCATGGGATCATGGTTGTTGTATGGGCTCGGGTCGGAAGCCAGCGATTTGCCGGGTTTCGTGGTGCTCGCCTCAAAGGGCAAGGGTGGGCAGATGCAGCCGATTGCGGCACGGCAATGGGCCTCCGGATTCCTGCCCGGGAAATTTCAGGGTGTAAAGTTCAACTCCATCGGGGACCCCGTACTATACATCCAGAACCCGCAGGGCTTGAATGCCAGCATCCAGCACGCTTCCGTGCAGGCGATTCAGGCCATCAACAAGATCCAGCACGAAGCGCGGCGGGATCCGGAGGTTCTTACGAGGATTTCGCAATATGAGATGGCGTTCAAGATGCAGACCAGCGTGCCGGACCTCATGGACATGAGCAAGGAGCCACCCCATATCCTGGAAATGTATGGTGCCAAGCCAGGGGATGGCTCTTTTGCGTCCAATTGCATGCTGGCGCGGCGCCTGGCAGAGCGCGGCGTGAGGTTCATCCAGCTGTATCACCGGGACTGGGACCACCATGGCGCGGTCAAAAACAACGTTGCCATCAAGGCGCAGGAAACGGACCGGGCTACTGCCGCGCTGATCAAAGACTTGAAGCAGCGAGGCATGTTTGAGGATACGTTGGTTGTTTGGGGAGGCGAATTCGGTCGGACACCCATGTCGCAGGGGGACAACGGGCGCGACCATCACATCAAGGGCTTCTCGTTCATGCTGGCGGGTGGTGGGATTAAGGGCGGCATCACGTACGGGGCCACCGACGAGCTGGGCTATGCGGCGGTGGAAAAACCCGTCAGCGTCCACGACTTTCATGCCACTATGCTGCACCTACTGGGGATCGATCACCTGCGCATGACGGTCAAGTTCCAGGGCTTGGACGCACGGCTGACGGGGGTTTCTGGTGAGGTCCTGAAAGAAATTCTGGCTTAGTCGGGCCAGCCATATACCTCAATCTCAAAGGGCAAAGCCAATACAGCTTTACAATTCCATTGGCCAATCCCATTGGACAGAAGGTCCTTGACAGCGGTGGAAGCCCCAAGGGAGAATCATTATCACGGTGCAGTTCGGTCGGAGAGAGTTAAGGCTTTGTTGCCCTACGCCGGGATGTTGTTGCCCGTGCGGGCGGCTCTCCGGCGGACGGTTCGTCTCGTAGCTTGTAGCCTAAGTTATCATCCAGCTGACCCGCCGTCGAGAGATCGAGCCTCTCGGGCGGGTTTTTCGTTCCGCGCGATTGATCTGAGCGGAAGCAGACGGAGTACGGAATTATGAAAGTCTCCAGCGCACTCTGGAAAGAACGGCTTGTCGGGAAGCTGCCGGATAGCTTGGCCCGCGAAGTGGACATCTTCGAAACGGAGATAGATTTGCGAAGACAGGGCAAAGTGGAAGAAAAACTCTTTGCGGAAACTCGGCTTCGCAGAGGTGTCTACGGACAACGCTATGACAACGGCCAGCGGCACGATGGGCAGAAAGTCCAGGATCTCGCCTATCCTTCCAGACAACTGACCAAGGGGCCAAATGCGGTGTGGGATGCTCCCGGCATGCAGCGTATCAAGGTCCCTTACGGAGGACTCAATGCGGAGCAACTGGAGACCCTAGCGGATTTGACCGAGGAATATTCCGACGGCATTGCGCACGTCACGACCCGGCAGGACTTCCAACTGCACTATGTGCAGATTGACGATACGCCCGCTTTGATGCGGCGGCTGGCCGCGGTCAAGATCACCACCCGCGAGGCTTGCGGCAACTCGGTGCGCAATGTGACCGCTTGCCCCTACGCCGGTGTTTGCCCGGACGAGGCTTTCGACGTCACCCCGTATGCCCGCGCCCTTTCCCGATTCTTGCTGGGACATCCCGACGCGCAGAACTTCGGCAGGAAGTTCAAGCCGGCCTTCAGCGGCTGCCGGGACCATGGCTGTGGCCTCACCAACATGCACGATCTGGGTTTGATCGCAGTCAAACGGAACGGTGGCGGAAAAGAAGAACGAGGTTTTGAAATGTACGTCGGCGGTGGATTGGGGGCCGTTCCCTATCAGGCGAAGCTGTTTGACTCCTTCCTGCGGCCGGAGGAGCTTCTGCCGACAGCTCAGGCAATTGCCAGGGTCTTCGCGCGGCAGGGGGAGAAGAAAAACCGCAATCGGGCCCGTATCAAATTCCTGGTCCATGACCTGGGGATTGAGAAATTTAAGGAGCTGGTGCTTGAGGAGCGCAAGAATCTTCCTCCAGATGTCCGATGGAACGATTCCCTGGAGGGCGCCGAGCAGGAGTCGGAAGGAGCTCTCCGACCCGGAGGGAAGCTGCCGGCCGGAGGCTCGGAAGACTTCCGGCGCTGGGTGGAAACCAATACTCGCCGGCAGAAGCAGGAGGGATATGTCGTGGCCACGGTGGCGCTCCCCCTGGGAGATCTCACCTCGCTACAACTTCGTGCTTTGGCCGACATCGTCCGCCGGTTCACAAAAGAAACTATCCGCACCACTGTGGAACAAAATTTCGTTCTCCGCTGGATCAGTCAAAGCGATTTGCCCGAACTCTATCGAGCATTAAAGGAGGCCGGCATGGCAGAGCCGGGCGCGGGCACGCTCGTGGACATTGTTGCCTGCCCAGGCACAGATACCTGCAAACTCGGGATTTCCTCCTCGCGCGGGCTGGCCGCCGAGTTGCGGAAACGACTGGCCGAGAAATGCTTTCAACTGGATGAGGCCGTTCGAAGCCTGCACATCAAAGTCAGCGGCTGCTTTAACAGCTGCGGGCAGCACCACGTCGCCGACCTGGGCTTTTACGGCGTCAGCCGCAAGCTGGCTGGCCATGCCGTACCGCACTTTCAGGTTGTTCTCGGCGGTGAGTGGACCCACAATGCGGGCTCCTATGGCCTGGCCATTGTAGCGATTCCCTCCAGAAGAATTCCGGAAGTGGTCACCCGCATTACCGAACGCTATGTCTCCGGCCGAAAGAACGGAGAAGGCTTTCAGGACTTCATTAAGCGAATCGGCAAGGTGGAATTGAAGAAAATGCTGGAAGATCTTGCCCAGCCACCCGACCCCGCGACCGATCGCTCCTTTTTCCAGGACTGGGGTGACCCCCGGGAGTACAGCCTGGGCGACCTCGGCGTCGGCGAATGCGCCGGGGAGGTGGTGAGCTCGGTCGAGTTCGGCCTAGCGGCCGCGGAACGCGAAGTCTTCGAGGCGCAGGTGGCGTTGGAAAATGGCGAAACAGAGAAGGCCAGAGAGACGGCGTATCAATCCATGCTCCATGCTGCCAAGGCGCTCGTCCGAATCGAGCACCTGGATATTTCCGACGACTCGGATCAGATTGTCCAGCAATTCCGCACCCGTTTCTACGATACGCAGAAGTTCTTCGATCCTTTTGCCGGCGGTAAGTTCGCCCATTACCTGTTTGCCGCTCACCGAAAGGCCGAGGACCCATACACACCGGAGGCCACCCACCACTTGATCGAGGAGGCGCAACTGTTCATCGAGGCCTCGCACAGTTGCTACAGCCGCATGGCCACCCCTGCAGGCGCCAGGGCGTAGCCAGGGCGTTAACCCAGGGCGTTAGCAAAGAGGCCCTTATGGAACTCCAGCACGTCAACGTAAAGCTCTACGTGGAGAATCCAAAGGGAACCGACCTAGAGGTGTTGATTCCAGTCTTTCACAACTGGATCCAGGATCAGGTGTGTGAGGAATTGTTGATCGATGTGGCCGATTACCGGCACGTTCATCAAGGTCCGGGAGTGGTCCTGATCGGCCATGAAGCCAATTACAGTCTGGACAATGCAGATAACCGGCTGGGCGTTCGCTACAACCGCAAGGCTCCCTTAGCAGGCGGCAATCAAGACCGCTTCGTGCAAGCCACCCGGGCGGCGCTGACCGCCTACAGACGTCTGGATTCCGATCCGCGGATTCAGGGAAAATTTCTCCTGAACGGTCAGGAGCTGGAGCTATTTGTGAACGACCGACTGCTGGCTCCGAACCTTGAGAAAACCTACCAGGCTGCGAAGCCGGAACTGGAAGGCTTTTTCGGGAAACTCTTTGCGGGAAGTGGTTACTCGGTCGCGCACAATGGCGACCCTCGGAATCTGTTCTCGGTCGAAGTCCAGGCTTCCAGGCCCTTCACAGCAAGCGAATTGCTCAAGAACCTATCCTGACCATTTGACACACGCCCTCAACGATTCTCCACGGGGAGAATCGTCCTCTGGTCCCGCGTCAGTTCGGGATGCCAACCAGGAAACGCCATGGCGATGTGACCTTGAGTTGACTACTCAAGGCTTACGAACGACAACGCAAAAGCGTTGCTCAGGCCAGGACCACCAGGTATCTATGGCGCGCTCAAGTTGGAACCCTGCGTCTCTGAGCTCCTGGATGAGAATATCCAACGGCATCCCATGTCCACCACGGTTTTCCGGCACTCCATCCGGCGTCGAAAGCCAGAATCGCCAAACGCGCGGCTCAAAGTCGATGACCGCAAGCTGGCCACCGGAACGAAGCGCTTCGTAGATACTGCGGTTCATCGCCGTGGGGTCAGTGAAGTGATGATAGACCTTCGACATGAAAATCGCGTCACAGCATGCGGCCGGCAGATTCGTGTCCGCCTCCTCACCGCCAACGACGGTCATGTTCGCAAAGCCGGCTGTCGCAATATTGTTCCGAAGTTCTTCCAGGATAGTTCCCTCCAGCTCTGTAGCGTAGACGTAACCAGCGGGGCCCACGTGCTCGGCCAACCGGACAGTCATTCGGCCTTTGCCGGCACCAATTTCCGCTACTGTGGTGCCGGGCTTCAACTCCAGCAACTCGATCAAGCGCGTCACCTCAGGGCGGGGATAAGCATCGCGGTAAGCGCCTATCGCGTAGAGTCCTCCAGCCAGAGCGACCAGCAGCAACAGCGGCCAGCTCAGCTTCTTTAGGATGTGTGCAGGTTGAACTCTCATCGGCGGCGACTGGACTTCGAGCGATCTGAGCTATCCTTCGACGTTGGAGCTCCCCGACGCCTCGCTTCTGACGGACCTCAAATGACCGGGGTCTCCCGGTACGTGCCCCAGATCTGCCTGAGCGTCTCCACGATATCGCCCATGGTGGCGCCTGTCTTCACCAGCTCGATCGTGATCGGCATGATATTTTGGTTCTCGTCCCTGGCCACCCGCTGCAACTCCTCTAAGAGCTGCGCAACCTCCTGATTGTCGCGCTCGCAACGAACCTTTTGAAGGGCCTGGATCTGGCGGTGCTCGGTTTCTGGATCATAGGGATGGGCGTCAAGATCCAGCTTCTCGTCCTCCTCTACGTATTTATTGACGCCAATGACGTTGTGCTCACCCCGGGCCTTTTTCAGCGCCGTCCGATAGGCCGTGTCGGCGATTTCTCGCTGGAACCAACCATCCTCGATCGCCTGAACCGCGCCACCCATGGTGTCTACTTTGTCCAGGACCGTGAAAATTTCCCGTTCCATTTGCGTGGTCAGGCTCTCCACAAAATAGGAGCCCCCTAAAGGGTCGACCACCGAGGTGATGTTGGTCTCGTCGGCAATGACCTGCTGCGTTCGCAAAGCCAGCTTCATCGCCTCCTCGGTGGGGATGGTGAACGCTTCGTCGAATCCATTTGTATGCAGACTTTGCGCACCGCCCAGAACGCCAGCTAGCGCCTGGAAGGCGGTACGGAGCAGATTGACCTTGTACTGCGGCTTGGTGAGCGTCGCCGCCGAAGTCTGGCAGTGGAAGCGCAGCCGCATGGACTCGGGCTTCTTCGCTCCGAACCGATCCCTCATGATCTTGGCGTACACGCGGCGCAGCGCACGGAACTTGGCGATCTCCTCGAAAAAATCCGCCTGGCTGACAAAGTAGAACGAGAGCCGCGGCGCGAAGCTGTCCACGTCCACTCCGGCTTTGACCACCTCCTCCACGTAGGCCACAGCGTTCGCCAGGGTGAAACCACTTTCCTGCACTGCGTTGGCTCCGGCCTCGGAGATGTGGTAGCCGGAGATGTTGATCGGGTTGTAGCGCGGCAGGTGGCGGGTGCTGTAAACAATGGTGTCTCGCACAATGCGCATCGAGGGACGAACAGGATAAATCCACTCTTTCTGGGCCACATACTCCTTCAGGATGTCGTTCTGGATGGTCCCGGAGAGCTGGCCTGGGTCATAGCCGTGCTTTTCCGCCAGCGCGATGTACATGGCGAACAGGATCCAGGCCGTAGGGTTGATGGTCATGGACACCGAGATCCGGGTGAGATCAATCCCCTCGAACAGAGCCTCCATGTCGGCCAGTGTGTCAATGGCCACACCCTCGCGCCCCACCTCTCCATGCGACATTGGGTGGTCGGAGTCGTAGCCCATGAGCGTCGGCATGTCGAAATCGGTCGAAAGGCCTGTCTGTCCTTGCGAGATCAGGTACTGAAACCGAGCATTCGTATCCGCACCTGTGCCGTAGCCAGCGATCTGCCGCATGGTCCACAGGCGACCTCGGTACATGGTCGGATAGGGTCCGCGGGTGAAGGGGTATTGCCCCGGCAGCCCAATATCTTCCAGTGAAGTTTGCTTGAGATCCAGGGCAGTGTAGACCCGCTGGAGGGGCGACCCGGCCAGAGTCCGGTACTCAGCGCGGCTTTCCGGCTGGCGATTCAGGAAAGCCGCAAGCTCGCCCTCCTCCCACCTGCGCACGCGCTCCTCCCACCGCGCGATTTCCGCCCCTGCCTTGGCGTCTTTGCTGTCGGCTACAGCGCGCCTATCGTTGCGGTCTTCCTTGCCTGCCATGGCTTCACCCTCGCTTCCGATCACTAGCTCGACACCATCCCCCAGCTTCAACCCGCGCCCGCAATATTCGTACAATTAATACCGCTACCGGGGACTTGAGTTCAGACAAAAAGTTTGGCCACCACCTGCAGATCAATGTCCCGTAGGAAGGCACGATCCATCCCGCCTGCGAGTGCCGGAATGGATCCCGCACGGCGATTCACCCGGTTTGGCTTTCATATTTTCGAAACAGGTCACGGTCGTCGATGACGCGCCGTGCCTTGAAGTCGGTCCGCGCAATGGTGTTGGGCTCGACCACATCCACCTTCGCCCGGACCCCCAGGACCCGCTGCAAGTCGCGTTCCGTCCACTTGCGAAAGCCCGCCACTGCTTGGCCCCCTTGCTCGTAGACGGACGGCTGAACCTCGACTCGCACCACCAATTCGTCCATTGAGGTTTCCCGAGTAATGACGATGCGGTGCTCGCCGCCGTATCCAGGCAGCTCGTTGAGCACGGCGTCGATGGCGCTGGGATAAATGTTCTCACCGCGAATAGTAAACATGTCGTCAATTCGCCCATACATGCCGCGAGGCAGCTGCGGGTAGGTTCGCCCGCACGGTGTTTGCCCGTCCACCCACCGGGTGAGATCCCCGGATAACAGGCGGATCATCGGCTGCGAGGTGCGTTCCAAGTGCGTATAGACAGGGGTGCCTTCCTCGCCGTACGGAACGCGGCGAAAGCTTTTCGGGTCGCACACCTCGGTGTAGACAAAGTCCTGCCACAGGAGCATGCCTTCGTGACTTTCCCAGCTTCCCGCGCCGTTCATCCAGGGCGTCATTTCAGCCATCGTACCGCAGTCGATCACTCGGGCCCCATAGACGTCCTCGATGCGTTTGCGAATGCCGGGAATCGAGGCTCCTGGCTCACCCGAAAAGAACATCAACTTCAGCCGAAAATCGAGCGGATTGTAGCCCTCCTCCTCAGCCACCTCAGCGAGGTGCAAGGCGTAGGAGGGTGTGCCGTAGAAAGCCGTCGGCTTCACCAGCTTCATCCACATCGCCGCCCGAGCCGTCATCCCTGGCGCACCCGCCCCGAACGGGAAACACTTCGCCCTCAGCCGCTCCGCCCCCGCTAGCGTGCCCCATGAGCCCATGTACAGGCTGAATACCCCAGCAATGAACACCGTGTCGCCCGGGCGAATGCCCATCCCCCACATCACCCGAGCCTGAGCGTTGGCGATGGCGTCCCAGTCGCTGCGGCCGATGGCGAAGGCCGTGGGCCGACCGGTCGTACCTGACGTCCCATGAATGTGATGGATCTCTGACTCCGGGATGCATAGAAAATCACCGAACGGCGCGGCGCGTTCCTGAGATTCTCTGAGCTCTGTCTTGGTGACAACCGGCACGCGCTCGAAATCCTCCAGGCTTCGAATGCGGTCCGGATGGACGCCGGCTTCATCCCATTTTCGCCTGTAGAAGGGCGCCTTCCCGTAAGCGTAGCGCATGACCTGCCGGATGCGCCCGAGGATCGCCTGTTCCCGCTCCTGCGGATCCATCGTTTCCCGCACGGGAAACCAATACCGGCTCCCCGGCTCAGGAATATATTTGGGATCATATTGCGGGGGGAAGGACCAGTATTCCATTCCTTGTCTACCGGGTGGAGGCTTCCAAAGACAGCTCTCAACGCGGGCGGCGGTCGGTGACCAGCCGCCGGACCGTGTTGACAATCGTCTCGGGCGGCGTATCCTGGAGCAGGACCTCCGCCACCCCCATTTTCTTGAGCGCTGTCAAGTCCCCTTCCGGCATAACGCCGCCCGCCACAAGGATGATGTCCTGTGCCTTTCCGGCCTTCAGCAGGTCGAGGATTCGCGTCAGGATCGTCATGTGCGCTCCGGACAGTACGCTGACGCCCAGCACGTCCACGTCCTCCTGAATCGCCGCGGAGACTACCTCTTCGGGCGTTCGGTGCAGCCCCGTGTAAATCACTTCCATGCCGGCGTCTCGAAGGCAGCGGGCAACGATCTTCACCCCGCGATCGTGACCGTCAAGCCCAACTTTGGCGATTAGGACGCGGATCACATCAGTCTCTGGAGTGTTTCATCACGCTGCACAGCGGTTCTTTTGCGCGCAAAAGACCCGAAAGAACTGAATTGCTGGCAAAGCTCCGACGAACGCAAGCTCCTAAAGCCCTTTTCACAATTGCGAAGCAACAACTGCGAGGCAATAGATACGCAAGCATCCGTCTCACCGGTGTCCCTCCAAACTCTATGCGAACTACATCCTCGACTCCTTGAGAGGTTTGGTCAATAGCAAATGTTGCCCATATGATCCGCACAGCACATTGCATGTACATGGTCCAGGTTCTATCTCTGTCTAGGCGTCGTCTTTCGAGCACGCGCGGCACGAAAGGCGCCGGGCCTTGCTTCGGCTCCCTCCGGACTTCGTGGTACACTCATTGAGGCATACGTTGCTGACCCTTTTGGGCGAAGCTGGGGCGGACGCCTTCACAATCACGCGGATCCTGGGACACAGCAGGGCGGCCAATATTTCAGAGGTACGTACACCCCAGCCCGGAATCGCTTGAAGGCGCCTTCGCCCGGCTGCATGCTCCGAACGAAAGGGCCACCAAGGGACTATCTGAGGCGTAGGAACTGCAGCTACGCGCTACAGTTTTCACTAGAGTCTGGGCAGGGGCAGAATGCGCAATCAGCTAAGTGCCTTGTCTTGAAGCTTGCGGAAGTGGCGGAACGGCAGACGCAGCGGACTCAAAATCCGCCGCCCCTCGCGGGCATGAGGGTTCAAATCCCTCCTTCCGCACCATCTTTCTCTCTTTCTTTTCATTGAATTACTGCCAGTTTTTCTCGTGTCCCCCAGATATCCCCGAGTACACGGCCTGCAACAGAGCATTGATGCGTTCCTGCCGAGCCTGTGACCACTTGGCGTAATGCTTCCGCGCAACGTGCTCACCGATGCCAAGCACATCGGCAACATCCGCCATCGAGCCACCGCGTGCCAAAATGTCGGTGGCAAGAGTATGCCTGAAACGATGGGCGTGGGCGCCTTCTACCTTGGCCTTCTCGAACACAGCACCAAGTAGCCGTTCTGCAATGCCTCGGGCCGAGCTTTTCTTCCCCGACCCACTCCAGAAGAAATATCCGCTGTCCACCTGGCTACCGTTCTCGCGCATCGGGAAGGGTAGGGCATCCAGTGCGTTTTTCAGTTCCACGGGAATCGGCAACGTCACGTGACCCTTGGTTTTTTGGGTGAACAGTTGTATCTGCCAGCCGCGCCGGCCATCTGGTCTAATGCGGTCCTTGTCCAGCGTGACTGCATACATAATCCTCAGTCCGGTAAACCTGAGCAAAAGCACCAAAGTCCGCGCACGAAGCCGCTCATAGGAATTCTGGCCGATGGCGTCACAGCTCGCTAGCATCTCTGCCGCCTGTTGCGGCGTGTACGGGACAACCTCTTTTGGTTGCGCCTTCGGTGTTTTGATTTTTCTCGCGTAGTTTTCTTTCGCCCACCCGCGCTCAAAACAGAAGGAGAAGAACTGCCGAAGTGTTTGCAGCTCTTTCGCTGCCGGCATGCGTGACACCTTCCGACCGACGCGAAAGGCATCCAGTTGCTCCAACCCAAGGGCGCTGACTGTCTCAATGCCGTTCCGCTCGCAGAAGTCACGGAGCTGACGCATCAGGCGCTTGTACTTGAGCAGGCTTGGTTCCTGCACGCTCAGTTGTGATTCCCAAGCAGCGATAGCTTCGGCAACGAGTTTCTGGGGTTTCGCGTCAGGGTCCTCGATTTGGGCGAGCTTGCGGATAGCCCGTTGCCAATCTCTCAGCTTCAGCGAAACGCGAAACTGGCGTCCATTGCGATCGCCGTCTGCCCAAATGGGGCAGTTGCAGCCGGTGTACTTGCGGCCTTTCTTCCGGTGTGAACAATTCTTCCTGTGGCGTCGGTAGAGATTCATGGTGCCTCCTGGTCGGCGCATTCTACTACCGGCACCTCCGTTCGTACACTCGCTGAGCTACGGATTCTGGGATCCGTAGGGTGATGTGGTCCCGCTTGCTTCTCCGGCCTTCCTGCCCGATCTTCAGCACGCCAGGCTCGTCCCGGAAAATGTCCCGTATGGTGCGCGAGTTCAGCACCCACACCTTGGCCAGTTCTTGCGGGCTGAAATGCCGCTCAAACGCGCTTGGGAGTGTTCCGGGTTGGAGGTTGTGGTTCAAAGGTCAGTCCCTACGGGCCATTCCGTTCCTCATGGCTCTTTCGTACTCGCTCCCTTCACGTGTTCGAGGTGTTTAATTGCTCTGATTCCGGTGGGGACGACCCAGGAGCCGTCCCCGGCCCTTCCCATTGAAAATTCGCCTCTGAACGACCCTCTCCCAAGTGATTCCAGCGATTCTGGAGGGCCGTCGCCCTCATCCTAGCCAACTGCTCCCGTTGCTTCGGGGAGGCAGTACGACGGGGCCTCACTCCCGCCAGCTTCAGAACCGTTTTTACCTGAGCGGGGTTCAGCGGATCGAACAGCGCCGATCCCTCTCCATCCGCGTCCTGCCAGATTTCGCACCCCACTGCTTTCCACCTCCGGCGGATGCTGTTCCACCTCCTCGGCGTCAGGTTCAAGAACATCACCCCGAGACGCTCGTCTCCGTGTTCGTACAGGTGGCCAAAGCGCCCATGCACGACCGGATCCCCTCACTCGTCGTGGCGCGTTTTGAGGTTGTGGTGCTTCGCGAACTCGCGAATCGTCGCCTCTTCTTGCCCACTTCTCACTGTCTTCTTGCACCTCTGTTAAAAGCATCCGCAGGCGTTTGGTAACTCGGCCTCACCTCCGGGATGAAGCCACCTTCCTCAAGCCGCAAGGAAAACTTTGACTCTTCGGCAAAGCGATTCTTGAGGCAGCGTAAATCCACAGCGCGCCGGTCCTGCTCGCGGCGCTCCACGCGCCAGGCCATATCGGCGTCGGCCAAAAGCTCGGACGATCCCCTGTACTCCGGCGAGTTGGGCTTGTCGCTCTTGTGCGCAATGACCAGCACGGTTCCGCCGGCGTTCACCAATTCTCGGAAGGCGGCGGTCACGCGGGCCATGTCCTCGGCGCTATTTTCGGCACCGCGAAAGAATCTGACCAGTGAGTCAAAGATTACCAGCGGGCGATGCTTGGCGCAGAAATCGAGAAGCCGACGGTCCCATATCGACGCTGGTTTCTCCTGGAGCCACTGCCCCCAGTAGTGCAGGCCCTGCGGATTGCCCGCTTGCAAATATTTCTTGCGGCGGTTAACAACCGCCTCTGGATTCTCCCGGTTCAGCACCAGCGCTCGCGTTCTTGCTGTCCGCTTCTGCGCGAAAGCGGCTCCCTGCGAAACCCGGACTGCCAAATCTATCTGCAGCCAAGACTTGAGACTCCCGCGCGCACCAACTACTAGCGCGAGCGACTGGCGCGGGATGAAATCTTCTACCAGGTACTCCAGCGGAACGTCGCGGACTGAATCTAGTCCTGGAACTTGCTCAAGGTCAGTGAACGTGGCGGCGTGACTGTTCTCAGCCAGGGTATTTCCGTGGTCCCGCAGGTCATCTAGTAGGGCTTCGGAGCCTTCGCTGTCGAGGGCTCGGTTTTCGATTGCGCGGCAGGTGCGGATGATTTTCCGCAGGCGCGATTTTTCGCTGACAATCGCGGCATAGTGCTCGATGTTTACTGACCGTGGAAGACCCTCGGTCAAGCTCGGCAATAGGCTTACTAGGCGGTGGGCGTTGTCTGCAATCAGCCGTTCGGTCAGTGTCACCGGGTCGATAGGCTCGCCGTCTTCCCTCATCGCAGCCATATGCCGCCAAAGCATCGCGTGGTCCGCAACGGTGAAATCTGCAGGCTGCAAGAACACAGTGGCCATCGCGGCGTTGTCCTGCAGCACGGCCCCGAGCACGGCGCATTCGGCATCGACGTTTACGGGCAGGCCCCTTGTTAAGATCGCGTCGCTCATCCCTCCCCCATCCATTTTTCCATCCGCTCTGCGGACCCAAAGACGTGCTGTAAGTCGGCATGGACCTTGGCCCGGTCATTCTGGCCCATGTGGAACGGGCTTCTCCGGATGGCGTCAACGCACCTGCACATTGCTTCGGTTGCTGCAGCCATCAGGGTAGGGCCTTTCAGGTCAGGATTCAGGTTCCGTCCAATTTCGATTGCTTCTCTTGCCCTGGCTTTGAGCATCTGCCGCCGCTTGTCAGTGAATCGGTACAAAGCTGCGTTCTTCCCCATTACCGTGAGGTAGTGTTGGTAGACCCTGCTGGTGATGTGGTGGTAAGCAGTCTCCGGGGGCGAATCCCCGAGAGCCGGCGAAGGAGCCTCCTTGGCGACTTCGCCAACGGTGTTAGTATTTCTTCTGTTTCCGTTTCCTTCTCTTTCTTGATAGGAGGAGTTGTCCTCGCGTGTCTCCCCGCGGGTGCCCTTACCGTTCTCCTCGCGCTTTTCATAGACGGGAGTGCGGTAATCCGTTGTTTTCTCAGTGTTCAGTAACCATCCGCTCCTCGCCCCCTTGCTGGCGAGGTACTTATTGATGAGAATTGGGTAACTTCCGTGGCGTCCTGGGATCGTGAACCGCTTGATGTAGCCGTCCCTTTCCAGGCTTTCTAGAACGTCGCGTGCATACCTCTCTTGATAGCCGTATCGAGCCGCCAGTCCTTTCGCGCTGGACCACACAATGCCGGTTTCGCAATCGGCTTCCAAAATCAGGTGGGCGTAGGTGGCAAAATGCAAAGGCGGCAGTTTTCCTTGAACACAGTGATTGAGAATGCCCCGGCGCAGTTGGACGTAACCGCTCCAATTCACAGCCTGCTCACCTCTGCTGCCCAGCGGCGCAGGACCGCTACCACCCTCCGGGCGCTGTCCTCCGACCCGTCCAGAGGAACACCAGCTTCACTCGCGGCTCGTGCGAAAATATCGCCCAGCCGGACCATTTGCGTCGGCTCGGCCTTGCCTTGTCCATCAATGTTTGAATGGGAATTGCTGCCGCCTGTCGGCCTGGGTTCCAGCCAGGCCGATAGGGTTTGAGGCTCGTTGTCAATCGCTCCCATCTCGTACTCCACGATTAAGATTCAGCGTACGCGTTTAGAGTAGCGACCAACCTGGTACGTGCCAAGAATGCAGATTGCGGGTTACTTCGGGTTATTTCTGGTTTTTTGGAAGGAGATAATGTTTGAGGGATTCTACCGTTATCTTGCTGTTGTGTCCGCCACCCACAACTACCAAAGCTCCACTTCTTACGAGGTTTTGCCGTTGCCTCTCACTAATCCCGGATTTCCTTTATGAACTATCGGCGGCAACCTTCTGAATGACTCCAACGTCAGTATTGATGCGGGTTCCAGCATCAACATTGCCTTCCGGAGGTGTACACCGAATGGGTGAGAGCCAAAAACAGGCGTTTCAACTGTCATTCAACCGGTTTCTGCGGGTCACATTTCAGGGATCGCGAATCACTTCCGACGGCGGTCTGATTGTGGTGCGCGAGTTGGACGAACGTTTGGGGTTCGGCGAACTTATCGAACAGCACTTGATCGACTCTCGGGGGAAGAACACCCGGTTGCCCCTCGCTGACTTGCTGCGGCAGTCCATCTACAGCCGCTTGGCAGGATACGAAGACGTCAACGACGCCGAGCGGCTTTCCCAAGATCCGACGTTCCGGCTGATCGGTTCGGAGAAGATCTGGGAACGTGGCGCAGCCCTGACTTCCCGGTTACAGTCGTTCGAGACAGAACTGCTGACGCAAGACGAGAACCTTGCTGGTTTGGCAGCGATCAACCGGGATTTGATCGCCAGGGCGGAAGCTATGGATGCGCCGCGCCGGGTGGTGCTGGACATGGACAGCACCGAGATCCCGGTCTACGGCGAACAGGAGCAGAGCGCCTACAACGGGCATTTCGAGTCGAGTTGCTATCACCCGTTGTTGCTGTTCAGTCGCGAGGGTGACTGTCTGGCGGCCAAGCTGCGACCCGGCAACGTGCACAGCGCCGAGGATTGGGAAGAACTTCTCCTGCCAGAGATCGAACGGCAGCAGAAGCTGGGCAAGGAAGTGGTGTTTCGCGCCGACGCCGCCTTCGCCAAGCCGGAGATCTACGACGCACTGGAGGAGCGGGACGTGAAGTATGCGATTCGCATCCCGGCCAACGACAGTCTGGAGAGGGACATCGCGGAGTTGTTGACGCGGTCAGTGGGGCGACCGAGCCACAAGCCGGTGGTCTGGTACAAGAGCTTTCTCTACCAGGCAGCCAGTTGGAAAAAGGCGCGGCGGGTGGTGGCGAAGGTGGAGTTCCACTTTGGCGAACTGTTCCCTCGCGTGGGGTTCATCGTCACCAATCTGGAGACCGACAGCCGGGCGGTGGTCCGGTTCTACAACAAGCGGGGCACCGCAGAGCAATGGATCAAGGAAGGCAAGCAGGCGGTAAAGATGACCCGGCTGAGTTGCCATCGGTTTCGGTCGAACGAGGTGCGCCTATGGCTGAGCCTGATCGCCTACAACTTGGGAAACCTGTGGCGGCGGCTGGTGCTACCGAAGAGGATCAACAACTGGTCGCTGACGAGTTTGCAGCAGCGGCTGGTGAAAACGGGCGGACGGCTGGTGAAACATGCGCGATATTACTGGCTTTTGCTGGCCGAAGGGCACTTGAGCCGGAGGCTGTTCAGCAGCATGCTGCGAACGATCTCGGCACTGCCGCTGCCAGACGGCTAGCGACCCAGGAGAGAGGGTAATTTTAGGTGCTCAGAAGTGGTCGGGCCGGACAAGTGTCAGCGGCGAGGCAGGCTGGGCAGGCGAAACCCGCACAGCGACTCCGAAGAACAGCCAAAATGTGCCGCACTACCACCTCAAAGAGGCCCGGGCGATTTGCGATTGACACGACAGGGTAAGAGGCATAGGTTTTCGGGTGAAGGGGAAGCTCAAAATGGAAATTCCGGTTTAATTGAGGTGATTCCCGCGGCTGCGCCGCCTCGCTTCAGCGCCCCTCGACCATGGTGAGGAAATATTGATGGAGGCGAGGGTCGGGGGTCAATTCCGGGTGGAACGTAGCGGCCAACAGGTACTGTTGGCGCACCAGCACCGCCGAACCCCGGCATTCAGCCAGCACCTGAACTCCCGGCCCAACCCGTTCAATGATGGGCGCGCGGATAAAGACCATCTCCAATGAAGAATCGGACCAGCCGCCAACGGGACTTTCTCGGCTAATACCTAAGTATTGCTCTGCGGTTCTAAAAGTAACTGCGTCTTTGCCCCTAAGGAGTGTCGAGTCGCCCTTACGCTCCTTCCTGCGTGGAGCTTTCTTTTGAGGCGTGCGCCGTTCCGTCCCTTTGCTGGTGCCGCCTGCCTCTTTGTATCCAAGTTGCAACATCTCCTCTTCCGCATTGATGCGCCAGTCCTCACAAACCTCTTCGACAGCTTTTCCCAGGCGTAATCTGCCGGCACGGAAAGTCGCATCGGATTCCGGCAGTCCCCCCGCTGCGGCATAGCTTTGAAATTCTTGCCAAATACCAGTCGTGCGGCCCTGTATCGTCGGCAGGATTACCTTGTTAAACATTACCTGTACGAACTCCGGGGTTTTCTTCTCACCTTGCTTTTTCCAAACCTCACAGGCCGCGTTATATGCCTGCTCCGGGACTTTCCTGAGGTGCTCAATCTGGATCGCCAACTGCTCTAAGATAAAAGCCTGCCCCATGGGATTCTGTTGCAAGTGGATGCTGTTGGTCTCTTTTCTTGTTTGCGTGTCCCTCTGTTTTGCGATTCGGGTCAGTTTCAAACCGAGATGCCGCTGGTTGAAGCGGTCCCACAGGCTTCCTTCTGCCACAATAGTTAGTGGTCTGAATGAGCTGGTGCTGTGAGACTTACCCGCCTCTGCAGGCAACGGCCACCTCCTGAAAGCGGCTCCTGAAAGAAAATGCCCGGCAACCGGCTCAGGATTCCGGTGTTCGAGAGCTACCCTAGCCGGGCTTTCCGTCCAAGTTTACACGGGCAGGGCCCCCCTACTGACCTGCCGGCTTTCTTCGGACCACCGATTACTGGAGAACAGCGCCAGTCGGCATGGTTAAGTCGCTCTCGTGTTCTTCTTGGTCAGCGTGAGCCGGCATCGCCGGCGAGCGCCCACCGTCATCCGAGCCAGCACGGAGCTGCGCTTTGAACTCGGCTGGCGTCAGATAGCCAAGGCTCGAGTGCGGTCGCACGTCGTTGTAGTGCCGTCGCCATTGCTCGATCCCCACCTTCGCGTCCACGCGGTTCCGAAACCACTGCAGGCTCAGATACTCGTCGCGGAACTTCCCGTTGAACGATTCGTCGGTCGCATTCTGCCACGGCTTGCCCGGCTCGATGAGCGCGGTTTCGATCTGCGCCTGGAGCAGCCACCGGAGAATCGCACCCGCAACAAACTCGGGGCCGTTGTCGGACCGGAGGTAACGTGGGGCTCCGTGGACGCTCACGAGCTGCGTGAGCACCTCGATAACGCGCCCGGACCGAATGCCGCCGGCCACGTCGATCGCGAGTGACTCGCGGGTCCATTCGTCGACGACGGTGAGGCACTTGAGCGTCTGCCCATTCGCGCAGGTGTCGAACACGAAGTCGTACGCCCAGACGTGATTGACCGCAGTGGCGGGCACCGGGCGGGGCCGGCTCAGGGCGACCCGGCGCCGCGGCCGCCGCCGAGGCACCTGCAACCCCGCCTGGCGCCAGAGGCGATGGGTCCGGTCCGTGCTCATCGTGTGCCCTTCGCGTTTTAGGAAAATCCGAATCCGGCGATAGCCGTACCGCGGATACTGCGCCGCCAGACGACGCATCGCGGCCAGCGCCGGGGCATCCCGGTCGACCAGCCGCGACTGGTAGCCCAGCGTGGACCGTGCGACGGAGAGCAAGGCGCACGCGCGGCGACCCGACAGACCGCGTGCACGTGCATACGCGACCTGCGGCCGGCGCACGCGTGCGCCTACCATTTTTTTCGGGTGATCTCCTTGAGCACGTCGATCTCCAGATCTCGATCGGCCACCATCTTTTTCAGCCGGCCGTTCTCCTGCTCGAGCTGCCGCAGCCGCTTCACATCGGCGGGCTCCAACGTGCCGAAGTGTTTCCGCCAGGCGTAGAGCGTCTGGGCGCTGACGCCGTTCTTTTTGGCCACCTCCGGAACGGGCCGCTGATCGGCCTCGCGGAGGATCGTCACCATCTGCTCTTCGGTAAACCGGGTCTTCTTCATGGCTCCCTCGTTTCTCCGAGGGCGCCATTCTCTCAGGCTTCAGCTGGTCCGGAAATCGCCAGGCAGGTCAATACTGCAACCCGGTTCTTGTACGGGTTATTCTGGGCTCCGCGGGTGCGCAGGGCACCCACCGCAGGGTGGGTACCCCTCTTGCGCTTGTGCATTGTAGGGGGGCCTGTGCGCGATGACCTGACCGGCACTTTTTGTACCAAGTGGAAAGAGAGAGAATCCACTTGAGGAGGAAGTGAGGTCATGCCGACAAGGAGTTACAAGCCGGAGCAGATTGTAGCGGTGCTACGGCAGATAGAAGTGCAGATGGGGAACGGGAAGACTGCGCCCCAAGCCTGCAAAGAAGCTGGAATCCACACCCAAACCTACTACCGGTGGCGGAAGGAATACGGCGGGCTGAAGGTGGTGCAGGCAAAACGGCTGAAGGAGTTGGAGAAGGAAAACACGCGGCTGAAGCGGTTGGTAGCGGAGCTTTCTCTGGAGAAGCAGGTGCTGCGGGATGTGGCACAGGGAAACTTCTGAGCCCTGAGCGGCGGCGTTGTGCGGTGGAGCGTGCGTGGGAGCAACACGGGTTGTCGGAACGGCATGCCTGCCGGCTGCTGGAGCAATGGCGAGGGACACAACGATACGAGCCGATTCATCGGGTGGACGAGGATGCTCTGACCCGAGCGATCATTGCCCTGGGAGCGAAGTACGGGCGATATGGCTACCGGAGGATCACAGCGTTGCTGCGGAGTGCGGGCTGGGAAGTGGGCAAGGACCGGGTGCAGCGGATTTGGCGGCGGGAAGGGCTGAAAGTGCCGCAAAAACAAAGGCCGCGAGGACGGCTGTGGCTGAACGACGGTTCCTGTGTACGACTGAGGCCGGAGCGACCGAACCACGTGTGGAGCTACGACTTCATGAGTGCCAGAACGCACGAGGGGAGAACGCTGCGGCTGCTGACCTTGCTGGATGAGTACACGCGGGAATGCCTGGCGATCCGGGTGGAGCGGAGGATGGGCAGCCAACAAATCATTGAGGCGTTGTCGGACGTGATGTTGTGGCGAGGGATACCGGAACAGATTCGATCCGACAATGGTCCCGAGTTCATCGCCAAACAACTGCGCCAGTGGTTGGCAAATCTAGGGACCGGGACACTGTACATCGAACCGGGCAGTCCCTGGGAGAACGGGTACTGCGAGAGTTTCAATGGGAAGCTGCGGGACGAATGCCTGAATGGAGAGATCTTCTACTCGTTGAAGGAGGCACAGGTGGTGATTGAACAGTGGAGGGTGCAATACAACACGGTGCGGCCGCACTCGGCGCTCGGCTATAGGCCCCCGGCGCCGGGGGCCTATAGCCCTCCCCTGCCACTGAAACCAGTTTCACAGCCCCAGGCTGCGATGTGAACTCTCACTACGGTTGGTACAAAAAATCGGTCTGGTCAGGTGACGCTCTGAGCGGCCGAGTGAGGTCGTGATCGTGTCTCGGCTGCCACCATCGCGGTTCAACAAGCGCTTTCAGGCTACCTCCTTGTCGGCCGCAATACCGGATGGGTCTGCACTAACGGGCTAGTGTTTACCAACCAAGGATGTGAACCGCGCGCCGGGGGCAATCCTCCGTGAAGTGGCTGCCTGATCCCGGCTGAACCCCACCAGCACGGCAGGCGGAAGATCGCCGGGCGCGGCTGGCCGGGTCGTCGCGCTGGTTTACCCGTGGGAAGGGCTCGGATTTTGTGGCAGTGGGGATCGCGGATTCGGGCGGAAGGGGGCTCCCTTTTTCCGGAGGGAGTGGCGGAAAGTAGCGGTGGGAGGCTACGTTTTGCTTGAAGGATGTTGAATGCTGCGTGGGTGTATCATACGGCGGCAGAAGGGTTGCGGTGATTGAGAAGCATGAGTTTGGGAAGTTGCGGGTGGACGGGGATGAGTACCACCACGATGTCATCAGAGTGGTCAGACTTAGAGATTCTTAGCACAACCCAAAAAACGCAGTTGGGCACTCCGTCTTTTGTGGCGAACATGTTCTGCCAGGCTGACGAGATAGTGGGCCTGGTCGGGTCCCTACCTTGAGCGAGGAGAGATATGAAACGAAGAGACTGGCTTCGATGTGTCGCTGGGGGAGTTGTGTCCCAGCTGGTCTGCCCGGAGGTGAGCCGCGCCGCGCCCGAGCCTCTGCCGTGGCCTCAAAAGGACGGCGATCTGACAATCACGAGTGTCCGCCTGGTCAAAGTGCGGCCCAAACGCCCCGTCCCAACCTATACGCCGGACCCCAACTCCTGGATCGCGCGGGTACGACAAGGTACAGAAGAAATCGCCAGCCCGATGTCGATCTATCCCAAATACAAGCCGTCTCGTTCTTTGTTTGGGCCGGACGATGAGCGGCTGGGGCGAGTGTGGGTCGAGATCGGCACCAACCAAGGGGTGACCGGGCTGGCTCCGGGAGGTCCCGGAGGCGGACCCATCATCGGGGGTCACCTGGTGAAACTTCTGCTTGGAGAAAACCCGCTCAACGTTGAGCGGCTGTGGGATATCCTGTGGCGCTCGACGATGTCCTACGGTCGCAAGGGAGCCGTTCTGCACGCGATCAGCGGGGTGGACCTAGCCCTCTGGGACCTCGCCGGGAAGGTTTGGGGACTGCCTGTTTACAAACTTCTCGGTGGTGAGACGAAAGCCCGCATCCCGGCCTACTGCACGGGGAATGATATCGAGCAGCATGTCGAGTTCGGATATACGAAGCTCAAGCTGGCGCTGCCGCATGGTCCGGTGGACGGCAAAGAGGGGATTCGCAAGAACGTGGCGCTGGTGAAGCGTGCCAGGGAGGCGGTTGGACGCGCCGGCGAAGTCATGATGGACTGCTGGATGGCGCTGACCGAGCGGTATACGCTCGAATTGGCCGAAGCGTTCGAGCCCTATCGGGTCTATTGGTTGGAGGAGTGCTTGCCCCCTCACGACTACGAAGGAATGGGGCGGCTGCGGAAGCTGATTCGCTCCACGCGCCTCGTCACAGGTGAGCACGAATATACGCGGTATGGATTTCGGCAACTGCTCGAACACGATGCCGCCGATATCTGGCAGCCGGACGTACATTGGTGCGGAGGGTTGACCGAGCTACGGCGGATCGGGGCGCTGGCTGCGGCCTACGACATTCCGGTCATCCCCCACAGCGGCGGTCAACGTGACTCGGCGCACTACATCACGGCGACGCCGAACACCCCGTGGGCGGAGTTCTCCCGAGGAGGGATGCCACCGCCCGGTGGCCCAGCGGTGGTCTATGAGCGCTACGAAGAGGACAACCTGTTGAGCCGCGGTCCCGAAGGCATCTATACGCGTCCCTCGGACGAACCCGGGTTTGGGTGGGATCTGGAGGTTGCGAGCTAACCCCCAGCCAAACTGCTCTCTGAGAATAGCGGAGGTGCAGGTTGAAAGAGGGAACATGGAAGCGTAACGCGGTGTTCGCAGTCTGTATGGCCGTCGTTAAGGCAGCGCTAGCCCCCTCGAGCGCGTGTTCCTCCGGAAGCCGGAAACTCCGCCCCTGCGCAGGAACGTTTCAGCAAAGAAAAACCGGGACGGGCACACACAGCGACACACCCGGGAGATGAACAATAAGTGAATAGTCCTGGACTGTATTCTTCTTCAGGAGGGATCTGATGAGCAACGACCCGAAACAGCATTTCCATGACCGTACTCACCAGAACTCGTGGGCATCTGGAGTTTCACGCCGCAAGCTCTTCCAGGCTGGGGTGGCTTTCACCCCGCTGAGCCTGATTGGGTCCTCAGGCAAGGACCCGCTTCTGGCCCAAGCACCCGGTGGTGCGCCGCTGGGGGTGGTCGGGGAGCCGCGCTCGGATTCCACAATCTGGAAGTCGCTTCGGCAGCACGCTGCGGGCATGTCTCCGCAAGCCGTGCGCGACTTGCAGAATCCGGAGATCCCGTTAGAAAAGCGTTGGAAGGACCTCGCTCCTTATTGGCCGTTCACGCGGACGACGGGCTACGGTCGCTGCATGCTGATCGCGGCGCGTGATCTGTTTGGCGTTGAAGATATTAACGCGCAGACCTATCGCCTGTTATCCGAGCGGATCTCGGCGGCGAACCGCTTCGGGTGGTACGAGACCGTATTGAAGGACAGAGCCCGCATCGAAAGCTGCGTGCTCGATGACTTGACTACCCAGCGTGGGGAGCCGCTCAAGCCCGACCCTAGGTTCTTCAAGATCGTGACGCGCTTCGATTATATCGTCACTGCCGACAGCAGAGATGATCTGACGCATATCGAGAAAGTCACTGGGGTGGCTGTTCACACGCTGGCCGATCTTGAGAAAGCGCTGGAAAAGGCAGTGGACAAGGGATTACGCGAGGGATTGGCGGGGATCAAGACGGCCCTCGCCTATGAACGCACCATCCAATTCGATAAAGTATCCCGAGCTGATGCCGAACGCTGCTTTGCTTCCCTTTCCCACCCGTCTTCTTCGCGGCCGCAGGAGCCGGCGGCGCGCAAGCCGCTCGAAGATTTTCTGTTGCACAAGGTCATCCAGCAGGCCGCTGAGCACCACCTGCCCGTTCAGATCCACACTGGCATGCAGAACGGAAACCGTAACCACGTCGCCTGGACGCGTCCATCGCACCTCAGCGAACTGCTAAACGAATACCGTCAGGTCCGATTCGACCTGTTCCACGGGGGATATCCCTACGGCAGTGAATTCGCCACCTTGGCCAAGAATCTACCCAACGTCTACCCCGACCTCTGCTGGCTGCACATCATCGCGCCCGGAGTGGCGAAGAGGAGCTTGCGCGAGTTGATCGAGACCGTACCCGCCAGCAAGATCTTGGGATTCGGCGGGGACTTTAAGCACGTGGAGGGGCCTACGCCCACGCGCAAATGGCTCGCGCCATCACCGCTGAAGTACTGGCCGAGAAGGTGGAGGATGGCTACCTCAAAGAAGAGGAAGCGGCGGTGCTGATGGAGAGAATCCTCTACCGGAACGGTAGGGAGTTGTTTGCCTCGCGATGAGGTGAAGGGCAAGCGGATGTAACACCAAACTCGCGGGCGCTTTTAGGACTCGCTCCCTTGGCTCGGGGGTATCGGCATTCCTGCGCTGGACGGATTCTCTGCTGCGCTGTGTTCCACGCGAGCGCGGTCTACCGCGATTACCGCACGGGAGGGAGTCTCAAGCTTACGGCGGAAGGTTCACGCGGCCTGTCCGCCCGGACGGGAAGCACTCCGGATGGCTAAAGGCAAGCGGTGTCTATTAACCACTGCTCCGATAACGAGCAGCACCAATGATGTGGCGGCTACAGTCCAGCCAAATGGCAGGCCGGGAAGCCTTGACGTTGCCTCCGAGCCGGCGGCCATAAGCAATCCCAGGCAAGACCAGCTCATGAATTACGCATGGTGTGACACCCGCGTGCCGCGCGGTTGCTTCCGACAGGCGGGAACGAACCCAGCAGCAACGGTGGCCAAACTCAGTAGGGCGAACCAATGAAATGTACCAAATCCGCCGAACAGGTCGTAAATCATAAGCGCAGTTGCATTGAGTCCAACCATGCAGGGGAAATAGGTCCGCACCAACAAGCGGTGCCGTCGAGTTCCTTTGCGGCGGGACACAACGCTGGCGCCGGAGAGTGTCGTCGCCCCCAAACCCAAACCGGTCTGAACGAGCCCCAGAATGTCCATAGCGCCTGTGTCCTCTGTATTCAACCTAGCACAGGCTATACGAACAAACCTCTTTTCTAATGCGCGCCCGAAGAGGTAACAGCACCCGCAGGCGGGTCGACGCGGCAACCAGGCCAGGCGCGGGATGACCTCAGGCGGCGCGGTTTGGTGGGGTGAAGCGAGGTCTGGATTTGGTTGGAGCGCTCCGGTCCAGCCGGAACTAGGCTACTCGGCTTTCTGCCTGAGACCGAACCAATTCCCCCCGGGTCCAGGAAAATGGCAAACGGCCCCCAGGGCATGTGTTTCGGCGGCTGAGTAAATGTGACCCCTCGCGAAGACATCTCCTGATGCTTCGCTTCGATGTCCTCGCACGCGAATACGACAGAAGGTTTTCGTTCTGACCAGTCCGTCATCATCGACTTGGGGTAGATAACCAAACACGACTCGGCACCCTCCAGCCCTACCTCCAGCCACCTCGCCTCAGACTCTGCGCGTCCCTACATTAACCCCTTGGCTTCGCCACTGATCCCCCGGTGGCGTAGCCCGTGTGAGTGTCTATCTCGTGGTGGAGTCGGCTCGTGTGGGTCCTGAGACCTGCAGCTCTCGGAGTTCTTCCTGGGAGGATTAGTAAACACTAGCCGACTAGTGGAGACCTATCCACTAAATCCGAGGCAAGCGTCTTGTACTCAAAGACCTGGACTGAGGCGAAGCGGGCTACTGTATGGCGATGGTGACGGTGTTCGAGGTGGCGCCGCCTATGCTGAGCACGACCGGCACGTTATCGCCGGGGGGCGCGTTTGCAGGCACCTGGACGTCAACTTGGTAAAGCCCTACGAATCCGGGAGCTAGCCCAGAGAAGCTCACGGTTGCCGCCACACCGCCAATGGTCACGGTGGGAGTCGTGGTCGTCCCGGGCAGCGAATTGATCGAGGCCGCATCGCCAGTCGCTGGTTGGTTCGTCACCGGCCCCAGGCCGGTGCAGAAGGTCGAAACAAACTCTCCTCGCATGGCTGGTCGGGAGCCGGAGAACATTCCCACCGGTGCAGCTACAGACGCCGTATTGGCAATCAAGATGGCACCTTGACCGCTACCCGCCGCGTTGGCAGCAAACAGCCCAGGCTCGAAGGGTGCCAGATCTATTGTCTGCGGACTGCTCGCTGCCGTCCCGGCGGTAACGCTCAGCGACGCCTGCGCCTGTCCCTGCAGTTGCCAAGGAATTTGGAAGTTGATCTGAGTAGGGGAGACGAGGAACAACGGTACCGCAATGCCATTGAGTCGCAACGTGGTGTGGAAGATCGTGGTAGGCGGTGCTTCAACAGAAGCGCCGGTCGCAGGGGCGAGGTTGGTGCCGAATACGGACGCGATGCTGCCAGGCGCCACCGCAGCCCCGGATGCAAAGCTAGCTCCGTTGACCACGCCACCCTCGTTCACGGCAGGCTGGGGTGCGTCGGGATCGACAATCCGCCGCACACTGCCCTTGTAATCCACCACGTAGACTTCGCCACTTTCGTCTTCCCCGAACGAGCTGATGGATAGGCCGGTGCTCAACACTTGTTCTCTCTGCCACTGTCCAAGGGGAATCTCCGTCAGAGCCCAAAGGCGGCCCGAAATGAAATCGGCGAACAGGTACTTTCCCCAAAGAGAAGGAGCGGAAGGCCCCCGGTAGACGTAACCGCCTGTGACTGACCTTCCAAGATCTCGACCGTATTCGTGGATGGGCGGAATCAGGCCGGATGTGTTGCAGTCGCTAGGTGGTAAGAAACACAGTGTGCCCTCCATGATATTCCAGCCATAGTTGCCTCCTTTAACGATGATGTCGATTTCCTCGAGGCGATTCTGGCCTACATCTCCGGCCATCAGCCGGCCCGTCACCCGGTCGAAGGAAAAACGCCAGGGATTGCGCAGGCCGTAGGCCCAGATCTCATTGCGGCCAGGCTTTCCCACGAACGGGTTGTCCTGAGGTGCGGCGAAAGGACTGCCGGAATCGACATCGATCCGCAGGATTTTGCCCAGGAGTGCTTCGAGATTCTGACCGTTGCCCTGCGGGTCGCCACCCGATCCGCCATCGCCGGTTCCAATGTAAAGAAATCCGTCCGGGCCGAACGCCAGCATCCCGCCGTTGTGGTTAGAAAAGGGTTGCCGGAAGCTAAGCAGAATCTCCTCCGACCCCTTTACCGCCAGATTCACGTTTTCCGGCGAGACGGCATATTCGGCAACCACCGTCTCCAGTCCGTTCGCTCCGTCCCGAGTGTAGTTGACAAAAAAGCGGCCATTAGTCGGATAGCTGGGATGGAAAGCCAATCCCAGCAGGCCCCGTTCGCCCCCGGACCGAACCCGATCCGAGATTTCCAGAAAGGGCGTAGCCAGGAGGGCGTCCCCGGAGAGGATCCGTATGCGGCCGCCTTGTTCGACAATAAACAGTCGGTCACTGCCGTCACCGGCTGTGGTGACGTAAAGGGGCGACGAAAGACCACTGGTAATCGTTTCGAGTTCGCCGGCGGCTCTAGCATCCCCGGTAAGGATTACAAAAACGGCCGCCAGCAGTAGAAACCGAAGTCGCCACCGAAGGTAGAAGAGATTTTCAGATTTCCAGGCCACGTTCCCCACCTCTAGAGTATAGGTCGGCCCCGTTAAGTCGGAATTTCCGAAATTAAGCCTCCTCTTTTCGAGTTGGTCGCACACCCCGCTAGCTAGATAAGTAAACGCTAACCGACTAGTGGAGACCTATCTGCTAGGTCTGAGCCATCTCTTGCCGTTTCAGAGAATTACATGAGCCTGAGAAAGTATCGGCAGCGAGGCATGCTAGATTGCCTCGGGGTTCCCTGCGAGCGGATTTCGGACCTCCTTCTCCGGGCCAGCCGGGGAGCTAGGCTGCGCTGCCCCCGCAGTGAGCGAAAAGCCCCAAATGGCTGCCGCTAGCACCGCTGCCAAGTTTCCAGACCGCCCACAGAAGCTACCGTTTAACGGTGCCAGATCCTCAGCTCCCAATCTGCGCCATACCTTATGTGGCCTAGTGTTTGCCCGGACTCTCTTTGGCGAGGATGCCGTGGGGCAAGGCGACGGCGAAAAGGGCGCTTCCCGCGGCGATGACGACGTACTGCTTGCCGCCGAGCGCGTAGGCGCTGGGGCTGCAGCTCATGCTGTGGGGCCTGTCCAAGAAGGTCGTCATCGCCGACCGGCTTGCCACGTTCGTCGATTCTGCCTACGGGCAGCCCAGTTTTTCATCGCCCGCCGATCTGGTTCTGGCCATCTACTTTTCGCCTTCAGTTGCACTGCGATTTTTCGGGCACACCTTCGCCAGTCGGCTCGTGATGGCGGGCATTGACATCAGGACAGCAGAAGCCGTGGAACGTCTGGTAGCCGCAAGTGACACCGCTACTGACACCAAGCCCTATGGTGATGAACCGGACTGGCCGCAAGTGATTGAGGAAGTTGGTGGCGGCGGTGCGACTCGAACGCACGACCTAGGGATTATGAGACCCTCGCTCTGCCGACTGAGCTACGCCGCCTGCAGGGAGTCGGCTTAACACCCTTCATACTTATGCTATCGGAGGCGGAGGCGAGGTGTCAAAGGAACTGCCGGCGCGGAGCCGCTCCTGCCGAGAGAGGCCGCCAGTCGGACCCGGGGAGCCGCACCCTTGCCGTCGCTGCCCCTTGTTCCGGCGCTACAGTCTGGCGATCACAATCACAGTGAGTACGCTGAAGAAGACGCCGGCACACAGCACTCCCAATTGCACCATCCAGTGGGATCGCAGCGGTGCGGGCAGAAAAACGCGATTGAGGTAAAAGGTGTGGAAAGCGTTGGCTGCCAGGACGGCGTTCGCCAGGCCCGCTCCAAACTTGGCGAGCTGCAGAGGATCGAGGAAGGCCAGCGAGAACAGGCCCCAGAATCCGTACACAACCAGGATGCCATAGTAAATATACTTGACCTGGTTTCCCTGAAGCCGTTGCGCACTCTTACTCGTGGCCCAGATGAGGTCTGTCCAGAGGCGGGCGATGATGTCGGTTGCAAACACCTGCCCGGGACCCAGGATCACGAAGCCACAAAGCAAGGTCACAAACCAGAGGAGTGGTCCGTAGTCGGCATACTGTTGCGCCATAGCTCCGGCGGTCATGGCCGCAATGCGGTCGCCCACCACCGGGGCGTGACGGATGAAGCGCAAGGAGATCATACAGGGCAGCGCCATGCCCAACAGCGAGGCGATCATCCAGAGGCCGGCCTGATCACGCCACATGTGGCGGATCCAGCCGCGCCATCGGCCCAGGTTCGCGGCAGTGAGGGGAAAGACCTGGCCGGTATGAGAAAGGGTAACCCGTCCCCCGCCAACGGCACTGGGGATGGCCCCCACGCGAGCTCCCATTCCCCAACCTTTATCCCGCACGTAATTCGATATGAGAGCATTGGCGATCCCGCCGGCGCCGGCGATGGAGGCAAAGGCGGCCAGCAGTGCCCAGTCCAGATCGGGAAGCTGACCACCGCCAAACAGGTAGCCGAGGAGGTTTTTATGCTGGACGCCTCGATTGCGGACCAGCTCAGTGAACGTCGAGGCCAGCGGCTCAGGGATTTCTTCCAGTTTTGTCCAGCTTGACTGCTGATCGCCCTCCTGCGCCGAAAACGCTACCGGCATCCATCTCCCGTCCGAATCCACATCACCTTCGACGACAAGAATCTTCTCTCCCTGCCGGTGCCGGACAAAGAACCCCCCTTTCTCGACGCGAGCCAGCGCCGCGGCAACCATCCGTTGATATCGCGGTTGAAGATCGGGAGAAATGCTGTCGCCCATCGCGAAGCTCTGCTTATTTTCCCCGGTGCGGACGATAAATGAGGTTACCAATGGCTGGCCATCCTCCAGCGTGCCCCTCACGGTATAAACGGACGGCCCCTCGTATTCCGTGAGAGTGAAGTGGGGACCCAGGATAATCGTCTCGGCGCGCTCCGGTACCGTGCCAATCCGGAAAAAGCCCTGGACCACTTCCCAGGCAATGTTGCCGGGAACCATCAGTGCACAGATGATGATGAAGTAACCCAGGACAAGGACCAGCTTGGTGGTCATGAGCCACTCGATCATCTTGTAAACGGTCCCTCCGAAAATCAGGGGGACGAATGCTCCCAGGAACACGCAGTAGCCCAGGATCTTGACGAACGCGCTCTCGGAGATCGTTAATCCAAGTATGGTGATCGTGGCGTCGCCGGGGAGATGACCGAGGATGGCCGCCGCCAACGGAACGGCGGCATTGGCGGCCATGAAAGGAAAGATATCAGAGATCATTAAGGTTACATAAACGATCGCCCAGAGCCGCGGACCAGGTCGAGTGCGGAAAAATCCGACCCAGACTGGTTCGCCCGTGTAGAGCGTATATCGGATCACTTCGAGGTTGACGAACAGCTGAGTAACGATGCTGAGGGCGGCCAGCCACAGGATGACTGCGCCATATTGAGCCGTGACCGCCGGTCCGAACAGCCACTCTCCACCGCCAATCGAAGCGCCCGCAAGCAGCAGGCCCGGCCCGGCCGCCTTCTTTAAATAGGCGAAGCCGCCTTTTGGTGCGGGGGGCAAATCTCCGGTCGTCCAGGGACGGAGCGCGCCGGCCTCCACAAGCTTCGGTGTTTTGGTTTCAGATAGGTTCGTGTCCTGGCCCGACTCCATAGCACCTCCAGTTTGGATACGTCTTCGCTTGCTGGCTGCTGGCTGCTGGCTGCTGGCGGGAGGCTTCCGGCTACACTCTAGCGATCACAATCGCACTGAGTACACCGAAGAAGGTGCCGGCGCACAGCAGTCCCAATTGCACGATCCAGTGGGATCGCAGCGGTGGGGGCAGGAAAACGCGATTGGTGTAGAAGGTGTGGAAAGCGGTAGCCGCCAGAACGACGTTTGCGAGGCCCGCTCCAATCTTGGCGATCTGCAGAGGATCGAGGAAGGCCAGCGAGTACACGCCCCAGGATCCGTACACAACCAGGATACCGTAGTAAATATACTTGACCTGGTTTCCCTGAAGCCGTTGCGCCCTCTTATTCGACACCCAGAGAAGGTCTGTCCAGAGGCGGGCGATGATGTCGGCCGCAAACACCTGCCCGGGACCCAGTACCATGAAGCCCGTAAACAAGGTCAGGATCCAGAGAAGTGGTCCGTAGTCGGCATACTGTTGCGCCATAGCTCCGGCGGTCATGGCCGCAACGCGGTCGCCCACCACCGGGGCGTGACGGATGAAGCGCAAGGAGATCATGCAGGGCAGCGCCATGCCCAACAGCGAGGCGATCATCCAGATGCAAAGCTGGTCGCGCCAAATGTGGCGGATCCAGCCGCGCCAGCGGCCCAAGTTGGCTTGATTCAGGGGAAAGACCTGTCCGGTATGGGAAAGAGTAACCCGTCCTCCGCCAACGGCACTGGGGATGGCCCCCACGCGAGCCCCCATTCCCCAACCTTTATCCCGCACGTAATTCGAGAGGAGAGCATTGGCGATCCCGCCGGCGCCGGCGATGGAGGCAAAGGCGGCCAGCAGTGCCCAGTCCAGGTCGGGAAGCTGACCACCGCCAAACAGGTAGCCGAGGAGGTTTTTGTGCTCGACGCCTCGATTGCGTACCAGCTCAGTGAACGTCGAGGCCAGCGGCTCAGGGATTTCTTCCAGTTTTGTCCAGCTTGACTGCTGATCGCCCTCCTGCGCCGAAAACGCCACCGGCTTCCATCTCCCGTCCGAATCCACATCACCTTCGACGACAAGGATCTTCTCTTCCTGCCGGTGCCGGACAAAGAATCCCCCCTGTTCGACGCGAGCCAGCGCCGCGGCAACCATCCGTTGATATCGCGGTTGAAGGTCGGGAGAAATGCTGTCGCCCATGGCGAAGCTCTGCTTATTTTCCCCGGTGCGGACGATAAATGAGGTTACCAATGGCTGGCCATCCTCCAGCGTACCCCTCACGGTATAAACGGACGGCCCATCGTGTTCGGTAAGGGTGAAGTGGGGACCCAGGATAATCGTCTCGGCGCGCAGCGGCACCGTGCCAAACCGGAAAAAGCCCTGGACCACTTCCCAAGCAATGTTGCCGGGCACCATCAGGGCTGCGATGATGATGGAGTAACCCAGGACCAGAACCAGCTTGGTGGTCATGAGCCACTCGATCACCTTGTAAATGGTTCCTCCGAAAATCAGAGGCACGAATGCTCCCAGGAACACGCAGTAGCCCAGGACCTTGACGAACGCGCTCTCGGAAATCGTGAATCCAACTATGGTGATCGTGGCGTCGCCGGGGAGATGGCCGAGGATGGCCGCCGCCAACGGAACCGCGGCATTGGCGGCCATGAAAGGCCAGATCATATAGGAGCATAAAATCACATAAAAGGCGGTCCAGAGCCGCGGACCGGGCCGGGTGCGGAAAAATCCGACGAAGATGGGTTCGCCTGAGTAGAGCGTATATCGGATCAATTCAATGTTGATAAACAGCTGGCCGGCGATGCTGAGGAAGGCCAGCCACAGGAGAGCGGCGCCATATTGAGCCGAGACCGCCGGTCCGAACAGCCACTCTCCAGCGCCAATCGAAGCGCCCGCGAACAACAGTCCCGGCCCGATCGCTTTCTTCCAATAGGCGAGGCCGCCTCCCGGTGCGGGGGGCAAATCCCCGGTCGTCCAGGGACGGAGCGCGCCAGCCTCCACAAATTCCGGCGTTTGGGTTTCAGATAGGTTCGCGTCCTGGCCCGACTCCATAGCACCTCCCGCTCAGATAAGTCTTCGCTTGCTGGCTGCTGAAGGGGGGCTTCCGCGCCAGCAGCCCGGAACGTATCATGTATAACTGGTTTGAACAACTTGCTTGACGTGCTTTCCCTCGCACCACAGCCGGGGCAAAACAACTCGGCCCGCGAAGAAAAATGGAAGTCAGATAAATTGAACTTGCTGTCGTAACTGGAGGCCGAGCAACGGTGTCAAACAGACCGCCCGCGGGCAGCTCCTTCCTGGATCGCTTGGGTATTTCTGCCGTCATCTTTGACCTGGACGGCGTGCTGATTGACTCCATGCCCTTTCATTACGAGGCCTACCGGCGGCTGCTGGCCGAGGAAGGTCTGCCGCTGGAGCGGATGGAGATTTACCTGCGCGAAGGCCTGGGTTCGCCGGACGTGATCCGATCCCTGGCCGAGGATAAGGGGTGGGCATTCTCTCCGGAGCGTATCGAAGAGCTGGCGCAGCGCCGACGGCAGCTCTTCTACCAAGTCTACCAGCACCGGGTCTTTACCGAAGTGCCGGAGATACTGACCTGGCTCAGCCAGGCGGGATACCGCCTGGCTGTCGTATCTGCAGCCACGCAGAAAAGCCTCGACGTTTGCTTGAACCAGTATCCCGCGGGCCCGGACGGAAGAGGTCTGGGGCAGTGGTTCCCGTTGGTCATCAGCGGAACCATGGTGGAGCGCGGCAAGCCCTTTCCCGACCCTTACCTGAAAGCCCTGGAGGATCTGGGAGTGAAAGGGACGCAGGTGCTGGTGGTGGAGAATGCTCCGGCGGGGGTCACCGCGGCGTTGGCAGCCGGATGCCATTGCGTGGCCTTAGAGACGACGCTGCCTCGAAGTCATCTTGAGGGCGCGCACTGGGTCCTACCTGATCATGCGGCTCTGCTCCAGAAGCTACGGGATTCGCCTGACCCAACTGGCGTCTAGCACTAGCGGCGGCGCCCCTTGCGGCGGCTCCGTTTCAGCTTGAATCGGATCTGCTCCGTCCGGTCTTCATGCACCACCACATACCGCGTTTGGCGGTTGAACCCGGCACGATCAACGGTGACCCTGTACCTGCCGGGGGTGAGGCCGATATTGGCCGGGGAACGGTGAGCGGTGGCTCTTCCGTTCAAGTAGATCTTGTCGAGTGTGGATCACCAGGCGCGCGACCGCCGCTGGGGCCGCCGCACGACCTGACCGTGGTTGTGGGCGCGCCGGCGGCGTTGCTCTTTCCAACTGAGTGGCTGTGGGCGCCTGGGCTGGGGCTGAGTCCGCGGGGCTGCGCATCCGCCAGATGGCTCCGGCGGCCAGGGCCAGCACTATGGCAGCCCCCACTGCCAGCAACGCTTTCTTTCGCCGCCACCATCTTGTTCGCAACCATGCTGCGCCAAGGACCCGTGGCGCTGCTTCAGGTTGCACGCCGGCCTGGAGAAGCATCGTCTTCTCTGCAGAGGCATCAACTCCGCCCGCGGCAGCCGGAGCAAGCACGGCCGCCTTAGCCCCTGCGCCTTGCTTTGGCGCCCCCGCGGCATGACCCTTCAGGTCGGCGACCAGCTCAGCGCAATTCTGGTAGCGCTCAGCCGGATCCTTGGCCAGCGTCTTCAGCACCACGTGGTCCAAGCCTGGGTGCAGTGTGGGATTCAACGCGGTCGGCGCCTGCGGTTGCTCCCCGACGATCTGGAAGATGACGGTGGTAATGTTTTCGCCGGCGAAGGGCTTGGTCCAGGCCAGCATCTCGTAGAGAACCACGCCGAGCGAGAAGATGTCGGAGCGTCCGTCCAAAGCTCCGCCCTTCACCAGCTCCGGCGACATGTAGGACGAGGTGCCCAGCGCCTGGCCGGTGCGGGTCATGCCCATGTTGACGATCTTGGCCACGCCGAAGTCCATCACCTTGACGTGGCTGCCCGTGACCATGATGTTGGCCGGCTTGATGTCGCGATGGATGATCTGGCGGGAATGGGCGTGATCCAGCGCCGCGCCTACTTGCTCCACAATGGGAATGGCCTGCTCCACTGGCACCGGAGTGCGACCTATGATGCGCTGCAGGGTCTCTCCCTCCACCAGCTCCATGGCGATGTAGAACAGCCCCTGGTCTTCGCCGGCATCGTAGATGGTGACAATGTTGGGATGCGACAGGATGCCAGCCGCCTGAGCCTCGCGCCGGAAGCGCATCACCAATTCCGGGTCCGCGGCCTCCAGCGAGATGGTCTTGATTGCGACCGGGCGGCCGATGGTGGGGTCAAAGCCACGGTACACGACGCCCATTGCCCCCCGGCCCAACTCTTCCTGGATCTGGTAGCGTCCGACCCTAGTCAAAGGCATGGGAAGCCGGAATCCCGCTCTCTGCGCCTGTTCCCGGAGCGGGTGCGCTTGTTGTGGGCAGCAGGCGGAGTATAGCATGTCGGGTATAGCATGCCGGCGCCCGGCGACTTATAGTGGTCGCCTTATAGTGGCTGCCTTATAGTGGGGGCCATTCCACTATCGCGCGAGGCAAACGACGATGTCCTACTGGTTCTTTCTCAGCGACCCGGAGGATTACCACTTCGATGCGCTGCTGCGGCGCAAGAACGAAACGTGGGACGGGGTGTTTGGCACAGCGGCGCAGAGCTTTTTGGGCCAGGTCAAACGCGGCGATCGCATTCTGGGCTACCACACCGCCCCGGAGAAGCAGGTGGTCGCCGTGCTGGAAGCTTCGAGCGATGCCTACCAGAATCCCGAGATCAAGGGCAAGAAGAACTGGGTGGTGAACGTGAAGGGGCTCGAGAAGCTGCCGCGCCCCGTTCCCCTGGCGGAACTGAAGGCCACCAGGAAGCTGGCCCAGATGAAGCTGTTCAAGCTGATGCGCCCGATTGCCGTCTCCCCACTCACTGAGGCTGAGTTCAACGAGATCCGCCGCATGGGCGGCCTGTAAAGCGCTGTCCTGGGGCCGGGTTCTGGGGCGCTGCTGAGAACGCGGAAGCTGGTCATTCCGCAAAAGAGCCGGGCCGCAGCATTCAGCAGCGAGACTTGTCGCTCAGTTCGCTCTTTTGACCAGTTCCACCCGCCGGTTCTTGGCGCGGCCCTCTTCCGTCTCGTTAGTTGCCACGGGCGCGAGGGTGTCCTGAACTCAGTTGAAAGTTCGTAGCGGCGGTTCGGAGCCATCATACTACGCCACCTCCCGTCGAGTGGCCGACTTTGATCCTTCGAGGATCGCTTTCAACATCCACAGGTCCTGGTACCCCATCAGGCGGCGGAAGTTTTTCTCCGTGGCCAGGAAGCTGGAGGCGACCCAGCGCTGGACCATGGCCGCATCCCGCCAGCGGCACACCCGGCGAGTTCGCAACCTCACTCCCGCCTGCGGACTCTCGATGAGATTGGTGGTGGCCAGACAGCGATGTAGCGAAGCCGGAAGCTCCAGCCGGTTGATGGTGAAACATTCCTCCAGACCCTCCCGTAAGCTGGCCGCCGCGGCCGGACAATCTCGCTCCAACCATTGGGCCAACTTCTCCAGCTTGGCCCTGCCGGTCTTCGGATCCAACCGCCAGGCGGCCCGCATCGCCGCCCGCACCTGGTCCCGCTCTGGCTCCGGCAACCGGTCCAGGACGTTGCGCAACTTGTGGGCGCGGCAGCGCTGCACCGGCTGCTCGGCCCCGAACACGGCGCGGATCGCCGCCCGCAAGGCCTTCGAGCCGTCGATCACAAACAGCCGTTTCTGGGCCGGCTGCACCCCTCGCCGCACTAAACCTTCCAGCAAGTCCTGGACGGCCGCGGCGTTCTCCGTAGCCCCCTGCTGAATCCCCAGCACGTGCTTGTGCCCTTCCGCATCCACGCCCACAGCCGCAATCACGTGATGGTCGCCAAACACCATCCCGTCGATGTAGAGGATCAGCAACTCTACTTCCTCGAAGCGGCGGTTCAACAGACGTTCTAACTCGGCTGCGGCAGCCTCCATCGTTTCCCGGCTGACCGTGGAGCGCGACACACCCACGGTGTCCGCCATCTCCGGCAACACCCGCTGGTACTGCCGGGTCGAGACGCCCCGCAGCAAGATATCCAACATCCGGGCCCCCAGACCCTCGCCCTCCTGCATGGCTTCGTAGGCCGGGAGGGGAACTTCTTTCCCCGCTCCCCGGCCTGGCCGCCGGAGCCGTGGCCTGTGCACGGCCAGCTTTCTCTCCTTCAGGCGCACCCGTCCCCGCTGGCGCCCATACCAGCCCACCCCACGGCGCCGCCGGCCCTGACGGCGCGGACCGGCCACCTGCGCGGCCGACAACTCCAGCACCGCTTCAATCGCCGCCCTACCCACCACGTCGATCAGCTCGTCGACGGCTAACCGCGATTGTTCGATCAACTCCACCCAGGGCAGCAGAAACTGCCCGTGGCGAGCCAGGTAGGCAGCCAGTTTGCGGGAGCTTCGGCTATCGCTCCGGCCTAGGATGTGGTAGCTTCTCTGCACGGCGGTTCCCCTTTCCAGAAAGTTTCCCAACCCGATTCTACGGAACCAGGTCAGCGAACCGCCGCTCAACTTTCAACTAAAGGTGAGACACTCTCACGGGCGCTACGGGTCCGACACCCACCGCCTTAAGGCGAGAGGCGGCAATGCCGTATTTCTGTGACAGTGCGACTGTCACCGCCTTTGCCCGCGCATCGGAAAGCTGCAGATTGTGCTCGTAGCTTCCGGTGCCGTCTGTGTGTCCGGTGACGAAAAAAGTCATGGCCGAATTGCCCTTCAGTGGGGAAACGCACTATTAGCGCTAAAGCGGGTTCTTTCGTCTTTGTCCCTAGAGGTACAGTTCACGCCTTTTGTAGGGCTGGGCAGGAACCAGTCAAGGGACTAGCCATGTTCTCTCCAGCAGGGGTTGAGAAGTTTTTTGAAGAAGCGGTCGACATGGATGTAACGGACACTGAAGCTTATATTGCCAGAGCCAATGCTTTAGCCGAGAAGTACAACATGGAGATTGTGGGGCCGCCACTGGAGGTCTAGAAGCGGTCTCAGAGTGCCGAAACGTAGTAGGCCGGAATTTCCATTTTGAGCTTCCTCTTCACCCGAAAAGCTATGCCTCGTACCCTGTCGTGTCAACCGCAAACAGCTCTGGCCTCTTTGAGGTGGTAGTGCGGCACATTTTGGCTGTTCTTCGGAGTTGCTGTGCGGGTTTCGCCTGCCCAGCCTGCCGCGCCGCTGACACTTATCCGGCCCGACCACTTCTGAGCACCTAAAATTACCCTCTCTCCCGGTTCGCTAGCCGTCTGGCAGCGGCAGTGCCGAGATCGTTCGCAGCATGCTGCTGAACAGCCTCCGGCTCAAGTGCCCTTCGGCCAGCAAAAGCCAGTAATATCGCGCATGTTTCACCAGCCGTCCTCCCGTTTTCACCAACCGCTGTTGCAAGCTCGTCAGGGACCAGTTCCCGATTCTCTGTGGCAGCACCAGTCGCCGCCACAGGTTGCCGAGATTATAGGCAATGATGGTGAGCCACAGCCGGACCTCGTTCGACCGGAACCGGTGACAACTGAGCCGCGTCATCTTCACTGCTTGCTCTCCTTCTTTGATCCACTGCTCCGCTGTCCCCCGCTTGTTGTAAAACCGCATCACCGCCCGACTTGGCAGAGTCAAGTTCGTAACGATAAACCCTACTCGCGGGAACAGCTCCCCTGGATGATGCTCCACCTTGGCCACCACCCTGCGGGCTGTCTTCCAACTGGCCGCTTGGTATAGAAAGCCCTTGAACTCCACCAACGGCTTCTTGCTGGGTCTCCCCACCGGCCGAGTCAGCAACTCCTCAATGTCCCGCTGTAGGCTGTCGTTAGCCGGGATGCGGATGGCGTACTTTACCTCCCGCTCCTCCAGAGCCTCGTAAATCTCCGGCTTGGCAAAGGCCGCGTCGGCACGAAACACCACTTCCTTGCCCAGCTGCTGCTGCCGCTCGATCTCCGGCAGGAGAAGTTCTTTCCAGTCCTCGGCGCTGTGCACGTTGCCCGGTCGCAGCTTGGCCGCCAGACAGTCACCCTCGCGATTGAACAGCAACAACGGGTGATAGCAGCTCGACTCGAAATGCCCGTTGTAGGCACTCTGCTCCTGCTGGCCGTAGACCGGAATCTCGGTCGAGTCCATGTCCAGCACCACCCGTTGCGGGGAATCCATAGCTTCCGCCCTGGCGATTAAATCCCGGTTGATCGCTGCCAAACCAGCCAGGTTCTCATCTTGCGTCAGTAGTTCTGTCTCGAACGATTGCAGCCGGGAAGTCAACGCGGCTCCTCGCTCCCAGATCTTTTCTGAACCGATCAGCCGGAACGTCGGATCTTGAGAGAGCCGTTCCGCGTCATTCATATCTTCGTAACCCGCCAAGCGGCTGTACACGGACTGGCGCAGGAGGTCAGCAAAGGGCAACCGTGTGTTCTTTCTCCGAGGATCGGCCAAGTGCTGTTTGATGAGTTCTCCGAATCCCAAATGTTCGTCTGATTCGCGCACGAGGATCAGGCCGCCGTCGGAAGTAACCCGCGACCCCTGGAAATCGACCTTCAATGCAGCATTGAAAGAGAACTGAAAGGGCTGATTTTGCCTCTCACCCACTCGGTTTCTACCTCCGGAAGCTGTATTGACGCTGGAACCGGCATAAATATTGGCGTCGGAGGTCAGTATAAGGTTAGCTTTGGAGTTTTAAAACGGAAATCCGGGCTCATTCGGGATGTATCTAGCATCTTCGGATTTTGCATCCCGGAAAGCAAGTTGTCCAGCATTTCTTCGGCGCCAGAAGGGACCCGTTCTTGAGGCGCACAGGAGGATGGTTATCTTTGATGGTGAAGTGCCCAGGCTCTCCGAACCCAGTGACGCTTTTAGCGTCTGCAACCCATTGTTTGCTCTGCGGCGGCCCCGGCAACGCCACGATGGGGCTGTCCCAGCTGCGGCCCTTGTCAGTGGATCGCAGGACGAAGGTCTTATCGTGATAGCACACTATGAGAGTGAGCGAAACTTAGTTGGAAATTGAAACGGCTCCCACACCCGTGTGGTTTGATGACGTTAAGAGACGGACATCACCCCACGAGAGAAAGGAGCCGAGATGAGCAGTGTCCTACGTCCTGTCAGGAAGCGCAAGAAGGGTCGCACGCTGGGTCCGGTCAAGATCATCCGCCGCGAGGACTACTCCGACCTGGAGCTCGACGCCAAGGTGGAGCTAATCCGGTCCTTGGTCCCCCTGGGGTTGATGCACGTGGAGGAGTTGCTCGATGAGGAGGTGACGGCGCTGGCGGGCGAGCGATACGCCCGCAAGGACGCGTCGGTCGGAGGGCGCCGTCATGGCAGCAATCCCGGGACGGTCGGGCTGGCCGGACAGCGCACTCCGCTGCTGTGGCGCAGCTGAGTCGGTGGGGTAGGAGGAAGCCACGGTTGCTCCACGTCGGCTGGCTTGAACAGCTTCTTCAGGTTTTCGGTAAGCTGGGTCACCGCTTCCCCATAGGGCACATGTTAGGTCTTGCGGGGCCGTCCGGGCAGGTGGCGTCCGGTTCTGGCCGATCGGAAGGATCAAGGAAGCTTCTTTCCCGTGCTGAAACCGGCATGGGACGATGGCGCGGTAGCGGCGGCGGCCGTCTCCGCTTTCCTGGCCTCCGCCCGGGCCACTTCGGCCCGCTGGGTTTCAATGCTTCCCTTGACGTAGGCGCCCTCCTCGATGATGGGCCGGGCTGTGATGATATCGCCGATCAACGATCCGGACTTTCGGATCTCGACCTTGTCGATGGCGCGCACGTTCCCCTGCACCTTGCCGATGATGGTAATGTCCTTGGCGTGCAGGTTGGCCTTGACCCGGCCGTTGGGTCCGACGGTCAGGTTGTGGTCTGGCAGTTCCACCGTGCCTTCGACTTCTCCATCAAGGTACAGGTCCTCCTTTCCCGACAGCTCCCCTTTTACGACGACGGTTTTGCCGATGTAGGCCATTCCACTGTGGGGCGATCCTTCTCGCTCTGGCTCGAAAGGTCTCCGTTCACTGGGTGTAGCCACAGGACTCACCTCCTTTGCCACGTTGGTTGTGACTTCTTCTTTGCGCGTTTTCCACATGCATTGGACTCCTCGTTGGCAACAAGCGGTCACTTGTCGCCATCAGGCCGGCCATTTCGATGAAACTATAACACAGGGAGGTCCTGAGCACGGTGCGCAAGCCCGGACGCGTGTCTTCCAAGTACTACTTGCGGCACAATGTCTGCGATGGGTCTTCGAGGGAGCTGTGTTTGGAGAAACTGGTAGGGTCTGGTCTGCTTGTGGGCAGGATTTCTTTTTTGGTGTCCCGCTATAGGAGTTGGGACTTTAGCCGGAATTTCCTTTTTGGCCTTCCGGCGATTAAAAATATACACGCATCTGCGTCCCAGCGAGTACAATGTTTTCTCCGAGAGGACCATCAGCTCCGAGCGTCCCTTTCGGGGTCCCCTAAAACCGTCCAATCAGCATCCAAACCCAGCTTTTTCAGACAACTCTCCATACCTGGGGGATAGCGGCATCGTTTTCTTGTGTGCCGTAGCCCAGGCTATCCCGACGGGAGTGCCAATCCATCGATCCGCCCCAGCATGCTGGCAAACAGCCGTCGGGTCAAATGGCCCTCGGCCAGCAGGAGCCAGTAGTACCGTGAGTGTTTTAGGAGCCGTCCTCCGGTTTTCACCAGCCGCTGCTGGAGGCTCGTCAAGGACCACTTCTCGATTCTCTGTGGCAGCACTAGCCGTCGCCATAGGTTGCCCAGGTTGTAGGCGATGATCGTCAGCCAAAGCCGTACCTCGTTAGATCGGAACTTGTGGCAACTGAGCCGCGTCATCTTCACCGCCTGCTTGCCTTCCTTGATCCACTGTTCTGCGGTGCCGCGCTTGTTATAGAATCGCACCACCGCCCGATTCGGCAGCGTCAGATTCGTTACAATGAACCCCACTCGCGGGAACAACTCCCCGGAATGATGCTCTACTTTCGCCACCACCCTTCGAGCCGTCTTCCAACCGGCTGCCTGGTACAAGAACCCCTTGTACTCGACCAGCGGTTTCTTGGTGGGCCTTCCCACGGGGCGTTTCAGTAGCTCTTCGATGTCTCGCTGCAGAATATCGTTGGCCGGGATGCGAATTGCGTACTTCACACCCCGTTCCTCCAATGCCTCGTACACCTCCGGCTTGGCAAAGGCCGCGTCCGCCCGAAACGCAATCTCTTTTCCCATTCTTTGCTGGCGCTCAATCTCGGGCAACAGGAGTTTCTCCCAACCCTCGGCACTGTGCACGTTGCCCGGACGGAGCTGGGCCGCCAGACAATCCCCCTCGCGGTTGAACAGCAACAGCGGGTGAAAGCAAGTTGACTCGAAGTGCCCGTTGTAGGCGCTCTGCTCCTGTTCGCCGTAGACAGGGATCTCAGTCGAGTCCATGTCCAGCACTGTTCGGTACGGCGAATTCAACGCTTCTGCTTTGCCAATCAGTTCCCGGTTCACCCGTGCCAGCCCTGGGAAGTTCCCATCCTCGGCCAGCAGGTCCGTCTCGAAGGTTTGCAACCGGGATGGCAGTGCTGCCCCTCGATCCCAGATCTTCTCGGAGCCGATCAGCCGGAAGGTCGGATCTCGTGAGAGCTGCTTGGCATCATTCACATCCTCGTACCCAGCCAGGCGGCTGTACACCGACTGCCGCAGCAGGTCCGCGAAAGACAACCGCGCATTGTTTGCCCGCGAATCGGTCAGGTGCTCGTCAATGAGTTCGCTGAATCCCAGACGCTCATCCAACTCCCGGACCAGAATCAGTCCACCATTGGAAGTCACTCGTGATCCCTGGAACCCGACTCGCAGAAATCGGTTGAACGACAGCTGAAATCCCTGTTTTCCGCTCTCACCCATTGGGTGTACACCTCCGGAAGGCAATGTTGATGCTCGAACCCGCATGAATATTGACGTTGGAGGTTAGCAGAACGTTGCCGCTGCGTTTTCAAAAAGGAAATCCGGGCTTATAGTAGTTTCCCCCCAGATTCAGGCGGCTGTGAAAAGCCGAGTGAAAGTAAAACATGGCGCCCGGTTTGGACATATTGAGCCGTGGAATGGCCTGACCGTGAAAAAGGAGCTTTTTCTGCTCTTCCGCCGGCCGGCGGGCATCCCAGACGACCACATCGTTCTCCCGGGACCAGGTCTCGCCGTTGTCCGTCGATCGCTGGAGAAGCACAACCGAGTTGGCATGAATCCTAAAATGGTCCACATCTTCGCGGGTCTGGTACTTGGAGGGCGCATGGTAGTGGAGGACCACAATCTCTCCGTTGCCAAAATTGGCGATGCCGCACTGACGCGGCCAGCCACAATAAGTGTTTCTGCTCTCGCACACCTTGATATGACGCACATCGGTGATGTGGATTTTCGAGGAGAAGCTCCTTTCGGCGCCCGCAAGGAAAACCAAGTTGAGCAAAGTCAGAACTACTAAAAAACCGCCAAGCCTTCTCGTCATTGCAAATCTCCTTTCCAAAGCGGAAAGATCAGTTGACCGTGCGTTCCTGGTTATAATGAAACCCGACTGTCCCTGCAACTACACATGTCAAAGCAAGACCCTGGACAGCTTGTGCTGGGGATGGCCGGGACTGAAACCGTGAGACCCCAACCGGTGGTCGATCAAAGCTTCCCGATCTGCTCGACCGCAGGCCATAAATCCAACTGCTCGACCGCGTGGCTACGGTAGATTCCAACTTCATCGGCTCCGTTGGCTCTCGCGCGGCGAGCGGCTTCGACCAGCAACTTTGGATCCTGGATACTCCCTGGGTGATAACAGGAAATCTCGGCAACCAGGGGGCAACGACCATCTATAATTCTCGCCGCCTGCTTGACGTGGCGCTCCACGATTCGTAAATCCGAGGTTGTGCGAAACCAGACGTGGAACTCATCAATCAAGCCGTCCTCCACCCAACGAGGCCAGTCCTGACCTGCTTTGATGTAATCCTCCTGGTCGCGATTCATGGCCGTTACGGTTAAGAGCGGACGTGGAGCCTTTTCCATCAGCCTGTGCCGCAATTCTCTCAGGCACGTCGTGACCTGGTCCGCTCGGAACTGCACCCACGCAGGATCATCGTTGGCCAAGTCGAACGGACTCTTCGCAAATTTCTCACCATAGGCAGCCACAGTGGGCTGCTCGTAGCCGTAGATGGTCACGTCGCGCTCATCTTCGTCGCCTGAAACGAACTATACTTGAACACCGTCACCGCCGTTGTCGTCGAGCAGCGACAAGTAGCTGTGGGCTTCAAAAGCGCGCACTTCCGGTACGGCCAGGCTCATGACGCGCCTTCGGCCCACGTGCAACTCCTTGGTTTGCTGCCGATCCAGGGCCCACCATTCGGGATGCCGCTTGGCGAATTCGCTCACCTTCACCGAATACCGCGGATGGGACCAGATGGGGCGATGGCGATTCAGGATGTTCTTGGCTTCCGGCGTCCCCAGCGGCGGCCCCACATAGTGAACGGACCACGCGTACGCTGTTGTCTTTCGACCGTGAGAGTTGAAAGCCAGGTAAGGGTGGACTTCAATGTCCTTTTCGTGAGCAGCTTCCAGGAGCACTCGCGACCCAACCCAGGGGAAGAGCCTCGTCACTCCGTGATTGGCGCACTTTCGAACGAAGTCCCTGACCTTCTTTTCGTCCGAGGCTTCAGTGGGATCAATCAGCCCCCCCTTATGACACCATAAGGGGGACCCGATCCTGTTACGCGCTGCGCTCGGTACCGCTCGCCGCCCGGCGGGAGCCGAAGCGGCGTTCGCGCCCGCCGCCGCGGCGGTCAAAGAAAGTGTGCCGCCCAAAAACGTCCTGCGGCTGACCTTTGCAGACCGCTGGTTGCCTTGCACAGAATTTTCCATTTCTTCTCACCCTCGAGGAGATGCGGGCCGGAATCTCCGGTCTTTGGCCATTCGGCTCGCTGATAGTACTCCCGTCGCGATTGGGCGCCCAAGCAACTTTGGCCTCGAAAGGCCAGCATTAACGGGATCGGAGTGTCCCGATGGCCTTTTGCCGCCCGACCAGGTTTTCTGGATCGTTTGTAGCCGATTTCTCAGACACTGCTCCGGCTTTCCTGCTTCCGTACCCAGATTTTCTTAAGATATAAACTTAGCGGCATCAAGACCCCGCACCATTCAGCCTTCACCGGCATTGCTCCGCTCTCGCGGGTGGCGTCAGGCTAGGTCGAACAACAGAATTTCGGAGCGATCAGTGGCCTTGATTTCCAAGACGAGCTCTTCGCTCACCGCCGCGCCGTCGCCGGCGTCGAGCCGTGAACCGTTAAGCGTGACCGCGCCCCCCGCCACCTGCAGCCACGCGTGACGGCCCGGCTTCAGCGGATGCGTCGCCTGCTTCTCCGGTTCCATTTGCGCAATGTACAGCTCAACATCCTGATGTATCCGCACTGCACCTTCCAAGGGATCAACTGCGGCCACCAGGCGAAGTTGGTTGCGCTTCTTTTCGGCAAGCGTGGCTCGCTGCTCGTAGCTGGGGGTGAGGCCGCGCTCGCGTGGCAGGATCCAGATTTGCAGCAGGTGGACCGGCTCGCGTTCTGAGTGGTTGAACTCGCTGTGGGTAACGCCGGTGCCGGCACTCATGCGTTGCAGCTCGCCCGGACGAATCGCCGAGCCGTTCCCCATGCTGTCGCGGTGCTCCAGCACGCCTGCCAGCACGTAGGTCAGGATTTCCATATCGCGATGTGGGTGAGTGGGAAAACCTTGGCCGGGGGCGACCCAGTCTTCGTTGAGTACGCGCAGGTGCCGAAACCCCATGTAGCTGGGGTTGTAATATTGGTCAAAGGAAAAGGTGTGGCGACTGTCGAGCCAGCTCAGCTTCGTGTGGCCGCGCTCATTCGCCGGTCGCAGGCGGATCATGCCGCACTCCTTTCGACTGCCCTAAGCATAAGGGGGACGTGCGGGTTTTGAGCAGTCGTTTCTCTCGAAACAACGCAAGACCACCTCTAGCCCGGCTAATTGAGATTTCGGGGGTGCGCTTGGAAATCGCCCTGGCTTCCGAAAACCTGGTGCGAAAATTGGTTAAGAGGAGCGCGCCGCGCAGCTTAGCTCGCGCCGGATGGCGTCGAGCACGCCGTTGATAAACCCCACCGACTCGTCGGTCGAATAGCGGCGCGCGATCTCCAGCGCCTCATTGATGGCGACCGCCGGAGCGACGTCGGAGCGGGTGAGGAATTCGCACACGGCCAGCCGCAAGATATTGCGGTCCACGGCCGACATCCGTTCTAAGCGCCAGTGTTCGGCGTGCGCGCCCAGCATGTGATCAATGGCTTCGCGCCGCTCCAGCACCTGGTCGAACAGGCTGTTGGCGATGGCGCGCACGGGCGAGTGGGCCCTGGAGCGCTGCCAGTACGATTGCTTGACCCGCTCGGGGGCCTCCTTGCCGAGTTCCCACTGGAACAGCATGCGGAGCACCGCCTCTCGCGCCTTGCGAGGGATGCTCATGGTGTTTGCCGGAGGCGCTTTAGCAGATTGGCTGTCTCGACGGCCGCCAGCCCGACCTCGAACCCTTTGTTGCCGGACTTGGCGCCAGCGCGGTGAATCGCCTGCTCCAGGGTGTCGCAGGTGAGCACGCCGAAGATGATGGGGATGCCAGTGGTCAACGCGGCTGCCGTGATGCCGCGGGACACTTCGCTGCTTATGTATTCGAAATGGGGCGTTTCGCCACGGAGGATGCAGCCCAGGCAGATGACTGCGTCGTAGCGGCCGCTGGCCGCCATCTGGCGAGCCGTTACCGGGATTTCAAACGAGCCGGGGACGCGGGCTACCTCGATGGCCGCCGGGTCGGCGCCGGTGCGCTCCAGCGCATCCAGGGCACCGGCCAGCAGCCGATCGCCGATGAAGGCGTTGAAGCGGCTCACCACAACTCCAAACCGAAGGCCGCGCCCGTCCAGTTCGCCAACATAGTTTTTCATGACCTGGGCCATAGCTTAGCAGTCCTTGCTGTCCCGGCAGGCAAGAATACCTGCCGGGACAGCGGGCCGCACGGGCACTATCGGCCGGTGAAGCGCGGGGCGCGCTTTTCCAGAAAAGCGCGCGTGCCCTCCTTCATGTCTTCGGTGGCGCAGCAAAGTCCGAACAGTGTGGCCTCCAGGAAGAGTCCCTCGGCCAGGTTCATACTCAGGCCGCAGTGGACAGCCTCCATCGCCAGGCGGACGGCCACCGGCCCGTTGGCCAGAATCTGGCTGGCGACGGCTTCGCAGCGCGGCAGCAATTCAGCCGGTGGCACCACCTCGTTCACCAAGCCGATGCGCAGCGCCTCCCGGGCAGTGATTGGCTCTCCGGTTAACACCAGTTCGAGCGCGCGGCCGGCGCCGATGAGGCGCGCCAGCCGCTGAGTTCCGCCGTAGCCCGGAATGATCCCCAGCTTCACCTCGGGCTGGCCCAGGCGCGCGGTCTCGGAGGCAATGCGGAGCGTCGAGGCCATGGCAAGTTCGCAGCCCCCGCCCAGCGCGTGGCCGTTGACGGCGGCGATGACCGGCTTGCCCAGGTGCTCGATGCGGTTCATCACGGCCTGCCCGGCCACCGCGAACTCCTTGCCTTCGGCTGGGCTTTGGGTGGCCAACTCGTTGATGTCGGCGCCGGCGGCGAACGCCTTCTCGCCGGCTCCGGTCAGAATGACCGCGCCGACCTGCTCATCCTGGGCCAGTTGCTCAAAGCACACCCCCAGCTCGCGCAGCGTGGCCCGGTTGAGCGCATTCAGCACGCGGGGCCGGTTGAGTGTGACGTAGCCGATGCCCTGGCGTGTTTCCACCTGCAGATTCTCGAAAGCCATGGCTGCTTGCTCCTCCTTGCATATCCTACGCCGGGTTTCCGCTTGGCAGTGGGGTTGGGAATCAGGGAATGTGAAAACAGCGCTCCCTGGCGGTCTCGGCTCGGCATGATTGGAAGTGCTGAGGCGAAGGCGCCAAGAAGCGGTCGTACGTCGATTTCTCCGGCGGCGCTCAGCGCAGCAAGTCCAGGGGGCGCGGGGCGGCCGGGTCAGAGTAGTCGTAGAAGCCGCGACCCGATTTGCGCCCCAGCCAGCCGGCCAGCACCATGCGCCGGAGCAAACCGGGGGCGGCAAAGCGCTTTTCGCGGGACTCCTCGTACAAGATCTGCGAGATGTAGTAGGCAGTGTCGAGGCCGACAAAATCGAGCAGGGTCAGCGGACCCATGGGGTGGCCGCAGCCCAGCTTCATCGCGGTGTCAATGTCGGTGACGGTCGCCAGGCCTTCTTCGCAGGCGCGGACAGCCTCCATCAGGTACGGGGTCAGCAGCCGGTTGACGATGAAGCCGGCGCGGTCGGGAACTCGCACCACCGTCTTCCCCAGGCGCTCGGCAAAAGTCACCACTGTTTCCAGCACGGCCGGGTCGGTGGCAATGGTGCGAGCCACTTCCACCGGCTTCATCACTGGAACAGGGTTGAAGAAGTGCAGGCCAAGGAAGCGCTCGGGCCGTGTGGTGGCCGTCATTAGCTCAGTGATCGAAAGCGAGCTGGTGTTGCTGGCGAAAATGGCCTGGCGCTTCACGATGCTGTCTAGCTTCCGGAAAGTCTCCAGCTTGGCCTGCAGGTTTTCGGTGACTGCCTCAATGACCAGGTCGCAGTCGGCAAGGGCAGCCAGCTCGGTGGAGCCGTGCAGCCGGCTGCGGATGGCGTCGCGTTGTTCCGGTGCCAGCGAGCCCTTCTCCACCTGGCGGGCCAGATACTTCTCGATGTTACGCAAACCGCGGGCGCACAATTCTTGCAAGGCTTCGACAACGGTGGTGGGAAACCCGGCCGCGGCGCAGACCTGAGCGATGCCTGAGCCCATCAGCCCGCAGCCCACTACACCTACCTTGTGCACTTCCATAGCTAGGTACTCCTGGGGCCAGATACTCCTGGGACTAGGTACTCCTGGCGGGAATCACCTGCCGTCAGGCGGCGGTGGACGATTCCAGCGGCGGCTTCAATAATTTAGAGGCGCCACCACCCTCCCCCTGGGCCCCCTCCAGGGCCTGTTCCAGGCGGTTGATCAGTTCAGTGACGCTATCCACTGGGTCGATGTCGCCTTCCAGGAATGCTTCGGCGATGCCGGCGGTCATTGGCAGGCCGTCTCCGCCGGCCATCTTGACTCCGCCTATCATCTTGCGCATCTTGTCCACCACGAAGAACGTGTCCTTGCCTTTGGTGTCGGGGAGAACCAGGGCCAGGGTCGTGGTGTCGTAGCGGATGGCGATGGCGTTCTGGCGCAGGTAGCCCATGATCACCTGCGCTGCCTCCTGCACGTACGGCTGCACGACCGCCTCCTCCAGCTCGCGCGCCGCCTGCGACTCGCGCCCAAACTGTAGCAGCAGAACCGACAGCGGGGTGCGCTGTTTTTGCGCCCGGCCGCATTCTGAGAGCAGGGCATTCAAGTAGGAGCCGCGGTTGAGCAGCCCAGATCCCTCGTCGGCCACCGCCAGCGTCTTCATCAAGCTGCGCAATTTGACGTGGGAGATGGCGATCGTAGTCTGGTCCACGAGCGCTTTGAGGACCACGACGTCGTTGGACCGCCAGCGGCGCATCCGGTCCCATTGCTCGAACACAATAATGCCGATGGGCTGATCGGTCTCCATCATGGGCAGCGCCAGCAGCGACTTGATCTGCAGGGACTGTAGGACGGGGGCAAGCTTGGAGAGCTTGGCGGAAGCAGCCGCGTCCTCCACCGACAGCGGGTTCCCGTCCGAGGTGAGCTGCACCAGCGAGGAGACCAGCTTCACGATGGAAATCACCTCGGACTGGGGTATGCCCGAGGCACAGTATTCCAGCACTGCCGAAGGGGGCTTGCCGGGCGTGCACAAGCCGGCGACACAACGGCTGACCCGCCAGGTTTTTCCGATTTCGTTGGCGGCGGTGGACATGACCGCCTTGACGGTGCCTTCCCGGTAGATATTGCGGGTGATTTCGGCGACGCGGGTGATGTCGGCCAGCGTTTCTTCGGCCGACGGAGTGGCAGTCGGCTCGCCGCTCGGCGCTGCTGCCGCTGCCGGCGCCGGTTTGGGTGAAAATTGAGCCGACGCGTACAGGGAACGCAGCTTCTCGTTGCGTTGCTCCTCGCCAGGGAACAGCCGGGCGATCCGCTGCAGGCGCTCGACGGCCCGATGCTTCAGCCCGTACTGCTGGAAAATCTCGGCTTGCAAGATCAGGTCTTCCAGGACATCGCTTTCCGCTTCACCGTCGGCACTCTGCCCAGCCTCTTGCGACGGTGCTTCGGCAGAAGCCACTGGAGCTGTAGTGTCGGCAGCCTGCTGGAAGCGGGAGGCAATCGCCTGGTAACGATGCGGGTCCAGCTTCCCGCTCAGCCGCTGCAGGCGCTCGCTGTTCCGGGCATCGTAGGGGTCCACGTCCACCAGGCGGTCCAAGGCGTTAGCCGCCTTGATGTACTCTTCGGCATCCGTGTGCAGGTCGAAGAGTTGGCCCTGTGTGGTGCTGAACAGGAGTCGTAGTTCAGCTCGTTGTACAGGTCAGCCAGAAACTCCAACACCTCGACGCCCGCCAGGCCCTTCTGCTGCAATCCCTCCACGGAGGAGATGAAGTCGCGGTCCTTCTGGGCTGCGAACATGGACTTCTTCAGTTTGCGCAGAAGTTTGGCGGCTTGCTCACTGTTCCGCCGGCGCAGATAGCCCTCCGTTACCCGCTGCAGGTTCTGGTAGGCGTCAGGGAACTCAGGAGCGATGCCCCAAAGCAGCTCCTCGGCGCGGGCTAGGTTCCCCGTGGCCAGGTGCGCCTGGGCCAATAACCGGTTGACTTCCGGGAGGCCTTGAGCCGCCAGCGGTTCCAGCAGTTGGGCGGCGCGTCCGGGGCTGCCGGACTCAAAAAGCACCGTGGCCAGCGCCGTGGCTACATGCCCGTCACTGGGGGCTAGGGCCTGGGCCCGTTCCAGTAGCGCGAGGGTTTGGTCGTCGCCGTCGGCTTGGCTGGCGCGGCGTAAATCCGCCGCCCGCGCCAGGGAGCCAGCGGCCAGCTCCTTACTCCCCAAGCTCTCTGCGACCTCGCCCAGCTGCAGGTGCACGTCGGGATTCAGGTCGTCCAGTGCCGCCAGACCGCGCAGCGCCTCCAGCGCTTTGCCCTGATCGCCGCGCTCCAAGAAGGTCTGTGCGGCAACCCGGTAGCTCTCTTGTGCTTCCTCAGGCCTCTGTTTTTCCTGGAACCGGGCGACGGTCAGCATCCGATCCGGATCCTGTTCGCCCAGCTTGCCCATCTTGCGGAACACCAGAATGGCCTTGGAGCCATCGTTTCGCTCTGTGTGCTTGTCGAACAGGTACCCGTAACACTCCAGCGCCCGGTTCTTATGATTTTGCCGCACGTAGAGGTCAGCCACGATTTCAGCTACCGCGTCGTTGTGGGGATCCTCTTTCCAGGCAGCCAGGTACTGTTCGATAGCCGCGTCGAGCCGGTTCTTTTGGAGGTATTTCTCGGCTTTTTCCAGGCGCTTGGTGATATCCGGCATGGGACCCCGCGGCAGTGGCGGGTTGGCTTGCGAAAGTCATTCTAATGAAACTGGACGGAATTGACAACCGCGCAACCTCTCTGCTAGGTTCAACTCGGTGCTTGTCTTGACCCACCTGCGAGCTCTTCCTGGGCAAATCGTCTTCCTCGGATGCATCGCGAGTTAATCCGCAATTTCTCGATTATCGCCCACATCGACCACGGGAAATCCACGCTCGCCGACCGGCTGCTGGAATGGACAGGAGCCCTGAGCTCGCGCGAGATGGCCGAGCAAGTGCTGGACAGCATGGAGCTGGAGCGCGAACGCGGCATCACCATCAAGGCCCATGCGGTTCGTCTCAATTACCGGGCCCGCGACGGACAAATCTATCAGCTCAACCTGATTGACACGCCGGGGCACGTGGACTTTACCTACGAGGTCTCGCGCAGCCTGGCCGCTTGCGAAGGAGCGTTGCTGGTGGTGGACGCCTCGCAAGGTGTGGAAGCGCAGACGCTTGCCAATACATTCCTGGCTCTGGAGCACAACCTGGAAATCATCCCGGTCATCAACAAGATTGACCTACCGGCGGCCGAACCAGAAAAAGTACGCGCGCAAGTGGAGCACTTGATTGGCTTGGCGGGCCACGAAGCTCTGCTCATCAGCGCCAAGCACGGAGGAGGGATCGAGGAGGTGCTGGAAGCGGTGGTGGCCCGCGTGCCTGCTCCCCGGGGCAATCCGCAAGACCCACTGCGTGCCCTGATTTTCGACTCCTGGTTCGACCCCTACCGCGGCGCAGTGGTGCTGGTGCGAATGAAGGAAGGGACCCTGCACTGCGGCCAGCGCATCCGGCTGTGGTCCAACGGGCAGGTCTTTACGGTTGAGGAATTGGGCGTGCTGACGCCTAAGCCCGTTGCGGTCACCCAACTCGGGCCGGGCGAGGTGGGACTGCTGGTGGCCAACATTAAGCGTGTGGCGGACACCAAGATTGGCGACACCGTCACCGAGGATCGGCGGCCTGCCGCCGCGCCCCTGCCCGGCTTCGACGAGGCCAAGCCGATGGTCTTTGCCGGGCTCTATCCGGTGGATGCCGACCACCAGGAGCCCTTGCGCGATGCTCTGAACAAGCTGCGACTCAATGATTCCTCGTTCTTCTTCGAACCGGAGAGTTCGGAGGCGCTTGGCTTCGGATTCCGCTGCGGATTCCTGGGACTGTTGCACATGGAAATCGTGCAGGAGCGGTTGGAGCGCGAGTTCCACTTGGAGTTGATCACTACGGCTCCGGGTGTTCGCTACCGTGTGATCACTCACTCGGGCGAGATGCGCGAACTGGACAACCCCAGTCGGTTGCCGACGGTGCAAGAAATCGCTCAGATCGAGGAGCCCATTCTCACTGCCACCATCATCACTCCCGACGAATACCTGGGAAACGTCCTGAAGCTGCTGGGAGAGAAACGTGGTGTGCAAAAGGGCTTCGAATACCTGGCGCCGGGGCGTGTCCTGCTGACCTATGAACTTCCCCTGAATGAGGTTGTGCTGGATTTCTACGACCGTTTGAAAACGGTTTCCCGCGGGTACGCCTCGCTCGACTACCACCTCTCCGGCTACCGTGAGGCCCCGCTGGTGAAGCTGGACATCCTGGTGGCGGGCGAACCGGTGGACGCGCTTTCCACCGTCGTGCATCGCGATCGCGCCTATGCTCGCGGCAAGGCCCTGGTGGAAAAGATGAAAGAGCTGATCCCTCGTCAGTCATTCGAGGTCACCCTGCAAGCCGCCATCGGCAACCGGGTCATCGCCCGGGAAACGGTGCGGGCGTTGCGAAAAAACGTGCTGGCCAAGTGCTACGGCGGAGACGTCACCCGTAAGAGGAAGCTGCTCGAGAGGCAGAAGGAAGGCAAGCGGCGGATGAAACGAGTGGGCCGCGTGGACATTCCCCAGGAAGCTTTCCTGGCGGTGCTGCGCGTCGAAACCTGAAACGATGGATTGGCAACCAAGACCTCAGGAGCCAGGAGAAGATGCTTATCAGCGAGTAGACCGTCAAGGACCACGTGCACAATATCTTCGACAAGCTCCGGGTTTCCGACCGTCCGGAGCTGGCGCTCTACGCAATTCAGAAGAAGCTAATCGAGTCCTAAGCCTAGTCCCGTCTTCACTTGCCTTGTGCCGCCAGTCGATCACAACCGGACGCATTGGCTCGCGCACGGAGAGTTTGTGACTTCCGGCGTAGCACGCGAGACGAAATGGAGCCTCTGGTACGATGACCAGTGTGAGGTCTGTCAGGCCGGCGTGGCGTGGTTGCGTTGGCTCAATCGACGGCAACGTTGTGGTGTGGTCGCAATCCCTCTTTCCAGCGTGTTGGCGAGCGATCCGGACGTAGCACCACCGGGCGTCCCCATGGAGGACCTTTTGCGCAACCTCCACGTGGCGGCGCCCAGCGGACAGGTCTTCGTGGGAGCCCCAGCCGTTGCGGCGCTCGCCCGCTTGTTCCCTCTAACTTGGTTTGTCGGATGGCTGGCGAGCGTCCCAGGGGTCTCCGTAATTGCGGGATGGTTCTATCGATGGGTAGCGGCAAACAGATACAGCTTGAGCCGTTGCCGCGGCGGCGTATGCAGGAGCGTTGATCAAAATCTCGTCCGACAGGAGGCACCGTGGAGGGCATTCCAGATCTGCCGCCTCTTGGGATGGGGCATCGTCGCCCCTCTCAGTGCACTCCTCTACATTCGGCGTTTGGGATTCCAGTCAGTCACCTGGTGGCGCACCCGCAACCGTGTGGCGACGCTGCTTGGCGGTCGACTCTCGATCTACTTTCTCCGGGGCGGAATCAGTTGGACGGTTTCCCTGCTGTTCGGCGAACTGTTCACCATGATCCGCTATCGCTCGCTCCTCGTCGATCCCGGAGGGACACGCATGCGGGGCTGCGTGGCACGCCACCTCGAAAGATCAAAGCACGAAATCAGATACGTGGTGGCAACGCACGCCCACGAAGAGCACGGCGGAAACCTCGAGCTGGCCGCCGGCGCCACCGGGGCGCGCGTCCGGGCCCATCCACGCACCTATCCCGATGTTGCTTGCGCCTCCGCGAATCCCCTTTATGCGGAGGCTGGTCATTGGGCAACCCTGCGCGGTCCTCTCGCCCATCGAACCTTTGGCAGAGTGGCTTGCCCTGGGTCAAGAGGATTGCGATCTCGTTCAGGTCATTGAAACACCAGGCCACTGCGACGAACACGTCAGCTTCCACATCCCCCACGAAAGATTGTTGCTGGCCGGCGATGCGTTCATGGGCACGCACTTCTCGAGCCCAAACGAGGAGGTTGATCACCACGGCTGGATTGTGGCTCTGGAACGGCTGTTGCAGCTGGAGATCGAGATCATGATCGAGGCACACGGGCACGTGCACACCCTCCGCGAAGATGTCCTGCTCGAGCTGGAGCGAGCCGGATTCTCCTCGATCACCTCACGCCGGGATCCGAAGGAACTTCTGCGGCAGAAGCTTGAGTTCTTGCGGTGAGTGGGTGAGCAGATCGCGCTCGGCGAACGCGAGCGCCTTCCACGACAATGGATTCAGGCGACCGTCTTCCCCTGGACCCAGCGCTGGTCGTACGAATCGGCAATCGGCGATGCGCTTGCCGCTCTCCTCAGCAGCCGGGCGTTCGGCCGGCACAAGGTCGTGCGGAGCTTCCGCCCGCCGTCCGATGAGCAAGAAGGACTTCCAAGGATCTACGAGCTTCGGTGGTCCGGACGACCCTAGCGCTCAGTCGCTGACCAGGAGCCGGAAGGCTCCGGGCCACATTCTGACTCCTTGGGCAAGCCAACGAGCTCACGGGAACCGTCAGGATAGGGTGAAGGAATCGCCCAGGGCCCAGCGCAAGCCGTTCAGCAGGTGCGGAAGCGTCGGCTGGAGTGGGGCAGGCAAGGCGCCGCCGCTACTTGGCATCGCCCATGACCCAGCGCAGCCCGTTTAGCAGGAAGGTCCGGAGGCGTTCGCCGGCCCAGATATCGGGCAGGTGCCCCGGCGCAGAGTAAAAAACCCGTCCCTGGCCATAGGTGCGCGTCCAGGCCACGCCGAAGTCTTTGTCGGTACGGTTAACTTCCTTGTTGTTCAAATCCACCGAATCGGTGTCCAGGCTGAGCAGCACGTGCACCTTGTCGCGTGACCAGTTTCGGAACTCGTAAATCTCGTCCTTGATGGCGAACGCCTCGCCCATGTGCCGTGTGGCCGGGTGGTTCCGGTCTTCCACCTTCATGCGCACTTCGGGCCAGGCGCTTTCGCGGTCCAGCTCGTGCCAGGGATGCCCGTTGTAGTAGCCGCCGATCAGCTCTCCGTACGCTGGCCACCGGTAGAAGGTGTCGGTGGCGCTATGGAGGCCGGCAAGGCCTTTACCCCCGCGGACAAAATCCAGCAGCGCTTGCTTCTGCTCCTCGGAAATGGGCAGCTCCCCGCTCGTAAAGAACAACACCGCGTCATATTTCTTCAAGTTCTCTGCGGTGAGTACGCTGCAGTCATCGGTGACCGTGGTCTCAAAGGCGCCGCTTTCCTCTCCGATTTGTTTCACGATCGGTCCGGTCTTGACCGCGCTCTCGTGCAGGTAGGTGAAGGCTAGATCTCCGGCAGCGCCGGGGGCCGCGTGATACAGATAGAGCAACCTGCGCATGGAAATTCCTCCGGAACGGACCGGGCTCGCCGGAACGGTGTTAGGCGACCGGATCGTTCAGCTTCTTGTGAATTGCGTAGAGCGCCAGCTCCAGACGGTCGGACACGCCCAGCTTGTCGAAGATATTGTGCAGGTGGTTCTTCACCGTCTGCTCGCTGATGAACATCTTCTCGGCAATTTCCTTGTTGCGGAAGCCCTGGCAGACGAGGCCGACAATTTCGCGCTCGCGCCCGCTGAGCAAGTTTTTGGGCTGTTCGCGAGGCGCTGGGGGAGGCTCGGAAAATTCGCGCAATACCGCTGCTGTCAGGCGGCTGTCCAGCCAGACTTCCCCGCCAGCCACCTTGCGGATGCTCTTGATCAGCATCTCCGTGGCGGACTGCTTCCGCACCACGCCAGCCGTTCCCAGCCTCACGGCCTCCACTACCTCCTCCTCCTGTTCGGAGGCGGTCAGCACGATGACCCGAGTGGTTTTCACCCGGTCGTGGATTTGTTCCAGCGCCGCCAGACCGTTCATCACGGGCATCTTCAGGTCCAGCAGCAGGATGTCAGGCTGCAGCTTCTTGACCAACTCGACGGTCTGCTGCCCGTCCTCGGCCTCTCCGATGACGTCCAGGTCTCGCTCCAGGCTCAGGAGTTTCTTCAGGCCATCACGGAAGATGGCGTGGTCGTCAGCGACGATGCGTATCTTCTTTTTATCTTTGGCCCGGCTACGAGACGAGGTTTTCGCTGTGGGCACGAGAGCTCCCGGCACTAACCCCTTTGCCGTTTTCTGCGTTCTGGCCTGCTCCGTCCGTCTTCACCGCGGTTCCTATTCTAGATAGGGGCAGTGCAGGTGTCAACGCCGCGCGTGCGTGCGTGCACACGAGGTACCCAATTTGGAACTCAGGCCCGATTTTGAAGTCAGGCGTAGATGCCGCGCAACCTCACAGCGAAGGCCACGCGGTCCATCGCCAGCATGTGGGCGGCGATGCGCATACTGACTTGATATCTTTCCACGTAGCTGTCCACGTCGTGGAAGGCGCTGCGCATGATGTGCTCCAGCCGCTCACTCACCATCTTCTCGGTCCAGAAGTAGCCCTGCCGGTCCTGCACCCATTCGAAATAGGAAACGGTGACGCCGCCGGCGTTGGCCAAGATGTCCGGCACCACGAAGATCCGCTTTCCCCGCAGGATTTCGTCTGCCAGCGGAGTGGTAGGCCCATTGGCGCCCTCGATGACGACTCGGGTGCGCAGCCGGTCGGCGTTGTGCGAAGTGATCTGGTTCTCGACAGCCGCCGGCAACAGCACATCGCACTCATGGGTGAGAAGCACGTGCGGCTCCACTGGCTCGGCCTCGGGAAAACCAGCCAACGTCCCCTGTTCCTCGCGGTGGCGGGCCAGCGCCGGGATGTCCAGCCCGTGTCGGTTGTAGACCGCCGCGTCAGCCTCGGCGATGCCGACAATCTTGTACCCGGCCTGATGCATTAGACGCGCTGCCTGACCTCCGACGTTGCCGAAACCCTGGATGATGACGCGGGCATTCTGGCGGTCCAGTCCCAGCTTCTGCAACGCCTCGTCGCAGACAATCATGCAGCCGCGGCCGGTAGCCTGGCGCCGCCCTCGCGAACCTCCCAGGACCAGCGGCTTGCCAGTGACCACCGCGGTCACCGTTTGACGCGCGTGCATCGAGTAGGTGTCCATGATCCAGGCCATCACCTGCTCGTCGGTGTTCACGTCCGGAGCGGGCACGTCCCGCTCCGGGCCCATATAATCCAGCAACTCGGCCGTGTACCGCCGGGTGATTCGCTCCAGTTCCCCGCTGGAAAGCAGATGCGGGTCGCACACCACGCCTCCCTTAGCGCCTCCGAAGGGAATGTTGACCACGGCGCACTTCCAGGTCATCCAGGACGCCAGGGCGCGCATCTCATCCAGGGTCACATCTGGTGCAAACCGGATGCCGCCTTTGGCCGGGCCGCGGGCAATGGAGTGCTGTACTCGGAAGCCGGTGAACACCTCCAGACGCCCGTCGTCCATTTGCACCGGGATGTGGACGATAATCTCGCGGTTGGGTTGCCGAAGGAACTTCACCAGACCGCCGTCCAGCTTGAGCCGTCGCGCGGCTTCATGGAAGCGAGCGGCCTGCGCCTCCCAGGGGTTCGTCTCTTGTTCCAGGGAAATGGTGGCCATGCTGCCTCCACGCCAGAGGGAGTCCAGAACCAGTATACCCTTCTGCTTGCCAGCGAAGAGCCAGACCGGCTTCCCTCGTCGTTCGGACTTGACGGGGGAATGGCCGTTGTGTAATTATTCACTCTGGCGTATAATTATTCATTCGGAGCGACACGCCGTGCGACAAGATCCCGCCCCCGCTGTTTCGGGTGCCTCGCCTCCCCCAGTTCCAGCGGCGGTTCCGGTGCAGGTTCCGGCCCACCTGATCCGCGATGACGACCTGAGCCCGGCGACCGTCGCCGAACTGTTCCGACTGGCCGCCGCTGTCAAGGCCGAGCCGCGCCGCTACGCCGGCGCGCTGGAAGGGCGGTCGCTGGCAGTGATCTTTGAGAAGCGCTCCCTGCGCACCCGCTTCACCTTCGAGCTGGGCATGAAGATGCTGGGCGGCAAGAGTGTGTTCATGGACACGGGGCAACAGCGCATCCTCGACCGTGAGCCGGTTTGTGACGTGGCACGCAACCTGGCTCGCTGGGTGGACGCCGTGGCCCTTCGTACCTTCTCCCACGCCACAGTGGAGGAGTTCGCCCGCTTCTCCTCGGTGCCGATCATCAACGGCCTGAGCGAGGTGTTCCACCCCTGCCAGTCGCTCACCGACTACTTCACCCTGCGAGAGATTTTCGGCGACCTGAGCCAGTCGCGCCTGGGGTTCGTCGGAGATGGCAACAACGTGGCGCATTCACTGCTGCTGTGCGGGGCGCTGGCCGGCGCCCAGCTCCGCGTGGCCACTCCGGAGGCCTACGCGCCACATCCCGACATTGTGGCCCGGGCGCAGGAGCTGGCATCGGGCACCGGCGCGCGGCTGGAAGTTGGGCGCGTCGCCGAAGAAGCCGTCGAAGGTGCACACGCCGTCTACAGCGACGTTTGGGCCAGCATGGGCTTCGAGCAGGAGGCCGACGAGCGCGCCCGTGTCTTCGCTCCGTACCGCGTAACCCCCGAGCTGTTTGCCCGTGCCCGACCCGATGCCGTCTTCATGCATTGTTTGCCGGCCCATCGCGGCGAGGAGGTGTCGGAAGAAGTCATCGAATCGCCACGCTCCGCGGTGTTCGACCAGGCGGAAAACCGCCTGCACATGGCCAAGGCTATCCTGCTGATGTTTCTGGCCTGATGTTTCTGACCTGATGTTTCTGGCCAGGTAGCGCTCAGGAGGGCGCTGGCCTGGGCTAACAACCGAGACTATTCGATGAAACCGAACAAAGTGGTGCTCGCCTACTCCGGCGGATTGGATACTGCGGTCATCATCCCCTGGCTGAAGGAGAACTACGGTTGCGAGGTGATTGCGATGGCCGGCGACCTGGGCCAGGGGGAGGAGCTGGAGGAGGCGCGTGAGAAGGCGCTGGCCACCGGGGCCAGCAAGGTCCACGTCAAAGACCTGCGCCAGGAGTTTGCACGCGACTACCTGTGGAAATTGGTGCGCACCGGCGCCGTTTACGAAGGGAAGTACCTGCTGGGCACCTCCATCGCCCGGCCGCTGCTGGCCAAGCATCAGGTGGAGGTGGCCCTGTCTGAGGGGGCCGACGCGGTAGCCCACGGTTGCACCGGCAAGGGCAACGATCAGGTGCGCTTCGAGCTGACGTACCAGGCGCTGGCTCCGCACCTGCGGGTGATCGCCCCCTGGCGCGAATGGGACATCCGCTCGCGGGAGGACGCGCTGGAATATGCCCGGCAGCGCAACGTCCCGGTGTCCGCTTCGGTGGAGAAAATCTACAGCCGCGACCGCAACATCTGGCACATCAGTCACGAGGGCGGGGTTTTGGAGGATCCGGCCAGCCCGGCCCCGGATGACGTCTGGGTGCTGAGCAACTCGCCCCGCGCCGCGCCCGACGAGCCCGGCCGCGTCACCATAGGTTTTGAGCAGGGCAGTCCTGCTGCCCTCGACGGCCAGCAGCTGAACCCGGTGGAGCTTTTGGAGAAGCTGAACCAACTCGGTGGCCGCCACGGCATCGGGCGCGTGGACCTGGTGGAGAACCGCTTTGTGGGCATGAAGTCGCGTGGCTTGTATGAGACGCCCGGGGGCGCCATCCTGTACGCCGCCCACGCCGAGCTGGAGGCGCTGTGCCTGGATCGCGCCACCCTGGCCTACAAGCAGCACGTGGCGCTCGACTACGGCCAGATGGTCTACAACGGGCTCTGGTTTACTCCGCTTCGAGAGGCCCTGGACGCATTTGTGGACTCCACCCAGCAGGTGGTGACGGGCGAGGTCACGCTGGAACTGTACCGCGGCAACCTCCAGGTGCTCGGCCGCCGCTCGCCCTATTCCCTCTACTCGACCGAAATCGCCAGCTTCACTATGGGCGAGAGCTACAACCAGAAAGATGCCGAAGGATTCATCCGGCTCCTTGGGCTGCCCCTGCGCGTGCGGGCAGCGCTGCGCGCCAAGGCCGGTGGGGCCAAGCAGAAGTCAAAAGCAAAAAAGCCATGAAACTGTGGGGTGGACGATTCGACCGGACCCGGATGCGCGCCGATCAGGCGCAGCAGTTTGAGGACTTCTCCCGATCGCTGGCCTTCGATCGCAGGCTGTTTTCCGCCGACCTGGAGGGCACTCGGGCCTGGGCGCGTGCGCTCCAGCGGCTGGGCATTTATTCTGCCAAAGAGGGCGAGCGGGTTGCGGCGGCGTTGGACAGCCTGGCTACCGAGGAGCGCGAGAATCCAAACTTCTTCAATGAAGCTAAGGACGAAGACGTGCATACGCTGGTGATCCGCAAGATGGCCGAGCGCGCCGGGGACGAGCTGGCCGATCGCCTGCACACCGGCCGCAGCCGCAACGAACAGGTGTCACTGGACCTGCGCATCTGGTTGAAGGAGGAACTCCGGGCCACGCTGGGGGCGCTGGACCGTCTGCTGGAGGCTTTGCTGAAACAAGCCGAACGCGCGCCGAACGTGGTTCTGCCCGGCTACACGCACCTGCGCCGCGCGCAACCGGTGCTGTGGTCGCACTACCTGCTGGCCTATTTCGAGATGCTGGCCCGCGACCGGCGCCGCCTGGAGCGCTGCTACGAAGCTGCTGACGTGATGCCGCTGGGCAGCGGCGCCCTGGCCGGCAGCGGCCTGCCGGTGGACCGCCGGGCCCTGGCTCGCGACCTTGGCTTCGCCGCTCTTACCGCCAACAGCCTGGATGCCGCGTCGGACCGCGATTTCCTACTGGAGTTTCTCTCCGCCGCCTCCTGTGTGCTGCTGCACCTGAGCCGGCTGGCCGAGGACTGGATTCTCTATTCCAGCGACGAATTCAGCTTCTTGGATCTGGCTGAGGAAGTTACCAGCGGCAGCAGCCTGATGCCCCAGAAGAAAAATCCCGATTCGCTGGAATTGATTCGCGGCAAAACCGGCCGCGTGCTGGGCCACTTGGTGGCCCTGGCGATGGTGCTGAAAGGGCTGCCGCTCAGCTACAACCGCGACCTGCAGGAAGACAAGGAACCTGTGTTCGACACCGCCGACGAGTTGCAGGGCGCGCTGGAGATGGCGGCGACGGTGGTAGCCACCGTCACCCCGCGCCCGAAAGCGATGAAGGCCGCCGCCGTGGGCGGCTGGTCGTGCGCCACCGACCTGGCTGAGTACCTGGCGCTGCGGGGCGTTCCCTTTCGCCAGGCCCACCAGACGGTGGGCCGCATCGTCCGCATCGGCCTGGCGCGGGGCCGTCCCCCGGAGCGTTGGCGCCTGAGCGAGCTGCGGAAGTTTCATCCGGCCTTCCGAAAGGATGTGTTGCCTCTGCTGAAGGATGCCCGTGGCATCGCTCGCCGCGAGGTGCCCGGTGGCACCGGCCGACGGGCCGTGGCCCGGGCCCTGGGCCAGGCCCGTCGGCGCCTGGTCTCCTGGAAAAGGGAGCAAGTGAAAGGTGGTAGGCAGTCGGCAGGAACCGGCGGGAGACCCTGACGCCTGATGAACAAGCATTACCGACAGGAACAGATTCTAAAGCTGGCGCGGTCCCAGGCGATTCACACACAGGAAGACCTGGCCGACAAGCTCCACCGTATGGGAATCCGCACCACTCAGGTGACCCTGTCGCGGGACGTTCACGAACTAGGGTTGGCCAAGACCGCCGGGGGGTATAAGGAAGTGGGACCGCTGGCTTCTCAGCACCCGGCCCCTGTCTTGCCCGCCTCCTCGGTCCGCCGAAACGAGTTCCGTCCTGACTCAGTCGGCACTCGCCACCTGCGGCGTATCGCCGGGGAAGTACTGCGCGATGTGCGCCAGGCGCAGAACCTGCTGGTGCTGCGCACCAACCCCGGCAACGCCCAGCCGCTGGCGCTGGCTCTGGACCAGGAAAACTGGCCGGAGATTGTGGGTACCATTGCCGGGGACGACACTGTGCTGGTGGTCTGCTCTTCAAAGAAAATGGCGGCCAACGCTCGGGGCAACCTCCTGGCATTGATCCCCCACTGATTCCCAGTTCCCATGGTGCAACGGCAGGATGAGTACACCTAACGCTCCGCGATGCTGGCTCTTATATGGTTCAAATGAGCGCTCGCGAGCACTACTAGTTCAAAAAGGTCCTGCGAAAGCGCTAGCCTGCGCGCAAGGTGCCGAAGAGCGATGCCGGAAGTTTTATCGGTGAGCGGATTTGTGCTGGTTGGGGGCCGGAGCCGGCGCATGGGACAGGACAAAGCTCTGCTTCCATTCCAGGGCCGGCCGCTTTTCCACCATGCGGTGGAGTTGCTCCGCCCGCACGCGGCGCAAGTCACCCTGCTGGGTCCTCCGGCGCGCTACGGCGACTTTGGAATCCCGGTTCTTCCGGACCGACGTCCCGGACGGGGACCGCTCGAGGCGCTCTGCACGGGACTGGAAAGCTCACCCTGCGAGTGGAACATCTTCTTGGCCTGTGACCTGCCATTTCTCGAAGGCCGTTTCGTGCAATTCCTGATCGAGCAGGCTCTGGCATCGGAAGCGCAGGCCGTGGTTCCGCGAACGGCCGACGGGTGGCAACCGCTCTGCGCCGCCTACCACCGCGGCTGCCTCCCTGTTCTGCAGCAGGGTCTCGAGGAGGAACCTGCGGGAATTGTGGGCCGGCTCGCCCAGCTCCGCGTGCAGGTTCTGGCACCCGACCAATTGCTTCAGTTTGGTTTTCCCCTGCGGATGTTCAAGAATATCAATACGGCCCAGGATTGGGGGGAAGTCCAACGAGAGTTGGAGACGAGGGCGAAATGAAGAGCCTGGAGGAGTACATACAGGCGGCAGCCAAAGACGGGGACACACGTTCCGGGATCATCCAGGGCATCCGCATGGCCATGATCGCGCTGAAGGAACTGGGCATTGAGGAGCCAAAGCAGACCCACAGGTCACTCATTGCGTTTGTGGAGGTCGACCGCTGCCTGCCCGATGCCGTCGGGCTCGTCACCGGCTGCCGCCTCGGCAACCGCACCCTGAAGTTTAAGGACCTGGGGAAGATGGCGGCCACTTTCCTGGACCTGCGGACGGAGCGGGCCATCCGCATCGCTGCCCGGGAGAGCGCTAACGAACGCGCGCGGGAGATCTTCCCGGACCTGGAGAAGGAAGAAGCTTTGCGACGTGCCTATCGGGAACTTTCCGACGAGGAGATGTTCACCCGGCAGTGGGTCCGCGCAAGCCTTCCGGCAGAAGAGCGCCCCGGATATCGCGCGCCGCGTGTCCTCTGCACCGAATGTGGCGAAGGAATTAACTTCGGCCGCGAAATCCTGCGCGACGGGCGCGCCCTGTGCCTGGCCTGCGCCGGCCAGGGATATTTCGAGCCGCTCTAGCCGCGGCAGCTCTTAACCCGGATTTCCTTTATGAACTATCGGCGGCAACCTTCTGAATGACTCCAACGTCAGTATTGATGCGGGTTCCAGCATCAACATTGCCTTCCGGAGGTGTACACCGAATGGGTGAGAGCCAAAAACAGGCGTTTCAACTGTCATTCAACCGGTTTCTGCGGGTCACATTTCAGGGATCGCGAATCACTTCCGACGGCGGTCTGATTGTGGTGCGCGAGTTGGACGAACGTTTGGGGTTCGGCGAACTTATCGAACAGCACTTGATCGACTCTCGGGGGAAGAACACCCGGTTGCCCCTCGCTGACTTGCTGCGGCAGTCCATCTACAGCCGCTTGGCAGGATACGAAGACGTCAACGACGCCGAGCGGCTTTCCCAAGATCCGACGTTCCGGCTGATCGGTTCGGAGAAGATCTGGGAACGTGGCGCAGCCCTGACTTCCCGGTTACAGTCGTTCGAGACAGAACTGCTGACGCAAGACGAGAACCTTGCTGGTTTGGCAGCGATCAACCGGGATTTGATCGCCAGGGCGGAAGCTATGGATGCGCCGCGCCGGGTGGTGCTGGACATGGACAGCACCGAGATCCCGGTCTACGGCGAACAGGAGCAGAGCGCCTACAACGGGCATTTCGAGTCGAGTTGCTATCACCCGTTGTTGCTGTTCAGTCGCGAGGGTGACTGTCTGGCGGCCAAGCTGCGACCCGGCAACGTGCACAGCGCCGAGGATTGGGAAGAACTTCTCCTGCCAGAGATCGAACGGCAGCAGAAGCTGGGCAAGGAAGTGGTGTTTCGCGCCGACGCCGCCTTCGCCAAGCCGGAGATCTACGACGCACTGGAGGAGCGGGACGTGAAGTATGCGATTCGCATCCCGGCCAACGACAGTCTGGAGAGGGACATCGCGGAGTTGTTGACGCGGTCAGTGGGGCGACCGAGCCACAAGCCGGTGGTCTGGTACAAGAGCTTTCTCTACCAGGCAGCCAGTTGGAAAAAGGCGCGGCGGGTGGTGGCGAAGGTGGAGTTCCACTTTGGCGAACTGTTCCCTCGCGTGGGGTTCATCGTCACCAATCTGGAGACCGACAGCCGGGCGGTGGTCCGGTTCTACAACAAGCGGGGCACCGCAGAGCAATGGATCAAGGAAGGCAAGCAGGCGGTAAAGATGACCCGGCTGAGTTGCCATCGGTTTCGGTCGAACGAGGTGCGCCTATGGCTGAGCCTGATCGCCTACAACTTGGGAAACCTGTGGCGGCGGCTGGTGCTACCGAAGAGGATCAACAACTGGTCGCTGACGAGTTTGCAGCAGCGGCTGGTGAAAACGGGCGGACGGCTGGTGAAACATGCGCGATATTACTGGCTTTTGCTGGCCGAAGGGCACTTGAGCCGGAGGCTGTTCAGCAGCATGCTGCGAACGATCTCGGCACTGCCGCTGCCAGACGGCTAGCGACCCAGGAGAGAGGGTAATTTTAGGTGCTCAGAAGTGGTCGGGCCGGACAAGTGTCAGCGGCGAGGCAGGCTGGGCAGGCGAAACCCGCACAGCGACTCCGAAGAACAGCCAAAATGTGCCGCACTACCACCTCAAAGAGGCCCGGGCGATTTGCGATTGACACGACAGGGTAAGAGGCATAGGTTTTCGGGTGAAGGGGAAGCTCAAAATGGAAATTCCGGCTTAGACTCCCTGGATGCGCCAGCCCCCGGAATAGATATTGAACCGGTCGTTGCGCACGAATCCCACCAGCGTCATCTGGAATCTTAAGGCAAGCTCGACGGCAAGGCTGGAAGGCGCGCCTACAGCGGCGAGCACGGGAATCCCCGCCATCAACGCCTTCTGCACCAGCTCAAAGCTGGTGCGTCCACTCAACAGCAGCAGCCTATCGGCCAGCCTGTTGGAAAGAGGTAAGCGATTCTTCAGGAATTCAGCGCCGATCAATTTATCCAGGGCATTGTGCCGGCCCACATCCTCTCGCATGCTCAGCAGTTTTCCCGTGGAGTTAAACAGAGCGGCGGCGTGCAGGCCGCCGGTGCGGTCAAAAAGGGCCTGGGAACTCCGCAGCGTCTGGGGCAGGCGGTGGATCACCGAGGAATCAATGAGAGGCTTGGCCGAGGGCAGAGTGGGGCAGCCGGTGGCCTGTAGCGCCTCGATCGAGGCTTTCCCGCAGACCCCGCAACTGGAGCTGAGGTAGAAGTGGCGTTCCAGCCGGTCCCAATCGAGCTTCACTCCTCGTTTCAGGCGGACAGTAACCGTGTTGCGGTTCTGCTTGGCGTTCTTGCCGGACCCGCCACCCTGGATTTCCACGATCTGGTCGGGGACTTGGAGTATGCCTTCCGTGAAAAGGAAGCCAGCCGCCAGTTCAACATCGTGGCCGGGGGTGCGCATGGTGATCGAAAGATCTTTGCTCCTGCGAGCTCCCTGCGATTGGAAGCTCAGCCGCAGTTGCAGAGGCTCCTCAACGGCAAGCAGGTCCTGCTCGGCGGAGGAGGAAACACCCTGGACTTTCTGAACCGGGATGGTGATGATGTTCGTCTTCATCGTTCGACGGCTGGGCTCGACGGCTCGCGGGAGAACTCACCCAAAGTCTGATTATAACTTGAACTACCGCGGTACCATGACGTGCCCGCTGGGGCTTCCCTACCAGGGTCGCCATCGTGGCCCTGCGGACTCTCCCGGCGCTGCGGTCGCTTTGCCAGCCCAGCTACACGGGGTATATTACGCCGGGTATATTTGGTCTGGCAGAAACCTAAGTGGGCTGCCAGTAGAACCTAAGAGCGTTAGAACGTAAGACGACATGCCGTCGGATGCGCTTTCCCGGGCTGTAATTTTGGAGCTGCTTCAGCAGCTGATCCGTATTCCCTCGGTGAACCCGACCCTGGCGCCGGAGGAGGGACACGGAGAGGCTGCCATCGCGGCCTTCGCCTCCCAGTGGCTTGCAGCCCGGGGCCTGCATAGCTGGTTGGAGGAGGCAGCGCCGGGGCGGCCCAATGTAGTGGCCGAAGTCGGCGAAGGACCGGGGCCGATTTTGGTCTTGTGCGCGCACCTGGATACGGTGGCCACCGCCGGCATGAGGATTTCTCCATTTGAACCGCGCCTGGAGGGCGACCGGATCTACGGGCGTGGCAGTTACGACATGAAAGGCAGCGCCGCTGCCGTCATGGCAGCGGCCGCCGCGCTGGCTCAGGAGCACCTGCCCGGCCAGCTACCCAGGCGGGTACCCGGGCGAGTAATAACTGCGCTGGTGGCCGACGAGGAGTATGCCAGTCTCGGCACCGAGGATTTCCTCAAGCGCCACCGGGCCGATGCCTGCATCCTCACCGAGCCCAGCGAGTGCCGGCTGATTCTGGCGCACAAGGGCTTTGTCTGGGTGGAAATCGTCACCATCGGCCAGGCGGCTCATGGCAGCCGCTGGGACCTCGGGGTCAGCGCCATCGGCAAAATGGGGCGGATCATCACCGCCCTGGAGCAGTTTGACCACCAGGAGCTGCAGCGGCGCGTTCATCCTCTGGTGGGGCCAGCCTCACAGCATTGTGCTCTGATCCAGGGCGGGGCGGGACTTTCCACCTACGCACCGCAGTGCCATCTGCGAGTAGAACGGCGGACGCTGCCCGGCGAGACCACGGAGCAAGTGATGCGCGAACTGCAGCAAGTGGTGCGGCAGGCCGGCGAGGAAGCCGAAATTCGTTGCTTGCTGGACCGAGCTCCGCTGGTGTGCGACCGCGACACGCCGATTGCCCGTTGCCTCCGTGAGGCCGCACAGGTGGTTACGGGGCAGCCGCCTCCGGAGGCAGGAGTGGCCTACTGGATGGACGCAGCTCTGTTCGCCGCCGCCGGCATCCCTACCGTCAACTACGGCCCGGCAGGCGCCGGCGCGCACGAGGCAGTCGAATGGGTGGACCTGGATTCGGTAGTGGGCTGTGCGCAGGTCCTGGTCGAGGCAGCTCGCCGCTTTTGGTCTTCTTCGCCGGTCCCGGGCGGGCGCGGATCGCGGTAAACTTTACGGGCCAAATCTTTTCTTGGGAGGAGGAGTCTATGCCGGTAGCCAGCGGGTGGTGCCATTGCCGGGAGAATCACCCTGACACGCGGTCCTGCCCCGGCCCTTTGAAACAGGAACTTGACGGAAAGGGCGCCTCGTGCAGTTATTGCGGCACCAAGCACCCGAAGGGCGCCGCGCAGTGTCGCACGGTAATCTGCAACCAGTGCAACGGCAAACGTCTCTGAGCACCCCCTCGGAGGAGCTAGCTTATGGCAAAAGCCTACAGGTCGGACCCAGTGGCCCCAAAGTTTCGCGGAGCAATTCTGCTTGGAAGCATCCTTCTGGCCGCCCTTGCGCTGGGGCAGGTGGAAAACCCCGAGCATCGATTCGATCGGCTGATGCGCGACCTTCTGATCGTGGACGTGCATATTGACACACCCGCGTACATCGTGGATGAACGGTACCGCCTCGCCGAGGAGCACAACTATTACGAGACAGATATCCCGCGCCTGCGTCGGGGCCGGGTGGGCGCGTTGTTCTTCGGGGTTTATGTGCAACCGACGGACTTCACTTCGCCGCTGTGGGTCCCGCGCGCGCTGGAGTGCATCGACGCCGTCTACGAAGAGGTGCGGCGAAATGCCAGCGATATCGAAATCGCCTACACGGCTGACGACATCGTTCGGATTCGCCGCGCAGGCAAGATCGCCATCTTGCTGAGCCTCGAGGGCGGCCACATCATTCAGGACAGTCTTCCGGTCCTCCGCAATTTTCACCGCTTGGGCGTGCGCTACATGACCTTGACCCACTTCCAGACCAACAACTGGGCGGACTCAGGTACCGACAAAGCCGTCCATAACGGCCTTTCCACCTTCGGGCGCGAGGTGGTGCACGAGATGCATCGTCTCGGCATGATGATCGACATCTCCCACGTTTCCGACAAGACTTTCTACGACGTGCTGGAGACGGCCCGCGCGCCGGTCATCGCCTCGCACTCCTCGGTCCGCGCGATCTGTGACGTGTCGCGAAACATCAACGACGACATGCTTCGCGCCCTGGCGCGCAATGGCGGTGTGATCTCCATCAACTTCAGCGCGGCCTACCTGGATCAGAAGGCCTGGGATGTCTTCCTCGGGTATCGTGACCAGAGGAACCGCGAGATCGCGGAGATGATGATGCTAAACCGGGGCAACCCGCAACGGTGGGACTGGAGGCGGGCCATCCAGCGCCGCTATCGCGCGCGCCTCCCTAAGGTGGACGCGCGGGCCGTGTTGCGCCACATTGACCATGTGGTCAAGATCGCGGGCGCGGATCACGTGGGCCTCGGGTCCGACTACGACGGCATTTCCGGCATGGTGCCAGAGGGACTGGAGGACGTTTCGAAGTATCCGGCGTTGGTCCGCGGCCTGATGGACCTTGGTTATTCGGACACCGATATTCGCAAGATCATGGGCGGAAACCTGTTGCGGGTGATGCGCGCCAACGAGGCGGTAGCCGCCGAATAAAGGCTGGCCACCTCCTTCAGCGTGTCGGGCGAAAAGTGGCGCACCTGCAGCTAACCATGAACATGCCGGTTGATTGACGTCGGCGGCCGAGTCGTTGGGAAACTGCTATCGTAGCCGCAACCCTGTCGCTCGGCTGGATCTCAAAGACCTAGTCGAGATCTTGGTGTTTCCGCGTAACACACCTAGCAGAATGGTCGGCCTTCTTTTATAATTCCGTACGGGGCCGTCTGTCGCGATGTCGAAAGCACCGCAGCCAACCGCTTCTTCGAGCCGAGGAGCTTTGAGTCGACGGGCTTTCGTGGAGTCTCTGTGCGGCGGCCTGGGCGCGGTGGGGCTCTCCGGGATGCTGGCCTCCGACCTCTGGGCCGCAAGTTCCCCGGTCGGACCGCACTTCGCTCCCGCCGCCAAGCACGTCATCTTCCTGTTCCTCACCGGCGGCCCTTCGCATCTCGACCTGTTCGACCCCAAGCCGGCGCTAGAGAAGTACGCCGGCCAGCGGCCCGATTCGGTGGACTTGCGCACCGAGCGCATGACCGGCGGCCTGCTGCCCTCGCCGTTCAAGTTCCGGCGGCACGGTCAGAGCGGCATCGAAGTGAGCGAGCTGTTGCCGAATCTGGCGGGCCTTGTCGACGAGCTGTGCGTCATCCGCTCGATGTACACGTTCAACCCGACGCACACTCCGGCGAAGAATCTGATCCATTCAGGGAACATCGCTTCCACCCATCCGACTCTCGGAGCTTGGATCTCCTGCGGGCTCGGCAGCGAGAACGAGAACCTGCCGGGCTTCGTCGTGCTGAGCCCGTCGTCACGCCAGAGCTACTTGTGGCGCTCGGGCTTCTTGCCGGCCGAGCACCAGGGCACGCACTTCAACAACACCGAGACCGACCCCGAGAAGATGATTCATACCTGCGCAACGGCAAGCTCGACGCCGGTGCGCAACGCCATCAGCTCGACCTGCTCGCCGCCCTGAACAAGGCGCACCGCTCCGCCGTCGGGCAGGACGCCTTTCTAGAGGCGCGCATCCGAGCGATGGAGACTGCCTATCGCATGCAGTTTGAAGCGCTGGACGTCTTCGATGTGCGCAAAGAACCGGAGAAAATCCGCGAGGAGTACGGCTCCACCCCATTCGCCAACGGTTGTCTGCTCGCCCGCCGACTCGTCGAAAAGGGCGTCCGCTACGTGCACCTCTACTATGGCCCCCGCCAGCCATGGGACGATCACAAAGAGATCAACAAGAACCTGCGCGAGCGTTGTCCCGACATGGACCAAGCCACTGCCGCGCTCATCCGGGACCTCAAACGGCGCGGACTGTTGGAGGAAACCCTCCTCGTCTGGGGCGGAGAGTTCGGCCGTACGCCGGTTTCAGAATCCGGTGACGGACGAGACCACAACCCGTACGGCTTCACGATGTGGATGGCGGGCGGAGGCGTTCGCGGCGGCGTCAGCTACGGCGCCACCGATGATTTCGGGTTCCAGGCCGTCGAGAACCGGGTCAGTGTTCATGACCTGCACGCTACAATCCTCAACCGGCTCGGTCTGGACCATGAGCGTCTGACGTACCGCTATGCCGGTCGGGATTTCCGTCTGACCGACGTTCACGGGCGCGTACCAGCGGAGTTGCTGGCATGATGCGCTTGACGCTCCTCGTGGCCGCGGCGGCGCTCGTCGGCTCGGCTCAAAGCCCGGAGATCGAACACTTCGAGCGCAGGATTCGGCCCGTGCTGATCGAGCAGTGCATGAGGTGCCACTCGGCTCGGCTCGACGAGCCCATGGGCGGCTTACGTGTGGACTCGCGCGACGCGCTCCGGCGCGGCGGCGCTTCGGGCCCGGCGCTGGTGCCCGGGCGGCCGGATCAGAGCCTGCTGATCAAGGCGCTCCGCTATCAAGACCCTTCGCTCAAGATGCCGCCGACCGGAAAGCTGCCTGACCGGGTGATCGCGGATTTTGACACCTGGATTGCCGACGGCGCCCAGGACCCGCGCATCGACGAGCCCAGCGCAACCCCACCCAACAGCTCCGGGGAGGCCGAAAAACCCGACAGCTCCGGCCCGGGCACGCCGATCGAAGAGGGGCGCCGCTGGTGGGCTTTTCAGCCTCTGGCCGAGTTGCAGGCGCCCGCCTACAGCCACCGCGGCTGGGCGCGACGCAAAATCGACGCGTTCGTGCTCGCCAGGCTCGAAGAAAACGACCTGGAGCCGTCGCTCGAGGCCGACCACCGTGCGCTGATCCGGCGCGCTTCGCTCGACTTGACCGGACTGCCGCCGAGCTACAAAGAGGTCGAAGCGTTCGTCGCCGATCCCTCGCCAACAGCCTATGAAGAGTTGATCGAGCGCCTGCTGGCATCGCCACGGTACGGCGAACGTTGGGGACGCCATTGGCTCGACGTGGCGCGCTGGGCCGAAGACCACCCCACCAGCGAGTCGACCAACCAGCCGCACGAATTTGCCTGGCGCTACCGAGATTGGGTCATCGAGGCCTTCAATAAGGATATTCCCTACGATCGCTTCATCCGCATGCAGTTTGCCGCCGACCTACTGCCGGGTTTCGAGCCGGCCGACATGAGGGCGCTCGGTTACATCGGCAACTCGCCGATGTATCACAAGGACCCGCGACTCTCCCGCGACGTGACCGAGACTCTGGCGAGCGACGACTGGGACGAGCGGGTCGATGCTGTCTCTCGCGGGTTGCTCGGCCTCACCGTCGCCTGCGCCCGCTGCCACGACCACAAGTTCGACCCCATCACCAACGAGGACTACTACGGCTTGGCGGGTGTGTTCGCCAGCCAGTGGCTGGTCAAGCGGCCGATCGTCGAAATGGATCCCAAAGCGGCGGAAAAACTGGTTTGGGATCACGAGAGGTTCTACCGCCTCAAGGGCCAGTACGCCCTTCTCAAAGAGCTGAGCACCATCGCTACAGAGATGCATCCCCGCATTCAGGCGATGAAGGCGGAGATTCGAGAGCTCGATGCGCGCTTATGCGAAGACGACACGCCGTTGACCCACGCCGTCGTCGACTGCGGAGTGTGGATCGATGGCAGCACACCGACGGTCACTTGGATCGACCTGCGCCCTGGCCAGCCCCGCGACCTGCCGGTGTTCATCCGCGGCAATGTCGCCAACCCGGGCAAGATCGTGCCGCGGCGGTTCCTCGTGGTCTTCACCGAGGGCGAACCCGACCCGTTCCGGCAAGGCTCAGGACGTTTGGAGTTGGCCGACAAGATCGTCAGTGAAGCCGGTCCGCTGGCCGCGCGCGTATGGGTCAACCGCGTCTGGGGTTGGCACATCGGCGAGCATCTTGTCCGAACGCCTTCGGACTTCGGCACACAGGGGCAGAGGCCTACGCACCCGCGACTCCTGAACGACCTTGCAGCTCGCTTCGTCAAGAACAGCTGGTCCCTCAAATGGCTGCACCGCGAGATCATGCTTTCAGCAACGTGCCGGCAAGCGAGCCGCAGCATCGAATCGGTGCAGCAGGCCGACCCGACGAATCGTTGGCTGTGGCGGATGAATCCGCGTCGGCTGGAGATCGAAGCCTGGCGGGACGCGATTCTGCAAGCATCAGGCGAACTCGACCTGACGATGGGCGGACCTTCCGAGGAAGTCGACGTCGAAGGCCCCGCCCGCCGGTCGGTCTATTCGAAGACCAGCCGCGGCCGGCTGCATCCGTTCTTGCAACTCTACGATTTCCCAGTTGCGACGCAGCACATCCCCAAGCGCCAGGTCACCACCACTCCACTTCAGCAGCTCTTCGTGCTCAACAGCAAGTGGATGCAGCACCAGGCTGTAAGGTTGGCGGCGCGGGTTGGCCCTCTGCAGGACTCCAACGCCAAGATCGCGACTCTCTATCGTATGACCCTGGGTCGCGAGCCGAGGGCGCACGAGGTTGACCTCGCTCTCACGTTCCTGGGTCGGCGGGAAGCCGCGCTAGGCCGCAAACCCTGGGAAGAGTACGCTCAGGTCCTTCTAGGCTCCAATGAGCTGGCCTATCTGGACTGAGCGCGCGGGTGGCCGATTTCTTGCCATCCAGCCACCAGGTGTCCGGCCTAACAAGCCGGTGAAGCTGCAGCCGCTTCGCGGCGCAGCTTACCGGCCATCCGCTTAGCCTCCGGTTTAGAGAATCAGTCCCGAAATTGGCGATGCGGCCGGTATGCCCTTCGAGACTTGGATTCGGTGGTGGCCGGCGGAAAACTGGGCATCGACGTGGTGACGAGCGGATCACGAAGGCCGGCCAATGCAGACCAGGTGAGCGGCGGTGCGGAAATACCAGCGGCCACCCACCAGCGCCGGCGAAGCCAGCGTGCGTTCGTTGAGACGGTTGACGCCCAGAAGTTTGAATTCCGACCCGGCTTTGAGCACAAATGTTTCGCCGTCGTCGCTCGTGAAAAACACCTTGCCGTCCACCCCCACCGGGGACGCCGAGAACAATTCGCGCCGGGTTTCGGCCAGCCGGCCCTGCCACATCAGCTTGCCCGTTTTTGCCTCGTAACAGGTGGCGATCCCCACCATGTCGTTGACGAGGTAGAGGTAATCCCCGTAGAGCAGCGGCGAGGGGATGAACGGGGAGCCCTTCGGCGTCTGCCAGACGAGGTGCGTGCCGGTGACATCGCCCGATCCTCCGGGACGGATCGCCAGCGTCGGGCCTGCCCGGCCGGAGCTGCAAAAAATCAGGCCGTGGCCCACCACCGGAGTGGGCGTTACCTCAACCAGGTTCCCCGCGCAGCGCCACAACTCCCTGCCGCTGTCCGGATCGTAGGCATAGACCCATTTCTGACTGCTGACAATGATCTCATCGCGGTCCCCAACGCGCACCGCCACCGGCGAGCCCCAGCCGGTCTTTTCCTGGCGCTCGGTCCACCACAGTTTCCTGCCGGTCCGCTTGTCAAATGCTGCGACAAACGACCCGGAGGGCGCGCGATGGTCCTGGTAGATGATCACGCGATCCCGGTAAAGCAGCGGAGAGCCGGCGGCGCCGTGGAAAGGATCCATCGGGCCCAGATCGTGATGCCAGACTTGTTTGCCGTTGAAGTCCACGGCCAGTAAGCCATGATTTCCGAGATAGGCGTAGACTCGCTCACCGTCGGTAGCTGGTGTGCCCGAAGCGTAGCCGTTCTTGGCGTGAGCCCTCTCAGGACGTCCTTTCGGAGCAAAGGCCTCCCAGAGCTGCTGGCCATCCTCGCGTTGGAAGCTCAGAATCGACCGTCGGCCCCCGTTGTCGTAGGCCGTCGTCAGGAAGATGCGGTCGCCCCAGATCACGGGAGAGGAGTTGCCCTTCCCGGAGACCTTGACTCTCCAGAGGACGTTTTCCCGATTCGACCAAGTGTCGGGATAGCCCGAGTCGACGGCCAACCCCTGCCCCGAGGGCCCGCGCCAACGCGGCCAGTACCGGCGTCCCTCGCCGGTGACTTCCACCATCGTTGCCGGCGCCATCAATAATGGCGCTGGTGACGCACCTGCGGCGGGCAAAAGGCGGTGCCAGGTTCCCTGCAACGCAAGAATGAGGGCCAGACCCAGTGGCAGCCCCAATGGCAGCCAAACAATCGTCACCCGTTTCCAGCCAGGCATCGCATTCCTCCTACGCTTCGCCGGCGGCAACCGCCGTCAGATCGGTCGTCCACGCGCTGCTGAAGATTGTCTTGCCTGCGCCTCAACTGGCCGGTAGCCGGCGATCCCGGCGGAGCCCGGTTTCTAAGCCGAGTTAAGGTTGATCTCCAAAAAGACGGGCCGCTTACGTTGCAGCCGGACAATCCAATCTACGATCCAAACCTGCCAGCCGCACTTCTTCGAGACCAACCTCCTGGGGCGGGGCTCCTCGGACGGATTCAGTATCCTGCAGAGGGCCCTGACCGCCGACCCTTTGGGGTTTCCCCGCGCTGTGCAGGGCGCCACTTCCACCTGAGGATTATTGCGCAGCCTCTTGACCTTGCCGGCTTGCGTTTCGGTTCTCACGTACAGTTTGCCTGAGTCCTCCACGAACCAAACGGGCGTCGAAACGGGCTGGCCCGATCGGCGGAACGTCGCAAGGGAGATGTACCGCTCTGGCTCAAACATGCAGGGTAGAAGTATAATCCCAACTGAGGCAAAGCGCTCTCTTGATCAGTGTCCCTAAACCCCACTCGTCGGCACGGTCGGAAGTAGCTGATTCAGCACGCCACACGAGAAGCCGTTCAGCCGAATATCCTCGGCCAGTTTGACAAGGAATCCAGAATCGTTTACCGTGCTGACCGGGACGAGGTTTTATGCGAGTCATCATGAACAAGAGTTAGGTGTCCACAGGTTCTGAAATGATCCAGAAGGTTCTATTTGTTTTAATGATCGTGCTGATCATTATCTCTGTAGGATGCAGCAGTAAAGACACCGAGGCTCCCCGTGTTGTCGATACATCCCCACCAAATGGGAGCCAGGATGTCGGCCCATCTACAGACGAAATATCAGGAACATTCAATGAGGAAATGATGGATCAGAGTTGGTCATGGGCATATACAAATAAGAACGACTTCCCGGAGATGACAGGGCAGCCACACTATACGAACAACTACACACGCAATGTGTTGCCTGTGAAAATGGAGCCCAATAAAGAATATATTATTTGGATAAATAGCTAAAAGTTCAAAAACTTCAAAGACAAGAGTGGGAACCCTCTATTTCCTTTTAAATTCACATTTAAAACAAAATAGACATTGCGGCCGAGGGAGAGCGACCGCAGGAGGCCGGAGTATGGAACGCGCGGGAAGTGCGGCTATGCTGCGGCTGGGCCACCCCAGGGTAGTCGGGATGAATGGCCCCTCTTCTACCCCAAGACTAGACGCTCCCGGCCCAAGGCTAGACACTCCCGGGCGGATGCGCTGGGGTAAAGCCGCGCCGGTGCATCCGGCCCCAGGCGCGCTTGCCCGCCAGCAGTTCGATCATTGCTACTACCCGCCAGAACACCAGAAACTGCCGGTAAGGAAAGAACTCCAGCGTGCACAGCAGAAGCAGCCGCGCCACCTCGCTGATCTTCTGGTAGCGACGGTAGGTGATCTCCTCTAGGACGACCGAACCAATGGAGACCAACGTGCCCACCAGATAAGCCAGGATCATGAAATAAACAAAGGTGGCCCAGGTGAGCACTTCCAGCAAGGCCGCAGTTAGGATGGCAAGCCAGCCGAGCAGTTCCACCACCGCTCCCAGCAGTTCCACCACAACGTGGTAGGGGAATGCCACCAGCCCGATGAACCCGTAGCGCGGGTTCAGCATCATGGAGCGGTAGCGCCAGAGCACCTGGACCAGGCCCTTTTGCCAGCGCTTTCGCTGGCCCGCCAGAGAAGCCAGGTCGCCGGGCACCTCGGTCCAGCAGACCGGGTCGGGGATGAAGCGGATGCGATAAGAACTCCCCCGTTGTCGCCGCAGGTGCAGATGCATCCGCACCACCAGATCCATGTCCTCCGCGATCGCGTCCGCGCGGTAGCCGCCCAATTCCAACACCATTTGGCGGGAAAAACAGCCAAAGGCCCCGGAGATAATCAGCATGCCATTCAGCGCGCTCCAGCCCTCGCGGCCGAACAGGAAGGCCCGCAGGTACTCCACCACCTGGATGGCTTCTATACTGGGGCGCGGCAGGTGAACGTCGGTGACCCGTCCGGAGGCGACCCTGCACCCGTTCACCACCCGCACGATGCCGCCGACCGCCACCACCCGCTCCGGGTCCAGCACCATGGGCAGCGCCATCCGCAACAATGCGTCGCTTTCCAGTACTGCGTCAGCATCCAGCGCACAGAAATAGGGGTTGCGGGCGACGTTGATGCCGGCGTTCAGCGCATCCGCTTTACCGCCGCCATTCTCTTTGTCCAGTACCAGCAGACGGGGTTCGGTCAAGCTGACATAAGCGGCGCGCACCGTTTGGGTCTTCAGCCGCGGAGCAATGACGTACTGAGTCCGGATCAACTGGAAGGCGCCCTCCAGCCGGGCCAGCGTCTGGTCCTCGCTGCCGTCGTTAATCACCACCACTTCAAAGTCCGGGTAGGTCAACGACAGCAGCGAGCGGACCGTCTCCACGATGCTGACCTCCTCGTTGTAGGCCGGGACCAACAACGAAATGGGAGGCGTGAAAGGCGAGGAGTAGATCTCCTGAAGCGAGATGTTCCTTATCCGTCGCTGGTGTTGCACGCTGGACCACAACGAGGCCACCATTAACAGCAGGCAGTGGACCGCGGAATACAGGTAGTAGAGGACAACGAATTGGTTAAACGCGATCAGCCAGCGCATGGCGACCTCGGGGAGGCTCATAGGCAGCCGGTGCGACCAGGGCCGCTTGTAACTGTTGACTCACCCAGCGCAGCACGCGCTGCTGCCGACCGTCGGTGGCGCGAGCCTGGATTTGCTCGATGGCTGGAGCAAGAGCCGGGCTAGGGTGTTGAACGAGCAGTCTCGCCACTTTCAAGCGAACCCGAGAATCGGGGTGCGTTTCCAGCGCATATAGGAACTCTTGGGTAACCCCGGCGCGGAGTGCGGCACGCAACAGGCTGGTGGCTTCCTGGCGCTCCTCGGCTTGTGCGGACCGCAGTAGCGCAATCGTACGCCACAGCAACCCGCTGCGGCCCAGCAGCGACAGGTACGCCTCCAGGGCGTAGCGGTCTCCTGCATTCATCAAGTAGCGCAGAACGGGTAAGGGTTTGGCGGCCAGGCGCGCCAGGGTCGTGGCAGCGCGCTGCCGTACCTGAAAATGGGAATCGCGCGTCGCATGCAGCACTGCGTCCAGGCACTCTGGACGGTTCAAGTCCCCGATGCCCGCCAGGGCTCGCAGGCGCACGAACCAAGCGAAATCTCTCGCGAGCACGACCAGTATTGGCGCAGCTCGCGGGTCAGCAGTGCGTCCCAGAATTCGGGCTATTTGCGCGCGCACTTCTTCGTCGGGATCAAAAGCAAATTCCTGCACCTGATCGAAGGTGGCTAGTTCAGGCAACTCACTCAGAGCGCGGGCCGCCAGGGTGCGCACCTGCGCGCGCTGGTCGTGCAGCAGCAAAATCAGAGATCCCCTCGGGATGCGGCAGCCGACCGCCGCGTGCAACCAAATGGTGGGGTGCAGCGGCAGGGCGGGTTCGGCCACGCACTGGATCAAGGCCGAAGCCGCTAGCGGGTCGCCGATAGCTGCCAGGGCTCGGGCGGCAGCCTGGCGCAACTCCGGAGAGGGGTCGCGCAGGAGGTCTATCAAAGCCGGCACTGCCACACGAGCGCCGGCTCTGCCCAGCAGGGCAGTCGATTGCAGCTTCTGCCAGTGCTTGCCGCGCCGCAGCCAGTCCACGTGTCGGTCCGGAAAGCCAGCGCGCTCCAACAGCTTCCTCAGCCGTTGCGCCTCCTGCCCGGTGGCGACTTCCAGGCGGTCTATAACCAGCGTCTCTAGCGTCTCGCGCCGATCCCGCGTGGCTAGTTCGACCCGGGAAATCTCCACACCCGACAGCAGCACTGGGAGCCGCTCCACCCACTGACGCCGCAGGTCATCGCGCCGCGCAAACCGGCGACCTCGCCGCCAGCGCCGCAGCGCCATGAACCCAACCATGACCAGAATGCCGGCCAGGGGCAACAGCAGGCTCCAGGCCGGGAACACAGTTCATGCAATGCACGTGGCATGCCAGCCCATTCCCTTTTCTTTCTGGAAGTTAGAAGAAGCGTCGATTCCCGTTTCGAAACTGTCTCTCAACGGGAAGCTTCACTGCGGCTTTTTAGCGAGGAATGCTACTGACCTGCTTCCCAAAAACTGGACCGGCCTAAATGAGAGTCCTCCGGCATGTTGACCTGCCCAGTGAAACTGTGGGCTTCCGCGCGCCGCACTGGCAGACTCCAGGCCAACACCAGCGCTGGGGCCTTTGACCACCGGTTGGTCCAACGGCGAAATCCACAGCTATTCTTGCCCGTTTCGCAGCAGGCCAGCACGACACTGAACTTGTATGCTCAATCAATACCGGAGACCGCCAAGGCGACCGTTAAAGCCCTGGACCGAAAACTGTGCGGGGTTCTGAACACAACTGAACATAAGTACGAGATGTGAGAATGTCTAAGCCATTGTAAAAACTGGCGGGGCCGACGGGACTCGAACCCGCGATCTCCTGCGTGACAGGCAGGCGTGATAACCAGCTTCACTACGGCCCCGCTGCGCAATGGCATCGCCGCCCGACCGGGCAGCGCGCGGGCAACGGGAAACTCAAACTCTGGTCCCCTCTTGCTAAGCTATCACAGCTTTGTGCTTGAGACCACCCTGGCGTCCTCCATGTATGGCTCTACTGCCTCGCGGAGCGCGATGGCCTCGGCGGCATCCGGGCGCAAGCGCTCGGTCCTTTGAAGAAACGGCCAGTTGGCTCCGAATGGTTCGACTTATAATACGGTGCTGAGCATAGCGCTAGTGATCACTTCGAGTTCTTCAACAGGGCCGCCAGAGTTTTGTTAGGATAGCCCCTTCGACTACCGAGTGGGAGCCGCCAACTGTTGAGTGCCTCGCTAGCCACGCAACAGGAGGATTCTGGATGCCGCAAAAGCTGTACGTGGGAAATCTGCCCCACTCGGTCAACGACCAGGACCTGGTGGACTGGGTCACCAACGAAGGCTTCAAGGTCGAAACCGGCCGGGTGATCCGAGACCGGGCCACGGGCCAGTCCCGTGGATTTGGTTTTGTTGAGTTGACGCAAGGGGAAGACATGGCTCAGGCGATCGCCCGCCTGAGCGGAATGCAGTGGGAGGGGCGGACGATTCAGGTGAATGAAGCTCGGCCGGAAGCCGCCCCACGGGGAGGCGGCCGTGACTTTTCGGGCGGGCGTGGCGGGCGCGGCGGTTTTTCCGGTGGTGGCGGCAAACGACGCTGGTAACTTCTTCGGAGTGACCTTTACACGGCGGCCCGTTAACACAGTGCATGACTTCGCTACCGGTCGCCGTCCGACTTTTTACTCGCTACGTTTCGTCTTGTACGGCTACGCCGTTGCCGACGCGTTCGGCGAGTCAAGCCTAGCTGTCAAATAAGAAGCTGCGACTTGAGAGCTAGCTGCAGCCGGAGGTGGAGCCGCAGTTGCCGCATTTATAGCAATTGCCGTTGCGGGTCATGAGGCTGCCGCAGTCGGCACAGACCGGGGCGTCCTCAAGGTAGGGCTCTCGGGTGATAGGCAGGGCCAGTTGTGGCTCCGGCTCGGTGGGCTTCAGCGGCGGCACCACTGCATCCGGTTCAGCTTCGCTTTGTTTGTATTCGGGCGAGAGGAACTTGGCTCCCAGCCAGCGGAAGATGTAGTCCATGATGGACTTGGCGTAAGGGATTTCCGGGTTGCCGGTCCAGCCGCTGGGCTCAAAGCGCACGTGGCTGAACTTGTCCACCAGCACCTTCAGCGGCACGCCGTATTGCAAGGCCAGGGAAATCGCCGTGGCAAAGCTGTCCATCAGGCCGCTGACGGTGGAGCCCTCCTTGGCCATGGTGATGAACACCTCGCCTGGCGTGCCGTCCTCGTACATGCCGACGGTGATATAGCCCTCGTGGCCGGCGACAGAAAACTTGTGGGTTTTGGAGTCGCGCTCGGCAGCCAGCTTGCGGCGGCGGGGTTCGGCAACCGCAGCGCCGGCGGGCGTGGCGGCCGGACTTGCTTTCGACTCCATCTCCTTGTTCTCCGTACTGAGCGGCTGGACCTTCTTCGAGCCATCGCGATAGATGGCCACCGCCTTCAGGCCTAGTTTCCAGGACTGCAAGTAGGCCTGAATGATCTCCTCGACCGTGGTGTCGCCCGGCACGTTAATGGTCTTGGAGATGGCGCCGGAAACGAACGGCTGCACCGCGGCCACCATCTTCAGGTGCCCCATGTAGTGAATGGCGCGCGTCCCCCCGGCCGGCCGGAAGGAGGAATCGAACACCGGCAGGTGTTCCGGCTTCAGGTTGGGGGCGCCCTCGATGGTGCCCTCACGGTCAATGTAGCCGACAATCTCGCTCACCTGATCGGGCGCATAGCCCAGCTTGAGCAGCGCAGCCGGAACGGTCTGGTTGACGATCTTGATCGTGCCGCCGCCCACCATCCGCTTGAACTTCACCAGGGCCAGTTCGGGCTCGATCCCGGTGGTATCGCAATCCATCATGAAGCCGATGGTGCCGGTGGGGGCGATGACGGTGACCTGCGCGTTGCGATAGCCGAAGCGCCGCCCCGTGTCCAGGCACTCGTCCCAAACCTCCTGCGCAGCTCCCAGCATCGCCGGAACCACCAGCCGCGCCGGAATCTGCGCTACTGCGTCGCGGTGCATCCCGATCACCCCGAGGAACGGCTCCCGGTTCGGCTCGTAGCCGGGGAAGGGGCCGATGGCGGCGGCCAGCCGGGCGCTGGTCAGGTAAGCCTGGCCGTGCATGATGGCGCTGATGGCGCCGGCCGCCGCCCGGCCCTCCTCGGAATCATAGGGCAGGCTGGTGGCCATCAGCATCGCGCCCAGATTGGCGTAGCCAAGCCCCAGCGGACGGTAGTCGTGCGAGTTGCGGCCGATCCGCTCGGTGGGGTAGCTGGCGTTGTCCACCATGATCTCCTGGGCCACGATCATCGTGTCCACTGCGTGGCGGAAGGCCTCGACGTCAAACTGGCCGTTGAGGAACTTCATCAGGTTCAGCGACGCCAGGTTGCAGGCGGAGTCGTCCAGAAACATGTACTCGCTGCAGGGATTGGAGGCGTTGATCCGGCCGCTGCTCTTGGAGGTGTGCCAGCGGTTCACCGTGGTGTCAAACTGCATGCCGGGATCGCCGCACTGGTGGGTGGCTTCCGCGATCATGCGCAACAGCTCGCGGGCCTGGTAGCTCTTGACCGGACGGCCGTCCAGCGTCGAACGGGTTTGCCACTCGCCGTCCCGCTCCACCGCCTGCATGAACTCGTCGGTGACCCGCACCGAGTTGTTGGCGTTCTGGAAGAAGATGGAGCTGTAGGCTTCGCCGTCCAGCGAGCTGTCATAGCCGGACTCGACCAGCCTCCAGGCCTTACGCTCCTCTTTGGCCTTGCACTGGATGAATTGCACCGCGTCGGGGTGGTCAATGTTGAGCACCACCATCTTGGCAGCCCGGCGTGTGGTCCCGCCGCTCTTGATGACTCCGGCGAAAGCGTCGAAGCCGCGCATGAAACTCAGCGGGCCGCTTGCCCGGCCGCCCCCGCTCAGCGGCGCGTCCTGCTCGCGCAGCGACGACAGGTTTGTGCCGGTGCCGGAGCCGAATTTGAACAGCATGCCCTCGGTCTTGGCCAACGTCAGGATGGAGTCCAGAGAATCGTCAATTGAGTTGATGAAGCAGGCCGAGCACTGCGGCCGCCGCTCCTGCTTTTCCACCGTGCGCACACCGTCCACTGCCTGGTCCCAAACCCAGCCGTAGCTGTTCTTCGACGTGCCCACGTTGAACCAGACCGGCGAGTTAAAGCTGGCCTTCTGCTGGATCATCAGGTGGGCCAGCTCGTCGCCGAAGTTCTCCGCATCCTCCGGGCTGGCAAAGTAGCCGCCAGCGCGACCCCACTGAGTGATGGTGTCCACCACGCGGCGGATCAACTGGCGGGCGCTGGTTTCCCGCTGCGGGCCCTGTGGCTTTCCGTAAAAATATTTGCTGGCGACGATGTTGGTAGCCGTCTGCGACCAATCTTTCGGCACCTCCACGTCTCGTTGTTCGAAGATGGTCTCGCCCCGCTCATTGGTAATCGAGGCGATGCGGAACTCCCACTGCACGTCGTCGTAGGGTGAGACTGTGGCTTTGGTAAAATAGCGGGGGAAGCGAATTCCTTTAGGAAAGCGTTCGCGGGTTGCCTCTGCGTTGGTCTTCAAGTTCACAGAAAGCTCGCCCATCATGCCTCCTTACGTCGAAGGGACCCCGCCCTGAGCCTCCAGAGGCCATTCGAAGATTCATCTAAGTTGTGGGTTACTGGCCTGGGTGCCCCACGTGGTTCCCAACAGGCGCGGACGGATATTTGCACTATATCTTGTAGCTTGTCAAGATAAATCGTCTACGTATTGTACTATTCCCGAATCGTCCGCTAGGTCAATTAGTTAGCGGCCAGCGCTAGGTCCGCGGGCACTATTCAGCTCCACGTTACCGAAACAGAACTCATCAGTGTTGCCGGCTATGTTGGAGTCATGCTGGCGTCAGGCCTCGGGTGGGTGGCGGTGGACCCATTCGGTGGCCTGCTCGTAGGCGTACCCAACTCGTAGCACGGTAGACTCGCGAAAGGCTCCACCTACAATCTGCAGGCCGATAGGCAGACCGCTGCGGTCGAGGCCGCAGGGCACCGATAAGGCGGGCGCGCCGGCAAAGTTCCAGGGGCGCACCAAGCGGGTGCTTGCCAAACGCACGTCCTCGGGCTCTCCGTTGACGAGCACGCTGGTTTCACCGATCGTAGGCGCAGTGATGGGAGTGGTGGGCGTCACCAGCACCGCCACCTTCTGGAAGACGGCCTCCAGTTCGGCCACGAAGCGGCGGCGGGTGCGCTGCGCGTTCACGTAATCAGTAGCAAGGATGCATTCCCCTTGCTCCAGCAGAGCCCGCACGTCGGCGCCGATCTCGTGGCGGTGACTGCGCAGCAGCTTCTGGTGCAGCGCCGCGGCCTCCCCCAGCAGGATCAGCCGGCCCAGCTCAGTGGCCGCCTCGATGCCGGGCAGCCGCAACGGCTCCAGACGCGCGCCGAGTTCCTCCAGCGTCTTAAGCGCCGTGCGCACCGCCCGCTCTACGTCCGGGCTGAGGTGGTCAAAGAAGTAGTTCTCGGGAACCCCGACCACCAGGCCGCGAACGCCCTGGCCGATCTCGCCCAGATAGTCGGACACAGGCGCCGTAGCAGCGGAGTCGTCGCGGGAGCCAGGGCCTGCGATGGCCCCGAGCATCGCCGCGGCGTCCCACACGGTGCGGGCCAGCGGACCGGCGGTGTCCAGGCTCCAGGCCAGCGGAATCACGCCGTGGAGGCTCACCCGGCCGAAGGTCGGCTTCAATCCCACCACTCCGCAGTACGCAGCCGGAATGCGGATCGAGCCGCCGGTATCGCTGCCCATCGACGCCGAGCAGAGCGAGGCCGCCACCGCCGCACCGGAGCCGCCGCTGGAGCCGCCGGGGATTTGCGTGCGACTCCAGGGATTGCGGGCCGGGCCGAAATGCGGGTTGGTGGTGGTGATCCCGTAGGCCAGCTCGTGCAGGTGTGTCTTGCCCAGCAGCACGACGCCAGCGTCGCGCAGGCGTGCCACGACGGTGGCGTCATGATCCGGGACAAAATCAGCGAAAATCGGGGACCCGGCGGTGGTGCGCACGCCCCGGGTGTAGTACAGATCCTTCACGGAGACAGGAATGCCGTCGAGCGGCCCGCGGTACTGGCCGGCGGCAATGGCGCGCTCCGCCTCGCGCGCCTGCTCCAGAGCGGTCTCGGGCAGCGCTGTCAGGTAGGCATTCAACACCGGGTTCTGTTTTTCGATTCGGTCCAGCATGGCCTGCGTGAGTTCCACCGGGGAGAGCTTGCGCTCCCGCAGCAGGCTGGACAGCTTCTCAATGCTGAGCGTGGCCACCGAGGCCGCGCTCACGACTCCTCTCCCGGGAGCCGGAAGCAGAAGGCAGGGCCCATGAAGCCCAAGTCGGGCTCCAGCGCCTGACGCGTGGCGGCGGTGATGCGGTCGAGAGTAGGGGTGATCGCTTCGATTTCCTCGTCCGGGATTTCCAGGTCGGCCGCGGCCGCAAACCGCTTCCAGCGCTCGGCCGCCGAAGTGGTGTCACGCTTTTTCTTTTTCATTGAGGATTGACCTATTGATGATCGAACCGGGGCGGCAGTATAGCACGCGACTCGCACTGCTCATGCCCAACCGCCATGGAAGCCGTCGGGAGATTATCTCCCGGATATCCTTGACTTCCCAAATCCCTGGGGAGCAGAATTCGCTACAGATAGCCTCGCAGAAAAGCAAGTTCCAGGTGAACGGGGCGTCTTCCAACCTGCGCGAGGCCGTCAGTCGCAGAGGGGCACTTCCAGGGCGTATGGGGTTAATCGAAACAAGTTGCCGGTAGTTCGCTGAGTTCGCCGGCGGGGTCCACTCGGACCGGGCCACAGCCTTAGCATGGCGGTCACTGTCATGGCGTCCAGATTCTTGCTCTCTTCGCTGCTCTTCCTTTGGTTCATTCCGCTAGCCACAGGGGCTGCGCTTGCGAATAAGCCGGCCGATGAGTGGCCGCCGATCTCGCCCGAAGAGCTGGCGATGAAGGAGTACCCGGCCAGCCCCGGCGCCCCTGCCATCATCCTCTACCGCGAAATGCACACCGATGGCGTGAAACACTTCGAGACGCATTGCCGGCGGATCAAAATCTTTACTGAGGAAGGAAAGAAGCATGCCAACGTGGAAATTCCCTATTTGAAAGGCAAAACTCGCATCAAAGAAATCAAAGCCAGAACAGTCCATCCGGATGGAACGGTAGTCGCTTTTACTGGAGATATCTTTAGAGAAGGTTGTCGTCAAGTATAAAAAACTCAAGATTCTGGTGAAGAGTTTCACGCTGCCTGACGTCCGGGTAGGAAGCATAATCGAATACAAGTACAGCATCCGTTGGGGTTCAAATTTGCGTTTCCTTCCGACACAGTGGTTCATCGAGCACGAACTGTTCACCCGGCAGGCACGCTGTTCACCCGGCAGGCACGCTTTTCGCTCAGGCCATACCAGTCAATTCACTTTTCCGCTATGTCGACAGGCTTCAGGATCTCGAAGAGCAAACTTCCCAAGCTACAGGCGGACGGCAGTCATCAGATGGAGTTGGAGAACATCCCGGCCTTCCAGGAAGAGGAGCACATTCCGCCGGAGACTGAGCTGAAGATGTGGGTGCTGTTTTACTATCTCCACAATACGTGGGGGGGATCGCCCGAGGGATTCTGGAAGGAAACGGGAATGGATTTGCACCAGAAGGTAGAGAAATTCATCGGCAAGCGCAAGGCGATCGCGAAAGAGGCGGCCCGAACCGTCCAACCCAACGATCCCCCAGAAACCAAGCTGCGCAAGCTTTACGCGCGGGTGCACCAGATCCGAAATCTGAGTTGCGATCGTAAAAGTACGGAAAGAGACGAGAAACTAAGGAAAAACAAAAATGTAAAAGACGTGCTGAAGCGTGGTTATGGCTGCCCCTGGCACATCAACTGGTTGTTCGTAGCTCTGGCCCGCGCGGCTGGTTTTGATGCCACGGCTGTGCGAGTCGCTTCGCGGAGCAATGGCTTCTTTAAGCGTAAGCTATTCGATGCCAGCCAGCTCAACGCCGATCTGGTGCTCGTTCGCCACGGCGGCAAGGAGTACTACCTGGACCCGGCCAACCGCTACTGCCCGTTTAGGCTGCTTTCGTGGGACCAAACGGGAGTCCAAGGCATCCGGCTGGCAGAAGACGGAGGCGAGTTTGTAACGACACCGCTCCCTTTGAGCTCCCATACAATGACCGGGCGTAAGGCGAACCTGCAACTGGGCACTAACGGAAGTCTCCAAGGCACGGTGGAAGTGAGCTTCACCGGACAGGAAGCGTTGCGGCGGCGGCTGGATGCCATCGAGACGGACGAGGTCGGGCGGCGCAAGGAGATGGAAGAGGAGGTGAAAGGGTGGCTGCCCGCGGGTGCCAGCGCTGAGCAGCAGAGCGTTACGGGCTGGGAAGGGACCGAAGAGCCGCTGAAAGCGGAATTCGCCGTGCGAATTCCGAACTTTGGAACCTCCACCGGGCGCCGCCTGATCTTGCCCGTGGCCATCTTCCAGGCTAACGAAAAGCATCCCTTCCTGCACGACAAGCGGGTCCATCCGATTTACTTTCCCTACCCGTGGCAGGAAGTTGATGAGATCACCGTGCAGTTGCCCGAGGGGTACAAGGCGGAGAGCCTCCCGAAAAAGCGGACGAGCAGGCCGAAGTTCGGCAAGTACGAAATTTCCTATGAAGATCAAGGGCGAACGTTGCGGCTGCAACGCAGCTTTGCCATGGGAGCCATTTGGTTCCCTGTAGAACATTACCCGAGTCTGCGGCTTTTCTTTGACGCAGTGAGGAGCGGTGATGAACAACAGGTTGTTTTGCAGGCCGTGGAAACTGACTCACAGGATTAGGAGCGTCGCTGGGCTGCTGGTGGCTGCCGCGCTGTTGGTGTGGGCGCCACAAGCTATAGCCGGCGCGCCGGACTGGCTTCGGGCATCGGCCCAAACGGCCTTGCCTGACTATCCGGAGGATACCGCGGCGGTTGTCTTACTAGACGAGCAGGTGACCACGGTTAAGAAAACCGGCGAGTTCAAGACCCTGCACCGGCGCGCCTACAAGATTCTGCGGCCTGAAGGAAAAAGATACGGCAGAGTTGTGGTGCACTTCGACAATGAAACCCGCCTTTCTAGGATCAAAGGCTGGAGCATACCCGCCCGCGGCAAACAGTACGAAGTCAAGGAAAAGGACGCGGTGGAAACCAGCCTGTTTACCGCGACGTTTTACGAGGACACGCGGTACAAGGTGCTGGCAATTCCAGCCGCCGAGCCGGGAAGCGTGATCGGCTACGAGTACGAACAAAAGCGACGCCCCTGGATATTGCAGGAGATCTGGCGGTTTCAGTCCTCAATTCCGGTGCGAAAGGCACGATTCGCGCTGGAGCTGCCTGCTGATTGGGAGTTCCAGGCGCATTGGTTGAACCACCCTGCCCGGGAACCCCAGTCTGCTGGCAAGACCCGGTGGGTATGGGAAGTGGCAAATGTTCCCGCAGTGGAGCGGGAACCCTCCATGCCGCCTTGGCGGGCAACGGCAGGGTGGTTGGCCGTAAGCTTCTTCCCCCGCCAGGAACACCTGCGTGGGAAGAGCCATGGAAGCTGGCGCGACGTCGGGCGGTGGTATGCGAAACTTACCGCCGGCCGCCGCCGCACAACTCCGGAAATCAAACAGAAGGTGGAGGAACTGACGGTCGGGAGACCTGCGCGGCTGGATAAGCTGAAGGCATTGGCTGCCTTCGTACAACGACAGGTCCGCTACGTAGCCATTGAGATTGGGATTGGCGGCTACCAGCCCTGACCAGACCGATTTTTTGTACCAACCGTAGTGAGAGTTTACATCGCAGCCTGGGGCTGTGAAACTGGTTTCAGTGGCAGGGGAGGGCTATAGGCCCCCGGCGCCGGGGGCCTATAGCCGAGCGCCGAGTGCGGCCGCACCGTGTTGTATTGCACCCTCCACTGTTCAATCACCACCTGTGCCTCCTTCAACGAGTAGAAGATCTCTCCATTCAGGCATTCGTCCCGCAGCTTCCCATTGAAACTCTCGCAGTACCCGTTCTCCCAGGGACTGCCCGGTTCGATGTACAGTGTCCCGGTCCCTAGATTTGCCAACCACTGGCGCAGTTGTTTGGCGATGAACTCGGGACCATTGTCGGATCGAATCTGTTCCGGTATCCCTCGCCACAACATCACGTCCGACAACGCCTCAATGATTTGTTGGCTGCCCATTCTCCGCTCCACCCGGATCGCCAGGCATTCCCGCGTGTACTCATCCAGCAAGGTCAGCAGCCGCAGCGTTCTCCCCTCGTGCGTTCTGGCACTCATGAAGTCGTAGCTCCACACGTGGTTCGGTCGCTCCGGCCTCAGTCGTACACAGGAACCGTCGTTCAGCCACAGCCGTCCTCGCGGCCTTTGTTTTTGCGGCACTTTCAGCCCTTCCCGCCGCCAAATCCGCTGCACCCGGTCCTTGCCCACTTCCCAGCCCGCACTCCGCAGCAACGCTGTGATCCTCCGGTAGCCATATCGCCCGTACTTCGCTCCCAGGGCAATGATCGCTCGGGTCAGAGCATCCTCGTCCACCCGATGAATCGGCTCGTATCGTTGTGTCCCTCGCCATTGCCCCAGCAGCCGGCAGGCATGCCGTTCCGACAACCCGTGTTGCTCCCACGCACGCTCCACCGCACAACGCCGCCGCTCAGGGCTCAGAAGTTTCCCTGTGCCACATCCCGCAGCACCTGCTTCTCCAGAGAAAGCTCCGCTACCAACCGCTTCAGCCGCGTGTTTTCCTTCTCCAACTCCTTTAGCCGTTTTGCCTGCACCACCTTCAGCCCGCCGTATTCCTTCCGCCACCGGTAGTAGGTTTGGGTGTGGATTCCAGCTTCTTTGCAGGCTTGGGGCGCAGTCTTCCCGTTCCCCATCTGCACTTCTATCTGCCGTAGCACCGCTACAATCTGCTCCGGCTTGTAACTCCTTGTCGGCATGACCTCACTTCCTCCTCAAGTGGATTCTCTCTCTTTCCACTTGGTACAAAAAGTGCAGGTCAGGTCAGCCCCATGCGGCCCGGGAGGTGTTCGCCAACCTGTATGGCGATTGCAAGGACAAAGTCACCTTGCTCAGCGCCATGTTGCGCCAGATTGGGATTGAGTCGCATTACGTGCTGGTTCACAACAGCCGGGGCGTGGTAGTGCCGCACTTTCCCTCGGCGCTGAGTTTCAACCATGTCATTTTGGCCATCCAATTGCCCGAGGATGTGCCCCCCGACGTATACGCCGTGAAAAATCATGACCGGCTGGGGCAGATGTTGTTCTTCGACCCGACCGACAGCCTCACCCCTCTGGGCTATCTGCCCCCGACACTCCAGGCCAGCTACGGGTTGCTGGTCACCAAGGACGGTGGTGAGCTGGTGGAATTGCCCTTGCTAGAACCCGCAACTAATCGGTTGCTCCGAACAGCCAAGATGGAACTGAGCCCCACCGGCAGGCTGGACGGCGCGGTTAGAGAGGTTCGCTGGGGTGCACCCGCTGCGTCGCGGCGCGCCCATTTACTGGGAGCGCAGGTCTCCGAGCGCAGAAAGGTACTGGAGAATTTCCTGAGCAACTTCCTCGGCGGCTTTGCGTTGCAAGATGCAGAAGAAGAAAATCTGGAAGATTTCGACAAGAGCTTGGTGCTCCGCTACCGTTTTACGGCCACCAACTATGCCCAGGCAGCGGGGGACTTGCTGCTGGTCCGGCCATGCGTCCTGGGTCAAAAGAGTTGGGACTTGCTGGAGGGCGAGGAACGGAAGCATCCGGTAGAGTTCTCCAACACGACTCTGGAGAGTGACAGCTACGAGATTGCGCTGCCTGAGGGCTATGAGGTAGACGAGCTGCCCCCTGCCGTGGAAATTGACTCTCCCCTGGGCGCATACCGGAGCCAGGTGGACGTCGAGGGCAACGTCCTGCGTTACCGCCGCACCTACGAGATTAGGGATGTACTGGTTGGCAGCGACCGCCTGGATGAGCTGAAAAAGTTCTTCCGGCGGGTTGCTGCCGATGAACGCAACGTCGCCGTCCTGAAGCGCTCCGCACCTTAGATTGTAGAGGAGCAACGCGCGAAACCGCCGTCGCTTGTGCGAAGAGATCCAGCTGTACTCAGGCGCGGACAAGCTGGAAGTGGCTGATCTCCGGCGGGCACTGGACGCGGATCGGCAAGCCTACAAACCCCACGCCTCGGTTCACGTACAGGTAGTGGTGGCCTTCCCGGTAGAGGCCGCTCAGGTAGCGGAACATGGCCGAGCCCAGCGCCAGAGGGCGCCCGTTGTGCTCGGCGATCACGATTTGTCCGCCGCCGTGCGTGTGGCCGGCCAGCGTCAGGGAAATGCCGAATTCAGGAGCCTCGTAAAAGACGTGCGGATGATGAACCAGCAGAATACGGGGCGCCTCGCCCTGGTATCCCTCGAGCGTCTGCCGCAGCGCCGCGCGCGCCATCCGACTCAGGTAGAGGTTGGGATTACCGCGTGGAAAGCCGGTCCAGTCCAGCCCTAGCAGCAACAACTCCTCACCGCCCTGCCGGAGGCCCTCGCGCTGATTGCGGAGCATGCGCACCCCCACCGCTTCCATGCCCGCAATGAGGCGCAGGCAGCCCGGATAGGCCGGACGGCGGCGGTCGGCGTAGTAGTCATGGTTGCCCAGGATGCCAAAAATGCCCAGCGGGGCGCGCAGGCGGCTGAGTTCCTGCTGCGCGACAGGCAACAGGTCAAGGCTGGAATCTAGGATGTCGCCGGTGATGACCACCAGGTCCGAGCGCAGATTGTTGGCCTCCTCAATTGCGCGACGCAACTCCCGCTCGCGAATGTAGGCACCCGCATGCAGGTCCGAAAGCTGGGTGATAGTCAGCCCGTCGAAGGCCCGTGGCAAATTCCTCACCGGGATCTTTACCAGTGGCGAGACTTCCAGGTCCTCGGAGCCATAGATCGCTCTGGCGGAGAATGCAAGAAGCACTGGCGGGATTACGGCGGCGGCGGAAGCCAGAAAATTTCGCCGGGCCACGACGGTCGCCGGGGCCGGTTGGCTGCGCCGGAACAGCCAGCGGACCCCGTGAAGGATTCCGCCTACCAGCTCAGCAGGGGAGGCAAGCAGCAGGAAGGCCAACAGCATAGCCACCCAGGCATAGAAGGGGTAAATGAACCAGCGCAGGGCTGGCTGGGAAAGATGGTGCAGGCCCACGCCCGCTATCCAAAGGATCACCAGGGCCAGATACGGGGCGTTCATCAACAGGAACAGGCTTCGTACTGCCCAGATCCAGCGGGTTGCCGCATCCCCCGAGCGCCAGCGCAGCACCAGGCGGCGCGCTTTACAGTAGAGGTAATAGTTCAGTCCGGCTAGAAAGAAACCCAGGATGCCGGCAAACAAAACAAACCGCATACTGAATCAGCATACTTATCTGGGCGCTGGTCTGGCAAGAGCAGAACCAACCGCGTCGCCCTACCCGGGCCGATTCCGTGACGCATGCCAGCGCCAGGCGTGTTCTACAAGAGAATCCAACTCGGGGTAGCGGGGCCGCCACCCTAGCACCTGGGCGGCACGGCTCGCATCGGCCACCAGGGCCGGCGGGTCGCCCGGACGCCGGCCGGTTTCCCGCACCGGGAAGTGCCGCCCACTGACTCGCTCGACTGCTTGGATCACTTCCCGCACGGAGTGCCCTTGGCCCGTGCCCAGGTTCAGCGCCATGCTGCTGCCACCGTTTGCGAGATAGCGTAACGCCCGCACGTGGGCCTCGGCTAAGTCCGTCACGTGGACGTAATCGCGGATGGCGGTTCCGTCTGGGGTTGGGTAGTCGGTTCCGAAAATTTCCACAAAAGGCCGCTGGCCCAGTGCGGCCTGGATCACCAGTGGAATCAGGTGCGTCTCGGGTTCATGCTCTCCGCCGATCTCCCCTTCCGGATCCGCCGCCGCTGCGTTGAAGTAGCGCAGCGATATCCAGTTCAGCCCGTATGCCTGGCCATACCAGTCGAGCACGCGCTCGACAAACCATTTGGATTCTCCGTAAGGGTTCACCGGGCGCTGTGGATGATCCTCGCGTAGGGGAACGGATTCGGGAAGCCCGTAGCTCGCACAGCTGGAGGAGAAGACAATGTGCCTGACGCCGTTGTCGAGCATGGCTTCAAGCAGATTCAGCGTATTGGCAACATTGTTGCGGAAGTATTTTCTGGGGTTGGCGACCGACTCGGACACATCCGCGTGAGCAGCAAAGTGAATCACTGCTTCCACGCGATATTCCTGCAGCAACTCCTGCAGCAAGCTCGTATTGGCTAGATCCCCGACCACCAGCGGACTCCAGCGCACCGCCCAGCGATGTCCGATCTCCAGGTTATCCAGCACGACCGGTTGGAAGCCGGAGCGGGCCAACACTTTCGTCGTGTGGCTTCCGATGTAACCCGCCCCGCCTGTGACCAGAATACGCATCCAAGCACCTACGAGAGAAGGAGTCCGCACTTTACTACAATCCGTTGCTTACGAAGCACCAAGTCCCCCGTCCAGCCCAAATTTTATGAGGTCCCAGTCACATGGACATTCATGATCAATCCTACTTCCTGGGTTTAACGAAAAGTAGTTAGAGGTCGTGAAAAGTTATTAATTGAGCTTCATCTATGTTTACAAGATTCCGAGGGGGAGAACTCCTCCAAGCTGAAGCGGACTGACCTGCCCCGGGTTGTTGGTCCACTTTTCATGTTAGTCCATAAGCCGTTGCAGCCGGGTGGAGCGGAGCGGAACCCGGCGGTAACGGCAAGATCGCTTCCGGGGCTGGCGGCCGGTAGCCCAACGCGCTGTGCGGGCGAACTTTGTTATACTCCCGTCGCCATCCCTCAATCAACACCTTCGCTTCCCGCAAGGTGTAGAAGATCTCTCCATTGAGAAACTCGTCTCGAAACTTCCCGTTCAACGATTCTACATACCCGTTTTCCCATGGGCTCCCCGGCTCGATGAACAAGGTCTTTACCCCTACCCGCTCCAGCCAGTTCCGAACCAACCGTGCTGTGAACTCGGACCCATTGTCCGAGCGAATGTAATCGGGAACTCCTCGCTCCACAAACAAGGCTGCCAGCCGTTCCAAGACACTCATCGAATCAGCTCGCCGTCCTACGTTGATCGCCAAACATTCTCGCGTGTACTCATCCACCACCGTCAACATCTTCAGGGGACGACCGTCCCGGGTTCGATCTGCCACAAAATCGTGCGCCCAGACATGATCCCGCCAGCACGGTCTTAACCCGGATTTCCGTTTTAAAACTCCAAAGCTAACCTTATACTGACCTCCGACGCCAATATTTATGCCGGTTCCAGCGTCAATACAGCTTCCGGAGGTAGAAACCGAGTGGGTGAGAGGCAAAATCAGCCCTTTCAGTTCTCTTTCAATGCTGCATTGAAGGTCGATTTCCAGGGGTCGCGGGTTACTTCCGACGGCGGCCTGATCCTCGTGCGCGAATCAGACGAACATTTGGGATTCGGAGAACTCATCAAACAGCACTTGGCCGATCCTCGGAGAAAGAACACACGGTTGCCCTTTGCTGACCTCCTGCGCCAGTCCGTGTACAGCCGCTTGGCGGGTTACGAAGATATGAATGACGCGGAACGGCTCTCTCAAGATCCGACGTTCCGGCTGATCGGTTCAGAAAAGATCTGGGAGCGAGGAGCCGCGTTGACTTCCCGGCTGCAATCGTTCGAGACAGAACTACTGACGCAAGATGAGAACCTGGCTGGTTTGGCAGCGATCAACCGGGATTTAATCGCCAGGGCGGAAGCTATGGATTCCCCGCAACGGGTGGTGCTGGACATGGACTCGACCGAGATTCCGGTCTACGGCCAGCAGGAGCAGAGTGCCTACAACGGGCATTTCGAGTCGAGCTGCTATCACCCGTTGTTGCTGTTCAATCGCGAGGGTGACTGTCTGGCGGCCAAGCTGCGACCGGGCAACGTGCACAGCGCCGAGGACTGGAAAGAACTTCTCCTGCCGGAGATCGAGCGGCAGCAGCAGCTGGGCAAGGAAGTGGTGTTTCGTGCCGACGCGGCCTTTGCCAAGCCGGAGATTTACGAGGCTCTGGAGGAGCGGGAGGTAAAGTACGCCATCCGCATCCCGGCTAACGACAGCCTACAGCGGGACATTGAGGAGTTGCTGACTCGGCCGGTGGGGAGACCCAGCAAGAAGCCGTTGGTGGAGTTCAAGGGCTTTCTATACCAAGCGGCCAGTTGGAAGACAGCCCGCAGGGTGGTGGCCAAGGTGGAGCATCATCCAGGGGAGCTGTTCCCGCGAGTAGGGTTTATCGTTACGAACTTGACTCTGCCAAGTCGGGCGGTGATGCGGTTTTACAACAAGCGGGGGACAGCGGAGCAGTGGATCAAAGAAGGAAAGCAAGCAGTGAAGATGACGCGGCTCAGTTGTCACCGGTTCCGGTCGAACGAGGTCCGGCTGTGGCTCACCATCATTGCCTATAATCTCGGCAACCTGTGGCGGCGACTGGTGCTGCCACAGAGAATCGGGAACTGGTCCCTGACGAGCTTGCAACAGCGGTTGGTGAAAACGGGAGGACGGCTGGTGAAACATGCGCGATATTACTGGCTTTTGCTGGCCGAAGGGCACTTGAGCCGGAGGCTGTTCAGCAGCATGCTGCGAACGATCTCGGCACTGCCGCTGCCAGACGGCTAGCGAACCGGGAGAGAGGGTAATTTTAGGTGCTCAGAAGTGGTCGGGCCGGATAAGTGTCAGCGGCGCGGCAGGCTGGGCAGGCGAACCCCGCACAGCGACTCCGAAGAACAGCCAAAATGTGCCGCACTACCACCTCAAAGAGGCCAGAGCTGTTTGCGGTTGACACGACAGGGTACGAGGCATAGCTTTTCGGGTGAAGAGGAAGCTCAAAATGGAAATTCCGGTTCACCACGTCTTCTTGTACCTCAATCTTGCCGACGTGCGGGATCTGGGGTCGGACGAGGACTCGGTACTTGAAAGCCGGCTCTCCGAATCGAGCCGTGATATCGCGAATCTGCAAAGTGTAGTCGCCTTCCCGCTCGAAAGTGTACAGCACTCTTGCCTGGATCAGCTTGACCCAATCGTCTCCGTCCCCGGCAACTTTTCGGAAATAGTTGGTCAGCATCTCCTCTCCGTTGGCGTCCATAACCGACAAATGCGGGTTGAAGACGGGAGTCGCCGCTTCGGGGGTCTCGAGCTCGAATGTCAACGTCGCTTTCGCTGGAACTTTGAACTTGAAAGTGTCCACGTCGCCCGGACGCTCGATTGCACCTCAAGCAGAAACGGAAGGGTTACCTCCGAAGCCTGGTCCGCGGTTTCATTGGGCTCTGTTTCTGTCAAGACGCTGTAATCTGTGGGCACGTGAACGGCATCCGTGCCCGAGGACGAGTCGCTCGCAGCCACCCTCCCCGTCGCCGCTGAGGACTTCCCCTCGCCCGAGCCGTGTCCCGTTGCGCTCTCGACAACGGTCCTCGCTTGCAGTGCCTGCAAACGATCGGGCTCAAGTTTTCTCCTAAAGGGGCTCCGCACCTCATCGATACCGTTCGGAGATGGTGGTGTGAGACGCTCTTCTTCCCTGGGAAAATGCAATGAACCCGGCTGGCCGACACAGAGCCGATAAGAATAGTCCGGCCCACCCAAACCTTGGAATGAGGTGACTGCCACAAAATAGCGGCCTGGCGTCTCAAATGTGTGGGTCAGACGAGCATCGGGCGCGAATGCGAGACGCAGCGGCCGCTCAGGGTCATACCAGCTTCCGCCTTCTCGGTACAGAGTGAACTGTGCTGTGTCAGCAGCGTTATGAGTGGTGTTGGAAACAGCGTGGAAGGTCAGCTCCTGACCCACGGCCACGTCGAACGAGTAGAAATCCCGTTCGGCCATTTCGGAGATCTTCCCGATGACAACGGCCGGAAATTCAAGGTGCTGCGCATCCTGGGTCCTGCTGTGGTCACTGGCAATTTCGAGCGTCACGGGCCGGGCGTCAACCAGGAACTCTAATGCGTTCGAGAGCCCGTTGGATGTTACCAGCCGGAACGAGTGCTTTCCCCTGTTGGCGTCCGGGTCGACCTCGATTTTCAAAAACGCCAGATGGCCCAGGACGGGCTTTTTTGCTCCGGTCTTTTCATTTGGTTTGCTGTCGAGCTCGATCTGCTCGACCTTTTCGACCCTGCCAGTCGCACCCTGAGTTGCGAACCAGACTGCATAGGCGCCTTCGAGGTTTTTCCCCCGGACTTGTGCTTCGAAGACCGAGCCTTGCTGGGCGGCCACAGGAATGACGGATATCACCTCTGGAGTCGTCAAGGGCTCTGCTGTCTTTTGAGCCTGTAGCTGGCAATTAAGACAGAGGAAGAACCCAAGAGTCAGGGCACCAAGCGTATTGCCCAACCTCGAAACTCGACCGTCTCTGCTCATCTGGACGATCCATTCGCCCTGTGGCTTTGGCTGCGGCACGCACAGGGCCGCCCAGCGACTTCGTGTTTACAAGTCCCGGCCTAAATGCCTCTTGTGCCAGGCCTTCGGTCCCGTAAGGCTCGCTGCAGAACCTCCGTGCTCCGCTCAGCCCACACGCCCACCCGGCGTCTGTTAACCAGACTTAGGCAGAATCCACAAAATGCCCTCCAGTACCCGTCGGTTGTCGGCTCAAGGCCGGTCCCCCCGGATTCTTCCGTAGCCGAGGGAGCAACGGCTCGATCTTTTCCCCCAGATTTTCGATTTCAAGTTTCCTGCGGCTCCAGAGTCTATGCTCAGCCGCCTGCCGCGTCAAGCTCGGAGCCCCAGACCTCTTTGGGGGGGGCGGCAGGGCTCGTTTTGGGACATCCAGCGCACTTGCCCGGGCCGTTTTTCGCCTCTCAACTGCCTCGCTGCCAATACTTTCTCAAGCTGCAGTAATTCTCTGAAACGGCAAGAGTTGGCTCAGACTTGGCAGATAGGTCCCCACCAGTCGGTTAGCGTCTACCGATGCTGCCACGCCGCCCACTTGGATGTATAACGCCCTTATCGGAAACTGACCTACTACCCTAGCGGGCGTAGAGGGTCAGTTTCCGGTAAGCCGACTATACGGCCAAGTGAAACCGGGATTGATAAACGCTAGGCCCTTGTGGGGACCTATCCGACATCGCTGTTGTAAAAGAGGGACGGTCCTTGGAAGGCAGCGGGGCCACGTTGCGCCTAGCCCCCTCATGACACACCACTAGCGCGCCGATCGGCAGCTCGCGGTTCAATGGAAGGATCGCTCGGGGAACACGTTTCGACGTGCAGGCCGACTTCTCTTTCAGTTCTTCGCTGATCTTACTGGTGCAAGAAATAAGCGTTGTAGTTGTAGCACCGGCGTAGCACCGACAGCCTTTCTGCCAGTAAGAGTGGTGAGCACGGCAGGAGTCGAACCTGCAACCTGAGGATTAAGAGTCCCCTGCTCTGCCAGCTGAGCTACGTGCCCTTCGTCGTTCCTAACATCTTACATCAATAATACAATTTGTTCTGCACGTTCTAGCCCTGCGGGAATCGGCTCGAGAATGCTGGTGTCAGTTTTGGTGTCAGTTGGACCCTCAGGTTTGCCCGCCTGGATAGCCCGATTAATCTCCGCCAACCGCTCCACGGCTGCCAGTTGGTAAGTGGGAGTGAGGTGAGCGTACCGGCAGGTCATGGCGATGGTCTTGTTATGAACGCCGGAGCAATAATAGACCAGGGAGCGCCGCGCAAGCGGCGGTTTCTGGCGGTGCAAAATTAGACCAGCGCAGTTCGATTCCATCAAACATTGTGATTCTGATGTGTTTTGTGAAACACCGGAGGTGTGCACACAGTGGAACTCTATGCGCGTGTTCGACGAGCAGTTCAGGCTGAGGGGATCAGTGAACGGGAGGCGGCGCGGCAGTTCGGGCTAGCCCGCGAGACGGTCCGCAAGATGCTGCGGTACTCGATCCCTCCGGGCTATCGGCGGCAGCAGCCGGCGCGGCGGCCGAAGCTGGATGCCTGGGTGGGGATCATCGACCAGATCCTGGAGCAAGATAAGGCCCAGAGCAAGAAGCAACGCCACACGGCCAAGCGGGTTTTTGAGCGGCTGCGGGAGGAGCACGGATTCCCGGGCGGCTACACCATCGTGAAGGACTACGTGCGGCTGCGGAAGCTGAGCCAGCGGGAGATGTTCGTGCCGCTGGAGCATCCACCGGGGGAGGCCCAGGCCGACTTTGGCGAAGCGCAAGTGGTGATCGGCGGGGTGGAGCGCAAGGCGCACTATTTCGTGATGGAGCTGCCGCAATCGGACGACTGCTTCGTGATGGCGTTTCCGGCTGAGACGACCGAAGCGTTCTTAGAAGGGCACAACCAGGCGTTCGGCTACTTCGGCGGAGTGCCTCGCACGATCCTGTACGACAACACCAAGCTGGCGGTGAGGCAGATCCTGGGTGACGGAACACGGAACAAGACGCGGGCGTTCTCCGAACTGCAGAGTCACTACCTGTTTGCGGAGAAGTTCGGACGACCGGGCAAGGGCAATGACAAAGGGAAAGTGGAAGGACTAGTGGGTTACGTGCGGCGGAACTTCCTGGTGCCGGTGCCGCGGTGTGCCAGCTGGGAGGAGTTGCACGCGAAGCTGCGGGAACAGTGCACCCGGCGGCGAGAGCGGCGTCTGCGAGGACATCAAGAGACGATCGGCGAGCGGTTCGCGAAGGATCAACAGAGGCTGCTGCCCCTGCCGGCGACGCCCTATGAGGCCTGCGACAAACGGACCACACGGGTGACGTCACTGTCGCTGGTGCGGTATCGATCCAACGACTATTCGGTGCCGGTGGCTTGGGGGCACCGGGAGGTGCTGGTGAAGGGATTCGTCGAGGAAGTGGTGATCTGTGCAGCGAGCGAAGTGATCGCACGCCATGTCCGGAGCTAGGAACGGGAAGAGATGATCTTCGATCCGTTGCACTATCTGGCGCTGCTGGAGCAGAAGCCGAACGCGTTGAACCAGGCCGCCCCCCTGGCCGGCTGGGAGTTGCCGGAAGGCTTCGCGCAACTGCGGCGGCTGATGGAGGCGCGGTTAGGCAAGAAGGGCAAGCGGGAGTATGTGCAGGTCCTGCGACGGCTGGAGACGTTCCGTTGGACGGAAGTGTCGCTGGCCGTCGAGGACGCCTTGCGGCTGGGGGCGATCTGGTCTGACGCGGTCAAGCATCTGCTGCTGGGCCGGATCGAGCAGCGGCCGGCGCGGCTGGACCTGGAGCACTATCCGCACCTGCCGGCAACGCAGGTGGCCACCACAGCCGCCGCCGACTATCTGACCCTGCTCCGGGAAGGAGTCTGCTGATGGACACGCCCCAGGTGTTGCTGGAACACCATCTGAAGGCCCTGCAATTACCCACCTTTTTGCGTGAGTACGACAAGGTGGCGCAGCAGTGCGCTGCCGAGGGCGTGGACTTCCCGCGCTACCTGCTGCGGTTGACGGAGCTGGAGCTGCTGGACCGGGAACGGCGCGCCACCGAGCGGCGCATTCACCAAGCCAGGTTCGACGTGGTGAAGAGCCTCGACAGTTTCGATTTCCTGGCCCTTCCGTCGCTGAATAAGGCCTTGGTGCTCGAGCTGGCCCGAGGCGAGTTCATCGAACGCAAGGAGAACATCCTGGCTTTAGGGAACTCGGGCACGGGAAAAACCCACATTGCGTTGGCGCTGGGACTGGCCGCCTGTCAGAAAGGGTTCCGGGTCCGGTTCACTACGGCGGCCTCCCTGGCGCATGAGCTGATCGAGGCCAAGGACGAGCGGCGCCTGATGCGGTTCCAGAAGATGCTCTCCAGTTTCGAGCTGTTGATCATTGACGAGCTGGGTTTCGTGCCGCTATCCAAGACTGGGGCGGAGTTGCTGTTTGAGGTCTTCAGCCGGCGCTACGAACGCAGCGCCACCGTGGTGACCAGCAACCTGCCGTTCAACGAATGGACGGAGGCCTTCGGATCGGAGCGGCTGACCGGAGCCCTGCTGGATCGTCTCACCCACCATGTCCACATCCTGGAGATGAACGGGGAAAGTTGCCGGCTCAAGGACAGCAAACGAAGGCGTTCCGGAAAGCCTCGCGCCTGATCTCACCCAATACTGGGCGACGAGTTGCGAGGGCGGCTTCCACTCCGGCCTAACCGCGCCGCCCTGCGGGCGTCGCAGGCCTCCGCTCCAACCGCCCCCGCAACTCCCTCTCAAATCAAAGCTTCCACCACCCCTGAACTGGTCTACTTTCTCTCCGCCGGAGTGGTCTAGTTTTACTCCGCCCTTGACAACCGGGCTGGCCCTCGATAATTTCGCGGATAATTGCGCAGCGAAAAGCCCCTCCACATCGACGAACGTTAAACGCCCCTTCCTGCGCTCGCTCTACAAGATCATCAACGACCGCAATATCCCCTTGGCTCTTCTTTATGATTTCCTCCTGGATGGACTGCCGGAACCCCGCTATTTTCTCGTAGGTCTCCAGGGCATCGTTTCCAGAAAAAGTTGTAGCCAGCTTCGCAAGAGCAGAAACTTTGGCGGGTCCCTCGGATGTGTTGATTCTTTCTTGCAACTGGGTCGGAAGTGAAAGAAGCTGAATGTACTTTCTCACGGTAGATGTTGACCAAGCCGTCTCCTCAGCCGCCCGTTCGTATGAACCGTAGCGATCATAGAGGGCCTTGAGCGCTCGCGCTTTGTCGAGTGGATGCATATCGGCTCTGTGTACATTTCCAACTAGGGACAGGGCAAGTGCATCAGCATCGTCAATATCGTCCCTGACCAAACAGGGCAACGGATCAAGCCCGACCCGCTGACATGCAAGCAGCCTTCGCTGGCCGACCAGAACCTCGTACCGGCCATCGGAACACGGGCGGACAATTGGCGGAGACAAAAGTCCTTTCTGGCGAATGCTTGCAGCAAGTTCCATGATGCCCGAGTCTTCCTGCCCTGCATGGATATCTTTGCGTGCGTTTGACTCGGAAACGAACAGGCTCTTTAGGGGAATGTTCAGTTGTTGCATTCCAGTATCGCAGACCCAAATTCGGACTATTGTCCGTAGGACTAAAGTCCATACCGTACCACCATTTCCCTGTTGGCACAATCAAAGAGCAGACATATCCAGCCACGTTCCGGTCCAGAGAAGGCGTTTGGCGAAGCGCTTCGGCAAGCCCGCCATGAACGAAGATTTTCCCAAGAGCAGTTGGGATTTGAGACTGGGTTCGACCGGACTTATATCAGCTTATTGGAACGCGGCCTGCAAAGCCCAACTATCAGAACTGTGGTGAGGCTTGCGGCCGTGTTGAAGGTAGCACCCTCCGACCTAATCAGACGTATGGAAATGCTTATGTCACCGCGGTCCCGAGAGCGCACGCGCCCGTGACGGGTGGCGCTCCTCGGGGTGGCGGGGGTGTAGCACTTTGCCCCTTCGTATAGCCTACCCCGTCAATGCGGCAACCTAGCCGGTCGCGCCCGGTGGTCTCCGCCCGCCGCACTGGTGGGGTAGCTCGCCCACTTTTCGGTGCTGAAAGCCTGCAAGGTGTTTGTGGGATCGGCTTTTATTAACTCAATTGAGTAGAACCCGCGAGCTGGGAGCTGCCTGCGTTCGTTCCCGCGTTTATCGTCGGCGCTATACTAGGGGGTGTTTAAGCAGGGGCTCTGGGCTCGCCAAGGGCCGCCATGTGTTGCTCCCACACCCGGCGCCGTTGCTCCCGGCGCTGAAGGACGAAATCCTTCGCTTTCTCAAAGCCCAGAAAGTCATGGCGCTCTTTTAGCCGGTTGCAGGTTCGACAGGCTGCTACCAAATTGCTAGTCTCCTTTGTTCTTCCCTCGGCGCGGGGAACCACAAAGTCCACCGTCATCATCAAGGCATTATCGAAACCGGCGGTTCCGTCTAAACCGCAATAGTGACAGCGAAAACGGTCCCGCATCAGGATTGCGAGGCCCTCTTCCTCCGTCAACGGTGATTCCAGCGAACCAGGACCGGATCTGCTAAGCTATTGAAAGCATTGTCGCGGAGAGGTGTCCGAGTGGCTGAAGGAGCGCGCTTGGATGTATAACGCCCTTATCGGAAACTGACCCACTACCCTGGCGGGCGTAGAGAGTCACTTGTCCGGTTTGCCGACTATACGTCCAAGTGACCGCCATCGTCAGGGGAGGAGCCCAAGGCGCTGCGATAGTTTCCGCGTCGGCGAGCACTCGGGAGTTGGCAGCTGGACCGGAAAGAACCGGGGGGTTAGGGGCAATCTACCCGGCGTTGTTGGTGACAAGGCGGTGTATCTCGTGCCGCTTGGACTCTACTATTGCGGAAGGCGGAAGACCACCGGTGCGCCTAGCCGCGTCGCCGCGCTGACTTGCCTGGGGGCGGGCGGTAAGATGGCCGCACAGAGGGGGCTTTTTCGTGGTTGACGTAGGCTTTCGGGTGAAGGGGAAGCTCAAAATCGAAATTCCGGTCCCATGCGCTTGAGCCCTCAGCGCCGCTGGCGTACAATCATGAGCCGTGCGAACTTTGCAATCGACAAGCCCTGCTGAAATAGCAACTGAGTTGCCTCCTACTCGTCGGGCGGGACACACTTCACCGAGCAACTATGCTTGATCTAATCATCATACTCGCGTTTATCATATACAGTATAAGTAATGGGTTTCATAACAGATCTAAGGCTTCTCGCAATCTAGAAGAATATTTTCTAGCGGGTCGGTCAATTAAGGGATGGCGTGCTGGCTTTAGCCTGGCAGCCACCCAGTTTGCTGCCGATACACCGCTGTTAGTCACAGGACTCATCGCAACCGGCGGAATTTTCATGCTGTGGCGACTGTGGATCTACGGCCTGGGCTTCTTCATGATCGGCTTTCTCCTGGGACGGGCATGGCGTCGAGCCCGCGTGCTCACCGATGCGGAGCTCACCGAGCTTCGGTATAGTGGTTGCGGCGTCCTAATGTTACGCGGCCTGAAAGCCATTTATTACGGCACGGTCATGAATTGTACGATAATGGCGATGGTATTGGTTGCCGCCACGCGTATCTGCGAGGTTTTTCTCCCCTGGCATAAGTGGTTACCTGGTGCTTTCTACCAGTGGATGTACAACCTAGTTGAATGGGTAGGAATTCGTTTGTCGTCCGGCGCTACAGGGCTCGAACCGTTTGTGGCGACAACCAACAACTTATTCAGTATTCTTCTGATTATCGGATTTACGGCCCTCTATTCCACTACAGGTGGATTACGATCCGTCATTGCCACCGACACCGTTCAGTTCAGCATCGCGATGATTGGCACGCTGATCTATGCAATCGTTGTGGTTATAAACTCTGGAGGTATCGGTCAGATCGTTCAGGGCCTTGTCCGGCATTATGGTGCAACCCAAGCGAGCCAATTCCTTTCGTTCAGCCCGACCACATGGGAAGCATTCATGCCGTTCCTAGTGGTTGTCAGCCTGCAGTGGTTTTTCGAGCGCAACAGCGATGGTACTGGTTACTTTGCCCAACGAATGATGTCCTGCAGAAGTGATCGGGATGCTCGAATGGCCGCTTTTATCTTCACGTGGTTGCAAATTTTGCTGCGAAGTCTCTTCTGGTTGGTGATCGGCGTGGGTTTGTTGGTGATCTATCCATTCGATCCGGCTTCTGTCGGCGGAGAAACCTTTGTGGCCAGCAGAGAGCTGCTGTTTGCGACAGGAATAAGAGATCTCCTGCCTGCAGGCATCAAGGGCATTATGTTGACCGGGTTGTTGGCTGCGCTAGCCTCGACCATCGATACTCACTTGACATGGGGAGCCAGTTACTGGAGCAATGACTTATACCTGCGGATTGTGAATCGAGCATGGCTTAAACGAGAACCCTCCACCCGCGAACAGGTGCTTGTCGCTCGACTGTCGAATGTCGTGATCCTCGTCATTGCCTTGGTCATTATGACAAACCTGGAATCCATCCAGACGGCCTGGTATATAACCCTCTTATTTGGAGCGGGAACGGGCGCTGTATTGATACTAAGATGGCTTTGGGAACGAATTAATCTCTACTCTGAGATCTCGGCCATTGGCGCGTCGCTGGTCTTGGCGCCGATCATCCTTTTTACGGTAGAAGCTGAATGGTTACGGTTATTGCTCATGTCATCGATGTCGACAGCGGTCGTTATCACAGTAACTCTGCTTACGCGACCAACGGCGGAAGGCGTTCTGGTGGAATTTTATAAACGTGTGGATCCGCCCGGTTTCTGGAAGCAAACTGCCGAAACAGTAGGTGTAGATGCACGGCGTCCGATTGAGGCATTGAAAAAGGGAGCCTATCTAACCGTCGTCACGAGTTTATCGCTCTATTTGCTGCTGGTTGGCTTCGGTAAGCTCATCTTGCCTAATCCAGCCAGTTCAGTGGTCTATTCATGGTTTTACATCGTGTTGGGAGTTGCGAGTGTAACGTTGTGGTGGCGAAGACTGTTTCCACCGAAAACTTCTGCGGATTCTGGTGGCGAACAAAGTTAAAGTGTTCTTAGATGGAGATCTCCGGACACCGGGGTAGTCCGGTGGCAGGAGATTTTAGTTTAGGCCGCGATCTCCTGCGGCATATGATTGACTTCCTCCCAGAAGGCCTGACAGGGAGTGCGTCGCCTATTAGGCCATCTCATGAGTGCAGGCCGGGTGCTGTCGGTTCGGGCGGGTCCTGACACCTGCAGCTCTCGGAGCTGCTTCCTGAAAGCATAAGTAAACCCTAGCCGACAAGGCGGGACCTATCTACTCTCAGCTATTAAGTGACGCTGCCTCCAGGTAGGCACTTGTCCGGTAAGCCGACTATACGTCCAAGTGACCGCCGACGTCAGCGGAGGAGCCGCAAGGCGCTGGGGTACTTTCCGAGAAGCCGACTATTCGCCCAGCTGAACCCGGGATTGGTAAACACTAGCCCGTTTGTGGGGACCTATCCGGCATTGCTCGTGGCAAGGCAGTGTATCTCGTGCCGCTTGGACTTCCGCCAGTACAGCAGCGGGGACCACGCAACTGGCCGAGTTGCCGGGTTGACTTGCCTGCGGGTGGGGCCTAGGATGGTTGTCCAAGAGTAGGTTCCTTTGTCATGATTGACAACACGACATCACTAGTAACTGGAACTGGATGGAAATCGGATTGACCCTCATCTGTGCAAAGGAGGTTGGGCAATGATCTCTCGGCGCGCATCGTTTTCGCCTGATCTGCGTCTTGCATTTGCCCTCTGCTCGACACTGGTCGTCTGCGGGCTTGGAGTGGCGGATGCGGGCGGCCAGAAGGATCCGGCGCTCGATGCGAAATCGACGGTTGTGGAAGGCCAGATTGCACCGCGGTTGCAGAATCTGGGGGACCACAAGCATAGCGTCACGACAAATTCGCCTCGGACACAGCTCTTCTTCAACCAGGGGCTCAACCTCGCCTTCGGCTTCAACCACCGGGAGGCCGGTCGTTCGTTCCGCGAGGCTGCGCGGCTCGACCCGGACTGCGCCATGGCCTATTGGGGACAAGCGCTTGTCCTGGGTCCGAACATCAACCTACCGATGCCGCCCAAGGCGGAACCGGAAGCCTACAAGCTGATCCACAAAGCCGTTATGCTCAAAGCGAAGGTCTCGGAGAAGGAGCGAGCTTACATTGACGCGTTGGCAAAGCGGTACTCGAATGAAGAAAAGCCCGATCGGAAAGCGCTCGACCGCGCTTATGCCGAAGCTATGCGTGATCTTTCCGAGCGCTATCCCGATGATCTGGACGTTGCCACGCTCTACGCCGAAGCGGTCATGGATCTGAGGCCATGGAACTATTGGACCCGGGACATGCAACCCTATCCCGAGACGGTTGAGATCCTTCGAGTTCTCGAGTCCGTCCTGCAGCATAACGCGAACCACCCGGGCGCCATTCACTACTACATCCACACTGTCGAGTTCGCCCGCCCTGAATTGGCCGAAGCCGGAGCTGACCGTTTGGGCCAGCTCACGCCGGGGGCCGGCCACCTAGTGCATATGCCGTCCCACATCTACAGGAGGGTAGGTCGCTATACCGACGCATCCAAGAGCAACGAACTGGCCATCCTCGCCGATGAAGATTACATCACCCAGTGCCGCGCCCAAGGGATCTACCCGCTGGCCTACTACCCGCACAACATCCACTTCCTGTGGGACTCGGCCACGATGGAGGGGCGAAGTCGGGTAGCGGTTGCAGCCGCACGCAAGGTGGCCTCAAGTATTCCCACCGACGCTTGGCGTGAGATCCCCCTGCTGCACCAGTTCCTTGTGACTCCCTTGCACGCCCTCACTCGCTTCGGGAAGTGAGAGGAGGTTTTGCAGGAACCGCGGCCGCCTGCCGCCAGTCCGTTCTGGACCGGCATCTGGCACTACTCTCGCGGCTTGGCTTTCATCGCCACCAACCGGCTGGAGGAGGCTTCCCAGGAACTACAGGCTCTCCAGGCGATTGCCAATGACAAGTCCCTAAAGGGCCTGCGGGTGACCTTCTCCGCCAACGGGGCAACCCCCATCCTGGTCATCGCGACTGAGGCTCTGGCGGGAGAGTTAGCCGCCAAGCAGGGTGACTTTGAGAAAGCGATTACTCATCTCCACCGGGGTGTCTTGCTCGAAGACAGCCTCATCTACACCGAGCCCCCGGATTGGCACATTCCCGTTCGCCAATCGTTGGGCGCCGTGCTGCTCGAGGCCGGGCGACCGTTGGAAGCAGAAACGATCTACTGGCAAGACTTGAAGTGGAACCGAGAGAATGGCTGGGCTCTTTACGGCCTAATGAAGAGCCTCGAAGCACAAGGAAAGACGGAGCAAGCTGGGGAAATTGAGAAGAGGTTCCGAAAAGCGTGGGCAATGGCGGACGTAAGACTCACTGCATCGCGTTTCTGAGAATTTTCTGCAAGCCTGGAACCGAGCGAGGAGACCCTCGCTTCCAGGACCTGCTACGCCGCATGAACCTCCCGGACTAAGCGGACCGGCCAAACTTGCCCTTCAGGTGGCACGGTGGTAGCGTCTTCCTAGGAAAGGACGTGGTCATGAGGAGACTTTATTCTGTCGCCTTTTGGGTAGCCCTTGGGCTGCTGCCGTTCGCAGCTCGGGCTCAGGGGACGCCCAAAATTGTCGTCGTGGGTCTGTCGGCTGCTCAGGTTTCAGAACTGAAGGCTGCTGCCCGCGCCAGCTTCGTCAGCGTTTTGAGTCCTGCTGAAGCCTTGCAGCAAATCGGCAATGCCGATGGACTGATGGGCATTTGCAATCGGGATCTAGTCCGGGCTGGAAAGAAGCTCAGATGGATCCAGGTTTACAGTGCAGGAGTTGAGCGATATCGATTTCCCGAACTTCTCAACAGCAACATCACGCTTACCAACGCTAAGATCATCCAGGGTCCGGAGATTGCCGACCATGCTGACCAGACCGGTTTTTTGTACCAACCGTAGTGAGAGTTCACATCGCAGCCTGGGGCTGTGAAACTGGTTTCAGTGGCAGGGGAGGGCTATAGGCCCCCGGCGCCGGGGGCATCCCAGCGACCGCGCCAACTCCACCACCTGTGTGAACAGATCGTTCAGGGCACGGGCGTGTCCGAAACTGGTTCAGCGTCCAAAAGTCCGGCCCCGCTCCGGCCGCCAGATAACGGAACGCCAGGTCCTCCGCACCCGCTGTTCCAGACGGCGGGCCGAGGTCACGCCCAGCGCGTAGGCTACAGCCACACCTTCAGCAAAAGCGGCCGGATGATAGGCCGGGCGGCCTTCTTCCACGTAGCCCTGCTCAAACGCACTCAGTTCCAGCCGCTCCACGACTTGGTGCACCAGATGTGATAGCCGAGCGCCGAGTGCGGCCGCACCGTGTTGGCGCGGTCCGGCATGGGGCGGCCACGTGGCATGGACTCGAGCCGAGCGCCGAGTGCGGCCGCACCGTGTTGTATTGCACCCTCCACTGTTCAATCACCACCTGTGCCTCCTTCAACGAGTAGAAGATCTCTCCATTCAGGCATTCGTCCCGCAGCTTCCCATTGAAACTCTCGCAGTACCCGTTCTCCCAGGGACTGCCCGGTTCGATGTACAGTGTCCCGGTCCCTAGATTTGCCAACCACTGGCGCAGTTGTTTGGCGATGAACTCGGGACCATTGTCGGATCGAATCTGTTCCGGTATCCCTCGCCACAACATCACGTCCGACAACGCCTCAATGATTTGTTGGCTGCCCATCCTCCGCTCCACCCGGATCGCCAGGCATTCCCGCGTGTACTCATCCAGCAAGGTCAGCAGCCGCAGCGTTCTCCCCTCGTGCGTTCTGGCACTCATGAAGTCGTAGCTCCACACGTGGTTCGGTCGCTCCGGCCTCAGTCGTACACAGGAACCGTCGTTCAGCCACAGCCGTCCTCGCGGCCTTTGTTTTTGCGGCACTTTTAGCCCTTCCCGCCGCCAAATCCGCTGCACCCGGTCCTTGCCCACTTCCCAGCCCGCACTCCGCAGCAACGCTGTGATCCTCCGGTAGCCATATCGCCCGTACTTCGCTCCCAGGGCAATGATCACTCGGGTCAGAGCATCCTCGTCCACCCGATGAATCGGCTCGTATCGTTGTGTCCCTCGCCATTGCCCCAGCAGCCGGCAGGCAGGCCGTTCCGACAACCCGTGTTGCTCCCACGCACGCTCCACCGCACAACGCCGCCGCTCAGGGCTCAGAAGTTTCCCTGTGCCACATCCCGCAGTACCTGCTTCTCCAGAGAAAGCTCCGCTACCAACCGCTTCAGCCGCGTGTTTTCCTTCTCCAACTCCTTTAGCCGTTTTGCCTGCACCACCTTCAGCCCGCCGTATTCCTTCCGCCACCGGTAGTAGGTTTGGGTGTGGATTCCAGCTTCTTTGCAGGCTTGGGGCGCAGTCTTCCCGTTCCCCATCTGCACTTCTATCTGCCGTAGCACCGCTACAATCTGCTCCGGCTTGTAACTCCTTGTCGGCATGACCTCACTTCCTCCTCAAGTGGATTCTCTCTCTTTCCACTTGGTACAAAAAGTGCCGGTCAGGTCACTTCGATCCGTTGCACTATCTGGCGCTGCTGGAGCAGAAGCCGAACGCGTTGAACCAGGCCGCCCCCCCGGCCGGCTGGGAGTTGCCGGAAGGCTTCGCGCAACTGCGGCGGCTGATGGAGGCGCGGTTAGGCAAGAAGGGCAAGCGGGAGTATGTGCAGGTCCTGCGACGGCTGGAGACGTTCCGTTGGACGGAAGTGTCGCTGGCCGTCGAGGACGCCTTGCGGCTGGGGGCGATCTGGTCTGACGCGGTCAAGCATCTGCTGCTGGGCCGGATCGAGCAGCGGCCGGCGCGGCTGGACCTGGAGCACTATCCGCACCTGCCGGCAACGCAGGTGGCCACCACAGCCGCCGCCGACTATCTGACCCTGCTCCGGGAAGGAGTCTGCTGATGGACACGCCCCAGGTGTTGCTGGAACACCATCTGAAGGCCCTGCAATTACCCACCTTTTTGCGTGAGTACGACAAGGTGGCGCAGCAGTGCGCTGCCGAGGGCGTGGACTTCCCGCGCTACCTGCTGCGGTTGACGGAGCTGGAGCTGCTGGACCGGGAACGGCGCGCCACCGAGCGGCGCATTCACCAAGCCAGGTTCGACGTGGTGAAGAGCCTCGACAGTTTCGATTTCCTGGCCCTTCCGTCGCTGAATAAGGCCTTGGTGCTCGAGCTGGCCCGAGGCGAGTTCATCGAACGCAAGGAGAACATCCTGGCTTTAGGGAACTCGGGCACGGGAAAAACCCACATTGCGTTGGCGCTGGGACTGGCCGCCTGTCAGAAAGGGTTCCGGGTCCGGTTCACTACGGCGGCCTCCCTGGCGCATGAGCTGATCGAGGCCAAGGACGAGCGGCGCCTGATGCGGTTCCAGAAGATGCTCTCCAGTTTCGAGCTGTTGATCATTGACGAGCTGGGTTTCGTGCCGCTATCCAAGACTGGGGCGGAGTTGCTGTTTGAGGTCTTCAGCCGGCGCTACGAACGCAGCGCCACCGTGGTGCCCAGCAACCTGCCGTTCAACGAATGGACGGAGGCCTTCGGATCGGAGCGGCTGACCGGAGCCCTGCTGGATCGTCTCACCCACCATGTCCACATCCTGGAGATGAACGGGGAAAGTTACCGGCTCAAGGACAGCAAACGAAGGCGTTCCGGAAAGCCTCGCGCCTGATCTCACCCAATACTGGGCGACGAGTTGCGAGGGCGGCTTCCACTCCGGCCTAACCGCGCCGCCCTGCGGGCGTCGCAGGCCTCCGCTCCAACCGCCCCCGCAACTCCCTCTCAAATCAAAGCTTCCACCACCCCTGAACTGGTCTACTTTCTCTCCGCCGGAGTGGTCTAGTTTTACTCCGCCCTTGACAACCGGGCTGGCAAGCTCATCCACGTGGGCAATGCCGGCAGCGGCTTCACACAGGCGTCCCAACGGGAAGTGTGGGAAAAGCTGAAGCCGCTCAGCACCGACCACAACCCGTTCGCCGGCCAGCCGGCGACCCTGGAGCCACCCCACTGGGTCCGTCCGGAACTGATGGCCCGCGTCAAGTTCGCCGAATGGACCGCCGAGGAAAAGATGCGCGCCCCTGTCGTACTGGAAGTGCGCCCCACCGCAAACCCGGCGTCTTCCCACGTGCGCGATCCCGCTGGCCACGTGCGCGATCCCGCTGGGGAGTTGGCCGTCCCGGACGAGCCGCCGCCTTCCCTGTTCTCCGGTTCGCAACAGGTGCAGAGGGTTTCGGTCGAAGGCCGCTCGTTCATGATTCAAAACCTGGGCAAGCTCTTCTTTCCCGAGGAGGGTTACACCAAGCGCGACGTGGTGGAATATTACGACCGCATCGCCGGCTACCTGCTGCCTTACATGCAGGACCGGCCGGTGGTGATGAAGCGCTATCCCAACGGCATCCACAAGCCTCACTTTTTCCAGAAGGAGGCAGGGGAGGCGATGCCTCAATGGATCCGCACTGCTTCCATCTCGTCTGATCGCGGCGGCGGCGAGTTCACCAACTTCGTGATCGCCAACGACCGAGCCACCCTGGTCTACCTGGCCAACCTGGGCTGCATCGAGCAGAACTTGTGGATGAGCCGCCTGCCGTCGCTCGAAACACCGGACTTTGTGCTCTTCGACCTGGACCCCGGCGAGCAAGTCTCCTTCGAGGTGGTGATCGAGGTGGCGCAGGCGCTGAAGGCACGGCTGGACCTGCTGGGACTGTCCGGGTATCCCAAAACCTCCGGCTCCCGAGGCATGCACGTCTACGTGCCGCTGGCACCGCAGTACAGCTATGATCACAGCCGGCACCTGGCCGAGCTGGTCAGTTTACTGGTGGCCCATGACGTCCCGGACCTGGTCACCTGCGAACGCTCGTTACGCAGGCGGCGGAAGGACCGTGTCTACCTGGATTTCTTACAGAACGGCTGGGGCAAGACCGTGCCCCCGCCCTACAGCCTGCGCGCCCGGCCGGGCGCGCAGGTCTCGGCTCCCTTGCGCTGGGAAGAAGTCCGGTCCGGCTTGGACCCCAGCCAGTTCCACCTGCGCTCCATCTGGGAACGACTGGAGACGCAGGGTGACCTATTTGCAGAGACACTGGAGAAGCGGCAGCGGCTGGAGCCGGCGTTGGAACGCTTGCGGGAGGCGCTGGGAGGAGCAACGAGCAGCGCCAGGGGTTCCCGAAAAGTTTAAAGGGGCTCCTTTGCAGGAGCCCCGGCGAAGCATAGCCCGAAGTCCGTCCCCCCGGTCGGCCTTCAGCCTTCTTCGACCAAGGCCAATTCTGTCCCAGGGCACGGCTGCAGCCAATAGACCCACGGTTACATTTTGCTAGGGACCAAAGTACCAAGGCTCGGTTGCTCCAGACGCGGGACGCGCTGAGTCTCCAGCAGTCCGCACCCCACCGCCGTCGTTGTCGGCCGTCGTTACCTGCCAAGGCTGAGGCGCGTGGCCAGCACCTCAGGCAGACCCGCTTCCAGCATTTTTTGTTGGGTGGCAGCGATGTTGTACGGCACGCGCCAGTATTCGACCTGGCCCAGTTCGCCATCGCGAGAGTAGATGACGCAGGCGGCTCGGTTGTCCCCGTCACGCGGCTGACCTACCGCGCCGGGGTTCAACAGGTATTGTTCCTTTTCCTCCAGCTCGAGGTTCTTGGAAGCCACACCCATCTGGAAGCTCGGGTAGACCGCACGCACTTCTCCACCACCGTGCCGCAGGAAGCCGCCCTGCATGTGGGTGTGGCCGAAGAAGGTCAGTTGGTAGCCAAGTTGGGGGAACTGCGGCCGAGCATCTGCCACGTTGAATAGGGATTCGTCCTCGTCCTGAACCGACCCGTGGACAATCTGGAAACCGTCCACTTCCAGAGGGCCGACTCGCAAGGCGCGCAGATAGGCCAGGTTTTCCGCAGCAAGCTGTTGCCGCGTCCACAGCGCGGCAGTCCGCGCTACCTGGTTGAAGTCCTCCGCCTCGGTCACGCCGCAACAGGCCTTATCGTGGTTGCCACGGATGACCGCCACAGCGTTGGCACGCACCCAGTCCACCACCGGATTTGGGTCCGGACCATATCCGACCAGGTCGCCGCAGCAGACCACCCGATCGTAGCGGTTCTCAACCGCCGAGAGTACGGCTTGCAGGCTCTCCAGGTTGCCGTGCAGGTCGCTTACGATCAAATATCGCATCGAAAAAGCTTCGGCCTTCAGCTACCGGATTTCAGCCGGCGATGAGCAAGATTATATGCGAACGGCCGAGCTAGGTGTGAAGGGCCGCGCGGTTGGCCGCTAATGGCTGATTACCGATCGCTGCCAGCTTCTCACATCACCAGCATGCAATCTCCGTAGGAATAGAAACGATAGCGCTCGTGAACTGCATGCTCGTAGGCGCCGAGCACCGCCTCTCGCCCGGCTAAGGCGCAGGTCAGCATCAGCAATGTGGAACGGGGCAGGTGGAAATTGGTCAGCAGCGCGTCCGTCACCCTGAAAGGGAACCCCGGGTAAATGAACAGCGCCGTTTCGCCCGCTCCCCGCGTGATGCTCTCCGATTCGCCCGCGGCGTGCTCCAGGGTGCGGACCGTCGTGGTGCCCACCGCCACCACCCGGCGCCCTTCCTCCCGTGCCCGGTTGACGGCGACCGCTGCTTCCGGTGGAATTTCGTAGCGCTCCGCGTGCAGGCGGTGTTGCCCGACCTGCTCGACTCGGACCGGCTGAAAGGTGCCCAGCCCTACATGCAGGGTCAGCTCGGCGATTGCCACTCCGCGCGTCCGCAGCCGGTCCAGCATCTCCCCGGTGAAGTGCAGCCCGGCGGTGGGCGCAGCGACCGATCCGGCCGAGCGGGCGTAGACCGTCTGGTAGCAGGCAGCGTCCTGCTCCTGGTCGCTGCGCCGGATGTAGGGCGGCAGCGGCACGTGCCCCAGCCTTTCCAGGTGCTCCCAAAAGTCTCCACTCCAGCGGAAGCGCAGGGTTCGCTCGCCAAACGGACCCCGTCCGACCACCTCCCCCTCCAGTCCCTCTCCAAAATGAATCCGCTCGCCCACGCTGATTTTGCGTCCGGGACGGACCAGAACTTCCCAGGTTTCTGCATCGAGTTGCTTGGTCAGCAGCACCTCGACTTGCCGGGTCAGAAACGGGCGTGAGGCTGGATTGCGCGGGCTCAGCCGCTGCGCGCGAACTCCGCTCCGGCTCCCAAATAGGCGCGCTCGGATCACTCGGCTGTTGTTCAGCACCAGCAGATCACCTGGTCTCAGCAGTTCTGGCAGTTCGGCAAAGGCGTGGTCGGAGAACCTGCCCGAGGCCCGCTCCAGCACCAGCATGCGCGAAGCCCCACGCTCGGGTAGCGGTTCCTGGGCGATCAGTTCCGGAGGCAGAGTGTAGTCAAAGTCGGTGACGAGCACACTTGGAGGGCGGCTGTTGCCAGCCAGGTAGGAGTTTACCATGCCAATTGCCGATGGAACCGATGGTGACGATCAGCCCAGCAGCTCCGCGCGAGGCATCCTTGGACTGACGCACGCCCTGCCGAGGGGACTGTCGGGCGGAACTGCCAGCAGAACTGGCGGACAAAGTGAGCAGATGGAACAGTCTTCATCCGATATTTAATATAGCTTATCTAGCTTAAACTACACGTATTATTTATAATTTGACATTAACACGCTAATAATATATTATTAGTGCTAACTAAGAACGTTCAGGCCTGGCGGCGAGCCGCCCTTAGAGGCCCTCAGAGGGAAGAAGGAGAGATTCATGATTCGCATGGACCGTTTTACGTTGAAGGCGCAGGAGGCCATCGAGCAGGCCCAGCAAGTGGCCCAGAAGCACGACCACCAGAGCCTGTTGCCGTTGCACATGCTGGTGGCGTTGGTCGCCCAGCCGGACGGCGTGGTGCAGCCGGTGCTAGGAAAACTGGGCACTTCGCTCGACACCGTGCTGATGGACGCCGATCGAGCTATGAAGGCCATTCCTCAGGTGACCGGCGCCGGTGGCCAGCTCTTATTGTCTCCGCAATTGGCCCAGGTCTTCCAGGCCGCTGAGAATGAGGCCGAGCGGTTCAAGGATCAGTACATCTCCACCGAGCATTTGTTGCTGGCCATCGCCGATCTGAAAAGCGACCCCGCCCAGATGGTGCTGGCGGCCAGCGGGGCCCATCACGAGGCGATCCTGAAGGCACTGGCTGCCATCCGGGGCACCCAGCGGGTGACCTCCCCGACCCCGGAAACCACCTACCAGGCCCTGGAGCGTTACGCGCGCGACCTGACCGAGCTGGCCCGCAAGGGGCAGCTCGACCCGGTCATTGGCCGCGACGAGGAAATCCGCCGCGTCATCCAGGTGCTTTCCCGGCGCACGAAGAACAACCCGGTGCTGATCGGTGAGCCGGGCGTGGGCAAAACGGCCATCGCCGAGGGCCTGGCCCAGCGCATCGTTTCGGGTGATGTCCCCGAGACGCTGAAGTCCAAGCGGCTTGTCGCTCTGGATTTGTCCTCGCTGGTCGCCGGCGCCAAGTTCCGTGGAGAATTTGAGGAACGGCTGAAGGCGGTGCTAAAGGAAATTAACGATTCACAAGGGCAGGTTGTGCTGTTCATTGACGAACTACACACTCTGGTCGGAGCCGGGGCGGCCGAGGGGGCCATTGACGCCTCCAACATGCTGAAGCCGGCGCTGGCCCGCGGCGAGCTGCGCGCCATCGGCGCCACCACCCTGAACGAGTACAAGAAGAACGTCGAGAAGGACCCCGCGCTGGAGCGCCGCTTCCAGGTGGTTTACGTGGGCGAGCCCACGGTTGAAGACACCATCGCCATCCTACGTGGACTGAAGGAGCGCTACGAGACCCACCACCGCGTCCGCATCAAGGACAGCTCCATTGTGGCCGCCGCCACGCTGTCGCACCGCTACATCTCCGACCGCTTCCTGCCCGACAAGGCCATTGACCTGGTGGATGAGGCGGGCGCCGCCCTCAAGATGCAGATTGACTCGGTGCCGGTGGAGATTGACCAGATCCAGCGTCGCGCCACCCAACTGGAGATCGAGCGCCAGGCCCTGCTGAAGGAGCAGGACCCGGCCTCGCGCGAGCGGCTGCGCCACCTGGAAGAGGAGCTTGAGCGGTTGCGCGGCGAGGTCGGCCGGCTGCGCGAGCGCTGGGAGCAGGAGAAGCAGATGATCGGCCGCGTCGGCGAGCTGATGGGGCGGATTGAGCAACTGAAACTGGAAGAGGAGCAGGCCACCCGCCAGGGTGACCTGACCCGCGCCGCCGAGATTCGCTACGGCCAGCTGGTGGTCCTGGATCGCGAGCTGGGCGAGGCCCAGCTCGCGATCGAGCAGCAGCAGGCCTCCCTCATGGTCAAGGACGAGGTGGACGACGAAGACATTGCCCGCATTGTGGCCAAGTGGACAGGCATCCCGGTCTCTCGCATGCTCGAGGGGGAAATCCAAAAGCTGGTGCACATGGAAGAGCGCCTGCGGCTGCGGGTGGTGGGCCAGGAGGAGGCGCTGGCCAAGGTGGCCAACGCCGTTCGCCGCAGCCGCGCCGGGCTTGCCGACCCGCGCAAGCCCATCGGCTCGTTCATCTTCCTGGGGCCGACCGGGGTGGGCAAGACTGAGCTGGCCCGCGCCCTGGCCGAATTCCTGTTCGACGACGAGCGCGCCATGGTCCGCCTGGACATGAGCGAGTACATGGAGAAGCATTCGGTGGCCCGCATGATCGGCGCCCCGCCCGGCTACGTCGGCTACGAGGAGGGCGGCCAGTTGACCGAGCACGTGCGCCGGCGCCCCTACTCGGTGCTGCTGTTCGATGAGGTGGAGAAGGCCCATCCGGACGTCTTTAACGCCCTGCTGCAAATCCTGGACGACGGCCGGCTCACCGACGGCAAGGGACGCACCGTGCACTTCAGCAATGCGGTCATCGTCATGACCAGCAACGTCGGCTCCAGCCATATCCGCGATGCGCACATCGGCTTCCAGGCGACCAACGGCCGCCGCGAAGCTGCCGAAGCAGAGTTGAGAAAGCGCATCCAGGAGGCCCTGCACGCGACCTTCAGGCCGGAGTTCCTGAACCGCATTGACGAGGTGATCACCTTCCGCGTGCTGAGCGAAGGGGAGATTGTCAAGATCATCGAGATTCAGCTCGTCGGCCTGCGCAAGATGCTGGCCGAGCGCAAGATCGAGCTCGAGCTGAGCGAGGCGGCCAAGCGCGTGCTGTTTCAGGAGGGCTATGACCCGCAGTATGGCGTGCGGCCCTTGCGCCGCGCCATCCAGCGCCTGATCCAAGATCCGCTGGCGATGAAGCTGCTGGAAGGAGAGGTGCTGGCCGGCGACCGCGTCCGCGTGGACGCCGATGCGGCTGGCGCGCTCGTCTTCGAGCGCCAGCCGGTCCCGCAGCCCGCCGAGGCTCCTGCGGTATAATTTAGAAGGGAAGATACCGCAATGAACACGTTTAAGACTGCGTTCTTGCTCACGGCTCTGACCCTGTTGTTTCTGGGCATCGGCCGCGCGATCGGCGGCGAACAGGGCATGGTCATGGCCCTGGTTTTTGCCGGCGTGATGAACTTTGCTTCCTACTACTGGTCGGACAAGATCGTGCTGGCGATGTACCGGGCCCAGGAAATCACCCCGCAGTCCGCCCCGCAGGTGTACCGGCGGGTGCATCCCATGCTGGAGCGGCTGACTGGGCGCGGCAACATGCCCATGCCGCGCCTCTACCTGATCTCCAACGAGACGCCCAACGCCTTCGCCACCGGGCGCAACCCCCAGCACGCGGCGGTGGCTGTGACCGCCGGCATCCTGCGGCTGCTGAATGATTCGGAGCTGGAAGGCGTGGTCGCCCACGAACTGGGGCACGTGCTGAACCGTGACATCCTGATCGCCTCGGTGGCGGCCATGATCGCCGGCGCCATCAGCTACCTGGCGTTTATCGGCCGCTGGGCCATGATCTTCGGCGGCTACGGGCGCGGCAGCAACGGCAGAGGCGGCGGGCTGGAAGCATTGGTGATGCTGATCGTGGCGCCCATCGCCGCCCTGCTGATCCAGATGGCAATCTCGCGCTCGCGCGAGTACGGTGCCGATGCCAAAGCTGTGGAGTTGACCGGCAACCCCTACGGGCTGACCGAGGCGCTCACGAAGCTGGAGGCGCTGAACAAGCGGATGCCGATGAAGGCCTCGCCGGCCACCGCGCACCTGTTCATCGTCAAGCCGTTCTCCGGCGGCGGCCTGTCAGCGCTGTTCAGCACCCACCCGCCCATGGAGAAGCGCATCGCCCGCCTCCTCGGCCGCTGAGCACGGCAGTTTGTAGATATGGCAAGGCAATGATTGACTAGCTCAAGAACAAAACCGGCACGCCACTGGGGGCCGGGCTTTCTTCTTAGGGAATGAGATCAGGAAAGTCTTGCTTCCCTTTCGGATACAAATGGTCCATTCCAACTATTGGAAAACGCTCTTGGTAGGGGTTTAGAGACATAAACCTTTCGACAAACGCGTCCATCGGCCCGAAAACACCAAAATCTGTCCCGTGAGCAGCGTGAGGAGTAGCGAAAGGCTTCTTCTCACGTTCCGTGTACCAACCGTTACCGCCCACCTGGTAGTAAATCCAACATTCTCTGGCGGCTTCGCAATCAGGACAACGTACGTCTACAAAACCAAAGATCCGTTCGCCCTTCTTAAGGGGTTCTACACCTTTGGGGAAGTCAATCTCCAACCACTGCGAACGGACATCTCCTGCTCTGAGATAGTTTATATCCCAAATCTTGACCGGCACCGCAAACAGCTCGGCTCTCAGGATCGTGAAGAACCCTTTCAGCGTGATATCTCTGGCTACTTTGGACGAGACGTTTCTCAATGCTACTGATAGGTCGTCTCCACTAAATACCCTATGGACATTAAAGATTCGAACGTCTGGTCTCTTTCTCTCTACTTCGTACTGCTCCTGAATGATGGACAACTGCTTCTTAGATGCCCTGACGCTTTCCTCAACCAAGGCTTGTTGCTCCTTCATGGACTGGCCTTGCAGTTTGCTCATCGCCAGCATCCCTTCTAAGGTCCCGCTTGAAGCATCCAAAACCTCCTGTTGAGTTTTTGCACTAGAGACCATCGTCTCAAGAACCCGTCGGGACGATTCCAACGCAATCTGCTGCTCCCTTGCTGACTCGATGTAGTAATGCAACGCAACAATAGCCACTAGGAGGGACGCAGTGGCGATCATGACAGAAGCAATGTTCGCGACAGCGGGAAGTGCCCCAGGAGCTTTCCTCACGGCAGCCGTTAGCTTCTCCCATAGCCTTCTTATCGCAAGCCTTAGCCATTGTTGGGATGCAGCCCGCTTGGAAGGCATGGTTCTATTATATGGTGCCCTCCGTAGACAGGCCAGTTTGCCACTCTTCCTGTATTGCTGAGCTTCTGTTGTTTGTTCTCGTCAGCCGGTGATGGCACCGCGGGAGGCGGTTGAGACCAGGTTGGCGTACTTGGCCATAACGCCGCTGGTGTAGCGGGGCGCGGGCGGCTTCCACTTGGCCAGGCGGGAGCGGAGTTCACGCTTGGGCAGCTCCACGTTGAGCTGCCGCTTGGGGATATCGAAGGTGATCGTGTCGCCGTCGCGCAGGGCGGCGATGGGCCCACCCACGACGGCTTCCGGCGCCACGTGGCCAACCATGATGCCGTGGGTGGCGCCGGAGAATCTGCCGTCGGTCATTAGCGCCACTGACTCGCCCAGGCCCTGCCCGACCAGGGCGCCGGTCACCCCCAGCATCTCCCGCATTCCTGGCCCGCCCTTGGGGCCCTCGTAGCGGATCACCAACACGTCGCCGGCCTTGATCTGGCGCTTCTGTACGGCCTGCATGGCGTCCTCCTCGCGGTCAAACACTCGCGCGGTGCCCTGGAAGCCCGTCGCCTTCTTCCCGGCGATCTTCATCACCGCGCCCTCCGGCGCCAAGTTGCCACGCAGGATGACCAGACCGCCGTTGGGCGCCAGCGGCTTCGCTAGCGGCAGGACCACCTGCTGGCCGGCCGTCTCGGTCGCCTCGCGCGCTTCCTCGCCGATGGTTTTTCCGGTAACGGTCGGCTCGTCGCCATGGAGAATTCTGGCTTCCAGCAACCGCTTGCCGACCACGCCCACCCCGCCCGCCAGGTACACGTCATTGGCGACATAGCGGCCCCAGGGCTTCATGTTGGCCAGCAGCGGGGTGCGGGCGCTGATGTGGTCGAAGTCGTCGATGCTGAGCTCGATCTCCGCCTCCTGCGCCACAGCCAGCAGATGCAGCACAGCGTTGGTGGAGCCGCCCGTGGCCGCCACTGAGGCGATCGCATTTTCGAGCGAGCGCCTGGTAATCACCTGGCGCGGCAGGATGTTGTTGCGCAGCGCTTCCATCACGAGCTGGCCGCAGCGAAACGCGACCTCGAGCTTTTCCGGGACCACCGCCGGCACCATGGCGCTGCCCATTGGAGAGATGCCCATGATTTCAAACGCGGTGGCCATGGTGTTGGCCGTGAACTGGCCGCCGCAGGCGCCCGCGCCCGGGCAGGCGGTGTTCTCAATGGCGCGAGATTCCTCCTGAGTAATCCTGCCAGCCGCACACGCCCCGACCGCTTCGAAGACGTCCTGAATGGTCAGGTCACGCCCCTCGTACTTGCCCGGCATGATGGCCCCGCCATAGAGCATCAGCGAGGGGATGTTCAGCCGCGCCAGCGCCATCACGGTCCCTGGGATGGTCTTGTCGCAGCCGGAGATGGCCACTAGGGCGTCGAACATGTTGCCCCGTGCCACCAGCTCAATGGAGTCGGCGATTAGCTCGCGGCTGATCAGCGAGGTCTTCATTCCTTCGGTGCCCATGGTGATCCCGTCCGAGACGGTGATGGTGTTGAACTCCATGGGCGTGCCGCCCGCGGCGCGAACGCCTTCTTTGATCTTGGCCGCCAGTTCGCGCAGGTGGTAGTTGCAGGGGCCGATCTCGGTCCAGGTGTTGGCTACACCGACGATGGGGCGCGAGAGGTCCTCGTCGGTGAATCCCACTGCCTTCAGCATGGAGCGCGCTGGCGCCCGGTCCGGTCCCTGGGTGATGGTGGAAGAGGGCATGCGTGTTCTCCGATTAGGAAGTTAGTCGCAGGGAATCATACCATTGCCACGCGCGTCTTGGCGCCGGGCTATGCGGGGACAGGGCGGTGGAGGCGGCCTTAGGCGGAAGGGGATCCAGAGCCACGCGGTAGAGGCAGCCTTAGCGTATGGCCAGCAAAGCCGTATTGCTGCGGCGCCTCGACGGTGAGGATTACTCAGGCGCTGGCCGGTTACTGAGCGCCCCGCAACCACTCACCAACGGCGCGATCCATCTCTGGATAGTCCAGGCGGTAGACAGATTGCAGCGCCGCCTCTACCGGTCGCCCCTCTGCCAGGCGGTTGAGCAGCCGCTCCAGTTCGTGCATGCCGTAGCGGCGGACCAGGAATTCGACGGCGGCCAGCGACTGGGCGTAGGCCACGGAGGCCATGCCCGGACCCAGGTGGACGAAAGACTCTTCAAGCCCTGGCCATGGAAGCAGCTGGTGCGCCATCCGCAATTCGGCCAGGCGCCGGTTCTCCCTCACGCTCGCTCCCTCCAGCACCTGCGCCAGGCCCTCATTGAGCCAGGCGGGACACTGCCCCTCGGTTTTAGCCCAGACCAGGGAATGCACCAGTTCATGTTTGAGCACCGACGAGAGTTGGGATGTGACACCGGAGAGGCCCTCGACCGGAATACGCATTCGTCCGTTGTTCAGAGCGCCTGCCCAGGCGGGGGCGCGGGTCACATCCCGGAATGCCTGGTCGGTATACAAGATGACAACGATGGGTGCGCGCAAGGAAGCGTCCAGTTGGCGGTCCAGCTCCTGGTAGTGTCGTTCCAGCACTTCCAGGATTTCCCGGCGGAAGGTGGGAGCCACCTGCCGCCCCTCAAACCGCAAGGTGAAGTGGCCGCTGGAGGTCTGCTCATAGTGAGTTTCAGCCACAGTTTCGCGCTGGGCGCGCTCCAGCATGCGCTGGACATCGCTGTCCGGGGCCAGCGACAACGACTTTCGCCATGCGCGAATGGCGTCATCCGTGCGGTCCGAAAAGTACTCGGCAAACCCCAAGAACTTCCAGACCTGTGGAGAGTTGGGAGCGACCAGGCGGGCCCGCAGCAGCCACTCGCGCGCCGCCTGGTATTGCTGCTTGTGGAGTAACAGGGCACCGTGGGCCACCGTCAGGTGTGGATTCCCGGGAAATGACGAGACGCCCTGTCGCGCCAGCGCCAGGGCGGCATCGGTGCGGCCGAGGCGCATTTCGTACTCGATGGCTGCCAGGAAAACGGTGGCCAGCCTGCGCCGACCCGCATCGTCCAGGTTTGGGTCCAGGTTTGACTGGCGGGCGAGCGCCTCCAGGTACTCATGGTCTAGCTCGCCACCGGGCAGCACCGGCGCCTTGCCAGGCGCCGGAGGGAGCGGTATCGGTGGCAGCGGCGTTGAGGTCGCGCGCCGCGGGGCCGCAGATCTCGCGCGACTGCCTTGTTTTTCAATACGCGCCACCAACGACCGGGGCAAGGCATAGGTTCCCGCCTCGGTCTCATAGGAAACTCGTGAGCCTTCCTCGCGGACAGAGTTGGCAACGATGCGTCTTCCATTCTTCAGGATGATGGTGTCGGCTGCTGTCGGCAGCGCCGCCAGCCCCAACAACAGCCAGACCAACCCTGGTTGCGGTAAACGCATCCTGCCATTTTACACACTGCGGCAGAGGTTCGTGGGTGAGGCGATTGGTCTACTAGTTCCTTATTTGTCAAGTACCTTGACTTGTGTTCAAATAGTCGGCCACGATGAAGCGGGTTGCTGGTTGGGCCTTTCTTCTGGTTGCCTTCCTGTGTGTTTGCGGTCATGCAGGGAACCGCCCGGCCCTTCAGGTGCTGGGAACGATCCGCAAGGCGCGCCTAGATCCCACGAAGCTCTATCGGGTTCACGAGGCCGCGATCTACCGCGAAGACCTGCGCATCTACCTGACAGAAGGCGCGTTGGCGTTTCTGCAGCCTGTCGAGGGGCGGGTGACGGGAGCGGTCTTTTTCGGCGAAGGCGAGCTCCTGTTGATCCCGCCTGACCCGGTCGAGAAGGGAAGCCTGGCGCGCTTTACCGGGGTACCCTTGCTCAACGAGAAGTTTTCCAGCGCGCTGTTCCGATTCACCGACGACACCCATGAGCGCCTGCTGGAATCCATTGCCCATCAGGATAGTGCCGAGCCACTGGAGGACCTGCGATTAGCGGAGACGTGGAATCCAGTGGTGGCCAATCTGAACGCCTCATACGAGATGCGCGTGCTAACCGACCTGCTGGCGGAGGAACCGGTGCCTTTCTTTGCAGGCCGCTTTGACCAGACCGATTTTTTGTACCAACCGTAGTGAGAGTTCACATCGCAGCCTGGGGCTGTGAGACCGCATTCTCCGCCACGCTCTGGCGAGTGCAGCCACTCGACTTCCGCCACTCATAACGGCCCTGCGTCCTAATACGCCGGAGATGGGTATCACGCATCGCACGCCACGGAGGCGGATGAGAGTCTCGGCTGCATCGTGCATTGCGTCGCGGCAAGATCGTCACGATAGCGTCGTGCTGGAGCACGGCCTCGTAGCAGGAACCCGTGTCGTAGGCCCGGTCTGCGGAGACTTGCCCGATCGAACCAGGAGTCTTAGACAGCAACGAAGAGAGCCTTCGGGCGTCGTGGACGTTGCTCGCAGTCAGGTCCATCGCAACGATCTCTTTCGTCGTCTCATCGACGCCTAGGTGGAGCTTTCGCCATGTCCTACGGCGGAGGGTTCGGTGTTTTCTGATGTGCCACTCACCGGCTCCGTAGATCTTCAGGCCCGTCGAATCGATGACGACATGTCGTGGTCGATCCGTGGGCCGCACACTCAGTCGGACGTCGACGGCGCTTTGCCTTCGGCTCACCGTGCTGTAGTTGGGCACTGGGAGGTCGAGAGCCATGAGCGCCACGATGGATTGAAGGAACCCTTGAGTGGTCCGTAGGTTGAGGTGAAACACCGAATTCAGGACCAGCGCACATTGGATCGCCGCATCTGCGTAGACCTTGGGCCGGCCTCGCCCTTCGAAGGGTCCTGGATGACGCCAGGCAGCGACTGCCTCCGTGTCGAACCACAGTGTCAGCTGCCTACGTTTCACCAGAGCCCGGTTGTACTCCGGCCAGTTGCGAACCTTATATCGGAAGGTGTAGTCGCTTTTGCCCATCCCCTAGCCTATCAGGAGGGAGAGCGTTGGGGATGGAGTCAGATTTCTGCAACAACGCCGCTTGGCGCTTCCATGTGCTCACCTGGTTCGGATGCACCTGGTGCTTCGAGGCAATCTCCTGCAGCGTCCGGTCGCCCCGCAGCGCTTCCAGTGCCACCTTCGCTTTCAAATCACCAGAAAACCTGCGTCTCCTCCTCATCGCATATCCCTCCTCAGTCGGTGGAATACACCTTAAACGTTTGTCCGATTTTCCGGGGCCACCTCAGATTGCTATTCCCACTCAAGGGCCTATAGAGTCTGTGTGAAAGCCGCTCTTGCGAGTCACGTATAATGCGCCTTAAGGAGGCGCGATGAAATTCTTGACCTACAACCCGGAGCAAGCGTATCTGCTGCCGCCCAGCGTGCGGGAGGTGCTGGGAGAAGATCACATCTGTTTTTTTTGTGCACCAAGTTGTGGAGCGGCTGGAACTGAGTGCGTTTGAGCAGGGCTAGGTGGAAGAAGGCCGCCCGGCCTATCATCGGGCGCTGTTGCTGAAGGTGTGGCTGTATGCCTACGCGCTGGGCGTGACCTCGGCCCGCCGTCTGGAACAGCGGGTGCGGGAGGACCTGGCGTTCCGTTATCTGGCGGCCGGAGCGGGGCCGGACTTTTGGACGCTGAACCAGTTTCGGACGCGGCACGCCCGTGCCCTGAACGATCTGTTCACACAGGTGGTGGAGTTGGCGCGGTCGCTGGGAATGGGGCGGCTGGGACACGTGGCCATGGACTCGACGCGGGTGGCGGCCAACGCCTCGCGGGACCGGGTGGAGACGGTGGCCAAGTTGCGGGCAGAGCGAGCCAAAATTCGGCGGCAGATTCGTCGCTGGCAGAAACAATGTGACGCGCAGTCCTGCGAGGAAGCGGCTGGCCGGCAACTGAGCGGCAAGCAGATGGCAGCGCTGGAGAAGCGGCTGGAAGAAATCCCGCGATGCCTGGAGCGGTTGCGCAAAAGCGGGCTGAAGCGGCGTTCGGAAACCGATCCCGACAGCCGGTTCTTGCGCGACCGCAAGGGATTCACGCTGGGTTACACGGCGGAGGTGGCGGTCAGCGAAGATCATCTGATTGTCGAGCAGCGCGTGGGGCAAAACGCCACCGACAACGCGACGCTGGTCCCTCTGGTGGAGGCGGTCGAGCGACGCTGCCGGGAACGCCCGCAGAAGGTCAGCGCCGACAGCGGCTTCTTTTGCTTGGAGACCATCGTGGAACTGGCCCAGCGTGGCCTGGACGTCTATGTGCCCGACTCGAACTTGGCGCGGGAACTGAACCGAGGCCAACGCGCGCCCGGAGCACCTGCTGTACGGCATCCGGAACACCGGCGAATGCGACGCAAGCTGCGCGACCCGGCCGGCCGGGCGGTTTATCAGCGGCGCAAGGCGATCGTGGAACCAGGGATCGGGGTTTTGAAAGAACAGCGTGGAATGCGGCAGTTCCGGCGGCGGGGCCTGGGGAAGGTCGCGGTGGAGTTCGCGCTGGCCGCAACGGCCTTCAACCTCACCCGCCTGTGGCGCAACAAACCGAAGCTAGATCAGGAAGGCTAGTTCGGCAGACTCCCGGACCGGCGACTCGGCGAAGATCGAAACACCAGAATTCTGGAGCGGATCATGATCTCTTTTGATTTCCAGCCAGCTAAACCGAGTTTCCACACAGGCTCTATAGCCCGTTCCTACTACCAAAACCGGTTTCACGGCCCCAGGCTATGATGTAGACTCTCACTGCTGTTGGTACAAAAAATCGGTCTGGTCACCCGGTAGGAGGGGAGGCGCACCCGATTTTGTGCGTAATTGTGCAGCAAACGGGTTCCTATGGCTTTTCGCTTCACTGATCTGATCCGGCGGGACATGATTGTGCGGGACGCCCATAACCGCTACCCGCAGACCGAAGAGGTTTTCGAGCGGTTTCGTGTACGCCCGTCCTGCTGGGATTGTTCCATGACTGAGGTTGCCCACCGCAGCGGTGTCAGCGTCGAGGATTTGCTCGATGCCCGGAATGAAGTTGTCTTTCCGCGGAACTCCGGCGAGCAGGAAAAACAGGGCTAAGCCGTGAACTCGGTTTTTGCAAGGGCAGCCGGCGAAGGCAGCTCGAAGTGGTCTGCGCTTCGAGGGTCAGTATCGGCGCCTACCTGTCGCCGTGTCGTTCTCCCAAACCAGACCGGTTCAATGTGAGGTTGACGCCAAGAAGGATCCGTACAAGCGCTCACACACCACAACCCCACTAGCGCACGAAATGGCCCAGGACAAACTAGGATTCGATCGATTGACGCGCCGCGAGTTGTTTTGGAGGCTGAGTTTGCCCGCCAGCGTAGCTCTCGTGGGACCGCTCGCGGGCTGCTCCGGCCTATGGGAGCGCAGGCCTGCCGTTCCCGTGCACGCTTGGCACAAGGGTGTCTGTCGCTTCTGCGGGACCGGCTGTGGGATCCAAATCGGTGTGCGCGACGGCAAGGTGGTGGATGTCAAGGGCGATGAGTATGCCCACAACAAGGGTCGCCTCTGCATCAAGGGCATCCTGAACCGTGACATCCTCTATACCCGGGACCGAGCCCTGTATCCGATGGTGCGGAGGAACGGCGAGCTACAACGAGTGAGCTGGCAGGAGGCGATGACTCTGGTGGCAGAGCGCTTCCGCCACACAATTGACCGCTTCGGCCCCGACAGCGTCGCGTTTTATGGGAGCGGGCAACTCTTCACGCAGGAAAGTTACACGGCCAACAAGCTTTTCAAGGCAGGAATCGGTACGAACAACGTAGATGGCAATCCGCGGCTTTGCATGGCCTCGGCGGCGGCCGGTTACGTATCGGTCTTCGGTAAGGATGAACCCATGGGTTGCTACGAGGACCTGGATGCCGCCGACTGCTTCTTCATCACCGGATCCAACATGGCCGAGTGCCATCCGGTTCTTTGGGAGCGGGTCCAGGACCGAAAGCGCAGCCGGCCCGAAACCTTCATCATCGTGGTGGACCCACGAAGAACAATCACCGCCAGCCGGGCTGACTTGCACCTCCCTATCCGTCCCGGCACCGACGTGGCTCTTTATAATGCCATGATCCACGAGTTCATTCGCCTGGGGTTCATCGATGCCGACATGGTTGAGAACTACCTGACCTTCCAGTCTGGAGACGCGAGCCGCAGCTACTCTGACTTGAAGAGGCATGTCGGTCAGTACGCGCCTGGACGGGTGGCGAGCATCTGCGGTCTGAGTTCCAAGGACATCAGCGAAGCAGCCTTTCGGTTTGCCTCCTCCAAGGCGACGATGTCTCTATGGACCATGGGGCTGAACCAACAGTCGCAAGGGACCGCCGCCAATCGGCTGGTGATGGCGATGCATCTTTTGACCGGACAGATCGGCCGACCGGGCGCAACCCCTTTCTCGCTAACCGGCCAGCCGAATGCCGGTGGAGGGGTGCGCGATACAGGCACGCTGGCGCATGCGCTGCCGAACGGGCGGGCTGTGACCAACCCCAAGGACCGGCACGAGATGGAAGATCTCTGGGGTGTTGCACGCGAGCGTATCAGCGCAAAGCCGGGCTATCACGCGGTAGCTCTTTTCGAGGCGATGGAACGGGGCGATGTAAAGTGCTGCCTGGTGATGGCCACGAATCCTGCGCAGTCGCTCCCCAACGCCGACCGCTATCGCCGGGCCATGCAGAAGACATTCCTCGTGGTGGCCGATACCTTTCATCCCACCGAGACTACGCAGTTTGCCGACGTGGTCTTGCCGGCAGCGCTGTGGGCGGAAAAGGAGGGCGTCTTCAGTCAATCCGAGCGCCGCTATCACCTTGTACCGAAGGTGGTGGAGCCGCCGGGAGAGGCACGCAGTGACCTAGAGATATTGGTAGAACTTGCAGACCGCTTGAACCTTGGGGAGCTAATCTCGGCACGCACGCCCCGGGACGTCTGGGAAGAGTGGCGGGTAATCTCAGCTCACTCAAAGTACAACTTCTCTGGCATCACGTACAAACGTCTCCAAGAAGAGCGAGGCTTGCGTTGGCCGTGTCCCTCCGAAGCCCATCCCGGCACATGCCGCCGCTACTTGCCCGGCGAAGACCCCCTAGCTCGCCGAGACGGGCGCTTCGACTTCTACGGACGACCCGACGGCAGAGCCGTCATCTGGCTGCACCACCAGGAGGAACCGAAGGACCCACCCACGGACGATTTCCCCCTGGTTCTCACCACGGGGCGGATCTTGGAGCACTGGCACACCATGACCATCACAGGCAGAGTAGCCGCGCTAGACGGTATCCGGCCCAATTTTCTCGAGATTCATCCGCAGGACGCTCATCCCCTTGGTATCGAGGAGGGAGCGGAAGTTGTTGTGCGAAGCCGACGAGGACAGGCGGAGTTCGTCGCCCGACTAACAGGCACAATTCGCCCGGGTGTTGTCTTTGCTACGTTCCACTCGGCGCGTCACTTGGTAAACGTAGCAACCAACGATGTGTACGATCCCATTTCCAAGCAGCCGGAGTACAAGCTATGTGCCGTCTCCGTCCAACGGAAAGTGCCCCGTGGCGCGGGGTATGAAAACGGTGAGGGCCAACCAGAAGCGGGTTGAGAGGTAGGGTGGGTATGCGTCTAACCACGTTTGTGGTGTTCGCTTCCGAAAGGGCTAGGGACGCGGAGCAAGCGCTGTCGGCGGGAGAATTCACGCGCGGCCTGGGGCTGGCAGCTGCTGTGGTCGCGATCGTCGCGCTGGTACTCATTGAGTTCGTCTACCGCAACCGCTTCAGGAGAGCCACATATCACTGGCTGCTGTTCCTGGGACTTTTGGTGCTTCCTGGCATCACTCTCATGAGCATGACCGCGATGGTTTCCGAGGAGACCAAGAAGGTTGGCGCTTGCGCCACCTGCCACGTCATGGACCCGTTTATCAACGACATGAGAGATCCCTTCAGTGCAACTCTGGCGGCCCGCCATTACAAGAACAAGTGGGTCCCCGACCATCAGTGCTACATGTGTCACACGACCTATGGAGCGCACGGCACGTTGGCAGCTAAGCGCGACGGCTTTCGCCACTGGTTGCTCTATGTAACAGCCACGTGGGAGGAGCCGATCCAGTACAGCGGCAGCTATCCGAATTCCAACTGCCTGACTTGTCACGAGGGAACGTCGAAGTTCGACAGGGGCAAGAGCCACCAGGCACTGGCCAAAGATCTGGTCCGCGACCGAGTGAGCTGCTCTACCTGCCACGGGCCGCCGCACCCTGTCCCAGGCGAACGCCTCTCCACCGCGAGACACCCATGATGACCCCTGAGGAGGCAACCGGCGTCAACACCTTGGTGCGCACAGCAGTGGCATGTGCGCTCATTGGCTTATTGAGTGTCTTGTTATTCCTGTGGAGTGGTTTTGCCCCTTGGAGTGTGGGTATGGGCGTCTTTTTCGGCGCGCCGCTATTGGTGATTGCCGTGATGCTCTACCTCATCGCCGTGGTGCGTGATCTTCGGCAGCGAGGAGTCTTATGACTCCTAGAGAACCGAACTCCCTTAGCACCCACTAGCTTCCAACTGACAGAGGCCAGACAGCACCAAAAGGAACGGGGTTAGTTCCTCAGGAGTCGGTCTGGGCGCCGCGACGGCGCTCTCGGGGCTACTGGTGCCTCACCTGTGCTTCCTCTACGACTACTCCTGGTTCGTCGGCTTTGCGGTCGCCTTCGCGTCCTACTACACCCTGATGCAGCGGCGACGGCGGCAGGAGCTGGCTGCGCATCAGTGAGCGTCTTGCAGCCGCTCTCGGCGAAGATGAGAGCGCTTTATCAATCCAAGCGCTTTCGGAAGTGGAGAGAACTCAGGCCGAGCATGGTGACTCCGAAGACCAGTAGCGCCAGCATCTGCGGCCACAGCACCGCAATCTCGGTTCCTTTCAGGAAGATGTTGCGGAAAATTTCCATGAAGTACCGAAGCGGGTCCAGATAGCTGAGTAGTTGCACCGGCACGGGCATGTTCCGGATGGGGAAGGCGAAGCCGCTGAGCATAAAGGCGGGCATGAAAAAGAAGAACGAGGCCATCATCGCTTGCTGTTGCGTCTGGGAGATGGTGGAGAGGAACAGTTCGATGCCCAGCGTGGTCAGCAGGAACAGCATAGCGCTCGCGAGCAGCAGCAGCGGGCTGCCCCGGAAGGGAATGCGAAACAAGACCAGGGCAACCACCGTGACCAGGACAAGATCGAACAGACCGACCAGGGCAAAGGGGTGACCTGACCGGCCCTTTTTGTACCAAGTGGAAAGAGAGAGAATCCACTTGAGGAGGAAGTCAGGTCATGCCAACCGGGAATTACAAACCAGAGCAGATCGTAACGATCCTACGGCAGATTGAGGTGCAGATGGCGAACGGGAAGACCACGCCGCAGGCCTGCAAGGAAGCGGAGATCCACACGCAGACCTACTACCGGTGGCGGAAGGAATAGGGCGGGTTGAAACGAGAGCAAGCGAAACGGCTGAAGGAGTTGGAGAAGGAAAACGCTCGCCTGAAGCGGTTGGTGACGCAGTTGTCGCTGGAGAAGCAAGTATTGCAGGAGGTGGCGGAGGAAAACTTCTAAGCCCTGAGCGGCGGCGTTGTGCGGTGGGGCGTGCACGGGAGCAGTATGGAATATCGGAACGGCATGGCTGCCGGCTGCTGGGGCAAGGGCGAGGGACACAACGGTATGAGCCGATGGATCGGCCCGACGAGGATGAGCTGACCCGAGCGGTGATTGAACTGGCGATGCAGTACGGGCGTTATGGCTATCGGCGCATCACAGCGCTGCTGCGGAATGGCGGCTGGCAAGTAGGCAAGGACCGGGTACAGCGAATCTGGCGGCGGGAAGGGCTGAAAGTGCCGCAAAAACAAGGGCCAAGAAGACGGTTGTGGTTCAACGAGGTACTGTCAAGTTAAGCAGTTTGGCAGCATTTTCGCCGCCCGCCGCCACCGCTAAGTCATTGATTATCAGTCTCTGATCCAGCAGAATCCTTCCGCAAAACGCGCAGATTCTGCTCAACCTGACAGTACCCTCAAGGGTTCCTTCAATCCATCGTGGCGCTCATGGCTCTCGACCTCCCAGTGCCCAACTACAGCACGGTGAGCCGAAGGCAAAGCGCCGTCGACGTCCGACTGAGTGTAGGGCCCACGGATCGACCACGACATGTCGTCATCGATTCGACGGGCCTGAAGATCTACGGAGCCGGTGAGTGGCACATCAGAAAACACCGAACCCTCCGCCGTAGGACATGGCGAAAGCTCCACCTAGGCGTCGATGAGACGACGAAAGAGATCGTTGCGATGGACCTGACTGCGAGCAACGTCCACGACGCCCGAAGGCTCTCTTCGTTGCTGTCTAAGACTCCTGGTTCGATCGGGCAAGTCTCCGCAGACCGGGCCTACGACACGGGTTCCTGCTACGAGGCCGTGCTCCAGCACGACGCTATCGTGACGATCTTGCCGCGACGCAATGCACGATGCAGCCGAGACTCTCATCCGCCTCCGTGGCGTGCGATGCGTGATACCCATCTCCGGCGTATTAGGACGCAGGGCCGTTATGAGTGGCGGAAGTCGAGTGGCTGCACTCGCCAGAGCGTGGCGGAGAATGCGGTCTCACGGTACAAGGCGATACTCGGGGTAAGCCTCTCGGCCCGCACGGTCAAGAACCAAAAAGTCGAAGCCGCGATCAAGTGCGCTGTGCTGAACCGGATGGCGGAGCTTGGAATGCCACGATCGGAGCGCGTGTACTGAGGCGGATGAGCTTCTCGGCCCAGTTCGCCGCGAGCGCGAATTACGCAACAACGCCCTGCGAAAAGGCCCACCGGCGGCGCTGACGCGCCGGAGATGGACATGACATGCAACGTAATGCTCTCGCACGAATCAATGTTCTCCAGCTTGCGATCTGGCCGCTGACCGCCATCCTGGCGACTTCCGCCTTCGGCTTGCTCTACAAGGCCGCCACGGAGGAGGGAAAGCAGGTCCGCCTTTGGCCCGGCCTTACTGAGCTAGATTACCGTCCAGATAATAGCCGGAGCCGACCAGGATCGGCAAGCCATAGGCCACGACCCTCTTGATGAAAGTCACCTTCCGCTGCAGTTTCCCGGTCGAGGGATTGCGCGTCGAGTAGTACAGGAAGGTTTCACCGAACGCGTTGCAGACGCTCACCACATCCCGGCCGCCGAAGGGTCCTTCCGGATAGTCGTTCAACTCGGGAGCAATGACGCCATACCACTGGCTGTAGGGATCGCCGCTGAACAGCGTGTAGCCGTAGGTGTCCACGCCGAACAAGTAGATCGAGCCGTTTCTCCAGCGCGGATCGCTTGACAGCGCCCGGATGGCGAAGTACCCATGCGATTCCAGCTCCATCGCGGCGCAACGCACAAACTCCTTTAGCCTCTCGCGGGAAGGATCGCCCTCGAGCCCCAGGGCGTTGACCTCTTCGCTCTCGCAGGTGCCGGGAATGTCGCGGCGGTAGATGCCAGCGCCTATCGCGGCCAGGTTCCCTTCCCAGTCGATGCGCTTGATATAGGAAGCCTTCGGCTCATCCCTGCCCGTCACTGGATTTGTGAACGAGTAGTAGAGCCATCCGTCACCGAAGCTGCTTACGATACGATGCTGTTCCTTGTAGTAGTCGTTGCCGAAGGCGTCGATCAGCAGTCCTAGTGATGATCCTTCCCTCGGCCGGGCGGGTGGAAAGACGAAAAGTCGCGCCTGATCGCTCATCGGTGTCGCTTCGGAGACAAAGACATAGATTGGGCCCCTCTTCCAACGCTCGTCCTCGTTAAAGGCCCTGCGGGCTTCCTCAAATCCTGCCTCCTGGACGAACTCGTAGGCGCATTGAACGAACGCCTGAACGTCCTCGCGTGTGCGCACCGCGCCAGCGGTGACGGAGCGATCCGCGCAAGACAGCGGTTCGGCGCCCCCCTGGGCAACGAGAGCCGGCACGGCGAACGTTAAGATTAGGGGAATCAGGAGTGGGAAGAGATTACGTTTCATCATTTGGAATATGACATCAAGATCAACCCTCCTTTTTTGATGACATCAGCGGCAGTGAGTAGGTGCGTCTTGGAACACGCCTCTACTCGCACGCCAGGGAGGGTCGCTCCCATCTCGAAAGTCCCTGCGGGAAGGCTGCGAAAAGGCCCACCGGCGGCGCTGACGCGCCGGAGATGGACATGACATGCAACGTAATGCTCTCGCACGAATCAATGTTCTCCAGCTTGCGATCTGGCCGCTGACCGCCATCCTGGCGACTTCCGCCTTCGGCTTGCTCTACAAGGCCGCCACGGAGGAGGGAAAGCAGGTCCGCCTTTGGCCCGGCCTTACTGAGCTAGATTACCGTCCAGATAATAGCCGGAGCCGACCAGGATCGGCAAGCCATAGGCCACGACCCTCTTGATGAAAGTCACCTTCCGCTGCAGTTTCCCGGTCGAGGGATTGCGCGTCGAGTAGTACAGGAAGGTTTCACCGAACGCGTTGCAGACGCTCACCACATCCCGGCCGCCGAAGGGTCCTTCCGGATAGTCGTTCAACTCGGGAGCAATGACGCCATACCACTGGCTGTAGGGATCGCCGCTGAACAGCGTGTAGCCGTAGGTGTCCACGCCGAACAAGTAGATCGAGCCGTTCCTCCAGCGCGGATCGCTTGACAGCGCCCGGGTGGCGAAGTACCCATGCGATTCCAGCTCCATCGCGGCGCAACGCACAAGCTCCTTCAGCCTCTCGCGGGAAGGATCCTCATCGAGCGCCAGGGCGTTGACCTCTTCGCTCCCGCAGGTGCCGGGAATGTCGCGGCGGTAGATGCCCGCGCCGATCACGGCCGGGTTCCCTTCCCAGTCGATGCGCTTGACGTAGGAAGCCTTCGGCTCCTCCCTGTCGGTCGCTGGGTTTCTGAAGGCGTAGTAGAGCCAGCCGGAATCAACAGTCGACATGATGCGATCCAGTTCCCGGGAGGGATCGGGCGGGTAGACATACGCTCCCCGGATTTCGCGATTCCGTCGCGATAGATCGGGCCGCTTCTCCAGCGCTCGTCCTCGTGGAAGGACCGCCGGGCCTCTGCAAAGTGGACGAACTCGTAGGCGCCGAAATTTGACGTCCTCCGTTGTCGATCAGACGTTCAGCCCCAGGGATTAATGGAATCAGAAATGGAGAGAGACCCTTCCCTCAGACAATGGCTAATCGGGCGGGCCCACAGATTCATGGGCCCGAGAGCGGAGACGTCGCAAGCAGCAGTCCAAGCTAGTAGGGCAGGCGAGACGGCCGCCAGCACCAGAAGGTTTCTGCTGGCGAGTTCCTTCGGCCGTCGACGAAGACATAGATCGGGCCGCTTCTCCAGCGCTCGTCCTCGTGGAAGGCTCACCCATCCCGGCCGCCGAAGGGTCCTTCCGGGCCTCTGCAAAGCCCACTTCCTGGCCGTTCCGAATCGCTTGACAGTCGTAGGCGCATTGAACGAACGATTTGACGTCCTCCGTTGTGCGCACGGCACGGGCGGTTTCTGACGGAGCGATCCGCGCAAGACAAAGGTTCAGCGGCGCCGAAAGCTCAGCGGCGCCGAAAGCCTGCGGCGCGGCGCACACTATGACTGATAGAATCAGAAATGGAGACAGGCTACACTTCATTATAACTAAGAATGCTGGCACAGACTCACATAAAGAGTCAAGCATAAAGGCGGTTCTTCAAAAAGCTAGCAATATGAGGAAGTTCCATATGTTTCGAGTTCCGACTGAACCCAGCTCGTGCTAGCTTGGCAGCCCGATCATTTGCCGCTACCACCTGTCCATTGCGAATTGATATGTTGAGCGATTCTACCCGTGACCGCTGCCCCAGTGAGGCGAGTGCACACTGGCGGAGTACCCTCGGTAGCAGCGAAACAATCAGATCAGACAACCGCTCCGCGTTGACAAACTCAAACAGCGAATGGTTTCGTAGGAAGTGCCCGCCTGCCGATGTCCGCCGGTTACACAGGGAGCACCAGTCTTTGGAGAATCAGGCAGTCATTGGGGTGTGATAGAGGCCTCTGCAGTGGCGTTGCCATCCATAGGAATGGAGCCTGGCGACTGGTCGTGGTATAGGCGTGACTGGATCAGGCGTTCTCCCCTCCAGTCCAGTGTGCGAGCGATACGCATTGAAATATGTCCTGAAATCGAGCAGCTTGTTCTCCAGGTCCGCCGGCGTCCAGAACAACGTGCGATCCAAATACTCGCGTCGAATCGTGCCGATCAACCGTTCCACAAAGGTGACCTGCCTGGCGATTTCCGGACCAGCTGAGGCCTGAGAGAATGGCGCCCTCGGAGAAACGAGGGAGCCATGAAGAAGACCCGGTTTACCGAAGAGCAGATGGTGACGATCCTCCGCGAGGCCGATCAGCGGCCCGTTCCGGAGGTGGCCAAAAAGAACGGCGTCAGCGCCCAGACGCTCTACGCCTGGCGGAAACACTTCGGCACGTTGGAGCCCGCCGATGTGAAGCGGCTGCGGCAGCTCAAGCAGGAGAACGGCCGGCTGAAAAAGATGGTGGCCGATCGAGATCTGGAGATCGACGTGCTCAAGGAGATCACCCGAAAAAAATGGTAGGCGCACGCGTGCGCCGGCCGCAGGTCGCGTATGCACGTGCACGCGGTCTGTCGGGTCGCCGCGCGTGCGCCTTGCTCTCCGTCGCACGGTCCACGCTGGGCTACCAGTCGCGGCTGGTCGACCGGGATGCCCCGGCGCTGGCCGCGATGCGTCGTCTGGCGGCGCAGTATCCGCGGTACGGCTATCGCCGGATTCGGATTTTCCTAAAACGCGAAGGGCACACGATGAGCACGGACCGGACCCATCGCCTCTGGCGCCAGGCGGGGTTGCAGGTGCCTCGGCGGCGGCCGCGGCGCCGGGTCGCCCTGAGCCGGCCCCGCCCGGTGCCCGCCACTGCGGTCAATCACGTCTGGGCGTACGACTTCGTGTTCGACACCTGCGCGAATGGGCAGACGCTCAAGTGCCTCACCGTCGTCGACGAATGGACCCGCGAGTCACTCGCGATCGACGTGGCCGGCGGCATTCGGTCCGGGCGCGTTATCGAGGTGCTCACGCAGCTCGTGAGCGTCCACGGAGCCCCACGTTACCTCCGGTCCGACAACGGCCCCGAGTTTGTCGCGGGTGCGATTCTCCGGTGGCTGCTCCAGGCGCAGATCGAAACCGCGCTCATCGAGCCGGGCAAGCCGTGGCAGAATGCGACCGACGAATCGTTCAACGGGAAGTTCCGCGACGAGTATCTGAGCCTGCAGTGGTTTCGGAACCGCGTGGACGCGAAGGTGGGGATCGAGCAATGGCGACGGCACTACAACGACGTGCGACCGCACTCGAGCCTTGGCTATCTGACGCCAGCCGAGTTCAAAGCGCAGCTCCGTGCTGGCTCGGATGACGGTGGGCGCTCGCCGGCGATGCCGGCTCACGCTGACCAAGAAGAACACGAGAGCGACTTAACCATGCCGACTGGCGCTGTTCTCCAGTAATCGGTGGTCCGAAGAAAGCCGGCAGGTCAAAGGGATGGGACAGGGGAACATAGGGGACGGTTTTGATTTCGATTACCTCCAGGATCCGCAGATTGGCTTGCCACTGCCCAAACCGATACAGGGGATCATGGTCGGAGCTGAGGTAGTTGGGCATACAGGGTTGCCATCGAATGGCGCGGTTGAACATGCGGCAAAGTGCCACGCCATTGACGGTTCCGGCGTGGACGCCGAACCCAATGATCCGGCGGGTGTATTGATCCATGACGACCAAGACCCAGTGGGTCCGCAACGTGGCCGATTCGCACCGGAACAGATCTATACTCCAGAGGCTGTCCTTCATGTGGCCAATGAAGGTCAGCCAGGATGGACCACCGGAGTCCTTTTTCGGCCGATAGTGGCTGGCGAGAATCCTTCGAACAACGTCTTTGTCGATGGGGATGTCGAAAGCCAAGGCAATCTACTGAGCGATTCGCGGGCAGCCCCAGGTGGGATTGCGCTGCTTCATCTGGACAACAGCGTCGATGAGTTCTTTGTTGGGTCCGTTTGGTCCGGGCTTACGCCGGTGCTTGGATGAAAAGAGCAGGCAATATTTTCGGTTCCTCAGAGCCCGGTGGAGGCCCAAAAGAGTCGAAGGCTTCAGCACGATTGCTGAGCGGATCAGGCGGGCGGGGCGGATGAGGAGAGCACACAGGCCGGCGGCGAGGCGATCTGAAGTGCGTAGATTGGGAGATCGCTGTCGCGAACGATTGAGGATCAGGAGTTGTTGCTTGTCAAGAACGGACTCGGCGATCACAGAGCGAATGCCACCCGGACCCAAGAGCCGGGCAAGAGTAGCCATGACATGGACAACAAGGATAACGAGATTGCGCATCTCAGCATCTTAGCAAGAACCGCTAAACCCAGGAATTAGGCCGCAAACTAGCAATTCGCCAGGGACAGGTTAGCTGAAGGTTGCCACTGCGTTTTCAAAAAGGAAATCCGGGTTAAGCCAGAAAACGCCTTATTTTCATGCGATTTTCCAGACACTGCTCCGTTCCCTTACATCATTGATGGGTTTCTCTGCCTGCCGAAAGCGACGCAGGTTATGTCAGAGAACGTCATAGAGGCAGCACTGCATCAGCCAGTTGTTACCGTTGAGGGCGAGCGGGCCGCCATTATCCAATTTTCTACAAATTCAAACCTCGTCGAGGGCCTTGTCTCCCCAAGGCCGCCCCTCAGTAACCAATTTATACATTTTGTAGGTGCACCAGGATTCCGTTGCTGCAAACGCTTCATCCAGAGTGTAGGATTTGCCGCTTCTCTCCATGGTTTCTTCTTCCAGCCACTTGTCCAAATGGTTCTTGCAGCAAAAGAAATTGGTGTTGACGCATACGATGAGATAGTAGGGCGCATTAACCGGCAATCTGTTTTCGATCCAAATGCATATGTCATCCGGAGAACGATCCACGATTTGGGTTCCATTTCCCCCGTAGCCTATGGAGATTTCCCGGTCACAATACCTGCAGCATGATTTCACTCTGATGTCCTTGCCGAAAGTGGGCGGAAGTGTCAGGGCATCCATCGCGCAAGGAGAATAGGAAATACGTCCTCCATCCGGCCTGATCAGCTTGTGTATCGTAGGTATCCCTGCCACCGGATAGAAAGCGATAACATTCTTGAAGAAAGGATCTCTATAAATGCCATATACGCTTTCAAATGCATCCAGTATTTCCTCGACTGCCGCTACGGGAAGGTCGGTGTTTTGCGCAACCTCCCCAGGAGATGATCTCCTGCCTTGTTCAAAGAGCGTATTGCTCACGTAGAGGTAGACCTTTCGCATCTCTGGAGAAATCATTGAAGGGTCTGGAGGGGGACAACTCTCTGCTTCTTCCATTTTCTTTGCATCCGCATCGTTCTTTTCCGTCATTGCTCGATCCTCCCATGACATTTCGTCCGAAAGTAATTGTTGGGCGTTCCGGCGGTTGAAAGTGTACATCCATTTGCATCCTACCGAGCACAATTTCTCCTCCGAGAGGGCCATCGGCCCCCAGCCGCCCTTTTCGCGTCCCCGAAACCATCGGCTCGGCTTCCAGAACCGGCTTTTTCAGACACCTCTCCATTCCTGGGGAATAATCGGTGTCGTTTTCTTGTGTGCCACAGCTTAAGCTATCCCGACGGAAGCGGCAGCCCATCGATCCGCCCCAGCATACTGGCAAACAGCCGTCGGGTGAGATGGCTCTCCGCCAAGAACAACCAATAGTAGCGGGCATGCTTGACCAACCTTCCACCCGTCTTCACCAGCCGTTGCTGGAGGCTCGTCAAGGACCAGTTTCCGAGCCTCTGGGGCAATACCAAGCGCCGGTATTGTCAAGTTGAGGCTGAGGGCTGTTTTTGATGCTTAGCATGGTGGGTTCGAGACGGGCTGGAGCCCAATATCTTGGGGGTCGATCGACGAGCTTTTCGTCAACTTGACAATGCCTTTCGGTGTGCGCTCCAACCAGGTCCCTAGGGCCTTAAAGTTGACGGCGATGATCTCATTCCGGTCCGGATCGACGACGAAGATCCCATCATTGGATTTCCCAAAGATCTTGTGAAATGGCTCTTGGCTTCTGCCCGGAGCTTCTCCAGTCCGTTCTCGCTGTTTCTTTAACGATTCGAGCGCGGATACTCTCTCGCGACACCGGATAGATCCCCACTAACGGGCTAGTGTTTATCAATCCCGGTTTCACTTGGGCGTGTAGTCGTCTTGCCGGAAACTTACCCTCTACGCCCGCCAGGGTAGTGGGTCAGTTTCAGGGAAGGGCATTATACATCCAAGTGGCGACAGGGATGACTTGATACCATTTTTGCGAAGTCGGGCCCGAGAACGACTTCGAGCCGTCTATGGTCAGGCCTCTTCGCCGAGGAACCTGGTCACCACCTGCACCAACTCCTGCGGTTTGTCCATGTGTACGTAGTGGCCGGACTTTTCGATTACCTCCAGCTTGGCGTTTGGCAGCTTTTCCGCAATCTCATACGCCAGCTTGACGCTGATGAAGCGATCATACTTGCCCCATACCACCAGCACGGGTGTTTGAAGCTCGTGTGCGCGCGGCTCAAAGTACTTCTGGCCAATGTGGAAGTTTTGGAAGTACGACAGAAACGCCTCCTGGTTGCTTTTACTCATAGCGTCGGCCAAGAATTCCTGGCGCACCTCAGCCGGGATGGAGTGCCCCCGGTAAAATCCTTTGAAGTACGTAATTTGGGCTGTGAGACGCGGAAACCACCACACCAGGGCCTTGGCGAGGATCGAGCCCTTCTTGGCAAAACTCTTAAGCTCCCAGGAGGAGTACTGTGGTCGCGGAAACGGAATGCCGTCCGTCACCACCAGCTTAGAGACGCGGCTTGGGTGCTCCAGGCCGACCAGTAGCGCCGGGAGGAGGGCAATGTCTGTGGCCATCAAGATTGTTTGAGTGATGTGAAAGGAGTCCATGAAGTCTACAATCACCTCCGCAAAGCGGAGTGACGTGTAGTCCTTGCGGGGGTTGGGGTTCTTGCTGCGCTTTTTCTGATGGCATACGGCGCCAACGGTAGCGGAAAACTGATCCGACGCGGCCGGGGATGGAAACAATTCGGACTGGGTTCTTTCGTAGTGGGGTATTCGATCCTGGCCGGTGTTAACTCTCGTGCTTCCTCCGAAAAGGAGTCAGTGTTCTCGAACTTACGCTAGGCACATGATGAACGACATTTTGGAGGCCGAAAACAAATTCCAGTCCGCGGCAACACTGGACACGAACGGAAATGGCGTGGGCGAAATACGGCACGCTCGAGCAACTTCGACAGGCCAGACTCATTCGGTATGACTACGGTTCGGATAGGTATAATCGTCGCTACATCGTGGTCTTGACGGGAGAGCCAGAAAATGATGAGAAAAGGTTCTTTCTGTATGCGACACCGAAGAGCTATTTCTCCCGCTCAAGCTGGGAATTCGTGCCCTTCTACTCGCTCTACTGGAGTCTGCACAATATGAGTTCCCGATGTCCGGCTGCAGCTACCTTAGCTGCCACGGAGACAGGCGAAATCAAGGTTCGGGACCTGGGTGAGTCGAGACCGGTAACACGGGAAGAAGTGGAGAGTTGGTAATACTCAATCCGCAAAGTTGGAAACTTAGCCGGCGACGCACGGCGCCGCACACCACCGTGGGCAATCTTCACGCCAACCTGGGAGGTCATTGAAAATGGGCCGTAAGTTCTTGATGCCAGGTAGCTTCGTTGGACTAGTTGGATTGACCAACTCAGAAACTGTCGCAGCGCCTTGCGGCTCCTCGTCTAACGTCAGCGGTCACTTGGCCGTATAGTCGGCTTACCGCACAAGTGCCTACCTTGAGGCAGCGTCACTTTAATAGCTGAGAGTAGATAGGCCCCGCCTAGTCGGGTAGGGTTTACCTATCCTTATCAGGCAGAAACTCTGAGGGCTGTAAGAGAAAGCCACCGGCGTTCGGTAGTCTGGCTCCTGCCCATCTGCAATAGGTTGCCTCCCAAGTCCTGGGCTTCTCATGCACCTCGGCGGCTTGGTCCTGACCGGCATAGGTACCCCCTTTCTGGCTACCTTCCAAATACGGACATGCAACAGATTGCATACCGGCGATTTGCACCAGATGGCCCCGATCTTACAAGCACTCATGCTTTCCGTCGAGGGGTGGCATGGGTGAGCGGCGACGTGGCATGGCCAGTCGCGGACCTCGGAAAAGGCGATGGCGCAGCCTGTCGCCTTGGGAAAAGACGCCGTGCCTAGCCTGTGTTCTGTGGGAGGAAAGTTCCCGAAGGGTGTGGGTGGTAAGCCGGCCCGCCTCTTGAAAAGGACTCGGTTCGAGCGCGAAAAGTTTTGTGTAGCGGCCCCTCCGTATGGTCGCAGTTTCCACCGTATATAGTTTAGAGTAGAAGCTGAAGTTCCAGTGACGCAGCACAACTAGACGTTCACGTGAGTCAAGTCTCTTTTTACGAGGGCACCCATGCGCACTTTTATCAGCACCGTTTTTGCCGCATTTTGCTTGACCCTGCTTGGCTGCCAGTCTGACGAGAAAGTCGAACCACCCATGGCAAAGATGATCCCGAAAAAACTCGAGAAACACGGCCACGTCCGCACGGACAACTACTACTGGCTTCGCGAGCGGAACAATCCCGCGGCGATCGCCTATCTCGAGGCCGAGAACGAGTACACGGCAGCGATGATGGCGGATACCCGAGGTCTACAGGAAAAGCTGTTCAACGAGTTCAAGGCCCGTATCAAGCAAACGGACATATCGGTGCCCTACAAGAAGGACGATTACTACTACTACACACGCACCGAGGAGGGCCAGCAGTATCCGATCTACTGCCGCAAGAAGCGTTTTGGGCGGGCTGCCGAGCAAGTCATGCTCGATGTCAACAAGGTCGCGGAAGGACACGACTTCTGCTCGGTGCGCCGGCCCGAGATCAGCTCTGGACAAGACATCATGACCTACGCCGTCGATACCGTGGGCCGCCGGTTCTACACCATCTATTTCAAGAATCTCACGACTGGCAAGTTACTAGACGATGTGATCCCGGACGTGACAGGAGCTATGGCCTGGGCCAACGACAACAAGACGCTATTTTACTCGAAGCAGGATCCGACAACGCTCCGCTCCTATCGCATATACCGGCATGTGAGGGGAACTGATCCTCCCAAAGACGAACTAGTCCATGAGGAAACTGATGAGACGTTTAGCTGCTTTGTATTCAAGACCAAGTCCAAGAAGTACATCATGATCGCCTCGTTTCAGACGCTGGCAACGGAATTCCGCTATCTGGAGGCCGATGATCCCCAAGGTGAATTTCGGATTTTCCTGCGCCGCCAAAGAAATCACGAATACCGGGTCGATCACTACCGAGATTACTTCTACGTCAGGACCAACCACGAAGCGAAGAATTTCCGACTGATGAAAGCGCCAGTTGCGAGGACTGGAATCGAGCACTGGGAGGAAGTTATCCCTCGTCGCGACGATGTGTTCCTGGACGAGTTTGAGATTTTCAAGGACCATCTCGTGGTGATCGAGCGAAAAGACGGTCTGCTCCAGGTGCGCATCATGCCGTGGTCCGGTACGGGGGAGCACTACCTGGACTTCGGTGAGCCAGCTTATGTGGCATACCCCAGCGACAATTATGACTTCGATACCCCGCTTGTTCGCTACACCTACAGCTCGATGACCACGCCGAAGTCGGTCTATGACTACAACATGGCGACCCGGGAGAAGAACCTGCTCAAGCGAGAAGAAGTGCTGGGCGGGTTTGATTCCGCGAACTATCAGACGGAGCGTATCCAGGCCACCACAAAGGACGGCGTACGGGTTCCGATCTCTCTCGTCTACCGCAAAGGCTTCAAGAAAGACGGCACGAATCCGCTTCTACTGTATGGCTACGGCTCTTACGGAGCCAGCATAGATGGCTGGTTCGATGCCTACCGGATTAGCCTGCTCGACCGAGGCTTCTTGTATGCTCTGGCCCATATCCGCGGAGGGCAGGAGTTGGGACGCCAGTGGTACGAAGATGGCAAGCTGCTAAAGAAAAAGAACACATTCACCGACTTCATTGCCTGCGGAGAACATCTAATTCGGGAGAAGTACGCCGACCCGAATCGCCTCTTCGCCATGGGAGGCAGTGCCGGCGGGCTGCTGATGGGGGCTGTGATCAACATGCGCCCGGAGGTTTTCAAAGGCGTGGTCACCAAAGCCCCTTGGGTGGACGTCGTGACGACCATGCTGGATGATGACATCCCGCTGACCATCAGCGAATACGACGAGTGGGGCAACCCGAACGACAAGCAATACTATGACTATATGCTGTCTTATTCGCCGTACGATCAGGTCAAAGCCAAGGACTACCCGAATCTTCTGGTAACGACCGCGCTGCATGACTCCCAGGTCCAGTATTGGGAGCCCGCCAAGTGGGTCGCCAAGTTGCGAGCACTGAAGACCGACAACAACCGGCTGTTCCTCAAGACCGAGATGGAAGCCAGCCACGGTGGTGTCTCGGGACGCTACAAGAAGTACAGGGAGATGGCTTTCAACTACGCATTTCTACTCGATCTTGCAGGGATGGGCGAGTAGCATCACGTTCGATGTCCTCGCAATCTGCTCCCGCCCCGAACCTGAACATAACAGATTCGCATTAGAAGCGAAGCAGGCTCCTGTTGTTCCACCGGCTCTGATCCGGCGTTTGGCGGGCCGCACTCGGTTTGCCTAGGAGTGATTTCTGACAGCCAATTTGACAGCCAACAGGATGGACGACAGCCAAACGCCATGGACGAAATGGAATGAAATCGCATGTAAGTTGCTAAAGAATAGACACCCGTGAACGCGGTGGACATACTTCCCCCGGTTTCGGGACCAGGGGGTCGGAGGTTCAAACCTCTCGCCCCGACCAACAAAATAGCAATCACTCCGACGCTCGAAGAACCAGGACTTGTAAATTATCGTTCGCTCAAAGCTGCACGATCAGATCATTTCTGCGTTGGGCACTCTCGACGCGATGTACTTCTTTCTTCAGCCATCTCATATAAACCACGAACGGCTCCAGCAGATAAGGGACGGATTCCGGCACGCGCCATGAAGAGTCCGCTCTGACACCCTCGACGAGCTTCAGAGAGAAATCAAATGGCTCCGCAAGGAAAGCGGCGCAATCGCGAAAAGTTCGTTCTTTCGAGAGGCGCTAGAGGAAGCTCGGGGGATGGCTGCAAGGGGTCAAGTATTCATCTCGAAATGGCAGATCGAGCGGCGGCTCTTCAGCAGGTTCGACCGGGTAATTGCCAGATGGCCCTATGTCAAGCCCCATGCAATGGTCATCTACGATCCGAGGGACTACAACGTAAGGCAGCAGGTGTTTGAGCTTGAGGGGGCATTGTTTGGCGACTCCGAAACTCTTCTGGAACAATGCAGAACATTTCACAAGGGGGTTGAAGATTTCAGGCAGCGGCCCCGCGACGCACATTTCCTACTCCATACGTATCTTCGAACCACTGCGACAGTGATCTTTCATTTTCTAGCCCGGATTTCCTTTTTGAAAACGCAGCGGCAACCTTCAGCTAACCTCCAACGTCAATGTTGATACTGGTTGCAGCATCAATCGGAGCGTTCGGAGGCGTAAACCCAATGGGTGAGAGCGGAAAACAGGGATTTCAGCTGTCGTTCAACCGATTCCTGCGAGTCGGATTTCAGGGATCACGGGTGACTTCCAATGGTGGACTGATTCTGGTCCGGGAGTTGGATGAGCGTCTGGGATTCAGCGAACTCATTGACGAGCACCTGACCGATTCGCGGGCAAACAATGCTCGGTTTTCTTTCGCGGACTTGCTGCGGCAGTCGGTCTACAGTCGCCTAGCTGGATACGAGGATGTAAATGATGCCGAGCGGCTGTCGCAAGACCCGACCTTTCGGCTGATTGGTTCAGAGAAGACTTGGGAACGAGGCGCGGCGCTGACCTCCAGGTTGCAAACTTTCGAGACGGAGATGCTGGCGAAGGTGGAGAACTTCGTCGGGTTAGCCTGACCGCGCTTCGGGCCTGTCACAGCCGCCCTGGCCCTTACATTCGTTGTGGCCTTTACAGACGTGCTTGGCCTTCCCTTCCTCGCCAGCAGCGAATGCCCGGCCGGGGTCGCCGATAACCTTGGCGCCGACTGCCATTCCCGTCACCGCCGCTCCCATTAGCTTACTGAACGTTCTGCGATCCATTGATTCTTCTCCTCCCTCAGTCGCCGGCAGAAAAAGCGCCGGGTTAAATTCCCGTTGCTGAAACTAGGCCCACAGCCAACCTTCTTGGGGGATTAGCCGAAGACACGCTTCGCCTCCTTCGCAGCTACACGTAATCGGGAACTCCCCATTTCAACCTTTGCTCGGGCCAGGATTCTGGGCCAGCCGCCATGTCAAGTCAATCTCAATCGGTAAACTAGCTTTTCTTCCCCATTTTCGTATCGACCGTCAGGTCATTCGTCACCTCGAAGGCCAATACACCGGTGCGTACAAGGCTCTCGGCCAGTTGCCGCTCCAGCTTCTGCGCCACCGCTCCCTTGAGGGTGATGTTGCCGTTCTGGACGATGACGTGGATGGGAGGCAAGCGCCGGTTGGCGTATCGCAGGAAAGCCGGATGGCCGTAGATCGCCCGCACGGCTGCAACGCGTATCTGATCGTCGAAAGGGGAAGTGGGTAAGATCTCAACCTCATTATTGACCCTGCGAACTCCCGGCACGGTTTCGACCAGTCTTTGGTAGTCGTCTTTCCGCCAGGGTTCCCTCACCCAACCCTTAAGATTGACCACGCCATTGCGGACCTCGCCTTCGATCCAATCGAAGATGTCGTAGAAGACAAAGCTGCGGATCGAGCGCGCCGCGTGGTCGGCAATCTGCTGATCGGAGCGGTCGGACGCCTCGATAACCAGGTGATTCTCCACCCGTGCTACATCCTCCACCCGGCTGGCCTCCTGTTGCGCCCGCTTCTTCTCGGCAAGGCTCAAAACCGTTCCCTCCAAGGTGACCATATGATCGTCCACGGACACCCGGATGTTGTCCTCCCGCTGCAATTCGTGCTTGATCAGTTGGTGCTCGACCAGGGTCTTGATCATCGCATCCGAAAGTGGGTCGTGGCGGCCTTGAACAGTGCTTACACTTACAAACAGCCCCACAGCTAGCAAGATCGGCAACATGCCCTCGATGGTCCTTAGTTTGGTTTTCATTTCTGGTTCCCTTTCTCAAGTCCCGTTCTATTCCTCTCCCCTTCTGGGAGGGAACCCCAGCAAAGTCACGGGTTTCTCCCCGGTCTTGGAATCTTCAATTGCGGGTCCGGTTGAACTGAGATTTCAGGACCAGCAAGGTTCGGTCGTCGTTGGCCGGCCTCCCTCCTGCAAAGGCCTCGACCACTTCGAGCAAGGCCTGGCCGGTCTCCGCCGGGGATGTGACTGGAACCCCGGCTGCCGCCCGCATCAGTCCTTCGTGCCCTAACTCGTCGTCGATTGGGCTCCTGCCTTCCGTCATCCCATCGGTGTAGAAAACCAGCAGGTCGCCGTCCTCCAGCTGGAAGCCGCTTTGCTGGTACTCGGTGCCGGAGATAAGTCCCAGGGGGATGTCGGAAATGGCGGACAAAGATCTGGGGCTATGATCGGACACCCAGTCCCAGCGCCGTTCCCTGGCGTGATACCAGAGGGGGGGATAGTGCCCGGCGTTGGTCACCAGCAGTTGGCCGCGGACGGTGTAGAAGCCCAGAACCAACATGGTGGCAAAACCGACGTGGGCCGATCTCCGCGGGAATGACCGGTTCAGTTCCCGAGCGAAGTCCGATTGATCCCAGACATTGATGTATTTCCTCACTAGCTCATGGAGCGTTTCCGCCATCGGGCTGACGGCCTGCCCATGCCCCTCGACATCCGCCAGCACAATCCGCGAGAGCGCTCCCTTGTTGCAGACCGACAAGTAGTAGACATCCCCGCCGCCAGTGCCAGGACCGAGAGGAGCAGAGTGAATCCATCCGGAAAGGCCGGGAAGCTCAAACTCACAATCCACCTGGTGATTCCCGCCCCATACTTCCATGCAAGCCAATTGGAAGCCTTTCTGCTTTGCGCTGAGCATCGTTCCTCCTAAATCTCGTCTGTCCGAAGCCGTGTTGGCATCCACAGGCTGAGCTGCCTCCGCTGTTTCCACTGAGGCCGCTGCAGCAGCGGGGCGGTGGCAAAATTGACCCCGAACCGCCGGCACCATACCGTCACCGCACGATATTTGGCCAGATCGTAGCGCTCGAGGATAGTGTCTTCGGCCCTATACACCACTCCCATGCCACCGGCGCCCAGCTTCTCCAAGACGCGGTAGTGAGAAGTTGTCTTGCCAGTCATGGGGAGTGCCTTGTTCCGGTCTCCCATGGAATGAAGTTCATAGTTGCCTTAGATGCAGAGATGGGCGGGCAGGATTCACCGGGAATTTCTGAACTCCCCGGATAGCAGTGCTCGCTGAGACCCGCTCACCTGCCCTGAGGATCGCATCCGCGACACCAAAGCCCTGGTGGCCATGGTGGATGGCCGCATCGTCCACGAAACCCAATAAGCTGACGATTGTGGTGGGCAGTTAGACGGTGGCTCGGGAGTACTGCCGGGGTTTGAACTCCGTCTTTGCGCCTTCCATCGGGAGACACCGGCCTGGACTACGCCATGGCACACTCCCACTCGGCCACCATTGCGCCCTTCCTCATCTCTGACCCTTAGGGCCAACATGCGGGTCAACAGCCACCAACCCTTCAACCGCTATAGCTACGTGTAAAACGACCCGCTCAATTTCAGAGGTCCTGCTAAGAGCGCGCTTGAGCCGACGGCACGGCTTCGGTCGCGTGAGCGTCCCGCGTTGTCATTCTGAGCGCGTGCCAAGAATCCCCGCAGTTAGTAAGGAACTACTGAGACCCTTCGTTGCGCTCAGGGTGACAGCATGGGAACCTTCGCAGACATCATGAAGTGATGCGCGCGCCACCCGCCAAGATGCTTCGCCCGTCGGCACGTCACTCGCCACTGTCCATAGGCCGAGGGTTCGTCAACGCCAAAAGCCCACGGCATGAACGCCATGCAAACCTAGCCCGCCCCGGTAAACAGTCCTCTCAGTTGTTAAGCTCACTTAAGTGCAGCTGCAGTTGCAACCGAACAGTATGCCATTCTGCAGGTGTTTACCTTGATGATTTCGCGGTTGTGCGTACCGGCTGGGCATAGACTCCGGAGCCCAGGAAACTTGAAATCGAAAATCCCGGTTGCGTGATGTCCGGGTGGAGTCTTGGCCCGCTGGAAGGATTCTATGCAGGTCAGCCTAAACAGGAGTTATGCCGCGAGGTTCGAACCATTATGAAAGAGGTAACTAAGCCCGGATTTCCTTTATGAACTATCGGCGGCAACCTTCTGAATGACTCCAACGTCAGTATTGATAGCCCGCGGGTCCTCCAGTTGTTAATCAAGCTGCATTGCCAGTTCCGGAGGTGTACACCGAATGGGTAGAGAGCCAAAAACAGTTGCGTGATGTCCGTTTCAACTGTCATTCAACCGGTTTCTGCGGGTCACATTTCAGGGATCGCGAATCACTTCCGACGGCGGTCTGATTGTGGTGCGCGAGTTGGACGAACGTTTGGGGTTCGGCGAACTTATCGAACAGCACTTGATCGACTCTCGGGGGAAGAACACCCGGTTGCCCCTCGCTGACTTGCTGCGGCAGTCCATCTACAGCCGCTTGGCAGGATACGAAGACGTCAACGACGCCGAGCGGCTTTCCCGAGATCCGACGTTCCGGGTGATCGGTTCGGAGAAGATCTGGGAACGTGGCGCAGCCCTGACTTCCCGGTTACAGTCGTTCGAGACAGAACTGCTGACGCAAGACGAGAACCTTGCTGGTTTGGCAGCGATCAACCGGGATTTGATCGCCAAGGCGGAAGCTATGGATGCGCCGCGCCGGGTGGTGCTGGACATGGACAGCACCGAGATCCCGGTCTACGGCGAACAGGAGCAGAGCGCCTACAACGGGCATTTCGAGTCGAGTTGCTATCACCCGTTGTTGCTGTTCAGTCGCGAGGGTGACTGTCTGGCGGCCAAGCTGCGACCCGGCAACGTGCACAGCGCCGAGGATTGGGAAGAACTTCTCCTGCCAGAGATCGAACGGCAGCAGAAGCTGGGCAAGGAAGTGGTGTTTCGCGCCGACGCCGCCTTCGCCAAGCCGGAGATCTACGACGCACTGGAGGAGCGGGACGTGAAGTATGCGATTCGCATCCCGGCCAACGACAGTCTGGAGAGGGACATCGCGGAGTTGTTGACGCGGTCAGTGGGGCGACCGAGCCACAAGCCGGTGGTCTGGCACAAGAGCTTTCTCTACCAGGCAGCCAGTTGGAAAAAGGCGCGGCGGGTGGTGGCGAAGGTGGAGTTCCACTTTGGCGAACTGTTCCCTCGCGTGGGGTTCATCGTCACCAATCTGGAGACCGACAGCCGGGCGGTGGTCCGGTTCTACAACAAGCGGGGCACCGCAGAGCAATGGATCAAGGAAGGCAAGCAGGCGGTAAAGATGACCCGGCTGAGTTGCCATCGGTTTCGGTCGAACGAGGTGCGCCTATGGCTGAGCCTGATCGCCTACAACTTGGGAAACCTGTGGCGGCGGCTGGTGCTACCGAAGAGGATCAATAACTGGTCGCTGACGAGTTTGCAGCAGCGGCTGGTGAAAACGGGCGGACGGCTGGTGAAACATGCGCGATATTACTGGCTTTTGCTGGCCGAAGGGCACTTGAGCCGGAGGCTGTTCAGCAGCATGCTGCGAACGATCTCGGCACTGCCGCTGCCAGACGGCTAGCGACCCAGGAGAGAGGGTAATTTTAGGTGCTCAGAAGTGGTCGGGCCGGACAAGTGTCAGCGGCGAGGCAGGCTGGGCAGGCGAAACCCGCACAGCGACTCCGAAGAACAGCCAAAATGTGCCGCACTACCACCTCAAAGAGGCCCGGGCGATTTGCGATTGACACGACAGGGTAAGAGGCATAGGTTTTCGGGTGAAGGGGAAGCTCAAAATGGAAATTCCGGCTAAGGAAGAATTCAAAAAGTTGCACTTCAAACTCGGCGGTGGAGCCGCCACAGGTTGGGATCGCGACTATTGGAACAAGTTTTTTGCGCACAACGAAAGAACTGACATGGAGTACTTAGTGGAAGAACGGGAAACGCCGGAGCACACCAGAATGATGATCGTCACTGACAATAGCGCGAAAGAATATCGTCTGTTCTTTTTAACTGAAGAGGCGGAGGATCGCTTTCTTGAGTTTCCGGAGGAAAGCTGAAGTGCGGCATAACAGGGCGCTGCTCCCGACGAGGCTTTTTGCTTACAGCAATGGACAGCGCACCAGCCTGCTTTAAGGCTTGCCCAATTGCTTTGACAACGAACTGCTTAAGCGTGATGCCCGCATGGCAGCGGTAGCCTTTGCCCGTCGCAACAGATCCCTAGAAGTCTATGGGGCTGCCTTTCGCGGTCCCGCCTTGTAGTTCCTCCTAGGCTTTCTTGCGACCAGCTTTCGTTGCTGCTGGATTCACTTTACCCGAATCAACAGAAATATTCGGCGGGACCTATCTACTCTCAGCTATTAAAGTGACGCTGCCTCCAGGTAGGCACTTGTCCGGATAGCCGACTATACGTCCAAGTGAAACCGGGATTGATAACGCTAGCCCGTTTGTGGCGACCTATCAGGCTTTCCTGGACATGCGACCCGGCAGGCGATAATCTTTGGTCCTTCCCCTCCGAGGGGGACAGACATGCGTAGGTTCTTGATTCGTTCCATAGGGCCGGGAATGGCACTGCTAGCCCTGGGGCTGCTCGCCATCGGCCTAGTGGAGATGGACTTCCGCCCCGTCCTTGCCGACAAGCAATACTCCGTAGCGAAAACTCCAGCGGCCACCAAGCCGCAGGTGGTGGAGACTTTCGGGAAGCTGCCTCTCTATTTCATTGAGAACCAGGGGCAGCTCGACCCTCGCGTCGCCTACTACACCCAGGGTGGCGACAAGAACATCTACTTCACTAGCCGCGGGGTGACGTTCGCGCTGACACGCGCCGGGGAGGGAGAGCCCTCATCGGAGGCCCTCGTGCACCCCGTCTCTTACCGGGGGACCGGCGGCGCCAAGGAGCACGGTTCGCAAAGGGAAGCGCAGCGCTGGGTGTGGTCATGATCAAAGGGACCAGCACCCTGCTAAGCTGGATGTACAATCAGCAGACGCTCCCAAGGGGGTAGCTATGAGGAGGTGTACAATCTTGCCAAGGCTTCGAGGGCTTCTGGGAGTTTAATCCTCAATGGGTGGTGAAAAAAGCAACACGCCCGGCGACCAGCCAGCGAGGCAGTGCTTGGAAGCAGGAATCGGACCTTGGGCCGTTTCGCCAGTCTATCTCAGATGATGATCCGCGAAATCCAGAAAGCGGCGCCAGTCGTAGAGCTTGACCGAATGACCACCGCGGCGAATGTGGTATCCCACGTCACTCTCGATGATCGGTTGGTCGGGTTGCGGAGACGCTTCCGACTCCAGACCTTTCTTACCTAGGAGTCGATACACCTCGCTCGCGTGGTGCGCGGACAAATACTCCCCGCGCGGGTCGGCCCAACGATCCTCCACCGCACTTGCGACGTAAACCGGCCGCGGAGCCATCAACGCCAGCAACATGTGTTGGTCGACGGGCAAGTCGTCTTCGCGATTGACGAACTTCCGCGCGTTCCCGCAGAGCCAATACGGGAAGCGGCTGCTCATCTTCTCGAGCGTCTCGCCGATTCTCCGGCGCCAGAGCGCCGCGCCGCCGGCACCGGATTGAACCGAGATCACCAGGGCGAAACGCTGGTCCTGCGCAGCGGCCCACAGCGCCGCCTTGCCCAGCTTGGAATGGCCCATCAGCAGCGTCCGGGTATGATCGACCTCGTCGTCGGTCGCGAGGTAGTTCAATGCGCGCATCGCTCCCCATCCGCATGCGGCCAGCACGCCCCACTCGCTCTCCTTGGGGAAGCTCTGCCCTTTCTTGTAGAACAACCGATGGATGGCCTCCTTGGGGGGGCTCTCTTTTGCCTCGGGGTGGAAGAACCCCCAATAGGGGCCGCGTTGGAAGTCGACTTCGTTGTTCGCGACAAGGTCCTGATGATAGACCGACACGAAGGCGTACCCGCGGTCCAAAATCTCCCCGAGAGGCAAACCGATTTTGAGCATCGTTGGATGGCTCGGATCGACCTCGAGAAATTCGGATGTGTTGTCAATGAAGTTCAGAACCATGAAGGCGGGGGCGGGCTTTTTCTTCTGGGCCGGCACAAAGACCAGAACTGTCATGCGCGCCTCGCCGTATCGGTTTCGAAAGCGGATCGACACCCGTTTGCGAACGGCCTTGCCGCCCATGAAGTTCCGGTCCACGGCCTCGATCGTGAAGTCGGTCTTGATCGGGTCGGCAGGCACAGGCACGCGCCCATAAACGAGATTCGCGAATAAAGACAGGATCTGCGGACGCCTCACGTGCATCCACTCTTCCGCCGTCTTGATCTCGTTGCCTTCCGCCGAGCCCAGCAGCGCCGGAAGGTTGTAGGGGACGATCTTGCTCTCGTCGTAATTGACGTCGCTGTCAAGCTCCTTCAGTTGCTGGGCCGGGAGAGTGACGGCCCACGCGCAGACCGCTAGCAAACCGAAACGTGAGAGAACCCTCCTCATTCCAATCCTCCTATCCGAAGATCCTGCTGAAGCCTTCGAAAGACGCTCGGAACCCATCCTCAAACGTTCCCCCTTCGGGCCGATAAACGCTCTCAAACGACACTACCCCCTCGTAGCCGTCGCGCTCGAGAGCGGTCGCGAGGTTCTCGAAGTACGGCGCCATCTGACCCTCGCCGAAGCGGCATTGCGCGACCGTCGCCCTGGGAATGTCCACCCGACAATCCTTGATGTGCAAATGGCCGAGGTAGCCCCCGCGCAACGCTTCGTATCCGTCCGGATAGGCCGACTCGGCGCAGTAGAGACTGTTGCCCGGGTCCCAGAGAATCTTTAAATGGTCGCTGCCCATATCGTCGACGAGCTTGCTGCCGAGGTAGCCGGACGTGATCATCGCGTTGTTGCCCGTCTCGACGACAAGAGTGACTCCAGCATCCTCGGCCAGCCGGATGGCCGGCGCCAGCAACTGCTTCAGCTTGTCCCAGGCTCCGATGCTGACGTTCCAGACCTCGGCGCCGCCCGAACCGAACAGGATCATCTCCTTGCGGAAGCTCATGATCCGAACCAAGCCGCAGTCTAACGCCTTCGCCATTTCGATACAACGCCCGAGCGCCGCCATGTGACGGCAGTGAGCTTCGTCGCCGACTTCGGTTTGCCCCACGAGCATCCCCGCGAAGTTGTGGCGGGAGATGCAGCAGACTTCCATCTCGTACTGCTCGATCAGGTTTTGCGCCCGCGCCATTTGCGCGTCGTCGAGATCTCCGACCTCCTTGTCCCACAGAAACTGCAGTTCGCCGTACCTCAGCCTGAACTCCTTCATGACTTCGAGTGCGTGTTCGAATTCGCGGCTGATACTGTCGGTGATGACTCCCAGCTTCCCCATGCCTCAGCCCTCTCTACCAAGTCACTTTCGTGCCGGCAATCTCCTCGAGCAATTTTACGATCGACCAATTGTCTTCGTCGGGAAACCTCGAGATTCCCGCCTGGAACAGCTCGTACGCGGCGCTAGTGGTAAACATGGCCGCGCCGGCGTCGCGCGCGAGACTCATCGTAATGCCGAGATCCTTATACATCGTTCCGATATGGCTGCCCGTCCCCTTGAACCTGCGATCCATGATGAGACGCGCGGAGTTCTCGAACAGCGGGCTGCCGGCGGCGCTCGAACGGAATACGTTGAACAGCATCTCACCCTTGACGCCGGCCTTGTGGCCGAGGACGAGCGACTCGAAGATGGCCGCGAAGGTCGCGCCGATGAAAGCTTGCAGCGCGGCCTTGACGGTCTGGCCTTGTCCGATCTCTTCGCCAACGTGGAAAACCACTTTCGAAATGGCGTCAAGCAAGTCACGATTCGCTTCGAGGACGTCAGCTTTGGCGGCGGTCATCAGCGTCAGGGAGCCGCCCTCGGCCCCCGACTTTCCGCCGCTGACCGGCGTGTCGATCAGATGGACGCCCTTCTCGGCCAGAGGCGCTTCGAGCACTCGCACTTCGGCCGGCATGATGGTCGCCGAGACGATGACGGTCTTTCCCGGCGCAAGGCCGGCCAGCAAGCCGTCATTCCCGATCACCGCATCGCGCACCTGGACGCCGTTGAGCACCATGACGAACATTGCGTCACAGGCCTTTGCCAGCTCCGCACAGTTCGCCGCGCGTCGCCCACCGGCGGCCTCGACCGTGGCGAGTCGCTCTTCGCGCAGGTCGAAGCCGACCAGCGGAAATCCGGCCGCCAAGACGTTCTTTGCAATGCCTAGGCCCATGTCACCCAGGCCGACGACTCCAACAATCTTCACTTTGCTATCCTCGCTCTCCTGACCGGGCGGAGCCCGCACGGATAAGCTTTGAGAATAGACTAGTCCGAGGGTCTGCGGGCATGGAAGAATTGAGCTCCTGTACGTTGGCCGCAAAGTGTTTTTGACTCGTCATCGCGCCATCGCCTTTGTGTTTCTCGCGGTCACTCTCGGAGCATGCTCCGGCCGTGACTCTACGTACCGTTTCCGCTACGCCAACGCCCAACCGGTGCAGCATCCGCGCAGCGAGTCAATGGTGTTCTTCGAGCGCGAACTGGAGCGCAGAACGGACGGCAAGATCGAGGTCGAAAACTACTTTTCCGGCGTCCTGGGCAACGACCGGGAGATGATGGACATGGTCGCCACCGGCATCTTGCAAGGCACTCGCGGCGGTCTGTTCCCCGACGCCAACCCCAAGTACAATCTCTTCCTGCTGCCGTTCTTGGTCGAGGACTGGGACCAGGCGCTGCGGCTGATCTACAGCGACTTCACCGCCCGCATCAACCGCGAAGCGCGTGCTAACGGCTTCCACATTCCAGCCTGCGGCATCTCCCAGGGCTTTCGCGCTCACACGACGAGCGTTCGGCCGATTCGGTCACCCGGCGATCTCGTGGGCCTCAAGATGCGCGTCCCACCGCAGGAGGTCTACGTCGTCACCGCGCAAGCCTTCGGTGAGAATCCGCAGGAGATCCCCTTCATCGAGGTCTATCAGGCGATCAAGGCCGGGGTCATTGACGGCCAAGACAACGCACCCTCGAACATCTGGGACACGAAGATCTACGAGGTCCAAAAGCACATGTCCATCACCAACTACAGCACCGGCCCCGACCCCTTCATCGTCAATCTCGATTGGTACGAAACTCTGCCTGCGGAGCTGCAAGTTCTCTTCGACCAAGTCGCGGTCGAAGCGATCCGATACAGCGATCGGCTGAACCGCGAGAGCGAGGCTGATTACATCAAGCGGCTCTCCGACGAGCTTGAGGTCAACTACGTCGCCGGCGAGGCGCTCGAGCAGTTCCGCGAGAAAGCGCAAGCCGTTTACGAACACTTCGTCAAGAAGGGGTACTTTACCTGGGAGGAGATCGAAGAGGCTCGCCGCGTTGCGCGAGGGGAAGCTCCGTGACCGTCATGCAGTCGCTGTACAGGTTGGAGGCGGCTCTCAGCCGGGCGCTCGAGGCGGTGGCGGCGGTCTGCCTGTGCGTCCTTTTTGGGCTGATCGTGACGCTGGTCTTGTTGCGGTACCTGTTCAATACGGGCATCGTCGGCGCCAACGAAACCGCGACGGTTCTCTTCGTCTACGCGACTGCCTTGGGAGCCGCCGTCGAGGTGGGGCGCCGCGAACACATCGCCGTCACGTTCTTCGTGGACAAGCTCGGCGAACGAGCCCGCCGGGCGGCCGCCGGTCTCGCCTTCGCGCTGGTCGCGCTCATCAACGGCGTCATCGTCTGGCAGAGCCTGCGTTGGATCGCAGTGACCGGCGGCTACCTGATGCCGGCCACGCAAGCGCCGCGAATCGTTGCTCAGCTCGCCGTCCCGGTCGGTTGCGGGCTGGCGGTCGTCTACTGTCTGATCGGGATCGCAACGACGCTGAAGGGAGACCGCGGGACTTCCCGGGTGTGACGTCATGCTGGTCCTACTCGTCGCACTGCTGATCCTGATCGCTTTCGGCGTGCCGGTCGCCTACTCGCTCGGGTTGTCCGCTCTCGTCTTCTTCCTGATCGACGACCCTGCGCTGGTCCAGGTCCTGCCACAGCGGCTGTTTGCCGGGATGGACTCCTACGCCTTGATCACCTTGCCTTTGTTCATCCTCATGGGGCTCGTGATGAACGCCGCACAGATCACGGCGCGTCTGCTCGAGTTCGGCTCACTCTTTGTCGGTCGTCTCAAAGGCGGACTGGGTCTGGTCAACGTGTTTGCCAGTATGCTGTTCGGCGGGATCTCCGGCTCGTCCGCATCCGATACCGCGTCGATCGGTTCCGTGTTGATCCCCGAGATGGAGAAACGCGGCTACCCGCTCGACTTCGCCAGCGGGATTACGGTCGCGTCGTCGACAATGGGGATGATCATTCCACCCAGCATCCCGATGGTGCTCTACGCGGTGGTGTCACAGGCGTCTGTCGGACGGCTCTTTCTCGGCGGTGTCATTCCCGGCATCCTAATCGGCGTCCTCCAGTTGGGCATGGTGGTGGCGATCTCTCGGCGGAGGGACTACCCGCGTGAAGAAGTCGCGCCGGGATGGCGTCACGCGATCCGGGAGACGGGCCGCTCGGCACCAGTGCTGGCGATGCCCCTCTTCGTCGTCGGCGCGGTCGTTCTCGGCGTCGCTACCGCGACGGAATCGGCGGCCTTGGGGGTGCTCTACGCGCTGGCAATCGGCTTCTTCGCGACCCGCGTGATGACGTTCGGTGCTTTCCGAGAATGCTTACGTCAAAGCGGGCTCACCAGCGCCAAGATCATGCTGATCATCGCCTTTTCGCAGGTCTACATCTGGGTCCTGGCGCTCGAGCGCGTCCCCGAGGCTGTCGCCGCCTTCGTCGTCGAGCTCGGTCTGGGGCCGACGGCGACGTTATTGGTCATCGGCCTGATAATCCTGGTCGCGGGGACGGTGATCGACGTGAGCCCAGCGATTCTGCTGCTGACGCCCGTCTTCCTGCCAGCGGTGACCGAGGCCGGCATCTCGCCCGTTCATTTCGGCGTCATCCTCGTCTCCGGCCTGGCCGTTGGCGCCTGCACCCCGCCCGTCGGCAATTGCCTGAACGTGTGCGCAGCGATTTCCAAGCTCGGCATCGGCTCGATCTTTCGCGGCGCGGCTCCGTTTCTTGCAGCGAACGTTGCCGTCATGCTGCTTATCACGCTCTTCCCGAGCTTGGTGCTGTGGCTGCCGGCGGTTCTGATGGGATAGCTCTAGTTCCACCAAGGACGGTGTGTGCTCGGTTTCTCCTCCTAGCCTTCGTCTTGCGGGGAATGCTTCTCGCCCTCGGGCGGCCGACGCTGGACCGTCTCTTCTCAGTAAGCGCGTCCTGGAGCGAGCTCGGTTTGTCTTTCCTGTGGGCAAGCTGGCCCAAACTTTGGCACGGGGAAATGGGGGCTGGGGTGCCCCACCAACAACCCACCATTGCCCTCTGGTTTCGCGTCCCGCAACGTGGACGATTACGGCATGTCCTTCTTCCGTTGCCTCGTTGGCCATGGACAGGGAGAATCAACCGCACAACACTTGATTTCCCCAAGCCTCGCCGTCGAATCTATTCCTCTGGAAGCTGGCGAGATACCGCCTTCTCACCAGCAATGCCGGATAGATCCCCACTAACGGCCTAGCGTTTATCAATCCCGGTTTCAGTTGGACGTATAGTCGGCTATCCGGACAAGTGACCCTCTACGCCCGCCAGGGTAGTGGGTCAGTTTCCGATAAGCGCGTTATACATCCAAGTAACCGGCGTGGCAGCATCGGTAAACACTAACCGTCTAGTGGGACCTATCCACCGAATCTGAGGTAAACGTCTTTTACTCATAGACTTGGGCTGAGTCGAAGCAGGCTACTCGACGGCAATGGTGACGGTGTTGGAGGTGACGCCGCCAATGGTTAGAACCACATCCACCGCATCCCCCGTGGGGGCGTTCTCCGGAACCTGCACGTTAACCTGATAGAGCCCCACGAAACCTGGAGCCAGGCCGGAGAAGGTCACGTCGGCGGCTATGCCGGCGATGTTCACCATCGGCAGGCTAACGGTTCGCGCCAGCGGCTCAGCGGTGGGTGCAACCTGGCCGGACTGGACTTCGGGCTGTACCGGACCGAACCCAGTGCAAAAGATCAGGAGGAACTCGCCGGGCTGTGCGGGCGCACTGTCGTTGACTGGCTGAAAATCATCCGCGTGAAGAATTGCCCCTGGACCGGTACCCTGCTGGTTCAGCGTAAAAACACCCGGCGATACGGCCGCCATCCCAATCGGCTGCGCCGTGCTCGTTTCACTACCTCGTTTCACCTGCACCGTGACCGAACCCGTTCCCTCATCAGCTCGAACGGAACCTGCGCATTTATCTGCGTACCCGACACGAAAAACAGCGGGGCCGGGATATTGTTGAAGGTCACGCTGGTATCCCCCAGCGTGGTGGGAAGAGGCACGTCCGATGCCACCTGGGTATCACTCGCCAGGTCCGTCCCAAAGATGGCCACAATCGCGCCGGGAGGGATGGCTCCATTCGGGTCCGTCGCCGCCCGATTGGCGGTAGCCCGAAAGACCCCCACCGTGCGAACGGTTCACAAGCTGGCGCGGTCCCAAAAGGAAAGGAGAGGGAACCACACCCCAGTGGCGACCCGATAAACCTTTTGCCCGTCTCCGGAGATGGATGGCTCCGCGCGTGGCGGCATAGACCTTGGCGTGATCCCGATCCTGAATCCCACGCGCCAGGTCGTGCTGGCCGGAGTAATATCACATAGTTCACTGGGCAGTTCCGTGAGGTGGCGAAATGACTAAGTTCCAGAAGAAATATGGTCCCTGGGCGTTGGTGACGGGCGCCTCGTCTGGCCTAGGCTCCGCGTTCGCGAAACTGCTGGCCGCGAAAGGTCTCAACCTTGTTCTCGTCGCACGTCGGGAGGATCGCCTGCGGGCCCTGGCAGACGAATTGCAGAGGACCGCGTCCGTTGAAACGCGGGTCGTTTCCGCGGACCTGTCCCGAGGTGACTTTCTTCCGCAGATCGCGGAGGTAACCGAGAGACTCGAGATCAATCTGTTAGTCAACAACGCCGGTCAAACGCTAACCGCCCATTTCCTCGCCAACGAGCTTGAATCCGAGTTAGGCATGTTCCATCTCAACTCTCGCACGCCTCTGATCCTGACCCACCATTACGGCAGGCTGATGCAGAGCCGCGGGCGCGGAGGCATCATCTTTCTGGCTTCGGTTGTTGGACGCCCTCGTGGAGCAACTACGCTGCGACCAAGGGCCACAACCTCTTGTTCGGCGAAGGTCTGGGTGAGGAGCTGAAGCGCGACGGCGTCGACGTGCTGGTCGTGTCCCCTGCGTTCATCCGGACCGAATTCATGACCCTGTCGTCCTTCGGCAGAATCCTCTCGCTGGAGCCGGAGGCCGTCGCCAAGGTTGCGCTGGCAAGCCTAGGGAAGAAGCGCGTTGTGACGCCGAGCTTGCTTCACAAGTTCATTGCTTTCTCAACCAGACTTCAGCCGCGTTTTCTCAATACCAAGATCTTTGGCGCCGTCGTCTCGCGATCCCACGGCTCGGGAACCTCAACGGTTGGTGTTTGAGAGCGACACATAGGCGTCGCTGGCTAAGGCCCCGACGCCGCCGACACTACAAATCTCAAAAAGGAGAAGCCCATGTCTGAGAAAGAACACATCCTGGTGACTTCCGCCGCAGGGCACACTGGTTCGGAAGCCGTTCTCCGATTGTTGGAACAGGGCTTCAAAGTTCGCGCGTTCGTCCGTCGAAGGGACGGCCGTTCCCAACGCCTCCACGAAGCGGGCGCTGAAGTTTTCGTCGGGAATCTTCTCGACATGCGCAACCTTCGTACTGCGCTGAAGGGTGTGCAGCGCGCTTACTACTGCCCGCCCATGGCGCCGAACTTGCTCCATGGCGCGATGCTCTTCGCCCTTGCGGCCGAGGAAGCAAAGCTCGAGGTCGTGGCGCTGATGAGCGGCTGGAATCCACATCCGAGTCACCCGTCGATCATCACGCGTGAGCATTGGATCGCCAATAACATCTATCGGTGGATGCCCACGGTAGATGTCATCTACGTCAACCCGGGTCTTTTCGCCTTTACATACTTCTTCGGCTTGCCCGCGGTCTTGCACTTCGGAATGTTGATGCTCCCCTTCGGCGAAGGACTGAACGCACCGCCTTCTAGCGAGGATATCGCCTCGGTCGTCGCCGGAGTCTTGGCGCGACCTGCACCGCACATCAGCAAGTGCTATCGCCCGACGGGCCCGAGCCTTATTTCCGGCCACGACTGCGCCGAGGTGTTTTCCCGGGTCCTCGGTCGCAAAGTCCGCTATCGAGACATTCCGATCCGAATGTTTCTCAAAGCCGCCAAGGCGCAAGGCCTCTCGAACTTCGAGATCGCTCAAATACGCCACTACGCTGAGGAAATTCGCGGCGGAACCTTCGCCATCGGTGCGCCCACAGATCACGTCGAGCAGGTGTGCGGGCGGCCCGCGGAGGAGTTCGAAATCACTGCGCGCCGTTACGTGGAACACCCAGAGTTGGTTATCCCCGGGTTTAAGGCGAGCAACAAGCTCGGAGCGCTCTGGCTCATGTTGAGAACCATGCTGACGCGGCCGCCAGACCTGGACCAGTGGGAATCCGAGCGCGGGTGCCCGATGCTGGCCGGGCCCGTGCTGGCTCACAACAGTAAAGAATGGCGCATTGCGGCTGAGCAGAAGCAACTTGCACTTCTCGAGCCGAGGCGTTGACGAGAATCAAAACAGCCAACCACCAGCCAAAGAGCCTTCGCACGACCGGAGCAAAGCCTCTCGCAGCTCGGCTGCGAATCCGTAATCCAAGAAAGGTGACCCAAGAGATGGCAACAGAAGATCCTATGAGAGTTTTTCTCGCCGACGACGCTCCCGACGGCTAGAGCTGGATGCGGCTTCCTACAGCGCTCTGGACAAACGCGTCGGGGAACCGAGCGGCAAGGCGTTGCATAGCCTTCCAGCCCGTGCAGTGGGCCGGGACTAGCAAGGACGGGGAGAGGGTGGCGAGCCCGTCGACCGTCGAATCGATGATCGGCTCGAACATCGGGCCGCTCAGGTGGAAGCCGCCGATGATCGCGCACACGCGCCGCTCGCCTGTCAGCTTGAGTGCGTAGCGGACGGTGTTCACGATCCCGGCGTGCCCGCAACCGCTGATCACGACGAGGCCTCGATCGCGGAGCCTCAGGACGAGTGTTTGGTCGTCGAGGATCAACGGATCGGCCTGCCACGCCCCGTCGCGATGCGCCTCATGGCCGGGGAAGCCGATCTCGAACTCGGTCGTCCGATCGACCTCGCCAGTAATGAGCACCGAGCCATCGAGGAGAAAGGACGGGTGACGCTCCTCGACGATCTCAAAGCCGATGCCCTCCAACGCTGAGCGGCTCGGCGACGGCAGCTCCAGCGGATGGATGCCGGGGAACGCGAGCCGCCGCATGCTCCAGAACTCCGGATGGATGAAGACGGGCAGGTTTCTTCGGCCGAGTTCCTTGGCGATTCCCTCCATGCCCGTCACGTGATCCCAGTGACCATGACTGAGAACGATCAGCTCGATGTCGCGGAGCGAGAGCTCGAGTCGGTGCATGTTCTCGACGACGCCGTACGGGCTCACGCCCGCATCGAAGAGGGTCCGTTGCTCGCGGTCAGCCTTTGTGACCGTGACGAGGGCCGAGAAACCATGCTCGGCCACGAGCTGGGCGGGCGCTTCGACGCCGGTGAGCACCGCCGCCGGCACGCGGGGCCCCGATGCCATGCTGAAGAAATTCGCACGCTTGACCGGCCCGGCGTCCAGGAGCGTCGGATCCGTGACGTTGTCCATCAGCACCTGGACCGTGAGTGCATCGACAGGCTCGAGCTCGATCGGATCCAACACGCGTTCTTGGCTCCCCACGGCGACTACCGAGCGGCGCAGGTGGCGGCGCGCAGAGGCCTGGCCTTCATGGTTGTGCCCCTTCGCGTAGCGAGGCCGGCGCGAAGGCTTCGCGCACGCGCCCGTCGGTGACGTCATAGACGTAGCCAGCAACGACGAGGTCGTCCGGTAGAGTCGCGGCGGCTCGGAGCCGGTGGAGGTCCTCGGCCACGCTGGTCTGCGGGTCGATGATGGCAAGCCTTTCGATCGCTGCCTCGCCGGTCCCAGCGGCTTGGCCCAACTTCTGCCTAACCTGAGGGATGGCGAAGCGGCTGGCGCCACAATCGGTGTGATGGACGACGGCCACCTCAAGGGCAAACGAGCCGCTCCCAACGAGCGCGGCCAACGCCTGGAGAATCGCGATCTGCTCGATGACCTCGTCGGTGACTCGCCCACCGATGTTGCGCATCACGACGGCGTCGCCCAGCTCGAGACCGAGAACGTGCGCCGGGTCAACTCGAGCGTCGACACATGTCAGCACCAGCGTCGACAGACGGGGCAGGATGGTCAAGTCCCCCTGGTCGAAGCTGCTGGCAAACTTAAGGTTGCGAGCGATAAGGGTTTGCACATCAGTCATGGTATGTCCTCCCCAAACAACCCCGCGAGATTCCTGCTCAGACTGTCATTCGCTTCATCCATTGGATGATCGCCTCTGATGCGTCGTCGGCTGCCTCCTCTTGCCAGAAGTGGCTTGCTTTCAAGAGGATAGTTTTGTGATTCGGGAATACTCGCTCGAAATGTTGACGCTCATCGTCACGAAACGCAAAGTCCTTCGTACCCCAAGTCAGGAGCACGGGCATATCCTTGATCTGGTCCAAGCCGACCTCTACTTCGTGGAGGTAGTCCGCGGCCTTGAACAGTAGCCGAGGCGAGATGGAGGTCTGCCTGCGGTTTTTGCGGTCTTTGAACGGCGCGAGGTACATTCGCATTACTTCCTTTTCTGGTCTGTGAATCACAGCCCGCCATAAAGAAGAATCTCGCTACACCATTAAACAAGTAGGCCATTGCTCTGCCGATGGGTCTCCCCATCACCCAGCTAAAGATTTCGTTTCTTTTTCCTTCTAGAGGCCACGCGAATGTATTTCCGATAATGGCCCGCTTCACAAGCTCGGGTCGTCGCCCAGCAAGTCCGAGTCCCCCCGGTCCGGCCCAGTCCTGAACAACGAGAGTCAGATCCTTGATGCCGAGTTTGTCAACGAAGTTCTCAATATTCCCGCTGTGTTCGCGTGGCGTAAATTGATATCCAGGTGGCGCCTCGGTCAGCCCAAATCCTGGGTAGTCCGGCGCGATACAGCGGAAAGTGTCTCGCAATCTCAGGATCAGCTTGCGGTACAGGAATGACCACGAGGGGTTCCCATGAAGCATGAGCAGGTTCTCCCCATTTCCCTCGTCCACATAGTGCATGTTGATGCCATTTCCGAGTTCCAGAAACCTGTGCTCGAACGGATAAAGCCCTCTATTCACATCAAACTTTAGCCGTTTGGTCATAATGGCTGAGCTCCCTGCCGGCGACTTGATATTCCTTACACAGTACGCTTCTCCAGGAAGCGGTAGTAGCCGAGGCTCTGGCCAGCCGTAGGAGGAGCCCCCTCTTGTCGGCCATGCTACGCCCCACCTGCGGGCAAGTCAACGCGGGGAGCCAGCCAGACGTGCCGATGGTCTTTCGCTGCCGCACTGGAGGAGTCCAAGCGACAACCACCGTAGTTTGCCTCTAACCTCCCAGTTCTTTCCGGTCCGTCTGCCAACTCCCGAATGGTCGCCGACTCGGAAAGCACCTCAGCGCCTTGCGGCTCCTTCTCTGACTGGCAGCGGTCACTTGGCCGCCGGCTGCGCGTGGCTTCGTGGTACACTCGGTCTCCCTTATTCACAGGACGCAGTCTCCCGTCGCTCCTGAATTTGGTGCTCCGATGAGAGATGCTGATAAATCGAAAAAGCAGCTCCTCCGTGAATTAGAGGAGATGCGCGAGAGAGTATCCGAGCTCGAATCGTCAAAGAAACAGCGCGAACGGACTGGAGAGGCTTTGGGCAGAAGCGAAGAGCCGTTTCGAAAAATCTTCGAGAATTCCAATGATGGAATTTTCGTCGTCGATCCGGACCGGGATGAGATCATCGACGTCAACTTTAAGGCCTCTGAGAGGCTCGGCTATACTTGCCAAGAGCTTCTCTCCATGCCTGTGTCGGCTATCCATCCGGATGAAATGCCCAAGTTCCGGGCCTTTGGGAAATCCGTTTTCGAAAAGGGAGCGGGTTGGACCAACGAACTCACCTGCTTGACCAAGTCCGCAGGGAAACTGGATGCCGAAATTTCGGCCTCTGTTATCGACATTTCAGGCCGAACCCACATGATCGCAATGGTTCGGGATATTACCGCCCGTAAAAGAGCGGAGGCAGAACTACGGAAGGCCAACGAACGGATGAAGGCCGACCTCGAGGCTGCGGCCCAGATTCAGAAATCCCTCTTTCCAAGCGTGTCTCCTGTCGTGGAGGGGGTAAGGTTCGCGTGGGAAGTCAAGCCGTGCGAGGAGCTCGCCGGGGACATTCTCAATATCTTTCGCTTGGATGAGCACAATTTGGGTTTCTACATCCTTGACGTAAGTGGCCACGGTGTTCCTGCGGCCATGCTTTCCGTCGCACTCCACAAAGTTCTATTGCCTTTCGCCAGCCCGACCTCTTTATTGACCCGGCATAAGGACGAGGGGTCCGGATTCCAAATTGTGTCCCCCGCTGAAGTTTGCCAGCAATTGAACGTGCTTTTCCCGATGAATCCCGCGACGGCGCAGTACTTTACCCTGCTCTATGGAGTCTTCGACTTGAAAACGAGAGAATTCCGATCCGTCTCCGCAGGCCACTGTGCTCCCATTTATTTGTCCCCTGGACGGAAGCCTTTTGCGATTGAAATACACGGTTTTCCGATAGGCCTTTTCAAAGAGGCCTCCTATGAGGAGCAGGTCATGAAAACAGAGCCTTGCAGTCGGCTTTACTTGTATTCCGATGGATTGACGGAAGCTGTCAACCTGCAGGGAGAAGGCTTCGGTGAAGATCGGCTTCTACGTACCATAGAGGAGAGTCGGAGTCGGCCTTTACAAGAAAGTCCCTGTTATATCCTGGACCGCGTCCAGGAATGGAGTAGCAGCACCAGGCTGGAAGACGATGTTTCCCTCCTGGCGCTGGAATTGGGTGTTGATTTATAGCATCAGTCGTCTGCTCTGGCAGGGTTGCTTGCTGATCGCACGGCTACTGATCGCAGAGCAGCGTCCGAGACTACCTGAGGCACCGACACGTTCTCGGCCAAATACTCCTTGGCCAGGTCACGCTCCCGGCGAAACTTCGGGAGTTCACGCGCACCGAGGCCTCTTCCAGCCCACACCTGGGTGAGTAAATACTGATCCTCATATCGGTTGAAGATGAACGTCGGAGAATTATTCTCTCTCGATTTGGCTGGCACGGTGTTGGACCAGAGCAGCGTCCTTCGGCTTCCGTCTTCTCCAATATGAATCACGAACACACCCTGTGGATTAGTGTACTGAACAGCGTAGCTGCCGGTCGGATACGCTGTATTCCCGACCATGAAATCAAACGGGATATCCGCCCAGACCTCATTGTCAGAGTCCGCGTGGACAGAGACAACTGCGAGCATGGCCAGGAGACTCCCCATCGCCAGAACAGTTAGAGCCTACTTTTTCATAGTGACCTCCTTAAGGTTTTGAGAAGAAGCGGGCCACCCCGCCATTTCCGATTTCGCCGCTTTTTCTTTTCGGCTGATGAGTAGGATGCAAACATTAGGCGATGAGATTCACGCTCAAATCTAGAGTTCAAAAGCCTCGACTGGTAGCTACTCCCTGAACAATTCGCCTTATTTCTTCCCCGATGTTGTCAGCTAGTGTTTACTTATGCTTTCAAGCAGGAGCCGCTGAGGAACGGCACGATCCTGCCCATTCTCAGACAACCATCCACCTTGCCGGCGACCTAGACAACTACAACGATGGCTTAGACTGTCTTTGTGTGGCCGGTCTGGAGGACGAGTTCGGGCTTGGGGTGCGCAGGGCTATCGGTTCGGGTCTGCGTCAAGAGTCGCGTTCCCGAGCCACGCGTTAGCCAGTGTCAGATTGGCAGGCAGGCGGCAGGAGGGCAGCTTGCGCTCGTTCCCAAGCTTGCCTTTGCGCACCTTCACCGAAGTCGCCTCGAACTGGACGTCGGCATTGGCCAGAACCTTGGCCGCGCGCGATTCAGGACAGAAAATGAAGGCGGCCTCAGAATTCTTGCCGGTCAGGACGCGGTCGCCGGCCCCAATCAAGTCGGCGGTCCGCGCGGGAACTGGGCTCTTCTGCTCCGCCCTCACGATCTGCACGTTGCCTGATACCATGGAAAGTATCCCCACCGGGGCCGCGGCCTGCGCGGCAGCGCAAAGACAAAGCAGCGCAGTTACAGTCCGATAGATCATCACTCACGACCTTTAACCGGAATTTCCGACTTCAACCTTTTACTCCTCGTTTCGCGCCGCTCAAGTGAGAATGGCCTGAGCTCTGCCAGAGCCCAGGCTTCGGGCTCCAAGAACCTTGGGAGGGCACGCAAGTGAGGGGCAGGCGTGTAGAAGAATGGAGCCAGCGGGAGCAGCTCCGCCGCTGGCTGACGGGTCCGACTCTTGTTTCTGCTTCAATTCGTGCATGAACCCCACGCTCACTTGTCGGATGCGGTGGTGGGGCGAAAAGTCGCACTGGTGAGGAACAGGTTGTGGGAAAACTCTCGAGGTGGAGGTCGGCTTCGACCTTGACCGCCTCGGGCAGATGCTCAGCCGCCTCAAGAATCAAACGCCGGTGTGATCTTTCGGCTGAAGGGTGCAGGGCAGGTGCCCCACCGGCACGGCGCAATCGGCTACCTTGCCCACCCAGGGATCGGCGTGATGGCCTTCCTTGCCCACTACTGAATCCCCAAGTCACACCCGGTCATCGAATTGATTGAAATTGACCTGCCGGCTTTCTTCGGACCACCGATTACTGGAGAACAGCGCCAGTCGGCATGGTTAAGTCGCTCTCGTGTTCTTCTTGGTCAGCGTGAGCCGGCATCGCCGGCGAGCGCCCACCGTCATCCGAGCCAGCACGGAGCTGCGCTTTGAACTCGGCTGGCGTCAGATAGCCAAGGCTCGAGTGCGGTCGCACGTCGTTGTAGTGCCGTCGCCATTGCTCGATCCCCACCTTCGCGTCCACGCGGTTCCGAAACCACTGCAGGCTCAGATACTCGTCGCGGAACTTCCCGTTGAACGATTCGTCGGTCGCATTCTGCCACGGCTTCCCCGGCTCGATGAGCGCGGTTTCGATCTGCGCCTGGAGCAGCCACCGGAGAATCGCACCCGCGACAAACTCGGGGCCGTTGTCGGACCGGAGGTAACGTGGGGCTCCGTGGACGCTCACGAGCTGCGTGAGCACCTCGATAACGCGCCCGGACCGAATGCCGCCGGCCACGTCGATCGCGAGTGACTCGCGGGTCCATTCGTCGACGACGGTGAGGCACTTGAGCGTCTGCCCATTCGCGCAGGTGTCGAACACGAAGTCGTACGCCCAGACGTGATTGACCGCAGTGGCGGGCACCGGGCGGGGCCGGCTCAGGGCGACCCGGCGCCGCGGCCGCCGCCGAGGCACCTGCAACCCCGCCTGGCGCCAGAGGCGATGGGTCCGGTCCGTGCTCATCGTGTGCCCTTCGCGTTTTAGGAAAATCCGAATCCGGCGATAGCCGTACCGCGGATACTGCGCCGCCAGACGACGCATCGCGGCCAGCGCCGGGGCATCCCGGTCGACCAGCCGCGACTGGTAGCCCAGCGTGGACCGTGCGACGGAGAGCAAGGCGCACGCGCGGCGACCCGACAGACCGCGTGCACGTGCATACGCGACCTGCGGCCGGCGCACGCGTGCGCCTACCATTTTTTTCGGGTGATCTCCTTGAGCACGTCGATCTCCAGATCTCGATCGGCCACCATCTTTTTCAGCCGGCCGTTCTCCTGCTCGAGCTGCCGCAGCCGCTTCACATCGGCGGGCTCCAACGTGCCGAAGTGTTTCCGCCAGGCGTAGAGCGTCTGGGCGCTGACGCCGTTCTTTTTGGCCACCTCCGGAACGGGCCGCTGATCGGCCTCGCGGAGGATCGTCACCATCTGCTCTTCGGTAAACCGGGTCTTCTTCATGGCTCCCTCGTTTCTCCGAGGGCGCCATTCTCTCAGGCTTCAGCTGGTCCGGAAATCGCCAGGCAGGTCAAAATGGCCAGGAAAACCATTCGTATCACCCATCGTACAAGTGGGATTAAGATCGCTGAAGGCCCACTCGGATGGGGAATCACGCCCTTTGAAGGCAGCCCATACACGGCCGCAAGTATCTATTAACAAAGGGGTTAAAGCCGAACTTCATTTCCGGGCTCTGCCCCTACAAGTTCCTTTATGTTTGGCTCGATCTCAAGCTGCCGGATGGCAATCAGGTCAAGAATCTCGGCTGGCTGTATTGGCTACCTAATCCGCTATTCCCTTTCATTTGTTGAGATAATTTAGGACCATTGGAAAAGCGACAGGTCGCTACCCGCCTCACCTTCTGCGCTCCGCCCTGCGCGCTGGCCATCACTCTAAGCAGACAAACCACAATCTACCTCTTTTCGAAACTGAAGAAGTCAACTTGGAGTGCGACCTTGTGGCCGGCTACCTGGAACGCCTGCTTTTGAACCTGGAGCGACCTACCGAACGCTCCGCCGAAACCCTCACTGTTGATCGTTTGATCCAGGAAGGCTTCTGAAATCAAAGCACGGTCACCGGACCCTTGTCTACTTGCTGGAGCGGCTTTGCTCCAGTATAAGGGTGCTGGGAAAAGGAGAGGAATCCATGAGTCTTAGAATGTGCTTGTCTTTGGTCGTCCTGGCATCTGTTGTCTGCCTCCCTGTCTCGGACCTTGAGGCCCAACCTCGGCCGAACAAGCAGCATCGGAATGCTCTGGCGGAGTTGAGCAGCTCGTTCCAGGCCGTGTGCGGCCGTGTGAGCCCGGCGGTCGTTCAAATTTCCACTTCGGGCTACGCCACTATACAAAAGGGCGCAGGAGCCGGCACGGGGTTGGTGACCCGACATCGCGGCGTAGGGTCAGGGGTCCTGGTTGACCCGGACGGTTATATCGTCACCAACGCCCACGTGGTTGAAGGTGTCCGGCGACTCCAGGTCTTGCTGGCGGTTCCCCCCGACGAGCGAGCCCAGTGGCGCTCTATTCTCAAGCCCCGGGGGAAAGCCGTTCCGGCCAAGATTATCGGAGTGGATCGGGAGACGGATCTCGCCGTATTGAAGATAGAAGAAACGGGGCTGCCCTCGCTGGAGTTGGGGGACTCCGACCAGCTACGGCAGGGACAAGTCGTGCTGGCGTTCGGCAGTCCTCTCGGGTTGGGGAATTCGGTCACCATGGGTGTGGTGAGCTCCGTCGCACGCCAACTTCGGCCCGAGGATCCGATGATCTACATCCAAACCGACGCCACCATCAACCCGGGCAACAGCGGCGGTCCGCTGGTGGACAGCGAAGGACGGGTGGTTGGGATTAACACTCTCATCGCGTCGCTGTCCGGCGGCAGCGAAGGGATCGGCTTCGCCGCCCCGAGCAACATTGTGCGGCACGTTTATTCACAAATCCGTAAGTCCGGCCGGGTTCGCCGCGGCCGACTCGGGGTGGCAGTCCAGACAGTGACACCCACGCTGGCAGCCGGATTGGGATTGCCTCAAACCTGGGGTGTGGTGGTGGCCGATTTGCTCCCCGGCGGGCCGGCCGCAATCGCCGGGGTCGAGACCGGCGACCTGATCCTGACTCTCGATGGGAAAGTTATGGAGAACGCACGCCAGTTTCAGGTCAACCTTTACCCGCGCTCCATTGGCAATGCAGTGACCCTGGAGCTGCTGCGTGGCTCGCAGAAGCTCACGAAGATTGCATCGTTAGTGGAGCGTCCGAGCGCCCCCGACCATTTCGCCGATCTTGTAACCCGAGGGACAAGCCTGATTTCCAAGCTGGGTGTTTTGGGAGTTGAGCTGGATGACCGAGTCACGGGAATGCTCCCGACCCTGCGAGAACCCACCGGCATTCTGGTGGCAGCCCTGGCGGCGGAAGCTCCCACCGGAGGCGCAGGGTTTCAGCCAGGCGATATCATCCATTCGATCAACCGCGCACCGATCCGGGACCTGGCCGGACTCCGATCCGCGGTGGGCCGCCTCCACGCGGGTGATCCGATTGTCGTTCAAGTCGAACGGCTTGGCCAGTTCCTGTTCATTGCCTTCCATGTGGAATAGCATGAGAGCGCCGACAGCACCCGGGCAGGGCACCCCGGGCGTCTGCCCTATCCTACTGGTGAAGTAATATGGCCGGTGGAGGGAATCGAGCTGCGCGGAATCCGGAATCGCGACTTCTCTCGATAGCCGGCAGGAGTCGCCTCGGCCAAGCCCACGACGCCGTCCTCACTCGCCAGACACAGATGCCATGCCCATCAGCATAGGCCACGGTCCCTCAAGACCTCCTCCTCCGCCTGAACCTCCCGGAGTAAGCCTTCCGCGTTGACTTACCCTTAACCTGCGAGTCAAGGCCACAGCACCTCTGACCACCCATCGCTCCGCTTCCCTTTGCGGAGCGTGCTCCTTGGCGCCGCCGGTCCCCCGGTAAGAGGCGGGGTGCACGAGGGCCTCCGATGAGGGCTTTTCGTCGCCGGCGTCCGTCAGCGCAAAGGTCACACCGCGGCCAGTGAAATAGATGCTCTTGTCGCCACCCTGGATGTAGTAGGCGACGCGGGGGTCGAGCTGCCCCTGGTTCTCGATGAAATGGAGAGGCAGTTTTCCGAAAGTCTCTACCACCTGCCGCTTGTTGGCCGCTGGAGTTTTCGCTGCGGAGTATGGCTTGTCGGCAAGGACAGGGCCGGAACCCAGCTCCACCACCGCGCTGGCTAGCAACCCGAGCGCTAGCAGCGCCATTCCCGGCCCTATGGAACGAATCAAGAACCTACGCATGTCTGTCCCCCTCGGAGGTGAAGGACCAAAGATTATCGCCTGCCGGGTCGCATGTCCAGGAAAGCCTGATAGGTCGCCACAAACGGGCTAGCGTTATCAATCCTGGTTTCAGTTGGACGTATAGTCGGCTATCCGGACAAGTGCCTACCTTGCGGCAGCGTCACTTTAACCCGGATTTCCTTTTTGGAAACGCAGCGGCAACCTTCAGCTAACCTCCAACGTCAATATTGATACTGGTTGCAGCATCAATCGGAGCGTTCGGAGGCGTAAACCCAATGGGTGAGAGCGGAAAACAGGGATTTCAGCTGTCGTTCAACCGATTTCTGCGAGTCGGGTTTCAGGGATCACGGGTGACTTCCAATGGTGGACTGATTCTGGTCCGGGAGTTGGATGAGCGTCTGGGATTCAGCGAACTCATTGACGAGCACCTGACCGATTCGCGGGCAAACAATGCTCGGTTTTCTTTCGCGGACTTGCTGCGGCAGTCGGTCTACAGTCGCCTAGCTGGATACGAGGATGTAAATGATGCCGAGCGGCTGTCGCAAGACCCGACCTTTCGGCTGATTGGTTCAGAGAAGACTTGGGAACGAGGCGCGGCGCTGACCTCCAGGTTGCAAACTTTCGAGACGGAGATGCTGGCGAAGGTGGAGAACTTCGTCGGGTTAGCCCGGATCAACCGGGAACTGATCGGAAAGGTCGAAGCCTTCCAGTGGCACTACCGAGCGGTGCTGGATATGGACTCAACCGAGATTCCGGTCTACGGGGAGCAGGAACAGAGCGCCTACAACGGGCGCTTCGAGTCCACTTGCTATCACCCGCTGCTTTTGGTTCAAGAGAGTGTCTCACCTTTAGTTGAAAGTTGAGCGGCGGTTCGCTGACCTGGTTCCGTAGAATCGGGTTGGGAAACTTTCTGGAAAGGGGAACCGCCGTGCAGAGAAGCTACCACATCCTAGGCCGGAGCGATAGCCGAAGCTCCCGCAAACTGGCTGCCTACCTGGCTCGCCACGGGCAGTTTCTGCTGCCCTGGGTGGAGTTGATCGAACAATCGCGGTTAGCCGTCGACGAGCTGATCGACGTGGTGGGTAGGGCGGCGATTGAAGCGGTGCTGGAGTTGTCGGCCGCGCAGGTGGCCGGTCCACGCCGTCAGGGCCGGCGGCGCCGTGGGGTGGGCTGGTATGGGCGCCAGCGGGGACGGGTGCGCCTGAAGGAGAGAAAGCTGGCCGTGCACAGGCCACGGCTCCGGCGGCCAGGCCGGGGAGCGGGGAAAGAAGTTCCCCTCCCGGCCTACGAAGCCATGCAGGAGGGCGAGGGTCTGGGGGCCCGGATGTTGGATATCTTGCTGCGGGGCGTCTCGACCCGGCAGTACCAGCGGGTGTTGCCGGAGATGGCGGACACCGTGGGTGTGTCGCGCTCCACGGTCAGCCGGGAAACGATGGAGGCTGCCGCAGCCGAGTTAGAACGTCTGTTGAACCGCCGCTTCGAGGAAGTAGAGTTGCTGATCCTCTACATCGACGGGATGGTGTTTGGCGACCATCACGTGATTGCGGCTGTGGGCGTGGATGCGGAAGGGCACAAGCACGTGCTGGGGATTCAGCAGGGGGCTACGGAGAACGCCGCGGCCGTCCAGGACTTGCTGGAAGGTTTAGTGCGGCGAGGGGTGCAGCCGGCCCAGAAACGGCTGTTTGTGATCGACGGCTCGAAGGCCTTGCGGGCGGCGATCCGCGCCGTGTTCGGGGCCGAGCAGCCGGTGCAGCGCTGCCGCGCCCACAAGTTGCGCAACGTCCTGGACCGGTTGCCGGAGCCAGAGCGGGACCAGGTGCGGGCGGCGATGCGGGCCGCCTGGCGGTTGGATCCGAAGACCGGCAGGGCCAAGCTGGAGAAGTTGGCCCAATGGTTGGAGCGAGATTGTCCGGCCGCGGCGGCCAGCTTACGGGAGGGTCTGGAGGAATGTTTCACCATCAACCGGCTGGGGCTTCCGGCTTCGCTACATCGCTGTCTGGCCACCACCAATCTCATCGAGAGTCCGCAGGCGGGAGTGAGGTTGCGAACTCGCCGGGTGTGCCGCTGGCGGGATGCGGCCATGGTCCAGCGCTGGGTCGCCTCCAGCTTCCTGGCCACGGAGAAAAACTTCCGCCGCCTGATGGGGTACCAGGACCTGTGGATGTTGAAAGCGATCCTCGAAGGATCAAAGTCGGCCACTCGACGGGAGGTGGCGTAGTCGGATGGCTCCGAACCGCCGCTACGAACTTTCAACTGAGTTCAGGACACCCTTTTGTTCAATCGAGACGGCGACTGTCTGGCGGCCCAGCTGCGCTCAGGGAATGTCCACAGCGCCGAGGACTCGGATGAACTATTGCTGCCGGAGATCGAACGACAGCAGGCTGAAGGCAAACAGATCACCTTTCGCGTCGACGCCGCCTTCGCCAAGCCGGAGATCTACGAGGCGATGGAAGAGCGTGGCGTGGACTACGTGGTCCGCATTCCGGCCAATAGGACCTGGAGCTGGAGATCGAGGACATCCTGTTTCGGCCGCCGGGCGGGCCCTCCCGCAAACCCTTGGTGCGCTACAAGAGTTTCCGCTATCAGGCGGGGAGTTGGTCGAGGGCCAGAAGAGTTGTCGCCAAGGTGGAGCATCACCAGGGCGAGCTATTCCCGCGCGTCGGATTCATTGTGACGAGCACGAGCTTGCCGAGTCGCTCGTTGGTGCGGTTCTACAACAAGCGCGGCACGGCCGAGCAGTGGATCAAAGAGGGCAAGCAGGCGACGAACTGGACGCGTCTGTCGTGTCATTGTTTTCGGGCCAACGAAGTGCGGTTGCAACTTGCAGTGCTGGCGTACAACCTGGGGAACTTGTGGCGACGGCTCGGGCTGCCTCACAGGATCAAGACGTGGTCACTGACGAGTTTGCAGCAGCGGCTGATGAAGACCGGCGGGCGGCTGGTCAAGCATGCCCGGTATTATTGGCTGCTGCTGGTTGAGAGGCATCTGAACCGGCAACTGTTCGGAGCGATGGTGGGGCGGCTAGATGGGCTGCCGCTTCCGTCGGGACAGCTCAGGCTGTGGCAGCATCCAAGAAAACGATTCCGCTATCTCCCCAGGAATGGAGAGTTGCCGCTGACCAGACCGATTTTTTCGAGAAATGGTCCTTGATGAGCCTCCAGCAGCGGCTGGTGAAAACCGGAGGACGGCTCGTAAAACACGCACGGTACTACTGGCTCCTGCTGGCCGAGGGCCATTTGACCCGACGGCTGTTTGCCAGCATGCTGGGGCGGATCGATGGATGGGCACTCCCGTCGGGATAGCCTGGGCTACGGCACACAAGAAAACGATGCCGCTATCCCCCAGGTATGGAGAGTTGTCTGAAAAAGCTGGGTTTGGATGCTGATTGGACGGTTTTAGGGGACCCCGAAAGGGACGCTCGGAGCCGATGGTCCTCTCGGAGAAAACATTGTACTCGCTGGGACGCAGATGCGTGTATATTTTCAATCGCCGGAAGGCCAAAAAGGAAATTCCGGTAGAATACTAGCACCGCACTGCACAAAGGTATCGCCAATCGAATCAGTACTGCAATGCCGTTTCGTAACACTTAACGTCCTTATAACACCCAGACGAAGCGACCTTGAAGGAAGTCATGCGGCGGTTCGGGGCGATCGGGCTCCCGACCTACGTCATCCTTGAGCCGAACACGCTACGCCAGCCGCCCCCCGAACCGACGGCCAAAGGCTAGGCGGTCGCCGATTTGCGCGGGAGGCCGGCCTTTGCGGTTTTTGCCCGAAGCTGCTTGATGCTCTTCTCCATGCGTTCGGCCATCTCTCGCTCGTGCTTCAGCGCCTGGAGCGTATTCTGCGACTCCTGCATGGTGAAGTCGACACGGGCCAGTTTCTCGGTCAGATTGTCGATGATCGACTTCTGCTCGACGAGTGTTTCGAGATTCACGCTCACGTCCTCGAGCAGGTTCGAGATGAGATTCGTTTTCGCCTGAACCTCGTCCACCGTTTCCTGTCGCCCTTCGATGGCGGCGACCTTCTCCTCGGTTTCTCGCGCTGTGGTCAGAAGATCGTTGATCTGACTCCGCACGGCAGCCACCTCGTCCCGGTGATCTGTCACGAACTGCAGGTCCGCCCGGCTGCGCGCGCTGATCTCGTGGACGCTGTCCACTTCGGTCTTGACGGCCCCCACCACCGCCTGTCGCGCGAGAATACCCTTGATCGTCTGATCGAGGGTGCCGGCTTTGTCTGACAGCTCGGCCATCTTCGCTTCGACGAGCGCGACCTTCTTTTCCGAGAATGCGAGCAGGCCCTGCCGCTGCTCGATCTGCTTGTACATCGTTTCAGTGCGCTTGACCTGATCCTCGGTCGTCTCGACCTGCGCCGTCGCGTCCCGCTGGCGGGTTTGGATGCGCGCGAGTTCTGATATCAACTCATCTTTCATGGCGGCGGCACGGACCAGTTCGTCGTTCAGCGCCTGGGTCTGTTTCATTCGCTCGCTGATCTCGCCGGCCAGCGCGCGGCTTGTTTCGACACATTCCGCCAGTCGCGTCTCCTGCTCGCGCAGGACAGCCTCGTCTTGCTGGACCTCCTTGACGCGGCTGTGAGTCGCCTCAATGCGCGTCTCGAGGGCGGACAGGCGATCGGTGACGGGGAGCAGCTCTCGCTGCCGTGCCGCCACCGACTCGATCTTCTGCTGCGCATCGAGCGTCTGCGCGAGGACCGCGTCGCACTGACTCTTCAGGGTGTCGAGCTCGGAGCGGCGGGCGAGCTGCTCGGCCAGCTTGCCGTCCACTTCAACAGTGAGCGTGTGCAGGCCGTCGATCCGGGCTTCCAGCTTGTCGACGAACTGCGTCCGGTCTGAAAGCCGATCCATCTTGGTGTCCAGCTCACCGGCCAGTTCACCCAGCCGGGCCGTCTGCTTGATCCCTTCATCGGCCAGCGCCAGCTTTCCATTGATCGCGTTCAGCATGGCGTCGAGCTGCGGCGTGCGGGCCATGAATGCCGTGATCCGCTCGCTGAAGGCTTCGAGCGCGTCGCGGTCGGCTGCCAGCTTGTCGCCAAGCCGGGCGACCTGGGCGTGGGACTCGTGGAACTTATAAATGTCCCCGCGCAGCGTCTCGAGCTCCTGTCGCCCCTGCTTCAGCGTCTCCTGTTGCAGGACCGTCCGTTTCGCCAACTCCTCGACCTGCGCGAGACGGCCCTGCAGCATATCGAGTCCAGCCTGCTTCTTCGCTAGTTCGTCTGCCTGCACAGAGAGTTCCTGGAAGCTCTGGTTCAGGACATCCGCCTTCTGGTGGAGCTGGGAGAGATTCCGCTCCTTAACGCCGAGTGCCTCCATGCTGGCTTCGGCTTCCTTGACCGCGTCCTGCAGTGCGCGCAGCCGCAAGTCGAGCGCCTCGAATTCCTTCTTCTCGAGCGCAACGCGCTCGAGGGACGCGCGCAAGCTATCCATGAGCGCCCGCCCATCCTTTTCAAACCGCGCCGACTCGCGCGCCATGTCGTCGCGGGCCTTTGTCACCCCTTCGACCGAGGCGTTGGTCTGCTGGACGAGTGTCTCAATGCGGCCGATGGTCTCCTCGCTGCGGTGGACCTCCTTCGCGCCTTCGTTCAGCCGGTTGATCTGAACGTCCATGTCCCAGACCATTTCGTTCAGTCGCTTGGCTTCGACGACGGCCCGTTCCACCGTCGATCGCTGGCTCTCGAGGGCCTTGGTCTTCTGTGAGACATGCTCGGCCATGGCGTTGAGGCCGGCAAGCTTCTCTTCGGTCGTCTTGCTCAGCTCCTGGATCTGCATCAGCGGGCCGAGTTTCCGCTCCAGTTCCTTGAGCGACTCCGCGGCTGCAACGGAATCCTCGCGTACTTCTTTGGACGCGTCGCGCAGCCGCGCGTAGTCCTGCGATAGATGGCCGGCGGTACCGCGGACCTGATCGAGCTCGGCCTTGACCACCGCGGCGTCGTCGATCGTGCTCTTGACCTCATCCTGCGTCTTGCGCAGTTCGGTCCGGGCCTCCTCCAGGGTGGCCTGCTCTTGCTTGAGGGCATCAAGGCCTGCCTGGGTCTTGAGCATCTGCGACGAGAGGTGCTGGACGGACTTTCGGTGCTTCTGTAGATCACTGCCAGGAGCCAACAAGCCCTCCGCGTTCTGCTGAGCTTGCTCCGCGATCGCCAGCAGCGCCTGTATGCGCGCATCGATCTCCGCAAATGTCCGGGTTCGTTCCTCAAGGCCGGCGATGCGCTTGTCGACGTCAGCAACCTTCTGGCCCGTCGCGACCGTCTTCGCGTCGAACTGTTCGAGCGTCTTGCCGACCCGGGTCAACGTCGAACCGCGCAGGGTAATCTGTGCGAGCAGGGCGTTGAGGGCGCTTTGTTCTTCCTTCGCCGCCAGGATCAAGGCCTCGAAATCCGCGGCCTGCTTTCTCGTCCGGCTAGCGCCCATCAAATTCTTGAGTGCATCGAGCATGATCAACCCTCCTATGTGGCACAAATAAAAGCGCTATGGCGCTTCTCCCAGCGAAAGAATCCGAGATTCCCATTTTGGTCGCCGAGTCAGGGCCCATGAACACTGAAACCACCTCCAGACGGCCGAATCAGACGGCGGGTGCGGCGCTTGCGGGCGGCGTTGCTCCCGAGGCCGAGGCGCAGTCATGGCGCTCGGCTCGGCATATAATATGCCAAGTCAAAACGCTCGTTGGATGTCAAGCCTTTTGTCGAGATATCCATAATCCGTTGGTCGCCATTCCTGAACTTCCCAAACAGACATGCGCACGCGCAGCGTCCCGCTCACCGTGACGCGGGACGGTCGAAACCGTCCCATATTAGCCAATTTACCGGAATTTCCTTTTTGGCCTTCCGGCGATTGAAAATATACACGCATCTGCGTCCCAGCGAGTACAATGTTTTCTCCGCGAGGACCATCGGCTCCGAGCGTCCCTTTCGGGGTCCCCTAAAACCGTCCAATCAGCATCCAAACCCAGCTTTTTCAGACAACTCTCCATACCTGAGGGATAGCGGCATCGTTTTCTTGTGTGCCGTAGCCCAGGCTATCCCGACGGGAGTGCCAATCCATCGATCCGCCCCAGCATGCTGGCAAACAGCCGTCGGGTCAAATGGCCCTCGGCCAGCAGGAGCCAGTAGTACCGTGCGTGTTTTACGAGCCGTCCTCCGGTTTTCACCAGCCGCTGCTGGAGGCTCGTCAAGGACCATTTCTCGATTCTCTGTGGCAGCACTAGCCGTCGCCATAGGTTGCCCAGGTTGTAGGCGATGATCGTCAGCCAAAGCCGTACCTCGTTAGATCGGAACTTGTGGCAACTGAGCCGCGTCATCTTCACCGCCTGCTTGCCTTCCTTGATCCACTGTTCTGCGGTGCCGCGCTTGTTATAGAACCGCACCACCGCCCGATTCGGCAGCGTCAGATTCGTTACAATGAACCCCACTCGCGGGAACAACTCCCCGGAATGATGCTCTACTTTCGCCACCACCCTTCGAGCCGTCTTCCAACCGGCTGCCTGGTACAAGAACCCCTTGTACTCGACCAGCGGTTTCTTGGTGGGCCTTCCCACGGGGCGTTTCAGTAGCTCTTCGATGTCTCGCTGCAGAATATCGTTGGCCGGGATGCGAATTGCGTACTTCACACCCCGTTCCTCCAATGCCTCGTACACCTCCGGCTTGGCAAAGGCCGCGTCCGCCCGAAACGCAATCTCTTTTCCCATTCTTTGCTGGCGCTCAATCTCGGGTAACAGGAGTTTCTCCCAACCCTCGGCACTGTGCACGTTGCCCGGACGGACCTGGGCCGCCAGACAGTCGCCGTCTCGATTGAACAAAAGCAGCGGGTGATAGCAAGTGGACTCGAAGTGCCCGTTGTAGGCGCTCTGTTCCTGCTCCCCGTAGACCGGAATCTCGGTTGAGTCCATATCCAGCACCGCTCGGTAGTGCCACTGGAAGGCTTCGACCTTTCCGATCAGTTCCCGGTTGATCCGGGCTAACCCGACGAAGTTCTCCACCTTCGCCAGCATCTCCGTCTCGAAAGTTTGCAACCTGGAGGTCAGCGCCGCGCCTCGTTCCCAAGTCTTCTCTGAACCAATCAGCCGAAAGGTCGGGTCTTGCGACAGCCGCTCGGCATCATTTACATCCTCGTATCCAGCTAGGCGACTGTAGACCGACTGCCGCAGCAAGTCCGCGAAAGAAAACCGAGCATTGTTTGCCCGCGAATCGGTCAGGTGCTCGTCAATGAGTTCGCTGAATCCCAGACGCTCATCCAACTCCCGGACCAGAATCAGTCCACCATTGGAAGTCACCCGTGATCCCTGAAACCCGACTCGCAGAAATCGGTTGAACGACAGCTGAAATCCCTGTTTTCCGCTCTCACCCATTGGGTTTACGCCTCCGAACGCTCCGATTGATGCTGCAACCAGTATCAATATTGACGTTGGAGGTTAGCTGAAGGTTGCCGCTGCGTTTCCAAAAAGGAAATCCGGGTTTAATAGCTGAGAGTAGATAGGTCCCGCCTAGTCGGCTAGATCCACGTCACACCATCCAGGCAGAACATAGGTAAACACTAACTCGTTAGGCAGGATCTATCCGCGTTTGGTGGTCAGAAGTACTGTTGTCGCCACGTGTCGATTGGCCAGCACTAGGTTTCTCGAACAAAACCTGAATTGGGGTTACGCCGAGCGGACGGTGACGTAGCAGTTCGCTTCACCTCCGGGCCTAACCGTCGACCACGATCAGCTCCCGTGTTGCGGTCCCGCCCTCGGTCAGGCCGATCTCCTCATCGTTGTGCCAGATCGTCAGATCCCGCCCCCTACGCACGTGGTAGGTCACTTGCGCCGCGTCACGGTCCATCGTGACCACCAGTTCCTGGCTGCGCACCCGCAGCGGGAAACTCAGCTTCTTGAACACTCGGGGCAGCCGCGGCTGAAACGTCAGGCGGCCTCCGTAGTCGCGCATGCCTGCAAGTCCGTAGGTGAACACCATCCATGTTCCGCCCATCGAGGCGATGTGGCACCCGTCGCTCACGTTCTCGCCAACGTCGGCTAGGTCCATCAAAATTGCGTACCGACCGTACTCCAACGCTTTCTGGTACTGGCCAATCTCGGCGGCGACGATGCTTTGGATACAGGCCGACAGCGAGGAATCCCCCGTCGTCAGCGCATCGTAGTACTCGAAATTGCGCTTCTTCTGCACATTGCTGAAATCGTTGCCCAGCAGGAACATGGCTAGCACGATATCGGCCTGCTTGATCACCTGGTGGCGATAGATCACCAGCGGGTGGTGGTGAAGCAGCAGCGGATACTTCTCCGGCGGGGTGTTGGCGAAATCCCAGATCTCGTGCTCTTGAAAGTCCTCGTCCTGCGGGTGGATGCCGGCTTCCTCGTCGTACGGCACGTACATGTTGTCGGCAGCTCGTTGCCACTGGTCCGCCTCGCCCGCCTCGAGCCGCGTGGCGTGAACCAGCCTTTCGTAGAGCGCCGGGTGCTCCACCTTCAGTGTGCGAACTGTCCGAGCCGCGTAACGCAGATTCTCACGGGCCATCAGGTTGGTGAACGTGTTGTTGTCCACCACCGTGGTGTACTCGTCCGGACCCGTCACCGAGTGGATGCAGAATTTCCCTTTCTTCTCGTTGAAGAACCCGTAGTCCACCCACATCCGCGCCGTCTCCACCAGCATCTCCGCTCCCTGCACAAACAGGAAGTCGATATCCCCGGTGGCGTTCACGTACTTCTGCAGCGCGTACATGATATCGGCGTTGATGTGGATCTGCGCCGTCCCTGCCGCGTAATACGCCGAGGCCTCGGCGCCGTTGATTGTCCGCCACGGAAACAAAGCGCCGCGGCTGTTCAACTCCTTCGCCCGTTCCCGCGCGAGGTTCAGCATGCTGTGCCGGAACCGCAACAGATTGCGCGCAATCCTGGGTTCCGTGTAAATCAGGAACGGCAGCACGTACATCTCCGTGTCCCAGAAGTAGTTCCCGTCGTATGTCTGCCCCGTGAGCCCCTTGGCCGGGACACCGGCTCCCTCGGCTCGGGCGGTTGCCTGCAGGATCTGGAACAGGTTCCACCGGATCGCCTGCTGGAACGTGCCGGCCGGCTCGTCCATCAGCTCCGGGTCCTCTTCCACGACCACATCGCTGCGGCGCCAAAAGTCATCCAGGAATCGCCGCTGGGTCTCCAGCAGATCGGCAAAACCGTGGCGGGTCGTGCGGTCGAGGGTACGCTTTGTCCGATCCATCAGCTCTCTCACCGGCGCCCCGCGAGAAGAATGGTAGGCGAGGTATTTGAAGATCCGGATCGTTTTGCCCGGCTCGGCGTCCACCGTGAAAACCACCTTCCCATACTCCCCGTTCAACTCGGTGTGATAGGTCATCGGGCAGGCCGTCTCGATCTCATGGTCTATTCCGCAAGCCAGTGTCATTCCGCTCCGCCGGGTCCGGTAACCCAGGATCACCCGCCGGTTGCAGTGATCGTGAACTTGCGGAACCAACGGAGACTCGGCGAACCCTTTCGCCTGCCGCGGATCGCCGCTGTCGTTTTGTCGCTTCGCGATGGGGAGGTTGACCAGTTGAGAAGACACCAAAACCGGCGCCTTCGCGTTGACGACGGTCACCTCGTAGCAGATCGCCGCCACGTGCCTGTGCTCGAACGATACCAGGCGCTGTGACCTGACGTGCACCACCTTCCCCGCCGCCGTCTCCCAAACCAGGTCCCGTTCCAGCACGCCGTTGCGCATGTCCAGTGCCCGCTCGAAAGTCGACAGGTCCGCCGTCGGTAAGTAGAGCGGCTCATCATCGACATAGAGCTTGAGAAGGCGGCCGTCCGGCACGTTGACGATCGTCTGACCCGTTTTGGGAAATCCGTACGCCTCCTCGCCATAAACAATCGGCCATGTCTCGTGAAATCCGTTAATGAACGTCCCGCTCTGATGAACCGGACGCCCCTCTTCGAAATTGCCCCGCATGCCCAGGTAGCCGTTCCCGACCGAGAAAATCGTTTCGGTTTGCGCCAGCAACTTTGGATAAAAAGCCCGCTCAACCATGCGCCACTTGTCGACCGGGTACACGTACCTAGGTGGGCGTTTCGTTTTGTGACGGATCATGACTCCACACCGAGCTATCCTAGAATTCCCAAGTTCGTGAAGGCCAGCGTTTCAGGGTGCCTCGGCGCCGGTCCGCCTCAGCCTGCCCAAACGGGTACTGCCTTAGCAGCCGAACTCTCTCAAGTCTTCCACGACGATATCGGCCCCCGCCCGGCGCAATCGGTCCGGGTCGTGATGACGGTCCACGCCGATCACCAGACCGAAACCGCCCGCCCTGCCCGCCTGCACCCCGGAGATCGCGTCTTCCACCACCACCACCCGCGAAGGCTCCACTCCCAGCTGTCGCGCCGCCTCCAGAAATGAGTTCGGCGCCGGTTTGCCGGCCAAGCCCAGACGGGCAGCCACGTGGCCGTCCACCCGGCAGTCGAACAGGTCCGCAATCCCCGCCGCTCCGAGGGTCAGCTCACAGTTCTTGCTGGCCGAAACCACGGCCGTCTTTACTCCGATTTTCCGCAGGTGCCGGACCCACCTGATCGAGCACTCGTAGGTCTCCACTCCGCAGGTCCGGATCAACTCCACCACGAGATCGTTCTTCCGGTTGCCGAGCCCGCAGATCGTCTCCCGGTCGGGCGGGTCCGGTGGCTCGCCTTCGGGCAACTCGATGCCCCGCGAACGCAGGAATCCGCGCACGCCGTCATAGCGCAGCTTGCCGTCGGTGTACTCTCGGTAGTCGGTCGCAATCTCGAAGGGAACAAACTGCTCTCCAGCGCGCTCGGCCCGCTGCTTCAGATAGCGGTCGAACATCTCTTTCCAGGCCGTTGCGTGAACCTTGGCGGTCTGCGTCAACACCCCGTCCATATCGAACAGCACAGCGTCCCATTTTTCCCGGTCGAATTTCATGACGCTGATCCCGCTGACTCTCCGCTGACGGCCCACCGCGTCTCATACGCAAGGTAGCCGTTGCCGGCACGGAAGTAGCCATCACTGTCCGCTAGAGCGGACGCAACTGACAAAAGCGCCCAAGCGATCAAGACTGCGGTGGTCACTCTCATGATCGAACGTTACCTCATGTCGTTTAACTGATGTTTAGGCCGACCTGGATAAAAGGGGTCCTGATCGGCCTGAGACGAAACCGCCAGCGGCGAGCCGGGCCGGCAACCGCTTTGATTGTAACGATTTCTCCCATGTCCGACAACTTTCCTCCCAGTGTTAGGCCGACCGGTCAGTCCCGGATAATCCCGCCTGTCGCCAAGAATGCCGGATATATCTCGTCTGACGCCCCAGTTCTTTCCGATCCTGCTGCCAACTCCCTTAAAGTCGGCATAGCGGAAACTGACCCTCTACGCCCGCCAGGGTAGTGGGCCAGTTTCCGATAAGCGCGTTATACATCCAAGTGGCCCACCGCGGCAGGTGGGGGTTGATCATTCTGGGGTTTATTATCGTCTTGAAAAAACCCGGACTCACGTCCCGCCGCGCTTCGCTGGAGACTGTTTCTCAAAGCGAAGCCCTCCCTAGTTGCTTCCGATTGAGACTAATGCGGCATTGCTCTGGATGCCATCGGCCGTGAGGACGATCTCGTGTTCACCCAGAGGCAACTGGGGGACTTCGATGTTCACCTGCATGAGGCCAGCGAAATTGGGCGCCAAGCCAGCGAAAACAACGGTCGCTTCCATGCCGCCAATCGTTGTCGTGACAGGCTCGACCACCTCCGAGAGCGGGTCCTGAGGCGTTAGTTCGCCAGCGGGTACCGGGTTTGTGACGGCTCCCAGGCCAGTTCCATAAACAATGACAAAGCTCCCAGGCTCGACTGGATTATTGGGAAGATTCAAGCTGAAATCAGGGAAGTTCTGAACCGCAGCTCGGTTGTCTCCGGCCACGGACGGATCCAAGGTAAAAATACCGGGACCCGCCTCGCCGATAACGACGGTGACGATATCACTCGGGCGGTCGTTGACCATGATGACGACGGAGGCTGGCCCCAATTCCGTCTGATCCGGGACCTGGAAGTTGATTTGCCCCGGCCCAACGAAGTACAGAGGCGCCGCACGCCCGTCGATCAACACCGTCGCCCCATTGAGCGTCGTCGGGAGAACAACATCTTGGTTTGCGGCGCCTTCGCTGAAGAGGGCAGCGACTTGCAAGTTATTTCCTCCCAACACTTCATTGAAGAGACCGAAAACCGTGGCGATCGCCCCTTTCGTCAATACCTTGCCAACAAATCCTGCCGCATTCACCAGAGCTTCCCCAATGACTTGTGCTGGAGAGGTGGGAGCGTTCTTCGCCGCTTCGGTCACCGATTCCGACATGGAGAAGCGAATCTCCCGTCCGTTCACACCGAGATTCACCATGCCGTCGCCGTCGGTGTCTGTGGTGAAAACATGCACGGTCTCCAACCCGAAACTGTCATTGCTCTGGGCACCGTCATGCAAATACTTGATCCAAGGCAGACCCAGGGTTTTGCCGCAGCCGAAAACTCGCACTGCGTGTCCTCCGGTGGGGTTACCGTTCGCGTCGTCGTAGCTGAAAATCAGCTCGACGTCCTCTCCGGCTTTAATCTGATCGCAGATCCACTTCCAAGTCACTGTAGCGCCGTCATCGGTGGAAGTGATCCCGCTTGCTGTGAAATTCCCATTGGGAAGCGCCTGCCCTGCGGCCGCGTTGCTCCAACCTCGTCCCTGGTGGCGGTTAACCAAGCTGTCCTTCAGATCGTTGTTGTTGAGGTAGGAGAACTTTCCTTGCAACATCGGCGGGAACCAAACCCCGGAGCCATTATTCCGCGAGGGGGCGGTTCGATTCATTCCTGTATCAAGCTGCCCCACCAAGGTGTTGTCTCCCCTCAGACCTGCCTGGTGATTGTTGGGTACGTCTATACCGTAGCGCTTCTCTGACCAGACCGATTTTTTGTACCAACCGTAGTGAGAGTTCACATCGCAGCCTGGGGCTGTGAAACTGGTTTCAGTGGCAGGGGAGGGCTATAGGCCCCCGGCGCCGGGGGCCTATAGCCGAGCGCCGAGTGCGGCCGCACCGTGTTGTATTGCACCCTCCACTGTTCAATCACCACCTGTGCCTCCTTCAACGAGTAGAAGATCTCTCCATTCAGGCATTCGTCCCGCAGCTTCCCATTGACGGGAATCACCTCAATTAAACCGGAATTTTCATTTTGAGCTTCCCCTTCACCCGAAAACCTATGCCTCTTACCCTGTCGTGTCAATCGCAAATCGCCCGGGCCTCTTTGAGGTGGTAGTGCGGCACATTTTGGCTGTTCTTCGGAGTCGCTGTGCGGGTTTCGCCTGCCCAGCCTGCCTCGCCGCTGACACTTGTCCGGCCCGACCACTTCTGAGCACCTAAAATTACCCTCTCTCCCGGTTCGCTAGCCGTCTGGCAGCGGCAGTGCCGAGATCGTTCGCAGCATGCTGCTGAACAGCCTCCGGCTCAAGTGCCCTTCGGCCAGCAAAAGCCAGTAATATCGCGCATGTTTCACCAGCCGTCCTCCCGTTTTCACCAGCCGCTGCTGCAAACTCGTCAGCGACCAGTTGTTGATCCTCTTCGGTAGCACCAGCCGCCGCCACAGGTTTCCCAAGTTGTAGGCGATCAGGCTCAGCCATAGGCGCACCTCGTTCGACCGAAACCGATGGCAACTCAGCCGGGTCATCTTTACCGCCTGCTTGCCTTCCTTGATCCATTGCTCTGCGGTGCCCCGCTTGTTGTAGAACCGGACCACCGCCCGGCTGTCGGTCTCCAGATTGGTGACGATGAACCCCACGCGAGGGAACAGTTCGCCAAAGTGGAACTCCACCTTCGCCACCACCCGCCGCGCCTTTTTCCAACTGGCTGCCTGGTAGAGAAAGCTCTTGTACCAGACCACCGGCTTGTGGCTCGGTCGCCCCACTGACCGCGTCAACAACTCCGCGATGTCCCTCTCCAGACTGTCGTTGGCCGGGATGCGAATCGCATACTTCACGTCCCGCTCCTCCAGTGCGTCGTAGATCTCCGGCTTGGCGAAGGCGGCGTCGGCGCGAAACACCACTTCCTTGCCCAGCTTCTGCTGCCGTTCGATCTCTGGCAGGAGAAGTTCTTCCCAATCCTCGGCGCTGTGCACGTTGCCGGGTCGCAGCTTGGCCGCCAGACAGTCACCCTCGCGACTGAACAGCAACAACGGGTGATAGCAACTCGACTCGAAATGCCCGTTGTAGGCGCTCTGCTCCTGTTCGCCGTAGACCGGGATCTCGGTGCTGTCCATGTCCAGCACCACCCGGCGCGGCGCATCCATAGCTTCCGCCCTGGCGATCAAATCCCGGTTGATCGCTGCCAAACCAGCAAGGTTCTCGTCTTGCGTCAGCAGTTCTGTCTCGAACGACTGTAACCGGGAAGTCAGGGCTGCGCCACGTTCCCAGATCTTCTCCGAACCGATCAGCCGGAACGTCGGATCTTGGGAAAGCCGCTCGGCGTCGTTGACGTCTTCGTATCCTGCCAAGCGGCTGTAGATGGACTGCCGCAGCAAGTCAGCGAGGGGCAACCGGGTGTTCTTCCCCCGAGAGTCGATCAAGTGCTGTTCGATAAGTTCGCCGAACCCCAAACGTTCGTCCAACTCGCGCACCACAATCAGACCGCCGTCGGAAGTGATTCGCGATCCCTGAAATGTGACCCGCAGAAACCGGTTGAATGACAGTTGAAACGCCTGTTTTTGGCTCTCACCCATTCGGTGTACACCTCCGGAAGGCAATGTTGATGCTGGAACCCGCATCAATACTGACGTTGGAGTCATTCAGAAGGTTGCCGCCGATAGTTCATAAAGGAAATCCGGGATTGAAACTCTCGCAGTACCCGTTCTCCCAGGGACTGCCCGGTTCGATGTACAGTGTCCCGGTCCCTAGATTTGCACCACTGGCGCAGTTGTTTGGCAATGAACTCGGGACCATTGTCGGATCGAATCTGTTCCGGTATCCCTCGCCACAACATCACGTCCGACAACGCCTCAATGATTTGTTGGCTGCCCATCCTCCGCTCCACCCGGATCGCCAGGCATTCCCGCGTGTACTCATCCAGCAAGGTCAGCAGCCGCAGCGTTCTCCCCTCGTGCGTTCTGGCACTCATGAAGTCGTAGCTCCACACGTGGTTCGGTCGCTCCGGCCTCAGTCGTACACAGGAACCGTCGTTCAGCCACAGCCGTCCTCGCGGCCTTTGTTTTTGCGGCACTTTCAGCCCTTCCCGCCGCCAAATCCGCTGCACCCGGTCCTTGCCCACTTCCCAGCCCGCACTCCGCAGCAACGCTGTGATCCTCCGGTAGCCATATCGCCCGTACTTCGCTCCCAGGGCAATGATCGCTCGGGTCAGAGCATCCTCGTCCACCCGATGAATCGGCTCGTATCGTTGTGTCCCTCGCCATTGCCCCAGCAGCCGGCAGGCATGCCGTTCCGACAACCCGTGTTGCTCCCACGCACGCTCCACCGCACAACGCCGCCGCTCAGGGCTCAGAAGTTTCCCTGTGCCACATCCCGCAGTACCTGCTTCTCCAGAGAAAGCTCCGCTACCAACCGCTTCAGCCGCGTGTTTTCCTTCTCCAACTCCTTTAGCCGTTTTGCCTGCACCACCTTCAGCCCGCCGTATTCCTTCCGCCACCGGTAGTAGGTTTGGGTGTGGATTCCAGCTTCTTTGCAGGCTTGGGGCGCAGTCTTCCCGTTCCCCATCTGCACTTCTATCTGCCGTAGCACCGCTACAATCTGCTCCGGCTTGTAACTCCTTGTCGGCATGACCTCACTTCCTTCTCAAGTGGATTCTCTCTCTTTTCACTTGGTACAAAAAGTGCCGGTCAGGTCATCTCGAGGTATTGCAAGCTGTTCGCGACCGACATCGGAACACACTGGTTGACTGCCGCCTCGACATTCACGCTATTGGGCAAGACATGGGAGAAGGTTTCACCCAGGAGCAGGAATTCAAAGAGGTGGGGCGGGGCCGTTGAGCAGTGGGACCAACTCGCTGGCTCCCGCGGCGCTCCATATATGGAAAGCAACTGGGAAATTGCTGAAGGTGTTGCCAGAGAACTCCGGCAGCGGCTTGGGAGTGTACTCCACCCAAGCGGGCAAAGTCGTGACGATCTGAGGCGCTGACACCTCCAGACTGAAGTACGTCGTGAACAACGGTGGCGGTTGAGCTGTGTTGAGGATAATGACTTCGGTGTGATCCAGGTGCATGTTCTGGACAACCCATCCCGATTCTGTGATGACGTTGACGTAGCCTCTATGCAGACCCGTTGTTTCGGCAAGAACGCCGAGATCAGCGACTAAGCGACACCAGTCGCTGTTGGCTTCGGGCATTGCGAAGTCGAACGTCATTTGCTCGAAAGCAACTCCGCCTCCGGGTGGCACAGTAACAGCATGAGCCATCGGCACAACTGCCACAAAAGCGATTGCCAGGGCTCGGACAACTTTCGTTGCAACACGCCGTTTCTTCACGAGATCTCCTGCCGCTGTTCTTGGCCAGGGTTTTCCGTCATTTTGGCCGTCGCGGCGCCGGTAGGATAGCCGAGCGAGCGCCCCTATGCAACGGCTGTTCGGGCATTGTCAAGTTAACTGGCAGCCAAGGGACCAAGCCCAAGCCACTCTATCGAGTATTGAGGCGAAGCCTCGCTTCAATGTCGGTGAACATGATGGTGGCCAGCTTTCTCTGTGGAGTTTCAGCCATGGTAGTGCCCGAGCGTCTGTTCGCTCATCGCGAGGGTGCTCTCTCTTGCCACCGATCCTAAGCCCCGCCCGCAGGCAGTCAACGCGGGGAGCCGGCCAGTTGCGACGGTGGTCTTTCGCTGCCGCCTCTAACGTCCGCGGTCACTTGGACGTATAGTCGGCTATCCGGACAAGTGACCCTCTACGCCCGCCAGGGTAGTGGGTCAAGTTTTCGATAAGCGCGTTATACAGCCAACTGCATTACTTCCGAGTGCGCCGTGACACGAATCAGGAAAAAATACGACTCACGCTCCGAGCTCTGCGTCGACGACGGGGAGGCTGTCATCGACGATGTCGACCGCCAACTTCCCGCCCCGGGTGAGCGGAGCATTCGCCTCCCGCGGGATGAACCGCACAGCCCGGCGCGAGCTCCGCGGCCCGCAGTAGTGCAGATCAATGGCGTCGTGCGCGCCAGCGTTCCGGACGACATGGATGGTCTCTGCTTCGGAGATCTCGGTCATCGACGATGGGCCGAGCCTGCTCCGCTGGACGACACGGAGGCTTTCTTCGGCAGCGCGCTCGAACTCGGTGATCTCGACCGTGCCCTCGATGCGGCGGCACACGGCCGAGTAGTCATGGGAGTGGATGTGCGCGGTCGTGCCCGGGGTCCACAGGATGCCGACCAGCGACGAGCCCTGTTGCACGCTCCGCCAGAAGGTGAGCCGCCGATAGTTGATGCCGCCTTGAATCGTACTTTGGCGTAGCGGCACCAGCTCGCCGATGGCCGGCTCGACCCGCGCGAGCGCGCGGCGGGCGACGCCGGCATCGAGTGCGCCGCCGCGGTCGAGCAGGTCGAAGAGCTCAACCATCTCCCGCACCGAGAACGGCTCGCCGCCGTCCAGTCTCGCGCGCAGGGAGATCGGACGAGGCGCCCACCGGTGAAAGAGGACGAAAGCGAGGCCGACCGTTCCGAACCCCGCCGTCAGACCGATGACGGTCGCGTCATGCAAGAAGGCAAAGAGCATCCCAAGCGAGAGCGCCGCCAGGGTGCCCCAGGCTGCGCCGGCGGCGACCGCCGTTCGCCAACCCACCTCGATGAGGGTCTGGATGTGGATCCGCAACCCGATCGTCGCGCAAACAGCGACGATGGCGATGTTGACGACGAGATCGTTTGCATCGAGAACGGCCGTCCACACGACCTCGGCCGGTGTTCCCTCCGTCAAGAAGAAGGAGTCGCCAAGCAGACGGAAACCTAACAGGAGAAAGTAGCCGATGACGAAGAGCGGCAAATGCGCGGCGAGGCGCAAGCGCGCCCTGCCCTCGGCGGGTGCCCGCCGACGAAGGAGGCTGAAGCCGATCAACAGCGGGCCCAGCAGCAGGATGCGCGTGGCCTTGGCCATCGTGGCGATCAAGCTCTCGTCTTCGCCGAACTGGCTCCCCACGGCGACACTCGACGACAGATCGTTCACTGCGACCCCCGCCCAGAGCCCTGCCGATTCGGTGTCAAGCCCGAGCGCCGTCCCAAGCGGGAGGAACGTCAGCAGCGCGACCACGCTGAAGAGGTAAATGGCGGTGACCGCGAGCCCCTGGTCCCGCCGGTGCGCGAACACAGCCGGAGCCAGCGCATTGATGGCCGACGCGCCACACACCATCGTGCCGATAGCCACAAGGTCGGCCATCTCCCGACGGAGCCCCAGCAGACCGGCTGCGGCATGCGCGACGAAGAATGTCGCGGGGAGCGTGAAGACCAGGACGAGCAGGACCTAAAGCAGGAGCTGCGCCTTGAGGATGTCCGTCTGGACCTTCAGGCCCATCAAGATGATGGCGAGGCGCAACATCCACTTCCCCGTGAAGCGGAGGCCGCGCTCGTACGGGTCGCCCTCGCGACCGCCAGCGACGTTGAGCCCAATCCAGCGCGCGACGCGTGAGTTGAGCACCAGGGTGCCGAGCCCAATGGCGACGACGATGTCCGGAGCCCACGGCGAACCTCGAAAAACCGTGCGTACCAGGAAGAGCGCCACGAGCGCCAAGGTCAGCGCGAGCCCCAGCCCTCGGAACTCGCGTTGGGAAGGAAGCCAGGCGGGCATGGGCACTTCTCAGGCGGGCAGGAGCGAGGGGCGCTGTTGTTCATTCATGGCAGCGGGCCGACTCTATGTTCTCACATTATAAGCACGCATCCCCCGAGGCCCACAACCGGAGTCAAGGAACGCCACACCATCCAGGCAGAACATAGGTAAACGCTAGGCCGTTTGTGGGGACTATCGGCCTTGTGCGCGAGGCCTACTTCCCCTAAAGGGAATCCAGGCACTTGTCCGGTTAGCGCGTTACACGTCAAAGTGGGCGGCGTGGTAGCATAGGTAAACACTAGCCGACTAGCGGGGACCTATCTGCCGAGTCTGAGCCAACTCGTGCCGTTTCAGAGGATTACTGCAGCCTGAGAGGGTATCAGCGGCGAGGCGAGATTGGAGGTGGGAAAATACACCAAACAAGCGCCGGGGTCAGCTAGGCAGGTGAGCGAAATTGCGGACCAAATTCGGAAGCCTACGTTAGAACCCGCAGTGAACACGCAGAGAAGATGAGAGGCCCCCGGGGTCTCGCCTCGACGATGGACGAGACCCCAGGAGCCAGTGGCGCAGGAGATCCTACGGATTCGTGCAAGCGAAGGCAGTAGGGTCGGAATTACACGGATCGAGCGGAGCAGGATCTGCCCCGTCCGGAACAAGGTCACGGTCGGTGTCCGGGTTGCAAGGATCCGTTCCGACCTCACAGGCCTCTTGCAAATCGGTGAGGCCGTCGCCGTCCTCGTCCCCGCTGCCATCGCGGGTGATGGAGCCGTCGCCGTTAACGTCTGCGCCGGCCGCCGGAGGCGATTGATTCTGCTGGACCGGCTATGGCGCTTGATGGCGTGTCGAAATCAGATGTTTTTCACACAGGGGGGAAGGGGCCTCGGAACGGAGTGTATACTCTCAACCGCCGGAGAGCCAAAAAGGTAATTCCGGTTGAAGACGAATGGTCGCGCTTGGCGGCCCGATAGTGAAGGTAGTTATGTCCGAAGTCGGCGGATCCTTCATCCCGGTCTCTGCGGTGCACGACAGAGACGGCCCTCCGGGTTCCTTTGCACCCCTGGGACCCGAAATCAAAGTGCTTCTTGTCTGGCCTCGTTTCCCGCCCTCGTTCTGGGGTTTCGAAGGGATGCTCGAGATCATTCCAGAGAGCTCGATCATGCCTCCGCTTGGCCTCATCACTGTTGCAGCTCTTTGTCCGGCAAAGTGGCAGCTACGCCTCATAGACCGCGCCTTTGAACCGCTGACGGACGAGGACCTGAATTGGGCCGATTTGGTAATGGTCAGCGCGATGTTCGCGCAGCAGGCGGACGCTCGTGTGGTGCTGTCGCGGGCGCGTTCGCTCGGGCGGCGCACGTTCATCGGCGGACCGTGGGCCAGCAGCCAACCGGAAGTGCTCGTCCACGAGGCGGACCACGTCCTTGTGGGAGAAGCGGAGGACATGTTTCCAGCGATTGCGTCCGCACTGGAAAACGGAACAGCGCCGCGCCTCTATGTGGCTTCCGAGAAGCCGGACATGACCCGCAGTCCTTTGCCTCGATACGACCTGCTGGAACTCAACCGCTATGCAAACATGTCCGTGCAATTTCCGCGCGGCTGTCCCTTCCAATGCGAGTTCTGTGACATCATCACGATCTATGGACGCCGTCCTCGCGTCAAGATACCCGCCCAGGTGCTGCGCGAACTCGATCTGTTGTGGAGGCTCGGGTGGCGGAAAGAAGTGTTCATGGTCGATGACAACTTCATCGGAAACCACAAGCGTGCGCTCGAACTGACGCGGGAAATCGCAGCATGGCAGCAGTGTCATGGCTATCCGTTCTACTTCTACACGGAGGCCTCCATCGACCTTGCGGAACGTACGGAATTGCTGGCGGCGATGAGAGACGCAAACTTCCTGAATGTGTTCATCGGGGTGGAAACACCGTCGCCGGAATCGCTTGGGGAAGCACGGAAATTTCAGAACCTAAGGAGCGATAACCTCCAGCAGATTCGAACCATCCAACGCAGCGGGCTGTGGGTCATGGGCGGATTCATCGTCGGCTTCGATGCCGACGATCAGCATATCTTCGAACGCCAGTGGCAGTTCATTGAAAACGCAGCCATCCCGTGGGCGATGGTGGGCATGCTTCAGGCGCCTCCGACGACTGCGCTATACGATCGGATGCTCCGCGAGGGTCGGCTCATCCATGATTCCGACGCTACCACCAACTTCAGCATGCCGAATTTCCACACGCGGCTGCTCTTGCCGGTCCTACTGGATGGAATGGCTCGCCTGCTGCTGCGCTTATACGATCCGCCGGCGTTCTTCGATCGTGCGCTTCGATCGCTGGTGGCGTGGCACCCACGACCCACGCAGCGGTTCCCGAGACTTCCGGTGATCTACACGTTGCGCCTGCTCGCGTTTTCGATCTGGAAACAGGGCATCAGGAGCAGCTATCGCCGGTGCTATTGGAGATTTCTGGCGTCCGCTGTCCGGCTTTGGAGGAACGAGCCGGTCAAGCTGCGCATGGCAATCTTAGTGCTGCTGTCGGGCCACCACTTTCCGAGGTATGCTCGCTTGGTTGCCGATGAGCTGACGGCAGCGCGCCGCGATCTCGCCTACAACGGTCGCGACGCGCCGGCAGGGTCCGCAATGATTCCTTCAGCTTCGCCGCAGAGTGGCGTCACCGCTGGTCGTACCTAGCGTGTACGTACCGTGGATTGTATTGCCATCGGCGAAGGAACCGCGCTATAGCTTTGTTGGGTTACCCGAGGAGGCATAGGGTGTTTAGAGAGACTCGGTGCTCAAAGCATACAGGGCCTAACTAGCCCGTGGATACTCTCCCTCGAACCCGAGCGTCTCCAGAACCCGATGGGCACCGCCGGAGAGGATCCTGTTCGCAGGTAACTCTGGCGTGGCAGCATAGGCAAACACTAACCGACTAGTGGAGACCTATCCAGGGAAACTTGACTAAATGTCTACGGCTCAGACACTTGAAGCCGCTATGGAGCCTGGCAACTGGACGAAATCAATTCATTGCCAGATGCGGATTTCGCGAGGGGAATCGAGCGCCTGCACGATTGCGCCCGTCATTAGTCCGCCCCCGCAGGCAAGTCAACGCGAGCGCGGCCTACTCCGAGAAGTCTAGGCGGTGCAGGAGGGAGTGGAAGCGAGGGTGGGGGTACACGCGGTCGAATCAGGGGTCCACTTTAAGCTTGACTGGGCCGCGGTCTCGCTCCTTAGAGGCGTGATCCTGCCAAGCAGACGCCCGGTCCTTCTCGCCTAAGGCACCTTCCGGCTGCTGCCACGGCCCCCGCGGCACTTTCAACTCCGGCATGGGGGCCGCCTGAAACAATCGTCGGCAGGGTTTCGCCAGCCACCGCGCCCACTTAGCGGCGCGATTCACCTGGGCGCTGTCGGCGGCGATGCCGGTGTTGGCGTACATCTGTCGGTAGAGTTTTGAAATCAACACAAAAGTAAGCCGGGCCCGTAGGGACCTTATGAAGAGGGATCGCTTCCAAATCGATCGCAAGCGATAAAAACGGTCCCAAACATCCTGGGTGCGCCGACGGATCTCGTCGGCGGACATGACCGGATGGGACATGTACATCTTCGGTCGAAGAGCCTGGGGAATCAGCCAGTAGCGCGTCAGCGGGATGCCGGCAATCCGGGTGGTATTGCTCTCCATCTTCTTTTCCCAGCGCTGGAAATCCACCGTTCCGGGGAAAGGCGTCAACAACACGAACTGCGCAAACGTCACCTCGGCCTCCTGTGCCAGAGCGGCGGTAGCCTCAAAGGTATCCGGCCGGTCGGTGGGGAGCCCAAAGATGAATGAGCCCAGGACGTGTACACCGTGTTCCCGAAAAGTGCCGAGCTGACGAACCAGGCTGTCGCCCGCGGAGTTGAACTCCTTGTGGACAGCCTTCAGTCCTTCCGGGGTGACCGATTCAACTCCCACCAGCGCTCCCTTGATCTTGGCTCTGCGCATTGCCTCTAGGAATTCGGGATCGTCTGCCGCCTCCATGGTGATTTGCGTGAAGAACACCATGTCCTTGGGCAGCTCCGCCAGGCGCGCCATCAATTCGAACCGTTCTTCGCGCAGGGCCAGCAGCTCGCTCAGCCGTTGTTGGTTGTTCTGACGCTCGGCCAGTCTCAGGTCCTCAAGTGTAACCGGATAAAAGTTGTCGTCGGCGAGCGCAATGAACCGAAATCCCCGGCGGCGTAGTTCGACAATTTCCTGAATGACCACGTCCGAAACACGCTGGCGTGGGCGCTGGCCGTCCGTACGCCAGACCGAACAAAACGAGCAGTGCTTCGGGCATCCGCGTACGGTTTGGACCGAGGCCCACATGTATCTATCGGGCGGCAGCAACTCCCAACGCGCTGGCAGGAACTGGTCGGCCTCGATGCGCCCGCCCTCGTAGAGGTGCTGGGGCCCTCCGTTCGTGCAATCGGCCAACACCCTCGCCCAAACCACGTCTCCATCGCCTTTCACCACCGCGTGTGCACCTCCTAACTCGTACGCTTCCTCCGGGTAGAGGCTGGTGTGAATGCCACCGAAGATCACGTAAGCTCCGCGTTCACGAGCCATCTGCCCTACTTCGTAGCCGCGCAGAGCATTGCCGCTATGGATCCCGATTCCAACCACGTCGCCCGGTTTGATCTCCGTGAAGTAGGTTGGCTCGAGCGATTCGTCGACAAGTAGGGGGTCTCCGAAGGCGTGTGGGGTAGCAGCAGCAATTACGTAGAGCCATCGTGGCGTAATAACGCCTATACCAAACGATAAGTGATTTGGATTGACCAAGTGCACACGCACGGAGCTATTCTTCTCCCCTGAAATCCGATTCTGAACAGGAATTTCCGATTCCAACTTTACCTTTAACATACAATCATACGCCAGTCGCCCTCTTGTGCCAAGCTCACATCGCCATGGCCGCAATGGGGGGGGTGACCAGACCGATTTTTTGTACCAACCGTAGTGAGAGTTTACATCGCAGCCTGGGGCTGTGAAACTGGTTTCAGTGGCAGGGGAGGGCTATAGGCCCCCGGTGCCGGGGGCCTATAGCCGAGCGCCGAGTGCGGCCGCACCGTGTTGTATTGCACCCTCCACTGTTCAATCACCACCTGTGCCTCCTTCAACGAGTAGAAGATCTCTCCATTCAGGCATTCGTCCCGCAGCTTCCCATTGAAACTCTCGCAGTACCCGTTCTCCCAGGGACTGCCCGGTTCGATGTACAGTGTCCCGGTCCCTAGATTTGCCAACCACTGGCGCAGTTGTTTGGCGATGAACTCGGGACCATTGTCGGATCGAATCTGTTCCGGTATCCCTCGCCACAACATCACGTCCGACAACGCCTCAATGATTTGTTGGCTGCCCATCCTCCGCTCCACCCGGATCGCCAGGCATTCCCGCGTGTACTCATCCAGCAAGGTCAGCAGCCGCAGCGTTCTCCCCTCGTGCGTTCTGGCACTCATGAAGTCGTAGCTCCACACGTGGTTCGGTCGCTCCGGCCTCAGTCGTACACAGGAACCGTCGTTCAGCCACAGCCGTCCTCGCGGCCTTTGTTTTTGCGGCACTTTCAGCCCTTCCCGCCGCCAAATCCGCTGCACCCGGTCCTTGCCCACTTCCCAGCCCGCACTCCGCAGCAACGCTGTGATCCTCCGGTAGCCATATCGCCCGTACTTCGCTCCCAGGGCAATGATCGCTCGGGTCAGAGCATCCTCGTCCACCCGATGAATCGGCTCGTATCGTTGTGTCCCTCGCCATTGCCCCAGCAGCCGGCAGGCATGCCGTTCCGACAACCCGTGTTGCTCTCACGCACGCTCCACCGCACAACGCCGCCGCTCAGGGCTCAGAAGTTTCCCTGTGCCACATCCCGCAGCACCTGCTTCTCCAGAGAAAGCTCCGCTACCAACCGCTTCAGCCGCGTGTTTTCCTTCTCCAACTCCTTTAGCCGTTTTGCCTGCACCACCTTCAGCCCGCCGTATTCCTTCCGCCACCGGTAGTAGGTTTGGGTGTGGATTCCAGCTTCTTTGCAGGCTTGGGGCGCAGTCTTCCCGTTCCCCATCTGCACTTCTATCTGCCGTAGCACCGCTACAATCTGCTCCGGCTTGTAACTCCTTGTCGGCATGACCTCACTTCCTCCTCAAGTGGATTCTCTCTCTTTCCACTTGGTACAAAAAGTGCCGGTCAGGTCAGACACTGTTGCCAAGAGTCCGAGCAGCGCAGGTTTCCAAGTTGCTCTTATGGTTCTAACTAGAACGAGTTTTGTAGAGCTTGACAATGTTGCGTCCTCTTTCGTTTTGAGTTGCAGTTTTCATTGCTTCGGGTCCAGACGCTCAGCGCACACTTCTCTGTTGGGCTGTTAGCGGCCAAGGATGTTAGCTCCCGAGGGGCCGAACGCGAGATTGGTGGGACGGGCATACCCCTGAAAGTCCCCCTGAGCTTGCGGGTAGTGTGTTATTCGACAAAGCGGCTGTCAAGTGTACAAAAGTCCTATTAGTGCTAATTATCGGGAAGTTCTGAGGGAAATACTCTAACGGTTGTCCCTAGGAGTTTCTCTGAGTTCCCACGATTTCCGATTTGAGCTTCCCCTTCCTCCATGTGAGCTTAGCCGTTCCGCTGACTGACCTTAGTCTGTGTCCAGGTCCTCCGGCGCGCAGATTCTTCTTGACAATAAATCTAAACAGCTTAAGATAGTATTAAAATGACCAAGGCTGAACTGAAGCAGTTCACAAGCTGGCTTGGCAGGCGCAGCTACAGGGCAAGGCTGAAGCGGTTCGGAATCAAACGCATACAGGAAATTGCGCGGGAGAATGGGAAGTTGGGTGGTAGGCCGAAGGGTAGCGGAAAAAAGAAAGGAGCTTGATCAATGGCAATCTATAAACGCGGCAAGACTTACTGGTACAAGTTCATGTGGCGGGGTGAGTCAATTCGAGAAAGCACGAAGCAGGGGAATCCACGGGTCGCCAGGCAGATTGAGGCGGCCCACAAAACGACCTTGGCAAAAGGTATTGTGGGGATTCGGGAACGTCGGCCCGTTCCAACCCTGGCTGAGTTCGCCGAAAGAGATTTTCTCCCGTTCGCTTACTCCACCTTTGCTGCAAAACCTAAAACGCTTGAGTACTACACGAACGGGGTGGGAAACTTACTGGCCTACGAAGCCCTCGCCAAGATGCCAATGAGCGCCATCACAACCGAAAAGATTAGAGGGCACGTGGCCAAACGGCAGAATCAGGGCCTCCAGGTATCTAGCATTAATCGGGAACTGGAAGTCCTGCGCTGGATGCTTCGTCTTGCCTCGGAATGGGGCAAGGTGGAAAAAGCCCCACCCAGGGTGTCAATGCTTTCTGGGGAACGGCACAGAGAAAGGGTCCTCACCAGGGAAGAAGAAACCGTCTATCTAGACGCCGCTCCGCCGCTAGCGCGGGATGTGGCCGCCATTCTGTTTGACTGTGGACTCAGGCCGGGAGAATGCTTCTCCCTACGCCCGGAAAACTACAGAGATGGCTCCATTCATATCCTGGACGGCAAGACAAAAGCGGCCCGTCGGCGGATTCCCGTTACCCAAAGGGTGGCTTCGATACTGGACATGAGGCTGACCAGCCTAGAGGGTGATTGGATATTTCCCGCCCCAACCAAGAGCGGGCACATCGAGAAGTCAAGCTTGAGGAAGCAACATCGGCGTGCCTGTAAGGAAAGCGATGATGTGGAGGCGTTCGTGCTTTACTCTATCCGGCACACCTGTCTCACGCGATGGGCGGCCTATATGGACCCACACACGCTCGCCTATCTGGCCGGACATAGCGACATGGCCACCACAAGACGCTACGTTCATCCAGAGGACCACACCGTTCGAGAAGCCATGGAACGTGCACGGAGTGGGCACAAAATTGGGCACAGTGGCACCGCAGCCGTTCCTCGGCAGAACGTCGAGCAACCTACAATCAACTGATGTTCAACGGGATAAATGGTCGGGGCGAGAGGATTTGAACCTCCGACCCCCTGGTCCCGAACCAGGTGCTCTACCAGGCTGAGCCACGCCCCGACACGGAAAGAAACGCGAAAGGCCTGTTTGAGCCCAGTGTAGCTGGCACATCTCCGCTTGTCAAACCGGCGCGCATGGAGAGACTTCCTCCAGCAGGCTTCGGACATCCACCGCCGCGCAAATCAACCTTGTGGCCCGCCCCTGCCAGGGGCTAGTGGCCTCCAGTGGGAGGCATAAGAGGAACTCCCGACTGCCCTTGTTGCACTCGGCTGTGCTTCCGGCTGTAGCCCACGGAAGCACGCTGAGATAGACGAAATTGGCGGCAATGTACAGGACCAGCACCAAACCGGTGCCCAGCAGCAGCAGTTCTGCCCTTTGGGACACTGGGGTTGCAGGCTTCACCGGCCCGACCTCTCTGGGGGTTGGTCTTGCGACCGGCCTTGCAACTGGTCCAGGAACTGGCGTGCGCCCTCGGCCACGTTGTCGGTGGCCAGCAGGTCGCGGGACACAGCCACCGCGTCGGCCCCAGCCTCCACTACAGCCCGGGCGTTCTCGAGAGTTATCCCGCCAATGGCCACCAGGGGCTTGCTCACCGCGGCGCGCACTGCAGCCACCCCCTCCAGGCCAACTACCGGATCGGGCTGCTCTTTGGTGCGGGTAGGAAAGACAGGACCGATAGCCAGGTAATTCACCGGCAGGCGATCGCCCTCGCGCGCCTGCTCCAGGCTATGGGTGGAGAAGCCAATGAGCGGTTTCGGCTCCCGGCGCGAACCCAGCAGGCGTCGGGCCAGTTCCGGAGGAAGGTCTTGCTGGCCCAGGTGCACCCCCGAGGCACCGGACAGCAGTGTCACATCTGTCCGATCGTTAATCAAGAACCCGGCTTCATACCGGCTGGCTAGTTCGGCAAGAGCGCAGCAGTTTTCCCAGCTGCGCCGCGTAAAGGGGGCCTTGTGCCGATATTGCAGGAAGCGCACCCCAGCTCGCAGCAGTTGGTCGGCGACCGTCCGCACGTCCCGCGACTCCAGCAAGCGGGTATCGAGGATGGCGTACAGCCTCGAGGCTAAAAACACGCCTGGCCGTCCCCCTCTAGACGGTGGCGACGAGCGCCGCCGGGTTGAACCGCTGGAGGAAGCCGACGTCGAAGCGCCCAGCACGGAAGTCCGGGTCAGCCAGGATTCGCTGGTGGAGCGGGATAGAGGTGTGGATGCCTTCGATCATAAACATCTCCAGGGCTCGGGTCATCCGGCTGATGGCCTCCTGACGGTCGCGGCCGCGGACGACAAGTTTGGCCACTAAAGAGTCGTAGTAGGGAGGGATGACACACTCGGCGTAAGCGGCCGTGTCCACACGGACGCCAGTACCCCCGGGGATGTGGAAAGTGGTGATGCGCCCCGCCGAGGGGGCAAAGGTTTGCGGATGTTCCGCGTTGATGCGGCACTCCAAAGCATGCCCCTGAGGAGGAACGTGGTCGCCGCTCAACGAGTCTTGCAGCAACAGATCCAGGGGCTCGCCGGCAGCAATGAGAATTTGGCTCTTGACCAAGTCAATGTTGGTCACCATCTCGGTGACCGGGTGCTCCACCTGGATGCGGGGGTTCATTTCGATGAAATAGAGCTGCCCGTCCTCATCCATCAGGAATTCGACCGTCCCGGCGCTGCTGTAACCAAGGTGCGACAGAGCCCGCAGCACCTGCTTGCCTACCTCCCGGCGCTGGGCTTCGCTCAGCGCGGGCGAGGGGGATTCCTCCAGCAGCTTCTGGTGGCGTCGCTGGATGGTACACTCTCGCTCGCCGAGGTGAGCCAGGGACCCGAAGCGGTCGCCCAATACCTGGAATTCGATGTGGCGGGGACGCTCAAGGAATTTCTCTAGATAGAGGTCGCCGCAGCCGAAAGCCATCTCGGCTTCCCGTTGGGCGGCGGCAAAGGCGTCTGGCAACTCCGCAGGGTCGCACACGACGCGCATACCGCGCCCGCCGCCGCCGGCCACTGCTTTGAGCAAGGCTGGGTAGCCAATGGAACCGGCAATCTGGCGAGCTTCGGCCGCGTTCCGCACGACGCTGTCGGAACCCGGCAGGATCGGCACGCCCGCTTGCTGGAACACCTGGCGGGCTCGGGCCTTTTCTCCCATGATACGGATCAGTCCCGACGAGGGCCCAATGAAGGCGATCTTGCTGGTTTCGCAAACCTCAGCGAAATTGGCGTTCTCGGAAAGGAAGCCGTAGCCGGGATGGATAGCATCCGCATTGGTGATTTCGGCCGCGCTGATCACACTGGGGATGTTCAGGTAACTATCAGCCGACGGCGCGGGCCCAATACACACCGCCTGATCGGCAAAGCGGACGTGCAGCGAATTCCGGTCGGCCTCCGAATACACCGCGACCGTGCTGATGCCCAGCTCCTTACAGGCACAGATGACCCGCAACGCGATTTCGCCCCGGTTGGCAACCAGTATTTTCTTGAACATCAGCTACTTTTTGCTAGCGGTGGGCCGGATCGCAAACAGAGCCTCTCCATACTCCACCGGCTGGGAATTTTCTACATAGCGCTGGATGACCTGGCCGGTCACATCGCTCTCGATTTCGTTCATCAGCTTCATAGCCTCGACGATGCAGAGCACCTGTCCGACCTCGACCCAGTCGCCCTGGTTGACCAAAGGCGCGGCGCCCGGGGAAGGCGCCTCAAAGAAGGTCCCAACCATCGGCGACTTGAGCTGGTGGAAATCTTCGGCCAGCACTTGGGCAGGGGCTGAGGGGGACTCCGGAAGCTCAGAGGCGACAGCAGGACCGTTGACTGCGGATGTCGGCTGGTACACCGGCTCGGGCGGCGTCGGCGCAGTGCCTTGCAGGCTCACCTCGGCAAAGCTCACCTGGGACATCGAGTTCGTCCCGCGCTTGATCCGCAGTCGGATTCCGCTGCGTTCCAACTCAAACTCGGTGATCCCTTTCTCGGTGATGAGATCCACCAAGTCTTTGATCTCTTTCAGATTCATTCGATTTGCAGTAGCTCCTTCGGGGTGGGCGTCAACACCTCCGCACCCTGGTTGCGCACTAAGACGACATCCTCGATGCGAACCCCACCGTAACCTGGAACGTACACGCCGGGTTCGATGGTGATGACGGCTCCGGCCGGCAGCCTTGTTTTCTCCCGTGCCGCGATGCCAGGCATCTCGTGCACCTGGATCCCCAAGCCGTGTCCCGTACTGTGGGGAAAGTGCTCCCCGTAACCGCGCCGGGCAATGTATTGACGAGCTGCGCGGTCCACCGCCGAACAGAACGCGCCGGCGCGCACGGCAGCAATGGCCCGCTCTTGCGCCTCCTTCACCACGCGGTAAAGCGCTTGTGCCCTGCGGGTTGCGGTCCCCAGATAAACGGTCCGCGTCATATCGCTGGCGTAATTAGCCAGTATAGCACCGTGATCCAGGAGCAAAAATTCCTTTTTCCCCAGCGGCCGCAAGCTGGCGCGGGCGTGAGGCCAGGCGGAACGCGGGCCGCTCACCACGATGGTTTCAAAGGCCGCCTGTTGGGCCCCGCAGCGCCTCATTCGGTACTCCAGTTCGGCCGCCACTTCTTGCTCCGTTAGGCCGGGTCGTAGCAAGGCCACCGTTTCCTGAAACACGCGCGAGTTGAGAGCCACGGAGCGGCGAATCTGTTCCAGCTCCTGCTCGTCCTTAATCAGGCGGAGCTGCTCCACAGCGTTTTCGCAGTATCTCAGTCGCTCGATCCCTACGCCCTCGGCCAGCAGGCGATACAGCCGGTAGTCTGCCGAAGCCTCAAACCCGACCCGACGCCAGCGCCGGGCGCGGCTCAGGGCCGCCTTGGTCGTGCCCGAACTCACAATCACCACCTGTGAACCGCGCACTTCTTGATCCGCCTGCAGCGCGTAGCGGCCGTCCGTGTAAAGGGTGGAGCGGCGCTCGTCCACCAGCAGGAGGCCGGCGCTGCCGGTAAACCCGGTAAGGTAAAAGATGTTGGCCTGCTGGCTGACCAGCAGGCAATCCAGTTGGGCTTTGGCAAGCCGAGAACGTAGGGCGCTGAGGCGCGCGGGCTGGTTCACGGAGTCGGACGTCGGATCGCGAGCTCCGAGCCGGGAGGCAGGTCCCTCCCGGCCCGAATGGATTCTCCTGCTAGACGATCTTAGGCGTGATGAAGAAGAGCAATTCGTTGGTCTCGGTGGATACACCGGTGCGCTTGAACAGGTGGCCAATCACCGGGATGCTGCCCAGGAGGGGTACCTGCTCGATGGTCAGGTTGGTCTGGTTTTGGATGACGCCCCCGAACACCACCGTGCCACCGTCCTCGACCAGCACCTCGGTGGCAGCCTCCGGTAGAGCCACTGTGGAGCTTTCCGCGGGCTCCGCTTTTGCCCCTCGCGCATGCCCCGTCCTCGCTCCCGGAGCTTGCAGTTCCACCTCCACGACATGACCGCGGCGGTGCACTTTGTAAGGCGTCATCGTGTCCAGGTCCAGGACCACGCGGGAAATAGGAGGATCGTTGCGAAACTGGGCGACCCGGATCCTTTGCAGCGGGGGCGTCCCTACCAGGATCTGGCGGTGGCCGGCACGGTTCACGGTCTGAGGAATGTCCACCACCAGCCTTGGCGGGTTCTCCAATCGGAAAGAGCGATACTCGACCGCGCCGTTGGCACGGATCAGGACGCGCAACTTGCCCTCATCGCGAGCAAACGTCACCTTTTCAACTGCATTCCCTCTGTTGCGCAGCGCTAACGGTGTGGTTGCTGGCCTTTCCGCCCTCGTTACCGCTGGCGGCGGGGCTTCGTGGGCGCCAGGGACCGCTGCTGGCGTGCTTCCAGTGGCGGACACAAACGTAACCTGCAGCGCGCCCGGATTTTGCTGGTAGCTGACTTTGACCGGCTTCTTGAGTAAGACCTCCAGCCGGGCACCGCGCTGCCCCTCGTGGAAGTATGGCACTACCCGATAGCTGGAAACCAGGTCGGAGGGCAACAGGTGGCTGTCGGGAGGCCGCGTGGAAACAACGCCGGGCAAATCCACGAAAACTAGCTGCTCCCCGGATGTGCGGGGCGAATAAGTAAACTCTCCACTGACTTCCAAAGTGAGGATGGCGGCCTGGGAAGAAACGGCGGCGCGCACCGTGCCCAATTGCAAGACGGGCGCCGGTGCCGGCGCGCTCGCCTCGTTATCCGCAGTGGCAAAATTGGGCTGTGCCAATCCCAGCAGCAACGCCATGCTGCTCACAACCAGAGTGGAGAAACCAGAACGAGGTGTCAGGTTCATTGCGTTATCACTCCTGTCCCATCCATGTCACTTTAAGACGAAATCGGTGGCGCCCACCTTAAATTGCTTCGGCGGGCATTTTTTTAATTACCTCCCGCTTTTCGAGCTTGCCACTTAGGTCAAGCACGCTTTCCTCAAAGACAATGGAGTCGGGGGTGATCTGCAGCACGCGCCCGTTGCACAGTGTCGTTCCTTCGCGTAGGAAATAGGTGCGTCCAGTATTGCTGGTCGTGATCACGGCGATCATGTCGGCAGGAGTCTGGACCACTCCGTCCAGTTCCGCCTGCCCGACGAGGATGCCGCGAACACCGGGGGGACAGTCATGGATCGGAAGCTGGCCTGTTTTGTCCAGCTTGATGGTGCTAACAAATGGGTCTCGCCGGTCACCGGATTCCGAGGCCGGGCGTTTCGATGCGGGTGCCGCCAACCCTTTTGCTTGGGACGCGGTCGCAGGGGCTTTCGACTTGGTCGCCCCCGCTCCAGGTGTCTTCGCCTTGGCTGCCTGGCCCAGGCCACGGGTCTGCGGGTTTTGGGCCACGGCAGCCAAGGCCACCCCAAACACCACTATCAGAGCCAATGTCATCAAACGCGCGTTAGGCATAACTCGCTGTCCTCTACTGACCCGCCGGGGGGGCGGACTGGGGCTGGTAAAATGTCGTAGCCGTACAGGTCACCACAATGGTCTCGTTCGGTGTGATCGTGTATTTCCCACCGCCGGCGCCGACGGGACCCATGCGCAGGTTGCCCACATTGACAACGCGGCCGGCACGGCGCAGACGCCCAAAGTAGTCCAACGCCGTGAAATAGGTGCCGTCCAGACTCAGGTCGAAAGGCACCTCGACATAGAGCTCCCTCTTTATCTCTCCCCTGGCGGTAAAGCGGCGAAGATTGACTCCCGACTGTGACGCAGTGTCCTGCACCAACCGGATGTAGTCATCGGCCTTCTTCTCTTCAGGAACGATAGAGCTGAGGGTCGCTAGCTTAGCTTCCAGCTGTTTATTCTCCGCCATGAGATCCTTAAGCTTTGGCTCCCACTCCTCTAACTTCTTATTGGCTTCTTCCTGCTCGTTTACCTTTTCTTCTAGCGCCTGGTTGGCCTCGCGCCGCACGTTCAGACTGTCCGTCGGGGGGAAGTAAAGGAACTCACCGGTGACCACAATGAGGGCGGCGGCCCCGAGCATGATGCCCAATTGCTGTCCAAAGGAGAACTCGCTAAAACTCTTCATATCTCTTGCCCCCCCCTGTCTGGCCCCGCAGCCCCTAGCCCGCCGGGCCCGGTTACTACTGCATTCCCGGCGTGCCGCCTGCGCTGGGCGTAGTGAGCGGCGCCAGGTCGGCGTTGAGGGAAAAAACAAAAGTGGGGAAGTCCTTGACGCGATCCTCCTGGAAGGATTCCCGGATTTCCACACTCTTGAACTGGCCGCTGCGCTTCAGGTTCGCAATGAAGTCAGCTACGGTATTGACGCTGTCTGCCACCCCGTTCATGCTGACCCTGTTGTCTTTGCTCGAGAAGCTGGTCAGCCAGAGGTGCTCGCTGAGCCCGACTGTGTTGACCACCGTGTTGAGCAGCCTCACCGGACCGGTCTTTTTATTCTCCAACTCCTGAATGATGTTGATGCGTTGTTCAAGCGTCTGTTTATGCTGCAAGTTCTGGTCATACTGCCGCTTGACCCCTTCCAGGCGCGCCTTGTTTGCCTGGGCTTCCGTCATTCGCTTGTCCAACTTCGCCTTCTGGCCAGAAATCATCTGCCAGTCCACGACCAGCACACCCACCGCCGCCACCAGCACGATCACGAGCAGAACCGTCAGCTTGGCCCCCTCGACGCTGACCGCCGGAGCGCGGGCCACCTCCTTCCTGCCGCCCAACAGGTTGATGCGGATCATAGGTTTTCAAAACTCCTCAGGGCCAGCCCCACAGCGACGGCCAGTCGCGGCGAGTTTTCTGCGATCAGATCGCCGTGCGGTCCCCCCACGTCGTACCCCAACTTGCGGAACGGGTTCAACTCCTCCACCGGAATGGAAAACTCCTCCCTCAACACGTCTATCAAGCCCGGCACTCTGGCTGATCCGCCCGCCAGATGAATCTTCTGAATGTGCTCGCCAGCAGCCGTGGCCCGGAAGAAATCGAATGTCTTTTGGATTTCCAGGATGATCAGCTCGGAAACGGACTGCAGCACAGGTAGCCGGGCCTCCTTGCTGACCCCTGGCACGCCCTGGCCCATCTTCACCTGCTCGGCATCCTCGAAGCTGAGGTCCAGCCCTTTTTGCAGCGAGTCGGTGTACTGATTGCCACCGATGCTCACATCGCGGGTGAATAAGGGAACGGTTCCGCGGACGATGTTGATATTCATCACGCTGGCGCCAATGTTGAGTAACGCCACGGTCTGGTTGCTCGGCGGCTCGTAGTTGTACTCAAAGGCGTTTTGCAAGGCAAAGGCGTCCACGTCCACGACCGCCGGAGTCTTGGCTGCCTGGCTCAACACGTTCGTATAATTCAGGATCTTGTCCCTCTTAGCGGCTACCAGCAGCACCTCCATGCCGCCGCCCGACGCCTCCGAGGAGAGCGTCTGCCAATCCAGGTTTACCTCAGCGATGTCGAAGGGGATGTGTTGGGAGGCCTCCGACTGGATTTGTTCCGCCACTTCCTCGTCGGCCATGGGGGGCATGGATAGGCGCTTGACGATGACCGAGTGACCGCTCACACTGGTGTCCACGTTTTTCGTCTTGATCTTATGCTCAGTGAACATCCTGACAATGGAGTTGGACACCGCGACCGTATCTACAATGGCCCCCTCTACCAGGATTTCCGGGGCCAGGGGCTCCACGGCCAGCTTGTCGACAACAAACTCCTTACCACTCTTTTTCAACTCCACCGCTTTTAGGGCACTGGACCCAATGTCCAGTCCTACGACCTGTTTGCCTTTGCTAAGTCCGAACATGCCTCACTCCTACTCGCTGTCAGCCACCGCCGCAGCCGCCCTGGCCGCGTTTGCGGCCCTCGACCCGGCCCTCATGGCTCACTGCACCCGCTATAGCAGGCGCCGGGCAGCCGCGTAACGCTTGCTGCCGTCTCGCACGCTGGCCGCCGCCTCTGGTTTGCCCGCCACTTCGCGGGCCATCCGCCTTCGGCCTGTCGCCAGACTCTGTTTCTCCATCCACCGGTCCAGGGTCGTCTTCTTGAATTTCCACCTGTTGCCAAGCTTAAAGCCGGGAATCTGCTCCTGGGCGACATGCCGATACAAGGTGTCGGAGGAAATTCCCAGGTATTTCGAAGCCTGGCGTACGTTCATCACTTCTGGCGGTTTAGGCATAGGAGCCGATCCCTTTGCTCCGGTGTCTCCCTCTAGCACTGGCCACCTCTCGGGGACACCCTCACTCCCTCCAGTAAAGGGGAGCAAACCGAAACGTATCGTCCCATTGACGTTGTTGCGGTGTCAAGAACCATTCGGCCGCAGTTGTGCGGGAATCTTTGGGTTTCTTCAAGCCTCTTCGGCGTTTCTACCTGTTTTTGCCGCACATCTGGTTGCGCTCTCTGGGGTAGGGCCCTAGATATTGGGCCTCTCTTGCCAATACCGCAAGTACCAAGGTAGTAAAAGGGCTTCCGGCAGCACCGGATGGCTTCCGCTGCACGGCAGGGGGAGCGGCCCTGCCTCTTGAGCCTGTCTCTTCAAGAAAGAAGCGCTAGAGGGGAGGAGGACGCCGGGGGAGTATCTGAGTTTCCAAGCGCACAGGCCTGAGATTTTCTGCGGAACTCGCAAGAGTCAGGATTTATCCTCTTGTTGCCTTTGCTTGGCTATTTCTGCCCCTGCTTGGCCATCCCTGCCCCTTGCTTGGCAAAGAAAGCTTCGCCGCGTTTCTTGATCTCCTCCGGGGAGAGGTCCTCTTTGTGAGTGGCCAGCGACCACTGGTGACCGAAGGGGTCCACCAGCGTGCCGTAGCGGTCGCCCCAAAAGGCGTCCATCAAGGGCATCCCCACGGTGACCCCGGCCGAAACAGCCTGCTCGAAGGCGGCGTCTGCATCCTCGACGTACATGTGAATCGTCACCCCGGTGCCGCCCAGCGACCGTGGGGAGAGGGTCTTCCACGCCGGGAACTCGTCGACCAGCATGAGAATGGAATCTCGGATCTTCACCTCCGCGTGCATGACGCTTTTCCCGTCCGGCCCGTGACTGATGCTGAGCACCTCGGCGCCGAACGCCCGTTTGTAAAACTCAATAGCCTGCGAAGCGTTGCGCACCACCAGGTGGGGTGTGAGCGTGTGGAAGCCTTCGGGAATGGGTTTCACCGGTTTAGCCATTGTGCTGTCCTTTCTATTCGGAGGTTCTGGAACCAGAAGCAGCCTCAGTAGGCAGAGAGCTCCCGGCAGGCGCGAATCACGTCCTGCTCGTTGGGCAGGAACGCCTTTTCCAGCGGGGGGCTATAGGGCACCGGAGTGTCAGGAGCAGTGATGCGGCGGATGGGACCGTCCAAGGATTCGAAAGCCTTCTCCGAAATGATCGCCGCCAGTTCGCCGGCCAGGCCGCCGATCCTGGTATCTTCGTGCAGCAGCACAACCTTGTTGGTGCGCCGCACACTCTCCAGCACAGTCTCCTCATCCAGCGGGACCAGGGTGCGCAGGTCCAGTACCTCGATCTCAATCTCTTCCTTGGCCAGCGTCTCGGCGGCCCGCAGGGCCACGTGCACCATGGCTCCGTAGGTGATCACGGAGATGTCTCGGCCCGTGCGACGCAGTGCCGCCTTGCCGATCGGCACCAGGTACTCGGGCTCGGGCAATTCCTCCTTGATGCTGCGGTAGAGCAACTTGTGCTCGAAGAACAGTACCGGATCGTTGTCGCGAATGGCCGACTTGATCAGGCCGCGTGCGTCGTAGGGCGTTGCCGGCGCAACTACCTTCAGTCCCGGCGTGTGCACGAAGGCCATTTCCGGATTCTGCGAATGGAACGGCCCGCCGTGAATGCCGCCCCCAGAGGGCCCGCGGACCACCATGGGCACCCCGGCACCCCACCGATAGCGGCACTTGGCGGCGAAGTTTACCAACTGGTCGTAGGCGCAGGAGATAAAGTCGGCAAACTGCATCTCAGCCACCGGGCGCAGACCCAGCAGGGCCGCCCCAACGCTGGACCCCACAATGGCCGACTCCGAGATGGGTGTGTCAATCACGCGCCGTGCCCCGAAGCGTTCCAGCAGCCCGGCGGTAATCTTGAAGGCGCCGCCGTAGGCCCCGACATCCTCGCCGAGAACAAAAACGTCCGGGTCGCGCTCCATCTCTTCCCACAGGCCCTGCCGGATGGCTTCCAGGTAGGTGGTCAGCATGGTTTTGCTTTGTGCGGCTTTAGCCCCGGGCGGCGGAAAAGGTGCGTCGCGACGCCGGCGATTCTTGCCGCCCATCGTACACGTTGTCCAGCACAGTAGCCGGATCGGGGAAGGGACGCTGTTCGGCCCAGCTCACCGCGTCATCCACCTCGGCGATGATGCGACGGTTCAACTCGCCCAGTCCCGCCTCCGACAGGAAGCCCCACTCCATCATCACCGCCTCCAGGCGGGTGATGGGGTCCTTGCTCGCCCACTCCTCAAACAATGCCTTGGGGACATACTCAGCCTTGTCGTGCGCCGAGTGGCCGGTCATGCGGAAGGTCTTGCACTCGACCATAGCTGGCCCGCGGCCGGAGCGTGCGTGCTCGACGGCCTGCTGGGCAGCTTGGTAGACCGCGATGACATCGTTGCCATCCACAATCTCCGCCGGAATCCCATACGCGGGGCCACGGTCGGCCACGTGTTTCACCGGCATCTGCAACTCCACCGGGGTCGAATAGGCGTACTGATTGTTGTTGCACAGGTAGACGACAGGAAGCTTCTGCACGGCGGCCAGGTTTAACCCTTCGTGCCAGTCGCCGCGGCTGGTGGCCCCGTCGCCGAAGTAGCAGAAGACCACGTTGGGCTTGCCTTGGTAGCGCAGAGCCAGGGCGGCGCCGCCGGCCACCGGGACGATGGACCCAATGCTGCTAATGAAGGCGATGAGATTCAGGCCCAGGTCGCCCATGTGCATGTTGCCGTCGCGCCCTCGGGTGGGGCCGTCCACCCGCCCCATAAACTGCGCCAGCACCGTGTGCGCGCTCATGCCGCGAACCAGAAACGCCCCCAGGTCCCGGTGCGACGGGCACAGCACATCGTCCTGCTGGGAGATGAGCGCGCTGCCGACCCCAATGGCCTCCTGACCGCGCCCCCCGTAAACGCCGCCCACGATCAGTCCCTGGCGGTAGAGCTTGAACTCGATGCGGTCCTCCAGCTCGCGCTGGAGTTTCATGAAATACAGCATCTGGTGCAGAAGCTTGGTGTCCAATCCCACTGGGCGTACCCTCCCCCCCTGTGAAATGGCGTGCTCCAATAAGCGGTCGGCTATTCTACCATATGCCTATTGCCCTGAAAGCCTCTTGGAAAAGGCCTGACGTCACACCGTCAAAAAAGGCTTTGCCCGTAAGTTTCTGCTAGAAAAGGATATGTTGCGTTTCCATCTCGGATCTCGTATGTGATAAACACGCTGCAGATTCCCATTCACTTGCTCTTTGAACCCTCGTTTTCTTGCCGTCGTTTGTTTACTAAGAAGCGGCGGACGCGCCGAAGCAGGCCGTCGAGCATTCTGGGCGTCAGCTTGCCGGTAAACGTGTTCTGCTGGCTGGGATGATAACAGGCGAACAGGACCGGCAAGGGCGGCGGCAGCGCGTAACGGGCGCCGTGGGCGAAGCGATAGGAGGCCAGCGAGGCAACGCGCCCCGTGTCCCGAAGCAGGCGGAGGTAGCCATCAAAGGCGATCTTGCCCAGCGCCAGCACAGCCCGGATGTTGGGCAACAATTCCAGCTCCCGCGCCAGGAAGGGGCGGCAGCGGGCCTGCTCCTCGAGCGTGGGCTTGTTGCCGGGAGGAGCGCAGCGAACCGCGGCGGTGATGTAGGCATCGCGCAACTGGAGGCCGTCGCCGCAGTGCGACGAGGTGGGTTGGCTGGCAAACCCGGCGCGATACAGCGCGCCATAGAGGAAGTCGCCAGAGCGGTCGCCGGTGAACATCCGCCCGGTGCGGTTGCCCCCGTGGGCCGCAGGGGCCAGGCCCAGGATCAGCAGCCGCGCTCCTGGGTCGCCGAAGGAGGGCAGCGGCCGGCCCCAGTAGTCCCACTCCCGGAACGCCCGGCGCTTCTCGCGCGCCACCTTTCGGCAGTGCCTCACCAGGCGCAAGCAGCGCTGGCAGACAATGATTTGCTGCTGGAGATGAAGCAGCGGGATTTCGCTGCTTGTGGTCCGCACGAGCCGCTGTGCTACCAAAGCAAAGTCCCCCGGCCAAAGCCGCCGCTACTTTTTGAACAGATTATCGAAGGCGCTGCGCGCGTTGGCAGGCCGGCCGCCGGAGGAGGTGTCGCGCTCCACGGTCGCCCGCGCCTCATAGAACGAGCACTCATTGCGAGCGTCCTTGGGGGTGATGCGGTCCGGGATCGGCTTGCTGCACTCGAAGTGGCTGCCCGTGTCGAAGTTGACGCATTGCTTACAGCTATGCAGTTCAAAGCCGCATCGCGGGCACTGGCCGCGGGTATCCACCGCCGGGGGAAGCAGCGTGCCACACCCGGCGCAACGCATCACCGTCCTCGCGCCGGGCATGCGCAGCATGCGAGGGCCGCCCAGGTCTTGTTTCGGTGGGCGCTTCTCGGCAGCCGACTCCCGATCAGCGTCCATGTAGCCTTTTTGTCGGTATTTCCTCGCCATACCACCGGCGTCCATCCCGGCGTCCATCATAGTCCCGGCGGCCGGAATTGGCCACACAAACTCGGCCAAGAAGATCGCCGCGCCGTGAGCAAGGCCACGCTTTAGTGGCGCTCACGGTCTCCATCGTCTGCGACGCCAGTCCGAGCCGCAGTTGGCATTCCAACGCCGCCAGCAAGGACGTCCGAGGCTTCGAGAGTTAGTAGATGCTGCCCGGAATCGCCTCGCTGGCGCCAGTAAGCACTTGACGGGCGCCGGCCCGCAACAATGTCACGTCGCTGCCGACCAGAAAGACGCGAAAGCCCTGCTTGACCCGTTTTTTTATCTGCGCGGGGTCACCGGAAGGATAGCCGACCGGCACTTTGTACTTCTTGCCAGCCGCCAGCACCCGGGCGACAGCCTGCTCCACCCTCGGATGCTCCACCTGCCCCCCGACGTCCAGCGAATAGGAGAGGTCGGAGGTGCCGATAAACAGTAGATCAACGCCGGGCACCGACGCGATCTCCTCGATATTTTCCACGCCTTCCTTGCTTTCAATGAGGGTGATCACCATCACGTTGTCGTTCGCCCAACCGGCATAGTCGCTGCTGGACAGGCCCCAGCGCGCCGCCGCCAGGGTCGGGCCGAATCCGCGGATGCCCTCCGGCGGATACTTGCAGGCGGCCACTGCCTGCTGGGCCTGCTGGCGCGTGGAAACGAAGGGAAAGATCACGCCTAGGCTGCCGATATCGAGCACGCGCTTCGCCAGCCAGTGCCGCTTCTCGGGCACCCGGATGAAGGGCACCGCCTTCAGACCGCGCGTGGCCAGGATCATCTCCCGGGCCGACTCCAATGTGATCGGGCTGTGCTCCATCTCGATCCAGACAAAGTCGAAGCCGGCGTCGGCCAGCGTGGCGGCCGCATCGGCGCTGCCCATATTGACGGCAGCTCCAATGACGACCTTGCCTTCTTGGAGCGCCTTTTTCACTGAGTTGTGAAAGGGGGCTTTCGAGGTCGCTGGCGGCGCCGGATCAGACCATAAAGGATCAGCCCATAAAGGAATCAGCAGAGAAATGGCCAGAACAAAAAGGAGAGTCAGGGAAATGCGATTTACTTGTGTCATGCGAGTCCTCTCGGCCCACGAGTTGGGCGGGCGCTATTATGGTTGGTCCCGGGTGGCTGAGCCAAGCTCCTCTTGCTGTGGTTATTTGCTCCATCGGGCTTTCATTTGTTACTGGCATCTTTTTGCCGGCATTTTATTGCCGGGCATTTGATTTGTTGTCGAGTCGCACTCCGATCGCTGGCATAATAAGGGAGCCATGCTGGTGACGCTGGAAAACCGCCCGGCAGCAGGCGAGCGGCCGAAATGGCTGAAGGTGCGCGCGCCTGGCGGCCCCAACTACCGCGAACTGAAGGCGCTGATAGAGGGCGAGCGCCTGCACACGGTCTGCGAAAGCGCCCACTGCCCCAATATCGGAGAGTGCTGGGAGCAGCGCACGGCTACCTTCATGATCCTGGGCAACGTCTGCACGCGCCGCTGCGGCTTTTGCGCAGTGCCCAAGGGCGCGCCAATGCAAGTGGATTGGGACGAGCCGCGCCGGGTGGCCGAAGCGGTGGCCCGGCTGGGCCTGGAGCACGCCGTGGTCACCTCCGTGGATCGCGATGACCGCAAGGATGGCGGCGCCGCCCTGTTCGCCCTGACCATTGCCGAAATCCGGCGCCGGAATCCCGGCTGCAAGGTGGAGGTGCTGGTGCCCGACTTTCAGGGCTCGCTCGAGGCGTTGGGTATGGTGCTCGAAGCCCGCCCCGACGTGTTCAACCACAACATCGAGACCGTCGAACGTCTTTACCGCCCGGTACGTCCAGGCTCCCGCTACCACCGCTCCCTGGGGCTGCTCCGCGCAGCTAAGGACATGGCCCCGCAAACGCCAACCAAGTCCGGGCCAACCAAATCCGGGATAATGTTGGGATTGGGGGAGCAGTGGGAAGAAATCGTTCAGACCCTACGCGACCTGCGTGAACACCGGGTGGACATCATTACCATCGGCCAGTACCTGCGCCCCTCGACCAAGCACCTGCCCATTGTCCGCTACTACACTCCTGAAGAATTTGCCGAGCTGAAGAAGATTGCCACCGACATTGGTTTCCAGCACGTCGAGTCCGGGCCCTTTGTGCGCAGCTCCTACCACGCTAAGCGCGCTTTGCAAGCTCCCTAGCTGATATTGCTCCAGGATGTAGGCGGAGGGCCCATCTGGCCTGCCCTGCATTGGGACTCAGTGGCTCGAAGCCGGAAGTGCCGGGGTGCTCGCGTTCCTATTTGCGGTGGATGATGTCCACCAGCACCTGCACGGCCGCCGCACTCTTCTTCAGTGCGGCATCTTCCTCCGGGGTCAGCTTGATCTCCAGAACTTGCTCCAGACCGCGGGCACCCAGTTTGCAGGGCACGCCAACGAACAGGTTGCGGATGCCGTACTCCCCCTCCAGGTAGGCAGCGCAGGGTAGGATCTTCTTTTTGTCGAGCAGGATGGATTCCACCATCTCCGCCACTGCGGCCGAGGGGGCGTAGTAGGCGCTACCCGCTTTCAGCAGCTTGACGATCTCGGCGCCGCCGTCGCGCGTGCGCTGGATGAGCCGGTCTATGGTGGCTTGGTCCAACAGTTCGGTGATGGGGATGCCGGCCACGGTGGAGAAGCGCGCCAGCGGCACCATGGTGTCGCCGTGGCCTCCCAGCACGAACGCGTGCGTGTTTTCCACAGAGACGTTCAGTTCCTGGGCGATGAAGGTGCGGAAGCGGGCAGAATCCAGGATGCCGGCCATGCCGATCACCCGGTTCTTGGAGAACCCTGAGGTGTCATAGGCGACGTGGCACATGGCGTCCAGGGGGTTGGTGACCACGATCAGAATGCACTCAGGCGAGTACTTCACCACCTGCCCGACGGCTTCCTTCACCACCTCGTAGTTCTTCAGCACCAGGTCATCGCGGCTCATGCCGGGTTTGCGGGGGAAACCAGCGGTGACCACGACGATGTCCGAGTGGGCGGTGGGTTCGTAGTTGTTGGCCCCTGTGAGTAACACGTCGTAGCCCTCGACGGGGCCGGCCTGGAGCAGATCCAGGGCCTTGCCCTGCGGCACGCCCTCGATGATGTCGGTGAGCACCACGTCGCCCAGGGCCTTGTCGGCGAGCCGGTGAGCGCAGGTGGCGCCCACGTTGCCCGCTCCTACCACGGTGATTTTTTTACGCATGGAAACTCCCAAGAAGAATTGCGGATTTCAGACTTCGGATTTCAGATTGGCTAAAACGCCTTAGTCGGCGGCGACTCGCACCGGCCCCATGTTCTCAATAATGCAGGTAGCGAACTCGCTGGTCTTTACCTTGGTGGCGCCCTCCATCAGCCGTTCCAGGTCGTAGGTGACCTTCTTTTGCTGAATGGTGTGGGCGATGCCCTCCTCGATCAGGTCCCCGGCTTCACGCCAGCCCAGATAGCCGAACATCATCGCTCCCGACAGCAGGAGGCTGGAAGGGTTGATCACGTCCTTGTCGGCGTACTTGGGGGCCGTCCCGTGGGTGGCCTCGAAGACCCCGCAGCCGTCGCCGACGTTGGCGCCCGGCGCCAATCCCAGGCCGCCCACCTGTGCGGCGCAGGCATCCGACAGATAGTCACCGTTCAGGTTCGGCGTGGCCACCACCTCGTACTCGTCGGCCCTCGTCAGCACCTGCTGGAACATCGAGTCGGCAATGCGGTCCTTGATCATGACCTTGCCGGCCGGCAGCTTGCCGCCGTGTTTGCTGCAGACCTCCTCCTCGGAGAGAGTCACGTCGGCGAACTCCTCGCGGGCCAGCTCGTAGCCCCAGTCGCGGAACGCCCCCTCGGTGAATTTCATGATGTTGCCCTTGTGCACCAGCGTCACGCTCCGAAGGCCGTTTTCCAGGGCATAGCGAATGGCCTGGCGGACCAGCCGTTTCGATCCGGCCACCGAAATCGGCTTGACGCCGATGCCGGAATCGGACCGCACGTTGTGGCCCATCTCGGTGTTCAGGAAGCGGATCACCTTCTCTACCTCTGGCGTGCCCTGCTTCCACTCGATGCCGGCGTACACGTCCTCGGTGTTCTCGCGAAAGATCACGACATTCATGCGCTCTGGGTGCCGGACCGGCGAGGGGACACCAGGGAAATAGCGCACCGGGCGCCAGCAAGCGTAGAGGTTCAGCACCTGGCGCAAGGTCACGTTCAGGCTGCGGATGCCGCCGCCCACCGGGGTGGTCAGCGGGCCCTTGATGCCGATACGGAAGTGCTGGATGGCGTCCACCGTGCCCTGGGGCAGCCATTCGTTGAACCGCTGCTTGGCCTTCTCACCGGCAAACACTTCGTACCAAACAACCCGCCGCCGGCCGCCGTAGGCCCTCTCCACGGCTGCATCAAAGACACGCCGGGCAGCCTTCCAGATGTCGCGCCCGGTGCCATCCCCCTCGATGAAGGGCAGGATGGGGTTGTCCGGAACTAGGTACTTGCCGTCTCGATACTCGATTTTGGCTCCCTCGTTGGGAACGGGAACACCATTAAACGAGCTCATAAACCTATGCGCTCCTTCCTCCCAGACTGCCCACTTCCCCTCCCGAACGAAAGTTAGCACCCTCGGCACACGCTTTTCAACTGGCAGCCTGCCCGGTGGCAAGACGCGTTCTCGGCTGTTGTAAGCCGCGCGGAAAGTGTTTGCAGGACAGCGGGCATTTCGATACTTTGAACCGAGATGGAGCAGCAGGCCCAAGGCGCAGTTCCTATAGACCCCTACACCTTATCGGAAGACGCGGTCCGGGAACCGCCGACTTCGCTGCGGCAATCGTTGCGCCACGTCGGTCCCGGTCTGATCCTTGCCGCTACTATCGTGGGCACCGGAGAGCTGATCGCCACCACGCACGTGGGCGCGCAGGCGGGCTTCGCCCTGCTGTGGCTGGTGATTGTGAGTTGTTTCATCAAGACTTTCGCGCAAATCGAGCTGGCGCGCTACACCATCTCCTCAGGCCTGACGACGTTCGACGGGTTTCGGCAACTGCCCGGGCCAGGCTTCCTGCTGCCCTGGTGGTGGCTGGTGATGATGCTGGCGGTCCAGGCGCAGTTGGCAGCTATGGTGGGCGGCATTGGCCAGGCGATCCACATGGCTGTGCCTGGCCTTTCCTCTGCGATCGCTGAGGCGGTGGGCCTGGCTGCCCGGCCCGAGTTACCTTGGGCGGTGCTGGTTGCGCTGCTGACGGCAACGCTTCTGGCGGTGGGCACCTACTCGGTGGTGGAGCGCAGCTCCGTCCTGCTGGTGGCGGTCTTCACGCTGATGACGGTGGGCTGCGTGCTGCTGCTGCCCTGGACCGGCCACTCCTTTGGCTGGCGCGAGATCTCCTCCGGGCTTTCCTTTCAGATCCCCCCCCATGCAGTTGGGGCGGCGTTTGCCATGTTTGGCATCACCGGGGTGGGCGCCACCGAACTGATCGCCTACCCCTACTTTTGCATCGAGAAAGGCTATGCGCGCCACGTCGGCCCGCGCAGCACGGATGAGGCCTGGATCCGACGCGCCCGCGGGTGGCTGCGCGTGATGCGCTTGGACGCCTTTCTCAGCATGGTCGTGTTCACGGTGGCCACACTGGCCTTCTATCTGCTAGGGGCCTCGGTCTTACACCAATACACCGGACCGGAAGGGTTGCCGGGTACTGTCAGCGGCCTGTTGCAAGCTCTTTCGCGAATGTACGTGCCCGTGCTGGGTGAGCGCGCGGCTCTCTGGTTCATTGTGATCGGCGCCTTCGCCGTGCTGTTCTCTACTTTCTTTGTCTCCAACGCCACCATCGGTCGCACCCTGACCGATTTTCTGAAGGTGAATGGCTTCATCCGGCTCACCCACCCGGGCGACCGGTGGTGGTGGGTTCGCCGCTTCTCCTTCGTGTTCCCGTTTGTGCATCTCTGCCTGTTTGTGTGGGTTGCCAACCCGGTGCAGCTGGTCATTATTGGCGGGTTTGGCCAGGCACTGACGCTGCCCATGATCGCCGCCGCTGCCGTCTACATGCGTTACCGCAGAAGCGACCGTCGCCTCATCCCAGGCTTGTTGTGGGATGTCTTCCTGTGGCTTTCCCTGCTGGGCTTCTTCGCCACCGCCATCTACGGCGTCTGGATCACCTACCAGAAGTTGTAGTGAGTACGGCTTTCGACTTCAGTCCTTGCACTTCGTATTGTTGACTCTGACCTACCCGAAGATTTCGTGGAAGACATCGCGGATCCTCGACGTGACTGTTTCCAGAGACTCCGCAAGGGGACGGCCGCGCAGGGCCTGGGGCAGCCAGCGCTCGGCCAGCCCTGCCAACGCTTCGGCCTGGGGGTCGGCCACGGGCAATTCGCTGTCCGAGCGCCCTGTGGAGACGCGTAGCGCGTGCTCCAACCCGCGCAGAAACATTGCTCCCTCGCGCAACGTCTGGACCTGGTCGGGGCGCAACTGGCTCATCCACTCGACCACTCGCAGCCGGTCCAGAGTGTTCAGTGAGGGGAAAAAGACCTGGGCCGCCTGCAGGCGCAGATAGGTCAGGATGAAATCAATATCGTAGTAGCCGCCCGGGGCGGTCTTGAGCCGGTTGTGAGGGGTGGTGATGGCTTCCAGCTTCTTGCGCATCTCGGCCAGCTTTTGGGCGGCCTCCGGTCCCTGTCCAAAGCGCTCACCGATCGTGTTCTGGATGCGCGCCAGCAGCACCGTGCCCTCGGCTACGTCGCCGGCTACCACTCGCGATTTCATGTAGGTGACGGCTTCCCAGGGCTGCGCCGCCGAGGCGAAATATTCGGCAAAGCCCGCTTCGGCTTCCACCAGTTCGCCCTCGCGGCCGCGTGGGCGCAGGCGTGTATCCACCGCAAAGATAGTTCCCTCCCCGGTGTAGGCCGACAGAATCTCGATCATCCGTTCCGCCACCCGCGTCCAGAAGTGTTTGGCCTCCGGATCGCCGCCGCGGTAGAGAAAGGCCAGGTCGGCGTCGGAGGCGATGTCGAATTCGCGGATGCCCAGGCGCCCCAGCGCCAGCACGATCAGGTCTCCGACGGGGTGGGCCATCGTGCGCGCCGTTTCCTTCACCGCCGCCTGGTAGGCGGCGCGCAACGCCTGCTCGGCCAGCGCGCTGGTGGCTTCCAGCGTGGAGAAAACCGGAACGGGGCCTAGCAGGCTATGGGCGTGCACCCGCATTAGGTTCCGGCGGTGATGCCGGCGCATCAGGGCCATCTTCTCGGCGAGAGGGGCTTCGGAACAGGCCACGTGCATCAGCAGTGGGTCATCCTGCACCGTGTAGGCGGCTTCGACCCGGAACCGTCCCTGCTCCTCCAAGGCCAGCGTTTCGCCCGCTGGCGGCAGCTCAAGCAACTCGGAAATTTCCATCGGGTGGCGCACCAGCATCTCGCTCAGAAACGGGCTGTGCTCAAATAAGTCCGCGGCCCGCTCCAGTACTTGCGGGTGCTGGCAGAGGAAGGCGAACTCCTCCGCGCCAGCGTAGGCGCTGGTGATGAATCTCTGCAGGGCTTTCCGCCCGCGCCGCAGCGGTAGCTGGGAAATCTCCTGGTAGAGGGGTGGGCAGTTGCTCTCGATGTAGCGCAGCAGTTCGGGATAGCCGTGCTCCCCGGTGGTGAATGGGGCCTCGGGCTCAAGCCGGAACGGGCGGTGAGCAATCTTCGAGGGCGAGTGGGCCAGGATTAGCCGGTCGTAAATCTCGCGCACCTGGTTCATGTGCCGCTCGACTTCGGCCAGCAGAATCTCGGCCGCCTCCTGATGCGGCTCGCCGACCTCGGTGCCGACGGCTGCGGCCCGGCGTGTGGCTTTCCCGCCGGTGACGCCCGTGTGCTGGTCCAGGCGGGCGCGGCGCGCCAGCACGGCCAGCGCGTCGGGCGAGGTAGGCAAGCGGTGCGTCTGCTGGCCGCGGTCCAGTTGCAGCAGGTGCTCGATGTGGCGCAGGAACAGGTAGGCGCGGCTCAGCGGGCCGTAGTCGCGCTGCCGCAGGTAGCCCTTCTCAGCCAGCTTTTGCAGGGCAAACAGGGTCCCGCCGGAGCGCAGCCAGCTCTGCTGCCCCCCGTACAGCCGCTGCAGACACTGAGCCAGAAATTCGATATCACGGATGCCGCCCCGTTCCAGCTTGACGTTAATGCCCGGGTTCCGTAAGGAACGCCGCTCGAGAGCGGTGCTGATGCGTTCCCGGGCAAACAGCACGCTGTCAATGGCCGCGAAGTTCACCGAGGTGCGGTAGATGAGCGGTTGGACGTACTCCAGGAAATCGCGCGCTAAAGCCGCGTCGCCAGCCGAGTGGCGGGCCTTGGCCAGTGCCTGCAGTTCCCAGTCCCGGGCACGCTCGCCGTAGTACTGGCGCGCGCCCTCCAGCGAAATGGCCAGGTCGCCTTCCCCGCCTTGGGGGCGCAGGCGCAGGTCCACCCGGAACACCATCCCCTCGGGGCCAAATTCCGTCAGCGTGCCCACCACCCGGTGCGCCAGTTTGACGAAGTACTCCTTGTTGGAAATTCCCCCGCTGGTCTCGCCATTGCCACGGTAAAGAAAGACCAGGTCAATGTCGGAGCTGTAGTTTAGCTCGTTGCCGCCGAGTTTGCCCATGGAGAGGATAGTCATGGGGCACTCGGCATTTTCACTGCCGGCGGCATCCTTGGTCTCAGGCAGGGGGGTCTCAAGCAGCGGCTTGCCGTAGCGTTCCTCCAATTCCGCCTGGGCGTGTTGCAGCGAGTATTCGAGGATCGCGTCGGCTAGCCCGGACAGCTCCAGCGTGATCTCCGGCAGCGTCGCCAGATGTAGGACGTCGCGCAAGACGATGCGCAGGTACTCGCGCCGCTTGAACCGGGCCAACAGTGTTGCAAGTTCGACGCCGGATTGCTGCGGTTCGTCCGCGAATGCGCTCAGCGAATGGGACATCTCCTCCCCCGTTTTCACCCGGTACAGGGTCGGCTCCCGCTCCAGCCAGAGGGCCAGATCTGGCTGGCGAATCAGCGTGTTGGCCAGGAACTGGCTGTAAGCAAACAGGGTCAGCAGATGGTGCAATGCCGGCGGATGCAGCCCCAGATACTCGCGGACCTCGGGCGTCGCCGAAGCTGCGAAGCGTTCCAGGTTGCTGAGCGCCGTATCGGGATCCGGGACGCTGGGGAGAAGGCGCGGCAGCGCTTGCTGCGCCGCCGGTGGCAGCTCCCGCTCGAGCCGCGCCAAGTTTTCCCTCGCGCGCGCCGGCTGGAGAAACTGGACTGATCTCAACGCCGCTTCCACGTTCGCTTATATAGCATAGCCCGTCTGCGCTCTGGCGCAGTACAATCAGCGGCTGTACAATCAGCGAATGCGGCGGCCACTCGGTTCCAGCGCCCAGCGGGTTCACAGCCCAGGGCTCCTGTGGCGGCTGTATCTCAGCCTGCGGGGCTCCGAACAGGTGCTGGTGCGGCCGGCGCCGGAACTGCCGCTGGTCTTGATTGCCCACTTGCGGCGCGAGCGGGCTCCCGCCGCTGAATTGCGAGGCGCGCTGGAAGAAACCTGGCTGACGATTCCCACTGCCATTCGCCGGCAGTACGAGGCAGTCCTGAAGAAAGTGCCGCCGATCGTGGTGGTCATCCTGCGGCGCCGAAACCCCTGCGGGTGCCTGGGGCATCACCATCGTCCGGGAACGGAAACGCGCATTGCCCGCAAACTGCGAACCCTTAGCGGGGTGCCGGTAGGCGAGCTGGACCTGGCCTTTCAAACCATCCGCGAGTGGCAGCCGCTATTGCTCTCCGACCTGGCCATTGAACCTGCCGTACAACAGGCAGACCGGGAAGAGCTGGAGGTGTTCCGCTATCGGCTGGGCCTGCTCGACGTGTTCCTTCACGAGTTGCACCACTACGCCGCGCCCCAGGAGGCCGAGCGGGCGGTGCGTGAGCGCAGCCAGCGCTTCTACACCCAGGTACTCGATACCTTCATGCGGGCGCGATTCGGTGTACGCTACGGGCTGCAGCAATGAGCGCGCATCATTAATCAGCAGCCGACATTGGCAGACGACCGGAATGAAAGGAGACACCCATGGCTGAATTTGTCAAAGTGGCTACCACGGCGGAGTTTGGAGACCCCTTGAGTGGCAAGCTGGTAGAAGTCGCTGGGCGCGCGGTCGCCCTGTTCCAGGTTGGCGGCAAGTACTACGCCATTGAAGACACCTGCACGCACGCAGGCGGGCCATTGTCGGAGGGTTTACTGGAGGGCAACGAGGTAACCTGCCCCTGGCACGGCGCCCACTTTGACGTCACCACGGGCGAAGTCAAGGGGCCGCCCGCCCGCGCCCAGGTCCAATCGTTTCCGGTGCGCGTTGTTGGCTCCGACATCGAAGTGGAAATGTAACGGGAGCTGTGTTCTCAGTCTCGACTGGAGGAAACGGAATGATTTCAAGAGCGATACATTGCAGGCTGGTGGTTTTGGCCGTCACCCTAGCTCTGTTCTGGGCAGCGGTGGTTGTCGGTCAGAACACGTTCGGAGCGCCCAAGACCCTGGTGCACATAGTCACGATTCAGTGGAAGCCGGATGCCACCGACGCCGACAAGCAGAAGGCACTGGACGGAGTCAAAGAAATGGCCGCGGCGATACCCGGCATCAAGAACGTGTGGATCAAAGCCACCAAGGTTCAGCCGGCCGACTTCAACGCCGTCTTCGTGATCGAGTTTGAAAACCCGGAGGCGCTCAAGCGGTACGCCGACCACCCGGCGCACGAGAAATGGCAAGAGCATTACTCGGCCGTCCGCGCCTCCAGCTACAACAGCGTGGTCAGCAACTGAACCGCGGCTCGCGGGGCTGAGCGGCAGAGGTCTGCGGGGAAGGCTGTGTCCGCGCCCGTAGCTGCGTCAGGGCGAATCTCTTCGTGCCGGGAACATCCCGCTTCATGCCGGGAACATCCCGCCTGGGGCAGCGTATAATCAAACGAGAAATGAATTTCCGCGAAATGGCGGCGATGGCGTGGACGAGTGTGCGCGCGTACCGGTTGCGCTTCTTTCTCACCCAACTGGGTCTGGCGATGGGGGTGGCCACGATCATTACCGTGATGACCCTCATCCAGGGCGCCAACGCCTACGTCAAAGACAAGATTGCCAACCTGGGCATTGATGTCTTTCAAGTTTCCAAGACGCCAGTGGCCATCTCTGACTTTGAAGAGTACCTGCGGGCCCGGCGCAACAAGGACATCGTGGTGGAGGATCTGGAGGCGGTTCGCGAGCGGTGCCGCCACTGCGCTGCCGTAGGAGCGCAGGTGGATGCTCCGGCGCGGGCACGCTACCGCGACCAGGAACTGGCCGACGTCCACATACTCGGCCAGACGGCCAACATGAGCAACATCGGCACCCGCATCGTGGAGCGCGGTCGTTATTTCAGCCCATTTGAGGAGCAGAAGGCTGCCCCAGTCTGCGTCATCGGCCACGGCCTGGTCGAACACCTGTTCCCCGCCACTGACCCCCTGGACAAGGTGGTGCGTGTGGGTTCGCAGCAACTGCGGGTGGTGGGCACGACCGAGGAAATCGGCTCCATCTTGGGCCAGGAGCAGGACAATTTCCTGATTCTGCCGCTCCCGCTCTTCTTCAAGCTGCGCGGCCCACGCCACAGCCTGAAGCTGCACGTGCAGGCCCCAGGCGAGGCGGCCTACCAGGCGGCGCAGGACGAAGTGCGGGTCGTGCTGCGTGCCCGCCGACACGTCGCCCCAGGAGCCAAAGAAGATTTCTACATCGTTACCCCGGACTCTTACCTGGACCTGTGGCGTTCCATCAGTTCCGCGTTTTTTGTGGTGTTTGTCCTGATTTCTTTGATTGCCGCTGTGGTGGGAGGCATTGTCATCATGAACATCATGCTGGTCTCCGTCACCGAGCGCACCAAGGAGATCGGGGTGCGCCGGGCGTGCGGAGCCCGCCAGCAGGACATCCTGCGCCAGTTTCTGGCAGAGGCGCTGCTGTCGTGTGTCCTCGGCGGGGTGGTGGGGGTGTTGATCGGCTTCGGGGCGGCGACGGCCCTCAGAAACTTCACCAGCTTTCCGGCCGAGGTTCGGCTGTGGGTAGCGGTGCTGGGCGTGGTGTTGGCCTCCTCGATCGGGTTGTTTTTCGGAATCTACCCGGCGACCCAGGCCGCCCGCCTGGACCCGGTGGTGGCCCTGAGGAGCGAATGAAAAAAGCAGGTTTCACGTGTCAGACTCAGCAAACCCCTGACATCTGAACCTAGCACTTGATACCTGAAACCTGGCACCTATTCTGATGACGCGTGATGAACTGAAAGAGAATTTCCTGGTCGCAATGGACACGCTGCGGGTGCGCAAGCGGCGCTCGGCGCTGACCGTGCTGGGAATTGTCATTGGAGTGACTTCGGTCATCGCCGTGGCGGCCATCATCCAGGGGCTCAACCGCCATGTGGGCGACCGGGTGCAGTCGTTCGGCTCGCGCGTGCTTTTTCTCAGCCGCATGCCCTTTGGCCGCTTCGGACGCCTGCCGGAGAAGATCCGGCTGCGCAAGCACTTTCGCTACAAAGACGCGCGCTACATCCGGGAACGCTGCCGCTCCTGCGAGTACGTCACCGCTTTCGGCACGCGGGCCCTTTTCTTTGGGGGAAGCAACGAAATCCGCGCCGGACGCGAGCAGGTAAAGGACCCCATCCTGCGCGGCGCCGACCCCGAGTACGCCGAAGTCCTCCCGCTGTTTGGCGTCCGCGACGGGCGCTTCATCAGTCCCTATGACCTGGCGCACAGCCGCTACGTGTGCGTGCTGGGGGCGGCCGTAGCCACCTCGCTGTTTCCCAACGTGGACCCGGTGGGCCGCGAGGTCGTTCTGAACGGCTTGCGCTTTGAGGTCATCGGGGTGATGGAGAAGGATGCCGGGCTGTTCGGCCAGTCGGGTGTGAATCGGTTCGTCATCATTCCCTACTCCACCTTCCACAAGCTTTACCCGGAGAGCCGCGAACACTTCCTTGCGGTCAGCACACTCGACCCGTCGCTCCTGTCGCAGACCAAGGACGAAGTGACACATATCGTGCGGCGCCTGCGGCGGGTGCCGCTCAGTGCCGAGAATGACTTTGAGATCGCAACCCCGGATTTCCTCACCGACCTGTGGGAGCAGTTGACCGGGGCGTTGGTCCTGCTGACGGCTGTGATCAGCTCCATCGGCCTGTTGGTGGGTGGCATCGGGGTGATGAACATCATGCTGATCTCGGTGACCGAGCGGACCCAGGAAATCGGCATCCGCAAGGCCGTGGGTGCGCGGCGGCAGGATATCCGCGCCCAGTTCCTGATCGAAGCCATCACTCTGACCAGTTTTGGTGGCGTGCTGGGCATTGTGCTGGGTATTGCAGTGAGCTGGACGGTGCATCTGGTGTTTCCCCTGTTGCCGACCGAAGTTTCCCTCCTGTGGGTGACACTAGGGTTCTTGATCTCTGTCTCGGTGGGCCTGTTTTTTGGCTTTTACCCGGCCAATCGCGCCGCCAACCTCGATCCCATCACGTGCCTGCGCTATGAATGATCGTGCCGGTACGCGCAACCTGCGACCGGCTTTGTGGGTCGTGCTTCTGGTGCTGGCCTCGCTCAGCGCGGCGGCCTGCCCGCCGCGCGACGAACCGCCGGAGCAGGCGCGCGCCCGCATGGTGCGCGAACAGATCGAAGCGCGTGACGTGCACAACCCGCGGGTGCTGGAGGCCATGCGGAAAGTGCCCCGGCACCTCTTCGTCAGGCCTTCGCTGGCCAGGCGGGCCTACGACGACACACCCCTACCCACGGCCGCCGGCCAAACCATCTCCCAACCTTACATTGTGGCCTTCATGACCGAGCAACTACAGCCGGAGAAGGAGCACGTTGCCCTGGAAGTCGGCACCGGATCCGGCTACCAGACCGCGGTGCTGTCCTTGCTGATCTCCAAGGTGTACACCATCGAGATTGTGCCTGAGCTGGCGCGGAGCTCGGCAGAGCGGCTCAAGAAACTGGGCTACAACAACGTGGAAGTGCGCCAGGGCGACGGCAACCATGGCTGGCCTGAGCACGCGCCCTACGACTTGATCATTGTCACCGCGTCGCCCACAGAAATCCCGCCGGCGCTGCTCGACCAGCTGAAGCCGGGCGGACGCATGGTGATCCCGACAGGCCCCTCGGGGAATCAGCACTTGCGCCTGGTGGAGAAGAATCAGCACGGCCGCTACGTTGTCCGGTCGGTGCTTCCCGTTTCGTTTGTTCCCCTGGTGCGGGGCCCATAACGAGCCGGCGACTAGCAGGCACGATTTCCGGCACGCCCAGTTCCCGGCAGGCCCAGTTTGGGCAGGCTTGGATACGTTCTGCCATGATGGATTCATGGTAAAATGAAGGACATGCTGATCCGTATTCCACGCCTCTGGGAAATTCCGGAACGGCTGGCCACCCCTGAGGACGCAGTTCTGAACCGGCGGCAGCTCTTGCGTGCCGGCGCCATCGGCGCCGCCGCGCTGGGAGCAAGCGGGCTGGCCTTCCCAGAAGCCGCTGAGGCTGCTGTCGGCCGCAATCCCAAGTACAAGCTGGACCGGCCTCTCACCGACGAGCGCGTCGCGGCCACCTACAACAACTTCTATGAATTCGATCAGCAGGACAAGACCGCCCCGGCTCGCCTGGCACAGAAGCTGACGACCCATCCCTGGACGATTGAGGTCACCGGATTGGTCCAGAAGAAGCTGAAACTGGACGTCGAGGACCTGATCCGCAAGATGCCACTGGAGGAGCGCCTCTACCGGTTTCGCTGCGTGGAAGCCTGGGCCATGGCCGTGCCCTGGACCGGCTTTCCCATGAAGGCCTTCCTAGAGTACGTGAAGCCGCTTTCTTCAGCCAACTTCGTGCGCTTTGTCACTTTCTTCCGGCCCGGCGAGGCTCCCGGCTTCGCGAAGTATCACTGGTATCCCTGGCCGTACCACGAGGGGCTGACGATGGCCGAAGCCGCCAATGAAATGACCCTGATGGTCACTGGGATTTTCGGTCATGACCTGCCAAAGCAGCACGGCGCGCCGATCCGGATGATCGTACCGTGGAAGTACGGCTTCAAGAGCATCAAGAGCATCGTCAAGGTCGAGTTCACCAAGAAGCAGCCACGTACCTTCTGGAACACGGTTGCGCCCAAGGAATATGATTTCTGGTCCAACGTGAATCCCAAGGTGCCGCACAAGCGTTGGTCCCAGGCCACCGAACAGATGATTGACACGCGCGAGCGGCGGCCGACCCATCCCTACAACGGCTACGGGCAATACGTGGCCCACCTCTACTCCAGAGCCAAGTAAGCGCTCCGCCTTTTTCCAATGGTTTCCACGCTCATGACCGGGCAGGGCCGTCCCTGCCCGGCTCTCGCTTGGCTGGCGTAGCCTCCCGTAGCATGCCGTAGCTGGGCGGCTTCAGCGCTCCAGCACCTGGCGGTAGTAACGCTCGTACTGGGGAAGAATCAAGGTAGCGCAAAAGCGGGTGAGTGCCGTGTTGCGGGCGGCCTCGGCCATGCGCCTCCGCCGCTCCGGCTCGCGGAGCAGCAGCAGGACGCGCCCAGCCATGGTCTCCGTGTCGCCGACTTCGCTCAGGTAGCCGTCGTGCCCGTCGGTGATGACCTCCGGAACACCTCCCACCCGGGTGGCGACCGGGATGGCCCCGCAGGCCATGGCTTCCAGCGCCGCCAGCCCGAAAGATTCCATCCCGCTGGGCAGCAGCAACACCTCGCACAGCGGCAGCAGGCGATGCACGTTGTCCTGCTTGCCCAGGAACAACACATCGCGCTCCACGCCCAATTGGCGCGCCACGTACTCGGCGTTGCCCCGTTCCGGACCGTCGCCGATCATCAGCAGCCTGGCCGGCATTTCCTTTCTCACTCGGGCGAACACAGCGACCACGTCAGCAATCCGTTTGACGGCACGGAAATTGGACAGGTGGGCTACCAACTGCTCCCCGGCCGGGGCCAGCACGGCCCGGGCCGCCTCATCGCGCTTCGGGTGGTAGAGGTCACAGTTCACGAAGTTGTGGATGACCTGGATCGGGCGCTGGATTTCCAGCTCCCGTTGGGTGGTCTCGCGCAGGTTGTGGCTGATGGCGGTGACGCCGTCGCTGTACTCGATGGCGAAGCGGGTGATGGGCAGGTAAGAGTGATCCGTGCCCACCAGGGTGATGTCGGTCCCGTGCAGGGTGGTGACAAAGGGGAGGCGGCGCCCGGACTGGCTGACCAGCATGGCCTGGGCCAGGTAGGCGCTGACCGAGTGAGGAATCGCGTAGTGCACATGCAGCAGGTCCAGTCCTTCCGCGAAGGCCACCTCGGCCATGCGGGTGGCCAGTGCCAGCGTGTAGGGCGGGTAGTCGAACAACGGGTAGGTGGTCACCTCCACCTCATGGTAGGTGATATTTTGGGCGATCGAGGAGTCAGCCGAAAGGTCCAGGCGGATCGGGCGGGCGTAGGTGATGAAATGGACCTGGTGCCCGCGTGCCGCCAATTCCATCCCCAGTTCGGAGGCCACCACCCCGCTGCCCCCATAGGTCGGATAGCAGGTAATTCCAATCTTCATGCACCTTCAGTGTAATACGCCTTTGGCTAAGGAACGCTCAAGACCACCGGGTCGGTCTTTCGTTTCACCACCAAGTCGCAAAGACATCGGCGCGTGGTTAGTCGTGCTCATCGTTGTGCTCATCAGGGAAGCGCCCAGCTCAGTCTTCCAGAAGACGCGGAAAAGCCAACACTGGCGGGGAATTATAGAAAATTCCGATGACCCGGATAACCAGCTTCAGTTGCGCGTTTTCACGCGCTATGGTGAACTGGAAAGCTATGCCAGGCAGTCGTAGCTCGGCGCCGAGTAAAGTCAAGGCCGCGCCCACTTATCAGCGCCGCTCCGCCCAGCTCCGCGAAGAGTTTCTTGCCTCCGGGGACGGATACGCTCTGGTTCGCGGGCGGTCGGCAGCCGTGGACGAGATAGTGCTGTCGGCCTACACCCGGTACTTGTCTGCGGATCCCATCGGCCCCTCCGGCTTCTGCCTGGCGGCCCTTGGAGGATACGGCCGCCGAGAGCTGTTCCCTCACTCCGATGTGGACTTGCTGCTGCTGTTTGCCCGTCAAGTAGGGCAGCCAGTCACCCGCGAGCAAATCGCCGAGTTCCTCCGGGAACTTTGGGACGCCGGGCTGCGCCTGGGACACTCGGTCCGACTGCTGGCCGAATGCGGCACGCTGGCGGAGGGCAATACCGAATTCAGCGTGGCCCTGATGGATGCGCGCTTCGTGGCCGGCGATCGGGCACTGTTCGACCGGCTGCAACAGGAAACGCTGCCGCGCCTGGTGCAGCGTGAACGGACGGTACTGCTGCGTAACCTGATAAGCCTGGCCGAATTCCGCCACAAGAAATTTGGCCAAACCATCTACCACCTGGAACCCGACGTCAAGGAATCGCCCGGAGGGTTGCGCGACTACCAGCTCGCCTGCTGGCTGTCGCGGATTTTGCGCGCCGAGGAAAAGAGCGTGCCGCCCCGGGAGGAGTTGCCCGAGACGGCGCGGCGCGAGGTGGCCGACGCCCACCAGTTTCTCGCTGCGGCCCGGGTCCAACTGCATCTGCTGTGCGGGCGCGACGCTAACACGCTCAGCTTCGACCTGCAGGAAGAGCTGGCGAGGCAGGGCCGACCGGGCCAGGGCGAGACTAGCGCGGAACACCCCGGCGCGGAACAGTGGATGCGGTCTTATTTTGGCCACGTGCGCCACATCTATCGGATGGTCAGCCACTCCCTGCGCCAGTCGGCCGCGCCGCGTTCTACGCTTTCCCGCTGGCTGCAGCAGCGGCAGGAGCGCTTTTCCAACACCGACTTTGCGGTCCACAGCGGCGAGGTGTTCCTGCGCAATCCCATCCACGCGCAACGGGACCCGGGCCTGTGGCTGGATCTGTTTGAGTTTCAAGCCCGGCACGGGGTCGCTCTGAGCCTGGAAACGGAACGACGCCTCGATCGTCAGCTCGCCGAACTGGCTGAGTGGGCACAGCAGGCTCCCCATCTGTGGCCCCGCTTCCGTCGCATTCTGGCGCTGCCACACGCCTATACGGCCCTGGCGGCCATGCATGAACTGGGAATGTTGGGGGCGCTGTTCCCCGAGTTTCGCCTGATCGAGTCGCTCGTGATCCGGGACCTCTATCACAAATACACGGTGGACGAGCACTCCCTGCTGACCATCAAACACCTGCAAGAACTGAAACCCTTGGCCGGACGCAAGGAACCTGAGCGCACGCCCGAGGGCCGTTTCCCGGCCCGCTTCGCCGAAGTGTTCGCCGAGCTGGACCATCCTGAGCCGATGTTGCTAGCCCTGCTCTTCCATGACCTTGGCAAGAGCGGGTACGGCGAGCATGTACAAGTTTCGCTGCGGCTGCTGGATCCCATTCTGGCCCGATTAAAAATGGAGGAAGCCGAGTTGGACCTGGTCCGGTTCCTGGTGGGAAACCATCTGTTGATGTCCACCACCCTCGGCACCCGCGATCTGTCTGACCCGGAGACGATCCAAGAGTTTGCCGCCCGCATGGGAACCACGGAACGGTTGAAGATGCTTTGCCTGTTCACCTACGCCGACATCCAGTCGGTGAACCCCGGCGCGCTGACGCCGTGGAAGGAAGAGATGCTGTGGCAGCTCTACCTGGCCGCCCACAATGAACTCACCCGGCAACTGGACACTGACCGCGCCGAGCCCGGGGAAATGGCCATGTCGTTTCGCCCCGAAGTAACCGCGTTCCTGGAGGGCTTCCCCCGGCGCTACCTGAAGACGCATACCCCGGCCGAAATTCTGGCGCACTTCGGGCTGGCCCAGCAGCTGGCGCATCGGCCGGTCCAGTTTTCGCTGAGCCGCCATCATGGCCACCACCAGTTGTTGGTCCTCACCTTCGATCACCCGTTCCTGTTTGCTGCCATCACCGGGGCCCTGGCGGCCTTCGGGACAAACATCCACAAGGTGGAAGCCTTCTCCAACCGGCAGGGTATCGTGCTGGACACCTTCCAGTTCGTGGACCTGCACCGGACGCTGGAATTGAATTCCGAGGAGTCGGAGCGCCTGCTGAAGATGCTGGAAGACGCCATCCTGGGCAAGACGGACGTGGCCAAGATGATTGCCGGGAGGCTGGACCGGCCCGTACCCGGACGGGCCAGCTATCGCGTGGAAACGCGGGTCCGCTTCGACAGCTCGGCCTCGGCCTACAGCACCCTGCTGGAGGTGATCACCCGCGACCGGCCCGGCTTGCTCTACCGCATCTCCAACGTTCTTTCGGCGCACGGCTGCAACATCGAAGTCGTGCTCGCCGACACCCAGGGACCCATGGTCATTGACGTTTTCTACGTCACTCGCGAGGGCGGCCCGCTGGATCCTGAGTGGCAGTCGGCGCTGGAAAAGGAACTGTGCCGCGTTCTGGAGTAGGGGCGAACGGCTTGCTGCACTCGTGGCGCGGGCTCTGCCGGGGAGATTCAGAGGCCCGCTATGCCAGGTCGCGCAATTCGCTCATCCGAAGGCGCACGACGGCAGTGATGGCCAGCGCGACCAGGCAAAGCGAAGCCAGTGCCTCTGGGGCTCCGATGTGCTCGGCCACCGCGCCAGCCAACAGGCCGCCGAGTGGAGCCAAGCCCAGGAAGGCCATCGCGTGCGTGGCCATGATGCGGCCGCGCATCTCGGGGGCAACGTACTTCTGAAGCAGGTTGTTAATGGTGGAGAAGGCGGTCACCATGGTGGCGCCGGTTAGCGCCAGGGCCACCAGCGCCAGATCAAACCGGCGGGAAAGGGCAAAAACGACCAGCGCGGCGTAAAACAGCAGCGCAGAGTGCAGCGCGAAGGCGCCTTTCCGCGACCGGTCGCCGCGCCAGGCCAGCAGCAGGGCGCCCGACAGCGCGCCGACCCCGGCCGACCCCATCAGGTATCCGAAGCCGCGCGGCCCCACCTCCAGGACGTCGCGCGCGAACACGGGCATCAGCACGATATAGGGCATGCCGCAGAAGCTCGCCAGCGCCTCCAGCAGGATCAAGGTGCGCAGCACGCGGTGTCGGCGCAGGTAGTAAAAGGTAGCCAGCAGCGGCTTCCAAAGCCGACCGGAGCTTCCGGCATCGGCGGCGGCGCGGGCCGGCAGGCGAATCCGCGCCAGCGCCAACAGCAGCGCCAGGAAGCTAAAGGCATTCAGGTAGAAGCAGCCGGCGACTCCGATGCGGTCCATAGCCAAGCCTGCCAGGGCGGGCCCCAGCATGCGAGACAAGTTGTACTGGGCTGAGTTCAACGCGATCGCGTTGGTCAGATCCTCGGCCCCCACCAGTTCGGGCAGGCTGGCCTGGTAAGCCGGCGTGTTCATGGCCATTGCCATTCCCGACAGGAACGAGAGCACCAGGATATGCCGGATGTTGACGATGTCCAGCGAGGTCAGCAAGGCCAGCAGAAACGCCAGGACCATCAGCGCCGACTGCGCCAGCAGCATCACTCGGCGGCGATCGGCGCGGTCGGCGATGACCCCGCCGAGCGGAGTGAACAATAGCAGCGGAATCCAGGAGGTGAACCCCACCAGTCCCAGCCAAAACGGGGAATCGGTCAGCTGCAGAACCAGCCAGCCCTGCGCCAGGGTGTACATCCAGGTGCCGGTGTTGGAGATGAAGTTGCCGCTCCAAAACAACCGGTACTGCGGGTGCCGCAGTGCGCGAAACATCCGGCGCACCGGTGGCTGCGGAACCGGGGCCACCGGTACTTCCGGCTCGACGACCTGCGCTAGCTTGCTGACTTCGGTGCTGGAATCCGGATTCGGCATGCAAGGATTCACCGCCAGCGGCAGAACAGCCTGGCCGGCTTCTGCGGCGCTGGCGGCTAGGATTGGCTCTTGAACACCCCAACCACGTTTCCTTCCGGGTCGGCAAACATGCCCATGGCTCCCATACCTGGAATCGGCGTGTTGGGAACGACCACCTTGCCGCCAAGCTCTCCCGCTTTCTTCAGGGAAGCGTCAATGTCGTCCACTTGTACATAGAAGGTCACGTAATTGGGAGCGCCTGCAGGTGGCTTGAAGATGCCACCATTCAGGCCCCCGGTGTTGGTCATCCCGTAATTCATCGGGTTGTTAGAATCAATGTTCCACTCAAACAGGGCGCTGTAGAACTTCTTGGCCTGTTCGGCATCTTTCACCGCAATTTCCCAGTGCACCACAGGGTTGGGCATAGCGTCTCCTTCTGAGGATTTTTCAGGAACACCCACGTATTGCAAACATCGAAGAAGCCGGGAAGCGGGAAAGGATATCAGACGGTTTGCCGCACTGTCGAGAAGCTTTCCGCGAACGCTGCGGGCCTGCGTCACGTCGCACGATTCGATGGCTTCTCGCCAATTTCCTGCGTCGCTATCGGCCCGGCGTAGTATAACCACTGCCATGAACGACCCTCAAACACAGCGCGAGAATCGCGCACCGGCCCTGGCGTACGAAAAGGCGAAATTCCTGGCCAGCCCCGACGCCCGCGCGCTACGCGTTCTTTCCGAATACATGGAGCCGCTGGCTCGATTCCGGCGCCAGAACATCCAGGACACGGTGGTGTTTTTCGGCTCGGCCCGCGTGCACAGCCGCCAGGAGGCGGAACGGCAGCTCCAGGCGTTGAAGCAAGCCGGCGACGCAAACCGCGATCCACAGCTTGCGGAGCAGGTTAAGGAGGCTGGAGTCGCGCTGAACTGGTCGCGCTACTATGAGGAAGCACGGGAGTTGGCGCGACTGCTGACCGCCTGGGCCAAGCCCCTGCCATTTGCCCGCCGCCGGTTTGTCGTGTGCTCCGGCGGTGGACCAGGCATTATGGAAGCGGCCAATCGGGGCGCCTCCGAAGCCGGGGGAAAGAGCATCGGCCTCAATATCTCCCTCCCCTTCGAACAACCCCCGAACCCCTATATCACCCCTGAGCTAAGCTTCCAGTTTCATTATTTCTTCATGAGGAAGTTCTGGTTCGTGTATCTAGCCAAGGCGGTGGTGATTTTCCCGGGCGGCTTCGGTACGCTGGATGAGCTATTTGAACTGCTGACCCTGGTCCAGACCAACCGGCTTGCCAAGCGAATAGCCGTCCTCATCTACGGCCGCCAGTACTGGGACAGTGTTCTGCGTCTGGAGAAGCTGGCCGAGTGGGGCGCCATTAGTCCGGAAGATCTGGAGTTGTTCCAGTACGCGGACTCGCCGCAGGAGGGTTTCGACGTACTCAAAGGCTACCTGGAAACGAACCACCTGCACCTGCCAGCTGCCGAAGAAGAAGGCCCAGACATTTAATGCCGGACATTTAATAATAGAAGCGCCTGCGAATCTGAATGCTGCGCACCTGCCCGGAGATAAGCTAGCTGCGATGGGCCACCGCGCGTATGCGAGAGCTGCGCCACTTGCTGCGGGGCCGTGTCCGCGCCGCAGCGAATCGGAGGTCCTGGAGCCCTACGTCGAGGACGCCTCCGGGTTTACCGGACGCGCCGAATTGCTGCTGCTTCCCGACGATGAAGCCCAGGTCAGCGCCGTGCTGCGCGAAGCGGGGCGCACCGAGACGCCGGTGACAGTCTCAGGCGCCGGCACCGGGCTCACAGGAGCCCGGGTGGCGCAGGGCGGCTGGGTACTGTCTGTGGAGCGGCTAAACCGCATTCTCGAAATTGCCCCGGGAGGCACGCGCATTCAGCCAGGAGTTTTGCTGAAAGAATTGCAAGCGACGGCCCAGCAGACCGGGCAGTTCTACCCGCCGGATCCCACCGAGATCCACGCCAGCATCGGGGGCACCATCGCCTGCAACGCTTCCGGTGCGCGCAGCTTCAAGTATGGGGCGACACGCCGCCACGTGCGCCGCCTGCGGCTGGTGTTACCCAACGGCGATCTGCTGGAACTCGTGCGCGGCGAGGTGACAGCCAACGCCGCAGGATGCTTCCAGATGGTGCTGGCCAGCGGCGACATGCGCGAAATTCGTCTGCCCGATTTTCCCATGCCCGCCACCACCAAGCACTCCGCCGGCTACTGGTTTCGGCCGGGCATGGACCTTGTGGACTTGTTCATTGGTTCGGAAGGAACCCTGGGCGTGGTGACCGAAGCCGAGCTGGCGCTGCTGCCCTGGCCCGGCGAGGTCCTGGGCGGCGTCATCTTTTACTCTAGCGAGAGGGCCGCACTGGACTTTGCGACCCGAGCGCAGCGCCTCGCCCACGACTCGCAGTGGGCCGGCCCGGCCTGCGCGCGACTGCTGGAGTTTTTCGATCACAACTCGCTGGCCCTGCTGCGCCTGCACCGTTACCCGGAAATTCCTGCCCAGGCCCAGGCCGCGATTCTGCTGGAGCAGGAAATCGGCAGCAGCCCGCGGGAAGAGGCGGCCGAGCGCTGGCTGGAGGTGATCGGGGAACAGGACGCGTTGCTGGAGGATTCCTGGTTTGCTGTTTCGGCCGCGGAGCGGGAAAAGTTCCGGGAATTTCGCCACGCCATCGCCCTGATCGTCAACGACACCGCCCGGCTCAACGGCTATCCCAAGCTAGCCACCGACCAAGCGGTCCCCGTAGAGCGGACTCAGGAAATTCTCGCCTTCTACCACCACGAACTGGACGCCCTGTTTGCCGGCGCCAACCCGCCCCAGTACACCATCTACGGCCACATCGGCGACGGCCACCTGCATGTAAACATGCTGCCAACCAATGAAGCCGACTTCGGCGCAGCCAAATCTCTGCTGCTGAAATTCGCCGCGCGGGCGGTGAAGCTGGGCGGCACGGTGGGGGCCGAGCATGGCCTGGGCAAGAGCAAAGCCCACCTGCTCAAGCTGCTGTATCCGCCGGAGGTGCTCGAGGCCATGTGGCGCATCAAGCTGGCCCTGGACCCCAAGAACCTGCTCAACCGCGGCAACCTGTTCGGGACCAGTCCCCTGCTCCAGCCTGCCTAGCGCATCTGTTGCATTTCCATCCTGAGCACAGCCAGAGTCGAGGGGAGTGCCTTGCGAAGAAAGGGATGACAGCGAAGGGCAAAAATCACTCGGAGCGGCGGCGGGCGAGAGAGCCAGCCAGCAGGGCTCCAAGCGTGCTGAGCGCGAGGAAACTGAACAGATAGACGGTAGCTAGCATCACAAGCAGCACGGCGGCGCCGCCTGGCGAATTGATCAGCTCCTGGATTTGAGCCGCATCCTCGGGTTTCAGCATGGGCGCTGACCGCTCCAGGTTCTCCCGCAGGTAATCCAAAAACCCCAGAGTACTGCGCCGGATCAGGGCAAAGGAAACCATGGCCACCAGGGAAGCCACCAGGCAGCCGAAAAGGCCGCTTAGGGCTCCCAAGCGGGCTGCTTCGTTGGAAAAGGTTGTGCGGCCAAATTGCTTATGAAAGAAGAAAACCGCCAGCGCCCCGCAGCCCAGCATCCACAGGCAAGCGCAGTTGCTGGTGCCGGGGACGCCCACCAGCGCGCCGGCGGCGACGGCAGCCCAGAACGCCGGGCCCACCATCTGCGGTCCGGAAACCGGCGCCACTCTCCAGCCTGGAGGTGCCGGAGCCACTTCCGGCTCCGGCGCGAGGACTGTCGAATCCTGAGTGCTTGGGGATTCCTCCTCTGGCTGATCTTCGGAAGCCGCTGCGCTATCCGGCGGCTGTTCGGACGTCTTGAGCTTCTGTCCACAAATGGGGCAGAAATACGCAATCGCCGGCAATTCGGCGTCGCAATTGGGACAGCGTTCCATCAATTGGCGCGGCCCTGGGTGATCTCAGCCAGGGCAAGCTTGCTGCGCCGACGCCTCTGGCGGACCACAGCTTTCTTCCGTGATAGCCGCATAGCCTGAACCAGTTCCCCGTCGATGAACGGCGCGGCCGTTGCGCCAACCAGCAAACCCACCAGTAGCCGCCCCATGGCCCAAGGCGGACGCAGCCCCAGCCACTCGCTGCCCACGTCGGCGGCCAGCAACAGGCTGGCCGCCGCCAGAGTCCGCGGCCGCGCCCGAAGCCTGATCAGCAGCGCCAGCACTGCTCCGGCATAAATGCCGAAGCAGCGCGCGCACACCGCCATGGGACCGCCCGCAAACCACAACGCCCGTTCCGTCTGCTGGTGGCACACCGTCTGGAACAACAGGTACACCCAGGCAGAATCGAGCAGCGATGCCAGGCCGGCCAACAACATCACAACCACGGCGCCGGCCAGCAGGACAATGTGGGGGGTGCGAATCATGATTTACCGGCTGTCTGCTATACCGGAGCGCATTCTCCCAGACGATCAGGAAAAGAAGATCAGGAAAACGCTGAAATCCCGGTGATTCTCTCGCCGATCGCCAGGGTGTGGATGTCGTGCGTGCCCTCGTAAGTCTTAACCGACTCCAGGTTGCACATATGCCGGAAGACGGGGTACTCGTCGCCGATGCCGGTGGCTCCGAGAATGTCACGAGCCAGGCGCGCCGTTTCCAGCGCCATTTCCACGTTGTTGCGCTTCAGCATGGAGATATGGGTGTGGTGGGCGCGGCGGGCGTCCTTCAGCCTTCCCACGTGCAGCGCCAGCAACTGCCCCTTGGTAATCTCGGTGATCATCCAGGCCAGCTTCTGCTGGACCAATTGGTGGCTGGCGATGGGTCTGTTGTCGAACTGGCGGCGTTCGAGCGCGTACTGCCGGGCGGTCTCGTAGCAGGCCATGGCCGCCCCCAGCGCGCCCCAGCCGATGCCATAGCGCGCCTGGTTCAGACACATCAGCGCTGCTTTCAACCCATCGGTGCCGGGCAGCAGGTTTTCGCATGGGATCCGCGCGTCCTGGAGCGACAGGCTGCTGGTGACCGAGGCCCGCAGGGAAAATTTTCCCTTGATGTCGCGCGCTGTGAGCCCCGGGGTGCTCTTTTCCACCAGAAAGCCGCGAATGACGCCGTCCTCCGTCTTGGCCCAGACGAGCGCCAGGTCGGCGATGCTGCCGGAGGTGATCCAGGCCTTCTCGCCGTTGAGCACGTAGTGGCGCCCGTCCCGGACGGCGCGGCTGCGCAGGCTAGCGGGGTTGGAACCGAAGTCGGGTTCGGTCAATCCAAAGCAGCCAATGGCCCGGCCACTTTGCAGCCGCGGCAGCCACCGCTGCTTTTGCTCCTCGGAGCCGAACTCCAGGATCGGGTACATGACCAGCGCGCCCTGCACGCTGGCGAAGCTGCGCAGTCCGCTGTCGCCCCGCTCCAATTCTTGCATCATCAGGCCGTACTCGACGTTGGACATCTCGGCGCAGCCATAGCCTCGCAGGTTGGCCCCGAGAAACCCCAGCTCGGCCATCTTCGGGACCAGGTGCAACGGGAATTTCCCCTCCCGGTTATGCTCCTCGATGATGGGAATGACTTCGTTCTCCACAAATTCGCGGGTGGTCTGACGCACCAGCAGCTCCTCGGAGCTGAACAGCGAGTCCACCTCCACGAAGTCCACGCCGCGAAACGGAAAGGCCATTAGCTCGCTCTCAGCCCAGCCATTTTTCTCTTAGCCTGGTCTTAGCCCGGTCTTAGCCCGGTCTTAGCCCGGTCTTGGTCTTGGCCTTGTCTTAGCCTTGTCTTAGCCTGGCTCTTGGGCCGAAAGCCCAGTATATGCCCTCTGCCGTTGCTCCCAAAGGAATCACCCTTACGGAAGTGCGGGCCGCCCCAGGGCCGCGTATAATCTTTGGAAGAAGTCATGACGGCGGCAGAATTCCAATCCCGCTACCGTCGCCTGCTGGAGCAGCTCTACTCGGCGACGCCCGCCTCCTCCCGGGGACTGCCACTGGAGGCTTTCGCTCAGGCAGCGCACGCATCGCTGGAGAAATACGGCGGGGAGGGCAGCGTCGAGGAATACCTGCGCTCGGTCCGGCTGCGCGATCTGGCGCTGGCGGCTGCCTGTGCGCACGGCGACGAGCGGGCCTGGCGGCAGTTCTTTGAGGAACTTCGCGGACCGCTGCGGGCGGCTGGCCGCGCGCTAGCGGGCCCGCGCGGAGAGGAGCTGGCCGACGCAATGTTTGGCGAACTCTACGAGCAACGGGCGCGGCTGGCCTCCTTCGCCGGGCGCAGTTCGCTGGCAGGGTGGCTGCGCGCGGTCCTCTACCAGAGCTACGTGGATCGCTTGCGCTCGGAGAAAAAGGAAGTCTCATTGGAGGAGCGTGAATCAGCCGGCCAGGTCGTATCCGCGGCGGCAGTTGCGGATCCGGTCGAACAGGGACAATACGAGCGCATGGCCCAGAACGCGCTAGAAACGGCTCTCGAGCGCCTGCTGCCGCGCCAGAAGTTGCTGTTGGATTTTTACTATTTTCATGGGCTGACCCTGCGCGAGGCCGCCGCCCTGGTAGGGGTGCATGAGGCCACGGCCAGCCGCGAGCTAGACCGGGCTCGTAGCCAGTTGCGCCAGACTCTGACTAGCATCCTAAAAAAAGAGCACCGGTTGGAGGAGGACGAGGTGAGGCGCTGCCTGTATCAGGCTGTGCAGGGCCGCTTGGAGATTCGGCGGAGCGTGCAAGATCGCGGCACGCCTGCCGTTCAGAAATAGGGGCCAAAGTGCACGTACCGGACGACCACACGCCTTTGGAGGACTTGCTGCGGCGGCGAAACTGGGAGGGCGCGGCGGGCGGTGAACTCTGCAACAACGCCGAGCTGCTGGCCGCGTACGCGGAAGGCCAGCTCCCCCAGACGACCCGCGAGCGCTTCGAGCAGCATCTGGCCACCTGTGCGGCCTGCCAGGCTGCTGTGGTGCGTCTGGTGCGCTTGGCACCGCAGGAATCGGCCGCTGGTGCCGCCGCCGCAGGAACGCAGACCTCCCGGGCGCCCCGCATTTCACCTGTGTTTCGCTGGCGTTGGGCACTGCCCGCATTGGCCGGCGTGATCCTGACGGGGTCGTTCATCTATTACGAGCGCTTCCAGATCGTGGCCCCCCGCCCCTCCACTGCGCCTGGCCGCGTTGCTGAGCAGGCGGCCCCGGAGCCGGAGTCGCCGACAGGTTCGCCACTCGCCCAGGCCCCCGCGCCTCAGGCTCCCGCAGAGGTCGCCACCAGTCGCGGCGTCCCGCTAGGCGAAGCTGACAAGGCGCGCCCAGTTGAGAGAACGACAGTCAGGGGAACGACAGTTGGGGGAACGACAGCGGCAGTGGCTACTGAGGAAGAGGAGCGGCTGCCGCAAACACGGCGAGAGTTCCAAGGCGGCTTCGCCGAACAAGGGGCGCGAGCAGCGGATCCTGTCCCGGCCGCTGCGCCTCCTCCGCCCCCATCGGCGTCTCCATCCGGAGCAGATCGGCTCGCGCAACTTGAAAGTTCCGCTGCACGCGCGCTCAAGACGAAAGACGGACCGCAGGTGCTCGACGATGCTGTCGCACAGAGCGCGTCCGAGGCACAAGCCAAGACCTCAGTGACTAACAAGCTTGCCGACCGCCGTCGAGCCCAGCCCGCTCCGAAGCCGTCGCGATCGAAGGAATTGCGAAGGACGCAAGCCGAGCCGAAGAACGCGGCCAAGAGCGTCCTGACCCTCGAGGACCGGCTCGCCAAACGCGCCGATTTGGCTAAAAAAGAGGAGACTAGGCGGTCCGGAGCTGAGGGCCATCAGTACGCTAGAGCGGAAGCGGTCGGCGCGGCAACGGGGCTTAAGGGGCGCGACGCTCAGACGCGCGGGCCGTTCCGCAAACAAGTCCTGGCCGCGACGCACCGCCTGGCTCTAACTATCTCCGGCCTGCTGCTGGTGTCCCCCGCCGAGTCCAACGAATGGCAGCCGCTGATCATACCGACGGGCCCGTCGGGCTCGTCAGGCACGGCGGTCACCAATTTCGCCGTTTTCGGCGATCACCTGTGGGTGCTGTTGCCCGGAGGCCGGGTGGCGCATTCTGTCAACCTGGGCCGAAGCTGGTATCCACTGGTCGAGACGGGAGCAAAAGATCCTGTGACTATCTCCTTCACGAGCGCGCTTACTGGCGAAATCCTGACCCGCTCCGGACGCCGCCTGCGCACCGCTGACGGCGGCCAGACTTGGAAGCCGGTGCCGAAATAGAGTGTGTGATGGCCCCGCAGGCGCTGCCACTGCTTTGGCAGAAGGGGGATTCCGGCGGCAAATTGCGACGGGTACGCTGCAGTTGCTGCAGTAGTGGTTCTGGAGAGGCCGGGACGACGGCTGCCTGCTAACTCGTTTTAGCCGGGGCGGGCGCGGCCACCGGTTCATACTCGTACTTGCCGCCCTCGCCGGCGCGCACATAGCCCCAGGGGTGTTCCGCGTCGTGTACGAAGACGCAAAGCCAATTCTCGGAGGCGGCCTGCGCAAGAAGGCGCTTCTTGTTCTCGATGGTCTCCAGCGGAAACAGGTCGAACGCCATGACCCAGGTGGGATTCAGGTGGGCAGTGGAGGGGACCAGATCGGAGAAGTAGGCGCAGGTTTGCCCGCCGGACTGGATCAGCACTACCTGCAGGTTCCGCGTGTGCCCCGGCGTGACCCGAACAACCAGGCCCGGCGCCAGGGTGGCGTTGCCGTCCAGCAGCGTCATCTGGCCGCTGCCAACCAGTGGTTCGTAGTTTTCGTCCAGGTAGCTGACGCGGTCGCGGTCATGGCGCAGGTGGGCATGCTCCCACTCGCCGCGCTGCACGAAGTAGCGGGCCCGGGGGAAGACGGGCATTGCCCGGCCGCCCTGCCAGCGGGTGTTGCCCCCGCAATGGTCGAAGTGCAGATGTGTGTCGACGACTAGTTCTATGGAGTCAGGATCAATGCCGCGGGCTGCGATGTCTTCCGGCAAGCTGCGCTGCCGCGCGACACCGTAGAGGCGAACACGCTTCTCGTCTAATTTCTCGCCAATGCCGGTTTCGATTAGGATCGTGTGGCGGTCGCTGCGGGCCACCAGGCAGTTCAGTCCGACTCGAATGCGATTTCCCTCGTCGGCTCCCTTTTTGCGGCTCCACAGTGCCTTTGGAACCACGCCGAAATAGGCGCCCCCATCCAGCTGGTAGGTGCCGTCGGAGACCAGGAACAGCTCATAGTCGCCCAGGGTGATCCGATCCGGCATCGGCTGTCGAACTGCTAGTTGCGAACGTACTTGCGACCGCGTTCTACCAACTCTGAGGCATCTTCCACGAATTCCCGGCCCCGGTCCACCACTTCCCGGCCGCGGTCGTAGAGTTCATGCCCCCGGTCGGAAACGAAGTCGCGCGCGTCCTCGGCTCGGTCGGAAACGAAGTCGCGCGCGTCCTCGGCTCGGTCGGAAACGAAGTCGCGCGCGTCCTCGGCTCGGTCGGAAACGAAGTGCTGCGCCTTACTGGCCTTCCTGGAAAGATAGCGGCGCGTGACTCGGCCAGAGCGGGGCGCGTACAGCAAAGCCACTGCTGCCCCGAAGCTGACCCCAGCCAAGAACCACAGCACCCCGTTGCCACCTTCCTCGTTGTATCTCATGGCTTTTCCTCCTGGGCTTTTTCCTCCTACTCTGCGCAGCGGCAAACACCATCACCCGCCGCCGCTACTACCATTTTAACACAGTCTAGAGCGGTCTCTGGCCCCGGCCATACCGTGCCGGCAGACGTCCGGCCTCAGGCGTTACCAAGGTGCCAACACTCCGAGAATTCGGCAATGAGGAGTTGCTGGCCAGTTCGTTTATGGCTATAATCGGCCTCTTCACGAACCTCGGGGAGAGTGGAAAGCACCCATTCACTGGGGTTCTCAGAGAACGTTCGGCTCGCGCTAGGTCAAATCTGTATGCGCACGATCTTTTTTGGCCTCTTGAAGAGGACACTGCTTGTGGCGGCTACGGTCAGTGTGCTTGCCGTGGCTGCCGCCCTGCTTCTTTACAGAATATAGCGCTCTGCCTTCCTCGTATCAGGGTTCCCGCCTCGGGTTCTACTCCTCTTTCGGCGTTGCGCCTTCGGATCCATGCAGGGCCCGCGGTCCCAAGCCAAGCAGCTGCTCGGCTTCCGGCGGACCCCAGTCACCGGCTGCGTAGAAGTGCACCGGGCCACGCTGTTCGAGCAAAGGCGTGTACAAGCGCCAGGAAGCTTCTACTTCATCATCGCGCACGAACAGAGTCTGGTCACCGGCGAGGATGTCCAGCAGGAGTGTCTCGTATCCGTCTGGAAGAGGAGCAAAGGCCTCCTCATAGCGGAAGTGGAGACGATGTGTTTGGAGCGTTAGTTGCTGGCCCGGGGTCTTCACTTCGAAGTGCAGGTCGAACCCTTCCTCAGGCTGCAGCGTGATCACTAAAGCGTTCGAGTGAATCTTGCACGAGTCAAACGGTTGGAAGAAGGTTACCGGAGGACACCGGAACCGGACCGCAATCCGGCTCACTCGGCGGGGTAACCGTTTGCCGGTCGACAGATAGAACGGCACACCGTGCCAGCGCCAGTTCGCTATCTCCAGTCGGACCGCCACAAACGTTTCGGTCTGCGAGTCGAGGGCCACACCAGGCTCCTCCCGGTAGGCCGGCACCTCCGTGCCGTTCAGTTTGCCTCGGCTGTATTGACCGAGGACGACGCTCTCCGGACGGATACGCTCAATCGATCGCAGCACTTTAACTTTTTCGTCACGGATGGAGTCGGCGTCAAAAGCCACAGGAACTTCCATGGCTGTCAGTGTTAGCAACTGGGTCAAGTGATTCTGCACCATGTCGCGCAAAGCACCGGCTTGTTCGTAGTAGTCAGCCCGCTTCTCGACTCCTAAACTTTCCGCCACGGTGATTCCTACACTGTGTACCCGGTCGCGGTTCCAAAGAGGTTCGAAGAGGGCGTTGGCGAAGCGGAAAGTAAGCAAGTTCTGTACTGTTTCCTTGCCCAGGTAGTGGTCAATCCGATAGACCTGCGATTCCTCAAAATAGCGATGAACCAGGCCGTTCAGTTCCCGGGCAGAGACGAGGTCGCGCCCAAAAGGTTTCTCGATCACCAGACGGGTCCAGCCTGAACTGTGGTTCAACCCCGCATCGGCAAGTCCTGTGATCGTAGCCGGGAACGTTGCTGGTGACAGCGCCAAATAGAAGGCTCGGTTCCCCGGCAGGCCGTGTGCCTGCTCCAGCTCGGCAATGCGCCCGGCCAGAGACCGGAAGTCTTCCGGGGTGCCTTTGCCAATCGGCTGGTAGAACAGACACTGATCGCACCAACGGCTGCTGAACTCCCCTGCTTCTACTCCCTCAGCCTTCAAGGCCTCCCGCGCCAGCGCCCGGAAGCCGGCCTCACCCGGCTCGCTTTTCCGGGCCACACCCAGAATCAGGCAGCGATTGATCTGCCCACTGGTGGCCAGGCGATAGAGCGAGGGCAGGAGTTTGCGGCGCATCAGGTCGCCGGTCGCGCCGAAGACCACGAACAAATGGGCATCTGTGCGAGGATTGGGAGGCCCGGTCATCTCATGTGTCTCGCTTCACCGCGTGGCCGCCGAATTGCTCTCGCATGACGGCGAGGAGTTTGTCCGCAAACGGTTCGGTTTCCCTCGAGCGGAAGCGGCGCTGCAAGGCCAGAGTGATGACCGGAATGGAGCAACCCAGCTCGATTGCCTCCAGAACCGTCCAACGGCCTTCCCCAGAATCGGCCACATAGGGCGCAATGCCTTCCAGTGTGGGATTCTCGTTCAGAGCCTGCGCCGTCAAGTCGAGCAACCAGGAACGCACCACGCTCCCGTGCCTCCAGATTTCGGCGATCCGCTGCAGGTTCAGGCCGAATTCGCTCTTGCTCTGCATCAGGGCAAACCCCTCGGCGTAGGCCTGCATCAGGCCATATTCAATGCCGTTATGAACCATCTTGACGAAGTGCCCGGCGCCGCTCGGACCCACGTGTCCCCAGCCCTTGTCGGCAGCCGGCGCCAGTGTCTGGAAGATGGGCGAGAGCCGCTGGACGACCTGCGCCTCGCCGCCGATCATCATGCTATAGCCCTCCTGAAGACCCCACACGCCGCCGCTGGTGCCGGAATCCACAAATTGCAGCCCTTGCTCTTTGACTGCCGCAGCGCGTCGCATCGTGTCCTTGTAGTTGGAATTGCCACCATCTACGATCACGTCATCTTGGTTCAACAGAGGCAACAGCGCCTCTATCGTCTCATCCACCGGGTTGCCAGCCGGGATCATCAGCCAGACGACCCGGGGCGGCTTGAGCTGCTCCACAAGATTCGGCAGCGAATCGGCGCTGACCGCGCCTTTCTCCACCGCCCGCCGGACCGATCCTGGATCCTGGGCGTAGCCCACTACGCGGTGGCCGCCGCGTAAGAGCCGCTCGACCATATTTCCCCCCATACGGCCCAGCCCAATCATCCCCAATTCCATGGCATCCCTCCCCGCTATCCAGAGTTAACGTCTATGCCGTGCTCCTGAAGCTCCCGGCGCAACTGCGCTGGATTTTGATAGTGAACGGTCCGCATGCCCAGAAGCTGCGCGCACTCCAGGTTCAAGGCCCGGTCGTCAATGAAGAGGCATTCTTCCAGAGCCCGCCGGGTAATTTGCGAGGCCAGGCGGTAGATCCCGCGCTCAGGCTTTTTCACACCCAGAAAGCAAGAGCTGAAAAAGGCAACGAAGTAATCGCGCAACCGAAACTGTTCGATGCGGTAGAGGTTCAACTCCAAGGACTCGTTGTTCAGTGCGGCCATCAGATACTTCCCGGAGCTCGCCAATCGCTCCACCAGCGCCAGCACCTCGGGCAGCGGCTGCGATTGAGTAAATATAGAGGTCTTGAAGTCGTCCTGACTAAACGCGCGCGACCGATAAAAGACAGTTCGCCGCAAGTACTCATCGAGCGTGAGGAGACCTTTCTCGAAGTCAGCCACTACGAGGTCATGCCGATCTTCAAACTCTTCCCAATCCAAGTGGAACTGCTCGGCAGCCCGGCGGCGCGCCTCGCGGTCCCAACCATTGGTCAGCAGCACGCCGCCCACATCCCAAAACAGCGTGGTGATCTCAGCCATGCAGCACCTCCGCCAGGCGCTTGAGCCCACCGGTGACATCGCTGCCCAGATTGATCCGCAGGACACGCCTGTCGCGCTGCTTCAGGGCCAGGAAATCGCCCAGGGCCTGGGCCTGAATCAGGGCTCCAAACGTGTACTCGGTTTCCGGCACCGCCAGGTCCTCTTGCGGATTGTCCACCAGCTGTAGGAACAGGCCCGTGCCCGGCCCGCCCTTGTGCAGTTGGCCGGTGGAGTGCAAGAAGCGCGGCCCGTACCCTAATGTCGTGGGAGCCTTCAGGCGGCTTCCCAGCGCTCGGCGAATTTCCTGCAGAGCCGTTGTGACCTCGACCGCCGGCGCCAGATAAGCCTGGAGCGCGATGTAGTCTCCGGGTCCGGCGCCAGCCAGCCAGTTCCCCACAGCTTGAGCCAGTGGTTTTCGCCGTGCCGCCGATATTGGCTTCGCTCCATTGCGCGATCCTTTCGCTTTGCCTTTTGCCTGTCCCATTGCCTGCCGGGCCAGTTCCTTGGCCAACTGAACATCCGGCTGGTTGAAGGGGTGGATCCCGAGAACGGCACCCGCGGCCGCAACAGCCACTTCCCAGCGGAAAAACTCCTGGCCCAGATCCACCATCTCAAAGAGGCTCAGGCGAACCACCGGATGGCCTGCAGCTTCCAGCGCCGCCACTTGTGTCTCCAGCTCGGAGTCTTCTTTCCCGTCCCTGGGCCCATCCCTAGGCCCATCCCTGGACAGGTGAACGAAGAGCCGGTCTGGGCCGTAGCCAGCCGCGGGAAGCGCTGGTTCGTCAGCGACCGGGAGAATGCCTTTACCCTCCTTGCCGGTGCTCTCGGCGATCAGCTGTTCTACCCAGGCCGGCAAGGAGGCCAGTGATGCAGAGGCCAGGAACGTCACCTTGTCGCGTCCTGCCAGCGCGAGTTCTCCCAGTGTAGATCCCAGCGTTAACCCTGGATTGTCGGACTCCGGAACGCAAAAGGAGCAGGCCTCCGCCATTTGCCATGCCCGGTCCAAAAGCTGGTGCACATCCACCCCAATGAGCGCTGCCGGCACCAGACCAAAGACGCTGAGGGCTGAATACCGCCCGCCGACCTCGACGGGCGCGGAAAAAGTGCGCCGGAACTGCCGTTCCGTAGCAAGTTTTTCCAGCGGCGTTCCCGGATCCGTGATGGCAACGAAGTGACGTCCGGGAGTGCTGGTCAACCGGCTGACTCGTTCCCAGAAATAACGGAAAAACGAGAGGGTCTCGCCGGTCGTGCCCGACTTGCTGGAGACCAGGAACAGAGTGTGCAGCAAATCGACGCCCTTCTCGACGGCGCGCACGGCCGAAGGGTGCGTACTGTCAAGAACAAGCAGAGCAGGATGACCCGGCGCGTTACCGAAAGACCGCTGGAAAACTTCTGGCGCCAGGCTGGAGCCGCCCATCCCCAGAAGAACCACATGGCGGATGCCGTCGGCCCTGGCTTGCTGGGCGAAACCTGCCAGCTCATCGAGCTGTCCATGCATCTGTTCGGGAAGGTTGAGCCACCCCAGACGGTCGACGAGTTCCGGCACCGGCTGCGGCGACCACAGAGTCGGATCTTTTTGCCAGAGGCGACAGGCAAAGCGATCCTTCTGCCAGGCTTGCAGCCGCTGTTGCACTTTGCTCTGGTAGATCCCGAGGCTCAGCTGTTCACGGGCTGCCTGGCCCGCCAACAGCACCTTGCGCTTTTCTTCCAACGCGCCGAGAAGTTGCTCAAAGGAAGCCGCAAAGGAGCTGACGCCGTCTGCTTGCAGATTCTCAGTGATTCCGTCTAGGTCAATGCCGATCTTGGCCAGGCGGCTCAGCGTTTCCTGTGCTTCCGCCTGCTCCTCCTCCACGGTGTTGCCTCGCACGCGGCCGTGGTCCCCGAAGGCATCCAAAGTGGCCGGAGGCACAGTGTTGACCGTGTCCGCGCCAATCAGCTCCTCCACGTAGAGGACGTCCGAAGAGGCAGGGTTCTTGGTGCCGGTACTGGCCCACAGCGGCCGCTGCACGCGGGCACCGCGCGCGCGGAGCGCAGCGAACGACTCACCGTTGAAAATTTCCCGGAAGCGTCTGTAGACCATCTTGGCATTGGCAATCGCGGCCTGGCCTCGCAGGGCCAAAGCTTTCGACGTCCCAATTTCTTCCAGTTTGCGGTCGACGGCCGTGTCCACTCGGCTGACAAAGAAGGAAGCTACCGAAGCGACGCGTTGCGGTTCGGAGGCCTGCTCGAGCCCACGAAGATAGGCCTGGGCCACCGCTTCGTAGTGCGCCAAAGAAAACATCAGCGTGACGTTGACGTTGATTCCTTCGCCGATGAGTGCTGCGATGGCGGAAATTCCTTCGGGCGTCGCGGGCACCTTGATCATCACATTGGGGCGGTCCAGTGCCTTCCACAAGCGACGCGCTTCGGCGAGGGTGCCCTCGGTGTCATGTGCCAGCCGGGGCGAGACTTCCAGGCTGACGAAGCCGTCGGCTCCCTGGGTGCTCTCATAAACCGGGCGGAACGCATCGGCCGCCTTCTGGATATCTTCGATCGCCAGCATCTCGAACAGCACAGCAGCGTCAGCATGAGGATCCTCACCGAACCGGACGCGCAAGGCCTCATCGTAGTCTTTGCTGCCGGAGATGGCTTTTTCGAAGATCGTCGGATTGGTGGTGACACCACGCAGGCCGTCTTCCAGGATCAACCGTCCGAGTTCGCCGCTGGTCATCAAGCTGCGTCGGATGTAGTCGAGCCAGATCGACTGGCCGCGCTTCTCGAGCTCCTTGAGTGGGTTCATGGTTTCCCCTTGCTGGCGTTGAAGGCGGCTTCCAGCGCGCTGACTTTTTTCAGCCGGCGACGGTGGCGTTCTTCCTCGGTGAAATGCGCTTCTAGGAAAGTGCGCAACAGCTCCCGTGCCAGCTGCGAACCAATCACTCGAGCGCCCAGCACTAGCACGTTGATGCCGTCGTGTTCGACGCCCTGGTGGGCCGAGTAGGTATCGTGGCAGAGCCCGGCGCGGATGCCGGGGAGCTTGTTCGCCGCTACCGAGGCGCCCACGCCACTGCCGCAGAGGAGGAGGCCGCGCTCGGCTTGTCCACTTAACACGGCGCGACCGACGGCTTCGGCATAGTCAGGGTAGTCCGCCGGCTCGGTGCTGTGCGTGCCTAAATCAACAACTTCGTGGCCCAGACTTTTCAGGTAGGCGACAAGCTCCTGTTTTAAGGAAAATCCGGCATGATCGGCCGCGGCCGCAACTCGCATCAACTACCTCCCTACAAGTGTCCGGGCGCGTTCGGCCACCGCGTCCGGCGTGAACCCCAGCTTCTCCAGCACTACCTCGGCTGGCTGAACAAGTGCTCGACCGGCTGGTGGGTGGGTCCGTCTTCGCCCAGGCCAATGCTATCGTGGGTAAAGATGAAAATGGAATGGGTTTGCATCAGCGCCGCCAAAGGTGTTCACACAGAGTTGATCCAACGACTTCATGGAAGCCATGTTCTCCTGTTTAACGGGTACAGCTCATCTGGACTTCGCATTGTTCGCTCGGCATGCAAGACCTTAGCTTGGCTGCCAGCTTTGCACTGGAAGTATCCACCACCTGAAGTATCCAGCACCCGCCTTCAGCGATAATGCTCCGCGGAGGACTGTGGCTCGAAACCGATGACTTTCCGTGCATGCTTCAAGTCCCGATAGCTCCACTTGTTGTTCGACACAACGTAGAAAATATCAAAGCGCAGGCTTTCGGGTGCCGCAATACAACGCTCGATCATCTGCGCGATGTCGCGCTGGCTGCACCAGACAGAGAACTGCCGAGTCTGCAGCGGGCGGTCTTCGCGGTTCACTGCACCAATACGCAGGCAAATGACGGACATGCCGTAGGCGTCCGAGAAGTACCGCCCCAAGGCCTCGCCCCAGACTTTACTGCACCCGTAAAGCCCCGATGGTCGGACCGCCGATTCATGGGTGATCTGCTGCCACGTCTGAGGGACCTCGGAATACCGCGCTTGGACGACTGCGCTATAGGGAAATTGTCGTTCCCATGCGCTGATGGTCGCTCCGCTGCTCGCATAAATGATGCGTTTGACTCCAGCTCGGCGTGCAGCTTCAAAGACGTTATGCGTGCCGATGACATTGTTGTGAAGGACCTCTTCCCATGTTGCGGTGTCAGACGCAACGGCCGACAAATGCACGACCACATCCTTGTGCTCAAATGCCGGCTGAATCGCTTCCAGGTTTGCAATGTCGGCTCGATGGCATTCCACGCCAGCCACGTCCCGACGGTTCAGCGCGCTGAGTACATATTTGTCTTCCAGATGCTGGCGCACCACGCTACCAATCAGACCGCTCATGCCCGTTATAAGTACGCTTTTCCGGTTCATAGGCTCTCCTTCGTTATATTGAAACGCAACTTTCAAGAATACGGCATGCCCGCCATCCGCGAGAGTATAGACCTTCATGCAACATCGCAAGGAGCTTTGGCCTTCATCGGACAACGTACGCCGTCGTAGCCGCAGACAAGGAACCATTGTCCGCCCAGGTGTGCTAGCATGGCGCTAAAGCAGGGAGACGAGGGGGTTCGCAAATACCCGGGCAGCAACCTGAGCTTGGAGAACCTGGGCTTAGACAACCCGGGCTTAGAGAGGATCCCATGGTTCCAATCACATCGATTTCTGAATCCTGCTGGCAAGTCCCGCGGCGGGAATTCTTGAGGCGACTCGGGGCAGCGACTGCTGCTGCGGCTGCCTTTTCCGCAAAGCTCTCGGCCTTCAGCGGTTCACCGGATGCACGCTCGCCGAAGAGGGCAGAACCCACAGGAGACCACCGTACCGGCCGGCCCGAGTTGAGTGAGGAAAGTTTCTGGGGCTTGGTCAAGGAGCAGTTCATCCTCCGCGACGGGCTCATCTTGATGAACTCGGCTAACCTCTGTCCATCACCTTTCTCGGTCATGGAGACCGTCTTTGGCTACATCCGGGATGAGGACCAAGACGCTTCGTTCCAGAACCGTGCGAAGTACGATGAGCTGCAGGAATCGTCCCGAGCAAAGCTGGCCCGGCTACTGGGTGCCGGGCCGGAGGAAATCGCTCTTGTTCGAAATACCAGCGAGGGCAATAACGTCGTAGTGAATGCTCTGAACCTCGGGCCGGGCGAGGAGGTACTCTGTTGGGAGCAGAACCATCCCACGAATAATGTGGCCTGGAGAGTGCGGGGTGCCCGCCATGGTTTCAAGGTCAAGTATGTGAGTTTGGACTGGCCTCCCGGAAGCGCCGAGGAGATCCTTGAGGTGTTCCGCAAGGGCTTCACACCGCACACGAAGGTCCTCGCTTTCTCGGACGTATCCAACGTTAGCGGCGCCGCGCTTCCCGCGAAGGAGCTCTGCGCTATGGCGCATGAGCGTGGCGTCATCGCGCATATCGACGGGGCTCAGACGTTCGGCGTGAAGAAGCTCAACCTTCATGAAATCGGGTGCGATTCCTATGCAGGTAGCGCGCACAAGTGGCTCATGGGTCCCAAGGAAGCTGGCGTCTTGTATGTGAGAAAGGAGCGCATCAAGGACTACTGGCCCCTGGCGGTGGGATCAGGCTGGGGAGCTGAAGTGGCTCCCGAGCCCAAGGGCGCGCGAAAATTCGAGAGCCTGGGCCAGCGCAATGACGCCACACTGGCGGCGGTAGGTAAGGCGGTTGATTTTCACTACCTCATCGGGGACGTCCCCATCGAAGGCAGGGTTCGGCAGCTTGCCACTGCTCTCAAGGAGGGTATCGCCAGGATTCCGGGAAGCAAGCTCTATACCTCTCTTGATCCCACTCTCAGTTTGGGCGTGGTGATCTTCGGCTTAGGCGGCGCTGTCGACCACAAGAAAGCTTACATGCGGCTGTACGAAGATTATGGCGTGGGTGGGGCCTTCTTCCCCGGGAAAGAGCCGAAGCTTCGCCTCTGTCCTAATGTTTACAATACCATGCCCGAAGTCGAGAAAGTCCTGGCCGCGCTTCAAGAGATCGCCAGCCAGGGTGCCTGAGCTACGGTCGCGTCCCAGAAATTCGCCACAAAAGTTCATGACCACTCGCTCACGTTCGTAGCTCGGAAGCGCGTTGAAAAGACAGAGCCGCGCGCGTCAGCAAGCGGTCCCACAAGCACACAAACATAGGCAACGTTTTTCCGGGACACAACACTAGGTGAACCCTTCGAGCCCGCGCTGGTATCCTGATCTCTTTGAGCCAGGCCGTGCGGTGAGGCTGATTCGGCCACCAGCGAGTCTCATTGGTACTGGCACACCTGCCCAATAATCTCCGAGGAGAAACAGGGAGATGGTGAGGTAATTACAGACAGATTATTACCTCTTTCTTGGTTTGGGACTTAGCGTCGTACCGTCAAAGAAAAGAACAAAGCCCATGTCCTGACCTGCCAGCAGATCCGGCACTCCGTCCCCATTCCAGTCGGCCACCTCAATGTTGGGCGTGTGGGTCCAACCTTCCAGCAGTTCCCGGCCCTGTTTTCGGAGGGACACTCCATCCAGGTCTGTTATTTCCTTCCCTTCCGCAAATATCGGCTTTTCATTGCTCTCCACATTTTCCAGGAAGAGGACTGGGGCGGAAAAAAGCAGTCCCGCGAGGATATCCCAGTCGCCGTCGCCATCCCAGTCGTAAACATTCGGCTTGTCACGCTGGCCGTAGGGGTTATCCAGCTTGGAGAAGACGACTGGCGCTCCGGACTGGAACGCCAGCGGCGTCCCGGCCTGAAGCAGGAGTGCGCCGGTTTCATCTCGCTTCCGCAGATACAGGGTGTACCCGTAGCGGTCATTCACGGCGACCAAATCCATCAACCCATCCTCATTCCAGTCCACCGGCGCCGGTCTCACGCGGGCATGCCCTCTGGTGCGGATGATCTTTCCTGCCGCTTCCAGCAGCCGCGGTTCAGCCCACACCGGTGCCCGGCGGCCGCCCTCGTTCTGGAATAACAGGTATCCCGATCTTCCGATCTGGCCCGAGAGGAGGTCCAGGTCGCCGTCGCCATCCCAATCCACCAGCGAAGGCGATGAATACCCCCAGAAACGCTCCACCGGCCCCTGCGGTTGATACCCCGTTTCCACGACAATGCGCAGGGGTTTGCCATCGGCAAAGCGAAGCAGCTCTCCTTCGGCAAGCACTGGCGTCTTTCGCGTCCTGATGTTGCGGAACAGATGGAACTCGCCATCGTCACTTTCCACCACCAGGTCCAGGTCCCCGTCACCGTCATAATCGACCGCATCGGGTGTGGAAAAGCCCGGAGTCCAGACCTCTGCCGCCGTTTCCCTGAAAGCCTCAAAAGTTCCGGAAAAGTACGGCTCACCCGGTTTGCCGGCATTACGAAAAAGAAACTCGCCGTCTTCACTGGAAGCCAGCAGGTCAAACAGTCCGTCGCCGTCCCAGTCCACAACGGAGACCTTGCTGTAGATGCCTGGATACTCAATGTAGAGGTGCCGGGGTTGTGCCAGTTTCGGCTGGGCGGAAGACCCTACATTTTCAAAATACAGAACCGGGAAAGATTCCTGGGTGACCAGCAGGTCCAGGTCGCCGTCCTCGTCCCAATCCACAGCGGTGGGGCTGCAGATTCCGAAGACAGTCAGGGGATGCCCGTCCAGCAGGAGAGGTTCGACACGGGGGAAGCGGGGTTGGGTGCGGGTGCCGTGGTTGGGCAAGAAATAAAGCTCGCCGTGAATCTGGCCAAAGCTGGTACGGCCACTGGGCGGAAAGCGGCCAGGAATTGGATAAGCGAAATAATCAGTCCAGATATCGCGCGTCCCCACCAGCAAATCTGGAAGCCCATCCCCGTTCCAATCGGCCACGAAAGGCGCACCACGGGTCAGCGGTTTCCGTCCGGCGGGCCGTGCACTTTCAAAGAGGGCCGATGAAACCAACGTCTGGGCCGTGCCGAAGGTGGGCTCGCCGGGCCGACCCGTGTTGAGGTGCAGGCGGATCTCGGGCTCACCCTCGCCTCCGTCGACGATATCCCACCGACCGTCCCCATTCAGGTCGGCTAGACAGATGTAGGAGCGCCAGTGCAGGAAAGAAAGTAGAGGGCCCTTTCTGAAAACTCCTCCGCCTACATTTTCGTACACCCGCTGATCAGCAATCAGGTCCAGGTCGCCATCACCGTCCCAGTCGATGGGACTTGACCACATGACGCTACGACCAGAGCGCTTGGTTAGGGCTGTGGCTCCCGAGGCTCGGTTATGGGTTGCAAATCGGGGCGAAGATTTGTCTGCCGGTGCGGCAGACAAGACTGGGGGAACCGCTGTTGACCTGACCGGCACTTTTTGTACCAAGTGGAAAGAGAGAGAATCCACTTGAGGAGGAAGTGAGGTCATGCCGACAAGGAGTTACAAGCCGGAGCAGATTGTAGCGGTGCTACGGCAGATAGAAGTGCAGATGGGGAACGGGAAGACTGCGCCCCAAGCCTGCAAAGAAGCTGGAATCCACACCCAAACCTACTACCGGTGGCGGAAGGAATACGGCGGGCTGAAGGTGGTGCAGGCAAAACGGCTGAAGGAGTTGGAGAAGGAAAACACGCGGCTGAAGCGGTTGGTAGCGGAGCTTTCTCTGGAGAAGCAGGTGCTGCGGGATGTGGCACAGGGAAACTTCTGAGCCCTGAGCGGCGGCGTTGTGCGGTGGAGCGTGCGTGGGAGCAACACGGGTTGTCGGAACGGCATGCCTGCCGGCTGCTGGGGCAATGGCGAGGGACACAACGATACGAGCCGATTCATCGGGTGGACGAGGATGCTCTGACCCGAGCGATCATTGCCCTGGGAGCGAACTACGGGCGATATGGCTACCGGAGGATCACAGCGTTGCTGCGGAGTGCGGGCTGGGAAGTGGGCAAGGACCGGGTGCAGCGGATTTGGCGGCGGGAAGGGCTGAAAGTGCCGCAAAAACAAAGGCCGCGAGGACGGCTGTGGCTGAACGACGGTTCCTGTGTACGACTGAGGCCGGAGCGACCGAACCACGTGTGGAGCTACGACTTCATGAGTGCCAGAACGCACGAGGGGAGAACGCTGCGGCTGCTGACCTTGCTGGATGAGTACACGCGGGAATGCCTGGCGATCCGGGTGGAGCGGAGAATGGGCAGCCAACAAATCATTGAGGCGTTGTCGGACGTGATGTTGTGGCGAGGGATACCGGAACAGATTCGATCCGACAATGGTCCCGAGTTCATCGCCAAACAACTGCGCCAGTGGTTGGCAAATCTAGGGACCGGGACACTGTACATCGAACCGGGCAGTCCCTGGGAGAACGGGTACTGCGAGAGTTTCAATGGGAAGCTGCGGGACGAATGCCTGAATGGAGAGATCTTCTACTCGTTGAAGGAGGCACAGGTGGTGATTGAACAGTGGAGGGTGCAATACAACACGGTGCGGCCGCACTCGGCGCTCGGCTATAGGCCCCCGGCGCCGGGGGCCTATAGCCCTCCCCTGCCACTGAAACCAGTTTCACAGCCCCAGGCTGCGATGTAAACTCTCACTACGGTTGGTACAAAAAATCGGTCTGGTCACCCACGGCCAGCCTCGAGCACTACCTGTTCCCGCAGCTGATCGAGCACCCGTGCCTGCTGACCAACATGCGTGGTCTGTACTCCGACGCGATCGCTGACCACGTTTTCGCCTACATTGTGTGCTTCGCCCGAAACTTCCATCGGTATATCCGCAATCAAATGGAGTGCCGGTGGCAGCCAGTGGGGGACGACGCAGGGTGGGCAAACTTTGCCATCGGCCCCGCGGTGCCGACCGAGGGGGCGCAGGCGCACCTGCATCTCTCGGATGCGACGCTCGGCGTGGTGGGCCTGGGAAGTATCGGCGGCGAGGTTGCACGGCGAGGACTGGCGTTCGGCATGCGGGTGGTAGCCGTGGACCCTGTCCAGACCCAGGTTCCCCAGGGGGTGGCAGCGATGTGGAGGCCGGAGCAGCTTGGGGATCTGTTGGCCCAGGCGGACTTCGTCGTCATCGCCGCCCCTCACACTCCGCAAACGGTGAAGATGTTCCGCCGGCAACAGTTCCGGCAAATGAAGCGCACGGCATGCCTAATCAACGTGGGGCGGGGGGTGATTGTGGACCTGGCGGATCTGACGGCGGCGCTCGAGGCGGGCGAGATCGGCGGAGCAGGGCTGGACGTGTTCGAGGTGGAACCGTTGCCCCCGGACCATCCCCTGTGGAGGATGGAGAACGTCATCATTACGCCGCACGTTGCAGGCTACGCGCCACGGATCCCGCAACGACATCTGGAGGTGGTGCTCGATAACGTTGGAAAGTTTGTTCGCCAGGAACCTCTGCGGAACGTCGTGAACAAGGCCTCGTGGTTCTAGGCCCATCCTTCTTATCAGCACCGTTCCGGCTTATCATCACCGTCCCGGCCGCTGGTCACGGACAGTGCAAGTTAGTTTGACGCCTTGGCGGATTTCTCCACAGGACGGTCCAGCCTGACGGGTAAGGGCGATCCCAACGTGTCGCCGTTGGGCTCAAAACCGCCTCCATCGACGTCCACGTAGATGGGATTACTCACGGCCAAGGGGGCCGCCTTGCCGCGCTCGGGCCCCATTACAGGGCCGAGTTCGGAGTTCTCGCCAACGGCAACGACAATCAAGTGGGCATCGCTTTTTAGCTCGACCGGGATCTTGTAGTCGAACTTCACCACATCGTCCGAAAAAAGTGCGGGGTTGTTTACACGAGTGTGGTTCAGCAGGGGATCCGGCTGTCCGTTGATGAGTATCTGTACCCGGTCAACGTCAAACCAGTTGGGGCACTGCACGCGCACGTGGAGGGTGAGCTTGCCTCCAGGCGCCCGTATGTCGTCGCCGGCCGTGCCGCTGCCTTTAGGACCCTCCCCTGCTGCTCTTGCGTGGACTTCCAAAAACGGCCCATTGGTCATGATGAGATTACCCCGCTCAGCAGCGTGAACAATATCCAGGGTCTTGATCTGGGCAGGATCATCGGTAGGGGAGCGGAGATAGTTGCGCAGCCAGCCCGAGCCATGAAAGTTGTAGTGAGCGTCCGTGTTGACCACGCCGGGAATCCGGTAGCCTTGATTCAGCAACTGGAGCCAGTTAAAGATGCGATGGTTACGCACCGTAGTTTTTTGCCGGTAGGTGTACAGGTAGGTAACCTGAAAAGGGATGATGTTTTCCAGCGGGTGCACTTCGATTACGTCCATATAACCAAACATTTTCTTGAAGCCACCGTCCGGTTGGCCATCGCCATCTTTGTCAAAAAAGAGCTGCCCGATATCTGGGTGATTTCCTTGAACCAACTTTTCACTGCCGCTGTCCCAAAGGGCCAAGCGCTCGATTTGCACCGGGGGATCTTCGTGGGGGAGGGGGCCACCCCAATCCTGGGTGTGAGGTTTCACAATCAGAGGAAAGGCGTTCTGGTGATTCACTTGACTGAGAGTTCTGGTCGGCTCGGTAAGTTCTATTCCTGTCGCCGTTGCTATCGCCTGCTCGATGCCAAGCCTCTTCAGGTGGGGCACGTAGGTGGAAAGCCGATTATGCTCGGTGCACGGCGCAAACTCCAGGTGCTCAGCCACTAAGTTCAGGACCCGGCCAAACTGACTGCCAGTATTATCTCCCGAGGGGCTGGAGTGACTGTGGAAGTCGGCGCTAACCCAACCAGTTGTATTGACCACGCGCTTCAGGGTAGCCCGCAGGGGCACCTCCTGGCCTGGCCCAACTTCCAGTCGCGTGAAGACGGCCTCGTATTCGGGTCCGTGGCTGATGATGACTTGGTAGGTGCCCGGGGGCAGAATCTGCGTGAATCGACCATCGTGGCTGTAGTAAAGGTTATGCACCGCGTGCTCCCCGCTATCGGGGCCAAAGTGGGGCGATTCTGTCCCTTCTATGCCAAGGAACTGGACCTTGCAGGCGATGGGATTTCCCTCCACGTCACTGACTCGCGTTACCACCCGCGAGGCAATGGGGAATTCGACGCTCAGCTCTTTTCTTGAACCTGTCACTTGGAAAGAAACTTCTCGGCTGCCTCGTCCCAGAGCCGACACTTTGGCCCGAAATTTCCCGGGCGGAAGGGGGAATGCCACCCGGCCGCGCTCGGAGGTCCGAGCGTTTCCGTAGGGCCTCCCACCTAAGAGGAGAGCTACATCGGCATCGGCCACCGGCTGTCCGCCAGCGTCGGTCACGTTCAAACTGACGGGGAAGAGAGACTCGCCGTCAATCAGCCGGGCTTGTGATTTCACACCTACAAGGTTTGCTTTTGGAAAAAGGCGGCGTGAGAGCACATACTTTTGCCCTGGTCCTAGCTTCACCGTTTCCTGACCGTCCTTCAAATAGTGCAGGGCTGTAGCTCGGTTATACTCGTCTCCCTGGCTCTGGATCGTGTGGTCCTCGGCCAGAATTCCATAGGCCTGTCCGAACCATTTGTCATAAACCCAGAAGAGCTTCGACTCGCCGTCGCGGGTCTTTTCGAAGGTGTTGTCCGCTCGCACTTCATCCACTAAAGAAATCATCAGCGGGCTTTTCCAGGGATTACGGTAAATCGAAGTGACACGGAGATAGGGCTCACCATCTTTCAGAGAATAGATCAGCTCTATTTCGGGGTGGCCTTCCCGGGCCGGGCTGATGCACCGCAGTTCGACAGATGGGCCTTCAATTAACGCCTTCCCGGGCTCCTCCTTAACATCCGGGTCCAGCACATTCAGCCCCTGAAGCTGTAGCGGGTACTGCCGGGCGCCGGGATAGAAGGCGCTGAGTTGATCGTTCAGCCGGTGACGCTCAGTTAAGTCGATGACGGCTCCTCCCACCTGCTTCACCGTCGTGTTCGCGTTGCGGCCCTTGACGGGTTTTGCCACCACGGCTACCAGCCGCTCATTCCGCAGTACGAAGTCGCCATAAATGGAGTCCACTTCCTTCCCCTGAGGTGCATACTCCTCCCAGGTTTCTGCTGTAAGCACGGCCAGCTCGCTCGCGTTCACGAACCCTGGCATTGCACCTATTGCAAAAAGAAAACAAAAAAAGTAAACGCTCGATCTCATAGGAAGACCCCCTTCCCCCTTATTATCTTATCTCCGGCTTCGTCTTCGCCGAAATCTCCGATTTTAAGCTTGCCCTTCGCCCAGGAGCATACGCCAGCCACCCTGTCAGCTCAAGCCCACAACGCCACGGCCGCTCTTGGTTGGTTTCGCTGCAATCTAGCTGCTCAGAAGTCGTCCAGGAGGGACAAGTTTTAGCGGTGAGGCAGGTTCGAGGGCCATCGCTAAAGATCATCGATTTTCAAGACCCTCGTGATAATAACATTACGTAGTCAAGCTGCTTCCCTGAGGACCGGGAGGGTGCTGTTGGCCAACTCATTTTTTCCGACGTAACTACTCAAGAAATGTCGAATGAGGACGAAGATGGATTTCTCGAGACGTAGATTGCTTTTCTCCGCGCTGGCTTTGGCTGCCACGCATCATGGGGCGCAAGCCGCGAAAGCTCATTCCCACCGTCGGCCGAACATTTTCTATGCCACTGCAGACGATTGGTCACACGGCCACGCCGGCGCCTATGGCTCGAAGTGGGTTAAGACGCCGGTTTTCGACCGGATCACGCGAGAAGGGGCTCTGTTTAACAACTGCTTTACGTCAAATCCCAAGTGCAGTCCGTGTCGCGCAAGTATCCTAACAGGCCGGAACACGTGGCAGTTGGAAGAAGCCGTGAACCACTGGGGGGTCTTCCCGTCCAAGTTTGCGGTCTACCCCGACCTACTCGAGGAAGCCGGATATCTGATCGGATACACCGGCAAGGGATGGGGTCCCGGAGACTATCGAGCGGGTGGCTTCAAGCGAAATCCCGCTGGCCCTGAATATGCGAAGTACAGCCTGAAAGCTCCCTTCCTATCCATGTCGTCGAAAGACTACGCGCGCAACTTCGAATACTTCCTTGAGCACCGCAGGCCCGGCCAACCCTTCTGCTTCTGGTTCGGACCCACTGAGCCGCACCGCGACTACGAGTACGGCTCGGGTGTGCGCAGCGGTAAGGACCCAAAGGAAGTACCCCTGCCGGCTTACTACCCGGACCACCCCACCATTCGGCGTGACATGCTTGATTATGCGATTGCAGTGGAATGGTTCGACACGCAGCTTGGGAGGATCATCAGGAAGCTTGAAGAGATCGGGGAATTGGACAACACCTTCATCCTCGTGACGTCAGACCACGGGATGCCCTTCCCGCGCGTCAAGGGTCAGATCTACGAGCACGGCTTCCACCTGCCTCTTGCTGTTCGGTGGGGAGGGATCAAAGGAGGCCTCGTCATTGACGACTTTATCAACGCTCGTGACTTTGCACCAACCTTTCTGGAGTTAGCGGGCATCAAGCCTCACCCGCAGATGACAGGCCACAGCTTCCTCGAGATCCTCACGCAAGGCAAGTCGGGTCTCATTGACTCAAGCCGCACGCGGGTGCTGGCGGGCAAGGAACGTCACGATCTGGGGCGTCCCAACGATTGGGGATATCCGGTGCGAGCGTTGCGGACGCCGGAGTACCTGTACATTCACAATTATGAGCCGGACCGCTGGCCGGCGGGTAATCCCGAGACCGGCCACCAAAACTGCGACGGCAGCCCAACGAAATCCGTTCTCCTAGAGAACTTCGACAAGTTTTACGCGTTGTCGTTCGGCAAGCGGCCCGCCGAGGAGCTTTACCGTATTGGGCACGATCCTGATTGTGTTCACAACCTGGCGGCTGATCCCATGTACGCGGAAACAAAGCGAAAGCTCCGTGCTGAAATGGAGCAGATGCTCCGCGACGAAGGGGACCCGCGCGTGCTCGGCAACGCCGCCGTTTTCGATACCTACAAGTGGACCGGGCCGCGAGGTCAGGCTTACGACAACTGGCTGAAAAATCAGAAGCTGTAGTAGTTTAAACCAAGTGAGGAGTGAGACCCATGAGTAATGCACCTGCAAACGTGAGCGAGTATGACGTGATCGCCAAGGTCGTCCAGCACTACATCGATGGCGCCAGATCCAGCAAAGGCGACGACATGAAGCCCGCCTTCCACGAGGACGCGACGATCTTCGGTTATGCCGGTGCCGACTTGTTCGCCGGCCCTATCCAGCGGCTTTTTGACTGGGTTGACAAGAACGATCCAGCGACGGGGCTCCAAGCACGGATCGCCAGCATCGACCTCATTAACACGGTCGCAACCGTGCGGCTTGAACTCGACAACTGGAACGGCAGCCGGTACACCGACTTGTTCACGTTGCTAAAAGTCGACGGGGAGTGGAAGATCATGAACAAGGTCTTCCATCTGCACCCCTGAGGGAGTAGCGAGCGAGGCATAGGAAGGACCGTTTGAAGAACTGGTGATCGCTGCCTCGGGACCCCGAACGCCGGCGGCCAGGGTGGGATTGCGCCGTTCACGGACCTGATTTCACACTTCGAAAATTAGACATTTCAACTCACTATTTTCGAGCAGGCGGCAAAAACTCCTTTCGCATTTTCGCTACCACAGTGAAGTGCGGGTCCACAACATTAGCAATGTCGTACTCCAGCACATGACCCATGAGTAGCGAAGAACCACGCTCGCTGAAGCCATAGTCGGTCATCAGCCACCGCTGCAGCTCGGTAGTAGCATGCTGCAGGGCCTGGAGCAGAGGCCTGGCGCTGCCCAGCACCATGATGTATTCATCGTTCTCCAGCCTCGGCCAATTGATTTTCTTGTCCTTGATGAGATCAACGGAAAATTCCACATCCATCGAAATTTCAAGGGCGTTGCCGACAACCTCCCCATCCCCTTGCCTGGCGTGGCCGTCGCCGACAAACAGCAGAGCTCCCGGCTCGCTCACGGGAAGCATGAGCTTGGTCCCAGCCACCATCCCGTTGTAATCCATATTGCCACCAAATGAGTCTGGCGTGCTGGTCGCAACCGCCTCCTTCCTAGGCGGTGCTACGCCAACGCAACCCAGCATGGGACGCAGCGGAACCTCGATTCCTTGCGGCCACATGGACTCAGAAGTTGGACGAGCAACCCGACGCCCTCTATCCACGCGCCAGGTCTCGGTGCTGCGCTTCCGCTCAGCCTTCAGTCGAAGGAAAGTCGGGTCAGCAGTGTAAGGTGCAAGCAGAGTGCTCGACCATGCTGTGGAACGGTTTGGCTCAATCTTTTCCAGCCGGATGACCAACGCGTCGCCGGGTTCAGCCCCTTCGATATAGAACGGACCGGTTTGCGGGTTGGGCGGCTCACCGACTTTGTTGTTTTGGGCATCATGGCCTCGTGCGTCAATAGTCGCGGTAATGACGCGGTCACCGGGCTTGACACGTAATACCGGCTCATGGGCAAATGAGAAGGTGTTGTAGTACCGGACTGGCTTAAACCGGTGGGTCTCTGCAAGCATCGTACGACAAATGAGCAACAAACTTGCTACACACACGACACAGGTTGAGACGCGTCTCATCGTTGTCCTCCGTTGACTAATCTTATCGCATGGCCCGGCGGTTGGCACCCCACTTGAGGCACAATTTCGCTACATGCGGACCAGTTTGCTGGCAGACACGGGACGCTTAGGTAGAGCCTGCCCGCTTTTTTCTGAATCCCGAATTTCACGGAGTGAAGGTAAGATTGGGGCCACATCACTTCCAGGCATTTCACCTGGCGGTGATTCCGCTCAAGCTGGCTGGTCGCGAGGCCTCGCAGATTCGCGCCATTGCCTGGGCGCTATAAGGAGTTTTTATGCCGAATATTCAACCGTTGCAACTTCGGGAAATCGCCAGAGAGCTTCTGGAAGCTGCCAGCGCCACCGCGCGGGAGGCGCGCATCGTAGGCGACGCCCTTGTGGAGGCCAATCTGGAGGGGCACGACTCGCACGGGGTGGTGCGCATTCCCGAATACGTCGAACGGATGGAGCAGAAGCTGATCCACGTCGGGGCGCAAATGCAGGTGGTCCACGAAACGGAAGCCTTCGCGGTGATTGACGGGAACTGGGGTTGGGGGCAGGTGGTGGGGATCGAAGCCATGGACGTGGCCATCCAAAAGGCTTCCAGAGTTGGAGTTGGCGTCGTCGCCGTGCGGCAGTGCAACCACCTGGGGAGGGGCGGTGACTACCCGCGCCTGGCGGCCCAGCGCGGGATGGCCGGCCTCTTGTTCATGAATACCCATGGCGCCGGTCAGATTGTGGCGCCCTGGGGTGGCCGGGCGCGGCGGCTTTCGGCCAACCCCATTGCGATGGCGATACCCCGACCGCCTCAGGAACCTCTGGTCATGGATATCTCCACCTGCGCGATTGCCGGCGGCAAGGTCACCGTGGCACTCCACGGCAAGAAACAAGTTCCCCCCAATTGCATTGTTGATGCGGAGGGGCAGCCGACGACCAACCCCGCCGATTTCTTCGGTCCGCCTGAGGGCGCCTTGCTCCCCTTCGGCGGGCACAAGGGCTTCGCCCTGGGGTTGCTCAGTGACATTCTTGCTGGAGCCTTCTCCGGTGCCGGTTGCTGCGGTCCCACCGCCACGCGTATCGGCAATAGCTTCCTGGCGGTGGTTCTTGACATTCAGCAATTTCGCGATCGGAAGATCTTTGACGCCGACGTTGAGCAACTGGTGGAATACGTCAAGAGCAGCCCGCTGATGCCAGGATTTACCGAAATTCTTGTCCCCGGCGAGCCCGAGCGTAGAGAGCGAGTGCGCCGGGAAAGGGACGGGATCCCGGTGGCGGATGAGACGTGGAGGCAGATCTCCGAGACGGCACAGCGCTATGGTGTACAGGCTGGCAACCGGTCCTAGCGGGTTTAGCGGCCAAGTCGTTAAGCTTCAAGGAGCATTGGTATGAACGCTTTGGTCCTTGAAGAAGTTGGGAAATTTCAGCTTCGCGAGATTCCCAAACCTGTTCCTGGGGACCGTGATGTGCTCATTCGAGTGGGTGCGGTCGGGATTTGCGGAACGGACCTGCACATCTTTCAGGGGCTGCTCAACCTCAGCCGCGACTCGCGCGGCCAGCCGATCCCGTTGGGGGAGAAGCCGCAAATCCTGGGGCACGAATTCTGCGGAACTGTGGAGGCCGCCGGTGGGAAGGTGAAAAAAGTCAAGCCCGGCGACAGAGTGGTGGTGGACCAGGTCCTGAACTGCGCCAGCCAGGGCCGGTCGCAGCTCTGTGAATTTTGTGAGACTGGGGATTCCCACCAATGCGAGTTCAGCCAGGAGTTGGGCGTCACCGGGGTGCCGGGCGCGCTGAGCGACCACGTCAGCGTTCCGGAGGCAAATGTCGTGTTGCTGCCCCCGACCATGCCCGATTTTCAGGGCGCTATCATCGAACCTCTGGGGTGCGTGCTTCACGCCAGCGACCGGATGGAAGCGGCTCACAACCGCTATTCGTTCGAGGGGCAGCGTCGGATTCGGTACGTCGTGATCTTGGGTGCCGGACCGAGCGGGTTGCTGTTCCTTCAGTATTTACGCAAGATCAGGAATTTCGACGGCGAGATCTTTGTCGCAGATATGCGGGCAAGCAAACTGCAACTGGCCGAGAAGCTGGGCGGCACGCCTCTCGATGTACGGAAGACGGATCTGGCCTTTGAGATCCAGCAGCGCACCCATGGCCAGGGGGCGCAGTATCTGATCGAGGCGTCCGGGGTCGGAGAAGTCTTTGACTGTATTCCCTTGATTCTCCGACGGCAGGGGACCTTGCTGCTCTACGGGGCTGGCCACTCCGGCCGAGATATTGGATGCCTGACGCCTCTCCAGGTCATGGAGCATGTCCTGGTCACGACGGCCGGCGCCTCCGGCGGGTTCGATGCCGACGGAACCCCAACGATTTACCGGAGGGCCATGGAGTACATCCGCGACGGCAAGATTGACGCGGAAAGCCTAATCAGCCATCGTTACCGACATTTGTCCCAGATGCAGCGGGCGTTTAGCGAAGACTCCAAGCAGCAGAACTATATCAAGGGCATGCTGCTGCGCGGCGGAACCTCGTAGCCGCGCCCCAAGAGCAGCCGGGCAAGGTGCAAGCCATCCGGCTTTCGAGATCAAGCTTTCGAGTTCAAGCGGGCGCCGGCGGTTGAGCGCTCTTTCCTCAGCGGATCATGTTCGTTTGATCGAAGAAAGGGAGTCGTATGGATAGGGAAAAGCGAGAATCAGAAAATATAGATTTAGATTTGACCGGCACCATAGGCCCGAAGCCTCGCGCCGACTATGGCATCGCCATTGTGGGTGCAGGCAAAATTGTGCGCTATGCCCACCTGCCGGTTTACCGCAACTGGAACTTAAGAGTCGTGGGAATTATGGATGTCGATCAGGAGCAAGCAAAGGCAGTGGCAAGAGACTTCCAGTTGCCTAAGGTGTATCCCGACCTTTCGGCTCTGCTCTCCGACGACAGCGTGCAGATCGTGGACATCGCCGTGCCGGCGCGCTTCCAGCCGGAGATCGCCTGCCGGGCTCTGGAATCGGGCCGTCACCTGCAGTGCCAAAAGCCGTTCGCAGAACGGTACGCTGACGCACGAAAGGTCGTTGAACTGGCCGCGGCCCGAGGGCTGAAGGTGGCCGTCAACCAGCAGATGCGCTGGACACCCTCTATGCGGGCGGTGAAGGAATTGATGCGCCGGGGCTGGCTCGGCGAGCCGCTCCGCGCCGAGTTCGAGATCAACCTTTGGGAAGGTCTGGGCGGTTGGGCTGTGGAGCTTGATCCCTTCGACTTGCTCTACTACTCGATCCACTTTTACGACGTGATTCGCTTTCTCTACGGGGAGCCTGAGTGGGTCTACTCCATTTGCGGAAAATGGCCGGGACAGGCCTTGAAGGGGGAAACGCGGACCAACACCTTGCTGGAGTACCCCTCCGGGCTGCAGCTGCTGCACCGCACCAACCACAATAACCATGCCGGTGACACTTATGCCCGGTTTCGCGTGGAGGGAAGCGAAGGCGTGGCCAAAGGAGACTTCGGCATCCACTACGGGTATCCCCACGGCCGTACCGACGAGTTCTCTTTTATCACCCGGCAGTACCTGCCCTCGTGCTGGCTGGATGTCCGATTCCAGGACAAGTGGATGCCGGACGCCTTTGCCGGGCCGATGCTGTCGCTGATGGAAGCTATCGCCACGGGCTCGGAGCCGGCCACCTCGGGGCGGGACAATCTCAACAGCTTGCGGCTGGCCTTCGCTGTGCGCCGCTCGCAAGAACTTCACCAACCCGTTCGGCCCGCAGAGGTGAACCTCTAGGAAGAGTGAGACTTCCCGGCTTCCTCCGAGGCTGGCGACGCCTGGCGGCGCGGGGATATTGACCGGACCTTCCGAGAAGGCCTATAGTTGTCTGGAGCACGCTTCCCGCGGCGTGTAACGGTCATGATGATCCTGTACGAAGCCTCGATGCGCTGCCGCTACTGCGGCTCCCGTGTGGTGCACAAGCTTCTCTCGGACGAGGTGCTGGCCCTCAGGCAGAATCAGCTACCCAAGCGCAACTGCAACTATTGCGTGGGTTTGACCGAGTGGGAATTGTTGGATTGGAAGGGAACTCCCCCTCCGTCCGAAGCGGAGCCCGAGGTCGGGGTAACTCAGCCCGCTGTCCCGCGCCCTCACGACCGCATCCTGATCATTGATGACGATGATCTGACGCACATCCTCCTGCGCAAGGTACTCGAAGCAGAGGACTGCACGCTGGAGGTCGCCAGCGACGGGAAGGAGGGCCTGCAAAAACTGGTTGAGGAACATTACTCTCTAGTGATTTGCGACATCCACATGCCCGGCCTGGACGGCAAGCAGGTATTCCGCTTCATTGACGAGCAGGCGCTGGGTAGCAAGCGCCAGATTATTTTTATCACTGGAGACACCGGCGCCGAGACCCGCGAGTTCCTAAAGAGTACAGGTTGCCCCTACCTGTACAAACCTATCCAGGTTTTACAATTCTCTTCGATGGTCCAGGAAATACTGGATGCCAATCGCGCCCCTCTGGACTAATCCACCGCAGAGCCATTCCGGAGGAGGCCTTCCGTTGGCGCACAATGCCCGGTGCCACCCGGGCACCTAGCGCCGGAACCTCAGAGCCGACCATCGTCTATTTTTGCAGCGCCTGGCGGATCGCCTCGTTCGATGGGCGTACCCTGAAATTCACTTCGGTGAAGCGCCATTCCACTTTGCCCTGTTTATCCAGCACGTAGGTGGTGGGATGGGGAATGAAGCGGCCCTTGGCGGCGGCTTCATTGCGCAAGCCGTAGCGGTCAATCACCCGGTGGTCGGCGTCCGACAGCAACCGGTAAGTCACCGCGCCGGGTGACTTGGCCCGTATACGCTCAACCATCGTCCGCAGCTTGTCCGGCGGATCGGAACTCACCGCCAGGAGTTCCACTTCCTGGCGCCCACTTTCACTCAACAGATCGCGCAGCTCTCCAAGCTGCTTCATGCAGTAGCCTCACCAGTAGCCGCGGTAAAACACAAGCACAACCTTTTTCTTCCCCCGAAAGCTGGAAAGCGTCACCAGTTTGCCGTCCTGGTCTTGGAGGGTGAAATCCGGAGCCAGGCTACCCTCCCGGACCCGGTCCAGGTCGGCCGGCGGAAGGTCACGTTCCCCGACGGCAGCGCCGAGGGCAAGGGGAGCTGCCATGGCAAGAGCAACACAATTCAGCAGGAACGTCACAAGAAAACTGGGCAAGCTGAACTTTGAGCGCATATTCAGCCAGTTTACCTCCGTCCCAGGTTACAGGAACAAGAATTCAGAGTCCGTGGAAGGTGCCCGGTGAAGCACAGCCGTCTGTTGCGGCCCGCCGAGCCGGTAGCGCGTGCCCCGCCAGGCGATGGTGCGGGTGAACCCCGCGCGGGTGAAGTTGTAAAACATCAGCAGCGGTATCAGCGGCGCTAGCAAAATGAAAGCCCAGCGCATGCGCCGGATTTCGTCAAGGTGATCCGGCATTGCGACACTGGCCCCGGCGGCCCGGGCGGCGCCGGTGGCCATACCCACTAGCCCGATCGCCGCCAGCAGCGCGAGGGCTGGCAGTGAGGACGCTGCCCAAAGCAGCGAAGCCACTCCAGCGCAATAGAGGCCGTTGGATGCCAGGCCCAGTTGCCACAGCCTGGGAGCGTAAACCCGCGTGATGATGATCTGCCGCGTCGTCCAGGAGAACAGCTCGCCCCACTCGCATTCGCCGTGTGTGGGGACAAGGTGGATGGGTACAAACCGGATGGACAGGCCGGCCTCCCGGAGCGCGGTGGTGAGGCGATAGTCGTCGCTTACCGAGCCGCGCCAGTAACGGTCCACGTTCAGGTGAGTGAAGGTTTCGCGGCGCACCGCTGTCCCGCCGCCCCAACAAAAGTTCCGGCTGTGATCGCCCAACACCGAAGCGATAAAGGAATTCCACACGGCTCGGAAAATCGAAGGCAGACTCCGGCCGAGGGCACTGCGGGGAGGCAGGTACCAGCGGTAACTGGTGGTCGCGCCCACTTCCTGTTCGGGTCGCGCCAAGGGCCGCACCAGTTCGCGGAGCCACCTGGGGTTAGGCCGCCCGTCCGAATCGGCAAACACCAGCACCCGGCTGGACGGGCGCACCTGCCGCACCGCCGCGCGCAGCCTCGTTACCTTTTCCCCCTCGTCCGACTGAGGTGCGGCGTAGATGAGCCGGGCGCCATGGATGGCGCTGGCAGTCGCCGATGCCCGATCCTCCGGTCCCGAGGTGGTAAAGATTAGCTCGTAGTCGGGATAATCCTGCTGGCGGTAGGCGGCCAGGTTCTCCTCCAGTCCTGGCTCGTATCCGCGGCAGGGCACAATCAGGCTGAGCGGCGGGGTGTCATCTTGAGCAGGGAGCCGGGAATGCGGAGTCTCGCTTGGGGCAGCATCTGCATGACCTGTTTCACGCAAAGGGGAGCTTGCATCCTGTCTGTCGCGATGGATGAAGGATAGCCAGCGCCGCGCACTCAGCAGCGAACGCACACTTTGCAATAGCGCCAGCAGCCCCACCGCCCAGAGCATACGGTTCAGATTATGACACGGGGACTAACGCCAAGCGCTTCCCGCAACCGGCCAGCTGGCACAGGCTGCTGCTCTGCCACGGGCTTGGTTGCCTGTGCAGGTATCCGGGCAGGTCTGGTCTGGTTTCGCCAGTCTGCCGGGCGCCTGGCAACCGGCAGACTGCCCAGGTGGCTTCCAGCTTGTATCCTCCCGATTCCACTGGCCCGATTCCACTGGCCCGATTCCACTGGCCCGATTCCACTGGCCCGATTCCACTGGCCCGATTCCACTGGCCCGATTCCACTGGCCCGATTCCACTGGATTCCACTGGCCAGCTTGTATCCTCCCGATTCCACTGATAAGATGTGCGCGTCTTTGAGGACTGGCACTTCCGCATCCTGCCGCGCCTGTGGTTTCCCGAGGGAAACCATGACTTCACAGAAAGTACATTTGTTGGCAGATGTTTAGTCGTCGAAGCAAGGTTCTGGGACTGCAGCTGGCACTGGCCGACCTGGCCATCACGGTCCTGACATTTGAAGCGGCCTATCTGCTTCGGCAACACCTGCCCGAGCTGCAGTTGTTTTACCTGGAACGAAGCGTGTTTGTCGGGGTGCTGGCCAGTGTGCTGGGCATCTGGTGGATGGTGGGCGCCGCCATGGGCATCTACCGCCGCACGGAATTGTTCGAGGTGCCGCGCATCCTGGGCGACACGCTGCGTCAGGGACTGCTGGGCACAGCCGTGCTAATGGGCTGGCTCTACCTGCTGAAGCTGGGTCACGTCAGCCGGCTCTTCATCCTGTTCTTCGTTATCCTCAACACGGTGGTGCTGCTGGTTTACCGCCTTTCGGCGCGCTCGCTGCGCCGACTGCGGCGACATGACACGGGGCAGATCCGCTACTGTGTCATCGTTGGAACCGGTCCGAGTGCGCTGGAGGTAGCGCGGCTGATCGAAGCCAACGAGGAGCTGGGCGCGCAGGTGCTGGCATTCGTACGCGAGCGGCCCGGGACCGTCTCCAACGGGGCGCCCGCCGAGGGGGCGGCGATGGAAGCCAGCGGCTTGCGCCGTGCTTACCCGATCCGGGACCGCCAGCAGCTGCCCCAGATGCTGCACGAACACGTGGTGGATGAAATCATTTTCGCGGTCTCCAAGCAGGATCTGGAGCAGATGGAGGAGATTTTCCTGGCCTGCGAGGAAGAAGGGGTCAAGGCTCGGGTGCTGGTGAACTTTTTCCCGCACCTGTCCTCGGAAATCTACCTGGAGAAGTTGCAGTGGCTACCGCTGTTGACCTTCAGCACCACGCCGGAAAACGAATACCTGCTGTTCCTGAAGCGGGTTCTTGACGTGATGCTGGCCTCGGTGCTGCTGCTGCTGCTGGCCCCGCTGTTTCTGCTGGTGGCTGCGGCCATCCGGCTCACCTCGCCCGGTCCGGTCATCTTTTCCCAGGTGCGCTGCGGGCTGAACGGGCGTCGTTTCCGCCTCCACAAGTTCCGCTCCATGTATCAGGACGCCACCGCGCGATTTGCCGAAGTGGAGTACCTGAACGAGATGGACGGCCCGGTGTTCAAGTCCTCCCGTGATCCGCGGGTCACGCCAGTGGGACGGCTGCTGCGAAAATTCTCCGTAGACGAATGGCCGCAACTGCTCAACATTCTGAAGGGCGACATGTCCTTTGTCGGCCCGCGCCCTCCCCTTCCCGAAGAGGTGCAAAAGTATGAGCGCTGGCAGCGCCGCCGCCTGCGCATGAAGCCGGGCCTGACTTGCCTGTGGGCCCTGGAGGGGCGCAATAAGTTGGATTTCCTGAGCTGGATGCGGCTGGACCTACACTACATTGATCATTGGAGCCTGCTGCTGGACCTCAAGATCCTGCTCCGTACCATTCCACACGTGCTGTCAGGGAAAGGCGCCTAGGAGAGCGGAACCCTAGCGCCGGTTCATGATCATCTCGTCCATGGACCACCGCCAGCCGCCCGCGGTGCCGAAGATCACCAACAGTGCGGCAATGAACAGGCCGTTCACGACCGTGGTGACGATGCCGTTGCCCACCGCAGCCAGCAGGAAGAGCACCTGCATCAGGATGGCGGCCATGGATGCCACGCGCGTGCCTAATCCCAGTAGCAGCATGGAGCCCAGCAGCAGCTCGGCGCCCAGCACCAGCCAGGCAAAAATGTGGGCATGGGGGATCACGAAGGAGTCGAGCAGCCAGCCGGCTACATACAGGGAGTTTTTCTCGGCGAGGGCTTGCAACGTCTCAGGAAAGCCGGTTAGGAATCCGTCCCCTAGCTTGCTTATAAAGGTGAAGAGATAGGTCAAGCCCACGGCGATGCGCAGGAAGGCCAGCCACCGACGCATCGTCTCTGGCTCCGGGCCCAAGAGAGCGCGTCTCATTTCGCGCGGGTTGCGGGCCCAATCCGAATAAACTGACACGTACCCTATCCCCGCCCACCAAAGCGCTAACCTCTAAGGAGCAAAAACCCCCTTTTACCATGATAACAAACCTGGAATCGTTCGGAAAGGCCCAAATTGGGCCTGCTTCTTCTCAAAGTGGTAACTGGGTGCCGAGGACGGCTAAGGTCAATGTAATGCCGGAACTATCGGCTGTTGTGGGGAGTCAGTGGCACGGAATCTTCGCTCGGCTCCAGGCCCAGAAAGCAACCCCGGGGCAGGCGGGATCATGAGCTGACCAGACCGATTTTTTGTACCAACCGTAGTGAGAGTTTACATCGCAGCCTGGGGCTGTGAAACTGGTTTCAGTGGCAGGGGAGGGCTATAGAGCCTGTGTGGAAACTCGGTTTAGCTGGCTGGAAATCAAAAGGGATCATGATTCGCTCCAGAATTCTGGTGTTTCGATCTTCGCCGAGTCGCCGGTCCGGGAGTCTGCTGAACTAGCCTTCCTGATTTAGCTTCGGTTTGTTGCGCCACAGGCGGGTGAGGTTGAAGGCCGTTGCGGCCAGCGCGAACTCCACCGCGACCTTCTCCAGGCCCCGCCGCCGGAACTGCCGCATTCCACGCTGTTCTTTCAAAACCCCGATCACTGGTTCCACGATCGCCTTGCGCCGCTGATAAACCGCCCGGCCGGCCGGGTCGCGCAGCTTGCGTCGCATTCGCCGATGTTCCGGATGCCGTACAGCAGGTGCTCCGGGCGCGCGTTGGCCTCGGTTCAGTTCCCGCGCCAAGTTCGAGTCGGGCACATAGACGTCCAGGCCACGCTGGGCCAGTTCCACGATGGTCTCCAAGCAAAAGAAGCCGCTGTCGGCGCTGACCTTCTGCGGGCGTTCCCGGCAGCGCCGCTCGACCGCCTCCACCAGAGGGACCAGCGTCGCGTTGTCGGTGGCGTTTTGCCCCACGTGCTGCTCGACAATCAGATGATCTTCGCTGACCGCCACCTCCGCCGTGTAACCCAGCGTGAATCCCTTGCGGTCGCGCAAAAACCGGCTGTCGGGATCGGTTTCCGAACGCCGCTTCAGCCCGCTTTTGCGCAACCGCTCCAGGCATCGCGGGATTTCTTCCAGCCGCTTCTCCAGCGCTGCCATCTGCTTGCCGCTCAGTTGCTGGCCAGCCGCTTCCTCGCAGGACTGCGTGTCACATTGTTTCTGCCAGCGACGAATCTGCCGCCGAATTTTGGCTCGCTCTGCCCTCAACTTGGCCACCGTCTCCACCCGGTCCTGCGAGGCGTTGGCCGCCACCCGCGTCGAGTCCATGGCCACGTGTCCCAGCCGCCCCATCCCCAGCGACCGCGCCAACTCCACCACCTGTGTGAACAGATCGTTCAGGGCACGGGCGTGCCGCGTCCGAAACTGGTTCAGCGTCCAAAAGTCCGGCCCCGCTCCGGCCGCCAGATAACGGAACGCCAGGTCCTCCCGCACCCGCTGTTCCAGACGGCGGGCCGAGGTCACGCCCAGCGCGTAGGCATACAGCCACACCTTCAGCAACAGCGCCGGATGATAGGCCGGGCGGCCTTCTTCCACGTAGCCCTGCTCAAACGCACTCAGTTCCAGCCGCTCCACGACTTGGTGCACAAAAAAACAGATGTGATCTTCTCCCAGCACCTCCCGCACGCTGGGCGGTAGCAGATACGCTTGCTCCGGGTTGTAGGTCAAGAATTTCATCGCGCCCCCTTAAGGCGCATTATACGTGACTCGCAAGAGCGGTTTTCACACAGACTCTATAGGCCCCCGGCGCCGGGGGCCTATAGCCGAGCGCCGAGTGCGGCCGCACCGTGTTGTATTGCACCCTCCACTGTTCAATCACCACCTGTGCCTCCTTCAACGAGTAGAAGATCTCTCCATTCAGGCATTCGTCCCGCAGCTTCCCATTGAAACTCTCGCAGTACCCGTTCTCCCAGGGACTGCCCGGTTCGATGTACAGTGTCCCGGTCCCTAGATTTGCCAACCACTGGCGCAGTTGTTTGGCGATGAACTCGGGACCATTGTCGGATCGAATCTGTTCCGGTATCCCTCGCCACAACATCACGTCCGACAACGCCTCAATGATTTGTTGGCTGCCCATCCTCCGCTCCACCCGGATCGCCAGGCATTCCCGCGTGTACTCATCCAGCAAGGTCAGCAGCCGCAGCGTTCTCCCCTCGTGCGTTCTGGCACTCATGAAGTCGTAGCTCCACACGTGGTTCGGTCGCTCCGGCCTCAGTCGTACACAGGAACCGTCGTTCAGCCACAGCCGTCCTCGCGGCCTTTGTTTTTGCGGCACTTTCAGCCCTTCCCGCCGCCAAATCCGCTGCACCCGGTCCTTGCCCACTTCCCAGCCCGCACTCCGCAGCAACGCTGTGATCCTCCGGTAGCCATATCGCCCGTACTTCGCTCCCAGGGCAATGATCGCTCGGGTCAGAGCATCCTCGTCCACCCGATGAATCGGCTCGTATCGTTGTGTCCCTCGCCATTGCCCCAGCAGCCGGCAGGCATGCCGTTCCGACAACCCGTGTTGCTCCCACGCACGCTCCACCGCACAACGCCGCCGCTCAGGGCTCAGAAGTTTCCCTGTGCCACATCCCGCAGCACCTGCTTCTCCAGAGAAAGCTCCGCTACCAACCGCTTCAGCCGCGTGTTTTCCTTCTCCAACTCCTTTAGCCGTTTTGCCTGCACCACCTTCAGCCCGCCGTATTCCTTCCGCCACCGGTAGTAGGTTTGGGTGTGGATTCCAGCTTCTTTGCAGGCTTGGGGCGCAGTCTTCCCGTTCCCCATCTGCACTTCTATCTGCCGTAGCACCGCTACAATCTGCTCCGGCTTGTAACTCCTTGTCGGCATGACCTCACTTCCTCCTCAAGTGGATTCTCTCTCTTTCCACTTGGTACAAAAAGTGCCGGTCAGGTCAGAACGATGGGTCGTGTCTTCGGTTAAGACCGTGCTGGCGGGATCATGTCTGGGCGTACGATTTTGTGGCAGATCGAACCCGGGACGGTCGTCCCCTGAAGATGTTGACGGTGGTGGATGAGTACACGCGAGAATGTTTGGCGATCAACGTAGGACGGCGAGCTGATTCGATGAGTGTCTTGGAACGGCTGGCAGCCTTGTTTGTGGAGCGAGGAGTTCCCGATTACATTCGCTCGGACAATGGGTCCGAGTTCACAGCACGGTTGGTTCGGAACTGGCTGGAGCGGGTAGGGGTAAAGACCTTGTTCATCGAGCCGGGGAGCCCATGGGAAAACGGGTATGTAGAATCGTTGAACGGGAAGTTTCGAGACGAGTTTCTCAATGGAGAGATCTTCTACACCTTGCGGGAAGCGAAGGTGTTGATTGAGGGATGGCGACGGGAGTATAACAAAGTTCGCCCGCACAGCGCGTTGGGCTACCGGCCGCCAGCCCCGGAAGCGATCTTGCCGTTACCGCCGGGTTCCGCTCCGCTCCACCCGGCTGCAACGGCTTATGGACTAACATAAAAAGTGGACCAACAACCGGGGGCAGGTCAGAGTTCGCCAGCAGGATCGGAATCAGTCAGAACTACTTGTCAGCCATGGAACGTGGCAAGGTTCAAATGGGAGCTGGAATTTTGCTCAGAATCAGCCAGGAGTTCGGAAAGTCCATCGAGTGGTTGTTGACGGGGCAGGAGAAGGGCTGAAGGAAGGTCTCCTCCCTTCAATGCTTCAGCACCTTGACGAATAAAACGTTTCAGTATATTCTTGTTTTATTGCCGGGGGGTGGTCCATGTGCAAGTCCCCGAGAATACAAACCCCGCCAGCTTGGACCTGCCGTGTTTGTGTGACCGGCGCTGAGTTTCCATCAAGAATCCCGGGCAGCGCAAACCCTCTTTTCTAGTGGCAACATTGGCCCGTAGATAACTCAGCACTCACCGCGAAGGTTCAGTGTAAGGAGGTTGGAACAGAATGATAGCGACCCGAGAGAAGAAACCCACTACAGCGGAAGCTCAGTCCACTGCAGGACGTGGTCGCAACGGCAGGTTCCTGCCGAAGTCCAGCGGCAACACCGCAGGAAGGCCCAAGGGCAGCCGAAACAAAACGACCTTGGCCGCCCAGGCATTGTTGGACGGCGAAGCCGAGGCTTTAACACGCAAGGCGATCGAAAAGGCAATGTCCGGTGACCCGGTTGCATTGCGTCTGTGCCTCAAGCGCATCCTTCCTCGGCGCGAGGATCGATTGGTTGAATTGTCGCTCCCCAAGGTTGAGACAGCCACCGAGGTCGCTTCTGCCCTAGACACGGTGATCCATGCAGTGGCAGCTGGGATTCTTACGCCCGGCGAGGGCGAAACAATCGCTCGGATGCTCGAGACGCATGGAAGATTGATCGAGGCAGCCGAACTCGGGCGGCGCATAGGGGAGCTGGAGAACAAAGTCCAGGAGATGGAGCGGTCGCTTCCGAAGACTTGGCCATGAACTCGCAGAAACGCCTAGATCATCTGGAACAGCGTATAGGTGTTCTTGAGGAGAAGCATGCGCGTTTATTGGCTTCGGGACAGCTTAGGAACTTCGGTGCTGCAATGGGGCTGCTCACCCATGAAGAGAGACACCAATTAGATGAGATTGCCAAGGCCACAGAGGAGCGAGAAGAACCCGCACGGCTGCGGAAACAACGTGCGGATTCGCTTGCGGCCGAACAAACGGCTCAAGAGATGCGGGACCTTATCAGGCTTTCAGAGGAGCAGGGCTTAATAAAGAAACGTCCTAGCGCGGATCGCAAACCGCACGACAGATAATCTGGCAAGTTCCGAGTCGGCAAGAGCTTAATGTTGGACTCGTCGGCAGGGGGCTACGTATGCCCTGCTGTCCTCAACCGCTCAACCGGTCTGCCCTGTTCCTGGCCTGTTTTTCCAGGTGAACTTCTCCGCTCGGCGCTTATCAAGGGCGATGGGACCGCGTCTCACGGACAGCCTCAATGTCGGGCACGAAAGTCTCGGAATCGAGGACGTTAGGGCGTGCCCTGGGATAAGATCTGGCTTTGTCCAACCAGCGAATGGACCGGGGGTTGGTGTGGTCTTCTGTCCCCAGTGCTTTAGCTCCGACGTCAGGCGCTCCCATCGGCGGGTCCCATTCCTGCGTGCCAACAGCTGCCGGGCTTGTGGCAAGCGTTTCTTGCGAGGGGGAAGACCACCCTTTGCCTGCTGCCCCAGGTGTGGTGGGAGCGAAGTCCAAGTGACTTCGCGAAACCGGGCGCCGAAGGGAGTGGCCATCACCCTCCGGCGTCTGTTGGGAAGTTGTAGCTATCGGTGTTCCAACTGCCGACACCATTTTCTGGACTCCCGTCGTCTTCGCTCGAAATTTGAACCTCAGCTTGGGCAGTCCGGCGGGAGTTCCAACACGGAATTCGCCACGGGAAGGCGGCGGAAGAAGGGCTAACACTTCACTCACTAAAATCAACGTGTCGCCAGTAGCCGTGCCCTTTCGCTCCGAAGTCTCGTGACTCAGGACACTGGTTTACTGCCACATAAACGTTTGGGCGAGGAAACTGGATGGCGCAGGCAATTGTACTTTTCGCCAGTGAGGCTGCAAGCAACGGCCGGGGGTTAGGAGAAGAAATGAAAATGCGCGTCCGCCTCGTTCTCGCTGAACTTCGGAAGGAACCCGACAGACACATTTTCTTCACCAGGGGTGCGCCAGGACATGAGCCCCCGGAGCTTTTCTCTAACCTTGTGTGCAAGGAACTCGAAGAAGGTGACATTGCTCCCGATAAGGATAAAAGTTTTTGGTAGTGCTCGAAGTACCGCCAGCGAGATTGATGCCGCGGAGCAATTCCTATCCGAGCAACCGAAATACAATCAGATATATGCGGCCAGTACCTGGTATCACGTGCCGAGAATTCGACTCCTGTGGCTCCTGAGGCACCGACGGAGAACCGGTTCCCTCCATCTTTGGATGTTTAGGAAGTGTGTCCTGAAACGGGCAGCACTAGAGCTCTTGAAACTGCTTCTCATTCCGCTGCCGGCCGGTACTCAAGACCGCTTGGGTCAACGTATGCGAGCCCTCGGGTTGATGTAGTAGCGTGCCGGTAGGAATGCCTATTGTCAGCCGACGCTTCCCTGCACCGGGGCATCGCAGGCTTGCTTGCACACCGATCCAGCTCCCCTTGGCGGTTCAGTTGAAATCGAACGACTCCGGGTGCAAAGTGGGGTCGGTCTTGATGAACACCGTCTGATGGGTCATGTCCTCAATTCCCTGCATGACCGGAACGTCCCGCTGTTTCAGGTACCGCGCCACCTCGGGGCTCACCCGCAAGGTGATTTGCTTGCGGGGCGCGAAGGGGACGAGCTTGGAGGCTTCGGTCAGGATTTCCATGGCGATGGTGTGCGGGGACTTCAGGAAGCCGGAGCCGCTGCAGTGGACGCACGGCGCGCACAACGTGTGCTCCAGCGATTGCTTAACACGCTTGCGCGTGATGGCCACCAGCCCGAACTCGTTAAAGGCCACGACCTTGGAAGGGGCGCGGTCCTGCCGGAGCGCTTCCTCCAACGCCTGCATCACCCGCGTGCGGTTCCTCCGCTCCTCCATGTCGATGAAGTCAATGACGATGATGCCGCCCAGGTCCCGCAGCCGGATCTGGTGCACGATTTCCTTGATGGCCTCTACATTGGTTTTGACAATGGTGTCCTCCAGCCGCGGCGTCTTGCCAACGTACTTGCCGGTGTTGATGTCAATGGAGACCAGCGCCTCTGTGTGGTTGATCACGATGTAGCCGCCCGATTTCAGCCAGACTTTCGGCTTCAACGCCTTGTTGATCTCCTCGTAGACGTTGAACTCTTCGAACAGGGGAGAATCTTTGGTGAACAGCTTCACGCGGGAGACCAACACCGGCTGCAAGTTTTGCACGAACTTCAGGATCGTTTCATACTCCTGCTCGTTGTCCACCCAAAGCGCGCGAAACTCCTCCGAGAGCTGGTCGCGCAGGATGCGCTCCACCAGGTTCAGGTCATGGTGGAGGAGCGCGGGGGCAGCGGTCCGCTCCGCCTTGGCCCGAATCTCAAGCCAGAGGTGGTGCAGAAACTGGACGTCCTCAAGGAGCTCCTTTTCGCTACGCCCTTCCCCGGCGGTGCGGACGATGAAACCTCCCGGGATTTCGCTTTTGGCTTCCAAAATGACCCGCTTCAGGCGCTGGCGCTCCTCCTCCGTGGTCACCCTGCGCGAAACTCCCACGTGCTCGAGCGTCGGCATGTAGACCAAATAGCGGCCCGGCAGGGCGATGTGGGACGTAATGCGCGCGCCCTTCCTGCCTAGCGGTTCTTTAGCGACCTGAACCAGAATCTCCTGCCCTTCGCGCAACAAGTCGGCAATCAACGGCTGGGAGCGGACGGTGCGGTCCGCGGGTGCCTGGGGGCGCGGCTGCTGCCGGCCGTCGCTCAGCATCTTGTGGCGCAGCCGCCGGTTGACCCGACGGCCAAAGCGGGGGCCTGAGGCACTAACCCGTCCTCCAGCCGGCTCCGCCGCTGGCACACCCTCAACGCCGGCGACGCTGCTTTCCTCCGCCGGAGCCTGCTCCGGCTCGCCAGCCTGGTCGCCGCCGACAATTGCCGCTTCCGCGTCCTCCTCGGCAACTGCCAGCGGTGAAAGACCCTCCAGGGTTTGAGGGACGCTTTCTTCAGCAGCTTCTTCTTCGGCAGCTTCTTTTTCTGCGGCTGGGTCTTCTGTCTGGGGTTGCTCTACGGGTTCTTCGCTGGGTGTGGCCTCCAAAACCGGCTCAGGGGCAGCGCCGGACGCCGGAGGTGCGGCCGGCACCTGTTCAAATTGTGCCGCCTCCGGTTCGGTGGTTTCCGGAACCGCCTCAGGAGCAGACCACGTGTCGGCCTCGGGGCTGGAAGCTTCCTCCTGCTGGGCCTCCTCGAACTGCGGTTCGGTCTGGCTGCCCGAGAAGGGCTCTGCCGTATATTCTGTTTCCTGCGGTTTCTCCATTTCCTCTACCGAGGGTTCATGGAAGGCGGGGCCAGCAGGCGCGGAGGGGGTAAGATGTCGGTACTTAGCTAGCGATTCACCTGGGAGCACCGTGGGCGCAAGGCGCAGGCCCGCAACCGGGGACGAGGAGCCTCCTTCCCGCGCTTGGGAACCGGCCCGCTGTTGGGAACCGGCTTCCGACGGGCCGGCATATTTTGCCTGGGGGAATCCGCGGCCACCGAAGCGGCGGCGCGCGCGCCGGCGCCCGCGGCGGCGGCGCCCCTGAGCTGCCCCACCTGGGCCAGTTGTCTCCAACGTAGCCTCCGGTGCCGGCACAGAGGCTTCAGGAGCCGAAATTGGTTCCGGTGGTTGAGGCGCGCCAAGGGGAAGGCCGGCGGGAGAAGGTGCCCTTTCGCTGATCCGTGCTAGGCTATCTCCGACCCCAGTATCAATCTTGTCGAAAACTTCGGCGTCTTCCAGGAAGTCAGAGACATAGAGAAAGGCGTCGCGCTCCAAGCCGATGTCGACGAAGGCGGACTGCATGCCCGGGAGCACGCGCGTCACCCGACCTTTATAGATGCTCCCAGCTATTGAGTATTCGTTGGATTGTTCAAAGTAGACTTCGGCAAGCTGATCCTCTTCCAGAATAGCCACCTTCGTCTCGTAGGGAGACGAAGAGACCAGTAGTTCCTTCACCATGGAAACTCCTTTGGGCGGAACCACGTCGGACGGGGCAATTAGCGTGAGGGGCGGCCATCTTCCTCGGCCAAGGCACCCTGGTTGCCCACCCGGGGCTGGTCCAACGATTCCGGGCTACTTTTCGCCCCTGCCACAGGCCTTCTTGCAGGCTCGAGAAAACGCAGGGGTAAGGCCCAGTCGGATCGGTTGGAAGAACACCCGGACGGGCGCGGGCGACCCTCTCGCCCTGTAGGTTGGACATAATCACCCCAAACATGGTGTGCCTGCCGGCCTTCAGGGGCCGGACTTGAAATGGTAAACTCGCGGAGGGAACCTGCAACTCAGTGTCCGCGCGGTTGGCTTCCCTCCCGCCAACCGTCTTCGGCGCCTCAAGCTACGCACGCAGGCGCGATCCCTCCAGGCATGCTAATGGACAAAGCGGCGCAGCCTGACATTGTTCACCAGGCCGAGCGCCATAAACGTAAACAGCACCGAGGAACCGCCGTAGCTCATCAGCGGCAGCGGAATGCCGGTGATCGGCATGAAGCCGATCACCATCCCGACATTCACCAGGATATGGAACAGAAGCACACCCACCACTCCCATAACGATGAACACTCCGCTGCGGTCGGGAGCCGTCTGGGCATTGTGGATGAGCCTCATCAAGACCATGAAGTAGAGGAGCAGGGCGGAAAGCACCCCGAAGAATCCATGCTCCTCGGCAAAGGCCGCAAAGATAAAATCGGTGTGGGGCACAGGGAGAAACCACAATTGGGTTTGGGTGCCTTTCTTGCTGCCCTGGCCCCAGAGGCCCCCCGAACCCACCGCGATCTTGGATTGCGTCAACTGGTATCCGCCTGCCAGTGGGTCCTTCTCCGGATGGACGAACGTCAGGAGTCGCGCTTTCTGGTAGGGCTTCAGCCCATAGGTCCAAGCGACGGGCATGGCAAGCGCGAACAGCAGGCCGAGGACCGCTACGTGCTTCAGCCGGATGCCTGCCAGAAGCAAAGCCATCATCATGATGGGAGCATAGGTAAGGGCGGTGCCGAGGTCCGGCTGTAGTAAGACCAGCCCCATCGGTATGCCACCCAACAGCCCCACCTTGATCAGGTCCGGGCTGCTTACCCGCCCCTGGCGAGATTCACTGAAATACCTCGCCATGACCAATATTAGCACCAGCTTGACAAATTCTGACACTTGAAAGTGAAAGCCGCCAGCCAGCGGAATCCAACGCCGGGAGCCAAGCACCTTACGCCCCACCACCAGCACCAGCACCAACAATCCCACAGAGACCAGATACATCAAAGGGGCTTGATCCAACAGGGTGTGGTAGTCGATTAAGCTCATCAGGTACATCAAGACCAGGCCGGCTAAGATCCAGTAGATCTGCCTCTCGTAGGCTCCGGCGAACTTGGTTCTGTAGGTAGCGCTGTAGATCTCCATCAAACCCAGAGCGGAGATCAGCAGAACCAAACCCAGAAGGAACCAGTCCATCCTTCTGTAGCTGATATAACGAGACATAGCTTATAACCAGACATAGCTGGCCGGGGCAGAGCTCATCAGGGTGCCAGCGAGCTTTGTGTGCGCGCCTGGCCGGCGGCCAGTTGCCGTGGCTTCTGAGGCTGACGCTTGTCCCAGTAAGTCTTGATCACCTCGCGCACTATCGGAGCAGCCAAGTAGCCATGCTCTCCGTGCTCCAACAGACAGACCACCACAATCTCCGGGTTGCGCCGGGGAGCCATGCCGACAAACCATGCATTATCCTTGAGATGCGGAGCCCTGACGCCCTTAGTGGCCTCCAGGCTGGCCAGCTGTGCGGTTCCGGTCTTTCCGCCCACCTCCACCCCCTCAATGCGCGCCCGCCTACCGGTACCCCCACGCTCATTGACCACCCCATACATGCCCAGGGTAACCTGTTCAATCGTCTCCTCGCGAAGCGGAAAGCGCCACACCTCATCCTGATTCACACCGGGGTTCGCGCCGTCCGGGTTCGCGCCATCCGGGTTCGGGCCATCCGGGTTCGTGCTGGGCCGGTAGCGTTGGATTTCGGAGGGAAACACCAGACGCGGGCGCCGGAAGACCCCGCCGGAGGCAATCCCGCCGATGGCGTAAGCCATTTGCAACGGTGTCATCGCGACCGACCCCTGGCCGATGGCCACCGAGATGGTCTCGCCCGCATACCATTTCTCCCCAAACAGCCGCCGTTTCCATTCCGGCGAAGGCATCACGCCTTCCTCTTCATACGGCAAATCAATTCCGGTCGGAGAGCCCAGACCGAATCGCCGGGAATAATAGGCTATTTTCTCGATGCCCAGGCGCTTGCCGACATTGTAGAAGAACACGTCGCAAGATTGGACGATGGCGCGGTGCAGATTCATACGACCGTGCCCTCCCTTCCGCCAGCACCGGAAGTACCGTCCATAAAAAACGGCGCCGCCAGAACAGTAGAAGGTGGTTTTCTCCGTGAGGACCTCCTCCTCCAAGGCCGCCGTTGCCAGAAAGATTTTATAGACGGAACCGGGAGCCAACTGGGCTTGGATGGCGCGGTTCAGCAACGGGAGGTCGGGGTCTTGGGTGAGCCGAGTCCATTGCTGGTTGCTGATGCGGATGGCAAAATTGTTCGGATCATAGACCGGGCGGCTGACCAAAGCCAGAACCTCCCCGGTGCGAGGGTCCAGGGCCACCAGGGCGCCCTTCTTGTCCTCCATCGCGACTTCCGCCGCAACTTGCAGATCCAAGTCAAGGGTCAGTCTCAGCGGTTGCCCGCCTACGGCGGGTGTTTCGTCCAGCCGCCCCACCTCGCGGCCTATGCTGTTAACGAGGATGTGCCGCAACCCATCCTTTCCCATCAGGATGTCGTTGTACTGCCGCTCCACGCCCCTCTGGCCCACAATGGCACCAGGGCGGTAGCCCGCGAATTCCGCGCGGTTCAGTTCGTCCTCGCTCACCTCACCCACATAGCCAAGGACATGCGCTGCGAAGCCGTCACGCGGGTAGAGGCGCCGTTGCACCATCACCGCCTCCAGCTCCGGCAGGTCATCGCGGTGCGCTTCCAGGAATCCCAAGTCCCGGGAGGTAGCGTCCTCCCTGATGAGGACGGGCTCGTAAGACGCCGCGGTACGGAACCGAAGCAGTCGAGCCTGCAGCTCCTTCAGCGGGATTCGAAGTCCGGCAGCGATCAGTTGCAGATCCCTGTGATCCTTCATTTGCTCGCGCAGTAGCAAGATACTGAACGAAGGATAGCTGGAGACAATGACGCGTCCTTCACGGTCCAGAGTGTGGCCGCGCGGTGCCAGAATCGGCAGACTCTTCACGCGGTTTTGCTCGGCCAGTGCGGCGTAATATTCCGGGCGCTGGATCTGAAGCCGCCAGAACCCGGTGGCCAGTGCCAGAAAGATGCCCAGGGTCAGAAACTGGACAACCGCGATCTTGAACTGAGCAAACTTAGTGTCGCCGAATTCGAACATCAAGAAGGCCCGTCAGAAAGCCCCCCGGAAGAGCAATGATCCCAAACTGAACAACTTGGGCTGCGGAGTCCCAGGGCCTGCTTGCCATTGTAGCAGGCTCGGCCGGCTCAGCCCAACCCTGGGGGTGCGGCTCGTGAAAAGTTTACCTTCTTAAGCGAAAGCGTTGGAAGAAGAACAATTGGACAACCGGCGCTCAGACCGGCTTTCTGAAGCGGTCCAGCAACTGGAAAAGCAGCACGGCCACGATCGCATTGATTAGAGCGACTGCCAGACTGCGCACACCAGGCATGCTCACGGCCTTTTCTAACAAGACCTGCTGCAGCAGCAGGAACAACCCCAGGTGGATGTAATAGAACCCGAACACCACCCCTAGCCGTACCCCCGGGTGCTCCGTATCAATCCTGGTGCTGAGCGAGGATGCGGCGTAGCCCACAACGGTTTTTACGATCCCGAACAGGCCAATGGGTCCGTGGCCCAGGCTGTCTTGCGCAATACCGATTGCGGCGCCCACCAGCATCCCGGAGATCTGACTGCGGCGGTTGAGAGCGAAATACACGGTCACGAGCAGGGGCAGGTCCAGGACCTCTACAGCAGGGAACCACAGGGGCAAGTGGCCCTGCAGCGATAGGGCCAGCAGGGCAATCAGGATGACCGTCCAAGGAGGAAACCGGTACGTCTCCACACGGAGGTCAGACCGCGTGTGGACTGCAAACTTCATCGCGCAGGGGGAGGCTCTGGACTTGGAAGCCGCCTGTCAGTGGGCTTCTCAGGAACAGTGGCGGCAACCGGCTGGCTGCCAGGACCAGTGTCAGACGCGGCTGCTTCGGCTTCGACTTCGGTGGCCGCCGGCTCCGGGGCCTCCGGCGGTCTGGGGACAACGGCAGGGGGAGACGTCCGCGGTTGGGGGGGCACCAAGGCTCGCTTCTGATCCTTGCTCTTGTGCAGCTGCGCAGTGCGGTAGGCTTCGAGCAGCTTGTCGGCATCCGTTTCAGGTCTGGTACGGGGCCTCGCCACTGCCTTCGCCCGGGTTTCGGCCTTGGTCGTCGCTGCAGCGACTGGCGGAGCGGCTGTCGCGACGGTGGCCCCAGCTTGCCGCGGCGAGGTCCGTGTCACGAACGGCGCTTCAGCCCTGGAAGGAATCTGCTTCCCGGCGCCACGCACGATAACCAGCACTTCTTCCAGCCGGTTCAACCGAGCCGAGGGCTGCACTTCGATTTCGTGGAACACGCGGCCCGGCTTGACCGAAGTGACCGAGCCGATCGGCAGGCCCTTGGGATAGATCAAGTCCTCACCCGAGGTCAGCACCTGTTCTCCCACTTCCACGCTCTGGCCGTTCACGACGTAGGCCAATTGGCAGAAGAAGCTGCCGGAACCCCGCACTGCCCCGTGCACTCGCGACTTTTCCAGTAGGGCACCGACGCCGCTGTCGGGATCTGTGATCACCAACACTTGGGCTGAGCCCCAAAACACCCGGTGCACCTTGCCAACGATCCCGTTGGGGGTGATCACCGGCATGTTGGGCCGAATCCCGACTTCGCTGCCTTTGTCAAGAAACAACACGCGCGAGGTTTCCGAAGCACTGGAACCGATAACCCGGCAAGCTATGCTGGAGAAGGGGATTTGGCTGCCCAATTGTAGTACTTCCTTCAGCCGGCGGGCTTCCCGAGCTTCCTCCTGCAGGTGGTGGTGGGAGAGCTTCAGCCGGCCAATCTCTTCCATCAGGCGCCGGTTCTCCTGCCGGGCGTGGCGTAGGTCCACGTAATCTCGCCACACACCGACCAGGCCGCGGATGACGCTGCTGGAGGCTTTCTCCACCGGCGTGATCACCGCCACCGCCCAGATGCGGATGAGCGGGATATCCTTGTCGCGTTTCACCTGAAAGGCCAACAGGACCAGTTGCAGAAACAGGAGCGCAACCAGCACGACGGCGTTTCGGTGTCGGCTTAGCAGACTATCCATAGAAGCGCAGCCTCCATGGGTTCGCCGGACTATCTCCTTCGATGGCTCCTTCGATGGCTCATTCGATGGCTCATTCGATGGACACCTTTCGCAAGAGCTTGAAATCGCTGAGCATCCTGCCAGTGCCTAAGGCCACCGAAGCCAGCGGATCCTCGGCGATGGAGACGGGGAGCCCCGTTTCCTCACGAATGCGCCTGTCCAGGTTCTTCAGCAGCGCGCCGCCGCCGGTCAGTACGACGCCGCGGTCGCTGATATCGGCCGACAGCTCCGGGGGCGTGCGTTCCAGTGCCACCCGAATGGAGTTCATAATGGTCGAAACGCACTCCGACATCGCCTCGCGAATCTCGCTGTCGTCCACGGTGATGGTTTTGGGCACGCCTTCAATCAGATTGCGCCCTTTGATTTCCATGGTCAGGGGTTTTTCCAACGGGTAAGCGGAGCCGACTCCGATCTTGATTTGCTCGGCCGTGCGCTCCCCGATCAGCAGGTTGTATTTCCGCTTCAGGTAATGCATGAGGGCTTCGTCCATTTCGTTGCCTGCCACCCGTACCGAGCGGCTGTAGACGATCCCGGACAGGGAAATGACGGCGATGTCGGTGGTGCCCCCGCCGATATCCACGATCATGTTGCCGCCGGGCTCGGTAATGGGCAGACCGGCGCCGATGGCTGCCATCATGGCCTGTTCGACCAGATGCACCTCGCTGGCCTTGGCCTGGTAAGCCGACTCCATGACTGCGCGCTTCTCCACCTGGGTGATCTCGCTGGGCACGCCGATGACGATTCGCGGATGGACCAGCACCTTACGGTTGTGCGCTTTTTGGATGAAGTAGTTCAACATCTTTTCGGTGACCTTGAAGTCGGCGATCACCCCGTCCTTCATCGGCTTGATGGCCACGATGTTGCCCGGCGTGCGGCCCAACATCTCTTTGGCCTCCTTGCCCACCGCCTCCACCTCGCGGGTATTCTGGTTGATGACCACAATCGAAGGCTCGTTCACCACAATCCCTTTCGCGGCGGAGTACACCAGGGTGTTGGCGGTGCCCAGGTCAATCGCCAGGTCCGAGGAAAAGAGACTGAACAGCGAGCGGAGATTCATCGTCTACCCTGCTCCGAAAGCCTCCCCCACCCGAGGGGAGCAGCACATCCGGGTCACCCGTTCGCTATTGAATATACACGGTTTTGCGCCGCGTGGCGATTTGGCCTTTGGCGTTTTGGTCGGTAATGGTGATTTGATTAGCACCAGGGTTGGCGAACGGCTGGGTGAAGTGCTTGAAGCTGCCGTCGGGAGCGACCGCAAACACCGGCTCACCGTTCACGATGACCCGGGCGCCGGGCTCTGTCCTGCCCACAATCTCCATCACTTGTCCGTGCTGGATCAGCTTGTCCACTTCCAGAAGGATCTCGTCCTCGGGCAATTGCCGCAGCAGAGTAAACTTGTTGGCATCACTGGTCTGACTCTCCCGGTTCTTGGTGTTCAGGGAAGAGACAGCCCAATAGTAGGTGCCCTCCGGCAGTCCGTTGACTTTCACCGTACTAGAAGCGACTCGGCGGTCATACACCCGAGTCGAAAAGATCGGGGAAGAAGAAATGCGGAGCCGGTACGCCATCGCCGTGGGGACCGGGGTCCAGGAAAACGTCACCCGGGATTTTTGGCCCTGGGGCGCCACCACCGGAGCCTGGTTGGCCGGCATGAGAAACAGCGGAGGTTCCATGACCCGCTGCCGGCTCATTTTCCCAGTTTTCCCGCGAAAGGAAATCTGTTCGTAGGCTCCCAGAACCACTCGCTCGGTTCCACGCAAGACTTCTGAATTCCCCTTCATCAAGGTCAACTCGCTGCGCTCCGACTTCGGATCACTCTTGACGTTTGCCCGACTATCCTGGCCCATCGTGGCCACTGCGTTGGCAAACAGGACCTTAGATTCGCCCTGGAACTTTGTCGTCAACAGGTCCACTTGCCCGGAGTTGACCTGGACCGAAACATTGGTGACGTTCGAATCCGGCATGCTGGCGTTCTCTTCCACCACGATCAAGGTATCGGGTAGCATCGTGTAGACGGTGCCATCGGCGAACGATACGCGCGCGCGCCCGCCTCCGGAGGTTTGCACGACATCCCCCTTTTCCAGGGGCATATCCAGAGAGGCAGAGGCCCACTTCACCTCATTGGCCTTCTTGACCCTGACGTTGCCGTCAATGTTCAAAAAGCGAGCCTGCTGCTGCTCGAACACCGGCTCGGCGGTCTCCCGCTTCGATGGGAGAAGTCTGGCGAAGCCGCGGCGAATCTGTTCCGGGCACAGTAGATACAAAATGACTGCCGCGGCCAACACCAGCAGCACACCAATGATTGTCACCGTACGGTAGGAGATCGTGTGCCACTCAATCTCGACCCGGCGATCTGGTTTCTGATCCTTAGGCTCCAGAAACTCGGGGATTTTCGGCATGGTCCAGCGAGAATACCCAGCTTCCTCCTGCAGGGGCTTCTGCAGCCAAATGTACCACTGGGGTTGACCGGCCGCAACAGATTTTCCCGGCCTTCATCCGGCTTCCCAAGCCTGCATTCTCGCCCCGGTAGTGGGCTACTTTGAATCCGCAGGAGATGTCGTAGCGGCGGCCTTTGGGCCGCCATGGGGTCTTGGCAGGCTGAAGCATCCAAAAGGGTCAAAGTAGCCCAGTACCTCACCGTCTGTCTTCTGTTTCCGCTACCGGATCGTTTGCTACACTAACCCTTATGTGGCCTCGCCTGGCCCTGGGCGCGATCGGGTTGCTTCTAGTCCGTTTTGGGGCAAGGTTTTTCTCCCGTGCCTTGCTTGTGCTGCGTCAGGTATGGCACGAAGCCATCGGGTTTCTCTTCCTCGCTTTGGCGGTGATGGGAACCTCGACCATCATCCGGGAATGGCATGCCGGCTTCAGCCTGGGCGTTCTACTAGCCTTGGGCTTTACGGTGATGATGGCCTGCTTCGGCATCGTCTCCTTCCGGAGCGCGCGCAAGGTCCGCCAGGAAGACCAATCTCGCCACCGGTGAAAAACATGGAAGGCTCATCTCTCCGCCGGAAAAAAGCCGGTGGCCGGCAGAAGAAGACTGCTGGTCTCGAGCATCAGGAAAAGTTTTCGACTTCCTCCGGACTGGAACTGAATCCCTACTACACCCCGGAAGACCTGGAAGGGAAAGGCTTCCGGTACGAGACGGACCTGGGCGAGCCGGGCCAGTTCCCCTTCACCCGGGGCCTCTACTCCAACATGTACCGAGGCCGTCCTTGGACCATGCGCCAGTATGCCGGCTTCGGCACCGCCGAAGAGTCCAACCGCCGCTTCCGCTACCTGATTGAGCAGGGTCAAACGGGCCTCTCGGTCGCCTTTGACCTGCCCACACAAATGGGAATGGATTCCGACGACCCCCTGGCGGCCGGGGAGGTCGGCAAAGCGGGCGTCGCGATTAACTCGCTCGCCGACATGGAGCGGCTATTCGAAGGGATTCCCCTGGAGCGCGTTTCCACGTCCATGACCATTAATGCAACGGCGGCCATCCTGCTGTGCCTGTACGTGGCCGTGGCGCGCAAGCAGGGCGCCGAGCTGCGCCAGATCTCCGGCACGGTGCAGAACGACATCCTGAAGGAGTACATCGCGCGCGGCACCTACATTTATCCGCCCCGCCCGGCGATGCGACTGGTCACCGACCTGATCGCCTGGTGCCACCGCGAATTGCCCGAGTGGAATACTATCTCCATCAGCGGCTACCACATCCGCGAGGCCGGTTCCACGGCTGTGCAGGAGGTGGCCTTCACCTTAGGCAATGCTTTGGCCTATGTCCAGACGGCGGTGGAGGCGGGCCTGGAAGCGGACCAGTTTGCGCCGCGACTCTCCTTCTTTTTCAATGCTCACAACTACCTGTTGGAGGAGGTGGCGAAATTCCGGGCAGCGCGCCGCTTGTGGGCCCGGTTGATGCGGGAACGCTTCGGGGCGCGGCAGCCGCGCTCCCTGATGCTGCGCTTCCACGCCCAGACGGCAGGCTCCACGCTCACCGCCCAGCAGCCTGAGGTCAACGTGGTCCGCACCACGCTGCAGGCTTTGGCGGCGGTGCTGGGCGGGGCGCAGTCTTTGCACACCAACGCCCGCGACGAGGCGCTGGGTCTGCCCATTCAGGAAGCCGCCCTGCTGGCCCTGCGCACCCAGCAGGTTCTGGCCAATGAAAGTGGGGTGACCAATACGGTGGACCCGCTGGCCGGTTCCTACCTCATCGAGCACCTGACGGGCGAGATCGAGCGGGGCGCCCGGGAATATCTCCAGCGCATCGACGCGATGGGTGGAACCTTGCGTGCCATCGAGACCGGTTACATCCAGCGGGAAATTCAGGCCGCCGCCTATCGGTACCAGAAGGCCGTGGAAAGCGGCGAACAGGTGATTGTGGGCGTGAACCGGTTCCGAACCAACACGGAGAAGCCCGTCCCCGTGCTGCGGGTGGACCCCCAACTGGAAAGCGAACAGGTGGAGCGCCTCCGCCGCCTGCGCGCTACTCGGGACCCAGCCGCCGCGACGGCTGCCCTGGAGGTGTTGGAACGCGCCGCGACTTCCTCCGACAACCTGATGCCTCTCATTCTGGCCGCGGTGGAGGCATGGTGCACGGTGGGCGAAATCAGCGCCGCCCTGCGGCGCGTCTTTGGCGAATACCGCGAAACGGTCGTGCTCTGAAGATTGCCGCGCCCGCAGGCAAGTCAACGCGAGGCAGGTCTGTTCAATACCTTGACCAGCCTGTTGACGGGGCGTAGGATTGCCAGCAAGAGAGGGTTCTTCCCCATGATTGTCTAAACCTCGGCCACTACCACATCGTCGAGAAGCTCGGCGATAAGAGGAGGCGTGTCGTGTACCGGGCGCACAATGAACAGCTGGACCGCGATGACACCCAAAAGGGAGAGGGAGGTTTCCTAATGGGAATCCGAAACCTGGGTGTGGCGCTAGTACTTTCTGTTTCCATGCTCTGGGCGCAGGGTGTTGACGAGCGGATGCGGATGGAGGCCGATCGGGTACGGATGGACGAGGGGGACCGGAGGCTGATGGAGGACGAACGGCAGTCGCAGCAGCTCAAGATGGAGCTGCCGTCCCTCCAGCGGGGGCCGTTCCTCGTGGGGGGGGAGCTGTTCAAGAAAAAGAAGGCCCATGAGGAATTTAAAAAAGCGCGCAAGGCCGCGCGTAAGAAGAAGTACGAGAAGGCTCTCCGACGGCTAGAGAAAGCCACCGAGATTTATCCGCGGCACACGGAGGCTTTCTACGAGATGGGACGGATCTACCTGCAGCAGAATCGAAAGGAGGAGGCACACAAAGCCTTCGAGCAGGCGATCGTCGCAAACCCCAAGTGGGTGCATTCCTGCCACGATCAACCCCAGCCGTTGCTGGAAACCTCGAACGAGATCTTACGGCTCTATCCCACCCTGAGTGTGGGGCATTTCTTCCACTCCTACGTCAACCTGTCAATGGGCCGGTTGGAGGAAGCCGAAAAAAGCGCTCTACAAGCGGATCAACATGAGCACGACCAGGCGCCTCAGATCCATGTGCTACTGGCCAAGATCTACTTGAAGAAGGGACAGCCGGAGGAAGCCGAGAAGCAGCTGCGCACTTTCCTGGCCAAGCGCGGTTCCTACGCCAGAGCGCTGTACGGAAAGGCGATTGAGGCCTACGAGAAGGCCATCGCCTTGAAGCCCGACGCTCCGGGCTACCACAACAACCTTGGCCGGGTTCTGGCGTTTGCCGGAAACGCGGAGGAGGCCGAGAAGGAGCTAAGCACAGCCGCTGAACTGGCCCCGGACAAGGCTGCCCGTTACTTCTTCAACGTGGGCGCCGTGCTCAGCAACAATGGCCGGAAAGAAGAAGCCATCGAAGCCTTCCGCAAGGCCACCGAAGTTGACCCCAACTACGCGATGTCCTGGTATCAGCTTGGCGTGCACTTGGGCGCCGAAGCCGAGGTGGATGAGAAGACCGGCAAGTCCATCCCGCCCCCCGACGCGGTGGAAGCGTTGCAAGAGTACTTGGAACTGGAGCCTGACGGGCATTTCGCGGCACTAGCCAGAACCCGGATACACCTTGCCACCCGGAGCCGGTAGGGAAAGTTCAGAAACCAGGTCTATCGCTGTGTGTGCCCGTCCCAATTTTTCTTGGCCTAAACGTCCCTGGGCAGGGCCCCCTGGTCCAGGGGTTCACGGGTGGGGTGTCGAATAAGTGTAGGGTGTGGATTGGAGGGTCGGAAATATTAGATAAGCTCATGCCTTACAGAGGCAGATGACTTTCAAGGATCCCAGCACCCACAACAAGACAAACAGGGCTCAGTTTAAGGTTGGTTTCCAGCGGATCAGGCACGCTCCTTTGGCCGGATAGTTCCCGTAGGCCGTCAGAATGTGCCCATCGTCCAGCAACGTTGAGCAGAGGTGTCCGCAGGTTATTGCCCAGGGCGTCCCGTCCGCAAACTCGAAGTCATCCAGCAGGTAGCGGTGCCCCATATCCCAGGTCTGCCCGTTATCCCGGCTGATGACCGCCCCGCAACCTCGACGGTAACTGGCCAATCGGCCGCCTTGAACATCCTGCCGCATGATGTGGGTCAACACGATAACCCCGTTCGGCATGCGCAACAGGTGCCCATGCTGTCGTCCCGACTCGTAGAGCACCTGAGGCACAGACCAGGTTTTGCCCTCGTCCTTGGAGATGGAAATCGCGGTCCCGCAGAGATTGTCATTCACGGTGTGCAGCAGTGGGGGTGGAATATGGGTTCTTAGGGACGCGACTAGCCAACCGTTAGCCGCCCGCACGAAGGAGTTTTCTCCCACGCTCCGCGTGTAGCTCTTCCCCTGGTATTCCTCCTGCCAGCGCCATTCCTTGGGCACAGTTTCATCGGTCCAAGTGCGCCCTCCGTCACGGGACCAACGCAGAAAACAGAACGATGGGCCCCCCGGCCAATCACCTTCCTTGAAGTTCCATCCCCCCGCGGCGATCCTCGTCGCCACCCCCTTCGCATCCCGGTCGACCAACGGGTTGCCTTCGCCATGGAAGAGTCCACCGTTCGGCGGGGGCTGCAGAGGTTTCCGCTCGGGCCAGGTGCGTCCGTAATCGCTGCTGAAATATTGCATGGGGCGCTTTGGAATCTGGGTGTGAAATCGCAGGTTACCCTTACCCAGATAGGTCAACATCACCGGGCGACTGACCGCATTTTCGATGCGCTTTAGCTTCGTCCACGATTCCCCTCGGTCACGGCTGAAAGCGATGGCAGGTCTTTCGATCCTCTTTTCCCCGCTGGCTTCCACTCCTCGGAGGCCCCACTCGCCTTGATTCTCACATCCTATGAGGACAACCTCCCCGTTGTCCATTTGAGCCACGCCGAAGGGGCAGAACGACTTGAACTTGGGGTCGTTGTAGGCGAGCTTGCCATTATGCCAATGGAGCAGCTGAATCTCAGCAGGTCGTAGAACCCACCCTCCCTTGCCATCAGCCTGCTTCATCCAGTGCGGCTTGAAGCCAAGGTGTCCTTGGTCCTCCTCTGGGCTTGTTGCCGCGCCAGCCGGATTTGGGACGGGAGAGGAAGGCAAGGACTTGGACATGAGAGGTGACAGAACCGTCAGGGCTCCTGCTTGCTTTAGAAAGGCACGTCGGTTCTTCATGTTCTTAGCCTCCTAGGGAAGGGTTTTTGGAGGACGCCCGTGCGGCTCGGCGGACCGTGGTCGCTCAATCCGGAAATCGGCAACCCGAGGTGGCGGAGGAGGAGGGATTCGAACCCACGACACCCTTTCGGGTGTGCTGGTTTTCAAGACCAGTGCCATCAACCGCTCGGCCACTCCTCCGCGGCTGCCACCAGAAGCGAGCTAGAGAGGCTTTGCCCTCCTTCTCGTCCCATGGTTTTCAAGGCTGGGGCAACATTCCAAGTGTGACAGAACCGCAACCACGCTTCAACTGTCCCTGTACTTTCGGTGCCAGATTGCCATAGGATTCTGAAAACCAAGTGCCGGAGATTCATCTGCTTTGATCCGAGTGGAAAAGTTGCACAAGGAGTTTGACGAGCTGGTGGCCGTGAATGACCTGGAGATGGTCGTTCCGGAAGGAGAAATCTACGGCCTCATCGGCCCCAACGGGGCCGGTAAGACAACCACCATCCGCATGGCCTGCGGGTTGCTGGAGCCGACCAGCGGCAAGGTCTTCATTTCTGGCGTAGATGTACACCACCAGCCGGAGCGAGCGCAGCAGTTCCTAGGCTACCTATCCGATTTCTTTTCCGGGTACGAAGATCTCAAGGTCTGGGAGTATCTGGATTACTTCGCCCACGCCTACAAAATGCCGGAGGCCGACATTGCAGCGCGCATTGAAGAAGTGATCCAGCAGGTGGGTCTGGAAGTGAAGCGCGACGCCATGATCAAGGGCCTCTCGCGCGGCATGAAACAGCGCCTGGGCATTGCCCGCGCCGTGATCCACCGCCCGCGGGTGCTGCTGCTGGACGAGCCCGCCTCGGGCCTGGACCCAAAGGCCCGCGTCGATCTGCGCAATCTGCTCCAGTCCTTGCGGGACCAGGGGGCGACCGTGCTGATCTCCTCCCACATCCTTACCGAATTGGAGGGTTTCTGCACTTCCATCGGGCTGATGGAAAAAGGCCGGATGATCCGCAGTGGAAGGATTGAGGAAATCACCGCCGCCGAAAGCCGCTACCGGGTGGTGCGCTTTAGCTGGGTAGGCGATGCCGCCAGCGCCGTAGAATCCAGGCTGCAGGCTAATGCCAAAGTTTCAGGCCTGCTGGTGAAAGAACGCGAGGGAGTGTTCAAGTTCGTCGGCGAACAAGAGGAGCTGGCCGGGCTGCTCGCCGACCTGGTGGCCGCCGGAGTCCGCATGGTCTCCTTCGGGGAGGTCAAGAAAACCGTCGAGGACCTGTACCTTAAGCTTTCCGGGCATGAGGTCATGTAGTGCAGTTCTGGCGGAACCCGGAACTGGTGCGGCACGCCCGGGCTGATTTGCGCCCGGCGCGCGCGCTGATGACCGGGCTGCTGGTCCTGGTGATTTGCCTCCTCCCGGCGCTGGCCTGCTGGAGCGCTGAGCCTGACAACTTTCGCCTGTTCTCCCGCCTGTTTTATAGCTGGTTGCTCGGGATGCAGTTCGCGGTGATGAGCTTCTGGTGTGCCTCGGCCTGCGGCCAGGCGCTTTCGCGCGAGCGGGAACTGAAGACCTTCGACTTCTTGAAAACCACCCGCTTGACCGCGGGCGAGCTATTGCTTGGAAAGCTGCTGGGCGCGCCCATTCTGGCCTACTTCTCCCTGGCTTGCTTGTTGCCCATCTCGCTGCTGGCGGGAATTTTCGGGGGATACCCGCTGCGCGTGCTTTTTTGGACCTACCTCCTGCTGCTGGCCTTGATGCTGTTTCTGGGCCTGATCGGTTTGTGGATATCGCTGCTACGGGAAAAATCGAGCGGCGTAGTCGGGGCAGTGGGACTTTTGCCGGTTTCCCTGACGTTCGGCTTGGCCTACAGCTCCTTCCCGGGGGCGGGAGCCATCAGTATTCTTCCTGCCCTCTTTTCGCTTTACGGGATGGACAGGGAAATCGCCAGCGTGACGCCCAAACTATTCGGAATGCCGAGTTCTTTCCCATTCTTGACGCTGTTCCTCTATGCCGCCTTCGGCGCCTGGCTTGTCCTGATGCTGACGCGGAATTTCAAGAAGGATCTGGAGCAGGTCCGCCTCCTCTCCCGGTGGCAGGCTCTCGGCTTTGCGATTTTTCTCAACGCGCTGTTCTATGGGTTCCTGGACATGGAGAAGGTCTCGCGGCGAACGGGCGTCCCGTTGCTGTCCCCGGAACAGGCATCCAATCTTGCAGTGGCAATGAACGCGGCAATTCTGTTCCTGCTAGGTCTGGCAGCCGTGGTCCCGCACGAGAAGCTGAAGGTGTGGCGGCGCAAGCGCGCTGTGGCAGAAGTGGCGTACCTGTCCGAGGACGGCCTGCCGTGGCCCTGGATGGCCATGGCTGCTCTGGCGGCTTACAGCCTCCTGGTTGGCCGAGCCCTGGCCGGCGGGGACTCCATTGCTTTCGCGCGATGGAACGTCGGAACGGCAGCCGTCCAACTGCTTGTCTTTCTGCTTTTCATATCACGGGACATCCTGTTCCTTCAATGGTGCAACCTCACGCGGATGAAGCGCCCCCTGGTCAAAGGGTTTTTCTACCTGTCGCTCTATTACACGGCAGTCTTCATCATAGGAGGTGTTCTCGCGCTCGTCTGGGCACCGTCCAGCCCCACCTTTTTTGCTTTGACAAATCCATTTACCGTCTTCGGCGCGGAACAACTTGGGCCCGCTGATGTGCCGGGGATTTATCTGGGGATGGCGTTGCAAGTCGCGGTGATCTGGCTCCTGCTAAGAGCAATCTCACGCCGCCTGGGGCGCCCCTCAACCGCTGCCGCGGCTTCCGGATCGGCCTCCGAATCGTAGGTTGCGCTTCAATCCTGCGGAAATCGCCCGTGTGTTGGCAATCGCTGCCGACACCATTGGGCCAGAGCACCAGGGTTCGCTTCCGGCCTTCTTGACAGGTCGCCAACCGGCATTATAGAAATGGTAGTTTGTACGGGAGCTTTGGCAGCACTGGGAAGGCAACCTCGGGAGTGGAGCGCTTCAGCAGCGCACCGGGCTTGCGGACAGGAGTCAGGAACTGCCCAGACGGTTGCCAGAGCGGTAGTTACTGCTTCGACTGGCAGGGTCAGGCTTTAGCGCACCTCATGAGGGTTCCTCCCGAAGTTTTTTCCTGGGAGCAGTGGAAAGCTTGGGGCGGGCTGTGGCCCGAGCACCCCAAACCAGCGCAGAGCAAGGGAGCGGGCGTATGGAGGAATTGACGGGCAAGGGAAACCCTGGCCCGCCGGAGAGTTCCGAGAAACCGGCGACCGGGGTGCCAGCAAAGAAAGCCGAGCAACCCACGGCGCCAAGCAAGCAACAGGCCAAGGAAACTGCTGAGGGCAATCCGAGCCTCCGCCGGCGGCGCCTGGTGTGGGCTTGCGTCGTGGCCTACTTGGTGACCAACTTCCTGATGTTCCTTCGCTTTTTCCTGCCGCGCACGCTCTTTGAACCAAAAACTCGCTTTAGAATCGGCTATCCTAGCGACTTCGCCTTGGGCGTGGAGACCAAGTTCCAAAAGGACTTCCGCATCTGGGTGGTGCGCAACGCCGAGCGCATCTTCGTGATCTTTGCGCGCTGTACGCACCTGGGCTGTACGCCGGACTGGAAGTCGGCCGAGACCAAGTTCAAGTGTCCGTGCCACGGCAGCGGCTATGACACTGAGGGAGTCAATTTTGAAGGCCCGGCGCCACGGCCCATGGACCGGGCTCACCTGGAACTGGACGCCCAGGGCCGCATCGTGGTAGACACCGGGCGCCTCTACGAGTGGCCCAAGGGACTGCAATCGGAGTTCGACGAAGGCGACGGTCGAAGCGGCGCCTTTATCCAGGTGTAGGGTTCAGCGTGTAAGGTTCAGCCCCGCAGGCGGGAGATTCGCATGGCAGAGGAAAACACGAAGCAGGACGGCGACGGCAACCAAGGCGTGAGCAGGAACGGGAAAACGAAGGTGGCCACGCTGGTAGAGAAGGCCAAGGCTGGAGCCCGCCTGCTGATGGGGCAGGTGCAGGAAGACGCTGAGGCGCTGAAGAAACCGCAGAAGACCCAGCTGTGGAAGTCCCTGTTCCGGGTCAAGCACGATGACACGACCCGTAGCCGGGCGTTGGGCGTGCTGAGCAATGTCTTCCTGCACCTGCACCCGGCCAAGGTCAATCGCGACGCCGTGCGCTACAGCTACACCTGGGGCATGGGGGGCATCACCTTTTACCTGTTCATTGTCCTGACATTCACCGGGGTGCTCCTGATGTTCTACTACCACCCCACCAAGGTGCAGGCATTCCAAGATATCCTCTACCTGGAGCATGACGTGCCCTTCGGCCGCCTGCTGCGGAACATGCACCGCTGGGGCGCGCACCTGATGATCATCACCGTGTGGCTGCACATGTTCCGGGTGTTCCTGACCGGCTCCTACAAGAAGCCGCGCGAGTTCAACTGGGTGGTGGGGGTGATCCTGCTGGTGCTAACCATGCTGCTGTCGTTCACCGGCTATCTGCTGCCCGACGACCAGTTGGGATTCTGGGCGGTGACGGTGGGCACGAACATGGCACGCGCCACTCCGATGCTGGGATCCGAAGGGCCATTTGGGCCGCAACTGGGAATGAGCCCCCTAAACGATGTGCGCTTTGCTCTGTTGGGCGGTTCCATCGTGGATTCCAACGCCCTGCTGCGCTCCTATATCTGGCACTGCATTGCCATTCCCCTGATCGCCGCCGTTTTCATGGGGGTCCACTTCTGGCGGGTACGCAAAGACGGCGGGATTTCCGGCCCGGCGCCGGTGATGCTAGAAAGCGAAATCAAGGAAGTCCGGAAGCTATAGCAGAGAGGGAAGCCGATGGATTGGGCGCAACTGTGGGAAATCGCATCCGCACCGGACAACGTGCCGATCGTGGCACTGCTGTTTCTGGTGCCTTTCTACTCCTGGTACGGCTTGCGCCAGGCTCTGGCCAATGACCGGCTGATCGCACAACTGGAAGCCGACCCTCAATTGGCGAAGACGCATCATCGCAAAACCCATCCTTTCCGGCCCGGCTGGGCCCGCGAGGTACATGTCTGGCCCTTCTTGCTGCGGATAGAATTTCTGGCAGCCATCATCGTGACCGTGATCCTGATGGTTTGGTCTCTGACGCTGGACGCGCCCCTGGAAGAGCCGGCCAATCCAAGCCTGACCATGAATCCTGCCAAAGCTCCCTGGTATTTCCTGGGCCTGCAGGAGATGCTGGTTTACTTTGACCCCTGGATCGCTGGTGTGGTGATGCCCACCCTCATCGTTATCGGGCTGATGGCGATCCCCTACATAGACGAGAATCCGCTGGGCACCGGCTACTACACCTTCCGCCAGCGCCGCTTTGCCATCCTGACGTTTTGCTTCGGTTTCATCTTGCTCTGGGTGGCGATGGTGGTGATTGGCACCTTTATCCGCGGACCGGGCTGGATGTGGTTCTGGCCCGGCCAAGTCTGGGACCATAACAAGCTGATCTTTGAAGCCAACCGGGACTTGCCCGACATCCTGGGCATTACCAGCATGGCGGGCAAAGGCATCCTCGGAGCTCTGGTGGTGGGCGGCTATTTCCTGCTGGCTGGTGTCGGCCTCCATATGTTGATTACGCTCACGGAGTTCAGCCGCAAGATATACAAGCGAATGAACTTGCTGCAGTACCTGACCATGCAGTTTCTCGTCGTTACTATGCTGGCCCTGCCGGTGAAGATCTTCCTCCGGCTGCTGTTCCGGATTAAGTACATCTGGGTGACCCCATGGTTCAACGTCTGAAAGCAAGGTGCGAAGGCCCGAGGTGCGAGGGCCCAAGGTGCGAAGGCAAGGAGGGGCCTGGTGCCTGAGACACCCGCTCCCGAACGAGACCCGATCGTCAGCCAGTCCCTCAGCGGTCCCCTGCTGATTTCCGCCTTCTTGCTGGTGGTGACGGTGGCTTGGTCCCTGTACGACGAACTGTACGGGCAGCGTCCCTGGAAGGATTACCAGAAGCGGTTTGTGGGCCAGTACACGGCGTATCTGAAGAGTTTGGAACCCAAGCAGGCGAGCGCGGAAGAGAAACTCCGGGGTTCGGACGAATACCAGCGCCTGGAGCAGGAATTGGCCGAAGCCGACAAGGCCGTTGCACCCAGGCTGCGCGACCTTGGCCGCGAGATGAACCAGGAGCTTACCCCACGGATCATGGCCATAACCGAAGTTTTCCAGGTGGCCCGCGGGAAGTTGGGTGAAAAGACCTACCAACTGGAAACCGCCTCCAGCCCCAGCAAAAAAGAGTCGCGCAGAAAGGCGTTGGAACAGGCCAGACAGGAGAAGTGGTCGGCCCGGCTGCCGGCCGGCGACGGCAAAATCGAGCGGGTCAGCCTCACCTACGACGAGCTGGAACGGGAATTCAACGAGTTGAAGGACCGCAGGGCAAAGTTACAGGCTGAGCGCGCCGAACTGCTCCGACGGCCCACCGAACTTCGGGCCCAACGGGATGCCTACTTGAAAGAAAACCTGGACGGCCTGGACAAACAGCAGATCGCCGGGCTGCTCCGGAACATGGAGAACTTTGAATACAAGATCAAGCAGATTCACGTTGGGGCGAAGCGCGTCTACGCAGGAGTTGGGCGCGTAGATATGGTGGATCGCTGCCACTCCTGCCACGCGGGGATCCTGGAGCAAGTCCCGCTGACCAGGGACGACATGGGCGGCGAAGCAGCCTTCACCAGCCATCCCAATCCCGAGCTGCTGCGCGTCCACGACCCGGAGCGGTTCGGCTGCTCGCCCTGCCACGGAGGCAACGGGCGCGCCACCACCAGCGTGAAGAAAGCCCACGGCCAGTACAAACACTGGCTGTGGCCGCTGTACGCACGAGAGAACGCGGAAGCCGGCTGCCAGCAGTGCCACAGCACCGAGATGGTGCTGGAACATGCGGAAGTGCTCAACGCGGGCAAGCAGCTTTTCCGCAACAAGGGCTGCATCGGCTGCCACCGCTATGAGCGTTTTGACCCGGAGGCCGAACGGCTGCAAACGGCGCGGTTGGCTATCCAGTCGCGGGAAGAACAGCGCAAGAAAAAGGAGCGCAAAGTTGCATTAACCATTCGGGCTGCCAATGCAGCCACCGACAACGCCACCTTCTCCCGGCTGAACGCCAAGGCAGATGGCTTGCGCCAGGGCCTGTCACTGATTGACCACGAGCTGGAACAGCTCCAATTGGAGTCTCGCAGCCTGATGCGCGAGTTGAAAAAGATCGGTCCTAACCTCAAGGACGTGCGGCAGAAACTGCGTCCCGAGTGGTTGCCGGTCTGGATCCAGAATCCGCATGAGTTCCGGCCCACAACCAAGATGCCGCGCTTCCGGCTTAGGGAGCAGGAAGTGCAAGCCATCGCCGCCTACCTGTGGCAGACCGGCACTCAGTTGCCCGTGCCGAAACGGCCGCCGGGCGACCCGGTGCGCGGCAAGGAATCCTTTGAGACGCGCGGCTGCATGGGCTGCCACTCGGTGGGGGAGGGCAGCCAGCGGTTGGGCGGCACGTTTGCCGCCAACCTGAGCCGCTTGGGCGAGAAAGCCAACTACGAATACATCGTGCGCTGGATTCACAACCCGCGCGAGCGCAGCCTGCCCTATTGCCCGCTGGAGAACCGTGACATCGGTCCCGAAGACTACGCCAAGCACGGGTTGCCCTTCCGTTTCGACCTGGATCACAGCCTCTGCCCCAACGACGGCTCCGAAATGCAGGTACAGCAAATGACGGTCATGCCCAGCCTGCGTCTGAGCTGGCAGGAGAGCCGCGACGTCGCCAGCTACCTGATGACTCTGAAGCGGGAGGGCAAATCAGATTACCCGCCTGTGGAGTTTCTCAACGACCCGAAACTCATGGCGCAGGGGTCCATCTACATCCGACACTATGGATGCGCGGGTTGCCACGAAATTTCCGGCTTCGAGCAGGAAAGCCGCATCGGGACGGAACTCACCACCGAGGGTAGCAAACCCATCGAGCGTCTGGACTTTGCCCTGCTGACCCACGATGCCAAGAAAGAGGGCTGGTACGACCACAAGGGCTTTTTCGAGCGCAAGCTGGGCGACCCGACCGTCTTTGACCAGGGGAAGGAGAAAGCGCGGCTGGAGCTGCTCAGGATGCCCGAGCCTAACGTTACCCCGCGGGAAATCACTGCGCTCACCACCTTCCTGCTGGGCAGCGTGGACCAGACCATACCGGCTCAGTATCAGTTCCGGCCTTCGGACCAGCGCCAAGACATTCAGGAAGGCTGGTGGATTGCCACCAAGTACAACTGCATGGGCTGCCACCAGGTCCGCATCGGCCAGGAATCGGTGCTGATGAATGTACCGCGCTATCAGACTCCAGACGGAAAAGAGCAGTTGCCGCCACGTTTGGTCGGCGTGGGCGCCCGCGTCAATCCCGCCTGGCTGCTTGACTTCCTGGAAAACCCGGCGCTCAGCAGCAAAGACACGGACCGGAATGGCGCCCGGCACTACTTGAAAGCGCGCATGCCCACCTTCCACTTCTCTGACGGCGAACTTCGGAAACTGGTGCGCTTTTTTGCGGCCCTGGCGTCCCAGGCCACCCCCTATATTCCGCCTCGCTTGGAGCCACTGTCGTCTCAAGAGATGAAACTGGCACGGCAACTGTTTACCCACCCGGCCGCGCCCTGCTTGAAGTGCCATGCGACCGGAGATCCGGCTCACGACCGCAATGCCACCGCTCCCAATTTCCTGCTGGCGAAGGAACGCCTGAAATCAGGCTGGACCAAACGCTGGATGGTCGAGCCCTCGCTGATCAGCCCCGGCACTTCTATGCCGGACGAGCTGTTCCGGCAGGAAGGAGAACGGTGGGTCTTCAACTTCGGCGGGCCGGCTCCGGAATCGTTCCGGAGCTATGAGAAGGACCACGTAGAGCTGCTCACGCGCTACATGTTCCAGATGACGCCGCAAGAGCAGCGCAGGCTTACCGGCAGACGAGTCTCGGCCTCCGTTCCGGTCAAGGGAAGAAAGCTGGCACGGATGCGTCGCGCACAATAACTCGACTGGAGCTCCTGAACGGACAGTAAGAGGACAAGTTCAGCGAAAGGGTGACAAACGATGCGAAACGCAAAGCTACTGTGGTTCTTGATTGTGGTGCTGGCGCTGGGGATCGCTGGCTGCGCTACGAAGGAAGAAGCTCCACCCGTCCGAGAAGCGGCGGAGGCGCAACCGCCACCCACGCCGATTGACCCGGCCACCGTCGGTTCCATCACCGGCAAAGTCAGCTTCGACGGATCGAAACCCAAGGCCCGGGTGATCCGCATGGATGCGGAGCCGGACTGCAAGCGCCTGCACAGCAGCCCGGTGCGGTCCCAGGAAGTAATCGTGAACAAGAACGGGACGTTGCTGAACGTCTTCGTCTATGTAAAGCAGGGCCTGAGCAACTACAGCTTTGAAACCCCCAAGACTCCTGTGACCATGGATCAGGATGGCTGCATCTACAGTCCCCACGTCATTGGCGTGCAAACCGGGCAGGAAATCCATGTTTTGAACAGCGACCCCACCACCCACAACATTCACCCCCTGCCCAAGAACAACCGGGAATGGAACGTGTCGCAGCCGCCCGGGGCGGACAAGATTGTGCAGAGCTTCCCGCGGGAAGAGCTGCTGATCCCGGTCAAGTGCAACGTGCACCCTTGGATGCGCAGTTACATTGGCGTGCTCAAGCACCCCTTCTTTGCGGTGACCGGCGAAGAAGGCACGTTCGAACTGAAAGGGCTGCCGCCAGCGGAATACGTAGTGGCCGCCTGGCACGAAAAGTATGGAACCCAAGAACAGAAAGTAGCGCTGGGACCCACGGAAGCCAAGAGCGTCGACTTCGCTTTCCCGGAAACGGCCACGACAGCGGGTGGCCTGTAGACTGCACTAAATGCGCCACTGCTCACACAGTCTTTGGTTGCACAGATACGCTGTCCTGGTGGCCGGCGCCACCTTCCTGCTGATTCTCGCAGGAGCCCTGGTCACCAGTAACGACGCCGGCCTGGCGGTGCCCGACTGGCCCTTATCCTACGGCGGGTTGACGCCGCCCATGGTCGGGGGCATCTTCTACGAGCACGGCCACCGGCTGGTGGCGGCCACCGTAGGATTGATGACCATCGGCCTGGCAGTCTGGTTGTGGCGGCGCGAGCCCCGGCGCTGGGTTCGCCTGTTGGGATGGGCGGCCCTGGGGACGGTGGTTGTCCAGGGAATTCTCGGCGGAATCACCGTGCTGTACTACCTTCCGCCTGCCGTCTCGATCGCGCATGCCTGCCTGGCACAATTCTTTTTCTGCTGCACGGTCAGCCTGGCTGTCTTTACTTCGCCTTCTTGGGTGAACTCCGGAGGGGCCGCAGCCCGGTCCGCAGGTGAGTCCGAAGAAGATCGCGGCGCAACCCTGTTTGGCCTGGCAGTAGCCACGGCACTCGCGGTGTATAGCCAGTTGGTCCTGGGGGCAGCCGTGCGGCACGCCGTGCTGGGCATCTGGCCTCACATTTTCGGGGCGGCGGTCGTGGCGGCTTTGGGATTTGCAACCGTGGCACGAGTGTTCCGGCCCCGGGACTCGGACCCGCACCTGCTGCGTCGCCCCGCGGCCCTGGTGGCGGTCCTGGTGCTCATCCAGATGGGTTTAGGCTTGGGCTCTTATTTGGTGAAATACGCGGCCGAGCGAGTTCAGCCTCTCCCGCTGGACGTCGCCATCAGCAGTGCGCACGTGGCCTTCGGTGCGCTGTTGCTGGCTGCCAGCCTGGTACTGGCGCTCCGAGTGCATCGCCTGCGCGGCCAGGTTAGAGACCAAGTTAAAGAAACGAAGCAGGGGCGGGTGCTGGCACTGTCCACCGCCCTGTCCATCGAAGAAGTGCCCGAGAACGCGGTATGAGAAGCATTCTCCAGTCGTGGAAGCTAAACGTGGCGGCCGAGCGTAGCCGGCTGGCTGACTACCTGGAGCTTTGCAAGCCCGAAGTGACCTCGTTGATCCTAGTCGCAACGGCGGTGGGCTTTTGCGCTGCTTCGTCCAGCCAGTTTCGGGCGGATCTACTTGCGCATACTCTGTTGGGGACACTCTTGGTAGCGGCGGGGACCGCGGCACTGAATCAGTTCTTCGAGCGGGATGCCGACGGCCGGATGCGCCGCACGGATCAGCGCCCGCTGCCCGCCGGACGGATGGCTCCCGGCCGCGCCCTCGCCTTTGGCGTGGCGACCGGGGCCGCCGGCGTCTTCTATCTGGCCACCACCACGAACCGCCTGGCCGCCGGGCTGGCCTTGCTGACCATGCTCAGCTACCTGCTCCTGTACACGCCTCTTAAAGCGAAGACACCCGCCAGCACCACGGTTGGCGCGTTCCCTGGCGCGGCTCCGCCACTGATTGGCTGGGCGGCCGCGACGGGCGAGTTGAGCTTGGGGGCCTGGGTCCTCTACGCCATCCTGTTCCTCTGGCAGTTTCCGCATTTCCTGGCCATTGCCTGGATGTACCGCGAGGACTACCGTCGCGCCGGCTTCCTCGTGCTGCCGGTATTGGAGCCGAATGGGGTAAGCACCGCCCGCCGGGTAGTGTTCTGCCTGCTCGTTCTGCTGCCGGTGAGCCTGCTCCCCAGCCTGGTCGGCATGGCGGGGCCGCTTTATCTTGCTGGAGCGCTCCTGCTCGGCCTGGCTTTCTTTTACTTCGGGCTGCGCCTGGCGCAGACACGCACCCTGGTCGAGGCGCGGCGACTCCTGCACGCCTCGGTCGCGTACCTGCCTTTGCTGTACGGGCTGCTGCTGGTAGATCGAGGGTCGTAGTGTAGGTTCCGGAAGCCCCTAGAAACGATGTGGGAAACGATCATCCTGCTGGCGATTTACCTGGTGCTTGGCCTGCTCTGCCTCGCGGTGGCCGGGTGGGGTGTGGTCACTGGCCAGTTCCTCGATGTGGACGGGCTTTTCCTGGTCCTCGTGTGCCTGAGCTTGGCAGTGGTCTTTCTCGCCGCGTTCGCCCTTGCCATCCGGCGTGGTGAATTCGCAGCCGTGATGAAAGGCTTGCGGCGCTCCCAGGCGGCTACCTTGCCCGAAGCCCCCGGGCCCGAAGCTCCCGGACAAGCTGAAGCAACCAACCGTTCGCGGCAGCAAGCTAACCAGTAACCACCATAGCGGCCCCGATGTTCTCCATCCCCCAGTGGCCCGCGCTGAACGCCAGCCTCAATGCCTTAAGCGCGCTGCTGCTGGCCGCCGGCTACTTCTTCATCCGTCGCAAGCGAGTCGCCATCCACCGCTTCTTCATGGGGGCCGCGTTTCTGACTTCATCCCTGTTTCTGGCTTCCTACCTGGGTTACCACTACTTCGTGGGCGCCACTTCGTTTTCGGGGCGGGGCTGGATCCGCCCGGTTTACCTTTCCATCTTGCTGTCGCACACCGTGCTGGCCGCGCTGACGGTGCCTCTGGTAATTGTCACGCTGTCCCGCGCCCTGCGCGAGCAGTTCGACCGGCACCGGCGGATTGCTCGCTGGACGCTGCCAATCTGGTTCTACGTCTCCGTCACCGGAGTGATCATCTACGCGATGCTGTACCACCTGTATCCCTCGCGCTGAAGCCTGGGGGAAACCCGCGGGAGAACCGCTGGTTCGACGCGCGAACGTGAGCCAGTCTCTACCGCACACAACTCTCGGGAGTCAGAAGCGGCATGTATAATGTCGATTATGCCCAAGGAGGCCAGGAGGAAACTGGAGGAAGAAATCCGGCGAATTGAGCATGAGCTGCACCACGAGCTGCCCAGGGAACTCAAGACGGCGATCGCGCTGGGGGATCTCAGCGAGAATGCCGAGTACCAGTCCGCCAAGCAGCGCCAGGAGATCCTGCGGGCCCGCCTGGGACAACTGAAGAAACGCCTGGGCGACATCGCCATGGTCAACCTGTCGAAGATCCCACGGGACCAGGTGGCCTTCGGCTCCCAGGTGCTGCTCTATGACTTGCAGAAGGAGGCCGAGGTCCGCTACAAGCTAGTGACCACCGAAGAGTCGGATGTGGCGCAAGGCCTCATTTCCAGCACCTCCCCCATCGGACGGGGCCTGGCGGGCAAGCGGGTCGGGGATGCGGTGAAGGTCCAGACGCCGGCCGGCGTGAAGGAGTTTGAGATTCTGGAACTCAAGACGATCCACGACGAGTAACTGACGGACTCTCCCCAAGCCAGTCCATGTTGACGGTTACCCGAAGTATCGGACACGCGGCAGGTTTCCTGCTGGATGGCATTCTGCGCGCGCTGGTCCTCTCCCGCATTCCTCCCAATGTCCTGACCGCCGTCGGCCTGCTGCTGAACATCGCCGCCGCCTGCGCCTTTGGCTATGGCGAATTCCTGCTGGCCGGGCTGATCATGCTGGCGGCATCTTTGTTCGACTTCCTGGACGGTCCGGTCGCGCGCAAGACGAATCAGGCCACTCCATTTGGAGGTTTCTTTGATTCGGTGGTCGATCGCTACTCGGACCTCGCTCTCTATTTCGGCCTGCTGGTCTACTACGCGCGCCTCAACCTGTTCTTCTACGTGGTGCTGGTGGCGCTGGCCATGACCGGTTCGGTCATGGTGTCCTACACGCGGGCCCGGGCAGAGTCTCTCATCGGCTCCTGCAAGGTCGGCTTCATGGAGCGGCCTGAGCGTATTGTGCTGATGATCATCGGCGCCTTGTTTGACCGCATGGCGCCCGTGCTGTGGGTGATTGCCGTGCTGGCCAACGTCACCGTTGTGCACCGCATCATCTACACCTGGCAGAAGACCCGCCAGGCTGCTTCCCCGCCGGCTACCCGGGTCGTGCACGTCGGCGACTAGTGAGGCTCCTCCTTCGCGCGGGAGGGAACTCGCGCAGGATTTCTACCATCCCGAAATAGTCCTTTAACGCGTGCAGCCGCGTCCAAGGCATCCTGTAGCGCCCGCTCACCAGGTCCTTGTAGAAGGGCTGGTGCATGTGCCAGAGGAAACAGACGCGGATCATTGGGTTAGGTCCCAGGTTAGGCCTCAGGTTAGGCCCCGGGTTAGACTTCGGGTTAGGCCTCGGCCGCCGGCGACCGCAGGGCCGAGTGCAGGTCTTGCTGGAACGTGCCGTAGCGGTCGAGCAGCTCGGGCGTGGCCAGCACTTCCCTACTCTTAGCGACAAAAAAGCTGGCTGGCCCGCGCTGGACGAGAAGGCCGATCTGCCCCTCGATGAGGTAGCCGGCCGAGCTGAACTGGCGGATTTCGCCACTGGCGGTATATTCCAGTAGCGCTACAAAGCCCTCGCGCTCGGCAGCTACCTGGCGCTCGTAGCGGGGCAGCGTCAGGAATTGAAAGCCAAGGTCACGAAGTTTCGCCAGCGCTTGGGGCGCCTGCATCTCAGCATCCTTCACTGTTCAACCCTGCCGGCACGTTTTCCCGTCCTGCAGGATCCTCTCTGAAGGCCCTGGGGGCACTTGATGATAGCCCCAACGATTCGCCGTCGCCTGCACCAATACCTTCGAACTACCCCCTCGTCCTGCAGCACGCTCTGAATCTTCGATCACCCACCTGGGTTCGCCGGTGCTCCCCTTCATACGGGCCGAAGGTAGGAGACCAACGTTGTCGCCGGAGGTCCCGGCGCTACTGAGTCTCATTATCAGGGTCGGGCAATACGGAGAGTGTGGAGCCCGCCCCTGCAAAAAGGGCGCTGCTGCGCCGTGGCGGCGGGCAACCGAGATGTACGAGCACGACGATGATTTCGTGCCCGTGAACCCTATCTTGAACCCTTGCGCTGGCTCTCCATACCTGCCAGTAGAGCCTGAAGGACGGCCACAGCGGCAGCGGCACCCTCCCCGGCATGCGGGGGCAAAGGCGCAGGCGGCTCCCCTTGCAGAAGCGTGCGCAGGGCCTCTGGCGTCCGGGCATTAGGCGCGTTGAATGTACGCCCAAACTGGTCGTCGTACATCCGGCGGCAGGGCACGAAAATGGCCGGAGTAGCGGTCAGGGCAACTTCGTGGAACAGGTTATAGCCGCCGGCTGCGATGACCAGTTCCACCCGGGGCATCCAGCTTACCGCCGGGTAGGACTCGGCGGGCCCCAGAATTCGCAATTCTTTGCTGCGCTGGCGAGCGACTTCCTGCGCCACTTCGAGATAGGGTTCACTGCCCTCGCCCCAGTTCACAAACAGCCACCCGGAGCGGGAACGGGCCGGCGGCACCTCACGAGCCTCACGCACCGTCACCGGGGGCACATCCACAGTTCGCTGGCTGAGCGTTTGCAACTCTAGCGCGTCGGCGATGCGCACCGCCAAACGGTAGTGTTGGCCCAAAAACGCCGCCACTTTGAACTGGCGCAGGTAGGAGGGATTCAAATAGCGCTGGATTAGCACTGCCGGGCACGGCAACGAAGGTATCAACTCCGCAATTTCTCCCACAATCCCGCGAGGAAACGTGTCCACCACCAGCAGCTTCGGCTTGGCCCGGCGCACCGCCCGCTCCAAAAATTGGGGCTCCGGCCCGGGAATTTGTTTGACCGCTACGCCCTGGCGCGAGGCCAGCGGAGCAAATGTTGAGTATGTCACCAGCAGCGCGGAGCGCCGGGTATGCGCTTTCCAGCGACGAAGAATAGCCAGCCCACGGGTCAGCTGTCCTAAGCCGGCACCCGGTGCGTAATAGAGCAGAGTGACGCCCGGTTCAGCTCGCTGCTTTGTCTGTTTTAAAGGCCTCTTGGGCCGGGCCGGTTTCAATGGCATCTTAGGGCGGGTCCGTTTCAAAGGCCTCTTGGGCCGGGCCGGTTTCCGTTTGCGGTGCCGTTTCAAATGTCTTGCGATCCCCCAGGTTGAGATTGTCGTGGCGGTATTTGACGCTCACAACGGTTCATGCACTCACAGACACCGGTGCGCACGTGCTTCATCTGCCTCTCAGCCGGCGCAGTTTAACTCAACCGCGCCTGCTTGGAACGCTAATTTCTCACCAAAGCAGATGACCCGGGAAGGGGCCGGCTTACAACTCTAGTTTTTTCAAGAAGTTGCGCGCCACCTCCTGGACGTCGCGGTGCTGGCCGTCCAGAGCATAATTGAGGCGGCGCATCTGATCCTCGGAAATCGCGTCCCCTAGTTCGGCCAGTGCTTGACGTACAACAGGGTGGCGGGCCAGCGTCTGCTGCCGGACGATCGGGACCGCCTCATAGGGTGGGAAGTAGTTTCGGTCGTCTTCGAGCACGGTCAGGTCCAGGGCCTCAATCAGGCCGTCGGTGGAATTGCCAGCCACCAGGTCCACCTGTTTTTCCTTCAGGGCCCGGTACAACAGCCCCAATTCCATGAGCCGGGGTGCACTGGCAAAGCGCAGCCCGTAGGTGCTGGCCAGCCCCGGAAAGCCGTCGGGTCGCTCCAGGAATTCGAATCCAAAGGCGACCCGCCACTGAGGTGCGTACGCCGCAATCTGTGAGAGCGACTTCAGTCCCAGGCGCCGCGCATCCTCGCCGCGGATCACGATGGCAAAGGTATTGTTGAACCCCAGCGGCTCGGCTACCTCCAGCCCGAAGCGCTGGGCATAGGCGGCTTTAACTCGCTCGTACACCTCTTGTTGGCTGCCTCGCGGAGGTTCCTTGAGGATGGCAGTCAGAGCTGTGCCGGTGTAATCGACATAAAGATCAATCCGTCCGGCAAGAATGGCCTGGTGGCAGATGTAGGTGCCACTCAGATAAAAGCGTCGTGAGACTTCCAGACCTTTGGACTCCAGGTGCTGGGCAATCAGCTCGCCCAGAATGACCTGTTCGGTGAAATTCTTGGAACCGACGACCAGACGGTCTTCCCGCGCCGGCCCACATCCGGTCAGCAAACACGCGGCCAGGGCAATGAGCCCGAAGCAGCGTCGAATCCTTACAAGCGGGGTTACCCGGAGGCTCGGAGCCATTTCTCCACCAGTCCCAGGCCGAGATCGGCCGCCAGTGCCAGCAGCGCAGCGGGGATGGCGCCGGCCAGGATCAGCGTGTTGTTGACCATCGCCACACCACGAAAGATGTACGTGCCCAAGCCTCCCGCGCCGACTGCGGCGGCAATCGTGGCCAGGCCCACCGAAATCACCACAGCCACGCGTACCCCGGCAAGGATCACTCCCAACGACAGCGGCAGCTGCACCTGAAAAAGCAGTTGCCGGGCGGTCATCCCCATGCCGCGCCCTGCCTCCACAACGGCCCGATCCACGCCGAGTATGCCGGCGTAGGTGTTGCGAATGATCGGCAGCAGGGCATAGAGAGTCAAGGCAAAGATCGCCAGGCGATCGGCTCGGTCGCCAAGCCAGGGCATCGGTAACAGGAAACCGAACAACGCCAGGCTGGGAATGGTCTGCATGACATTGGCGCTGCCCAGGATGGGCTTGCTTAAGGCGGGCCAGCGGGTCAGCAGGATGCCCAGCGGCAGACCGATGGCTACGGCCAGCGCTGTGGACGCACCTACCAGCCACATGTGCTCCAGCGCCAGCTCGAACACTTCCGCCCTGTTGCGGAGAAAGTATTGCAGCACATCATTCACGGTAAACCTCAACTCCCGGCACGGTAAACCTCAGCTCCGGGAGATTGTTTTTTCTCCAGCACCAAAGGCAGCCAGGTACGCGGCCGCCACAGGCTCGGTAGCGTGCACAAAGTCGGCCGCGGTGTACAGGCCCACCAGGCGGCCGCCTTCTTGCAGTGCAATACGCGTGCCCAGATGCAGGGCTTCGCGCAGGTCATGGGTCACGAACACAATGGTCTTGTTAAGCCTCCGCTGCAATGCTTGGAATTCACGTTGCATTTCGGCGCGCGTGATTGGATCCAGCGCCCCAAACGGCTCATCCATCAGCAGAATGGGCGGGTCGGCGGCCAGGGCGCGCGCCACCCCGACCCGCTGTCGCTGCCCGCCGGAGAGTTCGCGGGGGTAGCGCGTGGCGAATTGCGGATCCAGTCCTACCAGCAGCAGCAGTTCCTGAACTCGCTTGTTAGCACGTTCGGCTGGCCAGCCTTCCAGGCTGGGCACCAGGGCAATGTTGCGCTCCACGGTAAAGTGGGGGAACAGGCCGGTTTCCTGGATCACGTAGCCGATGCCGCGCCGCAGTCGGATCGGATCCCACTCCGTCGTTGGACGGCCCTCCACACGCACCTCGCCTTCGCTGGGCACCAGCAGACGGTTGACCAGCTTCAGGGTGGTGGTCTTGCCCGAGCCGCTGCGTCCTAACAGAACCAGGGTTTCTCCGCGCCGCACCTGTAGGTCTAACTTGTGCAGCAGCTCCTGCTTTGGGCCCAAGCGATAGGAAACTTCGCGGAATTCGATAACGATTTCGTTCCCAGCGGCTGCGTTGTTCATCTTGCGCCTGTAGCGGCCAGCACCATCAGGAAGCGTCATGTTTGCATGGGGTTTGGTAGGCGTCAAGTTCCGAAGAACGCTCAGGCAGCCGCCAGAAACAGCTCTCGGTGTTGGCCCGGATCGCGTAAAGACGATCGTGTAAAGACAACTGAGAACTCAGACGCCGGAACATCTTCGAACCCGACTGTACTTTTCCCAGCTTCTGTGCAACGATTCCCCTTAGAGGGCCTCTAGGCAATTCTCTGGCCGGTGGAACCTGCGGGGCATTGCGCAATCTGCATGTGATGGTCGTGCGGAAAAGAAAATTCTGGATTCCCGCTCTGGGGGTCGGCTTCCTGTTGGTTGTCGGCTGGTTCTGGATTGGACGTTCCGGCGTCGCTGATGCTTCGCACAAGCTAGCAGGAGTTGCCGGCGAGGAAGAGGACAAGCCCCGGCACACGAATCGCCTCATTGGGGAGAAGAGTCCCTATCTGCTGCAGCATGCACACAACCCAGTGGACTGGTATCCGTGGGGCAAAGAAGCCTTCGAGAAGGCGCGCCGCGAGCAGAAGCCGATCTTCCTCTCCGTGGGCTATTCCACCTGCCACTGGTGCCATGTGATGGAGCGGGAGTCCTTTTCCGATCCGGCCATCGCCGAGATGATGAATCGCCATTTCGTCTGCATCAAAGTGGACCGCGAGGAACGTCCCGACGTGGACAGCATTTACATGAGCTTCGTCCAGGCCACCACAGGCAGCGGCGGCTGGCCCATGTCGGTCTTCCTGACTCCTGACCTGAAGCCCTTCTTCGGCGGCACCTACTTTCCCCCGGAGGACCGCGGTCGCCGTCCCGGTTTCCGCACCGTGCTGCTGCGGATGGCTGAAGTCTGGGAAACGGAGCGGGAGAAGATTTTGGCGTCCACCGAGCGCATCACGCAGGCTCTGCGTGCGGGGTCGAAGGCCGAGGCGGGAGATGCCGGCACCCTACGAGAGCCGGTGCTGGCGACCGCCTACCAACAATTCAAGAAGAGCTACGACCCGAAGTACGGCGGCTTCGGCGGCGCGCCGAAATTTCCGCGCCCCGTTGTGTTCAACTTCCTGCTCCGCTACTACGCTCGCACCGGAGACGAGCACGCTCTCCAGATGACCCTACACACGCTGCGCGCCATGGCCCGCGGGGGCATCCACGACCATGTCGGGGGCGGGTTCCACCGCTATTCCACCGATGCGACCTGGCACGTGCCGCACTTTGAAAAGATGCTCTACGACCAGGCCCAGCTCGCCATCTCCTACGCCGACGCCTACCAGATTACGCGGGATCCGTTTTTCGCCGACATCCTCCGCGACATCCTGGAGTACGTGCTGCGCGACATGCGCGGGCCTGAAGGCGAGTTCTATTCCGCCGAAGATGCAGACAGCCTCCTGGAACACGGCAAGCTGGAGCACGGCGAGGGAGCGTTTTACGTTTGGGAGGCTGCCGAGCTCGAAAAGGTCTTGGGGCGCGACCGTGCTCGGATTTTCAACTACCAGTACGGTGTCGAGCCATCCGGAAATGTGCCCCCGGAAAAGGATATTCAGGGGGAATTCAAGGGCAACAACATTCTGATGGTGCGTCATTCGCCGGCCGACACGGCCCGGGAATTTGACAAGTCAGAGCGCGAGGTTCGAGGACTTCTGGCTGCGACCCGGCTGAAGCTGCTCGCCGCCCGCGCCCGGCGCCCGCGCCCACTGCGCGACGATAAGGTTCTGACCGCCTGGAACGGCCTGATGATCTCCGGCTTTGCCCGCGCGGCCCAGGTACTGGATGAGCCTCGGTATCTGGCGGCGGCCAGCGCCGCTGCCAGCTTCCTCCAGTCCAAGCTTTACGACCGCAAGACGGGCCTGCTGAAGCGCCGCTACCGTGCCGGGGATGTGGCCATCAAAGGCTTCCTCGATGATTACGCCTTCCTGATCCAGGGGCTGCTCGACCTCTACGAAGCATCCTTCGACGTCCGCTGGCTTTCCTGGGCCGTGCGGCTACAAGAGATGCAGGACCAGTTGTTCTGGGATTCCAACCAGGGGGGCTATTTTGCCACCAGTGGAGATGATCCGTCCATTTTGGTGCGCATGCGCGACGACTACGACGGGGCCGAGCCGTCACCCAATTCCGTGGCCGCGATGAACCTGTTGCGCCTGTGGCAGATGACCGACAGGAAGGCGTGGGAGGAGAAAGCGGAAAAAAGCTTTGCCGTGTTTGGGCAGCGCCTTCAAAGGGCGCCTCAGGCGTTACCGCAACTGGTGGCCGCGCTGGATTTCAGCTTGTCCAAACCGAAGCAGATCATCATTGCCGGCGACCCGAAGGGCGCCGACACGCGTGCCCTGCTCCGGTTGGTGCACGAGCGCTTCATCCCCAACAAAATCCTGTTGCTGGCCGATGGAGCTCGGGGCCAAAAGCAGCTGGTCGAGTGGCTGCCGTTTCTCAAGGGCATGCGCCGGAAGCAGGGACGGGCCACAGCCTACATCTGCGAAAATTACGTGTGTAGGTTACCCACCGCCGATCCCAAGGTGGTGGCAACCCTGCTGGACGCAAGATCTTAGCGCCGCGTCCGGAAAAGTCCGCCCCGCTCGTAGCCACCTTCTAGCAGGCTGGGGGAGGACCGGGCCAACGCTCCTGAACGATCCCGACTCCGAATCCGGTCCCTTTTCACAGCGGTTGGAGAGCGGCACGCGTCAGTAAGCGATCTAGCCTTCCAGTCGATGGCTCCGGGCGGCGGCGGCGTTCGGTATAATAGGGGCCGGCCTCTCGATGGTGGACCAGCCTGAACAGCCAAGAATCTTTGTCTCGGCAGGAGAAGCCTCCGGAGACATGTACGCGGCCTGGTTTGTGGAGGCGCTGCGCGAGCGCGTTCCGGAAGCGGAATGCTTCGGTTGCGCCGGCCCGCGCCTGCGCGACGTGGGTTGTGCGGCTCTGCTCCGTTCAGAAAGCATCGCCATGGTGGGCGTGGCCGAGGTGGCTGCGGAAATCCCGCGGGTCTGGCGCCAGTACCGACGGCTGGCAACTGACGCTCTGGAGCGTCGCCCCGAACTGGCGGTGTTGGTGGATGCGCCGAGTTTCAACTTGCGCCTGGCGCGCCATTTTCACCGCCATGGCATTCCAGTGCTGTACCTGGTGGCGCCGCAGGTGTGGGCCTGGAAGCCGTGGCGAGTGGGGCAGTTGCGGCGTTTGGTGGATCGGCTGCTGTGCATCTTCCCCTTCGAGGAAACCTGGTTCCGCCAGCGCGGCGTGAGCGTCGAATACATCGGCCACCCGCTCGCCGGCCGCGTTCGCCCGCGGTGGAGTCGCGAAGAATTTTTTGCCAGGCAACGGCTCGACTTGCGACAGCCACTGCTGGCCCTGCTACCCGGCAGCCGGCGCCGCGAAGTATCGTTGAACCTGCCGGTGCTGCTGGAAGCGGCGGGGCGCTGCGGCGCCCAGAGCCTGATCGCCGCGCCGCCGGAACTACCCTTGCCTGAGGCGCCCCTTCCCGTGGTGCGCGGCGCCACCTACGACGTGCTGGCCCACGCGGACCTGGCACTGGTCGCCAGCGGCACGGCAACCGTTGAAGCGGCTTTGCTCGGCACGCCCATGGTGGTGGTCTACCGAGTGACGGAACCCACCTGGTGGCTGGGCCGTCTCTTGGTAAGGACGCCTTTCTACAGTATGGTGAACTTGGTGGCCGAGCGGCGCCTGGTCCCCGAGTTGATCCAGGATGCGTTTACCCCGACTCGGGTGACCGAAGAGGTGCGGCGCCTGCTATCGAATCGCGATGCGCGCAACGTGATGCGTGTGGGGCTGGCCGACGTGGCCCGCAAGCTGACCCCGGTCCCTGATCCCCTGGGACGAGCGGCCGACCGGGCAGTGAGAATGCTGGAGAGCGGCGCTCCGGCCGCACCCGCAGCTGCACCCAAAGTCCTGCCCTGATCATCGTATGATTGTAGGTAGGGCCTTAAAGGAGTGTTTGATGTTTTCCTCGGCTGTTCACCGCTGGATGCTCACCGGCGACGGGCCGAAGTCCGCAGCCCGCCGGCCGCGGTCGCTCACTGCGGCCCTTTTGGCTGCGGTGCTGGCGTGTGCTTACCTCCCCCTATGGGGGCAGAGGGGCGCGCGGATCGACGTCGAGAAGTACGTGATAGATGTTGAGCTGGATCCGCGGGAGCACCTGTTGCGCGCCCGCGTGCTGGTCCAGTTCGTGCCCGTGGTGGACACGCTGTCGGCCACCTTTGAATTGAACAACAACCTGGTCCCCACCAAAATCACCGACGCCGACGGCCAGTTGCTTCTCTCGCAGCGCTTCTCCCGGCAGGGCACTTTGCGCGTCAACTTCGAGCAGCCACTGCGTGCGGCCGAAAGCACCAGCATCCTGTTTGAATACGACGGCAGGCTGGTCAGCGCCGAGAACCAGCCGGTGGAAGGATTAAAGCTGGCCTACGTCGGCGAGGAGGTCAGCTATTTGCTATATCCGGGGCGCTGGTTCCCCGTCTCTGACTACCAGGCGGACCGATTCGCTGCGGAGATGAATGTGACCGTACCACAGGGCCTAGTGGTGGTTGCGCCCGGCCGAAGTGAGCCCGTTGAGACTGGCCCGGGAGGCAGGCACACCTTCCGCTTTGTCTACGATCGCCCCGCGTTTCCCGGCAGCCTGGCGGTGGTGCGCGAGCAGCCACAACGCGTGACCAGCGGAGGCGCGCCGGTGAACGTCTATTTTCGCGGTCCTGAGCAGGCCCAGGCGCAAGCCTACGGCGAAGGCGCCGGCAAAATCCTCACCTTTTTCTCCAGTAAGTTCGGGCCGACGCCGGACCCCACGGTATCGCTGGTGGAAATTGACGAAGGCTCGGTGAACGGCTACTCCGCGCCGGGAATTGTTTTCCTTTCTCCAGGCGCCATCGGGGACCAGCTCAACTACCGCCTGCTGGCGCACGAGCTGGCACACCAGTGGTGGCGCGGCATCGTCAGCCCAGCTTCCCGCGCTCACCTCTGGCTGGACGAAGGGCTGGCCAGCTACAGCGAGCTGCTCTACGTGGAAGAATCCGCCGGAGAGGCAGCACTGGAGGAGGTGGTCCAGGACGTCGCGATTTCGGCACTGACCAACGACAGGGTACCCGTCTTCCGCGCCGCCAGCCTTGAGGAGTTCTCGCTGGAGTACGACGCCGTGGTGGCGAAGAAGGGTGCGATGGTCTTGCACATGCTGCGCTGGGTCATTGGTGACGATGCTTTTTTTCAGGGTTTGCGCCAGTTTGCCTCGACCTACGCGGGCAGGCAGGCCACCACGGGCGACTTGCGGCAGGTCTTTGAGCAGGTCAGCGGACAGGATTTGAGCGGCTTTTTCATCCAGTGGCTGGAATCCCCGGGAACACCGGAGTTCAAGGCTGACTATGCCGTCTACCGCACCAGCAAGGGCTTCAGAATCGTGGGCCAGATCAAGCAGGACATGGACACCTTCCGCATGCCGGTGGAAGTGCGCATTGAAACCGACGGGGAGCCTGTCGTGCGGCGCATCGAGGTGGTCGGCACTGCCTCGGACTTCATCGTCGAAACTTTCGGACGCCCACGCACCGTGACGGTGGACCCGAACAGGCGGGTCCTGAGGTACAACGACCAGATTCGCCTTCAGGTGGCGATTCGCAAGGGAGAGCAGTGGACCGACGTGAGCTACTACGAGGAAGCGCTGAAGGAATATCAGAAGGCGCTGGAAATCAACAAGAACAGCTCGCTGGCCCACTTTCGCGTCGCCGAGGTGTTCTTTGCCCAAAACAATTACCAGTCGGCTGCCAACGCGTTCCGCGAAGCACTCAACGGCGACCTGGAGCCGAACTGGACTGAGGTCTGGAGCCACATCAACTTGGGCAAAATCTTCGACATCACCGGGCAGCGCGAACGAGCCGTGAATGAATATCAGCAGGCGCTTCGGACCAAGGACAATACCCAGGGCGCTCTGGCCGAAGCCGAGAAGTACTTGAAGGAACGCTATCGGCGCGAACGGCTGGCGGAACGCTATTGATGCCTCAGTCCCAGGCCCTGAACTCAACTTCTGCAGTCCTACGCGGGCACTGACCTTTTCTGTGGCCGCGTCCAGCGGTGCGGAGTCAAGGCGGAGTGCTATTCCGGCGTGTAGGTGGCGGTGGTGGTGTCAGTTTCCCAGACGGTGACCGCGGCGAGCCGCACGCCATTTTCAGGACGCTGCTTGGCCAGTCGGCCATCAATCTCCTGGTAAAAATACTTCGCCAGGTTTTCCGCTGAAGGGTTCAGCCGGTCGAACGGCGCCAGGTCGTTGAGGAACTGGTGGTCTACCCGATCGGCGACCTGCCGCAGCGCGCCTTTCAACTCCACAAAGTCATACAGCAGGCCAGTGGAATCCAAATCGCGACCCTGCAGCGTTAGCCGGACCCGGTAGTTGTGGCCGTGCGTGTTTTCACATTTGCCGCGGTAACCACGTAAGGCGTGCCCAGCGGCAAAGGTATGCTCGACGGTGACTTCAAACATTGGGCGATGGCTCCATAAATCGCTCGACTTCAGCAAATTCTCGAGTCGTACGGTAGTCTGCAAGACTCTCAAGGAAAATTGTACCGTAGTTCTTGGTCAGGATGCGCGTATCCAGGATAGCCAGCAGGCCCCGGTCGGCGCGGCTTCGGATCAACCTGCCGAAGCCCTGTTTGAGCGCCAGGATAGCCTGAGGCACCTGATACTCCAGGAAGGGGTTGCCTCCCTCCTCCCCAATCAGGCGGAGACGCGCGGCTACCACCGGGTCGGTAGGCACCGCAAACGGCAGCCGGTCAATGACCACGCAGCTAAGCTGCTCGCCAGGCACGTCCACGCCCTGCCAGAAGCTAGCGGTGGCGAACAGCACCGGGTTCGCTTCACTGCGGAAGCGCTCCAGAAGGGCCGTGCGGGGTGCCTCACCCTGAACCAGCAGCGGATACTTCAGCCCGGTCGCCTGCAGCCGGGCTGCGGCACGCTGATAGATTTGGTGCATCTGCTGGTAGCTGGTGAACAGCACGAAGGCCCGACCGCGGGTGGCCTGCAGGATGCGGCAGACCTCCTGCGCCGCTCGCTCCAGAAATTCCGGCCGGCGCGGGTCAGGCAGTTCCGGCGGGATGTAGAGCAGAGCCTGACGGTGAAAGTCATAGTGCGACTCCAGCACCCTCTGGTGCGCGTAGCGGATTCCCAATCGCCGCGTAACGAACTCGAAGCTACCGGCCACGGCCAGAGTGGCCGAGGTCAGAGCACAGGTCTCCACCTGCTCGAACAGGGCCGCGGAAAGGATGGGAGCCACGTCAATGGGGGTGGCCTGGAGGAAGGTGCCACGGCCGCGCCGCTCGATCCAATAGACGTAGCCAGGATCGTTCCCCTCCAGCAGGAACCTCAGCTCGCGGCGCAACTCGGCGGCCCGGCGGGCCAGGGCATGCACCTCTTCCGGCTTGTCGGGGAGTGCCGCCAGCGCCGATTCCAGTGCCTCCAGCGCGTCGGCCAGTCCGGCATGGGCGCTTTCGAGCTTCCCATCAGGGTCCGCGAACTCCTGGTGCAGGTCGAAAGCGAAGCGTCCTTGTTCTCCGGCCAGCAGCCCGAAGAGAACGGCGGCGCGCTCGCCCACACGGTGAGCGGCACGGAACAGCTGCGGCGTGTGGCTCTCGTTTTCTGATGCAGCGCCTTCCTGCGCTGCTTTCAGCCGCAGCGTCTGCTCGCAGTCACGCACCAGCTCTTCCAGGCGGTAGTTGCTGACGATGAGTCCGAAATATTGCGAGGCCACCTCCTCCAGTTCGTGGGCCTCATCGAAGATCACCGCGCGATAGTCCGGCAGGACGCCCAAGCCGGGCACCCGATTGGCCGCGGACGCCTTCAGGGCCAGGTCAGCGAAAAACAGGTGGTGGTTGACAATCAGCAGGTCGGACTCCACGGCTCGCTGGTGCATCAGGGTGAGGAAGCAGCGCTCGAACTGGGGACACTTCTGGCCGGTGCAGGTCTCGCGACGCGCGTTCAAGTGAGGCCACAACTCGCTGGACTCGGGCAGCCACGCCAGTTCGGCGCGGTCGCCGGTTTCCGTGCGCGGTTCCCACTCGCGCAGCAGCGCCAGCTCTTCCCGCTGCCTCACCAGCTCGGCTGTCGCCGGAGCACTCAGCTCGTGGAGCTTTTGCCGGCACAAGTAGTTGTTGCGGCCCTTCATGTAGGAAACGCGCAACCGCCGGCCCAGGTGCCGCTCCAGAAATGGGATGTCCTGGTAGAAGAGCTGCTCCTGAAGGTTCTTGGTGCCAGTGGAAATCACCACCCGCCGGCCGCTGAGCAAGGCGGGAACCAGGTAGGCCAGAGTCTTTCCGGTGCCGGTGCCCGCTTCTACGAGCAAGTGGTGCTTCTCGCGGAAGGCAGCCTCAACCAGCTCCGCCATCTCCAGTTGGCCGGCGCGGAACTCGTAGCGGGGGTGGGCGCGCGCCAGCCATCCGTGGGGCGCGAAAAACTCGCGCATGCTGGAATCCCTAGACGCGCTGGCGCTGTGCGCTTCTTTCATGAGCAAGAAACTCCAGGCATGAGCAAGAAACTTCAGGCATGAGCGAAAATTTCGGGCATGCTCGCCTGTCCGCTCTTAAAGCATAATGAATTGGACGGCCAACAATGCGGGCAGATATGGAGGATAGCACGGAGAGAGTGCAACGTGGCACGGCGTCAGGCAACGCCAGGTTGCCGCAACTCCCTTTGATCGCCATCGTCGGCCGGCCCAACGTCGGGAAGTCCACTCTGTTCAACCGCATCACCGGGACCCGACGAGCTATCGTGGGCAACGAACCGGGCATCACCCGCGACCGCATCTACGCAGAGGCTCAGTGGGGGCGCACGGCGTTCCAGGTGGTGGACACGGGCGGCATGCTGCCTGGGGACCGCGAGCTGATACCTCGTCAAATCCTCAAGCACGCCGAGCTGGCCATTCGGGAAGCAGCTCAAGTGATGTTGGTGGTGGACGGCCGGGCAGAAATTACCGGCAGCGACCGGGAACTGGCCCGACTGCTGCTGCGCACCGGCAAGCCGCTGGCGCTGGCGGTGAACAAAGTGGACACGCCGCGCCTGGAAGCGCGGATGCAGGAGTGGTACGCCCTGGGCATCGGCCGGCTGTTCTTCGTTTCAGCCGAACACGGGACCGGAGTGGCGGAGCTGCTGGACGAAGTGGCGAGTGATTTGCCCTCCGGCCCCGCCGAGACTACGGCCAAGCCCGAGGAAGCGAGAGAAATTCGGGTGGCAATTATTGGTAAGCCCAACGTCGGCAAGTCCACGCTGCTGAACTTCATCGCCGGGGAGGAGCGCGCCATGGTGACCCCGCTGCCCGGAACGACACGCGATGCAGTAGATCTGCTGGTGGAATCGCCGCTGGCCGGGCGGCTGCGCGTGGTGGACACCGCCGGCATCCGCCGCAAGAGCAAAACCAACCTGATGGCGGAAAAGCTGAGCGTGATGATGGCGCAGCGCCACATTCGCCTCTGCGACATTGCCCTGCTGCTGGTGGATGCCACCGAAGGGGCCACCGCCATGGACGGGACTATCGCCCGCTACGCCCATGATCATGGCAAAGGACTGATCGTGGTCTTGAACAAGTGGGACTTGGTCAAAGACAAGCTCCACAAGGCTGGCCTGCTGGCCGACACCGTGCGCCGCGCGATGGAGTTCGTGGACTACGCTCCCATGCAATTTCTCTCAGCCGCCAGCGGGTGGAATCTGGAGAAATTGCTCGAACGCATTCGACAGGTGGACCGGTCGCGCTCGCAGCGCATGCCAACTGCGGAGCTGAACCAGTTGTTTCAGAGCCTGGACCTGGAACGAGCTCCAGTCCCGGCGGCAAAGAAGATAAAAATCTTCTACCTTACTCAGGCGGGGATACGCCCACCAACGTTCGTGCTGTTTACCGACCGCGCGGGAAAAATGCACCCTGCTTTTGAGCGCTTCCTGGAACACCAGATCCGGCGGCGGTTCGGCTTTGCCGGAACGCCCATCCTGCTCCGGACCCGAGCGCGGAGAAAGCGCCGTGCAGCCGCCGGGAGCAAACGCTCAAGAGGGTAACGTCGTCTCGAACCCACCCTTCGGTGAACCTGCCCTTTTGATATCTCGAATAGCCTCCAGGCACCGCTCTCACCGACCTGGAGTGGTAAACCCTGCGCTAAAGCACGCGGCGGGACACACTCTTCCCGCACTCGGGACAGCAATGCGCTTCTTCGATCAGCCCGCCCAACGCCGGATCCACCTGCACAGCCTCCTCGGGGCTGATCGGGTCTATTAGCTTGTCGGAGTGATGATTCATTTCAATTCCGCACTCGGGGCAAATCATTTTGGCCGTGCCTGCTGACATCGGTTCCCTCCTCCCTGCTTCAGTCCAGGGAAATATTCTCGCGACCGTACCGCAACGTCTTGGCCATCCAGACTAGTTCTTTCAGGAATTTGTCAGTGCGCCGCAGGAAGGCCTGGTCTAAGAGTTGCCCGGACTCATCGAAAAGCTTGCTCACATTCCCAAAGTTGACATCCCAGAAGATGGCCACCAGGCCCAGTTCGCGAAACACCGGCAGAAAGTTCTCGATGACGCGAGTGCCGCCGAACGGACCTGCCGATACACCCGCGACGCCGACGGCTTTGTGGATGTATTCCCTGAGGCAACTGTCCAGCACATGCTTGAGCAGGCCGGGAAAACTGTGGTTGTACTCCGGCGTCACAATCACCAGAGCGTCGGCAGCGTTCACCTTGGCCGAAAAGGCGGCGTCTTTGATCGCTTCGCCGGCGTCATCCACCGGCATCGGAAGTTGGGCTAGGTCAACAAGCTCCGCAACCAGTCCCTCCCGCTTGTTGATCTGTTCCACCAGAAACCTAGCAGCATTCGCACTGGCCCGCCCCTTCCGGGCGGTTCCCAGGATGACTGGTATATTGAGAGGTCGTTCGCTGGCCATGGCTTTGCCTCCTTGAGTGAAGGTCAGGGCAGGGGGGCCACCTCGCAGAATACTTTGATCGCGCCTTTGGTCTCAGTCAGAGTTTTCATGAGCTCGGCGTAATTCTCCAGGCCCTTGATCGGGTGTGTCAGCAGCTTTGCGAGCCAGCCCGGATACGCGAGCTCCGCCTGGGCCAGGTCCTGTATACCGCGCTCAAAGTCGGCCCGGCTGGCATTCACACTGCCGAAGGCCACCTTGTTCCCCAGCACGAAGCCCTGGTTGATTTGGTCGGCAGGAATTTCCAGTTTCCGATTACCGCCGGTCACACTGACCATAGCCAGCACCCCATTCTTTCCCAGCGCCTCCATGGCCTCAAACACTAGCGGGGAAAACCCAGTTCCTTCGAAGATGAAATCGAATGGGCCGAACTGCTCGGACGCCCGCTTCAAGGACTTATCCTTCGTGCTGATGTAGTGCACGCCGATCTCTTCCAGCAACTCTGAATTCAGGAATGGTGGCTGTCTGAGTGCCAGAGCCACTGCTTCCAAGCCCCGCAACCGGAGAAACAAAGCGGTTAGCAATCCCAACGTTCCAGAGCCTAGGACGGCCGCACGACGCGGTCGCCAGACCCGGAGCCGCCGCTGGATTTCGTACGCTTGCCCGATCGCCTTCTCCGCGATGCTGGTCGGCTCCAACAGCACGGCCACCGGCTTCAGTCTTTCCGGCACCTGGACCAGGAACTCGGCCGAGTCCGCAAAATACTCGGCCAGGTATCCGTGGCGAAGGTTAATACCGCGCTCGAAGTAGGTGTCATCGGTGGTCATGTCCTGCAAGCCGATCCGGTCGTAGAGGCTTGAACCGGGCCGCCGAACGGAGGGGACCACGTAATCCCCGGGCTTGAACTCCCCCACATTGGCGCCGACAGCTTCCACCTGCCCGAAGCTTTCATGCCCCAGAATGAGGTAGTCGTCGCCGGTCGGCGGCGCGCCATACTCAGCAGCATTGATTTCTTTGTCGGTGCCGTCCACCCCTACGCGCAGGACCTTCACCAGAACGCCGCGGCCGTCAGGAACCTCCTCCACCATGGGCTTGGGTGCGTCCCGCAGATGAATGCTATTGGGCTTGCCGGGAATGACTGCAACCGCTTTCATGTGTTTTCTCCTTCTGTTCAAACGAGTGGAAATCGCAACCCCTTTTCGCGTCGCGTGGGCTTATGCACTTCAATGAGCTTTTCCACAAACAACGGCCCCGAGCGGAACACACTAGTGGAACAAAAGATCACTGCTCGACTACTTGCATCACGTGCCCGTCCAGGTCGCGCACCAGAAAACCCTTCCGGAACCCAAGCTCTCCTTTGGGCAAGGACACCTGCCCGGAGGAAACGAACGCAAATCGCCCGTTTCGAAGCGCCCTCGACGCCTGTTCGATATCTCCGGTAACAAGACGCGTCTGCCAGTGCATCAAGTCATTGGCACGTGCGTCCAAGGGCATGGGGCGGCCGTCCCGTGGGGAGAGATACTCCAGGAACTCAATGCCAGGCCCGCTGGCCACGCGCAACCCGGTGATGCGAAGCCGTGCGCCGAACACCTGGTTCAGGCGCTCCTGCTCCGGACCGTAGTTCTTGCTTTCCCCAACGACCTTGAAGCCCAGCACGTCGCGGTAAAAGCGAAGGCTGGCATCGGTGTTCCTCACCGCTATGGCCGTATGGTCGATTCCCAGGAACAACTTCTTGGTCGGACGATGCCACTTGGCGGCCCCCGTGTCGGGAGGAAACTGGAGAATTTCCAGCGGGTGGTCATCCGGGTCGCGAAAGTAGAAGGCACGAATGCCTCCCGCATTCGGATTCCATTCCGGGAGGCGTTGCGGGCAGGTGAAACATGCTCCACGCGGTTTTCTCGCAGCCAATGGTAGGCGCGGTCCATGTCCCTGACGATGATGGCGATGTGCTGAAACCAGCGGTCATTGCTGCGTGAATCCACCGGGATGGGACGCCCCTTGGGTGTGAGATACTCGGTCAGCTCAATGTGCTCGTCTCCCAGCTGCAGGCGCGCAATTCGCATCCGAAGGCCAAATACACCTTGGAGGCGATCGTACTCGCTGCCCGAGACTTCGACCTCGCTGACCTTTTCAAAAGACAAGACCTGCGAATAGAACTCGACGGAGCGGTCCAGATTGGAAACCGTCATGCCGACGGAGTCAACGACTGTGATGGTTGCAGGCGGCGCAGTCTGCTGTGCCTCTGCCGCGGCGACGCCAAGCAGGAAAAAAAGCAGCAGCCACAACCGAAGCGTTCCAGCTTGCTTCCTCACGTCCTACTTGAGCCTTTCATTCATACGATGGCATACGATGGGCCGCCGCAAATGCTCCTCGGTCGATCGCCATCGTACCGGCATGAGCTCCGACAAAACTGCTGCGTTCACCAGCCCAGTAAATTCGTAAGGGTCCAGTCTCCAGGTCCCGATAGCGCGATCGTGAGCGACATCACCAGGAGCAGGAGATTAAAATCCCATCCGGCCGTCTTCCCTGTGTGAAAGGGAACCTTCCACTTAAGGGCAAAGCCAGTCGCTCCAGCCATCAGCAGGACGAGTCCCCACCCAGCCCACTGGGCCATGATTCCCGTGAGCATTCCGAGCGACCCCAGAAATTCTCCGAGCGCGGTGAGGACAGTCCCGGGGAGGCCACCAGGCAGTTCCTTGGCGTACTTCTTGAGATCCACGAGCTTGGTCCAACCTTCGTAGACGAAAACCAGGAACAAAGCCACCCGAAGCGAGAAGAGTGCAAGATCCGGATGCATTGGCAGCGACATCGTTCAGGCTCCTTCACTGGAAGGCCGAATCCTCGCGGGCTCGGATCGGGCCTCATTTCAGCCTTTCCTTCAGGTGCTTGCCCACTCGCAGAGCGTTGGCGATGATCGTCAGTGCCGGATTGACCGCGCCGCTCGAAGGGAAGATGCTCCCGTCGACCACGTAGAGATTGTCGACATCGTGAGCCTTGCAGTCGGGATCCAGCACCGACGCCTTCGGATCACGCCCGAAGCGGATGGTCCCGTTCTGGTGTGCCACGCCCGCCAGCGGAATACGCTGGCCGATGAACAGGTTGCGCGCAAACAAACCGACGTGGCACTTGTGGCCGTGCTCGGGACACTTGGTCTGCTGCTGCATCACGTTCTCGAGCTTCTTCACCAGGCGCTTGTACGCCTCGAGGTTGTTGGGCGTATAGGTCAGCACGATCTCGCCTGCGCGATTGAGCGTGACGCGGTTGTCCGGGTCGGGCAGGTCCTCCGCCGTCAGCCAGAAGTCAAGCGAATGCTTGCCCATGAGGTCCAGCGTGAAGCCGGGGGCGATGGCGGGCGCGCCAGCCGAGAGCGTCACCCCATCGAGCTTCCCCACGAACGAGATGTGACCCATGGGGTGGTTCCATTCTTTGGAGCCGAAATAGAAGTCGTTGACGGCCAGCGTCTTCTGGGAAACCGTCGGATTGGGGCAGCGGGAAATCGCCAGCACCACACCGTTCGTGTGCCCCATGTAGAAACGGCCCACCGCATCAGAGCTGTTGGCCAGCCCCTGCGGATGGTTGTCGTTCGCCGAGCGCAGGAGCAGAGCGGCGGAGTTGACGGCCCCGCAGGAGACAACCACGATGTTGGCGGCGTATTCCTCGCGCGCACCGTTGTGTTTGACGACCACCTTGGTGACCTCTCGCCCCGAAGGGCTGGTCTCCAGGCGCTCCACGTAGGCGTTGGTTATCAGCGAAACGTTGGGCTGCTCGACCGCCGGGTCTACGCAGACGAGCTGGGTGTCCGCCTTGGCGTGAACCAAACAGGGATGGCCGTCGCAGGTGTCGCAGCGGATGCATCGGCTTGTACGCGGGTTCTTCTCATCGAGCATGATGCCAAGCGGCACATGGAAGGGCTTGAGGCCGGCGCGTGCGAAATCGTCGATCAACTGCTGGATACGCGGCTCATGGCTGACAGGGGGAAAGGGATAGGGCTCGCTGGCGGGCGGCTCGGTGGGGTCGACACCTCGCTCGCCGTGCACCTGATAGAGCTGCTCCGCTTTGGTGTAGTAGGACTCCAAGTCTTGGTAGCTGATGGGCCAGGCGGGTGAGAGGCCGCCGTCGTGCTTGATTTCGCCGAAGTCTTCCTTGCGCAAGCGAAACAGGGCGGCGCCATAGACCTTGGTGTTGCCGCCGACATAGTAGTTCGTGTGCGGGTGCAGCGGTTTGCCGTCCTTATCGCGCCACACTTCCTTGGTGTGGTATTTGCCTTCGAGGTTGACGGCACGGGTGCTCCAGTTGTCCTTCTCGCGGGGGACGTAGTCCCCGCGCTCGATAATGAGGATGCGCTTGCCGGTGGGCGCCAGAGCGTAGGCGAGTGTTCCACCGCCCGCACCGGAGCCGATGATGATTACATCGTAGCGGTTTCCCTGAGACATGGAGTCTCCCTTCTCTTCAGATCGAACTTGTCGCTGCATCCTATGTCATCTTACTGATCCTGGCTGATTCCGGGTGGTTAGCCTCGGGCTCCGAGCGCCCGGTCAAGATTGTAGGCTGCGCTGATCAACGCCAGGTGAGTGAACGCCTGTGGGAAATTTCCCAACGCCTCGCCACTGTGTCCAGTTTCCTCGGCATAGAGCCCCACATGGTTGGCGTAGCCCAGCATCTTTTCAAACATCAGCCGCGCCTCTTCCAGTCGCGCCGGATTGTTCCGCGCGGCGCGGGTCATTGCTTCGACCAGCCAAAACGTGCAGATGTTAAACGTCCCCTCTTCTCCCGCCAGGCCATCACGGGTCTCCTCGACGTTGTAGCGATAGACGAGGCTGTTGGAGACCAACCCGCCTTTGGCCGGCGACCGGTTGGTGGCGTCCAGCGTTTTCAGCATCCGGGGATCGGTCGGCAACATGAAGAAGACCAGCGGCATGATCAGGTTGGCCGCATCCAGGGATTCGCTGCCGTAATGCTGCACGAACGCCTCGCGCTTTGCATTCCAGCCCTTGGACAGAATCTGTTCGTAGATTTGATCCCGAACCTTCGTCCAGCGGTTGCGATCGGCCGGGAAGGAGCGTTTATCGGCCAAGCGCAAACCCCGGTCCAGAGCCACCCAGCACATCAGCTTCGAATAAAGGAAGTGCTGCTGCCCGCCCCGCACTTCCCAAATGCCTTCGTCTTTTCGGCGCCAGTTGTCACAGACCCAATTCAGCAGCCGCCGCAGGTCGGTCCACAGATCATAGGAGATGGGGCTGCCGTACTTGTTGTACAGGTAGACCGAGTCCATCAGCTCGCCGTAAATGTCCAGTTGCAGCTGGTTGTAGGCGCCGTTGCCAACCCGCACCGGACGCGACTGCTTGTACCCCTCCAGATGCTTCATGGTCTTCTCGGTCAATTTGTGACGCCCGTCGATGCCGTACATGATTTGCAGCGACCCATCCGGGTTCAACTCCCGAACGCGGGCGCTGAGCCACTCCATGAACTTGGCCGCCTCTTCGGTGAAACCAATTCGCAGGAACCCGTAGAGGGTAAAGGCAGCGTCGCGAATCCAGGTATAGCGGTAGTCCCAGTTGCGTTCGCCCCCCACGCCTTCCGGCAAGCTACAGGTGGGCGCGGCCACGATGGCCCCGGAAGGTTGGTAGGTCAGCAGCTTCAGAGCCAGTGCAGAGCGCTCCACCATCTCCCGCCACCGCCCCTTGTAAGTACACTTCGAAAGCCAGCGACGCCAGTATTCGACCGTTTTCCTGAACAGATCCTCAGCTTCCTTGTCAGCCAGCGAGATGCCGCATCCGGCCCCATTCGCCATCTCCCGCAGCACAAAAACCGCCGTCTGATCCTCATGGAGCGTGAACTCGGCGCTGACCCCCGTGCCGTTTCGCTTCAAGCGGACACGCGTCGCCAACCCAAGGCTGATCCCGCATGAGCGGAAGCAAGCGCCGCCGGCACTGATTTTTGTGGTGTGCTTGTCTCGCGCGTAGTTGAATGCTGGCTGGCAGTGACCTGCCTGGCGATTTCCGGACCAGCTGAGGCCTGAGAGAATGGCGCCCTCGGAGAAACGAGGGAGCCATGAAGAAGACCCGGTTTACCGAAGAGCAGATGGTGACGATCCTCCGCGAGGCCGATCAGCGGCCCGTTCCGGAGGTGGCCAAAAAGAACGGCGTCAGCGCCCAGACGCTCTACGCCTGGCGGAAACACTTCGGCACGTTGGAGCCCGCCGATGTGAAGCGGCTGCGGCAGCTCGAGCAGGAGAACGGCCGGCTGAAAAAGATGGTGGCCGATCGAGATCTGGAGATCGACGTGCTCAAGGAGATCACCCGAAAAAAATGGTAGGCGCACGCGTGCGCCGGCCGCAGGTCGCGTATGCACGTGCACGCGGTCTGTCGGGTCGCCGCGCGTGCGCCTTGCTCTCCGTCGCACGGTCCACGCTGGGCTACCAGTCGCGGCTGGTCGACCGGGATGCCCCGGCGCTGGCCGCGATGCGTCGTCTGGCGGCGCAGTATCCGCGGTACGGCTATCGCCGGATTCGGATTTTCCTAAAACGCGAAGGGCACACGATGAGCACGGACCGGACCCATCGCCTCTGGCGCCAGGCGGGGTTGCAGGTGCCTCGGCGGCGGCCGCGGCGCCGGGTCGCCCTGAGCCGGCCCCGCCCGGTGCCCGCCACTGCGGTCAATCACGTCTGGGCGTACGACTTCGTGTTCGACACCTGCGCGAATGGGCAGACGCTCAAGTGCCTCACCGTCGTCGACGAATGGACCCGCGAGTCACTCGCGATCGACGTGGCCGGCGGCATTCGGTCCGGGCGCGTTATCGAGGTGCTCACGCAGCTCGTGAGCGTCCACGGAGCCCCACGTTACCTCCGGTCCGACAACGGCCCCGAGTTTGTCGCGGGTGCGATTCTCCGGTGGCTGCTCCAGGCGCAGATCGAAACCGCGCTCATCGAGCCGGGCAAGCCGTGGCAGAATGCGACCGACGAATCGTTCAACGGGAAGTTCCGCGACGAGTATCTGAGCCTGCAGTGGTTTCGGAACCGCGTGGACGCGAAGGTGGGGATCGAGCAATGGCGACGGCACTACAACGACGTGCGACCGCACTCGAGCCTTGGCTATCTGACGCCAGCCGAGTTCAAAGCGCAGCTCCGTGCTGGCTCGGATGACGGTGGGCGCTCGCCGGCGATGCCGGCTCACGCTGACCAAGAAGAACACGAGAGCGACTTAACCATGCCGACTGGCGCTGTTCTCCAGTAATCGGTGGTCCGAAGAAAGCCGGCAGGTCAGCAGTCCATGCGAAAGCTCAGCGAGCCGCGCACCACATTGACGCGGCGGACTACCTGGTGATGTCCATGCTCTTCTGCCGGCCCGCCCACCGGCATGTAATCGGTTATCTCGGCGACACCCTGCGGGCAAAGGAAACGGGTCGCCAGAACGTTCGTTCCCGGCCAGTAGAACTGCTTCTGGGTGACCTCGGGCACCGTGGGAGCAATCTGAAACCGTCCGCCTTTCTTGTCGTCGAGGATGGCCGCGAACACGCTCGGTGAATTGAAGTGCGGACAACAGAACCAATCAATCGAACCGTTCATTCCCACCAAAGCTACCGTGTGCATATCGCCAATGATTCCGTAGTCCTCAATCGGTTGATAAGCCATTCTGCTCCCTCCTCTGCTCCTGCTGCGCCAGCGGTCGGCTTTCCCGGTGACTGGTCCGGCGACCGGCCAGAATACGCCAAGTCTCCCGGTGCTCGCCATAACGTACTTCCATACGTGCCAGCCCATCGCTCGGCTGTTCATCGCCCGTCATTCGTGTCTGCTCCATTTCGCGGTTCGATTCACCGCCGGTTGCTCAGTCGAGACAGGGCGCCCTTGGGAGAACTCGGGGGGATAGTTGGCCTTGACTCCGCTCACTGGGTCTTGTACCCACAGTGAAAGATACAGCGCTTGTTATTCTGATGGTGGAGCTTGGCGCATATGACTTTCGGCCGTCCTTTCAACCGCAGGTACACCTCAGATGCCAGGAGCATTCCCAGAGGCGGGGCCGTAAAGTATATAAACCCGGATTTCCGTTTTGAAACTCCAAAGCTAACCTTATACTGACCTCCGACGCCAATATTTATGCCGGTTCCAGCGTCAATACAGCTTCCGGAGGTAGAAACCGAGTGGGTGAGAGGCAAAATCAGCCCTTTCAGTTCTCTTTCAATGCTGCATTGAAGGTCGATTTCCAGGGGTCGCGGGTTACTTCCGACGGCGGCCTGATCCTCGTGCGCGAATCAGACGAACATTTGGGATTCGGAGAACTCATCAAACAGCACTTGGCCGATCCTCGGAGAAAGAACACACGGTTGCCCTTTGCTGACCTCCTGCGCCAGTCCGTGTACAGCCGCTTGGCGGGTTACGAAGATATGAATGACGCGGAACGGCTCTCTCAAGATCCGACGTTCCGGCTGATCGGTTCAGAAAAGATCTGGGAGCGAGGAGCCGCGTTGACTTCCCGGCTGCAATCGTTCGAGACAGAACTACTGACGCAAGATGAGAACCTGGCTGGTTTGGCAGCGATCAACCGGGATTTAATCGCCAGGGCGGAAGCTATGGATTCCCCGCAACGGGTGGTGCTGGACATGGACTCGACCGAGATTCCGGTCTACGGCCAGCAGGAGCAGAGTGCCTACAACGGGCATTTCGAGTCGAGCTGCTATCACCCGTTGTTGCTGTTCAATCGCGAGGGTGACTGTCTGGCGGCCAAGCTGCGACCGGGCAACGTGCACAGCGCCGAGGACTGGAAAGAACTTCTCCTGCCGGAGATCGAGCGGCAGCAGCAGCTGGGCAAGGAAGTGGTGTTTCGTGCCGACGCGGCCTTTGCCAAGCCGGAGATTTACGAGGCTCTGGAGGAGCGGGAGGTAAAGTACGCCATCCGCATCCCGGCTAACGACAGCCTACAGCGGGACATTGAGGAGTTGCTGACTCGGCCGGTGGGGAGACCCAGCAAGAAGCCGTTGGTGGAGTTCAAGGGCTTTCTATACCAAGCGGCCAGTTGGAAGACAGCCCGCAGGGTGGTGGCCAAGGTGGAGCATCATCCAGGGGAGCTGTTCCCGCGAGTAGGGTTTATCGTTACGAACTTGACTCTGCCAAGTCGGGCGGTGATGCGGTTTTACAACAAGCGGGGGACAGCGGCAAAGAAGGAGAGCAAGCAGTGAAGATGACGCGGCTCAGTTGTCACCGGTTCCGGTCGAACGAGGTCCGGCTGTGGCTCACCATCATTGCCTATAATCTCGGCAACCTGTGGCGGCGACTGGTGCTGCCACAGAGAATCGGGAACTGGTCCCTGACGAGCTTGCAACAGCGGTTGGTGAAAACGGGAGGACGGCTGGTGAAACATGCGCGATATTACTGGCTTTTGCTGGCCGAAGGGCACTTGAGCCGGAGGCTGTTCAGCAGCATGCTGCGAACGATCTCGGCACTGCCGCTGCCAGACGGCTAGCGAACCGGGAGAGAGGGTAATTTTAGGTGCTCAGAAGTGGTCGGGCCGGATAAGTGTCAGCGGCGCGGCAGGCTGGGCAGGCGAACCCCGCACAGCGACTCCGAAGAACAGCCAAAATGTGCCGCACTACCACCTCAAAGAGGCCAGAGCTGTTTGCGGTTGACACGACAGGGTACGAGGCATAGCTTTTCGGGTGAAGAGGAAGCTCAAAATGGAAATTCCGGATCCATAGTGTGTTCCACAGGCGAGCCGGGACTGCGGAAGCCAGAGTACGCGCCGGATTCATGCTCATGCCCGAAAGCGGAGCTTCGACCAGAATATAGGTCCCCATGTCAAGGGCGGAGTAAAACTAGACCACTCCGGCGGAGAGAAAGTAGACCAGTTCAGGGGTGGTGGAAGCTTTGATTTGAGAGGGAGTTGCGGGGGCGGTTGGAGCGGAGGCCTGCGACGCCCGCAGGGCGGCGCGGTTAGGCCGGAGTGGAAGCCGCCCTCGCAACTCGTCGCCCAGTATTGGGTGAGATCAGGCGCGAGGCTTTCCGGAACGCCTTCGTTTGCTGTCCTTGAGCCGGCAACTTTCCCCGTTCATCTCCAGGATGTGGACATGGTGGGTGAGACGATCCAGCAGGGCTCCGGTCAGCCGCTCCGATCCGAAGGCCTCCGTCCATTCGTTGAACGGCAGGTTGCTGGTCACCACGGTGGCGCTGCGTTCGTAGCGCCGGCTGAAGACCTCAAACAGCAACTCCGCCCCAGTCTTGGATAGCGGCACGAAACCCAGCTCGTCAATGATCAACAGCTCGAAACTGGAGAGCATCTTCTGGAACCGCATCAGGCGCCGCTCGTCCTTGGCCTCGATCAGCTCATGCGCCAGGGAGGCCGCCGTAGTGAACCGGACCCGGAACCCTTTCTGACAGGCGGCCAGTCCCAGCGCCAACGCAATGTGGGTTTTTCCCGTGCCCGAGTTCCCTAAAGCCAGGATGTTCTCCTTGCGTTCGATGAACTCGCCTCGGGCCAGCTCGAGCACCAAGGCCTTATTCAGCGACGGAAGGGCCAGGAAATCGAAACTGTCGAGGCTCTTCACCACGTCGAACCTGGCTTGGTGAATGCGCCGCTCGGTGGCGCGCCGTTCCCGGTCCAGCAGCTCCAGCTCCGTCAACCGCAGCAGGTAGCGCGGGAAGTCCACGCCCTCGGCAGCGCACTGCTGCGCCACCTTGTCGTACTCACGCAAAAAGGTGGGTAATTGCAGGGCCTTCAGATGGTGTTCCAGCAACACCTGGGGCGTGTCCATCAGCAGACTCCTTCCCGGAGCAGGGTCAGATAGTCGGCGGCGGCTGTGGTGGCCACCTGCGTCGCCGGCAGGTGCGGATAGTGCTCCAGGTCCAGCCGCGCCGGCCGCTGCTCGATCCGGCCCAGCAGCAGATGCTTGACCGCGTCAGACCAGATCGCCCCCAGCCGCAAGGCGTCCTCGACGGCCAGCGACACTTCCGTCCAACGGAACGTCTCCAGCCGTCGCAGGACCTGCACATACTCCCGCTTGCCCTTCTTGCCTAACCGCGCCTCCATCAGCCGCCGCAGTTGCGCGAAGCCTTCCGGCAACTCCCAGCCGGCCAGGGGGGCGGCCTGGTTCAACGCGTTCGGCTTCTGCTCCAGCAGCGCCAGATAGTGCAACGGATCGAAGATCATCTCTTCCCGTTCCTAGCTCCGGACATGGCGTGCGATCACTTCGCTCGCTGCACAGATCACCACTTCCTCGACGAATCCCTTCACCAGCACCTCCCGGTGCCCCCAAGCCACCGGCACCGAATAGTCGTTGGATCGATACCGCACCAGCGACAGTGACGTCACCCGTGTGGTCCGTTTGTCGCAGGCCTCATAGGGCGTCGCCGGCAGGGGCAGCAGCCTCTGTTGATCCTTCGCGAACCGCTCGCCGATCGTCTCTTGATGTCCTCGCAGACGCCGCTCTCGCCGCCGGGTGCACTGTTCCCGCAGCTTCGCGTGCAACTCCTCCCAGCTGGCACACCGCGGCACCGGCACCAGGAAGTTCCGCCGCACGTAACCCACTAGTCCTTCCACTTTCCCTTTGTCATTGCCCTTGCCCGGTCGTCCGAACTTCTCCGCAAACAGGTAGTGACTCTGCAGTTCGGAGAACGCCCGCGTCTTGTTCCGTGTTCCGTCACCCAGGATCTGCCTCACCGCCAGCTTGGTGTTGTCGTACAGGATCGTGCGAGGCACTCCGCCGAAGTAGCCGAACGCCTGGTTGTGCCCTTCTAAGAACGCTTCGGTCGTCTCAGCCGGAAACGCCATCACGAAGCAGTCGTCCGATTGCGGCAGCTCCATCACGAAATAGTGCGCCTTGCGCTCCACCCCGCCGATCACCACTTGCGCTTCGCCAAAGTCGGCCTGGGCCTCCCCCGGTGGATGCTCTAGCGGCACGAACATCTCCCGCTGGCTCAGCTTCCGCAGCCGCACGTAGTCCTTCACGATGGTGTAGCCGCCCGGGAATCCGTGCTCCTCCCGCAGCCGCTCAAAAACCCGCTTGGCCGTGTGGCGTTGCTTCTTGCTCTGGGCCTTATCTTGCTCCAGGATCTGGTCGATGATCCCCACCCAGGCATCCAGCTTCGGCCGCCGCGCCGGCTGCTGCCGCCGATAGCCCGGAGGGATCGAGTACCGCAGCATCTTGCGGACCGTCTCGCGGGCTAGCCCGAACTGCCGCGCCGCCTCCCGTTCACTGATCCCCTCAGCCTGAACTGCTCGTCGAACACGCGCATAGAGTTCCACTGTGTGCACACCTCCGGTGTTTCACGAAACACATCAGAATCACAATGTTTGATGGAATCGAACTGCGCTGGTCTAATTTTGCACCGCCAGAAACCGCCGCTTACGCGGCGCTCCCTGGTCTATTATTGCTCCGGCGTTCATACCAGATCCTACGCCAGCGGCCCTGGTCGGCTCAAGCGCAGATCACCATGGCCTCTTCACCTGGTATCGCGGACTGACAGTTGCACTGTAGGGAAGCGTAGAGAAGAAGTCGGGAGTCACATTCAGCCCCCCAGGATCACCTCCCAGGCTCCTGCCAGAGGCTGCTCGTTTCTCCGGTATATAATCTCGCCATGCCCAAATACATCCATCTTCAGGTGCGTGGCGTTGAAAAGCCTGTCCGGGTAGAAGCCGATTTCGTCGAGAAGAGCGGGAGGATCGGGACGAGTGACTTCGCCCTGTTGCTCAAGCTGAAGGACAAGCAGGTCGGCAAATTCCGGGGGGGCTCCGTAGAAGGCTGGTGGATAGCGGAAGAGAGCAATTGAGGATCATGACAGGCCGCCGTCTCTCTCTTGATGTTGAAGCGTACCGGGCGGGAGTCCCCGGGGATGGTCCCCCAGGATCACCCTTCCCCCTGTTGTTTGATCGTATTGGACCTATTCACTTGGCCTTCAACTCCACTAGAATGACTTCAACCGGTTCGTCGCCGACATTCTCGGTTAGGAGTTTTTTCGCAGCAACCCACTGGGTCCCTCTAGCTCTCGCGGTCCGTTCCTCTGTCTTCCCGTCAGGGAAATGAAACTTCACTCGGTGGTCGGTCAGGGCCACTACTACACCAGCCCGGTGCTCGTGCATCCGAGATTTTCCACCTGGAGCGAAGGTGATTCGCAGCACCCGCACTTGGTCATTCTCGAACTCCACTTTGTAATGCTTGGAGTCTACCTTCACGGGGTCCTGGGCCATTGCCACCGAAGCAGCCAAGAACATTAGGGCCGCAACAAGTGATACCTTTCGCATGTTCGTCTCCTTGCATCCGGAATGTTCGATTTGAGCTTCCCCTCGCCCAAGGAGCATACGCCACCAACCCTGTCAACTCAATCTCAGCCTTTCCGTAGCTTTCCTGGATGACAATCGGCACTGTAGGCAACGGGAGAGAGGAAGTCGGGAGTCACTTTTAGTCTCCTTTTCCAATCTGAATTGCGCTGATAGGTTCATTAAGTTCCTCCGTCAGAAAGGAGCTAGATTAGAATCCAGTGCGCGTTAACTTGATTTCATGAGCGGCCCAACGTCTTGCATCAGCCGCCGCTGGAACGGAGCGACGAAGGAGCGCAGTGTAGCAGTCGGCCTCGATGCAATTGTTATATGTTTTCAGTATTTGTGAGCAATAAGTTCAACAGGCGCAATGTGACCTGCCGTGATATTCTCAAGCAGGTTTCTACTTTCAACGGCACTACTCTTCCCCATCAACATGTGTGTCCCGAGAAGGGGTGGGCCTCCATTGGCCGTTGTTGTTGCGTATTGCTTATAAATTCCGAGCGCGAAATCACGACGATTGTTTTCTGTGGAAACTGCAAACCCAGCATCACTCAAAGCCTGTTTGTATTGATCAAGTGTAGCTACGTTACTTAGACTCGGTACCGTTGCCCAAGGAAGCGGATAGGTCAAGTCACCGTTGCCAATCCGCATTATATCGTAGACACCAAAAGAGGCACCTAGGCGTAACACTCGATACACTTCGGTAAAAAGCTGGAGTTTGTTCTCAATATTCATGCCGGTATGTATTATGAAACCGCCATCGAACATTTCATCTTGAAAAGGCATAGCAAGTGCGCTCCCTTGATGAAGCGTTACCTGCTTATCCAGCCCGACCCACGTAGATAAAGCCTTTCCTGTTTCGATGTATTCTTTTGTTAAATCAATTCCGGAAACGTGATTATGGTACTTGTCAGCAACAAACCGTGAAGCGCCTCCTAGACCGCACCCTACATCGAGAATATGATCTTGTTCAGAAACGTTGAGTTGACTCAGAAAATGTTCAGTTGCTTGTCGTTCCCCAATAAGGAACTCATCAACAGGAGCCAGATCCTCAATTGTTACGCTATCAACCGTTTTGCCAAGCTTAGCAAGGGCAGCGTGAATCGAGTTTAGTAAATCTGCGTGGGTATAATGTTCTGACACAGCTTTATCATTTGACATCATCGGTCTCCTTTGTTGTCTTGTTCGAAAATATAACTAGTCCGGAATTAGTTTGTTGGCTCTCCAGAACTCGTGAGTATACACCCATTGGCCTCCAACTGAGCCCTTCCGGCACAGTTCTTCTCTCTGGGGGCTCCGAGCAGTCCTCGCAGGGTCCTGAAAGCCCATAGCCTCTCCTGGGTAGCATGCCGTGGGCCTCCGTACTTCACTCCTTTATTTGTGTTTCCTTTCCCATAATCACCAGGTGCTCATCGCGACTGACCATCCCAACCAGAACAAAGCCGTCGGCCTCGGCTTGGGCAACTTCCTGTTGTAACGTCGAGGTCAGATTTGTGGCAAGGAGCTTGTACCTGTACAGCTTGTCAACCTTCGGTGGGCGTTCGAGGATGACCACGATTTCCGTTTCTCCCAAAACCGGTTTTTTCGCGATCATTGTCCGTGGCAGCAAGCGAAACCCATCTACTGCAGCTTCACTCAGCTCCTTCTGCATTGTGCCGGTCCGGCTTGTCGCCAGGAGTCGATAGGTATAAGCATTCGTCGTATTTGCAGCGCGTTCGAGAAACAATGCTATCTCTGTACCACTGGTCGGCGAACCCACCAGGATCCTGAAGCCCTGCACGGCCGCTTCGTCGAGCTCTTTCTGCATCGTGGAAGTCTTCTTAGTGGCCAACAACAGGTAGCGCTACTCGGGATCGATCTTGAGCTTCTGGGTCCAGGCGGAAGGAACCAGTACCAAGAGGAGAACACTGAGGATTGTCATCTTTTTCATGCTCTGCTTCCTCCCTTCGAGCAATACCAGATGTAAGCCCTCTGGCCGGAAGTCCAGAACACATACCAATAGGCTACACCCATCCAGAAGGTGCGTGCGTCCAATTTGATCTTCTCGAAAACTTTTGCTCCGCACATGGTTGAAAATAAACGGACAAATCTGGCGGAGAGGGAGGGATTCGAACCCTCGTTACCCTTTCGAGTAAACACGCTTTCCAAGCGTGCTCCTTCAGCCACTCGGACACCTCTCCGCAACAACGCTTTCAATAGGTTAGCAGATCGAGAGCAGGCTCGCACGGGGGTCTTTGTGAGGGAACCCCTAGCAGCGGGGCAGGCTGGAGGTGGGAAACAGACCGGGCTGGTCAGCAGAACGGCCAAAGGGAGCAGCGAAGCCACCCCAAAGAGTCCATGGCTTATCTGAACTTGACACGAGAGGGCAGCTGGCGTATGAGTTTGCGCGAAGGCGAAATTGAACTTATAATTTGCGACTACGGTTAAGGCACCCGGGACCAGCAAAGATCAGGAGGTTAAGAATGGAAGGCGATCGAAACCGACGAGAGTTTCTGCAAACCGCTTTAGCTTCGGCGTCCGTCTTGTCGCTGTCGGATACGATTTTGGCGGAGACTCGAACTGCGAGTGCGCAGGGCATCCCCACCCGGCCTCTGGGCGACACGGGCGAGCGGGTTTCTATCCTCTGTTTGGGAGGCTGGCACATCGGAAGAATCGAGGACGACGGCGAAGCCATTCGTGTCATGCACACCGCCCTCGACGAGGGAGTCACGTTTTTCGACAATGCCTGGGATTATCACGACGGGCGCAGCGAAGAGATCATGGGAAAAGCTCTGGCGCAAGGAGCCCGACGGAAGAATGCTTTCCTCATGACGAAAAACTGCGAGCGCGATTATGCAGGTTCGAAGAAGAATTTAGAGGATAGCCTGCGTCGCTTTCGGACTGACTACCTGGACCTTTGGCAATTTCATGAAACTAACTACGACAATGACCCCGACTGGGTTTTTGATAGGGGAGGCTTGAAAGCTGCTCTGGAAGCCCAAAAGGCAGGAAAAGTGCGCTTCATCGGATTTACGGGTCACAAAGATCCCATCATCCATCTGAAGATGTTGAACAAACCCTACCATTGGGCCACCTCCCAGATGCCCATCAACGTCATGGACGCTCACTACAGAAGCTTTGCAAAGGAAGTGGTCCCGGTGTGGCTGAAGAAGAAAATCGGTGTGGTGGGCATGAAGAACCTCGGCGGCGGCTTCCCGAAGGGACGCATCCCGGACAAGGCGGGAGTCTCGGCCACCGATTGTATTCGATATGCTCTCAGCCAGCCGATTTCCACTCTCGTGGTCGGCCTGAGTTCCATGGCTGATCTGCAGCAGGCGCTAAGCGTTGCACGTGACTTCAAGCCAATGGGCGGGCAGGAGAAAGAAACCCTCCTCAACCGGGTTCGGCCAGAAGCAACCGACGGCCGGCACGAATTGTTCAAATCCAGCAAGGCCTTCGATAGCCCTCACCATCGTCGCCAACACGGGTTCGCTCTGGACATACCCGCTTGACCGGCCTATTCCCTTCGGGCGCAACTCTCGTTCGCCAAGAGTGCGCCGGCTTGATGGGCCATTGACTATTTGATCGTTGCAATTAAGCGAATCGAACGAGGAGGATACTTCATTGAAAGTTGGGTCGGGGAAGTTTGTTTTTGAAGAAGCAGAGAGCTGGGCTCAGCTACCTAAAGGATGGAATCTTGGGGAGGTTCCGGGGGTTGCCGTCGATTCTCAAGACCGTCTCTTCGCCTTCTGCCGTTCCGAGCATCCCGTCGTCATTTTCGACCGTAACGGACGTTTCCTAGAATCTTGGGGAGATGGGATGTTCGTGTGCCCGCACATGATCTTTATCGGGCCCGATGACTCCGTTTACTGTGTCGATGCCCAAGGCCACCGGGTGAAGAAGTTCACCCCCGATGGCAAACTCCTGATGACCCTCGCCCCCAAGAATGGCGTGGCAGATACGGGTTTCGTGCCAGACGATTGGAAGACAATTGTCCGCTCCGGGCCCCCTTTCAATACTCCGACCGACGTTGCCCTGTCTCCCGAAGGAGAGTTGTATGTGTCTGACGGCTATGGGAACGCCCGCGTTCACAAATTCACCGCAGATGGTCAACTGCTCTTCTCCTGGGGTGAGCCGGGCAGTGGGCTAGGTCACTTCGCTACGCCTCATGGCATCTTCGTGGACAAGGAAGGACGAGTCTATGTTGCGGACCGTCAGAACATGCGCGTTCAGATTTTCTCACCTCAAGGCGAGATTATCACTCAGTGGAGCGAGGTTCGGTGGCCGGACAGTCTGTGCCAGGATGCAGAAAAAAACTTTTACGTTGCCGAGCTTGGAGGGATTTTCATGTTCGGTAAGAAAGCCGATCTGGATCAACCCCCGGCACGCATGACTGTTCGTGACCCGAACGGGAATATCCAAGCGGATTGGAATGACGAGGATCCCTACGGCAAAGGACGATTCTTCGCCCCGCACTCGGTCGCACTCGACTCTCACGGCGACCTCTATGTGGGCGAAGTCACTTTTTCCTACTCCAACCGGCAGTCTCCTGCCGATGTCAAGGTCCTGCGCAAATATAGGAGGAGGTGAACCGATCGCATCTTTCTAACCCTACCGTCGACGGGCCATCCCTGCCGGCAACGGGAGTCAGCTGGCTCGGGAACCACCTATGACCGTGAAAGATTCCGTTTGGAAAAATCGTGAAGTCGCGGCAGCATTCCTGGATGAGCACTCCTTACACGTCCCCAACCGGCAGAGACAACTTGAAGTAGCGCTGCGGGTACTGGGCTTTGCTCAAACAAGGTTACTTCGGATATTGGATCTCGGCGCCGGGGACGCGATCATCCTAGTAACCGTTTTGGAGGCGTTCCCTCAGGCGAGTGGCGTGGCATTGGATTTCTCATCCCTCATGTTGGAACAAGCCCGCAACCGTCTAGCAAAGTTTGGTGACCGCGCTACGATAGCCTGCTGTCGGAGACTGAAGCTGATTTAGGATCACATTCCTGGTGCAGTGCGGTAAAGGGACAATTTGACGCTATACTTTCTGGCCTAGCGATTCATCATCTGTCGGACGAACGAAAGCGGAAACTCTATGAGGAAATCTACGGCCTGCTGTCGGAGGGCGGCGTATTTCTTAACCTGGAACACGTCTCCAGCCCGACGCCGCTCGTGGAAGAGATGTTTAACGAGGCGATGGCGGAACACCTGTATATGCGCCGGAGCGAGCGAGGCGAGGATGTCACGCCTGAGCAGGTAAGACGTGACTTTCTGGAACGTCCCGATCGTGCAGCCAATATTCTCGCCCCGGTTGAAGCACAGTGCAAGTGGCTGCGAGAGATCGGTTTCGTGGATGTTGACTGTTTTTGGAAGTACTTCGAGCTTGCGATTTTCGGTGGCTTTCGCCGATCCTCCCGATGAAATGGTTTTTCCTCCTGTTGCTGGCTCTTCCGTTATGGGCCCAGTACGACCTGACCGGCACGATTGATTTCCACGCGCACTCGGATCCAGATTCGGTGCCGCGCTCGCTGGACGCGGTGGAACTGTCCGAGATTGCGCGCCAACGCGGCTTCCGAGGTTTGGTGCTGAAGAACCACTGGCAGCCCACCGCGTCCTTGGCTTACCTAGTGCGGCGCCAAGTGCCGGGCATCGAGGCCTTCGGCGGGATTGCGCTTAATCGCGCAGTGGGCGGCATAAACGCGGAAGCCGTCGAGCGCATGACGCGCACCCGCGGCGGCTACGGCCGCGTGGTCTGGCTTCCTACCTTCGACGCCGACCGCATTCCGCTACTGCGTGATGGCGAGCTGCTGCCGGAAGTGAAACAGCTATTGGCTATAGTGGCGCGCGAAGGACTGGTCCTTCACACCGGGCACTACCCGCCGGCAGTCGCGCTGTCCGTCATTCGGGCCGCGCGCACCGCCAACGTGCGTTCCATCGTGGTGAGTCACGCCATGATGCCCCTATCAGCATGACGATCGAGCAGCAGCAACAAGCCGTGTCGCTGGGTGCCTTCATCGAGCACGCCTATAGCGGCACCCTGCCTTCGCCCCTGCTGCCGGAACGGCGTACCGTCTCACTCGACGACTATGCGCGCGCGATCCGCGCGGTGGGGCCACGGCACTGCGTGCTGACCAGCGACCTCGGCCAGGCGGGTAACCCGATCCACACCGACGGCCTGCGCATCTTCGCCGATGCTTTACTGAAAAGGGGCTTCACCTCCGCTGAACTCGATCGGATGCTGAAGATCAACCCGGCACGGCTGCTCGGGCTGGCCGAATCAATAGGCAATGGCGGTAGGCAGTAGGCATCAGGGCGTTAGGTGGGTTTAGGGCAGAACTTATTACGCGATCAGCCCAAGCCCCAGGAGAGCGGTTGCCGGGGTTGGGTGAAAAACACCACAGCCCTGAGCTTCTAGTTCTGGAAGCTCAGGGCTGTGGGTATTTTGTGCGCCGCTTTGCGGCGGCGCTCATCTTACTCCAGGCAACGTCCTACTCTCCCACGCCGTTTCCAGCGCAGTACCATCGGGGCTGAGGGGCTTAACTTCCGTGTTCGGGATGGGAACGGGTGTGACCCCCTCGCTACAATCACCCAGAAACTTGCTCTGCCCGTAGCTCGTAGCGCGTGTGGCTCGTGCAACTACAAGCCACCGACCACAAGCCACAAGCCACAAGCCTTTACAACTGAAACGCAGGGCGAACAGGAGCCGGCAGTCGCACGGACTACCCGGGCTGCTGCTCCGAGTAAATCTTATGGTCAAGCCGAACGGGCAATTAGTAGCGGTCAGCTTCATCCATTACTGGACTTCCACATCCGCCCTATCAAGCAGGTCGTCTTCCTGCGCCCTTCTTAACCCTCGCGGGTTTGGGAGATCTCATCTTGGGATGGGTTTCGTGCTTATATGCGTTCAGCGCTTATCCCGACTCGACTTCGCTACCCAGCGGTGCCACTGGCGTGACAGCTGGAACACAAGAGGTCGATCCGTCCCGGTCCTCTCGTACTGGGGACAGGTTCCCTCAAATCTCCTCCGCCCACATCAGATAGGGACCGAACTGTCTCGCGACGTTCTGAACCCAGCTCACGTACCGCTTTAATAGGCGAACAGCCTAACCCTTGGGAGCTTCTACACCCCCAGGATGCGATGAGCCGACATCGAGGTGCCAAACCGGAGCGTCGATATGAACTCTTGGCTCCGATCAGCCTGTTATCCCCGGCGTACCTTTTATCCGTTGAGCGATGGCCCTTCCATGCGGGACCACCGGATCACTAAGGCCTGCTTTCGCACCTGCTCGACTTGTTGGTCTCGCAGTTAACCTGGCTTATGCCTTTGCACTCGACGGCTGATTTCCAAACAGCCTGAGCCAAGCATCGCGCGCCTCCGTTACCGTTTAGGAGGCGACCGCCCCAGCCAAACTACCCGCCTAGCAATGTCCCTCTCCTGGATTACAGGAGCAGGTTAGAACCACAGAACAATCAGGGTGGTATCTCACCATTGGCTCCCCCGAGCCCAAGAGCCCGGGTTCACAGCCTCCCACCTATCCTGCGCAAACTGACCCATAGTTCATTGCTAGGGTATAGTAAAGGTGCACGGGGTCTTTCCGTCTTGATGCGGGCACCCGGCGTCTTCACCGGGACCACAAGTTCGCCGGACAGGTCGTTAAGACAGTCGCCAGATCGTTACGCCATTCGTGCAGGTCGGAACTTACCCGACAAGGAATTTCGCTACCTTAGGACCGTTATAGTTACGGCCGCCGTTCACCGGGGCTTCGGTTGAAAGCTTCGCCAGTATTGCTACCGGCTAACCTCTCCCCTTAACCTTCCGGCACCGGGCAGGCGTCAGCCCCTATACGTCGTATTCGACTTTGCAGAGACCTGTGTTTTTGTTAAACAGTCGCCTGGCGCGCTTCGCTGCGGCCCCCTCGGGCTATGAACCCTAGCGGGGCACTCCTTCTCCCGAAGTTACGGAGCTAATTTGCCTAGTTCCTGAACGACCTTTCATCCGAGCGCCTTTGGATACTCTCCTCGTCTACCTGTGTCGGTTTAGGGTACGGGTACCCTGAGTTCTCCTTAGAGGCTTTTCCTGGCAGTGTGGACTCAGCGACTTTGCGTGGTATCCCACTCGTGACCCGCCTCACCGTTGCGCGATTGCTCGCGCAACCCCACGGATTTGCCTGTGGGATCCGGCTACGTTGGGCCAATCTCCACTTCCATCCGGAGACTCGCTTATCCTCCTGCGTCCCCCCTTCGTACAAACGAACTCCTGGTAGTTCCGGAATATTAACCGGACGTCCATCCGCTACGCCTTTCGGCCTCGCGTTAGGTCCCGACTAACCCTGAGCGGATTAACCTTTCTCAGGAAACCTTAGACTTTCGGCGACCAGGGTTCCCACCTGGTTTATCGCTACTTATGCCGGCAGGGTCTCTTCCCAACCGTCCACGAGTGCTCTCGCTCCCGCTTCCAACGGTTGAGAATGCTCTGCTACCGCCCTCCAATCCGAAGATCGGTCGGGCCCACGGCTTCGGTACTGCGCTTGAGCCCCGCTGAATTGTCGGCACCGGGCCGCTCGACCAGTGAGCTATTACGCTTTCTTTAAAGGATGGCTGCTTCTAAGCCAACCTCCTGGCTGTCTGAGCGTCCCGACTTCCTTTCCCACTTAGCGCAGCTTGGGGACCTTAGCCGGTGGTCTGGGTTCTTTCCCTTTTGACAATGGAGCTTAGCCCCCACTGTCTGACTCCCACGCTACTGTCCGACGGCATTCGAAGTTTGGTTGGATTCGGTAACCTTTCGGGGCCCCTAGTCCATCCAGTGCTCTACCACCGTGGCAGACCGCGTGAGGCTAGCCCTAAAGCTATTTCGCAGAGAACGAGCTATCACGGAATTTGATTAGCCTTTCACCCCTACCCTCAGCTCATCCGAGCTGTTTTCAACCAACACCGGTTCGGGCCTCCGGTCGGTGTTACCCGACTTTCGCCCTGGCCAAGGGTAGATCATTCCGCTTCGCGTCTACTCCCAGCGACTGAACGCCCTGTTCAGACTCGCTTTCGCTGCGGCTCGCTTTCGCTTAACCTCGCCACTGAGAGTAACTAGCCGGCTCATTATGCAAAAGGCACGCCGTCAGGCATTCCACCACAGGCCGAATTACTCCGGCCTGGAGGATGGCATAGCCCTCCGACTGCTTGTAGGCATACGGTTTCAGGTACTATTTCACTCCCCTCGCAGGGGTACTTTTCACCTTTCCCTCACGGTACTGGTTCACTATCGGTCGCAAGCGAGTATTTAGCCTTACGGGATGGTCCCCGTTGTTTCCCGCAGGGTTTCTCGTGCCCCGCGGTACTCAGGTACCCACTTCGAGTCCGCTCGATTTCGCTTACGTGGCTTTCACACTCTTGGGCCGGCCTTTCCAGGTCGGTTCGGCTATCGAACGGATTGGTAACTCTACTATTGTGGGCCCTACGACCCCCGGCAGTCCTTGCGGGCTGCTGGGTTTAGGCTCCTCCGATTTCGCTCGCCGCTACTTTCGGAATCGCGGTTGCTTTCTTTTCCTCCGGGTACTGAGATGGTTCACTTCCCCGGGTTCGCCCCGCCGTCCTATGGATTCAGACGGCGGTGTTCCGAGTTCACTCGGAACGGGTTTCCCCATTCGGAAATCTCCGGGTCACAGGCTGCTTGCGCCTCACCGAAGCTTATCGCAGCTTGCCACGTCCTTCATCGCCTGCTTGCGCCAAGGCATCCACCGTACGCCCTTAGTAGCTTGACCATAAAATTTACCCGCGAGCAGTACCCCCCGTTGGAAGTACAAGCTCCGGGCGAGTCCAATGCGCTACTTCCGGCTTCCTTGTTCACCCTACGTATTCAGTTGTCAAAGATCGGCAGCCGATCTCGGCCGACTGCCCCACGAGCCACCTTGCGGCGCTCGATGCCACCCACTCTCTCAGAGCGGCCAGCATCCAACTCTGCAATCTCTTATTATACCCTGCGTCGCAAGTCAACGCAACTAGGTTGTGAATCTGGTGGTGGGGGACCCTACGGCCAGTACTCTTCCCACTGGATTTCGCCTATTCTCTCACTCAAGTATGCTTCGGCCAAGGCCTTAGCTTCCGTTCGCGCTTGTTCGGCAGTCTCTTGCTGAATATGTGCCCCGCCCATCTCTTGGAGCTGCTGTCGTACACGCTGGATTCCCACCCGCCCGGCTTTAGTACGGCGAAGAGGCTGATATTTTACGGGTATACCGAAAGCCGTGGCCTTCCCTCTCCATCATTGGTCTCAGAAAACTCTTTGGTGGGCCTGGGTAGACTCGAACTACCGACCTCACGCTTATCAGGCGTGCGCTCTAGCCACCTGAGCTACAGGCCCACGTCCACTCCGGGCTTCGGCCCGGCGCTTTGCGCTGGTGGAGCTGACCGGGGTCGAACCGGCGACCTCCTGAGTGCAAGTCAGGCGCTCTCCCAACTGAGCTACAGCCCCAAGCCCCGGCCTGGCGAACTGCCCGTCACTCTGGCCGGAGATGTCCTCCAGCCATTTCTGTTGGGCAGCCAGCTCTCTTCGGGACTCTTTCAGCGTAGCGGCTGGGCTGAATGTTGTCAATGCTCGGCTCCTCAGCCGCGCGCAGTGTGACTCGCTCTTTCTCTATTATCCCGAGCGGAGCGAGGGACCCAGCGCTCATCGAAAGCTGCTGGAAGCGCGTCTGCACGAAGCGACGTCGTTTTTTCGGTACTGCATTCTTGCAAACCTCAGTAAGATGACCTTGTGACGGTAAGGCAACCTGCCAGATTGGGAACCCTAACCCTTCTGGCACTGGCCGCGCTGCTGTGCGGATGTGGGACACGGCCCTCCGGCCAGCACGTGCTCGCCGAGGTGAACGGCGCCCCGATCCTGGCGGCCGAAGTGGAAAAGTTCTACCAGATCCAACTGCTGGAAGTTGACCAGAAGCCCTCCGCCGAACAGGAGCAGATCCAGCGCCTGCTGATCCTGCGCACCTTGATCGACAACGAGATCCTGCTGCAGCGCGCCGAACGGATGGACCTGCTGGCCAGCGACGCGGAAGTGGAAAGCGCGTTCGCTGAACGCGGGAGGCCGTACTCGGAGGAGGAATTCCAGTCACGACTCAAGCAACGCGGCCTGACCGTGGAAGATCTGGAAAATGACCTGCGCCGCCAATTGAGCCTGGAGAAGGTGTTCAATAAAGAGATTCGCTCCAAGATCCGGGTGCCCAACGCAGAGATTGACAGCTTCTACGAGGAGAACAAAGCCAGCTTCAACGTGCCGGAGACGCGATTCCACGTGGCCCAAATCGTGGTGACGCCAGCTGCCGACGTCCCGGTGGCTAATCTGAGAAACGACAAGGCCCGAGGAGAGGAGCAGGCGCGCCAGAAAGCGGAGCGCATCGCCGCAAGCCTGAGCGCCGGGAAGGACTTCGCCCGCCTGGCCCAAGAGTTTTCCGAGGACACCAACACCGCCCGTAACAACGGCGACCTGGGGTTCATCCCGGCTTCCGCGCTGGAAAAGGCTGACCCGCAGCTCCGACAGGCCATATTTTCCTTGCAGCCAGGGCAAATCTCCGGTGTCGTCCGCACGCGCGATGCGTACTACATCCTGAAGCTGCTGGATCGTCAGGCTCCCGGCCAGCGCCAACTCTCCGACCCGGAGGTCCAGCAAAACATTCGCAAAGCGCTGGCCAACCGTAAAGGCCAAGTACTGCGCGAGGCCTACATGGAAATCGCACGAAACCAATCGAAGGTCGTGAACTACTTAGCGCGTCAGCTTATGGAAGCGTCGGGTGCGGCGCAAGAATGACGATTCGTTTCTGCTCATTCCACCACAGCTAAAGGCTGCCCTGCGTGGACGGTGGCGCCCGCGCGCGCCAAAATCTGCGTGACTACGCCCGCTTTGGGGGAGCGGACCTCGTTCTGCATCTTCATCGCCTCCACCATCAACAAACCTTGACCTGCCACCACCGTCTGCTGCTCCTCGACGAGTAGGCGCACCACCTTGCCGGGCATGGGGGAGCTGATCTCCTGGCTTCCTTCCACGTGGCCGAGGGCGCTGGCGCGCCGCCACTGGCGCGGATCGCGAAGTCCCACACGGTAGGGTTCGGGCTGCCCGACGATGTAGACCTGGAGTTGCCCGCCAATCTCCTCCACCTTGACCTGGAAGCTACGCCCGCGGCAAAGGATCGAGTAGACTCCCGGCTCGACTTCCACGGCGTCGGCCTCCAGCGGCTCGCCGTCCACCGCCAAGCAGAGGCTGCCCTGGCGAGTTTCGATTTCCACCACGCGGTTCCGTCCTTCCATCTCGACAAAGAACTTCATCGGCAGCGGCAAGAGCATATCGCATTTGCTTGCGCCGTTGTGGGCTTGCTGTCGTCGGACAGCTGAGATCGGTTTAGCAAAACATTCTACTCAGAAAATGTTTATTCTCTGGCACCCGATGAGCTTCGAAAACGCAGAGGCGTGGAAGCGTTGAAAACAAGCAACTTCCAGGCCTCCCGGAAGACAGCTAACTAACTGATTCTTTAAATAGTTATGCTTGTAAAACAGCCACAGTTCTGATACCCTAATTTGGTATGCGAACAGGGTCTTGTGGCATGTTTGCCGGTCGTTCACGCAAGACCGATCTTCCTGACCGGGCGGAATCGCTCGCCTGGTCCAACACGAGGTATTTCCGTGGGTGATAAAGAACTGCCGACGCCCGCCCCAACCGACGGGCGGTCCCAACCGGCCGACAGCGGCAGCGTGCGCGCCGACAAATCAGCGAAACGGTCCAACGGTTCCGAGCAAGAGTACAGCGCCGAAAACATCCAGGTGTTGGGCGACCTGGAGGCGGTGCGCAAGCGTCCGGCGATGTACATTGGGTCGACCGGTGAGATCGGGCTGCACCACCTGGTCTACGAGGTAGTGGACAACTCGGTGGATGAAGCGCTGGCCGGCTTCTGCTCGGAGATTCAAGTGACCATCCACCTGGACAACTCGGTCACGGTGGTGGACGACGGGCGCGGGATCCCGGTGGATCGGCACAAGGAAGAGGGGCGCTCAGCGGCCGAGGTGGTGATGACGGTGCTGCACTCCGGGGGCAAGTTCGATACCAACAGCTACAAGGTCTCGGGCGGGTTGCACGGCGTGGGCGTCTCGGTGGTCAACGGGCTGTCGGAGTGGCTGGATCTGGAAATCTGGCGGGAGGGCTACACTTGGGAACAGGAGTATAAGCGTGGCGAGCCGCAAGCCTCGCTGAAGCGCGCCGGCAAAACCAATCGGCGGGGCACCAAGGTCAGCTTCCGCCCCGATCCGAAGATCTTCGACGCCATCGAGTTCCACTTCGACACGCTGGCCCAGCGGTTGCGCGAGCTGGCCTTCCTCAACAAGGGCCTCCGAATCACGCTGAACGACGAGCGTACCGACAAGAAGCACGATTTCCGCTACACGGGAGGTATCGCCGAGTTCCTCAAGCACTTGAACCGAGGCAAGACGGTGCTGCACGAGCAACCCATCTACGCGGAGGCGACCCGGGAGACGGCGGCCGGGCCGCTGCAGATCGAATTCGCTGTGCAGTACCACGACGGCTACCAGGAGTCGATTTTTTCTTTTGCCAACAACATCAACACCGTGGATGGCGGGGCGCACCTGACCGGGTTCCGCACCGCTTTGACCCGGTCGATCAACCAGTTCGGGCAACAGTCAGGCTTGTTCAAGGACGTGAAGGAAAACCTGACAGGCGATGACGTGCGCGAGGGCCTCGTGGGGGTGATCAGCGTCAAACTGCCGCAGCCGCAGTTCGAAGGGCAGACCAAGGGGAAGTTGAACAGCGACATTGCCAACCCGGTCTCCTCGTTTGTCTACGAGCGGCTGATGGCCTACTTCGAGCAGAAGCCGCCGGTCGCCCGCAAGATCATCGGCAAGGCCGTGGAGGCGTCACGGGCGCGGGAAGCAGCCCGCAAGGCGCGGGAGCTGGTGCGGCGCAAGGGGGCGCTGGATTCCGGCGGCCTGCCCGGCAAGCTGAAGGAGTGCCAGGAGCGCGACCCGGAGCGCTGCGAACTATTCCTGGTGGAGGGCGATTCGGCCGGCGGCAGCGCCCAACAGGGCCGCGACCGCCGCTATCAGGCCATCCTGCCACTGCGCGGCAAGATCCTCAATGTCGAGAAGGCGCGGGCTGAGAAGATGCTGGCCCACGAGGAAATTCGCGCCATCATCACGGCCCTGGGCACCGGTATCGACAGAGACTTCGACCTCAGCCGCCTGCGCTACGGCAAGATTATCATCATGACCGATGCCGACGTGGACGGCAGTCACATCCGCACGCTGCTACTCACTTTCTTTTTCCGCCAGATGAAACAGCTCATCGAGCGCGGCCACCTCTTCATTGCCCAGCCGCCCCTGTACCGCATCAAGAAAGGCAAAGTGGAGCGCTACCTCAAAGACGAGAAGGAATTTATCCGCGAGATGATGAAGCGGGTCACAGAAGACCACGTGGTGCAGTACGCCGTCCCTGGAGCGGAGCCGCTGGAAGGCCGGGCCCTGGCTAGCTTCCTGATCAACCTGACGGAATATTTCCAGTACTTCGAGAAGCTGGAGAAGCGGTTGCGCGAGCGCGGCGTGGTGGAACTGCTGCCGCAGGCCGGCCTGGAGAAGAAAGCGGACTTTCAAACCGAGTCGCTCCTGAAGCAGCTGGAGGAACGGGTCCGCAAGCTGGGCCTGAAGACCGAGGTGCGATTCGACGAGGAGCACTCGCTGCACGAGTTGCTCTACTGGGATTCGAGCGGCGCCGAAAAGCGCGTCCGCTGGACCCTGGCCAGCTTGCCCGAGTACAAGAAGCTGCTCCTGCTGGCCCGCGGCATCGCCGAGTACAACCGCCCGCCGTTTGTGGTCAACAAGAATGGCTCCAGTGTCACTCTGCAGTCGGCGTCCGAGTTGCTGGAGCAAATTGTGAACGAAGGCAAGAAAGAGTACACCGTGCAGCGCTACAAGGGCCTGGGAGAGATGAATCCCAACCAGCTCTGGGAAACTACCATGGACGCGGAGCGGCGCAGCATGCTGGCGGTGCGCCTGGAGGACCTTCCCCTGTGCGAGGAGATCTTCACCACTCTGATGGGCGACAACGTGGAAGCGCGCCGCAAGTTCATCGAGGAAAACGCCCTCGAAGTCAAGAACCTGGACATCTAGGCTGCTCCGACCCGAATCGAGATCAACCGAGAGCTGTGGAAGCAAAACGTACTGACGCGGATGAGGTGAAGAGACTTTTCCATGGCTGACAACGACCCAAGGCAACCGCAGCTTCCGAACCTGGGCGGCGACGGGCAGGGGCAGCCGCCCAAGAACCTGCTGCCGATCAATATCGAAGAGGAGATGCGGCGCTCCTACCTGGATTACGCCATGAGCGTGATCATTGGGCGGGCACTGCCGGAGGTGCGCGACGGCATGAAGCCGGTGCAGCGGCGCATCCTCTACGCCATGTTGGAGATGGGACTGCACCACAACCGGGCTTACCGGAAGTGCGCCAAGATCGTCGGGGAAACCATGGGCACCTTCCACCCGCACGGCAACGCGCCCATCTACGAGGCCCTGGTGCGCATGGCCCAGGACTTCAACATGCGCTACCCGTTGGTGGATGGCCAGGGGAACTTCGGCTCGGTGGATGGAGATCCGCCGGCCGCCGACCGTTACACCGAGGCGCGCCTCGCCCGCTTGGCCGAACTGCTGTTGGAAGACATTGACAAGGAAACGGTGGACTTTCGGCCCACCTACGACGAAACTCGCCAGGAGCCCCAATACCTGCCTGCGCGCTTTCCCAACCTGCTGGTGAACGGGGCAACCGGGATCGCCGTAGGCATGGCCACCAACATTCCCCCGCACAATCTGTCGGAGATCATCGAGGCCACCGTGACTCTGGTAGAGAAGCCGGGCACATCTCTGGAGAAAATCATCGAGCTTGTGCCGGGGCCCGACTTCCCCACCGGCGCCTACATCTATGGCCGCTCGGGGATCCTGGAAAGCTACCGGCGCGGACGCGGCAAATACGTCATGCGTGCCAAGGCCGCCATTGAGCGCGTCGGCAAGGACCGGGAGCTGATCGTGGCCACCGAGATTCCCTATCAGGTGAACAAGGCCCGGCTGATCAAGCAGGCGGCTCAACTGGTGCAGGACAAGAGAATCGAGGGCATCTCCGATATTCGCGATGAGAGCGACCGCGAGGGGATCCGCATCGTCTTTGAACTGAAGCGAGGCGAGCAGCCGGAGGTCATTCTCAACCAGCTCTACAAGCACACCGACCTGCAAACCAGCTTCGACATGATTCTGCTGGCGGTGGTAAACGGGCAGCCCAAGGAGCTGGGTCTGATCGAGGCCCTGAAGCTGTTCATTGACCACCGGGTAGAGGTAGTGCGCCGGCGCATCGAGCACGACCTGCGCAAAGCTCGCGAGCGCGAGCACGTCCTGCTCGGCTTCCAGAAGGCCCTGGAGCACCTGGACGATATCATCAAGCTGATCCGGGCGGCCCAGGCGCCCAGGGAAGCGCGCGCGCAGCTCATGGCCCGCTTCCAGTTCACCGAACGGCAGGCGACCGCCATCCTAGAACTGCAACTGCAGCGGCTGACCGCCATGGAGCGCGAAAAGATACGGGCGGAACTGGCCGAAATCCAAAAGCGCATCCAGTCCTACCTGGAAATCCTGGCCAGCGAGAAGATGGTGCGGCGAGTCATCGTGCAGGAACTGCGCGAGGTGCAGAAGCAGTTTGGGGACGCGCGGCGGACCCAGATCGTGGATGAGCAGGCCGAAATCACCCTGGAAGACCTGGTAACCCAAGAAGACGTGGCCATCACCGTCACTCACAAGGGCTATTTGAAGCGCACTCCCACTGCCACTTACCGGCACCAGACTCGCGGCGGCAAGGGCCGAATCGGCATGCGCACCCGCGAGGAGGATTTTGTCGAGCACCTCTTCATTGCCTCCACCCATAGTTACATCCTGGTCTTCACAACCGGGGGGAGAGTGTACTGGCTCAAGGTCTACGAAATTCCGGACGTGGGGACGGCCGGCAAAGGCAAACACGTCACGAATCTGGTGAACATCCAGCCTGGGGAAAAGGTGGCGGCGCTGCTCAACGTGGGCAAGGAATTCCAGCCCGACAAGTACGTGGTGATGGTGTCTCGCGAAGGCGTTATCAAGAAATCGGCCCTGACCGAGTTTGACAACCCGATGGCGCGCGGCATCATCGCCATGTCCCTGGACGAGGGTGACGAGTTGATCAGCGCCAAGATCACCTCGGGCGGAGAGCACATCTTCCTGGCCTCTCGCGAAGGCTACTCCATCCTCTTCCCGGAGGAGGAAGTGCGGCCCATGGGGCGGCAGGCGCGGGGCGTCACCGCCATGAACCTTCGCGCGCGCGACTGCCTCATTGGAATGGAAGCCGTCCGCTTAGAGGAGGGACAGAAGCGTGAGGCCTGCCTGATCTTGACCGTTACCGAAAACGGATTCGGCAAGCGCACTCCGGTAGGTGAATACCGGCTGCAGTCGCGCGCCGGCAAGGGTGTCATCAACGTCAAAGCCACTCAGCGCAACGGCAAGGTGGTCAGCATCCTGAATGTGCAAGAAGAGTCCGAGGTGATGATCATCGCCCAGCAGGGCAAAATCATCCGCCTGGAAGCCGCCGAGATCCGTCAGGCGGGGCGTTCCACCCAGGGCGTTCGTCTGCTGAGGATGGAGGAAGGCGACCGCATCGCTGCCGCTTCGCTGATTCCAGATGAAGAGGAAAACGGCAACGGCAGCGAGCCCCCGAAGACGCTCGTACAATAACCCTCCCGTTCGGTTTCCCAGGCTAAAGAACAGGCGAAAGGCCATACTGGGGAAAGTTGTCGGCAACGACCCCTTGTCGTGAGGCTGGATTAAGCAAGTGGGCGCGAAGGCAGCTAGAGACCAGGGTTATTGACCGGCGGCCACGGGCTCGGCGAGGGGGACGACGGGTGCCAACGGGCTGACAAACAGGCCATGGGATTCGGAGGCCAGCAGCAGTTGTAAGTGATCCGGCGAGCGGTTGCGTGGCAGAATTTCCAGGCTCCCCAGACGCTTGCCAACTAACCCGGTCCGCCCTAAAGGGTGAAAGCTGTCGCCTCCGTCGCGGGAAATGTAGACCCGGCCCGTAACGCGTGAGGTGGCATACACCTCTTGCGGGTTGGCAGGGTGCAGGCGCACGGAGGAAACGGCGCCATAGGGCAACCCCTGACCTTTCTTCTGCCAGTTGGCACCGGAGTCTCCCGAGAGAAACAGACCAAAGCCGGTGGCCGCCAGGATGCGTTTGCCGTGGAGTGCCAAGGCATTCACATGCACGAGATCAATTCCCACGGGCAGGTAGATGTGGAACCAGTGGCGGCCGCCGGTGAACGACACGTCCAGTCCGGTTTGTGTGCCGGCCACGAGGAAGTCGCCTTCGGCGGCGATGGCGGTGGCGCTTAACTTGGGGGAGACAGCCTCCCAGGTGCTTCCCGCATCGGTGGATTTAAACACGCCGGCACTGGTCGCCGCGTAGAGGGGCTGGCCGGGCGCGCCCTGGAAGAAATCATGGACGGCAGCCTTCAGCGGCAAGTTCACGCGCAGCCGACGGGCCTGTCGGTCGCGGCGGGTGGGAGGTGGCCGCCAACCCGCCACCACACGCCCTACGGGTAACCACAGGTTGGCCGCCAGGTCGAGCGCCGCAACGCCGTTTGGCAGCCCGGCCAGCAGCCGCCCGCCTTCCGCTGTGCGGACGTACACCAGCGCCGAGACGTCCCGCTCTTCCAGCCCGGCCTGAAGCTGCCGCCAGAGACCTCCGGCCTCGCTAAAGAAGACACCGCCATATTGCCGGTCGTGGACCACGGCCACGTACAGCCGCCCACTGTCCGGATCGAAGGCGGTCGCCGAGACGCGTCTGTGGGAGAACCCCTGATTGGAAGCGCGAAAGGTCTTCCCGCTATCGAAAGATTCCAACACTCCGGCGCGCTCGGCGCCCAGCAACAGGTGAGCAGGGTCCCGAGGGTCGACCAGGATGTCGTTGATCGCCAGGCGGGAGGAAGTCATACGCTGCCAGCCGCGCCCTCCCGACTCGGTCTTCCACAAGCCTTCGGTGGTGCCGGCGTAGAGCACCGCTGGGTTTCTCGGATCCTGCCGCAGCACGCGGGTCCGGCGCGCTGAATAGGGAATGCCCTGGATCTTCCGCCACGCCGCGCCGGCCGAATCCGTCCGGTAGATGCCCGAACAGGCTGAAGCAAACACCCTGCGGGGATTACTCCAGTCGATCATGATGCTGAAGATATCCGAATCGTCAATGATGCCGGTTTTAATCGAGCGCCAGATTCGGCCGCCGTCGGTGGTTTTCCAGGGCAGGTGCCAGGTGCCGGCGTAGATCACCTGTGGGTCATTCGGATCCAGCGCCAGCGACTCAATGTTGCGGATTTCCTGATGATAGGGAGGTGAAATGCGCTCCCAGGACTGGCCGGCGTTCTCGCTGCGAAAGACGCCGTCCAAGGTTCCGGCCACCAGCAGTCGCGGCTGATGGCGGGCCTGGGCTACAGCGCGCACAGTTTGGCCAGCCATGTCGCTCAGCGCGCGCCAGGAGCGGCCCCTGTCGGTACTCTTGAACACGCCCCCACCGCCGTTGACCCGAGACCGCCATGCGCCCACATACATCACCTTCGGGTCGGCGGCATCCACCAGGATGTCGTCCACCACGTAGCCCGCACGGGGTGCGACCTGGGACCACCAGACCCAGGAGCGCCCGGCGTTGGTGGACGCGTAGATTTGTCCATTGCTGGTTCCCAGGAAGAGCCGCGAGAGATCGGCGGGGTCGGCGGCCAGCGTGCGCACGTCGCCACCGTAAGGGCCAATATGTCTCCACTGGGCCGCCCCGGAGGCCGGCAACAGCAGCACTAGCAACACCGAACAGGCAGCGGGGGATCGCAATGTGGACCTCTGAAACGAGTAAATATAACAGAACCGGGGTGAGCGGCACCCGCCACGGCGAGGGGCCACCCCCACCGTGGCTATGCCATCAGCATTCGTCGTGGGACTGGCGGGTGGGCCCTACCTGCGCCGGCGCTGCTTTGCAGGTTGTTCCGGCGCCGCTTTCCCGGGCACATCGGCCAAGCTGGCACCCTGTGGCACCAGCCAGATTTGCACCTTGGCGGCGTCTTCGGTACTGACGCGCACCTGGATCCGGGCAGCGGCAATGCCCTTCTCGGTCACCAGGTAGGCTTTGACGTTGCTGGCCCGCTGTGCGGCCAAATTGCGTCGCTTCTCCTGAGAGGTCTGATCGCCGACCAGCACCGCCTGACTCCCTGGCTCGCTTTGCAGGCGCAGGGCCGCGTCGTCCAGGATGGCTTTGCAAACGTTGTCCACCCGCGGCGAATTCCGCCGGAAGGCACACTCGCTCAGCATGGCCGGCTCGGGCGGAGGCGGCGGTTCTTGGACATCGACGGTAACCGCGCAGTCGGCGCTCAGCCCGCGGTCGTCGCTGACTCGCACCGTCGCGGTGTAAGTCCCAGTCGGCAAACCACTGGTGTCCCAGCGGACCGCGGCGCCGCCACCTTCAATCTGCCCGTCCAACACTGTCCAGTCGTAGCTCAGCGGACGGTTGTCGGGGCTGGAGGCGGTGGCCTGCAAGTTCACCACTTCCCCGGTGTTGACCGAGGTTTCGTCGCCCGAACAGGTGACGATAGGCGGCTTAGGAGGAGGAGGCGCTTCCACCGTGATCTGAACCGTGCAGTCGGCGAAGCCACCCCGCCCATCGTCGGCGCGCACCGTAGCCGTGTAGGTTCCCAGCGTCACGCCGGTGGTATCGAGCTTCACCGTGGGCCCGCTACCCTCGATGAGCCCGGCGGTGGTGCCCCAGACGGAGGTCAGCGTGCCGCCGCTGCTCGTAGAGGCCGTAGAGCTCAGCGTTATGGGCGCGCCGATATACACCTTGGCCGGCTCGGCTTTGCATCTCAAGCTAGGCGTGCCCTGCGCCAGAACCATCGGCGAACTCAGCAAGACAACAAGACACAGGCACAGAAGCCGGAAACCTGCTGGTGTCATTTTTTGAAACCTCCTCAAGCGTGCCTGCTCTCCATGCAGCGAAAGTAACCGCTCGGCCTCCCGACTGATACTGCTACACTTCGTCGGTAGGCTCGAACCAGAATAGGCCCTTCCGCCCTGCTGGCAAACAAGATTCAGGCCCCGAAGTTTCATTTTCGATACGGGCCGATTCGAGCCCATTTTCCTGCCTTGTGCGGGTTTTCCCTTTGCCAGTATACTTTTAGCTTCCATCACCCGCTTTGGCGGCTCCGGGAGGGCCTGCACATGAAAAATCCCGTGCGCACGGAAAAGAGCGCACCCCCCTTGACCATCCCCACCGTGGTTGTCGACGACGAGCAACTGGCACGCGAAGAACTGGCTTACCTGCTCAAAGCGCACCCGGAAATTGAGGTGGTGGCCCAGGGGCAGAACGGGCTGGAGGCCGTCAAGCTGATTCGGGAATACGAGCCGGACGTGCTGTTTCTCGACGTGCAAATGCCCGGTCTGGACGGCTTCGGCGTCATTAAGGAGCTGATTACCAAGAAAGCGAAACTCCCGCATATTATCTTTGCGACCGCCTACGACCAGTACGCCGTGCAGGCGTTTGAAGTCAACGCGGTGGACTATCTGCTGAAGCCTTTCGATAAAGCGCGCCTGGCCCGCGCCGTCGAACGCGCCCGGGCACGCCTGGAAACCCAGGCGGCCCCGGCCGAGCGGCTCCAGGCCCTGCTGCACAGCGTTCAAGCTCGCGCTTCCCAGCCGACCAAGTTGCTGGTGAAGGCGCAAAACCGGCTATTTCTGGTCGACTCCAGCTCGGTCATTTACACCACCATCGAGGATGGCCTGATCACGGTGGTGACTCAAAACCTGGAAGGCTTCTCCAACTACCGCACGATCGAAGACTTGCAGGAGGCGCTGGATCCCAACATCTTCTGGCGGGTGCATCGCTCCTACCTGGTCAACATCAACAAGATCAAAGAGGTCGTGCCCTGGTTCAAGAGCAGCTACATGTTGCGGATGGACGACCGCAAGCAGACCGAGATTCCGGTCAGCCGAGCCCAAACCAAACGCCTGCGAGAACTGCTGAAGCTGTAGCCGGGTCCGGGCTCCCCGGGTCAATCCCTGAGGTTCACGAGCTGCTTGGCTCACAGTGGTTCCCCAGGGCTTCCAACCAGCAACCCCTAGTGTCTCGCTACAAAAGTTCATGGCCACTCGCTCACGCTCGTGGCTCGGAAGCGCGTTGAAAATACAGAGCCGCGCGCGTCAGCAAGCGGTCCCACAGCATGTCATTTCCGCGGGACGACGCCCTGCGTTGGCCCGCGAAATCTGGCGTCCGGCAAGCAATTGCGGCTGAAAAGCAGATCCCTCGCTCTGCTCGGAATGACAAGAGCCACTCTTTCAGCATCCTTGCTATCAGCGTCCCTATTAGTAGGGGTTGAACTGGACCCGCGTACCCTGGACTATAATTGAGGTCGGCGGGAGCCTTACCGATGAGCTTGTTCTGGCTGCGTGTATCTCTGGTGCTGTACTCGCTGGGTCTGGCGCATGCGCTGCTGACCGTCTTGACTCGCCGGGCCAAGCTGTTCCGCTTTGCACTGGGCGCCATCTTGCTTGGCACCGTCTTCCACCTGGTTTCCCTGGTGGAAGAGGCCGCGGCGATCGGGCATTTCCCGGCGACCAACTTTCACCAGTCGGTCTCCTTGCTGGCCTTCTCCATCACCTGCGCGTTCCTTCTGGCGTACTGGCGCTACCGATTCGAGGCCTTGAGTGTGTTCACGTTCCCGCTCGTGTTCATGCTGACGCTTTCCGCCACGCTAGTCAGCTCGCCGAGGCTGGAGAACCCGGTGTTGCGCAGCGGCTGGCTGTATGTGCATGTCCTGTTGCTGTTTGCCGGCTCTGCCCTTCTGTTCGTGACCTTCGTGGCCGGGCTGATGTACTTGCTCCAGGAGCGCGAACTGAAATCCAAGAAGCCCCGGGCCCTGTCCCAGCGCCTCCCGCCGCTGGAGCAACTGGATGACCTGGGCCACAAGACCCTGGCGCTGGGCTTCCCCTTCATGACGCTGGGGATCGTTAGCGGGGCGCTCTGGGCCGCCGCCGAATGGGGTAGCGGCTGGCAGCTAGACCCCAAGGTGACGCTGTCCTTTGTCACTTGGTTGATCTACCTGGCCCTGATTTTCACCCGCTGGACGGCCGGTTGGCGCGGGCGCAAGGCAGCCTACTTCGCCATCGTCGGCTTTCTGGCCACCGTGGTGACCTGGAGCGCCGAGAGCGGACTGCACTCATTCCGGTAATACCATGAACTTTACCCTGGTCGGGCTCAGCCACAAGACGGCGCCGGTGGAGATTCGGGAACGGCTGGCCATCCCTGAGTCAGCACTACCACGGGCATTGGAGGCGCTGCGGCATTACGGCAGCGTGCGCGAGGGCCTGATCCTTTCCACCTGCAACCGTGTGGAGGTGTTTGCCCGTGGGGAACCCTCCTCCGAGCTGGAGCACTCGCTGCACCGCTTCCTGGCCGACTACCACGGTCTGCCCTTCGCCAGCATCCACCCCTACCTCTACCACTACCGCGAGCGGGAGGCAATCCGCCACCTGTTCCGCGTTACCGCCAGCCTGGACTCGATGGTGGTCGGTGAGCCACAGATTCTGGGTCAGGTTAAGAGCGCTTACGCGGCGGCACACGCAGCCGGTACGGCCTCCGGCCTGCTGGAAGAAGTGATGAGCCGCGCCTTAAACGTGGCTAAGAAGATTCGCCACGAGACCGGGATCGGGCAGTCTACCGTCTCGATCAGCTATGCAGCCGTGGAGCTGGCCCGCAAGATCTTCGGCTCGCTGGAAGCCAAGACCGTGCTGGTGATTGGCGCTGGCGAGATGTCGGAACTGGCCGCCCGGCACCTGATGAGCAGCGGAGCTGCCACCCTGTTCCTCACCAACCGCAGTTTCGACCGGACGGTCGAAATGGCGGCGCTGTTGGGGGGCCGGGCCGTGCCCTTCGAAGAGCTGTTCGAGACGATGTCCCAGGCCGATATCGTGATCAGTTCCACTGCGGCGCCGCATTTCATTTTGCAGAAGAGCGACGGCCCGCGCCTGATGGCCAAGCGCAAGAACCGGCCGATGTTCTTCATCGACATCGCGGTACCACGTGATATTGATCCGGAACTGAACAAGATTGACAACATCTTCCTCTACGACATTGATGACCTGGGACAGGTGGTCGAATCCAACCGGCGGGAGCGCCAGCGCGAAGCCGACCGCGGCGAGGAACTGATTGAGCACGAGGTAGACCGCTTCCTGGCCCACGTCAGGTCCCTGGAGGTCGTGCCCACCATCGTTTCCTTGCAGGCGCGTCTGGAAGAAATCCGGCGCGGGGAGGTGGAACGGTTACGCGGCAAGCTGGGGCCGCTGTCCCCAGAGCAGGAGCAGGCGTTGGATGCGCTGACCCGCGGCATCATCAACAAGATCCTGCACGAGCCAATGACCCAGTTGAAATCGGCGGCCCAGCAACCCGATAGTCTCCGGATCCTGGACATCGTGCGAAAAGTCTTCAACCTGAAATGAGCCCTCCCCGCCTGGTGATCGGCAGCCGTGGCTCCCGCCTTGCGTTGTGGCAGGCACAGTGGGTCAGAGATGAACTGGCGCGCCACGGCCGCGCGGCCGATATCGAAATCATCAAAACCACCGGGGATCGCATCACCGACGTGTCGCTGGCCAAGGTCGGCACCAAGGGCCTGTTCACCAAGGAAATCGAAGAAGCGCTACTGGCCGGCCGGGTGGACCTGGCCGTTCACAGCCTGAAAGACCTGCCGACGGAACTGCCGGCGGGACTACGGCTGGCGGCTGTTCCCCGTCGCGAGGACCTGCGCGACGTGCTGGTTTCGCGCGACGGGCGGCGCTTGGGCGAGCTGCCGGCTGGCACGCGGGTGGGCACCAGCAGCCTGCGCCGCGCGGCGCAGTTGCGCCACTCGAGGTCCAACCTGAAGGTCGAGCCCGTGCGAGGCAACCTCGATACGCGGCTGCGCAAGCTGGAGGAGGGCCAGTTTGCCGCGCTCGTGCTGGCTGCTGCCGGCCTGCGACGTCTTGGTTGGGAGGCTCGCATCACCGAATACCTGGAGCCGGAGGTGATGTGCCCGGCCATCGGGCAGGGGGCCTTGGGCATCGAAGCGCGCGCCGACGATGCAGTTACCTTGGACGCCATGGCCCGGCTCAACGACCGTGCCGCTCGGCTGGAAACGGCAGCCGAACGCGCCCTGCTGGCCGGCTTGGGCGGCGGCTGCCAGGTGCCCTTCGGCGGTTTCGCGCGGCTGCAACCCGACGGCCGCCTGCTACTGCGTGGCGTAGTGGCCTCTCCCGATGGTAGCCGCCTGTTCCGCGCCGCCGGCGAAAGCAATGACCCGGAAGAACTCGGCGCGCGGCTTGCACAGCAACTGCTGCGCGACGGCGCCGACCGCATCCTGGCGGAAGTCTACGGCAGCCCGGTCCCCGCGGCGGAATCACCCTAGCGCGCCGCGCTCCGTGAGAGGTCACTCCCTCGCAGATGGAAAAGGCTTTTCCCAGCGCTCTGGGGGTCGGAGCGGGTTTTCACTCCGTTAATTTCTTGGGTGCCAGTTTCTGAGTAGGGACGGGCAAGAATGCCTGTCCGCACAGGTTGTTCAGCGGGTTGCTACGATTCGTATTGGAGGAGGCTAAGGACGGGGTAGCCTTCCAGTTTCTTGCGGCCGTTCAGGAAAAGCAGCTCCACCACAAACGCCAAGCCGACAATCTCGGCGCCCAGCGAGCGGGCCAGTTGCGCGCAGGCCGCAGCCGTGCCGCCGGTGGCCAGCAGGTCGTCGACGATCAGCACGCGCTGGCCGTCGGTGACGGCGTCTTTGTGGATCTCCAGCGTGTCTTTTCCATACTCCAGCTCGTAGGTGACGCTGGTGATCGCAGCCGGTAGCTTCTTGGGTTTGCGCACGGGAACAAAGCCGGCACCCAGGCGCTCAGCGACAGCCGCGGCGAAGATAAAGCCCCGCGCCTCAACCGCCAGAACTTGTTCAATTTTCTGTCCCTGGTAGGGCGCCGTCAGCGCGTCGAGCACCCGGCGCAGCCCCGCCGGGTCCTTCAGCAGAGTGGTGAGATCGTAGAACAAGATGCCGGGCTTGGGCCAATCCGGAACTTCGCGGATTAGCTGCTTCAGCTCTCCTAACGAGCCGGTATTTACTGCCGGCGACCCGGTATTCACTGTCGGCTTGGGCTGCATGCTGTCTCCTTAGAATTCAATGCGAAAATTGCGATAAGGGCGCAATGGCGCCGGGTTTTCCTCCACCCGGGTCACGCGCGCGCCCCGGGGGCCGCGCTCCAGATGTTGCCGCAGCTCGCCGAGCTGCTCTTCGCTGCCGATAGCGTACACTTCCACCGTCCCGTCGTAGAGGTTCTTGACGTAGCCGGGCAGGGCCAGCTGATCGGCCGCCCGCTCGACAAACCAGCGGAACCCGACGCCTTGCACGCTTCCGTGCACGCGGTAAAGGCGCGCCAACATAACAGCTTTCTGGTGTCAGGTCTCAGTCTGCGGACACCTGGCACTTGCTACTTCAGCTTGTTCACGGCTTCGCGTGCGGATTTCAGGGCCTCGGCCTCCACTTCGTAGATCGCCGGTTCCTCCTCGCGGCGGGCGTAGGCTTTGTCACCGGCCTGGCCCACTTCGACCGTCTCTTCCAGTCTCTTGTCCGCCCAGACGGCGTGGACGCGCAGCACCGGTTGGTCCAGGCCATAGTTGGCGGGCCCGGCTGCCCCCAGGCCAGCTGCCCCCAGGAACGACGTAGCCTGCAGTGCCTTCAATTTACTGAGCAGGTCAGTAACGTCAGATGCTTCGGGCGCTTTGTTGGAGCCGCTACCCTTCCACTGCTCGTCCTCCTTTTCCAACACCAAGCGGCCTTCCGGGGTGGTGGCTTCCAGGTAGGACACGCTCCAAGTGTCCATATCGAAGACGTCCTTATTCCGCAGCTCCGAATAATCCTTTGCCAATTGGGTGGCCAGACGGGATTCCACTGTGAACAGGGTGGCGCGGCCTGGGCTGCGGGCGTAGCGTGTGCCCGATTTCTCTCCGCTCACGTGCAGTTCGTGCTCGCCGCTCGAGTCCTGCACGCGGAAAATGATCTCCGGTGAGGCCAGGCCGAACCGGCGCTGCTTGCCCGTTCCATCCTCGGCCTCCACCGCCTGCATCTTGGCGTCGGCCACCTGGCGCAGGAGGTCATTGGCGGCGAACTGGTCGGCGCGGGCCTCTACCGGAGCCATCAATCGCCAATTTCCCCTCACCTTGGCCAGCTCAAGCTTGCCGGACTTGTTCCGGAGCCAGACGTGGCTGGCCGCGGTAGTGTCAAATTTCAGTACGTTCTTTTCGCGCAGGTCGAACAGGGTCTTGCTGAAGTCGTTCCTGACGTTGCTGGGCACCGTCACGACCCGCGGCTGGTCCTTGGTCTTGGCGTAGACGGAGCCGCCGGTCGGCGTGTTGTCGCCCAGCAGAAGCGTTTGCGTGCCGCCCGGCTTGGTGAGGAACTCCACCGTCACCTGGGGCGCTTCCAGGCCATAATCCTCCAGCGACGCCGGCTGCTCCTCGATGGTGTCGCTGGCCTCAAGCCCACTGAGAGTCCCGAGCAGGCTGGAGACGACGGAATCGTCTGCCACCACCTCCCGGGGTTCGACAATCTTCCATGTCTCGCCGTCCCGCTGGAGCTCTAAAGCCTCCCCGCCGGCAGGCCGGAGCGTGATTTGTTGGATCTCTTCGGAGTTGACGGCAAACAGCTTGTCTTCTTCGGAACCCTCGTCGCCGTCCTCGCCACGATCGAGGAAATAGAGACTCCCCGCCAAGCCGGCCAGCAAGACGGTCGCGATGATCAGGCCCCGCAGCTTCACAAGTACCTGCGCCTCCACCACACCGCCACGCCGCTGGCTACCATCAGCAGCGGCAGCCCCACCACGCTCAGGTAGAAGACCCAGCGCATCTGGCCTGCAGACAGGTTGACCCGGCGATCTTCCGGCGACTTAGGCCGCACCGAGATCAGGTCTTCGTCGGAGGAAAGCCAGTTGGCGATATTCACGAACAGATCGCGGTTGGCGTTGAACCCCAGGTAAGCGTTGGCCGGAAAGCGCGAGCTGCCGACGACCACAAAGCGCCCTTCTTTCTTCTCGCTGCTATCCTCGCCTTCGGCAGTTCCCCCATTGCCCCCGTCCTTGCTCAGCGTTCCGGCCACCGCCAGCGGAATCGGACCCTCGGTTGCCTGCTCGCGCTCCAAGGTGATCGTTTCCATTCCTGGATTGAACCGGGTGGCCCAGCTTTCCTCTGAAGTTTCAAACAGGGTCTCGACCGTGACCCCCGTCTGGGAGTCTTCGCCGGCCTGCACGCTGCGGGCAAACGGTATCAGCGTCGCCGTGCGGCTCAGCTCACGGGTGATGGCGTGCGACCTGTACTCGCTGATGATGGGCATGGTGGCGTCGGCGCCGAAGAGCTGATTCAGCGGGTTCAGGTCAATCACCAGGTCTTTCTTCAGCTCCACGCTCCAGCCGGCCAGCAATTCCACCAGCTTCTCCGAACCGCCGGGACCCAGCATGAACAGGGCGCGCCCCCCGTCCTCGACAAAGCTACGCAGCGCCTCGACCTCGGGTTCCACGTACTCGGTTTCCGGTCCGGCCACCACTACCACCGAGCAGTCCTCGGGCACCTTTGCCTGGCGCAGCAGCGAGATGGACTTGACGGCATAGCGGGAGTTCTCCAGGGCCTCCTTGGCCCCGCTGAGGCCTTGCCGCTCCGTGTCGTCCACTCCGTGCTCGCCGTGCCCTTCGACGAAGCAGACATTCTTGGTGCCTGTTTTCAGCAGCCGGATCAGGGTGTTGGTGATGCTCTCCTCTTCCAGCAGGGTGGCTTCCTCGCGCTTGTCGCCCGAGGTGAGAACGATGGTCCCGTAGGTCGTGATCTCGTATTGCCTGGCGATCGCCGGCTTGCGGTCCGGGTCCACGTACTCGACCGAAAGTCGCGGCGAGAGGTGGTTGTAGTTCTCCAGCAGGTCCCGGGCTTGGTTGAACTGGTCGTTGCGGTCGAAGTAATGAATCGTCACTTCGCGGTCCAGGCCGCCGACGATCTTGCGCGTCTGGTCCGAGAGGCTGAAGCGTTTGGTGGAGGTCAGGTCCCAACTCTTACTGGCGTGGCGGTTGACGGCCCAATTGGCCAGCGTCACCAGCGCCAACACCACCAGCACGTAAGCCGCCGTGTAGGCGCCGTACTTCGTTTGCCGTTTCCGGAGCCAGGAAAAGCTCGGTCTCATAGCCTCAGCCCCTCCACCGCAGGGATTCCAGAGAACGCTGGGTCAGGAAGACCCCCAGGAAGATCACGCTCAGGTAATAGACCACGTCGCGCAGGTCAATCACGCCTTTGGCGAAATTCTCCAAGTGTGTGGTCATCGAGATGTAGCTGGCCACCTGGCCCACCGTGCTGCTGGAATAGGCGCTGACCCAGTCGAGGACCCAGAGCATCAGGAAGAGGCCGAACGTCAGCGAGCCGGCCACGATCTGGTTGCGGGTGAAGGTGGACAGCAGCATGCCGAGCGAGAGGAAAGCGGCCCCCATCAGCGCTACTCCCAGGAAACCGGCCGCTACCGGTTTCCAGTCGGCATCACCACGAATGAACACCACGGCCAGGTTCGCCAGGACCAGGCCCATGATGGCGGCGTAGAGGACGAAGGCGGCCAGCAACTTGCCCAGGATCAGTTCCAGGTCTCGCACCGGCGAGGTGAGCAGCAGCTCGATGGTGCCGCTGCGCTTCTCTTCGGCGTAGAGTCGCATGGTGATCATAGGTATCAGGAACAAGCTGATGACACTCACGTTCATCAGCAGGGGCCGGATGACGAACTCATTGACGTTCATCGGGAGACCGCGCCCCATCATTTGCGATTGCATCCCGCGCTGCACGAAGAAGGCCAGGGCACTGTAAAAGAAGAAGCCAAAGATCACCGCGCTGATAGCCAGCACGATGTAAGCGATCGGAGAGGTGAAGTAGGTCTTCAGCTCCTTGCGCGCAATCGTCATGATGTTTCTCACTTCCCTGCCTCCTCGCCCGCTTCTTCTTTCTCTTCCGGTTCCGACGCCGGTGCCGGAAGACCAGTCTCCGCAGCTGCCTTGGTTTTTCCTTCACTTTGCTCAGGCGTCTCCGAACGGGTCAGCTCCAGGAAGACTTCCTCCAGGCTCAGCCCCAGCGGGCGGAGTTCCAGCAGGCTCCAGCCGCTCTGGACCACGGCGCGGGCCAGCTCGCCGCGAAGTTCCTGGCCCCTGGCGACCTCAATTTCGAAGGCCGGACGATGGTCCGACCGCCCGTGTGGCTTCAACTGGATGACTCCTGTAAGCTGCTCGAGCCGCTCACGAACGTCCGCGGCCGGCCCTTCCACCTGCAGGTACAGCCTCTCGTGGCCTTGCAGCCGGGCAGTTAGGTTTTCCGGAGTATCCACTGCCACCAGCTTTCCAGCGTTAATGATGATGATGCGCTGGCAGATGGCCGACACCTCCGACAGGATGTGGGTGCTGAGAATGACGGTGTGCTCGCCTCCCAGACTCCTGATCAACTCCCGGGTCTCAATAATTTGCTTCGGGTCGAGCCCGGCGGTTGGCTCGTCCAGCACCAGAACTGCGGGCTGGTGAATCAGAGCCTGAGCCAGCCCGACGCGCTGTCGGAAGCCCCGGGAGAGTTTCCCAATCAAAGTCTTGCGAACCTCGCCCAGGGCGCATTTCTCGACCACGTCGTCCAGGCGCCCGGCTAGGGCTTGCCGCGGGACGCCTTTGATGCGAGCCACAAACGTCAGGTACTCGGTGACGCTCATCTCCGGATACAGCGGCGGCAGCTCCGGCAGGTAGCCGATACGGCGCTTCACTTCCAGAGGTTGCGCCAGCACGTCAAAGTCGGCGACGCGTGCACGGCCACTGGTAGGCGGCAGAAAACAGGTGAGCACGCGCATGGTGGTGGTCTTGCCCGCGCCGTTGGGACCCAGGAAGCCCAGGATTTCGCCGCCGCCTGCCTCAAAGCTAATGTTGTCCACCGCCAGGGTACGACCGAAGCGCTTCGACAGTCCTTCCGCTTGAATCATCCTCTATTGCCTTTTTGAATCCGTGCTCCGTCGGACCGGCGGCTTGGTAACCATCGGCCCAGCGCTAGCATAACGGCTCCAGTGAATACCCCGGAGCCCCAGAACAGGTGAGGAAACCTATGCTATTGAAAAGCCGGCCCGCTGTAAAGAGAGCCATTAGGGGATTGGCTCGAAGGAGACACCTACGCTCGGTACCCGCGGGCGGCAATTGGCCAAACCGCCTCGACCCGCTCCTTGCGGACCGCATAGAGCTGATCGTAGAGATTGATGCTGGGGTCGCAGTGGGGGATGAGAAACTCCAGCCGGTCGCCCAGGCGAACTTCGCGCTCGGCCCCGCTGAGGTCGAGGCGCCCGTGCTCGTCTCCCGCCCAGGAGTACTGGATCCCCTGCAGGCTGACGCACTCCGGCCCGAAGCTGCGGTCGGTGGAGAAAGCTTTCAAGCCCGCGTCCAGAATGGCCACGTCCGGCGAGGGCCGGCTGATGACGGTAGCCACCACTGTTAGCGAGGGTGCGAAGTCTGCGTACACCTCGCCGCTCTGTCCACCGATGAGGCGGTAGTCCACGTCCATGAAGACGTAGGAGCCGGGCTGCAGTTCGGTGACGCCCTCCATGGTCGAATCAATGTTGTAGGTGCCGGTGCTACCGCCGCTCAGCAGCGGCACTTCAAAACCGGCCTTCTCCAGGAGGTGGCGCGTCTCCACTGCCGGAGCCATCGCCGCCAGGGAAACCTCACGGCGGCTGTCAAACCCGATGGTGTGGGACGCCTGGCCAGCGTAGGCCTGGATGCCGCCTAGCTTCAGCCGGGGCAGGCGCGCGATTTCCTTTACAAGCTCGACCGCAGGCGGACCCGGAGTCACGCCGGTGCGGCCTGCCACATTCAGGTCGAGCAACACGTTCAGGTCCACGCGCGCGGCCGAGGCAGCTTCAGAAAGCTCGCGAGCGCCGGCGGTGCTGTCGACAATGACCATCAGGTCGCGATGGGCGGCAGCCAGTTTCATGAGCCGCTTCAGCTTCGGCTTGCCCACTAGCTCTCCGGTAATCAGCAGGCCCGGGATTCCGTGAGCCGCCATCACTTCTGCCTCGTGCAACGTAGCCGCACAGATGCCTGCTGCTCCGGAGGCGATCTGCGCCTTCGCGATCTCGGGGCATTTGTGCGTCTTGGCGTGCGGGCGAATCGCTCGTTTGGCACCCTTCAGGTGGGCAGCCATCCGGGCCACGTTCTGCTCGAAGGGGTGCAGGTCCAGCAGCAGGGCCGGGGTGGCCAGGTCGTGCTTGCTCAACTTGCCTGCTTCCATAGCTCTCCGGGTCTCCCGCGCGCGCAAGCCTGGCTGGGGGCTTCTGCGGGCCACCGCTGCGGGCGCCGCCACAATGGATAACGAAGAGGCCAGGAACAGCCGCCGGGAACTACCAGAACCGTGATCGCGGAACATTTTAGCTTTCTCCCTCCGCCCTGCACTGTGCAGCTATTGTAGCTTCCCTTTCAAGATTTAAAAGTCTGGTTGAATCATGCGCCGGCGGGAGTCAAGCCGATCTAGTCGCCGGAGAAGTCCTTACCGTTGAGTTGAAGCTGGATCATGACGTTCATTTGCGAGGGCACGACCCGGCAATACGTTCGGGAGGATCTTCCCGCGATCCACTACTATTTTTCCTGCGACTAGGAGGTACTTCACGCCCACGCTTGGTTCGCTGGGTGACTCGTAGGTGGCGCGGTCGGCAATTGTTTCTGGATCGAAGATGACAATATCAGCGTCCGCGCCTTCCTGGAGACGACCCTTCTTCCGCGCCGCAGCCGTTGCGCGCTCGAGCCTCATGGCCGGCATCAGTGACATTTTCCGAATTGCATCCATCAGGGTCAGCCTTTGCTGCGACCGCACATAGCGCGCAATGACACGGGCATAGGTTCCGGCATTGCGGGGATGATCCGTAAGCCCGTCGCTCGCGACCATGACCAGCGGATGCAAGATGACCGTATCAACGATCGTGTCAGGATTCAGAAGGATAAGAACCGTTCGCGGTTCGGGCGAGGCGTGGAGGCGCTCGAAGCTTTCCTTGGTCAATGGTTCACCCGTGTCGGGCAGCCGCAGATCCTTGTAGTCGATTCCAAACTTTTCACGCCAGCCAGGGTTGAACAGGGCTGAATTGATGGCTGTCATCCCTGCTCTACAAGGATAGCCTTCCGTGGTCACGTCAAGCCCTCGGGCCCGGGCGCCTTCAATCAGGCGGAGGCACGGGACCGCATCTTTCAAACAGCTGCTATTGATGTGCACGATGTGCAGAGATGCCCCGCTGACGGCAGCGGCAGCGATCACTTCGCCAACGGCTTCAATGCTGGAGCCAGGCTCCACTCTGCCAGCACTCCGAACATGCGCGCAGACAGACACACTCCGCTCGGCTGCAATCCGGAAGATCTCGATCACTTCTGATCGGGTGGCGCCGGGGACATACGCGATCCCCATCCCGATACCCAACGCCCCGGCATCGAGCTCAGCTCGGAGTGAATCTCCCATGCGCTCCAGTTGCTCCGAGGTTGCTGGCTCATTCGTTGCGGAACCGGATTGCGGGACTGACCAGACCGATTTTTTGTACCAACCGTAGTGAGAGTTCACATCGCAGCCTGGGGCTGTGAAACTGGTTTCAGTGGCAGGGGAGGGCTATAGGCCCCCGGCGCCGGGGGCCTATAGCCGAGCGCCGAGTGCGGCCGCACCGTGTTGTATTGCACCCTCCACTGTTCAATCACCACCTGTGCCTCCTTCAACGAGTAGAAGATCTCTCCATTCAGGCATTCGTCCCGCAGCTTCCTATTGAAACTCTCGCAGTACCCGTTCTCCCAGGGACTGCCCGGTTCGATGTACAGTGTCCCGGTCCCTAGATTTGTGGCGCAGTTGTTTGGCGATGAACTCGGGACCATTGTCGGATCGAATCTGTTCCGGTATCCCTCGCCACAACATCACGTCCGACAACGCCTCAATGATTTGTTGGCTGCCCATCCTCCGCTCCACCCGGATCGCCAGGCATTCCCGCGTGTACTCATCCAGCAAGGTCAGCAGCCGCAGCGTTCTCCCCTCGTGCGTTCTGGCACTCATGAAGTCGTAGCTCCACACGTGGTTCGGTCGCTCCGGCCTCAGTCGTACACAGGAACCGTCGTTCAGCCACAGCCGTCCTCGCGGCCTTTGTTTTTGCGGCACTTTCAGCCCTTCCCGCCGCCAAATCCGCTGCACCCGGTCCTTGCCCACTTCCCAGCCCGCACTCCGCAGCAACGCTGTGATCCTCCGGTAGCCATATCGCCCGTACTTCGCTCCCAGGGCAATGATCGCTCGGGTCAGAGCATCCTCGTCCACCCGATGAATCGGCTCGTATCGTTGTGTCCCTCGCCATTGCCCCAGCAGCCGGCAGGCATGCCGTTCCGACAACCCGTGTTGCTCCCACGCACGCTCCACCACACAACGCCGCCGCTCAGGGCTCAGAAGTTTCCCTGTGCCACATCCCGCAGTACCTGCTTCTCCAGAGAAAGCTCCGCTACCAACCGCTTCAGCCGCGTGTTTTCCTTCTCCAACTCCTTTAGCCGTTTCGCCTGCACCACCTTCAGCCCGCCGTATTCCTTCCGCCACCGGTAGTAGGTTTGGGTGTGGATTCCAGCTTCTTTGCAGGCTTGGGGCGCAGTCTTCCCGTTCCCCATCTGCACTTCTATCTGCCGTAGCACCGCTACAATCTGCTCCGGCTTGTAACTCCTTGTCGGCATGACCTCACTTCCTCCTCAAGTGGATTCTCTCTCTTTCCACTTGGTACAAAAAGTGCCGGTCAGGTCACGCCCAATCTACTAGTTCGCAGATGAGTGCCGGCTGGTCCCCATAGGCAAGGGAATAGACAGTACCAGCGGAAACTGCACGACGCGCCAGCAGCGGGCCGGCCAACGCATCCGCTTCCACGTTCACCATGACGATGTGCTTGCCGTGGTGGCTACACGCGAGCGCGTGCCTGATGCCTGCAGTCGGGTTGCCTGTGGCATCGATGACGACCTCAGGGCCGTCGGCCACGATTAGGCTCAGCGCGTCATCGGTAAGGTAGGTGGTGCCACGTTGTAGCGCTTCCGAGAGCCTATCCGCGTTGAATTGCTCCTTAGGCCAGCCGACCCGGGTAAGGGACTCGCGAGCACGCGATGGAACCAGATCGGCGACTGCAACCACGGGCAGGCCAGGCGTACGGCGCGCCTGCGAGAGGAACATGGAACCGAACTTGCCCGCGCCGAGCAGTGCAACGCGCACTGGTTTTCCTTCCTCGGCTCGGCGCCTAAGCAGGTAGTTGAGATTCATACGTTTTCGCCTACCATCATCGAGGCGTGCAACCCCCAGCCACGCATTTGCGGTTGGATGACGACAAAATTGGGCCTAGGTAACATCACTGGCCGCTTTAGCATCCCCTTCCTTAACCTACCAATCTGTAAGCCAGGTAATGCAAGTTCCCGAAAGACCAGGAGTTGCATCGGACTTGGCAGATTAGACCTCACTAGTTGGTCAGCGTTTACCTATGCTGCCACGCAGGCCACTTGGATATATAGCGCGCTAACCGGACAAGTGCCCGGATCCCCTCCGGGGAAGTAGCCCTCGCGCACAAGGCCGATAGTCCCCACAAACGGGCCGATTGCAGTTCTACACAGAGTTTATGAATAAGCTTGTAGATATCACACGGCTCGGCCATCTCGATTCCGTTTTGCACACGTATTTGAAGCGAATGTTTAGCAGCTAAACGGACAAGCGAAGACGTCTGAGTCATTAGAGGCCTAAGAGGCCTATCGCTGGCTACTACCTTTCTGGAAGCCGGGCGGGCTGCCGGGGGCGATAGGAGGATTGACGCCCCCTACTCCCCCTTCGCCCACCCAAGCGTGGATTTCCCTCCGATTTGCTCTCAAGCCGAAGCCAGACAAACCGGTACTAGTCGCCGCTGTCAATTGGCTTGGTTTTTCTGTGTGTTGTCCTACTGAGTTGTTTGCTTTGGTAGTCTTTGCAGGCCTTTTAAGCCGAGGGTCCTGGGTTCGAGTCCCAGCCGCCTCACCACGATTCTCTCGGAAATACACCCAACCCGCCGACCCAGACCGTCGAGATTACAAATCCCGGCGGTAGCACCATACCGTGGACGGCGGAAAGCAAGACCACGACTGGTTGACTAGTCCGGGCCCGGGAATGGCGCTTCTGGCACTTGGCTGGTTGCCATCGTCTTAGTCGAGATGGACTCCAGTTCCATCCTTGCCCGCAAGCCATATTCCGAGAAACGCAAAGGGCAAGGGTCCAACCGTGCGGAAATCCTTGGACTGCTCGTACCTTGCCGTGAGCCTCGGGGTTGCTTTTTATTGGTGCGTGAAGGATGATGCGCTCGCATGAAGCTTTCCCTGTCGCTGGAAATGATTTTTACGGGGGAGCCGTACGTCCAGCGCGTGGCCCGGGCTGCCTCACTGGGCTTCCAGGGAGTGGAATTCTGGCACGCCGAGGAGAAGAACCTCGACGAACTAAAAGCGGCTGCCACCGCAGCAGGTGTGGAGATTGCGACTTTCACCGCGAACCACCAAGCGTCCTTGGTGGACGAACGCGACCGGGAAGCGTTGTTGAAAGAGGTCGGCGATGCGCTGGAGATCGAGAGGCGCCTGGGGTGCGGTGGACTGATGTTGCAGACCGATGTACTGCATCCGGATGGAAGCTCGGCTGCGGATCAGCGAATTACCCCTGCGGCTCGAAATGCCAGCGTAGTCGCCGGGTTGAGAGCGCTGGCGCCGCTGGCAGAACGGGCCGGCTGTGCGCTATGGCTGGAGCCACTCAACACCCGCCGCGATCACCCGCGAAATTCCCTCTCAAGTAGCGAGGCGGCCCTGGAAATCTTGGAGGAAGTGGGCCATCCTTCGATCCGCTGGCTGCTTGACTGCTACCACATGGCGCTGATGGGCGAGGATGTATGCGCCATGATACGACGTGGTTTCCCTTTGCTCGACCATGTCCATGTCGCCGGCACAGCGGAGCGCGGCGAACTGGACCGCAGCGAGCTTGACTACCGCCGCGTGGCCGAGACACTCCGGTCCCTCGACTACCGTGGCTTTGTGACCCTGGAGTTTGCGCCGCGCGGTCCGGAGGAAGCCGCTGTGCGCCGCGGCGTCGAGATCCTTACGGGCGGCGCCTGACGCCAAGCCATTGACCGCGGCGCCTACGAGGTCTCCGATGATACGGGCATCATCTGAGTGATCAGCATCAACATCAAAGGGCACAGAAAGGAGGATAACCTTGCTGCTAAAAGGCAAGTTCGTCTTGGTTACGGGTGCCAGCCAGGGCATTGGGCACGCGCTGGCGGTGGGGATGGCCGCACGCGGGGCCGCCATGGGAATCAACTATAAGACGAACCGCCAAGGTGCCGAACAGACGTTGCGCCGTATCGAGCAAGCCGGAGGCAGCGCCGCCATCTTCCAGGCGGACATTGGCGAAAAGCGCCAGGCCGAGAATATGGTCCATCGGTTTGTGGAACGTTTCGGGCGGATCGACACGCTGGTCAACAACGCCGCCCGAACCCGGCTTGGCCCTCTCCTGGAGGTCACCGAAGAAGACTGGCTCGATGTAGTCAACACCAATCTAAAAGGCACGTACTTTGCCAGCGCCGCGGCTGTTGGTTATATGCAGGGCGCTCACATGCAGGGCAGTCATAAGCAGAATGGCGGGGGCGGGTCGATCGTTAACGTCAGTTCCTGCGCGGCCAGTCTGATGGTGCCGTTTCACTCGGTCTACACCATGTCAAAAGGGGGAGTCGAGGCCCTCACGCGCCAGTTGGCGGTGGAGCTGGCGCCGCGGGTTCGCGTCAACTGTATTTCTCCGGCGCCCACCAGTACAGACCGCAATCGAGGCTATGATCCGCAATACGACGAGCGCTGGGGGGCAGTCATCCCCATGCAACGCGTGGCCCAGCCGGAGGACATGGTGGGCGCGGTAGCATTCCTGGCCTCCGAGCACGCCGCGTTTATCACCGGCCAAATTCTGCAAGTGGACGGCGGCTGGACGCTCAAAGGACACACCCCGGATTTGACTCAGGAAGACTTCTCAGCGGACCGACTGCGTGGCTAGACCCTTGAGGCGCCCGAGCGTGCGACCAATGCCTTTCGAAGGCGGCTTGAGTGGTCGAGAGAGCGCATGCCCCACCCCGGCCAGGTCAGCCGCATAGTTGCGGGTGTGGATACAAGCGATATGCCAGAAGCCACGAACCGCCTTCGAGTCCAGCAGCGCCGACAGGCAGCATTGGTGCTGGCGGTGCTGGTCGTCATCGCGGGGGTGATCTGGGGGATCTACGACACCGTCTTGCTGGTGAGCTTGGTTGGTGCCGCTGGCCTGATATGGTCCAGCCGCGAGCGGAAAGCCTGGGTACTGGCGGCGCTGATGGTGGCGGCAGGGCTGGGGTGGTCGGCGTGGTGGAGAGGCAGGATTGTTTCCGGAAAGCTTTCTGGGCATCTTTCCTACTTGGAATGGAGCGACATCGAGCGGGCCGTTCTTGCCCCTTGCCCGGGGAGGCCGGTCCCATGGGTTGCGGAGAGGACCAAACTGCTTGGAGAAAAAACCGTGGAGGGGCAGAAGTGGGAGCTTCATGAGACCGAACTCGGCAAGTTCTGGTTGACCGCCCCAGGGAAGGACCTGCTCACGTGGTTGGTATGGGAGATGAGGGTCCAGAGGATCTACGAGAGCGGAGAGGTGGCCATTCGCCCCGGCGATACGGTGATTGACTGCGGAGCTCACGTGGGGGTGTTCTCGACGTACGCACTGCGACGTGGGGCAGGTCGCGTCATTGCCATTGAACCGGACCCCGGGAACGTCGCCTGCCTGGAAGCCAACTTGGCGGAGGAGATAACAGCGGGCCGGGTGAGCGTGGTGAGGGCGGGGGTCTGGGACAAGAATACCCACCCCACGTTTTTTCATTTCGACGAAAATCCGGCTCAGGATAGCTTCTTAAGGAAATCAGCGAACGCCAGGAGGCCCGAGCAGGTGCAGGTGTTCCCCCTGGACGAGATCGTCGAACAACTCGAACTGGAGCGAGTGGATTTCATCAAGATGGATATTGAAGGCTCGGAACGCCGCGCGCTTCGAGGGGCTGGGAGGACAATCGCGCGATTCAAGCCGAGGATGGCAATCAGCTCTTAGCACTTGGCGGATGACGCGAAGGTGATTCTCGCGATCGCCAAAGGGATCGAGCCAAGCTACCAGATTCACGCCAAGGACGTCGAACTGACGCTCAGTAGTGTAGATCCCAAGGTGCTGTTTCCCCACTGACCGGCGGCAGGCAGGCCGTCGGTCAGGCCCTTGGGGCTTCCCCGAGTAACTGACGTATATTTTGGCGCTAAGGAGTGGCCCATCGGAAATTCCAGGTGGGGTCGCTCGGGACCTATCATTGAGGCAATCTATGCGACGAAAAGTCATACTCAAAGCGCTACGAGCAGTTCTGCTCGTGGAATTGCTGTTCTTGCTGTTCGTTGGGCTGCAGTGGATTTACCCGGGAATGATCTGGTTCTTCATCGGCGGCGCTGGCCATTTGAGAGACCCGCATTGCTCAACCCTCCAGGCTGTGTGGGCGTCTCGTATCATGAAAGCCGAGGAGGCTGCGGTAAAGAAAATCGCAGCCGAAACCCGACGCGTCGCCGTCGATGGAGACCTGGAGTTGCTGCAAACACCGGCAGGTCGCTACCTGGTTCCCGGCAATACGTCGGAATCAAAAGCAAGCTCGGGCACCCTCCTTGCAATACTTCTCGCTCAACAGCAGCGGGGCATTTACGGAGATTCGGAGTGGGGCGTTCGTTCTGGAGATACCGTACTGGACGCCGGTGCACATGTCGGAGTTTTCACCCGGAAGGCGCTTGATTCCGGCGCGTTGCTGGTTGTCGCCATCGAACCTTCCCCGAAGGCAATCCGCTGCCTCCGACAAAACTTCGCTTCCGAGATTTCGGCCGGGCGGGTCATCGTTTATCCGAAGGGCGTCTGGAACCGGGACGAGACACTCACCTTCTATTTGAACACCATCACTGGCGCTGGGGACAGCTTCCTCATTGCTGCTGGACAGCCGTCCACACTCCAAGTTCCGGTAGTTACAGTCGATACCCTGGTGCGCGAACTCCGCCTGCCGCGCGTGGATTTCATCAAGGCCGACATAAAGGGCGCAGCTACCCGCATGGTTCAAGGCGCCCGCGAAACTCTGACCGCGTACCGACCAAGGCTTGTTTTTGCAACAGAGGAGGTTGAAGACGACCCCCTCTTGATTGAGGAGGCAGTGCATCAAGCTTGCCCCGGATGCTACGAGATGAAGTGCGGCCCGTGTCGGGTTGGCGGCTGGCTCTGGGCCATTGGCGGCCACCGCGAAGTCGACATGGAGACGCTTTTCTTCCGGGCTGTGCCGGGCACCTGGCGAGCGGCCCAATGAACCGGTAACAGAGGGAGAGGCACCTTGCGCGCTCGAGCAGCGACCGTACACTTTTCCGAGCCGGAGTAACTCCAAAAACCACAGGTGTCGGGACCCGCGCGAACCAACCCCGCTACCGGATAAACACTCAGAAGGGCTACGCCACCGGGGGATCAGTGGCGCAGCCAAGGGGTTATGTAGAGATGCACAGAGTCTAGATCGCGCCGGCCTGGGTTGTCAACGGTGCCGGCGTTAGCACCGCTTCCGCGCGTTTTCAACGGGCACTCTTTCGGTCCACAAGGAGGACGCGGCTGCTTCTTTAGCAAGTTGCACAAGAACTAATGTAGTGACACCTCCCTTGCGGTCGCTGGTCTGTAACTTGCCCGCACCTCTGGAAGCGGGGAGAGGCGCTAGACTCCCGGCAGTTGCACCGCACCGCAGGAATGATTTGCAGGCCTGCGGGCATTTCGGTACTTTGTAACGGCATGGAGCAGCAGGCCGAAGGCGCAGTTCCTATAGACCCCTACAGCCTATCGGAAGACGCGGTCCGGGAGCCGCCGACTTCGCTGCTGCAATCGTTGCGAAGGATCGGCCCCGGGCTGATCCTGGCCGGCTCCATCGTCGGCACCGGAGAGCTGATCGCCACCACACACGTAGGCGCGCAGGCGGGCTTTGCCCTGCTGTGGCTGGTGATTGTGAGCTGCTTCATCAAGACTTTCGCGCAGATCGAGCTGGCGCGCTACACCATCTCCTCAGGCCTGACCACGTTCGCCGCGTTTCGGCAACTGCCCGGGCCGGGCTTTCTGCTGTCCTGGTGGTGGCTGGTGATGGCGGTGACAGCCCAAACGCAGGTGGCGGCCATGGTGGGGGGCATAGGCCAGGCGGTCCACATGGCTGTGCCTGGCCTTTCCTCTGCAATCGCTGAAGGGGTGGGCCTGGCTGCCCGACCCGAGCTGCCCTGGGCCGTGCTGGTCGCGCTGCTGGTTGCAACGTTGACGGCAGTGGGCAGCTACGGGGTGGTGGAGCGCGGCACCACCCTGCTGGTGGCGATCTTCACGCTGATGACGGTGGGATGCGTGGCGCTGTTGCCCTGGACGGGCCATTCGTTTGGTTGGCGCGAGATCACCTCCGGCCTTTCCTTTCAGATTCCCTCCCATGCAATCGGGCCGGCCTTCGCCATGTTTGGCCTTACCGGGGTGGCAGCCTCCGAACTGATCGCCTACCCCTACTTTTGCATCGAGAAAGGCTATGCGCGCCACGTCGGCCCGCGCAGCACGGATGAGGCCTGGATCCGACGCGCCCGCGGGTGGCTGCGCGTGATGCACTTGGACGCCTTTCTGAGCATGGTCGTGTTCACGGTGGCCACAGTGGCCTTCTATCTGCTCGGGGCCTCGGTCTTACACCAATACACCGGACCGGAAGGATTGCCGGGTACTGTCAGCGGCATGCTGCAAGTGCTTTCGCAAATGTACGTGCCCGTGCTGGGTGAGCGGGTGGCTCTCTGGTTCATTGTGATCGGCGCCTTTTCCGTGCTGTTCTCTAGTTTCTTTGTCTCCACGGCCACCATCGGTCGCACCCTGACCGATTTCCTGAAGGTCAACGGCTTTATCCAGCTTGCCCACCCGGGCGACCGGTGGTGGTGGGTTCGCCGCTTCTGCTTCGCGTTCCCGTTTCTGCATCTCTTCCTATTTGCGTGGGTTTCCAACCCAGTGCAGCTGGTCATCATTGGCGGGTTCGGCCAGGCCCTGACGCTGCCCATGATCGCCGCCGCTGCCGTCTACATGCGTTACCGCAGAAGCGACCGTCGCCTTACCCCAGGCTTATTGTGGGATGCCTTCCTGTGGCTTTCCCTGCTGTGCTTCTTCGCCACCGCCTTCTACGGCGTCTGGAACACCTACCAGAAGCTGTAGTGAGCCCAAAGTCCAAAGCCTGGACACTGCGACCTATTGCTCTCAGGGTGGCGGTGCACGACCCGCTTTCCCAAAGTGGACATGCAAACCCTCAGGGTGTACTGTTGGCCATTCTCTGCCGAGAGGAGATAGCCATGCCGCCTAGGCCCTTGATTCGCTCCGTAGGACCAGGAATGGCGCTGCTGGGGCTCAGGCTGCTCGCAATCGGCCTGTTGGAGTTGGAGTCCAACCCGGTCCCTGTTCACAAGTCTAACTCCCCGGCAAGGATTCCCGGGGAGAGCAAGTTGCAGAACACCGATGGCGCCTAAGCCAAGGAGCACTCCGGCCGTAAGGTCCGGGAAGAAAGAACGATGAATGTCGAAAATATCAGAAGGTTAGCTGTTATCGGCGCCGGCCTAATGGGGCATGGAATTGCCCAGGAATTTGCGGCGGCGGGGTGTGAGGTCGCCCTTCATGATCTAACGGAGGAGAAACTACATCAAGCTCGAGTAAACATTCAGGGCAACCTCGCAATGCTGGCCGATATGGGGTTGGGAGACGCAAAGCAGATTCCGTCGGTAGCGAGGCGAGTTCATTGCTATACGGATCTCAAGGAGGCGGTCGACAGCGTCCAACTCGTAATTGAATGCGTCTCTGAAGACTTGGCAGTCAAACATCGGGTCTTTCGCGAGTTAGACGAGTTCTGTCCTCCCGCTGCCATACTGGCAAGTAATACGTCCAGCTTGCTCCCCAGTAGACTGGCATCCGTCACAAAAAGGCCTGACAGGGTGTTGGTGACACATTACTTCAATCCTCCGTACTTGATCCCGTTCGTGGAGGTGGTTCGAGGTTCTGAAACTGCGGAGGACGTTATCACAACCGTCTTTGAGTTACTCAAGAAGGTGGGTAAGAGTCCGGTTATCATGCAGAAGGAAGCTCCTGGCTTTATAGGGAATCGACTCCAGGCAGCCCTTTTTCGGGAAGCCCTCTCGATGGTGGAACGGGGCATCGCCAGGCCACAGGACGTAGACCTAGCTGTCAAAAACGGCTTTGGCCGGAGGCTGGCCGCTGCGGGAGTCTTTCAACTTCTTGATATCGCGGGCTGGGACACGGTAGTGGCAGCGAGCGAAAATATCTTCCCGGATATTGAATCTTCCAGGCAAGTATCCGCACTGGTGGGACAGATGGTCAAGCGCGGGGAGCTCGGAGTGAAAACCGGGAAAGGAATTTACTCATGGACTCCTGAATCGGCCACGACTTTGAAGCTCAGAATTGCACAAACTCTCGTCGATGTCGCGAAAAGGGATCCGGATAAGTCGTGACGCAAACACAAACAGGGCGATCTTCGCGAATAAGAGAGGACTACTGAACGGCAGAAAAGTAATTGGCCGCCCAATGATCCAATATCTTTCGCCGGCTCACTGGCGGCGCCAGAAGTGTCATGGTCGCCGGCTCTGGCTTTTATTCGCTGTCCTGTTTGCCTACGGAAGTTGCGCACTCGCCAGTGCAACGGGCTTCACGCCGCTGGCGGGGGATATGACGACCTTCGACCCTGCCCAGCAAGTGTTTCCTACCTCAGGTGATCGGATCAAAGTCGCCGTCTTCTTTCCATTCAGTGGTGCAGCAGCTATCAACGGGCATATCGCCTGGGCGAATATCGGCTGGGCAGTACACGACGTCAATACACAGGGAGGAATTTGGGTAGATGGTAAGAAGAAGAAAATCCAGCTGATTCGAGCAGACCATCAAGGCAAACCTTCCACGGCGAAGCGGGTCCTTGAAAGAATGTGTCAAAGGGAACAGGTGGACGTGATTATTGGGACTTCCGGTAGTCATCTCAGCCTCATCGCCCAACAAGTGGCTCTAAAATATAAAACCATTTATCTGAATGCTGCCGCTTTGTCCGATATGCTCATGGATGAGCGGAATTTTAACCGTTATACGTTCAGAACCTGTCCTACGACAACAATGCTGGCCAGAGGGCTAGCACACTTTTACGCTCCTCGGCCTGTCCGGAAATTTTATATCCTCTGCCAGGACTACGTGTACGGCCATGCGTTTGGGGAAGCCTTCAGAAAGACGCTGCTCGAACAGAAGCCGAATGCTCAGATCGTGGGAGAAGATTATCATCCTCTTTTTGCTAAGGACTACGCGCCCTACCTTGAGAAGGTGCGGGGCTTCGGGGCAGAGGTAATCATTACGGGCGACTGGCCGCCTGACATTGACAACCTGGTCAAGCAGTCGCGGCAATTGGGCATGCGGACTCCGATAGCAGGGCCTTTTGCCGATATGCCGACTGCACTGGAAGCCGTCGGTGGGCCGGCTGGAGTGGGTCTGGCCGTGGTGAGCGCCTTCAATACAACTCATCCTCTCGCACAAGACTTTATGAAGGCCTGGAACAACCAGTGGCAGACGTGGAAAGTGCCTCCTTACACCAGCAGCACGTTCAAGTGGCCAATTGGCATTCCCGCTTTCGAAACCATTTCCACTTACTGGTACCTCAATCTGCTTGCCGAGTTAGGCAGTACCGATCCGGAGAAAGTGCTGGGCGCATTTGAAAAGAGCGAATACCAGATATTTGGGGTGCAGCTGAAGATGCAGTCCTCAAATCATCAGACAATTATGGACATGGTTGCATCCGAGCTGGTCTTTCCCAATAAATGGCACGAAAACGCCGCTGGCTGGGGAAAGTTTGTAACCATTCCCGCCGACTCAATCTCGCGGAGCAGACCCCGGGGCGCCGAAGCTGACATTGCGCCGCGACAGGTGGCAAACCAGAGGTCCAATTGGCCGATGTACCTTTCCCAAGCCATCCATGGGTTGACCTACGGCATGCTGCTCTTCCTCGTCGCTTCTGGCCTGACTTTGATCTTCGGAATGATGGGAGTTCTGAACATCGCGCACGCGTCGTTTTTCATGCTGGCCGCCTATCTCTCCTACGAGATGCTCGCTCGGGTCGGGAACTTCTGGTTCGGGCTATTAGTGGCTCCTCTGGCCGTAGCCATCCTGGGCGTTCTGATGCAGCGATTCCTGTTAGCAAGAGTTCAGGCCCATGGTCTAGGACACGTGGGCGAGCTACTCCTTACCTTTGGAATTGCCCTTCTGATCTCTGCAGCAGTCAAGATGCTCTGGGGCACGGACAGTCTAGTGGTACCGATTCCGGACTCACTGAAAGGAGTCGTGACGGTTGGAGGAATTCAATATCCAATCTACCGTTTATTCGTTGTTGGGTTGTCCTTTGCCATTCTCGGTTTGCTTGCCTTGCTGGTATTCAAAACGCGGTTGGGTACGACCCTGAGGGCCGCTGTTTCGGATGCCAAAATGGTCGGCGCCCTTGGCATCAATATGCGCCTCATTTCCTCGTTGGTCTTCGGGATTGGGACTTGGATGGCTGGGGTCGCCGGGGTGGCTGCGGCGCCGCTGTTAACCGTTTATCCGGGCATGGCCGAGCAGATGAGCCTGGATGCCTTTGTCGTAGTGGTGGTTGGAGGGCTGGGAAGCCTGCAGGGGGCCTTCCTCGTTTCCCTTGTCCTGGGTGAATTAAACGCTTACGGAATACAGTTCATTCCTCGTCTGGCGCCGGTGCTCACGTTCGCCCTGATGGCAATCGTGCTAGCTGGCAGGCCGACGGGACTGTTCGGAGAAAGAAAGTGAAGCGTCACAATCGAATCGCCCTGGGGGTGATTGGCGTTCTCTGTCTGTTGACGACTCCCCAGTTCCTGAGTGCCGTTCACACCAACATTCTGGTGGAGCTGGCCATCAGTGCGACGTTCGCCGTAAGTGTGAATCTCCTGTTGAGCTATGCTGGGCTGCTCAGTTTTGGGCACGCTCTTTTTTTCGGGAGCGGCGCTTATGCCACCGCGCTCGCACTGACTCACATCGAGGGTTTAGGCCCAATCACCGCTCTGCTGCTCGGGGGATTGGCCGGGTTTCTGGTCGCTGCACTCTGCAGTCCGTTTCTCGGGCGGATCAGCGGAACGGCTTTTGCCATGCTGAGCCTTGCGTTAGGTCAGCTGATGTACGTCATGTGCCTGAAATATAGAGAAGTGACAGGAGGTGAAGACGGAATCGCGGGTTTCCCTATCCCTCCCTTAGTTGTCCCGGGGATTCTTCGGGTGGAACTGACAAACCCGACCAACTTCTTCTATTTTGCTCTCATCGTTCTTGGCACTAGCATCGGGCTGATGTGGCACCTGACCAGGACCCCTTTTGGCAGCCTCGTGGTCGGAATCGGAAACAATGCCGAAAGGGTCAGCTACCTGGGGTTTCACGTTTCCTACACGAAAGCCGTTCTCGTCATGATTTCTGGAACGTTTGCCGGCGTTGCCGGATCCGTTTTCGCCCTTTTCCAAAATGTGGTCTCCACGGATGGAGTTCTTCACCTGATGGTGTCCTTCTTTCCTCTCATGGCAATCCTCGTGGGTGGCATCGGAACCTTCGCGGGCCCGATTCTCGGTTCCGGGATTCTGATTCTGGTCGAGGATTGGAGTAGCCGGCACACAGAACACGTGGAGCTTGTGACCGGCCTAATATTCGTCGTGGTTGTGCTTTTCCTGCCTTCGGGACTGGGTGGTTTGGCAAAAATACTCAGGCGAAGATCACTCACTGCTTCCCCGGAGTAGATCACGGAGTCAGGTTCTCAGTGAACATCCTCGAGACCAAAGATCTACATCACGATTTCGAGGGATTGAAAGTCCTTTCTGGAGTGAACCTGCAGGTCAAGCAAGGGGAACGTCACGCCATCATCGGACCCAACGGTGCGGGAAAGACGACTCTCTTTAATATTATTGCCGGTGCCTTTCGACCACGCGGTGGGCGCGTGTTCTACAAGGGTAGCGACATCACGGGCTTCAAACCTCATAGACTTGCACGGCTCGGGATTAGCCGGTCGTTCCAAATCACGAGTACTTTTCCGCGCCTGACGACCTTTCACAACATGCGAATGGCGATTCTGTCCAATCACGGGATGCGCTTCAACTTTCACCGAAAGGTGGACGAAATCCCAGCGGTGTCAGGGGCAACCCATGACGCGCTAAGACGCATTGACCTCGACGGGGACTCCGACCAACAAGCCGGCATGCTTTCTTATGGGAAGAGCCGCGCCCTCGAGGTCGGCCTGGCCGTGTTTACCAACACAGAGTTGGCCTTGCTCGACGAACCGACAGCCGGCATGTCAAAAGAAGAAACGGTTCGCAGTATCGACCTGATTAGACAGTTGACCGCCGGGAAGACCGTCATCATCGTGGAGCACGACATGGACGTGGTCTTTTCCCTCGCCGATCGGGTCACCGTGCTCCACTACGGCTCGATTCTGGCGTCGGGAAGCCCGAAGGAGGTTCGGGAGGACCCACGGGTCAAAGAGGCCTATCTCGGTCACGACCAGGCTTGACATTGCTTCTCGAAGTCAACCAACTCAACGCCTTTTACGGGTCAAGTCACCTCCTCCAAGGGGTGTCCCTCAATGTCGATCGGGCTGAAATTGTCGCCATCCTGGGACGCAACGGCGTCGGGAAGAGCACAACGCTCAAAACGATCATGGGCTTGGTCCGGCCGAGGTCCGGTTCGGTCATCTTCGATGGATTGGATATCTCCGTTTTACCTCCCTACAAGGTGGCCCGCGCTGGTATTGGTTATGTCCCGGAAGACAGAAGGATATTTCCTAATCTTTCTGTGCGGGAGAACCTTTTGCTGGCAAAGAGGAGCGTTGCGGCCGGCAACGAAGGCCAGTCGGAACTATGGACCGCGGAGAGAGTTTCCCAACGCTTTCCTATGCTCGAAAGGAGAGCTGACAACAAAGGGGCGCAGCTGTCTGGCGGCGAACAGCAGATGCTGGCCATTGGTAGAGCCTTGATGGGCAATCCTGTGCTCTTGCTCGTTGACGAACCAACCGAAGGGCTGGCACCGCTTCTGGTTGATCAAGTGCGGGATGTCCTTCGTCAGATCAACCAGGCAGGTGTCTCCGTTCTCCTCACCGAACACAACATGCGCGTGGCGCTCTCCCTGGCACACCGCGTGTACCTGATGGGAAAGGGTCACATCGGATTCTCCGGGACCGTAGACGAGCTGAACTCTGAGCCTGAGATCAAATCGAAGTACCTTGGGATCTAGAATCTCAGGTTGTCTGCGGACTCAAACTATATTCGCCTCAGGAATAAGAGTTCCTTTCGGGCAGGGGCCATATCCTAAAGCCTGTAGACGTTGACACCCCCAAAGGAGACCCAGATAATGCCTGAGTCGACCACAGCAAAAAGTCGAAAACCGTCCGGCCTGAAAAGACCATTCCAGGTGGGAGTTTGAATTCGTATGGCAACAGCCAAATCGCTGCGTGTAGTGGTTACCGCCGGAGCCTCGGGGATTGGAAGAACCGTTGCGGAGACCTTTCTCGCTCAGGGATCTTCTGTTCACGTCTGCGACATCTCCGAGACTTATCTTGCGGAGATCGCCGACACCCTTCCCCGCGTCGGCACGACGTGCGCTGACGTTGCTGACGAGCATCAGGTTGACCGGGTGTTTCAGGAAGCCACGGGGCACCTGGGTGGGCTCGATGTCCTAGTCAATAACGCGGGCATCGCTGGGCCGACAGCGCCGGTCGAGGAAGTCCAGCTGGAAGATTGGGCACGGACTTTGGCGGTCAACATAACGGGTCAGTTTCTTTGCGCTCGTCGCGCGGTCCCCCTTTTGAAGCGGGCCGGTGGCGGGTCGATCGTAAACATTTCCTCCGTCGCTGGGCGTCTGGGCCTGCCTTTGCGCGCGCCGTACTCAACATCGAAATGGGCGGTGGTGGGTTTCACCAAGACTCTGGCGGCGGAACTTGGCCCGCATGGAATCCGGGTCAATGCCATCCTGCCGGGGATGATCGACAATGAAAGAATGAAGGCTGTCATCGAGGCTAAGGCGAGAGCGATTGGGATGAGCTATGCAGAATTAGAGGAGGAGTTAGTACGCTCGGTGTCGTTGCGAAAAAAAATCAGCCCCCAAGATGTCGCTAACATGATCATTTTCCTTTGTTCCGATGCCGGAAATAGTATCTCGGGCCAGGCGATCAGCGTTTGTGGGAATACGGAGTGTGCTCGCTGAGAAAGGACTGCAGGGTAGAAGTGGGAAAGTGGGAATCACCGGCGCTTCTCGTGGAAGAAGGTACTGACCTGCGAGATCCAAAACTCTCCGTCATGCCTGACAGCCGGCTCATGCCGGTCGCCGGCGGCACAGTTTGCGACGCAACCGGTCATCACGCAGGATTCGTCTTACGCGGGCAAGAACCCTAGTTCGGTTCATCCCCGGTAGCGACATCACGGTCCTGCTCACCGCCGGCACTCGAAGCAGGGGCCAGCGCAAGCTGCGCTCCCGATTTGATGAGGCCGCCTTCGCCAGGGCCCTGGAAGAAACTGAATCCGTGACGGCCATTCCAGGCGGACGGACCACCCAGCTTCTTGCCGGCTGCTAGAGTAGCGTCGTGGATCTTGGTGACTAACGCCTTGTACCTTGGGTCGCTCCTTTCCCATCCCGTGAAGCTGCCCAGGTCGCCGCTCGCGGCGAAGATCACGTCGACGCCCGGAACCGCGGCGATCTTATCCACGATCGCAACACCGTCTGGCGATTCAATCATGATCACGATCATGACGTTGTCGTTGGCGGTCTCACGGTAGTCCTTTCCCCAGAGCGCAGCATATTGACCACCACCATGGCTGCGACGCCCCAGGGGCGGGTACTTCGCATACTTGACCGCATCCTGCGCCTCTTCGACGGTGTGAACCATGGGAACGACGATCCCCAGAGCGCCGATGTCGGTCGCTTTCTGGATGTCGCCTTCGGTTGCGTCCGGCACGCGAATGAAAGGAATGGCCGGAGCGTCCTTACAGGCCCAGATCATCTTGGCCACGTCGTTATACGTCAGCGGGCTGTGCTGCATCTCGATCCAGAGGAAATCGAAACCGGCGTTGGCCATGGCGCAATAGATGTTCGGGTCTGACGTGGAAACGGTGCCGCCAATAACCGGCTTACCTTCCATCAGCTTCTGCTTCACCGTGTTGTACATTCGCACCTGCGCTTGTACAGCCGATGGAATCACCAAAGACAGTATCGTGCAGACCACAGTGGATGAGACGACTCGTCCTATAGTCATGGACCTCTCCTTTGTTCTAGTCATGGACCTCTCCTTTGTTCGTGAGACAGGTTGCCAAAGCGGTGGGCTTGGCCAGAACTTGGACCGTTCCAGGACACTGCGATCCCCCCATCCTGGGTGGAGGTCACCCAGTCGGACATCGACCCTGCCAATATACATTTGAAACTAGTAGGGCGCTTGAACTATTCCCTGATGTTGTCGAGACGCCATCAGGCCGGTAACGCCCTCATCCAAAAGTCGCGGATGTGATACAAGACCCTCGGTGACAGGTAGAGCAATCGACTGAGGAAGAGGCGCTGGAGGCTAGTGCAAGAAGTCGGGCAATTCCTTCTTAAGCATGGCTACGCGGTCCTGTTTGCCCTGGTGTTGCGCCGAGCAGATCGGCCTCCCTCTGCCTGCTATTCCCATCCTGCTGGCGACGGGGGCGATGGCCAGCACGGGCCATTTCTCTTTCACCCTGGCGCTACTGGTGGCCGGTCTGGCGGCACTGCTGGCCGACTGGATCTGGTACCAGCTGGGCCGCCACCGCGGCCACTCGGTCCTGAACTTGCTCTGCCGAATCTCGTTGGAGCCAGATTCTTGTGTGCGCCGCACCGAAGACGTCTTTGCCCGCCACGGCGCCCGCGCTCTGCTGTTTGCCAAGTTTGTCCCCGGCCTGAACGTTGTGGCGCCCCCGCTGGCCGGCATGCTGCGCATGCGCCTGGGGCGCTTTCTGGTATTTGACGGCCTCGGAGCGCTCTTCTGGGCGGGGGCGTTTGCTGGAGCAGGCTTTCTATTCGCCTCGCAGCTCGAGCGCGCGGCAGCCCAGGCTGCCCGGCTGGGGGCGTGGCTGCTTGTCCTGCTCCTTGCCGCGCTGGCCGGCTTCCTGGGTTGGAAGTACGCGCAGCGCCAGCGTTTTCTCCGCCAACTCCTCATCGCCCGCATCCAACCAAAAGAACTGATGGAGAAACTGGAAGCCGGGGAGGAGATGGTGATGACCTGACCGGCACTTTTTGTACCAAGTGGAAAGAGAGAGAATCCACTTGAGGAGGAAGTGAGGTCATGCCGACAAGGAGTTACAAGCCGGAGCAGATTGTAGCGGTGCTACGGCAGATAGAAGTGCAGATGGGGAACGGGAAGACTGCGCCCCAAGCCTGCAAAGAAGCTGGAATCCACACCCAAACCTACTACCGGTGGCGGAAGGAATACGGCGGGCTGAAGGTGGTGCAGGCAAAACGGCTAAAGGAGTTGGAGAAGGAAAACACGCGGCTGAAGCGGTTGGTAGCGGAGCTTTCTCTGGAGAAGCAGGTACTGCGGGATGTGGCACAGGGAAACTTCTGAGCCCTGAGCGGCGGCGTTGTGCGGTGGAGCGTGCGTGGGAGCAACATGGGTTGTCGGAACGGCATGCCTGCCGGCTGCTGGGGCAATGGCGAGGGACACAACGATACGAGCCGATTCATCGGGTGGACGAGGATGCTCTGACCCGAGCGATCATTGCCCTGGGAGCGAAGTACGGGCGATATGGCTACCGGAGGATCACAGCGTTGCTGCGGAGTGCGGGCTGGGAAGTGGGCAAGGACCGGGTGCAGCGGATTTGGCGGCGGGAAGGGCTGAAAGTGCCGCAAAAACAAAGGCCGCGAGGACGGCTGTGGCTGAACGACGGTTCCTGTGTACGACTGAGGCCGGAGCGACCGAACCACGTGTGGAGCTACGACTTCATGAGTGCCAGAACGCACGAGGGGAGAACGCTGCGGCTGCTGACCTTGCTGGATGAGTACACGCGGGAATGCCTGGCGATCCGGGTGGAGCGGAGGATGGGCAGCCAACAAATCATTGAGGCGTTGTCGGACGTGATGTTGTGGCGAGGGATACCGGAACAGATTCGATCCGACAATGGTCCCGAGTTCATCGCCAAACAACTGCGCCAGTGGTTGGCAAATCTAGGGACCGGGACACTGTACATCGAACCGGGCAGTCCCTGGGAGAACGGGTACTGCGAGAGTTTCAATGGGAAGCTGCGGGACGAATGCCTGAATGGAGAGATCTTCTACTCGTTGAAGGAGGCACAGGTGGTGATTGAACAGTGGAGGGTGCAATACAACACGGTGCGGCCGCACTCGGCGCTCGCCTATAGGCCCCCGGCGCCGGGGGCCTATAGCCCTCCCCTGCCACTGAAACCAGTTTCACAGCCCCAGGCTGCGATGTAAACTCTCACTACGGTTGGTACAAAAAATCGGTCTGGTCAGCTGAGGTGGCAGTTTAAAATGGGACAATTCCTGCGGTCATAACGATTTGGCGTCTAGGAAAACTTCCCGTAGTAAAACAGAGCTTTGTCGAGCTTGCGTTGCGACGAAAGCTAGCGCGCTCAGCTTCGAGACTCTCAGTGGGGAACACCCCATTCGCGTCGTCGAAGACGAGGGCTCAATCCCCCCGACGACGATCCCGACGGCTAGAGCTGGATGCGGCTTCCTACAGCGCTCTGGACAAACGCGTCGGGGAACCGAGCGGCAAGGCGTTGCATAGCCTTCCAGCCCGTGCAGTGGGCCGGGACTAGCAAGGACGGGGAGAGGGTGGCGAGCCCGTCGACCGTCGAATCGATGATCGGCTCGAACATCGGGCCGCTCAGGTGGAAGCCGCCGATGATCGCGCACACGCGCCGCTCGCCTGTCAGCTTGAGTGCGTAGCGGACGGTGTTCACGATCCCGGCGTGCCCGCAACCGCTGATCACGACGAGGCCTCGATCGCGGAGCCTCAGGACGAGTGTTTGGTCGTCGGGATCAACGGATCGGCCTGCCACGCGCTGTCGCGATGCGCCTCATGGCCGGGGAAGCCGATCTCGAACTCGGTCGTCCGATCGACCTCGCCAGTAATGAGCACCGAGCCATCGAGGAGAAAGGACGGGTGACGCTCCTCGACGATCTCAAAGCCGATGCCCTCCAACGCTGAGCGGCTCGGCGACGGGGAAACACCCAAGAGGCCAAGCAGAAGGAAGCCCGCGTTCTGGCAATGGCCAAGAAAGCCGGCCCATGAGCCGGAGCCGCACAAATCCCGCACAATTTGCACAATCTCTGTGCAGCCCGTCGAAGTCCGCTCTTTGCCTGTCTCTTGGAATCACTAGGTTAAGTGGTGAGGCGGCTGGGACTCGAACCCAGGACCCTCGGCTTAAAAGGCCGATGCTCTACCAACTGAGCTACCGCCCCTGCACCTAGTTCTGCGGACATTCTACCCTACCTACAAAGCAGCGTGTTCCAAAAGCCACCCACTCGACCTCGGTGTTCGAAGGGTCGTTTGGACGCAAGCTGAAAAAAGGCGCTTCCTGTTTGGAGCATCCAGACCATGACCAGGCCATGACGAAGATAAATCCCTTTGCCGCTTTCAGATCATTCGGCGGGGCCACCTCGGGCGGGCAGCTCGATCTCCACTGCCAGCCCGGGGTTCGCATTGCGCGCCTGCAGCCGGCCTTTGTGGAACTCGACCGCCCGCCGGGCGATGGCAAGGCCCAGGCCGACGCCGCCGCTGGCGCGGCTGCGGTCGGCCTGCACGCGGTAGAAGGGGTCGAAGATGGAAGAAAGCTCCTCTTCCGGGACCCCCGACCCATAATCGCGAACCCGGATGGTGAGCCAGGGGCCGACAATCGCGCTGGTGATCTCCACTTGCGAATCCGCCGGAGCGAACCGGATCCCGTTGCGCACCACATTTCCCACCGCACGCCGAAGCAATTCCGGATCGCCCTCCACGGTGACCGGCGCCGGCGCTTCCAAGGCGAGCGAGCACCGCCGCGCCTGGGCTTCGATGGAGCAGTCCTCGACCTGCTCGCGCAGTAGCTCATCCACACGGACCGGTTGCAGGCGTAATGCCGCCGGATCGTCTTCGGCGCGTGTCACCTGCAGCAGCTGGCCCACCAGCGTATTCATGCGCTCCGACTCCTTCTGGATCTGGTTCAACGCAGCCTCACGTTGCTCTTGGGAGCGCGCCAGCTCCGCGGCGACACTCAAGCGGGCCAGCGGCGAGCGCAGCTCGTGGGAGATGTCGAGCAGGAGGCGCCGCTCGGCTGTCAGCAATGTCTGGAGACGCTCGGCCATCCGGTCGAAGTTGCGTGCCAGCTCTCCGAGCTCGTCGGCCCGGTCCGATCCCACCCTCGCGTTCAAATCGCCGCGGCCAAACCGCTCGACTGCCTTCTGCAAGCGTCGCAGCGGCGAGGTAACGTGGCGAGCCAGCCCGTAGCAGAGCAGGACGGCGAGCCCAAGGACTCCCAGGTACTGCGGTTGGAACAACCAAAAGGCCCAGCGCCGCCTGGGAACCTCGACAAAGTACCAGTAGCGCCCCTGGTCATCTTCGTGACCCAGGATGAAGTGCCGGCCGCGCAGGATGGGAAAGAACGAATGCCGGGAAAGTCTGGCAACCAAAGCGGAGTGGTCCTCGCCCGTAACCAGGTTGCGCCCGTTCCGGTCAGCGAAGCTACCACGCGTACCGGTGGCTTCCTGCATACGCCGCAACGTCTCCGCCAGAGCTTCCGGGCCACCCGACTCGTAGGCGTGCCGCGCCTCGCGCATCTGGAGAGGGATCAACATCGCAAAGGGCATCCGCCGGGCGCGTGGATGGGAGAACGTCAGCGCGGCGGCCACCCCAAAGGCGATCAGGATGACTGCGTTCGTAACGAGGAACCACACCAGAATTCTGGCGAACAGCGATTTCATTCGGCAGTCTCGTCGTCCCGAGAGGTCTTCAGGAACTGATAGCCGACGCTCCGGACCGTCTTGATCCGCTGCCGGCCAGTTTTCAGCTTCTTGTGCAGATGGCTGATGTGCATGTCGACGGAGCGGTCAAACGACGTGGCCTTGCGGTCGTAAATTTCCTCCATCAGAGCGTCGCGCGACAGCACGCGACCGGCTGCGCGCATCAGCAAGCGCAACAGGTCGAATTCCAAGGTGGTGAGTTCGACCTGCCTGCCGTCGCAGGTGACTTCGCGCGTAGCTGGATCCAGCACCACGCCGTTCATTTCCAGAGGGGGTTCGGCCACGGCGGGTCGGGCCTCGACCCGCCGCAGGATGGCCCGGATTCGTGCCGAGAGTTCCCGAGGATTGAACGGCTTGGGGAGGTAGTCGTCGGCGCCGAGTTCGAGCCCCACGATGCGGTCCACATCCTCGTCGCGCGCCGTCAACATCAGCACGGGTATCTGGCTTCGCTGTCGCAGGCGGCGCAGCACCTCGAAGCCGTCCAGTCCCGGCAGCATGACGTCCAGCACGACCAGGCTGTGCTCACCTCGAGACGCCTTTTCCAGACCCTCTGCACCGTTGTGTTGGAAGTCGACCGTGAAGCCTTCTCTGCGAAAAAATTCCCCGAGCAGGCTGTAGAGTTCGACGTCGTCATCAACCACCAGGATTCACACGGGGCGAATGTAGCACGGCCAGGAACGGGGACTCGCAATCTTTACAAATGTTTACACGCCAAACAAACGGACTTTACGGTGCCGTCGTAGCTTATCGTCAGGAGGTGAAACCAATGTCTACTCGAAAGAAACTTTTCATCGGCAGTGTGGCCACGCTGGTAGTGGTGGCTGCCACTTTACTGGCCAGCGGCCCGCGGTTCCGCCACCGGGCAGGGATGCACACGCTCATCGCCGGATACCTGGACCTGACCGAGTCGCAAAAGGCCGAGGCGGAGACGATGTTCAAATCCGCTCACGAGTCGGCCGAGCCCTTCGTGACTCAGTTAAAACAGGGGCACGAAGTACTGGTGGATGCGATCAAGGCCGGAAAGTCAGAACAGGAGCTTGGTCAACTGACCGACCAGCAAGGAGCCCTGGTAGGGAAGGTCGGCCAGATCTACGCGACGGCGTTTGCGAGGTTCTATACCACGCTCACTCCGGAGCAAAAGGACAAAGCGGAAGAGCTGCACCAGCAGTTCCGTGAATTCCGCGGCCACCGGTTCGGCCGGCGCTGGCACTTCTGAGGGCGAGGGCGGACCTCCGGGTCCGCCCTTGAGCCGCCTTGAGGCTGGCCGCCGCAACCGCTTGACAGGAGTTGAACCATGGAAATGGGTTGCTCAAGCGCAGGCGTCCATGTTCCCGAAATTCTTGGAGTCCTTGGTCCAGCCCACCATGCCGTCCCGTGTCTTGACCTTCACCCACCACGTCCCCCAACTTTCCTCTGTGACGGGGTAGATGTGCTCACCCCAACAGCCTAGGTCCGGAAACGGGCAATAGTCATGGGTTTCGAGGACGCCCAGTTCCATCACCTTGCCCTGAAACCACACGTGCCCGATCCCTTCGCCTAGATAGTCGAGGAGGAAAACGATCGACCCTACCGGGATGTTCGAGTCGGGAGGCGAACGCCGGACTCCGACCGCAATGGGCCGGATGTGGACTTGCCCCGTTACCCCTTCGACCTTCTCTCCCTTTCCGACATGTGCAACGACCTTCTCGCCCCTCGGCTTGTCATAGAGGGTGGTGTCGGCGTAAACGTCCCAGGTCCGAAACGTACAGCACTCAAACGGGCAGGCGTCCTTGGAAACGTAGTCGCGGGGCGGTTTTTCCCCTTGGGGCAGCGCCTCGAGCTTCTTTCGGTATTCCTGCTTCCGTTCGTCCAGCAGCGCCCGCGCCTGAGAGAGTTTCCTGGCCAGCGCGGAGCGCTGGAATTCCTGCGACTGCGCGAGCGGATGCAGCGCGTTGCCTTTGGTGCGAAGCCGCCGATCCACCTCGTTGTTTTTTTCTCGTACAGGTAGTCCAGGACCGTGATCGCATCGTCGTTGTTACCTGACTCCACGTACAGTTCAGCCAAGGAGAACCACAGGAAGTGGTTGTGGCACTGGTAACGAATGAGCTCCCTGCGCATGGTGACGGCCGTAGGGTAATCACTGTGCTTCTCCGCCGCGCGCAGCCTGCGGTAGATCGCCCGATGTACGGCCCGTGCCTCCCTGCTCCACTGGGAGATGCCCGTGTAGCGGCAGGGCGCCCCCAGCACCTTTTCTTCCGCACTTCCCTTTGGCAGGCTGGCGACCTGCGGTACTGATGTCGTGAGCAGGGCGAACAGCAATCCAGGTCCCGTTGCGCGAAAGCCGATCATTACGATGTGCTCCTCAGGCGATGCACTCCTCAGGCGTAGCGCTCCTCAGGCTCTGCCGTCCGAGCAAGCTTCTCCTTTCGTTCGCCCGTCGTCGACATTGTAGCGCTGCGGAGTCGCAAAGTCCCTGGGGACCTCTGTTTCTACAAGCGGCATATACACCCGTCCGACAGACCACAAGGCAGCCGGTTGTCCCCATGGTATCCTGAAGCGATGAGGCGTTTTACGCTCTGCCGGTTTGTCTTCTGTTTATTGCTTTGCTTGGCCGTGTCCTCCCCTTCCTGGGCCGGCCAACCAGCGGACACCGCTTCCACAGCCAGCCCTTCCACACCCAGGTTGGACGCTCTGGTTCGCGTGCTGGAGAAGCATTACAACCGCATGCGAACCTTGAAGGCAAACTTTGTCCAGATTTACAAGACCGACGAACGGGCCCCCTCTCGTGAGGAGGCCGGGATTCTCTATCTGAAAAAGCCCGGCAAGATGCGCTGGGAATATACGCGCCCGGAGGTGAAGCTGTTTCTCTTGGATGGAAAGAGAATTTTCTTCTACGTCCCGGAGGACGGCCAGGTCATCCGGATCCCGGTCAAGCGGAGCGCCGACCTGCGCACACCGCTCCGGTTTCTGCTGGGACGCATGAACCTGAAGCGTACATTTCGCGTGGAGCTGGCGCGCGATGCGGCCCCACTGGATCCGGGCAACTCCCTGCTGCGGCTGCGGCCGAAAAAAAACAGGGAGCGCTTTCGAGAATTGCTGCTGGAGGTAGACGGCCGCCATCGCCTTCGCCGCATCAAAATCCTGGAAACCGACGGCACGATCACCGAGTTTCGGCTTTTCGGCGAAATTCCCAACCCACCCCTGGATAGCGCCCTGTTCCGGTTTCGTCTTCCCCCCGGAGTGGAGCTGATCGAAGAATCTCGGGCACCGTAGCGGTCTGCTGACCTCTTAGCCTTCGGTCTCCGTTGGCAACCGTCGTGCACGCGCGGGAACGGAAACCGCAGCTTATTGATGGATTACCACCCAGTTCGTATGGTTCTTCCATATGAAAACCAGAAATAGCTCCCACATTCGCCTGGTGACAGTTTGGCTGTTTGTGACGTTGCTGCTGTCCTTCTGGATGGCTCACCCGAGCCCACCGTCGCAGCAGCCCCGTCCGGTCTATCCCATGGCCAAGACCGGCGGCAATTACATGCACAACTACTACCCGCCGCCTGCCGGCAGCAGCACTCCGTGGTGGCCCTCCTGGTCTCCCGACGGCCAGTGGCTGGCCTTCGCCATGCACGGCTCGGTCTGGAAGATGCGCGTCGGCGAATGGGACGCCTACGAATGGGTCTACGCCCCCGAACACCTTTCCTCGCCGGAATGGTCCCCCGACGGCCGGTGGCTAGCCTACACCAGCGACAACGGGGAAAGCATCCAACTGATGCTTCTGAATCTGGAAACCAACCAGGCAACGGCGCTTACCAGCGGCCACCACCTGAACCTGGACCCGGCCTGGTCGCCGGACAGCAAGCACTTGGCCTACGTCTCAACGGCGCCGAACGGATACTTCAACATCTATGTGATGGAGGTCAACGACGGGCAAAAGGGCAATGTGGTTGCCGTTACCCGGGATCACCGGTTCGGCCGGGACCGCCTCTATTTCGGCGACTACGATTTGCACATCTCGCCCACCTGGTCGCCCGATGGCCAGGAATTGATCTTTGTCTCCAACCGCGAGATTCCTCTCGGCTCGGGCGCACTGTGGCGCGCTCCGGTGGAAGCGGACGTGATGAACGCGGGCAAGGCCAAACGAATCCACAAGGAAGAGACGCTGTATCGAACGCGCCCCCACTGGTCGCCGGACGGCAAGCGCATCATCTACAGCTCGCACCTCGGCCACCAGTACACGAACCTGTTCGTGCTTCCGGTCGGAGGCGGCGAGCCCTACAAGATGACCTTCGGCGAATACGACAGCTTCCACCCGCGCTGGTCACCGGACGGCGAATGGGTCGCCTACATCTCGAACGAGGAGGGTCTTCCGCAACTGAAGCTTCTGAAGAGCTGGGGAGGCCAGCAGCAACTGGTTCCCATCCGGTCCAAACGCTGGAGCCGGCCGATGGGCACGGTGACCGTGCGGGTGATCGACGGCGACACCGGGCAGGAAACCCCGGCCCGCATCTACCAGAAAGCCAGCGACGGCAAGCCCTACACCCCGAGTGATGCGTATGAGCGTCTCTCCCGGCTCAACCAGCACCTGTTCCACAGCACGGGACGCTACAGCGCCGAGGTCCCCGAGGGGCCACTCACCATCGAGGCGGTGAAAGGTTTTGAATATTGGCCGGCGAAGGTGACGCTTCAGGTCCGCGCGGGTCAGGTGCGATCGGTGAGGCTTACCCTGCGAAGGATGACTAACCTGAAGGCGAAAGGCTGGTACTCGGGCAGCAATCACGTGCACATGAATTACGGCGGCAACTTCCACAACACGCCGCGGAACCTGTTCCTGATGAATGCAGCCGAGGATGCCGACGTCATCTGCCACCAAATCGCCAACAAGGACAACCGCATTCCGGATTATCAGTACTTCGTTCCCGGGCGCCTCTTGCACCCGCTCTCTACCCGGGAACGGATCATGCACACCGGCCAGGAATACCGCCCTCCGTTCTACGGCCACATTTCACTGTTCAACTTGAAGGAGCACTTGATTTCACCTTTTACTACCGGCTACGAAGGCACGGCGATCGAGAGCCTGTATCCATCGAACACCGACATCCTCCGCTATGCCCGGCAGCAGGGGGTCATCGGCGCCTATGTTCATCCCTTCGGCGGCGAGCGCAGCCCGTTGGAGACGAACCTGGGCGTCGCTAAGGCATTTCCGGTGGACGTGGCCCTGGGGACGGTCAGCTACCACGAACTATGGTCTTCGGCCAGCGAAGCTGCGCTGGTCCCGTGGCATCACGCCCTGAACAACGGGTTTCGGGTTCCGGTCACTGGCGGCGAAGACTCCATCTCGAACCTGCACCGCACCGCCTTGGTGGGCGCCGTGCGCGGCTATTTCTTCCTGGGACCGGGAAAACTAAGCTGGGAAAACTTCATGGCCGCATTGTTGAAAGGTCGCGGATTTGTGACCAATGGGCCCTTGCTGGAGTTTTGGGCTGACCGGGCGATGCCGGGAGATGAGATCCGCCTGCCGAACAATGGAGGCAGCATCCGCCTCCGCGGCGTGCTGCACTCCATTGTTCCGCTCGACCGGCTGGAGGTGGTTCACAACGGCAAGGTCATCGAACGAATCCCTCTCGCCGGCGACCGCCATCGCACGGCCTTCCAGAAGCAGATCCAGGTGAAGCGCAGCGGCTGGTACACGCTGCAAGCTATGGCTGAGCGCCCCACTCACCCCGTCGAGGACAGCCGTCCCATGGCTACCACCAACCCGATCTACGTTTACGTCGGGGATCAGCCAATCCGCAGCAAGGAGTCGGCCGACTACTTCGTCCGCTGGATTGACCAGCTGGTTCGGATGGCGAGCGAGCATCCCGGCTGGCGGTCCGAAAAAGAAAAGCAACATGTGCTGGCGCAGTTTCGGCAGGCCCGCGAGGTTTACCTAGAGCGAGGCCGGGAGGCGGCCGATTGACGACTCCGGGTCGGCGAAGTAGGTTCGGGAAGGAACGGGAGCAGCCCCGCAATGGATGAGGCACTTGCGCCTCGGTTGCTGACGATACGAATGGGCGCAATGACTTATCGGTAGGAGCAGATTCTATGGCACATGAAGCTGTCACCATATTGGGGGGTGGCAATACTGCCTTCTCAGTAGCCGCGAACCTAACGTTGCGTGGATATAGAGTGATTCTCTACGAGATCCCCGGATCTGAGGCCTCCTTGGCACCGGTGAAGAACACCAGCAGCAGCTGGGCAAGGAAGTGGGGTTTCTCCGGTTTCGGCCACCTTGCCAGCAATGCCTTGCCCCACCTTGACCCGCCTCCGGGTACCGCACCCGCAGCGTGCTGTGCATGCCCATCCGCAACAAGACCGGGGAAACCATTGGCGTGATCCAGCTACTGAACAAAACCCAGGGCACCTTCGGGGTGGAGGACGAAGAATTCCTCCAGTCGCTGACCGTCCACATCGCCATCGCCCTGGAGAACGCCAAGTTGCACGCCGAAGTGGTGGACCAGCAGCGCATCCGCACCGAGCTGGCTCTGGCCCGGCAGATCCAACAGAACCTGCTGCCCCGGCCGCCCGAACGCTGGCACCGCTACCGTGTTGCGGCCCTAGCCGAGACCTGCTTCGAGGTCGGCGGCGACTTCTACGATTTCTTGACCGTCTCCCCCACGACCATGGCAGTGGTGATCGCTGACGTTTCCGGCAAGGGAGTCTCATCAGCACTGGTGATGTCCACGATGCAGGCCACGTTCCGAGCCATGCTGGTGGGTGTGCACTCCTTCGAGCGCCTGCTGGTCAGGATGAACGAGGTCATTCACGACTACACGGATGGCCGCATGTTCGTCACCCTTTTCCTGGCTTTGCTGGACAGCGAAAGCAGCAAGCTGCACTTCATCAACGCCGGGCACAATCCGCCGGTCCTGATCCATAAGGACGGCAGCTGCGAACAACTGGAGGAGGAAGGCACGGTGCTGGGGCTGCTGCCCGACGTCAGCTACACCCGCGCCCAGACCGACCTGCTGCCTGGCGACGTGCTGCTACTCTATACCGACGGGCTGGTGGAAGCGACCAATGCCGCTGACGAGATGTTCGGCATCGAGGGCCTGGTGGACAGTGTCCGGGCCTCGCCCGATGGGTCTCCTGAGGCCACCATTGTCTCCATCGTTTCCAGGGTTCGGGAACTCACGGGGGGCGCGCCGCAGTCGGACGACCAGACGCTGGTCGTCATCTCCCCCGATAGCTAGGACCCTCACGCGCTTCCCGGGTTCCGCCCGGTCCTTTTGAGAATCCTCACAGGCACGCAGCGGATAGAGAGTAGAGCTTGTTATTTCTTGAGGTTGTCGCGAAGCGCGCCGAGGACGTCGGCCGCCGAATGGCGGGGCACTGATTCCACAAGAGGTTTCACCAGCCAGCCCAGACCCAGCGGAATGCTGCGACTGAGGCTGATTGACTCCCACTCAACCACCACACCCCTCCCCTGGCGTTCGGCGAGGCGCCAGTAGCCGTTCGTCTGCCAGAGAAAGCCGCGGCCCTTTCCCGGTGGCTTTTCTTTCTCGGCCGGGGTTCCGGGCGCCTCCAGTTCGGCGATACGAGTCGCCACGCTGCGGCTGCAAGCGCGCCCTGGTCCGAGGATCCGGTAGACAACCGTGTGCTCGGTGTTGTACACGGCCGTGACCACCTTCTTTTTCTTGAGGCGGTAAAAAATCCGGAACGTGTCGCCTTCCCTCGAAATCAGCCGGGATTGCTCCACCTCCCGGAAGAAGCGGTGGTGCTGGTCGTACGACTGGACAAATTTCAGAACCTCCTCCAGGGTAGCTCCGGAGATGAAGACGCTGCCCTTCCAGTGATGGATCATTCCGCCATCGGCGGTGACCGGTCGGCCGTTCTTGTCCACCGTGCGCATTCGGACGACCTGTACGTCGCCGTTGCCCACCTTCTCTAAATCCTCCCACGTCTCCCGGGCAAGTTCCCGCTCGACGCGTTCTTCCGTCAGGCGCACATACTTCTGCCAGCTATCCAGGGTCTTACGCTGCAGAGTAGCCGCCGATACACCGGGGGCAACGAGGAACAATATGCCCAAAACACCTGCGAGCGGGTTCCCCTGACTTAGAACCGCCTGCAACGACGGGCAACGGATAGCCATCATTGGAAGATAAACTTATAACAGAGTGAATCCCGAAGAGCGAACCATCTGTCCGAGAGGTGGGCAGGGGGCGTGAACGGGATCTGGACTCCACGGCCGATTTTTCCGATGCCGCTCAGAAGCGGCCATGGCGAGATGAGCTTGAGACGCCGATGCTGCTGGCGTATGCTTTCGGGCGAAGGGAGAAATGAAAATCGGAAATTCCGGTTGGGTCCTCCTCGATGGCTCCAGAACGGGAGGGGCGAAGGCAACTGGCAATCGTGGGATTACGTCATGCTGACTCCTGAAGGACGGAAGGGCGCATTTCGGCTGTCGGTGTGCGCGGAATGGGTTTACCTCAGTCTCCCCGTCGTCGAGCGCGCGAAAAAATTGAATCAGGCAGGATTTCTAGCCGAGTTCTGGACGCTGGCGAGCCCTGACATCGACGCATTGGCAAAGGCAGAAACCCGGGTTAGCACGATCGCAGTACCCACTGAGGGGAGCATGGTGCATCCGGATGGGGTGGAACCTTTGCTCGCGAGTCTGCGCCAAGACTTGCTTATCGCTGAGAAGCTCCGCTGCAGCGAGTTCGTATTGTCGCTGGGAGTGCTCGGCCCAAACGGAGAGGTCATTCATGCGATCGCCGACCATCCGGCGACTAGGTGGATCACTGCCTATAAGACACTGTGCCGGATCGCCGAACTAGCGGAAAAGCACAATGTAATTTACAACCTCGAGCCGTTGAACACGAAAATCGACCACCCCGGCTACATGATTTCGCGGATCGGAGATGCAGTGCGATTGATTGAACAGGTGGGTAGTCCCCGCGTCAAGATCCTCTTCGATATCTACCACCAGCAGATAGAGGAGGGAAACACAATTCAACTAATCCGGGACTACCATCCTTATATCGGCTATATCCACGTCGCGGATGTGCCGGGCCGGCATGAGCCGGGCACCGGTGAAATCAATTACCCTAAGGTGGCAGAGGCCCTTCGTGAGGTTGGATACGAAGGAGTAGTCGGGCTGGAAGCGATTCCACTGGTTGATGATGAACAAGCTCTGGCCCGTTTCCGCGAGCTGTTTGGATAAGCGGAGAACCACTTGTCTCCCGCAAGGGTTGGTTGAATTGCCCCCAGGGGAAGGCCGGCACTGCTGCAAACTTGAAGCTTGGCCCCCGCGAGATGGGAATCGTCTGTAAGGGAAAGGGCACCAAGCTGGGACGGACCAGGCCTACGGACCAGGATTGTCCCCGGCGGCATCTTGCCGTGCGAGATTCCGTTTGGTTGGGTCGGGACTTGTTGGTCGTGCTGTGCTGTGTGCTTCTGCTCTCCCCTTGGTCCCTGGCACGGGCCGCCCAGCCCTGTCCCGAACAAACCACCCACGCACGCGCGAGAAAGGCCGAAACGACAGTCCCCAAGCAGACAGCCCGGGGGGTCAACCCGGCCCCGAGCCCGGGCGATGCCCAGCCACCCGAACCAGAAACCTCGTCGGAAAACCTCGACAGGGGTGCTCCCGAGACCTCGGCTGAGCGAACGACCGTTAACCTCCTTGGGGAGGTGGATACGTTGGCGGGCGAGGCCCGCAGAAACGAAAATGTTTCCATCTTTCTCATTGACAACAACGTGCTCAAGGAACTGAACGTGAGGATGGGGACGACGGCCACCATCATCCATGAATTTCGGGTCGATCATGACTATTTCGGAAGCGAATTCGGAGGGCCCCCGAAGGCGCCGCTGCATCTGCCGCCTTCGAGGGTCCGGCGCGTTCACGGCGACTTTTATTGGAGCCACAACAACAGCATTTTCAGCGCTCGGTCGTTCTTTCAAGTCGGAGACGTGCAACCGGCTCGCAGCAACGATTACGGATTCTCCCTCGGCATTCCGCTTTGGGAGGGGGCCAGCCTGACGGTCAACGCCAGCCAGCGAAAGCTACGCGGCCAGGTCAACGGGAATGTCCTTGTGCCAAAAGCAGACGAGCGGACCTCGCTCTCCAATGACCCCGCCACCCGCGCCATGGTCGAGAGGATCCTGGCAGCCTATCCCGACGAACTGCCCAATCGAACTGACAGGAACCCACGCCTCCTCAACACCAATGCCCCGCAGACGATCGACAACGATCGAGTGGGGGGAGTGCTCGACCAAGCCTGGGGCGACAAGGACCGTCTCTCTCTGCGTTACAACTTGATTTCCCAAAACGTAGAAGCCTTCCAGCTTGTCGGCGGCCAGAACCCCGACACGACCACCAAGAACCACCGGGCGCGCATCACCTGGAATCGCACTTGGACGCCGAGCACCACCACGGATTTCTCGATTGGCTTCGACCGCATCGGATCGCTGTTGGTTCCTGAGGAGACCTCGATCGGACCCTCGATCTGGGCAGGTGGTGCGCTTCAATTCCTTGGGCCTACGTCGCGAGTCCCGATCGATCGGGCCCAGAACGCGTTCCGCTACGCCGGGCGGGTACAGCAGAATCGTGGCCGACACACCTGGTACGCTGGCTTTCAGTTACTACGACGGCAGATCAACGGTGTAGAAAGCTGGAGACACCGCGGCCTTTTTAGCTTTGGAAACGATTTCGGTCGCGACCAGATTGAAAACCTTCGCATGGGTACGCCCAGCAGTTACACCGTCGCGCTGGGCAACGTTCATCGCGGGTTCCGGAACTGGGACATGGAGTACTTTGTGGGAGAGGCTTGGCGGGTCAATAGGAAGCTGACGCTCAATCTGGGTCTGCGGTATCAGCCGGTGACGAAGCCGTCGGAGGTGAACGGTCTGAGTAACATTCCCTACGATTGCGACTGCAACAACTGGGCTCCGCGTTTCGGCTTTGCCTACCGTTTGAGCGATCGCTGGGGCGTATTGCGGGCCGCCTATGGGGTGCAGTACGGCGAGATTTTCCCGGTTACGTTCGGGCAAGCGCGGTTCAACCCACCCACGAATCTGCTCGTCTCAGTCGACGTTCCCGACTTGATCGACCCCTTGAAGGATTTGCAGCCATCCGATCTAGACCCCACCGCGCGAAGTTCGATCTTTCAACTCGATCCAAACTTGGTCTCTCCCTATTCGCACCAATACAATTTCAGTTGGGAGTTGCGCTTCGCAAGGGAGTGGAAGTTGTCCCTTGGATACGTGGGCAGCCGCTCCCACCGGCTTCTGACCACGTGGTCTTTGAACCGCGCCCGTCTGGTGGATGGCATTCCGCAAACAACGAGCACGATCAACGAACGGAGACCCGACCAGCGGTTCTTCGAGGTAAGGCGTATTCTGAACGGGTCCCGTGGGTATTTCGACGCCGGGAAGGTCAGGTTTACCTTACCCCATTGGAGGGGTTTGACGCTCGACGCCTCCTATTGGTTTAGCAAAGCGATCGACCTGGGGGCTGGTTACACCAGCACAGGCTCGAATGCGTTCCGATCGCGAAGCCCAAGTGGATTTGACTACCAGGGAGAGATGAAAGGCCTCAGCTCTTTCGATCAACCCCACGCGTTGTTGTGGCGCGTAAACTATGAAACTCCACCTCGCCCGATGCAAAGCGGCTGGATTGGTAGAATCCTGGGCCAGTGGCAGATTAGTTCCATCATTCTACTGAAGTCTGGCACTCCGTTTCGAGTGAGAACGGGCTCCGACGCACCCGGCTTCGGGAATGTAGACGGTGCCGGCAACGACAATCCGATTCTGCTGGATCCCTCAATTCTTGGCCGCACCATCGATAGCCCGGACACCTCCCAAGAGATGCTACCACCGTCGGCTTTCTCGTTCATCGAACCCACCGACCTCCGGGGCAACTTGGGTCGTAACACGTTTCGCAAGGACGGCATCTGGAACGTCAACGCTGGACTCTCGCGGCGATGGTCGTTGGGTGGGGACAAGTCGCTACTGTTCCGGGCCGAGTCCATCAACTTCCTCAACCACCCGCAGTTCTCCGCACCGGGCCGCCAACTCGCGACTGATCATTTTGGCCAGATCACTCGCACCCTTAACGACGGCCGCGCGTTCAGGTTCACTATGAGGTTTTCGTTTTAGCCCGAGCGAAACGCCTGAACCGAGGCCTGCGTGAGTCACCGCGAGGCACCACGAGGCACAAAGAGGCACAAAGAGGCACAAAGAGGCACAAAGATGACGAATGATCCCCCCGCTGCCGCACCACCGCTGGCAGCTGAAGTTCAAACCTACACCTGCCCCATGCACCCTGAGGTGCGCCAGCCACACCCGGGTGCCTGCCCCGACTGCGGGATGGCGATGGAGCCCTCGCTTCCCTTGGCGCCGGCCACAAAGACGGAGTACGTCTGCCCGATGCACCCGGAAGTCGTCCGCCAGGAGCCGGGCCCCTGCCCCATTTGCGGCATGGCCCTGGAGCGGCGGACGGTGACGGCGGAGGAAGAGGCGAACCCCGAACTGGTAGATATGAGCCGGCGGTTTTGGGTCAGCCTAGTCCTGGCAGCTCCGCTGCTTGTGGTGGCCATGTGGGAGATGGTGGCGGGCCGGCCGCTGCCTCTGGGTCTCTCCCCTAGAGCTTCGACCTGGCTGCAGATGGCGCTGGCTACGCCGGTGGTCTTGTGGGGCGGCTGGCCCTTCTTTCAGCGCGGCTGGGCCTCCATCGTCACACGCAGCTTGAACATGTTCACGCTGATCGCCGTCGGCGTCGGCGTAGCCTACACCTACAGCATATTCGCGACGCTGTTCCCGAACATCTTCCCGGCCTCGTTCCGCCTCCACGGTGGCGCGCCCGCAGTCTACTCCGAAGCTGCTGCGATCATCACGGCCCTGGTGCTGCTGGGCCAGGTGCTGGAGTTGCGTGCCCGTAGCCGCACCAGCAGTGCCATCCGGGCGCTTCTGCGCCTGGCGCCAGCGACAGCCCGTCTTGTGCGGGACGACGGCACCGAACAGGACGTGCCGCTGCAGCGCGTTCGGCCCGGCGACCGGCTGCGCGTCCGCCCCGGAGAGAAGGTGCCCGTGGACGGAGCGGTGCTCGAAGGCAACAGTGCGGTGGACGAGTCCATGGTGACTGGCGAACCCATTCCCGTGGAGAAGACCGCAGGCAGCCGCGTCACCGCCGGCACGGTCAACGGCACCGGGATGTTCTTGATGCAGGCCGAGCACGTGGGCAGCGAAACGCTGCTGGCACGTATCGTGCGCCTGGTCAGCGAAGCCCAGCGTAGCCGCGCTCCCATCCAGCGGCTGGCTGATGTGGTCGCCTCCTACTTCGTGCCGGCGGTGGTCGCTGTCGCCGCCGTCACCTTCGTGGTCTGGGGCTTGATCGGCCCGCAACCGCGCTTGGCCTATGCCATTGTCAACGCCGTGGCCGTGCTGATCATCGCCTGCCCTTGCGCACTGGGACTGGCGACGCCCATGTCCATCATGGTCGGGACCGGGCGCGGCGCCACCACGGGCGTGCTGATCAAGAACGCCGAGGCGTTGGAGATTCTGGAGAAAGTGGACACGCTGGTGGTGGACAAGACCGGTACGCTCACTGAGGGCAAGCCTCGCCTCGACGCGGTGGTAGCTCTGCCTGAGCAGAACGAGTCGGAACTGCTGCGCCTGGCCGCGAGCCTGGAACGAGCCAGCGAGCATCCGCTGGCGGCGGCGATCGTCGCTGCGGCCCAGGAAAAGGGCCTCGAACTCCGCCCGGTCAAAGAGTTCCGCTCCTTGACCGGAAAGGGCGTGCTGGGCACCGTGGAAGGCCGCAGCGTGGCTCTGGGCAACCGCAAGCTGCTGGAAGAACTGGGCCTGGACCTGGCCGCACTGCAACAACGAGCGGAGGAATTGAGGCGCGAGGGCGCCACGGTGGTCTTCGTGGCCGTGGACGGTCGCCTTGCCGGGTTGCTGGCCGTCGCCGATCCGATCAAGCAGTCCACTTACGAGGCCATCGAGATGCTGCGCCAGGACGGGGTCCGCATCTTCATGCTCACCGGAGACAACTCCACGACGGCCGCCGACGTGGCCCGCAAGCTGGGCATCGAGGAAGTGGCCGCCGAGGTGTTGCCCGAGCAGAAACACGAGGTAGTGCGGCGACTGCAGGCCGAAGGCCGCGTGGTGGCCATGGCCGGCGACGGCATCAACGACGCGCCTGCGCTGGCGCTGGCACAGGTGGGCATCGCTATGGGCACCGGCACGGATGTCGCTATGGAAAGCGCCGGGGTGACGCTTGTGAAGGGAGACCTGCGCGGCATTGCCCGTGCCCGCCGGCTCAGCCGCGGCACCATGCGCAACATCCGGCAGAACCTATTCTTCGCCTTTATCTATAACTCGCTGGGTGTGCCGATCGCCGCCGGCGTGCTCTATCCCGTCTTCGGCCTGCTGCTCAGTCCCATCATCGCCGCCGCCGCCATGACCTTCAGCTCGGTCTCGGTGATTGCCAACGCCCTGCGTCTGCGTCACCTTGCTTTGTGAGGGCTTTATGAGGGGCTTCTGAGGCGCCTTGTGAGGCTGTCCCCATTCCCCGAGGCCAGTCAGCGCCCGTCGGTAACGAAGCTGGAGGCTGCGAACCCACTGCGGTAGCTGGCGGCCAGTGTGCGCACCTCGCGCCCGGTGGCGACCTCCCACAGTTTGATCGTCTTGTCCTCGCTGCCTGAAACCAGCCAGCGCCCGTCGGGGCTAAAGGCGACACCATTGACCGAGCCGGTGTGGCCGGCCAGTGTGCGCACCTCGCGCCCCGTGGCTACCTCCCACAGCTTGACCGTCTCGTCCTCGTTCGCCGAGGCCAGCCAGCGCCCGTCGGGACTGAAGGCAACGGCTCCGACCCAGCCGCGGTGGCCGGCCAGTGTGCGCACCTCGTGCCCCGTGGCTGCTTCCAACAGCACCGTCCTGCGCCAGGTCCCCGTGGCCAGCCAGCGACCGTCGGGACTGAAGGCGATGCACATGCGACGGCCCGGCTGCTTGCGCACCTCGCGCCCCGTAGCTACCTCCCACAGCCTGATGCTCTCGTCGTCGTTCGCCGAGGCCAGCGAGCGCCCGTCGGGACTAAAGGCGACACCATTGACCGAGCCGGTGTGGCCGGCCAACGTGCGCACCTCGCGCCCCGTGGCGACCTCCCACAACTTGATCGTCCCATCCCAGCTGCCTGAGGCCAGCCAGCGTCCGTCAGGACTGAAAGCGGCGGCTCCGACCCAGCTGCTGTGGCCGGCCAGCGTGCGTACCTCACGCCCCGTCGCTACCTCCCACAGCTTGACCGTCTGGTCCCAGCTTCCCGAGGCCAGCCAGCGCCCGTCGGGGCTGAAGGCGACGGCTTCAACCGAGTTGCTGTGGCCGGCCAGCGTGCGCACCGCGCGCCCCGTGGCTGCCTCCCACAGCTTAACCGTCTGGTCCGAGCTTCCGGAAGCCAGCCAGCGCCCGTCGGGGCTGAAGGCGACATCATTGACTGCCCTTGTGTGGCCGCTCTGAGGGACGGGTTCAGGTTGAGGGCGCGCAGGACCATCGGCGCGAGTTTGGGTGAAACCCGCGGCCAGCCCGAGGCCGACCAGCAGAAGCATCGCTATCAGAAGACGCTGCACGATAGAAACCTCACTTTCTGCGCATTCTATCATCGCAAAGGAATCGGCAAAGTTACAGGTTTGGGGTTCGTCTTTTGACCAATACCGGCATCATTGCAACTCAGACCATGGGCAACTCAGACCATGGGCAACTCAGCCCCTGGGCAACTCAGACCTGGACGGTGAGGGTGGCTTCGGTGCGGGTAACGGGCCGGTAGAGGGTGTCGCGTTCAACCGGCTCGCGGCCAGCGTCGCCGATCAGGCGCAGCAATTCGGCCCGGGTGAGCGACTGGGCGGTAGTAGCCCCGGCATCATGGTAAATCTTTTCTTCAATGACCGTGCCATCAATGTCGTCGGCGCCGAAACGCAGCGCCACCTGGGCCACCCGCGGCGTCATCATGATCCAGTAGGCCTTGACGTGAGGGAAATTGTCGAGCAGCAGCCGGCCGACGGCGATGTTCTTCAGGTCGGCAAAACCGGTGGTCGAGGGCAGAAACTCCAGCGCCGTATGGGCCGGGTGGAAGGCCAGAGGGATGTAGGTCATGAAGCCGCCGGTCTCATCCTGCAACTCGCGCAGCCGCACGAGGTGATCGACGCGGTCTTCGTCATCCTCCAGGTGGCCGTAGAGCATGGTGGCGTTGGAGCGTAGCCCGATCTGGTGGGCGATGCGCGCTGTCTCCAGCCACTCCTCGCCGCTGATCTTGTGGGCGGCGATGACTTCGCGGACGCGGCGGTGAAAGATTTCAGCGCCGCCGCCCGGCAGCGAGCCCACCCCGGCCTCTTTTAACTTCTCCAGCGTCTCCCGGGTCGAGAGCCGGGCGCGGCGGGCCAGGTATCCCACTTCCACCATCGTAAACGCCTTCAGGTGCACAGTGGGGAAGCGCTCGCGCAGCCCTCGGATCAGGTCCAGGAACCACTCCAGCGGCAGATCCGGGTGCAGCCCTCCCACGATGTGGAACTCGGTGACCGCCTCCGTATAGCCGGTGGCCGCGATGCGCCAGGCTTCCTCCAGCGACATGGTGTAAGCGCCGGGTGCGTTCTTCTTCCGCCCAAAGGCGCACAGCTTGCAACTGGCCACGCAGACGTTGGTGGGGTTGATATGCCGGTTGACGTTGAAGTAGGTGACCTTGCCGTGCAGTTTCTCCCGGACGTGATTGGCCAGGTAGCCCAGCGCCAGTAGGTCCGCCGAGCCAAAAAGCGTCAAGCCATCCTGGAATGAGAGCCGCTGGCCAGAGAGCACTCTTTCAGCGATCGGCCGAAGGCGCGGGTCTTCGATAATGTTCAGGTCCATTTTTTGCCCGGCTGTTTTGCCCGGCTTTCTCTTAGCTATTTGCTTTTTTAGCCGGGGATCGCCAGATCCAACGCCCAGAACAGGAAGAACAACACGCTAATATAGCCGTTCACGGTGAAGAACGCAGCATTAATGCGCGACAGGTCGTGAGGCTTGACGAGGTGGTGTTCATAAGCCAGCAGGGCGGCCACCACCGCTAAGCCAAGGAGGCTGACCCAGCCCAGATTCAGCACAGTCGCCAGCGCCGCCAGCAGTCCCAGCATCAGGAGGTGCAGGAGGCTGGCAACCTGAAGAGCGAGCCGAATGCCCAGCCGCTGTGGCAAGGAGAACAAACCGGCCTGGCGGTCAAACTCCAGGTCCTGGCAGGCGTAGATGATGTCGAAGCCGGACACCCACAGGGTGACGGCGGCCGACAACAGCAGGATGGGCCAGTCCAGCGAGCCCCGGACAGCGATCCAGGCCGCTGCCGGCGCCAGGCCCAAGCACAGGCCCAGCACCAGGTGCGTCAGCCAGGTAAAGCGCTTGGTGTAGGAGTAGAGGAACAACAGGGCCAGGGCCAGGGGCGAGAGCCGGAAGCAGAGCGGGTTCAGTTGATAGGCAGCCAGCACCAGCAGGCCAGCCGAAGCCACCGTGAAGAGGACGGCAAAGCGCACCGACACCAATCCGGCCGGCAGAGCGCGGGTTGCCGTACGCGGATTGGCCGCGTCCAGCCGCAGGTCAACGATGCGGTTGAAGCTCATGGCGGCCGAGCGCGCCCCGACCATGGCCACCACAATCCAGAACAACTGCCGGGCGGAAGGCAGGCCTCGCGCGGCCAGCATCGCCCCGGTCAGCGCAAAGGGCAGCGCGAAGACCGAGTGCTCGAACTTAATCATCTCCAGGGTGATTCGCAGATTCCGCAGCAACCCCATCGGCCTGGACATCAGCATAGCCGACCCGCCGCTCTGTGTCATGCCCAGCCAGTGCTAGCCAGCCGAAGATTACTAAGGCCTGTTGCACTGAGCATAAGGGGCCAAAAAAATCCTGGCTCCCACGAGGGAGCCGGGCTCTGAGCGGAGGTCAGCCAGGGTTATTCGTAGCCCCGGGGTTATTCGTAGCCAAAGACGGGATACTTGCGGGTGGAGGTCGGCTGCTGCGCCGGAGGCGTCTCGCTCTGCGCCGGACGCTGTTCGTCGGGTAGGACCGTTGGTCCTTCCCCTGGCGTCGGAACCGACTGTGGCACCTGCTCCTTCATCTCTTCCTCTGAGCCCCAGAGTACTCGCGGGCACCAGTCTCTACAAGATGTTTTTATTACGCTGATAATTCGGGTTATTGCTGGGGCGCGGAGGGCGGAAGCTCACGCAAGAGTTGTTCGATGTCCTTGATGACCTGCAGGTCGCTCTTCTCGGTGGCGACTTTCTTACCTTGGATCAAAACCGGACGGGCTTTCTCCGACTGGCCAAGGCGCATCAGGCAGCGGGCCAGTTCGCGGTAGGCCACGGAATAGCTGGGCTGCGTCTGGATGGTCTGTTCGAACGCCGCTATCGCTTCGGCGTACTGTTCCCCGCGCAGATACTCCATCCCCAGCCCGTAGCGCAACATGTGGTCGTTCGGATCCTCCTTGAGCAGTTCCAGCAGTTCTTCTACGCTTGGCATGAGACCGATGCGGACTGGCAACTCACGGAACTCTCTCGGTCCCGTTCAGGGCCTCGCGCACACGGCCCACCACGGCCTCCGCCATGTTTGCGTAACCCTCCAGCGATTCGCTGACCAGAATTTCCACCTGCGGGAAGCGGGTGCGCTGTTCAGCGATCAGCCGCGGCAGGTCTCGCCGCAGGTGCAGCCCCACGGTCAGGAAGTAGGGCATCACCACCAGTCGCGAAGCACCGCGACGGACAGCCTCCGCCACGGCCACGCCCAGGTCTGGCTGCGCAGAGTCGAGGAAAGCCGGCAAGACGACTCCGCCCGGCATGCTTTCCTCCACCCGACGCGCCAGCGCGGCGATCCCCTGATTGGCTTCGGGCACTGGTGAACCGTGAGCAAACAGAATCACCGTGGTCACGGGAGTTCCGTCCCGGGAGGTACCGAGTGGATGTAGGAGCGCATCAGGTCTGCTTCTTCAGAACGGTCGGCGATTTCCAACTGGAGCAGGTCGCGCAGTGAGACCATGCCCACCAGCCGCCCGGCTGAGACCACCGGCAGGTGGCGGCAGTTGGCCTGCTTCATGGTGCGAAGGCAGGTTTCGACCGAAATGCCTTTGTCCACCACGACCGGGTTGGGTGTCATGACCTTGGCGACCGGGGTAGCGTCCGGTTCCAACCCGGGGACCATCACTCGCATCATCAGGTCCCGTTCGGTGAAGACCCCGGCCAGCCGCTCGCTGCCGCCGGGCAGAGCCTCCAGCACTGCCACGCCGCCAACGTTGCGCTGCGCCATGTAGCGGGCGACGTCCAGAACCGACTGCTCGGTGCGCACGAAATACAGTTCGCGCTCAAGGAATTCCCCGATGCTGCCCATGAGAAAACGCCCCCGGATTCTGCCTCAGCGGTAGCTTAACACAAAAAGTCTGCGCTCTGGTGAGTGGAGACCTGTTTGCCTGGTCTGGTCTAACTCTTGCCGTTTCAGAGAATTGCTGCAGCCTGAGAAACTATTAGAGGCGAAAGTTGAAATTGAAATAGCGGTCCATGTCGTTGGCGGAATCAGAATTCTACGTTGGTTTAAGGAGCGCCGCAAGCCGGGCAATACCTCCTTTTTGGCTTAGGGCTGCGCTCCCAGAAAAAGGGAACGACGGCTGGTCGGATACTGCTTGTGTTGTTTCATTGAGAAAAGGCCTCGGATGAAGCAGGCTTCGAAACTCTGGTTGATCCAGGGGGCACGGGCTCGGTCCCCGCTGCCAGTTTTGACTCAAGCTTTGCGTTATGGGCTTCGAGTTCGCCGATTCGGTCGTGAAGTCGCTGGATGATCGGCTGCATCTCCTCGACAGTGAACCGTTGCTGAATGTGCTGCGTACAGTTGACATCCCAGGCCTTCAGGTGGAAGACGAGGACCCTCTGCGGCCGCGCCTGGTAGTCGCGGTCGATGACCCGGTCAAGGAGCGCGGGGTCATTCTCGATGAACTCTGCGGTTCCCCAGATTTTGATACGACTCTGATGTGGATAGTCCATTAAGAAGATAAATGCCTTGTCGTTCTCCGCCAGATTGCCAAGTGAGATGTACTGGGAGTTGCCTGCGTAGTCGGCCATCGCCAGGGTCTTCTCGTCGAGGACCTTAAGGAAGCCCTTCGGACCTCCTCGGTGCTGGATATAGGGCTGGCCTTCGGCGCTGGCAGTCCCAAAATAGAAAGACTCGCGCTCCGCGATGAACTCCTCCAGCTCCGGAGTGATAACATCGAGCCAACCCCCCCGTTGCTCCATCTTGGCGTAGGCGACTCGGGAACCGCGTGCCTTCTGGGCGGCCTTTACGGTTGGAGTAAAGGCAATGTCGCTAATTGGCCGGGCCATGTTTCGTCTCCCTGTGACGGGCCGCCGATTTCGATGCCGGCGGCCCGTGAGAGTCGCAGTTTTTTCATGCGGCGGAGGCGTGCTCGTTTTGGCGCACAACATTCTTCTCGAGGAAATTGCGCATCAGGTTGGCAATCACTTCTCCGTCTTCCTCCAGTGCGAAATGCCCAGTGTCGAGCAGGTGGAAGTCGACATTGTCCAGATCGCGCTTGTATGGTTCGGCGCCTTCGGCGGGGAAGATGTAGTCGTTCTTGCCCCAGGCGATCAGCGTCGGCGGCTGGTGTTGACGGAGGTAGGCCTGCCACTCGGGATAGAGCGGCGGATTCGTTCCGTAGCTGTAGAAGAGCTCGATCTGGATGTCTTTGTTTCCGGGACGGTCGAGCAAGAACTGGTCGTTGAACCAATTGTCAGGTGCGATCGTCTCGACGTTGCGAACGCCGGTGGTGTATTGCCATTTCGTCGCCTCGATCGTCAGCAGAGTGTCCCGAAGCACCTGGGCGTTCTCCGCTGTCTTTTCTTTCCAGAAGGCCTTAATCGGGTTCCAGAAGTCAAGAAGGCCTTCATCGTAAGCGTTGCCGTTCTGGACGATTAGGGATTGCACGCGTTCCGGACGACTGGCCGCGACGCGGTAACCGACTGGCGCACCATAGTCCATCAGATAGAGGCTGTAGCTGGTGAGCCTAAGCTTGTCGATGAACTTCTCGATGACCCGTGCCAGGTTGTCGAACGAATACTCGAACTCATCGAGACTGGGCATGGAGCTGGCCCCATAGCCGGGATAGTCCGGAGCAACGAGGTGGAAGCGATCCGACAACCTGGGAATCAGGTTGCGGAACATGTGCGAGGAGGTCGGGAAGCCATGCAGTAGTAAAATCGTTGGAGCATCTGATGGACCGGATTCCCTAAAGAAGATCTCCAACCCGTCGATCTCCACGGATCGGTGCATCGTTTGGCGTTGTGTTGGATTCATTGATTGGGCCATCTGTCTATCTCCTTTGAATTCCCTTTGCAGGGTTTGACTCATCAACATCAGAAGAAGCACGGAGCGTTCCAAAGGTATTCTTGTCCTATATATGACTGATTACATTATATTTGCGTGCATTTCTACGGCCACTCGCCTTCAACGACTTGTCGTTAAAATAACGACTTACCGTTAACAGATAACGAAATCTCGTATCTACTGGCTTACAAACCGCCATGGGGAACGACATAGTCCGGAGCCGTGGGTCGCAGGTCGAACCTGAGTCTCTCGATCTAGAGTTGCTTCAGTCCGTGTCGGTGGCGGTCGCAGAGGCTCGTGGCGTGGAGACCGTCCTGCAGAAGATCGTGACGGGACTAACTGACGAGGCGTCGTGTACGTTGGCCCGCATCTAGCTGACCGCGCCTGGTGACATTTGCGAACGGTGCCCGCTGCGGGCTGAGTGTCCGGATCAAGAGCGTTGCCTGCACCTGAAAGCCAGTATGGGGAAGCCAACGAATCCTTTGAGCGGCCATAGGTGGTACCGAATGGATGGTGACTTTCAACGGTTTCCATTAGGTGTCCGGATCGTCGGACGTGTCGGTGCGAGCGGACAATCGGAATACCTGTTAAACACTGCCGACGACGAGAAGTGGATCGCACGCGATGACTGGCTGCATCGAGAGGGCATTCGAACGTTCGTCGGCCACCCACTCACATTCCGCGGGGAGATTCTCGGTGTATTGGGAGTATTCACGCGGGAACGGCTGAGTCCCGAAAAGGTGTCCTGGCTGCGCCTGTTCGCGGACCATGCAGCCGTAGCGATCACCAACGCCCGCGCGTTTGAGCAGATCCAGCAGCTCCGTCGCCGGCTAGAATCGGAAAACGAATATCTTCGGGAAGAGGTTAAGGTTGCACAAGGCTTCGGCGACATGGTTGGCCAAAGCTCAGCGTTGCGGGATGTGTTGGCCCAGGTTGGCCTTGTGGGACCCGCCGATACGACCGTGCTGATCTGTGGCGAGTCAGGCACTGGGAAGGAACTCATCGCGCGCGCGATTCACGAGCGTAGCCGCAGGAGGGCCCGTGCGATGGTCAAGGTGAATTGCGGTTCGGTGCCGCGGGAGCTGTTCGAAAGCGAGTTCTTCGGCCACGTCAAGGGCGCGTTCACCGGGGCAAGCAGGGACCGTGTCGGCCGCTTTCAGCTTGCCGACGGAGGAACACTTTTTCTGGATGAAGTCAGCGAGATCCCGGTGGATCTGCAGAGCAAGCTCCTGCGCGTGTTACAAGAGGGGACGTTCGAGCGGGTCGGGGATGAGCGCACGCGAACGGTTGACGTAAGAGTCATTGCGGCGACCAACCGAAATCTGAAACACGAGGTTGAAGCGGGGCGGTTTCGGGAGGATCTTTATTACCGGCTCAGCGTGTTCCCCGTCAACGTCGCTCCGCTCCGTGAGCGGCTGGACGATGTTCCAATGCTGGCCGAGCACTTCCTCGAGCAGGCCAGTCGGCGGTTGGGCGTTCCGACACAGAGGCTCAAGCGCCGGCACGTCGAAACTCTTCAGCGCCACGAGTGGCCGGGCAATATCCGCGAGCTGCAGAATATGGTTGAGAGGGCAGTCATTGGGGCGCAATCGGGCCCCCTGGAATTTGACTTATCCGGCGCCGTGAGCGACAAGAACCGCGGCTCTGTTGAGGCGATTGAGTCAAAGAAAGGTCCCAAAGAGGTTCTGAACTACAAACAACTCAAGCGCGATGAGCGGGACAACCTGCTTGCAGCGCTGGAGGCAGCCCATTGGAGAATCTCAGGCCCAACCGGAGCCGCCAGACTACTCGGACTCAAGCCCACCACTCTGGCCTCCAAGATCAAGTCTCTAGGCTTGCGCAAAGGGCAAAAGGGGATGCGGTGAAAGGGAAGCCTAAAACGATGCCAGCCGACCCGGCCTTCGATCAACGGGCATTCGATCAACGAATGATGCGGCGTTGTATCGATCTGGCCATCCTGGCAACTAAGGCTGGCAACACACCGGTCGGCTGTGTGATCACGCTGGAGGGACAGATCGTGGCGGAGGCGGAGGAGCGCTCACCAGCCGGTAACGACCCTTTTGCACATGCTGAGATTCTTGCAGTCGTGGCAGCTCTGCGGGCTGCTGGCCGAACGAAGTTGTCACAGGCGACACTTTACACAACCAACGAACCTTGCTTCCTCTGCTCTTATGCGATTCGTGAGGCTCAGATCAGCCGCGTCGTTTTCTCGGTGGAGAGTCCGGGTGTTGGCGGTGCCACATCTAATTACCCCATTCTGAAGGCGCGGGACATCGACCGCTGGAGGACGCTGCCGCAAATTGAGAAGGGGCTCCTGGCTACCGAGTATTAGAAGCAGCTGGCGAAATAGGGTGCTCCATCTATGAACTCGCCGAAACGAGGTGCGTCCGTGGCCTACTCTGCCGGCTGGCTTCGTCTCCCAGACAACTGCCTCAGCTTGGCAAGAACCCGCCAGGCTATCTCCGATCAGCCTCCTGGCCGTCGTGGAGGCGGCGGTGCCGGCCAGTCACCAGGCGCCAACCAGCCCTTTAGCCCGAATGCCTACCTGCTGCGTTTTAAAGAACTTTCTTGCCCGGGTGTTATACTGAAAGCTACCCGGAACCGCCAAGAGGAAATTCCGTCTCAGAATCGAAGGTTCCCGTAAGGATGACATTGGTAACAACACAGCCGCATGCGCCGGCCAAGCAGCGTGTGCGCAACGAAACCATCCGCAACATCGCCATTATCGCGCACGTCGATCACGGCAAGACCACGCTGGTGGACGCCATGCTCCGGCAGAGCGGCATCTTCCGCGAGAACGAAGCGGTGGCGGATCGCGTCATGGATTCCAATGAACTGGAGCGGGAGCGTGGCATTACCATCCTGGCCAAAACCACTGGCGTCCATTACCGGGGCGTAAAGATCAACATCGTGGACACGCCGGGCCACAGTGACTTCGGCGGGGAGGTAGAGCGCGCGCTGAAGATCGCCGACGGCGTCATGCTGTTGGTGGACGCGAGCGAGGGGCCGCTGCCGCAAACACGCTACGTGCTGATGAAGGCGCTGGAGGCCAACCTGCCGCCCATCGTGGTCATCAACAAGATCGACCGGCCCGATGCGCGCATCCCGGAAGTCCTCGACGGGATCTACGACCTGTTCATTGACCTGGACGCCACCCAAGACCAGCTCGATTTCCCGGTGATCTACACCAACGCGCGCACGGGCATCGCCCATAAGGCGCTGGACGACGGATCGGAAAATCTGCGGCCGCTGTTCGACGCTATCTTGAGCGACATTCCCAGCCCGGCTGGCGATCCCGAGAGCATCCTCCAGGTGCTGGTTGCCAACCTGGACTACAGCGACTATCTGGGGCGGCTGGCTATCAGCCGCGTGTTTGAGGGAACCCTGCGGCTGGGCGACATGGTCGGCATCGTGAAGCTGGACGGCTCGCTGCAAAAAACGAAGATCACCAAGCTCTATTCTTTCGTGGGCCTGAAGCGGGTGGAGGAAACCGAGGCGCGCCCCGGCGACATTCTGGCCATCGCTGGCGTGGCAGGCATCACCATCGGCGAAACGGTCACCGATTCCGAAGCACCGCGCCCCCTGCCGCACATCCAGATCGACGAGCCGACCATCGCCATGAACTTCACGGTCAACACGTCGCCGTTTGCCGGCCGCGAGGGTACCTACGTGACCTCTCGTAATCTCCGCGATCGACTGGAGAAGGAACTGCTCGGCAACGTCTCGATCAAGGTGGAAGAGACCGGCGCAGACTCGTTCCAGGTGATGGGCCGCGGTGAACTGCAGCTTGCCATCCTCATCGAAATGATGCGGCGCGAAGGATATGAGCTGGCGGTGGGCAAGCCGGAGATTCTCACCAGGGAAATCAACGGCAAGCTCCACGAGCCGTTGGAACTGCTGGAAATCGACTGCCCCGAAACTTTCCTGGGCGTGGTGATGGAGAAGTTGGGGACCCGCAAGGGAAAGGTCGTAAAGATGGTAAACCACGGCACGGGGCGGGTGCGGATGGAGTTCCACGTGCCGTCCCGTGCCCTGATCGGACTGCGCAGCGAAATCCTCACCGGCACCCGGGGCACGGCCATCATGAACTCGCTGTTCCACGGCTACATCGAGTGGCAGGGCGACATTGCTTCCCGGCCCACCGGGGTGCTTGTGGCCGACCGCGGGGGCAAGGCTACCGGTTATGCCATTTTCAATCTGCAGGAACGCGGAGAAATCTTTATCACCCCGGGCATCGAAGTTTATCAAGGCATGATTATCGGGGAAAACTCGCGCGACAAGGACATGGACGTCAACATCGTCAAGGAGAAGAAGCTGACCAACATGCGCGCCTCCACCGCCGACGACGCGATCCGCCTGGTTCCGCCGCGCATTCTCAACCTGGAACAAGCCATCGAGTTCATTCGCGAAGACGAACTGGTGGAGGTAACTCCGCAGTCGATCCGGCTGCGGAAGAAAGTCTTGAACGCCAGCTTCCGGTGAGTCAATCTGGCGGAGAGGGAGGGATTCGGTCTTTACCTGCCGCCTGAAACCATGCACGTTAGGCCAAACGGACTAAAAGTACCAGAAACCCACCCGCCTGCTACATTTCTGCTACACGCGAGTCAGGCGCGAACCCGGCGAAACACAAGATGTTCCCTCCCCGTGATCCGACACTCAATCACGCAGAATCGCCCGCTGAGCCCCTGTGATAGCTGAGGTGCACTGGGGGAAGCCTTGCCTGACTGACAATCGGCACTGCAAGCAAGAGTGGAGAGGAAGTCGGGAGTCACATTGTTACCCCAAGTCATCATCTCCCCCCGGAAGCTTGGGGGCAGTGTGATATTACCTCCTCCTTACAGCATCGGCAGCTCGACTCAGCCCCGTGGTCACATGGCGCATCGCCTCTGTCAATTTCTCTTTAGCGGGTTCCCAGAAGAGGTGGAGAACACCAGCAAGCACCACTATTGCGACCAGGAGTGCGAAGACTAGCCAGTTTGCACGATCCTTCACCTTGAACCTTCGTTCTGCTCAGATTGTCAAGGGCGGAGTAAAACTAGACCACTCCGGCGGAGAGAAAGTAGACCAGTTCAGGGGTGGTGGAAGCTTTGATTTGAGAGGGAGTTGCGGGGGCGGTTGGAGCGGAGGCCTGCGACGCCCGCAGGGCGGCGCGGTTAGGCCGGAGTGGAAGCCGCCCTCGCAACTCGTCGCCCAGTATTGGGTGAGATCAGGCGCGAGGCTTTCCGGAACGCCTTCGTTTGCTGTCCTTGAGCCGGTAACTTTCCCCGTTCATCTCCAGGATGTGGACATGGTGGGTGAGACGATCCAGCAGGGCTCCGGTCAGCCGCTCCGATCCGAAGGCCTCCGTCCATTCGTTGAACGGCAGGTTGCTGGTCACCACGGTGGCGCTGCGTTCGTAGCGCCGGCTGAAGACCTCAAACAGCAACTCCGCCCCAGTCTTGGATAGCGGCACGAAACCCAGCTCGTCAATGATCAACAGCTCGAAACTGGAGAGCATCTTCTGGAACCGCATCAGGCGCCGCTCGTCCTTGGCCTCGATCAGCTCATGCGCCAGGGAGGCCGCCGTAGTGAACCGGACCCGGAACCCTTTCTGACAGGCGGCCAGTCCCAGCGCCAACGCAATGTGGGTTTTTCCCGTGCCCGAGTTCCCTAAAGCCAGGATGTTCTCCTTGCGTTCGATGAACTCGCCTCGGGCCAGCTCGAGCACCAAGGCCTTATTCAGCGACGGAAGGGCCAGGAAATCGAAACTGTCGAGGCTCTTCACCACGTCGAACCTGGCTTGGTGAATGCGCCGCTCGGTGGCGCGCCGTTCCCGGTCCAGCAGCTCCAGCTCCGTCAACCGCAGCAGGTAGCGCGGGAAGTCCACGCCCTCGGCAGCGCACTGCTGCGCCACCTTGTCGTACTCACGCAAAAAGGTGGGTAATTGCAGGGCCTTCAGATGGTGTTCCAGCAACACCTGGGGCGTGTCCATCAGCAGACTCCTTCCCGGAGCAGGGTCAGATAGTCGGCGGCGGCTGTGGTGGCCACCTGCGTCGCCGGCAGGTGCGGATAGTGCTCCAGGTCCAGCCGCGCCGGCCGCTGCTCGATCCGGCCCAGCAGCAGATGCTTGACCGCGTCAGACCAGATCGCCCCCAGCCGCAAGGCGTCCTCGACGGCCAGCGACACTTCCGTCCAACGGAACGTCTCCAGCCGTCGCAGGACCTGCACATACTCCCGCTTGCCCTTCTTGCCTAACCGCGCCTCCATCAGCCGCCGCAGTTGCGCGAAGCCTTCCGGCAACTCCCAGCCGGCCAGGGGGGCGGCCTGGTTCAACGCGTTCGGCTTCTGCTCCAGCAGCGCCAGATAGTGCAACGGATCGAAGATCATCTCTTCCCGTTCCTAGCTCCGGACATGGCGTGCGATCACTTCGCTCGCTGCACAGATCACCACTTCCTCGACGAATCCCTTCACCAGCACCTCCCGGTGCCCCCAAGCCACCGGCACCGAATAGTCGTTGGATCGATACCGCACCAGCGACAGTGACGTCACCCGTGTGGTCCGTTTGTCGCAGGCCTCATAGGGCGTCGCCGGCAGGGGCAGCAGCCTCTGTTGATCCTTCGCGAACCGCTCGCCGATCGTCTCTTGATGTCCTCGCAGACGCCGCTCTCGCCGCCGGGTGCACTGTTCCCGCAGCTTCGCGTGCAACTCCTCCCAGCTGGCACACCGCGGCACCGGCACCAGGAAGTTCCGCCGCACGTAACCCACTAGTCCTTCCACTTTCCCTTTGTCATTGCCCTTGCCCGGTCGTCCGAACTTCTCCGCAAACAGGTAGTGACTCTGCAGTTCGGAGAACGCCCGCGTCTTGTTCCGTGTTCCGTCACCCAGGATCTGCCTCACCGCCAGCTTGGTGTTGTCGTACAGGATCGTGCGAGGCACTCCGCCGAAGTAGCCGAACGCCTGGTTGTGCCCTTCTAAGAACGCTTCGGTCGTCTCAGCCGGAAACGCCATCACGAAGCAGTCGTCCGATTGCGGCAGCTCCATCACGAAATAGTGCGCCTTGCGCTCCACCCCGCCGATCACCACTTGCGCTTCGCCAAAGTCGGCCTGGGCCTCCCCCGGTGGATGCTCCAGCGGCACGAACATCTCCCGCTGGCTCAGCTTCCGCAGCCGCACGTAGTCCTTCACGATGGTGTAGCCGCCCGGGAATCCGTGCTCCTCCCGCAGCCGCTCAAAAACCCGCTTGGCCGTGTGGCGTTGCTTCTTGCTCTGGGCCTTATCTTGCTCCAGGATCTGGTCGATGATCCCCACCCAGGCATCCAGCTTCGGCCGCCGCGCCGGCTGCTGCCGCCGATAGCCCGGAGGGATCGAGTACCGCAGCATCTTGCGGACCGTCTCGCGGGCTAGCCCGAACTGCCGCGCCGCCTCCCGTTCACTGATCCCCTCAGCCTGAACTGCTCGTCGAACACGCGCATAGAGTTCCACTGTGTGCACACCTCCGGTGTTTCACGAAACACATCAGAATCACAATGTTTGATGGAATCGAACTGCGCTGGTCTAATTTTGCACCGCCAGAAACCGCCGCTTACGCGGCGCTCCCTGGTCTATTATTGCTCCGGCGTTCATATCCCCACCAGGACCCCGGCGAACAGTCCCGTAAAGCGGGCCACGCGAGCGTTATTGGTAGCCAGCAGGACAACGAACATGAGGAAGAACGAGATCACCAGCTCAGCCAGGAACGCGATGCCGCGCCCGTGCGTGCCGGGAACCGTGGCGACGTAGCGAACCGAGGGATGGCCGATTGCACTTTTTAGCACCAAAGCCACGAGCAAGATTCCAGCCAGCGCGCCGGCGAACTGAGCCACGACATAGAAATATGCGTCCCAGGGCTTGATTTTTCCGAGCCGGAAGAAGGTCAGCGTGATCGCGGGATTAATGTGTGCCCCGGACTGCTTGCCCCACGGCGAATAAATAATAGCCACGGCAGTCAGGCCCATCGCCAGGCCCATCAGGGAGCGGCGAAGCCAAGGGTTGGCGATGGCCTGACGGGCGGGCGAACCCGGGCACTCAAAAAATGTGGCAAAGACACCCGCCGAGATCATGAACAAGCTGAGCCCGGCAGCCTCCATGAGATATTCGGGCCAGTGGTGTCTTAACCGGAATTTCCATTTCGAGCTTCCTCTTCACCCGAAAAGCTATGCCTCGTACCCTGTCGTGTCAACCGCAAACAGCTCTGGCCTCTTTGAGGTGGTAGTGCGGCACATTTTGGCTGTTCTTCGGAGTCGCTGTGCGGGGTTCGCCTGCCCAGCCTGCCGCGCCGCTGACACTTATCCGGCCCGACCACTTCTGAGCACCTAAAATTACCCTCTCTCCCGGTTCGCTAGCCGTCTGGCAGCGGCAGTGCCGAGATCGTTCGCAGCATGCTGCTGAACAGCCTCCGGCTCAAGTGCCCTTCGGCCAGCAAAAGCCAGTAATATCGCGCATGTTTCACCAGCCGTCCTCCCGTTTTCACCAACCGCTGTTGCAAGCTCGTCAGGGACCAGTTCCCGATTCTCTGTGGCAGCACCAGTCGCCGCCACAGGTTGCCGAGATTATAGGCAATGATGGTGAGCCACAGCCGGACCTCGTTCGACCGGAACCGGTGACAACTGAGCCGCGTCATCTTCACTGCTTGCTCTCCTTCTTTGATCCACTGCTCCGCTGTCCCCCGCTTGTTGTAAAACCGCATCACCGCCCGACTTGGCAGAGTCAAGTTCGTAACGATAAACCCTACTCGCGGGAACAGCTCCCCTGGATGATGCTCCACCTTGGCCACCACCCTGCGGGCTGTCTTCCAACTGGCCGCTTGGTATAGAAAGCCCTTGAACTCCACCAACGGCTTCTTGCTGGGTCTCCCCACCGGCCGAGTCAGCAACTCCTCAATGTCCCGCTGTAGGCTGTCGTTAGCCGGGATGCGGATGGCGTACTTTACCTCCCGCTCCTCCAGAGCCTCGTAAATCTCCGGCTTGGCAAAGGCCGCGTCGGCACGAAACACCACTTCCTTGCCCAGCTGCTGCTGCCGCTCGATCTCCGGCAGGAGAAGTTCTTTCCAGTCCTCGGCGCTGTGCACGTTGCCCGGTCGCAGCTTGGCCGCCAGACAGTCACCCTCGCGATTGAACAGCAACAACGGGTGATAGCAGCTCGACTCGAAATGCCCGTTGTAGGCACTCTGCTCCTGCTGGCCGTAGACCGGAATCTCGGTCGAGTCCATGTCCAGCACCACCCGTTGCGGGGAATCCATAGCTTCCGCCCTGGCGATTAAATCCCGGTTGATCGCTGCCAAACCAGCCAGGTTCTCATCTTGCGTCAGTAGTTCTGTCTCGAACGATTGCAGCCGGGAAGTCAACGCGGCTCCTCGCTCCCAGATCTTTTCTGAACCGATCAGCCGGAACGTCGGATCTTGAGAGAGCCGTTCCGCGTCATTCATATCTTCGTAACCCGCCAAGCGGCTGTACACGGACTGGCGCAGGAGGTCAGCAAAGGGCAACCGTGTGTTCTTTCTCCGAGGATCGGCCAAGTGCTGTTTGATGAGTTCTCCGAATCCCAAATGTTCGTCTGATTCGCGCACGAGGATCAGGCCGCCGTCGGAAGTAACCCGCGACCCCTGGAAATCGACCTTCAATGCAGCATTGAAAGAGAACTGAAAGGGCTGATTTTGCCTCTCACCCACTCGGTTTCTACCTCCGGAAGCTGTATTGACGCTGGAACCGGCATAAATATTGGCGTCGGAGGTCAGTATAAGGTTAGCTTTGGAGTTTTAAAACGGAAATCCGGGTTGAGGGCGGCGTGGTCAATGGCGCCAGCTTTCGTCCTAGCAACGCACCGGGAGGCGCGGTCGCCCAGGGATCGCTCGTCTCAATCTTTGGCTCCAACCTGGCAACTGCGACTGGGGGTGCGGTGACCGTGCCGCTGCCAACCGTTATCTTTGGCACCCGGGTGACCATCGGTGGGCAGGCAGCATCGCTGTTTTTCGTCTCCGCGGGACAGATCAACGCCCAGGTGCCCTGGGGCGCGCCGACGGGCACGGTCCAGCTTACCGTGCAAACGCCAGGAGGAACCAGCGCCCCGGTGAACGTATCCGTCGTAGCGGCGTCTCCTGGCTTGTTTTCCCAGGCCTCCAACGGGCGTGGCCCGGGGGCAGTGCTGAATTTTGTCGCCCCGGGGAACACTCCCACAAACACACCGGCTTCCACAATTACTCCCAACGGGATTGTCCAAATCTATGCCACAGGTCTTGGGCCGGTCACAGGACCTCCGGCCGACGGAGGCGCCGGTGCCGGGCAACCGACGACCACCATGCCAGTGGTAACCATCGGCGGACGGCAGGCGGTGGTGGACTTCGCTGGGCTGGCCCCCGGCTTCGTGGGCCTGTACCAGATCAACGCCCGGGTACCTCCCGGCACGCCCGAGGGTTGCTACCTGCCAGTGCAGGTGGCGTTCGAAAATCAGAGCAGCAATACGGTGACCATCGGGGTCACCAATACCGGGGGCGATTGCAATCTGGCTAGCAGCGGCTCGCCCGGCTTCTTCTTCAACGGATCGTTCGGCGTGGCAAGTGTCAACCGGTTTACGACGCAGCTCCCTGTGCCCGTGCCTGGGTTCCAGCCCCCGGACAGCTTCAGCGCCAGCTTCCGCCGATTCGAGGCTGTCATCCCTACGGCTGATGCCGGATTCCCGCCGGTTGGGGGTGGCTGTAATGTGGCCGTATACCGGTTCGACTCCAACAACCCGCCCGACATCCTGAATTTCATTAGCCAGGACCAGCCGCTGGATGCCGGAACCTTAACCCTGAGCGGTCCCTTTGCCGGTTCCCCTCAAGTAGTCGGCCCGAGCCAGCCGGGCGAGTACAGCGTGGAACTGGGCAACGACGCTCTGGCACCCGGCACGTGGACTTTGGCAGGCTCAGGCGGGGCTGACATTGGCGCCTTCAATACGATGGTCGAGGTTGTCGGGCCGCTGTTCAGTGTGACCGACTTTGGCGTCCAAGGCACTTCGCCCAACCGCTGACGATCAGTTGGAGTTGCCCCGACCCCAATGGGACCGTCGGTGTGTTCCTGGCTTCGGCGGATGCAGTTGAATCCCTTTTCGGCGTCGTCATGTGCTCAGCTTCGTGCAGCGACGGCCAGGTCACGATCAGCAGTGCCCTGCTGGGCCAGCTCCCGCTAAGCAGCCAAGGCGCCGCGTTTCTGACTGCCAATTTCTTCTCCGACCTGCAAAGCGGCCGGATCGAGGCTTCCGGCCTGGACTTCGGTCTGTTTGGCTACAGCGTCGGGGAGGGTCTTATCGGAGTCAGCCTGACACAGTAGCGTTCTCCACCTGATTTTCTCCTGCCCCCGAGCCGCGTACCTTGCAGCTTCAGCGGTATACTCTAGGTGTGCCGGAAACACCGAGACTCACTGCGGCGGTGAAGGCGTCCGGTTGAGCCTCTAAGCTCAGTCCAAAGGTTTTGGACGCCGTCCTGAGCAAGCTGCCGCGGAATAGCAACGCGAAGGTGCTGGTCGGCTTCGACAACGCCGACGATGCAGGTGTGTATCAGGTCGCGCCAGACCTAGCCCTGGTCCAGACGGTGGACTTCTTCACCCCCGTCGTGGACGATCCCTACGTCTACGGGCAGATCGCCGCAGCGAATTCGCTGAGCGACATCTATGCGATGGGCGGCCGCCCGGTGTCAGCGCTTTCGGTGGTGGCGTTTCCCCAGAAAGGCAACACGGAAATCCTGGGGAAGATCTTGCTGGGTGGCCACGGGAAGATGGAAGAAGCCGGCTGCGCGGTATTGGGCGGGCATTCGATCAGCGACGACGAGATCAAGTTCGGGTATGCAGTCACGGGGCTGATTTCCCCCGGTCGTATTCTGGCCAATTCCGGGGTGCGCACCGGCGACGCACTGGTGCTGACCAAGCGCCTAGGCACAGGCGTCATCTCCACAGCGCTGAAGCGGGAAGCAGCGGACCCGGCCAGCGTGGCCGCTGCGGTAGAGTCCATGCTGACGCTGAATCGCACCGCCTGCGAGATCATGCTGCGCTTCCGAGTTCATTCGGCCACCGACATCACCGGCTTTGGCCTGCTGGGCCACGCACGGGAGCTGGCGTTGGCCAGCCGCGTGGGTCTGGAGATTGACCATACCCGCCTGCAATTCCTACCGGGAGCGTTGGAAGCGGCGCGCGCCGGGCACCAGCCGGGCGGGCTGAAGAACAATCGCGAGTTTGTTTCCTGCCCGGTGGAATTTCGCGGCGCGGTGGCCGCGGAAATCGAAGCCCTGCTGTACGACCCGCAAACCTCGGGAGGTCTGCTGATCTCGGTGGACGCCGCCGATGCCCAAGCCCTGGAGCAGGCGCTGAAGGAGGCGGCGATCCCCGCCGCCATCATCGGCCGCGTCCGAACCGACGCCCACCCGTCTATCCTCGTCCTCTAGCCTCGTTCTCTAGGCTCGTCCTCTAGCAGCAGTCCCCTAGATCGCAGCAGCGGGCGTTCAGTTTGGCACGGTAGGCAACTGTTTCCAGAATCTCAGTCGGTCCAGGTTGGCTGGGCCGTCAGAATGCCTCCATCCACAGCGTAAGTGACACCCGTGACGGAAGAGGCTTTGGAACTGGCCAGGAACAGCATCACTTCCACCACCTCTTCCGGCTTTGTCAGCCTCTGCATTGGGATGCGCCTGCTCCACTTCTTGATGGTTCCCTCCGCATCGCCGGTCGCCTCTGCAAAGCCCCGCAAGAGGGGAGTATCGATGTACCCAGGAGCCACGGCGTTGACTCGGATACCCCGCCCCGCGAAATCCAGTGCCGTGCACCTGGTCAAAGAAACGATCCCGCCTTTCGCGGCCGCATAAGCCGAGGACCCGGGAACATTGAAATAGCTTTGCATGGAAGCCACGTTGACAATCGCCCCTCCGCCGTTCCGGAGCATCACCGGAATACAATGCTTGCAGCAGAGGTAGGTGCCGGTGAGATTCGTGGCAACGACACGATCCCATTCTTCCTCAGGGAGATCCACCACACTGGCGACCGTGCCCTGAATACCGGCTACGTTGGCCAGCACATCAATCCGCTGGAACTGAGCGACTGCCTGCTGAGCCATCCGTTTTACGTCGGCTGAGACCTTGACGTCGGTCTTCACGAAGAACGCCCGCCCTCCGCCGCTCTCGATCGCCTGGGCGGTTTTGCGACCCCCAACTTCTTCAATGTCAGCAACGACAACGGCTGCGCCTTCCCGGGCAAAGCCGAGACAGGTCGCCTCGCCGATACCTCTGCCACCTCCGGTGACAATGGCTACTTTGCCTTTAAACTCCATAGATTAGAGACTCCTTCGCGGGACTGGATCGGCTAGAGTAACACACTCCTGATTCGCCCGCGTGGACTGCTCTCTTCGATGAAGCCGTCTGCGAGAAACGGCGATCCCGGCCGCCAGCATCGGTCGCGTCCGCGCTTTCCGGCCGCGTCCGCGCTTTCGACTTTGCGCCTTAAGCCCATGCCACCAAATGTTTGCCGGTGGCAGATAGCTGGGAGTCTGGTTTGTGGTATTCTAGGAAATTAGCTTTGCGATAGAGAGTGGACGGTGCGGGTAGGCACAATCGAATGGCCGGCGCCCCAGAGCGCCGAAGAAGCAGAGTTGTTGGCCCAGGTGGATCCCCGCCGGTTGCCCTGCCACGTGGCGATCATCATGGATGGCAATGGCCGCTGGGCGCGGCAGCGGCGGCGGCCCCGCGTGGCCGGCCATCGGGCCGGGGCGCGGGCGGTGCGCGAGATAGTGGAATATTCGGCCCGCCTGGGGCTGCACGCGCTGACTCTCTACGCTTTTTCGATCGAAAACTGGAAGCGGCCCAGGCAGGAGCGGGATATGTTGTGGAAGCTGCTTCGGGAATACCTGCGGCGCGAACTTCCTACACTCGAGCGCAACAATATCCGTTTCCAGGTCATCGGGCGCCTGCACCAATTGCCCCGACCCGTCCAGCACGACATCCAGGAGGCGGTGGCCGAGACCGCCAAGAACACGGGCACGTTGCTGAGTGTGGCTCTCAACTACGGGGCCCGGGCGGAACTGGTGGACGCTTTCAATGCTATCCTGGAGGGGGTGCGGCACAACGGGATCAACGGACTTCGGGTGGATGAAGAAACCATTGCTGCACACTTGTACACGCATCCTCTGCCGGACCCCGACCTGCTGGTCCGCACCAGCGGCGAACTCCGGGTCAGCAATTTCCTGTTGTGGCAGATCGCCTATGCGGAAATCTGGGTCACCGAGACGCTGTGGCCCGATTTCACGCGCAAGCACCTGCTGCAGGCGATCATTGACTACCAGAGGCGCGAGCGCCGCTACGGCGGGCTCTCCTCCCCCACTGGCGGCTAGTGCTGTGATCGGCTGAAGAAGTGCCTCCCCAGGGTAGCGGTGGCGCTGCGCTCGGGACCGGTGGCGCTGCCGGGGAGTAGAACGAAAATTAGCCGATCACGAACCTGGCGAACAGCACGCCAGAGAAACGGCAACTCGGGTATCCTAGTTGCAACACCGCTGTCGCAACACCTTGGATGCAGTTCGCTTTCTTTGCGACCGTCTGTGGACAGAACGCCAAAACCTGGAAATGCTTCTGGTAACACCTGGGCGCGGGTGTGCACGGCCGCAATCCTGATCCCCATCATTCTGGCATTGGTGTTAGCAGCGCCGCGGGCGCTGTTCGAGATGGTGGTGGTCCTGGTCGCTCTGGTCACGTTGCGTGAATACCTGGACTTGGCGGAAAAAGCAGGACAGGCGCCGTTGCGGGCTTTCTCACTTGTCGCCGTAGTGGCTCTGGTACTCTGGCCGCCGGGGGTAGGGACCGTCGTTCCCCTGCTGGTGATGCTCGCGCTGGCGCTGGTTCTGCGGCCGCCGCGATCTTTGGATAAGGTTCTGCCGGGCGCTGCTGCCACCGTCCTCGGCATCCTCTACATCGGACTGCCCATGGCACTGCTAGCCGATTTGCGCAGGCTGCCGGATGGTCCCAAGTGGGTGCTCTACGTGCTGTTGCTGACCTGGATCAGCGACACGGCTGCCTATTTCGGTGGGCGCCTGGTGGGGCGGCACCGGATGTCGCCGCGAATCAGCCCAGGCAAGACCTGGGAGGGCGCCCTGGCCTCGCTGGCCGTGGGCGTCGCTTTTGGCATCCTGTACCCGGCCTATCTGCTAGCCGGGGTATCGCTCATGTGGAGCGCGACCACGGCAGTGGCGGTCAACCTGACCGGCCAGGTGGGCGACCTGGCCGAGTCGGCGCTGAAGCGCAGCGCCGGAGTCAAGGATTCCTCCACCATCCTGCCCGGACATGGCGGATTGCTGGATCGCGTGGACGCGCTGCTCTTTGCGGTGCCCACCTTGTGGTACATTCTTTCCTTGCGTAGCCCCCGTTTGCTTGCTGCCTTGCAATGAGACCGAGGAATCTGGCTATTCTGGGAAGCACCGGCTCCATCGGCCGGAACACTCTTGAGGTGGTCAACTGCTTCCCCGACCGGTTTCGCGTCCAGGGGCTGACCGCCGGCGGCAACTTGGAAGTGCTGGCAGAACAAATCGCCCGGTTCCGCCCCAGGCTGGTGTCCATTAAAGAAGAGGCGAATCGGGACGCCCTCGGCCGACGTCTTACAGACGAGGGGGTGCCGGTGCCGGAGCTGCTGAGCGGACCTCCGGGCATGGTTGCGGTGGCTTCGGACCCTGAAGTGGACCTTGTGGTTTCGGCCACCGTGGGAGTGGCGGGCCTGCCGGCGACTTACGAGGCCGCCCGTCTTGGCAAGCGCGTGGCGCTGGCCAACAAGGAGGTGCTGGTGGCTGCCGGGGAACTGATGACCGGTGCCGCCGCGCGTTCCGGCATGGAGATTCTGCCGGTGGACAGCGAGCACAACGGCCTGCACCAGTGCTTGCGAGGAGGGCGGCGCGAAGAGGTGCGCCGGTTGATTCTGACTGCCTCCGGCGGACCGTTCCGCAGCACCCCGGACACCGAATTAGGGGGGGTTGCGGCTGAAGAGGCGTTGCGCCACCCCACCTGGCACATGGGAGAACGCGTCACCATAGATTCGGCCACACTAATGAACAAAGGCTTTGAGGTGATCGAAGCGCACTGGCTGTTCGGCTTCCGGCCGGAGCAGGTGGATGTGTTGATCCATCCCCAATCGATTGTGCACTCCCTGGTGGAGTTCGTAGACGGCTCGATCCTGGCCCAGCTTTCCGCGACCGATATGCGGATTCCTATTCAATACGCCCTGACCTACCCGGAGAGAGTGGCTGCCAATCATCCCTACCTGGGGCTCGAGGCTTTGGGGAAACTGGAATTCCAGTTGCCGGACCGCCAACGGTTTCGCTGCCTGGATCTGGCCTACCAAGCCCTGGCGGCCGGCGGAACCGCTACCTGCGTGCTCAACGCCGCTGACGAGGTGGCGGTGGAGGCCTTCCTGGGCGGTCAGATTCCTTTTCTGACCATCCCTGAGGTGATCGAACAAACCCTGGAACAGGTGGCTCCTCGTCCGGCCACCACGCTGGAGCAGATTCTCGACTGCGACCAGGAAGCGCGGCGGGTGGCGCGCCAAACTACCCAGCAACGGAGCAACGCGTAAATGACCTACATCATCCTAACCAATGTAGTTGCCGTGGTGCTGGTCCTGGGCGTGATGATCCTGATCCACGAGTTGGGCCATTTCCTGGCTGCCAAGTGGTTTGGAGTACGAGTAGACGTGTTCTCCATCGGATTCGGCAAGCGCCTGTGGGGTTGGCGGCGCGGCGACACCGACTATCGGATCAGCCTGCTACCGCTTGGCGGATACGTCAAGATGGCCGGGGAAAACCCGGGCGAGGCACGCACCGGCGACCCCGGCGAGTTCATGGCCAAGCCCAGGTGGCAACGCTTCATCATCGCCCTGATGGGTCCGGCGATGAACATCGTATTGGCCATCGTGCTGCTGACCGGTCTGTACATGGTGAAGTACCAGAAGGCAGCCTACCAGGAGCGGCCGGCCGAAATCGGGCATGTGGAGGAAGGTTCTGCTGCCGACAAAGCGGGCCTTCGACCGGGGGACCTGATCGTTCGCCTCGGCAAGCTGGAGAACCCCACTTGGGAGGCAGTCGAACTCGAGGCGATTTCCAGTCCTGCCCAGCCGCTGGAGGTCGTCGCCCGTCGCGAAGGAGCAATATTCAAGACCACGATTACTCCGGAGGTCGAGCCGCGCCACCGCATCGGCATCGCCGGCTGGGGCCCCTACCTTCCGGCCATCATCAAGCGCGTCGAGCCGACCTACCCTGCCGAAAAAGCCGGACTGCTGCCCGAGGACCGGGTCGTGGCCGTCAACGGCGAGCCACTGAAGTTTTGGCCACGTCTACCGGATTTGGTGCAGGAGAGCGAGGGGCAACCAATAGAACTGATGATCCAAAGGCAGGGGCACACCCTGCCGGTGCGGGTGGCGCCGGTGTTCACCCAGGTCCCGGGCGGCAAACAAATGTGGCGCATCGGTATCGAGCTGAGGAACGAGTTGATTGAGCGTCGTCTTTCCTTTCCCGCTGCGCTGAGCCAGTCCCTCACCACGAACAAGAAGTACGTTCTGTTGATCTTTAATTTATTAGGAAAGATGCTGGAGCGCAAAATGTCGCCGCGCACTTTGGAGGGGCCCATTGGCATCGCGCGGCTCTCCGGGGAAGCGGCACGCCGGGGGTTCCCGCAACTCATCAACCTGATGGCAGCCATCAGCCTCAACCTGGGGATTCTGAACCTGTTCCCAATTCCGATCCTGGACGGGGGAATGATCCTGCTGCTGGCTATTGAAGGTTTGCTACGCCGCGACCTCAGCATGGCGGTGAAGGAGCGGCTGGTGCAGGTAGGATTCGTGTGCCTGGTGCTGATCGCGACCTTTGTGATCTACAGCGACATTGTGAAGTTACTTCCCCAAGGCTGGGAGGAGGTTCTACCGTAATCATGCCGCAGGACCACCCAGGCGAAGACGGCTTGCAGCCGTGGTCACGTGGGAGGTGACTCAGGAGTTGTGCTAGCCTGATGGAGCATGGAGCTAGAGGAACGGTTGCGACGCGCAAGCGGGAGCGCCAAGGAGCTGAGCACGGTCCTCTACGACTCGTCCGAAGAGGTGCTGCTCGTGCTGCTGGAAAACCCGCGGTTAACCGAAGAGCACCTGCAAGTGCTGCTGTCGCGGAAGAACCTGCACCAAACGTTTCTAGGCGAGCTGGCAGCGCGCGCCTGGTTGTGGCGTTCGTATCCTGTGAAGCTGGCGCTGGTTCGACACCCGCACACCCCCCGGAGTACGTCACTGGCGCTGGTGCGGCACCTTTATCTGTTCGACCTGTTGAAGGTGGCCACCACGCCGGGGGCGCCCATGGAGGTGCGGCGGGGTGCGGAAGAAGCAGTCGCGGCTCGGGTTACCGCTCTGTCGGTTGGCGAGCGCTTGTCCCTGGCCCGCCAGGGGACCTCTCGCATCGTCTGCGCCCTGCTCGCCGATTCGGAAAGACGAGTCTTCCGTACGGCGCTGGAAAACTCGCGGCTGACCGAGGAAGGCGTGGTGAAGAGTCTGGCGAATGAGAGGTTGGCACCGGAGGTGGTCGAGTGCATCGCCGCGCACCCACGCTGGTCCCTTCGCTACGAGGTGCGCTTGGCGCTGATCCGGCATCCAGCCACCTCGCTGGGACGTGTACTGGCGCTGGTCGAGCAGGTCCGGGGGAACGACTTGGCCAACCTGACTGCAGACCGCCGCATGCCCGCCAACCGCCGACACTATCTAACGCGCCTGGTACACTCCCGCAAAGCCCGGCGGGCCAAGCGCCAGCGAGAGCCGTCCGGCGTTGCGAGTCCAGGTGAGTAAGGAGTTTGACGTTGTTGCGCGGTCGAGTATAATCCGGCGGTGGACCACGCTGGGAATGTTGATCCAATCACCAGGAGTGGAGTGGCTATGAAACCGAATCATGTGTGCTTGCTTTGGATCACCTTGCTGATGGCACTGTTGGTCGCGGCGCCGGCGCCGGCTGCTGGCCAGCAGATTACCGATGCGTTTGAATACAACGATTACATGGCGGCGTATAACGAGAAGACTCCCGCCACAAAACTCCAGTTGCTGGACCAATTCCTAGGCAGATACCCAGACACTGTGGTGAAGGAACAGGCTCTGATAATGAAGATGGTTGCGCTGCAACAGGTGAAACAGAGTCCGGAACCAGCCGCGCGCCAACTGCTCGAGGTGAACCCCAACCACCTGCGTGCTCTCTTCTGGGTCAGTTACTTCTTCCATCAGGGGCCGCCTGGTCCGAACGACCCGGAGCTGGAGAAGAAGCTGTCCGCAGGTGGGGAATTTGCCCAGCGCGGGCTCAAGCAACTATCCTCATTCCAAGTGCCTAACGTCAGCGCCGAGGACCTGGAGAAACAGAAGAACGCCTTCGAAGCGACCTTCCGCCAGGCGCTGGGTGTGGTTGCCGACATACGCAAGAAGTACGACGAGGCCCAATCCGAGTACCGAAGGGCAGCCGAACTGTCGCCCCAAGACGGCGGGCTATTCTACCGGCTTGGCAACGCCTATATCGCCCAACGCCCCGACCCGAAATACAACGAGGCGTTCTGGGCCTTTGCGCGAGCCGCCACCGTGGATGGCGCCGGCGCCTTACAGCCGGCGGGACGCCAGCAGGTGGATGACTACCTCCGGAAGATTTACGAGCAGTACCACGGCCCGGACGAAGAAGGATTCACGCAGTTAAAGCAACAGGCCAAGGCCCAGCCGTTTGCACCCGCCGGCTTCAAAGTCCTTTCCAAGGCGGAAGTCGCTGCAGCCGCCCCGGTAGTCCCCGAAGAGTTGAGCTTTGACGAGATCCGCGACATGCTGCTTAAAATGGAAGCCAAGGGGGAAGAACTCTGGGGAAAAATGAAAGGCATGTCGCTGGAGTTTCGGGGCGGCATTATTTCCGCTACGGGGCCTCGCCGAGCACGCACCGTGCGCATTGTCGTGTTGGCGGAAACTGCCCAGAGGGACCCTAAAGCCTACGACGTAGAATTGGTCTTAGCCGAGCCCACCCGCAAGGTCCCCGTCGGGCAAATCGTGCGCTTCACGGGTATGGCCAACTTGTTCCAGCCGGATCCCTTCGTGCTTTCTATGGTGGACGGAAAAATCCTCCCCCTCGAGGAGGAGTAACCCTGGGGCCTTCCGCCAAAGCGCCGAGCTGAAGAAGCGTCGGGATCGCCAGCGCCATCTCTTAGAAGGGAAATCCAGGGCCCATACAAGGGAAATCGAAAGCGCTCCTCGTTCCGGGGCTCACTCAAGGAGTCCCAGCCTGCCGTAGAATCTGAAATAGAGTAAGGCTACGGCCCGGCCGCCCCTTTCCTACGCCGAGATCCGTGTCCCGGATGGCAATCTTGCTCCGAATTTCCCGTTAGCGGGAGCGGTTCCCGTTTCGCCCGTGCAGTTGGTGGGCTTCCATCTTGCGGCTGAGCGTGTTGCGGTGCATGCCCAGCAGGCGAGCCGCACGCGACTGATTGCCCCGCGTGTGTGCCATCACCTGACGGATGTATTTCTTTTCGAATTCCCGCAAGGCAGCCGGGAATGGGACTCCACGGTCTACCAATTGCCCGATTAATGATTCCAATTGGTCTTTCACCGAACGATCTCCTTCTGGGTCAAGAGCTTGCTCGGCCGGGCCTTGTCCATTGGTACCCGACCGCAGTCAACAGCGAAATCAGCGCTCCGGCTGGCCTCGCCAAATTCCCTGGACCCGCTCCCACCCGCTGTGGAAGCGGTCCCGCATGTCAGAGGGAGCCACGGAAACCAACACGCGCGCCCCGTGAATCAGGTACGGCGTTAACCGCGACCTCACCAGCGGCCGCGCCTCCGGCGCGAAGACCGCCAAAATCACTACCACAACCATGCAAAACAAGCAGCCGCGGACCAAGCCCACGCCGACACCCAGGAGGCGGTCGAACCAGCGCAGACCCGCTCGGTCCACCATCCTCCCCGCCCAGCGGGAGAGGAACCCGCCGGCAATCAGCGCCACCAGCAAAATGCCCAGGAAGGCGGTCAACGCTGCCAGGTTTGGCGCGCGCCCCTGGGGGAGCTGCCCCGCCGCGGTGGGGTAGAGCCAGCAGGCCAGCAGAAAGCCCCAGGCCAGCGCCAACAGCGAAATCAGTTCCCGCGTAAATCCCTTGACGGCGCTGAACGCCACCGAAAACAGCACGATGCCGACCAGCACCAAATCCAGTATGCTCCAGGCGCTCAATTCGGCAGGTCACGTCCCGTCAGGAGTCGAAGCGCCTCCCGGTATTTCGCTCCCGTGCGCTCGGCTATCTCCGCCGGCAGCGGCGGCGCCGGAGGCTGCTTGTCCCAGCCAATTTGCTCCAGGTAGTCGCGCACGTACTGCTTGTCGAACGAGACTTGGGCGCCGCCGGGGCGGTACTGCGCCTGCGGCCAAAACCGGGACGAGTCTGGGGTCAGCACCTCGTCGCCCAGGACCAACTGGTCGCCCACGTAGCCGAACTCGAACTTAGTGTCGGCAAGCAGAATGCCGCGCTGCTCGGCGTAGCTGGCGGCGCGGCGGTAGATTTCCAGGGTCAGCTCACGCAACCGCGCGGTGGCCTGCTTGCCTACCCGCTCCGCCATCTCCTCGATGGAAATGTTTATGTCGTGGCCCGTTTCCGCCTTGGTGGCCGGAGTGAAGATGGGCTCCGGCAGCCGCTCCGATTCCTGCAACCCCGCCGGCAACCGGATGCCGCATACGCTCCCGCTCTGCCGGTACTCTTTCCAGCCTGAGCCGGAGAGGTAGCCGCGGGCCACGCACTCGACCGGCACCATCCGTGCCCGGCGAACCAGCATGGAGCGGCCCTCCAGTTGCTCATGAAATGGATGAAACGCCGCCGGGTATTGCGCCGGGTCGGCGGTAACCAGGTGATTGGGCACCACTTCGGCCAGGAACTTAAACCAGAACAGGGAAAGTTGAGTCAGGACCCGTCCCTTGTCGGGAATGCCGGTAGGCAGCACGCAGTCGAAGGCTGAGATGCGGTCGGTGGCCACCAGCAGCAGCGAACCGTCGGCCTCGTATAAGTCCCTGACCTTCCCCCGCCAGAAGAGAGCTTGGCCCGGGAATTCTGTTTCGAGCAGGATGGCTGTGCTTTTTGTCTTCTCCATGAACATCCTGGAAGAGTCCGCATTCTGCGCCATCAGCAAAATGTCTGTCAAGCACCGCGCAAGCCAGCATTGGCGCACTCCGCGTGCCTGTCGCCTGCGAAACCTCGCATAGCATGCGGGTCTTCGGAGGCAAAAGTTTTTTGTATACTTTCCCACGACCGGAAAGGAGTGCGAGATGGGAGACTTGATTCACACTTCGCGCGCGCGCATCTACAAGGACAAGGGGCCGGTGCGTCGCGCCTACATCGAAAACTTCCCCGAGCCGGTTCGCTACGGGGTGCACGGCGGCATCAAGAAATTTTACGGGCTCGAGCCGGAGGAGGATCTGCCAGCCACGCTGGACCACATTGTGGCCGCCGTCGCCGGTTGAATGACCGGCACCTTAGCCGGCGCGCTGGCAGCGCGCCACATCCGGGTGCCCAGGGAGGGGTTGTGGGCCGAAGCCGAGGGCAAGATTGAGAACGTGGAGGGCAAGCCCTTCATTACCTCCATTCATGTGCACTATCACCTGACCGTGGCTGAAGGAAAGCGGGCCGAAGCGGAGCGCGTGGTGGGCATCCACGAGAAAGGTTGCCCCGCCGCCCAGAGCGTCAAGCGTGGCATTGGGATTTCCTGGGACGCCGAGATCGAGGAGACCGCGGCCGCCGGGTGAAGCGTCTGCATGGAGATGGCGCCCGCAACAATTCAGCTGTTGCATCCAGCTGGATGCTGAAAGACCTCGCTAATGTAACAGCAGGCACGCTTTTTCTGCTTCCTGCTAGAGGATCTCAGGCGATGGCGCCTACGGCCTCTCCCTGTGGAGTGGCTTGCTGATGGCTCACTGCGTCTAGTTCGGTCTGGCCCAATTTCACCGAGACCAGCTTGGAAACCCCCGGCTCCTCCATCGTCACCCCGTACAGCGCCGGAGACGCCTCCATGGTCTTCTTGCTGTGGGTGATGATTATAAACTGAGTGCTGGAAGTCATCTGCTCGACAAGCCTGGTGAAGCGCCCGATGTTGGCGTCATCCAGCGGGGCGTCCACTTCGTCCAGGACACAGAAGGGGCTGGGTTGGTATTGGAAAATTGACAACACCAGAGCCATCGCGGCCAGCGCTTTCTCTCCGCCGGAAAGCAGCAGGACATTTTGCAAACGCTTTCCCGGCGGTTGCGCGATCAGGTCCACGCCGCTCTCGCTGAGATTCTCCTCCTCGCTCAGTTTCATCATCCCTGTGCCGCCGCCAAACAAGGTCCGGAAGGTTTCCTGGAAGTTGGCGTTGATGGCTTGGAAGGCCTCCAGGAACTGCCGGCGCGACACGGCCTCGATTTCCTGAATCGTCTGCTGGGTGTCGCGGATAGCGTCCAGCAGGTCCTGGCGCTGGGTGTCGAGGAATTCCTGCCGCTGCCGGGCCTCCTGATACTCTTCCAGGGCCATCATGTTGACCGGACCCATCGCTTCGATCCGGGCGCGCAGTTGGCGGGTCTGTTCTTCGGCCTGCGCCAGGGCTTCGTCTGCCAGTAGTTCGGCCGGATCGGCAGCGAGTTCCTCAAGGGCGAGGCCAAGGTCGTTCCGGCAGAGTTCGCCCAGGTGCCCCAGATCGCTTTGTTTCCGAGCCAGGGCGACTTCGGCGGCCGACTTGCGCTCGCGCTGCTCGTCCAGCTCTGCACGGGCCATGCGGGTCTGCTCTTCCAGCTCCGCCAGCCGTTGCCGGCCTTCCTCCAGCGCCTTCTGAAGTTCGTCAGCGGCCTGTTCGGCAGCTGCGCGCCCGGCAACCGCTTCGGCCGCCCGGCGCTCCAGCTCCCCCTGTTCGTGCGCCAGGCGTTTCAGTTCCTGGCGGCCGGAGTCGAGCTGGCGTTCCAACTCCTCCGCTTGGGAGCGCTCTTGGACAACTAAGTCCTCGAGGCGCACGGTGGTTGCGGCGGCCGCACTCCGGCGCTCTTGCAAGGCCGCAGCACGGGCTTGCGCCTCGGCCAGTGCGGCGGAGGCGGCAATCCGGGCTTCCCCCAGTTCGGCGGCGGCCACTGTGGTTTCCGATAAGCGCGCTTCCAGCTCCTGCCGGGCGCGTTCCCGGCCTTCGGCTTCTGACCGCAGGCGTTCAGCATGCTCGGCCGCGCGCGCTCTCTCCTGCTCGAGCCGCTGAAGCTCCAGCCGCGCCACCGAAAGTCGCTCGGCGGCCCGCGCCAGTTGCCCTGCAAGCTGGCGCAGTTCCTGATCCAGGCCCACTCCCAGCTTTTCCCGCTCCACCTCGTCCCCGCGCAGCTTCTCCAGCGAAGCCGCAATCCTGGCCGCTTCCTCTTCGCTGGCACGCAAACCGGCGGCAGAGGCGTCAATGTGCCGCGCGAGTTCGCCTGCCTGCTGGGTCACCTGGCGCAGCTCACGCTTCAACCCCAGCGGACCGGCACCGGCACGCTTGCCGCCGGTCAGCGTTGAGCCGTGGAAACACTCACCTTCCGGAGCCAGGAAGTAACATTGCGGGTGAGCCAGAGCCAACTCGCGGGCTGCGGCGGCCGAATCTGCGACGTAACTAAGCGCTAGCCTAGGCAACAGCGTCTCGGCTGCCCGCGGCAATCCGTTCGTCAACCGGACAAAGTCCTTCAGCGGAGTCAGCCCCGGCGGGAGGGAGCCCAAGCCATTGCCCACGAGAGGCAGAGGCGCTTCCGGGTGCACCAGGAAGGTAGCGCGCCCCTCGCCCTCGGAACGCAGCAGGTGCACGCCTTCCTGCGCGGCATCCCAGCTCTTCACCACCACGTACTCCAGCTCCTCGACCAGAAAATCCTCCACCACAGTCTCAAAACGCGGCTCGGCCTCCAAGAAATCGGCCAGGATGCCCAGGGGACGGAACCCCTCGGGCAAGCGCATGTTTCCTTCTCCGTTCGACGCGAACAGTTTCTTGACCGCTTCGGCCGTGTAGGCGCGGTGGGAAAGGATTTGCTCCAGCGAGTCGCGGCGCGCGCGCACGTCTGCGTACTCGCCGCGGAGCTGCTCCAGTTTCCCGCTGACACGGCGCACCTCGACTTTCAGTTCACCGAGCCTCGTTTCCACCGTGGCCCGCTCGGCATTCACGTATTGCAAGTCGAGCTGCTGCTGCGCCTGCTTGGCCAGAAGCGCTCCTTGCTGCTTGCGGAGTCCGGCCTGCTCTTCGGCAGCGGCCGTCAGCTCGCGTTCGCCGCGTTCACCCTGACGCTGGATGCCGGCCAGGTACTCTTCGACCTGGGTCAGCTGGTTGCGGAGTTCGGCCAACTCACCCATCCGGGCAAGCACGGAAGCACGAAGGTTGTCCACCTCACTCTCGCGCGAGTGCAGTTGTTGCTCGGTGCGCGACAACTCAGCGGCCCGCCCCTCGACCTCCGCCTGCGCCATTTTCTCTTCGGCCTCAGCGGCGGCCAGCACCGCTCGGCACTCCACCAATTCGCGCTCAAGCGACTCCAGCCGGGTCCCGAGTTGGGTCTGTCTCGCCTCCTGCTCGCGAAGACGTGTCTCCAGTTCCGTCGCCTGCTGCTGCTGATACGAAATGCGATTGCGCGCCCGGTCCGCTTCCATTTCGAGTGAGGCGATGCGGTCGCGCTGGCGGCGCAGCGCCTCCTCCTGCTGGTAGCCGGCGCGGTTCAGCCCGATGTGCTCCTGCTCCAAAGCCTCCACCTGCGCTCCCATCTCTTTCGAGCGGTTGGAAGCCAGGCTCAGCTCCAGGGCCGATTGCACCGCCTGACGCTCCAGCTCGGCGTGCCGGCTGGACAGCACGGCGCGCAGCCGCCCACGGAATTCCTCTCGCAACTCCGCGTACCGCCGCGCTTTGGAGGCCTGGCGCTTCAGCGAGTTCACCTGCCTGGTCACTTCCTCCAGGATGTCGTTCACGCGATTCAGGTTCTGCTTGGAGCTTTCCAGCTTGGCTTCGGCCAGCCGGCGCTTGTTCTTGTACTTGGTGATTCCTGCCGCCTCCTCAATCAGCGCGCGCCGCTCGTAGGGTTTGGCGTTGAGGATCTGCCCGATCTTTCCTTGCTCGATAATGGCGTAGGAGCCATGCCCCAGGCCGGTACCCGAGAACAGCTCCTGGATATCCCGCAGCCGGCTTGGCCTGCCGTCGAGCAGGTATTCGCTTTCCCCCGAGCGGAACAGACGGCGGCAGATGACGACCTCCGGTCCGACCTTCGGTGCGACCTTTGGTGCCGAGGGGCGGAACGAGGGCTCCTCAGCCGGGCGGCTTTGGAACACATAGCTTGGCGTGCCCGAGGTTCCTGCCGCAGTTGACGGAGCTACCGCGCTTGCCGCCGGCTCCGTTCCCGGCAGCTCTGTTCCCAGCAGCGGAGGGCAGTCCTCGGCGTGGTAATCGGTATCGGCCAGCGTCAGGGAAACCTCGGCAAAACCTGTCGGTGTGCGGTCGCGCGTGCCGTTGAAGATCACATCCTGCATGGTGCCGCCCCGCAGGCTCTTGGCCGACTGCTCCCCCAGCACCCAACTGATGGCATCGCTGATATTCGACTTGCCGCACCCATTGGGACCCACCACGGCGGTGATTCCCGCTCCGTTAAAGACCATCTCGGTGCGGTCACAAAAAGACTTGAACCCGATGAGCTCGATCTTCTTTAGCTTGAGCAAGGCAAACCTTCCTTTGTTGGTCCCCAACTCAGAATGGCGCAACTCAGCCTGGCCCAGACTCGCCGCAGGAAATTGTCCCTTCGGGGCACTGGGTGGATAGTAGCGCTGGAGTAGGGGTTTGTAAAGCCAAAACCTACTCCATTTTGAGCCCTCGAGGAATGGGCCACAACATTTTGTGCCTACCGGGAAGGTCGGGAAGTCGCCAGCGTAAACGGAACCCGGGACAAATGTTCAGGCGGAAGACTACTCTCGGAGCACCTTCCTGGATTTTATCGCAAGAGGTTCGCCGCGTAAATAAGATTTGTGTCGGTCGTGGCCCCAGTGCCGTCTCAAACAAAAGCGAGGGTAGTGGGTCAGTTTCCGGGAAGCCGAGTCCGGTTAAAATTCAGGCTTCTCGGTAGGAATAGATCACAATAGGGCATACGTAGGGTAACTACTTTGCCAAACCTAACCGTCTCCCGGCGCAGACAGGTAGTCTTGGTGCTGGCGGCTCTGATCGCTACGGCGGGGGGGATCTGGAGCATCCACGATGCGCTCTTGCTGATGAGCTTGGTTTGCGCCGCTGGCCTGATCTGGTCCAACCGCGAGTGGAAAGCCTGGGCGCTGGCGGCAGTGATGGTGGCGGCAGGGCTGTGGTGGTCCAGTATCGATAGCAGGCGCTGCTCGGTATGGTGGAGAGGGAGCATTGTTTACGGAAAGCTTTCTGGACATCATTCCTACTTGGAATGGAACGAGATCTGGAGTGGCGTTTTTGGCCTTTACTCCGGACCTTGTTGCCTGTGCGCGCCCTCCCGAATTGGGAGCGATCCGCTTTACGAAATGCACATGCAAGAAGTGACGCAAAGGCGGCTTTCCCAGCCCACGTATCAGGATCCAAAGAGGCTCAACAGGCACGAAGCGAAGATGTACTCGCAGGCCGGTGAGGATGGCATTATAGCCGAGATCTTCCGCAGGATCGGCGTCACTAACAAGGTGTTTGTAGAAATCGGTTCTGGTGACGGTTACGAGAACAATACTGTTTTCCTGCTTTGTAATGCTTGGACTGGATTATGGATCGACGCGGACAGGAAGGCTGTGAATACTGTCCGAAAGAGTTTTGCGGTGGACATTCAATCGCGGCGGCTGGTCATCCTCAATGCGGTTGTCACGGCGGAAAACATTGAAGATCTCCTGGCCCGAGCCAATGTGCCGCCAGAGTTCGACTTGCTGTCCATCGACATTGACAGAAATGACTATTGGGTTTGGCAGAAGATCGAGCGATATCGTCCCGGAACAGTCGTCGTGGAGTACAATGAGAAATTCCCACCGGGAGTTGAATGGGTAGTAGAGTACGATGCGAACGCCTTCTGGGATGGCTCGGATCACTTTGGCGCGAGTTTGACGGCTCTCGAAATTCTTGGCCGCAGAAAGGGCTATCTGCTCGTTGGCTGCACCTTGGGCGGAGTGAATGCATTCTTTGTTCGCCAAGACCTTGTCGGCGACCGCTTCAGCGAACCCTATACAGCACTGAGCCATTACGAACCCTCCAGTCTTGACCTGCGAGGGCGGCCCTTGGCGTACCCTAGACGGCCATAGCCGCAAGCGCCGGTGCCCCTACCGACGACCGGGGGGTGATGCGGGGAAGCGTCTTAGCGAAAGAATTTTCGTCAGATTCGCCAGACAGGTCTCCACAAGTCGGTTAGCGTTTACCTATGCTGCCACGCAGTCCGCGTGGCCGTGTAACGCCCTTTCCGGAAACTGACCCACTACCAAAGCGAGTTCCGCCAGCGCAGCGCGACTGCTCCCGCCACTAACTTCTCGCCACCCCCGGCTCGCCCCTCCTGCGAGCCCCTCTGGCTCGGCCCTTTGGCACCGCCTCGCCCTTCGGGCCCAAGGTTCCGATTTCGGATATAATAACGGGAGGCGCGAGGCTGGCATGAAAGTTCGGCAGGTCCTGGGGTTGGCGGCGGTGGCGTGGCTTCTGCTGGCCGGAGCAGCGCACAGCACCACCTGCATGATCCTCCCCTTCGAGAACCAGACGGGCGATGCCCACCTGGAGTGGATCAGCGAGAGCTTCGCCGAAGGGCTGGCCGAGCGCTTGGATGGGCCCTCTTTTTACGTCGTCAGCCGCGAAGAACGCGCCGCGGCCTTCGATCTGCTGGGCATCCCCGCGGCCAGAATCCTGAGCCGGGCTACTATCCTCAAGCTGGCTGAAACCATCGATGCCGACTATGTCATCCTGGGCCAGTACTCTTTGGCGGCGCCCAACCAGCTTCAGGCCCGGGCGCGGCTGCTGGAAATGCACCCGCCGCGGCTGCGCTCCAAATTCACTCAGTCCAGGCCGCTGTCGGAGCTGCTGGTGCTGCAGGACCGTCTGGCAGTGGCGATTTCCCGCGCGCTGGAAGTCGGTCCCGGCAGCCTGCCGGGCGGCTTGGCTCCGATGCCCGAGCCGCGCGTCCGCCTCGACGCCTGGGAAAATTACATCCGAGGCTTGCTGGCATCCTCGCGCTCCGAGCAGGTGAAACTTTTTCGCGAAGCCGCGCGAAAAGACCGGAGCTTCGGTAGCGCCGCTCTGGAGTTGGGCAAGTTCTATTTCCAGAACCGCGACTGTCCGACTGCCATCCCCTGGCTCACTAAGCTGAAGAGCGGGAAAGCTGGCTTCTTGGAGGCCCGGTTCCTGTTGGGAATCTGTTGCTTCTCCCTCGAAAAGTACGAGAAGGCGGAAGCCGCCTTCCGGACAGTGGCCGAGCGTCTTCCCCTGAATGAGGCCTACAACAACCTGGGGGCGGCGCAGTCGCGGCGCAATCAGCCGGCGGCGCTGGACAGCTTTCGCAAAGCGGCCGAAGGGGACCCGGCTGACCCCGTCTACAGCTTCAATCTGGGTTACTGGCATTGGAAGTCGGGACAGTACGCCAGCGCCGCATGGCAATTTCGCTTGGCGCTGGAGAGAAATCCCGAGGATGGGCAGGTCCGTGCCTTGCTGGTGAAATCTCTTGAACGCGCCGGTAACATTGTGGAAGCTGCCAGGGAACGCCAGTTGCTGGTTGATGACCGCGCCGCCGTCCGGATCACCGACCTCGACGAGCAGGCCTTCCAGGGTCTGGAGCGCCTCAAAGAAAACTATCATGGCCGCAGGTTTCGCCAGCTTCAGTTGGTGTTAGAAATATTGAGGGAAGAAAGCCTGTCCCGCCTGCCGAGGGAGCAGCACGCTGAGTCGCACCTGGAGCGAGGTCGCGAACTGTTGGGTGAGACAAGGGACGCTGAGGCACTCGGCGAACTGCGCGAAGCCGTGCGGCTGAATCCGAATCAGGCGGAGGCCCATCTCCTACTGGGGTGGCTGCACGAACGAGGTGGCCGTCGTGAAGAAGCGGTTCGAGAAGCGCGCCTGGCGCTGACCTCGGAAAATTCCTTGGAAGCCCACCTGCTACTGGCCAAGATCTATCTGGAACAGGAGCGGGTGGCCGAGGCGGAACAGCAAGCCCTGCAGGCGCTCGAAGTGGAGCCGGAGAATGTCGCCGCCCGCTCCGTGCTGGAAACGATCCAGATGCGAACGCCGTGACAGAGAGAATGACACAGAGTATGCAGTTCGGAGCGGGAAATCCTCAGGCCTGGCGCCAGTGGCGTCACAGACTGTTTTTTCTGCTGCCGGTCATGGTGCTGCTGCTGAGGCTTCCAGCCGGCTCAGCCCCAGCCGCCTCAGCCCCGGCTGGCTCTGGCAATGCTACCGTCCTGAAGCTGGAACTGGACACGATCGTCCACCCGCTCACCGCAGAGTATATCGAGCGTGGCTTGCAGGCTGCCGCAGCGCAACAGGCCGACGCGGTGTTACTGCGGTTGAACACCCCCGGCGGCCTGGACACCGCCATGCGGCGAATCATTGAGAAAATTCTTGCCTCGCCGGTGCCGGTGCTGGCTTGGGTTGGTCCGGGGGGAAGCCGGGCGGCATCGGCCGGTTTTCTGATTCTGCTTTCGGCCGACGTGGCCGCCATGGCCCCTGGCACGAATACCGGTGCGGCCCACCCGGTGCTCATCGGCGGCCAGGAGATGGACGAGTTGCTGCGGCAGAAGGTGGAGCAAGACGCCGCCGCCTACATCCGTTCCATCGCCGGCAAGCGCGGGCGCAACGCGGAACTGGCCGAGAAGGGGGTGCTGGAAAGCAAGTCCTTCACCGAAACTGAAGCGCTCGAGAATCGCCTGATTGAGGTGATTGCCGCTTCGCCGCAGGAGTTGATGAACAAGATGGAGGGGAAGACCATCCAGCGTTTTGGAGGCGAGTCGGTCACGCTCAACCTGGCCGGCGCCCAGCTGGTCGCCTACGAGCCCAGCGCCCGCTACCGCTTTCTGCGGCGGATCATTGATCCCAATATCGCCTTCATTCTGCTGGCATTGGGAGCTTTGGGCTTGTATGTTGAGTTTTCCAACCCCGGCCTGATCGTCCCCGGCGTCGCAGGCGGCATTCTGCTGTTACTGGGCATGTTTGCTTTGTCGCTGCTACCCATCAACTGGACGGGCGCCTTCCTGATCATTCTGGCTTTTGCCTTCTTCCTCTTGGAGGCCAAACTTATGAGCCATGGCGTGCTGGCCGCAGGTGGTATTCTGTCCATGATCCTGGGCGCACTCATCCTGGTGGATACTCCGATTCCGGAGATGAGAATCAAGTTGGTCACCGCTCTCTCCGTTGCCCTGCCCCTGGGCCTGATTACGGTATTCTTGCTCCGTCTGGCTTTCAAGGCATGGAAAAGCAAAGTTGTGACCGGAGATGTCGGGCTGCTGGACGACGTGGGGACCGCCCAGACCGACTTGGCGCCAGAGGGGAAGATTTTCATCCAAGGAGAAATCTGGAAGGCGGTCAGCAGCTCGCCGTTGCCGCGCGGCACCCGGGTGCGGGTGCGGGCCATTGAGGGCCTGCTGCTGCGGGTGGAACCAGACGGCAGCGGACCCTCAGTCCCGGCGGAGCAAACTCGGCCCCGAATCTAATCCTACTATTTTGCACGGAGGTGCATATGTTCGGACTCGGTCCCCTAGGGGTTGTAGCGGTCATTCTTGCTATCTACTTCCTCAACTCGATCAACATCTTGAAGGAGTACGAGCGTGGGGTCATCTTCCGCCTGGGGCGCCTGCTAGAGAAGGCTAAAGGCCCCGGCCTGATCTTTGTCTTTTGGCCGCTTGATCAAATAGTGCGCGTCCCGCTGCGGATCGAAACCATGGACATCCCGCCGCAGGACGTCATCACCCGCGACAACGTCACTCTCAAGGTGAACGCCGTGCTGTACTTCCGGGTGATGAATGCGCCCGACGCGGTGGTGAAGGTGACCAACTACCTGTACGCCACCTCGCAGCTGGCGCAGACCACCTTGCGCAGCGTCTTGGGCGAGGTGGAATTGGATGAGCTGCTTGCCCGGCGCGAAAAGCTGAACAGCCGGCTGCAAACCATTCTCGATGAGGACACCGAACCGTGGGGGATCAAGGTGACCAAGGTCGAAGTGAAGCAGGTGGACCTGCCCGACGAGATGAAGCGTGCCATCGCCAAGCAGGCCGAAGCGGAACGGGAACGCCGCGCCAAGATTATTCACGCCGAAGGCGAATTTCAGGCTGCCTCGCGCCTCACAGCGGCCGCGGCCATCATCGCCGAGCAGCCAGCGGCCGTCACACTGCGCTACTTGCAGACGCTCACCGAAATCGGTGTGGAGCGGAACACCACCATTGTTTTCCCCCTGCCGGTGGACATTCTTTCCGCCTTCCAGGGCAAGAAAAAGGAGAGCACCGGCACCTAGCAGGTGCGCACTGTGGAATGCGGGGGTTGGAATTCCCGCTCGACAATCCAAGAAGCGGGCCAAGAAGCACGTTGCAATGTGCCTTTCTGGTGACCGGGCCACCCAGGTCTCTCTCGCAGGATTACGAGTAGAATACGGTCATGCGTACAGGAGCGCAGGGGCAATACGACGTCGTACTGGAAAACCGCCAAATCACGATCATCTTCTTCGCCGTGGTCGTCTTGTGCGCGGTATTCTTCGCTCTCGGCTACATCGTGGGGAAGAACACGACAGGCTATATTGGACCGGCTGGAGCAGGCGTGACACCCGTCCCAGGAGAGAGCAGCGCCCTCGCTCGGGCCGGCGTTGCTGACCCGACGAATGTCCAGGCGGCTTCTGCCCTTCCGGCCTCCGAGTTGAATTTCCAGCAGGCGCTGGAGAAGAAGGGATCCCCGGCCAGGTTGCAGACCCGGTCGAGCACTCGTCCCGCTGCTGCAGTTACGACAGGGCCGGCTGTCCACCTCCAGGTGGCTGCCCTCAGCAAGAAGCAGGACGCCGAAGCGCTGCTCAGCCTGTTGAGGAGCAAGGGGTTTTCGGTGGTTCTGGTCACCTCGCAAGCCGACCGCCTGTATCGCGTGCAAGTGGGTCCGTTCACTTCAGACAGAGGGGTCGAGCGGGCGAAGCAGCGTTTGCAACAGGAAGGCTTCAAGACCATCACGAAGAAATGATGGCACCAAGATAATGATGGCCGGGCGACTCCCGGATTGGGTCCGAAATCCTCAAACCAACTGGATAGCTCTACACCAGCTCAAAGCTGGACTCCGCCGGCACCGCCTGCACACGGTCTGCGAGTCGGCTCGGTGTCCCAACCTCCATGAATGCTTTGCCCGCGGCTCGGCTACCTTCATGATTCTGGGCAACACCTGCACGCGCAGTTGCGGCTTCTGCGCGGTGCCACGAGGGCGGCCGGAGACGCTGGACTCCGAGGAACCGGAAAATGTGGCGCGCATGGCGGCCAGCATGGGCCTGCGCTACGTGGTCATCACCAGCGTCAACCGCGATGAGCTGTCTGACGGAGGCGCCACCCATTGGGCCGCCACCATCTCCGCCTTGCGCCGGCAGCTGACGTCGGCGCGAGTGGAAGTGCTGACGCCGGATTTCTGCGGCAACCGGGAGGCACTGGCGAGGGTGGTGGCCGCCGGCCCCGATGTTTACAACCACAACATGGAGACGGTGGCGCGCCTCTATTGCCGGGTTCGGCCGCAAGCTGACTACCATCGCTCCTTGCAGCTACTGGCCGCCGTTCGACAGCTGGCGCCTGCAATGCTGACCAAGTCCGGCTTCATGCTGGGGCTGGGAGAGTCGCATGGGGAAGTGAAGCAACTGCTCGATGACCTGCGCGCCGTGGATTGCGACGTGGTCACCATTGGCCAGTACCTTCAGCCGACCCGCCGGAACCTGCCGGTGGTCGAATACTTGCTTCCGGAAAAGTTCACCGACTACCGCGACTACGGTCTTTCACTGGGCTTCCGGGCCGTCTTCAGCGGCCCGCTGGTGCGCAGTTCTTACATGGCCGACCAAGTTCTTGATTCCTTTGAAGCAAGAGCACCACTGGGCGGGTCTGACAATTAACCAGATCCTAGTGGTGAATTGAGCAAGCTGTCCCTTGCTGATCCAGATAAAATCGAAACTCGCGGGACTGCTTCCGAGCATGTCAGAATCCGCAAGATCCGCCTAGTCCACCGATCCTGAGGAGGCCACCGGTGCCGATCCGTCTGCGTCCCTGGTTCCTGAGCGTTGCCAGTGGCTTGCTGCTGGTGGCAGCGTTTCCGAAATGGAATCTGGGGTTCCTGGCCTGGGTTGCGCTGGTCCCGCTGCTGCTCGTCCTCGAGCGCGCCCCTCGTGTACGCACGGCTTTTGGCCTGGGCTACCTCTGCGGCGCGGTGTTCTTCGGCGGCACGATCTACTGGGTTCGCTTGGTGATGCTCGAGTACGGGGGACTGGGCCAGGCGGCCGCCGCCGGAGTTTTGCTGGTGTTTGTGGCCGTGCTGGCCTGCTTCTTCGGTGCGTTCGCTGCGCTGGCCCGTCTGCTACTGGCTCTGCCGGAGAGGTACATCCTGTGGGGCCTGCCGGCACTGTGGGTGGGCGTAGAACTTCTGCGGGCGCACCTGTTCACAGGCTTCCCCTGGCTGCTGCTGGGCTACGCGCTGGCCGAACACTTGTTGCCTGTACAACTGGCGCGGCTGGGCGGCGTCTACCTGCTGTCGTTTGTGGTGGTGCTCTTCAATACCGGCATCCTTCTGATGATGCGCAAGCCAACCCGGCGGCGCGGCATGGCGCTGGCGGCAGCCTTTTTTGTGCTGGCCGCCGCATCTTTGGGGGGCACCCTGCTGCCCACGCCAGAGGCGCCGGAGACGGCCTACCTGGTCCAGGCCCAGGCCTCGCTGGCCGAAGAATGGACTGTGGCGTCGGTTTACAAACTGTTCGCGGACCTGGAAGTCCGCGTCCTGGCGGCCTACGCGCGCAACCAGTCGCGCTCCGGCCTGGTGCTCTGGCCAGAAATTCCGGCCTCGTTTTACTACCACGAAGACCCGTTGCTTCGGGAGCGCCTGCATCACCTGGCCCGCCTCACACAGAGCCATCATCTGGTTAACGTCGTTGCTTTTGCCGACGCCGAACGGAAAGAACCGCTGAATTCCGCGGTGCTGATCAGCCCGGCCGGCGAGTTCCTCGGCCGGTATGATAAAATTCATCTGGTCCCTTTCGGCGAGTACGTTCCGCTGAGGAATCTGTTTTTCTTTGCGGGCAAGCTCACCGCCGAGGTGGGGGACTTTGTGCCGGGCACGCGGCCAGTGCCGCTGGGCGACCGACACCCGGTGGCCGCGCTGATTTGCTACGAGGGCATTTTCCCGGACCTGGTGCGGCAGTTCAGCGCCGGCGGCGCCGAACTGCTGGTGAATCTCTCGAACGACAGCTGGTACGGGGATTCGGCGGCGCGCCACCAGTTGCTGTTGATGTCGCGGCTGCGGGCAATTGAGAACGGCCGCTGGTTGCTGCGGGCCACCAACACGGGGATTACAGTGATCGTAGATCCCTACGGCCGGCTACAGACCTTCCCCCCGGACCAGCGGGCTGCCTTCACCGGTAAGTTTGGTTATTTGGGTGGCCGGACGCCCTACGTGGCCTTTGGCCACTGGTTCCCGGTGCTGGCGGCTGCGGCCGCCCTGGTCCTGCTGGTGAAGGCCGCGCGGTTGCGGAAGAGCCGGGTACCTGAGAAAGCTGGAGGTGCTTCATGATGATGGAAGAATTGCAACGCAACTACGACACGCTTCAGGAGAAAATCCGCGACGTGCGGAGCTTTCTTTGACACTCCGGCGCGCAGCAAAGAGTTAGCCGAAATCGAGCAGCGGATTTCCCGCCCTGAGTTCTGGCAGAACCCGGAACAATCCCAGAAAGTCCTGCAGGCGCGGAAGCGCCTGACCGACGTGGTGGAAACGGACCGCGAACTGGTCCGGCGCCTCTCCGACCTGGACACGTTTTTCGAACTGGCCCGCGAAGGGGAGGATGTCTCCGGCGAGTTACGTCAGGAACTCGAGCGGCTGCAAGGGGAAGTGGACCGGCTGGAGACACGCACCTTGCTGGCCGGGGAGCACGACGCCCGCAACGCCATCGTCACCATCCACCCCGGGGCCGGCGGCACCGAGTCGCAGGATTGGGCCCAGATGCTGCTCCGCATGTACCTGCGCTGGGCCGAGCGGCAGGGCTTCCACACCGCCGTCAACGACCTGCAGGCCGGCGAGGAAGCTGGGATCAAGTCGGCCACCTTCACTGTCACAGGTGACTACGCCTACGGGCTGTTGCAGTCCGAGATCGGCGTGCATCGCCTGGTGCGCATCTCTCCCTTTGACCAGGCAGCGCGACGTCACACCTCCTTTGCGTCGGTGTTTGTCTCGCCGGAAATTGACGACACCATTCAGGTGAACATCCGCGAAGAGGAGTTGCGCATTGACACCTTTTGCTCCTCCGGCCCCGGCGGTCAGGGAGTGAACACCACCTACTCGGCGGTGCGCATCACCCACCTGCCCACGGGCACCGTCGTGCAGTGCCAGAATGAGCGCTCCCAGCACAAGAACCGCGACGTGGCCATGAAGATTCTCCGCTCGCGCCTCTATGAATTGGAGCTGGAGAAGAAGCGCGAGGAAGCGCGGCGAGTGGAGGATTCCAAACTGGATATTAATTTCGGCAGCCAGATCCGCTCCTATGTGCTGGCGCCTTACCGGATGGTCAAGGACCTCCGCACCAGGGTGGAGATTGGCGACGTGGATCGTGTCCTGGACGGGGGCCTGGAGCCGTTGGTCCGCGCCTACCTGCTGGCACGCCGTCCCGGTACCAGCAGCAAGCCCGCATAAGCCGCCACAGAGTGAACACTAGGTTTCGCTTTCCAGCACAGCGGCCAATCGATTTTCCAGAATGAGCTGAGAGTCGAAATTTGCAATTTTCAGGGACGCAGCCGTGGCCGTCTCCAGGGCCTTCCTCGGGATGAGACCAACAATCTCGCTGTCGACCACGACCGCGCCGCAACGTGCTGCCTCGCTCTCCACGGCCTGGAACACGCGGTGGATGGGCGTCTGCTTAAAATCGGTGAGATTCATGGAAACCTGCGCGAGATTACGCGACTTCAGTTCCACTCCCATGGCCTTTACGTAGGGCAGGCCGCCGCTGGAGGCGCGAACTGCCCGGGCCACTTTCTTAGCCACCTGCACATCGGCTGTGTTCAAGACAATGTTGTAGGCGATCAGGAACTTTCGCGCACCGACGACGGTGGCACCGGCGGTAGGATGCACGCGCGGCTCGCCGAAATCCGGACGGCGTTCTTCGCTGGCAGCGATCTCCTGGCGGAGACTTTCGAACTCCCCGCGCCGGATGCTTTCCAGGTTGTGTCGCTGGGAGCGCATCGCGGCCGCTTCGTAGAGATACACGGGCACGCCGAGTTGCTCCCAGATCTGCTGGCCCACCCGGCGGGCCAGCGCCACGCAGTCTTGCAGCGTGACGCCCTCCAGCGGCACGAAGGGCACCACATCGGCCGCACCCAGGCGCGGGTGCACGCCGCGCTGCTGGTTCAGGTCAATCACCTCGACGGCGCGGGCCACGCCTCGCACCGCAGCTTCCCCCACGCTCTCCGGGCTGCCCACAAAGGTGATCACCGAGCGGTTGTGGTCTGCATCCATTTCGCACCGCAGGACGTAGACGCCGGCCACGCTGCGGATTGCCTCTGCGATGGCCTGCACCTTGGCCGCGTCACGCCCCTCGCTGAAATTGGGCACGCATTCCACGAGCGTCCGCATGGGTACGACCACTCCGCTTAGCATGTGCTAGAATCCGGCCAGTGAGCAAGGAGGGAGCCCGAGATGCCCCATTATGACTACCGGTGCCGCGATTGTAAGAAGCGGTTCTCGAAGATCTTGACGCTCAGCGAGTACGGCCGGGGGAAGGTGAAGTGCCCTAAGTGCGGCAGTCGCAAGGTGGAGCAGGTGCTCACAAGTTTCTTCGCGGTCACTTCGAAGAAGAGCTGAAAGGAACGCGCAACCCCGCCTTTTGCGCAAAGTCTTGCGCCTCCTCGTAGCCGACGTCGGCATGCCGGACGATGCCCAGGCCGGGGTCGTTCGTGAGGACGCGCTCCAAGCGTTGGGCGCCTTCCGCGGTGCCCTCCGCCACCGTAACTTGCCCAGCGTGAAGCGAGTATCCGATGCCCACTCCTCCTCCATTTTGCAGAGAAACCCAGCTGGCCCCGGAGGCGGTGTTCAGCAGGGCACTCAGCACAGGCCAGTCGGCCACCGCGGCGCTGCCATCCTTCATGCCTTCGGTTTCGCAGTAGGGGGAAGCCACCGAGCCACAGTCCAGATGGTCGCGCCCGATCACCACCGGCGCCTTCAACTTTCCCGTTCTGACCAGATCGTTGATGGCCAGGCCAAAGGTAGCGCGCTGGCCATATCCCAGCCAGCAGATGCGCGCCGGCAAGCCCTGGAAGCGGACCCGGCGGCGGGCCAGCTCGATCCATCGCCCGAGAACGCGGTCCTCCGGGAATAGCTGGCACACCAGGTCGTCGGTGACGGCGATGTCAGCCGGATCGCCCGACAGCGCCACCCAGCGAAACGGTCCTCGTCCTTCACAGAAGAGCGGCCGGATGTAGGCCTGCACAAATCCCGGAAAGGCATAGGCCTCCGTGACTCCCGCCTTGTTGGCCAGGGTCCGGATGTTATTGCCGTAGTCGAAAGCCACAGCGCCGAGCTTCCGCAAGGCGAGGATGCCTTCGACATGGCGTGCGATCGAGTCCATGCTGCGCTTCAGGTACCCGGCGGGATCGCTCTGGCGCAGGTCGGCGGCCTGCTCGAGCGAGCAGCCGGCCGGGATGTAGCCGTTGAGGGGATCGTGGGCGCTGGTCTGGTCGGTGAGCAGGTCGGGAACGATGCCGCGGCGGGCCAGTTCTGGGATGACCTCGGCGCAATTGCCCACCAGCACCACCGAAGTGGCCTCCTTTTTGCGCACCGCCCTCTTTAGGATGCGGACCGCCTCGTCCAGGTCGTGGACCATGATGTCGCAGTAGCCGACGCGCAGGCGGCGCTTCACCCGCTCCGGGTCCACCTCCACGCCCAGGAAGGTAGCGCCATTCAAGGTGGCGGCCAGCGGCTGGGCGCCGCCCATGCCGCCCATGCCCCCGCTCACCACCAGCTTTCCGGCCAGGTCACCGCTGAAATGCTTGTTGGCGGTCGCCGCAAAAGTCTCGTAGGTGCCTTGCAGGATTCCCTGTGCCCCGACGTGGATCCAGCTTCCGGCACTCATCTGGCCGTACATGATCAGCCCGGCGCGCTCCAGCTCGCGGAAATGCTCCCAGTTGGACCAGTGCCCAACTAGATTGGCATTGGCGATGAGAACGCGAGGCGCAAACTCGTGCGTGCGGAACACGCCCACCGGTTTGCCGGACTGCACGAGCAGGGTTTCGTCGTTGCCGAGCTGCTGCAGCTCGCGCACGATGGCTTCGAAACAGGCCCAGTTGCGCGCCGCCCGCCCCGAGCCGCCGTAGACAATCAGTTCCTCCGGCTTCTCGGCCACCTCCGGGTCCAGGCTGTTCATCAGCATGCGCAGCGCGGCTTCCTGGTGCCAGCCGCGGCAGGAGAGCTGGGTCCCACGAGGCGCGCGAACCGTGGGTGGGGGCTTCAGGGTCCCGGTGGTCATTGCGGTTCCTCTCGACGATGGTAGCACGACCGCTTTGCGTCGGCTTTTCTCATCGGGCTTCGGCCGTCTGTCCTGCTTCTGCTCAGGCCTGACTAATTGTCTGGCGGCTCGGGCGAGCGCGCCGTTTTCTTCCTGGCTCGGCGGAGCAGCTTTTCCACGCGGGAGGTGTGCTCAAAACCGCGGTCCAGTTCGAACATCAGGTCTGGGGTGAAACGAAGCGCCAGATGCTCGGCCAGCTCGTGGCGGAGGTAACGGCGGGCTGCCTCCAGGCAGCGAAGGCTTTGCTGCTGGGCCTCCTCGCCGCCAAGTACACTGACCTGGACACGGGCGTGGCGGAGATCGGGCGAAAGGCGCACTCCGGTGACGGTGGCAAAGCCGACGCGGGGGTCCCGCATGCGGCTGATCAACTGGCCCAACTGCATGCGCAGCTCATCTGCCAACCGCTCGGCCCGGTGCGATGGTTTCATAGGAATTGAAGGGTTGAGTCATCAGCCATAGGAGAATGCGACGGCGGCTAAACGACTTGGGGCTACAGGATTTCGATGGTGGCGTCCACCAGGTCGCCCCCCAGCAGGTGTTCACTTTCCGCCTGGGCGCCGTGCAGCACCTGGCGGAGGTTGCCTTCGCTGCTGGAAATGGAGGCCACCCCCAGCACTGCACGCTGCCAGAGGTCCTGGTGGTCCACTTCCGCCACGGCCACGTTGAACTTGCGGCGCAGCCGGTCCTTGAGCCGCTGGATAACCATTCGCTTCTCTTTCAGCGAATGCGCATAAGGTAAGTGGATTTCCAGAGTGAGCAGCCCAACGGACACGGCATCAGGCCAGCGCTTCGGCGGCGATCTTTTCGATGACGAAAGCTTCTACAACGTCGCCCTGTTTGACGTCGGAGTAGTTTTCCAGGGCGACGCCGCACTCGAAGCCGGACTTTACCTCGCTGGCATCATCCTTGAAGCGGCGCAGAGAAGCGACCTTGCCGGTGTAGACCACCGCGTTATCCCGCAGCAGGCGCACTTCGGCGCCGCGCGTCAGCCGGCCGTCCTGCACATAGCAGCCGGCGATCATGCCGATCCCCGTGACGCGGAAGGTCTCCCGGACTTCGGCCCGTCCCAGCGCCACTTCCCGGGTGGTGGGCTCCAGCAGCCCAGTCATCGCCTTCTTGATTTCGTCCACGACCTCGTAGATGACGGTGTGCAGGCGGATGTCCACTTTTTCCTGCGTGGCCGTTTCCTGCGCCTTCCGTTCCGGGCGTACACCGAAGCCGATGATGACAGCGTTGGAGGCGGAAGCCAGCAGCACGTCGGACTCGGTGATGGCGCCGACGCCGGCGTGGATGATCTTCACCTTGACTTTTTCGGTAGCCAGCTTGTTCAGCGTCTCGGCCAGCACTTCGGCCGAGCCCCCCACGTCGCCCTTCAGGATCAGGTTCAACTCCTTGACCACGCCGGCCTTCATCTGCTCGTGGAGCTGGCTTAGAGTCAGGCGAGAGGAGCTGGCCAGCACGGCCTCGCGCGCTTTCTGCTCGCGGTAGAGGGCTGTTTGCTTCGCCTTGAGCAGATCAGGGACCACCTGGAGCTGGTCGCCCACCTGCGGCACGCTGCTGAGCCCCAGCACTTCCACCGGTGTGGCGGGAAGCGCTTCCTCCAGCCCGCGACCTTGATCGTCCACCAGCGCCCGCACCCTGCCGAACACGGAACCGACAATGAAGGGGTCCCCCGCGCGCAGGGTGCCATCTTGCACCAGCACTGTGGCCACCGGGCCGCGGCCGCGGTCCAGCTCGGCTTCCAGAACCGTGGCCATCCCCCGACGGGTGGGAATCGCCTTCAGTTCCTGCACGTCGGCCACCAGCAGAATCATCTCCAGTAGCAGGTCCAGGTTCTTGTTCTGCTTGGCAGAGACCTCCACGGTCACTGTCTTGCCGCCCCATTCCTCGGGCATCAGGCCGCGGTCCGACAACTGGCGCTTCACCCGCTCAGGGCTGGCCTCGGGCTTGTCCACCTTGTTGATGGCCACCACTATCGGCACGTTGGCCGCGCGGGCGTGGTCCACCGCTTCCAACGTCTGGGGCATCACCCCGTCATCGGCCGCCACCACCAGCACGACGATGTCGGTGACCTTCGAACCACGCGCCCGCATCCGCGTGAATGCCTCGTGGCCGGGAGTGTCAATGAAGGTGATCCGGCGGTTGTTGATTTCCACCTGGTAGGCACCGATGTGCTGGGTAATGCCGCCAGCCTCCTGCTCGCTGACGCGGGTCTGCCGGATCACGTCCAACAGCGAGGTCTTCCCATGGTCCACGTGGCCCATGATGGTAACCACCGGCGGGCGTGGCACCCGCTCGCCGGCCTCTGCTTCGCTTTCCGGCTTGACCGCCTCCAGGGTTTCTTCCTCGAAGCTGATGACGCGAGCCTCGGCCCCAAAATCCCGGGCCACCTCAGTGGCCACCTGCGCGTCCAGCGTCTGGTTAATAGTCGCGAAAATTCCGCGGCTGATCAGCCGTTGCATCAAGTCCTTAGCCTTGATCTCCAGTTTCTCCGTTAGGTCTTTGACCGAGATGCCTTCGACGATGGCGATTTCGCGGCTGATGGGCAGCGGCGTGAATGCTGCCGGTGCCTGGCGCGGCGGGCCGCCGCGTTGCCGCCCTTCTCGATCCCGGACAGGAATGGGACTCCGGGTGGGACGCGGACGTTCGCCAACACCGGGCGCAGCGCCCGCACCGCCGGGACGCGTTCGCGTCGGGTGCATGGGGCGCCGCTCATAGCGACCCGGAGGCACCGAGAGCCCCGGCACGGTCCGAGGCATCCCGCCTGGACGCCCCACCCCACCAGCAGCCGACCCGCTCACACCCTCGCGCGGCGGCCCAGCCCGCCTCCGAACTCCTGGAGGCGGCTGATAGATCGGCTGCCCTGGAGCCAGCGCCCGGGGCGACCCAGGACGCACCGGGGGTGACACCACGGCTGGGGGCGGCAGACCACCGGGGCGACTCACCGGGCCCGGCACGCCGGGACGCGGCGTGCCCATCGGACCCTGCACCCCCAACCGCGGGACGTGTGGGGCAGGCGTTTGAACCTGAGGCCCGGCTTCGGCCGGAGCAGTGAGAGGCGAACTCGGGGCGGCTGGCATGACCTCTACCACGGGAGGTGCCTCCGTCGATGGTGGAGGGGAAGCGGCAGTACCCATTTTCGGCGCTCCCGCGGGTGGCAGTGGCTGGGGCGCCGTCCGGCGAATCGGAGGGCGCAAAACGGTGCGCGCTCCCCCCGCCGAAAACTGTCTCGGCACCAGCGGGGTTCCCAACTGAGGCCGAGGTTCGCCGCGGACAGATGGGCTCGCCACCGGTCCAGAAATGTGCCCCGCTGCTGTTGGAGCGGGCCGCGATTCCGGAGGCGGCGCGGAAACAGGACTCTCGCCCCGCACTGCAACGGCTTCAGGCGCAGCCGGTTTGGAAGGCAATGCGGCAGGCGGCGCGGGAGCAGATACCGCCGTTTCGCCAGTCACTACTTCCTTCTCCCCGCCGGACGCTGCAGCGGGTGTGCCAGCAAAGTGCTGGCGCACCTTCTCCGCAATCTCTTCGCTGATAGAACTGGAGTGGGACTGTTTGTCGGTGATCCCGAGGGTGGGTAGGAAGTCGAGGATCGCCTTCGCCTTCACCTCTAGTTTTCGGGCTAATTCGTTAATCCGCATGCGAACCCATTACCTATTTGCCGCGATCCGTCTCACTTTTCGGGCGCTCCCGCCTCATCGTCGCTGTTGCTCGTGCCGGAACCTTCCAGCCCGGGTTGTTCGAGTGATTCAGCTGCCGGGTGGTCGTCCTCCTGAGCTACACGCTCCGGCGACTCTTGCGCCGCCTCTCCGCCCTGGGCAGGGACCGCGTGCTCCTCAGCGGTTAGGTCCGGCATTGCCCGCGCCTCAGAATCTGGCTGGGCGGGTTCGGCCTGCGTTTCGACAAGTTCTTCCGCAGTCGCTTCGGCCGGCTCGGTGTCCCCGTTGGCTTCCGCCAACTCGACGCTTTCCGCGACTTCTGTCGCCTCCTCGGTTCCTTCCCAGTAATTCTGCACGGCAGCACAGATTTTTTCTACCATTTTCGGACCGATGCCGGGAATCTCCTGCAACTGCTCGGGCGTCATAGAACCGAGCCGCTCGATGGTCGGGATCTCGTACTGGATGAGCTTTTCGCGGAGGCGCTCACTGAGCGCGACGAGCTGGGCCAGCGGCGTGCCGCCGACCAATTGTCCCATCTGCCACTCCACTTCCTGGCGCTTCTCCTCCTCGCTCTTGATGTCAATCCTACAGCCCATCAGCTTGGCCGCGAGACGCACGTTCTGGCCTTTCCTGCCGATGGCCAACGAGAGCTGCGTGTCGTCCACGATCACTTCCAGATGCTTCGCGACCGGGTCCAGGACCGTCACTCGGCTGACTTTGGCAGGCTGCAAGGCTTTGGTGGCGAAGACCACCTGGTCCTCGGAATGCTCCACGATGTCAATCTTCTCCCCCCGCAACTCGCGGCGGACCGACTCCACCCGCATCCCTTTCATCCCCACGCAGGCGCCGGTGGGGTCCACGTTGCGGTCGTGGCTGATCACCGCGATCTTCGTGCGCTCCCCAGCCTCCCGCGCGCAGGCTTTGATCACCACCGTGTTGTCGTAAATTTCCGGCACTTCCTGCGCGAACAGCCGGGTCACGAGTTCGGGTGCGCCGCGGGAAACGATCACCTGTGGGCCCTTCAAGGATTTCTCCACCTTGACGATGATCGCTCGCAAGCGATCGCTGGGCGAGAACTGTTCCAGGCGCGACTGCTCGCGGCGCGGCAACCGGGCTTCGGCCTTACCAATGTCCACGATCAAGTCCGGCCCCTCGATCCGTTTGACGCTGCAGTTGACCAGCTCACCCACGCGCCCGCTGTACTCGTTGTAGACGGTGTCACGTTCCGCCTCTCGCACTTTCTGGCAAATGACCTGCTTGGCCGTCTGGGCGGCGATCCGACCCAGCACGTCGGTGGGCTTCTTGATCCGCACCTCGCCGTCCAGTTCCACATTGGGGTCTATGGATCGGCCCTCCTCCAGGGAGATTTCCGTCAGTGGGGTGGTCACCGTCTCGACAGCCTTGCGGATGGCGAAAACTTCGACCTCTCCAGTTTCCTTGTTGAACTCAGCCTTCAGGTCCTCGCCGGACTTGTAATACTTGCGAGTCGCCACTGCCATGGCGTCCTCGATGGCGTCGACGATGATCTCCGGATCAATCCCCTTCTCCCGGCTGAGCTGGTCAATGGTCTGGTACAGTAGCGATGCCATAAGGCTTCCCCGTTGTCGTGCGGCGAATCAGGACTTCCACTCAAAGACCAAATTCGCCCGCTCGACGTTGTCGTATTCCACCGAAACGCACTCGCCCTGGGCCAGCGTAAGGGCGAGGACTCCGTTTTCCAGCCCGTTCAACCGCCCCACCAACTGCCGCTGCGTCCCCAGGGGCTCCTTCAACCGGAGTCGCACTTTGCTCCCGGCAAAGCGCGCGTAATCGGACGGACGATTCAGCCGCCGCTCCACTCCGGGCGAGGAGACTTCCAGGGTGTAGCTGGTGGGGATTAAATCCTCCACGTCCAGGATGGCTCCTACTTGCTTGCTGATCAGTTCACAGTCGCGATGGGTGACGCCCCCGGGCTTGTCAATGAAGATACGCAACAGACTCCGCGGCCCTTTGCCGCGCAACTCAACGTCCACCACCTCCATCCTCTCGGAGGTAGCCACTCGCTCCACAATTCCCCGAATTCGCACAAATACCACCTGGTCCGGCATTTCCCAGCGCAACCAAAAAAACCAACAAAAAAGTGGGCTCGCGCCCACTCTCTCCTGCGACCCACTACCTGCCAGGGCTAGCTCTTAGAATACCGCGGATTCTGCGGAAAATCAAGCCACGGTTCGGCTTGCCGCGGCGGCCCCGGGGTTCATAGAGCACTCCCACCGGGATGGCCTGGATGCGGTATTCTAAAAGCTAGCCCTGGCTTCTGTCGGTTGATTGGAGGCGCCGATGGGGAGATCCGCCTACACGTTCACCTTGAAAGCGATCACCAGGATTGCCGCCACGATCAAAGCCATGCCGATGATGAAACCTCGAATCGTGTTGGCGCTGGCGCCTTTCCATTCTCCCACCAGCCAACCAAACAGGTTGCCAAAAAACACGGTCCCGCCAGCGAAGAGCGCGAAGGATATGGACGGCCCCATAGCGCTGCCCAGTTTGACCGCACTCGAGTTGTACAGCAAAAGCCCGCCATACCACAGGACGGCCATCGCCACCGCCAGTGAGAAATTCCGAAACAAGACGCGCCTGTTCCGAAAGGCGCCCCAAGTCCGGTTCCGGTTCAGTTTATAAATCGAATACACAACCCCAGGGAACATCCCGGCATTGAAGGTGACCAGAAGGGCAGCAAACTCGGCGAAGGTTTGCGAAGAAGCGCCCGCCTGCAAGGCATTTTCCACCAGTCCACTGCTCGACTTCGAGCCGTAGATGAATGCCGTGCCGAGCGGCCCGCTGGAAAGGCAGATCACCAGGCCGGTTCGAAAGCTCCCTCTCACCACTTGCCCACCCGCCTCTTTTCCTGCCGTTTTTCCGGCGGTCTCCCGTTCTTTGCGCACTCCGAATTTTCCGTACATGTAAATCCCGGCCAGGATCAGGGCTACGCCAAGGAAAAAATAAAAGACAGCATCGGTGGAAACTTTGCCGCGAGCGTAGACGATCATCGGTCCGAGAGTTCCTGCCGTGACTGAAGTACTGGCCGTCACAGCAGCCCCGATGGCTATGCCCACCATGCCAAGCCCCAACCCATACAAGACCTGGGCCACACCCCAAGCAAGGCCCGCAATCAGGCCGGGAAGCAGGTAGCTGAAAGGGCTCTCCCACAAAACTCCGATCAGGTTCGGTACTGCCAGAAGCGCTGCCACCCACGGCAGAACACCAGTGGAAAGGATCGTGAAAATGATCCAGGTGTTCTCCCATTTCCATTCCCGCGTGTAGCGCATCGGGAGAAAGAAGACACCATTCACCAGACCCGCCAGCAGGCCCAAGACTAAACCAGCTAGAAATTGTTCTTCCATAGCTGCGACCGTGAGCTACGAGCCTGAGCTGCGAGCCCGCTTCACTGCACCGCCCGGCACCTCAAGTTACTGGCGTTGCTCCTGGCTCGCCTGCACTTGTTGTTGCACCCAATTTGCTGCACTCAATGGTACAGACCAACGCAGCGGAGGTTTCTTCCAATCCGCCGGCGGGGCTTGAAATTGTCTCAACAATTGTCTCAACAGCAGTTCACGCTTCATAATACAGTGTGCCAGGAAGAGAGGTGAGAGGGAACGATGTCGATCTGGAAGTTTCTCGGACTGGAAAAGCAAGAGCTGGAGAAGGAGGACCTGCGGGAACCTTCTTCCCCAGAGACGGAAACCGTGCGCAAGATCGTCGACGCTCTGGACCATATGGAGCAGGAGCGGGCCAGGTACGTTGCTGCCTTTGCGTACCTGCTAAGCCGTGTGGCCCACGCGGACATGCACATCAGCCAGGAGGAGACGCGCCAAATGGAGCGGACCGTCATGGAACGGAGCGGCCTCCCCGAGGAGCAGGCGATCCTGGTGGTGCAAATGGCCAAGACCCAGAGCCGGTTGTTTGGGGGCACCGAGAATTTCCTGGTCACCCGGGAGTTCCACAAAATCGCCACCTACGAGCAGAAGATCGGTTTGCTACATTGTCTCTACGCCGTTTCTTCCGCGGACAAGTCCATTTCCACAAAGGAAGATCACGAGATCCGCAGCATCTCAAGCGAGCTTAAGCTCAGCCACCGGGACTTCATTGGCGTACGCTTGGCCTACCGGGACCATCTGGCCGTGCTGAAGAAGCCGTCACCCCGGCGTCGGAGCTAGGACAACCCATAGACAAGCCGCGTCGGCATCCAGAATCCTGATCCGAGCGACCCATCAATCTCCTAGGACATATGTGGCGCGACCATTTTCGAGCTGGGCCAGGTCGTCAGTGGCGAGAGCCCAGTGGCGAGAGCGAGGAGGCCATGCTCTTTACCCACCGGGCCCGGGCTGGGACCGCGGTTGGGTCTTTACAGTTCTCGTTGACCAATATCATGGTGCTCTACTACGATTGGCAGGTTTTGCGTCGGGAATCGAAGGAAACCTGGGTGGCCGACCTGCAAGGAACGGACCGCTTCAGGACGCGGCCCGTGGAGAGCGAGAATGGAACAATCTCAAGGTGTCTGCGCCAGCCTGGAGGATCTGCTTCGCTCGATTGCCGAGGCTCGTTCTCTGACTGACAAGCTGTTCTCTATGGTCAGACCCGAGAGCCTGTACGAGCGAACGATCTCCGAGCGCCATCGCATCATCTTTTACCTCGGGCACCTGGAGGTCTTCGACTGGAACCTGCTGGGGATCCGCGCTCTGGGTCTCAATTCCTTTCACAAGGACTTTGACCAGCTCTTCGCCTTCGGAATCGATCCGGTGGACCGCGGCTTGCCAACCGATCTCCCCTCGGACTGGCCATCAGCGGAGCAGGTCCGCGCCTATAACCAGCAGGCCCGTCGAATGCTGGACGCTGCCTTGGAGAAGATCTCCGTCTCGGGGAGCGACCAGCCCTTGCTCCGGGACGGCCTGGGCCTTCACGTGGCCCGCGAACATCGCCTGATGCACACCGAGACGTTGGCGTATATGTTCCATCAGTTGCCGGCTGAGCACAAAGTGCGGCAGCAAACTCCGCCGGCGCCAGCGGCGCGTCCGATGACGCCACGGATGGCGGAGATTCCCGCCGGCACGGCCACCCTGGGGCTGCCGCGCCGCGGCGGCGGCCTCTTTGGTTGGGATAACGAGTTCGAGGAGTACCGGGTCAGCGTCGCCGGATTTGCCATGGATGTCCACAAGGTGACCAACGGGCAGTACCTGGAGTTCATGGCCGCCGGTGGATACCAGGAGCGAACTCTATGGAGCGAGCCTGATTGGGAATGGAGGGAAAAGCAGGGCATTCACCATCCGACATTTTGGGCCCGCCGCGGCGAGCGGTGGTTCTACCGCGGCATGTTCGAGGAGATTCCCCTGCCGCTCGATTGGCCAGTGTATGTGAGCCATGCCGAAGCCAGCGCCTACGCCCGTTGGATAGGTAAGTCGCTACCGACCGAGGCACAGTGGCATCGGGCGGCAACGGGTGCCCCGGATGGGTCCGAGCGCGCCTATCCCTGGGGCGATCGGCTTCCGGAGACTCGCCATGGCAACTTCAATTCTGATCGCGGGGAGCCGGCCCCGGTAGGTGCCTATCCCTCGGGGACCAGCGCCTTTGGCGTCGCCGACTTGCTCGGCAACGGGTGGGAGTGGACCTCGACGCTGTTCAGCCCCTTTCCGGGCTTCCAACCCTTTCCCTTCTACCCGGGTTACTCGGCCAACTTCTTTGACGGCAAGCACTACGTCCTGAAAGGAGGATCGCCTCGGACGGCACCCTGTCTGTTGCGCCGATCCTTCCGAAACTGGTTCCAGCCCCACTACCAATACATGTATGCGGGCTTTCGCTGCGCCCGGGATGGCGCCTGAGAGGTTGGGAAATGTTGACCGAAGCGATCAGCTCCCATCCGGTACCCGATCTGGCGCAAGACGTGGTTGCGGGCCTGTCGGAACCGGGCCAGAAAGAGCTTCCCTCCAAGTACCTGTACGACGATGTGGGCAGCGCGCTGTTTGAGGTGATCTGCCTGCTGCCGGAATATGGCGTCACGCGCGCCGACGAGCGCGTGCTCCGCGCCCACGCCGAGGCGATCGTCGAGCGGCTCCCCTCACCAGTGGTGGCGGCGGAATTGGGCAGCGGCAGCGGCAAGAAAACGCGCTGGATCCTGGAAGCGCTCGCCCGAAGGAGCCACACCGCTTATTATCCCATCGAGATCTCCGCCGCGGCCCTGGCCATGTGCCAGCGCGAATTGGGCCAGGTTGAGTCCGTGAGCATTGTGGGCCTCGAACGGGAATATCTCGACGGCCTGCTGGAGGTGGCCGCGCGCCGCGCCGACGGACATCATCTGTTGGTGTTATTCCTGGGAAGCACGATCGGCAACTTCGATCGTGTGGCGGCGATCGAGTTCCTGCGGCAGGTTCGTCGGACCCTGTTGCCCGGGGATTCGTTGTTGATGGGAACGGATCTAGAAAAGCCCGTTCCCCAACTGGAGTTGGCCTATGCCGACCCACTCGGCGTCACAGCGGCCTTCAACCTGAACCTGCTCGTCCGCCTGAACCGGGAGCTGGACGCGGACTTTGACCTGAACCGGTTTGAGCACGTGGTCCGCTACGACGCCCGGCAACGTCGGATTGAAATGCATCTCCGCTCGCGGGTGCGCCAGACCGTCACCATCCCCAAGGCTGCCTTCCAGGTCACGTTTCAAAGCGGTGAAACCATCTGGACCGAAAGCAGTCAAAAATTCGGTTCCCAGGAAGTGACCGAGATCGCCAAGCAAACCGGTTTTCGCTGCCTGGACCAATGGATTGACTACGAGTGGCCCTTTGCGGAAAACCTCCTGATCGCAGAGTAAGGGCCCCCTTTCTGGCTTGATCAAACCCTCCCTCGATCCCTACGGCACGCGTTCAATGCTGACGGATTCCAAAACAATCGGGGTGCGAGGTCTGTCCTGGGCGTCACGGGGGGCCTCGGAAATCCGTTTGGCGATTTCTTGTCCTTCCACCACGCAGCCGAAAACAGTGTGGCGGCTGTCAAGCCAGGGAGTCGGCACCACGGTGATGAAGAACTGGCTTCCGTTCGTATTCGGGCCAGAATTGGCCATGGAAAGGATTCCCGGACAGTCATGTCTCAGGTCGGGATGGAATTCATCTTCAAACTTATAGCCCGGTCCGCCCGTGCCGTCGCCCCGGGGGCAGCCACCCTGGATCATGAATTCGGGGAGGACGCGATGAAACCTCAGCTTGTTATAAAAAGGCCGCGTGACCTTGCCCCCGGTGGAGTCATCCAGGAACTCCCGCCGCCCTTCGGCAAGCGCGATGAAGTTTTCCACCGTCTTGGGCGCATGCTCCTCGAAAAGTCGGCAGATGATACGGCCCGTCGAAGTCTCAAACGTCGCGTAAACACCGGGTTCGCGGTCAGCCATGGGTCCTCCGTGAGGGAAATGTGCTTAATGAGTCCGATTCCAAACTAGAGAGCAGTATGGCAGGCGCAATGCTACGCCCCACTCGCAGGCAAGTCAACTTGCAGCAGGGTTGGTAGAGCTGAAGAGCTTTCATCCGGAGTTCGGTGGGTGTAATATTTTGCGGGTTCAGAGACGGCATTCGAACGAGGACCAGTAGAACTGAATTGTTAGGCTCCAAGGGGGACTGATGACTCTCTTCGACATCTCGGCGATCTTGTTGTTCTTATCGGCAGTATTTGGCTACATCAATCACCGTTATCTGCATCTTCCTCATTCCATTGGGCTCCTCGTCATCGCCATGGCCTCGTCTCTCACGATTGTTGTTGTCGATCTGATCGTTCCGACCATTCACGTGGGACCAACACTATCGGGTGCATTGGTTCAGATCGATTTCCACGAAGCCCTCATGCGTGGGATGTTGAGCTTTCTATTATTCGCCGGAGCCCTTCATGTCGATTTCTCCGAATTGGCTAGTCGCAAATGGGCCATCTCTCTGATGGCAACTGTCGGCGTGCTGATGTCAACGTTCATCATTGGCGCCTCCATGTGGCATGTCCTTCAATTCTTCGGCATTCCCATTCCGTTCATCTGGGCCTTGGTGTTCGGTGCGCTCATCAGCCCCACCGATCCGGTCGCTGTGCTGGGCATTCTCAAAACGATCAAAATACCAAAATCGCTGGAAGCGAAAATTGCCGGTGAATCGCTGTTCAATGATGGGGTCGGCGTCGTTGTGTTTACGATTTTGCTTGCCATTGCCGTCCGCGGTAAACACGGAACTGTTGGGCCCATGGACGTCGTTGAACTGTTCGTCATCGAGGCCCTTGGCGGAGCCGTGTTGGGCATTGTGGCCGGGCACCTCGCCTACCGTGCCCTGAGCGCGATCGATGAATACGTCCTGGAAGTCGTCATGAGCCTGGCCTTGGTGATGGCTACCTACGCCATCGCCCTTCGTGTTCACGTCAGTGGTCCCATTGCGGTCGTCGTCGCCGGTCTTTTCATTGGTAACCACGGCGCCAGCTTTGCGATGAGCGAGACAACCCGTGGCCGTCTTTTCGACTTCTGGGAACTGATTGACGAGATCCTCAACTCCGTGCTGTTTCTCCTGATTGGCTTGGAAGTCTTGCTGCTGCGTTTTGACGTTGACTATCTTGGAGCTGCCTTACTGGCCATCCCCATCGCATTAGGAGCTCGGCTGATCAGTGTCTCGATACCCATTCTGTTGCTCTCCATACGAGGTAAATTTACAAAAGGAGCCGTGCCGGTGTTGGTCTGGGGTGGCCTCCGGGGTGGCATATCAGTCGCACTGGCTTTTTCGCTGCCAGAGAACGATATGAAGGCGTTAATTCTCGCCATCACCTATAGCGTCGTCGTCTTTTCTATCGTCGTACAGGGCCTGACCGTCAAGGCTGTGGTCGCGAAAGTGGTTCAGCCGGTATCGGACACGTAACTGGAACACAAAACCAGTTCGATGCAAAAGGAAATTGGGACGATCGTATTCCGCGAAGTTCATGCAGCGCAGCGGGTCTCGGAAGGGGAGGTCGGACCGGGGACGTAAGCAGTTCTGGCCAGGGGTAAGGCGGGATGACGTCAAACCCTTTGCCTCGCTTCCTGTACCATCTCAACCAGAACCGTTCTCGTTTCCTGTGGGTTTCTCACTTCCCGGGTGAACGGGATCCGGATGGCATGCACACGGTCTTCCGTTTCCAACCGCAAGTGAAAGCCTAGGCGATCGACCGATATCATCGTTGCTTCCTCCGCTTCTACCCCGGCAAGGCCTCGCGCCAGAACAACCAAGGCATCGGCGTGGTCAGCGTTCATGTGCTGGATGATTTCCGGGGCGGCGTCGGCCAGCGGATCAGCTTCCCCTCGGGCGTATTCATCAGCTCCCACCCAACCCATCACGCCGAAACCTCCCACGTAGTAGACATCGACCACCTCCATTCGGTAGAAGGCGAAGTCCTTGAAGTCCACCCAATACCTGGCGTTTTCGTACCGCGCCAGATAGAGGTCCCGCACCTGCTTCAGCTCTTCCTCCGGAACCGTTGCAGTCTTTCCCATAAGCGTGACCCGGCCGGCCCCCAGCGGATCCCCGCTCGCGTCGGGCTGGGTGACCAGCAGACTGGCGCGGGAGTCACCCAGAATATTCTGGGTGTGCATGGCCATGGTGCTTATGAGAAAGGAAGGATGCCCGAGTTGATCCAATCCGTAGGGCATCACCGAGCCGAACGGCCAGCCCGCCCGTTTCTGGGAGAGAGTCGACAGGCTGCCAATGCGACCGAGGTGCACCAGGGTGCGTGCGCGTTCAGCGTAGGAGGGCTCTGGAACCGGGGGTTCGTTGGTTGACGGTCCGCCGCCGGCGTGTTGTTGGCCAGCGTCCTGTCGGAAAGAGGGATTGGACACTCGGCATTCCTCCTGTTACCCCTGCCCTAGCTGTCTCGGTTGACTATTCTACCCCCCGCTCGATCCGCCTGTCAGGGGACCTGAGCGCCCTGAGTTTCGACATAGAGGGCGTAGAGAGATTGGCTGCCGGTCATGAACAGCCGGTTCCGTTTCACGCCTCCGAAGCACAGGTTTGAGCAGACCTCGGGAAGGTGGATTTTGCCAATCAGCTTGCCGTCCGGCGCGAAGACATGGACGCCGTCATAGCCCTCGCCAGCCCAGGCCGCGCTGGACCAGAGGTTCCCCTCAGTGTCACACCGGATGCCGTCAGCCAAACCCGGCGCCATATCACAAAACACTCGGCCGTTGGCGAGGCCCTTCCCATCCACAACATCATAGACCAGAACATGGCGCGGATGATCGGGCTTGTGCGTCGCTCCGGTTTCGGCGACGTAGAGCCTGGATTCATCGGGCGAGAAGCAGAGGCCGTTCGGTTTTTCGATTTCTTCAGCCACGACTTTCGCTTTACCGGTGTCCGGATCGATGTGATAGACGCATGTCGGCAATTCGAATTCCGCCTTGTACCCCTCGTAATGCAAAAGACTGCCGTAGCCGGGGTCGGTGAACCAGACTCCGCCGTTCGAATGAACCACGGCATCATTTGGCGCGTTCAACCGTTTCCCCTCAAAGCGCTCGAGCAGCACCGTGATGGCGCCATCATGCTCGGTGCGCGTGACGCGCCGAGCTCCATGCTCGCAGGTGATCAGCCGCCCTTGCTTATCGCGAGTGTTGCCGTTACTGAAGTTCGAGGGTTTGCGGAAAACGCTGACCTCGCCGGTCTCCTCGACCCAGCGCATAATCCGATTGTTGGGAATATCGCTCCAGAGCAGGAACCGCCCGTCGCCGAACCAGACAGGACCCTCCGCCCACCGCGTGCCGGTGTGCAAGCGCTCGACGGCGGCGTTGCCGAGTTTGTATTTCGCGAAGCGTGGGTCGATCACTTCCACGGCAGGGTCCGGATAGCGAACCGAAGCAGGATCGTCCCAATCTCGCGCTAGGACCGGGGACTGGACCGCCAAACTCGAAGCCGCGGCCCCAGCCACCTTCATGAATGTCCGTCTATGCATCGCTGAATCCTCCTGTCGCTTCAAGATGTAGGTCTGTATCAAAACTTGAATGGAACGATCGCAGAATTTTCCTCCTCCGTCAGCAGCGCAGTCAAGGAAAAGCTTGAAATCCCGGTTTGCATACACCCTCACCTCCCGCAGCCCGGAAGTGTTGACACGCCTTCGGGTGCGGCTTAGGATGGGATTCCACCTAATCAGAGATGGGAGTATTCCATGAGACGGATAGCTGCGATCCCGCTACTGTGTCTGATTTCCGGATTGGCGATGGGCTGGTGGCCGGGTGCTTCCACGGAGCCGGAACGCTTCTGGCCGCAGTGGCGGGGGCCACACGCAACCGGCGTGGCGCCGTTCGGTGATCCGCCTGTCGAATGGAGCGAAGATCGAAACGTGAAGTGGAAGGTCGCGATTCCCGGCAAGGGTTCTTCCTCGCCCATCGTTTGGGGCGACCGTGTCTTTGTGACCACGGCCGTCTCAACGGGGAAAAAGGCCGAAGCGCCGAGTAAAGGCTCCCAGGCCGCCGGGGGACGTCGCTTCCATATGCGCGGCATTGAGCCGACCGAAGTGCAAAGGTTCGCAATCTTCGCCATTGACCGGAAGAGTGGCAAGGTTCTCTGGCAGCGGACCCTGCGCGAAGAGCTCCCCCACGAGGGCACGCATCCCACAGGAACCTGGGCCTCGAACTCTCCCGTCACCGACGGTGAACACGTTTACGCCTATTTCGGCTCCCGCGGCCTTTATTGCCTGGACTGGGAGGGCAACCTGATCTGGGAAAAAGACCTGGGCGACATGATCATCAAGCTCGGCTTCGGCGAAGGCAGTTCCCCTTTCCTCTACGGCGACAAAATTGTTCTGAACTGGGATCATGAAGGACCGTCCTTCACCATTGCCCTGGACAAGAAGACGGGCAAGGAACTGTGGAGAGCCCGCCGGGAGGAAGAAACGTCGTGGGCCACCCCCGTTGTGGTGGAGCACGGAGGGAAGCCGCAAGTCGTCACCAGCGCCACGAACCGCGTGCGCAGCTATGACCTGGCGACGGGGAGGTTGATCTGGGAGACCACAGGCATGACGATGAACGCCATTCCCTCGCCCGTGGCCTCCGGCGGCATAATCTTTGTCACCAGCGGGTTCCGAGGGAATGCACTGCTTGCCATTCGCCTGGATGGCGCGGTCGAAGACATCAGTGATTCAAAGAGCATCGTCTGGAAGCTGGACCGGGATACACCCTACGCCCCCTCCCCGCTTCTCTACAAAGATACGCTCTATTTGCTGAAGCGGAATTCCGGGATTCTCTCCTGTTTCAACGCTCGGACGGGACAGGAATACTATCGACAGAAGCGGCTGGAGGGGATCGGGGATGTTTATTCTTCGCCGGTCGGCGCAAGTGGGCGCGTGTACGTGACCGACCGGGAGGGTGCGACCGTCGTTCTCGAGCGCGGCCCCGAGTTCAAAGTGCTGGGGACGAACAAGCTCGATGATGGCTTCGACGCTTCCCCTGCTATCGTGGATAAGGAAATCTACCTCCGCGGCCGCCACCACCTCTATCGCATCTCAGAAAACTGAACGCGCGCGTCACGCGACTTGACTTGGGAGGCTCACGTTGATGGAAATGAGTTCCATGTCAGCAGACGAAAGATCACTTTCTCCTCAGCGTTTTGTCAAGCAGCTGGCATCTAATCCATTGGCGAGCTCCTGATGATGGGAACATGGATCAGGGTAGGTTGCTTCCGGGCGAGGCCCTCTCGCAGTGCCGGTTGAATTTGCTCTCGGTTTGAGATGCGCACACCGTGGCACCCGAAACCTTCCGCCACCAGGTCGAAACGGATGGGGCCGAGTTCACTGGCCATACCGCGGCCGAACGCACGCTGCTGTTCGCTGAGGGTGATCCCCCAAGCGGCGTCATCCGCCAGCAGGACAACGAAGTTCAAACCCTGCCGCGCAGCTGTTTCCAATTCAGCAATCGTAAACGTGAGTGCTCCGTCACCCGAGAGCAGAATAACGGGCCGGTCCGGAAAAAGCAGACGTGCCGCCATAGCTGCCGGGAGCCCATAGCCGACCACGCCGCTTGCCCCGCACGTGAGCCAGTGGCCCGGATAACGATCGCATAGAATCTGGTGCGCCCATTGTCCGATGCTGCCGCCGTCCAGGAGTAGGACAGTGTCTTCCGTTAACACGGTTTGGAGTGCGCGAAGGATATCGAGAGCATGCAAACCCTCTTTGTCTCGTTCGCGGGCTCGTTCGCGGGCAGCGAGACACCTGGTTTGAAATTCTCGTCTACGCGACTGAGCTTCTTTCAGCCAGGCCGAGTGTGGAGGAATTTGTCGTCGTCGGCATTCTTCGTGCAATTGCTCCAGTACAGTACGTGGGTCCCCCTGGATGGGCAGGTGAACTCCTACCCCCATGTGAAGCTCATTCGGATCAACATCAATTCGAATGACCCGAACATTTTCCAGCACGGCTGGCGGCTGGAGGTAGCCGATCCGATAGTCAAATCTTACCCCTGCAAGAATGACCAGGTCGGCTTCGGGGAGAAGCAGTGGCTCCCCGGTTGGCGCACCGAGAACTCCCAGAAATTCCTTGAAGGGTTTGGGGATGGCTCCTCGATCCCAAATGGGAGTCACCACCGGGATGGCGTAGCTTTCCACAAATTCAGCCAGTGCTGCTTCCCCCTCCGCATAGAAAACACCGCTGCCCGCAATCAGGAGCGGGCGCTCCGCTTCGCCCAACCAATTCGTGGCTTCTGCAATTAGCCGCGGGTCGCCCGGGGCGTTCAGGCTCACTGCGCCTGAGCGTTTCGGTGAGCGAACCACCCGAGTGAGGTCAACGTCCGCGGTCTGGACATCGAGCGGCAGTGTGAGATGAACAGGACCGGGCCGACCTGATGTGGCAGCCGCGAAGGCTTCTTCGATCATCTGGGGGATACGCTCTGGTACTTCGACCGTCCGAGCCCATTTGCAAACCGGTGCCGCGAGTGCCACTTGGTCGAGATCCTGAAAGTGGCCCATGCCTCGGGTTCGAAGGGGGCCGCTTCCACTGATGACGAGCATGGGGGCTCCGTCCATATGAGCATTGACGACGCCCGTCATCGCGTTCGCATGCGCCACGCCGCTGGTCACAGCGCACACTCCCACTTGTCGGCTCAAACGCCCATACGCCTCGGCGATGTACGCGGCGGCTTGTTCATTGCGGGTGTCTACCAATCTGAGTCCGGCCTGTTCTAAAGCCGCATAAAACGGGCTAAGCACGTGGCCACATAGGGTGGCTACGAACCTAACCTCTCGCCTCCGCAGCTCATCCGCGAGCACTTGGGCGCCGTTCATACGTGTCTCCTCCTGCGGCAAAAGAATTGCAAGGGCTTCGTGAGCCTTACTTCATTTCATCAACCCCGATGGTGCCGGAGGCAGCAGCCCAAGGATTCCCTCAATACGTGCAGCCATACGAAGTAGGACTTCATCCTGCTGCCAACAGCCAACAACTTGAAGGCCGAGCGGCAGGCCGTTTCCGCTCAATCCGGAAGGCAGACTGATTGCCGGGAGCCCACAGTGGGTCCAAGGGAGGTTCATGATGGGGTCGCCGGTGCTCTCGAGACCCTCGGGGGCGGGGCCCACTGCCGAGGGAGCCACTAGCGCCGTCAAGCCATGCTGCTCCATCAGGCGCAGGATTTCTGAGCGTAATTTCTCACGGCCTGCAAGTCCGGCCCTGAAATCCTCCGGCAAGACCTTTTGCCCTTTCTCGATTAGCGCGCCGGTTTTGAGATGATACAGATGGCGGTAGCGTGGGAACCATTCCCGGTGCACCTCGGCCATCTCGGCGGCCATAAGTTTGACGTGCCGGGCGGCAATGTCGTCAAGATCCTGCATAGCATGGAAATCTTTGATCTCCACTCCGGACTTTGCAAGCCGCCGGCAGGTCTCGTGAAAGTGTTTCAGGCCCTCCTGGCTCGTTCGTTCCAGATACGGACCCTGGGGCACTCCCAGGACCGGCGTGCTGGTTGAAGAACCCGGCGACCATCCATCCACAAGGCCATCCACAAGGATGGATGCCGCCACCTCCGCGCTTTCCACATCCGAGGTGAAGAAACCGACAGTGTCGAACGACGAGGACACGGGAAGGACCCCATCGGTCGAAATCCGCCCGTAGCTCGGCTTGAAACCTACCACACCGCAGAAGGCAGCAGGCCGAATGACAGAGCCGATGGTTTGCGAACCCAAGGCCAGCGGGCACATTCCGGCCGCGACCGCCGCTGCCGAGCCGCTCGATGAGCCACCCGGCGTGTGGTTCACCTGATATGGGTTTCGCGTCAGCCCGGCGGCAAAGTAGGCGAATTCAGTGGTGACGGTCTTTCCCAAAATCAGCGCGCCAGCGTTTTTGAGAGCCGTCACACAGGCGGCTTCCGGCCCGGCAAACAACTCCGGCGGGAGCTTGCTCCCCGCCCGGGTAGGCATCCCTGCCACGCCGAAAATGTCCTTCACCCCGATCGCAATGCCGTAGAGCGGCGGGCGCGACGCGAGGTCGTGAAAACGCACCTCCAATTCCCGTGCCTCCCTACCTAGACGGTCGAAACGGTCGGACGGCTCTTCAAGAAATGCGAAGACCCTGGGATTTTGTTTCTCAAAGATCTCCCGCAGTTGCTTCCGGTAGTCCGCATGAGAGAGCGCCCCGGATCGTAGTGCCTCCGCCAGGGAGGGTATTTTTTCTTTACGCTGATCCATGAGTTTTGTCGACTTTGGTGGCAACATTCTACAGTAACAATCTGACCCCTGCGAATTTCGGGTTCCCTTGTTCCGGCGGGGTCGCGCGTTCTCGCGCGAGCACCCAAGAAATTCGATGAAGGGTTCGAGCTCAGGGGTATCGTCTGGAACGGCTTCCTGCCTTCGATCCATCAAGGCTCATTCATCTATCCCGAGCAAGAAGAGCCGCTCAACAACGTTCGGCCTCGCGAGTCCGACAGTTTGCAGCGCAAGCGCATCTCTTTGGTCAATGATCTGCACCGGAGATTCCTTGCCAAAATTGACGGACACTCGCAAGTCGAAGCTGCGATCAAGAATTACGAGGTCGCCTATCGAATGCAGAGGGCGGTTCCGGAACTCGTGGACTCCAGAGGGGAAACCGAAGCCACAAAAAAGCTCTACGGGCTCGACTCCGAGGTTGACTCCACGGCCGCCTACGCGCCAGTGCTTGGTCGCCCGGCGGCTCGTCGAGCGCGGCGTGCGCTTCGTGGAGCTGACCATGGTCGGCACCAAGGACATGATAAGCATGAGCAATCCTTGGGACCAGCACAGCAAACTCAAGGAAGGACACGCCGCTAATGCCCTCACCGTCGACCAACCCATCGCTGCGCTGGTCAAGGACCTCAAGGCCCGAGGACTGCTCGACGACACCCTCGTCATCTTCTCCGGCGAGTTCGGACGCACCCCTTTCGTCCAAGGCGCCAACGGACGCGATCACAACCCCTATGGCTTCAGTTTGTGGCTAGCCGGCGGCGGGCTCAAGAAAGGCTTGATCTACGGCGAGACCGATGAGTACGGTTACCACGTCGTTGCGAACAAGCAAACCATCCACAATCTCCACGCGACGATCCTCCACCTGCTCGGCCTCGACCATGAAAACCTCACCTTCCGCTTCGGCGGCTGCGACTTCCGCCTTACCGATGTCGAGGGTCATCTGATCAAAGAAATCCTCGCTTAAGTGACAGGTTTTTGCTTAGTAAGGACACCCAAGGGATCCCTTCGGTTCGAAAAGCCCTATCGCGCTACACTGTCGCCGCTTCGAGGATCTGAAACGATCTAGGGCGGAAGAGAAACTGGACGATGTTGCCCTCGTGAGGCTGGAACCAGTCCAGTTTGGTGGAGGGGATGGGGCCGAGATTCAGCCGATCAATCTGGGGCGCATCGATCAGCTTGCGCTGCCAGTCCTTCTCTTGAGTGATGGCACTGCAGACCAGTGTGGAGCCGATCCGGCCGAGCATCTGTTCCTGTGGGCAACGGACGACGCTCGCGAAGGGAAACATGAACTCCGTATTGGCCAGTTCCTGATCGGGGGAGTCACAATGAATAACCATGGGCCGCAGATAACCGCAGCGCTCCCGTTCCACGAGCCGCGGACCGAATCCGGCGGTGATGTCTTCGACGCCCGGTTCCTGGAGCTGTCCCCTGATGGTGTTCCAAATCGCGCTCGCCGTCCCGGGCACGGTAAAGGCGGCGAGGCTGGACTCAGGGTCTTCGGGCGGCTTGGGCTCTACCGGCCCCAGCCGCTCGGCCAGCGCTGCGGCGATTTCGCGGGTGTGGCGGGAAGCCCAAATGCTGGAGCAGTTGATGCAGCCTCGACCGCTGTTGAGGAACACACTGTCCACCATGAGATCGAAGTAGTCCTCCCAGTGGTCCACCACGTCGTCGCCAAGCAGGATCTTGCTGAAGCCGGGACCATGGACCTGGATGCGCGGGTCGCCTTTGTATCGCTCAACGGTCGCGGTTCCCCCGAAGATCAGGCAGCGGGTCGTCCGCTGGACCACTTCGGCCCCGATGTCTCCGCCGCCGGGATAAATCGAGATCGCCTCTCTGGGCACGCCCGCCTGGAAGAAGGCCGCGGCCGTGCGGTAGGGGGTCCAGGGCTCTTGCGGACCGGGCTTTAAGACCAGCCCGACCTGCATGGGGATCACCGGCAGCCACAGCGTATGCACGCCGGGCGAATTGGAGGGCAGCACCAACCCCACGGCTGGCGCCTGTACCTGGTAACTGACGGTGACCCCGCCGGACTCCCATCCGTAGCCTCGGGTCAGGATGCTCGAATCCAGTCGCCGCGTGAGCGCGTCCAGGATCTTGTCGATGTTCGACAACACGAAGTGGTTCTTCTCCATGTTGGCCTTGCACATTCGCTCGGGCAGACCAGTGCTGGCCGACTGCTGCCGGGCGAAGTCCTCCGGCGTCTGCTCACCGTCGCCCACGGGAAGAACACCGTTGAGGAAAAAATCCGCTGCCTTCCTCATCATGCCGATCAGCTCCGGGATGGGGATCTCGATGAGGGCTTCGCGGGCGCGCCACGCCTGTTTCATGTCACGGCCCACAAGGCCGGTATTGGACTGGCTGACCCGGGCCAGAGTCTCGCCCGTCAGGAAGTGAACTACGGTGTCCTGATCGAGGCTTGTATACGGCTGACCCCAGCGCAGGATCGGCAAGTTCAGCATGGCTGTTCGGCTCCCAGCAAACGCTCAGTAAACTCCCACGGTTGTCGTGGCGGCGAGCTGGCGGAATGGCCGGACCCCGCTGACGCCGTCCCACGGATAGGGTTCACAGGGGGGCTCACGCTCGCCTTCGTCCCTTTCCAGAAACCCGGGAATGAAGGTCTCTCGGGTTAGAGTGGTCAACCGCACCTGTCCGGTTTCTCCGTAGCCAACGACCCGATTGTCGTCGTCGAAGGAGACGACTTCGATCGCGGCCCGCGGCTGCGGCGCGTAGTAGGTGATCTTGTAGCCGTCCTCGGCGGTCACGGGTTTCGAACAGGCTAGGCCCATGAGGGTGTTGCCGTAGGTTGGCGTCATATACACTTCCTCGCCCAGCAGCTCCTCCACGGCGAAGCGGGTGAACTGCGGCGTAAACTCCGTTCCTCCTGCGAAGATCCCGGTGATGCCGATCTCTCGGATGCTCGTGTCCCGCTTTTCCAGCTCCTCCGCCAGGGCCTCCAACAACTTTGGAGTGGTGAACAGACACCGGATCTCATGTCCCGCGTTCAGCAAGGTGACTGCCTGCTCGACGACATGGGCCCTGTATCTTGCTAACTCCTCCGCGCGCCCCTGCTTGATGAGCTTGATCACCCAGCGAGGGTCGAGATCCACAAAGAAGCAAATGCCGCCTCGATGCTGGCAAAGATGCTCGACCGCGAGCCGGATCCGGCGCGGACCGGAGGGGCCTAGCATCAGCCAGTTCGCCTCTCGCGGAAAGTAGTGCTCCGGCAGGCTTTCGCTGAACATCTCGTAGTCGATGCGGAAATCCTCAATGGCAACGCGGCTCTTCGGTACCCCGGTCGTGCCGCCGGTTTCGAAAACGTAGACCGGCCGACCGGCGAGGCCTTTGGGCACCCAACGGCGAAGCGGCCCTCCTCGGAGCCACTCGTCCTGGAAAGGCGGGAATTTTCTCAGGTCCTGAAAGCAGCGGATCTGCTGCCTGGGATCCCAGCTCAGCTTAGCGGCGAACTCCAGCCAGAACGGGCATCCGGTTTCGGGATTGAAATGCCAGTCGATGATCTCTAGCACTTGCGCGTCCAGCTTCGCCTTCGCTTGTTGGATTCTGGCGCCCAGTTCCATTCCAGGCATCGCTCAGTATGGCGTGGGTCCCGTCAAACGTTTTCTGCGGTCGTTCGTAGGTGGGGTTCGCCGCAGGCCACGCAGTGCAGCGGCACATCCGCCTCCTGGGCCATCAGGTAAACCGGCAACAGCAGCACCTGTTGGCAGCGGACGATGGAGAGGATGGCCTACGACCACCAGAAGCTCAATGAGGGTGAAGGCCGCCTGGTGCCGGTCGGAATTCGCCTTCGTCCGAATGGGTCCTCTCCTAAGGGCGGATGTTTTCTTCAACTTCCTTGGCGCGCGGGCGGGATAACCACCACCCGGAAGACCTTTGACCGGCGCCCCGCCAGCAATCCTCATTCCCATCCTAGAAACCGGAATTGTTGCACTGCTAGCGGCAACATAGCACAACGAGGGCCGAGCCACTAGTCGGCCAGTGCGACCGTATGCTTTCAGGAAGTAGCTGTGAAAAATGCCGGTGTCAGGATCCGCCTAACCCCCCCACTTCGTTTTGGCGCAAGGGGGAGCGTCCGACGCGGAACAGTGCACGCACCGCTACTTTGATTTCCCTATGAGCCGCGCGCTGGGTTCTGCTTTCGCCAAGTAGTTTACAGCGCCGCACGAAGTGCCGGCGACTCGCGCAGGTCAAAGTGGGGATTGATCTCGACTGCGCGCTGCAGGTATTCCTTACCGCTCTCAGGGTCCCCGGCTTTCTGGGAAATCTTACCTGCGTGGTAGTAGAGGCGGGCGTCCTGGGTGCCTAGCCGCAGTGCCTGGCCGATGGCTGCCCTGGCTTCTTTGATGAGCCCGGCCTTGTAGGCAGCCCAGGCCAGGGTGTCGAAGGCGGCGATGTCGCGGGCGGTGCGCAGGTCCTGGCGCATCCAGTCAAGCGCCAGGGCCAGGTTGCGGTCGTGGTCTGCGTAGAAAGTAGCCAACTCATGCCGTGCCATGTCACCCTGGTCCAGCAATAACCGCTCAGCGCGGCGGTACTCGCGCTCGGCCGCGCGCGCCCCACCAGGGCTAGTTGAGAATCGGGGTAAGCGCCGAGCGCCTGGTCGTAGGCGTATTGTGCCGCTTCCAGGTTGCCGCCGCGGAAGTATAGGTCTCCGAGTTGGGTCAGGCACCAAGACAGGTTCTCCGGGTCGCGCGGGCTGGCCGCACGAACAGCCAGCTTCATGATCTCGGTGGCGCCGGGCCGGTCTCCCAGCAGCTCACGCAGGTGGGCTGCGCGGCTGTAGGAGGCGACATCGGGACGCAATTCGACCATGCGCTGGAAGGCCTCGGCGGCGGCATCGTAGTCACCCAGTTCGAGGTGAGCGTCTCCCAACGTACCGTAGTTCCAGGCGTCGTTCGGCTGCATCGCCTGGGCTTTGCTGGCCCAGGTCAGCGACTCCGGGAAGCGGTGCTGCCCGGCCAAAACCCAGGCCATCATTTTGGTGGCTGCATGGCGTTGTTGCAGAAATCTGCCTCCATCCCCAACGCTCTCCCCCCTGATAGGCTAGGGGATGGGCAAAAGCGACTACACCTTCCGATATAAGGTTCGCAACTGGCCGGAGTACAACCGGGCTCTGGTGAAACGTGGGCAGCTGACACTGTGGTTCGACACGGAGGCAGTCGCTGCCTGGCGTCATCCAGGACCCTTCGAAGGGCGAGGCCGGCCCAAGGTCTACGCAGATGCGGCGATCCAATGTGCGCTGGTCCTGAATTCGGTGTTTCACCTCAACCTACGGACCACTCAAGGGTTCCTTCAATCCATCGTGGCGCTCATGGCTCTCGACCTCCCAGTGCCCAACTACAGCACGGTGAGCCGAAGGCAAAGCGCCGTCGACGTCCGACTGAGTGTAGGGCCCACGGATCGACCACGACATGTCGTCATCGATTCGACGGGCCTGAAGATCTACGGAGCCGGTGAGTGGCACATCAGAAAACACCGAACCCTCCGCCGTAGGACATGGCGAAAGCTCCACCTAGGCGTCGATGAGACGACGAAAGAGATCGTTGCGATGGACCTGACTGCGAGCAACGTCCACGACGCCCGAAGGCTCTCTTCGTTGCTGTCTAAGACTCCTGGTTCGATCGGGCAAGTCTCCGCAGACCGGGCCTACGACACGGGTTCCTGCTACGAGGCCGTGCTCCAGCACGACGCTATCGTGACGATCTTGCCGCGACGCAATGCACGATGCAGCCGAGACTCTCATCCGCCTCCGTGGCGTGCGATGCGTGATACCCATCTCCGGCGTATTAGGACGCAGGGCCGTTATGAGTGGCGGAAGTCGAGTGGCTGCACTCGCCAGAGCGTGGCGGAGAATGCGGTCTCACGGTACAAGGCGATACTCGGGGTAAGCCTCTCGGCCCGCACGGTCAAGAACCAAAAAGTCGAAGCCGCGATCAAGTGCGCTGTGCTGAACCGGATGGCGGAGCTTGGAATGCCACGATCGGAGCGCGTGTGCTGAGGCGGATGAGCTTCTCGGCCCGGTTCGCCGCGATCGCGAATTACGCAACAACGCCCTTGGTCGTCATGGATCAATACACTCGCCGGATCATTGGGTTCGGCGTCCACGCCGGAACCGTCAATGGAGTCGCACTTTGCCGGATGTTCAACCGCGCCATTCGATGGCAACCCTGGATGCCAAAGCACCTCAGCTCCGACCATGATCCACTTTATCGGTTTGGGCAGTGGCAAGCCAATCTGCGGATCCTGGAGGTGACCGAAATCAAGATCGTTCCCTATGTTCCCCTGTCCCATCCCTTTGTGGAACGGCTGATCGGCACGATTCGACGCGAGTATTTGGATCGCATGTTGTTCTGGACCACGGCGGACCTGGAGAACAAGCTGCTCGATTTCCAAGACTACTACAACCACCATCGGACGCATTCAGCACGTGCAGGATGTACGCCGCAGGAGACGTCCGGCCCGAAGGTCCCTCTGATCTTCGGCTTCTACCGATGGCGACGACATTGTGGAGATTTATATCAAACGCCCATTGCCGCCTGACTCCGGATCACCAAACTTTGAAAACTCGAACGAACTGTCGATGAACGAAAAGATTGCCTGGTCTGGGGCTGTCACTTCGGTCCAACCTCGAATTCGCCTGACCCGTTCTTTCGATGAACGGAGCCACACTTATCTGGGTTACCTGTTGCGGATCGAGGGAACAGTCGGCGGAGTTTCTGCTGAATCTCGAGTCGGTATTGGCTCCAGAACCCACGCCAAACACCAATTCCGAATGGGTGACCGCGTCGAGGGGCTGGGGCATCGGGTTGCGGATCCGCGACTCGAAACCGCCGACATCTATAGAGTCAGCAAACTGAAACTGATCCGGCGTGGAGAAGAGCAGGCCTTAGCGGCACCATGGCATGGAGTGCCTCCTCCGTTGCCCGCCTATCGCGAGCGCGGGCATCGGCGCCTGGCGGTAACGACCTACGATTCCAAATGTAATAGCTGTATCTGGGGCTGTGCCATGGCTGTGGAAATGATCATCGACCAATGGAATCCCGACCGACGGCGCTACAGGACGGAAACCTTCTGTTACGGACCTCTGTCCTGTTCCAGCTACAAGCCCGGTCCCACCCGAAAGGTTCCCGGTCGCCACGGCATGACCTATGAAGAGGAAGACTGGGTCGACCAGGACGCCACCGCGCATCGCGGTCCGAATGAATAGCAGCGATCCGCGCTGATCAAGGACGCGCTTCCGTTTCTCCAGAAGGCCCTCTTTGAGGGCGTTATTAGTAATTCGCCAGCGAGCGGCTCGTTTGTGTGTCTTGCCGCGCTTCCGGTGTATCCTCGATGATGCGTTGACGCCACATGACGCCATGGCCGCCCAGGCGCGCTGAGGAGGTTGCGATGACAGAACCTGTGAGGGCAGCGGTTCCTTCATTCATTTATGGAACCGCATGGAAGAAGGACGGCACGGCCGCGCTGGTCAGGACGGCCGCGAGCGCCGGCTTCCGGGCCATCGATACCGCGAACCAGCCCCGGCATTATCAGGAGCCGCTCGTGGGTGAGGCGCTGGAGGCGTTGGCGGCTGACGGGATTCCCCGGGACTCCCTGTTCGTGCAGACCAAGTTCACCCCGGTCGATGGCCACGATCACCGGGTACCCTATGATCCGCAGGTCGATCTCAAGACCCAGGTGCGCCAGTCCTTCGAGTCGTCTCTGAAGAATCTGAGAACCGGCCACGTGGATTCCTATCTTCTGCATGGCCCCTATTCCTTTCCCGGTCTGGGACAAGCGGACTGGGAAGTGTGGAGCGCCATCGAGGAGATTCACACCTCGGGCCGGGCGGGCATGATCGGCATCAGCAATGTCAATGCCGGGCAGCTTGAGGCCATGGTGGAGACAGCCCGCGTCAAGCCCATGGTCGTGCAAAACCGGTGCTTCGCCAACCGGGGTTGGGATCGGGAGGTCCGGGCGATCTGCCGCTCGCACGGAATCATGTACCAGGGGTTCTCCCTCCTGACGGCGAATCCGTACGTTTTGCGCCATCCAGCGGTCGTGTCCATCGCCCGAAGGCTTGGCGTCGGTCCCGAGCAGGTCATCTTCCGCTTCGCGATGTCGGTGGGGATGGTGCCGCTGACGGGAACCACCCGGGAGCCGCACATGCGAGAGGACCTTCAGGTTTACGGGATCGAGCTGACCCGCGACGAGGTGGACCGCATCGAGTCGATCGCGGGTTGACAGCCTGTCGTGAAGTTGCCTGAAGCTGTAGGGCGCTCGATGAGCGCCCCTGGGCCGTCGCAGACCCCCAAGGATGGTCTGACTTCCACCGCAGGCTGCTGACCGCTCGTGGCCGGCCGGACCGTCGGCGGCCCGGCTCCCCGGCTCCCCGGGCTCGATCGAGCCCAGCGGGCCGTGGCAGAATGAATGGATCAGGAACTTCAGCGCTCGGAAGCCCCGTGGGCGCCCAGAGGGTTACGGCGGCATCGCGCCATCTGCGGTGTTGCCGCTCCTCACGGATGGAAGAGCATCGCCCTCGTCGCGGCGCCTAACATCCGGCGCGATGGCGCTCGTAACGCGACCCCGCAGACTTCCACCACGGGCTGTTAGGCTCTCGCCAGTCCTCATGTCCCTTCCTCCGTCATGCGTTGCTCTCGAACTGAGGTCCCTTCCCTCCACCGGCATTACCCGGCTTCCTTGGTATTGCGGAGACAGGCCTACTGCGGGGATGGCTGCCGGAAGAGAGCGCAACTGCAACAACATCGCAACGCCAACCGGAAACACCAGGACAGCCCGGAAGGACGGCTCGATCACCGGGACCGGCAGCGGGCCTACCGGAAACGGCTCCGCCGCCGCGTGACGGATGCAACTTCCCCCGGTATGAACGCCGGAGCAATAATAGACCAGGGAGCGCCGCGTAAGCGGCGGTTTCTGGCGGTGCAAAATTAGACCAGCGCAGTTCGATTCCATCAAACATTGTGATTCTGATGTGTTTTGTGAAACACCGGAGGTGTGCACACAGTGGAACTCTATGCGCGTGTTCGACGAGCAGTTCAGGCTGAGGGGATCAGTGAACGGGAGGCGGCGCGGCAGTTCGGGCTAGCCCGCGAGACGGTCCGCAAGATGCTGCGGTACTCGATCCCTCCGGGCTATCGGCGGCAGCAGCCGGCGCGGCGGCCGAAGCTGGATGCCTGGGTGGGGATCATCGACCAGATCCTGGAGCAAGATAAGGCCCAGAGCAAGAAGCAACGCCACACGGCCAAGCGGGTTTTTGAGCGGCTGCGGGAGGAGCACGGATTCCCGGGCGGCTACACCATCGTGAAGGACTACGTGCGGCTGCGGAAGCTGAGCCAGCGGGAGATGTTCGTGCCGCTGGAGCATCCACCGGGGGAGGCCCAGGCCGACTTTGGCGAAGCGCAAGTGGTGATCGGCGGGGTGGAGCGCAAGGCGCACTATTTCGTGATGGAGCTGCCGCAATCGGACGACTGCTTCGTGATGGCGTTTCCGGCTGAGACGACCGAAGCGTTCTTAGAAGGGCACAACCAGGCGTTCGGCTACTTCGGCGGAGTGCCTCGCACGATCCTGTACGACAACACCAAGCTGGCGGTGAGGCAGATCCTGGGTGACGGAACACGGAACAAGACGCGGGCGTTCTCCGAACTGCAGAGTCACTACCTGTTTGCGGAGAAGTTCGGACGACCGGGCAAGGGCAATGACAAAGGGAAAGTGGAAGGACTAGTGGGTTACGTGCGGCGGAACTTCCTGGTGCCGGTGCCGCGGTGTGCCAGCTGGGAGGAGTTGCACGCGAAGCTGCGGGAACAGTGCACCCGGCGGCGAGAGCGGCGTCTGCGAGGACATCAAGAGACGATCGGCGAGCGGTTCGCGAAGGATCAACAGAGGCTGCTGCCCCTGCCGGCGACGCCCTATGAGGCCTGCGACAAACGGACCACACGGGTGACGTCACTGTCGCTGGTGCGGTATCGATCCAACGACTATTCGGTGCCGGTGGCTTGGGGGCACCGGGAGGTGCTGGTGAAGGGATTCGTCGAGGAAGTGGTGATCTGTGCAGCGAGCGAAGTGATCGCACGCCATGTCCGGAGCTAGGAACGGGAAGAGATGATCTTCGATCCGTTGCACTATCTGGCGCTGCTGGAGCAGAAGCCGAACGCGTTGAACCAGGCCGCCCCCCTGGCCGGCTGGGAGTTGCCGGAAGGCTTCGCGCAACTGCGGCGGCTGATGGAGGCGCGGTTAGGCAAGAAGGGCAAGCGGGAGTATGTGCAGGTCCTGCGACGGCTGGAGACGTTCCGTTGGACGGAAGTGTCGCTGGCCGTCGAGGACGCCTTGCGGCTGGGGGCGATCTGGTCTGACGCGGTCAAGCATCTGCTGCTGGGCCGGATCGAGCAGCGGCCGGCGCGGCTGGACCTGGAGCACTATCCGCACCTGCCGGCAACGCAGGTGGCCACCACAGCCGCCGCCGACTATCTGACCCTGCTCCGGGAAGGAGTCTGCTGATGGACACGCCCCAGGTGTTGCTGGAACACCATCTGAAGGCCCTGCAATTACCCACCTTTTTGCGTGAGTACGACAAGGTGGCGCAGCAGTGCGCTGCCGAGGGCGTGGACTTCCCGCGCTACCTGCTGCGGTTGACGGAGCTGGAGCTGCTGGACCGGGAACGGCGCGCCACCGAGCGGCGCATTCACCAAGCCAGGTTCGACGTGGTGAAGAGCCTCGACAGTTTCGATTTCCTGGCCCTTCCGTCGCTGAATAAGGCCTTGGTGCTCGAGCTGGCCCGAGGCGAGTTCATCGAACGCAAGGAGAACATCCTGGCTTTAGGGAACTCGGGCACGGGAAAAACCCACATTGCGTTGGCGCTGGGACTGGCCGCCTGTCAGAAAGGGTTCCGGGTCCGGTTCACTACGGCGGCCTCCCTGGCGCATGAGCTGATCGAGGCCAAGGACGAGCGGCGCCTGATGCGGTTCCAGAAGATGCTCTCCAGTTTCGAGCTGTTGATCATTGACGAGCTGGGTTTCGTGCCGCTATCCAAGACTGGGGCGGAGTTGCTGTTTGAGGTCTTCAGCCGGCGCTACGAACGCAGCGCCACCGTGGTGACCAGCAACCTGCCGTTCAACGAATGGACGGAGGCCTTCGGATCGGAGCGGCTGACCGGAGCCCTGCTGGATCGTCTCACCCACCATGTCCACATCCTGGAGATGAACGGGGAAAGTTACCGGCTCAAGGACAGCAAACGAAGGCGTTCCGGAAAGCCTCGCGCCTGATCTCACCCAATACTGGGCGACGAGTTGCGAGGGCGGCTTCCACTCCGGCCTAACCGCGCCGCCCTGCGGGCGTCGCAGGCCTCCGCTCCAACCGCCCCCGCAACTCCCTCTCAAATCAAAGCTTCCACCACCCCTGAACTGGTCTACTTTCTCTCCGCCGGAGTGGTCTAGTTTTACTCCGCCCTTGACACGCAAGGACCGGGTGCAGCGGATTTGGCGGCGGGAAGGGCTGAAAGTGCCGCAAAAACAAAGGCCGCGAGGACGGCTGTGGCTGAACGACGGTTCCTGTGTACGACTGAGGCCGGAGCGACCGAACCACGTGTGGAGCTACGACTTCATGAGTGCCAGAACGCACGAGGGGAGAACGCTGCGGCTGCTGACCTTGCTGGATGAGTACACGCGGGAATGCCTGGCGATCCGGGTGGAGCGGAGGATGGGCAGCCAACAAATCATTGAGGCGTTGTCGGACGTGATGTTGTGGCGAGGGATACCGGAACAGATTCGATCCGACAATGGTCTCGAGTTCATCGCCAAACAACTGCGCCAGTGGTTGGCAAATCTAGGGACCGGGACACTGTACATCGAGCCGGGCAGTCCCTGGGGGAACGGGTACTGCGAGAGTTTCAATGGGAAGCTGCGGGACGAATGCCTGAATGGAGAGATCTTCTACTCGTTGAAGGAGGCACAGGTGGTGATTGAACAGTGGAGGGTGCAATACAACACGGTGCGGCCGCACTCGGCGCTCGGCTATAGGCCCCCGGCGCCGGGGGCCTATAGCCCTCCCCTGCCACTGAAACCAGTTTCACAGCCCCAGGCTGCGATGTAGACTCTCACTACGGTTGGTACAAAAAATCGGTCTGGTCATCAAGTGCGCTGTGCTGAACCGGATGGCGGAGCTTGGAATGCCACGATCGGAGCGCGTGTACTGAGGCGGATGAGCTTCTCGGCCCGGTTCGCCGCGAGCGCGAATTACGCAACAACGCCTTGCTTCGTCTTGCAAGCAGGCTCGGAGTTATACGAAGCCACGTCGGTCGGCATCGTGCGTCCCCGCCTCAGATGCCTTCTCTAAACTCCACTATTGCGTTGACAAGGTGCTTATCGTGGTCGTAGCTCGATTGCGTGCTCACGTGCCTGATGGATAGTCCTCGCTCAGCGTACCTCTTCCCGACGAAAGCTAGCCAGGAGTTCATGAGCATTGGCGAATACACGTCTCCAGGCTTCGGTGCTTCCTTCAGCAACTCGTCCACAGGCAGGCGCTCGATTCCGGTCACAGAGAACGTTTGCACACGGTACAACGGGCCGAACTCGACTTTGAAGAACTTCCCTGCTTCAGTACTGACCTTCTCCGCTTTGGCACCCAAATAGCCGAACTGACCCAGAGCATCCTGAATGAGGTAGCATTCCTCTTGTTCTCCGATTCGCTGGAGCAACTCACGCGGCTGGTCAGGAACGGCCCTTGCCGGGAAGAGCAGCAGCGCTAATCCCATCAACATGATTCCTCGCCACGCTAATCGACAGTTGTTCATGCCTCCCTCCTAGCAATAAGTGTGAGTACTGACCGGGAATTAGTGTTTTGGCCCTCCGGCACTCGTGAGTATACAACCATTGGCCTTCAACTGAGCCTTTCCAGCACAGTTCTTCACTCTGGGGGCTCCGAGCGGTCCTCGCCGGGTCCTGAAAGCCCGTCGTCTCGGCTTCCAGAACCAGTTTTTGCAGACACCTCTCCATTCCGGAGGGGTATCGGAATGGTTTTCCTGGTTGCCACTGCCTGAGCTATCCCGACGTAAGCGGCGGCACTACCACATAGCAGCGCAATATTCGCTAATGGACTATAATTCCTTTCCATTTAGAAAGCGACCGCTGGAATAACCGCCCAATGCCGACACTTGATTGGATAGGAAAGAAGGCAGTCCTAAACCACCATCGGCAAGTGCCCTACCACCTGCTGCGCTGCGACGCGAGCCTTTCGGTAGGCGACCCCGACAGCGGAAATCTGCTCGTCCAGGGTGACAATCTGGTGGCGCTCAAGGCCCTGCTGCCTTACTACGCAGGCAAGGTCAAGTGCATCTACATCGACCCGCCGTACAATACTGGAGATGAGAACTGGGCTTATAACGACGCGGTGAACAGCCCGGAGATTCAGCGCTGGCTGGGCAGGGTTGTTGGAAAAGAAACCGAAGATCTCTCACGACACGACAAGTGGCTGTGCATGATGTATCCGCGACTTTCTTTGCTCAGGCAACTCTTGCGTAGAGACGGGGTCATTTTTGTCAGCATTGATGAGAATGAAGGAGGGCATCTACGTCTCCTTATGGATGAGGTGTTTGGGCCACGAAACGCGCTCGGGACGCTCGTCTGGAAGCGCCGAAGCTCCTCAGCTATGCGAGGCACACCTCTCTCCATTGATCACGAGTATGTGCTGGTTTACGGATACGACAGCAATTCCTCTACCCTCTATGGCTTGGCAAAGGGCATTGAGGACTACCCTCATGAGGATAACCGCGGCCGTTATGCTAGCACTGACTTAACAGTCGGCATGGGTAAAGGCGCCCGCCCCGGCCAGTTCTATCCGATCACCAATCCTCGGACGGGTAAGATTTATCCGCCGAACCCGGAGAGGGTCTGGAGATTCTGGCCTGAAACCATGGCCAAGATTATTCAAGCAGAGCTAATCATCTGGCCTGATGAAGTAGGCGGACGTATGGAGCGACCTCGTTTCAAAACGTACTTTGATCCCCAGACTTTAAAGCCTAGACCCATCTCGAGTTGGATCGAAGCAGCCAACACGAATGATCACGAGATTGAGGAAGACGAAAGCGAGTACTATTCGACCATCCTAACGACTGGCATGACGCAGGAGGGTGGGCGACTATTACATCGGATTGCTAGGCAGCAAAGCGTTCCCTTATCCCAAGCCTTTATCGCTAGTCCGATCACTGATTAGATCGGCCACACGGGGGAACGATTTAGTGCTCGATTCATTCGCTGGGAGCGGAACTACGGAGCACGCAGTCCTAGATCTCAACTCTGAGGATCGTAGCCACCGCCGTTTCATTCTAGTGGAATTGGATGCAGACATTTGCTGTCAAATTACGACCGAGCGTTTGCGACGGGCCATTGAAGGCTACATTGTTGATGTTCCTAAAAAGGGACGGGCTGAAATTGACGGTCTTGGAGGCGCCTTTCGCTATTGCACCCTTGCCGAACCTCTATTCGATGAGGGCGGAAACATCGGCGGGAGAGTCAGCTTTCCCGATTTGGCCTCGCACGTTTTCTTCACGGAAACCGGCGCTCCAATTCCAAAGCGGGCTAACGGCAGGAATGCTTTGCTGGGCGTACATTGCGGCAAGGCCGTCTATCTGCTCTTTAACGGTGTTCTCGGTGACAAGCGTCCCAATGGAGGAAATGTTTTGACCCGCGAAGTGCTTCGGGCGTTGCCCGCACACGAGGGGCCGAGGGTGATCTACGGAGAAGGTTGTCGGATGGGATCGACACGATTGAAACGTGAAGGAATCGTGTTCAAGCAGATTCCCTATGGGATCAAGGTGAGCTAGAGATGCTTCAACTCCGACAGTATCAGGAGCGCAGCCTAGACGCCCTGGAGGGATTTTTCAGACTAGCCACGCAGCATGGCGCGCAGAAGTCGTTTATTCTGCAAACGGATCGCCCCCATCTTGCGGTGAAGCAACTTCCAGGGCTGCCCTACGTCTGTCTGCGTATTCCAACGGGCGGCGGCAAAACACTCATGGCCTGCCACGCGGTGGGAATTGCAGCGAAAACGTTTCTACAAATTGATCGGGCAGTGTGCCTTTGGTTAGTGCCCTCAAACACGATCCGGGAGCAGACCCTTGCAGCTTTGCGGGACCGGGAACACCCGTACCGGCAAGCGCTCGATTCCCGATTTGCGGGGCAAGTCCAGGCCATGGATTTGATGGAAGCCCTTTATGTCCAGCGCAGCACGCTGGAGGGGGAAACCGTCGTCATCGTCTCGACTCTCGCTGCGTTGAGAGTTGAGGATACGGACGGACGCAAGGTGTATGAATCATGCGGGGCGCTGAACCATCATTTTCTCGGCCTCGACGCCAGCCTGGAAGCCATGCTGGAGCGGCGGGAGGATGGAATAATTCCACACTCCCTCGCAAATGTTCTGCGGCTCTGGCGGCCCCTGGTCATCATGGACGAAGCACACAACGCTCGCACGCCCCTGTCGTTCGATACCCTGGCACGCTTCAGGCCGTCGTGCATTATTGAATTCACGGCAACCCCGGAAACCATCCACAATCCCGACCGGGAATCATTTGCCAGCAACGTTTTGCATCACGTCTCTGCGGCAGAGCTCAAAGCCGAGGATATGGTGAAACTTCCCATCAAGCTGCGAACCTGTGGTGACTGGAAAGAGGTGGTGGCCGAGGCAGTGGAAATGCAGCGCGCGCTGGAGCGCTGTGCCAATGAGGAAGAAAAGCAGACCGGAGAATATCTCCGCCCGATCGTGCTTCTGCAAGCACAGCCCAAGAGTCAAGAGCGACTGACCCTTAACGTGGAAGTGGTCAAAAAAACGCTGATCGAAGATTTCAAGATACCGGAAGAGCAAGTTGCAGTGGCTACTGGTCAGACCCGGGGGATTGCCGACGTGAATCTGTTGCAGCGATCCTGCCCCTTGCGCTTCATCATCACCGTGCAGGCTCTCAAGGAAGGGTGGGATTGCCCGTTTGCTTACGTTCTGTGTTCGGTAGCTGAGATCAGCTCCTCGCGGGCTGTCGAGCAGATTCTGGGACGGGTGTTGCGCCTTCCCCAGGCCCGGCGAAAACAGAAGTCCGAGTTGAATTGTGCTTACGCCTTTGCAGCGTCGCCAAGATTCTTTGACGCTGCTACCGCTCTCAAGGATGCGCTTGTCGGAAACGGCTTCCAACGGCTTGAAGCCAATCAGTTGATCACCGCGCAGGAACAGGCCCATTTGTTCGACGAATCGGCGCTCTTTGCCCATGCTTCGGAACCCGTTTCGCAGAGACCAGACCTGACTACCTTAGACGAAGCAATCCGGCAGCGGGTCACTTATGAAGACGGCACCCGTGAATTGACAGTCACAGGAGTGTTGTCTCACGGGGGAATGGAAACCCTCAAAGAGTGTTTCATCGCTCCAGAAGACAGAGCAGCGGTTGAGAGAATTTATCACGTGCTTCAGGGACACGCTGTTGGCTCAGCGCCTTCAGGGGAAAAGCGGCCGCCTTTTCGAGTGCCGCAGCTGGGCATCCGTGTCGATGGCCACCTCGAACTCTTTGAGGAGAGTTGCTTCAAAGACATCGAGTGGCGACTGGCAGATTGCGACGCTGCGTTACCTGATGTCGAGTTTCCCACCCAAGAGGCTGCCGGCGAGGCTGGCGAGGTTGATGTGAGCGAAGCCGGACGGGTAGAGATTCGCTTCATCGATCAGTTGCACGAGCAATTGACCCTACTGAATGCCGAGCCGGGTTGGGACGTCGCCTCCCTGGTGAACTGGCGCGATCGCGCGATTCCGCATCCGGATATCACGCAGGCGCAGGCGGCGGTGTTTATCCATAACTTGGTGATGGGCTTGATGGTGGGCCGTGGATTGACCGTTGAGCAGCTTGCCCGGCAGAAATTTCGGCTCCGCGATGCTATTGAGGCGACAATCGCCAAGCACCGGGACGTACAGGCGAAGAGCGTTTACAACGGTTTCCTGTTTGGGGCTGGCAAAGACAGCATCGAGGTGACACCCGATCTGTGTTTCGAGTTCGAGGAGGGCCGGTATTCACCGAACTGGTATTACTAGGGTAATTTTAACTTCCGCCGCCATTACTTTCGCAACATTGGCGAGTTGAAGGCTGAAGGCGAGGAGTTCGAGTGCGCGGTGTTCATCGACCAATTGCCGCAGATTGCATACTGGATACGCAATTTAGATCGGCGGCACGAATCTTCGTTCTGGCTACAGACATCGACCGACCGATTTTATCCCGACTTTGTAGCGTTGCTGAATGATGGGAGAATCCTGGTTGTGGAGTATAAAGGCGCCGACCGCTGGAGCAATGATGATTCCAAGGAAAAGCGGGCGCTCGGCGAATTGTGGATGTCGCGCAGTGAAGATCGCTGTGTATTCGTGATGCCAAAAGGACCGACCTGGGAAGATATCAGAGCAGCGATTGAACGTCCATCGAATTGGGCGCTGGCGGCTGACGACAGCTTGTTTCACTAAGACAGCCGTAAGGTGTTACTCGCTCTGATCCCCGTAGGGCCGCCTGGAAGACGGCTCGAAGGGTGGTGGCGAAAGTAGAGCATCATTCCGGGGAGTTGTTCCCGCGAGTGGGGTTCATTGTAACGAATCTGACGCTGCCGAATCGGGCGGTGGTGCGGTTCTATAACAAGCGCGGCACCGCAGAACAGTGGATCAAGGAAGGCAAGCAGGCGGTGAAGATGACGCGGCTCAGTTGCCACAAGTTCCGATCTAACGAGGTACGGCTTTGGCTGACGATCATCGCCTACAACCTGGGCAACCTATGGCGACGGCTAGTGCTGCCACAGAGAATCGAGAAGTGGTCCTTGACGAGCCTCCAGCAGCGGCTGGTGAAAACCGGAGGACGGCTCATAAAACACGCACGGTACTACTGGCTCCTGCTGGCCGAGGGCCATTTGACCCGACGGCTGTTTGCCAGTGACCTGCCCCCGGTTATTGGTCCACCTTCCATGGTAGTCCATACGCCGTTGCAGCCGGGTGGAGCGGAGCGGAACCCGGCGGTAACGGCAGGATCACTTCCGGGGCTGGCGGCCGGTAGCCCAACGCGCTGTGCGGGCGAACTCTGTTATACTCCCGCCGCCATCCCTCAATCAACACCTTCGCTTCCCGCAAGGTGTAAAAGATCTCTCCATTCAGAAGCTCGTCTCGAAACTTCCCGTTAAACGATTCCACATACCCGTTTTCCCAGGGGCTCGCAGGCTCGATGAACAGGGTTTTCACCCCGACCCGTTCCAGCCAGTCCCGTACCAACCGAGCGGTGAACTCGGACCCATTATCCGAGCGAAGGTAATCGGGAACTCCCCGCTCCACAAACAAGGCTGCTAGCCGTTCCAAAACACTCATCGAATCGGCTCGCCGTTCTACGTCGATCGCCAAACACTCTCGCGTGTATTCATCCACCACCGTCAAGATCTTCAGTGGACGACCATCGTGGGTTCGATCTGCCACAAAATCGTACGCCCAGACATGATCCTGCCAGCACGGTCTTAACCGAAGGCACGACCCATCGTTCAACCACAGCCGGCCTCTGCGGGGCTGTTTCTTCGGCACTTTCAGTCCCTCCTGCCGCCAGATTCTCTCTACCCGCTTGTGGTTCACCCGCCACCCCTCCCGGCGCAACAGCGCCGTGATCCGCCGATAGCCATAACGGCCGTACTCGCCGGCTAACTGCAGCGTCCGAGTTGCCAGGCTCGGTTCATCCTGTGGCGCCAAGGTTCGATGCCGTTGCGTGGATCGATTCTGTCCTACCACCCGACACGCCCGCCGCTCCGACACCCCCATGGCTTGGCAGACATGCTTCACTGCCTGCCGCCGTCGGGGCGGGCTCAGAAGTTTCCCGAGGATGTCTCCTTCAGAATCGCAAGGTCCAACGCCTGATCTGCTACCAACTTCTTCAGTCGGCCATTCTCCCCTTCCAGTTCCTTCAGACGCCTCACCTGATCCACTCGTAAGCTCCCGTACTCCTTCCGCCATCGGTAATAGGTCTGCTCCGTAATTCCCAACTTCCGACAGACCCCTCCCGTTGTCTGGCCCTTGGCCAGCTCCACTTCCGCCTCTCGTAGATGTCGGATGATCTGTTCGGCTGGATATCGCTTCTTCGGCATTCCTTCCCCCTTCCATGTCCAGTCCGTACCCTAACCTCTAACTTATCAACTGGACCGATTGAAGGGGGGCAGGTCAACGGTGATTGCTCCTTTGTCTGGGCCGCCGACAAACCGGAAACCATCGGGGCCCTGGGGGGAATTGCCACGCCGAGGGCTTCCCCATCATTGCTCTTCGTGACTTCGTGGCCCACTTCCGCCTCACAGATACGGGCGAACCTGAGTTTGAAGGTTTTGGAGAGAAAACGGGCAGTGCAAGAACAAGGCGGTATCTCGGCGACAGCCAAGGAGCGGAGAACGGCGCGGGCCCCCTTGACTCGTGAAGTGGGCAGGAGGATGAAAATCGGCGCCCTGGCCAGTGCACGAGCTGGTGAGGCACAAGGACGTTGAGACCACGAGGGACTACACGCATGTGTTGAACCGTGGCAGGCGAGGGCTTCACAGCCCTCTGGACCAAATCGGGCAGGCTCCTTCAATGGAGAGCCAGGGGAGAGCCGGTGAATTATGCGGACCAGCCGGTCCGCACAAGATTCCGGACGCATGTCGCCGAATGGAACTGAAGTCTCTGAATTTTGTAGGCAGTTGCAGCCGTATGCACGGAAGGAACCGAACAACATGAATCAGCACAAGAGCATCGCCCGATACTACGATCTGTTGATGGATGCCGGCTACTACGATCACGAATCGTTGGCCAGAGTCGTTCAAGCCACGATCGGCGAACGTAGAAGGGTGCTTGAACTTGGCGTGGGGACGGGGCTGTTGGCACGAGAGCTACTTCAACTCGATTCGTCCTACTATTTTACCGGCGTAGATTTCAGCCCCTCGATGCTGGAGATTGCTAAGGAGCGTCTACCGAGTGAGTTTCGCTCATAGAATGCGATGTTGCCGAAATGACCCTTGACCGCACATTTGATGTTGCCTTATCGAGCGGCAGTACGTGGGTCATAATCCGGTCGGACAAAGAGTTGCTGCTGGGAACACATCTGCTCAACCGCGAAAAGGACTTCAAAGGATTGCGAAACGTCGCTGACCATCTTGATGCCGGTGGGCTCTTGTTGTTAAGCGTCCAGAAGCCCCATGAAGACCGTGACATCGACTTGGTCGATGGGATTGTCTATTCCCAAAAAGTTGAGGGTCGCAACGGCACCTCCGACCACTATTTCATCGAGAAGGACTATTCCTTCAAGAGGAACGGGAAACTCCTTGCAGAAGACAAGTTGACCTTGGGATTCTACAAACACACAGTGTTTCCGGAAATGCTTGCTAATGCTGGTTTCTCACCTTTGAGAATGACTGATACCGAAAAGTTCTTCGTGTGGCAAAAGGTGAAGTAGCCCCAGTGCATAACAAGGCGATGCGCCTCTACACCGGCGCTGATCATCGAAGGTCCTAATGAGATCATGTTAACCCGGATTTCCTTTATGAACTATCGGCGGCAACCTTCTGAATGACTCCAACGTCAGTATTGATGCGGGTTCCAGCATCAACATTGCCTTCCGGAGGTGTACACCGAATGGGTGAGAGCCAAAAACAGGCGTTTCAACTGTCATTCAACCGGTTTCTGCGGGTCACATTTCAGGGATCGCGAATCACTTCCGACGGCGGTCTGATTGTGGTGCGCGAGTTGGACGAACGTTTGGGGTTCGGCGAACTTATCGAACAGCACTTGATCGACTCTCGGGGGAAGAACACCCGGTTGCCCCTCGCTGACTTGCTGCGGCAGTCCATCTACAGCCGCTTGGCAGGATACGAAGACGTCAACGACGCCGAGCGGCTTTCCCAAGATCCGACGTTCCGGCTGATCGGTTCGGAGAAGATCTGGGAACGTGGCGCAGCCCTGACTTCCCGGTTACAGTCGTTCGAGACAGAACTGCTGACGCAAGACGAGAACCTTGCTGGTTTGGCAGCGATCAACCGGGATTTGATCGCCAGGGCGGAAGCTATGGATGCGCCGCGCCGGGTGGTGCTGGACATGGACAGCACCGAGATCCCGGTCTACGGCGAACAGGAGCAGAGCGCCTACAACGGGCATTTCGAGTCGAGTTGCTATCACCCGTTGTTGCTGTTCAGTCGCGAGGGTGACTGTCTGGCGGCCAAGCTGCGACCCGGCAACGTGCACAGCGCCGAGGATTGGGAAGAACTTCTCCTGCCAGAGATCGAACGGCAGCAGAAGCTGGGCAAGGAAGTGGTGTTTCGCGCCGACGCCGCCTTCGCCAAGCCGGAGATCTACGACGCACTGGAGGAGCGGGACGTGAAGTATGCGATTCGCATCCCGGCCAACGACAGTCTGGAGAGGGACATCGCGGAGTTGTTGACGCGGTCAGTGGGGCGACCGAGCCACAAGCCGGTGGTCTGGTACAAGAGCTTTCTCTACCAGGCAGCCAGTTGGAAAAAGGCGCGGCGGGTGGTGGCGAAGGTGGAGTTCCACTTTGGCGAACTGTTCCCTCGCGTGGAGTTCATCGTCACCAATCTGGAGACCGACAGCCGGGCGGTGGTCCGGTTCTACAACAAGCGGGGCACCGCAGAGCAATGGATCAAGGAAGGCAAGCAGGCGGTAAAGATGACCCGGCTGAGTTGCCATCGGTTTCGGTCGAACGAGGTGCGCCTATGGCTGAGCCTGATCGCCTACAACTTGGGAAACCTGTGGCGGCGGCTGGTGCTACCGAAGAGGATCAACAACTGGTCGCTGACGAGTTTGCAGCAGCGGCTGGTGAAAACGGGAGGACGGCTGGTGAAACATGCGCGATATTACTGGCTTTTGCTGGCCGAAGGGCACTTGAGCCGGAGGCTGTTCAGCAGCATGCTGCGAACGATCTCGGCACTGCCGCTGCCAGACGGCTAGCGACCCAGGAGAGAGGGTAATTTTAGGTGCTCAGAAGTGGTCGGGCCGGACAAGTGTCAGCGGCGAGGCAGGCTGGGCAGGCGAAACCCGCACAGCGACTCCGAAGAACAGCCAAAATGTGCCGCACTACCACCTCAAAGAGGCCCGGGCGATTTGCGATTGACACGACAGGGTAAGAGGCATAGGTTTTCGGGTGAAGGGGAAGCTCAAAATGGAAATTCCGGCTCATTCATCGTAGCGGGAATCGCCGCCACCCCAGGCTGAGAAGTACGGGCCATGTCCCACGTGCTGGGGCAAGTACAAGGGCACGAAGTTGCGGAGCATGGTTGAGGAGGCGGCCTGACCCGCCTGGATAGGTGGGAAACTACCCGGAAGAGGGGATAAGGGGACTCTTACCGTGCATCGGACGCGTTGCAGAGAACCAAGATGGAGAGAACCATGATGAACAAAGCCCGAAACATGCGCCCTCCCACATGATCACCTGGGGCCGCACGATTATCGGCAGTCACGAAAAGCTGCAGGTGGCGTTCGAGAACCTGTTGGCAGCGGAAGCCAAGTGACGGCCGAGAAATGCTGACGGGCCTTAAGCACGCCTCGTGCAAGGCCTGGCCCAGAATCGGGATGTTAAACTCTCCACTTGTCCCGCTAGAGGGGCCGGTAATGCAAGTCTCTGAAAGAGCATGAGTTGCACCGGACTCGGCAGAACTGTCTCTCCCGCAGAGCTTTCAGTCCAAGCCGAGCAGGTATTTCTATCTTGCTGCTGGTAGAGTTTTCTCGTGGAAGTGCCAGATGATGAGAATGAAGATTCCCATTTGACCTGACCGGCCCTTTTTGTAGTTAAAGGTGGGTTGACCCTTCCCGCGTCACGGCTGCGTTTGTTAGAGGACTGAATCATAACGAGAGACCAAAATGAAACTCCGCATAGGGAACGCTCCATGCTCCTGGGGTGTGGAATTCGCTGACGATCCGCGCAATCCGCCGTGGAAGCTGGTGCTCGATGAAACCCTGAAGGCGGGCTACGAAGGTATTGAACTGGGGCCGATCGGCTTCATGCCCGAGGATCCTGCGCAGTTGGGTGATGCGTTGAAATCGCGCGGGTTGACGCTGATAGGTGGCGTCGTGTTCCGGCCGTTTCACGATCCTGCGGCATGGGACCAAGTGCAGAATGCTGTGCGCCGCACCTGCAAATCGCTCGCCGCTAATGAAGCACCACGGGTGGTGCTGATCGATTCGATTGCGGCCGAGCGCGCACCGACCGCAGGGCGGCCCGCTGAAGCGAGGCGCCTGAAGGGCGCAGAGCTGAGTTCTTTCCAAGACCGTCTGCGCAGCGCCGCCAAGATCGGCGCGGAAGAATTCGGCTTAACCGTTTCGCTACACGCCCACGCCGCCGGGTTTGTCGAATTCGCGGACGAGTTGGAGCGGATGCTCGATGCGATCGACGCTTCGCTCTTGAAAATCTGTCTCGACACCGGCCACTGTATTTACGCCGGATTTGATCCGATCGCATTCTACACACGCTACAGCGCGCGTGTTGAATATCTGCATTTCAAGGACATCGACCCCGCGGTTCGGGCGCATGTCGTGGCCAACCAGATCGGCTTTTATGACGCCTGCGGTCAGGGCCTGTTCTGCATACTGGGCAAGGGCGAGGTTGATTTCACAGCGTTCAAGGCCGCGCTGATCCAAGCCGGCTTCTCAGGCTGGGGCACGGTCGAGCAGGATTGCGATCCGGCAGGAGCCACGCTTCCGAGCGACGACGCTCGTGTCAATCTCGAGCATTTGCGATCCGTTGGACTCGCCAGTTGAGGGCTTTTCGATGAAACGTTTAAACCGGGTAGCGCGGCAAGTCGGAAGACTATTGGGCGCGGCCCGGGCCTGGGTCGATAGCTCAGAAGCGTTTAGGCCAGACTGGCCAGGCCGAGATTTTGTACCAAGTGATGTGAGACATATTACATTACCATTTGAAGCTCTGGGCTCGGGTTCCAGGGTGGTGTATAGGCCCCCGGCGCCGGGGGCCTATAGAGTCTGTGTGAAAACGGTACTGTCAAGTTGAGCAGAATCCTTCCACAAAACGGGCGGATTCTGCTCAACTTGACAGTACCATCGGCGCAGCATCGACCGGCAGGCACCCAGCGAGTGCTTCGTTCAGACTGGATGTGGGGGGATAGCCCCTGGAGAAGCCTCGTGGCTACCTGAAGGATCCGCGACTAATATAGCTATCGTCATTCATCAGGATAGGATATTGAAGGGCTGGTACACCTACGAGATCCCGATAGTCTCGTGAGTCGATGAGGCGGTCGTGACGCACGGGACGAATATTCTCTTCGACAACACCTACGCCCGGCTGCCGGAACGTTTCTTCGCCAGACAGGCGCCTGCCCCAGTGCCCGCACCGACGCTCGTCCGCATCAATCGTGAACTTGCGGCCACGCTGTCGGTCGACAGCGACTGGTTCGCATCAGCTGACGGCATCGCGATGCTCGCAGGAAGCGCGCCGCCGGAGGGTTCTGAGCCGATCGCACAGGCGTACGCGGGCCATCAGTTCGGTGGATTCGTGCCCCAACTTGGCGATGGCCGCGCGATCCTGCTCGGCGAAGCCATCGACACCTCGGGCGCGCGCCGCGACCTGCAGCTGAAGGGTTCAGGCCGCACGCCGTTTTCCCGCGGCGGCGATGGCAGGGCGGCGCTCGGCCCCGTGCTCCGCGAATACGTCATCAGCGAAGCGATGTCCGCGCTGGGGGTGCCCACGACCCGGGCGCTCGCTGCCGTGACCACCGGCGAAATCGTCATGCGGCAAGAAGGCCCGCTCGCAGGCGGGGTATTTACCCGCGTGGCCGCCAGTCATATTCGGGTCGGGACGTTTCAGTATTTTCTCGTGCGCAATGATATCGATGCGCTGCGACTGCTCTCCGATCATGCCATCGCCAGGCACTACCCGCAGGCCGCCTGCGCGGCGAACCCGTATCTCGCACTGTTGGAGTCGGTCGTCGCGGCGCAGGCGGATCTGATTGCCCAGTGGATGTCTCTGGGCTTCATCCATGGCGTGATGAACACGGACAATATGACGATCTCCGGGGAAACGATCGACTACGGCCCATGTGCGTTCATGGACGTGTTTCACCCGCAATGCGTCTTCAGTTCGATCGATCGCGGTGCGCGCTATGCCTATGGCAAGCAGCCAGACATCGGACTCTGGAACCTCACCCGATTCGCCGAAACGCTGTTGCCGCTCTTGGCAGAGGACTCTGACAAGGCAAAGGAGAATGCTGAAACCGTGCTGTCCGGATATCCGGAACGATTCAGCGTCCAGTGCAGCGCCCGGTTCCGCGCCAAGTTGGGCCTTCCTGCTGAGGCGCCGGCCGAGCTGATTCAAGAGTGCCTCGATCTACTGGCCGCGGAAGAGGTAGATTTCACGCTCTTCTTTCGTCACCTCACGCGTGTCGCCGGCGGAGAAACCCCCGAACGGATCACGGCGATGTGTGGCGGCAGTGAGGCTCTCTCCACGTGGCTCGACACATGGCGTCGCGAGGCTGACCCCGCCACGCACCTCGCCGACATGCACGCCGCCAATCCGATCCTGATCCCACGCAATCACCGCGTCGAGCACGCTATCCAGCGTGCCTATGGTGGCGACTTCGCCCCGTTCCACCGGCTCGTCGACGCGCTGGCTGCTCCCTATGCGGAGCAGACCGAATACGCTGATCTCGAAGCGCCGCCCCAGGCCGATGAGATTGTTCACGAAACGTTCTGCGGCACGTGAGTGGACCGCGGGCACTGTCAAGTTAAGCAGTTTGGCGGCATTCTCGCCGCCCGCCGCCACCGCTAAGTCATTGATTCTCAGTCTCTGATCCAGCAGAATCCTTCCGCAAAACGGGCGGATTCTGCTCAACTTGACAGTGCCAACGGGGATGGCGTACCCCAGGACTACGTCCAAGCCCACAAGTGGGTTAACTTGGCGGCCTCACGGACTACTACAAGGAAAGCAGAGGATTACCGAGTAGCGAGGGACAAACTGGCAGAGAAGATGACTGCTTCACAAGTCGCCGAGGCCCAGCGATTGGCGCGGGAATGGCGACCGAAGACCTGGGAGCAACTGAAGGGCAAGTAGGTCTCGCCGTGGCTCAGCGCGTTTCTCTGAGAAGATTCCAATTATGAAAATTGCTTTGTTTGCTTTGCTGGCCCTGCCGTGCGTGGTGTCTGCCAGTGCCGATACTCTGACCGGTGCAGCTCGCATCATCGACGCCGACACCGTGGAGATTGCCGGTGAAAAGTTGCGCCTGGAGGGGATTGACGCGCCGGAATCAAGGCAGACGTGCAAGCGTGACGGGAAGCGCTACGATTGCGGAAAGGAGGCGACTTCGGCACTGCGTGTGAAGATCGGTAAGGCATCCATCACGTGCAAGGGTGACACGAGGGACCAGTACGACCGTTTGATTGCCGTCTACTACCTGGACGACCTGGACTTGAACGGATGGCTCGTCCGTCAAGGCCATGCACTCGCTTATCGGCGCTACTCGAAACGGTACGTTGCCGCTGAAGATGAGGCCTGGAAAGCCAAGCGTGGTATCTGGCAAGGACAATTCATCAAGCCGTGGCAATGGCGCCAAGGCGCCCGGTTGGACTGACCCCACGGGGCGGCGGGAGCTGGGGCATTGTCGCCTCCGCCTCCGGTCGGATAGCCGAGGCTACAGCAGCCGGGAACATTAGTTGCCGGAGTGGTGCTGGTTTTAGTGATCGCCATGAACACGGATGCTCAAGAGGATGCGCCCGGAGTCACGGTATTTGTACAAGGCTCAGTAGTGTCGAGTTTTAGCGGGACAAGTGGCACGACAGAGCCTCAGACTATCGAGGTGATGAAGCAGTTGCGCCGATTCTGTCCGAACGTCCGCATTACCGCTGACCTGCCCCCGGTTGTTGGTCCACTTTTTATGTTAGTCCATAAGCCGTTGCAGCCGGGTGGAGCGGAGCGGAACCCGGCGGTAACGGCAAGATCGCTTCCGGGGCTGGCGGCCGGTAGCCCAACGCGCTGTGCGGGCGAACTTTGTTATACTCCCGTCGCCATCCCTCAATCAACACCTTCGCTTCCCGCAAGGTGTGGAAGATCTCTCCATTGAGAAACTCGTCTCGAAACTTCCCGTTCAATGATTCTACATGCCCGTTTTCCCATGGGCTCCCCGGCTCGATGAACAAAGTTTTTACCTCTACCCGCTCCAGCCAGTTCCGAACCAACCGTGCTGTGAACTCGGACCCATTGTCCGAGCGAATGTAATCGGGAACTCCTCGCTCCACAAACAAGGCTGCCAGCCGTTCCAAGACACTCATCGAATCAGCTCGCCGTCCTACGTCGATCGCCAAACATTCTCGCGTGTACTCATCCACCACCGTCAACATCTTCAGGGGACGACCGTCCCGGGTTCGATCTGCCACAAAATCGGGCGTTGTTGCAGAAATCTGACTCCATCCCCAACGCTCTCCCTCCTGATAGGCTAGGGGATGGGCAAAAGCGACTACACCTTCCGATATAAGGTTCGCAACTGGCCGGAGTACAACCGGGCTCTGGTGAAACGTGGGCAGCTGACACTGTGGTTCGACACGGAGGCAGTCGCTGCCTGGCGTCATCCAGGACCCTTCGAAGGGCGAGGCCGGCCCAAGGTCTACGCAGATGCGGCGATCCAATGTGCGCTGGTCCTGAATTCGGTGTTTCACTGACCTGACCGGCACTTTTTGTACCAAGTGGAAAGAGAGAGAATCCACTTGAGGAGGAAGTGAGGTCATGCCGACAAGGAGTTACAAGCCGGAGCAGATTGTAGCGGTGCTACGGCAGATAGAAGTGCAGATGGGGAACGGGAAGACTGCGCCCCAAGCCTGCAAAGAAGCTGGAATCCACACCCAAACCTACTACCGGTGGCGGAAGGAATACGGCGGGCTGAAGGTGGTGCAGGCAAAACGGCTAAAGGAGTTGGAGAAGGAAAACACGCGGCTGAAGCGGTTGGTAGCGGAGCTTTCTCTGGAGAAGCAGGTGCTGCGGGATGTGGCACAGGGAAACTTCTGAGCCCTGAGCGGCGGCGTTGTGCGGTGGAGCGTGCGTGGGAGCAACACGGGTTGTCGGAACGGCATGCCTGCCGGCTGCTGGGGCAATGGCGAGGGACACAACGATACGAGCCGATTCATCGGGTGGACGAGGATGCTCTGACCCGAGTGATCATTGCCCTGGGAGCGAAGTACGGGCGATATGGCTACCGGAGGATCACAGCGTTGCTGCGGAGTGCGGGCTGGGAAGTGGGCAAGGACCGGGTGCAGCGGATTTGGCGGCGGGAAGGGCTGAAAGTGCCGCAAAAACAAAGGCCGCGAGGACGGCTGTGGCTGAACGACGGTTCCTGTGTACGACTGAGGCCGGAGCGACCGAACCACGTGTGGAGCTACGACTTCATGAGTGCCAGAACGCACGAGGGGAGAACGCTGCGGCTGCTGACCTTGCTGGATGAGTACACGCGGGAATGCCTGGCGATCCGGGTGGAGCGGAGGATGGGCAGCCAACAAATCATTGAGGCGTTGTCGGACGTGATGTTGTGGCGAGGGATACCGGAACAGATTCGATCCGACAATGGTCCCGAGTTCATCGCCAAACAACTGCGCCAGTGGTTGGCAAATCTAGGGACCGGGACACTGTACATCGAACCGGGCAGTCCCTGGGAGAACGGGTACTGCGAGAGTTTCAATGGGAAGCTGCGGGACGAATGCCTGAATGGAGAGATCTTCTACTCGTTGAAGGAGGCACAGGTGGTGATTGAACAGTGGAGAGTGCAATACAACACGGTGCGGCCGCACTCGGCGCTCGGCTATAGGCCCCCGGCGCCGGGGGCCTATAGCCCTCCCCTGCCACTGAAACCAGTTTCACAGCCCCAGGCTGCGATGTAAACTCTCACTACGGTTGGTACAAAAAATCGGTCTGGTCATCACCTCAACCTACGGACCACTCAAGGGTTCCTTCAATCCATCGTGGCGCTCATGGCTCTCGACCTCCCAGTGCCCAACTACAGCACGGTGAGCCAAAGGCAAAGCGCCGTCGACGTCCGACTGAGTGTACGGCCCACGGATCGACCACGACATGTCGCCATCGATTCGACGGGCCTGAAGATCTACGGAGCCGGTGAGTGGCACATCAGAAAACACCGAACCCTCCGCCGTAGGACATGGCGAAAGCTCCACCTAGGCGTCGATGAGACGACGAAAGAGATCGTTGCGATAGACCTGACTGCGAGCAACGTCGCTTAGATCGTCAAAATCGAGCAGGATGAGATGCTTCGAAGCGTATTGATTCACCCGACTATTAAGTCCGAGCACGTAGTCATTTGCCTCGGGGACTCTCAACGCCTTGAGGGTCCGACGATTTGAGTTCAGGAGTTTACGTAACCACGTATCAGTCATGCGGCCCTTCGGACACCATGCCGTGAAACGTGTGTGGTGAAAGTACAACTTCGGGCAATAGATATCGAAGGAAAAGTCTCTAATGCTTGAGTTTTCATGCACAAGAACAGAGAGTATGTTGTCTATTGAAATCGGCGGAATCTCTTTCTGCGCGCGGAGGATGAAGGCCTTGACTGTGGCGTCGTATTTATCGAGGTCTTTCAGCGTGGTCGGAACGTACTCGCCATAGTCCGCCTTTTCTCGGTCCCCGTAGAGCGTTCTTAAAACCTTCCCGTAGCGCGCCGGGAAACCCCGCCGCACGACCCATTCCTTCCCAAACGTCGAGATGATTCCCACATGCTTCTTCGAGTTATTACCAATGAGTCGGAGCAGCGCAACGGCAGTATGGTGGGCGCTGTAGTAGAGACGATTGTACGCACCCAGGCGGGTCCTCCCGCTCGGGATTAAGGCGTGCGCTTCTGCTAACGCGTCAAAAGCCTTCGCAATCCAGCGGTGTGCCTGTTCAACTGACTTTCCCGTGTAGCTGGGTTTCGGCATATCTCGTTGTTCTCCTGTTCAAGCTGCCAATCAGGCATCTTTGGGCCGTGGCGGCAGGTCGAACAGTGCCAGGTCCTGGTCGCGCTCGAGGAACTCATCGAGGCCCTTCCTGAGCCGTGTAATGGACACCGGGTCGGCCTGGCTGACGCTGTCGATGTAGGAGCCGATCAGGATCAAGCGGCGGGTGCGGCGCTTGCGGTCGGCGGCGGAGAGGCGGGCCTGGGCGCGGCGGATCTGGCGGGTGAGGGTGGTACGCTGGCGGCGTTGGGCCTCCTGCAGCGCTTTTTTCTTCGCCGCGAGTTCCTGCTTGAGGGCTGCTTGCCGCTCAAGTAGTTGCTGCAGTTCGTCTTGTGGATCCATCTTGGTAGACGGCAGCATCGCCACAGTCTATTATTCAAATACGGCATCTATGATGCACGGCCAAAAGAACCAGAACGATAGTAAGGGCGCGTACTATTCCCGTTTCTCTGCGAGAAATGGCGTGCGTCCGAACGACGACGGACGTGACGGCGTGGCGGTCTATCACCTCAAGGTCGGTTTCGGTTCCCGCGCCGGTGGGCAGTCCGCCCGCGCCAAGAATGAGTACATCGAGCGCGAGGGGCGCTATGCCGCGTACGGCGAGGAACGCGAGCATGTAGAGCACGGCCACATGCCCGCGTGGGCGCAGGACGACCCGCACGCCTACTGGCAGGCGGCGGACGCGCATGAGCGCGCCAACGGGCGGCTCTACAGCGAAGTCCAGTTCGCCCTACCGCGCGAACTGGACGCGAGTGGGCGGCGCGAGCTCGCGGGCGCGTTCGCCGAGCGGGTATGCGGCGGGGAGCGGCTGCAGGAGACCTATGACCGAGTTCGAAGAGCGGTTGACGCACGAGTACAGCAAGCTGGCCGAGCAATACGCGCAGGAGCAGAAAGAGCTGTCCGCGCAGGTCGAGAGCTTGGGCAAGCAGGTGCGGCAGTGGGCCGAGCAGTACGCACGGGAGCAGACGCGGCTTGGCGATCAGGTCGCGAGCTTGGGAGCGCACGTGCGGCGGTTAGCCGATCAATCCGCACAAGAGCGGAAAGCGCACACCGAGTGGGCGAGTACGCTCGTGGAGCAACAACAACAAATGGGCGCACATGTCACGACCTTGACCACCGAATACGAAGGGCTGTTGCAGAACGTCAACAGAATGATCGACGCCTCCAACAGTGTTGCGAGCGAGTTGGAAACACTTATTCGATGATCCACCCCGAGGCTGTGCAGAAGCGGAAGGACGGGGACCGGCCGGACCGCGTGGAGGGTCTCATTGAGAGCCGTATCCAAAACAGAATGCGCAGCCGCAGCTATGATTTCGACCGGTAGTTCTCACGCCGATCGCGCATCACCGGAAGCCATGCTCGCCCATTTCGAGACGCTGAGCACGCCGGCGCCACTCAGCCAGGGGACCATGCAATGCGGGTGACCAGCTGGAACTGCTCGCGCGGCGCCGACGTGTCACGCCGTGGGCGCCAAGGACCTATCATCCGCATATGAGTAACGGCGACCTGCACTGGATCGCGAACTATATCTGGGGGATCGCCGACGACGTCCTCCGAGACCTCTACGTCCGCGGCAAGTACCGGGACGTCATCCTGCCGATGACGGTGCTGCGCCGGCTGGACGCGGTGCTGGTGGATAGCAAGCCGAACGTGCTCGAGATGAAGGCGGTGCTCGACCAAACCGGCGTCGTCGAGCAGGACGCGGCCCTCCGGCAGGCGGCGGGACAGGCCTTCTCCAACACCTCGAAGTTCACCCTGCACGACCTCCGGGCGCGCGCTAGCCGGCAGCAGCTCAGGGCCGACTTCGAGGCCTACCTCGACGGCTTCTCGCCCAACGTACAGGACATTCTCGAGAACTTCGAGTTCCGTAACCAGATCCCGCGGCTCTCGAAGGCCGACGCCTTGGGTACGCTCATCGAGAAGCTCACCTCGCCGGACATCAACCTCAGCCCCGCCCCGGCAAGGCACGCTGACGGCTCGGTCCGGTCTCCCGGCCTCGACAACCACGGGATGGGCTCGATCTTCGAGGAGTTGGTCCGCCGCTTCAACGAAGAGAACAACGAGGAGGCGGGCGAGCACTGGACGCCGCGCGACGCCGTACGGCTGATGGCGAAGCTCGTCTTCCTCCCCGTCGTCGACGAGCTCAAGTCTGGCACCTACCTGCTCTATGACGGCGCCTGCGGCACCGGCGGCATGCTCACGGTGGCCGAGGAAACGCTGCGGCAGCTTTCGGCCGAGCACGGCAAGGACGTCTCGACGCATCTGTTCGGCCAGGAGATCAACGCCGAGACCTACGCCATCTGCACGGCCGACCTGCTGCTCAAGGGCGAGGGCGAGGCGGCCGACAACATCGTCGGCGGCCCGGAGCACTCCACCCTCGCCAACGACGCCTTCCCGTCCCGCGAGTTCGACTTCATGCTCTCCAACCCGCCCTACGGCAAGAGCTGGAAGACCGACCTGGAGCGCATGGGCGGCAAGAAGGATATGCGCGACCCGCGCTTCGTCATCGAGCACGCCGGCGATCCCGAGTACTCCCTGGTCACCCGCTCCAGCGACAGTCAGATGCTTTTCCTCGCCAACAAGCTCTCGAAGATGAAGCAGGACACGCCGCTCGGCAGCCGCATCGCCGAGGAGCACAACGGTAGCTCGCTGTTCACCGGCGATGCCGGCCAGGGTGAGAGCAACATCCGCCGCTGGATCATCGAGAACGACTGGCTGGAGGCGATCGTCGCCCTGCCGCTCAACATGTTCTACAACACCGGCATCGCCACCTACCTCTGGGTGCTCACCAACCGGAAGCCCGAGCACCGCCGGGGCAAGGTGCAGTTGATCGACGCCACGACGTGGTACCGGCCGCTCCGCAAGAACTTGGGCAAGAAGAACTGCGAACTGGCCGAGGACGACATCGCCCGCATCTGCAACGTTTTCCTCGCCTTCGAGGAAACCGAGGAGAGCCGCATCTTCGACAACGCCGCGTTCGGCTACTGGAAGGTGACCGTCGAACGGCCGTTGCGCATCGAGGCCGCCGACCCGAACCGCGTCTACAAGGCGGTCGAGATCAAGGCGCTGAAGGAGACCGGCAAACGCAGCGATGCGGCGCCGGTCCTCCGGAAGATCCACAAGCGCGGCACGGAGGCCGACCCGCTGCGCGGCCTGTTCGCGGCCAACGTCAACGGCCGGCCGGCTGTCGTGGAGTACGAGCCGGATACCGACCTGCGCGACACCGAGGAGATCCCGCTGCAGGAAGACGGCGGCATCGAGGCGTTCCTGCGGCGCGAGGTCCTGCCGTACGCGGCCGACGCCTGGTACCAGGCGGACAGTGTGAAGGTCGGCTACGAGATCAGCTTCACGCGCTACTTCTACGCGCCGAAGCCGATGCGGACGCTGGCAGAGATTCGGGCGGATATTCTGGCGCTGGAGCAGGAGACGGAGGGGCTGCTGGCCGAGATCCTCGGCGGCGACGAACAGCGGGAGACGACTGCATGACTGAGATCATCTTCGAAATCACCGAAGACGAAATGGACGGCGGGTACTCGGCAAACGCCCTCGGGTACGGCATTCACACCCAGGGCGAGTCTGTCGAGGAGATCCGCAGCAACGTCAAGGAGGCCGTCGACTGCTACTTCGACGACACCATGCCGCGACCGAAGTTGATCCGGTTGCACTTCGTGCGGGACGAGGTTCTCGTGGCATGAAGTTGCCCCGCAACGTGAGCGGCGCGACGCTGCAAGCGGCGCTTCGACGCCTGGGGTACGACACCGTGCGACAGCGAGGCTCCCACGTGCGGATCACGACGCGGATCAACGGTGAACATCATGAGGTGATCCCGCTGCACACTCCGATCAGGACGAAGACGCTGTCGAGCATCCTGAAGAGCGTTGCCAGGCACCACGAAATAACCGTCGAAGAGCTTCTCCGTGAACTCGACCTGTGAACTCGGGGAGCGAGCGATGAAGGACGCGCCGAAGGTCTATCTCGCCAGGGCTGGTCGACATGGCGACGACGAGGATTACGCACTTGAGCATAACCTCGCCGTGATCGGCTTCCTGGAGGTGCCGTCTCTGGCAGGCGCACAAGACTACGACGCGATGGTCCAGCTCGTGCAAGACGCGTTGCCCGATGGGAAGCCTCGCGCCCTCGGGAACTTTGCCAGACAACTGTGGGCTTTCGCGGAGGCAATGCAGGAGGGCGACCTCGTCGTCTTGCCACGCAAGATCACGTCGCAGATCGCTATTGGCCTGGTCACGGGGCCGTATCGATACGCCGAGGTTAACCAGACCGATTTTTTGTACCAACCGTAGTGAGAGTTTACATCGCAGCCTGGGGCTGTGAAACTGGTTTCAGTGGCAGGGGAGGGCTATAGGCCCCCGGCGCCGGGGGCCTATAGCCGAGCGCCGAGTGCGGCCGCACCGTGTTGTATTGCACCCTCCACTGTTCAATCACCACCTGTGCCTCCTTCAACGAGTAGAAGATCTCTCCATTCAGGCATTCGTCCCGCAGCTTCCCATTGAAACTCTCGCAGTACCCGTTCTCCCAGGGACTGCCCGGTTCGATGTACAGTGTCCCGGTCCCTAGATTTGCCAACCACTGGCGCAGTTGTTTGGCGATGAACTCGGGACCATTGTCGGATCGAATCTGTTCCGGTATCCCTCGCCACAACATCACGTCCGACAACGCCTCAATGATTTGTTGGCTGCCCATCCTCCGCTCCACCCGGATCGCCAGGCATTCCCGCGTGTACTCATCCAGCAAGGTCAGCAGCCGCAGCGTTCTCCCCTCGTGCGTTCTGGCACTCATGAAGTCGTAGCTCCACACGTGGTTCGGTCGCTCCGGCCTCAGTCGTACACAGGAACCGTCGTTCAGCCACAGCCGTCCTCGCGGCCTTTGTTTTTGCGGCACTTTTAGCCCTTCCCGCCGCCAAATCCGCTGCGCCCGGTCCTTGCCCACTTCCCAGCCCGCACTCCGCAGCAACGCTGTGATCCTCCGGTAGCCATATCGCCCGTGCTTCGCTCCCAGGGCAATGATCGCTCGGGTCAGAGCATCCTCGTCCACCCGATGAATCGGCTCGTATCGTTGTGTCCCTCGCCATTGCCCCAGCAGCCGGCAGGCATGCCGTTCCGACAACCCGTGTTGCTCCCACGCACGCTCCACCGCACAACGCCGCCGCTCAGGGCTCAGAAGTTTCCCTGTGCCACATCCCGCAGCACCTGCTTCTCCAGAGAAAGCTCCGCTACCAACCGCTTCAGCCGCGTGTTTTCCTTCTCCAACTCCTTTAGCCGTTTTGCCTGCACCACCTTCAGCCCGCCGTATTCCTTCCGCCACCGGTAGTAGGTTTGGGTGTGGATTCCAGCTTCTTTGCAGGCTTGGGGCGCAGTCTTCCCGTTCCCCATCTGCACTTCTATCTGCCGTAGCACCGCTACAATCTGCTCCGGCTTGTAACTCCTTGTCGGCATGACCTCACTTCCTCCTCAAGTGGATTCTCTCTCTTTCCACTTGGTACAAAAAGTGCCGGTCAGGTCATCACCGATAGGCTACCCCACTTTTTGAGCAGGCCAGGAGTCACGCGGTAGGCTCCATCGCGCCATTCGCCAATTGGAACGCACCTGGTCAGGCGCCCGGATACAGACAGCTTCGCACGGACAACAATGTCACGAGCAGCGATCTTGAGCCTTCGCGTATGGGCGTTGCTCTTGTACTGATCAGGAAGAACCGACCTGGCAGGCAGCACGTTATCAACCACGTACAGTCCGACCAACCCGTAGACTAGTTTTCGGCTTGCTCGAACCGACCGAAGGCCAGCATAGAAAACCAGCAGGTCACCCTCAGATAGATGCTTGATTCCGGCCCCGCGCTTGTCACCGTTGTCGCCATAGGTCAGCCAATCAAAGTCGGGGTCTAGGTGCATTGCGCGACGAAGCAAACTTCGCGGGAGTCCCAAACTGCTTTCAAGGTCAAGCTCGAACCTTAAAGCAAACCGCTGAAGAGCTGGAAGTACCTCACGGTACGATCGCTCCAGACCAGGCCGGAAGGCACGCTTTTCGGGAATTGGTACGTAGACGAAGTGACCGGATTCTGGATCAACCGGAGCGTTCCATTGCCCGTACGTTTGGTCCACACCCACTCGAATTAGAATCGCTTCCATCTCTGGTAAAGGTTACTACTCGACCTCAAAGCCGCCGCTCCTAGCACAGAAGTCAGCGAATTCCCGAATCACTCGACGCGCGCCGGAGTCCAGTTTGAATGGGATCGATTCACTCTTGGAGAAATAGCGGGCCGTGCTTTTCTCCTCGGCATTGCCCAATTGCTCAAAGATCTCAAGATAGGCTCTATTCGCCGCCTTCGCAGCTTCATTGTGTTCGGCGAGGTCGACTATCAGATTTCTGCCTTTCAGCCATGTTCCGAGGCTTTCGGCGATTTGTTTGGATTGTAACGGTGTTATCAAATGCGCGTCGTTTCCCGCGAATTTCTTATAGACGAGAGTTTCCTTTACTTCCGCCATCATCATTGAAGTTCGCAGTAAGGTCATCTGGTAGACATTGGCTCGAAAATAGCCTTTCTCGCCGAGGTCCCTGTCTTTAGCAACCAGATCGAATCCCATTGTAGAAACGTCCCTATCCTACGAAAAATGAACCGGTTCCCGCAAATGTGTGTTTTTGCGCGCGCGACGCGCACGTGCGAAGGGCTCTGTCCCCAGGGGCCTTCCTGGAAGCGTCACGAAAGCCTGGAGGCACTCTTGATGCGTTCGTCCACTCCCTCTCTGAAATTCAGGCAAGATACGTATTCAATTCGACCCTCGAAGCCCCCCCCCCTTCCTCCTGTGCAAGAACAGCTTGCCGCCCTCATCGTGAATATGAACGTGCCAATACATCTTCCCGTCATCGCGTCTCGTTTCGTACATCTCTGAGACCCAAGGATCGAAGTCCTTATAAGGAATCAACACTAGCTTGCTCGCCGAGCCACATCCGAAGGCGACATAGCCCATCTTTGCGTTGAGAAGCATCTCTCGCTGATGAGAATGAAAGGCAAACCAATACTTCTTCCCTGTCGGCATCTCGTACTCTTTCGACACGGCACAAACGAAGGCAACTTCTTCATCACTCGTCGTGAATGTCGCTCTTGATTGCCTCACTAGCGTGTGCCCTAGCTTTTCACTGATTCTTTGGATACAGGCACCGTGGAAACTGACCGGTGTAAATGCTTTCTCAGTGCCGGCCGATTTGTCGTCATCCGCGTCCTCAGGCTGGACTTCCTCCTGAATGTCTTCCTTCGCAGAAAACAATAGGTCTACTCTGCCGTCGACTCTTGTGAATTCCTGCGGATTTAAGATTGCGCGAATTCGAACCGCAGTCTGTGGGTCTTCTACGCCCTCTTTAATGCCAAGCAGCTTGTGACCTGCCGGCTTTCTTCGGACCACCGATTACTGGAGAACAGCGCCAGTCGGCATGGTTAAGTCGCTCTCGTGTTCTTCTTGGTCAGCGTGAGCCGGCATCGCCGGCGAGCGCCCACCGTCATCCGAGCCAGCACGGAGCTGCGCTTTGAACTCGGCTGGCGTCAGATAGCCAAGGCTCGAGTGCGGTCGCACGTCGTTGTAGTGCCGTCGCCATTGCTCGATCCCCACCTTCGCGTCCACGCGGTTCCGAAACCACTGCAGGCTCAGATACTCGTCGCGGAACTTCCCGTTGAACGATTCGTCGGTCGCATTCTGCCACGGCTTCCCCGGCTTGATGAGCGCGGTTTCGATCTGCGCCTGGAGCAGCCACCGGAGAATCGCACCCGCGACAAACTCGGGGCCGTTGTCGGACCGGAGGTAACGTGGGGCTCCGTGGAGGCTCACGAGCTGCGTGAGCACCTCGATAACGCGCCCGGACCGAATGCCGCCGGCCACGTCGATCGCGAGTGACTCGCGGGTCCATTCGTCGACGACGGTGAGGCACTTGAGCGTCTGCCCATTCGCGCAGGTGTCGAACACGAAGTCGTACGCCCAGACGTGATTGACCGCAGTGGCGGGCACCGGGCGGGGCCGGCTCAGGGCGACCCGGCGCCGCGGCCGCCGCCGAGGCACCTGCAACCCCGCCTGGCGCCAGAGGCGATGGGTCCGGTCCGTGCTCATCGTGTGCCCTTCGCGTTTTAGGAAAATCCGAATCCGGCGATAGCCGTACCGCGGATACTGCGCCGCCAGACGACGCATCGCGGCCAGCGCCGGGGCATCCCGGTCGACCAGCCGCGACTGGTAGCCCAGCGTGGACCGTGCGACGGAGAGCAAGGCGCACGCGCGGCGACCCGACAGACCGCGTGCACGTGCATACGCGACCTGCGGCCGGCGCACGCGTGCGCCTACCATTTTTTTCGGGTGATCTCCTTGAGCACGTCGATCTCCAGATCTCGATCGGCCACCATCTTTTTCAGCCGGCCGTTCTCCTGCTCGAGCTGCCGCAGCCGCTTCACATCGGCGGGCTCCAACGTGCCGAAGTGTTTCCGCCAGGCGTAGAGCGTCTGGGCGCTGACGCCGTTCTTTTTGGCCACCTCCGGAACGGGCCGCTGATCGGCCTCGCGGAGGATCGTCACCATCTGCTCTTCGGTAAACCGGGTCTTCTTCATGGCTCCCTCGTTTCTCCGAGGGCGCCATTCTCTCAGGCTTCGGCTGGTCCGGAAATCGCCAGGCAGGTCACCCCCAATCGATCCAGTTTAGGGAATTAACCGAGAAGCCTTGATGCCAGACGCGCGTCTTGGTGGACTCTAAAAACGGAATACTCTTGAGCGCATGGTGCTCCGAATCAGCCAGGGTGACTAGTTGAATGGGCACCCGCCGGTGCCCAAAGTATGTCTTATCGCCGCCCCTTTGATAGCGGGCGATAAGCCCACCCAGCGCCTCGTATGCATAGCTGTCATACGAAGGGAATGAGTATCCAATTATGACTATGGACGAAAAGGCACCCAGCGTCCGGTGAAGATTCTCCCAGAGGTCTAGGATGGCATCGTATCCAAGCAGCTTGTCATAGGCCGGAGGGAGGACGAAGGGGACCACATTTGTCGCCCCGGGACCGCCCCCTATGGGGAAGTATTCTGTGTGATTGGGGACACGAAAGACTCGTGGCAGGATGTGACTCCCGAACGCCTCCGTCGGGCCTCGTGAAAGAGGCTCTGATGGAACTGACGGAGATGGGCCGAAGATCGGATCCCGGTTCGGCACATCGTGACCTTCTTCTGTGTGCCAGCGCATTGCGTCGTCATGGTAGTAACGATCGTACCAGTCAATCGACCCGTGGAGTTTAAGTAGGTCAACGAACTTTGGTTCAAATCCACCTGGGTCCGTTTTGAGCCACCACTCAGGAGTCAGGGTGTACGGCTTGCCGATGTCGTCGAGGGCTTGCTCTAAGAGAGTGTCGTAGTTGAAGGTCAGCACAACGTCATTCGGGCATAGCCGCTCAGCGAAATCCCGATACAGAGTTGGAGTGTCGCTTGGCGTTGCTTGAATGAGTATCCGTTGGATCGCTGTTCGTGCAGCGGCTATTGATCGGCTGCCATGCTCGAAGTACTCGTCGGAACCCAATAGGCGCAGGTAGTGCTTCCGATGACTATATGCCAGTACGCGTTCCAGATCGATCGACTGACCTGGATACAGCGAGGCCCACTCTCCGATCTCTTGTTCCAGAGAGCCTTCCCAACCAAAGTCACGAAAGTTGCCTCGGACGTCCTCTCGGACGCGTTCAAGGAGGCTTTTGGCAAGTGGTAGGCCAGCAGGTGCTGAAAAGCCAGCCCCGAGTATGAATAGACGGCAAAAGGGGAGGTCCATGTTCTTAATGTCTAGTTCTCAAGTTCTCAATGTTTAGTGGTGGAGCCGACACGTCCGCCGAGCATGAGGAACGCTCGCTCAGGCACTAGTCTCAAACAGCCTTCCTTCCAGCTAGCGGACTTCCCGCGTTTCGGCCTCAATCTAACCCCCGACATTTCGGGTCTATGCATACTAGGCAAGACGAACTGACAAAAGTCTCATCACCTTCCCGCTCCTTTCGATTTGCCTTTTGCCCGCCGCCGTTTCGGTTTCGCCTTCATCACGGCTGCCAGCGGCGCTCGCATTTTCTCATAGAGCATGAACAGATGTTCGACGCGTTCCCGCTCGGACGCGAAGCCTTTCGCGCGGTAGAGCCGATCCACGGCACGGTCCAGGGCTTGGTGCGAGCGGCGCAGGTTGGGCGGCATCAGGTCGGGATCGTAGAGGTCGGCCAGCGTTGCGCCCGGATGGGCGGCGCGGGCGTCAAGCACGGATTGCGCGAGCGACTCCAGTTTCGACAGGTCCGAGCTTTCATTCCCGAAGCCGGGCGGCGTCGGAAACGTGTTGTAGACGAGACCACTAGAGTAGCGGTAATCGCTTTTCAGGCGCCCTCCGACATGGCGCAGCCAGGCCATGTGCATGGCGGAGGTGAGTAGCGCGAAGAGATGCAATGTCGTGTTTTGAATGATCAATAGCTGATTGCTGGGAATAACGGGAGGCTCCAAATATCCGATTGGAACGTATTCCCGTCGTTCGGAACTCACTTCGGGCACGACCAGGAATTCGGCGCTGGGAACAACGGTTACGTGAAACTCTGTCGGCCGATTCGCAAGCGATCTTGCCAACTTACCCGCGTAATTTGTTCTAAACTCCCTGACGGCCTGGACCCGTTTCAGCACACTCGGCATGGATCGTAGTAAGGATGGCAGAGCACCTGATGTCAGGAGTATCCATCGCTCCAGGCCGTTGATATGTTCGCGACCGCCGATAAAGGGCCTGAGCAGGCGGGTAGCCTCCGGCTCCCGTGTCAGGAGTTCCTCTCTTTCCTCCCTGTCCAGGATATAGTGGCCGCCATCGACAGGCTTGGTGCCGACACCGATTTTGCGAAGGTTGGATATGGCGTTTCGACGTCTATCAACTACGAGATGAGAATTGCCCAAGTGGCTCGCGTCTACGAGATAGGGGGCGTTGTTGCAGAAATCTGCCTCCATCCCCAACGCTCTCCCCCCTGATAGGCTAGGGGATGGGCAAAAGCGACTACACCTTCCGATATAAGGTTCGCAACTGGCCGGAGTACAACCGGGCTCTGGTGAAACGTGGGCAGCTGACACTGTGGTTCGACACGGAGGCAGTCGCTGCCTGGCGTCATCCAGGACCCTTCGAAGGGCGAGGCCGGCCCAAGGTCTACGCAGATGCGGCGATCCAATGTGCGCTGGTCCTGAATTCGGTGTTTCACCTCAACCTACGGACCACTCAAGGGTTCCTTCAATCCATCGTGGCGCTCATGGCTCTCGACCTCCCAGTGCCCAACTACAGCACGGTGAGCCGAAGGCAAAGCGCCGTCGACGTCCGACTGAGTGTAGGGCCCACGGATCGACCACGACATGTCGTCATCGATTCGACGGGCCTGAAGATCTACGGAGCCGGTGAGTGGCACATCAGAAAACACCGAACCCTCCGCCGTAGGACATGGCGAAAGCTCCACCTAGGCGTCGATGAGACGACGAAAGAGATCGTTGCGATGGACCTGACTGCGAGCAACGTCCACGACGCCCGAAGGCTCTCTTCGTTGCTGTCTAAGACTCCTGGTTCGATCGGGCAAGTCTCCGCAGACCGGGCCTACGACACGGGTTCCTGCTACGAGGCCGTACTCCAGCACGACGCTATCGTGACGATCTTGCCGCGACGCAATGCACGATGCAGCCGAGACTCTCATCCGCCTCCGTGGCGTGCGATGCGTGATACCCATCTCCGGCGTATTAGGACACAGGGCCGTTATGAGTGGCGGAAGTCGAGTGGCTGCACTCGCCAGAGCGTGGCGGAGAATGCGGTCTCACGGTACAAGGCGATACTCGGGGTAAGCCTCTCGGCCCGCACGGTCAAGAACCAAAAAGTCGAAGCCGCGATCAAGTGCGCTGTGCTGAACCGGATGGCGGAGCTTGGAATGCCACGATCGGAGCGCGTGTACTGAGGCGGATGAGCTTCTCGGCCCGGTTCGCCGCGAGCGCGAATTACGCAACAACGCCGTAGGTGCATAGTCAGGTTTCCGATCTCGGGCTGTTGGCCGAGACGGGGCGCCCGCGGCGCGCACGAGCCTCGGCGTCGAGCGGATCGATGCTGTGGCTGACATAGGGATACTTCAAGGTCGAGGACATCGCCGGGTGCGAGGCCGGCACGACGTTGATGCACTACGCCAATCGCGGGGCTTGCCGGGGCTGCGCTTTGAAGGTGCAGTGCACGAGTAACAGCTACCGGCGCATTGGACGGTACGCGGATGAGGCGGTGCTGGACCGCATGGCAGAGCGCCTCGCCGACCGGCCCGGAGTGCTGCACCGCCGCCGGGAGTCCGCCGAGCACCCCTTCGGCTCGATCAAGCACTGGATGGGCCACGGCGGGTTTCTGATGCGCAGGCTTGAGAACGTTCGGGGTGAGTTCAGCTTGACCGCTCTGGCCTATAACATCCGCCGTGCGACAACCTTGGCCGGGATTCCGGAACTGATCGCCGCGGTCCGTCCGTGATCGCCCGCGTGGGGCGTTCAAACCAGCTGGAATCGCCCCCCCAAGGGCCTGTTGCAACGCATCAGGGCGCATGGCATCAGCGAATCGACGACAACCCACTCACGGCCCAAATCCCAGGCCTCTCACAGCGCAAAATTCGACTCGGTCCTACTTTTCACACAGTCTCGTTCCTTTACGCAATCCCATCTATCGATATTCTTCAGATCATCTTCCAGCGGTCGGCATGGCTCATGGGATTGTACAATTGCCTTGCCCGGCAATCGTTTCTCCGAAGAGCTGTCGCCCTTGCCCTTAGTGTCGGATTGCCGCAATCTAAACAGGCGGGAGATCCTTGGCTTTCCATTAGACATAAAGGCCATGGATGCCAGCTTGCGTGGGGCCCTCGACAGGCTAGCTAAGACGCTGCTGAAGAGCACTCACGGATTCTCAGGATGAGTTACTCGAAGTGGGGGGCGATGGATATTCAGTGCATCTACCCGAAGGCGAGCAAATCCATTAACTCTGATTAACGTTCGGTATGATCCATTCGATGGCCGGTGCGGTTGCGGGATCGGGTAGGGCAGGCCGCATGATGTATCACGGTAAATGATCAGCCTGGAAATATTTGGGTCGCAACTGGCACAGATTACAAACCCGAAGAACGAAGCGATCCACGACTGGATGCCTCAATGGCCGGTCTTCGGGTAGGGCAGCAGGTAGAGCGCCAAGCTGGGTCGTCAGGGATCGAAGCCACGCGTCGACGGCAGGGTTGCCAAAGCCGGGGGCCAACTGGTCTTTCTTTTGTCGAAGGACGGCGGCAATTTGATCCTTGACGAATAGCTGCTTCAATTCGGCGCTTCTTCCGGCTCTGCTTGCAAAACTTCTTGTCCGCAACATTCTCATGTCTCGCCCTTTCGCCATCCGTGCCCTTGTTGCCTGGTCTCCAGCCCAGCGTTTCACCCACACATCGGTCTGAGCCTCTTGGATCGCCTTCAGGTGGCCGATCAACTCATCGTACAGCGCTTCGAGTTCCGCGATCTGCTCGGCAACCTCTTGGCGCACCCGTTCCGGATCGCGTTGGGGCGCCGCTTGAGTCTGAGACGATCTATGCACCGCTGGGCGGCCCACGCCCCAGCGATAGTTGAGCCGCACGTAGATGTTAGTGCCGTTGAACCCGAAGGGCGAGAACTGGCCGTAGTAATTGCCGACCGTCCGGATGCCAAACTCGTTCACGTCGGGGTAAGTATTCAGCAAGTTCTCCCCGCCGATGGCCAGAGCAACGTTTTTCCCGAGCGGGATCCCGAGCTCGACATCGAGCAGCGCCTTGCCGCCATAGGACGGGTACAGCCACGACTCGGACACGACACCCAAGTCAGCCGCGTTCCGCCCGTCCTCGCTGTCCCAGAACTGACCGAAGTAGTTCAAGCGGCCCATGAGATTCCATCGGCCGGCGTCGTGATTGACGTTGAAGCTCCACCGCGTGTTCGGCAGCCCCCGTTCCAGCGTAGTGATGCGGAACTGGTCGATCACGGAAGATTCGATGTTCTTGACCTCTGTATCCGTGTAGTTGTAGATCGCACTGAACGTCGTGCGCCCCTTCACCAGCGTCGAGATCAGGTCGACGCCCTGGGTCGTCGTCGAAAAGTCGTTCAAGAAGAACCGGAACACGGGGAAATTCCGTGCTTCTGGAATCCCCTCCGCCAGCAACGTCTCGATCTCGTCATCCGACAATTTGATTTCCTGGGCCAGGGCGACGCGGTCGTCGATGTCGACCCGGAAATAGTCCGCGGTGAAGGTGAACGGGCCCTTCTCGAGGACGACGCCCGCGCTGTAGTTGCGCGATGTCTCCGGTTGGAGCTGGCCTCCGCCCCGCGCCATGGCCACGGCTGAGGTAGCCGGAACCACACCTTGGTTGGTCAGTTGCCCGCCGATAAAGGCGGTCGTCACGTTGAACGCGTTCTGTTGCCCCGGCGTCGGCGCCCGAAACCCGGTGCTGACGGCGCCGCGCAGCGCGGCCATGCCGGTCAGCTTAAGGCGCCCGGAGACCTTGTAGTTGACCGTCTTGCCGAAGTCGTCGAAGTTCTCGAACCGGACGGCCGTGCCGAGCGTCCACCGGCCCGGGTCGCTGAACTCAACGTCGCCATAGACGGCGATGTTGCTACGGCTCCAGGTTCCCGCCGTCGTGTCGGCCCGGTAGCCGTTGAAGCCGTTCGAACCGGAACTGAAGCCCTGCGCGGCATACGGACCGATCTCCCACGACGGCTGATCGCCGGCGCCAATCGTGAACTCCTCCCTCCTCCACTCCGCGCCGGCGGCCAAGTGCACGAGATCGTTGAGGGGGTAGGAAACGTCGAAGTTGAGATTGGTTTCCTTCTGCCGATAGACGCCGGGCCGGAACGATGTCGGCGTGTCGAAACCGAGCGACGCATTGACCGTATCGAAAATGAACTGATCGATCTCGCTGGTGCCGATGCTGGCGCTCGCGTCCCAGGTGAAGCCGTTGCTGGCGAACCCGCGCAGACCGCCGACCAGCGAGTAGTCGATCAGATCCCCGCCGAACTGCGGAGTGAATCCTCCAGGAAACCGGTTGTGGAGAGTGAAGCAGTTCGGGTCGGCCTCGACTGCGGAGAGAGCGCCTGCGTCGGGGACGTTGTCGACGATCGGGATGATGGGGCAGCCGCCGGCGCCCGGCTCGCGTCCGGGAGGAGGAACCTTGCTGGTGGGCGCGGTATCGGCCCAGACCCGGTCGCCGACGAGCAGCGTACGGTTTCCGTCGACCACGGGACCGCGAAAAACCCCGCCCCGCGTGTGTGGATTCCGGAAGTAAAAGCCCCCGGTCACCTTGCGGGACGCGTAGTTGCCGTGACCGTAGAGTTGATAACGATCGTCGAACAGATGGCCGAAGTTTGCGAACAGCTTGAAGTCGTGGTTGATTCTCGGCGATCCCCAAACCTGCGCCGTGTCGCGCAGATTCGTATTGCCCGCGTTGATGATGTCCGACGCGTCCTGGCGCTGGATGGCACGGTTGGTCGGCTCGGCGGTGCCGTACTCCATGCTGATGTTGCCGAAACCGTTCGCTCCCAGCGGCACCCCGACGTTGCCGGCTACGGAAAACGTCCGGCCGCGTCCGCCGATTCCGTTACACGAGTGCTTGATGTCACCGATGATGCCCGACCCGCACGTCTCCGGGTTCCCCGAATTGGCATCGAAGAAGCCCCCGGTTTGGACTTCCAGGCTGCCTCCCGAGGGATCGTTCTTCAGTTGAAAGTTCATGACTCCGGCGATGGCGTCCGAGCCGTATTGCGCCGCCGCGCCGTCGCGCAGCACCTCAACCTGCCGAATGGCAATCGATGGAATGATGGAGAGGTCCGGTCCCTGCGAGCCGTCGGCGATGCCATTTCCCAGCCAAGTGATGACCGCCGAGCGGTGGCGGCGCTTTCCGTTGACTAGGACCAGCGTGTGGTCGGGCGCTAGGTTGCGCAAGTTAGCCGGACGGACGACGGTCCCCGCATCGCTGATCGGCTGAGTGCTGATGTTGAAGGAGGGGATGACAGTCCGCAACTGGGATACCAAATCCCTGCTACCCTGTCTAGCGAGGTCCTCGGCACGGATGACGTCCACGGGCACGGTGGACGCGGTCACCGACCGTGGCTCGGCGCGGCTACCGACGACCACGACGGACTGGGCGACGGCGGCCAATTCGAGCGTAAAGTTTCGCAGGACCGATTGGCCGGCAATCAGTTCGACGTCATCGGCGATGCCAGTCTCGAAGCCGGGATTCTCAGCCGTAATCGTGTAGACCCCGGGCTCTAGAGTCAATTCGTATGCGCCGTCGGCATCCGTCGAACCGGTCACCTCGGCTCCGGTGGCGTTGTTGGTCGCCGTTATTTCCGCGCCTGTGATGACTGAGCCGGAATCATCGGTTACCTCTCCGCGCAAGGTAGCCGTTTGCTGAGCGTACGCGACTCCGGAAACCCCAACCAGGAGCAACATGATTATGACAACAAGACTTCTTTGGAACATGGTCAACTCCCAAACATAGAGATAATGAACAGCTCACGTATTGCAATACATAAGTATTGTACTCATCCAGTAGGTGTACTCGTCCAGTGGATTAGTGACACTTTGGCTCCTTGGAAAGGGATTGGTTTTGGGTGAGGAACTCAAGCCAGGATTTCCATTTTGTCCCTAACACGGCGACAATTATACACCCGCGCTGCCCCGAATACCACCTCTCTTCGCGCTGAACCCTGCACATCACCTCCGCCGGTAGGCGCCAGGGCTCGTCCGTCCGCTCACAGACGTTGCTTGAGCGGGCTGAACGGTGCTCCGGCCGACAATGCTCCCTGCGAAACCTTTTTGGAGCCAAAAACTGTTGATCCTCACCCGGTCAACGCTACCCACCCGGCACAGACCTGCCCCCGGTTATTGGTCCACCTTCCATGGTAGTCCATACGCCGTTGCAGCCGGGTGGAGCGGAGCGGAACCCGGCGGTAACGGCAGGATCACTTCCGGGGCTGGCGGCCGGTAGCCCAACGCGCTGTGCGGGCGAACTCTATTATACTCCCGCCGCCATCCCTCAATCAACACCTTCGCTTCCCGCAAGGTGTAAAAGATCTCTCCATTCAGAAACTCGTCTCGAAACTTCCCGTTAAACGATTCTACATACCCGTTTTCCCAGGGGCTCGCAGGCTCGATGAACAGGGTTTTCACCCCGACCCGTTCCAGCCAGTCCCGTACCAACCGAGCGGTGAACTCGGACCCATTATCCGAGCGAAGGTAATCGGGAACTCCCCGCTCCACAAACAAGGCTGCTAGCCGTTCCAAAACACTCATCGAATCGGCTCGCCGTTCTACGTCGATCGCCAAACACTCTCGCGTGTATTCATCCACCACCGTCAAGATCTTCAGTGGACGACCATCGTGGGTTCGATCTGCCACAAAATCGTACGCCCAGACATGATCCTGCCAGCACGGTCTTAACCGAAGGCACGACCCATCGTTCAACCACAGCCGGCCTCTGCGGGGCATTGTCAAGTTGACGAAAAGCTCGTCGATCGACCCCCAAGATATTGGGCTCCAGCCCGTCTCGAACCCACCATGCTGAGCATCAAAAACAGCCGTCAGCCTCAACTTGACAATACCACCTCGGGGGCAGTTTGTCCGACTTTGGCAAAGGCATCGCCCTAGACGCCTCCGGCAACGCCTACGTGACGGGGGATACGACTTCGACTGACTTCCCCACGGCCAGTCCCATCCAGGCCGTTTTCGGTGGCACAAACGACGCCTTTGTGACGAAACTGAATGCCGCCGGGAGCGCTCTGGTTTACTCCACCTTCCTCGGCGGCAGCGGCAGCGACATCGAAGTCAGCATCGCTGTGGACAGCTTCGGGAACGCCTACGTGACGGGCTACACGGATTCGACTGACTTTCCTACAGTAAGCCCCTTTCAGTCAACTATCGCCGTAGCCGAGGACGTTTTCATCGCCAAAATCAGCGATGCTATAACGCCGCCACCACCACCACCACCGGTGGTTTGTACCTACTCCATTTCCCCGACCACTGCATCGTTCCCAGCCAGTGGGGGAACCGGTAGCGTGCTCGTGTCAACCCGCTGTGGCTGGAACGCCAAGAGCGACGTGAGCTGGATCACCATCACCTCGGGCAGCAGCGGCGGCGGTACTGGCCGGGTGGAGTACTCGGTAGAGGCCAATCCCGACACCGGTTCGCGCATGGGGACGCTGACCATCACCGGTGCGCAGATCCTGACGGTGACCCAGGCAGGAACGGTTGAGGTTCTTCCGGCCTTGACCGTGGGCCCCCGGATTCTGGGCTTTTCCGCGACTGTGGGAGACCCGCCTGCGCGCCAGGGCTTTCAAATCGGCAGCGACGGCGGGACGGTGAACTGGACCGCCACGGTGAAGCTGCTGAACGGAAGCGGTTGGCTCACCATCTCTCCCAGCTCGGGCGCGGCCAGCCTGACGCAGCCAGCGGTTGTGATCGCGACGGTCAACTACGGCGCGCTGGGCGGCGCCGGAGTGTTCCAGGCCGAGATTACGGTGACCGATACGGCGACGGGCTCTTCGGTCACAGTTCAGGTGACGGTGGTCTTGAGCGCTCCCGTAGCCCGGCTGTCGTTGAGCCAGACAACATTCGTGTTCCAGGGCGTGTCCGGCTGGCCTGCACCTCCGCAGAGCCTTACGGTATTCAACCAAGGAACGGGGACGTTGAACTGGTCGCTTTCGGGGCTTCCTCCGTGGCTCACGGCTTCCCCGCCGTCGGGAGCGGCAGGGGCGGGCTCGTCCTCCCTGGTCACCTTGACGCCGAATCTGAGTCTGGTTTCCAGCATAAACCAGGCGCTAGTGACCGTATCGGCCCCGGGAGCAAGCAACGCTCCGCAATTGTTCGCCGCGACGCTGAACGTCGTGCCAACAAGCACAGCCGCTTCGGCAGACCTAAGCCCGAATGGGCTGTGGTTCGTCGCCGAGCCGGGCGTCACTCTACAGCAGTCGGGCACTGTGCCGGGGGCGCAAGACCTGACGGTGAACAACACCGGGGGAGGAACCCTCACGGCTGATTTTGTGACTGCGACCAGTTCCGGCGGGGAGTGGCTGATGGTAAGCCCGTCGAGCGGGACCGCGTCGGGGGGACCGTTCCCGACGCAGGTGTCGGTGAATCCTGTGGGGCTGGCGCCGGGCGTTTGCCGGGGCACTGTTGACGGCAGCTTCTCCTCCAGCGGCCCACAGGAGGTGGAAGTGTTGCTAATTGTGACGCCGCCGGGCACGTCGCTGCAGACGCAGTCGGGTCTGCCGGGTGCGACCCAGTGCGCTCCATCGGGGCTGCAGTTGCTGTCCACGACCATCGGAAGTGGACTGAGCCTGCCAGTTTCCTTTCCGCGAGTGCTGACAGCGCTGGTGGTGGACGACTGCGGCAGCAGGGTGGACAATGCTACGTTGGTGGCCAGCGTGGAAGGCTTGAACATCCCGTTGCGAGGGCTGGGGACCGGCTTGTACAGCGGCACCTGGGTGCCGCAGAGCGCGGCGGCCGAGGTGACGGTCACCTTTGCCGCGCTGCATCCCGACTTTGCTCAGGTGCAGCGGTCCTTCACGGTGGAGACGGCCGCGGCGCCGGGGGCGATCAGTTTGCCAGCGTTGTTTGCCGACGGGGTGGTGGAAGGGGCCGGCTTCACCAAGCGGCGGCCGCTGTCTCCCGGCGGCATCGTTTCCCTGTTTGGCGAGCGCTTCGCCACGGAGAACAATTTCGCTACCCAGCTACCGCTGGAGCGGGAACTGGCCGAGGTGAGCGTGCGCATTGGCGGCCAGGACGCGCCGCTGTATTTCGTCAGCCCGGGGCAGATCAACGCGCAGGTACCGTTCGAGGTCAGCACGGGCGATAGCGTTCCGGTGGCCATCAGTGTGGGTGGCCTGCTGACGGCGCCGCAGAACTACTTGATTGCACCTGCGCAGCCGGGCATCTTCATTGCGGGTGACAGCGCCGCCATCCTGGACTCCTCGTTCCAACTGGTGACGGCGCAGAACCCGGTGCGCGCCGGCGATACCATTCAGATTTTCGCCACCGGCCTGGGCGAAACGGACCCGGAAGTGGGTAGTGGGGAGCCAGCGCCACCCTTTAGCACGGTTAGCAACCCGGTGACGGTGACCATCGGGGGGATTGAAGCCGCGGTAGCCTTCCAGGGGCTAGCGCCCGGCTTTGTGGGGCTCTACCAAGTGAACGTGGTGGTGCCCTCGGGTGTCGCGCCGGGCGATGCGGTCCCGCTGGTCCTCACGCAGAACGGCATTGTCGCCAACCCGGATCTGCGCGTGACCATTCCCGTGCAGGCGCCCTGATGGCGCCGGCAATGCAATTCTTTGGTAAGGCATGCTGACGCGGGCTGGGCTTCTATTGCCAACCGAATCAGCGATTTCCCATCTTGAGAATAACGCCCTCGTCCTGAAGGCTGGCCTAAATACCTTCCTCCTGAAAGCTGTCGTAAACAATGGAGGAGCGAGCTTGCCCTGGCCCGCGGAAACACTGGGCAGGCGATAGCATTGTTGGAAGAGGCCATTGCGTCCAGTGTCGTCGACAGGGTGTGGGGATCGGAACCGCTTGCGCGCGCCTGAGAACGGCCAGGCAATTTCCAGAGAGCAATTGGGGTCTTGGAAGAGGTTTCCTGGAACGGAATACCTCATTTAATGTTTAATGTTCACAACTCTCAAAAACTGTGCACATCCACATTTGGCGATCCGCTCAGATTAATTGCTTTCCGGCTTGACATTCGCTTTTCATTCGCCCAGCATGTACTTGAGATGGCCTTGACCCGCAGGCAGTGGCAAGTTCTGGAGTTTATCGCCAGCTTCCTCCGCGAGCGCGGCTACTGCCCCAGCTACGGAGAAATCTGCGAAGGCTTGGGGGTCTCCTCATTGGCTACCGTGCACAAGCACGTCTCCACGCTCGAGCAGAAGGGCTTCTTGGTGCGCGGGCCACACCAGAGCCGTTCGATCGAATTTGGCCCGCGCTACTACCAGGAAGCGCGCAAGCGCGCTCGCGAGCGGCGCAGCGCGGCCGCTGTCTCGGGCACGCTCCCCCTTTTGGGCCGCATCGCTGCCGGCCGGCCTCTGGAAGCAGTCGAGAATCCGGAGACCATCTCGCTGACCGATTTTGCCGGCAAGAAAGAAGTTTTCGTGCTTCAGGTCAAGGGCGACTCGATGATCGAAGAGCACATCCTGGACGGGGACTATATTCTGGTGGAGCGCACTCAGGCCGCCCACAACGGCGACGTGGTCGTGGCTTTGGTGGAGGGCGCAGAAGCCACTCTGAAGCGTTTCTTCCGTGAGTCCGACGGGCGGGTGCGTTTGCAACCAGGCAACCCGGAAATGGCCCCCCTAATCCTGCCGGCCGACGCCATCCAGATCCAGGGTCGCCTGATCGGCGTGCTGCGCCGCTACTGAATCCGCCCGATCCCCGTCACGCTTCCCTTCCGCACTTGCCCCTGCTCGGGCGCGCTCGCCGGAAAAGGGTGTAACTCATACTGAACGAATCAGCGTCGCCGTTCGGAGACAGCGCAGGCGACGGGGTAGAATACGCGTGCGCACTAGAGAACAAAGGAGGCCAAGATGCGACGGAAAGGCAAGCGCCAAGTCATCTCGATTGCTGCGGTGTTGTTGCTGGCCACGCCGTGCCTGGCTGAGATTAAGCTGATTCCCACGCCGCGCCAGCTAGAGGAGCGCCCCGGCCGATTTGTGCTTCGGGCCCCGTTGACCATTGCGCTGCCTCCGCAGGCTAGCGACGACGATCGCTTTGCGGCCCAGTTGCTCCAGCAGGAGATCGCCGCCGTGTCGCGAGTCAAGGCCAAGGTAGAGTCCGGGCCCCAGGCCCAGATCGTTCTCACCCTCGTGGGCGCACCGGTAGTGGTTGGCGAGGAGGGCTACCTGCTCCGGGTCAGCCCGCGACGGGTCACGATTTCGGCGCGCACTTCGGCGGGTTTGTTTTACGGCGTGCAAACGCTGCGGCAGCTGATCTCCCGCAAGGGGATTCCGGCCGTGCGGATCACCGACTGGCCAGCGATGCGCTGGCGCGGCCTGCACGACGACCTGAGCCGCGGCCCCATCCCCACCATCGACTACATCAAGCGGCAACTGCGCACCTGTGCTGAATACAAGATCAACCTCTTCTCGTTTTACATCGAGCACACCTTCGCCTACCGCCGCCACCCGCTGATCGGCCCGCCCGGCGGCTCCTTAACCGCCTCGGAGGTGAAACAGCTGGTCGCCTACGCACGCAAATACCACATCGAGCTTGTTCCACAGCAGCAGACCTTCGGCCACATGCACCACGTGCTGAAGTGGGAGAAATATTCCTCGCTGGCCGAGGTGCCGCACGGGCACGTGCTCGCCCCCGCCAACCCGAGGACCTACAGCCTTGTGAAGTCCCTGTATGACGAACTGGTGCCGCTATTTCCCGGGCGGTTTCTGCACATCGGCGCGGACGAGACCTTCGAGCTGGGACGGGGCAAGTCGCATGGGCTGGTGCAGCAGGAGGGTCTGGGGCAGGTCTATTTCAACCACATCCGGCGCGTGACTGAGATTCTCGCTCCCTACAAGAAGCGGCTGATGTTCTGGGGCGACATCGCTCTGCATTACCCCGAGCTGTTGCCGAAGCTGCCCAAAGACATGATCGTGATGAGCTGGAATTACTCGCCTCGCGAAAACTTCGACCGCTACCTGAAGCCGTTCCGCGATGCGGGGCTGGATGTGTTTGTCTGCCCGGGGGTGAACAACTGGAGCCGTATCTTCCCCAACCTGGACCGAGCGCTACCCAACATCCGCAATTTCATCCGCGACGGCCAGGAGTTTGGCGCCCTGGGTGTGCTGAATACTACCTGGGATGACGACGGCGAGGCTCTGTTCGGCATGACCTGGTACCCGGTCCTGTACGGGGCGGCGGCCTCCTGGCAGTTAGGCACGGCCGACCCCGAGCAATTCCGCAACGGCTTCGACTGGGCCTTCTTCCGCAATTCCAGGGGGAGCCCGTTTGCCGAGGTTATCGAGCGACTCAACCGAGTGCATGGGCTGCTCAACCTGGCGGGCGTAAGCGATGCTCGCAACTGGCTGTTCTGGCTCAACCCCTTCCATCCGGAACACCGCCAGGTGCTCGAAAAGATTCATCCGGTGGCGCGCGAGATCCGGCTGGCGGCAGAAAGGGCGCTGGAGGTTGTCGAGCGGAATGCCTGGCGAGCTCGTCGCAACCGGGACCAGCTCGACTACCTGAGACTGGCGGCGCGGCGACTGGACTATCTCGGCTTCAAGGCCCTCTACGCCCGGCAGATTGCAGACCTCTACCAAGAGGCTTACGACAACCAACAGGACCGAAGCCTGGTGCGCCGGGCGCTGAGCCGCATCGATAACATGAACGGCCTGCTCCAGGATGGCCGCGATTTCTCCACAGCGCTTCGGGAGGACTATCGCGCGGCCTGGCTGGCCGAGAATCGGCCCTACTGGTTGGCCAACGTTCTGGCTCTCTACGACCGCGAAACGCGCATGTGGATAGACAAGATCAGCGAATTTCAGCTGCTCCGGTATAACTACCGCCGGCAGAAGAAACTTCCTCCGCCAGAAACTCTAGGTCTTGCCGCGCCGGAGGAATAGCGGTGTTGCGAGATGGGGAGTAAGCTCGGAGGAAGCCGCTTCTTACTACAAAAGGGCTACAAAAGGGATCGGAATCATGACTGAGGAAGCTGTCCAGGCGAGACTGAAACAAGCCCGGGTCGCCCGGCTGGCTACCGGAGACGAACAAGGCCGTCCCCACATGGTCCCGATCTGTTACGCCTACGATGGCCGGTGCTTCTATACCGCCCTGGATCAAAAGCCCAAGCAGGTGCCTCCTGAGAGGCTTGCCAGGGTGCGCCACATCCAGGCGAACCCGAACGTAGCCCTACTGGTTGACGAGTACGGCGAGGATTGGGAAAAGCTTTGGTACATCCTGGTTCGAGGCAAGGCAGAGATCCTCTCGGAAGGAGAGAAGAACGATAAGGCACTCCGCCTTCTCAAGGAGAAGTATCCGCAGTATGCGTCTGGCACGCTGCTGCCCCAACGGGCCCCTGTGATCCAAATCGTGCCGACTCAGATCATTGGCTGGGGCAGAGTCTGAACCGCAACGGCGGGGGCGGCCTGGGAGAGCCCCGGGGGAGCCCCTGAGAGGGCCAATGCTGTCGTGCTCCGGTGTGTCGGGCGGACGACGTAGTTGCGTAACGATTTTTCATTGAATCTTTGTACAGCCTATGGCAGGGTAGCGGAGCCTATCAAGTTCACCGAAAAGGAAGAGCGCAATGAAAGTAGGATTTGGCCTCCCGCAGATGGGACCGGCTGCCAGCCCGGATGCCGTCGTCAAGGCCGCCCAGCGTGCGGAGGAGCTAGGCTATGACAGCGTGTGGGTGATCGAGCGGTTCCTCTACCCGTTGAAGCCCCAGACGCCGTACCCGGCGACGCCCGACGGGTCCCTTCCCGATGTCTACAAGCGGGTTCTCGATCCGCTGGCGACCTTAACCTTACTTAGCAGCCAAGACGTCGCGCGTCGGCTTAGGAACCAGCGTTCTGGATATGCCTTATTACAACCCGGTGATGCTGGCACGCCAGCTTACGACCCTGGATGTGCTTTCGCAAGGGCGCCTGGGCCTGGGGCTGGGCTGGTCCAAGGACGAGTACGATGCGGTCGGGGCGACATTCAAAGGACGCGGGGCCAGGGCGGATGAGTTTATCCAGGTGCTCAAGGCCATCTGGACCACCGATCCGGTGGAGTTCCACGGCAAGTTTTACCACATCCCCAAATCCATCATCCAGCCCAAGCCCGTGCAAAAACCGCACCCGCCCATCTACTTGGCTTCCTTTAGCGAAGCCGCCCTGAAGCGGGTGGCGAGACTTGCCGATGGCTGGAACCCAGTCGGGATACCGGTAGACGGAATGGGGCAGATGTTCCAGGGGGTGAAGGAAATGGCAAAGGCTGAGGGGCGTGATCCCTCCAGCTTGCGACTCCTTGTGAGGGCCCACCCGGAGATCACCGAAAAGCCACTGGGCAAGGACCGTTGGGCCTTCGCTGGCACCCTGGAGCAGATCAAGGAGGATATAAGCCGCTGTCGGGACTTAGCGGTGGAGGAGCTCTTCTTCGATCCAATCTTTTCTCCGGATGGGCAGTCATTGGATGGGTTCCTCAGCCGCATGGAGCAGATGCGCGGGCTGGTCTAGGCGCCCTGCGGGTCGGTCCTCTTGACGGCAGCTTTCGACAGGGTACCCGGATGCCTCCGCACTTGACGGCGATTCTTGAGACCCTCCGTACCGGCCGACGACCCACACGAGACGAAGCGGTTGCGCTGGAAGGTGCGGCTGGCGAGGAATTCGCCGAACTGATGGCTCTGGCGGCCGTGCGGCGCAAGGCCGCTTGGGGAACCACTGTCACCTACTCTAGAAAAGTCTTCATCCCTCTAACGAATCTGTGCCGGGACACCTGTGGGTATTGCACCTTTGCCCAGCCCCCCTCCTTCCCTTCGGCGCACTGGATGACTCCCGACGAGGTGCTGGAGGTGGCCGAGGCGGGCCGTCGCCTGGGGTGTAAGGAGGCTCTGTTCAGCCTCGGCGAGAAGCCCGAACTGCGCTACCCAGAAGCCAGGCAGGCTCTGGCCGCCCTAGGCTATACCCGCCTGATTGCTTATCTTCGCGATATGTGTGAACGAGTGCTCCGGAAAACCGGGCTGCTACCCCATGCTAATCCCGGCACCCTCTCCACAGAGGAGATGGCTTTGCTCCGCCCCGTGACCGGAAGTATGGGCGTAATGCTAGAAAACGTCAGCCGGAGGCTTATGGGGAAAGGAGCCGCCCATGAAAGCTGCCCGGACAAGCACCCGGAGGTGCGCTTGCAGACCTTGGTGAACGCTGGCCGGCTGGGCGTGCCTTTTACCACCGGGATTCTCATCGGCATCGGCGAGACATGGGCCGAGCGCGTGGATTCGTTGCTGGCGATCCAGACCGTTTCCGAGCGCTACGGAAACATTCAGGAAGTGATTATTCAGAATTTCCGGGCCAAACCCGACATTCGTATGCGCCACTGGCCCGAGCCTGGGTTGGAAGACATGCTGCGGACTCTGGCGGTCGCGCGGTTGCTGCTGGATGGAAAGGTAAGCCTCCAGGCACCGCCCAACCTGAGTCCCGGGGGGCCTGGGCAGTACGCGGAATACCTGGACGCCGGCTTGAACGACTGGGGCGGAGTCTCGCCCGTGACGATGGATCACATCAATCCCGAAGCGGCCTGGCCGCGGATTGCTGAGCTCCGGCGCAGTACCGAGTCGCGGGGCTGCCGGTTGCGCGAACGCCTCACGATCTACCCGCGATACCTGGCAGAGCCGGAGCGGTTCGTCGACCCCAAAATGTTGTCTTACCTGGCGGCCCTGGCCGGCGGTGACGGTCTGGCTGCCGAGCAGCACCTGAATTGAAGGCCTGAATTGAAGGCCCGAATTGAAGGGAAGTTAGTCATGGCGGCATCGATTGCGGGCGCGACCACATCCGTCGAAAAGCTTCTCAGTGACATTGACCCGGCGGTGAGCCGAATTCTGGACAAGGCCCTGGCCGACGTGGAGATCACGCCCGAGGAGGGCCTCGCGCTGTTCCGCGCCCAAGGGCGAGAGCTGCAGGCCCTGCTGCTCGCCGCTGACACGATCCGCCGAGCCAAGGTAGGCGAGCAGGTGACCTTCGTAGTGGTGCGCAATATCAACTTCACCAATATCTGCTACACGGGCTGTCGCTTTTGTGCCTTTGGCAAGCACCGGGACGACCCGGAGGCTGAATTCCTCTCTCTGGAGGAGGTTGCTGCTCGGGCCGAGGAGGCCTGGGGGAGGGGCGCCACCGAAGTCTGCATCCAGGGCGGTCTGCATCCGGAGATTGACGGGTCCTACTACCGGGACATTCTGGTGGCTATTAAGTCGCGCGTCCCCAAAATCCACATCCATGCCTTTTCCCCGTTCGAGATTAAGTACGGCTCCGAACGGAGCGGGCTCAGCGTGGAGGACTTTCTGCGCATGCTGCGGGAGCACGGACTGGGCTCCACTCCCGGAACGGCGGCCGAGATTCTGGACGTTGATATAAGACGGAAACTCACCCGCAACAAACTTTCCGCCGAGGAATGGGTGAGCGTCATCAAGACCGCGCATCGCCTGGGTATTCCCACCACATCGACCATCATGTATGGGCACATTGACGGGCCCGAGCACTGGGTGGCTCACCTGGCGCTGTTGCGCGACATCCAGAAGGAAACGGGAGGGTTCACCGAGCTGGTGCCTTTAGGCTTTGTGCACTGGGAGGCGCCCATTTACCTGGCCGGAGAGGCACGTCCCGGATCCACCGGCCTTGAGGATCTGCGCATGCACGCGGTGGCGCGAATTCTGCTGAACAACTGGATTCACAACATCCAGGTCTCCTGGGTCAAGTTGGGTCCCAAGTTTGCCCAGCACCTGCTCACCACAGGGGCCAACGACTTTGGCGGAACGCTGATGAACGAAACTATTTCCCGAGCCGCTGGTGCTCCCCATGGTCAGGAGCTGACGCCCACCGAGATGTGCCGCATGATTCGAGAACTGGGGCGCATTCCGGCGCAGCGCAACACCCTCTACGAGATTCTGGAAGTCTTCGACGACCACGACCCGCCCGACGTGAGCCCGCTCGTTCCTCGCACCGGACTTCAGCAGCTTCCTTCTTAGGGCTTGCTATCTCCCTTCGAACTCCTGGGTCTGCGACCGTTTCGTGATAGAGTTCTTGTATAGGGATGATCCACAGGTCGGCCTGCCTCCTGCTGTTCCTCCTGTTTCTACTCGGCCCCGAGTTGCTTGGCGCCCAGGCGCGCCGGGAAGCGATCCTGGTGCTGGCCGAGCCGCCGGTGATTGAGCAATTCCTGGCCATCTACCCCGGGCGACCACTGCACCGCCACCGCCTCCACTCGCCCGAATGCACCGTGCGGATGGATCGGCTGCGGGCGCTGAAGGCCCGGCTCGCCGGCGCAGTCCGTGCCGCGGGCGCCGAGGTTGTGGGAACTACCGAGGTGGTGCTGAACACGCTGCTGGTGCGGGCTACCGTCGAACAACTGGCCGTTTTACGGAACCTGCCTGGGGTGGATTCCGCAGAATTTGCCCGCCAGTACACACTCTCACTCGATGGCGCGGCTCCCTTGCTGCAGCTTGCCGAGGCGTGGACCCATCCGGCGATCGGCGGGGAGGAGAACGCCGGTCGAGGCATCAAGATCGCCATCGTAGATAGCGGTATTGACCACACCCACCCGATGTTCCAGGATGCGCAGCTCAGCCCGCCGGCTGGATTTCCCAAGGGGAACACGGCCTTGACCAACAACAAGGTGATTGTGGCGCGAAACTTTTCCACTGAATTCAGCGCGGCCGACACCGTGGGACATGGCACATTCGCTGCCGGGATTGCTGCCGGGCGTCGCGCGCAGGCACCGCAGGCTTCCATCAGCGGGGTAGCTCCGAAGGCCTTTCTCGGCAACTGCCGCGCCACCGACGACGAAGGATCGGCCACCGGATCCCGTGTTCTGGCGGCCATTGAGGCGGCCGTGCTGGACGGCATGGACATTATCAACCTGAGCCTGGGCACCCGTGGAGCCCTACCGCCCAGCGCAGATCCCTTTTTTGAAAGCATCAGCAACGCCACCGCGGCGGGTATCCTGGTGGTGGCGGCGGCGGGCAATGACGGCCCGGGAGTGCGCACGGTTACCTCGCCCGCCACCCTCCCCCAGGTACTGGCCGTCGGCTCAACTACGAACTCACGCGCTTTCTTTGCCACCGTGAAGGTCACTGCGGCAGAGCCCGTGCCCCCCTCGTTGGACGAAATCCGGGCCTTGCCTGGTAACGTCCCGGAGCAGACCGGACCCTTCGGGCCGGCCCCGCTAGCCGATGTGGCCACGCTGGATCCCAGCGGGCTAGCCTGCCCACCCAGCGCCGAAGTTCCTTCCGGAATCAACCTGCCACCCAACAGCCTCCAGGGGAAGGTGGCGCTCGTCCGGCGGGGCATCTGTTTTTTCCGAGATAAAGTACAGAACGTGGCGGCCGCCGGCGCCGTCGGCGCCGTCATTTACAACCACCTTTCTGATGCCGGGCCATTGCAAATGGACACGTCCGGAAACCAAATTCCCTCCATGAGCATCGGGAATGAAGACGGTCTGGCGCTGCGTGACTTCCTGCCCGGCAGCGGGCAGGTGCAAGTCTCCTTTGACCCGCAATTGGCGGCATGGCCAATCGAACCTCCCCCAACCAGAGTGCCGAGGTGACCGTAACCATGTTCAATACCGGATTGGTCCAGACTGGTGACGGCGGACAACGCGGCGCAAGCCGGGCAAACGGTGATGCTGTTTGGCACCGGGTTAGGCAACGGTAACGAACTCGCCGGACACCGGCCAGCCCGCCTCTGCCAATCCGCTTTCAACCACCATTACCACCCCGATGGTGACGATTGAGGGAAGGGAAGCGCCGGTCGACTTCTCGGGGCTGGCTCCGGGGTTTGTTGGCCTCTACCAGGTGAATGTCGTGGTCCCTTCCGGCTTGCCGCCAGGAGAGCATCCTGTGGTGCTTACCATAGGATGCGTTTCCAGCAACACGGTGACGGTCCCCCTCCGCTAATCCGGGAAATCCAAGGTCCGAACCCCAACGTCAAGAGTCGGGGGCAACGCGAATTGGCTCTTGGGTCTGGCCCGAGACTTTGGGCCCGGGACTTGGGACGAATGGCCCTGGACTAGCCGATCCCCAGTTCGTCCGTGCGTTCCAGGGGCGAGCCGCACTGGCTGCAGATCATTGCGTGGCAGTCGCCGCATTCGAGCGGACGCGCCGGGGCGTCGCACCGCGGGCAGTACATCGTTTCGGGCGCCTCCCGTTGCTCGGCCACGTCCTGTATTATAGCCGCGCAGTGGAAACGGTGGGGCTTGGCCACTCGGAGAGGAAAGCGATGAGCGACAAGGTGAAAACCATTGGCGTATGCACGGGTGGAGGTGACTGTCCCGGGTTGAATGCTGTCATCCGCGGGCTGGTCAAGTCGGCTATCGGGGCGCACGGCTGGCGTGTGGTGGGCATCGAAGACGGTTTTGACGGCCTGATCTGGCCGGACAAGAGCCGCGAATTGACGCGCGCGAACATCAGTGGCATCCTGCCTCGCGGCGGCACCATCCTGGGGACAACCAACCGTGGCAACCCGTTCGCCTACAAGCTGGAGGAAGGGGGACAGACGGTGGTCAAGGATTATTCCGGCCGGGTGATCGACAACGCCCGGGCGATGGGCGTAGATGCCGTGGTGGTGATCGGCGGCGATGGCACGCAGAAAATTGCGCTGGAGCTGTTCCGCAAGGGGCTGTCGGTTGTCGGTGTGCCCAAGACGATTGACAACGACCTCTCGGCCACCGACCAGACCTTCGGCTTTGATACCGCCGTCCAAACCGCCAGCGAGGCAATTGACCGGCTGCACACCACCGCGGAGAGCCATCACCGCATCATGATCCTGGAAGTGATGGGGCGCGATGCCGGTTGGATCGCGCTCCATGCTGGCATCGCCGGCGGCGCCCACGTCATCCTGATTCCGGAAATTCCCTTCCATCTGAAGAACATCCAGCGCAGCGTCCAGCATCGGGAGCTGGAAGGAAGTAAATACAGCCTGGTGGTGGTGGCCGAAGGCGTCACCCACGTTGACGGCCGGCCCATTACCGAGGTGGCCGAGGAGCGCAGGCAGACCCTTCGCGGTGGGTCAGTCTCCAGCATCCTGAGCGAATGCATTGCCTCGGCTTGCCGTCGCGAAACGCGAGTGACCGTGCTGGGGCACATCCAGCGTGGAGGCTCACCCTCCGCCTTCGATCGCGTGCTCAGCTCCCGCTTCGGCGTTGCGGCCGTGGGCCTGGTTGCTCGGGGTGAGTTCGGGCGCATGGTCTGCCTGCGCGGCAGCCGCATCGCAAGCACCACCCTGGAGGAGGCGATCGGCGCCATAAAGGCGGTGAACCCGAACGACGAACTGGTGCACACCGCCAAAGCTCTGGGGATTAGTTTCGGAGACTCCTAGCGCTCTGAAGTTTGTGGCCCTGAACTTTGTGGTATGATCTGCGCCGATGCCGAGTAACTATATCCCCATCGTCATCTTTGTTCTGCTGGCCTTTGCCTTTCCCACGGTGACGCTGCTAGCCGCCAAGCTGATTCGGCCCGAAGCGCCCTATAAGGAGAAGTTGACTCCTTACGAATGTGGGGTTGAGCCGGTCTCCAATTCCCGAGGCCGGTATGCCGTGCGCTTCTACATCATCGCCATCCTGTTCGTCATCTTCGGGGTGGAGACCATTTTCCTTTTCCCCTGGGCCGTCCAATACACCGGCTGGATTCCCAAATTCAAGTTCTTCGGCATGATGGAGATGGGAGTCTTCCTCGGAATCCTGCTCGTCGGCTACATCTGGATTTACAAGAAGGGCGCGCTGGAGTGGATCTAGCAGGGCGCTGAACGGCCGGCGGGCTTTAGCCTGGCCACTGCGTGCCACTGTCATCCGTCAAGCCTGGGCGACATTCACCTGGCAGTGCGTACTTTCTCGATGGCCTCGAGCATCTGTCCAGTCCATTTCTCCCCGCTGGGGCCGAATCCGCGCTGCATCACCTGCAGCACTCCGTTGGTGTCAATGATCCAGTTCTGGGGGATGCCGAGCGACGGGAACACGGCGTCCACCAAGGCCTTCGCTGGCAGTACCGGGAAGCTGTAGCTGCCCTTCTTGAGGAAGGGTTCAATCAGACCGATGTTGTCGTCAATGTTGAAAGTCAGCACCAGGACGTCTTTGCGATCCTCGAATTTCTCATAGAGTTTCTCGACGTGAGGCATCTCCACCCGGCAGGGCTCGCACCAGGTGGCCCACACGTTGGCGAAAGTCACCTTGCCCTTCAGGTCGTCTAGGGTCCACTTGTTGCCGCCGAGGTCGGTCAACTCAAACTCCGGCAGTGGCTTCTTGAGTCTGGTCCAGAGGGCTAGCAGGTCAGGCGCCCCCACCGCAGAGGCGTCTAGCTGCTTGCGGCTCAGCCACGCCTGCCAGCCCTCGTTGGTGCCGCCGTACTGCTTCCACAGTGCCCGGGCCTTTTCGGCCAGTTCATCTTTGGGCCGCCGCGGCATACCTTTCCTGGGCTGGGGGCGGACCACCAGGGCGTTCTGATAGAAGACCAGCGCGTCCAGCCCGCGTCCTTCCAGCTCGGCCAGGCTTCCCAATCGCTCCCAGTAAGCTGTCTGGCGCACGGTATGCTGGTACTGCTGGCGCGCCGCGCTCGCGTCCTTGGCGTCTGCCTCCCCGCTCGGTTCCAGCTTTCGCATGAGGGTGTTCATTCGCTGGACCGCATCGCGCGCGGTGCAGGCGTCCTCCAGTTTGAGGGCCACATCGGCTGCTATCCTCCAGCCAACCCACTCCAGCTGGAGATGCCTGGTTTCCGAGTCCAGGAAGCCCGGTGGCGGAACCGAGAGGTCCGTCGGGGAAGGGATGCGCATTCCCTGTTCCAACTCCGCGATGCCCTCCGCCAACAATTCCGCTGCCCGCTCGGGACGGACACCCTTCATGGCGTATAGCTCGGCGACCTGCAGCTCCAGGGGCAAGATGTCGAATGTTCCGCTCTTGTCCGTGGCCTTCAGCAAACCTTCGGCGGCATCCTCAACCACGGCGGCCGACACCTCCTCGGCCCGCAGCACGGCGGTGAAACGATAGTGCCGGCCCATAAAGCTCTCAGGCCACTTCCGCACCCATTCTCCGGTGGCTTTGACCAGCGCCTGCTGGTGAGCCTTGTGCTTTGCGGGTGGGTCGCCGGGTTTGGGGTACGGGTTTTTCTTCGTCCATTCCCCACGAGCGTTAGAGGGGCCGGCGCTGTTGGGCATGAAGTTGGTCCGCAACTGTTCTCTGACCCATTCCACATTCTGGGTGTCGCCCACCAGCCGGTAGCCTTCGCTCAGGGGCAACAGGTAGTCCGGGCTGTTACCCGGGTCGGCGGCCCGCAACCGCTTGAGGTCGTCGGCTACCTGCCGGCGCAGCGCCTCGTGCTCGCCCGAAGGCCGCAACCGGAATTCCAGCGCCCACAAGGCGCTGTAAGCGCGCGCCGCTTCCGGCTCAGTGGCGTCCCGAAGCAGCAGCCGCAATCTCTCAGCGGCCCCTCGCGTGAAATCCGATGGTTCCATCGAACGCAGGAAACCGTACCCCTCCAGCGACGCCGGGCACGCCTCAAGGAAGGCCTCCAGGTGCCGGCTCGCCTTGTTGGGGTCGCGGAAGGCTGGCGCCTGGTAGATTTTGACCAGGGCCAGGTGCGGCCAGGGGAAATGCGGCCACCGGCTGAGCTGCTTCTCCAGCTGCGTGATGGCTTCTTTCGTTTGCACGCCGATCAGGGCCCGGGCAGCCAGGTAAGCGTAGAGCGTGTCACCCGGATGCTGCTCGGCCAGTTTGCGATAGCGGCCGATGGACCGCTCGAAATCTTTGGATCCCGGGAACCCGGTGGCATCCTGGTAGGCGCGGTGCACAAACAGGTCGCCGGGGAACCGGTCAAGCAGCGTCTCAAGCATGGAGCCCCGCTCGGGCGAAGGAAGTGGCAACTCCCGCAGCGCCTGCTTCACAGGCGGTGACGGCTCGCAGGGGACGCTCCCGATTTCTGCCCTCCCAGCGGTCGCCAGCAGGAGCGTGAATCCCAATCCGGCAACAACTGCCGGCTTGAACTTAGAGGAGTGGTGTTCCATAGCCTGCTCCCTCCGAGGAAACTGGCCCTAATTATGCCACCTCCCAGTCCCGCTAGGGCGAGTTCCGGAAGTGGGGCAGGAGGCGGCGATAGGTGGTGGGCAGGTCTTCTGGCAGAACGCGGGTTTCGCCCACAACGGTCATGAAGTTCGAATCGGCAAACCAACGGGGCAGCAGGTGGAGGTGGAGATGGCCGGCGATGCCGGCTCCGGCACACTGGCCGATGTTGATGCCGACGTTAAAACCGTCCGGGCGGTACTCGGCGCGCAGGGCGCGCTCGGCCACCTGCGCCAGCCGCATCATTTCGGCTAGCGTTTCCGGCGCCATCCCCGACAAGTCCGGCACGTGGTCGTAGGGCACGATCATCAAGTGCCCGGTGCTGTAGGGGTAGAGGTTGAGCAGGACGTAGTTCCAACGCCCACGGTGGAGGATGTAGCTCTCCCGGTCTTGCGAGTTCTGCAGGTGCGCGCAGAAGATACAATCGGAAGGCTCCGGGCCCTGGCTCACATACTGGTAGCGCCAGGGGCTCCAGAGGTAGTCCATAGTGGACGGTCAGCTGGAGGCTGCCGAAGTGGGCTGCGGCGGCTGCGCTGGTTCCGGCGACGTTTGGGCTCCCGCTCCGGCGTTGGCATTGATCAGATCCTTCAGTTCCTTGCTGGGCTTAAAGAAGGGAATCTTCTTGGCCGGCACTTCCACCTTCTCGCCGGTCTTCGGGTTGCGGCCGGTGCGCGGTTTGCGCTGCCGCGTGCGGAAGCTGCCAAAGCCGCGAATCTCAATCTTTTCATCGCGTCGCAGCGCCCGGACCACGCTGTCAAAAACGGTTTCCACAATGGACTCGGAGTCCTTGCGGGTCATTTCCACTGCTCGGGAGACTTCATCGATCAGATCCGCTTTGGTCATAACAGTATTCCCCAGCGCCTTTCGCAAGAAAGCCCTTATTTACTAGGAAAACAGTCGCCGATGCAACCCCTGTTTAGGGAGTAGGAGGGGTGCGCCGCGGCACGCCCCGCCCCCTGCGCAAATCACTGTCAACTTTCCGTTTGCGAGCCACCCCGTTCCTTCAAGCCGACCATCTCTTCCAGAGTGGACGTGGCGCCGGGGCCCTGCTGTTGCAGGTATTCCTCGATATCGCGGCGCTCGGCCTCCGTAGCAACTGCGCGCAGGCTCAACCCGATCTTCTTTTCTGCCGGGTTCAGCTTGATGATCTTGAAGTCGTATTCCCGCTCGAGTTCCAACAGGTCAGCGGCCTGCGGACGATTTTGAGGCGTGCCCGAAGGCAGTTCCGAAATGTGACAGAGCCCTTCGACTCCCTCGGCCAGTTCGACAAATGCGCCAAAGGAAGCCAACCGCGTCACACGCCCCCGCACCACGTCCCCCAATTGGTACTGGGCGAAGAACGATTCCCACGTGTCCGGTTGCAGTTGCTTGATGCCCAGCGAGAGGCGCCGGTTTTCGGCGTCAATGTGGAGGATGACGGCTTCCACTTTGTCCCCTTTGCGGAGCGCCTCCGAGGGGTTCTTGATGCGCTTGTTCCGCGAGATGTCGCTGACGTGGACTAGGCCGTCAATGCCCTCTTCCACCTCGATGAAGGCGCCAAAATCCGTCAGGTTGCGGACGCGGCCCTTGACGCGGTCACCTACCTGATATCGCTCGGCCAGCGTGTCCCAGGGGTTGGGCTCGGTCTGCCGGAGGCTGAGGGAGATGCGCCGCTCAGCGGGGTGGACATCCAGGATGTCGGCTTCCACCATGCCGCCAATCGAGACAATCTTGGACGGGTGCTTCAGCCGCTTGCTCCAAGTCATCTCGGAAATGTGGATCAGGCCTTCCATACCCGGTTCCAGCTCCACGAACGCGCCGTAATCAGCAACGCTGACCACTTTACCCCGCACACGATAGCCCACCGGGTATTTCTCCGCGGCGTTGGTCCACGGGTCCTGGTAAAGCTGCTTGAGGCCGAGCGAGACCCGCTCTTTGTCCCGGTCGAGTTTGAGCACCACCACATCCACTTCGTCATTCACCTGCAGGATTTCCGATGGGTGGTTCACCCGCCCCCAGGACAAATCGGTGACGTGCAACAGACCGTCGATGCCACCCAGATCAATGAATACACCGTAATCGGTGATGTTCTTCACCGCGCCGCGGACCACCGCCCCTTCGAACAGCGCGTTGAGCGTGCGCTCCTTGCGGAGCGCGCTTTCCTCCTCCAGGAGGAGTTTGCGCGACACGACGATATTGCCGCGTTTCCGGTTCAGTTTGATCACTCTCACCTGGATCTGCTGGCCTCGGAGGGCATCCAAGTGACGTACCGGCTTCGTGTCCACCTGCGAGCCGGGTAGAAAGGCGCGGACCCCGACATCCACCGACAGCCCGCCCTTGATTCGGTCAATCACTCGCCCGCTCAACGCTGTCTGTTGCTGGTAGGCGCGCTCGATCTCCTCCCAGACCTTAATGCGCGCCGCTTTCTCCCGCGAAAGCCGGATGTAGCCTTCGTGCTCTGCGGGATTTTCCAGGATGACATCTACTTGGTCGCCGACCTGGACGGTGATGTTCCCCTCCTGGTCGCGGAATTGCCGGACTGGGATCAGCCCCTCGCACTTGTACCCAACGTCCACAATGACCTCGTTCTCTGTGATTTTGAGAATCCGGCCCGGCAAAAGGTCGCCTTGCTGAATGGAGGCGGAAGCAGAGTAGGAATCCAGCAATTTCTGGTAGTCTTCGGCGGTGCTGTTGGCGGAAGTTGCGCTGTGCTCCGTTTGCGTGCGCTTCAGCAACTCCTGTTCGCCTGCCACTGTGGCTTGCCTCCTAAAAAGACCTGTCTTCTTGTCTGCCTTACGGAGATCTGGTAGCCGCCGCCGCACCCTCAGGCCTGGGTAGCGGTGCTCGCGGGCTGGCCTGTTGCCAAATCATTGGCCCGGAAGTCAAATACTCTCCCTCGAACTAACGGAATCTGTGTCCTGCCAATTCATGGGTACATTGCATGGATACGTGGCGTAAAGCCACTATATCGAATTCACCCAGCGGTGTCAACGAACGGTCCGACTACCGCCGTCGCCCGCAGGCAAGCCAAAAGAGGTGCCTCGGCCCCCAGCCACGTTCTTACAAACTCTCGTCGAAGTCAACGGCCGAGTCGGCTGGATTCGCGGTCCAGGAAGAGTTACAGGAGAGCGGGGTCCAACGCGCCGGCTTCCTCCATAGGAGCGGCGGAGGGTGCTGCCGGAGCCGAGGTCCCGGAGCCCGGCAGATGCGCCAGCAACAGCTCGCGCGACCCCCCGAAATAATGTTCCAGCAGTCGCGCCAGAGCTGCTTCGCGGGCTGCGGCCTGCGTGTACACGGCGTCATAGACGTGGGCGCGGCCCGACTTGCGGCGGCTCACGATGCCTTTCCGCGCCAGCCGGTCGAGCACGGTCAGAACGGTCGTGTACGCCAGCGCGCGGCGCGGCAGCAGTCCCTCGCGAATGTCGCGCACCGTCAACGAGCCGTTGTCCCACAGCACGTTCATGCATTCCAGTTCCAGTTCGGGCAGGTCCCTTCGACGGCCGGTTCCAGGCTTACGGGACATCGCTATTCCTCCGAGTTCTGGGCCGGGGCGCAAGAGGCAGCCGGGAAGGAGTGGAGGAAGCTGGGGCAGCAGGTGGCAAACCAGAACGGATTTCACGCAACTTCCACAGCCCGCTCAGACTCCGCGCTACTCTTCCTTTGGCTTTTTTCGCCGCCAGGGAGGAAGCCAGGAGCGCTTTCCACGCCTGTCCTTGGGCGCAATCAGCTCATCCTCGCTGATGTCCCTCGGGGTCAGCCGGGCGTAGTCCGGGTTGGCGGGAGCTCCGGTGTCAACATAGCCGGCTTTCACCTCGATATAGGCTTGCTCGCGGAGCTTGGTCAGGAACTTCCGCAGCCCCGGCTGCATCTCCTGCATGTATAGCATCTCTCGAATCTGTGGCTCGGCCGCGGCCAGCGGCGGGATGCCGCCCTCGTGTTTCGCTTCGACTTTAATCACCAGCCATCCATACTTGGTCCGGATCAGGTCGCTGGTCTCCCCTCTGTTCAGGCGAAACGCGACATCTTCGATTTCTTTGGCCAGCTGGCCTCGGCGGAAGAAGCCGATGTCGCCGCCGCGGGTCTTGGCGGTGACGCCGTCGGAGTACTCCTCGGCCAGTTCGACAAAGTCGCGGTCCGTACGGACCTTCTCCAGGACCTCACCGGCGCGCTTCTCAGCAGCTTCCAACTCGGCGCCTTCCTTTCCCTCGGTGGAGATCAGGATTTCTCGGATGCGCACCTGCTCCGGCTGGTCAAACTTGTTCTTGTTTTCCTCGTAATATTTCGCGATCTCCTCTTGCCGGATCTTGATATTCGAGCCGACTTCCTGCCCGATGATCTGCTGGGTCATCAATTGGGTCTTGATGCCGGACTTGAAGTCCTCGTAACTCAGCCCCTGCGCCGTGACTGCCTGCTCCAGATCCTCCACGGTTTTCAGACCTGCGTCTTTACGGATTTGGTCCAGGCGTTTGATCACCTCGATGTCCACGTTCACGTTCATTTGCTTGGCGCGTTGCTCGAGCAGCAACTGGTCGATCAAATTGCGCAGTACCTCCCTTTCCCGCTCGGCAAAGGCAGCTTCCAATTTCACGGTCTGCCCGGGAAACTGCCGCTGCAATTCCTGGCGCAGAGATCCCCGGCTGTTTTCTAGGTCGGACTTGGTGACGATTTCATCGTTCACCTTAGCGACAATTTCCTCGACGATCTCGCCGGCGGCAGCCGGCCCGCTCCAGGCCAACCATAAACAGAGCAGCAACCAGTACACGGCACACCTCTCAACGGGCTTCTGTCCCTACTTTACCCGCACCGGCGCGATGGCGGCAAGGTCCAAGTCGCAGGCGCCCGCTCCTGGCGGGCAAACGGCTGGAAATGTTTAGGATCAGCATACCGGCAGGGGTGCGGCACCTTTCACAGGTGCGCAGGAGAAGGATCGGGAGTTGCCCGCTGCAACTGCTCGAGCAGCCGCTGGACTTCCTCCAGGGCTCTGGTGCGATTCGGGCCGATCGGGATGCGCAGAATGCCGGCCGGGGTGAACTGCGCTCCCGGACGCGAGGCCACCAGTTTCATCAATCGTTCCAGATCCACCGGTGAGTTTTCGCCGAAGCGGATGCTCAGGAAGTCTCGCTTGCGATCGATGGAATGAATCTGAAGTTGCCCGGCAAGGAGCTTCAGTCCGGCATATTCCAGCAGGTTCCGAACCGGCCCCGGTGGTGGCCCATAACGATCCGCCAGTTCTCGTTCCAGGGCAGTGCGCTCCTCCAGGCTGGCCACGCTGGCCAGCCGCCGATACATGCGGAGACGCTGCCCTTCCTCGGGGACGTACCCCGGCGGGATGCGGATATCGAGACCCAGGTGAATGGAAGTTTCCACCTCTGCGGGCAGCAGCTCCTCGCCCTTCAGCTCGCGGACCGCACGCTCCATCATCTGGCAGTAGAGGTCGAACCCCACGGCGTTGACGTGGCCGTGCTGCTGGGAGCCCAGCAAGTTGCCGGCGCCGCGCAGTTCCAGGTCCAGTGCCGCGATCTTGAACCCGGAACCCAGGTCACTAAACTCTCGCAACGCGCCCAGACGCTTGCGAGCCAGAGGAGTCAGGTCCCGCCCCTCTGGCACCAGCAGGTAGGCGTAGGCGCGGCGGTTGGAACGGCCCACCCGGCCGCGCAATTGGTAGAGCTCCGAGAGGCCATAGCGATCCGCCCGGTTCACCAGGATCGTGTTGCAGCGGGGAATATCCAGGCCGTTCTCGATGATGGTAGTGGAGACCAGCACGTCCAACTCGTGGCGCACAAAGCGCAGCATCACCCGTTCCAGCTCACGCTCCTTCATCTGTCCGTGAGCCACCCCGGTCCGCGCCCGGGGAACCAATTTCCGAACTAAGGCGGCGATGGAGGGGATGGTGTCCACCCGGTTGTGCACGAAGTAGACCTGCCCGTTGCGGGCCAGCTCCTGCTCGATGGCGCTCCGGATCACACCTTCCTGGAAGGGGGTCACGACAGTCTGGATGCTGAGGCGATCCTTTGGCGGGGTTTCGATGACGGAAGTATCCCGCAGGCCCACCAGCGACATGTGCAAGGTGCGGGGAATCGGCGTGGCCGACATGGTCAACACATCCACCTGCTGGCGCATCTGCTTGACGCGCTCCTTGTGGCGAACCCCAAACCGTTGCTCTTCGTCAACAACCAGAAGGCCCAGGTCGCGGAACACAACGTCGGTGGAAAGCAGCCGGTGGGTCCCGATGACAATGTCCACCTTGCCCAGCTCCAGCTCTTTTAGAATCTGGTTCTGTTCCCGGGCGTTTCGGAGCCGGCTCAGCATCTCGACGCGAACGGGAAAGGGAGCAAAGCGCTGGCGGAAAGTCTCCATATGCTGGAACACCAGGACGGTGGTCGGCGCCAGCACGGCCACCTGCCGGTTGTCCTGCACCACCTTGAAGGCCGCGCGCACGGCGACTTCTGTTTTTCCATATCCCACATCCCCGCACAGCAATCGGTCCATCGGTTCCGGCTTCTCCAAATCGCGCTTGACGTCGGCGATGGCGCTTAGCTGATCGGGGGTTTCGCCGAACTCGAAGGCGTCTTCAAACTCGCGCTGCCAGTGGGTGTCAGCGCTGGATGCGATTCCGCTGACCAACTTGCGCTGGGCGTAGAGCTTCAGCAGCTCTTCGGCCATGTCGCGGAGGGATTTTCGGACGCGCGCCTTGGTGCGCTCCCAACTAATGCCACCCAATTTGTCCAGTTGTGGCCGGGCGCCTTCCAGGCCGCGATACTTCTGCACCAGATCCAAGCGCTCCAGCGGGAGGTAGAGCCGGGCCTGGTCGGCGTATTCCAGGAGCATGAATTCGCCCTGCGAGCCGTTCTCTCCTACCTGGATCTCTTTCAGGCCCTGGTAGCGTCCTACGCCGTGGTCCCGGTGCACCACGTAGTCGCCCACCTGCAGGTCACGGAGATCGGAAAGCAAAGCGGACAGCCGCGAGGGACCAGGCGCCACCCGCGGCCGCCTGGCCACCAGGTCCCAGGTCTCGAACAGGTCCTGGGTGCCGAATATCGCCAGTCGGTTGTTGGGCAACAGGACGCCGCGCGGCACCGCACCCTTTAGAATGACCATCGAGGTCACGGGCGTGGCAATGTAGGCTTTTTCTTCCAGGTAACCATCGGTGCCCGGGGGCACCTGACGCACCCCAACTTGGTAGGCAAGTCCGTACTCGGAAAAAATGTCGGACAGGCGTTCCACATCGCCGGTGGTACCGGCAAAGAACACGATGCGGTACCCCTGCGTAACCAGTCGGCGAAGCTCCTCCGTGCACTGTTTCACGTTGCCATGGAAGCGGGGAGCCGGCTGGCTGGCCAGAGCGAATTCCTGCAGTGTGGCGTCGGGCTCCGGTGGGGTCAGCCCCAGTTCTTCCAGGTAAACCCGCCGGGTTGCCGCCAAACGGGCCTTCATTTCCTCGCTGCTCAGATAAAGCTGCTCGGGGCGAACCTGCGCGTGCCGGCCGGCTTGCTGGAATTCTGCCTCCAGGCGCCCGGCCAGCCGTTCCAGTTCGGCGAAGGCACTCTGGGGCTCTTCCGCGATGACCAGGGGATCGGCAGTCAGGTCGAAGACCGTGCCTGTGAGGGGTCTGACCAGAGGCACCAGGAACTCCCAGCCGGGGAATGGCTCCCCTGGCGCGTAGCGGGCCTCTTCATGCCGGTAGAACTTCTCCGCCAGCGACGCTACAAGGTCGTGGTGCAAGGGAAAATCGGTGAGAGGAAGCAGCGTGACTTCTTCGCGTGGGCCGGTCGAGCGCTGGCTGGCTACGTCAAATTCGCGGATGGATTCCAGCTCGTCGCCGAAAAACTCCAGCCGGACCGGACGCGGGCACTCGGGGGAGAAGACGTCCACGATCCCGCCCCGTACCGAAAACTGCCCTACCATCTCCACCGGTTCCCGGCGGAGATAACCCACCGCTTCCAGGTGGGCGACCAGCGCTTCCAGCGGGAGCGCATCGCCCCGACGCACGACCTGGGCCAACTCTGCGTAGAACTCTGGCGGCTGCAGCCGCATGGCCGCGGCCGCCAGCGGAGCCACCACCAGTCGGGCCTGTCCCCGGGCCAGCTTCCACAGCGCAATCGCTCGCTTCTCGCAGATATCCGGGTGGGGTGAGAGTCCCTCGTAGGGCAGCGTGTCATGAGCAGGCAGCAGCACCACGTCACCGCGGCCCGCTGCGGGGTTCAGTAGCTTGTAAAAGGTTTCCAGAACGTCAAAGGCGGCCTCGGCCTGTTTGTTGTCAGCGGTGAACAACAGCGCCGGGCGAGCTGCGGCGCGGGCCAGTAGTGATGCGTAGAGCCACCGAGCAGTGTCGGTGAGCCCGGTCAGGCGCAGCGTTCCGTGCGTTGGTCTTAGCCCTGTCCGAAACACTTCGACCTTTTCCAGTTCCAGGAAAAGGTCTCGGACGAACGGCAGAAGCATGGGGTGGAGAGTCCTTGGTCTTACGCGTCAGGTCCGAAGCCGGCGTCTCTTTCAGAGGGCCTCGGGCCTCGAACTTTGGACCCCGGCCGATTCGCAAAGCGCTCGCGCACGGTCTGGATGAGGCAGGAGGTGGACCATCCCGGCTCGAGTTCGGCCGAGACGACGCGCCCGCCACCGGCTTCGACCTCCTCGCGACCCACAATGGCATCGGGACCCCAATCCGCGCCCTTGACCAGCACGTGCGGCAGTAGTGCAGCGATCAACTCCCGGGGGGTGGGTTCGTCAAAGATGGTAACGAAGTCCACGGCAGCTAGCCCAGCCAGCACCTCAGCCCGCTCCTGTTCAGGAACCAGCGGGCGGTGCGGGCCTTTCACTAAGCGAACACTGCGGTCGCTGTTGAGACCCACCACTAGTACGTTGCCCAGCGAGCGGCCGTGCTCCAACAGTGCCACGTGGCCGGGATGAAGCAGGTCGAAGCAGCCGTTGGTGAACGCAACGCGGCGGTTCGCCTTTTTCAGTAAGAGCACGCGCTCCAGTAATTGTTCCCGGCTTAAGGTTTGTCCCATGACTGTTGTAGCCGCGACGTTGTAGCCACGCCGTTGTAGAAAGACGCCAGCGAAAGTCCGACTGTACCATTCTAGTCGGATTGCCTGGAAACAGATGTTTTTTACACTGGCAAAGGTTTCGGGACGCATCCTGTGAAGGAGAGGCCTCGTTGGGACCACGGGCCAGACGGCAGAGCTAGACGCCAGAGTAAGGCTACGCCACCGGGGAATGTAGGTGGTGGCCGGGCGAGTCCCCCTGCCTATCGGTCGAACAGCCAGGGGAGTCATTTACAGGTGTGACCTGCCGGCTTTCTTCGGACCACCGATTACTGGAGAACAGCGCCAGTCGGCATGGTTAAGTCGCTCTCGTGTTCTTCTTGGTCAGCGTGAGCCGGCATCGCCGGCGAGCGCCCACCGTCATCCGAGCCAGCACGGAGCTGCGCTTTGAACTCGGCTGGCGTCAGATAGCCAAGGCTCGAGTGCGGTCGCACGTCGTTGTAGTGCCGTCGCCATTGCTCGATCCCCACCTTCGCGTCCACGCGGTTCCGAAACCACTGCAGGCTCAGATACTCGTCGCGGAACTTCCCGTTGAACGATTCGTCGGTCGCATTCTGCCACGGCTTCCCCGGCTCGATGAGCGCGGTTTCGATCTGCGCCTGGAGCAGCCACCGGAGAATCGCACCCGCGACAAACTCGGGGCCGTTGTCGGACCGGAGGTAACGTGGGGCTCCGTGGACGCTCACGAGCTGCGTGAGCACCTCGATAACGCGCCCGGACCGAATGCCGCCGGCCACGTCGATCGCGAGTGACTCGCGGGTCCATTCGTCGACGACGGTGAGGCACTTGAGCGTCTGCCCATTCGCGCAGGTGTCGAACACGAAGTCGTACGCCCAGACGTGATTGACCGCAGTGGCGGGCACCGGGCGGGGCCGGCTCAGGGCGACCCGGCGCCGCGGCCGCCGCCGAGGCACCTGCAACCCCGCCTGGCGCCAGAGGCGATGGGTCCGGTCCGTGCTCATCGTGTGCCCTTCGCGTTTCAGGAAAATCCGAATCCGGCGATAGCCGTACCGCGGATACTGCGCCGCCAGACGACGCATCGCGGCCAGCGCCGGGGCATCCCGGTCGACCAGCCGCGACTGGTAGCCCAGCGTGGACCGTGCGACGGAGAGCAAGGCGCACGCGCGGCGACCCGACAGACCGCGTGCACGTGCATACGCGACCTGCGGCCGGCGCACGCGTGCGCCTACCATTTTTTTCGGGTGATCTCCTTGAGCACGTCGATCTCCAGATCTCGATCGGCCACCATCTTTTTCAGCCGGCCGTTCTCCTGCTCGAGCTGCCGCAGCCGCTTCACATCGGCGGGCTCCAACGTGCCGAAGTGTTTCCGCCAGGCGTAGAGCGTCTGGGCGCTGACGCCGTTCTTTTTGGCCACCTCCGGAACGGGCCGCTGATCGGCCTCGCGGAGGATCGTCACCATCTGCTCTTCGGTAAACCGGGTCTTCTTCATGGCTCCCTCGTTTCTCCGAGGGCGCCATTCTCTCAGGCTTCAGCTGGTCCGGAAATCGCCAGGCAGGTCAGGTGTGCAGAGTGCCAACTGGTAGTTGGCTAAGGAATTCCCAGGTGCCACAGAATAACTCCTCCCGCGAACATACCAACCATCGCCAAACTCCAATGCGTGATCTTGCTCTTCACTTCACTGCCGAGTATGGTGTATAGGGTCGCGGCAACAGCGGTTGCCGCAACTCCTACCAGCAGACTGTAATGCTCGCGGAGACACAGCGACCAAGCGTATGCCCCGCATATCAGTAGAGCCAGCCGAATGATTGTCACCAGCGAAGCCTCAACATTGGAGTCAGGTTCCGAACAGCGCAGCCATGGCTTGAGTTGTCACTCTGCCTCTCCTGCAAAGGGCTTCACGCCGTTCTTTCCAAAACTGTTTTCTCGGGAGGATTTTCGAACTGAACTAGCCTGTGGCAGCGCGGTTGGCGTCGAGGATTTCGCGCACCAGGGCAGCGAACTGCAGCACCTTGATGGGCTTGTGTACGTAGGGGCAGCCCGTGCTTTCCAGGAACTTGCGGGTCTCCGAGCCGGTGTCTCCGGTGATGAACATAATCTGGCGCTTGCTACCGAGGGCCTGCGCGTCAAAGAAGCGGAACAGCTGCTTGCCGTCCAGGCCGGGCATGTGGATGTCAGAAATCACCAGAGAGTACTGCTGCTCCACCAGCTTTTGCAGGCCTTCCTTGCCATCGTTGCCTATTCCCAAAATGCAGTTCTCGTCTTCCAGAACCTTGCCGAGCAAAATCGTGGTGAGGTCATCGTCGTCAATCACCAGGATCCGGTCCGGAGGATGCCCTTCAGCAGTGGACGTTCCAGAAGTATCGGATTTCACTCCGGCCTGGGCAACGGATGGCGGATTACCCTTCCAGTCCAGTAATTCCCATTCGGTCAAGCCCGCGCAATACTCGCAAGGGCGCTTAAGTGGCTTTTTCTGCTGCAAGGCCACCACTTCGTCCGCGCGAAGCTTGTGGAACATACGGGTGCCGCAGTAGGTGCACCGCATTGAAGCTTCGTAGAGAATCATAGCCGTACACCTAGGAATCCACGGTCAAGGTTTCAGGAAAACGCTCAATAGCTTGACCGCGACGCCTTCTTTCAGCGAGTCTTGGATCTCCTCGACCCGCACCACTTCCGCCTGCTGCGGCCGTTCGAACGATGACTTTGCGGGTTCGTAAGGGAACACGACCTCCACCGGAATTTCCATTTCGAGCTTCCTCTTCACCCGAAAAGCTATGCCTCGCACCCTGTCGTGTCAACCGCAAACAGCTCTGGCCTCTTTGAGGTGGTAGTGCGGCACATTTTGGCTGTTCTTCGGAGTCGCTGTGCGGGGTTCGCCTGCCCAGCCTGCCGCGCCGCTGACACTTATCCGGCCCGACCACTTCTGAGCACCTAAAATTACCCTCTCTCCCGGTTCGCTAGCCGTCTGGCAGCGGCAGTGCCGAGATCGTTCGCAGCATGCTGCTGAACAGCCTCCGGCTCAAGTGCCCTTCGGCCAGCAAAAGCCAGTAATATCGCGCATGTTTCACCAGCCGTCCTCCCGTTTTCACCAACCGCTGTTGCAAGCTCGTCAGGGACCAGTTCCCGATTCTCTGTGGCAGCACCAGTCGCCGCCACAGGTTGCCGAGATTATAGGCAATGATGGTGAGCCACAGCCGGACCTCGTTCGACCGGAACCGGTGACAACTGAGCCGCGTCATCTTCACTGCTTGCTCTCCTTCTTTGATCCACTGCTCCGCTGTCCCCCGCTTGTTGTAAAACCGCATCACCGCCCGACTTGGCAGAGTCAAGTTCGTAACGATAAACCCTACTCGCGGGAACAGCTCCCCTGGATGATGCTCCACCTTGGCCACCACCCTGCGGGCTGTCTTCCAACTGGCCGCTTGGTATAGAAAGCCCTTGAACTCCACCAACGGCTTCTTGCTGGGTCTCCCCACCGGCCGAGTCAGCAACTCCTCAATGTCCCGCTGTAGGCTGTCGTTAGCCGGGATGCGGATGGCGTACTTTACCTCCCGCTCCTCCAGAGCCTCGTAAATCTCCGGCTTGGCAAAGGCCGCGTCGGCACGAAACACCACTTCCTTGCCCAGCTGCTGCTGCCGCTCGATCTCCGGCAGGAGAAGTTCTTTCCAGTCCTCGGCGCTGTGCACGTTGCCCGGTCGCAGCTTGGCCGCCAGACAGTCACCCTCGCGATTGAACAGCAACAACGGGTGATAGCAGCTCGACTCGAAATGCCCGTTGTAGGCACTCTGCTCCTGCTGGCCGTAGACCGGAATCTCGGTCGAGTCCATGTCCAGCACCACCCGTTGCGGGGAATCCATAGCTTCCGCCCTGGCGATTAAATCCCGGTTGATCGCTGCCAAACCAGCCAGGTTCTCATCTTGCGTCAGTAGTTCTGTCTCGAACGATTGCAGCCGGGAAGTCAACGCGGCTCCTCGCTCCCAGATCTTTTCTGAACCGATCAGCCGGAACGTCGGATCTTGAGAGAGCCGTTCCGCGTCATTCATATCTTCGTAACCCGCCAAGCGGCTGTACACGGACTGGCGCAGGAGGTCAGCAAAGGGCAACCGTGTGTTCTTTCTCCGAGGATCGGCCAAGTGCTGTTTGATGAGTTCTCCGAATCCCAAATGTTCGTCTGATTCGCGCACGAGGATCAGGCCGCCGTCGGAAGTAACCCGCGACCCCTGGAAATCGACCTTCAATGCAGCATTGAAAGAGAACTGAAAGGGCTGATTTTGCCTCTCACCCACTCGGTTTCTACCTCCGGAAGCTGTATTGACGCTGGAACCGGCATAAATATTGGCGTCGGAGGTCAGTATAAGGTTAGCTTTGGAGTTTTAAAACGGAAATCCGGGGGAATCTGGTTGCCGGCGAGGCAAAGAAACTGACGATCATGACCGAGCAGGAAGAAGGTTTCGGCGGTGAAGTCGTCTTCAGCATTCAGGGCTTGCCGCCCGGGGTGCAGGCGCTGCCGGGCGCCGACGTCGAACCAGACACAGAGCCCCCTTTGCCCGAGATTCACAAGGAGCGGTTCATTCCGAAAAGCAAGAAAACAACAATCTTGTTGGTGGCGGACGCCGATGCTCCAACACCAGGAATCCCAAAATTGGCTCGCATCATCGCCCACCCTGTGGTCGGAGGGGAAATAGGCGCCCCTTTGAAGGTTGGAGATGTTCCTGTCATGGTCCTCAGGCCCAGTCCAGAGTCAGCAGTTCGTGACGCTTCAACGGGGAGGCGGCAGAAAAGATGACAGTCCGAAATCGTCGGCAAAGCTGTTGGTTCGCCTTGGTCGTTGCGTCGGTGTTGGTTTCTTCAACTGCTTTGCTTGCCGAAAGCCCGCCGGCTGAGCTCCTTTCGCTGCGGCTGGCGCCCGAGAATCCCACGCTTTGGGGCGCCAACGCTTCGCAGCGATTTCTGGTCCTTGGGAAATATAATGACGGGTTGGAGCGGGACATCACCCGGGAAAGTCGTTTTTCAGTTTCGGATGCCAAAGTGGTGAAGGTTGATCAGACCGGTCGCGTCGTTGCTCTGGCCAACGGAGACTCTCTGCTGAGGGCCGAATTTGAAGGGCAATCCGCCAAAACACAGGTTCGCGTATCCGGGTCGGAAGTAAGGCGTCCATTCAGTTTTGTACGCGATATCGGCGGTATTTTCACAAAACGAGGTTGCAACGACAGCTCTTGCCACGGCGGCGTCAAGGGCCAAGGCGGGTTTAAGCTCTCCTTGAACGCCCTCTATCCGAAAGACGACTATCAATGGATCGTCGAAGGGGGCACCTATCACGTGCTGACGACCGACGTGGGAGCCAAGATCCCCCGGGTAGACTTGAAAGAACCGGATAAGAGCCTCCTGTTGCTCAAAGCAACCATGCAAATGCCGCACGGCGGCGGGCAGCGACTACGCCCGGGATCGGTCGATTACCAGACGATTCTTGACTGGGTGCGAAGAGGAACGCCTTACGGGGAAGAAGACCAAAAAGAGAGCGTCGCAATCGTGCGTGTGGAGGTCTATCCCACTCAGGTTGTCCTGGATGCGCAGGGGAAGCAGCAGTTGTTGGTGACTGCCCATCTGTCGAACGGACAGCGCGAAGACATCAGCGACGAAGTATTCTACGTTTCGAACAACCCGGAAGTACTCAAAGTGAGTTCCAGTGGCGAGATAGAGGCGGTCAACACCGGTGAGACCGCTGTGATGATTCGGGTGTCTGGGACTGCAGTGAGCGCCCGCGTCGGCGGGATCTCCAAGCCAATCCCGAACTACCCGAACGTCGAGTCAAGGAACTTCATCGACAAGCTCGTCTTCGCCAAACTGCGGCGGTTCAACATCGCCCCTTCCAAGCCGTCACAGGACTCGGAGTTTCTACGGCGGGTGAGCCTGGATCTAGCCGGGACCTTGCCACCACCGCGGCGAACCAGGCAATTTCTGGTGAGCAAGGATCCGCGAAAAAGAGACAAGCTTATCGAGACTCTCTTAAACACTCCTGAGTACGTGGATTACTGGACATTCCGATTCGCCGACTTGTTCCGGACAGCATGTTTCCAGAACGGGATTAGGGAAAAATGGTCTGAAGCATATTGGGAATGGGTGCGACGAAACGTTAGGGTGAACAGACCCTACGACCAAGTTGCGCACGAGCGCATAGCAGCCGTCGGCTCAAGCCCTTCCGCCTGGCACTTCCTGCCCAACGCGGAGATTCGCCACCCCCAGAACAAAATGGCTGAGCAAGTTCGGGTCTTCCTGGGCCGCCGCCTCGATTGTGCGCAGTGCCACAATCATCCCTTCGAAGCGTGGAGCCAGGATCAGTTCTGGGGACTGGCAGCTTTCTTTGGACGGATGAGCGTGATCAACGGTCGGGGAGAAGAGCCGGCAACAGTCATCTACGAGGACCCGACCGGTCAGGAAGTTGATCTGTTCGAGAAGGGCAAGAGCCGTAAGGTACTTCACCCGCGAACGGGAGAGGAAGTCCATCCGGCGTTCCTCGACGGCACGGTATTGCCGGAAGAGAAGCGAGCTGATCTGAGGGTGTACCTGGCGGATTGGGCGGTTTCCCATCCCTACTTCGCCGAAGCTACTGTGAACCGGATGTGGAGCTATTTTTTCGGAAGAGGCTTCGTGAATCCGGTCGACGATTTTCGGTCTACGAATCCGTCCACGCATCCGGAGCTACTCAAGGCACTGGCGCGGGACTTTGAGCAGAGTGGCTATGATCTCAAGCATTTGATGCGGACCATTGTGAGCTCGAAGACGTATCAGTTGAGCAGCCAACCCAATGAAACGAATCAGCACGATCGGATCAACTACTCTCACGCAATACCCCGTCTGCTCGACGCGGAACTGCTGTTTGATGCGATTTCCTACGTCACGGACGTACCACTTATCTTCGAACAGGACAGGTTCAGAGGCGGGAGGCTGCCGACGGGCTCTCGGGCAATCCATGTGGTCATGCCCGATCTATTCCGATCGCGGATTCTGGAAATTTACGGCCGCACTATGCGGACGATGGTCCCGGAACGACGGCCCAGGCCGAACCTGGGCCAAGCCCTGCACAGACTCGTAGGAGCTACGTTTACGGACAAAATTTCCCAAGACGGAGGGCGCATCCACCAACTCATGGAAAGCGGTGCCTCCGACCCGGAGATTATCGAGGAGCTCTACTTGCTGAGTCTTACACGCTTTCCGACGAGTGAGGAAAAGTCGGAGTTGGTCACGATGATCTCCGAGCGCTCGTCGCGGCGACCGGCTCTCGAGAATCTGCTGTGGGCACTGCTGAGTTCGCAAGAGTTTTCCAACAATCACTGAATTCGACTTCGCCAAAGAGGACCAAAGGCCATGAGGGAAATCGGGTGCCTAGATGCCAATGACCCCGTCTTAAAGCGCCGCCACTTCCTGAAAGTGGGGTCGTTAAGCCTTCTCGGCATCAGTATGAGTCAGTTTCTGCGGGTCGAAAGCCTGATGGCGGCTGTGCAAGGAAACGGCGGCGCGAAGAAAGGGAAAGCGCAGTCCTGCATCCTGCTCTGGCTGGAAGGAGGCCCCAGCCAGGTCGACACGTGGGACCCCAAACCGAACAGCTCCTTTAACCCGGATTTCCTTTTTGAAAACGCAGCGGCAACCTTCAGCTAACCTCCAACGTCAATATTGATACTGGTTGCAGCATCAATCGGAGCGTTCGGAGGCGTAAACCCAATGGGTGAGAGCGGAAAACAGGGATTTCAGCTGTCGTTCAACCGATTTCTGCGAGTCGGATTTCAGGGATCACGGGTGACTTCCAATGGTGGACTGATTCTGGTCCGGGAGTTGGATGAGCGTCTGGGATTCAGCGAACTCATTGACGAGCACCTGACCGATTCGCGGGCAAACAATGCTCGGTTTTCTTTCGCGGACTTGCTGCGGCAGTCGGTCTACAGTCGCCTAGCTGGATACGAGGATGTAAATGATGCCGAGCGGCTGTCGCAAGACCCGACCTTTCGGCTGATTGGTTCAGAGAAGACTTGGGAACGAGGCGCGGCGCTGACCTCCAGGTTGCAAACTTTCGAGACGGAGATGCTGGCGAAGGTGGAGAACTTCGTCGGGTTAGCCCGGATCAACCGGGAACTGATCGGAAAGGTCGAAGCCTTCCAGTGGCACTACCGAGCGGTGCTGGATATGGACTCAACCGAGATTCCGGTCTGCGGGGAGCAGGAACAGAGCGCCTACAACGGACACTTCGAGTCCACTTGCTATCACCCGCTGCTTTTGTTCAATCGAGACGGCGACTGTCTGGCGGCCCAGGTCCGTCCGGGCAACGTGCACAGTGCCGAGGGTTGGGAGAAACTCCTGTTACCCGAGATTGAGCGCCAGCAAAGAATGGGAAAAGAGATTGCGTTTCGGGCGGACGCGGCCTTTGCCAAGCCGGAGGTGTACGAGGCATTGGAGGAACGGGGTGTGAAGTACGCAATTCGCATCCCGGCCAACGATATTCTGCAGCGAGACATCGAAGAGCTACTGAAACGCCCCGTGGGAAGGCCCACCAAGAAACCGCTGGTCGAGTACAAGGGGTTCTTGTACCAGGCAGCCGGTTGGAAGACGGCTCGAAGGGTGGTGGCGAAAGTAGAGCATCATTCCGGGGAGTTGTTCCCGCGAGTGGGGTTCATTGTAACGAATCTGACGCTGCCGAATCGGGCGGTGGTGCGGTTCTATAACAAGCGCGGCACCGCAGAACAGTGGATCAAGGAAGGCAAGCAGGCGGTGAAGATGACGCGGCTCAGTTGCCACAAGTTCCGATCTAACGAGGTACGGCTTTGGCTGACGATCATCGCCTACAACCTGGGCAACCTATGGCGACGGCTAGTGCTGCCACAGAGAATCGAGAAATGGTCCTTGACGAGCCTCCAGCAGCGGCTGGTGAAAACCGGAGGACGGCTCCTAAAACACGCACGGTACTACTGGCTCCTGCTGGCCGAGGGCCATTTGACCCGACGGCTGTTTGCCAGCATGCTGGGGCGGATCGATGGATTGGCACTCCCGTCGGGATAGCCTGGGCTACGGCACACAAGAAAACGATGCCGCTATCCCTCAGGTATGGAGAGTTGTCTGAAAAAGCTGGGTTTGGATGCTGATTGGACGGTTTTAGGGGACCCCGAAAGGGACGCTCGGAGCCGATGGTCCTCGCGGAGAAAACATTGTACTCGCTGGGACGCAGATGCGTGTATATTTTCAATCGCCGGAAGGCCAAAAAGGAAATTCCGGTTTAAGCCCATTCTAACGAACGTGGCGGGGATTCAGATTTCGGAACTCTTGCCTCGGGTTGCCAAGCGTATGGACAAGCTAGCGATCATTCGCTCCCTGCACAGCCTCGAGAACAATCATCCGCAGGCCACTCATTACGCGGCGACCGGCCACCAAGTGAACCCCGCGATGCGGTTTCCCTGTCTGGGATCCGTGATTGCCAAAGAAATGGGCTCGCGAAACAACATGCCGGCCTATGTCCTGCATCCTGACACGGACAACGATCACCACTTCACTGAGAATTTCTCCGCCGCCTTCATCGGTGGCGAGTACGACGCGATGATGCTGCCCGACCCCAGCCGTGCGGATTTCGAGGTGCCCGATCCGAGTCTGCCGAAATCGATCACCGCAGAGCGCATCGCGGACCGGCGATCTTTCCTCCGAGTGGTCGATCGCCTTTACCGCAACAGGGCCGAGACCGCAGAATCCGCACAGATGGACGCCTTTACCGAGCAAGCTCTGAAAATGGTTTTGGCCCCATCGGTCAAGGATGCTTTTGACCTTTCAAAAGAATCCGAGAAGACAAAGGATGCCTACCGCCGCGACAGCTTTGGTCAGAGCGTCCTGTTGGCGAGGCGGCTCGTGGAGGCAGGCACCCGTTTTGTGACGGCCGCCGGCTACAAGAATAACCAGTGGGATACGCACGGCGACAACGACAAACTTCATCGGGACGAGTTAGTCCCTACGTTTGATGAGACTTTTTCGGCGCTGCTGGATGATCTGGAGCAGCGGGGTTTGCTGGAATCCACGGTGGTGATTGCCATGGGCGAGTTTGGGCGCACCCCAACCATCAACCCCAAGCTGGGCCGTGACCATTGGCCGCAATGCTGGTCCATCGCCCTGGCAGGCGGGGGCATTCAGGGAGGGCAGGTTGTCGGCGCAAGCGATGAACAGGGCGGCTACGTTGCGGACCGGATGGTAACGATAGGAGACGTGTTTGCCACTGTTTACAAAGCCTTTGGAATCGATTGGGAAAAGACCTACATGACACCCGTCGGCCGGCCGATCAAAATCGCCAACTCGATCGGCGACGCAACAGGCGTTCCCATCAAAGAGTTGATATAACGACCAGGATCTTTGGCGAAACTGCGTCAGACCTGCCCGCTTTCCGATTTTCTCCTGTTGCAAAGATGGCCGAGGAGCTTTGTATTCACCTTTGAAAGTTGGCCTACCGATTTGAGGACAGGCGCTCGCTCCTCCGGCGCCCCCGAATCAAGAGGATGATCGGGTCTGGCTGTAGCCCGACCAGCACGCCCCCAGGGCACGCAGCGTCACTTTAATAGCTGAAAGCAGATAGGTCTCGCCTTGTCGGCTAGGGTTTACTTATCCTCTGGACTCCCGTCCTTTCTACCTTCGCCTACGACCGACCGTCGGCCCGCGATGCCACCGCCGATGGCTGCCATCATGGCCTGCTCGACCAGATGCACCTCGCTGGCTTTGGCCTGGCAAGCTGACTCCATGACCGCGCGCTTCTCCACTTGCGTGATCTCGCTGGGCACGCCGACGACGATTCGCGGATGGACCAGCATCTTGCGGTTGTGCGCTTTTTGGATGAAGTAGTTCAACATCTTCTCGGTGACCTTGAAGTCGGCGATCACTCCGTCCTGCATCGGCTTGATGACCACGATGTTGCCCGGCGTGCGGCCAACATCTCTTTGGCCTCCTTACCCACCGCCTCCACCTCGCGGGTGTTCTGGGGTTGATGACCACAATCGAAGGCTCGTTCACCACAACCCCTTTCCCACTGGCGAACACCAGGGTGTTGGCGGTGCCCAGGTCGATCGCCAGATCTGCAGAAACCACGCTGAACAGCGAGCGGATATTCATCGCCAGGCCTGCTCCTACACACTGCCACGCCGAGATTGGCGGCACAACATTCGAGTCACTCGTCCTCTAGTTGTGAATATACACGGTCTCGCGCCGGTGGCGATTTGGCCCTTCGGGCGCCAGACGGACGGGAGCGCGCACCCCTCGGACGATGCCGCGCGCTCCAATGGGACAACGCCGCGCCTGGCTCAGCTTGCCAATCAGCAGCCAAGGCTAGGGGTCTTGGGGCATACAGCCAATCTGGCGAATCTGGGGCGATCCTGGTAAAACATTTTCCTCATAAAATGGTTTTCTTCCAGGCCGACTTTAGCTATCCTGTTCCCAGGGCGGATTCCTGACTCCAGCGGAAAGGAGAAGGAACTTGCAGATAAAACGGCGGAGAGTTCATCGGAGCAGCGGCCCAGGCCGGCGCCGGGAACAGCGGCCCGCATCCGCATTGGGATTTCTTGACCGGCGTAGGTTCCTGGACTGGGATCGGCGCACCAGGGAGGACCTTACCCTAAAAGGCCAGGCGATCCACTCAAGTGAGTCAAGGTGAACCGGACTTGGGGTAGCGTCGCTGAGGCCACACCCGACCATTGCGCGAAGGGGGTCCAGCAAGATGAGAGCAAGAACTGCTTGGTTGCTGCTGATGGCAGTATTGTTTGTGGCCTCCTGCAGCGTGTTGCGAGCCATGCGCTGGGATAAGTACGCACGCGCCGGATATGAAACATACCAGGAGGGCCAGTACGCCGAGGCCGAGCCGCTCTTCCGGCCGGCACCGGCCATCGATGAGAAAGCCCTTGGCCCGAACCACGCAGAGGTTGCAACGGACCTCAGCAACGTGGCATTGCTCTACGACGACCAGGGCCAGTACGCCGAAGCTGAGCCGCTCTTCCGGCGGGCGATGGCCATTGATGAGAAAACCCTTGGCCCGGACCACGCAGAGGTTGCAACGGACCTTAACAACTTGGCGGCGCTCTACGGCACCCAGGGCAAGTATGCCGAGGCCGAGCCGCTTCACCAGCGGGCGCTGGCCATCCGGGAGAAGGCCCTGGGACCGCAACATCCCGCCGTTGCCCAAAGCCTCAACAACTTGGCGGAACTCTACCGCACCCAGGGCAAGTATGCCGAGGCCGAGCCGCTCTTCCGGCGGGCGCTGGCCATCTGGGAGAAGGCCCTGGGACCGCAACATCCCGCCGTTGCCCAAAGCCTCAACAACTTGGCGGAACTCTACCACACCCAGGGCAAGTATGCCGAGGCCGAGCCGCTTTTGCGGCGGGTGCTGGCGATCTGGGAGAGGGCCCTGGGACCGGACCACCCCAATGTGGCCGTGACCCTAGAGAACTATGCGGTCTCGGTGCGCAAGATGAATCGGAAGACCGAGGCAGCAAAAATGGAGGCCCGCGCCAAGGCCGTCCGCGCCAAGCACGCACAAAAGAACCCGAAGAAGTGACCTACCTCCTTGTCCCCAACAATCCCGGATAGGTCCCCACTAATGGGCTAGTGTTTACCAATCCTGGTTTCAGTCGGCCGTATAGTCGGCTTACCGGACAAGTGACCCTCTACGCCCGCTGACCAGACCGATTTTTTGTACCAACCGTAGTGAGAGTTTACATCGCAGCCTGGGGCTGTGAAACTGGTTTCAGTGGCAGGGGAGGGCTATAGAGCCTGTGTGGAAACTCGGTTTAGCTGGCTGGAAATCAAAAGGGATCATGATTCGCTCCAGAATTCTGGTGTTTCGATCTTCGCCGAGTCGCCGGTCCGGGAGTCTGCTGAACTAGCCTTCCTGATTTAGCTTCGGTTTGTTGCGCCACAGGCGGGTGAGGTTGAAGGCCGTTGCGGCCAGCGCGAACTCCACCGCGACCTTCTCCAGGCCCCGCCGCCGGAACTGCCGCATTCCACGCTGTTCTTTCAAAAGGGGATTATATACGAAAGTGGCGAAACCTCTTGACAGCGACGCCACTTTGCGGTAAGATGCAGTCATGGCTAAGGCACCTGGCAAGGCGTACCGGAACGGCATCACCCTTAAGCAGATCATGCGGATGTTTCCCGACGACGAAACGGCCGAGCGGTGGTTCATCAAGCAGCGGTGGCCGAGCGGCGTATGCTGCCCGATCTGCGGATCGCTCAATGTGCAGTCGGGCTGCAAGCACAAAACCATGCCCTACCGCTGCCGCGAGAAGGAATGCGCGCGGAAGTTCAGCGTGAAGACTGGCACCGTGATGGAGTGCGCCAAGGTCAGCTACCAGGATTGGCTTCTCGCTGCCTTCCTGCTCATGACCAGCCTCAAGAGCGTATCGAGCATGAAGCTCCACCGCGACCTCGGCCTGACACAGAAATCCGCGTGGTTTCTAGCGCAGCGCCTCCGGGCTGCCCTGTCACAGTACGGGAAGAAGCTATTTGCTGGCCCGGTCGAAGTGGACGAAACCTACTTCGGCGGTCGCCGTCGGAACATGAGCAACACCAAGCGGAAGGAGCTGGCCGATACCGGCCGCGGTCCTATCGGGAAAACGGCGGTGGTCGGCGTCAAAGACCGTGCAACCAAGCGCGTCGCGGCCACAGTGGTCACGGCCACGGACGCGGCCACGCTGCAAGGGTTCGTAGGCGAGCATGCCGCGCCGGGTGCGACGGTCTACAGCGACGATGCTGTCGCCTATGACGCGCTGCCCTTCAATCACGCCACGGTCAAGCACTCGCTCTCCGAGTACGTCAAAGGCGACATTCACACCAATGGCATAGAATCCCTATGGTCGATGCTTAAACGCGCCCACATGGGCACGTTCCACAAGATTTCACCCAAGCATCTGGATCGCTACGTCCAAGAGTTCGCCGGTCGCCACAACCTGCGCGAGCAGGACACCATCGACCAGCTTGCCGCCATGAGAGACGGCATGGAAGGTAAGCGTCTCCGCTACTCAGACCTGGTGGCTTGAACGCCGATTCGCTACGGAAGGCGGTCCTTTCAACACGCCACGGCAAGCAGCAAAAAGAATACAAGGCTGCCAACCACAAGGTAAGATATTACCTTCTCGTCCGAAAGACCGGTTTCACTGCTGGTGGAAGTTGCACCCGTGGAAGTTACATCCGTTGCACTTAATACGATTTGAATGTTCACTCCGAGCGTTGGTTTCTGTGGCGATCCGCCCGTGATATCCAGAATGACGGCGAAGGCTTCCCCGCCGCTGTTCAAGCAACCTGCTACCTGCTCGGCAATTTCACGGTTTAGGAAACCGATCTGCCCTGCACTATCGTGGTGCACCTCAATCGCGTTTGAAT
>CBDBKE010000003.1:0-913689 GCA_965206645.1 Terriglobia bacterium
GCATCGCCAACCGGATCGTCGATGTCGATGGCTTTGCGAACTGGGGTCATCCCGGTTCGATATTCGATTACGGCAATACGGGGGTTGTCGGCGGGGGGATTGATCGGGAAGAAGTTCACCCTCGGCGGCGCTCCGCTCAGGATCGAGTTGGACGGGACATTCGGTGACCTGTCGGCGAAAACGAGACAGCTCGACCCCGTCGGTCTGGACGAGACTGCGGAAGCAAGGTTTCGATGGATCACCACGGTGCGCGCCGGGATTGAACAGTCCATCGAAGGTGCAAGGGTATTTGCCACCGGGGGATTGGCAACCGCCAGAATCGCCAATTCGGTAACGGACATCGACTTCTCCCCAGGCATGCCGCCAGAGGTGGATCCTGACGATTCCTTTCACGACAGCTCGACGGAGATCGGCTGGGTGATCGGGGGTGGGATCGAAATTCCGCTGACCGCTGCCTGGAGCCTGCGATTCGAAGGCTCGTATCTGGGATTTCGGGCGGGGTACGCATAAAGTGAATCGTTCCGGAAATAACCGGTGCGGTCCGGGGAACCCTCGAAGGCCGTGCTCTTACAATGTTGAGAACAAGCTTGGAATCGTACGCTGGGCAATCATCTACCGGTTCGGCCAGTAGAGTTGCGGTGCATCAGAATTTCCCAAGATTAGATCTATCCCATCGAACGTAGCTTTTCCTCTCCACAGAACGAGTCCGCTGGCTCAGCGTGACCAGACCGATCTTTTGTACCAGCTGAAGTGAGAGAGAATCTCACGAAGGAGGAAACTGGAGATGTCGATCAGGAAGTACAAGGCGGGGCGTTGTTGCGTAATTCGCGCTCGCGGCGAACCGGGCCGAGAAGCTCATCCGCCTCAGTACACGCGCTCCGATCGTGGCATTCCAAGCTCCGCCATCCGGTTCAGCACAGCGCACTTGATCGCGGCTTCGACTTTTTGGTTCTTGACCGTGCGGGCCGAGAGGCTTACCCCGAGTATCGCCTTGTACCGTGAGACCGCATTCTCCGCCACGCTCTGGCGAGTGCAGCCACTCGACTTCCGCCACTCATAACGGCCCTGCGTCCTAATACGCCGGAGATGGGTATCACGCATCGCACGCCACGGAGGCGGATGAGAGTCTCGGCTGCATCGTGCATTGCGTCGCGGCAAGATCGTCACGATAGCGTCGTGCTGGAGCACGGCCTCGTAGCAGGAACCCGTGTCGTAGGCCCGGTCTGCGGAGACTTGCCCGATCGAACCAGGAGTCTTAGACAGCAACGAAGAGAGCCTTCGGGCGTCGTGGACGTTGCTTGCAGTCAGGTCCATCGCAACGATCTCTTTCGTCGTCTCATCGACGCCTAGGTGGAGCTTTCGCCATGTCCTACGGCGGAGGGTTCGGTGTTTTCTGATGTGCCACTCACCGGCTCCGTAGATCTTCAGGCCCGTCGAATCGATGACGACATGTCGTGGTCGATCCGTGGGCCCTACACTCAGTAGGACGTCGACGGCGCTTTGCCTTCGGCTCACCGTGCTGTAGTTGGGCACTGGGAGGTCGAGCGCCATGAGCGCCACGATGGATTGAAGGAACCCTTGAGTGGTCCGTAGGTTGAGGTGAAACACCGAATTCAGGACCAGCGCACATTGGATCGCCGCATCCGCGTAGACCTTGGGCCGGCCTCGCCCTTCGAAGGGTCCTGGATGACGCCAGGCAGCGACTGCCTCCGTGTCGAACCACAGTGTCAGCTGCCCACGTTTCACCAGAGCCCGGTTGTACTCCGGCCAGTTGCGAACTTTATATCGGAAGGTGTAGTCGCTTTTGCCCCTCCCCTAGCCTATCAGGGGGGAGAGCGTTGGGGATGGAGTCAGATTTCTGCAACAACGCCACGCAGTACGGGCGTTACGGGCCACCTAGAGTTTACATGCGGCTGTAAACAGGTTGACGGATGGTATCATTGCGTGATACATATCATCCCGTGATACGGGGTTTTAAGAGTAAGCGGACCGAAAAGATTGCCCGAGGTCTATCACCAAAGGGATTCCAGCCCGACTTGCTTCGAAGGACCCGTGCCATGCTGGTCGCGTTGAATGCGGCGGTTGAGTTGGAGGATCTTCGCTTTCCGCCAGGCAATCATCTTGAGAAATTATCAGGCGACCGCAAAGGTCGCTATTCGGTTCGGGTCAACAGGCGATGGCGTATCTGTTTTGTCTGGACCGATAGTGGACCGGATGAAGTCGAGGTTGTGGACTACCACTGAGGATCAATGAAAATGACTGATATTCTTGCTCCGATGCATCCTGGTGAGGTTCTGGACGAACTGTACCTCAAACCCCTTGAGATGAGCGCCGGTGCCTTGGCAAAGAAATTGGGCGTACCCCGTACGCGCATAGAGCGCATCGTAAAGGGCCAGACGTCGATGACACCGGATACGGCATTTCGACTGGCAAAAGTGTTCAGGACAACGCCTCTTTACTGGATGAATATGCAGACAAACTACGATCTTACCATGGCGAGCGCGACGGTAGATGTTTCGGATATTCAACCTCTTGACTCCATTCTCAGGAGTTCTGTCGGCTTGTGATGCACGCTTACCTGAAGAGAAGCGACGCGCCAGAACTTCCTTTCGGTCCACACAGTGGACGGCGTGCGGGAGCGGATCGAAGCGGCGTTGTTGCGTAATTCGCGCTCGCGGCGAACCGGGCCGAGAAGCTCATCCGCCTCAGTACACGCGCTCCGATCGTGGCATTCCAAGCTCCGCCATCCGGTTCAGCACAGCGCACTTGATCGCGGCTTCGACTTTTTGGTTCTTGACCGTGCGGGCCGAGAGGCTTACCCCGAGTATCGCCTTGTACCGTGAGACCGCATTCTCCGCCACGCTCTGGCGAGTGCAGCCACTCGACTTCCGCCACTCATAACGGCCCTGCGTCCTAATACGCCGGAGATGGGTATCACGCATCGCACGCCACGGAGGCGGATGAGAGTCTCGGCTGCATCGTGCATTGCGTCGCGGCAAGATCGTCACGATAGCGTCGTGCTGGAGCACGGCCTCGTAGCAGGAACCCGTGTCGTAGGCCCGGTCTGCGGAGACTTGCCCGATCGAACCAGGAGTCTTAGACAGCAGCAGTTCATGTTCATTCTCCTTGTCGAAAGGATCGGATCGCGGCGGGGACTAGCCCCGCCGCTCTCTGATGCGCGTCGCACTAGGATTCTGCCTGAGGCTCTTCTGCCTGCTGAAGCTCGAAGATACGCGAGTGGGCCTGATCGGCCACTTTGGCGAGCAGCAACAGGTCGTTGCGACTGAAGCTCTGCGTGCTCTTCCATTCCTCGCCGTCCTTGTAGAGACGGGAGAAGGTGACATTGTGCCGCGTGCGGCCGTCGGTTCCGTTCGGCCAAATCGCAGCCTTGACGCGACCGATGCGGACTTCAGAGATGGGTTTGGGGTTAGCCATGATGTGTTTCCTCCTGAAAGTTTAAGGGTTTGTGAGCGTTTCCGCTCACCCGCAAATGGCGGAAACGGCCAAACCCTGACACGGGAGGAACAGCGCCGCCGAAGCCAGTGACGGGCAGGGCCGACAAGGGCAAGAGCGAGTGCCAGACGCCTGCCAGGCGAGGGGACCGTTCTGGCGCGAGCCTTGCGTCGGAACAAAGCGGAACCAGCGAAGGCCAGCGGCTAATGGCGCAACCCCACACCCGTTCTCCGGTCGTAGGCGGCAAGTCTGATGGGGGAATCGCAACCGGAACGGGGCACCTGGAACCGGACCGCTATCCTCCGGCGAATGGAACGCAGCGCGAAGGAAATTGCAGGATGTATTCTTGCCAAAGTGAACGGTATGGGGCCACAAGCTTCATTTCAGCAGGAATCCTCGCCAGGGCAACACGCGCATCAGCGGGGGCATCCCCACCTGCCGCCAGCCGACCTCATTTGCAAGCTCCAATTATATAGGCTGCGATCCAGTCTCCTGGCTCAGCGATCATCTGACGGCGGGTTGCGCTACACGCTGTCTTGACGCGCCGATGGGCTGATACCGGCACGTCGACACGGAGCCGCTTTGTCGGCTCATGGGCCTTCGCCTGCTGGACGTTCTTCCGTGAAGGTTCTTCCACAGGGTGCGGGGCGTGGACCCGACAGGGTGATTGTTACCCCTGCCACATGTCAGCGGAGACTATTCTGCAGCGAATCGAATAGTCGTCGGTCCCTTGAATAGATTCTGAGGGGCCCCGGATTTCTGAACTGAGATCAGGGTGCCTCTTGCGGGCTTTACAGGCCTTGGGATAGCTCTTGACAAGGCCGCATTACAATAGTATTGTTGTAATATGCTTCCAGGGCTCGTCACTTTGGAAGGATCGCCTTGGGCAGTTCTGCCGCCGAGTGTACACCAGGCTGATCTTGATGAGGTTGAGACCACATTTGCTACGAACACGTGGCGGCGCGATCTGTTCAACGGCTTGGTGGAGGCCGCGGGACGGCTTTGGTCAGCTGGGTGTTTGATAATCTACCTGGACGGAAGCTATGTGACGGGAAAGCTGCGGCCAAGAGACTTCGATGTCTGTTGGGATCCCGTCGGGGTCGATCACAGCAAGCTCGACCCTATTTTTCTTGATTTCAACAATGGCCGAGCTGCGCAGAAAGCGGCATTCAAGGGAGAGTTTTTCCCATCGTCCATGACGTGCGCAGATGTGAGCCAGACATTTGTTGAGTTTTTGCAATTGGATCGTTTCACCGGCAAAAAGAAAGGAATCGTTTCTGTTTCGCTTTCGGCCGATCCGGTTGTTTTGCGAAAGGGGCAGCCATGATTTACAGCACAAAACAATACCGCGTATCAAGCACGGAACTCGCAAAGCTGAAGACTGCATTGTCGGCTGCGGAGGGTCGGGAAGCGGATCAGCTGTGGCTGAAGCAGGCCGAAATCAATGCGCTCAAGAGTCAGATCGCGGAGATCGAGGTGGAACTCTCGGAGTACAAACTACTCAAGTCCGGACAGATTTCTTTCTCGAAGACCTATGCTCTCGAAGAACTGCCGCACGTGCTTGTGCAGGCTCGGATCGCGGCTGGCATGAACCAGACGAATCTCGCTAAGAAGCTCGATATGAGGCCGCAGCAGATACAGCGATACGAAGCAACCGACTACATGGGCGCGAGCCTCGGCAGATTAATCGAAGTCTCCCGTGCGCTTGGCGTCAAGACCTCTGGAATGTTCGAGGGAGCCGAACAGGCCGGCAGCTCCGTATTCGTGTGGGGCGATGCAGATAATATCGTCTGGGGTCAGCTCCCATACAGGGAGATGATCAAGCGCAAATGGTTCGATGTACCGCGAAACGCGAACCAGTTAGAGAAAGCCAAAGAATACTTCCTCCGTGCTGCGGGTCCGCAATTTGCGACGGCGTACCATCGAAAGAAGATGCGCAGCGGAAACGTGCCGAACGAGTACGCACTATTGGCTTGGCAGGCGCGCATCCTGGAGCGTGCACGAGACCTCGCAACGCATAACGAGCTTGCCGAGTTCGAGCCGGATGATCGTTGGCTACCGGAGTTGGTAAACCTGACAAGGTTCAAAGATGGCGCGAAGCGTGCGAGCCGACTACTCGCGGAGAAAGGTATCGCTTTCATCATTGAACGGGATCTTCCTGGATCATATCTCGATGGTGCGGCCATGCTCGGCGACGCAGAACGGCCGGTTATTGGCCTCACGCTTCGATATGACCGTTTGGACAATTTCTGGTTCGTGCTACTCCACGAACTTGGTCACGTATTCCTGCATCTGCTAGACGGGCTGCGCTATGATTTCTTCGATGAGGAGAGCGCATCAGACACCGATACCATTGAGGCCGAAGCGGATCAATTCGCGCTGAACGCGCTAATCCCTGAAGGCCTTTGGGAGCGATGCTTGTCGCGCTTCGCGCTTTCCGAGGAAGCGGTGCGCATCGACGCTGAGAATCTCGGCATTCATCCGAACATCATCGCAGGCCGCATTCGCAAAGAGCGTGGGAACTACACAATTCTAAGCGATCTCGTCGGTCAGAATCAGGTCCGCACACAATTCGAGGATGCGGTTAATGATCTTGACTAGCGACACGTATGTGCCCGCCCTTCGGTGGCGGCAGGGTGAATACCAAGCCCTCCTCCGCCTTACCGACCCGGTCAAGGATCGAATCGTGCCGTCCATCACCATTCCAGCAATTGAGTTTGATTTCGAGGAATGGCGGCCGAAGAAATCCGCCCAGGAGCACGTCCATCCCTTTGCAGCCCGCTACAAATCGAAGTGGGGTAAGCGGTCGGCATGGGTCGGGGTGCACAAGAGTATCGTCCAGAAGCCCATGGATGATGGTCGAGATATTTTCACTTACGTTTTTGAAGAATTGCGAGCGTTCGATGCGAATGCCGTCCCCGCAATCCCCCTCAACGTAGATGGAAATACGGTCCGGGCAGTCGCGGCCATTGTGAAGAGGGACGGTCTTGGAGTGGCCATATCAGTTCGGCTCGAAGACCTGATGAAACCCAATCCGGATGCGCAGGTGCGAGCTGTGGCATCTTCGCTTGGTGTCAAGCTACCGAATACTGATCTGATCGTTGACTTGGCTGCCCCAAATTTCGAGCCGTATGGGGCATTCTCCAACGCCATGATTGTGACCTTGCTCAAATTAAGCGCTCTGCAGGCGTATCGAAATTTGGTCTTGATCGGGACAGCGATGCCCGAGACGTTTAGGGATGTTGCGAAGGGTACCGATGAAATTCCGCGCCATGATTGGCTATTTTATCAGACCCTGATGGAAAGACTGCCCTCCGGGATGAGGCGCCCTAATTTCGGCGACTACACGATCGTCCATCCCGAATTCACGGCGGGCGACATGCGCATAATCAAGCCAGCAGCTAAGATCGTCTACACGACGCCGCGTAGTTGGTCGGTGCGCAAGGGCGGAGCGTTTCGGGACGATCCCAAGCAGATGCATGATTACTGCGCGGATCTTGTCAGCAAGAACATTTTCAAGGGGCCGGGATATTCAAGCGGTGATAACTACATCGCGAAATGCGCCGCACGGCAGGAAGGCCCTAGCAATCTGACACGATGGAAGGAGGTGGCGATCAATCACCACATCACGCATGTGCTGGATGATCTCGCCACACTTGGCGGCGCGCCATGAACTCGCGGATCGCGGCGGCCAATTCCCGAGTCGTCATGACCTCGCATAGCAGCTCGTAGAGCCGCTTCCGGGGGTGACGCAGTTCCTTCGGAGCGTATCCAATCCTGGAGAGCAGGTCGAGGATTTCCGGTCTCCAGAGAAGGTGTGCCAGCATAACGGGATCAATATCTGGGTTTGACCTGGCAGACCTGACAGAATGTAACCGTATTCCACCCCGTGGTCCCTGCTTAGCTTCGATCACACCGCACCAGTCTGGTACTTCAGACAGAATTCTAGACAAGTGCCTGGAGGCCGTGACGAGCGTCAGTTTCTGGAGCGTCTGTCGGTAGACTTCCAACTGGCTTCCCAAGCGATCTAGGTTGTCCTGGGCGCTCTTGATCTCGTAACCATGGATATATCCATTGATCACGGCGACATCGATTCGGCTTCGGGCATGGGCCAGACCAAGCTCATCGATGACCACGGTGTCGGGATGCGACCTCTGATGCCGGAGGCGCTTGCGATGGAGAGCCGAGCGGATATCAGAATCGATCATGGCGGCGAAACTTATTATAATGTTTGCTGAATCCATCGCACTTTAACACGAATCCACTAACACTTGAACAAGGATCCACTCGGACTCGAACAGCAATCCAGCCGCACTTGAACGCGCGCTGACGCACATTCGGCCCGTTTTGCTGCCGCTGGACGATATGCCGGATAGTGTTCAGACCCTTCTCAACGCTGCGGCGATCTCCCTGTAGTTGGCTGCCAAGAGCTTCACTTGCTACTTCAAATCCTCGGCCAGATCAGGGGGTGTGTACCGAGTATGGGGATGTCAACGGGGCGAGCGATTGCTTGATTGCGCTGCGAGAACTTCCGACAGCGACGCGGGACCGGGGCCGCTCGATCGACAGCTACGCCACTTGGATCACGAGCCGGTTGAGCGGGCCGGATTCGGACCTATGAACCACAAGAATGGAGCCCCAAAAGTCGGTGCCGGACGGGAAGAGTTTAAGAGTTGCCGAGGTCAAGGAGAGGGTCAACCAGATTGCCACACTGACAAAGGAGTGCGTGTGGCATTTTCCGAAGTGCGAATGTGGCACGACCCAATTTGGTATCTCGCTCAGTTTGCAGGTTGTATCCAGATATTTTCGGACTGGCCGTGCCGGTCCAGCTGAAGAGGGCAGGACGCATTTGTGCTTGAGGCATGCGCCAACTGGTAATCGCAGACGAGCGCCTCGGCCCATGAGTGGGAATAGCAATCTCCCTCGGAGGCGATCTTCAAACAGAGCATCTGTCCACGGCAGTCGCTCTCATGAACTTCCTGCTGTGCCGAAAATGTGTCAGAAATGCAAGTCAAACAGCCAAAAAGGGTTATGTGCTGAGCGAAAGCAGAGTCCCTGAATGAGTGTAAAGCTATGGAAAAGAAGGGAGAGAGTGAAAGGAGAAGAGGAGAGGTAGCCACTTGTAAGGCAGGCGCTCTGACCAACTGAGCTAACCGCCCGACTGAAATCGCTCTATTGATTCTAAACCACTTCCGAATTTCGAAAAACTCCAGAACGCCCCCAGAGAGGGCCAAATACCCCTCGACCGTGACAAAACCCCTCAATTTGGTCGCTCCGTGACAAAACTCCGGTTGGCCTCGTTTGCCATCCGGTTCAGCTTTTGTAAAGCCTCACGCTTCATTTGCAGCTTCATTTGCGAATATTTCTTGAACACTTTCGCGTCCCCTTGACGGAGAAGCTGCGTAACCCACTCGTCCGCCACTCCGCCGGCGCTCAACCGTGTCGCGTACGTCGAGCGCAGATCGTAGATGCGGAAGTAAGGGACCTTGGCCCTTCGCGAAACGGCGTGCCAGACTGTCTTCAGAGTCTTTTGGTGCGTGCTTGGGTTATTGTGACTCGGGAAAAGCCAAGGGCCAGGCCCCGAGATTCGAATCTGACCACGAAACGCTTCAAGAGCAACGTTGGTCAGTGGGACCTCCGAGATTCCGTTGGGCGTCTTTGAATCCGCAATCCAGACCACCGCATTGTCCAGGTCCACCTGATCCTTTTTCATCGGCAGCAGCTCCTTGTATATGCGGAGTCCGGTCTCGGTGATGATCCGAATAATGTTTTGCAGATACTCGGGCGCTTGAAGTTCAACTCTCTGTTGTTCGGACCAGGACATGTAGTGCGGCCGGAAGAGCCCCTTGACTTTGACGGGGAACTCGACTCCCAGACACGGATTTGCCGGAAGCAGTTTCTTCCGCACCGCGACATTCAGCATTCGGCGAAGTACCCGCAATTCCTGATGCACCGTTGCGGGCTTGAGCCGCCCGCGCTGAACGACACCTGCGGCAGTTCGGACTGGCACTCGATCCTGCAGCCGGCGCCGCAAGTAGAGCTCCACATCGTCGGCTGTGAGATCGCCCAAATTCCGGTCCTCGAAAGCCTTCTTAAGATGCGCGCTGCACCGCAGATTAGCTTCGTGGGTCCGGTGCGCGCGAATCGGAGGCTGCGAGTAATTCTCCAAGAAAAAATCCACCCAATCAGCAAATCGAAAATGCTCTCCTTTCCGGACGATGTCCAAGATCCTATCGTCCCTTGCCTGAAGGCGCTCTCGGAGCTTCCGCTGCGCCTCGTCCCAATTCTCGGTGAACGTCGACTCTCGGATCCGCTTACCGCTACGGTCCCGATAGGACATCCAGAGAATCCTGCCGTCATTGCGTTTATAAACGGCGCCATCGTGTTTACTCGGCCTTGCCATTCTCCACCTCCTGTCTGAAGCTTGCGCGGAAGGGCTCGAGATCCGATTTGAGAAACCGGATGTTCCGGCCCATCACGCGGAGATGGGGAATCTGCTTTCGCTCGACCCAAAGATACACGGTTTGAGGGCTAACACCAAGGTACATGGAAGCATCTCTAACGGTCAGGGGAAAATCCGTATTTCGCTGCTCTACGCTCCCCGGCATCAACTCTTCCCGTCCTTCCTCATAGCTGGTCCGGGCCATATTTGCCTTCCCTTAAGAGTCCAGAAAAACGATTAGCGACCTGGGTGAAAGCTTGCCATGACGATTGCCCCACGCTGAAAACTCAGTCGCATCAGCGCTACACGCAGGTTGAAGTTCCGCTCTTGGGGCTTTGTTAAGTAGGGTCGCGCTGTCCGCTCCGACCTCCGGAAAGGTGTTATGGCTTATCGCAGCACAGGGGAGCCCCGAAAAATTCGAACGTGGTCTTGGGAAGAAGCGACGCGAACTCCCGTCCTCTCCCCTCTCCACGCCGTCCCGAGCGCTTTACCAGATCCACCTTCCGCCCCGGATTGGCGAGTCCGGCGGCCCGCGTCTTCGGGAAAGAGGCTGTATTGTTCGGCGATCCAGGCCGGGACTTCCAGCGTCTCCTCACCACCCCGGCCGAGCTCCCGGTCGAAATCCTCGATCGAGAGTCTTCATCCGTCATCGTGTTCCCTCCAGATCGGCTCGATGAGCCAGCGGTTCTGTGGCGCGTCATAACCTTCGACGAGCAAGGCCTCCTCCACGAAGCGCCGTCCCTCGCGGCGCGTCATGTGAATCACCATAGCGATGCCGTCCACCACGCCTCGACAGGTCACCTCCCAGGGAAGCTCCCCGCCGCCCTGCATGGCGCAACTGGCGATGCGTGACAAGGCGCTCTCGGCGTTGTTGGCGTGTACGGTCGTGAGCGAGCCGCCGTGCCCGGTGTTCAAGGCTTGTAGCAGGTCCGCCGCCTCCCCGCCGCGCACCTCGCCCACGACGATGTGATCCGGGCGGTGACGAAGCGCGTGGCGGACTAAATCCCGGATCGTCACCGCTCCTTCCTGCAAGCCTCGAGCCTCGAAGCGAATGCAATTGGAGCGCTCAATGCGAAGCTCCAGGGTGTCCTCGATGGCGACGATGCGCTCGTCGTCGGGAAGCAATTCAATAAGTGCGTTAAGCAGGGTGGTCTTGCCCGATCCAGTGCCGCCTGAAACCAGGATGTTGCGGCGCGAGCGCAACACCCGCTCCGCTTCCGCCCGCATGTTTTCGGGGAGTGCGCCTTGCTCAACTAAATCCGCCGCCGAGAACGCCCGCTTGCCAAAGCGCCGCATGGTGATCGCTACTTGAGGACTCGCGGGCGGAACACAGATGGCAACCCGCGAGCCATCCTCCAAGCGGGCATCCACGATCGGCGAGTGGGCCGGGTCCAGCCCCAAGGGCCGGGCGATATGGATCGCGGCCCGCTCCAGCGCCGCCGCATCGAGGCGGGGAGCATCGTGTGATAGGAGCTTCCCTCCCCGCTCGACCCAGACATTGAACGGCCCGTTAATCATGATCTCGCTGACTTCGGAATCTTCCAGGGCGCTTTCCAATCCCGGTAGAAACGGTTTCAGGTGTTCCAGTCCACTCGCGGCGCTCATAATCTGCCCGCCTCTTTCGCTCTCCAATAGGAATAATCGAGGGGCAGATAATGAGGTTTGAGATAGACCCGGCGCGGTTCAATCGACTGCGACCCGTCATAGGGCAGACAGATCGCTTGACAGTTCGAGAGCAGCGTGAAGTCTCGCGGGTGAAACACGGCCTCGCGTTGCTCCCGGAAAGACTTGGTAGCGCCGATGCTGCCCCCGCCTCCACCGGCGCGGCCCGAGAGCGGGGAGACTTCCGCCCGCTTGGAGGTCTCGCTGATCGTGTAAGATCCCTTGATCTTCGCCACCTGCCCGCACATTTCGCTTGCAATCTTGGCGCTGGCGTCGTCGCTGAGAGACAGGAAAATCCGTGTGCGGAGCGTCTGCAACAGCGACCGCCATGCTTCCGAGCTTCCCAACACAGATCGGAGCGAGGAAATAGATTGAGTGGCGACAATCGGGATGCAGCGGCATTGCCGCGTCAGCGCAAAGGATTTTTCATCGCCCGATGGATCGTCCTCGCCCACCGAAGCGAAGGCTTGATATTCGTCACAGATAAAGACGGCGGGCCGGAAATAGACCCCCGGCGACTCCTTCATCTTGGTCGGGCGCATGAGAAGCGCCTGTAGCCAGGCGTTTTTGAGCATCACGCCCACGGCGCGGGCCAACGCCGGGTTCGATCCGGCGGGCATGTTCAATGCCAGCACCTTGCCCCTTTCGATCAATTCATAGAGCGGGGGCAGGTGTCGCGGCCCGGCGATTCGTTCCTCTTCGACCGGCGGGATCGACGTGGGCGCGGGTTTGTCTCCTTCCCCGCCGTCCGGCTTCTTGTTCAGCTCCCGGGCTTCTTCCCCGGTCCGCTTCGCGGCCATGGCCTGAACGGAAATGGCTTGTGGATCGTCGGGGACTTCCGCGCGGGCGGGCAAAACACCTTCGCCACATCCGGCATGTCGAACATGGCAAGGAATACCGAAACCCCCTCGACAATCGAGGACTTCACTTTGTTGTCCAGCGTTTGCCAGTCGTTGACAAACCAGCGCTTCACCGCCTCCACTCGTTCTCTCACGTCGTCTCCGGGTCCGGGGTCCCAAACCACCCGGTAGGTCAGCTTGAGTTCGTCCAGTTTGTTGAGCATAGGGCGGGAGTAGGCGGCCCGCACTTCTTCCGTTCCCGGTATGTCTTTCCATAGCCATTCAGCCAAGGTCATGATGTGGGCTTGGTATACGACCTCCGGAATGAAAACCGCGCCTTTGTTCAACTCGTTGCTCCACGCTTCGGCTTGCTCGATCTTGGCAGCGAAAAGGTCCGGGTCGATGGCACAGCGGTAGACCTGCTGCAACGTCACCCACCGTTCCGGGAATATCCGGTGAAGCTCAATGATCCAGCGGACCAGATTGGTATAGGCTTGCTGCCAGAAGGGTTCCTTGCCCTTGCCGAACAACTGGTTGAGAAGGCTCGAAACGGTGTAGGCCAGCGAGTAGGAATCGAGCCACCAGGCCGAGAGCGGGTTCCACTGCCAGCGCCCATTCATCCCCAGCTCGATGTAGTCCTTTCCCCGGCCCGCGTCGATCAGGATTCGCCGGATGTCGTGACAGAAATCTCCCTTGACTTCGAGCATGAGCGCCGCCGCCCGCATCTGTGGATTCCCTGCTTGCCAGCCGAGAAGCTGCTTGGCGAATGGGTGCATACAAGCCGAAGTCTTGCCGGACCCGACGGCTCCGAAAATCGCCACGCCGGTATACAGCCCGCGCTCCGGGATGGTGAGCCAGGAAGGATTGAAAATCTCCCGCGCCTCGACCGGGTGATGTACCTCCCCGATGACGATGGCCGGTGCCGTTTGCCGGGGTGAAAGCGGCCAGGTCGGGAGCGCCCCAAAGGGCGCGAAATCCCGCCGACGCGATTCCAGCCAGACCTTCCAAACGGACATGAGAATGAGGCCCGCGAGCATGACGGCGACGAAAGGCGAAGCGTAGTACCAGAGCATTACCCACCCGTAGAAGTTGGGGGTGTGGTAGTCCATGAGATCGAGCAGGGGACTGTCCCCTAGCATGGGGAAGGGACGGCGGACAAAGCTCCACAGGGCGTACCCCAGCGCGCCGAAAAACAGAAGGATGTGAGGAATGAAGCGCCTCCATTTCATAGCTCCGTCTCCCTTCCGTCAGCGCCCCCGCCTGGGGGCGCTCTTCCGAGCCTTCCCGCAGGGATCAATGAGGACGATAGCGACCCCATGGGGCAGCGATAGGGGCATGTGACACAGTGCCGCTATCGGGGCCACATGACCCCCCGGTTTTCGGGGGGGTCGCTATCGTCCTCCCCAATTCTGCTCCTTCGGCGCAGCGGAGGCCGAGTGATAAGGGAGAGCCACAGAAGAATGAGAGAGATACGGAAATATGGAGTTGTGCCACCCCTTGTCGAAATCGTGTGACATCCCCCCCCTGTGACTGTCACATTTAACACGCGGCCGCCAGTCACACGAAAAAGCCTCGGATTTTTCCTCTCTTTCATCCGGTTTCCCCTGCCGCCGCAAACCGGCTGGCCCGCCATGTCGAATAGTCGTCAATCGAGAGGCCTCCCGTCACCTTCGCCTCCGGGAGGCGTTGAAGCTCCGCTGACCGTCTCCCGGCTGCCGCGAATCCCCCGTACTGCGCCAGAAATTCCCGGTCCTTGTGGGTCATCGCCTCGTCAATCGCCTTGATTTCCTGCTTCACCGGCAGTCCTTCCTCGGTCTCCTTCGGTGCGGTCGCGGCCCACACGCGGAGCACCCGCGCCGTCCGATCCACGGTTTCATTCTCCGCCCCAATGCCGATCACCCGGACCTGCCGCCCCTTCTTGCGGAGCGCATCCCAAAGCCGCCCATGCGCGGCTCCCCAGGAGTGCAACTCCCGATCCGTCTGGTGGCCCGGATCGACATAGGCGAAGGTGACGGTTTCAGCGTCCCCGGCCAGGGGAAGTTTGAGCGCAAAGTAGCGCTTCTGCGCTCCCACTGCCCCGTAGTAAATCCGGCGCGGGATCAGCCGCCGCGAGAGACCGAGCTTTTCGGAAAACGCGACCTTCTACGGCTCAGAGGGGAGCCAGTTCATGCCCGGATGTTCCAATACGAAATCCAGCGAGAGAAGCCGCCGCATCACTACCGGCGGGCGGGCTTGTCGCCGGTGACGGATGTTCTCAACTCCCAATGCCCGGTAGATCGGTTTGCTCGATATCCGGCACGACTTTCCTCCCCTATTGAACACCGGCCACTCGCTCTCGACAGCCGCCCGGCAATCAACCAATGTCTGCACAAAGCGGGCCGCTTTCCACCGATGCGCATCCCCAAAGTAATGACAGAACTGCGGGCGCGTGAAAACGCCGCTGTGCAGACACACCAGCGCGATCCACTCCGCTTCGCACCCCGTCCAGCCGAGCGCTTCCAGCTTCCGTTCCCTTCCCCGCAAGTGCTCGATCATCATTGCTTCCCGGTAACGATCGCCCGGTCGCCTTGCAGGTAAGTGATGACGATCCCCATAGGGTTGTGGACGATCAGGTCCGGCGGGATCTCATCGAGGAACAGGAATTGAAGCGAGAGGGTCCAGCGTTCCCGGCTGACTTCGTTTGCCATCGCCATCCGCACCAGGTCAAAATCGGCCGTCGCGCTGTGCGGCTCCTGGGGATTGGCCTGAATCCGCAAAACGACGCGATCCACTTGCAGTTCATCCCGCGCCGCTCCCGCCGCGAGAAGGGCGATATTCTGACTCTCGGCGCGAAACGAGGCGTTGGCGAGTTCGGTGGTCAGGAAGCGCAGACTGCGGGACCAGTTCTCTTGGACCGTGGCTCGCCGCCGCGAGTAGAAGTCGTAAATAAAGCGATTGAGAAAGTACTTGGTGGTGGGGTCCAGAGGGTCCGCCTGGGCCTCCATCGCTTCGTAGGCGATGGCCTCGGCCCGGCCTACTTCATCCACCCTCACGACGATGGGACGGGGCGGATCGACCGACACAATGCGAATGACGACGATGATGAGCAAGAGCAAACCGATTCCCAACCCGACCGAAATCACCCGCAGATGACGGTTGGAGTGGATGGCCTCGCCCCATATTTCGGCGTACTCGGCTCCGGCGTCTTTGGCCTTGGTTCCGGGTTCGCTCATTTAATCCCTCCCGCGCCCGCCTTCGCCGCCGCCGCGCCTCCGGTGGCCGCAACCGTTCCCGCCGTGGTCGCCATTCCCATGAGACCGCTCCCGGCTGCTCCTGTGCTGGTAACGAGCATCGAGGCGAGCTCCCCGCACTTGAGGCTTGCCAGCATCCCGGCGACGAACAAGGGCACGACGGCGATCATCCACAAGCCCACGTCTATGAAGCTCTGCATGTCCAGGTTGGCATTCCCCAAGCTCGTGATGTAGGAGATTCCGACAGCGGAGAACACGCGGAGCACCGCTCCGGCGATCACGGCATAAAGCGAGTAGGTAATCATCGCCCGGAACCATCCCCAGAACAGAAACGACAGCGGATCGAACACCAGAAACGGAATGAAGATCGGCCCCAAGATGATGAGGATGGCAAGCGCGATCTGCGCCCAGATCACTTGAGCGTAGGTGACGGCGGCCAACAGAAGCAGCATGAGAACCACGAACACAAACATTACAAACCCCGCAACCGCCGTTATCGCGGCATGAATCCCGCCGGTGAGTAGGCCGAAGGTGTTCCCCGCTTGCGCCTGGGCCGCCTGGTTCGCCGCAAGGGAGCGAATGAGGTTCCCAAGCTCGGTCTGCATCGAATAGACGGCATCGCCGATCAGCAGTTCGTGAAGCCAATTTCCGCCCGCCGCGATCATCCCTGGGAAGGTGAAAGCCATCCCCGGAATGGTGGTGGTGTAGAACTGCAACATCACCCACGGTATCCATAGCCCGATGACGACCCGCACCAGTTCCCACGGCTGAATGTTTCCGCTAAAGGCGATCTTCACCCCGTTCAACACCACAACGATGAGCGCCAGACCCCCGAAGAGTGCGTTTCCGGTGGCGAAAACCTCCCCTCCCGCCGCCGCCGACAATCCGTCCAGAGCGACATCGAGAAACGACTTGAAGTCCCTCAGTTGTTCCGGGGAAAGGTTGGCCGGGATGTTGGGATCGAGTTGGATTTGCATCGGCGAAATGGATTACTGGCCGTTCCCGCCGTAGGCCGGGTGAATCCGAAAGAGCAACCCTTCGCGCATGGAATCGCGGCGGGCATCGAGCCCGGCCTGTTGCGCCGCGAAGGTGATCTCGGCGCGGCGCTGCGTCTCGATCCATCGAGCCAGCGCCTCCCGCCGGGCGATCTCGCGTTCGTAATCCTCCGCCGCCTCTTTCGCGGCCTGGAATGCCATTAACTGCGCCATAGCAGCGGTGAGGTTCCCTTGCGTCACTGTCCCGGCCACCTGCGATTGGGCCAGCGCGGTGTTGGAAGTATTGGTGTTGTTTCGTAGTCCTTCGTAGGATTCCACGGCGTCTCGCGCCGCAATCATGAGATTCGCCGCCGCATCGCTCATTGCGTGATCGAGCACCAGGCGCTTGTCGCCTTCCTCCCGCGCCGCGAGATAGCCGTTGGCCGCCTGCGTCGCGATCTCCGGGCGATAGTCGTCGTACAGAGTGAGGATGTCGCTCTCGGTCACCGTGTCGGCGGCGGTGAGCCGCCCGCGCCAGGATTGGGTAAAACTCTTGCCGGTTTCGCCCATCTGTTCGACTGACGACGCAAGCTCCGCCGCCACGCCGGTAAAGTCGCTTTTCCACGATAGGCCCACGCCGATAAACTGCGCCGGTGCGGATGCCAATTCAGTGAACGGATCGGTCAGCGCCCCGACGCTTCCGAGCGCTTGCTCTTTCAGGTGCGACGCCTGATCTATCATCTGGGTGAGTTGGCCGTCAAACGTGATCTTCGCCATGGTGTCTTTGTAGATTTGGATGCCCTGATTGATGATCATCTGCGCCCGTTGAATGCCCGCCAGGATCGAGCCGAAGACGGCGTAGGCGGGCGTGGTGCTCAGGACGATAAAGAGTGGGATAACAACTACTGCGGTCAAGATTCGATGTTTCATTTTTCAATCTCCTTTTGTGGGCCGGGGCACCAGCACGTCGGAAGTGAACCAGACGCGAAGCCGATGCCCGGCGCGAATGGTGATGGTGGGTAAACGATTCAAGAACCGCTGCAAGATTTGGGTGGCGCTTTGTCCGAGCCCCTGACCTGCCCCTGCCCGGAAGCCCGCCACGCCGCCCTCGTAAGGGTTGCCGCCTTGCGCCGTGAGTCCGGCCAGGATGCCGACCGCCCCGACAGCGGCGAACATGGAAAAGTAGTGTCGGTTGACTTGATCTTTCAGGGCTCCCTCGCCGACTTGATTGAGCCCATGAAAGTCGAGCGACACCCAACGCCCGTCCGGGTAGATCAAGCGGTGGAAACTCACGGCGAGTCGGGCTTGGTCCTGATTGGATACGGCCTGAGCCGTGCCAATGACCCGCGCCCCTCGCGGCACCAGGATGCGCTGCCGGTCTGCCGAGTAAAAAGGCACCGAAACCACGGCCAGGACCGGGCCTGGGAAGTCACCGGAAAGCTGAGTGACCAGGGCCGCTTCCAAAAACGAGCCTTCATGGATGCGCTCCCAACCGGGGGGATCATCCGGTGCACCAACACGAGCCGGAGAAGAGTAATCCCGCGCCGGTGGGGGGCCCGCTGACGCCGTGGGAACGGCGGGCGTGGCCGCAGCGGTTGGTGTCCCTCTGAGTGCTTCGATAAACGCTCGGTCCGCTTGGGCCTCCGCCGCTACTTCATCTTCGAGGCCGGTCGTGACGGTCCCAATCGTGTCGAGGGCCTGTTCGAGCGCCGCCGCCCCTTCCGCTCTCATGGCATCGACCGGGCTTGCGGTTTCGGCCCCCTGCCCCTCGGACGACGCCCCCTCCCTGCCGTCCAGTTGCCGGTAAGTCTGCGCGACCGGCGAACTGCGAAGCGACCGGCTGCGCCGCTCGAGGGCTTCCAGCCGCAAGCGTTCCCGGAGTTCCCATTCTTCCTCGGTGTAGGGTTGCCCGGTGTCGGGACTCGGCCCGGCCAGGAGCATCGCTTCATCGACACTCACCCGGCCAGCGCCGATCCCGCCTCCGCTGGCCCCCTGTTGTCGTTGCTGCCGTCCCTGCTGCTGCAACGCCCGCTCCGCCGCTTGTCGGCGCGTCGCGGCTCGAAGCGACTCTGCTTCGACCTGCGCGGCCATTTGATCGGCGAAGCTCCGGGGCGCGGTCTGCTCTGCGCCCGGATCGGGCGAAAGTTCCGCTTCCTTGCTGCCGCCGAAATAAATCCAGTACGTCAGAAACACGAGAACCAGAATGGTGATGATCCCGACACCCCATTGAGTGACGATGCCGCCCGGCAGCGATCCCGCCGGTTTGGGGTACAGCCGCCGCCAGCCGATCACGGCCCGATCTCCGGCGCCGTGAAGCGCCACCGGACTTTCTGTTTGCCGATCTGCAACCAGCCGTCACCCAAAACGTGACGGGCGATATACAGCCCGTCCTCGCCCAGATCGTAGGCCACCAGCGCCGGTTTCCCGTCCTTCTCTTCGTACAGCGCGGGCGACTCCTGGGGGTTGGCGCGAAGGTAGGTAAACCGCCCGTCATGCCACATCCCTTCGATCAGGAACGGCCATTTCTTCGCCTTGTCCTCCAATCGGTAAGGGAACTTGAGGCGCGTGGGATACTCCGCCCGGAATGCCTCGGTTTCCTGTGCTTCCTCCGCCGCCGCCTCCGCGATCCGGTTATCCGCGTCGACCTGTGCGGCCTTGGCCGTCTCGATGGCCGTTTCCGCCATCTGCTGATAGGCCGCGCCCTGGGAGCGAGCGACAAAGGCCGGTTCGTGCCCGGCCGGTGAGATGCGCGGGTCGGCGTCCGCCTGCGCCTCGATGCGAACCACCAGGTGCGGCTGGTCCGCACTTCGCTCGGTGACGAGGAACGAGTAGATGCGACCGGAGGCGCAAACCAGCGCGACGTTGGTAGTCACGCCCTCGGCGATGGGTTTGAGGAAGGCCAGATTAGCGGCCCCGGTCAGGTGCCAGTACTCGGAATCTCCCACGACAAAATCCAGCACGTTTTCCGTCGCGGGAAGCACGATGACGGTGGTGTGTCGGGTCTTGGCCCGAACCTGAATGATTTGATCCTGGGCCTCGATGACGCGGAGCACCTGCCCGCCGTCCTGAGCGATCAGCGGGCCGGTAAGAGCAAGTAGCGTGGCCGCGACGAGTGGAATGATCTTCAACATAAGCTACCTCCTGGACAGGTGTTCAATGGCCTCGGTGAGGCCATACTGTTTGACTGCTTCCGCCCGCTTCTGAGCATCGACCGGCGACGAGGTATAGAGCCAATAGCTGGCCGGATCGACTTCGAGCCGTAAGATGCCCGCCGCGTCGGTGCGCCGTAGATAAAGCTCCCGTTTGGGGATCAAGCCGCGAATGGTGTTCACTTCCGAAGGATTGAGTCGGAAGGTATCAGCGGCTTTCTCCGGCAAATCGGGGTTGGCAAGGAATAGCTTGGTCGGCATGGATTCGAGCAACGCTTCCGCCCCTGCGGTCCCGGTAACGTCCACGGCGCTCTGCGTGGCGACGACGAGCGCCGCATTCTTCTTGCGCCAGGTCTTGGCGGCCTCGGCCAGGTAGCCGAGAATGGCCGGGTCTTTCAGGTAGCGCCAGGCTTCATCGACCACCATGAGTTTTACCCTTGCGGTCTCATCCGGGTTCTCCAAAGCCAGCCGCAACCGTTCGAGAAGGTAGAACAGCGCCGCTTCGCACAAGTCTTCGTGCTCCGCCGCGCCCGCCATGTCGATCACCTGCCAGTCCTGAAAGTTGAGATCGTCTCCGTCTGCCGGGTTGTCAAAGTACCTGGCCCACGCTCCGGCTCCGTGCCAACGGCCCAAAGCGGGCCACATCTTTGCGGGAAGGGAACGGACCAGCACCCCAAGGGTCCGCCGCTGGGGTGCAAAGGCATAGAGGTCTTCGACGCGGGCGCGAATCTCGCTGGGGTCTTCGCCGCTGAGTTTCCACCCGCCGATCCTCAACAGACGCGATATCCAGCCGGTGAGGAACTGGAAGCTCCGCTCCCCGACCGGGAGCGAGAAGGGCCGCAACCGGAAACCGGCGCCCGCGCTCCCGTCGGGGGATAGCTCCATATAGCCTCCGCCTAGAAACTGCGTGAGCCAGCGATAGGAGCCGCCTAGATCGAGAATGAGAACACGCGGATCGTATTGGAGCGCCTGAACCAGCAGGAAATTGAGCAAGAAACTTTTACCCGCGCCGGTGGCGCCGAGAACCAGCGTGTGCCCCACGTCGCCTTGAAACAGATCGTAGTGGTAGGGAGTCCGCCATTGGGTCTCAAGGATCGCCAGCGCCGGCTTCCGCAAGTGGCCGCTCCGGGGTGTCCCCACCGGCGGCCCGAAGATCGGGGCCATCGAAGCGACCGCGCCCGCCGATACAAACACGGATCGAACCTGCCGCCGTCGCGGTTGCGCGGGCATCCGCGAGAACCAGGCCGGAAGCTGCCCGTAACCCTCCCGGATCAGCTTGGCGTCGTGGCTGGCGAAGATGCGCCGGATATCTCCGTCCAGGCTCTCGGTCTCGGGTAACGGGCCGTGGATCGCCACGGTCAGGGCCAGGTCGCCGTAGGCGATACCGTCCGTCTCCAACTCGACCAGGGCATCGCCCAGGCGCTCGGATTCCGCCGCCGTGTCCACCATCGCCGACGCCGTTCCCTCGGTTTCCTGAACGTGCGCGGACATCGAGTAGCGCTTCGAGAAGTAATGCCGCTGCGCCCCACGGATTTTGCGCCGGGCGGCATCGAGGCGCTGCGGCCGCCATTCGAGCGTAACGGTCATGGTTGCATCGAGCCGGTAAAGACCCTGCAGAAGATTGGCGCGAGCCGCAGCGGGAGGCGAAAGCAGCGAGTAGAGAATGACGGGTTCCCCGTCCAGGCGCAGATTGCGCCGCTCCGCTTCGAGCTCGGAGACGGCCAGCCGCCAGTTCATGCCGCTGCCGGTCGCGCCGTCCCAAAAGGTTCCGGGCCGGTTCGTGAGTTCATTCAAGACGAGAGACGCTTCCCGTGCTTCAAGCATCCGCACCGGCGTAAGGTCATCGACCAGCGCCCGGCTCGCCTCGACCAGCTGCCGAAAGCCCGCCGCCGCCGATTCGATAGAGGAATGGAGGTAAACGGATTCATGCCGGTTCCGCCTCCGGGCCATCCAGTTCTTGGCATAGGCTATCCACCACGGCCCGCCCGTCCTCTCGGTGGTGACGGCGGACAGATGCGGATCGTGAACCCATGCGACGTAGGCACTCACGTCCTGCACCCGTTCTTCCAGGAACGCCCGCCGCTTGCGCCGTCCGAGCGCGGCCACGCCCGACGCCGCGCCATCGGACTCGTCCGCAAAGTGGATCGGGCGGCGCAACAGGTAGAAGTAAAGCCGCGTCCGGGGATCGAGCCCGCTCAACATCCGCTGCCAGCGGTCGATCACCCGATCCAGTTGTTCGGGGGTCTGGCCGTCCAGGACGCGAGGCGTCATCCGCCCGATGCTCATAAGTTCTCCCGCCCGCGTCAGGCACGTTCGCCCATCTTCGAGCCAGCCCCACCAGGGCAGTTCCTCGGCCAGCGATTCTGCCGCGTCATAGTCCATGAGTTCGTTGTCCACGTTCACGCGCTATCTCCGAATCAGGATCGTCCAGGGAGCCACCGCCCACTTGCCGGGATCGTAGCGGGCGCGAAACTTTGCCGACGCCCGTAGGATTTCAAGCATGTTGGGGTCTTGTTTCCAGGCCCAGAATCCCACGCCGTAGAGCACTCCGAAAATGACTCCCCCGGTCACAATGGAGTTGATGGCGTTCCACATGGCAAGGCCCAACGTGGCGCTCAGAAGGAACCAGCGCCGTTCCACGCCCATGATCGTGAGCGGTTTGGAAAGCGCCGGGTATCCGCGCCATGTCTTGCCGCGCTCCATCAGAAGAGCCACGCCAGAAAGTTGGCCGCGCCCATGGCCATGCCAAGACCGAAGACGATCCCGGCCAGGGCCTTTTTGCTGCCGCCTTCGCCAAAGGCGAACATGAGCCCGCCCACCACGATGGCAATCAAGCTCAGTCCTCGCGCAATGGGTCCGGTGAACGCCGCCTGCAGCACGTCTATGGCTTGCAGCCAGGGGCTTGTTCCCTGCGCCATGAGTTCACCCGCCGATAGTGCAAGGATGCTCGCCAGGAGAGCTCCCCGCTTCCAGGTGATTAAGTTTTTGTTCTTCATGCTTCCCTCCGTGTCTGTTGGGTTGTTGTGCGTCAGGCTCCGGGAAACTGCCCCCGGTCCTCTTGTTCCAGTTTTTCGGCAAGCTCGATTTGCCCGCCCTCGCCGCGCCGGATGGACCGCTCCATCAGATCGACCTTGCGGCCCATGTCGGCCAGCCCCAAGGCGCGGGCGGCGGAGTAGATCACGACCATCAGCGTCACCACGGCCAGCCCGCCATACCACGCAACCGGCATCCAGTAGTCGGTTGCGATGATTCCTAAGTACGGCTTGAGATAAGCGAAGCTCTCGCCGGCGAGCATCAAGGCCACGGCCAGGATGATGGCCGTCAGTCCAATGCTGATCTTCCACGGTTGCATCGCTTCTCCCTTAGAGTTCGATGGAGCCCTTGTCTCGTCTGCCGCCGCTTCCCCCTCCGCCTCCGGTGCTGTGGTCCTGGCCGAGCGACCGCGCCACTCGCGCCGCCGCCCGCCCATTGCTTCCATGCACGGCGAATCCAGCGGCGGCTTTCGCGCCGATACTCTTGGCGCTGTAGTGCTCGGTCGCAATCTCCACGTTCACGCGCCCGCTGCGGCCCTCGATGTCGTACTCCAGCTGCGCGTCCGGGTACTCCACCCGTCCATCCTTGACGGGGAGCCCCAGCGCCTCCGCCGCCTCAAACCGTGCGGCGTCCGCCGCCTCCTTTCCGCCTCGCGCTCTCGCGCTTTCCGTGGCGCGGGCGACCTCGCGCTTGAGTTCGGCGTCAATACGGACCCGCTTGAGGACGGCTCCTTGTTCGAGCAACCGCACTTGCTCAATCCTTGCGGCTCGAAACACCGCAACATCGTGTTGCAGTTCATTGGGCTTCACGAGGCCGCTCCATGCTTTCTGCTCTTTGTCGAGTCCTTGTTCGCGGGCTACCCGCCCGGCCCGCTCTACTCCGCGCTCGGTGAGCGTGAGCACCTCGTAGGCGCCGCCTTGCGGCCCCTCGGCAGTGTGCTCCCGGACGTGCCCGGCCCGAATCATGCGATCCACGGCCCGACGCGCCGCGTAAGGGTGTCCATCGAAGTGAGCATCGGCCAGATCGCGGTAGGCGACACCGCGATACATCCCCACGTCGGCCACCGCCCGATCCGCCCGCTCCTGGAAGTTCTGGCGCTCCGTGCGGGGATCGTATTCGCGCCGGTGGCCGTCGCGCTCCCGCTGTTCCCGTTCTTTGGTGTGGTCGCGCCTGGGGCGCGTTACGGTCCTGCGGGGATCGGTAGCTAGGTCTGGCGGATCGAACACGACGGCTCCTTACCGGCTCAACCCAGCCTCGCGTTGGAGCTTCTGCGCGTGTTGTTCCGTGGATTGCTTCGGCGTCTGGCTGATCTGCGGCCCGCGAGCATGAGAATATTGGTGGCTCAACTCCGCCGCCGTCTTCTCCTTGACCGGCGCTTCGCGCTCGTGCTCGACCGCACGATCCATCAGGTAATTGGTCATCTGTTGCGCGTCCCGCGCCGCTCTATGAATCTCGTGCGGGTCTTTTTCCAGGACCGCAACCCAATTCTCGACGTAGGCCGCGCCTCGCTGCGGGTCATGCCCCACGCCCACGCGCTCCCCCGTCATCATGGCGCTGATCTCGGCACGCAATTCCTCGCGGGCGTACTCCGGCGATCCAAAGCCCTTGTCCAGTCCATCCTTGAGCGTGTCGCGGTTCATGCGGTCCGGATGCCCGGTCGAGTGGCCGCATTCGTGAAGCGCCGTTTGGTAGTAGCCGTTGCGCGTCGGGAATTGGGACGGCTCCGGGAGCACCACCTTGTCTTCGGCGATCCGATAGTAGGCCCGATCTCCGGGGACGTGCTCGACCCTCGGCCCGCTGGCCTCAATCACCTTCTCCGCATCGCGGTGGGCGTCCCATTCGGGCCGCGCCTGTCGAGAGCGCGGCTTCAACTCCAATCCATCGACTTGCTCGACGTTGAACACGGTGTACTGCTTACAGATGGGATGGGAACGCTGCTCTTCTTCGTAGATCGTCTTGCCGTCCTTGTCCTTGAGCACCTTGCCCTGCTCGTCCTTTGCGGGCCGCGCCGTCCGATCCGTGAAAAACAAGACCTGCGTCCCTTTCTCGCCTTTGCGAACCTGCCCGCCCGCCGCTTGGATCTGGTTGTAGGTACCCCAGCGGTTATCGCCGTGGCCCTGACGGATGCCCCGGCTCATCAGGTAGAGGCTGTTCCCGCCGGTGTAGGATTTGCCGGTCGAGAGGTTCTCCGGGCTGCTCTGCTCCCCCGGCTTCCACGGCTTCTGCCATGGCGCCACGCCCGCCTTGATTTGTTCGATGAGTTCCCCGCTGACTTTCTCGGCGTAGTCCTCGCTGCGCCGCCAGAACGACTTTGTTTCCATGCCCCGCCTCCGTTTCTCTAATCGTGCCGGTCGTGTCGCGCCTGGTCGATCTCGGCGACGGTTCCCACGTCCTCGTTCATAGGCACTCCGATCCGCTCCGCCAGTTCCCGCGTCAGTTCAACCGCGAGCCCTCGATTCAGCGCCTCGTGAAATTCAGCCTCCGTCGTGGCCGTGGCGTACTTCTCGCCGTTCTCTTCTTTTTTTGGAATCATGGTTTCTCCCTCTCTGGGTTGTCAGCGCCCATCAAGAAGTAAAAGATCGCTTGAGGTGCGGCCGCAGATGATGCAGGCGGGTTCAAATTCGGCGCTCTCGGCATATCGAGCCTCCCCGGAGACGCTTCCCGATCCGTTTTCGGACCGGGAGGGCTCCGCGGCCACGATACTGTCCGAATCGAAGTTCGCGGGGGAAGTATGATCCGTCACGCGGCGGCGGCAGCGTTCCCGGTAGGCCCGTTGCCGGTCGCGGTGATCGAGCCGTCCCTCCCGGCTTTGCTGGTGCCGCCGGTTGGCGGCTCTCAGTTGTTGCCGCCGTGCTTTCCGCCGGCATCGGTCGCTGCAGTATCGGTGGCCCCGGTCACAATGACGGCAGATCCAGAACACCGCGCCACAGCCGACACTCCGGCAAAACCGTTGGCGCAGGGGCTCTTCGCGGGTCCCCATCGCCGCCCTTCCGGCGGGACTGGCCAACCGCGACTCGGCTTGGCAGGCGGGATCTTATCTACGGAGGATGTTCGGTCGTTTTTCGGGTCGGCACAAAAACCCCGATCGCTGCTAACGGTCGGGGTTTTCCATTTCCGCCTTCGGCCAAATCACGCGCCAGACCGCGTATCCCTCGCCTGGCGGCGGCTGTCCATCCGCGAAACGACAATCGCGAACGGGACGCACGACGCGATCTTAGGCGTGGCTATCTCAGCGACCCCGATCCTCCTGGTGCTCTGGATCATCAATCGGATGCGTCACCGGGAGCGGAGCTTCCAGAGCGCGGTCGGGGTCTCCCTCTTGGAATTCGTCCTTGTGCCTTCCGTATCGGCGGGCGCTGCTTTTCTTTGGGTTCGCTCGGGCGGGGAATTCAATCAGGCGCTCGGTGTGGGTGTCGTTCTCTACATCCTCGGTTCTTGGATGTTTCGCCGGCGGATCATGTAGAGCGTATAGGGGCCGTTGCGACGGACATACCGATGCCGGTGGCCGGGGTTGGTGCGGGGCAGGCTGCACAGCACCATCAGCCGCGCCATGAAGCCTAGATCGGGGTCCGCTTCGCCGGCGCTGACAAGCTGGTTTACTTGATCGGCCACGGTGAAAGAGTGCCGCGCCTGGGGCGTGGCTTCGCGGATCGCCTTCACCGGTTCGTCCAGGCCGGAGAGAACTTCGGCGGCGAGAAGCAATCCTTGTTTGCTCTGCATGCCCTATTCTCCCATGCCCCTCAGACAAGACAGGGACACTACCGGCGTCTATTCCTGAGACATCCTCTCTGGAACCGGCACCACCGGAAGCGTCGTGAAGATGCGCGTGCCGGGGTCCATTTCCAGGGCCACGGCGGTAAACAGATCCCCCCCTGGCGCACTGCAGCGCACCGACCCTGCGAAGTCGGACGTATCGGTGCCGGGGAACGCCTGGTCGATGAGCCAGGCCGTCTGCCCGTTGGCCTCCAGAGGGATGCTCGCGCCGTCGAGCAGCACACCCTCTCGCATCAAGTCGCAGTGCACCAACCCCGCACTCGATTCCAGGTTGTGGAGCGCGACCCCCGTCGTGATTCCTCCCTCCTGGCGGCGCACCGGGAAGAGGGCGTCGCTGACGGGCGGGCTGGCTCCCACCCCGGCCACTCCGAGGTCGGGGTGCTCAAACCGGAGCATCCCGCCGATGGGACCCTCCGAGACCACCCGCACCGATCCCGACACCAGCGCCCCTCGCCCGTGGGTCGAGATCGTGAGTACTCCCAGCGGCTCCATCTCGGTGCGGACCGTCAGAGCGCCGTCCTCGGTGATCTCCAGATCGCCCGTGATGTCCACCACCGATTCGGCGGCAATCGGGTTGCCCTCGGTGTCGTAGAAATAAATCTCGGGACGGCTCGGAAGGATGTCCGTATGAAAGGGGGTGGGGGCGGGACGGCTCGGCTGGATGGACAGATTCAAGAACACCAGATCGGTGATCCAAGTCCCGTTGGCGAAATGCGCAAAATCCAGGACCGTCTCCCCGCCCCCGCCTCCCGTCCGGTCCACCGGCACCACCGAAAGCGTGTTAAAGATGCGCTGGGTGGCATCCATCTCCACGGCGATGGCGGTGAACCGTCTGCTACCGAGCACGGTGCAGCGCACCGACCCCAGGAAATCGGACGTATCGGTCGTGGAGAACGCCTCTTCGATGAACCAGGAAGCCTGCCCGTTGGCCTCCAGAGGAATCTCCACCTCTTCGAGCGAGACGCCCCCGCTCATCAATCGGCAGCTCACCCCCATCGCTTCCGATCCCAGGTTGTGGAGCGCCGTCGCCGTGCGGATTCCTCCCTCCTGGCGGCGGGCCGGGAACAGGACATCCCGGACGGGCGGGCTGGCTCCTACCCCGGCCACCCCGATCTCTGGGACGCCATAGCGCACGCCGCCGCCGAGGGGACCGTCCGAGAGGACCTTCACCGATCCCGACACCAGCTCGCCTTGCCCGTGGGTTGAAATCGTGAGTTCCCCCAGCGGCTCCATCTCCGTCCGGACGGTCAGGCCTCCGTCCTCGGTGACCTCCAGATCGACCGTCACGTCCACCACCGATGCGGGGTCAATGAGATGGGTACTGTCAAGTTGAGCAGAATCTGTCCGTTTTGCGGAAGGATTCTGCTGGATCAGAGACTGATAATCAATGACTTAGCGGTGGCGGCGGGCGGCGAGAATGCCGCCAAACTGCTTAACTTGACAGTACCTCGCGGCGACTGTGTCCGTATTCCAAGGCAGCGAGGGTCAGTCCAATGCTTCGAGAGTGATGGTGATGCGATTGGGGGGAGGCGTGGGGAGCGCCCACTTCTGGACGTATAGGGTGCCGATCTTCGGCGGCTGCCCCGTCGTTTCCTCGGCGTAGCGGAACGTTCCTTTGGTCTCTTTCTCCAGCTTGAATTGAGCGGAAAGCTGCATTTTCCCTCCCACTATTATTTACGTGCCTACTCAGCCCGTCTCCTCGGCATCTGTATCGCGCCGTCCAAGATTATCCCTGCGTTCCTCCCTGTTTGCGAACGTCCTAAACAGGGAAGCAATTTCCGGTCAGGCCGGAACGTAACGCTGGACACTGACTTCGTTTGCTCGCGCGCGCATCTGCGAAGCGTCGTGCCAGGCCTGCATCCGCAGCAGCATGTCCATGCTCACATCAAAGGCCTTCTCGATGCGCAGCGCCATCTCCGGGGACAACGCGGCATTACAGTTCAGCAGGTCCGAAAGCGTCGCCCGGCGGACACCGAGAATCTCCGCCGCCTTCGTCACGTTCAAACCCAGTTCCTCAATGACCTCCGTTCGGATGAAGTCGCCCGGATGGGAAGGGGTCATGTTCACCTTGATGTCGTTGGTAGCCATCAGTGGTAATCCTCCAGGTTCAAGCGGTCGATGTAACCATCCTCTTCTTCAACGTGATCCGTCAATTACCGGAAACTGAAACGCTCCATTCTTTCCGCCGGTAACCTGAGAGCCGGTGGACGCGCCAGCCGGGTGATGCATCGCCAATAAACCCGTCGATGTGCTCGGCCAGAATCAGTACCGTCAATATCTTACGCACCCGGTCGACCAGGTTCCGCCGCAGGAACCGGGGGTTGTCGTTCGCGCAATCCCCGGTGGCGGACAGAGCGAACGATCACGATAGTAATGTACGGTAATACCGTTCACCGCGCAAGTCCTTTATCGGCCGCCGCCAGGAAAGCTTGGGAGACTTCGCTCACGATGCAGTTCATGTTCATTCTCCTTGTCGAAAGGATCGGATCGCGGCGGGGATTGCCCCGCCGCTCTCTGATGCGCGTCGCACTAGGATTCTGCCTGAGGCTCTTCTGCCTGCTGAAGCTCGAAGATGCGTGAGTGGGCCTGATCGGCCACTTTGGCAAGCAGCAACAGGTCGTTGCGACTGAAGCTCTGTGTGCTCTTCCATTCATCGCCGTCCTTGTAGAGACGGGAGAAGGTAACATTGTGCCGCGTGCGGCCTTCGGTTTCGTTCGGCCAAATCGCAGCCTTGATGCGACCGATGCGGACTTCAGAGATGGGTTTGGGGTTAGCCATGATGTGTTTCCTCCTGAAAGTTTAAGGGTTTGTGAGCGTTTCCGCTCACCCGCCAATGGCGGAAACGGCCAAACCCTGACACGGGAGGAACAGCGCCGCCAAGCCAGTGACGGGCAGGGCCGACAAGGGCAAGAGGGAGTGACAGACGCCCACCAGGCGAGGGGACCGTTCTGGCGCGAGACTTGCGTCGGAACAAACCGGAGCCAGCGAGGGCCAGCGGCAAATGGCGCAACCCCACATCCGTTTTCCTGTCGTAGGCGGCAAGCCTGCTTGGGGAATCGCAACCGGGACGGGGCACCTGGAACCGGACCGTTATCCCCCGGCGAATGGACCGCAGTGCGAAGGAAATTGCAGGATGGATTCTTGCCAAAGTGAACGGTGTGGGGCCACAAGCTTCATTACAGCAGGAAGCCTCGCCAGGGCAACACGCGCATCAACGGGGGACAGTTCCCGACGCTTCCGATCCTACTTTCTAGCTACGAATATACGAGCTTCGATCAAGTCTCGTAGCTCAGCGAGCTATATATGGTCTAAGGATATAATCCCTAAGTTCTTGGCAGCAGACTACAGGGCTTTGTCAAGTTAAGGCAGAATCAGGCACAATTGGCGGATGAAATCACAATATCGAGGGCATCGCTTTCCAGCTGAAATCATCAGTCACGCCGTCTGGCTGTACCACTATGTGCGCCCTGTGGCTTCCATCCCGATGCGGGCCGGACCCGGAAGTGCTGCGTAAAACTTCTGTGCTTCACCTGCCTCGTGGTCCAGTCGGCGCTCGATGATCTCGCCGGTCTGGCAATCCATCATTGCCATCTGCTGAAAACGTGTGTGAAAATCGCATCCGATTAGGGGCATCGTTCAGCTCCTCCCTTCCAAGACTGGGTCGTTCCATCACGACCCAGTCTACTCGGTCTCAAGAAGCCAACGCCTTCATCTAATCACTCACTAGGATTGGTACAATAGATCGGCCTGTTCACTTTCGCCTACCGGCGAAGGTGGTGTGCAGGGTTCAGCGCGAAAAGATGTCGTATTCGGGGCAGCGCGAGTGTATCCTGTGACCGTGCCAGGAACAAAATAGAAATCCTGCCTGAAAAACAGTATTTGTAAGATATAAAATACTTTTTCATGCGGCTCCGGATTTCTCCATTAACAGCTACAGCCCCAAATCATTTGCTGATCTTGCTGCGAATTGTCGACGGTACTAAGGGTGAATAAGCCGGGATGACGCTGCGGCTCATACATACGTCGGACTGGCAGATCGGGAAGGTGTTTCGGTTCGTCGATAACGCGACGATGGGGCTGCTACAGGAAGCGCGATTACGGGCGATCACCCGCCTTGGTGAGCTTGCCGGGGAGAAGGGTGCCCAGCACATACTGGTCGCCGGCGATGTCTATGACATGAAAGAATTGTCGCCGCGCTCGCTCAACCAGCCGCTTGAGCGCATGCGCAATTTTGCCGGCGTGCACTGGCACCTGATGCCGGGAAATCACGATCACTACCGTCCGAACGGGCTTTGGGATCAGCTTCGCCGCAAGGGCCTGCCCGCCAATGTGCATGTTCATACCGCGCTAGAGCCGGCACTCTTTGAGGACGAGTCGTTCGCGCTATTACCGGCGCCACTGCATCATCGGCGCATGCTGAATGATCCGACCGTTTATATGGATGAGGCGGACCTGCCTGACGGTCTTATGCGCGTAGGGCTTGCCCACGGCACCGTCACCGGCTTCGGGTCCGACGACAAGGATGTTCCGAACTATATCGCCCCAGACCGTCCCGCGCGGGCCGGCCTGTCATATCTCGCCCTTGGCGACTGGCACGGCCAGAAGAAGATCAACGACCGCTGCTGGTACAGCGGCACGCCGGAAACAGACGCCTTCGACGTGATCGACGGCGGTCAAGCCCTTTTCGTGGAAATCGAGGGACCGGGAGCGGCGCCGGCGGTGACGCCGCTGGCGACCGGCCACTATACGTGGGACCGTCATTCGGAGCAGGTTGGCGGTCGGTTCGATATCGACCATCTTGCTGAAAAGCTGCGGGGCATGGCGGACGATCTTGACCGCGTGCTGATTCATCTGGCGGTCGAGGGCGCGCTGTCCCTGGAGGACCGCCAGTATTTCCAAGATGAGATTGTTGATGGTGTTTCAGCGGCGTTCTGTTTCATGCGTGTTGATGACCGGCGCCTGTTCCCGCGCCCCACACCCGAAGACCTTGATCAGATTGATCGTGGTGGTTTTGTGCGCACAGCCGCTGACGAACTCAAACGATTAACCGAAGAAGGCGGTGATGCCGAGCGCGACATCGCCGCCGAAGCCCTGCAGCGGCTTTATATCGAGCATATGAAGCTACAGGCGGGGCAGCGATGAAACTGCGATCCCTTGCCGTCAACCAGTTCAAGAAATTCACGGTGCCGATGCGGCTCGACGACATCGAGAACGGCCTGAATGTCGTGGTCGGCCCCAATGAGATGGGCAAATCAACCCTTCTCGATGCCCTGCGCGCGGCCCTCTTCGAAAAATACAGCTCAAAGGCCCAGCCCATCGTCGCCTTACAGAATGATCGCAACCAGGCCGGGCCGGTTGTCGAACTAGCATTCGAGCTTGATGACGGCGTGTATCGGGTGACTAAGAGGTTTGTAAAAAAGCCCTATGCCCACCTGTCATGTCCGGACGGGCGCACGCTTGAAGGTGATACTGCCGAAGACACGCTGCGGAGTCTTCTCGGCTTTGACGAACCGGGCAAGACCGGTGCAAAGGCGGAAACGCTCGGCATGTGGAATGTCCTCTGGGTACAGCAGGGGCAGTCCTTCGGCGCGCTCGATCTTCCCGAAAGTGCCCGATCGAACCTGCACAGCGCCCTGGAATCCGAAGTCGGCACCGTCCTCGGTGGCCGCCGCGGGCGTGCTTTGCCGCAGGTGATCGAGAAACAGCTTGGCGAACTGGTCACAAGCAACAGCAAGCCGCGAGGCGCATACAAGGACCTCATTGAGAAAACGGACGCTTTGCAGAGCGAGCTTGAGGGCCTGAGCACGCGGCGGCACGAACTTGCCAAAACGCTTGATGACCTTGAAGAAGCGCAGGAAAAGCTGGCACGCTTGTCCGCCGGCGACCGCGACCAGGCCGACCAGACGGAACTGACCGAAGCGCGCAAAAGGCACGCACAACTGACCGAGCTAGAAGCGCGCATCGCAGCCGCCGCCAGTGACCTGGAACTGAAAAAACGTAATCTTGAGCAAGCCAACAATGCACAAACGGAACGTGCTGGCCTTAAGGAAACTATTACTGCGGAAGAAAAGGCCGTTGAACAAGCCGGGCAGCGGCTGAAAAACGTACGCCAGCATGAAAAGGACGCCCGGTCGCAACTTGATGCGTTGCGCGCCGGTGTGCGTGAAACCGAGGCGGCAGTCACCCAAGCTGACGGTGTCGTTTCACGGCAGCGCCGCACACTGGCCGCCGTGGAACGGCAGGCGCGGATTCGCGAGTTGGAGAGCCGCTGCGGTAAAGCGCAGGCCGCTGAAAAACGTCAACACGAGGTCCAGCAGGGCGCCGCCGCCATCCTGGTTACGGACGAGGTAATTGAAGCGATACGCGGTGCGGCCAAGGGGCTGGAGACTGTTGAAAGCCGCCTTAACGCCGCCGCTACCCGCATCGTTTTTGATATGACCCCGGAGGCTCTGTCCGGCATCGAAATTGACGGTCAGGCGTTGTCGGCCGAGCAGCCTTCGGTTCAGGCCGTCGAGCCGGTAACAATCGCGATCCCCGATCACGGCCGAATCACGATTGAGCCGGCCATCAAGGACCGGGACAAGTTACTTGGTCAGCAGCGGGACACTAAGGCCACGCTGAAGGACGCGTTGCAGGCGGGTGGCATCAAGACCGTCAATGATGCTGAAGATCAGTACACCCGGCGTCAGAAGCTCCTGCAGGCGGCGGAGCTTGCCCGGCAGGAGGCAGAACTGCACGCCCCGGCCACAGACGATCATGACGCCGGAGCGCAGGCGCTTTCCGACTATATCGAGGGTTTTCGAAAAATCCTGACCCGCGAGATGGCCGACCTCGACGCGGAGAAATTGCCCGAACACGCGGAAGCCGAAGCAGAATTCCGGGCCGCTGTGGAGCACTCCGAAGAGGCACGGCGTGCTGTGGTCACGGCACGGGCCGCACTTGCCGGCCCGGAGAAGACTTTGAGCCATTTCCAAACCGAACGTGTCACCGTCAAAGTGCGGTATGACGACGGCAAGGAGCGACTTGAAAGGCTCCGGCGTCAGCTCGCGGACGCGGAACAGGAGCTTTCTGACGATCAGCTTCAGGCAAGAATAGATGCCGCCCAGGCCGAATTGTCAGAGCAGGAAACCGCCGTCGCAGGACTTGAGGCGCAACGCACAGACGAAACGATCCCGCAGTTGGAGGCTCGCACTACGCGTCTTGACAGGGCTATACAGGACAGGCGGGACAAGCCCGGCAATCTCAAGGAGAAGATTGCCGGGCTCCGGTCGCATGTCGAAGCGCTGGAAGGTGCCGGGCTTGACGAAGCCATTCAGCAAAAGGCGCGTGAGCTAGAATTCTGCGAGGAAGAACGTCGCCGCACTGCGCGCGAGGTGCAGGTTCTCAGTCTCTTGCTGTCAACGCTGCGTGCTGCCGAGCAGGATGCCAAGGAACGCTATTTGTCGCCGGTGATTAATCGCGTCCGGCCTTATTTGCAGCTCCTGTTTCCCGGTGCCGAAATCACGATCGACGAGAATCTGCACATCGTCGGCGTGGTCAGAGAAGCAGGCTACGAGGAAGCCTTTCATCATTTGAGCATGGGAACCCAGGAACAGATCGCCGTTCTGATCCGGCTCGCGTTTGCGGAGATGCTGGTCGAACAGGGGCATCCGGCAACCGTCATTCTTGATGATGCGCTTGTGTTCTCCGATGACCGGCGGGTGAGCCGCATGTTCGACATCCTCAATATGGCTGCGCGGAACGTCCAGGTGATCATCTTTACGTGCCGGGAGCGACTGTTCGAGGAACTTGGCGGTAGGCAATTGTCGTTGCTGCCCGGAAGCAGTGAAGAGCTGGTATCGGCATGAATTGAGCAGGGGAGCCGTTATGAGAATATCGTCTGTTCGCATTGAGAACTTCAGATCATTTAAGGACGAAACGCTGCCGCTGAACAACTATGCGTGCCTGGTTGGCTCGAACGGTGCTGGCAAATCGACGGTACTTACAGCCCTCAACGTCTTTTTTCGGGAGTCCGAGAATCTACCTACCGATCTGAGCCAGTTGGACCAGGAGGATTTTCACTGCAAGCACACCGACAAGCCGATCCAGATTACCGTCACATTCACTGACCTTGATGACGAGGCCCAGGAAGACTTTTCTGACTATGTGCGGCAGGGTCAGCTTGTTGTCTCTGCTGTTGCCACGTTCGACGGTGCCACGGGGAAGGCACAGGTCAAACAATACGGACAGCGCATCGGCATGCGCGCGTTTGCGCCATTCTTCGAAGCGGCGGATGCGGGCAAGAAGGTATTGGAGTTGAAGGAGATTTATGCCGGCCTTCGCGAAACCTGCCCAGACCTTTCGGCGCCCGGCACCAAAGACGCCATGATCCATGGCTTTGCACGATTTCGAAGCAGCGCGGCCGGGCGAATGCGAGCTTATCCCTAGCGAGGATCAGTTCTACGGTTTCTCTAAAGGCGCCAATCGGCTCGCCAAGCATATCCAGTGGGTATACGTCCCGGCGGTGAAAGATGCGACATCCGAGCAAGTCGAAGCGCGGAACTCGGCTCTCGGCAGACTTCTCGCCCGCACCGTCCGTTCAAAGACCAATTTTGATGAGACGGTGAAGGCCTTGCGAGCGGAGATGCAGCAGCAATATCAGGCTCTTCTCGATGGCAACCAGCACGTCCTTGATGATATCTCCTCGGCTCTTCAGATGCGGATTTCAGAATGGGCGCATCCCGATGCGCGATTGCGCTTGCAGTGGAAGCAGGACCCCGACAAATCCGTGCGCGTTGAAGAGCCATGGGCTCACATTCTTGCAGGTGAAGGCGATTTCGAAGGGGAACTCGCACGCTTCGGCCACGGGCTTCAGCGGTCATACCTTCTTGCCCTGCTACAGGAACTTGCAGGCACGGATGCTGCAGGAGGCCCCACACTGATACTCGCCTGCGAGGAACCAGAACTTTATCAGCACCCGCCGCAGGCGCGTCACCTCGCCGCCGTATTAAATAAACTCAGCCGTAGCAACTCGCAGGTCATCGTCTCCACCCACGACCCATTGTTCGTATCTGGTGAAGGTTTTGAAGACGTGCGGATGGTACGCAAAGACGCCGGTAGCCCATGTTCGTCGGTTTCCCACATGTCTTTTTCTGAGATCGCGCAATCTGTTGCAGCGGCTACCGGCGAACAGCCTGTCAAGCCAAAAGGCGCTCTTGCGAAGGTCCATCAAGCCTTGCAGCCGGCTCTTAATGAGATGTTTTTTACCCGCCGGCTTGTTCTGGTCGAAGGTCGAGAGGATGTAGCCTATATTCTTGCGTACCTCAATCTACTCGAAAAGTCAGAAGAATATCGCCGCATGGGTTGTCATATCGTCGCTGCGAACGGAAAGAGCGAGCTGTTGCAGCCATTGGTCATTGCGAAGCATATGAGAATACCGACTTATCTCGTCTTTGATGCTGATGCGGACAAGCCCGATAAGTATGGCAGGAGAGCCGAGCATGAAAAAGACAACAAGGCGATTCTGACGCTCGTCAACAAGCCGAACGAAGAGCCGATGCCGACTCAAACAATCTGGGGCGATGGCTTCACCATCTGGCATGCCGATATTGGTGCCGTTGTCGAAGCGGAGATTGGGAAGGAGGACTGGGAAACATTTCGTGCCGAGGCCGATAAGCGTTACGGGCATGCGGGCGGACTCAGGAAGAATTCTCTACATATTGGTGCGAGCCTCGCTTTTGCATGGGAGGCGGACAAGCGTTCGGACAGCCTCGAACAGCTTTGTACCGCTATTTTGTCCTCGGGTAACAATGTGCCCTGGGGGCAGTAAAGAATGCTGGTTAACCGATGAGTGACTCCCCGACATTGGAGAATATCGATCCGAAATCGGCTTCGGCAGCGCCGACCGCCGCTCAGGTTTCGGGTGGAATCCCGGGATCAATGGTTGTCGGCTGGCGGTTTGTTGACGACAACCGACTATGTGATCGACGAAACTCTGACTACCCTCCGCTTCCGCCTCGGTCTTGATGCCGCTGAAGCGTGGTGGCTTCAAATCGATGGCTCAACTCGACTGCGCATTGAGTCCATTGACGAAGCGCGAGGAGAACGGGCAAGGTCGCTCTTTTTCCGCTATCGCGACAAGGAATTTTCATTTACCGACTGCTGTAGCTTTGTTTTCATGCAAGAACTGCGAATTCTCCGGGTATTGACATTGACCATCACTTCCGGCAGATGGGCTTTGAGGTTGTTCCGTAAAGTTCGCGGGGTTGTTCTCTGCTGCCTAGCCTTGGCCTGACCGGCCCTTTTTGTACCAGCTGAAGTGAGAGAGAATCTCACGAAGGAGGAAGCTGGAGATGCCGATCAGGAAGTACAAGGCGGAACAGATTGTAACCGTGCTGCGGCAGATCGAAGTGCAGATGGCAAATGGGAAGACCGCGCCGCAGGCGTGCAAGGAAGCTGGCATCCACACCCAGACCTGTTACCGCTGGCGGAAGGAATACGGCGGACTCAAGCTAGACCAAGCGAAGCGGCTGAAGGAACTCGAGAAAGAGAACTCTCGGCTCAAGCGGTTGGTGGCCGAGCTTTCCCTGGAGAAGCAGGTTTTGCGGGATGTGGCGCAGGGAAACTTGTAAGCCCTGAGCGGCGACGTTGTGCGGTGGAGCGGGCACGGGGGAAGTATGGCCTGTCGGAACGGCATGCCTGCCGGCTGCTGGGGCAATGGCGAGGGACACAACGATACGAGCCGAATCCTGTGCTGGACGAAGATGGCCTCACCCGAGCGATCGTTGCCCTGGCGACGCAGTACGGGCGCTACGGCTACCGGAGGATCGCGGCCCTGCTGCGGGGTGCAGGCTGGCCAGTGGGCAAGGATCGGGTGCAGCGGATCTGGCGGCGGGAGGGGCTGAAAGTGCCGCAAAAGCAAAGACCCCGGGGATGGTTGTGGTTGAACGCGGTCCGGTCAGCCTGGCCGTAGATTCAAAAAGAAGAGAAGGATGGAGAGGAATGTTCAAATTCAATCTGTTTGCGGCCATGCTATGTCTGTTAACCCTAAACTTGATGGCGCAAACCGTGCCGCGGCCCGCAGGTCCCTACTTCGAGCCACTCCTGGATTGGCAATACAGAGCAGGAATATCGAAGCGCGACATCGTGATCGCCCCCGGCGACAGCATCATTCCCCAGATTGCAAACAGTGGGACCCCGCAAAACGGGGGATTCTTTATGATCTTCCAGGCCAGTAATGTCTCGACGACCGTGGCGACGTTCCAAGTGGACTTCTTCGACCCGAACGGGGAATCCATGAACATGCCACTCGCAACAAGTCCCGATGACCTGACTGGCACACCTGCCCGTGGATTTCAGGGGGCCCTCTCCCCGGGCGGTTACGGTGCGCAAGTTACGATTCCAGACGGCTCTCCCACGGCCATTGGTTATGCCGTGGTGACCATGAATCCGGCCAAATCGGTTGCAGTCAACGCGACGTTCTTGCAGTTAGTTCCAGGGCGCCCGCTGTTTATGGCCGGCGTGCCACTGTCGAACGTCCTTCACAAGACGGCATTCATGCCGTACCTATCAGGGGCTGGGTTCACTCCCACCCTGGCTTTGGTGTCGCTGCAGTCTCAGGATGTGACACTGATTGCGCGCACCGGCTTTGACGGAGCCGAACTCTGTAGAGCCACAATGGACTTCGGTGCTGGGCATCACCGAGCGTTCCTGTTAAGGGACGTTCTTTCCTGTACGTCTACGTCGGAGGGAACGCTTGAAATTCGCGGAGATCCTCTGTTGCCTGGCTCCATAACAGGGATTGGCTTTGAAGCGCATGACGAAGGAGCGTTTGTGACCCAGCCGATCTGGACGAGCTTGGCGCGAGTTACGGGCGAGATGTTCGCTCCGGCAGACGAAGCTGCGTTCAACGATCTCTTCGTTGGCAAACGGGGATCGACGAACTACCCGACAGCATATGTGGATTTTGTCAGTCCTGGGCGTTTCAGGGAAACCGAGGGCGCGGACACCTATACAGGAAGCTATACCTATCGGAACACGGGTCCGAATACGGGAACGTTAACGTTTAACTACGATGACGGCGATCGCTGTACGGCCAGCCTTACGTTTGATTCGACGACCTCGGGCACCGCAACCTCCACGTGCGACGACGGATCGAGCGTAGAATACGACTGGCGGTTGATTGATATTCCCACCGGCGGAGACGATACAGCCGAAACACGGTACAACGTGGGTGACGTGATCACCACCTTGCCCACCGGAACCTGGTTTCCTGACCGGCTCAGCGGCAGCGTCGGGTTCAGGTTCGTAGACGGCAAGGCGGACATCCGCTTCGGCAACGGCGGGCTTATCGAAGAGAATGGCTACAGATACATGTGCGAGAATGCCGGAGGTTGCCACGTCAATGACCGGGAGGTAAAAGCCAGGACGATTGTGGAAACCTCAACAGAGAACAACAACTGACAGGCTCTATGTGCTCGATTCGCAGCACAAGGTCCACACGTATTGGACCTTAGGACAGCGCGATCCGGCTTTTGACTTCGACCTGGACGCCGAGATTGTACTTGCTGACGGGCTCAATCCTACTACTTTCTTCTCCGGGGACTAGAGTTTTAGAGTGGAGGTCCCCGAGGGGGCGGCAGCGCTCAGCGCCAATCTGGACGAACATGGCGCGAGTTCTAGAGTAGCGCATCGCCTTTTTGTGACGAAACGTGGCCTTGTCTGGCAATTCCGGCGATGTAGGGTGCCGCCCGGATTGCTGCAACAATATCTTTTCAGGACGATGAGCCTGTGACTGCGGCTAGGAAGAAAAACATGCTACTCGGAAAGCTTGACGAATCCGCCGGCAGGGTGAGTTCCATGGTGTCTCTGGTGTTGCGCCGCTCAGGGATTTTCTTTCTCCTGGCATTTTCTCTGCTGGCGCAGTCAGCCTGGGGCCAACGGATCGGGCCGCTGGTTCTGGACAACCAACAGCGGTCGAAGGCGTCGCCGGCCGAGCGCGCGGTGGCGGTCGGGCCGCCCAGCCTGCGACTGAGCCTTCCGCCGCCAGCCGCGATTGCTCTACCGCCGTTGGGTCCCGACGATTTGCAGCGTTTGCAACCGCAGGAGGGCCAACCTCCCGTCATCGGCGTTCACCGTCGGTTGCCGCCGGGAGCGGTCACGCGGAGCTTCTCCGGGGGGGCCGTCAAGACGACCGCCGAGCGAGCGTGGCAATCAACCGCAGTCGGACGCCTTTGGCGTCTGAAGACAACCTCCCCCGGCGCTCGCGCGATGCGCATTCACTTTCGGGACTTCGCCATCGGGGCGGGCAGCCTCTGGCTCTACTCGGCGAGCGGGCAGGTCGTCGGGCCCTATACCGGCTCGGGTCTGTACGGGGACGGAGACTTCTGGAGCGGCATCGTTTTCGGTGACAGCCTGACGATCGAGTATATGCCCGATGGGGCGTCGGCGAAAGAAGCCGTGCCGTTCCAAATTGTGGCGATCAGCCATATCTGGGACGATGCTTTTGGGGGCGGCGTGGGGGGGGGCGTCCGATGGCCGCAGGGCGCGTTGGGAAGCTCAGACAGGCGAGGATCGCTAAAGCCGCTGCCCGACCGGATCGACGTTGCGGTGGGAACGCAGTTGAAGAAGTCGCGGCTGACAAAGTCGCGGCTGACAAAGGCAATACAGTCGGTCGAGCGGTCCTCCTCCCTGCAACAGCCGCGCCCGAAAGCGGCAAGACAACTCACGCCCGGACAACCCGTCAGCTTCCGCCGGGGGCCGGCTGACGCGCCGACGCTCTTCAACGGGGATAACTCGTTCCGGCTGGAGGTTCCCGAGAACGCCTCCCGCGTAACCTTCACGCTGGAATCTGATGTCGACGTGGCTCTGCTTGTCCGCTATGGCGAGGACAACGACGTTCAGGATGGGAGGCCTGTCTTTGACTACGCCGCTGACGAGTTCTTTGCGGGCACCGAGGAGATTGTCATTACCTCCCCATCCGATCCGCCGCTCCGATCTGGAACTTACTTCGTCTCGGTATTAGTCTTTGATACGGGCGTCGTCGCCAACTGCACGCTCACGGCGGAAGTGGAACTCGACGGAGAAGCTCCGCCGCCGATGCCCGGCGGCCGCCCGCTCACGCCCGGACAACCCGTCAGCTTCCGCCGGGGCCCGGTTGACACCCCGACGCTCTTCCATGGGGATAACTCGTTCCGGCTGGAGGTTCCTGAGAACGCCTCCGGCGTAACCTTCACGCTGGAATCCGATGTCGACGTGTCTCTGCTTGTCCGCTATGGCGAGGACAACGCCTTGCAGGATGGGAGGGTTGTCACGAACTACAGCTCCAGAAACCCCACGGGCAACGAAGAGATTGTCATTACCCCCCAATCCGATCCGCCGCTCCGATCCGGAACTTACTTCGTCTCGGTAGGAGTCTTTGCTACGGGCGTCGTCGCCAACTGCACGCTCACGGCGGAAGTGGAACTTGACGAAGAGGATCAGACACCGATAAGCGGCGGCACGCTCACGCCCGGACAGCCCGCCGACTTCCGCCTGGGACCGGTCGACTCCCCGACGCTCTTCACCGGAGATCACTCGTTCCGGCTGGAGGCTCCCGAGAACGCCGCCCGCGTAATCTTCACGCTGGAATCCGTCGATCCCGATGTTGATTTGGCTTTGTTTGTCCGCTATGGCGAGGACAACGCCTTTCAGGATGGGAGGCCTGTCTTTGACCACGGCTCCAAGAACCCCACTGGCAATGAACGGATCGGCATCACCCGACGCTCCGACCCGCTGCTGCGAGCCGGAACCTACTTCGTCTCGGTATTAGTCTTTGATACGGGCGTCGTCGCCGAGGGCACGCTCACAGCGACAGTGGAGACGGACACCGTGGACTGTCACCTTGACGTGACCTGCTACCCAGAATGGTCGAGTTCCGCAACGGGCGTCGCGCAAATTCTCTATGAGACAAGCGAGGGCAGTTTCGTCTGTTCGGGCACATTGCTGAATAACCGCCAGCAGGACTTCATTCCCTACTTTCTCACCGCCGCCCACTGCGTGCATACCGAGGAGGAAGCGCGGAGCGTGACAGCGTTCTGGTTATACCAGACACAAACCTGTAACGGAGAACTGCCGGACTTTCAGAGCGTGCCGCATACCGAGGGAGCGCGCCTGCTCTCGACCTTGGGCGGCGGCACCATCGAAGGAAGAGCGTCCCCCGACGGCGATATGACGCTGCTGCGGCTCGAAGGTGGTTTACCGGACGGTGTGATGTTCCAAGGCTGGGACGTGGAACCTCAACCTATCGGCGCGCAGGTCACCGGCATTCATCATCCCGGGAGCGATTGGGGCTTCTTTAAGCGGATTTCCTTCGGTCAGATCATTCCCGACCCAGCATCTAGAATTTCCGTCGATGTCTACGCCTTCGTCTCCAATACGCAAGGCTACACGGAGGGAGGCTCTTCCGGGTCCGCCCTCTTTAGCAGTCCCGGAACCGTGGTTGGGGCGGCTAGTTTTATCCGTGGCGGAAGAGCAGAAGCAGAAAACGCCTGCCGGACCGGCAGCGCTCGTCATGGCGGCTACACGCACTTGTCGCTTTTCTATCCCCATATCCGGCAGTTCATTGACAGCAGCGACGGCGCGCGAGCGCCGCTGTTGGAAGAAATACGAGGTCTCCTTCCACTAGTCTCTCGTCCGACAAAAGAGTTGACGTACTAAACCCGGATTTCCACTTTAGTTTCGGTTCTGCTAACCATCGGGTGGCCTCGGACGCCTTTATTAATGCGGGTTTGAAAGCACTCAAGGCACTGAGGAGATCAACACTCAATGGGTGAAAAAGAAAACAAATGAAGAATCAATCGTGTGTTCGACCGCGGCAAGAACAAGAACGACTCCCGAGAGCAAGGCAATGCGTAGCGCGGTACTGTCAAGTTAGCGTTCGTCGAGCGAGCCGGTACTCGGGATCGTGATCTCAGTTCGAGTCAGGCGGCGATCGTGACTGCATCCCAAATGAGAAAAGAGCGTCCTCGTAGCTCCCGATGATGCACCGCTCGCACCAGGTGACGGCCAACGCGGAAGAGGTTGCGGACGAGTCCATGCACGGACAAGAATCGTTGTGCCTGCCCGGGAGATTTGAACCGGCGCATTTGTCGCTCGCGTTGCCGTGTGGGCTGGTGGGAGACTTCGGCGCGATTGTTCTCGTATCGGTCCGTGCGATGGGCGACGGACGGCATGACCGCTCGGTGCGCAGCCCTGTAGCTGCTCAGCTTGTCGGTGACCAACCGCCCAGGCGTACGCTCCTGGCCCTTCAACAGCTTGCGGAAAAAGCGTGTAGCCGCCCGACAGTCGCGACGCGACTGGACGAGGATATCGATGACGTCACCATCTTGATCGACGGCACGCCAGAGATAGCGCCGCTGTCCCTGGATGGTGACGAAGACCTCGTCCAGGTGCCAGATGTCGCCCAGCCGGCCCTGTCGACGATTGAGCCGGCGAGCGTATACTGAACCGATCGTGAGGCACCACAGCCGGATCGCTTCGTAGGACACCGTAATGCCGCGTTGGGCCAGGAGATCTTCGACATCGCGAAAGCTCACACCGAAGCGGTGATACAGCCAGACGGCGTGGCTGATAATGTCGGGTGGGAATCGATATCCATGGTAGCTCAGCGTGTCGCGTTTCATCGGCCAAGTCTGCCACGCTCCCACTGAACTTGACAGTACCTGGCAGCGAGTTCGTCGTCGAGTGGAAAGTAGGTGTCCTCCGCCGACCACTCGGCGAAGTGCTCATAGGCGCGCTGTTCGTCGATGCCGCACGAAACCAGGTGGGCGGCCCATAGACGGTAGGACCGCGCGCGCGCCACCGGGTGTGCGCTGATGATCACGTCGGCGTTCACGAATACGCCGCCGGGGCGGAGCGCCCGGTAAATGCGTTCATATAGAGTGAGTTTGCGTTCCATGGTGGGGACGTGGTGCAGGGCCAGGGAAGTGGCCACGGCATCACATTCGGGGAGCAGAGCATCGAACGAACGGCGGCGGCAACGCGCGCGGGTTCCAAATCGCTTGAGCCGGATGCGCGCCTGGGCCAGCATCTCCGGATCTATGTCCACAGCTTCAACGGAACCGACGCATTCATGTTCCAGCACCGCTTCGGCCAAGGCACCCGTTCCCGCGCCGAGGTCAAGCACCAGGGTTGGGTGGGCACCGGCGATTTCGTTTGCGGCCCTGGTCAATCCTTCTTCGTAGCCTGGGATGAACTTGCGGATGGTATCGTCGTAGGCATCAATCTCAAGGCGAAGATGACTGCGGACGGAGTGGCTCATAATTTGATCGTAGGCCGATGGTTCATAAACGCTCACGTGCAGAACTTCTTTGCATCATCAAGTGGCACTGGTGCATGAATCGGCATAAGCAAGCACGCTGGAAACGCTTGTGAAACTGCAGGTTGGCTTATTCCAGGCTTGTTCTGGCTTAACCAAACGCAGACTGAGCCGCCCGCAATTCATATTCAGCGTAATGTAAAGCAGGCTCTGTTCAACCATCAAGACGTGTCAGGCTCACTTGTGAAGGTTCGGAGAGCGGCGGGTACCGGCCCCGCCGCTCTCCGATGCCTGCCGCACACTAGGACTCCGCCTCCGGCTGTTCTTCCTGCTGAAGCTCGAAGATGCGCGAGCGGGCCTGATCGGCCACTTTCGCCAGCACCAACAGGTCGTTGCGACCGAAGCTCTGCGTCCTCCTCCATGCATCGCCGTCCTTGTAGAGACGGGAGAAGGTGACATTGTGCCTCGTTCGGCCTCCGGTTTCGTTCGACCAAACGGTAGCCTTGACGCGACCGATACGGACTTCAGCAACGGGTTTGGAGTTAGCCATGATCTGTTTCCTCCTGTGAAGTTAAGGGTTTGTGAGCGTTTCCGCTCACCCCCGAATGGCGGAAACGGCCAAACCCTGACACGGGAGGAACAGCGCCACCGAAGCCGGTGACGGGCAGAGCCGACAAGGGCAACGGCGAGTGCCAGACGCCGGAAGGCGAGGGTGACCTGCCTGGCGATTTCCGGACCAGCTGAAGCCTGAGAGAATGGCGCCCTCGGAGAAACGAGGGAGCCATGAAGAAGACCCGGTTTACCGAAGAGCAGATGGTGACGATCCTCCGCGAGGCCGATCAGCGGCCCGTTCCGGAGGTGGCCAAAAAGAACGGCGTCAGCGCCCAGACGCTCTACGCCTGGCGGAAACACTTCGGCACGTTGGAGCCCGCCGATGTGAAGCGGCTGCGGCAGCTCGAGCAGGAGAACGGCCGGCTGAAAAAGATGGTGGCCGATCGAGATCTGGAGATCGACGTGCTCAAGGAGATCACCCGAAAAAAATGGTAGGCGCACGCGTGCGCCGGCCGCAGGTCGCGTATGCACGTGCACGCGGTCTGTCGGGTCGCCGCGCGTGCGCCTTGCTCTCCGTCGCACGGTCCACGCTGGGCTACCAGTCGCGGCTGGTCGACCGGGATGCCCCGGCGCTGGCCGCGATGCGTCGTCTGGCGGCGCAGTATCCGCGGTACGGCTATCGCCGGATTCGGATTTTCCTAAAACGCGAAGGGCACACGATGAGCACGGACCGGACCCATCGCCTCTGGCGCCAGGCGGGGTTGCAGGTGCCTCGGCGGCGGCCGCGGCGCCGGGTCGCCCTGAGCCGGCCCCGCCCGGTGCCCGCCACTGCGGTCAATCACGTCTGGGCGTACGACTTCGTGTTCGACACCTGCGCGAATGGGCAGACGCTCAAGTGCCTCACCGTCGTCGACGAATGGACCCGCGAGTCACTCGCGATCGACGTGGCCGGCGGCATTCGGTCCGGGCGCGTTATCGAGGTGCTCACGCAGCTCGTGAGCGTCCACGGAGCCCCACGTTACCTCCGGTCCGACAACGGCCCCGAGTTTGTTGCGGGTGCGATTCTCCGGTGGCTGCTCCAGGCGCAGATCGAAACCGCGCTCATCGAGCCGGGGAAGCCGTGGCAGAATGCGACCGACGAATCGTTCAACGGGAAGTTCCGCGACGAGTATCTGAGCCTGCAGTGGTTTCGGAACCGCGTGGACGCGAAGGTGGGGATCGAGCAATGGCGACGGCACTACAACGACGTGCGACCGCACTCGAGCCTTGGCTATCTGACGCCAGCCGAGTTCAAAGCGCAGCTCCGTGCTGGCTCGGATGACGGTGGGCGCTCGCCGGCGATGCCGGCTCACGCTGACCAAGAAGAACACGAGAGCGACTTAACCATGCCGACTGGCGCTGTTCTCCAGTAATCGGTGGTCCGAAGAAAGCCGGCAGGTCAAGGGGACCCGTTCTGGCGCAAGCCGTGCGTCGGAACCAACCGGAACCGGTGAAGGCCAGCGGCAAATGGCGCAACCCCATACCCGGCTTCCGGTCGGAGGCGGCGAGCCCGATTGGGGAATTGCAACCGGGACGGGGTACCTGGAACCGGACGCGCCATGCTCCGGCGAATGGAACGCAGAGCGATGGGAATGGCAGGATAGATTCTTGCCAAACTGAACGGTGTTGGCCCACAAGCTTCATTTCAGCAGGAAGCCTCGCCAGGATAACACGCGCATCAGCGAGGGTGTCCATTGCGAATTGATATGTTGAGCGATTCTACCCGTGACCGCTGCCCCAGTGAGGCGAGTGCACACTGGCGGAGTACCCTCGGTAGCAGCGAAACAATCAGATCAGACAACCGCTCCGCGTTGACAAGCTAAAACAGCGAATGGTTTCGTAGGAAGTGCCCGCCTGCCGATGTCCGCCGGTTACCACAGGGAGCACCAGTCTTTGGAGAATCAGGCAGTCATTGGGGTGTGATAGAGGCCTCTGCAGTGGCGTTGCCATCCATAGGAATGGAGCCTGGCGACTGGTCGTGGTATAGGCGTGACTGGATCAGGCGTTCTCCCTTCCAGTCCAGTGTGCGAGCGATACGCATTGAAATATGTCCTGAAATCGAGCAGCTTGTTCTCCAGGTCCGCCGTCGTCCAGAACAACCTGCGATCCAAATACTCGCGTCGAATCGTGCCGATCAACCGTTCCACAAAGGGATGGGACAGGGGAACATAGGGGACGGTTTTGATTTCGATTACCTCCAGGATCCGCAGATTGGCTTGCCACTGCCCAAACCGATACAGGGGATCATGGTCGGAGCTGAGGTAGTTGAGCATACAGGGTTGCCATCGAATGGCGCGGTTGAACATGCGGCAAAGTGCCACGCCATTGACGGTTCCGGCGTGGACGCCGAACCCAATGATCCGGCGGGTGTATTGATCCATGACGACCAAGTGACCTGACCGGCACTTTTTGTACCAAGTGGAAAGAGAGAGAATCCACTTGAGGAGGAAGTGAGGTCATGCCGACAAGGAGTTACAAGCCGGAGCAGATTGTAGCGGTGCTACGGCAGATAGAAGTGCAGATGGGGAACGGGAAGACTGCGCCCCAAGCCTGCAAAGAAGCTGGAATCCACACCCAAACCTACTACCGGTGGCGGAAGGAATACGGCGGGCTGAAGGTGGTGCAGGCAAAACGGCTGAAGGAGTTGGAGAAGGAAAACACGCGGCTGAAGCGGTTGGTAGCGGAGCTTTCTCTGGAGAAGCAGGTGCTGCGGGATGTGGCACAGGGAAACTTCTGAGCCCTGAGCGGCGGCGTTGTGCGGTGGAGCGTGCGTGGGAGCAACACGGGTTGTCGGAACGGCATGCCTGCCGGCTGCTGGGGCAATGGCGAGGGACACAACGATACGAGCCGATTCATCGGGTGGACGAGGATGCTCTGACCCGAGCGATCATTGCCCTGGGAGCGAAGTACGGGCGATATGGCTACCGGAGGATCACAGCGTTGCTGCGGAGTGCGGGCTGGGAAGTGGGCAAGGACCGGGTGCAGCGGATTTGGCGGCGGGAAGGGCTGAAAGTGCCGCAAAAACAAAGGCCGCGAGGACGGCTGTGGCTGAACGACGGTTCCTGTGTACGACTGAGGCCGGAGCGACCGAACCACGTGTGGAGCTACGACTTCATGAGTGCCAGAACGCACGAGGGGAGAACGCTGCGGCTGCTGACCTTGCTGGATGAGTACACGCGGGAATGCCTGGCGATCCGGGTGGAGCGGAGAATGGGCAGCCAACAAATCATTGAGGCGTTGTCGGACGTGATGTTGTGGCGAGGGATACCGGAACAGATTCGATCCGACAATGGTCCCGAGTTCATCGCCAAACAACTGCGCCAGTGGTTGGCAAATCTAGGGACCGGGACACTGTACATCGAACCGGGCAGTCCCTGGGAGAACGGGTACTGCGAGAGTTTCAATGGGAAGCTGCGGGACGAATGCCTGAATGGAGAGATCTTCTACTCGTTGAAGGAGGCACAGGTGGTGATTGAACAGTGGAGGGTGCAATACAACACGGTGCGGCCGCACTCGGCGCTCGGCTATAGGCCCCCGGCGCCGGGGGCCTATAGCCCTCCCCTGCCACTGAAACCAGTTTCACAGCCCCAGGCTGCGATGTAAACTCTCACTACGGTTGGTACAAAAAATCGGTCTGGTCAGTCCGCAACGTGGCCGATTCGCACCGGAACAGATCTATACTCCAGAGGCTGTCCTTCATGTGGCCAATGAGGGTCAGCCAGGATGGACCACCGGAGTCCTTTTTCGGCCGATAGTGGCTGGCGAGAATCCTTCGAACAACGTCTTTGTCGATGAGGATGTCGAAAGCCAAGGCAATCTGCTGAGCGATTCGCGGGCAGCCCCAGGCGGGATTGCGCTGCTTCATCTGGACAACAGCGTCGATGAGTTCTTTGTTGGGTCCGTTTGGTCCGGGCTTACGCCGGTGCTTGGATGAAAAGAGCAGGCAATATTTTCGGTTCCTCAGAGCCCGGTGGAGGCCCAAAAGAGTCGAAGGCTTCAGCACGATTGCTGAGCGGATCAGGCGGGCGGGGCGGATGAGGAGAGCACACAGGCCGGCGGCGAGGCGATCTGAAGTGCGTAGATTGGGAGATCGCTGTCGCGAACGATTGAGGATCAGGAGTTGTTGCTTGACAAGAACGGACTCGGCGATCACAGAGCGAATGCCACCCGGACCCAAGAGCCGGGCAAGAGTAGCCATGACATGGACAACAAGGATAACGAGATTGCGCATCTCAGCATCTTAGCAAGAACCGCTAAACCCAGGAATTAGGCCGTAAACTAGCAATTCGCCAGGGACATCTTGAGTTCTCCAAGCGCGCGCTCTGTTAGCAGCGCCGCCGCAACGTGTCATGCAGCCGATTTCTCCTGGCGCAAACGCTCTTGTGCCAGTTCGTAATGCGCCTGGCGCCGTACCCAGAAAGCAGCGTTGCTCCAGCCGATGCGCTCCAACGCCAGCGCCATAGCTGGCGATATGCCGCCGCGCCCGTTCAGCACCCGTGAGAATGTTTGCCGGGTACAGCCCAGTTTCGCGGACGCCTCGGTCACGGTCCATCTCTCCGCGGCCATCGCGTCCCGGAGGCTCTCGCCTGGGTGCGCTGGATCGTACATCATCGTCATTGTTCGCCTCCTAGTGGTAATCAATCAGGCCCACGTCCACTGCCACGCCGTCCACGAAGCGGAAGACGATGCGCCAGTTCCCGGATACGCGTACGCTCCATTGGTCGCGCCGGTTGCCAGTCAGCGGGTGCAGCCGATAGCCGGGAATGTCCATGTCCCCCGACCGTAGCGCAGCGTCCAGGTCCGACAAGATGCGCCGAATACGCGGGGCCAGTGCCGCAGGGATTCGGCGTGCGTCACCCCGCTCGAAGAATGCCCGCAGTCCCTTGTGCTTGATGACTATAACGAGTTATCGTAACATGGAATATGTCATATTGCAATCTGTCGGAATAGACGATAGTCGGCGACCAATGATCGAGCACTTGGAGGCCGGGAGCGAAAGCTGGAAACGCTCGGCTGGACGGGCCGGGAAGCGGAGTGGATCGCGCTTGTCTGTCTCCATAGCGGGGTTTTTATCCGGCCTCAATTTTGTCACTACTTCAACACGGATCGAAAACAGGCTCTCCGGGTTGTCAGGGCATTGGTGGCGCGGCGGGCTGGCATCGAAGGGGATTCAATGATGTTTCCCGGTGGCGCTCGATTGTGCCGGATTTCGAACATGGCGATCTGCCGGGCGCTCGGTGTCGAGAATATCCGGCATCGGCGGAAGGCCCGGAACTCTGTTCTGATGCGCCGGCTCCTGTCGCTTGATTTTGTCCTGGAACATCCAGGGTTGAACTGGCTTCCCACCGAACCGGAGAAGGTCGAGTTTTTTGAAGGGCTCGGCATTTCTTCCCGCTTGGTTCCCCGCCGGATTTACTACGGAGACGATGGCGCGAAGAACCGCTACTTTACGCTCAAGCTCCCCATCGCGGGGGGCGCTGAAACTGTCACCTTTGCCTATGTCGATCCAGGCCGGGAGAGCACCGGTGAACTCAACACATGGGGAGCCGCGCATGTTCCGCTTTGGGATGCGATCCGCGCCAAGGGACGACAGGTCCGAGTGGTTGCCATTGCCGCCGAACATGAACCCATTGAGCGGGCGGATCGGGTGCTAAGGGCATGGGCGGCGGCACCGGAGAAGGATGGAACCGGCATGTCGGTGAAGCAGGAGATCGCGGCGATCAAAGATGGGATGCTGCGGGGCGATCACGAATTTTTGGAGCAGCGGGGAGGGTGGCACCCGGCCAGGGAGCGGTGGTTCGAGCTTGAAAAACTCCCGGAGGCTAACCTGGCGGAAGGGGTTAAGATTGACGAGTGTTCGACGTACCGGGCAACCCGGTTTGCGGTCCCGGTATGAGGGGCCATATATATCAAATGCTATATAAATCAATACTCCGCGAGAAGGTGCGCCCGGAGAGGCTAAATCGAGGGGTTTTTCTTGCCACAAGTGACCGCTTATTTTTTGTTACAGGGACAAAGGGGGGGGTGTGACAAGATTCGGGACGAAGGTGTGACAAAGCCCTATTCCCATATCTCTCTCAGTCTGTTGTGGTTATACCATACTCATCGACCCCCGCTGTGCCGAGCAAGGAAAAAAAAGGGGGACGATAGCGACCCCCCTCAAAAGTAGGGGGTCATGCGGCCCCGCGTAGGCGTGCAATGTGGCACGCCTTCCCGGGGCTCCCAGGGGGTCGCTATCGTCCTCATTGATCCCTGCGGGAAGGCTCGGAGCAGCCCCCCCGGCGGGGGCGATGAAAGAAGGGAAACGGACTCTATGAAATGGCGGTTGCGCCAGTGGGCAAGAACCCCCTTTTCCCTCTCCCTTGGATGATTCCAGATCGGTCCTCGCCGTCAAGGGTCCGCTTTCGCCGCTTCGCGCCCTGGACTGCTGCGGGCCGATCCGAAGGGGATGGCTGTTTATGAGGGAAAAGGGGGGTAAGAGCTTTTTCCGCTGCCTGCCGCTGGCCCTTGTTTCGCCGTGGTTTGCCGTAAGTTTTTTGTTTTCAGTTTTTACCCATAAGGAAGGTTTTGGTTTTGCCTTTTGCGGGGGGCGTTAGCCCCTCTCTTGGGTGGTTTATCTTTTGTTTTCAGCGAGTTACCCACAGCCGTAGCCGCTCCTACTACTTGTTCTTTAACTACTTGTCTTACGACTTGTATGGGTAGCCGGTATATGCGGAAAACCCAGTGGTATGGGTAGCCGGTATATGCGTGGCCCCCCCCCTGGATCACCGGCACCTGTGCAAAACTTCGCAGCGATTGAGCTTGTAGGCCGCCCTGACCTGACCGGCACTTTTTGTACCAAGTGGAAAGAGAGAGAATCCACTTGAGGAGGAAGTGAGGTCATGCCGACAAGGAGTTACAAGCCGGAGCAGATTGTAGCGGTGCTACGGCAGATAGAAGTGCAGATGGGGAACGGGAAGACTGCGCCCCAAGCCTGCAAAGAAGCTGGAATCCACACCCAAACCTACTACCGGTGGCGGAAGGAATACGGCGGGCTGAAGGTGGTGCAGGCAAAACGGCTAAAGGAGTTGGAGAAGGAAAACACGCGGCTGAAGCGGTTGGTAGCGGAGCTTTCTCTGGAGAAGCAGGTGCTGCGGGATGTGGCACAGGGAAACTTCTGAGCCTGAGCGGCGGCGTTGTGCGGTGGAGCGTGCGTGGGAGCAACACGGGTTGTCGGAACGGCATGCCTGCCGGCTGCTGGGGCAATGGCGAGGGACACAACGATACGAGCCGATTCATCGGGTGGACGACTGACCAGACCGATTTTTTGTACCAACCGTAGTGAGAGTTTACATCGCAGCCTGGGGCTGTGAAACTGGTTTCAGTGGCAGGGGAGGGCTATAGGCCCCCGGCGCCGGGGGCCTATAGCCGAGCGCCGAGTGCGGCCGCACCGTGTTGTATTGCACCCTCCACTGTTCAATCACCACCTGTGCCTCCTTCAACGAGTAGAAGATCTCTCCATTCAGGCATTCGTCCCGCAGCTTCCCATTGAAACTCTCGCAGTACCCGTTCTCCCAGGGACTGCCCGGTTCGATGTACAGTGTCCCGGTCCCTAGATTTGCCAACCACTGGCGCAGTTGTTTGGCGATGAACTCGGGACCATTGTCGGATCGAATCTGTTCCGGTATCCCTCGCCACAACATCACGTCCGACAACGCCTCAATGATTTGTTGGCTGCCCATCCTCCGCTCCACCCGGATCGCCAGGCATTCCCGCGTGTACTCATCCAGCAAGGTCAGCAGCCGCAGCGTTCTCCCCTCGTGCGTTCTGGCACTCATGAAGTCGTAGCTCCACACGTGGTTCGGTCGCTCCGGCCTCAGTCGTACACAGGAACCGTCGTTCAGCCACAGCCGTCCTCGCGGCCTTTGTTTTTGCGGCACTTTCAGCCCTTCCCGCCGCCAAATCCGCTGCACCCGGTCCTTGCCCACTTCCCAGCCCGCACTCCGCAGCAACGCTGTGATCCTCCGGTAGCCATATCGCCCGTACTTCGCTCCCAGGGCAATGATCGCTCGGGTCAGAGCATCCTCGTCCACCCAATGAATCGGCTCGTATCGTTGTGTCCCTCGCCATTGCCCCAGCAGCCGGCAGGCATGCCGTTCCGACAACCCGTGTTGCTCCCACGCACGCTCCACCGCACAACGCCGCCGCTCAGGGCTCAGAAGTTTCCCTGTGCCACATCCCGCAGTACCTGCTTCTCCAGAGAAAGCTCCGCTACCAACCGCTTCAGCCGCGTGTTTTCCTTCTCCAACTCCTTTAGCCGTTTTGCCTGCACCACCTTCAGCCCGCCGTATTCCTTCCGCCACCGGTAGTAGGTTTGGGTGTGGATTCCAGCTTCTTTGCAGGCTTGGGGCGCAGTCTTCCCGTTCCCCATCTGTACTTCTATCTGCCGTAGCACCGCTACAATCTGCTCCGGCTTGTAACTCCTTGTCGGCATGACCTCACTTCCTCCTCAAGTGGATTCTCTCTCTTTCCACTTGGTACAAAAAGTGCCGGTCAGGTCAGATGGACCTGACTGCGAGCAACGTCCACGACGCCCGAAGGCTCTCTTCGTTGCTGTCTAAGACTCCTGGTTCGATCGGGCAAGTCTCCGCAGACCGGGCCTACGACACGGGTTCCTGCTACGAGGCCGTGCTCCAGCACGACGCTATCGTGACGATCTTGCCGCGACGCAATGCACGATGCAGCCGAGACTCTCATCCGCCTCCGTGGCGTGCGATGCGTGATACCCATCTCCGGCGTATTAGGACGCAGGGCCGTTATGAGTGGCGGAAGTCGAGTGGCTGCACTCGCCAGAGCGTGGCGGAGAATGCGGTCTCACGGTACAAGGCGATACTCGGGGTAAGCCTCTCGGCCCGCACGGTCAGGAACCAAAAAGTCGAAGCCGCGATCAAGTGCGCTGTGCTGAACCGGATGGCAGAGCTTGGAATGCCACGATCGGAGCGCGTGTGCTGAGGCGGATGAGCTTCTCGGCCCGGTTCGCCGCGAGCGCGAATTACGCAACAACGCCATGTGTTCCCCATATGTTGAGGTTCTCCCAAGCACGTTGACTTGCCTGGGAGTGGCGCGTAACATGGCCACCCCCAATGCGGCTAAGCCACGACCGAGCCCTCCAGGAAGGGCGGCTGCGGACGGAAGGAGGCAACCTATGAGAAACTTTTCTTTGATCACACCCCTGGCTCTGCTTGTTCTCAGCACGGGCCTGGCAATGGCCCAGCAGGACTTCTCCAAAGTCGAAATCAAAGCTGCCCATGTGAGAGGCAATATTTACATGCTGAATGGGACAGGCGGAAACGTGGGGGTTTCGGTCGGCGCAGATGGGGTTCTCATCGTTGATAACAAGTTCGCCCCGTTGGCGGACAAAATCCGAGCGGCCCTGAACGATATTGGTGGCGGCAAACTCGAATTCATTCTTAATACTCACTTCCATGGTGATCACGTGGGCGGGAATCAGGCGTTTGGGCCGGAGGCTCTCATCATTGCCCATACCAATGTTCGAAAACGCTTGATGAGAGAACCAGAAGAAGCCTGGCCCGTCATTACTTTCGATGAATCTCTGTCGGTTCACTTCAACGGAGAGGAAATCAAGCTGATCCACTTCCCTCATGGGCATACCGATGGCGATGCTGTCATGTTCTTCACCGGATCCAATGTGGTCCACATGGGGGATGAGTTTTTTTACGAACGATTTCCGTTCGTCGATCTAAACAGTGGAGGAGACGTCGAGGGTCTCACCAAGAATATTGCGGCGGTGATCCGCCAAGTTCCTGCCGATGCGAAGATCATTCCGGGCCACGGCCCAGTTTCCACTCCGAATGATCTAAAAAACTACCATCGAATGCTGGTTGAGACAACTGCCGTCATTCGCCAGCGGATGGCTGCAGGGAAAGGTCTCTATCAAATCAAGGCAGAAGGTTTGCCCGAGAAATGGAAGCCGTGGGCCACTGGGTTTATTTCAACCGAGCGATGGATTGAGACGATTCACCGGAGTCTCTCTCGGAACTCGACCAACCAATGAGCTGACATTCCCATTGTGGTGCAGAACCCCGCTAGTGACGCTACCGCCCGATTGCTTCGCAAGGTCCCGACAGCGCGCCTCACCAGCTTGCCCGGTCCTCAGGGTTGGAACGAAACCATCCTAGAAGTGGTGAACCAGCACCCTGTGTTGGCTAAATAACCTGCGGCGAGCAGAGTCACCAGACTACACATCAGCACTTTTTAGCTTGATGGCCGCTGCATGAGGAATTCGATGATCAGATCCATGTACTCATGCACAGCCAATCGCAGTTCATCTGCAAGGCGGCCGTGCAGCTTGATGTCCTGCGGCTGAGAGCTTGGTCTTTTCACGTAGGTACTGTCAAGTTAAGCAGTTTGGCGGCATTCTCGCCGCCCGCCGCCACCGCTAAGTCATTGATTCTCAGTCTCTGATCCAACAGAATCCTTCCGCAAAACGGGCAGATTCTGCTCAACTTGACAGTACCGCATCGAGAGCTTTATTTCTTTCGTGTGCTCGGGTAAGCACGGAGAGGTCTATATTGGCTTCGACCGTCAGGTCCGAATTCGGTGGGATGAGGGGTTTTTGGGCACAAAGAAGCTCCGGGCCAAGTGGAGCGGACGATCCAAGCCCGAGGAAGCCTATTTTGTGGAAAATGGGAGATTCATTCACTTCGTCAAAGTCGAGGAAACGATGAAGCACTTGGTGGAATGGAAGCGGAAGGAGTTGAAATTGGAGGTTCCTCTCGTTCCCGAAGGGAACGCGGTCTTCCGGTATGATCTCAGTGGGGCAGCCCGTGGAATCGCCGAGGCAAGGGAGAAGTGTCGAAAGGGAGAGGCGTAATAGTCTTCGTCAATGAGCAAGCCACAACGCCTGCCGCAGCCCCGTCCCAAACAGAAGCAGCAGCAACAGGCGCGGGAACGGCAGCGCGGGCCGGAGCGGGACTTTGGCCCGAGCCGGTAATGACGAGGCGGATGCTGACGTCACAGGCGGCCTAGTTTAGGCCGCCGAGTTGTCCAAGAAACCGGGTCCGATACAACTACATGAAGGACGATCTTCTCCCTCACATTCGCCATGCCTATTCGACGGCTGAAGCGCAACGCTACGCGGACTTCGCCGACGAGAAGAAGTGCCTGGACAAGGTCGTTTCGATCAGCAAAGAGGTACTTGGGCACGTTCCTCCTTGTGCTGGGGCGTGCGCGATCATGAGTGCGTTATGGACAGCGCTTGTTCGAGATCGTCTCGACTTACCTGTTTACTGCGTTGCCGGAGATCTGTTGGCAGACGGCAGACTGGTCTTCGGTCACGGCGCCTCCTCAACAGAGTTCGCAGTGGCCTTTGGCGAATCAAACCTAGATTGGGATGGCCACTGTTGGCTTGTGCTTGGAGAGTACATCGGGGACCTCTCCGTGTTTCGAACGGCTTACGCCGCGACCAGTCCAAGACCGCTACGTGACCTAGTCCTCTCAAGGTTCGGGCTTGGAAGGGGACTCTGGCTTGCAACTGAGGCGGTATCTGTCGCAAATGGCTTGTCCTACAAACCGAGGTACGTATTAACCAATCAACAGCTTGACGGCCTCGTGCTTGGAGGACGAGCGTTGTTCGATTCAGGCGGTGCCGTTTGACAGACGAATGGAGCTGACGCGAGATCGGTCTCGCCTAGTGGCGGTCCGAATCCCTGTTTACGTGCTTCATTAAATCCGTCATAAGCGCAAGGTCCCCAGACGTTGCAGCAAGGTATCGCCGATCACCTGGATTTGGCAATACCGTTTCGCACGGCGTAACCCGTTGGAAACACGTCCGGGGTCGAAGTGTTGCAGAACCGTTCCTTTGTGCAACCCCGTCCACTGATGGGCACGGCCCGGAAGGAAAGAAGCTCCATAGAAGCTCCATCGGCAAGCGCAAGCGCTCATGGCCGCTCTCAGTGAGAGCGCTCGTCACGTCGTTCTCACGCTGTGTTGTAGACGGGCCCGATGGAGTACGTGCCTTCACGTAGCTCCTGTGCACTTGCAGTGTGATCACTGAATCACTCTAATTATTCCAATGATCCCGTCACTACGGTCACGACTTTTGGGTAAAGAGCGTCCTCCATTTGAGCCGGGCGGGCGACATTTACGCGTAACGGTGTACTGCCCGCAGCCAGACCGGCTCTCGGAAGAGGATCAGTTTCGCCTGCGTTTCCTGCGAGAGTTGGCTTACCTTGACCCTCTCCGGGTCGTCGGGACGGATCGGTCGTTCCCTTGGCGCATCGAGATCGATCCGACACCGAATGAAAACGGTGTGGGCGCAGTTAATTTTGTTGACCCAGAAGATCGATACGCCATTGAGCACGCGTTCCGGTCGACCGATTGGAGCGAGGAGGCGATCAGGTTCAGGTTGCTCGGCACTGGAAGCCCGCCGGACCAAAAGGCATGCGCCTTAGCTCTCCGTTTGCCCGTACTCGAAGCGCACACTCAGACCCATCGAGACTTGTTTATCACATCTCACCCGGACTTCTTGACCCTAAGGTCGCGCATTCTCGATGCGAACATCAAGGATCTCTGCGAAGGGCTGCGGATCGTCGGACTTTATCTCCGTTGGTCGGGAGACTTTACAATCCGCGCGTCACAGAAGACCAAAAGGTGTTTCTATCGCCACTTGTTCTACTGGGTCTTGTGTAGGCACCGGCTGCCCGCGATGTGGAGATACTTCTCAGCCTGTCTGCAATATGGCCGGGAGACACACACCCAAAACAAGGAGCTCGGGGACCTCGCGGGTACCATTCTCAATCGCTGTGTTCGTGTGCTGCAGGCACGCGACGAAGTGGGATTTAGGTTCTACCAGCGGCAAGACTATACGACGCGCGACGAAATGCTTTACCACTTCAACTACTTAACGATTCTGCTCTCTGGTACGTTCGACGCTGAGGCGCGCATCGCTCGACAGGTATACGAGATTACAAAGGTTCCCGCGCGGAGCACAAGTTTCCGCAACCATGATTTTCGTAAAGCTCTGAGAGACGCTGGCGGTCAGAGCCTCGCCGATGTGGTTAATGATGTTAGCTTTCAAGCATTCCAACGGTTTCTCGGAGTGTTGAGGAATTCTATCCACAGCGTCGGCCTTCACGGTCTCGGCGTAAGTCGGGCCGGAGAGCAAGAGTCCTCCCTTGGGCGGGTCTTCGAGGGCGACAAGGACATCTGGGAAGCGGCCGTTGCACTTGGCTCATGCGACGATATCGGTGTCACAAAACACAAAGCGGGATCGGAGGTAGCGGTCGAGCCATATACGTGTGCCGTCCGGCTCTGTGAACTCGGCTTCAGGAATTCTATCCACAGCGTCGGCCTTCACGGTCTCGGCGTAAGTCGGGCCGGAGAGCAAGAGTCCTCCCTTGGGCGGGTCTTCGAGGGCGACAAGGACATCTGGGAAGCGGCCGTTGCACTTGGCTCATGCGACGATATCGGTGTCACAAAACACAAAGCGGGATCGGAGGTAGCGGTCGAGCCATATACGTGTGCCGTCCGGCTCTGTGAACTCGGCTTCAGGTATGTCAATCACGTCGCTGAAGCGACGGATGTTGAGCGGCTACTGGCCGCTGGACCGACAGCGGAATTATTGGCCGGCCCACCCGAGGACAGAATATTTGGGAGCAATATCCGTCGGCGGATCGACGCTTTGGGGTGATGGAAATCGCGACGACGCTGTACAGCCTGCCCTGACGCCAGGCTGGGGTGTACTTCACTCCGACATCGCCAGAGGCCTAGTGTCGGTCCGTGAGTCTGGACAGCGTGCGATAATGGAGCGCGGAGCATGGCGAAAAGACCGGCGAAGCAGCGGGACGGTGCGGGGGCGACCCTGAATGGCGGCGCCACGACGGGCCATGAAGCGGAACTGTGGGCCATGGCCGACGCCCTGCGCGGCTCGATGGACGCCGCCGAGTACAAGCACGTCGTGCTCGGCCTGATCTTCCTGAATTACATTTCAGACGCCTTCGAGGAACGCCGCGCGGCGGTGCTCGCCCAGTGGGGCAAAGACACTGCGGAGGACCGAGACGAGTACATCGCCGAGAACGTCTTCTGGGTGCCGCCGGAGGCCCGCTGGTCGCATCTCAAGGCGCAGGCGCGGCTTGTGGTGACAAAGAACCCGGGGTGAGGGAGTGTACTCGAGGCTCACACCGAGATGCGCTCGACGATGTTGCGGGTGACCCGCTTCTGCCGCCGGTCGTAGATCTGGGTGGTCTTGGGGTTGGCATGGCCGGCCAGGTACTGGACGTCCTCGAGAGGCACGTCCTGGGTGAGCAGGTCGGTCACCACCAGGACGCGGAAGCTGTGGGGGCTGAAGATGTCGGGCAACCGGGCATCTTTGAGCCGTCGCTTGAGCATGCGCCGCATGGAGTTGGCCGACAAGGGGTTCCTGGAGAGCTTCTTCTGTTTTCCCAGGGCCGCCCGGAACAGGGGCGTCTCCTTGGGGTCCGCAGCGATCCGGGCCGCCTGCAGGTACGCCTCGAGCCAGCGATCGAGGTCGTGGCGGACGGGGATCTCGCGCTGCTGGCCGCCCTTTTCCCGGAACCGCAGGACGCGCTGGGCGCCCTGGTCCTCGAGGTCCCCGCAGCGCAGCCGGGCGAGGGCGCCGACACGGGCCCCGGTGTAGGCGAGGGTTCCCAGGAGGGCGCGGTCGCGGAGGCCGACGACGTGGGAGAGGTCGATGGAGGCGAGCAGGTCCCGGGCCTGCTGGATGGCGAGCTGGGGGGTCTTGCCGTCCACGACGGCGTGCTTCCGCCCCCGCACGGAGGAGAACGGGTTCAGAGCCACGGCATGGCGGATGACCAGGGCGTCGAAGAAATGCCGCAGCGCCGCCAGCGCCAGATTCTTGGTGGGGTCCGATCCGGGAATATCCTCAATGAAGCGCCCGGCCAGCCCCGGCGTAACCTGACGGAGCTCGATTCCTTGTTCTTCGCACCAGGCGAGGAAGCGGCCAACGATACGGGCGTAGGCGCGGCGGGTGTGGGGGTTGGAGATGCGGGCGGCGAAGAACTCATCGGCGGCGAACAGGGCGTTCTTCCCGGCGCGCCGCAGGACGGCGGGAGCGGAGGGGGCACGATCCAGGGCCTGGGCAGCGGGCAGGAGGGCGGCTTGGGAAGGGGCTTGAACCATGGTGATATAGGGGATGATAACAACGGTGGTCTCAACCCATCGACGCAACACTTTGCCTTGAAAGGAGGAGGTGGAGTGTATGCGGATGAAGCAAAGAGCTCGTCGCGGTTACACGCTGGCGGAACTGGAGGAGGTGTGGGATCGGTGGAAACGAGGGGAGTCGCTCAAGTCGATTGGACGAGTGTTTTGTAAGCAGCCATCGTCTGTTTACCATCAGCTTGCTCCGTACGGAGGCATCCGTCCTCGGCCACCACGCCGTTCATGTTGGGCACTGACGTTGTCGGAGCGCGAAGAGATCTCTCGAGGCATTGCGGCACATCAATCGATACGATCCATCGCCGGGTTGCTGGGTCGCTCACCATCGACGGTGAGCCGGGAGATTCGGCGGAATGGCGGCGATAATGACTATCGAGCAGCGGAGGCCGATGAGCAAGCCGGGGAGAGGGCCCGCCGGCCGAAGCGGTGTCAGCTGGTCAAGCATCCACAACTACGACGGGTAGTGGCCAGAAAGCTCAGCATAAACTGGTCGCCTGAGCAGATCGCCAGCTGGCTGAAACGAGCCTATCCGAAGGATCCGTCCTATCACGTGTCTCACGAGACCATCTACCGCAGCCTGTTTGTTCAAGCCCGCGGTGCGCTGAAGGCAGAGCTGATGCAGCATCTGCGGTCAAAGCGGACGATTCGTCGATCCCGACATGCAAGTCTGAGAGGCCATGGACGAGGACAGATCACCGACATCGTATCGATCCGTGAGCGCCCGGCCTCGGTCGAAGATCGTGCCGTGCCCGGTCATTGGGAAGGCGATCTGCTGTCCGGATCGAAGAACAGCCACATTGCGACTCTGGTCGAACGTCATACGCGCTACGTGATGCTTACGAAAGTATCCAGCAAGAAAACGGAGACGGTCGTGTCGGCGCTCATCAAGCACGCGAAGAAGCTGCCGACGGAACTGTACAAATCTCTGACTTGGGATCGAGGCCTGGAGCTCGCCGAGCATCGACGGTTCACGTTGGCGACCGACATTGACGTATACTTCTGTGATCCTCAGAGTCCATGGCAGCGCGGTTCGAATGAGAACACCAACGGTCTACTCCGACAGTACTTCCCCAAGGGAACGGACTTGTCGGTGCACTCTCAGGCGCATCTGAACAAGGTGGCACGTCAGCTGAACGAACGGCCCCGTCAGACGCTGGAGTTTGAAACTCCGGCAGAACGATTTAACGCTTGTGTTGCATCGACCGGTTGAGCTGGCAACCTTTATCGGGCTCTATTAACTCGCCCTCCCCCGCTTCCTCCAGCCAGCGATCCGGAACACCAGCAGCGCGGTTATGCTTGGCCCGAAGACAGCAATGCACGCTTGACGGCCTCCGGTTCCCTTTCGATCACCCGCAGAAGAGTTGCGGCCGGGCCACTAACCCGGCGCGTCCCTTGCTCCCATTTCCGGTAGCCGGAAAGGCTCATGCCCATCAACGGTGCCATCTGCGCCTGCGTGAGGTTCGCATGCTCCCGAACCTCACGCGGGGTCACGGGAGCGTGCAGGATGGCGGGGCCATCTCCCTTTGCGTGAGCGAGGGCTTCATTGAGGGACTGGATTAGATCGTCGCCAAATGTGCTCATTTCATCTCCTTCCGGGCGGCCTTGAGTGCGGCTGCGAGCTTTGAAACCGTGCGCCTTTCATCCGGTGTCATGTCCGTTTTCGCGGTCTTCGCATAGGCGAGCAGCGCGTAGACCGGCATCGCTTCTTCCAGGTAGTAGTAGATCACCCGCGCACCGCCTCGCTTGCCCCGTCCGAAGGCCGCAAAGCGTAGCTTCCGGACGCCGCCCGTGCCAGGAATTTCATCACCCGCCAGCGGATTCTCCGCGAGGAAGTCGATCAGTTCGCGCTTCTCGTCCTCACTGAACAGCTTGTCAGCTTGACGGGAGAATGTCGGGGTCTCGGCTACTGTCTGCATCGAGCAGTATTATATACCCCATTGGGGTAGTCAAGATAGGCGTGGCGGGTTTTCTAGTCCCGCTTAGCGGGCTACAACTCGGCTTGTTGGTAAGAACTCAATGATCTCTGAGGGGCACGCGCTTTGTCAGCTCGAATTCTGCGATGTGTTGTGGTCGTGATCGGGGAAGGGATCTGTCTGAAACGGAAGCTCTGCTAGCTGAACAGCGCCGTTCGCAAGAGCATATTGATTGCTAAAAACAGGTTCTGAGGTTGTGCCCTTCTAAGAACGCTTCGGTCGTCTCAGCCGGAAACGCCATCACGAAGCAGTCGTCCGATTGCGGCAGGTCCATCACGAAATAGTGCGCCTTGCGCTCCACCCCGCCGATCACCACTTGCGCTTCCCCAAAGTCGGCCTGGGCGTCGCCCGGTGGATGCTCCAGCGGCACGAACATCTCCCGCTGGCTCAGCTTCCGCAGCCGCACGTAGTCCTTCACGATGGTGTATCCGCCCGGGAATCCGTGCTCCTCCCGCAGCCGCTCAAAAACCTGCTTGGCCGTGTGGCGTTGCTTCTTGCTCTGGGCCTGATCTTGCTCCAGGATCTGGTCGATGATCCCCACCCAGGCATCCAGCTTCGGCCGCCGCGCCGGCTGCTGCCGCCGATAGCCCGGAGGGATCGAGTACCACAGCATCTTGCGGACCGTCTCGCGGGCCAGCCCGAACTGCCGCGCCGCCTCCCGTTCACTCCTCCCCTCAGCCTGAACTGCTCGTCGAACACGCGCATAGAGTTCTACTGTGTGCACACCTCCGGTGTTCCACAAAACACGGTCCAAGGGATCGCTGTCGTAGGCCTTATCCCCGATCAGTTTCGCCGGAAGTTCATTGAGGAAGCTGTTCCCGAGGGCCTCTTCGACGAGTTGGCTTTCATGCGGCGAAGCAGCCTGGACACTGACGGCGAGAGGAAGACTGTGGCCAGTGGCGATAGCCGTGATCTTCGTCCCTTTGCCTCGCTTGGTCGGGCCAACCCCAAGCCCCCTTTTTTTGCCGCCGCAAAGGGTCGCGTCGATGAAGGCTTCTTCCAAATTCAACCGACCCTCGGCCTGCAACCGTTTCGCCAGCTTCCGCAAGACCTTCTCCAACGCTCCCGAACGCACCCACTGCTGGAACCGGCGATGGCAGGTCTGGTAAGGGAGGATACTTGCTCGGCAACTCCCGCCACTGCGCCCCCGTACCCAAGATCCATAACACCCCATTCAGCACCGCTCGGGTATCCGCCGGCGGTCTCCCCTTCCCATCAGGCCGTTGCTGCGGCCGCAGAATCGGCTCCAAAAGACTCCACTGCTGATCGCTCACCTCCCAGCGTCCACGCATCTCTATGGTTTTGCTTCAAATCGCCAGAACTCCTTCAGTTTCTATCCTTTCCCGCTGCTCCTGTTACTCCTTTCTTGGCCCTCGAACCATTCTTGAGACAGGTTGCAGTAAAATGGTGGCGGATGATCAACAGCGTCCAGCTACTCAGAAACATCGGCCTGTTCGATTCCGTCAGCGCCGGTGCCAATATCTCCCTCGCGCGCCTTACGCTGGTGTATGCCGAGAATGGCAGAGGTAAGACGACCCTCGCTGCGATTCTGCGTTCGCTAGCAACTGGCGACCCGATCCCGATCGCGGAGCGGCGTCGACTTGCTGCCCAGCATCCCCCGCATGTTGTTCTGGACTGCGACGGCGGCACTGCGCCCGCGATGTTTCAGAATAACGCCTGGAACCGCATGTTATCGAACCTAGATGTGTTTGACGACGTGTTCGTTGACCAGAACGTCTACTCAGGTCTGGCCGTTGAGGCGGGACACCGGCAAAACCTGCACGAGCTGATCCTTGGCGCTCAGGCAGTGGCGCTGAACCAGCAACTGCAGCAGCTTGTTCGGCGGATAGAAGAACACAATGCTGCCCTTAGGGAAAGAGCGGCGGCGATACCAACAGCAGAAAGAGACAGGCTTTCGGTAGATGATTTCTGTGCGCTTCCGGCGCGTTCAGACATCGACACGGCGATCGAAGCCACAGAACGCAACCTGGCCGCGGCACGCGAGCGAGATCCAGTTCGGACCACCGCGCTCTTCGACGCCCTGAGCTTGCCAGCCTTTGACATCGTGGCCATCGATCGAATCCTCGGGGAAGACCTACCGTCCCTTGATGTGGCTGCCGCGGCGCAGGTACAAGTTCATCTAGACGGACTGGGTCCAGGTGGCGAGACATGGGTAGGCGAGGGCATGCTGCGCGTACGGCAGCCGGCCGCAGGGACGAGGAGGGTGAACTGCCCATTCTGTGCCCAGGATCTCACCGGATCACCCGTCATCAACCACTACCGCGCGTACTTCAGTGCGGCATACGCCGACCTGAAGCGCAGGGTTTCGGAGGCTCTTGCGGATATTAATCACACGCATGGGAACGATCTTCCGGCGGCGTTTGAGCGAGCGGTTAGGGTCGCTGTAGAGCGACGGCAATTTTGGTCGCGGTTTTGCGATGTGCCAGAGATCACTGTTGACACGGCAGCGATCGTGCGCGATTGGCGATTTGCACGTGAAGCCGTCGCGGCGGCGCTGACTGGGAAGAAAGCCGCACCGCTGGAGCGCATGACGCTCGCGCAGGGGGCGCGGGATGCCGTCGCGGCATATGAAGCGCACCGGCATGGGATCGCGGAGCTTAGCGCTGCTCTTCAGCACGCAAACGCGGCGATCCGGGTGACCAAGGAACAGGCGGCAGCGGGCAACCCGGCGGCGATCGCCGCCGATCTCTCGCGGCTCAAGGCCGTGAAGGCGCGGCACTCTGTTAGGATCGCGGCACTTTGCCATAGCTATCTGGCTGAGAAGGCCGCCAAGACGGAAACGGAGCAGCAGCGGGACCAAACCCGAGCCACGCTCGACCAGCACAGAACGACCGTGTTCGCTGGCTACGAGACCGCAGTGAATCTGTACCTGCGGCGATTCAACGCGGGCTTCCGGCTGGGCAGCGTGACTTACGCGCAGACAAGGGGGGGGGCGAGTTGCACCTATAATGTGGTCATCAACAACACGGCTGTGGCCGTGGGGGCGGTAGCACCGCCGGGGGAGCCTTCGTTCCGCAACACCCTGAGCTCGGGAGATCGCAAGGCGCTCGCCCTTGCATTCTTCTTCGCGTCTCTTGACCAGGACCCTGCGCTGGGCAACAAGGTTGTAGCGATCGATGACCCGATATCGAGCCTCGACGACCATCGCTCCTTGACCACGGTACAAGAGATACGACGCCTTGCGGAGCGGGCTGACCAAGTGGTTGTGCTCTCTCACAACAAGCTGTTCCTATGCCGCATCTGGGAGGGGACCGATCATACGATCCGCGCCGCACTCCAGGTGGTGCGCGACGGAGCGGGATCGACCATGCACTCGTGGAATGTCGACCAGGACTGCGTCACCGAACATGATCGGCGCCACGCGATGTTGCGCGAGTACCTTGCCGGCGGCACACCCAACAATCGCGAAATCGCGAAGGCCATCCGTCCTTTGCTGGAAGCGTTTCTCCGCGTGGCATGCCCGGAGTATTTCCCTCCAGGAAGGCTACTTGGCCCGTTCTGTAATCTGTGCTCCCACCGAGTCGGCACGCCGCAGCAGATTCTGGATGCACAGGCCACTCAGGAGCTACGTGACCTAATCGAGTACGCGAATAGATTTCATCACGACACGAACGCGGCTTGGGAGACGGAGCAAATTAACGACACCGAACTTCAGGGCTTCGTACGGCGAGCGCTTAACTTTGCGAAACCGTAAGGTTATGAGAGCAGGTCGCGTCACAGAATTCATGCTCGGAAGAAGGTGCGCGATTCGCCTGTGATGTTCGCGGATCGGCCCAATCTTGTCGGCAAGAGTTCAGGAACGCGGTCTCCAGTGGAAGGTCTGCCCACTTGGCCGTAAAACGCCCATCCCGTCCTTTTGACCTGCCGGCTTTCTTCGGACCACCGATTACTGGAGAACAGCGCCAGTCGGCATGGTTAAGTCGCTCTCGTGTTCTTCTTGGTCAGCGTGAGCCGGCATCGCCGGCGAGCGCCTACCGTCATCCGAGCCAGCAGGGAGCTGCGCTTTGAACTCGGCTGGCGTCAGATAGCCAAGGCTCGAGTGCGGTCGCACGTCGTTGTAGTGCCGTCGCCATTGCTCGATCCCCACCTTCGCGTCCACGCGGTTCCGAAACCACTGCAGGCTCAGATACTCGTCGCGGAACTTCCCGTTGAACGATTCGTCGGTCGCATTCTGCCACGGCTTCCCCGGCTCGATGAGCGCGGTTTCGATCTGCGCCTGGAGCAGCCACCGGAGAATCGCACCCGCGACAAACTCGGGGCCGTTGTCGGACCGGAGGTAACGTGGGGCTCCGTGGAGGCTCACGAGCTGCGTGAGCACCTCGATAACGCGCCCGGACCGAATGCCGCCGGCCACGTCGATCGCGAGTGACTCGCGGGTCCATTCGTCGACGACGGTGAGGCACTTGAGCGTCTGCCCATTCGCGCAGGTGTCGAACACGAAGTCGTACGCCCAGACGTGATTGACCGCAGTGGCGGGCACCGGGCGGGGCCGGCTCAGGGCGACCCGGCGCCGCGGCCGCCGCCGAGGCACCTGCAACCCCGCCTGGCGCCAGAGGCGATGGGTCCGGTCCGTGCTCATCGTGTGCCCTTCGCGTTTTAGGAAAATCCGAATCCGGCGATAGCCGTACCGCGGATACTGCGCCGCCAGACGACGCATCGCGGCCAGCGCCGGGGCATCCCGGTCGACCAGCCGCGACTGGTAGCCCAGCGTGGACCGTGCGACGGAGAGCAAGGCGCACGCGCGGCGACCCGACAGACCGCGTGCACGTGCATACGCGACCTGCGGCCGGCGCACGCGTGCGCCTACCATTTTTTTCGGGTGATCTCCTTGAGCACGTCGATCTCCAGATCCCGATCGGCCACCATCTTTTTCAGCCGGCCGTTCTCCTGCTCGAGCTGCCGCAGCCGCTTCACATCGGCGGGCTCCAACGTGCCGAAGTGTTTCCGCCAGGCGTAGAGCGTCTGGGCGCTGACGCCGTTCTTTTTGGCCACCTCCGGAACGGGCCGCTGATCGGCCTCGCGGAGGATCGTCACCATCTGCTCTTCGGTAAACCGGGTCTTCTTCATGGCTCCCTCGTTTCTCCGAGGGCGCCATTCTCTCAGGCTTCAGCTGGTCCGGAAATCGCCAGGCAGGTCAACCCCATATTGGCCGCTTCGGCTGCACCTGTTGTCACCCGCGTTGCGGCTGCTTTACCGCCATCCTGTCACTCTCGCCCGGCCTAACCATCGGCTTTCGGTTGTTTGCCCTTCTCCGCTTCCCGTCACCCTCTACGGCCCGCTACGCTGCATCCCTTCCGCCAGATGCGGCGCCTGTCAGTCGGGTTGCTTGCCGCTTCGCTGGACCGCGCTGGGAGACGGGGGCGCTGATCCTCCCGGCCAGGGTTCATCCATTCCCGCCTGTATGGGTGAGCGGAAATGCTCTAAACCCTAACCTCGAAGGAGAAAAAACACATGGCAAACCACAGGCCAATTAATGAAATCCGGATCGGGCGAATCAAGGCAACAATATGGCTCAACGGCACCGAAGATCAGCCGCGCCACAACGTCTCTTTCGGTCGAGTCTACAAAGACGGCGAGACCTGGAAGACCACGCACAGCTTCGGGCGCAATGACCTGTTGGTGCTTGCGAAAGTTGCCGACGTGGCTCACACGCTCATCTTGGAGATGGAGAACAAAGACACCGAAACCGGTGCCGGGTTCTAGTAACCTTCCGGGGACGGCGGGGATTCCCGCCGTCCCTTACGGGAGGAAAAATATATGAACCAGAAACCTATCCTCAAAACAAACCATCTAGGCCGCGATCATGGGCTACTTGCGGGAGCTAGTTGTGCTTCCCGGCTGGCCGCAGTATTGCGACCCCCGGAGAGTTCTGTATCGTCTGGCAGACAATGCCCCGGCATCCGGTGGGATGGCGCGCCGGGAGAAGAGCTAGTTTATCGCCTGTATTCCCGTTGCCGGTCCGGAGCCGGTAGAGGTGGACTACCACGAGGCGTTAACTCAGGTTTGCCAAGGGTTTGGATAACTTCTCTCATATCAACAGCCTACGTTGTCGAGAATCCGCGTAAGGCACTACAAACGCGCGGCAACCGTTTTTTCTCGGGCTCAAACGATCATCTTCCTCGTCCCGCCGGCCGCTCCCCTCCCACAATGCCCATAAATCAATCACTTACGATGACAAAATCCGGCACTTGGGGCCAAATTACCCACGATCTTGGTAAAGATGGGTTAAACTGATCGTCAATAAAGCCAGACAGCGAGGACTGGGCTTTCACCATGTTGAACTCTCAGGAGTCAACGCAAGGAATGAGGATGGCGTTCTATCGATTGTTTTTGTACGTCCCGGAAGAATCATGCTTCGCGTTTCGGATTCGCCTCTGTCCTGATCGGGAGCAGCTTGGCACTGTTGCGGCACCAACCGCCGTCATTTCGCTATCGAGTGACGAGGCGCTGAGCCTCTGTCTCGCCGAACTCGGCGTCACAGGCTATTCCCGATTTCGTGACGATACGCTCGCCGGGCCGCGTTTCGACTACATCCAGAACACACCGGAGGATATTGTTGCCGCTATCAGAGCAAAGCCGTTCTCAAGCGTCAGTCATGTAACCTTAATCGCGAAAGACACACCGCCCAGTGAGATGCGCCGTCGCCTCGACTCCCTACGCGAGAAGATACCCGACACCGTTGAAATCGTTGAGCCCGCTGAGACAAGTTCGGTTAGGCTCTTATGAAAGGGGATTATAAAGAACGCTTGACGAGGATGGAATCAGCTATGACTTCGCCCAAAAAGCGCGTAGAGCTTGCAAGGAGCTGACGGCGTGAGTGCAACGAAGTTCTTGTTGGGAAAGAGTCTCGGAAGGATACTACTAAATCGGAGAGAAACCCTAATTATCGGGTTTCAATTGGAAAGTCGGGGCGTCCTGTTTCCATTCCATCACCTCCTTTTTTAGTTGTACCCAGGGGGTCGTGTAGCCCTCTGAGCCAGCCTTCCGAGACTCATTCCCTACAAGACTGCACCTACCATGATCCGTTGTTCTTGTAGGGGAGAGACCCCGAAAGGATACTAAATGGGGGAGAAACTTTAATTATCGGGTTTCAATCGTAAAGTTTGCGTATTCCGGTTCGTGCATTTCCGTACCTCCTTTTTAGTTGTACTCAGGTCGTTCTGTCCGGCCTGAGCCAAGCTTTCGGGGTCTCTCCCTTGCAAGACTGTACGATACTCTGATCTATTATTGTTCTTGTAGGGAAAGAGTTCGGGAAGGGATTCTGAATTGGAGAGAAACTCACATTTACTTATCGGGTTTCAATTGGACAGTTAGGTCGTGGTTCCATTTCCATCACCTCCTTTTGTAGAGTACTCGGGTCTTATTCACCCGAGTCATACTTTCGAGGTCTCTCCACTACAAGATCGCATTATATCGGCTATCCAATTTATACCTTGCCGTTAGCGAGCTGTCTGCATTAGGCTGAAGCCTGCTGCAACGAGTCCGCTGAGTGCTTAAACGCCCAGTGGCCTTAATTTAATAAGGACGATTAATGCCATGCAACGTGAGAATCTGAAGGGAGTCTTGCCGGTAGTCTCGCTGTTACTTTTTTTGGGTGTGTTGGGATATCTAACCAGAGACCCTTCGGCAAGAGTCCGGCAGCAGTCTACCCAAGAGGAACGAGCCTATCAAGAGAAGTTGAAAGCGATTCAGGAGCAAGTGCAAGCTCGCGTAAAGAAATACGGGGAACAGCATGAAGCTGAAGAAGCGGCGAAACGGAAGGCTGAAATACGTCGTCGTTTGGAACTGATGAATGCCGATCTTTCGGGTATATGGAATACGGGTGTTGGGTGGGCGTACATGTACCCGAATGGAAAGGTAACACTGTACAGTCGTGATTGCACCGTGAAACGACAAGCCACATGGAAGTATGAGTACGGGGCTCTGACAATACACCAGAGGCATCTGAACAGGAACTTTCAAATCTCTTTTGCAAACGTCATAGGGTTCGAGGGGGTTGGCTTGACTTTTGATACGGGTGGGGAATGGATTCGCCTTAGCAAGAAAATGGACGAACGGCTCTGTTGAGGCTAGATCTTATTTCCGACATTAGGAATTATTTAAACAGGGAGGCGTAATGTCACAAGACGAACGAGATGCCATCATTGGAAAGACTGGTCGACTGTACCAGGCGGAAACGAAAAGGCGGGCTTGCCTGAAGACGAAGATATCCTCTATAGCTGACGCTCTTAAAATCGTTCAGGAGGCGCTTGACGGCTGCTTCGACTCCGATTCCGATTATGAGTATTCTGATAAGAAGAGGCTCATCCAGCGCCGTTACGGTGGTCGGCAAGTTGAGTTACCGGCAAGCGAGGAGTTACACCAGGTGTTTCTCGACGTTGCCGCTACAGAACGTAGGATCGAGGAGCTTAGGCAGCACCCGAGAAAACGGTTCCGATAGCCCCCAGGAATGGAGAGGTGTCTGAAAAAGCTGGTTCTGGAAGCCGAGCGACGGGCTTTCAGGACCCGGCGAGGACCGCTCGGAGCCCCCAGAGAGAAGAACTGTGCTGGAAGGGCTCAGTTGGAGGCCAATGGTTGTATACTCACGAGTGCCGGAGGGCCAAAAAACTAATTCCGGCTGAATGAAGTGGATACCCCATTCGCGTGATATAATGGAGCCGGTTTCTATGCCTGCTTCGCTTTTGCGTTTTGTCAAGACCTGAGCCGAAACCGGACATAGTTCTATGAAGACTGGGCTCATCGGTTTCGCCGTCCGACTGCTCGCCGCGGCTGCGGTCTTTGCATTCTGTGTCATTACTACGGCCGCAGCAACACCCGGTCTGTTCCACGGTGACGATCTGGACCACTGTTGTGAGTTCTGTCACCTCGGTCACCTCCCCATACTGAAGCCGGGCGTGGGCGTCACCTATCAGCCGCCGCCGAGATTGGCTGTCCCATTCCGATTCCAAGCCGCTCCGCAGGAGAGCCATTTCTCGCTGAGCGTCCACCACTCCCGCGCTCCCCCTGCGTAGACTCTCCTCACCCAATCTCAAGGGTCGCTTGAAAGTTAGGGGGCCTTTGTCGTAACCAGATTGCCGCTCCAGAGGCTATCCGGGCGCTGGCACACTGCCAGTTCCGGTAACACGGGAAGGGCCGCCGTGTTGACTTAAGCGAAGTCGATCAGCTGCCGCCTTGCGATATGGGTCTAAGCGTTCTTCAACATGAACAAATTCGCAAAAGAGAAGCTCTACCATGCTATTGAATACTATCGCGCGTTGCTTCTTTCTGTCCGCCCTGCTGATGTTGGTTGCCTTAAAGGCCTGGGGTCAGCAGAGTGGGCAGATCTCAGGGAAGGTCTCGATGAAGGAGACGGGCGGACCGCTCCACGGGGCGCGCGTCTTGATTGTTGAGCTGGGACGAAGCACGCTCAGCGATGACGATGGCTCGTACGAATTCAATCGCGTCCCCCCAGGCAATTATCACGTGGTCGCCCATCTGGAAGGTATCTTCACCGAAGCAGCCAGTGTTGTAAGCGTTGCAGAGGGGGGCAAAACGACCGTCGATTTCCTTCTGAAGCTGGCGACGCTACGAGATACGATCACTGTCACGGCTGGCGAGAAAAGTGAGCCCGTTTTCGAAGCGTTTCAGAATGTCGAATCGATAGGAGCGTTGGAACTTGCGAGAACCCCTGATGTCTCCCTCGGCGAGATGCTTGACCATAGGGTCGGGACTGGGATCGCGAAGCGCAGTTTCGGACCGGCAGCGGCCAGGCCGATCATCCGCGGATTTGACGGCGACCGTGTGCTCATCATGGAAGATGGCATTCGGACCGGGACGTTGTCATCGCAATCGGGAGACCACGGCGAACTCATCAACACCGCCCAACTCGAACGGCTGGAGATCGTCAAGGGCCCGGCCACACTTCTGTACAGCGGCAACGCCATGGGCGGCACCGTGAATGCTGTGAGTCGACACCATGATATGCACAGCCACGCGCATCAGGGATTGCGGGGTTTCCTCCTGGGTTCCGGAGGGTCCAACAATAGCCTGGGTGGCGCAAGCGCCGGTTTTGAATACGGTGTCGGGAAATGGATGATCTGGGGACAAAGCGGCGGCGTACGCAGCAGCGACTACACTGCGCCGGATCAGGGCGAGATCTACAACAGCCGTTCCCGCACAACCAATGGCGGTGGGGGATTTGGCTGGTATGGCAGCAAGACATTCTTCAGCCTTGAGGCCCGGTACGCCGAGGGTTCCTACGGCGTGCCATTCGTTGCGGATTTCCATGGTCGCCATGATGACGAGCACGACGAAGATCATGGGGGGGTGGACGAAGATGAAGAACATGACAAGGATGAGAACGGACATGAGGAAGAGGAGGAACTCGATCGCGTTTCGCTAGACTCCGCTCGTACGCACTTTCGCTTCAACTGGGGCCTGAGAGATCTCGGCGCGGCCATCAACAGCTTCACATTGAAGCTGGGCTACACCGACTGGATACACGACGAGGTCGAGTTCTTCGAGGACGGCAATTTCGAAGTCGGCACGACGTTTAGCCAGCAGCAGGTCATCTACAGGGGGGTCTTTGAGCAAGGCCATGTCGGTAAGTGGAGCGGCCGTTTCGGTTTCTGGGGAATTGATCGCGATTACGAGGCTGTGGGCGAGGAAGCCCTTTCGCCGCCGGTCAGCCAATCCGGCTTTGCGGTCTTTGCTCTGGAAGAAGTGGACTTTGAAACGGTGAAGTTTCAGTTCGGCGGCAGGCTGGAAACCCAAAAGTACACGCCGGCATTCGCAGAACGTGAAATGGACGAAGGGGGGGATCATCACGAAGAAGAGGGTCATGACGAAGAAGAGGGGGAACAGTACGAGCCGCCAGATGCGATTCAGCGGACTCTGACAGGAGTCTCAATATCTGCGGGTCTTCACGCCAATACGTGGAAGGACGGTGCGCTCGTGATGAACTACGCACACTCGTATCGCGCGCCGGCTCTGGAAGAGCTCTACAATTTTGGACCGCACGCAGGCACACTGTCGTTTGAAATCGGTGATCCGCAGCTCGAAGCGGAAACGGGCAACGGCGTGGACCTCTCCCTTCGCCACAAAGGCGGCCTTATACGAGGAGAGCTCAACCTTTTCTACTACGATTTCGACAATTTTATCTTTCCTTTCGCACCCGGCGGGGAGGAAGATGGGCTGCCAGTGATCGAGTTCACCCAGCGCGACGCACGATTCATGGGAACCGAAGCCGGTCTGGATGTCTCCATTCACCCCAACCTATGGCTGAATCTGGGTGCGGACTTTGTCGATGCGCAAGAAACCAACCTGAACACTCCTCTGCCCCGCATACCACCGTTGCGGGGCAAGATCGGTTTCGATGTCGACTACAGCGGCTTCCGCTTCACACCGCAACTGATCCTCGCGAGCCAGCAGCATCAGACCTATACCAGAGAAACACGCACTCCCGGCTATGCCGTTGTAAACCTGAAGGCTTCCTATACGATTGTTCGGCAGCACTTGGTGCATCAATTCTCTGTGAATGTCTTCAACATCGGCGACCGCCTTTACCGCAACCACTCGTCGTTCATCAAAGACCTCGCGCCGGAAATTGGCCGTGGTGTGCGGTTCACCTACACCATGCGTTTCTTCTAGAGGCGCACCCGATCCTGACTGACCGGCGAGACTGTGGGTGCATTCCATCCCCGGCAGGTCAAGGAAGGTATCTCGCAGCTCGAAAATGTCGGTCCACCGTCGGTTGCCGCTGGGGGCGGTCACGCTGAGCTTCTCCGGGAGGACTGCCAAGACGACCGCCGAGGGAGCGTGGCAATCGACCGCGGTTGGACGCCTTTGGCGTCTGAAGACAACCTCCCCCGGCGCTCGCGCGATGCGCATTCATTTTCGGGACTTCGCCATCGGGGCGGGCAGCCTCTGGCTCCACTCGGCGAGCGGGCAGGTCGCCGGGCCTTACAGCGGCTCGGGTCTGTACGGGGACGGAGACTTCTGGAGCGGTATTGTTTTCGGCGACAGCCTGACGATCAAGTATCTGCCCGATGGAGAGTCGGCGGAAGAAGCCGTGCCGTTCCGAATCGTGGCGATCAGCCTGTCCATTGCGAATTGATATGTTGAGCGATTCTACCCGTGACCGCTGCCCCAGTGAGGCGAGTGCACACTGGCGGAGTACCCTCGGTAGCAGCGAAACAATCAGATCAGACAACCGCTCCGCGTTGACAAGCTCAAACAGCGAATGGTTTCGTAGGAAGTGCCCGCCTGCCGATGTCCGCCGGTTACACAGGGAGCACCAGTCTTTGGAGAATCAGGCAGTCATTGGGGTGTGATAGAGGCCTCTGCAGTGGCGTTGCCATCCATAGGAATGGAGCCTGGCGACTGGTCGTGGTATAGGCGTGACTGGATCAGGCGTTCTCCCTTCCAGTCCAGTGTGCAAGCGATACGCATTGAAATATGTCCTGAAATCGAGCAGCTTGTTCTCCAGGTCCGCCGTCGTCCAGAACAACCTGCGATCCAAATGCTCGCGTCGAATCGTGCCGATCAACCGTTCCACAAAGGGATGGGACAGGGGAACATAGGGGACGGTTTTGATTTCGATTACCTCCAGGATCCGCAGATTGGCTTGCCACTGCCCAAACCGATACAGGGGATCATGGTCGGAGCTGAGGTAGTTGGGCATACAGGGTTGCCATCGAATGGCGCGGTTGAACATGCGGCAAAGTGCCACGCCATTGACGGTTCCGGCGTGGACGCCGAACCCAATGATCCGACGGGTGTATTGATCCATGACGACCAAGACCCAGCGGGTCCGCAACGTGGCCGATTCGCACCGGAACAGATCTATACTCCAGAGGCTGTCCTTCATGTGGCCAATGAAGGTCAGCCAGGATGGACCACCGGAGTCCTTTTTCGGCCGATAGTGGCTGGCGAGAATCCTTCGAACAACGTCTTTGTCGATGAGGATGTCGAAAGCCAAGGCAATCTGCTGAGCGATTCGCGGGCAGCCCCAGGTGGGATTGCGCTGCTTCATCTGGACAACAGCGTCGATGAGTTCTTTGTTGGGTCCGTTTGGTCCGGGCTTACGCCGGTGCTTGGATGAAAAGAGCAGGCAATATTTTCGGTTCCTCAGAGCCCGGTGGAGACCCAAAAGAGTCGAAGGCTTCAGCACGATTGCTGAGCGGATCAGGCGGGCGGGGCGGATGAAGAGAGCACATAAACCGGCGACAAGGCGATCTGAGGTGCGTAGATTGGGTGACCGCTGTCGCGAACGATTGAGAATCAGGAGTTGTTGCTTGACATGAACGGACTCAGCCACCACAGAACGGAAGCAACCCGGACCTGCAAGTCGCGCAAGAGTAACGATTAAATGAACGAAAAGGATGACAAGATCACGCATCTTGGCATTCTATCAAATCTTGATAATGGCAGAATATTGGCCCGTTTTAGCAATTCGCCAGGGACAGGCATGTCCGATTCTCGATGAACGATCACTTCGCGACCGAACAGGATGCACGCAACGCGGTCGACGATTACATTCGAGGTTGGGAACTCGACGCAGCTCTAGTACGGGGCCCGAACGCGTTCAAGCTCCGTTTCGACCGAGCAGAGATCGAGGATCGAAACCCGACGCAGGGCGTTATGTACGCACAAGCGGGATCTGTTCGTTTCAACTTTACCGTAAGCGCGGCACAGGCCACCGTCTCGCCGCGTACTTATCCGAGGCCGCCGTCGGCACGCCTCAAGCGAACTCCCGATGTCGAGAGCATGTTCTACCGTTACGTCGGGCATCGTGAGGGCAAGGAGCCGCTCACGGCCATGGCGTATTTCTGTCTGACCGTCCTGGAGGCCTCTACCGGAAAGCGCCAAGGCCAACGCGCGGCGGCGGCGAAGCAATACCACATCAACAGATGGGTCCTAAATCAGCTCGCAGAACTGAGCACGACCAAAGGTGGTGCCCACGCCAGAAAAGCAGAAGGCGTCCATCGAGACTTGACCCAGCAGGAAAGACAGTTCCTAGAAGCGGCTGTCGAGAAGATCATCCGCAGGGCGGCAGAGGCAGGTGACGATCCGACCGCGTCTCTCGAGGAAATCACGATGCTCAACTTTCCACTTAAATAGGGAACACTGCCAGCTTTAAGATGTGAGCGGGGCTGCTCCAACTGAGTCAACTGACATGAGTTTCCAGAAACCACAGTCCCACAGGTACTGTCAAGTTGAGCAGAATTTGCCCCGTTTTGCGGAAGGATTCTGCTGGATCAGAGACTGAGAATCAATGACTTAGCAGTGGCGGCGGGCGGCGAGAATGCCGCCAAACTGCTTAACTTGACAGTACCTTTAACAGAGCTCATTCGTTGATCCACGGCGAAGCCGAGCAGAAGCGGAAGGCAGGGAACCCGTGGGACCGCGTTGAGGGTCGAATTGAGAGCCTTATCCAAGGCAGAGTGCGCAGCCGTGACCGTGGTGGGCCTGATCGATAACGAGGATTGAGTAAACAGAGAAGCAATGGAATGAAAACGAGACGGCTTGGTCTCGGTGTTGCGCTTCTGGTGGGCGGGATGATCCCCTCTCAGAGTGCCACCGGAACCGGAATTACCGCTATCCAACCACAGCCGAACGAACTCGAAGCACGGGGTGTCTGTGCGGGAGAATGGCCATGACGATCACTGGGAAAGCAACAACCAACTATTGCAAGAACTGTCATTTTCTGGCGAAAACCAGCATTGATTGTGGTGGCGGCACACATCGATCTTCATGGGATAAAGAAGAGCGCGATAACTATCATTCGCCCGATCATCATAGTGCAGAATGTGCCAAAGGTATTTGGAGCACAAGAATCGATCCGCGCTTGGAAGAATCCCTTAGTAGCATTTTGTTAGAAAATAGAAAGGACAATTGTTTTTATATCGAAACTCACGACGGAATGTCGTTTGAAGCAGCCAGTGAGCTTCATCGGCTCAGGAACGACAATCGCCAGCTAAAGCGCAGCTATCGATACACGCAAATTGGATTGTGGATCGCGGCTGGTAGCTTGCTTGCGAATCTCCTGATGAAAGTTTTTAAGGAAATCACTGGCTGATCTGCATGGCGTTGTTGCAGAAATCTGACTCCATCCCCAACGCTCTCCCTCCTGATAGGCTAGGGGATGGGCAAAAGCGACTACACCTTCCGATATAAGGTTCGCAACTGGCCGGAGCACAACCGGGCTCTGGTGAAACGTGGGCAGCTGACACTGTGGTTCGACACGGAGGCAGTCGCTGCCTGGCGTCATCCAGGACCCTTCGAAGGGCGAGGCCGGCCCAAGGTCTACGCAGATGCGGCGATCCAATGTGCGCTGGTCCTGAATTCGGTGTTTCACCTCAACCTACGGACCACTCAAGGGTTCCTTCAATCCATCGTGGCGCTCATGGCTCTCGACCTCCCAGTGCCCAACTACAGCACGGTGAGCCGAAGGCAAAGCGCCGTCGACGTCCGACTGAGTGTAGGGCCCACGGATCGACCACGACATGTCGTCATCGATTCGACGGGCCTGAAGATCTACGGAGCCGGTGAGTGGCACATCAGAAAACACCGAACCCTCCGCCGTAGGACATGGCGAAAGCTCCACCTAGGCATCGATGAGACGACGAAAGAGATCGTTGCGATGGACCTGACTGCGAGCAACGTCCACGACGCCCGAAGGCTCTCTTCGTTGCTGTCTAAGACTCCTGGTTCGATCGGGCAAGTCTCCGCAGACCGGGCCTACGACACGGGTTCCTGCTACGAGGCCGTACTCCAGCACGACGCTATCGTGACGATCTTGCCGCGACGCAATGCACGATGCAGCCGAGACTCTCATCCGCCTCCGTGGCGTGCGATGCGTGATACCCATCTCCGGCGTATTAGGACGCAGGGCCGTTATGAGTGGCGGAAGTCGAGTGGCTGCACTCGCCAGAGCGTGGCGGAGAATGCGGTCTCACGGTACAAGGCGATACTCGGGGTAAGCCTCTCGGCCCGCACGGTCAAGAACCAAAAAGTCGAAGCCGCGATCAAGTGCGCTGTGCTGAACCGGATGGCGGAGCTTGGAATGCCACGATCGGAGCGCGTGTACTGAGGCGGATGAGCTTCTCGGCCCGGTTCGCCGCGAGCGCGAATTACGCAACAACGCCGCCTTCAAGATCACCTGAAGTGGACTCGATGAACTTGGCAACTTCTTCGTCGATCGATTCAATTTCCTCGTCGATTAATTCTTCTCGGCGTTTCAGTGTCATCGTGGCAATCAACCTTTAGCCAGTATCATCTGAGAGATTTTAGATGTAGCTTAGCGTCCACCATCAAGTAATGCGGTGATGTAGAGTATGTCCTGCGATTGTCCCGCCAGCGTTCGCCAACGTCTGTTCCCATTGCTGCTGATAGCCTATTCCTTCTTGCGAAAGCAGGCCGAGCTTCTCCTCCTTTTCCGTTAAGGCACGGAACTTGTCGACACCCGGATAGGATGGGAGCACGAAAGTTTCTTTACGATGCAGAATCGGTGGATTCAAAGAGTCCGAATGGTACTGTCAAGTTAAGCAGTTTGGCGGCATTCTCGCCGCCCGCCGCCACCGCTAAGTCATTGATTCTCAGTCTCTGATCCAGCAGAATCCTTCCGCAAAACGGGCAGATTCTGCTCAACTTGACAGTACCTTACGGGATCGAGCTGACCCGCGACGAGGTGGACCGCATCGAGTCGATCGCGGGTTGACAGCCTGTCGTGAAGTTGCCTGAAGCTGTAGGGCGCTCGATGAGCGCCCCTGGGCCGTCGCAGACCCCCAAGGATGGTCTGACTTCCACCGCAGGCTGCTGACCGCTCGTGGCCGGCCGGACCGTCGGCGGCCCGGCTCCCCGGCTCCCCGGGCTCGATCGAGCCCAGCGGGCCGTGGCAGAATGAATGGATCAGGAACTTCAGCGCTCGGAAGCCCCGTGGGCGCCCAGAGGGTTACGGCGGCATCGCGCCATCTGCGGTGTTGCCGCTCCTCACGGATGGAAGAGCATCGCCCTCGTCGCGGCGCCTAACATCCGGCGCGATGGCGCTCGTAACGCGACCCCGCAGACTTCCACCACGGGCTGTTAGGCTCTCGCCAGTCCTCATGTCCCTTCCTCCGTCATGCGTTGCTCTCGAACTGAGGTCCCTTCCCTCCACCGGCATTACCCGGCTTCCTTGGTATTGCGGAGACAGGCCTACTGCGGGGATGGCTGCCGGAAGAGAGCGCAACTGCAACAACATCGCAACGCCAACCGGAAACACCAGGACAGCCCGGAAGGACGGCTCGATCACCGGGACCGGCAGCGGGCCTACCGGAAACGGCTCCGCCGCCGCGTGACGGATGCAACTTCCCCCGGTATGAACGCCGGAGCAATAATAGACCAGGGAGCGCCGCGTAAGCGGCGGTTTCTGGCGGTGCAAAATTAGACCAGCGCAGTTCGATTCCATCAAACATTGTGATTCTGATGTGTTTTGTGAAACACCGGAGGTGTGCACACAGTGGAACTCTATGCGCGTGTTCGACGAGCAGTTCAGGCTGAGGGGATCAGTGAACGGGAGGCGGCGCGGCAGTTCGGGCTAGCCCGCGAGACGGTCCGCAAGATGCTGCGGTACTCGATCCCTCCGGGCTATCGGCGGCAGCAGCCGGCGCGGCGGCCGAAGCTGGATGCCTGGGTGGGGATCATCGACCAGATCCTGGAGCAAGATAAGGCCCAGAGCAAGAAGCAACGCCACACGGCCAAGCGGGTTTTTGAGCGGCTGCGGGAGGAGCACGGATTCCCGGGCGGCTACACCATCGTGAAGGACTACGTGCGGCTGCGGAAGCTGAGCCAGCGGGAGATGTTCGTGCCGCTGGAGCATCCACCGGGGGAGGCCCAGGCCGACTTTGGCGAAGCGCAAGTGGTGATCGGCGGGGTGGAGCGCAAGGCGCACTATTTCGTGATGGAGCTGCCGCAATCGGACGACTGCTTCGTGATGGCGTTTCCGGCTGAGACGACCGAAGCGTTCTTAGAAGGGCACAACCAGGCGTTCGGCTACTTCGGCGGAGTGCCTCGCACGATCCTGTACGACAACACCAAGCTGGCGGTGAGGCAGATCCTGGGTGACGGAACACGGAACAAGACGCGGGCGTTCTCCGAACTGCAGAGTCACTACCTGTTTGCGGAGAAGTTCGGACGACCGGGCAAGGGCAATGACAAAGGGAAAGTGGAAGGACTAGTGGGTTACGTGCGGCGGAACTTCCTGGTGCCGGTGCCGCGGTGTGCCAGCTGGGAGGAGTTGCACGCGAAGCTGCGGGAACAGTGCACCCGGCGGCGAGAGCGGCGTCTGCGAGGACATCAAGAGACGATCGGCGAGCGGTTCGCGAAGGATCAACAGAGGCTGCTGCCCCTGCCGGCGACGCCCTATGAGGCCTGCGACAAACGGACCACACGGGTGACGTCACTGTCGCTGGTGCGGTATCGATCCAACGACTATTCGGTGCCGGTGGCTTGGGGGCACCGGGAGGTGCTGGTGAAGGGATTCGTCGAGGAAGTGGTGATCTGTGCAGCGAGCGAAGTGATCGCACGCCATGTCCGGAGCTAGGAACGGGAAGAGATGATCTTCGATCCGTTGCACTATCTGGCGCTGCTGGAGCAGAAGCCGAACGCGTTGAACCAGGCCGCCCCCCTGGCCGGCTGGGAGTTGCCGGAAGGCTTCGCGCAACTGCGGCGGCTGATGGAGGCGCGGTTAGGCAAGAAGGGCAAGCGGGAGTATGTGCAGGTCCTGCGACGGCTGGAGACGTTCCGTTGGACGGAAGTGTCGCTGGCCGTCGAGGACGCCTTGCGGCTGGGGGCGATCTGGTCTGACGCGGTCAAGCATCTGCTGCTGGGCCGGATCGAGCAGCGGCCGGCGCGGCTGGACCTGGAGCACTATCCGCACCTGCCGGCGACGCAGGTGGCCACCACAGCCGCCGCCGACTATCTGACCCTGCTCCGGGAAGGAGTCTGCTGATGGACACGCCCCAGGTGTTGCTGGAACACCATCTGAAGGCCCTGCAATTACCCACCTTTTTGCGTGAGTACGACAAGGTGGCGCAGCAGTGCGCTGCCGAGGGCGTGGACTTCCCGCGCTACCTGCTGCGGTTGACGGAGCTGGAGCTGCTGGACCGGGAACGGCGCGCCACCGAGCGGCGCATTCACCAAGCCAGGTTCGACGTGGTGAAGAGCCTCGACAGTTTCGATTTCCTGGCCCTTCCGTCGCTGAATAAGGCCTTGGTGCTCGAGCTGGCCCGAGGCGAGTTCATCGAACGCAAGGAGAACATCCTGGCTTTAGGGAACTCGGGCACGGGAAAAACCCACATTGCGTTGGCGCTGGGACTGGCCGCCTGTCAGAAAGGGTTCCGGGTCCGGTTCACTACGGCGGCCTCCCTGGCGCATGAGCTGATCGAGGCCAAGGACGAGCGGCGCCTGATGCGGTTCCAGAAGATGCTCTCCAGTTTCGAGCTGTTGATCATTGACGAGCTGGGTTTCGTGCCGCTATCCAAGACTGGGGCGGAGTTGCTGTTTGAGGTCTTCAGCCGGCGCTACGAACGCAGCGCCACCGTGGTGACCAGCAACCTGCCGTTCAACGAATGGACGGAGGCCTTCGGATCGGAGCGGCTGACCGGAGCCCTGCTGGATCGTCTCACCCACCATGTCCACATCCTGGAGATGAACGGGGAAAGTTGCCGGCTCAAGGACAGCAAACGAAGGCGTTCCGGAAAGCCTCGCGCCTGATCTCACCCAATACTGGGCGACGAGTTGCGAGGGCGGCTTCCACTCCAGCCTAACCGCGCCGCCCTGCGGGCGTCGCAGGCCTCCGCTCCAACCGCCCCCGCAACTCCCTCTCAAATCAAAGCTTCCACCACCCCTGAACTGGTCTACTTTCTCTCCGCCGGAGTGGTCTAGTTTTACTCCGCCCTTGACAAAGCGCCGCCGTCGATGCGATCAACGGCCGCTATGGCCGCACCGTCATCGGCTACGGCCAGTGTGGCGATCCGGGTGGCTATACCGGAGCCAAGATCGCCTATGGCCGTATTCCCGATTGGGAGGACTTTCAGTAATGCCGCTCCAGTTAGGAGATTATGCCGACGTGGGAGACTGGTATTTCATCGCCGTATGCGGGGCCTGCGGCCGTGAAGCAATCTTGGAGCCGGTCGATATCCTGGCCCATGCGGGGACAGGAAAAGTGCATCGCGGTATGAACCTGAGTGACCTTGAGGCTCTCTTGCGTTGTCGGGACTGCCAGTGCAGAATGGCGCGTCTCGAAGCGGTCGCCAGAATTCCTAAGCAGGCCTTCGTCGCAGGGATGCTCTGAGGCAATGGCTTCCTGAAGAATAGATTCTCTCTCACTTTCGCTGGCACAAAAATCCCCGGCCGGGTCAGGTGACCTGACCGGCCCTTTTTGTACCAAGTGGAAAGAGAGAGAATCCACTTGAGGAGGAAGTCAGGTCAGCTGCCCGGGGCCTGTGAGGTTTTTATTTGCAACTGCTGTGATCAGCCCGAAGATCAATGCGATTGCGGCCGTTCTTGCGCCCTCTGCCACTCGTTTTATGGAAATCGGCTCTGTGAGGACGGCTTATACTATTGTAACGATTGCCGCGACGCCAGTGATTATCGTACCCAGGATTAGGTGTGACGGTTCGGGGATTGAACCGGTGTTCCTTGCTTCTACGGGTGACGCCGAGATGAGAAGTATCCGCGGATGCCGAAGGAAACAGATTTTTCGGCTCGTTATGTGTAGCCTAGCGGAACGAAAACGACGTTCCGATGTTTTTCTTCCTAACGTCCTCAGAAAGGAATCGAGATTCCTAGCATCATGCCTAGATCGATCATGCGGTTGGGGGTTTCCCGCCTGATCCATTCCAATTGGAACTTCGCGGGCTGCGCTGGCAGCCCGCGAGAAAGCAGGCTGAATTCGGTGCCCACGCGCAGATCGCGCCCATAGTCGGCAAGTTGCAGGCGGCTGTAGGGCGTCAGCAAACCCCGTCCGCCGAAGATGTCCATCCCGTAGGCCACCTCGCTGCTCGTGCTGGTCTGGGAGGCGTTGGACATGTAGCCCGAGCCCATGGGACGGGTGACCAGGGCCGAGTTGTTCCACAACGTCGTCCTGCCACCCCCATCGTTTCCGCGCGAAGACATCATCGACAGTTGCAGACCCCGACGTTTCTCCCCCGAGTCCCAGCTTACCTGCATTCCCAGTCCTAAGTCGCGGTAGTCACTTTCACGCACCAGCAGCATCCGGCCGTGCGACGCGATGCCCAGACCGCCGGCCGCATCCAGATAGCCTAGACGGAAGCCGGCTTCGGCTCCAGAACCCCGATCCGCGTCGCCCGCGTCGTGGCGGTACCCAAGTTCTGCCTTAATGCTTAGCGATCTCTCCGCTTCCAGAGGCTTGTCGTGGACCATTTCCAGCATCATCCGGGTCCGGCTGGCTTGGCCACTTACATTTTCGATGTCCTTCCAAGCTTTGGTTCCGAGGCGTGCAGTGAAAGAATCTAAAACAACGCCCACCTCCGTGTTGCCCCGCTTGGCCAGCACCGAGCGCATCCCGCCCGAGAACATACGAAAGTCGGAAGCTAAGTCGTGAGCCCGGCGCGGCTCATTGACATCAACTTCACCTCTTCCCAAGCCTCCAATGACCCACGTACTGAAGCGCTCGTTGGGCTGCCAGTACAGATACGGATGAGCAGTGTTCATACCATTCCTAAACATCCCATGGACCCCATCGGCGTTGTAATTGATACGAGCAAAGCTTCGCATGAAGGAGAGGCCGACGAGCATCTGTTCGCTGTTGTAGAAGTCCAGTCCAACGTGAGCGGCCCCCATGACACCGCGATAGTCCATCCCGCCCCGGGTGATATTCCCGTTGAAGTTTTGCAGGTCGCCCTGAACCCACAGAGCTACACTCCCACTCCCGTCGTTGCCCCTGGTGCTTTCTCCCATTTGGAGGTTGAAGGAAGCCTGGGAAAAGATCGGTTGTCGAGCCCTTATCCCGGAGAACTGGCGAGCCACAAGCGTTGTGTCGGCCGTGGATGTCCTTTGGAGCGTAACGTGCCCGTAGGCCGCTTGGGTGGGCGCGATGCCATAGTCGGGAGCCAAGGAGTTATGCAAGCTGCCTGGTCGGATCGAGCCCATCGACGGACCAGCGCCCTCGGCCAGCCTGGGGGGTGCGAAGCCGAATCTATCGGCCTCTGGCATGTGATTTAAAGCACCGGCCCTGCTGAGACCCGAACCGTTGCTGCCGGTCTGGCCGGCAGACAGGCTTCCCCCCGTGTTCGGACCGCGTGCGGACAGCCTGTTCCGCATCAACTGGCGCTTGTGCTGGAATCGAGACTGGATCGCCGTCTGCGCGCTATCTCCCACCGAACGGGCAGTTACCGCCAGCAGGATCTTCAGCGATGCCGAAAACTGCTCTGCGCTGCGTTGCTGGGTGAACTTCACCGTGGTCTCTGAGGGGTCGCCTTCGCTGACCGCCTCCGGCAGATCCCCGAATCCAAGGACAATACTCTCGCCCGGATCATCCTCCTGATCCGCCGGCGCGGTCACCTGGAAAGTGACCACGGTCGCGCCGACCTCGAATACGATCGACGCCGGCACCCCGCCGTAGTCCTGGCTCGTCGCACCTCCTTGCGGCGTCACTACTAGCGGCACTTCCACCCGGCGGTCCGCAGCCGGGGAGATGTTCACATTGATGCTGGCCGGATCGCCACCTTCGGCAATTGTGTGCTCGGCCCGCGCAAAGCTTACCGCCAGCTCCGGCAGGTCAGCGTCCACGATGGTGAGGGTGGCCGTGGCCGTCTCACCTTTACTGACCCCCTCCGGCAGCGTCCCGAAGCCCAACTCTATCGTCTCATCGTCGCTGTCGGTGTCCTCGTTGGCCACGATCATGAAGGTCTTGGAGAGGTCTCCAGGAGCAAAATTCAACGTTCCATCGGTGAGACCGGAAACCGTGTAATCGTCCGCCTCGGTCGCGCCTTGCGGCATCAGCGTGATCGGAATCGTGAGGTCCTGGTCGGAGGTCCGGTTCAGCATCACCTTCAGCGTCACCGGATCGCCACCTTCGGTCGTGCTGTAGCTCGCCAAGTCGAACGCCACCGTCAGGGCCGGCGGAACGTCGTCGTCGGTGATGGTAAGGGTGGCCGTGGCTGTCTCACCTTGGCTGACCCCCTCCGGCAGCGTCCCGAAGCCCAACTCTATCGTCTCATCGTCGCTGTCAGTGTCCTCGTTGGCCGCGATCATGAAGGTCTTGGAAAGGTCTCCGGGAGCAAAACTCAACGTCCCATCGGTGAGACCGGAAACCGTGTAGTCGTCCGCCTCCGTTGCGCCTTGCGGCATCACCGTGATCGGAATCGTGATGTCCCGGTCGGACGCACGGTTCAGCGACACCTTCACCGTCACCGGATCGCCACCTTCCGTCGTGCTGTAGCTCGCCGGGTCGAACGCCACCGTCAGGGCCTGCCTGGGTAGGGTAACCGCATCCCTGACCGCGGCGGTCGGCTGGCTGGTCACGGCTTCCTCGGTGCCGATGCCGTCGGTGAAGCTCACCGTGACCGTGATCCGCTTGCCGACCTCATTGTTGGTCAGCCTGTAGCTTAAATCCATTGCCCCGGCAATATTCGTTCCGTCGGCCTTCCACTGATACACGAAGTCGCCCAGGCCGTCGGCATCTTGAATGTCGGTCGTCACTGCCGTCAGGGTCTGGCCCACCTGCGGCGCACCGGTAATCCTCGGCTGCCCCGTCGGCGGATTGTTCGGTGTATCGTCGTCGGTGATGGTGAGGGTGGCCGGGTTGATAGTGGTGATGCCCGAGACTGTGGTGGTCCCGCTCACCGTCACCGTCTCGGAACCTTCCATGGAGGTGTCGTCGTTGGGCGTAAACTGAAAGGTTGCCGTCCCGCTACCGGCGCTGGCGGGGATGGTGACGTTGAAGGGCTGCACCGGGGTGAAGTCGGCAGTCTGGGCGGTCGCTGCCGCCAAGGTAACGTTCACCACCGTGGGCGATGACAGGGTGGCGCTCCCCTGCGGGAAAGCTGCCGTCACCATGATGTCTGTCTCCCCGGCGTTCTCGGCGACGCTGTCGGGACTCACACTCAGCTCGATGGTGTCCGGCGGGGCGTCGTCGTCGATGATGGTGAGGGTGGCCGTGGCCATCACACCTTGGCTGACCCCCTCCAGCAGCGTGCCGAAGCCCAACTCTATCGTCTCATCGTCACTGTCGGTGTCCTCGTTGGCCACGATCATGAACGTCTTGGAGAGGTCTCCGGGAGCAAAACTCAAGGTTCCATCGGTGAGACCGGAAACCGTGTAATCGTCCGCCTCCGTTGTGCCTTGCGGCATCACCGTGATCGGAATCGTGAGGTTCTGGTTGGACGTCCGGTTCAGCGTCACCCTCAGCGTCACCGGATCGCCACCTTCCGTCGTGCTGTAGCTCGCCAAGTCGAACGCCACCGTCAGGACCGGCGGGGGTGGAGGTGGGGGCGGGGTAACCGCCTCCCTGACCGCGTCGGTCGGCAGGCTGGTCACGGTTTCCTCGGTGCCGATGCCGTCGGTGAAGCTCACCGTGACCGTGATCCGCTTACCGACCTCATTGTTGGTCAGCCTGTAGCTTGAATCCATTGCCCCGGCGATATTCGTTCCGTCGGCCTTCCACTGATAGGCGAAGTCGCCCAGGCCGTCGGCGTCTTGAATGTCGGTCGTCACCGCCGTCAGGGTCTGGCCCACCCGCGCCGTACCGGTAATCCTTGGCTGCCCCGTCGGCGGATTGTTCGGTGTGTCGTCGTCGATGATGGTGAGGGTGGCCGGGTTGATGGTGGTGATGCCCGAGGTGGTCCCGCTCACCGTCACCGTCTCGGAACCTTCCATGGAGGTATCGTCGTTGGGCGTGAACTGAAAGGTTGCCGTCCCGCTACGGGCGCTGGCGGGGATGGTGAGGTTGAAGGGCTGCACCGGGGTAAAATCGGCGGTCTGAGCGGTCGCTGCCGTCAAGGTAACGTTCACCACCGTGGGCGTTGACAGGATGGCGCTCCCCTGCGGGAAAGCTGCCGTCACCATGATGCCTGTCGCCCCGGCGTTCTCGGCGACTCTGTCGGGATTCACGCTCAGCTCGATGGTGTCCGGCGGGGCGTCGTTGTCGATGATGGTGAGGGTGGCCGGGTTGATAGTGGTGATGCCCGAGGTGGTCCCGCTCACCGTCACCGTCTCGGAACCTTCCATGGAGGTGTCGTCGTTGGGCGTGAACTGAAAGGTTGCCGTCCCGCTACGGGCGCTGGCGGGGATGGTGAGGTTGAAGGGCTGCACCGGGGTGAAGTCGGCGGTCTGGGCGGTGGCTGCCGCCAAGGTAACGTTCACCACCGTGGGCGTTGACAGGGTGGCGCTCCCCTGCGGGAAAGCTGCCGTCACCATGATGCCTGTCGCCCCGGCGTTCTCGGCGACGCTGTCGGGACTCACCCTCAGCTCGATGGTGTCCGGCGGAACGTCGTCGTCGGTGATGGTGAGGGTGGCCGGGTTGACAGTGGTGATGCCCGAGGCGGCGGTGGTCCCGCTCACGGTGACCGTCTTGTCGCTCTCGACGACGACGTCGTCGGTCGGCGTCAACGTGAACCTCTCCGTCGCACTCGTCAATCCCTCGGGAATCGTCACCGTCAGGTCATCGACCGTCTCGTAGTCCGTCCCCTCCGTCGCGCTGTCTCCCGCCTTGCCCACCGCCACCTTCACCGGCGTCGATCCCAACCGCGCCGCTCCGTTCAGCGCCGCCCTCACCGTCACCGTCGTTCCGCCCGCCCCTTCGCTCACCGTCATCGGATTCACCGACAACGCCACCCCCGTCGACGCCGTCTCGTCGTCCGTGACTTGCACCTCCACAGGGGCCACACCGTGCAGGGACGGTGGGCAATTGCTCTTCTCGTCCCACACCTCGTGGGTGATGGTCACAAACTCATCCTTATCATCGTCGTCTTGGAATGCTGTAATATGAACGTTTCGCCATTGTGTTGGACCCGGGTTGTCAACCGGGTCTCTATCCTGATTGAATTCCCAGCCGACGGACGGCACCCAACGAATGCCTATTCCCTCGCTGTTGTCGTGGTTGCCGGCGTAGTACACCACTCCGTTGACATGGATCCGTACCCACCAGCCGTCGGCGGCCGGTTGCTCACTGAGCCTAATGTTGTAGGAGAGGGTTTCTCCCTCCCTGATCGTCAACGTGGACGTCGACACTTGCACTTCCCCTTGCCAGTTGAAGATCGGGGCGTTGTTCTGGGCGTGGACTTGGTGCATGGCGACGCCGGACAGGAGCGCCAACAGCATGATGGTGGAGGCGACGAGACGCGAGGATCCAAGGACCGGACTCTCTTCCAGTCCAGGAACGGACCTGAAGCAGACAAGTGAGCTAAACATTTTGGTCAGCCGAATCAATGGATTGGAAACGCTGGGCGCAGGCATCGTTGTGGAAGACCAGACGCATGCGTCTCCACGGTACTGTCAAAGTTAGCGTTCGTCGAGCGAGCCGGTACTCGGGATCGTGATCTCAGTTCGAGTCAGGCGGCGATCGTGACTGCATCCCAAATGAGAAAAGAGCGTCCTCGTAGCTCCCGATGATGCACCGCTCGCACCAGGTGACGGCCAACGCGGAAGAGGTTGCGGACGAGCCCATGCACGGACAAGAATCGTTGTGCCTGCCCGGGAGATTTGAACCGGCGCATTTGTCGCTCGCGTTGCCGTGTGGGCTGGTGGGAGACTTCGGCGCGATTGTTCTCGTATCGGTCCGTGCGATGGGCGACGGACGGCATGACCGCTCGGTGCGCAGCCCTGTAGCTGCTCAGCTTGTCGGTGACCAACCGCCCAGGCGTACGCTCCTGGCCCTTCAACAGCTTGCGGGAAAAGAGTGTAGCCGCCCGACAGTCGCGATGCGACTGGACGAGGATATCGATGACGTCACCATCTTGACCGACGGCACGCCAGAGATAGCGCCGCTGTCCCTGGATGGTGACGAAGACCTCGTCCAGGTGCCAGATGTCGCCCAGCCGGCCCTGTCGACGCTTGAGCCGGCGAGCGTATACTGAACCGATCGTGAGGCACCACAGCCGGATCGCTTCGTAGGACACCGTAATGCCGCGTTGGGCCAGGAGATCTTCGACATCGCGAAAGCTCACACCGAAGCGGTGATACAGCCAGACGGCGTGGCTGATAATGTCGGGTGGGAATCGATATCCATGGTAGCTCAGCGTGTCGCGTTTCATCGGCCAAGTCTGCCACGCTCCCACTGAACTTGACAGTACCATAAATATGGCACTATCCCCGATGAATAACCAGAATGGTTGTGGTGGGCGGCTCGCAGCTAACCGGAGCACATCTCGGCATAACCATCAGATCGTAACAGGCCTATTTTGGTGTGCTGTTCTTTGTCTTGTTGCGGTGAGCGCCGATGCGCAGTTGCTTTCTTTCGGGGTCAAGGGCGGCATTCCGCTAAACGACGCATTCCTATTCACCAGCTTAGGCACGATTCCCCCGAGGGTAGCCGTTACCCGCGAATCGCACTTCTGTAAAACAAGGAGATATGTCGTGGGCCCGACGGTGCAAGTCCATCTGCCGTTGCGCCTTGCCCTCGAGTTCAATGTTCTCTACAGGCGGCTGAACTACGACAGGAATTTCTATGCTCGCACGCCATCGTCAGGGGAGCATTTCGTCAACACGCATAATGTAGCCAACAAGTGGGAATTTCCTCTTCTGATGAAATATCGTTTTTCGGGTGCCACCGTACGTCCCTTTGTGGCGGCAGGCGTGAGCGTGAACCGGATCAACGGAACCAGGCAAGTTAGAGATACAGGTAGTCGAACCTTCACCGAGTGGTACTATACGCGCAATGTCAGCCAGTCAGGGTTCGCTTTGGAGGAGCTTGCGCGTTTCTCCACCGGAGGATTTGTGCTTGGAGGCGGCGTGGAGATGCCGTTGAGTTTTATCCGTATTACCGCGGAAATGCGCTATACCCGCTGGGCACACGAGAATTTCCGCGAGGGGACGAAGTGGTTTGGGACACCCTTCGGTTCCAACCTTAATCAGGCGGACTTTCTGCTGGGAATATCATTCCGATAGTGCCTAGTCGGCAGACGTACCGGAAGCTTTGCGGCGAGATTCTGGAGAAACTTCAAGAGGGTACGGACCCCTACAAGATTCAAAATGAAGAAATCTATACAGCACTGCCGTAGGCCGTCGCAAAGCCTTCGGCGGAGCGACGCGGTGATTGTTTGAACCCGCATCAATATTGACGTTGGAGATTAGCAGAAGGATGCCGCCGACCATTCATGAAGAGAATCCGGGTTAATTTTGTTTGTAACAGCTGCGAAGCGACCAATGTATTGCCGATGGAATCCTTTGAGAGAGAGACTGGGGTATGCTCTTCCTGCGGCTCCACGGTTCGCAACCGGAGCGTTATCCATCTTCTAACGAAATACCTTTTAGATTGATTGTAGAATCAGCCGCAATTGCCAGTCGAATGTTCTGGCAGATCACGGCGCGGCGGCATCCAGTTCCCCCGGAGGCAAGGAGGAGAATACGGGAGCGGCTTCGAAGTTGAGCGACAGACTGACGATGGGCGCCGTGGAGGTGATTTTGAGCGATCCGGCAAAACTGCTGAGGGTACTGTCAAGTTGAGCAGAATCTGCCCGTTTTGCGGAAGGATTCTGCTGGATCAGAGACTGAGAATCAATGACTTAGCGGTGGCGGCGGGCGGCGAGAATGCCGCCAAACTGCTTAACTTGACAGTACCTTTCCATGTCCGTCAGGTTCAGGTTGGTGGCGAGGTTGGAAAGCAGCGTCAGGAACCGGTTTCCCTGCGTGTGCCAGAACCGAGTCACACGGCGGGTAGAGCCGGCGAAGCGCGAGCCGTAAACCACGTCGGCCTTCCCTTCCAGGATCGGCGCAATCAGGCGCGGGTATTCAGCCGGATCGTATTCCAGGTCCGCATCCTGGATCAAAATGATCTGGCCCGAAGCGCGCTCAATGCCGGCCCGCACAGCCGCCCCTTTACCCCCGTTGCGGGGCTGGTGAATCACCCGGAGACGAGGGTCAGTGGCGGCCAACTCGTCCAGCAGCTCTCGACTGCCGTCGGTAGAGCAATCGTCCACCGCGAGGATCTCTTTTTCGATCGGCACCTGGTGCACGCGGCGCAGAACTTCGTGAAGCGTCCGCCGCTCGTTATAGACTGGCAGGATCACCGATAGCAGCGGACCACCTTCGGCCATGCGACTAACTCTAGACTCCGGCCCAGCCCGCGTCAAGGCCGCCAGCTTTTGTTTCTTTGGTGTTTCTTGGCGTTTCTTGACGCCGCCCAGATCTAAGCACAGCACCCTTGCGCGGCGCGCAACTTTGGGGTAGCATTCCTCCGAACATTGGGTTCCCGGTGTCCGCCGGATGGTCCGGCGGCATGGGAAGCTGGTGCAAATCCAGCACGGCCCCGCCACTGTGATTGCCGAGGACGTGCCCCGAACGCCACTGTCCGCAAGGATGGGAAGGCGGGCACGGCCGTTCCCGAGAAAATCGGGAGTCAGGCATAAGTCAGGAGACCGGCCGGGAATCTCACTCGTTCCCCTGTCGAGGGATAGGAGGAGAGATGACTCGCCGGTTTTCAATTTCCCTGCCCTTAGTTTCGACAGTTTCGACCCTACTGTTGCTTCTGCCTTCGGCTCTCTTTGCCCAGATCACTGGGACAGTCCTGGACCCGCAAGGCGCGGCGATCCCGCGCGCGGTCGTGTATCTGTCGGGAGCCGCCTCTTCGCGCACCGTCGGCGCCGACGCCGACGGGCGCTTTCGTTTTGAGTCGCCAGCCGACGGCACCTACACGCTGCTGGCCTCGGCCCCGGGACTCAGCGGCGCGCCGCAAAAAATTCGCGTGAAGGGCGGTGCGGTGCACGCCGATCTCCGCCTGCAACTAGCCGCACGCAGCGAGGTCCTGGTCGTGACCGCTGAGCGCGCCGAGTTGCCGACCTCGGCAGTAGCCTCCTCGACCACCGTCCTGACCCGGGACCAACTGGAGGAGATGCACGCTGGAAACGTGGCCCAGGCGCTGCGCCACGTTCCCGGTCTGGCTGTAGTGCAGACAGGCCGGCGAGGCAGCGTCACCAGCGTTTTCGCGCGTGGTGGCGACTCCAATTTCAACTTGGTGATGGTGGATGGCGTTCGGGTCAACGATTTTGGTGGCGCATTCAACTTTGCCCACCTGCCTGTGGAGATCATCGACCGCATCGAGGTCGTGCGCGGCCCGCAGAGCGCGCTCTACGGGCTGAACGCTATCGGCTCGGTCGTCCACATCATTACCCGCCGGGCCACAAGCCCGTTCCAGTTTCACGGCGAGGCCGAGGGCGGCAGCTTCGCGACCGCCCGCGGCTCGTTCGGCGCCGGAGGCCGAGCGGGCCGCTTCGGCTGGAATTTTGACTTGGTGCGCCACTCCAGCGACGGTGTGGTCCCCAACGATGACTACCTTAACCGGGCTGGCTCGCTGAATCTGGAATACGAGCCGACCGCTGCCAGCCGCATCCGCTACACGCTGGTGGCCGGCGCCAACGAGTCCGGCGTCCCCGGTCCGTTTCGTGTCGCCCCGGTGAACCGGGTCAGCCGCCTCCGGGAGAACTCCCTCGTCAACGGCCTGGAGTTCGAGTTCACGCGCGGGCGCTTCCACCAGAAGCTGACCGGCAGCTTCTACACCGATCGCCGGGACTTCACCTCGTCGTTCGGCACTTCTCTCTCCCGCCAGTTTCACGGCGGCTTCGGAACCGAGACGCGCGTGGCGCTGGCGGAAGACGATACGCTCAGCTTTGGCTTCGATTACCAGCGCGAGCGATTCCGCAACACCTTCATCACGGATGAACGAGGCAGCGACTTTCCCCTGTTCCGCAACAACTTCGGATGGTTCGTGGAAAACCTCTACGAGCACGACGGGCGCCTGTTCCTCAGCACGGGGTTCCGCCTGGAAAATATCCGCACCTCGGCGCTGCCCGCCGACGCCTTTGGCATCCGTCCGGCGATTGACGCCCACAGCAGGCTAGCGCTGAGCCCGAAGGTCTCAGTGGCGTATCTGCTCGGACCGGGCCCCGCCACCAAGCTCCACGGCAGCGCGGGGACCGGGCTGCGTGCTCCGGGTGGTTTCGAACTGACTTTCACCAACAATCCGGAGTTGGCCCCGGAACGTACCACCAGCTTCGACCTGGGAATCCAGCAGGAACTGGCTCAGCGCCGGGTGGTGCTGGACCTGACCTACTTCTACAACCGCTATCACGACCTGATTGTCACCCTGCGGGGCGACCTTAGCGAGCTGAGCAGCTGGCAGTCAGACAACCTGGCCAACTCACGCGCGCAGGGGCTGGAGCTTTCCGGCGCCTTTCGTCCCACCGGGTGGATCAACTTCAGCGGCCATTACACCTGGCTAAAGAGCGAGGTGCTTTCGCTGGATGGGGCTCCCGGGCGCGGGCCAACGCCGTTCCGCGTGGGACAGCGCCTGCTGCGCCGACCCGCACATTCGGGCGCCTATCTGGCCACCTGGCGCATTAAGCGCCTGCGCCTCAAGCTGAACACCGGCGCCTTTTGGCGCTCCGAAACCCTCGACGCCGACCCCATCCTGGGCCCGAGCGGTGGCCTGCTGATCAACCCCGGCTACGTTCGCCCGGACCTTGGCGCGGAGATCGCCTTGAGCCCGGAGGTTGCCCTGTGCGGGCGCCTATACAACTTCAGCGACAGCCGCTACGAGGAGGCGCTGGGCTTCCCCGCCCTGCGGCGCAATTTCGTCGCTGGCCTAAAATTCCGCTGGCGGAAGTAACCGGGTCCCGCTGGCCCTATGACACACCTCCAATGGAAGGAGACGAGAGATGTTGCCCACCTACTCAAGCAAATCGAGCCAATCCCTGAGACCACTGACGCTCTCGCTGTGCCTCCTGAGTGCCGTAGCGCGGTTGATGCCGCATCCGCCCAACGTCACTCCGGTGGGCGGTCTGAGCCTCTTTGGCGGGGCACGGTTGCCAGGCTGGCAGGCTTACCTGATGCCGCTGCTCGTCATGTCCGTGACCAATCCGATCCTGGCCGTGCTGCACGGATACCCCGTGTATCCGAAGACCACCTTGTTCGTGTACGCCAGGCTTCCTGGTCAACGTGTGGATTGGGCGCCGACTGCGCCGTTCGGAAAACGCGCTGTGGATCGGGGGAGCGGTCTTTCTATGCAGCCTGCAGTTCTTCCTGCTGACCAACTTTGGCTGGTGGCTAACGAGCGCGGCCTACCCGAAGACATGGGCCGGACTGCTGTGGTGCTATTGGGTCGCCCTTCCGTTCTTCGGCCATACCCTGGGAGGTGATCTGCTCTACTCGGCAATCCTGTTCGGGCTCCACTCCTGGTTGAGCCGGACCATGTTTCCACGCGAGAAGGTAGCCAAGGTATCCAGGGAAGCGACTGGCGCTGCCTGAGACAGGCAAGGAGGCCTGCGTGAAGAAGGCTCTTGTTTCCTGGAGCAGCGGCAAAGACAGCGCCTGGGTGCTGCACGCGCTCCGGGACCGCGACGTTGAAGTCGTGGGCCTGCTGACGACGCTGAACCAGGCGTTTGACCGGGTGGCCATGCATGCCGTCCGGCGGACTCTGCTGGAAGCCCAGGCGAAATCGCTAGAGATACCGCTGTGGACTGTGCCTCTGCCCTGGCCCTGCTCAAACCAGCAGTACGAAGAAATCATGGCTGAGGTGTGCCAGCGCGCTGTGGGAAAGGGAATTGAGGCCGTAGCCTTCGGCGATTTGTACCTCGTGGACGTCAGGCAGTACCGGGAGCGCCAGCTGCAGGGAACCGGTCTGTCGCCGCTGTTCCCACTTTGGGGAATCCCCACCGACGCCCTGGCCCGCGAAATGATCGCTAGCAGCCTCAAAGCCAAGATCACCTGCGTGGACCCAAAGGTTCTGCCCGGCCGCTTCGCGGGCCGCGACTTCGACGAAGCTTTCCTCGCGGAGCTGCCGGATGGCACCGATCCCTGCGGAGAAAAAGGTGAGTTTCATTCCTTCGTCTATGACGGACCTATGTTTCAAGAACCGATCCCTGTGACGGTGGGAGAGATCTGCGAGCGGGACGGCTTCGTCTTTGCCGATCTGCTAGGCTGATCTGCTGGCTAGTCGCTGAGCGCCGACGGTGCCAAACATCTGCTCGGTGGTATAGGAATGACAGCTTCCGAACAGAACCCTGAGGAGAAGCGCCGAGCCGCAGAGCGGGCCGTCCTGCGGGCCATGTGCCAGGGTACTGAGGAAGGGCCGGTGTGGGATGAGGGCATGCGCCTGCTTCGCTCCTACCGCTTCTGCGACATCCACCATCAGGTGGTCTTCGAGGCGCTTCAGAAAATCTCCTCCGCAGAGCCGCCACTCATTCGCGAGCAATTGCAGCAACGGGTGGTGCTGGCAGGTTTTCCCGACCTCGACGCGCAGGAATTTTTTGTACCGCACCAGCTAGACCGTCAGCAAGCCCTGGATCTGATCCAGTGGCTGGCCCAAGCGGGCCAGCAAGACCGGTAGCAGGAGTGAGGCTCTTGTGGCGCTGGGTCAGGCCTTGACTGGCTTCAAAGCTGAGAGGCAGCTTGCCGAGGTGACCTGCCTGCTTATTGCCCGCCGAGGCGGTGGCCTTCTGTAGGAGCCGGATAGCGGCTGACCATTTGGATATAGGGACTAGGTCAGTTAGGGGCCCTTAGCCCGTTGCCTGCTCGGGCCTATGGTTCTGTGGCCACTGAAGGACGGCGGCCTTGGTGGCCGAGATGTCGCCCGGGGCCGAGATGTCGCCCGGGGCCGAGATACCGCCGGGGGGGCAGCCTGGGTGGTCCGACCTCCCCTGGAGGACCATCCCCTAGGGTAGGAAGGGTTCTTACGCACAGATTTCGGGCCTTTGGTCCATTGCTTGCTCGGGCCTATGGTTTTGCGGCCACCGAAGGACGGCGGCCTTGGTGACCAAGATGTCGCTGGTGGCCGAGATGTCGGTGGTGGCCGAGGTATCGCCGGGGGGCCAGCCTGGGTGGTCCGACCTCCCTCGGAGGGCCGCACCTCAGGGTGGGAAGGGTTCCGACGCCCATAGTTCGGACGAGGGCAACGGTAGACGTAACCAAAGGGCGATCGGATTGGGTAGCCGTACGGCAGGAAGGTGTAGTAGCCCAAGCCGGAATGGAAGAACCACTGGCTGGACCAGAAGGAGGAGCGTTGATTTCGGAAACTATTGACCGCGGCATAGGAGGCGGTGGCCAATTCCGAGGACCGGACCCGATTCCAATGGTCAAACTCATCCAGGTCCTTCCGGTTGTACTTGACTGCCCCGCTGGCAGTTCCTGCCGCGGCCAACTCCACGAACCTCCCCCCCTTGAGGGGACCCTTCTTCCCGGGCACTTGCAACTTGCCTTTTTCGACATGGACGCGCAAGGAGTCCCGAGCAGCTTCAAAGCGGTATAGCCCGGTGCGCTTGATGGGAATCGTGTGTTCCCGCCATAGCATCACAATGGAAGTTCCCTTCCGAGTTTCGTTCACTTCCAGCATGGCGGTGCCCGAAACCAGCTCGACGCGAACGTCTGTGAGCCGCGAGGAGAGCAGCCGGACTGTGGAGTGGCGGTCCAGGCGCAGAAAACTGCCCGGAGTCAGAAGCAGTTCCAGGCGTCCCCGCCAGGTTGTTACGGTCTGGCCTTCGGCGATTTGCCGCTCGACCTTCCCGTCCGGGCTGCTGGGCAGCGTCACCGCGCCCTGCCAGTAATTCACGTAACCGGCACGCGCCGAGATGACGTGTTGCGCAGCCACGGGCGCTGGGCCAGTGAACCATCCCAAAAGAACCAATGCAAAGACTAGCCTTCTCATTGCACCCCCCTTTGGGTCTTCGCCTCTGCTAGCTGTTAGACGTGCACCACCCCGCCGGGGTTGCCTCATCACTTGCGTCATCACCAAGACAACTGAAGCCATCCGGCCTTGTGAATCGGAGTATCATTCTCCAAAGGGGAGAATCAGCTGCCCTACCGTTTGCCGTAGGAGTCCTAGATGACGAAAGCCAAAACTGGCTGGCTGCTGCTGGGAATCTTGTGTGTTGTCTATTTCCTCGTATTCCGCGATACAGGTTGGGATAAGTACAACGCAGCCGGAGAGAAGGCTTACCAGCAAGGTCAGTATGACCTGCCTGGCGATTTCCGGACCAGCTGAAGCCTGAGAGAATGGCGCCCTCGGAGAAACGAGGGAGCCATGAAGAAGACCCGGTTTACCGAAGAGCAGATGGTGACGATCCTCCGCGAGGCCGATCAGCGGCCCGTTCCGGAGGTGGCCAAAAAGAACGGCGTCAGCGCCCAGACGCTCTACGCCTGGCGGAAACACTTCGGCACGTTGGAGCCCGCCGATGTGAAGCGGCTGCGGCAGCTCGAGCAGGAGAACGGCCGGCTGAAAAAGATGGTGGCCGATCGAGATCTGGAGATCGACGTGCTCAAGGAGATCACCCGAAAAAAATGGTAGGCGCACGCGTGCGCCGGCCGCAGGTCGCGTATGCACGTGCACGCGGTCTGTCGGGTCGCCGCGCGTGCGCCTTGCTCTCCGTCGCACGGTCCACGCTGGGCTACCAGTCGCGGCTGGTCGACCGGGATGCCCCGGCGCTGGCCGCGATGCGTCGTCTGGCGGCGCAGTATCCGCGGTACGGCTATCGCCGGATTCGGATTTTCCTAAAACGCGAAGGGCACACGATGAGCACGGACCGGACCCATCGCCTCTGGCGCCAGGCGGGGTTGCAGGTGCCTCGGCGGCGGCCGCGGCGCCGGGTCGCCCTGAGCCGGCCCCGCCCGGTGCCCGCCACTGCGGTCAATCACGTCTGGGCGTACGACTTCGTGTTCGACACCTGCGCGAATGGGCAGACGCTCAAGTGCCTCACCGTCGTCGACGAATGGACCCGCGAGTCACTCGCGATCGACGTGGCCGGCGGCATTCGGTCCGGGCGCGTTATCGAGGTGCTCACGCAGCTCGTGAGCGTCCACGGAGCCCCACGTTACCTCCGGTCCGACAACGGCCCCGAGTTTGTCGCGGGTGCGATTCTCCGGTGGCTGCTCCAGGCGCAGATCGAAACCGCGCTCATCGAGCCGGGCAAGCCGTGGCAGAATGCGACCGACGAATCGTTCAACGGGAAGTTCCGCGACGAGTATCTGAGCCTGCAGTGGTTTCGGAACCGCGTGGACGCGAAGGTGGGGATCGAGCAATGGCGACGGCACTACAACGACGTGCGACCGCACTCGAGCCTTGGCTATCTGACGCCAGCCGAGTTCAAAGCGCAGCTCCGTGCTGGCTCGGATGACGGTGGGCGCTCGCCGGCGATGCCGGCTCACGCTGACCAAGAAGAACACGAGAGCGACTTAACCATGCCGACTGGCGCTGTTCTCCAGTAATCGGTGGTCCGAAGAAAGCCGGCAGGTCAAGTACGCTGAGGCCCAGACACAGTGGATGTCCGCGCTCAAGGAGGCAGGAAAGTTCGGCCAGGAAGACCCCCGCCTGGCCGCAAGCCTGAACAACCTGGCGGTGCTCCGCCAGGCTCAGGCAAAAGCGGGAGGAGGCGTCAGCTCCCCCCAGTTGATTCGCCGTGTCGAGCCCAAATACACCAAGGAAGCCAGAACAGCCCGCGTGGAGGGCACTGCAATTCTGTACTGCGTCGTGGACACAATTGGCCAGGTCCGAAACATTAGAGTAATTCGACCTTTGGGAATGGGGCTGGACGATAGGGCGGTAGAGGCAGTCCGGCAGTGGAGATGCAAGCCGGGACTCCAGAAGGGCAAACCAGTGGCGGTGAAGGCTGCGGTTGAAGTTACGTTTCGAATTCGTTGAGAAGGCCTGGGGAACGGAGCAGCCAAACGTGGCGACGACCCTAGGGAACCTTGCTGCTTTGCTACGGAAAACGAACCGGGAGGCTGAGGCAGCCAAACTGGAGGCCCGCGCCCAGGCCATCCGCGCCAAGCACGCCCAAAAGAACCCCCAGTAAGTGATTGCGGTGCTTGCGGGAATACCAACTGCCAACACAAAGCCACAAAGGTACAAGCCCGCACGCAATCTGGACACTCGCAGACTTGCCAGCATAAGCTTGGGCCATGCATAAATGCCCCCATTGCGGCGAGCCTGGAATATCAACGATCAGAAAGTTGTGCCTGGGACCTGGGATGCCAGCAATCTGCAAAAACTGTCGGAAGAAAGTTGGCGTGCCATGGCGAACTATGTGGTTTATGGTTCCGTTCTTGGTTCTCTATCTCCTAGGACAAGCTGGGTTGGCTTTCGTCTGTTTCTTGCTGGCGTGCTACATCCACCTGAAGTGGATTCCCTTGATCCGAAAGTGAGAGCAACACAGATTCAGGACACTACCAGTAGCGCTCCCCCGGGACTGCGCATGGCTATTCCCTTCCGGGAAACGATTGGCCAAGGGCACAGCCTGCGGGGTCGCATGTCTTCTGCTTCCGGCGAATCTATCGGGACTGAAGCTGCTCCCGGTGTTGGGCACTCGCCACTGAGGATTTCGGGAAATGGAGTTCGGCCACCTTGCCGGTCTTGCCGGTTTTTGACAGGCACTGGCGACGCGCGCTAGGCTCAGGTTGGCGGAAACAGCAATGGGCTCTTCTGTCCTCAGCGTGGCCACTTCCCAGTTGGGGGCATGGGCTATGGTTTACAATAGGGCAAGCCGCTGCCGGTGTTTGGATGGACTTCGATCAGCTACGTATCTTTCTGGAAATTGTCCGGCTGGGCAGCTTCTCGCGCGCCGCCGAGAGCTGTTTCCGCTCGCAGCCGGCGGTGAGCGCGCAGATCCGCCAGATGGAGGAGGAACTGGGCACCAAGCTGTTCGACCGCGTCGCCAGCCGCGTGCAGCTTACCGCTGCCGGGAAGCGCTTCAGCGAATACGCGCGCGACATGCTCGAGCTGCGGCGGCGCGCCTCGCAGGAAATGGCCGAGATGAATACGGTGCCCCGCGGCGAGCTGGTGATCGGCGCCAACGAGGCCACCTGCCTGTACATCCTGCCGGGGGTCTTCGCCGAGTTCAAGAAAACGTATCCGGAGGTGCAGATCAGCATCTTCCGCACGCACGGGGCAGCGGTGGTGCAGCGAGTGCTGGAAAACGCGCTGGATTTCGGAATCGCGCAGCTACCGCTGCAGGACCGGCGTTTGGAACGAGTCTCGATCCACACCGATGAGCTTTGCCTGGTGCTTCCCCCATCTCATCCGCTGGCGCGCTCCGGGCCGGTCGAACCGGAGGCGCTGGCGCCTTTCCCCCTACTGCTGCCCAAGAGCGGCCGCACCCGTTCGCTGCTCGATGAATACCTGTTCCCGGTGCGCGAGCGGATGCTGATTTCCATGGAGTTGGAATCCAGCGAGATGATCAAACGCTTTGTGCAGGCCGGCTTGGGAATCTCCTTCATTGCCCGAACCTACGCCCAGGCCGACGCGCGCGCCGGAAGCCTGAAGCTGGTGAGCCTTCGCGGCCGTCCCAGCATCCAGCTCGGCTTGATCTACCGGAAGGACAAGCCGCTGTCGCGCGCCGCCCTGGCCTTCATTGAGGTAGCCACCCACCACACGGCCGCCAAAGCCCGCGCCTAGCACCGGCCCCTCCAACTCTGCAGCTTCTCGAACAAGGCAGCGGTGCCGGCGAGTACGCTCCATTCGCTTGCTGGTTTGGAACTTTCACTGAGTTCGTAGAACGGTTCCGCACGGAAATTTGCAGGTGGAGCGGGGTCTTGCTGTAGTATAATTTGCGTCCTTAGCTAGAGAAATTACAGCGCCGGGGGCAGTTCCAACTAGGTCGAAACGGGCATGAAGAAAGTTCTCCTGCTGCGCCCACGCGGCTTTTGCGCCGGGGTGGTTCGCGCCATTGACATTGTCAACATTGCACTGGACGCTTTCGGACCGCCCATTTACGTTCGCAAGGAAATCGTCCATAACCGATACGTGGTGGAGGAGCTCTCAGCCCGTGGAGCCATCTTTGTGGACTGCTGCCTGGAGGTGCCTTCTGGCGGCCGCATTATCTTTAGCGCGCACGGGGTATCTCCTCAAGTTAGGCAGGAGGCGCGAGACCGCCAGTTGCAGGTGATTGACGCCACCTGCCCGCTGGTGACCAAGGTGCATCTGGAGGCGGTGAAGTTCGCACGCAGGGGCTACACCATCCTGCTGATTGGCCACAGGGATCACGACGAGGTCGCCGGCACGCTGGGAGAGGCTCCGGGCCGGACGATCTTGATCAGCTCCGATCAAGACGCCGAGAACGTCCGCGTGCCTGACCCGGAACGCGTTGTCTACCTGACGCAGACCACACTGAGCCTCGATGAGACCACCGGGATGATCCAGCGCCTGCGACGCCGGTTTCCGGCCATCCAGGGACCGCCGGCGCAAGATATCTGCTACGCGACTGAAAACCGGCAGCACGCCGTCAAGGTGATCGCGAGACGGTGCGACCTGTTGCTGGTAGTCGGCTCGCAGAACAGCTCCAATTCCAATCGCCTGGTCGAAGTGGCCGCCAACGCGAAGCTGCCAGCTCACCTGATCGAAGATGAACAGTCTATTGACCCCCAGTGGTTGGAAGCAGCGGAAACCATTGGCGTCACCGCCGGCGCTTCGGCTCCCGAGCGCCTGGTTCAGCAGGTCATTCTGTCCCTGCGGAACTGCGGATTTTCTACCGTAGAGGAAGTGGAAGTCATAGAGGAGGATGTGCGCTTTGCCCTGCCTCCGGAGCTGATTGCTGTGGGCGAGAGGCAGACAGCCAAACCAGCCGGAGTATGAATTCCATCAACCGCTGCCGCCGCCAGGACGGCAGCTTCGCTCTGGCCCCGCTTTGTGCACAGCTTGTGCGCAAACCGCAGGGTGTGGCGGAAATTCGGCAACTCTGGTACGCTTCGCGGATAGCTTCCCGGAGCTTGGGCGATTTTCTCAGGACACTGTTGGGAAGCAATGGAACGTTTGCAGTCGGACGGCAAACTGCCTGAGCAGATGCAGGCTGCCGTCTATCGTGGGGAAGGACGTGTGCTTTTGGAGCAGGTGCCGCGCCCGAAGATCGGCCCCGGCGAGGTGTTGGTGCGCGTGGCCGTCTGCGGCGTTTGCAACACAGACATAAAGAAGATCACTGCCGACTTGCTGCCTCCGCCGCGCATCTTCGGACACGAGACCGCCGGCACCGTCGTAGCCGCGGGCACCGGTGTAGACCACCTTCGGGTCGGTGACCGCGTGGTGGTTTTTCATCACATCCCGTGCGGTGACTGCTTCTACTGCCGCAGGCGCCTTTATGCTCAATGCCCCACCTACAGAAAGGTGGGCGTCACCGCCGGCTTTGAGCCCAGCGGCGGCGGCTTCGCCCAATACGTGCGGGTCATGGACTGGATTGCAACCCAGGGCACGGAGAAAATCCCGGACGGCGTCAGCTTCGAGGAAGCGTCATTCGTCGAGCCGATCAACACCTGCCTGAAGGCGCTGAAGACCGCCGGCCTCAGCGAGGGGGAGTGCGTGCTGATCCAGGGCCAGGGGCCGATCGGCGTGCTACTGCTTTTACTGGCGCGACGCCAGGGGGCCGAGGTGTTCGTCTCGGACCCGTTAGACGAGCGGTTGAAACGGGCCTCGGAACTGGGAGCCGCGGCCATTTTCAATCCGCGGCGGCTGGAGGTGTCGGCGGCAGTGCTCCCCTTGACTGGAGGGCGGGGGGTGGACTTGGCAATTGTCGCTGCTCCCGCCCCCGATCTGCTGTCGGAGGCCCTGCGCGCGGTTCGGCCGGGTGGCCGCGTCTTGCTGTTCGCCCAGACAGCGCCAGCCGAGCAGGTGCCCGTGCCCACTGCCGCGATTTGCGTGGAAGAGAAACAGATTCTGGGCAGTTACAGCGCCGATTGGGATTTGCAAGCCGAGTCGGCGCGGCTGGTGTTTGAGCGGGAGCTATCGGTGCAGGAATTGATCACGCACCGTTTCTCGCTGTCGGAAATTGATTCCGCGATCCGGTTGGCGTCCGATCCCCAACCCGACTCGCTCAAGATCGTCGTCAAATGCGTCTGAGGCAGCTACCACCGTGACGAAACGAATGATGGCCGCCATCCTGTACGGCAAGGAAAACCTCCGCATCGAGGAGGTAAACGTGCCGCGGATCGGCCCGGATGAAGTGCTGGTGAAGATTGAGACGGCACTCACCTGCGGGACCGATCTGAAAGTCTATCGTCAGGGCTACCACGCCCGTATGATCGTGCCCCCGGCTATTTTCGGGCACGAATTAGCTGGGGTCGTCCAGGAAGTGGGCGAGCAGGTGGAACACTTCCGGGAAGGCATGCGGGTCGTCGCCGCGAATTCCGCCCCGTGCAACGACTGTCTGTATTGCGGCAAAGGCCTGGAAAACCTCTGCGAGCGGCTTCTGTTCAATAACGGCGCCTACGCCGAATTTATCCGCATCCCCGCACCGATAGTACGGAAGAGCCTGCTGCGGATCCCGGACCACATCAGCTACCGGGATGCCGCGCTGCTGGAACCGCTGGCCTGCGTGTTGCGCGGCCTGGAGGAAACTGGGCTGCGGCAGGGCGATTCGCTGGCAATCATCGGCCTGGGGCCGATCGGGCTGATGTTCGTGCGGTTGGCCAAGCTGCGAGGCGCTTCCGTCGTAGCTGTGGGCAAGCGTCCCACCCAAAGGCAGGCCGCGCTGCGCATGGGAGCGGATGAGGTGATTGACGTCAGCCAGACCGACGATCCGGTGGGCGCCGTCCACCGCCTCCACTCCGAGGGCGTGGACGTGGCGATCGAGGCCGTAGGTAGCTCTCTCACCTGGCAGTGGGCTGCCGGCATGGTTCGTCGCGGGGGTACGGTGAACTTGTTTGGCGGTTGTCCCAGCGGCACCACCGTCGAGTTCGACACTTCGCTGCTCCACTACTCGGAAATCACCCTGCTCGCCAGCTTTCACCACACACCGTATTACATCCGGCGCGCCCTGGACTCCATTGCTGCCGGCGAGATTTGCGGCCAGGATCTGGTCACCGGCGAAGCGCCCCTGCAGGAGTTGCCCCGCGTTTTACGCCACATGATGAATCGCAACGGCGACCTGAAAACCGCCATTCTGCCCTAGCTGAGCTGCCGAGTTCCGAATATCAGGCAGGTGCCAAGCACCGTTCTATAAGCCCGCAGGATGCTAGCAGGCTTGCCCAGATCAGCATTTTAATTAATCCGAAAAGGTATAGACGGGTACTTGGACGGTCTTGAGCGCCGGAGGCGGCGTGGTCCGCAAATGATCCAGCTTCTTGCAGGTCTCTGCCTCGAAATAGGACTCACCACAGTTCCTACAGACCAAAGCCGGCACATTCTCGACCAAGGCCAGAGTCTCGCCCCACCAATTTTCGGCCGTGACCCGGCGGGCCTCGATCTTGCCTCCACAAAAGTAACAACGCGTTAGCATGGGGGCTTCAGGTCTTTCGACTGCGCGTTGACTCATCGAGCCATTCTGGCACTTATCCTACCTCAGAGTCTTGCAGTACAATCGCTAGAGTGCAGCTTCCTTGGGAATGGGTGGATGCTCCACCGGCAATGACCGCAGAAGAGGCTCGCCGGTACTGCGCGCAACTGGCCCGCTCCCACTACGAGAACTTTAGCGTTGTCAGTTTCCTCCTCCCTGCCAAGCTGCACCAGGACTTCTACAATGTCTATTCCTATTGCCGTTGGGCCGACGACCTGGGCGATGAGATTGAGGATCCTGGCGAATCCACCCGCCTGCTCGGGCTTTGGCGGCAGCAGCTAGACACTTGCTATACGGCCGGCGTGCCAACAGCAGGCCAGGAGAATGTAGAACCCCGTCACCCTGTCTTCCTGGCACTGGGCGACACCATCCGCCGCCACCAGATTCCCGCCGAGCCATTTCGCGATTTGATTGTCGCGTTTCTCCAGGACCAGCGTGTCAACCGCTATGCCACCTACGCCGAGTTGCTCGACTATTGCCAGTATTCCGCCAACCCGGTCGGCCGATTGGTGCTGTACGTTTGTGGCTACCGCGATCCGGAACGCCAGCGACTCTCCGACCTCACCTGCACCGCCCTGCAGCTTGCTAATTTCTGGCAGGACGTCCGCGTGGATCTGGAAAAAGGGCGGCTGTACATCCCGCTGGACGACATGGCCCGCTTCGGGTGTTCCGAACAGCAACTGCTCGGGCATCAGTGCACGCCCGAATTCCGCAACTTGATGCGCTTTGAGGTAGAGCGGACGCGCGAGCTGTTTCGCGCCGGCCAGCCGCTGGCCGAGCAGGTTGATCGCCGACTCGCTACGGACATCGAATTGTTTACCCGTGGCGGGCTGGAGATCCTGTGGATGATCGAGCAGCAGAACTACGACGTGTTGTCGCGGCGCCCGGAGCTCGGCCGAGGCCGCAAGCTGCGGCTCCTGGCTGGAACCGTATTGCGCCGGGTTTCCCATAGGACAAGAGGGCCGGCATGAACCTGCCCGGAGAAACACGGCCCTCACTGGCCTACTCCTACAGGTATTGCGCCCGCGTAGCCCGCCGGGAGGCGCGCAACTTCTATTACGCGTTCCTGGTGCTTCCGCACCAGAAGCGCCGCGCTTTCTGCGCCGTCTATGCCTTCCTCCGCCACAGCGATGACATCCCCGACAACAACGATCCTCACCAAGACCTCGCGTCGCGCCGCGGCTTGCTGGAAGCCTGGCGGAAACGTCTGGAAGCGGCTCTGGAAGGCGACTACGGCGACAACCCCTTGCTGCCCGCCTGGCATGACACCGTACGCCGCTACCGCTTGCCGCCCCAGTACTTCTTCGAGCTGATCAAGGGTGCGGAGATGGACCTGGACGGTGTGCGCTTCCAGACCTTTTCAGAGCTGTACCAGTACTGCTACCGCGTGGCCGGAGTGGTAGGTTTGATTTGCCTGCACGTCTTCGGCTTTAAGACAGCAGACCGGAAGGAAGCCTGCCGGCTGGCCGAAGCCTGCGGCATCGGCTTCCAGTTGACCAACATCCTGCGCGACCTGCGCGAGGACGCGGCCCGCGGCCGCGTCTACCTGCCTGAAGAAGACCTGGCGCGCTTCGGCTATTCCCGCCAGCAGCTGGGGGCCGGGGTGAACAGCGAGGCCTACTACCGTCTGATGCGTTTCGAAGCAGAGCGAGCCCGCCAGTACTACCGTCAGGCGGCGGCCCTATTGGAAATGATTTGCCTCGATTCCCGGCCCGCGCTGTGGGCCATGATGGCGCTCTACTCTGGCATCCTGCGACGCATGGAAACCTTGGGTTTCCCGATGCTCCAGCGGCGGGTCGAACTGAGCGCGATGGACAAGCTCGAAATCCTGGCGCGGGCCTCGTGGATGCGCCTGAATCACGGGGGCAGGGGTCCGTTTCCGGCGCCGCTTCTGGGATGACGCCGTCGGAAACTTCGCCGGACGTGGTGGTTGTCGGCGGCGGCCTGGCAGGCCTGGCGGCAGCCGCGGCGCTGAGTAGTGTCGGCTTTCAGGTGGATCTGTTTGAACGCCGACCCTACCTGGGCGGCCGGGCCGCTTCTTACGAGCTCCCGGGTACCCAGGAAACCATTGATAACTGCCAGCACGTGCTGCTGGGCTGCTGCACCAACCTGCTCAACTTCTACACACACCTGGGAGTGCGCCACCTCATCGGGTTCCACGACCACATCCGGTTTGTCACTCCTGGCGGTCAGGCTTCAGTGGTGGCGGCCGACCACCGCCCGCCGCCGCTGCACCTGCTGCATTCGCTGCGCGCCTTTCATGCGCTCACCTGGTTGGACAAGCTCGCCATCTGCGCGGCGATGGCGGCGCTCTCGTTCGAGCTGGGCATGGTCCCTCGCCAGCGCCTGGACTCGGAAACCATGCTGAGCTGGCTCCAGCGCCACTGGCAGACCCGCCGCGCTATTGACTTCTTCTGGCGAGTGGTGCTGACCAGCGCCCTCAACGAAGACCTGGAGCGGGTCTCAGCCTGGCACGGCCTGCAGGTTTTCTGGAGGGGTTTTCTGGTGAATCGCCGCTCTTACCGCGTGGGCATCCCGGTGGCGCCGCTCAGCGAACTCTACCGGCTCGAGCTGCCTGGCGCGCACGTTCGTCTGCGAGCCGACGTCCACTCGCTTGAAACCTCCAACCGTCGAGTCAATGGGGTGCACCTCGGCGACGGGCGCCGCGCTCCTGCCCGCTGGTTTGTCGTCGCCCTGCCATTTGAGATCGCGCAGGAACTGCTCCCTGGCGACTACTCCGCTTTCAGCCATTCCCCCATCGTTGGCATCCACCTTTGGTTTGATCGCCCAGTGACGGAAGAGCCCTTTGCCGCGTTGCTCGGCCGCACCATCCAGTGGGCTTTCCGCAAGCCGGGCGACGCCGGTTACGTTCAGTGCGTGGTCAGCGCCGCTCGCGCCCTGCTGCCCCTGGGGCGCAAGGAAATCGTGGAGATGGCGGTGCGCGAGCTGGCCGAATTTTTCCCCCTGCGGGGAGCACAACTGCGCAAATGGGCCGTGGTGAAAGAAGTCCGCGCCACCTACTCGCCGGCTACCGGAGTGGACCGGCTGCGCCCCGCCAATGTGACCCGCTTTGAGAACTGTTTTCTGGCCGGCGATTGGGTCGAGACCGGCTGGCCGCCCACGATGGAAGGCGCTGTGCGCAGCGGCTACCGCGCCGCCGAGCTTGTAACTATCCGCGCCGGGCACCCACGCCGCTTCCTGCAGCCGGACCTGGAGCCTGAGGGATTGGCACGATGGACACCCGCCGCTAGATCGCGTTCCTGATTGCGCTTGCCTTGGCTATCCCTATCTTCCTCTAAGAAACCGGCCCAGGTCATTGCCGCCGCCGCCGCGCCCGGCGATAGGGTCGTGATCAATGGAGAATACAAGAACGGCTCAACGCTCAACTTTTACACCCGGCGACGAGCAAAGGCCCCGACTGGAGCGACGGGTGGGGCGCACCCGGATCTTTGCGAGCTCTGGGGGCAAACTTGTGCTGGTGAACCGCTAGTTCGGCTTGTGGCCTGTAGCTACTGCCTACTGCCTTCTACTACTGGCCCTCTGAACTTGCAACGCGGCGCAGCCGGGTCGCCAGATTGATCACCACCCAGGCCACGACGATGCTGGTGGCCACCGCGAGTGTCAGAAGCGCGCCTCGGCCGGTTATGAAATGCCAAACGGCCACTCCGTAATGCACCGCCAGAAAGGCTTCGGAAAAGTAGCGGATGGTGCGCCCGATGAGCAAAGCCAGAAGAAATTTCCCCACCCGCACCTCCACGACGCCCGCGGTGATGATGAAGGCCTTGAAGGGGGTGGGAGGAGGCATGAAAGCGGGCACCGTGACGGTGAGGAACTCGTACTTCTCGAACCAGCTGCGAATGCGGGACATTCGTTCCTTGCCAACTTTACGCTCGGCGGCGGCGTGGCCACCCCGGCGGGCTGCGTAATAGAGGACCAAGCAACCAGCCACCGAACCCACCGTGGCCACCGAGGCGTAGAGCAGCATGGACTGCGGATCGCGGATACAGAGGGTGATCACCCACAGGTCAATGGCGGTGGGCAGCGGCAGAAAGGCCGAGTCCACGAAGGCGATGGCGACCAACCCCCAGACGCCGAACGGCATCAGGAACCCCTCCAGCGCGGAAGCGATCTTGAACAGGAAGCTTTTCAAAGGAGCAAATCCAACCGCAAGGGTTCGACCACCTCGGCAGGGCATCTCAAGGAGGCGCGACCAGGAGCCGTGGCCCCGTCTGGATTCATTTCGGCCACAAATAGAATCTTATTATCGTTGCAGGAAATCCGGCAACGCCGATTTGCAATCTCTGACACTGCGTGGCCCTCGGTGGAAGGCAGCACGCGAAAACGGCCACGGGCTCACGACCAAGGGTCACCCAAGGCCAAGCGGTAACCGGGCACGACATTCAACCCGACGTTGGCTGCCAGCCGGCCGGCGTACCGGATCATACGGCGGGGGCGGCGCTGTTACACTGCCTGCAATAACCGCCGATTTCCACGCGGGCGAACGCGATGTGAAAGTGGCGCTCCCGCTGGATCTGGCCCTTGATCTTGTCGAACAACGGGCTGGTGTATTCCTCGACCGTGCCGCAGCGCAGGCAGGCCAAATGCATGTGCTGGCGCAGGGGCCGCTGTTCGTAGAAGTGGCCGCCGCCGCTGAGGTGCAGCAGATCCAGTTCGTCCACCAGACCGTGCCGCTTCAGCAACCCCAGCGTGCGGTAGACCGTCACCCGGTCAATGTCCTGGTCTTCCTTGCGCGCGAAACGCAGAATGGTGGCAGCGTCCAGATGGCGGCGGGCATTCTCGATGACCCGCAGGATGACCCTGCGCTGGCGGGTCAGGCGCACGCCGCGTGCCACCAGCTGGTTTTCCAGGTATCCGGGGGGCAACAACTTGCCTGCCGGCTGGGTTTCATTTTGCAACATGTTGCAACTATACCATGGGACCGGGCTCGAGTGACTCTGGTCCTGCAGCGGATAGCGGTAGACGATACCGGCCGGTTGTGGTAGGCTGCCGGGGTCTACAAACTAAGGAATCAGGAGCATTTTTATGAAAAAGACAGTGTTTGCCTTGGGCTTGGTTTTGGTGCTGTTGGCAGCCCTACCCGCCGCTGCCGGCGAAAAGGGCAGTTGGAAAGGATGGATTGCCGACGCGAAGTGTGCAGGCGCGAGGGATGACAAGGGGGCCAGCGCCGATCACGCCGGCTGCGCCGCGAATTGCATCAAAGGCGGGGAAAAGGCCGTGTTCGTCTCCCACGACGGTACCGTCTACCAGGTCAAGAACCAGGAAAAAGTCACTGACCACGCCGGGCACCATGTGGAGGTTTCCGGGACTGTGCACAAAGATAAGACGTTGACCGTGGACGAAGTCAAAATGCTCTAGGAATAACGGGAAGGCATTGCCATTTCTAGACCCGCGAGGACTTGCTCGCTGAGGCGAGTCCTCGGGGGTCTGTCTCCTAGGGGGCTCAGCCAGTCGACCGCAGGGGTCGGAGGCCACCCAAGCAAGCAAAACGGGCCATTCTGTGGGCCTCGCGTCATGTCGGCAACACCTTTCCCCTGCAGTTGACACCTACTACGCCATCCGTCGCCGGCGACGTCAAGCCTGTCCGCACTGCTGAATTAGCGTCACACGACGGAGTAGCAAGTCCAGGGATTCGGTTGGCCAAAGCTTCGCGGCTCGGCTACGGGTGGGGCGCGGCTGGACCTTGTCCCGGGTAGCGCGCGGTTGCGAGAATCTGCTAATATGCTTCGTTTTTGGACGTCGCAATGGAGGAGGAATGCCCAAAGTTACACTCTCAGTGATTAAGGCTGATGTAGGCTCGATCGGTGGACATACCAGACCTTCTAGCAAGATGCTGGAAGCCGTTCAAGCCCGGGTGCGTAGCAGCGTTCAGCAGGGGCTTTTGCTGGACGGCCTGCTCACGCACACCGGTGATGATCTAGCCATCATCATGAGCCATACCCGGGGTGTAGGTGATAAGGAGATTCATGGCTTCGCCTGGGAGTCCTTCCTCACGGCCACCGAGTCAGCCAAGAGCACGGGCCTTTACGGGGCAGGGCAAGATCTGCTGGTGGACGCGCCCTCAGGCAACGTTCGCGGAGCAGGTCCGGCAGTCGCAGAGATCGAGTTTGTTCGGGATCCGAAGAGCAAGGAGCGGCCCGCGGAGGCGTTCATGGTTTTCGCCGCCGATAAATGTGGGCCCGGCGCCTATAACTACCCCCTCTACAGTGTCTTCTGCGACCCCATGCATAACGGGGGACTGCTGCTAAGTCCCAAACTCCACCAAGGATTTGCGATCACCGTCATTGACATGGATCACAAGGGCAAAGACAGCGACCGCGTCATTTCCCTGAACGTGCCGGAACGAGTTTGGGACGTCGCCTGCCTGTTGCAAGACCCGGACCGGTTCGCGATCGAGGCCGTCCATTCGCGCTACCAGCCCGAGGAGCAGATTGTCTCTGCCTCGGCCACACGACTGCACAATATCGCCGGCAAATACACCGGCAAGGACGATCCGGTAGCCCTTGTCCGCACCCAGGGGATCTTTCCCGCACCCGAAGAGGTTGTCGAACCGTATACCTTGGGACATTTCATCACCGGCGACTGTCGCGGCTCGCACGTGATGCCGCTGATGCCTGTGGCCATCAACGAGTCAGTCTCCGGACCCTTCTGTCTGCCGCTGGTTTCCTGCCTGGCTTTCTCCATGGACGCCGAGGGCAAGTTTACCGACGACTACGTAGACCTGTTCGGCAACACAGCCTGGGAGGCGACTCGCCTGAAGGTCCAGCAGAAAGCCGATGAGTGGCGCCGCCAAGGCTTTATCGGTCCCACCATGGCCTCGCGTGCCGAGTTGGCCTATACCGGCATTGTGGACACACTCGGACAGCTCCAGAAGGAGTTCAGCCTGCGCGAGGAATTGGTCGCGGCTACGAAAAGCTAGCGCCCAGGTGCACCAGCGAGTGCAATGGAGGCATAATGGCAACCCTGCCTCCCGAAGCGTCCCCATTAAATGACTTCCGAGCAGCTAGATTGCGAAAGACGCTCCCCGTATTGGGCGCGGCAGTATATGAGAGCGCAATCTACCGGGCTTCGTCATGGGTCGGAGTTGCAGGTGCCTTTCTCCGTCTGTCCCTAACTACCTGATACGCTGCAACTTCGTCCTGACGGGCTAACGCTACAGGTCAGATGCTGCAACCAAGCGCCTACGAAAAGCGTTATCATAATATAGGGGGCAGTTTGGATGGTACGATACCCATGGCGGAGGCTTCTATGCGCAAGCGTCTTTTTCCACTCCTGATCTTGGTGGTCGTTTTCCTTGGGGGCTGGGCGCTCCAGGCACAGACGGAGGCGCCTCCGCAAGAGCCTGCCGAGGAGAAGTCCTCAGTGAAGGTTGGCGGTCCCAAGCGTCCGGTAGGCGCAACGGTGGCGGTGCCCCGGCGGCCTCCTCCCCTGAAGACCAAGCGGCGCATGCCGGCTGCTGCCGCCAAACCCGACGAGCAGCCGTTCAATATCGCCGTCAACGTGGACCTGGTGACGGTGGACGTGTTGGTCCGGAACCGCAAGGGGCGCTTCCTGCTCGGGCTGACCAAGAAGAACTTCCGCATCCTGGAGGACGGCGTCCCGCAGCAAATCCAGACCTTCGAGCACACCGAGGCGCCGATGACGGTGGTTTTGGTGATCGAGTTCACCAACCTTTTCCAGCGGACCTGGTCCCAAACCTGGCACGAGACCCTGACGGCCGCCTACGGCTTCCTGAACACTCTGCGACCCGAGGACTGGGTGGCGGTGGTGGCTTACGACCTGAAGGCGGAGATTCTCCAGGACTTCACACAGAACAAGCAGGCGGCCTACGGCTCCATGAAGCGCCTGCGGTTTCCCGGCTACCGCGAAGCCAACCTGTTTGACACCCTGGACGAGGTGCTGAGTCGCCTGAACGATGTGCCTGGCAAGAAAGGGATTGTGCTGATCTCAACCGGCGTTGACACCTTCAGCAAGATCACCTACCAGGACGCCCTGAAAAAGGTGCGGTCCAGCAAGGTACCCATCTATCCCGTTGGGATAATGCAGGCGATGCGCATCCTGCTGGACAGTTACGGCTACATGAGCCCCATCGACAACGCGACCTTCCTGCAGGCCGACACCGCCCTCCGTTACTTCGCCAAGTATTCGGGTGGCCGCGCGTTTTTTCCGCGCTTCTACGGGGAGTTCCGCAGCATCTTCGCCAACATCTCCCACCACATGCGCAACCAGTACACGCTGGGCTACGCCTCCAGCAACCCGGCGCGCGACGGGAAATTCCGCAAGCTCAAGATCCAACTGGTGGACGAGAACGGCCAGAAGCTGAAGAGGGTGAACCGGAAAGGCAAGGAAGTAAAGTACAAGATTCAAGCTCGCGCCGGCTACATCGCTCCGAAAGGTGAGATGATCGTCGATTAGCAGCTCCCGCCGCGCTGTTGGAACACAACCTCTGCGTGCATCTGCCGCGCCGTTCGCGTTCCGCTGGCGCAAACGGCTGGCACAAGCCGCACTCCAGTCTCCTCAGGTTGACAGCTCTTTTTCCCATCTGTTACCATCCGTTTGCCTCACGAGGAACCCTTATTCATGCCGCGTCTCCTTTGCATCGACGATAATCGTCACGGCTGTTTCGCCCGGCAATCCGTACTGGAGGAGCACGGCTATCAGGTGGTGGTGGCCCATAGCGGGAAAGAGGGCCTGGGAAAGTTCCGGACGGAAAAGATCGACCTGGTCATCGTGGACTACATCATGCCGGAGATGAACGGCGCCGAAGTGATCCGCCGCATTCGCCAGGCGAATCCTCGAGTCCCCATCATTTTGCACTCCGGTTATGCCGAGCGGCTGGCGCTGGACGAAAAAGTGGACCAGGCTGACGCGGTGTTGCAAAAAGGCCCAAGGGAGATCAAGGAGTTGGTCGAAACGGTGAAGGAACTGCTGCGGAAGCGATTTAAGAAGCCTGCCGCCAGCCTCCGCACCAAAGGGCGCAGGAAGCGCGCACCGCGGCGCTAGTATTCCCCGTCGGGAGGCGCGTCCCGCTACGGTAACGAAGCGGTCAGGCTCTTCATTGCCGCTTCATCCACTCGCAGCTTTCCCTCGGCTTCCAGGCGCGCCTTCAAGTGGTCGGCGAACAACCGGTAGGCCAGATTACGCTTGGCCTCTAGCAGTTCTCGGCGCAACGCATCGCTGCTGCTGGCCAGCTCTTCGGCCGGGGCCGGCTGCTGTTCCAGGAGGCGGAAGACGACCTGCCCGTCGGCGACCGCCAATGGTCCGCCGATCTCCCCTACGCTCAAAGACGATGCAGCTTCCCACAGACCACCGGGGACACCCAAATCGGGCAGGCCATCTTGGCTGGTGAACGCCTCGCTGGTCTTCACGGTAAGTTTGCGGGAGGCTGCCGCCCTCTTCAGATTCTTTCGCTTGCGAGCCCGCTCGGCCAGATCCTGCATCCGGGAAAGCACTTGCTGCGCGGCTTGTACAAGGCGCAGATCGTTTCCCACTCGCTCACGGACTTCTGCCAATTCGGCCGGATGCGCCGGGTTGATGCGCACCAGGAAACCCACCACGAAGCCGTCGCGAACCGGAACCACGGGCGTGATCTTGTTCGGCTGGAGGGTCGTCGAGTACAACGCGTCCTCCAGCGCTGGCGACACGCCGATGTTGGGCAGGGGTTCGCCGCGTTTCAACAGGTTCGTCTCGAGCACGGGCACGCCCAGTTGCTCCGCCACGGCCTGGAAGGTGCCGGGATTTTCCCGAAGGTCCCTCTGCGTCTTCTGCGCCAGATCTTCGACGGCGCGAGCCGCCTTTTCCTGGGTGACTAACGGCAGGATCTCGTCGCGCACCTCCTTGAGCGTCTGCTGATGAGCGCGCTGGCGTTCCTGCACCTTCACGATGTGAAAGCCGTATTGTGTCTTGATGACACCGCTGAGAGCGCCCGGCTCCAGCGAAAAGGCCTCCTCCTCAAATTCAGGTACGGTCTGGCCGCGCACGATCCAGCCCAGGTCGCCTCCCTTGGGTGTGGTGGCCGCGTCGTCGGAATACTGCCTGGCGAGCTTTGCGAAATCTTCCTTCTTGCGCAACCGGTCCAGGATTTTCTCGGCGCGCTTGCGCACTGCCTCGATTTCGTCCGGCTCTTTCCCCACGGTCTTCAGCAGGATGTGGCTAGCCCGCACCCGGTTTTCGACGCGGTAGCGGTCCCGATTCTGCTTGTAATAGCGGAGTAGTTCCTGCTCGCTAACCGAAACGGTGTCCTTGACCCTGGCGGTTTGCAAGTACAGCAGCCTGAACTGCCGACGCTCGGGCACCTGGTAGCGGCCCGAGTTCTTTTTGAAGAACTCAGCGACTTCGGCTCCGGTGACGCGCAGCGTGCTTCTCACATCAGCTGTCTTGAGCAGCGCGTACTCGATGCGCAGCTTGTCATTACGGCGGTGGAACTCGTGAGCTACCTCCCGGTCGCTCACCGTGACGCCGGCGGTAACGACGTGGCGCAGCTTTAGCTCCAGCAAGGAGTCGCGCAATCTCTCCTGAAAGCGCTCCAAGCTCATCCTGTACTGGGTCTCAACGACGTCGCGGCCAATAAATTTCCCATCGGGGAAAAGCTGGAGGTTCAGTCGCGCCTGGCCAAGCAGCTCCTCGGTCGAGACCGCCAGGCCCAGCCGCCGAGCTTCCTGTAGAATCGCTTTCTCCGTTACCAGCCGCTCCAAGATCTGTGGCGCATACAGGGGGAGTAGGTCAGAGGGCAGCCGGTTGCCCCTCGTGACCTGCTCGAGCTGGCGAAGCAAATCTGTGCCGGTAACCTTCTCGCCGCCGATCCTGGCCACTACCAGCTCATCGGAAGTCTCGCTCCCGATCCCGGGAATCAAAGTCACCACCAGCATGATGCAGACCAGCAGCAGTAGCGCCGCTAAGAAGACCCGCACCCATGTGTCTTTGCGTCGGAAAAACTGGAACATGCCTCGAGTCGCTCCAAAAAGTGAAACTCGCTTCGCCACACCGCCCGGCCGGCGAGCGCGAAGAGTCTGCACACAGACTACTCCAAATTGTATAAGGCCCTATTGTATAAGGCTCAATTGTATAAGGCATAGAAGCCGTCTGGCAAGCGATGGAGCACATCCGCCGGCCGCTGGACCGGGACACGCCCCCAGAGCCGCGTGTCGCACGTCCAAACAAGAAGACGCGCCTGCCACGCAGGGCGCTCACCCACCTGCCCCAAATTCTCCTGGGTCCTCGTTGACAGAATTGCACCTCAAGGTTACTATCGCAGAAGGTGCACGGGAGAAGCTGAGGCGGGTACCCGAGACCGCAAGGGGACAATGCTACCGAGAGAAGGATTGTCAACTTGGACGAGCAGCTAAAGCAACTGATAAAGGAGCTGGGCGACGCGATCGACGAATCGCTGTCGGAATCCGAGCGGATTGCCGAAGTCATCGGCAACATCAAGCACGCCGGCTACGACGTCTTTCTGGTGCTGGAAGCTACGATCGGATTTAACCGGCGGGAAGAAAGCATCAAGAAAGAGCCACTGAAGAGCGCGATGAGTCCTCCGGGACGGGTGCGGTTCACCACCCAGGACACGAAATTCCTCAAGGCGTTGAAGATTTCAGTTGACGAAGAGAGGCGCTAACCTCACAGGCACCCAAAGACTCTCCCCGGATTCTCCAGCGTACGTTCCTGATCACAGGCAACCTTTTCCGCAGCTCGGCTCGCCAGTCTCACCGGAACTGAAGGCGTGCAAGACCCAATCCCCTTCGAGCCGACTAGGACCCGCGGGGCGCGGCAGGGCGCTGGCACCGGCGGATTCCATCCGCTAGAATGGAACCATTCTCGAAGGAGGTCTTGAGGGAGGCAGGTCATGCTTCGATCGCCCGCGGTGGCCGGACGCTTCTATCCGGCCAACCCGGAAACCCTGCGCCGGGATCTGGACCGCTACATCGTCCCAGCCACGGAACCCTTGCGGGCACTGGGTTGTGTCGTTCCTCACGCCGGCTACATGTACTCCGGCCACGTTGCCGGAGCCGTCTGCGGCGCTTTGCAGATTCCACGACTGCTGGTGATTCTCTGCCCCAATCACTCCGGGCGCGGCCGACCGCTGGCCCTCTACGGGTCCGGAGAGTGGCTGACGCCGTTGGGTCGGGCCGAGGTGGACATAGAAATGGCAGCGCTGTTGAAGCGCGAATGCGCGCTGATCAGCGAGGATTCCGAAGCCCACGCCGCTGAACATGCCCTCGAGGTGCAGTTGCCTTTTGTTCAGCGCCTGGTGCCCAGCTTTACCTTTGTGCCCATCGCGGTCGGCGTGGGCGACTTTACCCGGCTGGAAGAATTGGGACAGGCGCTGGGCCGATCGGCGGCCTTAGCTGCTCGGCCGCTACTGATCATCGCTTCCAGCGACATGAACCACTACGAGCCGGACGGCATGACACGCGCCAAGGATCGCCAAGCGATCGACGCCATCTTGGAGTTGAATCCCCGCCGCCTCTTCGAAGTGCTCCGGCGTGAGAAGAACACGATGTGCGGCTACGGGCCGGTCATCGCCATGCTGACTGCCGCTCTGCAGCTCGGTGCCAACCCGCCTCCCTGGTGCGCTACGCGACCAGCGCCGACGCTGGGGCTGGCCGCGACTCGGTGGTGGGCTACGCCGGCATTGTGATCTATCGCGAGGAGGCAGGCCAAGCCTGAATGCGGCTGTTCGTCTCTGAAGGTCGGAATCGCCCGTTGTAAACTTCTGCTGATGGTGTTCGGTGCGCTGCTGTTGTGTCTGCTGCTGGCCCTTTCGCCGGGGGACTCATGGACCCTTCTGGTGGAGCCCAGGCAAATCCGTCAGGGCGGGCTGGTGTTCCTAGAGCTGGAAAGCCCGACGTCGTTGGGCCACCCCACCTGTCAGTGGCTGGGGCGCACGTATCGCCTGTACCCGGTCCCTGGCGGTTATCGTACTCTGCTCCCGGTGGATCGGCTCCAGAAGACAGGGACAGCCGAGCTTGTGATACAGGTTGAGGGCAGCGGTGCACCCCTGGCGCGCCGGCGGTTGTCCATCGTCGAGCTGGACACCGGCCCTGTCCAGACCATCCGGCTGAAGCCGGACCGCATGGCGTTACAGAAGGACCCGCGGATCAAGGAACAGTCCAAGCGAATCCGCCGGATCCTTCGCACCAAGTCTGCGGTCCAACTGTGGAAAGGCAACTTTCGGCCACCGAGCAGCAAGGCAGGACGCGGTTTCGGCCGGCAGCGGCGTTACGTCGAGGCCCAGAGTAGCCGCCAGCGCGGCTCCAGCTTCCGCGGGTACCACCGCGGCCTGGATTTTTCGCTGCAGCCCGGCACTCCGGTTTACGCGGCAAACGCCGGCAGGGTCCTAGCCGCAGAGCCGTTCGTGTTGACGGGAAATTCGGTCTTTCTGGATCACGGCCACGGTGTGATCAGCGCCTACTTTCACCTGAAAGAAATCCGGGTGAAACCCGGTGACAGGATTGCCCAGAGGCAGGTGGTGGGAACAGTCGGCAATACGGGACGCAGCACCGGCCCGCATCTGCACTGGGCAGTCTACGCGCAGGGGCAGGCGGTGAACCCGGTGGCGATCACTCGCCTTCCCGAACGGTTCTGGGCCACGCCGCCGTAGCTCCTTCCAGGCCAGGGAACCATATCGAAAAGATTGTAGTTCGCAGCTCGTGCAGATGGCAGAGAGTGGCAACCCGGGCCAGGGGACAGCGGATCAGCCCAACGGCGCGCGCCTCAGGCATTTCCCGGTGTAAGGAACTCGGCGATCTGTTCGCTGGGAATAGCACCCTCGCGGATCAGCCGCCAGCCTTCGCGGTTCACCTCGACAATGGTGGAGGACACCTGTATCTTCGACTCGCCGCCATCCAAAATCAGCGGCAGTCGCTCGCCCAGGCAATGTTGCACTTCCTGAGCATTGCTGCATTCCTTCGTTCCCGCCAGGTTGGCGCTGGTCCCAGTGAGCGGCATGCCCATCAGGCGGGTCAGGGAAACCGGGACCTGGGCATCGGGCAAGCGCACGGCTACTTTGCCGGTGTTGCCGGTGATCTTCAGCGGTACCCGGCGCGACGCCTCGATCACCAGCGTCAGCGGTCCAGGCCAAAAGCGACGTGCCAAGGCATAAAAGCGATCCGGCAGGTTACCCGAGGAAAGCTCCTCGGCCTGCTCGATCGAGGCAACTAACAACAAGAGGGGCTTGTGGCTTGGGCGGCCCTTGATCTGGAAAATTTCCTCCACCGCGTAGAGATTGAAGGGGTCCGTAGAGAGGGCATAGAAGGTCTCGGTGGGAACGGAAATCACCCGACCGCCACGCACCAATTCAGCCGCGTACTCGATACGCGGCGGCTCGGGAAATTGGGGGCTAACCTTGACTACTTCTGCCAAGTCCACCTCAACATAGTGAGCCGCGGCGGGTGAAATCGCGTCAACGTAACACGCGCCTTCGCCAGAAGTCAACTGAGGCAGCGCTTAAAAACAGACCCGCGCTTCCTGGCATCCGACCGGTGTCCACTGCCGACGGTGCGCGGCGAGTTGGCACACTACCCCGGCTGCCACGGAGTCGCTCCACGCCCTCCATGCAAACCAAGCCTCCATGCAAACCAAGAAGGATCGACGCGGCAGTGGTGAACCATGCCTCGTTACGTGACGGCGCATACTATGGTTTGCATGACCCGCCAGGGTGCCAGCAACTGGCCGCCTCCCTGGCGGGCGCAACCGAGCTGCGCTTCCTTAGGTTTCTGGTCGATATGACCGGGGGCCGGTTGTTCGGCGAATTCGAAGCCCTGGGTCGCGAGCAACTCCCGGCCTGGTTTCAGGTCCGAAGAATCCATTGCGACTGGGTGGCCCGGGTGGACCTGGAGGCAACCGCTGAGGGAGTTCGTGATCTGTAGGGCCGCCCTTTGTGGGCGGCTCGCCCCGGCGCCCAGCGCAAAGCGGAAAAGCATGGCGCGGCCCTGCGTCGCCGCAAGCGACGTCCTGTGTGTAGTGCCAGCCTTTGTGGCCGCCAAGGCCGAGCCCGGCGCAAGGTCAGGCATTACAGCTGGCGAAGACCGCTAGTTGCGAGAAAAAAAGCCGCGGCTGGCGTCGCCACCTTCTTCTTCCTCTTCCTCTTCACCGATGGGGAGCAAGGTTTCCAGGTCCTCGAGGGCGGAACAGAAGTCTTCGTACCAGGATGCGGTGTGCTCATAGGCAAGCCAGCGGCCGCCCTGCTCGAAAGCGAGGCGAACCCAGGCGGTCTGCCCGACGCGTTTCCGCAGCGCCTCAAACTGCTTCATGTAGTAGACCCGGTCTTCCGAGTTCATCTCGCACTCGCCGAGCTTCTCAAAAACCCGCTCCAGCTCAGCATCGGCGAAGGTGTCCGAGCTGAACAACAACAGGCGCGCGCCGCACTCTTTACCCACATCCACAAACTGGCGCCAATCGGGGAAGGCGCGAACGTCCCAGAAGGTGTAGTCCTCCTCGTCGGGGTCGCCCAGCCCATAGAAGATGGGAAGCCCCGTTTGGCGCACGTAGTCCATCATCTCTGAGCGGAGGCGATCTAGGTTGACTTCGGTCTGCGGCATGGCAGTCGTCGGCAGGCCTGCTCCTCCAAACCGCGCTCAGGCCTTGCGGCGACGGAACCCGTCCTGGCTCATCACCAGCACGTCGTTTTCCGCGGCTAGATCGCGGGCGGAGGGTGTCACGATGGCGCGCGGCCCAACGTGAATCTTTTCGTTCCGGTTCAGAGCCGCGCGCACGTCACTCTCACATACGAAGTCTACCACCTTTACAGGAGCTGGGGCGGTCGATTCCTGCGGGGCCATGGGCGGTGAGTTCGACGCCACGACTGGAGCCGATGCTGGAGGCGACGAGGGCAGCGGCTCCGATCCGCTTCCGCCTGTGCCCGTCGAAGCCGGCTGCGCCCGCGTAGCAATCCCCTTCGCCGCGAGAAAACGCTCGACCACCCGCGCGATCGTCTGCCGATCCGGCACCAACGCGCTTGTCGCCGCCGGGGTCGGCGCCAGCCCCGATGAGGGTGGCGCGGCAGCGCGAGCCGGCGCGGCTGGGTGCGGCTGATGCGGCCGGGTTTGACTCACCGGGCGGATCTCGTAGGCGATTCGCTTGATGTTGATCAGGTGCAGCGGCGAGATGTTGTCCCCGGTCGTATTCCCCCCCAGGGCTCCGCAGCCCAGCGTCATCGAAGGAAACAGGCTGGTACTGTAGCCAACGGACCCATGCGTAGCCGGCGAGTTCACCACCACTCGGAAGGCCGGCATGCGCAGCCCGAACTGGCGGATCAACCCCTCGTCTCGCGAGTGAATGGACACGGTATGGCCCAGACCTCCAAAGCGCAAAACGCTTTCGCACAGGCGGCAGCCTTCTTCGAAGTCGTTGACGAAGAAGAGTGCCAGCACCGGCGAAAGCTTCTCGGCCGAAAGCGGATACTCTCGGCCGACGCCGCCGAGCGGAGCCACCAGCAGGCGCGTCTCCGCCGGCACGGAAAACCCTGCAATCTGCGCTACCACAGGGGCCGGCTTGCCCACGCACTGCGGGTTGACCGTCCATTGCGGCGTCAGCAGGACGCGGGCCAGCGCCTGAATCTCGCTGTCGTTCAGCAGGTAGGCGCCCTGGGCGCGCAGCTCGGCCAGCACCTGCTCTCGCAGCGACTCCTCCGCCACCAGCGCCTGCTCGCTGGAGCAGATGGTGCCGTGGTCGAAGCACTTGCCGCTCACGATATCGGCCACCGCCTTGCGGACGTCGGCGCTGCGCTCGACGAACGCAGGCACGTTGCCCGGGCCGACACCGAAGGCGGGCTTGCCGCTGGTGTAGGCGGCCCTCACGACACCCGCACCTCCGGTTGAGAGCACGACGCCAGTCCGCCGGTGCCTCATCAACTCCTGCGTGCCGGCCAGCGTTGGGGCGCGCATGCAGCCGATCACGTTCTCCGGCGCTCCCGCTTGCCTCGCCGCCTGGGACAACAGATCGGCCGTGCGACAGATGCAACGGATCGCGTTCGGGTGCGGGCTCAACACGATCGCATTGCGGCCCTTCAGGGCAATCAGAACTTTGCAGATGGCCGTGGAAGTTGGATTGGTAGTGGGCAGCACAGCAGCTACCACGCCCACGGGAACGGCGACTTCGAGGACCCGCGCCTCCAGATCCTCACGCACGATCCCTACCGTCTTCATCGGACGGATGGCGCGGTAGGTGTCGCGCGAGGAGAACAGGTTCTTCTCCACCTTGTCGGCTACGTTGCCATAGCCGGTCTCTTCCACAGCCAGGCGGGCCAGTTCCTCCGCGGCGCCGATAGCCGCCTGTGCTATTGCATCAATGATGGTGTCTACTTGCTCTTGAGAGTGGGCGAGGAACTTCTGTGAAGCCTCGTAGGCCTTTCCCGCCAGGTCCCGCGCTTCCTGAACAGAAACCAGATCCGCGTCGCGCAACATAACGCCAGATGTCGGATTTCAAATACCAGGTTTCATGTGTCCGGTGTCAGCTTTCCGCGGAAGCGGGTCCGGGTGCAGGATCGCTTTCCCCTAACACCTGAAACCTGACACCTGGCACCTGCCTATTTGCTTTTGGCCCCGCTGGGCGCTGTCGCACCGGGAAGGAATTTCTCCACTTCGGCATGGAGTCGCGGGATGACGTGGACGCTCACCAATTCCCCCACCCGGCGGGCAGCCGCTGCTCCCGCATCCGTGGCCGCCTTCACCGCGCCGACATCGCCCCGGACCATCACGGTGACGTAGCCCGCCCCGATATACTCGCGCCCGATCAGCACCACGTTGGCCGCTTTCACCATAGCGTCCGCTGCCTCGATGGAGCCAACCAGGCCGCGGGTTTCGATCATGCCTAAAGCTTCCATGCTGCTCCTCGCTTGCCTAGGGGGTCGCTCGCAGAAGCGTCCACACTAGCATTGTGATGTGGAAAATTCAAACACTACGCCACTGAACTCGGAGGCAGGCCCGCATCCAGCGTCTGTTAGAAACGCGGGCCTGGCCGCGGCAGGGAAGTGCCGGCGCAGCCTAAACGGCGAGGCGCTGCCAGGGGCCTGAATCTTGCGGAAATTACGCGCGGGCTGTCGCCGCGGCGCGCGTATGCTCGCGCAACTTGCTGGTGAGCTGGTCAACCGCCTGCGCCAACAGCATGTAATCGGCTCCCAGGGCCAAAAAGTTCACTCCCTTGTCAATCAACTGGCTGACCTGCTGGGGATCGCAGCCGGTGCCGATTCCCATCACGCGCCCGGTGTTTCGGACCTTCTGGATGACGGTGTCCATGGCCTGGATCACCTCCGGATGTTGCACCTCGCCCAGTTGCCCCATCGAGCCGGACAAATCGTATGGGCCAAGGACGACCCCGCTGAGGCCCGGGACGGCGAGAATTTCGTCAATGTTCTGGACCGCCTCGATGTGCTCGACCTGCACCAGCACAATCATTGACTCGTTCGCCAGCCGGCAAAACTCCGGCCCTCCCGCGCGGCCGTAGTTGGTGGGGCGGCGCGGCCCGTAGCCGCGAATCCCCTTGGGTGGATAAAGGCACCCGGCGACGGCCCGGCGTGTCTCCTCGGCGTTGCGAACCATGGGCAAGATCATGCCGGCGGCGCCGAGGTCCAGCACGGGCTTGATCAGCACCGGATCATTCCAGGGCACGCGGACCAGCGGTGTCGCCTGGGTTCCCCGGGTCGCCATGACGTGTCCCTGCACCTTTTCCAGCGAAAGGGCGCCGTGTTCCGTGTCGATCCAGATAAAGTCCAGCGCGCCGGCCAGCGTCTCGGTGACAGCCGGGTCCGTGAAGCTGACGCAGGTCCCCAGGCAGGCCTGCCCTTCCCGGATCTTCTGTAAGAGGTTCGGAGTTTCTCCCATATGCTTTCCTTCCTGCACCTTTCCGGGCAGTAAGCCCGGGCGCACCAGTATCTGTCAGTAATAGAAGCGCTGCCACTGGTCTCGCGCCTGCTCGTACTGCTGCCGAAGCTTCTTAGTCACTGGATCCTCGCTTACCTCTGCCGCGGCCACATCCCACCAGACACCGGACCAGGGCACGTAGCGATAGGGTTCCGTCGCGGCCACGATCACGCAGGGGCGGCTTTCCTTCCGGGCCTCCCGCAGCGCCTGGCATACCTCGTCTGGTGTTTTCACATGCCAGGCGCGCGCCCCCATGCTTTCCGCGTTCTTCTTGAAGTCGAGAGGGACGAACTCGCCAGTGAGCCGATTGGTTTTTTTCTCGCGGGCACGGTATTCGTTGCCGAAGTCCCGACCAGTGGTGCCCATCTGGAGCTGGCGAATGCACTGGAATCCGTGATTGTCCGAGAGGACCACGGTGACCTTCAGGTTTTCCTGCGCGGCGGTTACCAGCTCGGTGGGGTTCATCAGGTACGTGCCATCGCCAATATACACGAAGACCTCCCCCTTCGGCTGGGCCATGCGCACGCCTAAGGCGGCTGGGATTTCATACGCCATGCAGGAGTAACCGAACTCCAGGTGACACTTCCGCCCGCGGCTTGTATCCCAGAGCCGAAGCAGATCCCCCGGAGGGCTGCCCGCTGCCGCAATAACGGTATCGCCGTCCTGGGCGGATTCATTGAGCGCTCCGATCAACTGCCCCTGGCTCATCCCTTCCCCGGGCACCTGCTGGTAGATCTCCTCGTTCACCTGCTTTAGCCAAGTGCGCTTGGCGGCCAATACCTCTTCGGCATACGAAGCGCTGGGTTGGATCCCGGCTTCCCGGGCAGCCGCCAGCAAGGCGCGCAGGCCTTCGCGGGCGTCGGCCAGGATCGGCAGGGCGCCCAGCTTGTAGGCATCGTGACCGCACACGTTCAGGCTAATGAACTTCACGTCCGGATGCTGGAAGACCGAATGGGAGCCCGTGCTGAAATCGGTGAGCCGCGTGCCGAGGCACAGGATGAGGTCGGCCTGGGATGCGATCTTGTGTGCCGCTGGGGTCCCGGTGACCGCGAATCCGCCCAGCAGCAGATCGGAGTCCGCTCGAATTGAGCCCTTGCCAGCGAAGGTTTCGACTACGGGAATCCCCAGCGCTTGCGAAAACTCCTGCAGCTCTTTCCAAGCCTCCGCATATTGGACGCCGCCCCCGGCGATGATCAGCGGGCGGCGAGCCTGCTTCAGTATGCCGACCGCCTCCTGGACGCGCTGCGGGTTCGGAAGCCGTCGCTCGATGTTCCACACTCGCTTTTCAAAAAAGTGCGCGGGGTAGTCATAGGCGTGCGCCTGGAGGTCCTGCGGCAAGGCAAGGGTGACCGTACCGGTCTCAGCCGGGTCCGTCAGGACCCGCATGGCCTCTGGCAGGGCGGTCAGCAGCTGCTCCGGACGGCTGATCCGGTCAAAGAACCGGCTGACGGGGCGAAAGCAATCATTGACACTGACATCAGCCGAAATCGGATGCTCCAGTTGCTGCAGTACCGGCCCCTGATGCCGCGTGACGAAGTAGTCGGAGGGGAACAGGAGAACGGGCAGGCGGTTAATGGTGGCGGTGGCCGCACCGGTGATCATGTTGGTCGCGCCCGGACCAATCGAGGAGGTGCAGGCCATTGCGGCCAGCCGAAGGTTGGCCTTGGCGAAACCAGCGGCCGTGTGCACCATGGACTGCTCATTCTTCGGCTGGTAGTAGGGCAGCTCCTGCCCGTACTCCTCCATGGCCTGTCCCAGGCCGGCCACGTTCCCGTGCCCGAAGATCCCGAAGATGGCTGGGATGAACCGCCGGACCCGGTCGTCACGCTCGCTGTACTGGAGGGACAGGTATTTGATCACCGCCTGTCCCATCGTCAGACGAATCGTTTTCTTTCCCGTGCTTCCGCTCATGGTGTCTCCTTCCGCGGCTGTCTGCCCGCGGCTATCTGCCGCGCTCGGTCGGCCGCGCGGCTATTGGCGCGTCAACTGTCGAGGCCGTGCAACACGACGGTCTTGATCTCCGTCATCTCATCGACTGCATAGCGCGGGCCTTCCCTTCCGAACCCGCTCTGCTTGAATCCACCATAAGGCATCAGGTCAGCACGCCACAGGCAAGTCCAATTGACCATCACCGTACCGGTGTGCACCTCCTGGGCAAACCGCAACGCGTGGTTGATGTCGCGGGTGAAGACTCCGGCTCCCAGGCCGAAGGAGCTGTCGTTGGCCAGCTCGATTGCCTCGTCGATGTTTTCGATGGGAGTGACGGCCACAGCCGGCCCGAACAGCTCATCGCTGGAGACGCGCATTTTGGGGGCCACGTCGGCGACAATGGTTGGAGCAAACTTGGCCCCGTCCCGCTGGCCTCCGGTTACAACCCGGGCCCCTGCCTGCACAGCCTGGTCAACCCAGGCGCCGACCCGCTCGGCGTCGCCCTCGGAAATCAAGGCGCTCAATCGGGTGTCCTCTTGCATGGGATCGCCCACCTTGATCGCTTCCACCTTTGGTTTCAGTGCGTCGAGAAAGTCCGTATAGGAGGAGCGTTGCACCAGCACGCGCTGCACCGAGATGCAGACCTGGCCGGCATTGATGTAGCCTCCAATGGCAGTCGCCGCTGCCACCGCGTCCATGTCGGCATCCTTGAGAACCACCACCGGGGAGTTGGCTCCGAGCTCAAGCGACAGCTTCTTCGCTCCGGCCGCTTTTGCCAGTTGCTCTCCCACCTCGGCGCTGCCGGTGAAACTGATTTTGCGAACCCGCGGGTCACCGCACAGAGCCGGACCGATTCGGCTACCAGAACCGGTAATGCACTGCAATCCGTGCTCCGGCAGCCCGGCCTTCAGGAACACCTCAGTCAGTTTCAGGGCGATCAAGGGAGTGTAAGTAGCCGGCTTCAGGATCACAGCGTTGCCGGAGGCCAGCGCTGGAGCGATCTTATGAAGTACCAGCAAGAGCGGGAAGTTGAACGGGCTGATGGCAACGACTATCCCGCAGGGCACCCGGACAGTAAAGCCGAACTTGCCCCGGACGCCTGCCTGCGAATCGAGCGGCAGAGTCTCGCCCCGGAGTTGCGCGCCCTCGTAGGCAGAGAGGCGCATGAGGTCCGGCATCCGGCCCACCTCGCCACGCGACTCGACCAGCGGCTTTCCCTCCTCCAGGCTGATGGTTTGCGCGAAGTCCTCGACGGAGGCCTGTAGCAAGTCGGCGGCACGGAGCATGATCTGGCTGCGCTCGTACGCGGTCAACTGAGCCATCGCCGCTGCCCCTTTTTCCGCCGCCGCCAGGGCCTGGTCAATCTGCTGGGAAGTCGCATCGGGAACGCGGTCAACGACCTGCCCCGAATAGGGCGCCTTCACGGACAACATCTGGGGCGAGTCCACCCACTTGCCGGCAATGTACATTTTCATGATTTATCTGGCCTCCGTGCTGTTCCCTCTGAGTCCCTGCCACTCTGGCGACAGGTGGCGACAGTTGGCGAGTCAATACATTAGCATGCCCCCACAAACGTTGAACCCCTGTCCAGTAATAGCCACCGACTCGTCGCTGGCGAGGAGCACGGCGAGCGGAACCATTTCGTCAGGTTCCAAGCGGCGGCCGATGGGCGTCACGCGTGACTCCAGCTCTTCCACGCTCAGGCCGAGGCGGTCCGCATCGTACTGCATGCGAAGGTCGTTCATCACCGTGCGCACGGGCCCCGGACAAATGGCGTTCACCGTGATGCCCTCGCTGGCCACCTCCAGGGCGAGCACTCGCGTCATGCCCAGCAGCCCGTGCTTGGAAGCTGTATACGCCACTCCATGCAGAGTGGGCTTCTTCGAGGCTATCGAGGCCACGTTGATGATCCGGCCTCTCTTTTTCTTCAGCAGAATGGGTAGCACCGCCTTCGACAACAGGTACGGCGCGGTGAGGTTGAGCGCCAGGGTGAGATGCCAGAAGTCGTCGTTGAACTCGACCATGGGCCGGGGATCGGCGCTGCTGCCCACTCCGGCGTTGTTGACCAGAATGTCGATGGTTCCAAACTCCGCTTGAGTCTGTTCGACGATCCGCTGGGGCGCCTCCGTTTGGGCAAGGTCGGCGGGAATCCCAATTGCTTGGCCCCCCATTCCCCGGATCTGCTCCACCAGAGACTTCAAGGCGCTCTCGGTGCGCGCTGTCACCGCGACGGCCGCTCCTTCGCAGGCGAAGCCGAGGGCAATTGCCTGGCCGATGCCGCGGCTGGCTCCGGTGACCACCGCTACGCGGCTTTCCAGCTTTCGCGCCGGCATAAAAGTATGTTTCGAACCGCGGCGTACTATACTGTATCCCCATTTTGCTGGCAAGAGGCCGGGGGTTGTTTGCCGAGCAGAGCAACCTCCTAGGAGGAGGAGTTGATGCAGACGGTTGGATTCATCGGTCTGGGGCGCATGGGCCGCCCGATGGCCAAGAACTTGCTTAAGAAAGGATTCTCCCTGGTGGTGCACAGCCGCAGCCGGCCACCCGTAGAGGACCTTGTGGCGGCGGGAGCCAAGGCGGCCGGCAGCCCGGCCGAGGTGGCGCGGCACTGCGAGGTGCTCATCACCATGCTGCCCGACTCCTCCGACGTCACTCTGGTGCTGTCCGGGCCACAGGGCGTGTTTGAAGGTTTGCGGCCCGGAATGGTGATCGTGGACATGAGCACGATTTCATCCGTGGTCGCGTGGCAACTGGCCGAGCAGGCGGCAGCACGTGGCGCGAGCATGCTGGACGCGCCGGTCAGCGGCGGCGAGATCGGAGCCATCAATGCGACCCTGGTCACTATGGTAGGCGGCGACCCCGCTGTGCTGGAACGAGTGCGCCCCATCTTTGCTGCCATGGGGAATCCAGAGCGGATTGTTCACATTGGCCCATCCGGGGCGGGGCAATTGTGCAAGACCTGCAACCAACTGGTCATCGGTGGAACCCTGGCGGCCGTAGGCGAGGCGTTTGCCCTGGCGCGCAAAGCTGGAGTGGATGCGGCAAAAGTGCGGGAGGCCCTGCTGGGCGGATTTGCCTCCAGCCGGGTGCTGGAAGTTCACGGCGAGCGTATTCTTCAGCGCAACTATGTCCCCGGCTTTGAGGCGCGGATGTACCAGAAGGACATGCGAATCGTTACGGAGACCGCGCTTTTCTATGACGTCCCCGTACCTGTCTCCGCCATCGTGCAACAGCTGGTCAATGCGCTGATGGCCGCCGGCCGGGAAAAGGAAGACTATTCGACGCTGGGGACGATGGCGATGGCAATGGCCGGCGTGGATTCGTAAGCCGGCGTGGATTCGGTAAGCCGGCGTGGATTCGTAAGCCGGCGTGGATTCGTAAGCCGGCGTGGATTCGTAAGCCGGCGTGGATTCGTAAGCCGGCGTGGATTCGTAAGCCGGCGTGGATTCGTAAGCCGGCGTGGATTCGTAAGATGGAGTCGTAAGAGCGAAGCTAAGCCAGTCCGCCATCCGCACCTGGCGGGAGGACTGGGACACCGCGGTTCCCTTGCAACAGGCAAGAGGTCTACATTCAGCAGGCGGATTTCGTCCGAGACCCAGGGAAAATCCACGGTGGGGGAGAAAGGGGGACTCTATTGAAGAACAAGCCCAACGCGGCGCTCTTGTATAGCGCAAGCTGCATAGCGCTGATTGTCACTGCCATGGCGTTCGGCGTTCGCGGCGCCATCATGAGCGAGTTGGGCCAGGAATTTCACCTGAGCGGCACGCAGTTGGGATGGATCGCGGGCGCCGCCTTCTGGGGCACCATGTTGTCGCTGTTCTTATCCGGCCCCCTGTGTGACGTGCTGGGGATGGGCCGGCTGATGACGGGGGCCTGGCTCGGCCACGCCTTGGGCACGGTGCTGACCATCTTCTCGATCGGATTCTGGTCTCTGGTTTTCTCTACGCTTCTGATCGGTATCGCCAACGGCCTGGTGGAAGGAGCGACCAATCCTCTGGTGGCAACCCTCTATCCGGAGGAGAAGACCAAGAAGCTGAATCAGTACCACGCATGGTGGCCCGGCGGAATCGTTATTGGCGGCCTGGTCGCCTACCTGCTACAGCGCCTGGGCGCCGGCTGGCAAATCCAGACAGCCATCCTGCTGGTACCCACTGTGATCTACGGGCTCATGTTTTTCCGCCAGCCATTCCCCGCGACCGAGCGCGTAGCCTTAGGGATCTCGACCCGCAAAATGTTTGCCGAGTGCGTTCGGCCGCTGTTCCTGTTCATGATCTTGTGCATGGTTCTGGCCGCCGCTACGGAAACTGGCACCAACCAGTGGATCGCGCTGTTGCTGGAAAACTCCGGCGTTCCCGGCATCTTGGTCCTGGTGTGGGTGAGCGGCATCATGATGGTGGGCCGGCTGGTCGTCGGCCCGATGGTGCGGCTGCTAACCACCCCCGGGCTGCTTCTGTTTGCAACGGTGTTCGCGGCTATCGGGCTTTATGCGATGAGTTACGCGCGCGGCCTGACGTCGTTGGCCGCGGCGGCCATTTTCGCTGTGGGAGTCTGCTATTTCTGGCCGACGCTGCTGGGCTTTGTCTCGGAACGTTTGCCCGTCTCGGGCGCTTTGGGCCTTGCGTTCATCGGCGGTGCTGGCATGGCCTCTGCCGGCGCGGCCCTCCCCTTGGTCGGCCGCATCTATGACCGACAACTCGCCGACTCCCTGCCGCTCGGGACCACGGTAGAAATGCTACGAGACGCGGTTGCGGGCACGGCCGAGGCGGCCCACTGGACGACGGTGCAGCTTGCGGCGGGCTCGGCCACATTGCGACATCTGGTGGCCCTGCCTGCCGTACTGGCCCTCGCTTTTGCGTTGTTAGTGCTGCAGCAACGGGGCAAAGGAGCCGTCAATCTAGGAGAGGGTGAAGCGCTGACCGAGGAGTCCTGATAGACGTTCGGGCCGGCTGCTGCCACACACCGAGAACCTCCCGTATCAAAAACTCACAACTCGGTCGTGTTCCGCAACCAACTGGGCGTAACGTTTAGGATCCATCCAAGAGGCACTGATCCCCTGGAAATCTTCTTCGGAGACCCCACGGGCCTTCCCGCAAAGGCCTCAAACAAATACGGGAATTTTGTTGCCCACAGCAAAGGCAAACAGCTCTTTCAGAGGCGGCAGCCCGACTGGCACGATGCTATCGCGCACGGCGGATTTCATGACAATCACGCCATCGCCCACCAAAGCAATGGCAACTTCATGCCCGGCCTCCTTGGCCCCCTTGGCGACAACGAAGACCAATCCCGCTTTGGTCGGATCTTCGACGCCATGGGTACCCGTGACCAGAGTCTTAGGCATTGCAAACCTCCCATGGAGAACTGTGATCAAAACCCAGCTGGCAACCTAGCACCGAACCAATCCAACGGCAACCGCAATCGCATCGGAGCCCCGGCCTGGGGCAGACTTGGCGAATCATGCCCTACCCCAACCTAGTAGAGGGCGAGGGCCCGGCCGGGCGAGCCGTGGGCGTCGCGAACCTTAATCGCGGCAAATAGCAGATACGCTTTCCCAGGAAGCTGTTCAAGATTGGTTAGGTACTCAATGCCAGCCATGCCCTTGCTGCCCAGTGCCCAGTAGGTCATCAGCGCGCGACGGGGCTCCACGCCTCCGAGCGTGGGCGCATCAATGCCAACGGCCCGGATCCCCTTGCCGGCCAAATAGACGATGACTTCCGGCCCAGGCGCCGGCCAGCCCTCGCTACGGCCGTTGACGGGATCGTCAAGGCAGCCGGTGGCCTTCGGGTCCTTTTCCGACGGTACGCAACGCTGGCTGTGACCGGTCTGAAAGACCACGATCTCGCCCGGTTTCAGCGCCCCATTTTTTTTCTCATACTCTGCCACGTGTGCGGACCGGATTTCGGGAGACGCAGGCCACTTGCTGCGGTCCGAGGAGCCGGCCAGCCCTCGCACATCAATGACCCGAAGCCACCCGCTGGTCTGCGAGACAGGCACCTTTTCCACGGTCACCTCACTGGTGCCGCGAGGACCAAACTGTTTTTCGTATTCGGCCAGCCAACGTTGCACCTCGGGCGAGTAGCTGCTGTTGGAGAAGCCGGGGGGCGGTAAAGCGTAGACCGGCGGCACAAGATGAGTGCCGGTGTGGGCGTCCATGATGTGCACCATGTGGGAGGCCTCTGTTTTCGGATCATAGGCATGCCGCACCGTCAGGAGGCGCTGGCGATGATTGCCAAATCCGGTTCCGGGCCACCACAGGGGAAGGTTGTCGGCAAACATCACCGAAAGATCCACGACCCTCTTCTTGCGGGCTGACTCAATCAACTGCCCCGCCAGGGGCGAGCCGATGACCGCCAAGGCGCGCGACTCGGTGGCCATGGCGCCCACGTATTTCGGAGAGAGCACGCCGTACAAGGCCCCTGTCGGCGGCAGTTGTCCGAACCCAGTTCCCCCTTCGGTCCAGATCATTCCATACTTCAGCCCGGCCGTATGCGTTGGGTCGGCATAGTCGGGAATCGGACCCATGCTCGGGCTGTCGGTGGCCGCCGCCATCACGCCCCGCTTAGCCACGTATTCCATAGCCTCGGGAGTGGGGTCAGGCCAGGCGGGCGTACGCCCTTCCAGCGGATCGGCGATAAACCGCCTGCCCTCGGGCAGGGGAAGGTAGTAGGCATCGCTATATCCGCTGGCGAAGATCACCACGTCGCCTGGTCCCAGCGGACGGTGTTTTTTCTCCCATGCCTGGATGTCGCTGGTTTGGATCAGGGGGCTGTGCCCCTTGGCGGCGCGGTCTCTCAGGTGGGCAAGGTTGATCACACAGGCCTCTCCGACAAACTGCCACGGTGGGACGCTTTCCGCGAACAGGAGGCCAGCCGGCCCGGCGTTCGGGAGGCCGGAACCAGGCATGGGAATCGAGTGCGGCGGCGTGTCGAGTTGCGTGCCGACATTCCCCTCGAGGAGCAAAACGTCACTGTTGTAGGGGCTTTTGGGGCCAATACGAAGGTAATGGGACATCTGGAAAAGCGGCCAATCGTTCTTAGGCCAGGTGCCCGGGAAGTCTGCCGCCACCAGAAGCGTAAGATCGACGAGGCCGGCTTTTGCTGGCGGTAGTGGCGTGGTGCGCGCGGTCGTAACAAGAAGCACCGCCAGGGCGATTACCGAGACAATAAAGGGACGTAGGGTCATTCTTGCAGGCTCTCCTTCTAATGGATTCGTGTCCGGAACTCCGGTGCCATCCTGCGGTAGCAAGCAGCGGCGGTCTCGCCCGATGGCCATCACCTCGGCGTCTTCATCGTCGCATAAGAACCGCAAGAACTCGCGTGGTGCCTCAATGCTTCAGCGAGGATCGATTGAGCTAACCTCGATGGTTCCGCCCTTCAGCGTTCCGGCAACCTTTACCTCAATCTCTTTTTCATCCTGCTTAGTGCCCTTCAACAGTTCCAGTGCTTCCTTGTTCCCGGACTCGTCAAACTTCAGAAACTTACCGTTCCGCTGCACCAGTCCGAACCCCGTCTTGGCGCAACCGACCATGCAACTGACTGGATGTGCGCTCACATCCTGGCCTTTGCACGCCACATCGCTGAGCCATCCCTCCCAGGTCTCCGCAACGGCCGGTGAGGCGATCAGGCACCCCATTGCCAGAATGGCAGCGCACCTTCTGACGATCTGTAATATCATGCAACGCATAAACCCTCTTAGTGCCAGACTAGATTCCCAGACCACCTAGACTGTAAATAGAAAGCACGGACCGGTCAAGCTCGAACCTGCTGATCGCCCTTGCCTGTCGGTCTGCGGCAAGCCCAGTTCCAGGATGCCAGCTCCAGGGTGATTGAAACGCCGCCTTACGAGGTTCTGGGCGGCCAACTCGACTCCGTGGGGGGCGAAGAGGTGTTGCCCGCCCAGGCGAATTGGTCTAGTCTAAGCGACGGCGATACTGTTAGCTCTTGTCCCCTAACCCGGCATTGCTCGCAGCGGAGAAAGGAGCATGGCTCATGGTGCAGCGCACGTTACTTCCGGTTGGCATTTTCTGTTTGGTGACCTTCTGTTTGGTGACTGGCGCTTGCTCTCCCAGCGGTCCTGCTCGCGGCTCAAAAGGAGTGGCTGCACCAGGCGGCCCGGGACACCTTCGTGGCCGGCGACCTGGAGAAGACGGTCGAGCACCTGGAGAAACTGGAACGAGTCGAGGGCAGCCCCTACGTGCCAAGTGCGCGCGTTTGGCGAACCATCCTGACGGCCGGACTCGCCCACGGCCACCTGGAAATAGCGGAAGCCTACTCTGCTGGTTCGAAGCGCGCCGGTGCCAACAAGACCGCCTTTCTGCGGCAAAAAGCGGAGCACTTGAAGGAAGCCGGCAGGCACGCCTTCTACATGCTGGAATCCTCCGAGGCGTTCCTCAAGGATTCTTCCGGGCAGCCGGTGGTGGTGGAGTTTCCCTTCCCCAGAGGCAGTGCCGGCCCAGTGCCTGAACTGAATCGCGTCTATGACGGGTTGGACCTGGGAGTGGAGCAACGCAGGCCAGTCGAGGTCAAAACGCTGGATCGTGGAGTGGTGCGAGCGGTCAGCACTGTGTTGACCTCGGCCGATGATGCTGCCGGAGCCCAGAATGCGCTGCAATCGGGCCGCGTCGAAGTGCCTCGGGCGCGTTTCCTGCTGGCCATGGCCACCATGATGGAAAAGCTATCTCCCATCTTTGATCGCACAGGGCTGGGCGAGCCGAGCGTTCTGGAGGTGGTGCGGAAGCGTGCCATCAAGGCCACCGAGCAGGTGCTGGCGCTTGAGCCTGGTGAGGAAACCACAGCGGCGGCCAAGGAGCTACAGGCCGATCTGGAAAAGGCCCTCAAGGCGATGCCCCGTAGGATGGTTGCCACGCCCCGTTAGCCAAGCCCAGTAACGGCTAGGCGGGTCCCGCCAAACGGCGAATCATTTCCAGGATCTGCTCTCGCTCCTCAGGCGAGAGTACCGGCAGGTGGCGCCGCATCTCCTCCAGGAAGTCCTGCTCGCTGGGTTCTGCGTTGCCGGAAGGGCCGTCGGCCCCCAAGAACATGTCCACCAGTTGCGTTTCCAGGGCCCGCGCAATCCGGGAGAGGGTTTCGATGCTGGGAACCGTGTGCCCGTTTTCTACGCGCGAGATGTAACAGCGCATCAGCCCCGTCCGCTTCTCCAGGTCTCCCTGGGAGAGGCTGCGCTTCTGGCGAAGGTTGCGGATTGCGATGCCGATATTCATCGCGCAATCTGTGCTTGGCAGAATATAGCGCAGCCCCGTCCCGCAGCCAAGCGAGAAATTTTCTTCTTGGCCCTTCAGATCTGTTCCCGTAGGCCTCGCCAATACGCCTCGTCAATACCGAGGTTAGGTCTTGGCAGCGGATGGGGTGGTAGGATTCAGGACCAAAGCTGCAGGACCAAAGCTGCAGGACCAAAGCTGCAGGACCAAAGCTACAGGCGGCAAAGCTGCAGCGGCGCACCAGGCGATCCGCGCAGATCCACCCGGGCTGCGGTAGAATCACGGTGACGAATGGAGGGAACTGTTTGTCGGGCGCCGACCGATGGGAGGGAACCGACCGCCAACTGCTGCTAGGTCCCGCTGGCGTCGGAAAAAGCCACCGGCTTCGCGAAAGATTTGTCGAAGCGATGCAGGCCGAGGGCGCGGCCGAAACGCTGCTGCTGGTGCCCACCGCCAGCTACCGCGATCACACTCGCAATTTGGTGCTGCGCGAAGGAGGCCTTCGAGGCTTTTCGGACGCAGCGGTCTGCACCTTTCGCGACCTGCTGGAGCGTCTGTTTTCAGAGAGCCACTGTGGTACACGGGGAGATTCACTGCTGGCGAGGCAAAGCGACAGCGGACCACCCGCAGAGTTGAGCGCCGCGCGACGGGAGCTGCTGCTCCGCCGCCTGCTTCGGGAGCTGCCGCTGCCTTACTTGAATGCGGTGCGGGACTTCCCTGGCTTTCGTACAGCGCTGGGAGATGCGCTGGAAGAGGCGCGTCGCGCCGGAGTGGAGCCAGACACACTGGAAGCCGTATTGCGCAATGGGGCACCCTCGGCACGCCATCATGCCTTTCAGCAACTTTTTCGGGCCCACCTTGCCGCCCTGCGCCAGGCGGGCGCCAATGAAGCCCAACACCTCTCCCAGGTTTTCGAAACCCTCGCCAGCGGGGGCCTGCGCCTCAGACTCCTCCTGTTAGATGGATTTGCCGACTTCACCGCAGAGCAGCGGGCCCTGTTGATGGCCTTGTTGCCCCATGCGCCCGTGGCTGTCGTAACGCTGACGCTGGACCCGCAGAAACGCGATTTCTTTGGTACTGTCAAGTTAAGCAGTTTGGCGGCATTCTCGCCGCCCGCCGCCACCGCTAAGTCATTGATTCTCAGTCTCTGATCCAGCAGAATCCTTCCGCAAAACGGGCAGATTCTGTTCAACTTGACAGTACCATGCCTAGTGTTGATGAGTTGGCGAATCTGTGATTCTAAATGCGGTAGCCTTTTTCCCATCCTTCGCCGTCGGCGAAGGAGTTTCCAAATGTCGATGTCGAACCAATCAGAGAATGCAGCGTGAATGCTATTGATCCCCTGGAAACTGTACCGATCTGCGACAATGTCCTCGATCGTCTTGGTTCTTGACTGGACCGATAGAAGGTCTGACATCGTGACCTTTGTGGTCTGGTGTTGTAATTGTTTCTGCGCTGCCGGGTCGTAGTGTAAGAGTATCTTGAAACAACGACTGAAAAAGTGTTCTAGAGCAGCAACGGCGAATGGCACCAGGGCGTTGTATAGAACACGTGCAGGATCTGCATGTGACAAGGGTTCGAGCTTGGTGCCGACAAGACGTTCTAAGCTCTTCTGTGGCTCTGGAAGTGCACATCGGACAGCACGAACGCTGTCGGTTACAAATGCATAGGCAAGATAGATTCCACGCGTTGGAGCGTCGCGCACGTCAGGAGTGACTTTTGTGTACCTATTTCGACCAAAGCAGTCATTGTAAAAGCTTCCGCCAAAACGTGCTCGTGCAAGGCGAATGAGACTATTTTGCTGTTCCCTGTCTGCTGGACTTGCGGAGCGACGAGTCCGTGTGTGTAGAGCCCATGTGCAGTTCCCTAGCGTGGCTTTCGCATCTTCTGATGGAGGACAAATTGTAGCCTCAACCCCATCGAAAGATTGATAATCGACCTCGTTAAACCAATGAAAGTGCAACGAACCCTTCGGCCAATCCCAAAGATGCCCGGATGGCTTGAACCCAAGTTCACTTACGAGCTTTTTGAGCTCATCTCGTGACGAGCGTGTCGGGTGAAAAATGACTTCAATGCTCATAGTGAACTGCCCCGCGTGTCACGGAGAACTCGTTACTCGACTCTGGCCACCATGGCGAGAGTCTCGTGCGTTTGATGGTACTGCTGTTCACACTCCGCTGGCACCGTCGTCTACGGCCGCAGCACAACCAGCGTCGGCCAAGAATCGAGTTGATTGCCTGTGTTGTCAGGCTGCCGCCAATGATGACGAGCTGCGGATCTGATGTTGGTCACGAACTCACTGCAAGCTCGAAAAGGTCGAAACTTGCCTCCGGATTGTCCTGCGAGCTACTGCCTTTGGCCGGTTCCGTTCGGCCCGTCTTCGGCGGGGCTTCCTCTATCTCTGCGGTATCGCCGTGACCCTTGCCGTTTGGTGTCATGTGTTCCCGTTGTGGTCCTGTCAAGTTCAGTGGGAGCGTGGCAGACTTGGCCGATGAAACGCGACACGCTGAGCTACCATGGATATCGATTCCCACCCGACATTATCAGCCACGCCGTCTGGCTGTATCACCGCTTCGGTGTGAGCTTTCGCGATGTCGAAGATCTCCTGGCCCAACGCGGCATTACGGTGTCCTACGAAGCGATCCGGCTGTGGTGCCTCACGATCGGTTCAGTATACGCTCGCCGGCTCAAGCGTCGACAGGGCCGGCTGGGCGACATCTGGCACCTGGACGAGGTCTTCGTCACCATCCAGGGACAGCGGCGCTATCTCTGGCGTGCCGTCGATCAAGATGGTGACGTCATCGATATCCTCGTCCAGTTGCATCGCGACTGTCGGGCGGCTACACGCTTTTCCCGCAAGCTGTTGAAGGGCCAGGAGCGTACGCCTGGGCGGTTGGTCACCGACAAGCTGAGCAGCTACAGGGCTGCGCACCGAGCGGTCATGCCGTCCGTCGCCCATCGCACGGACCGATACGAGAACAATCGCGCCGAAGTCTCCCACCAGCCCACACGGCAACGCGAGCGACAAATGCGCCGGTTCAAATCTCCCGGGCAGGCACAACGATTCTTGTCCGTGCATGGACTCGTCCGCAACCTCTTCCGCGTTGGCCGTCACCTGGTGCGAGCGGTGCATCATCGGGAGCTACGAGGACGCTCTTTTCTCATTTGGGATGCAGTCACGATCGCCGCCTGACTCGAACTGAGATCACGATCCCGAGTACCGGCTCGCTCGACGAACGCTAACTTGACAGTACCCGGCAGAGGCCGCACCTCGTTGTCATGCTGTCGCCACTGCTCGATGCCCACCTTCGAGTCTATGCGGTTCCGAAACCACTGGAGACTCAGACACTCGTCGCGGAACTTCCCGTTGAACGATTCGTCGGTGGGAATGTCTCCGGCGCACCGATAAATCGAAGCGCTCGATCGGCGAGACACGTCAGAAAGCCATAGAGCAGGGACAAGACAGGTACGGTGGCTGCGACTTACACGTACTCTTGATCGACCACATATCCGGTCCGACCGTAGCAGTCGTTGCCGTAGCCGTCCTTGTGCGGATTCAGACGAGTGCTCCTCCGCATCCTCTTGAACTTCCGGCTACAATAGCTGCACTCAACGGTGTAGCGCCAGCCATGTCGCAAGGCCGCAATCCGAACACGGCGAGTTGCGGAACTGCCGCCGAACGGTCGAGAGAAATAGCTTGAGGGGCCGTATTCCCCGGCCTTAGATAACTCCACCGGAAATCGAGGCTCGACCGTGTCGTCCGTAGCCTCAACGGACTGAATCTTTCCGTTCAGAAAGGTCTTCAGGCCCGGGCCAGATGAGCGACCGCCAGTTCGGTCCCAGACGTACAGATATTCCTCTGCGTGTCCATCTTTGCGCCGCTTGTACCGGAGCGAATACGGCTCGACAAGGCGCGAGTGGCCATCATAGGTGACTCTCAATAGCCTCATTTCCGATCCGGCTTGAAGAATCGGATTGCGGAACTGTGACGGGAAGAACGCAAGTGAGCCGCGTCCAATGAACGTCTGGTCGGCGAACAGCTCATCGATGACGTTCCGAAAGTTCGTAAGTGTCTCATCGAAGTCGAGTACACCTTGGACCGGTGCGACGATGTATTTGGTCCATGCCGTCCGCAGGAGATCGAGCGGAAGCTCCAAGAGCAGTTGCCGTGCCACGCCAGGATGGCGTTCGAAAATGGTTTTGCGGAAGAATATCGACAGCACTTCGCTGCGATTTACCTCGATGTCTCGGTTCACGAAGATCGAGTACACGAGGTCGTACACGTCCGCCGTGTGCCGTCGTTGGAGCAAGCACTTCAGCTTGCTTGCGAGCATCTCCTCAAGCTTCATACACCTCACGCCGACGACACAGGTACTCGAGTCCGAATACGGGTGAATTAGCTGGCGTTCTTGAACCGGCAGGTAGACACGATCGAATTCAGTGACGTCGATCGCCAGACTGATCGTTATGTGGTCGGCATTGCCGTAGAAGTCCTTGAAGTAGAGGCGCACATCGAACACGCGCCGTTTGTCATCGATTTCGTTTTGAAGCTGGACTCTATTGCGTTCGAGGTCGAAGACCACACCGCTCTGCGCTTGGACGAACTGACAGATCGCGTTGAACTCCCCACGCAGGCTCGCCTCGTCCACGGCGGACTCAGTCGAAAAATCCAGGTCGTGCGGGAAGCGGGTATTCGGGAAGTATGCCTTACGAAAGCAGTTCCCGCCCTTAAGGACGAGGACTTCCTTGAGGGGCGACTCTGTGTAGAGGCCGACTAACACCCATCCGAAGACGTAGTCGCGTTGGACATTCGCCTGATGAATCCCGAATTCAAGCGACTTCGCCTGGAGTTCATCTTTCGTGATCATCTGGGAATTCTCATCGGGATGCCAAGGATCTCTTCAAATGGTGATTACTCGCCACAGTTCATCGCGACTTGCCCGCCTTCGCCAATTCGTTCAATCGATCTCACACGAGAGCCAATCGGCCTTGGCCCGCCAGATCGGGGGCGAGGTGGCCAGGAAGGGCGTCGAGGAATACCCGAGTGCTGAGGAGGCCTGGGCTTGTGCCGCAATGTAGTCTCGGACATCAGCATCGGCGTGCAGGACTTCGGCCCCAAGTTCGGCTTCTTCCAAAAGTTGGTGACAGGGCAGGGCTGTGTCCCTCGACGACTGATCACCAGTCTGGTGTTCACTTCGCCGCCCCTCATGTTTTTACCGAGGCCTACACCCCCAGGCGTGTCTACTTATGCGCTGTCTACTTGACGGGGAAGCTTGCCCTGGCACTACCTGCGACGGGCGCCAAGGAAGCATCGCCTTTGCCGCTCCGGACCCTGCAGGGGAGTGCATGGAGCTCCAAAGTGAGCCATCGGGCAAGTGGAGCCCGGCAGGCGTTAGAGTGATGGTCACCCGAAAGGCCGAACCGCTAGCAGCCCGTGGTGAAAGTCCGGCGTCGCACCGAGACGAGCGAGGCGCCGCGCGGACAAGGCGCGACGACCGAGAATACCGCCTGTATTTGACGGAGGAGCAACGTAGGCCACGAGGATGGATCGCTCGTCGAATGCAGACGGACTTTCACCACGGGCTGCTAGAGAATCCTTGGCAGATCTCTAAAGATGAGTGGGGGCTAAATAGTGAAAGTGATGTAGCTCGGATTTCTTCATACATCGCGAAACGTCTTGAATTATCTACTGAGGATGGATTTTCTAAAATCTGGAGAACTCAGGACAAGAATCCCATCGGCATTCTTGGTTGTTACAAAGTCGACGAGAAAATGTATGAAGCGTTCTTTTTTGCAAGTGAACACATGGGTGAACACGGCCTCAAGGTAACCGTCGAGATGCGCAAGATCTTGATAGAGCAGGCTTCCCACCACAAAGGGTGTAAGTGTGTTTTGTACTCCGCTTCAGACCACCCAAGACAGATAGCGTGGTTCAGATTCTTAGGTTTTGAATACATTCCTGAAAACAATGAAGGGAAAGCGCGCTGTTTTGAGTATGCATCTCCGAATTAGCCGTTGAGGAACCGGGCCACCGCGTCGTTCGAATAGTCCTGAGAAAAGTAGCGGGAATCGAGCAAGAACGTGCGCACGGGCTCTGCGGTTTGGGCGAAGACGTCGACCGGCTCCAGTGCCATGACCGCGCCGACGATCACGCAGACCGCGGAACGGCCGAGACGGGTGCCTGGCGGAGGTGACGTGTGTCTCCTGAACAATGATGGAAACCAAGGCATCGAGGGATCGTTACGCTCTCTTCTCGTCAACTTGACAGTGCGAACTAGGGCGATGTGGCCTGCTCCTCGTAGGTGCCTTTGAAATCAACGACGCGACCCTGATCGAATCGCCACACCCGGGTCCCGACTTCTTCCAGTAGGTCCTGGTCGTGGGTGACGAGGAACACCGTCCCTTCATAACGCTGGAGCGCCACGTTCAGTGCGTTGATGGATTCCAGATCGAGGTGATTGGTCGGCTCGTCGAGCACGAGCACATTGGGCTTCTGCAGCATGATCCGGCAGAACAGGAGCCTCGCCATCTCGCCTCCCGATAGCGCCTCGGTCGGCTTGTGGCCTTCCTCGCCGCTGAAGAGCATCTGGCCGAGGAGCCCGTGGATCTCCTGGCGCGATACGTCGGGATCGAAGCGGTGCAACCACTCGGCCGCCGTGAGCCCCTTTTCGATCTCGCCGGCATGATCCTGGGGATAATAGCCAATCGACACCGCGTGTCCCCAGCGCAGCGTCCCGTCATCGAGATCGCCGGGAGACGCCGGCATGTTGGGCGCGTCAGCGAGGAGCGCTTTCAGGAGCGTCGTCTTGCCGACGCCATTGCGCCCGACCAGCACGATCCGGTCGCCCCGGTTCACGACAGCGCCGAACCCGGAGAATATCGACGTCGGTCCGTACGCCTTGGCGAGACCTTCGCAGTCGAGGGCGACCTTGCCGGATGGCTGGCGCGTCAAGAATCTGATATATGGGCGCTGAATATTCGAGCGCGCCAGCTCGGTGGTCTGGAGCCGTTCGACCTCCTTGCGTCGTGACGTGACCTGGCTCGCACGTGTGCCCGCGCCGAAGCGGGCAATGAAGTCGTTGAGCTGGGCGATCTTCTTCTCGCGCTGTGCGTTCCCCGCTTCGATGGTCGTCCGAATCTGAGTCTTGGCCAGCACCATGTCGTCGTAGCCGCCGGTATACGTGATGATCGTCTCGTAGTCGATGTCGGCGATGTGCGTGCAGATGCCGTTCAGAAAGTGCCTGTCGTGCGAGATGACAATAAGTGCGCCTTCGTAGCGGCTGAGAAACTGCTGCAGCCAGTGGATCGAATCGAGGTCCAGGTGGTTCGTCGGTTCGTCGAGCAGCAGCGCTTCGGGCTGGCCGTAGAGGGCCTGTGCCACGAGCACCCGCACCTTCTGCCCGCCCTGCAGTTCGGCCATCGTCCGGTCGTGCAGCAGGTTGGGGATGTCGAGCCCCTGCAGCAGCACTGCGGCATCGGCCTCCGAGGAGTACCCGTCCTCTTCGCCGACGATGCCTTCGAGCTCGCCGAGGCGCATGCCGTCCTCGTTCGACATGTCTGGGCGAGCATAGAGCGCGTCTCGCTCGGCCAGGGCGGCCCAGAGCCGGGCATTGCCCATGATGACCCTGTCGATCACGCGATACTGATCGAATGCGTAGTGATCCTGGCGCAGCACGCCGAGCTTGCGAGGACTGGCGACCGTCCCGCGCTGTGGATCGAGGTCGCCCGTCAGCAGCTTCATGAAGGTGGATTTACCGGAGCCGTTCGGGCCAGTCAGCCCATAGCGCCGCCCCGAGGAAAACGTCGTCGTGACGTCCTCAAAGAGGACCTTCGAGCCGTAACGCATGGACACACCACTGACAGAAATCATGAGCGCAGACCCTCGAACGGAAAATCCGGATGCGAGTGAATCTCTTATTCTAACAGGTGCCGGCGTCTAGTTCCTGGAGCGCGTTTAGACTGCGTGCTCGCGAATCGCCGACAGGAAGAATTCGCCAAGATCGTCGGCCTTGCGTGCGCCAACCCCCTTGACCGAGCGCAACGCGTCGATCGAGGTGGGTCGAAGCTTGGCCATCTCGCGCAGCGTTGCGTCGTGGAAAATCACGTACGGCGGCACACCGCGCTCGCGAGCCGTCGCCAGCCTGACCGCGCGGAGGCGATCGAAGAGCCCGCGGTCGACGTCCCGCCACGATTCGGTCTCCATGCGCAACCGCGCGCGTGGGGCGTCCTTTCGTGGCGGCCGCTGGCGGGCCAATGTCAGACCAGGGCAGCTTGCCTCGTCCTTCAGCAGCTCCAGGCCTGTCGCCGTTAGTGCGAGTACGCCGTACACGTCGTCGGTTGTCCGCAGCAGGCCAAAGGCTCTGAGTTGCTGGATATACCCGCGCACTTCGGCGACCGAGACGTGGGGCAACAAGCCGAAGGTGCTCAGCGTCTCGTGTCCTCTGGCGACGACCTGCTCGCTGGCGTGCCCGCGCAGGACGCTGGCCACGTGCGTGGCGCCGAAGCGCTGTCCGACCCGGACGACGCACGACAGAATCTGGCGAGCGAGGATCGCCGGGGTGGCGGCGGGCTCCAGCTCATCGAGGCAATAGTCGCACGCTCCACAGCTGCTCTTCGCATACCGATCGCCGAAGTATTCGGCGAGATGCTGATGACGACAGCTGACGCTCGCCGCGTACCGCTCCATCTGCCGCAGAAGCGTGCTGCTGGCGTCGGTCAGCTCACCGTTGCCTTCCAGCATGACGCGCCATTTCATGAAGTCGGCGGCGGAGTAGATCAGCAGGCATTCCGCCTCGAGACCGTCGCGTCCCGCCCGTCCGGACTCCTGCTGATAGTGCTCGATGGATCGCGGCGCTCCGGCATGCACGACGAACCGCACGTTCGAGCGGTCGATGCCCATACCGAACGCGACCGTGGCGACGATCGTATCGACCCGTTCACTCAGGAACGCGTTCTGATTCCGGCTGCGGTCGGTTTCGCTAAGCCCCGCGTGATAGGGCAGGGCGGGGATGCCGTCGGCCGTCAGCCAGGCCGCCAGCGCGTCGACTTCTCGCCGTGAGGTGCAGTAGATGATGCCGGCCTCCTGCCGGTGACGCGCCAGGACGTCGAGAAGCTGCCGTTTCAACACGGCTCTTGGCAGCACGCGGTAGAGGAGATTCGGGCGGTCGAAGGAGCCGACGAGCTCGAGGGGGTCGTTCAGGCCAAGCTGTGTGGTGATGTCGCGCCTGACGCGGGCGGTGGCGGTGGCCGTGTACGCCTGCAGGCTGATGCCGGGCAGCCGCTGGCGCAGTTGAGCGAGTTGACGGTACTCCGGTCTGAAATCGTGCCCCCACTGGCTGATGCAATGCGCCTCGTCCACGGCGACGAAGCTGACACCGCACGATGCGAGAAGCGTGAGAAACCCCTCGCTCCCTTCGCCGACCAGGCGCTCTGGCGAGACGTACAGCAGGCGGTAGCGTCCTTCTCGGAGCCCCGCGACGATCGCCCCTTTCTCGGCCGATGTCAGCGAGCTGTTGTACAGCCCCGCAGGCACGCCGTTGCCCACCAGCGTGTCCACTTGATCCTTCATCAGCGAGATGAGCGGGGAGACCACCACCGCGAGGCCAGGACGTACGACGGCGGGCGCCTGAAAGCAGAGTGACTTGCCGCCGCCAGTCGGCAGCACGACCAGCGAGTCGCGGCCCGCAAGCACGGCTTCCATCGCTTCGCGTTGGAGCGGCCGGAACGCCGTGTACCCCCAGTAGCGGGCGAGCGCGTTTTCGAGCGGGGAGAGAGTCACCACTATCATGATCCCACGGCCCGCGGTCCGCACAGAGGCACTGTCAAGGGCGGTGGTGGGTCAGTGGAGTCCCAGTTGGGTGCGTCTCGGTCCTAACAGCCCGTATATGGACTCCTCCCGGTGATCAAGCGAGTGGGTCGTGACGGTCGGTCCTTCGCGTCGGTTGCGGTCGTATATCCGGCCTGTCCGTGGAGGGCCTTTGCCTCCTGGCCAACATGGATAGTCGCGCACCGCGGGCCAATCGTGGTGCCGGCGTCGAGCGCCAGGGCTGCTATCGGCCTGATGCGGTGTCGGTCAGACCGAAGGGCCATGTCAGGGTCACTCGCTCAGTATCTCGCGTGGAGGTGTCGCTCGGGTTACGCCGCGTCCGGCAGTGCGTAGGGCACATCCTTGTGCCAAACCGCCCAAACGAGTCGGCCGAGTTTGTTCGCCACGGCAATCGTGGCTTTGTTGTAGCCGCGCCGCGCGTGCACCGTCATCGCCCAGTGGTGCAGACGCGTGAGGGGCTGCTGGGCCGCCCGGCGCCGGTGGGCCGACGCGAGCACCGCGCGCGCGCCGTGGGTTGACCAGACCGATTTTTTGTACCAACCGTAGTGAGAGTTCACATCGCAGCCTGGGGCTGTGAAACTGGTTTCAGTGGCAGGGGATGGCTATAAGCCCCCGGCGCCGGGGGCCTATAGCCGAGCGCCGAGTGCGGCCGCACCGTGTTGTATTGCACCCTCCACTGTTCAATCAGCACCTGTGCCTCCTTCAACGAGTAGAAGATCTCTCCATTCAGGCATTCGTCCCGCAGCTTCCCATTGAAACTCTCGCAGTACCCGTTCTCCCAGGGACTGCCCGGTTCGATGTACAGTGTCCCGGTCCCTAGATTTGCCAACCACTGGCGCAGTTGTTTGGCGATGAACTCGGGACCATTGTCGGATCGAATCTGTTCCGGTATCCCTCGCCACAACATCACGTCCGACAACGCCTCAATGATTTGTTGGCTGCCCATTCTCCGCTCCACCCGGATCGCCAGGCATTCCCGCGTGTACTCATCCAGCAAGGTCAGCAGCCGCAGCGTTCTCCCCTCGTGCGTTCTGGCACTCATGAAGTCGTAGCTCCACACGTGGTTCGGTCGCTCCGGCCTCAGTCGCACACAGGAACCGTCGTTCAGCCACAGCCGTCCTCGCGGCCTTTGTTTTTGCGGCACTTTTAGCCCTTCCCGCCGCCAAATCCGCTGCACCCGGTCCTTGCCCACTTCCCAGCCCGCACTCCGCAGCAACGCTGTGATCCTCCGGTAGCCATATCGCCCGTACTTCGCTCCCAGGGCAATGATCGCTCGGGTCAGAGCATCCTCGTCCACCCGATGAATCGGCTCGTATCGTTGTGTCCCTCGCCATTGCCCCAGCAGCCGGCAGGCATGCCGTTCCGACAACCCGTGTTGCTCCCACGCACGCTCCACCGCACAACGCCGCCGCTCAGGGCTCAGAAGTTTCCCTGTGCCACATCCCGCAGTACCTGCTTCTCCAGAGAAAGCTCCGCTACCAACCGCTTCAGCCGCGTGTTTTCCTTCTCCAACTCCTTTAGCCGTTTTGCCTGCACCACCTTCAGCCCGCCGTATTCCTTCCGCCACCGGTAGTAGGTTTGGGTGTGGATTCCAGCTTCTTTGCAGGCTTGGGGCGCAGTCTTCCCGTTCCCCATCTGCACTTCTATCTGCCGTAGCACCGCTACAATCTGCTCCGGCTTGTAACTCCTTGTCGGCATGACCTCACTTCCTCCTCAAGTGGATTCTCTCTCTTTCCACTTGGTACAAAAAGTGCCGGTCAGGTCAAATTGAAGCACTGTCAGACAGATGGGGACTTGTCTGACGCAAAACACAAATTGCGGCGACTGTGTCCGTATTCCAAGGCAGCGAGGGTCAGTCCAATGCTTCGAGAGTGATGGTGATGCGATTGGGGGGAGGCGTGGGGACCGCCAACTTCTGGACGTATAGGGTGCCGATCTTCGGCGGCTGCCCCGTCGTTTCCTCGGCGTAGCGGAACGTTCCTTTGGTCTCTTTCTCCAGCTTGAATTGAGCGGAAAGCTGCATTTTCCCTCCCACTATTATTTACGTGCCTACTCAGCCCGTCTCCTCGGCATCTGTATCGCGCCGTCCAAGATTATCCCTGCGTTCCTCCCTGTTTGCGAACGTCCTAAACAGGGAAGCAATTTCCGGTCAGGCCGGAACGTAACACTGGACACTGACTTCGTTTGCTCGCGCGCGCATCTGCGAAGCGTCGTGCCAGGCCTGCATCCGCAGCAGCATGTCCATGCTCACATCAAAGGCCTTCTCGATGCGCAGCGCCATCTCCGGGGACAACGCGGCATTACGGTTCAGCAGGTCCGAAAGCGTCGCCCGGCGGACACCGAGAATCTCCGCCGCCTTCGTCACGTTCAAACCCAGTTCCTCAATAACCTCCGTTCGGATGAAGTCGCCCGGATGGGAAGGGGTCATGTTCACCTTGATGTCGTTGGTAGCCATCAGTGGTAATCCTCCAGGTTCAAGCGGTCGATGTAACCATCCTCTTCTTCAACGTGATCCGCCAATTACCGGAAACTGAAACGCTCCATTCTTTCCGCCGGTAACCTGAGAGCCGGTGGACGCGCCAGCCGGGTGATGCATCGCCAATAAACCCGTCGATGTGCTCGGCCAGAATCAGTACCGTCAATATCTTACGCACCCGGTCGACCAGGCTCCGCCGCAGGAACCGGGGGTTGTCGTTCTCGATCAGCCGGCGCAATCCTCGGTGGCGGACAGAGCGAACGATCACGATAATAATGTACGGTAATACCGTTCACCGCGCAAGTCATTTATCGGCCGCCGCCAGGAAAGCTTGGGAGACTTCGCTCACGATGCAGTTCATGTTCATTCTTCTTGTCGAAAGGATCGGATCGCGGCGGGGATTGCCCCGCCGCTCTCTGATGCGCGTCGCACTAGGATTCTGCCTGAGGCTCTTCTGCCTGCTGAAGCTCGAAGATACGCGAGTGGGCCTGATCGGCCACTTTGGCAAGCAGCAACAGGTCGTTGCGACTGAAGCTCTGCGTGTTCTTCCATTCATCGCCGTCCTTGTAGAGACGGGAGAAGGTGACATTGTGCCGCGTGCGGCCTTCGGTTTCGTTCGGCCAAATCGCAGCCTTGACGCGACCGATGCGGACTTCAGAGATGGGTTTGGGGTTAGCCATGATGTGTTTCCTCCTGAAAGTTTAAGGGTTTGTGAGCGTTTCCGCTCACCCGCAAATGGCGGAAACGGCCAAACCCTGACACGGGAGGAACAGCGCCGACGAAGCCAGTGACGGGCAGGGCCGACAAGGGCAAGAGCGAGTGACAGACGCCTGCCAGGCGAGGGGACCGTTCTGGCGCGAGCCTTGCGTCGGAACAAACCGGAATCGGTGAAGGCCAGCGGCTGATGGTGCAACCTCACACCCGTTCTCCGGTCGTAGGCGGCAAGCCTGCTTGGGGAATCGCAGCCGGGACGGGGCACCTGGAACCGGACGCGCCATGCTCCGGCGAGTGGAACGCAGCGCGAAGGACGGGAACGGCTCCTTGGCAAAGTGAACGGTGTTGGCCCACAAGCTTCATTTCAGCAGGAGGCCTCGCAAGGGTAACACGCGCATCAGCGAGGGTCATGTTACCCGCCGCTCGCGATCTTACTTGCAAGCTCCAATATACGGACTTCGATCAAGTGCCCATAGCTCAGCCAACATCTGGCGGCATCCATTCTGGCCCGAAAGCGGTATATCCCGGGAGTCGGGGGGGGGGCCCCCAGCAAGCATGTCGTCGCGAAGCGACATCATTAGTAGTCCTTCCGCCTGCTGCTCGAACTCGACCGGTGGATCATAGTTCCGATCGATAATAGCTCTTGACACTATTAGTGGATCACACTATAGCTGAGAGGTGATCCAGAGTTACAAGAACCTCGATACCGAAGCGGTTGCAAACCGCGAACGGTGCAGGACATTCCCCGCGGACATCCAGCGCCGTGCCCAGGCCAAACTGATGATCTTGAACAACGCCAAGAACTTGAACGATCTACGGGTGCCTCCAGGGAACCGTCCGGAGGCGCTCTCAGGCGACCGGAAAGGCCAGCACAGCATCCGCATCAACGATCAGTGGCGGATCTGCTTTTTCTGGAAGCCAGGGAATGCCTATCAGGTCGAGATGGTGGATTACCATTGGGAGCGCAAGGACCTGAGAGCAAGAAGGAGTCAAAGACATGAGCAGATCAGTGGCGCGTAGCCGCAAAAAACTACCCCCCATTCACCCCGGTGAGATTCTTAATGAGGAGTTTCTCGGCCCTCTGAAGATCACCCAGTACCGGCTGGCTCAGGTAATCGGTGTGGATGCTCGCCGGATCCATGCGATCATCCACGGTCAGCGGTCGATCACGGCGGAGACAGCCCTACTGTTCTCGCGCTTCTTTGGCAACTCTGCAGAGTTCTGGATGGGCCTCCAGAGCCAGTACGACCTGGAGAGGGAACAGGATCGCCTGGCCGACAGGCTCGATCAGGTGCCGGCGCACAGCGTCCAAGTCACAGCCTGATCCGTCCTCACCCAAGGCCGAGTTCCTGAATGTCCTCTCCATGGGAAAAGGTATTGGTGGTTGCCGGCCCGGTGCCCCCAACTCCCTAGCAGAGGGTCCACTACGAAGTGCTACCGTTCGACTGAATAACGGCGGAGGATGGATCGTTTCATCGCATGATACGGTCGGGTCGCAGCCATGCCGGACAGGGGGTCTGCTCTGACTTGGGCCAGGATCGCACATCCATCCCTTCTGAGGATGGAAACGGACGTATCGGCCGAGCCTTGGCGGAAAAAGCGCTTGCCCAATCACTCGTGGGTTGTGGGGGAAAGGAGAAATTGACGCCTCCGGATAAATGATTTGCAAAGGCGAAGAAGAAAATAGGGAGCGGCCACTACAGCTTCGTTGTGGACCCCGAAGCAGAGGGTGGTGGGTTAGGGAAAGTAGTTCCCCCGGCTCGACAAAGCGCGGCCTAACGAGGAGCCGGGCTATTGCAGATCAAAAACCATTACTGCAACAACGTGCTGCACAGCCCGTAGAGCATGACCGTGGCAGCAACGACTGTCAAGAAACTGTCAGGAAACTCGCCCATCAAGAGGGCTAGGCGTAGGCGTTGCGAGCGAAAGCAGACGCCCTGAAGTTGTGTAAGAGCAACGAGAGGAAGGAGTTGGTGGAAAACCGTGGAAGACGCCAGCCTGATCGACAATCAGATGATCTTCGCTGACCGCCACCTCCGCCGTGTAACCCAGCGTGAATCCCTTGCGGTCGCGCAAGAACCGGCTGTCGGGATCGGTTTCCAAACGCCGCTTCAGCCCGCTTTTGCGCAACCGCTCCAGGCATCGCGGGATTTCTTCCAGCCGCTTCTCCAGCGCTGCCATCTGCTTGCCGCTCAGTTGCCGGCCAGCCGCTTCCTCGCAGGACTGCGCGTCACATTGTTTCTGCCAGCGACGAATCTGCCGCCGAATTTTGGCTCGCTCTGCCCGCAACTTGGCCACCGTCTCCACCCGGTCCCGCGAGGCGTTGGCCGCCACCCGCGTCGAGTCCATGGCCACGTGTCCCAGCCGCCCCATTCCCAGCGACCGCGCCAACTCCACCACCTGTGTGAACAGATCGTTCAGGGCACGGGCGTGCCGCGTCCGAAACTGGTTCAGCGTCCAAAAGTCCGGCCCCGCTCCGGCCGCCAGATAACGGAACGCCAGGTCCTCCCGCACCCGCTGTTCCAGACGGCGGGCCGAGGTCACGCCCAGCGCGTAGGCATACAGCCACACCTTCAGCAACAGCGCCGGATGATAGGCCGGGCGGCCTTCTTCCACCTAGCCCTGCTCAAACGCACTCAGTTCCAGCCGCTCCACAACTCGGTGCACAAAAAAACAGATGTGATCTTCTCCAGCACCTCCCGCACGCTGGGCGGCAGCAGATACGCTTGCTCCGGGTTGTAGGTCAAGAATTTCATCGCGCCTCCTTAAGGCGCATTATGACCAGCACCTCCCGCACGCTGGGCGGCAGCAGATACGCTTGCTCCGGGTTGTAGGTCAAGAATTTCATCGCGCCTCCTTAAGGCGCATTATACGTGACTCGTAAAAGCGGTTTTCACACAGACTCTATAACCCTGTCTTAGTCTTAAAACCAGTTTCACAGCCCCAGGCTGTGATGTAAACTCTCTCACACCGACTGGTACAAAAAATCGGTCCGGTCAACCTGGCAACTTGAAATCGGAGTAAGGAGCCATCGCTTATGAACAACGGAAAAAGCCTGGAGCTGCGCTTCCGCGAGCAACTTGGTTTAGCCAAACGGCCGGTGGCCGTAAGTTTCCTACCAGAGGAGCCGACGCAGCTTCTCCGCTTCAGCGGGAGTGAGCCCTCGGGGTGCAGCTTCTGGCGCCTGGCTGCCGAGGGGCGCACCTTTTACACGGTCCCGGCGGACCATTACAACTGTGCGGTGGGCAGCTACACCCATAACTTGGCGCTTCCGCCGGAGCGCGCCCGGGAACTGGACGAAACGCTAGGCCTGATGACATCGGTGGGCTACCTGAGCCTGGACGAGGTTCCAGGGATTCCGCGTTTACCCCGGACGCCGGCGGCGGTCCTCTATTCGCCGCTGGCCGACGCGCCTGTGGCACCCCAGGTGGTCCTGTTCGCCTGCCGGCCGGCGGCCGCCATGTTGCTCAGCGAAGCGGCGGCGCGCGCCGGTGCGAACTCTTCGCTGCCGGCGCTGGGACGGCCCACCTGCATGGCCCTGCCTGCCGCGCTTTCCGCAGGCGGCGCGGTCACCAGCCTCGGCTGCATCGGGAATCGGGTGTACACCGGGTTGAGCGAAGATGAGTTGTACGTGGTGATTCCCGGTCCCGCCCTGGGTGGCATTGCCGACGCCCTGGAAACCATCGTCTCCGCCAACCGGCATCTTGCTACCTATGCCGAGGATCGCCGCCGCGCACTGGCCTCGGAGTAACTGGCTAGCGGGGGCCTACCGAGGTCACGCCCGAAGGTCCCCACGTAGCGGTGGCGGTGTGGCCTCAACCGCCACTGATGCCAGGAACAATATGAATCTGTGATAAGCCCATCCGGCGCTATCACGTGACGGACGCGGCTGTGCACGACAGCCAGGTGGTGGAAGACATTCTCGATCCCGACAACACAGCCGCGGACGCATGGGCGGACAGCGTCTACCAGTCGGCGGGGCTTTGTCAAGTTAAGGCAGAATCAGGCACAATTGGCGGATGAAATCACAATATCGAGGGGCATCGCTTTCCAGCTGAAATCATCAGTCACGCCGTCTGGCTGTACCATCGGTTCACGATGAGCTTATGACGTGACCGGGTTTTTTTGTACCAGGTGAAATGAGAGAGAATTCACCTGAGAAGGAGCCGCGATCATGTCGACGAAGAGGTCTAAGCCGGAGCAGGTTGTAAACCTCCTCCGGCAGATCGAAGTGGAGACTGCCAACGGGAAGACCACGCCGCAAGCCTGCCGGGATGCTCAGATCACGGTGCAGACCTACTATCGCTGGCGGAAGGAGTTTGGCGGGCTGAAGCTAGACCAAGCGAAGCGGCTGAAGCGGTTGCTGGCGGAGCTTTCCGTGGAGAAGCAGGTTTTGCGGGATGTGTGGCGCAGGGAAACTTCTGAGCCCTGAGCGGCGGCGTTGTGCGGTGGAGCGGGCCGGGCTCCGCCCTTGACACCGTTTCCACTAGCCCTGATAATCTCCCCATGTATCCGCAATTCCGTTTCCTAGGCAAGGAGGAGCAATAATGGGGCTAGTGGGCAAGTTCTCTTTTATCGTCGGACTGGTGATTGCTGTGGCTGGAGGCTTAGGCTTTGAACAGGCTTGGTTTGGCTGGGTACTTGCAGTACTCGGCCTGATCGTCGGATTCTTGAATATCAGCAACAAGGAGGGTCAGACCTTCCTCTTAGCGGCGATAGCGCTGATCGTAGCGGCCAACGCCGTCGGAGCGATCCCCTACGTCGGGGAGGGGACGACCCGGATCATCGCAAATCTCGTGCTCTTCCTGGGGGGCGCGGTCTTGGTCGTAGCGGTTAAGAGTCTGTTCGCGGTAGCGAGAGACTGAAGTCGCTCTGACGCGGGCGTCATCGAGTCCGGAAAGCTTTCTCGCGAAAGCGGCGTTCTCACCGAGTCGCTTCCAGCGCCGCCTGAGCCGCGGTGTCCTGGTCATTTGTGGAGGCGTGTGCGGAACCGATTAGCGCTGCACAAAGGTATCGCCAAGCGAATCAATACTGCGACACCGTTTCGCAACGACGAAGTCCTTGAAAACCCGTCTGGGCCGGATCGTTGCGTAACCGCTCGTTTTGTGCAGTATCTCCGGCCTTCTCCCCAAACGACCGGTAGTGTCTCAGTAGGTACCAGACTCATTCGTCGAACTTGATCTGGTCGGAGTTCTGAAATTCGGCGAGGCCGCGAACCCGGCGGAAAAGTGACAGCAGGATCTTCATTTGAACAACCGGATTGTCGGTGAGCCGACGGAGATCATCCATACCCTTGAAACCCATCGCAGTGCCCAGACGTTTAGCGGCGTCTTCCGCAAACTTGAGTTCTTCGAGATTCAGTTCAAGATCGGCCCGCCGGCGAAGCAACTTTCGCTCTCGAGCATGCGTGGAGATCTGATGGTACGTCTGGTCCGCTTGCCTGATGCTAGTGCAGACATGTCGAACGAGCGCGCTGATCGCCAATGCACTTGAGAGGAAAACCCCAAAATCGATGTAGCCTGGAGACTCGTATTTGATAGCGACGATGCGAGGTCGATATTCCTCCGGGACCGAGACTCGAAGGGATTCGTAGAAACCGACGGCACTCCACCCACCGGCCCACGGAAACACTTCGAACGCGTGTCCCTGGCGAATTGCTAGTTTACGGCCTAATTCCTGGGTTTAGCGGTTCTTGCTAAGATGCTGAGATGCGCAATCTCGTTATCCTTTTAGTCCATGTCATGGCTACTCTTACCCGGTTCTTGGGTCCGGGTGGCATTCGCTCTGTGATCGCCGAGTCCGTTCTCGCCAAGCAACAACTCCTGATCCTCAATCGTTCGCGACAGCGGTCACCCAATCTACGCACTTCAGATCGCCTAGTCGCCGGCCTGTGTGCTCTCCTCATCTGCCCCGCCCGCCTGATCCGCTCAGCAATCGTGCTGAAACCTTCGACTCTCTTGAACTTCCACCAGGTTATGAGGAATCGAAAATATCGCCTGCTCTTCTCCTCCAAGTACAGAGGTAAGCCCGGACCAAAGGGGCCCAACAAAGAACTCATTGAAGCCGTCGTCCAGATGAAGCAACGCAATCCCGCCTGGGGCTGTCCGCGAATTGCTAAACAGATTGCCTTGGCTTTCGACATCCCCATCGACAAAGACGTTGTTCGAAGGATTCTCGCCAGCCACTATCGGCCGAAAAAGGACTCCGGTGGTCCATCCTGGCTGACCCTCATTGGCCACATGAAGGACAGCCTCTGGAGTATAGATCTGTTCCGGTGCGAATCGGCCACGTTGCGGACCCACTGGGTCTTGGTCGTCATGGATCAATACACCCGCCGGATCATTGGGTTCGGCGTCCACGCCGGAACTGTCAATGGCGTCGCACTTTGCCGCATGTTCAACCGCGCCATTCGATGGCAACCCTGTATGCCCAACTACCTCAGCTCCGACCATGATCCCCTGTATCGGTTTGGGCAGTGGCAAGCCAATCTGCGGATCCTGGAAGTGACCGAAATCAAAACCGTCCCCTATGTTCCCCTGTCCCATTCCTTTGTGGAACGGCTGATCGGCACGATTCGACGCGAGTATTTAGATCGCACGTTGTTCTGGACGACGGCGGACCTGGAGAACAAGCTGCTCGATTTCAGGACATATTTCAATGCGTATCGCTCGCACACTGGACTGGAAGGGAGAACGCCTGATCCAGTCACGCCTATACCACGACCAGTCGCCAGGCTCCATTCCTATGGATGGCAACGCCACTGCAGAGGCCTCTATCACACCCCAATGGCTGCCTGATTCTCCAAAGACTGGTGCTCCCTGTGGTAACCGGCGGACATCGGCAGGCGGGCACTTCCTACGAAACCATTCGCTCTTTGAGTTTGTCAACGCGGAGCGGTTGTCTGATCTGATTGTTTCGCTGCTACCGAGGGTACTCCGCCAGTGTGCACTCGCCTAATTGGGGCAGCGGTCACGGGTAGAATCGCTCAACATATCAATTCGCAATGGACAGGCCTGCCACCCGCTACAAAACCCGCTACATCAAAAGGTCTGGTGTCGAAGAAACATAGCTAACTTATTGAAATAATGGAGCCGACGGGGGGACTTGAACCCCCAACCCCCTGATTACGAATCAGGTGCTCTACCATTGAGCTACATCGGCACTGAAGTCATCATAGCAGCGCGCCGCAACGGCTGTCCACGGCGGGCGCTGAGGATCGTCAGCTGGACCGGATCAGTGAGGCGAGTCCCAGCGGAGGCCGACCGCATAAGCCATCGCATAGTGGAGCGTGTCATGGAATGCGGGCGACAGGTCGGTCAGTACGCGGCCGTACCACCGACGGGGTCGGCCGGGAGAGCGAAAGCAGGAGCCAGGCTGCAGCATCACTAACCGGCCCTTGAAGGGCATCGAGTCGGCGGCACGCGCGGAGCCTAGCCGCGGATACTTGACCAGCGTGTTCCACCAGCCGTCGGTCGGATCGCTCTCGTCCGGGACGAAGTGGCTGAGGCTGACGAAGGCGTTTTCGAACGGGAGCGGTTCCAGCCAGTCGCAGGTTTCGGCCGGCCCCAGTACTTCGAAAGCGCCTCGACCGATCGCGCGGCGCTTCCCGAACCCGGAGCGCCCCAGAGAGCGCAACAGCGTGCCCAGCCGCTCTAGCCACTCCTCGTCAGCGCGGACGTAAAGTGACACGAAGCGCTCCTCCTGCGGGACCTCAGGAAGCCAAGTGTACTCTTCGGTTGCAAACGGGACGGGACCAGCGCCGTCACGCGGAATCGACGCGTGCGTGGGGCGCAGGGTGAGCCACCAGTGCTGCCGCGGCAGCTCTGGTGGATAGCGTTGACCCTCCCGGACGGCCACGAACTGCTCGCGAGTGAGCCAGCGCGCCGACTGCCATTCGTTCGCTTCAGCAGCCGCGCCGGCGTTACCGTCGGGAACCGCACATAGCGGGCGCGGCAGCAGGTCGGCGGGAGCGGCGTCGGAGAGCAAGAAGGGCGGGGGCCCCTGGCGGAACCGTCCGAGCAAGCGGCTGAGGGCGCCTTCTCCGGCGCTGTGGGCCAATTCCCAACACAGCGCGCCGAACAGTGTATCAGCCTGCCAGGGTGTAGCCCAAGGAGCCAGTGGCCGAAGGCAGAAGCGCGCCGATTTCATAAGAATAGGGCAGGCACTTCCGCCTGCCCAAAGATGCACTGGGGCTGTCGAGCTTTGCTAGTTGGCGGCAAGGGCGGCTTCATCCGGGAAGTTCGGGTGGCTGAGGCGAGACAGGAGGGTCGGCGGCGGTAGCGGAGCGGTCTTCCTTTGTCGAACGGATAACACCCGACTCATCCGTAAAGAAACTACGAGTGCCCGTCTTCCTGTATTCGATCGGACTCGCAGAGACTTGGTAGGCGTCCAGAGTGCCATCGCCGTCATTGTCACTGGCCACGTGCTCGAAAACGTAGCAGTCCTTTCGTCCGCCAGCTAGGTCGGCAAACAGCAAGTCTGCCCCATCGGGCCCCGGTTCGGTCAGCGCAGCCGGGACACCACGCGAATATGTGGACATGTAGGTTATGCAGGTAATGTTAGTGACTCGCAGGTTGCCGACAGCCATAACTTCGTTGGATGGTATCCCCAGCTCGGGGAACTCTTCCACCAGCTCTTGGAATACCAAACCAGCTATCGGCCGGAGCCGCGCGGCAACGACAGGAAGCGACTCCGAAATAAGCCGTGGTTGCACTTTGACAAAGCTTTGGCCGACAGGGGATTCGTAAAACTCGGCAAGGGTTTTGATTTCCTCGGCGGTGAGGTGCTTGTCATATATGGAAATCAGAACGTCATGAATCACGGCGAACAACTGTGGGGTGAGCTTTTGGTAAAAGGCGCTCATTATTTCCTCGGCTCGTCCGGGCGAAATATACTTCTGTAGACGCTGCTTTAGTGACTCGCCTGTGTACTTAGATAACTCCTGCATCATGCCCGCAAACTGTTGTTCGCCGCCGGGCGCATTTATCAGACGACGGATGTCGGCTTCTTTGGAAGGGCTGACTTCCCGTTGTGATGAGGCATCAACACTTTTCCGGGCGTCAGGCTCCGCCGCCACGGTGGCCTGTGCGCGCGCATATTCCTGGGCTCCAGCCTTCTTTAGCAGTTCAACGGCGCCGGTGAGGTCTTTACTCACCGCGAGGCTTAAGGCTGTCCGTCCCTTCTTGTCTTTTGCATTGACGTCGGCACCGTTAGCCAACGAAGCCTTGACGGCAGCGGTGTCACCCTTCTTTGCCGCCTCAATCAAGTCTTGATTGATATCTCCGGCATTGGCCAAGAGCGGAATCAGCAGGGCAATCAGCGAAAGTGCAATCCGTGTAGGTGTCATACTTGCGCCCCTTTGCCGACTGTACATGAGAGTCTGGCCAATCATTGGAAGGGCCCCTTTTTACCGCCCATGCTACGCCCCGGCCGCAGGCGAGTCAACGCGACGACCCGGCCGGTCGCGCCGGTGGTCTTTTGCCTGCCGCACTTAGTTCATACCGTCACGCTCTCCAGCGTCATGGGGTCCACGCTGATGTTTTCAAAGCGCACCTGCCCGGAGCCCCGGCTGGCGCCGGCGCCCAGCGCTCCAATCTCTTGAATCAGCCCCAACCCTTTGCGGACAAACTCCAGCATCTTGACCGGCTCATCGCCGTCGTAGACGTGAATCAGGATTTCCATCTGGAACTCCGCGTCCCAAACGCGCTCCTGCCAGCGGGGATGATCGGCGGTCCCTCGGTCGCGATCCACCAGGTTCTCCGCCTTCTCCTCGACGAGCGAGCGGCCGGCAGCCTCCAGCTCGTGCAGCTTGCGGCCGGACTCGGCCGTCAGCGGTGCGTCGCGCACCAGGATGCGCGTGGGAGAGGTTTCGGCCTGAGGCCGCCTGTGGGCACCGAAGAGAAGGCACACCAGGCACTCCTTCTGGCCGCAATTGCAGGGGTCGCCGTTCCGACCCTTGCCTTCCACCTTCTCCAGCATGGCGCGCAGTCGGCCTTTGAGGGTGGAGCCGGGAATGTAGGGCTCACCGTTAATGGGATTGCGGATGATGGTGAAGTCAGCCAAACCGCTCTCTTCCAGCCAGCCGGTGTGGCCTCCAATGCGCAACCCTCCATTGGGGACGCGGATCAGCCCGCGCAGGCGCAGGCAGCCAACCAGTTTCTTCATCGGCGCTCCTTTCTCTGATGCAGCAAGCCCCCGGCGTAGGCCACTACGGCCTGGAAGTGCTGGGCGAAGGCGAGCAGGGTCTTTTCGTCGGTGACTCGGTCCACGTTGGCCGCCAGGAACTGGCGGAACAACTCAGGGATCTTGCGGCGCGCCGCGCGTTCAGCGGCGAACGGCTTCAACTTCTGAATCTCGTTCAACACCAGCTCGATCGGCTGGCCGCCGAACCTGCAAGAGGCAACCGCGCGTTTGACGTGGTTGTGGAAGACGCGCAGCTGGTGCGCCGTAGAGTCCGTCGGAGGCCAGGCGACCCCCTGGGCAATCTGCTCGGCCCAGTGGGTGATCAATTCCGAACGCAGCGAGCCTGCCGGCGTGAAGTACCCGCCTTCCAGGTAACCGGCCGGCAGGCCGTGAACCATCACCGGAGCAATCCCGCGACCGGGCCCACGTTCGCGGCCCCGGGCCCCGGGCGGCCGGTCGCGGCGGGGCGGCCGCGCTCGCTCGGGCACTGCGCGGTGCTCGGCCGTCTCCAGAGCAGCTGCTGCGGTCTCGGCCGGTTTCTCGCCGACCGGTTTTGCGGAGCTTGGCTTCTCGGCGACTTCCCCTGCTTTGGTCGCCGCTTCGGCGGTGCGCTCGGTGCGCACCTCGGCAATGCATTCGGCGCAGAGCTTGTGTTGTGGCCGCGCCGGGCGGAACATCTTGCCGCAGCGAGCGCAGGCTTTTTCCGCCGGCGGCTCTGGCGGTTCGGACTTCACGCCCGCCTTACGAAGGGCATCTTCCATACTCCCCATAATCGTAATCCAAGATCAAGTGGCGGCGTCCAAGGATGCGTACTCCACTAGAAATTCTATCCACGTCCGGTCGGAATTTTCATCATCCTTTAGCAGGCGTCCAGCCCAGGCCCGCGCTGGACGGTGCTTCAGGCGGGGGTCCCGGACCGCCGCGGCCAGCAGCGGGCGCCCGCGAGCTTCCCCTCTTCGGCTGGAGACGCAGCCTTCGGCCAGGCGGCGCAGCCAGGCCCGGGTGACGGCCCGCCGCTGAAGCCAATCGGCCAGCGCTTTTGCGGTTTTGAGCAACGAGGCCACCCGCCCCCACTCAATCGAGGTTCCGAAGGCGTACAGACGGTTCCCGCCCGCGTCCTTGGCTTGCCGCATGGCTTCGGTGGCCAGCTCGACGCCGGCGCGCAGGGTCGCGTGGGGCGGCAACAAGCTCAAGCCGGCCGAGAACGTTAATCCGTCGCCCACGAGTGCCTGGAAATCCTGCTCGAGACGCAGCGCAAGCTCGAGCGTGTCCTTCCAGGGTCCGATCAGCAGCAGGTCATCGCCGCCGCCAAAGACCGGGAAGACCAGTGGGAAGTCGCTTTGCAGCAGGTGGTGGAGATGTTCGCCAAAGAAGCCATCCAGCAGTCGACTGAGCGCCACACTCCGCTCCGGATCCCCTACCAGGGCGGCGAACGCCAGGGCAGCACGGTCCGCGTCAGCGCAAAGATAACCCAGCACCTTCTTGCTGCCCCCGGCCGGAGGAGCCAATTCCTCAAGCCTGGCCGGATGCCCGTTTCGTGCGGGCAGGCGGCGCAACAGCGGCCAGGATTCACTATCGAGGCGCAATTGAGCTGCAAACGCATCTGCCGGGGGCGAAAACTTCAGACCCAAGCCTGGGCCGGGCAGGTCGGCTTCCGGCTCCGGGCAAAACCAGGAGCTTTCGATGTCAGGCAGGCGAGCGGCGAGCTCCTGGTCGGCGGCGCAGTCCTTACATAAAGTTTCCTCATCCCGAACCTGCACAGAAGTCACGGTGGCGCAGCCGGAACACAGCCCGGTGTCTGCGCCGGCAGGGTCAACAAAGGCCCGCCCGTTCCAACGCAAACCGATGCGCAGGGCCCCTTCCAGCGGTTGCCGGCGGCGTTGCCTAAGGCGCTCTGCCAATTGGTCCCAAGGCAACCGGTCGCCTTCGCAGATCGCGCCAGCCAAATAAAGTTCGAGTTCGCCTGCGGGGACCCACTGTTGGAACAACCAAATGTCAAATTCGCGCTGGAGCGATTGAAGGGTCTCTTCCCATCCTGCCTTGGCGGGCCCCACCAACAAGAATCTGCTCGCGGCACGAAGTAGGCAAACCAGACCCAAGCGCTCGGTCAAGCGCCGCGCCAAAAGCTCGCCGAGCACTGCCGTGCGGAACGAGCGCGCGCGAAGCCGTTGGGCGGCGGCTCCCGTCGCCGGAATCGGCCGGATGACATACCGCTGAACGCCGCTCAACATTCCCTCGACCACCAGGTTGCCGGCGCGGACCTCCGCAATCGGGGCCACCTCCGCGGGCAGCGAGCTTTCTCCGCGCCAAATGGCAGCGAACTTAGGCAAGCCTCGCTGGACTTCCCCTTCTGCCGTCGCCTGCTCGAGTTCCGGTTCCATCTTCCAGGGGGACGATGCGTGTCACGACAGTTGAACACGACAGGTGAAAAAGCACTAAGAGCGGCAGTCTATCCGAGAGACCGGGCTTTGCAAGCCAATTATAATCGTGCCCGAGGAGCCATCTCATGGATGCATCTCGTCTAACAGGGTCGGGTGCCTGTAAGCCTTCACTGCTTGACTCCTGCACAAGAACAGACGCACAATCCCCGCCAGATGGCCTGCTAGAAGCTGGATTCTCGCCTTTCGCAATTTTGCCTGTGAGATCCCGCGATGCTAGTCCCTGAATCCTAAAAGCTAGGGAAGCGAGAATGCGGCGTAAACCTGTCGTGATGCGTAAGGCTAAGATCGTCGCCACTATTGGGCCGGCTTCGCGCGAACCCCGGATGCTGCGCGCGCTGCTGGAAGCAGGAATGGACGCAGCACGGCTGAACCTCGCCTTTGGGGACCAGAGCGAACACGCCCGTGTCATAGGCGACCTGCGCCGCCTGTCCGTTCTACGCCAGTGCCCCGTAGCCATCATTGCGGACCTGCCGGGTGCAAAGATCCGCACGGGACGCCTTGAAAGCGGGAAGCCGGTTGTCCTCCGGACCGGACAACAATTGATGCTCACCGGTCAGGACCTTGTAGGGAACCGGGAGCGGATCGGCATCACCTATGCGCGCTTGGCGCGGGACGTCCGCCCCGGCGCCCGCATCTTGCTGGACGACGGCTCGATTGAGCTAAGAGTTCGAGAAATCCGGCGATGGGATGTCGTTTGCCGTGTGGTCAACGGAGGCGCGCTCGCTGAGCGCAAAGGCGTGAACCTACCCCACGCGACATTGCACTTTCCTTCGCTGACGGCGAAGGACAAAGAGCTGGTGCGGTTCGCTCTCCAGCATGGCGTCGACTACATCGGGCAGTCGTTTGTGCGCTCAGCCCAGAATGTGCGCGATCTGAAACACTACATTCGCAGGATTTGCAGGGATGGGTACGACACGCCGGTGGTGGCCAAGATTGAAAAGCCCGAAGCACTGGATGATCTGGAGGCAATCCTGGATGTGGCCGACGGGGTGATGGTCGCCCGCGGCGACCTTGGCGTGGAGATGAGCCTGGAGGAGGTGCCCAATGTCCAGAGGGATATCATCACGCGCGCCAACGAGCGCCGCATCCCCGTAATCACCGCGACACAGATGTTGCAGTCTATGATTGAGAACCCCCGGCCCACCCGCGCCGAGGTTGCCGATGTGGCTGCTGCCATTGTCCAAGGCAGTGGTGCCGTCATGCTTTCAGGCGAGACCAGTGTCGGACACCACCCCCGTGAAGCGGTGGAGATGATGAGTAAGATTATTCGGGCAACCGAAGCCGCGGTGCCGGTCCAGCGCAACCGCCAGCGCGCCCGGAACCTGACCGAAACTATGGCGGAGACGGTCGCCGGCGCCGCCGAGCAGTATCGCATGACGGCTATCGCCGTCTTCACCGAGGGCGGCTACAGTGCCCGGCTGATTTCGAAAGCTCGTCCTGCCGCGCCGATCGTTGCCTTTTCGCCCTGCCCAGAGGTCTGCCCGCGCCTGGCGCTTCTCTGGGGGGTGCTGCCACGGCGTATTGAGCGGTTACAGGAAGTGGATCACCTCATCCAGGAAGGACTGCGGCGCTTGCTTCAGGAGAAGCTAGTCAAGAAAGGCGACACCGTCGCCTTCATTGCTGGCGTCCCACTCCACAAGGCAGGCAACACCAACTTGCTCAAGTTTTACACGGTCGGCAAGTAGGCGCAGGTAGGCAAGGATCAATGCTGTTCAGGGAAAGCAGGGCGCAGGTCATTAGGGAGCACGAACCGGACGGATTGCAATCAGCCACTGAGAGAAACTGCCTGGAGGGCGCGTACTTCGCCGCTGCGAAATTCGTATTTCTCGAGCCGCGCGGTGTTGACCCCCTGCTCCACCAGGCTGGGCACATCCAGCGCGGCTTCGGCGCGGTCCAGTTCCTCGGGGCGGGCGTGCAGGGCCGGAGCGCGCGGCAGGAACAGCGGGCAGCAGTCCTGGAAGGGCTCAGAAGAGATGGCGTAGCTGCCCAGGCGCTCGGCCACTTGCAAGATTTCCAGCTTGTCCTCACCCACCAGCGGGCGGTAGACGGGCAGCGTGGCTGCCCGGTCAACAGCATGCAGGTTGTGCAGAGTTTGCGAGGCCACCTGAGCGACGCTGTCGCCGGTGATCAGGCCCAGGGCGTGCTCGCGGCGGGCCACCCGCTCGGCAATCCGCAGCATCATGCGGCGGTAGAGCAGGATGCGATAGGGCTCCGGCGCGGCGGTCACGATCTGCCGCTGGATGGGCTCGAAGGGCACCAGGTAGAGGCGCGCCGTGAACTGGTAGGGGGCTAGAAGCCGCACCAGCTCCTGCACGACAGGGGCGGAGGATTCACCCGGCCGCGACGGGAGCGCGTGGAAGTGGGTAAACACCACGTGCACGCCCCGCTTCATCATTTTGTAGGCGGCCACCGCGGAATCGTAGCCACCCGAAAGCAGGCACACCAAGCGGCCGGCGGTGTTGGCCGGCATGCCTCCTGGGCCGGGCAGCTTCTCGCCGTAGACCAGTGCGGAGGTAGCAGTGATCTCCACAAAGCAGGTGAGCCCCGGCCTGCGGAGGTTGACGCGAGCGCCGGGATGGCCGGCGGCCCGCAGGCGATCCAGCAGGTACTGCCCCACCAGACCCTCCATCTCCGAGGTGCCCAGGGGGAAGGACTTGTCGGCGCGCTTGACGCGCACGGCAAAGCTTTCAAAACCACGCCCGCCAACCTCTTCCCAGGCCGCGACGCAGATGGGTTCCGGGTCGGCCTCCACGCGCCGGGCCACCGCGAAATAGACCAGGCCAAACACACGCCCGAGCCGCGCGACGGCAATTTCCACCGGTGCATCTTCCAGAAGGTCAACCAGGATGCGGCTGTGGGCGATGCGCGCGTGATGCGGAAGCGGCTCCAGACTCTGCCGGACGGCGATCAACAGCTTGCCCAGGAAGAAGTTGCGGTTCCCTCCCTTCAGCCACAGCTCGTGAAAGTGCAGGACCAGAGTGCGCGTCATCCGATTGGTCTAATTGTAGCGCACAGGGCGAAAGGAGAGTGTTGGACGATGCTATGGAGGCCGGAATCTTACAGGGGAATGTTGCCGTGCTTCTTCCGCGGCATGGTGTCGCGCTTGTTCTCGAGCATCCTCAGGCCCGTGATCAGCTTGGGGCGGGTGAAGCGTGGCTCGATGACGGCATCAATGTAACCGCGCTCAGCGGCAATGTAAGGATTGGCAAAGCGCTCGCGGAAATCCCGGGTTTTCTCGCCCCGCATGGCGTCTGCGTCCTGAGCTGCCTGGAGGTCGCGGCGGTAGACGATGTTCACCGCGCCTTCCGGACCCATGACGGCGATTTCCGCCGTCGGGTAGGCGTAGTTGATGTCGGTGCGAATGTGCTTAGAGCCCATCACGCAGTAAGCCCCGCCGTAGGCTTTGCGTGTAATAACAGTCAGCTTGGGCACCGTAGCCTCGGCGAACGCGTAGAGCAGCTTGGCCCCGTGCCGGATGATTCCGCCGAACTCCTGCTGGGTGCCCGGCAGGAATCCGGGGACGTCCACAAAGGTGAGAAGGGGAATGTTGAAGGCGTCGCAGAAGCGCACGAACCGCGCAGCCTTGACCGAGGAGCTGATGTCCAGCGTGCCGGCCAGCATCGCCGGCTGGTTCGCCACGATGCCCACCGGGCGTCCGTCCAGCCGCGCGAAGCCCACGACGATATTTTGCGCGAAGTGCTCCTGCACCTCGAAGAAGTAGCCTTCGTCCACGACCCGGTGGATGATTTCCTTGATGTCGTAAGGCACGTTGGACTCGTCCGGCACAATGCCATCCAGCGCAGGATCGGCTCGGTCCGCCGGGTCGGTGGTGGCGCGCCGCGGCGGGTCCTCCAGGTTGTTAGAAGGCAGGAAGCTGAGCAGCTCGCGGATCATCGAGAGGCACTCGGGATCGTCGCGCGCAATGAAATGGGCGACGCCGCTGACGGCATTGTGGGTCATGGAGCCGCCGAGCTCCTCCTTGGTTACCTGCTCGTGAGTGACGGTGCGGATCACGTCAGGCCCGGTGACGAACATGTAGCTGGTGTTCTTCACCATGACCGTGAAGTCGGTGATGGCGGGCGAATAGACGGCGCCGCCCGCGCACGGGCCCAGAATGGCGGAAATCTGGGGGATCACGCCGCTGGACAGGGTGTTGCGCAAGAAGATATCGGCGTAGCCGGCCAGCGACGCCACACCTTCCTGGATGCGGGCGCCGCCGGAATCGTTCAGGCCCACCACCGGCGCCCCGTTCTTCACAGCCAGGTCCATCAGCTTGCAAATCTTGGCCGCATTGGTTTCCGACAACGAGCCGCCGAATACGGTGAAGTCCTGGGCAAAGACGTACACCAGTCGCCCCTCAACGCGGCCGTAACCGGAGACGACCCCGTCGCCCAGCAGCTTTTGCGATTCCATGCCGAAGTCGGTGCAGCGGTGGGTAACCTGCTTGTCCAATTCTTCAAAGCTCCCCTCGTCCAGCAGCAGTTCGACCCGCTCGCGGGCCGACAGCTTGCCCTCGCGGTGCTGCCGCTCGATGCGTTCGGGGCCGCCGCTGGCTTCCGCCGCCGCGTGGCGCCGGCGTAATTGTTCCAGACGCTGTTCTCGGGACATGCCGTCATTCTAGTCCAAAGTTCCATGCCGAGGGTCCAAAGTCCTTGTCCGAAGGCATTTCACTGCCTGAAGGCATTTCAATGTTGGTTATGGGGCTTCAGACGGGAACGTGACCCCAAAGATTGTTAGGAGCCGCCGGCGTGGGTGCTATACTCGACGACGAGTTAGGCAACAAGTTACAGCAAACGCGAAGGCAACAAATGGTCAAGCACTTGCAAACGGCATCGCTGATTTGTTGGGCAATTTCCGGCTGGGCCATTGCGGCTGAGCTGGACTTATTGCCCCGCCTAGGCGAGTTGGCCTGGTCTCGCTGGCAGGTCAGCTTGCTGGCTGGGCTTGCGTTCTGGAGCACCGGGGACCGTCTGGCGGATTGCCGCTGCCGCTGCTGCGGAGCTTCCGAGGTGCTTCTTCGCGGGCTGTTGACGCGGTCCCACGAGCTGCTGTGTCACCGTTGCCTGCGCTGGAATCCTTCGCTGGGCTCCCAGGCTCCGTCCCCTTCCCAAGCCTCGTTGTCCTCCGAATCTTAGCACCGCATCTTAGGAGAGGATAAAAACCCACAGAGACTGGCGGACCTGTGCGGGCAGACCATGCTCAGTGGGGAAGCGAGGGAGGGATTGAAAGCGCGGGTCGGAGCGCAGACGCGCGATCAGTCTTGTTCGGTGGGGACGCGGCGCTTCAGCTCTTCAAACCAGTTGAGCACGACGTTGATTTGCCTCGGTCGCTCCTCCTGCTCGCCTTCCTTGACCATCAGGAACCGCTGGCCGTCGGACGTGATGTCGTAATCTGCACGCAACATGCCCTCCTGGTGCCAGTACTGTCCCTCAAACAGTAGGGTGGGGGTGCCCGCACGAAAGGTTGGCTGCGTTGTAATCTCAACGGCCATCATCTTGTTGCCCTCGCGGTAGAACAGTTCCCTCCCGTTCTTTGCCCAGACCGGCTCATTGCCGCCTTCGGTGGAGATCTGCCTCTTGCCGCCGGGGCCGGGAAACGGCCGGACATAGACTTCGTACCGGCTGGACTCATTGGACGTATAGGCGAGCCAGTGACCGTCCGGGGAGAACACCGCCGCGCCTTCATCAAATTGGGTTTGGAGGAACGGGCGCGGCTTGCGCTCCCCCTGCAACGGAAGAACCCAGATGTCCATGGCCGTGGTGGAATGAAGTTCATCAAAAGCCAGCACTTGCCCGTCCGGCGACCAGGATGAAGGGTATTGGGTGAGTTCGCTTTCCGTTAGCTGCTCTACCGGGCCGCTGCCGTCGGCAGGTTTCCAAAACAGATTCTCAGCTCCGCCAGCCCTGCTCGAACCAAATGCCACCCGCTTTCCATCTGGCAGCCAGCGGGGCAAATTCCCCTGTTCAAACGTCAGCCGGGTCAATGTCCCCCGGGGGATGTGGTAAATCCAGATGTCAGAGTTTCCTTCGGGCCCAATCTGGACGGCCAGCCGCTGGCCGTCGGGTGAGAGGCGGGGGGCGTCATAGCGGCGTGGAGGTAAAGCCAGGGGCTCGACCGCTCCCCGGCGATCTACCCGGACCAGCGTGCGCTCGCTTCCCCCAACACCAGCCGGGATATAGACGAGCGATCCGCTCTCAGACACGCTGAACGGTGTCTCTCCATAGCCATACATCGCGATACCCTCGAGGACGACGGCGGGCGGTCCTGTTAACTGGCGCTGGTCGAGATCAAAGGGCGCCGCCAACAGCTTGCCTGCCCATCCATAGACGAGGTGTCCGGTTGGCACATACCGAGCATGCCCGCCGCGCCCGATCAGGGTCCGCCGCTCGCCAGCTTCCAGGGAAAGCAAACCGACTGAGGAACCGCTTGTTTGCCCAACAGTAAATAGCACTGACTTGCCTCCCGGGAGGACCTGCGGCCAGGCATGATAGCGTTCCACACCTTCGACCACACTGGCGAGCACCTCAGGTGTACCCCCGGCGGCCGAAATTCGGAACAGACCGTAGTTGCCTGCGAAAATGAGACCGTCCCCGTTCGGAGTCCAGCTTAGACCGAGATACCCGGCTGTTATTGTAGTTGCACAGGGTCTGGAGAGCGCCCCCGGAAACCGACACTTTCTTTAGCAGTCCGTCAAGTCCGCCGAAGGCGAGCCACTTCCCATCGGGAGAAAAACTACCATGGTACGCTCCCGCAGTGCCCGGAATCGGCTTGCTCTCCAGTTCGTTTAATCGACGCACGTAGAGCTGCTGCCGGCTGCTTCCCGTGCGGGCGTTATAGGCGATCTGTGTGCCATCGGGTGAAATCCCCAGGTCCGGACTCAATTCCCAAAAAGTTTGACCCTGCGGGAGGTTAATGACCACTCGGCTGACGGGCCGCTGCGCGGGTGGACTGGCTCGCCAAGGACTCCAGAGAGCGACCCCCAGCATGACGGCCAGCAAGCCGGCCAGCATCCACGGAATTGCTCGCCGCCATGGCGCGGGCTGTGCTTCACCGATCGCCAGTTCGGCCGCCGCCAATGCCTGCGGGGGTTCGCTGAGCGCCTCCTTGATCTCGATCCGCGCGTCCGCCATGTCATGGTGACGCCGCTTGGAGTCCTTGCGCAGGCATCTACGCAGTAGAGCTTGAATGCTCGCAGGTGTGGTCTGAGGGAGCGCCTGCCAGTCTGGCTCGCGTTCCAGGATGGCGGCAATGGTGTCCGACGCCGCGGCGCCGGCGAAGGCCCTTTGGCCAGTGAGCAGCTCATAAAGCACGCAGCCGAATGCCCAGATGTCGGCCCGCTTGTCCACAGCTCGCCCCCGGGCCTGATCCGGGCTCATGTAGCCGACAGTGCCCAGAATCACTACCGTCTCCGTGCCGGCAGCGCTCACCGTTCCGGCCTTGGAAAGATCGGCGCCCGCCGGCTGCGCCTTAGCCAGACCAAAGTCCAACACCTTCACCTGGCCCTCCGGCGTCACCTTGACGTTGGCCGGCTTCAAGTCCCGGTGGATCACCCCCCGCTCATGGGCGGCCTCCAGCGCCTCGGCAATCTGGGCACAGACCCGCAGCGCCTCCGCAACCTCCAGCGGCCCGGCCTTCAGCCGCTCGGCCAGGGTCTCCCCCGGCACCAGCTCCAGCACTAAGAAGCGCACCCCGTCGGACTCCTCCAGCGTGTGGATGGCCCCAATGTGGGGGTGGTTCAGCGAGGCCAGCATCCGCGCCTCCCGCTCCAGGCGCGCCAGCCGCTCCGAGTCCTGCGAAAACACCTCCGGCAGGACCTTGAGGGCCACGTCGCGACCCAACTTGTGGTCATGTGCCCGGTACACTTCTCCCATCCCGCCGGCACCCAGCAGGGAAAGGATCTGGTAGGAACTGATTTGCTGGCCCAGTAGCGACCGACCTGAATCTTCTGCCATGACTTTGACGGCCACCTCCAGCGCCGGCGCTTCCAGGAAGCTCCCCGTCGCCGCCTCCTATGCCAGCGGCGACTCGACCTCCCGCCGCAGCGCCTCGTCGCCGGCGCAGACTTCTTTCAGGAACGCGGCGCGCTGGCCCTCTTCCCGCTCCAGCGCAGCGTGATAGATCTCTTCGACCTTTTGCCAACGTTCCGGCTTCATCCCGTTTCTACACCGTAGCCCACCAATGACGGTGAACATGATGGCGGCCAGCTTTCCCTGTGGAGCTTCAGCCGTGGTAGTACCCGAGAGTCTGCTCACTCATGGAGCAAGAGCCCCCTCTGGGGGGCCATGCTACGCCTCACCCACAGGCAAGTCAACGTGGCGCCCCGGCCGGTCGCGCGACGTCGCCAAACAGGGCAACGAGGGATCAGAAGAGAAGGTCGGTTACAAAACTCGGCTACAAACTAAGGGTCGACGACCCTTGAACACAAGTCTGCAACGGCTCATTCAGATGTCGTAGTAGAGGGCGAATTCATAGGGGTGCGGGCGCAGCCGGACAGCCTGGGCTTCGTTCCTCATCTTGTAGTCCACCCAGGTCTGGATCAATTCCTCGGTGAAGACGTCGCCCTTCAGCAGGAACTGGTGGTCGTTCTCCAGCGCCTTCAACGCCTCCTCCAATGAGCCGGGTAGCGCGGGGACATCGCGCAGCTCCTCGGGGGAAAGGTCGTAAATATCTTTGTCCAGGGGTTCGCCCGGATGGATCTTGTTCTCGATCCCGTCCAGGCCGGCCATGAGCATGGCCACAAAGGCCAGGTAGGGATTCGCGGAGGGGTCCGGCGGACGGAACTCAATTCGTTTGCTCTTCGGGTTGACCGAGTACATCGGGATGCGGACGGCCGCGCTGCGGTTCCGTCGGGAGTAGGCCAGATTCACCGGCGCTTCGAATCCGGGCACTCCCAACCGCTTGTAGGAATTGGTGGTGGGGGCGGCAAAGGCCACCACGGCCGGCGCGTGCTTCAGCACCCCGCCGATGTACCATAGCGCCATCTGACTGAGCCCGGCGTAGCAATCTCCGGCAAACAACGGCTTGCCGTCTTTCCACAGGCTCTGGTGGGTGTGCATGCCGCTTCCGTTGTCCTGAAACAGCGGCTTGGGCATAAACGTGGCGGTCTTCCCATACTGGTTTGCCACCTGCCGCACGATGTACTTGTAGAGCATCATGAAGTCAGCCGCCCGCACCAGGGTATTGAATTTCTGGTCAATCTCCGCCTGGCCTCCGGTAGCCACCTCGTGGTGGTGGCATTCCACTTCCAGACCGCATTTCTCCATGGTGAGGGCCATCTCGCTGCGCAGGTCCTGGTAGTGGTCGGTGGGCGCCACCGGGAAATATCCTTCCTTGTAGCGCGGGCGGTAGCCGAGGTTGTCGGCTTCGCGGCCGGAATTCCAGCGGCCTTCTTCGGCGTCAATGAAATAGAAGCCGCAGTTCTCACGCTGGTCGAAGCGAATACTGTCAAAGACAAAGAACTGGGCCTCGGCGCCGAAGTAAACTGCGTCGGCGATCCCGGTGTAGCGCAGGTAGGCTTCGGCTTTATTGGCGATGTAGCGTGGGTCGCGCTCGTAATGCTGCTTGGTGATCGGGTCAATAATGTCTCCGATCATCACCAGCGTCGGCACGTCGGTAAACGAGTCCAGCATGTGCCAGCTTGGATCCGGGATCAGCAGCATGTCGCTTTCATGGATGGCGGCCCAGCCGCGGATGCTCGAGCCGTCAATCCCGAAGCCGTCTTCAAAACTGCGCTCACTCAGTTGCCGGATGGGGAACGAGACGTGGTGCCACAGGCCCGGCAGGTCAGTAAAGCGGATGTCCACAAACTTGACCTCGTTTTTGCGGGCGAATTGCAAGATCTCGCTGGGGTCTTTCCGCTCGACAGTCATGGGAACCTCCAAGGTGTCTTACGTCCGCGGCCTGCCAGCCAGCCTGGCTGGTCGCCTGGCCTGGGACCGAGTCGTCGCCCCCTGCACCGCACGGGCGAGTGAAGCCACAGTAGTCCACCCGCCACGGTAGTTCACCTAATAGTTCAGGTCAAGCGGCGTGGAAATTGAACGATTCGATGACGGGTATCAAGAAAACCTATTGGACAAGGGGCAAAAGCAAACCAGGCATCTCCTCTAATGAAATAGCTCTGTGAGGCGGCGGAAGGAAATGTGAAGATTCCTCGTCCGGAACCTAGTGTTACAGGTCGCCCTGGCTCCTTCCTGTGCCGCTGGGCTGTGCCGCCGGGGCCAGCGCTGGCCGATCAGCAAATTTCGTTGACGCTCCCAAGCGTTTCTGCTACGGTCAGTCGCGAAAAAAACTCCCGCTGCCAGTGGTGTGTGTGAACCGGCAGGAGGCCGAGCTTTGCACAAGGAGGAATCCTAGGGGATAGATGTTCGTCGCCAAAAAGATCTTCCTCACCAAGGGGGTCGGCAAACACCGGGAACGGCTGACCAGCTTTGAATTGGCCCTCCGCAATGCCGGCATTGCCGCCTGTAATCTTGTCCGCGTTTCCAGCATTTTCCCGCCACGATGCAAGCTGATCTCCCGCCCCAGCGGGCTGAAGTTACTGCGTCCCGGACAGGTGGTGTTTGCCGTGGTTGCGGAGAATGCTACCCGCGAAGCCCACCGGTTAGTCGCCGCCACCATTGGCCTGGCCCTGCCCGCAGACCGCAATGCCTACGGCTACCTGGCCGAACACCACTCCTTTGGGGAAACCGAGGAGGTGGCGGGCGAGTACGCCGAGGAGCTGGCGGCAGAAATGCTGGCCACCACACTGAACGTCGAGTTTGACCCGGACCGCAGTTGGGACGAGAAGAAAGAGATTTACCGCATTTCCAATAAGATCGTGCGGACCATGAACAACACCCAGTCGGCTGTGGGCGATAAGCACGGCCGCTGGTCCACGGTGATCTCCTGCGCGATTCTGCTAGGGGATGACTGATTCTGTTCCCAAGGACCATAGAAAGGGCTCGAGCATGCACCACTCAACCGCTCTGACGGGCGCCCAGGCCCGTCCCAGCAAGAAGGAGATTTTGTCCCATCCTACCCGGCCGGTGACGGTTGATGAAGACAAGACGGTGGCCGGGCTCCTGGAGAAGATGCGGGGCTCTTCCTTCCAGGGGAGAAACCTGGCCGACGCGTTTCAGATCTGGAAGAGCATGCTTCAGGACGAATGCACCATCATGATGGGCATGAGTGGCGCCATGATCCCGGCCGGGATGCGCCGTCTGGTGGTCTGGTTGATCCAGAACCGGGCCATTGACTGCCTGGTCTCGACCGGCGCCCAGTTTTTCCACGACATTCACGAGTCTCTGGGACGGTTGCACTACCAGTCCTCTCCGGTGGTAGACGACGTGCTGCTGGCCGAAAACCTGGTGGACCGCATGTACGACACGCTGGCCGATGAGGCCGAGTTCCGTGAGGAAGATGAGTGGGTGGGCCAGTTCGCTTCACGGCTGGATCAGTCTCGCGCCTATACGACGCGGGAGTTTCTCTATCTGCTGGGAGAAGAGGTCGCCAAGCACGCCAAAGAGGAAGGGATGGTGACTGCCGCTTACAGAGCGGGCATCCCATTGTACTGTCCGGCGATCGCCGATTCCTCGATCGGCATTGGGATCGCCCAGAATCGCTACTTCGGCCGTAACTCCTTTATGTTTGACGTGATCCAGGACGTGGTGGAAACCTCACTGATTACCGCGCGCTCGCCCAACACCGGGGTGGTCTACTTCGGCGGCGGCACCCCCAAGAACTTCATCCAGCAGGCGGAGGTCACCGCCATCATGATCAAGAGCGATGTGAGCGGGCACAAGTACGCCCTGCAGGTGGTGACGGACGCGCCTCACTGGGGGGGGTTGTCCGGCTGCACCTTCGAGGAGGCTCAGAGTTGGGGCAAGATTGCCAAGGATGCGCGGATGGTCAGTTGTCATTGCGATGCCACCATCGGCATGCCTATGTTGGTTACGGCCCTGTCCCAGCACCCGGAGCTGTTCGAGAATCGCAGGCGGCCCTCGTTTCAGATGGGGCGAGACTTCGACGTGCGCTTCGAGTAGGCACAGCCGCGCACGCCCGTGGGCAATAAGGTCGCGCACCGGGTGGAAAGCCGGGTGGAAAGTTAGATGAGATCGTGCCGGCAACTATGGTTGTGCACGCGGTTTTTCGGGCCTAGGTAGACACCGCCACCGGCTTGGATTCGGGCGCATCCTGCGCCAGAAAACGCTCCTGCTCCAGACACACCGAGCAAAACTCGCCCTCGCCATGCTCGGGGCACATGTCGGCGCTGCACTCCACGCAGGTTTCCGGAGCTTCGCTGATCTTTCCTTGCTGGAAGCACAGGTCGCAGATGGTCACGGGCGAATTCCTTTCCGCGGCGGCTGGCAGCCGCCGGCAATGGAGGGAATCAACAGGACTTCATCCCCCTCGGCGAAGGTGTAGTTGGTGCCGCCGAGGAAGCGGATGTCCTCGTCATTCACGTAGACGTTGAGGAACGGGCGTGGCTGGCCCTGCTCGTCGCACAGGTTCTTCGTAAGCCCGGGGAACCGGCCTTCCAGCTCCTGGAACAATTGCGGCAGGTTCGCCGCCGTACAATTCACCTCCTCGACGCCCTGGGTGTGGCGGCGAAAGGGAGAACCCAGTCGAACTGTCACTGCCATCTTTACTCCTCGGCCCGCGAAGGGGCCTGAACTCGAAGTCTCCCGCTTTCCAGCGTGACGGATCAGGTTGCCGCTCAGTTCGCCACGGCGGCCTGGCCAACCGGTACAGCAGCTTCTGAAGCGCTACCGAGTACCACGCGGTCAAACTCGGCCAGCTTGGGGGCAATGGTAAATTCCCGCCCGCCCACGCCCGAGACCGCTTCGGTAGTCTTCAATCCGTTCCCGGTGATGCAGAGCACCGTGGTCTCGTCGGGCGCAATGCGACCTTCCCGGAGCAGCTTCTGGAAGCAGGCCAGAGTCACGCCACCGGCCGTTTCGGCGAAGATGCCTTCGGTGGAAGCGAGCAGGTGGATTCCTTCGACGATTTCCTCATCGGAAACGTGCGCGCCCCAACCTCCAGATTCGCGCATCGTCCGGGCGGCGAAGAAGCCGTCGGCCGGGTTGCCGATGGCCAGCGAGCGGGCGATGGTGTTCGGTTTCTCCGGCAAGATCTGCTCCCGGTGCTCCTCCACAGCTCGCGAGATCGGGGCACAGCCGCTGGCCTGCGCTCCAAAAATTTTCACCCGGCCCGGCTCGACCAAGCCCAACTGCCCCAGTTCACCAAAGGCCTTGTGAACTCGCCCAATCAGAGAGCCTCCAGCCATGGGAATGACGACAGCCTGGGGCAGTCGCCAGCCCAGCTGCTCGGCGATCTCGTAGCCCACGGACTTGGAACCCTCGGCGTAAAACGGGCGCAGGTTCACGTTGACGAACGCCCAGCGCCTATGCTGCGAGACCTGCGTGCACAGCCGGTTGACAGCATCGTAGTTGCCGTTGACGCGCACGAGCGTGGCCCCGTAGATCCGGGTGTTCACCAGCTTGGCTTCTTCCAGCTCGGCCGGCACAAACACCACCGCTTTCAGGCCGGCAAAAGCCGCCTGCGCGGCCACGGCGTTGGCCAGGTTCCCGGTGGAGGAGCACGCAATGGTATCAAAGCCGAATTCGATGGCCTTGTTCAGCGCCACCGCGACCACCCGGTCTTTGAAGGAGAGCGTGGGGAAGTTCACCGCGTCGTTCTTGAGGTAGAGCGCGCGGTGCCCCAACGCTTGGCCCAGATGCTTGGCCGGCAGCAGCGGGGTGAAGCCCACCGGTAGGGGCGCGGCGGGCGGGCCGCTCAGGGGTAGCAACTCTTGGTAGCGCCACAGATTGAGGGGTCGTGACTCGAAGGCACGCGGCGGAAGCTGCTTCCGCAGTGCCGCGTAATCGTAGGTCGGCTCCAGAGGAGCGAAGCACTCTTCACAAATCGAGGCCGGCTCCGCGGCGACTAAACGCCCGCATCCGCGGCAGGTGAGCCCCAGCAAGTAGTTCATCGTTCCTTCCTTACTGTCCCTGATCCGTACTTGCTAGGAGGTCGCCTTACTCGGCGGGCAACAAAAAACCCCTTCCGGGGCTGGAAGAGGTCATTTCTCTACCTCGCCCCCTAACATCTTCCCCCGTGCCTTCACGGAGCAGGAGTTGGCACCTCGACCCCCCGCTCTTGAAAACCCAGCGGGGGCGGTTGCCGTGGCGTCTACGGGCCTGTTCCCTCAGCCACTCTGGATGATTCAGGGACTGAATCAACTATTCAATTGTCGAGCAGAATTGTAACCAGCGGGTGGGGAAGATGTCAACATGAATTTTACTCCTCTTTCCAATGACCGGCCAACCATCCGGATTGCAGCCTCCAACAGGGCGTTATCCGCTTATAATTATCGGGCACGACGGCTGGTAATGGAACGGGCTGCATCGCCTCTGGCATCGCCCCTGGCATCTCCTCTGCCATCTCCTCTGATTGTTGCGCTGGATTTTCCCTCCGCCGAGCCGGCCGTCCAGCTCGTCGAGTGCTTGCGGGCTGTTCCGGTGGAGTTGTTCAAGGTAGGCAGCGAGCTGTTTACCGCCGCCGGTCCTCAATTTGTGTCCGAGACCTTGCGGCAGAAAAACCGGGCCGTATTTCTCGACCTGAAATTCCACGACATTCCCAACACGGTAGCGGGCGCTGCGCGTGCCGCTGCCCGCCTGGGCGTATCGCTGCTAACGGTGCACGCAGCGGGCGGCCTGGCCATGATGCGTGCCGCCGCCGGCGCGGTCCGCGAGGTTTCGCCAGAAACCCGCTTGCTGGCAGTGACGATGCTGACCAGTCTGGCCCAGGAGGACCTCGTGCGCGGAGGCGTGGCTGGTGCGCCCCAGGACCATGTGTTGCGCCTGACGGAGATGGCCGTCCAGGCGGGGCTGGACGGCGTGGTGGCTTCTCCTGAGGAAGTCGCCGCGTTACGTCGGCACTTTCCCCGACCGTTTCTCTTGGTCACGCCCGGGATTCGCCCAAGTTGGGCGAGGAGAACGTCGGCGCAGGCAGAAGATCAACAGCGGGTGGCGACCCCCGCCGGCGCACTGGCTGCTGGCGCCGATTTAATCGTGGTCGGCCGCCCGATCACCGCCGCCCCCGATCCAGAGGAAGCAGCGAACAGAGTCCTGGAGGAACTGCAAGCGGGTACCAGACCCTTCTGATCTTTAGCCTTTCCTGGCGGTCTCTTGTCTCTTCCTTTGAGGTATACTGGCGACCAGCAGTAGGAGCTGTAGCGGGTAACCACTCGGCCTAAAGGGGAGGGCGGAGATGATTTGTCCTCACTGCGGATTTACCAACAAACCCATAGCCACTCGCTGCGAATGCTGCCTGGGAGACTTGGCTGACGCGTCGGTAGATCCCCTAATGGACACGCAGTCCGCTGCTGAAGCCGCCACGGAACCGGAGCCAGGTTCGCCGCTCCCACCTTCTGAGGTCCCACCACCCGCCAGTCCCAGCGACATGGAGGAGCAGCCGGCCCCTGCCACCCTTGCTGAACCGAGCCGAGTGCCAGCTCCTTCGCCGCATGTCCCAAGGGCTGCAACCGCCGTCATTATTGGGCTGGTTGTGCTGGGCGCGCTGGGTGGTTTGTGGTTGATGAGGTCACGGCTGGGATCGTCGCAACTGTTGAGCGAACGTTTGGGAATCTCGAGCAAGCCAGAGGCAGCGCAGCCCAGCGAACCCGCTGCGCCGGCATCGCCGACGGAAGTCGCGCCCACCGACCCCGCCACCGACGCGCCATTAGAGACGTCGGCCGAGCCGGGGGCCGAGCAGCCACCGTCCCTCCCTCTTTCCACCGAGACCGTCCCGGCGGTCTCCCCGGAGGATAAGGCTGCAGAGGCACGCTATCAGAGAGCCGTGAATTCCCTGAGTAGGGGACAGCCTACCCATTCGCGCCGGATGCTCCAGGAGATCATTCGGAAGTATCCCAACAACCGTTTTGCCGAGGCCGCCCGCGATCTGCTGCAGCGGACACCCAAGCCGCGGCCTGCGCCGGCGCGCAGCCCAACCGTGGTGGCCCGAGCGACTCGTCCCTCTGCACGCACGCGACGCCAAGCACCCGGGCCTGTCGCTGACCCAAGCGAGAGCGCCAACGAGGGTAAGCGTTCCGTCATTACTACAGATGACCTGCTCGAAGGCCGAGGTGGGGCGCGGACTACCCGGCGCCGGAAGCAGACTTCAATTCCTCCTTCTCTACGAGCCGCCCAGGCACGCCCAGTCCAAGGCGCTAGCGCCGCTGCCCGGAACGACGTGCGACTAATCTCCGCCACGCGCCAGCCAGGGAAGGTGGTGCTGTTGGTCCAGTATCATCTAGTCAGCCGCCACCAGCGCCCGGTCCTTGTTGGGGCGTGGGCACTTGGCGGGGGTTCGGCCCGGAACTTTGGCTACAGCGCTTCGCCCATCGCCCCGGGGCGGGGCACCACCACGGTGACCCCGTCCGGCGTCTCTCCCAATTTATCCCGCCTGCGCATCGCTTTCATTGAACAAGGTGGGCAGCGCTTCTTCACCAAGGACCTGACTGTTCCCAAATGAGTTGGTTGACATTGGTCCGCAGTCTAGAGTTCTGGACAGCAGTTCTGTCTAAGTTCCCTAAGATGATCGTTGCGACCTTGTCCTCCGGAAGATGGGCATTTCTCCGCGAGTGGCCGGTTGGGGAACGACCCTTGCTGAAGAGCCTTGAGGAATTCGGCGGACCGAGGTGAAAGAATCCGGAATCGTTAAGCCAGAAGGAGAATCATGCTACGGGCGTTAAGTGGCGCAACCACCATGCAGGCCGACCTGCCGACCGATATTCAGGTGGCTCGACAGGCCGGATTTTCCCTGCTGGAGCTGAGCGCCCCCAAGCTGCGAAAATTTCTGCAATCGGGCACCGCGGTCCAGGTTGTGGAAATGCTGGAAGCCGCCCAGGTGCGCCCGCTGAGCATTGTCTCGGTGGAGGGCATCACCTACGCGGGCGACCAGTGGGAACGTGTGGAGCACGAATACCGCCAGTTGGCTCGGCTGGCTGGTGAGATCGGCTGCGAAGTGCTGGTCGCCAGTCCCGGGGCACGCCCTGCCGGCGTCACCGATGGGGAAGTGAAGGAGGAATCGGTCAGCGTCCTGGAAGCGCTGGCTGACATCGCTTCGGCCGACGGGGTCAAGCTCGGCTTCGAGTTTCTCTCTCGCCGCTCCTGTTCGGTCCGCACCCTGGAGCAGGCCTCGGAAATCATCTCTGAACTCGACCGTCCAGACGTAGGCCTGGTGCTGGACACATTCCATTTCCATGCCGGCGGTTCCAACTGGGCTTCCCTGCGCCGAATGCAAGCAGCCAAGCTGTTCATCTTCCAGGTGAGCGACTGTGAAAACCTGCCGCGAGCCAAGCTGCAGGACCAGCACCGGCTACTTCCCGGCGCCGGCGGTCTTCCCCTCGGCAAGATCTGGCAGGAACTGAATGCGATTGGCTATGACCGCTTGGCCTCGGTCGAGGTGCCCCGCCCAGAATACTGGAAGCGTGACCCGCAAGAATTGGCCACCGAGGCTCGCCAGACGCTGGAAACAACGCTGGGTCTGAAAAAGTGAACGGCCGATATCCTCGTATGTAGCCTTTGGCCGGTTCACCACTAACCAGATCTGGAGAAATCTAATGAAGACGAGCTCTTGGGCGACGGTGGGTAGCCCGGCTCCCGACCTTGTCTACTCCAACCAGCAAGGCGAGACCATGCACCTGGCTGAGCTGTGGGCCAAGGGACCGGCGATGCTTGTCTGGCTTCGCCACTTCGGCTGACAGTTCTTTGTCGAGATACTGGCGCAGTTGCGCGAGAAGTTGGCTGAATTCGAAAGCCGTAGAGTACAGGTGACCTGTGTGGTCCAGGGCACTGCAGAAGAAGCCGCTCGATTCTGTGGAAGACACGGGCTGGCTGAGATCTGCATCGCCGACCCCTCCAAAGAGAGCTATCGGGCCATGAACCTGGGACGGGCCTCCTGGCGGAACATCCTCTTCGCCTCTCCGGACTATCGCCGGCGCAGGGCCGAGGCCGGCCAAGCCGGCTGCCGCAACAGCCTCACCGGGGCGTTGCAGAAGCACAGTGCCGTGCTGCAATTGCCCGGCGCTGCGCTCGTCGCCCGGGGCGGCAACATCCTGTGGCTGCATCGTAGCTCTCATCCCGGCGATCTGCCCTCCGCCGAAGCGCTTCTCAAGGTAGTGGATCAATACTTGGAACGGCCTGTCTTGGAACGGCCTGAAGCTTCGTCCTGAGGCTGGGTCCTCTTTGCTGCCTGCACCCTGCCGCCTTTGCTCCAAACCCAAGGAGCAACACCAAATCTGCCACGTGTCATAATGGAGGGATGTTGGTGCGCGTGCGCTTTGCACCCAGCCCGACCGGGCAACTGCACGTGGGCAACGCGCGTACGGCGCTGTTCAATTGGTTGTTTGCTCGGCAACAGGGCGGTGCGTTTATTGTGCGCATTGAAGACACTGACGTCGAGCGCTCCGAGCCGGGCTCCGAGGCACAGTTAATCGGCGAGCTGCGCTGGCTGGGCTTGGATTGGGACGAAGGCCCCGACGTCGGTGGCCCGCACGGCCCCTACCGGCAGTCCGAGCGCCTTCCCCTCTACCGGAAATACGGCGAGCAGTTGATTGATACCGGCTCGGCCTACTACTGTTTCTGCAGCCCGGAGCAACTGGAGGCGGACCGGCGGGCGGCGCTGGCTGCGGGCCGCCAGCCGATGTATGCCGGACGCTGCCGCGACATCGCCCCGGTCGAGGCCCAGGCGCGGCGCAGCCGGGGCGAGCCCGCCTCCATCCGGCTGAAGATTCCCCCGCGTCCCATCCGCTTCCACGACCTGGTTCACGGGGAGGTGGAATTTTCCCACGAGGTGATTGGCGACCCCATCCTGCTGCGCTCCGACGCCACCCCGGCTTACAACTACGCCGTCGTGGTGGATGACGCGCTGATGGCGATCACCCATGTGATCCGGGGCGACGACCACCTGTCCAACACGCCACGCCAGGTGGCCGTTTACCAGGCGCTGGGCTGGGAGCCGCCCCAGTTTGCGCACCTTTCCACCATTCTGGGCAGCGATCACACCCGGCTGAGCAAGCGCCACGGCGCCACTTCGGTCAGCCACTTTCACCAGCTCGGCATCCTGCCGGAGGCGCTGATGAACTACCTGTCGTTACTGGGCTGGTCGCCTGGCGAAAGCAACCGAGAAATCTTCTCGCCGTCGGAGCTGGTGGAAGCCTTCCGACTGGACCAGGTGACGAAGGGCCCGGCAATGTTCAATTCGGAGAAACTCTACTGGCTGAATCGTCATTACTTGAAGCAGGCTGACCCGGAGCGAGTGCTACGGCTGGCCATCGGCGTCTTCCAGCAGGCTGGGCTGGTCGGCGAGGCGCCAGACCAGCCGACGCGGGGCTGGCTGGGCAATGTACTGGAAACGGTTCTGCCCTCGGTAGACCACCTGAGCCAGTTACCCGAGCGCACCGAGTTAATCTTTGCCTATGAGGCGCGCACCGCACTGCACTTGCCGCCTAACCAGGAAGTGCTGGCCGCCCCGGGAGCCGCCGAAGTGCTGACTAGTTTCCTGCGCCACGCGCTGAGTGACGGCGAGCTGACCATGCAGCGCTTTCGCCAGATCATGGACGCGGTCAAGCGGGAGACGCAGCAGAAAGGCAAACGCCTGTTCCACCCGGTGCGGGTGGCGATCACCGGCCATCCTTCGGGGCCCGAGCTGGACAAGCTAATTCCGCTGCTGGAAGCGGGCAGCCGCCTGCCTCTGCCCCGCCATGTGAAGAGTGCGAGGGAGCGCCTGGAGGAGTTCGCGCGCGAGTATCGCCGGTAGCGGCACCCTAAAGGGTGCCACCTGGCCGGGCACGCCTATGAGCACCATCGCCGGGATCCACGCCGTTCGTGAAGCGTTGCGCGCCGGGCACCCGCTCGAGCGCGTGCACGTGCGGGAGCAACACAAGACCTCGGCGCGCCTGCGCGAGATTCTGGATCTGTGCCGGCACGCTGGCGTGCCGGTGCGCCGGGAAACGCGGGCGCAATTGGATCGGTTGGCGCCCGGAGCCGTGCACCAGGGAGTGCTGGCGGTGGCCGGGGCGCACCCCTACGCGGAACTCGAGGCAGTCCTGGAACGGCTGGAGCACGCTGGGGCTAACCATCGCGGCCTGCTGGTGGTGCTGGATGGCATAGAAGACCCGCACAACCTGGGCGCAATCATCCGCAGCGCCCACGCCGCCGGCGCCGATGCCGTGGTGATTCCCGAGCGACGCGCTGCGGGCCTGACTCCGGCGGCGGCCAAGGCTGCCGCCGGCGCCCTGGAGTATCTTCCGGTGGCGCGGGTTACCAACGTGGGACGCGCGTTAGAGGATTTGAAGCGTCGCGGCTTCTGGATCGTCGGCCTGGACGAGCGCAGTCAGAAGAGCCTGCTCGAGATGGACCTGACTGTCCCAACTGTGCTTGTGCTGGGCGCCGAGGAAAGTGGCCTACACCAGCAGACGCGCCAGAAGTGCGATTTCCTCGCCTCGATTCCCGTCGTCGGCCGCCTGGCTACTCTGAACGTCTCGGTGGCCGCGGGGGTCGCTTTGTTCGAAGCCTTGCGCCAGCGCCGCCCTCCGGCCTAGCGCCATGCCTGCACTCCTCCGGCAACAGATGGTCCTAGCCCTGCCATGTCATCCCGAGCGCAGCGAGGGTGATGCTTTTCAACGACAGCAAACGCTATCGCTGGAAGGGGCACGGAAGTCGACACCGGTTACTCAACACTGGCTACTTGCAGTCATGCGGTGGCCAGCCGGGCAAGGCTTTCGGAATAGGGAGAGCGGGCGACGCCCCTTTCGGTAATGATGGCGGTGACGTAGCGGTTCGGCGTCACATCGAACGCCGGGTTTTCCACCGATGTACCTTCCGGCGCCACCGGCACGCCGCCGACATGCGTGACTTCCTGCGCCGCCCGCTGCTCGATGGGAATCTGATCGCCGGAAGCCAGGCTCAGGTCCACGGTGGAAAGCGGCGCAGCCACGTAGAAGGGCACCTTGTTCTCTTTGGCCAGCACGGCCAGCGAGTAGGTTCCGATCTTGTTGGCCACGTCGCCGTTGGCGGCGATGCGGTCGGCGCCGACGATTACGCAGTCCACGCGCCCACTTTTCAAAATGTACCCGGCCATGCTGTCGGTGATCAGCGTTGCGGGAATGCCGTCCCTCTGGAGCTCCCAAACGGTGAGTCGCGCGCCCTGAAGGAAGGGGCGAGTTTCGCAACTGAAAACGTGCAGCGAGGACCTTCCAGTTGCTGCTGCCGCGCGAACCACGCCCAGGGCTGTCCCGTAGCCCCCGGTGGCGAGGGCTCCGGCGTTGCAGTGGGTCAGCACGCTGCTGCCGCCGGCCAGCAGCGACAAGCCGTTTCTCCCGATCGCTTCGTTGACCGCGATGTCTTCCCGCAGCACCTGCTGCGCCTCGGCGACTATCTGCTGGCGAATCTGCTCCACCTCGCAGCCGGTCTGCTTCAACTGCGCGAAGCGCTCTTTCATCCGCCGAATCGCCCAGAAGAGATTGACGGCGGTGGGGCGGGTGGCGCCAATTGTCACTGCAGCTTCTTCCAGCGCCCGCTCCAAGTCGGCGACCTGGGCGGCCGGCGCTTGACGCACGGCCAGCGCCAGACCCATGGCCGCCGCGACTCCAATGGCCGGAGCCCCGCGGATCACCATCGTGCGGATGGCCGCTGCCACTTCCTGGTAGTTCCGGCAGGTGACGTAGACCTCCTCTCGCGGCAGCCGGGTCTGGTCAATCATCACTACTCCGGCCTCGGTCCACTCAATCGTCTTCACCATGTGAAAACCGCCGAATTCACCATTTCCTTCAGCCGAACTGTCGAAAACCCTGCGTGGCAAAATATAGCAGTATGAACAAGGTTGTGTTGTACGCCAGGTGAACAAAGTAGGGTGGAGCCAGCGAGCCGGTCCGGGCCCGAATCCAGGCAAGTAGCAGGCCGATTCCGAAGATGGCCGCCACTTGCAGTGCCCCGCCGCGGAGTTGGGGGACGTGGATGGCCGCAAACAGCAGCGAGGTGCTCCAGATTGCCACGCGCAGCCCCCCGGCCTGTTCGAACGCGGCGAACAGGAAGCCGCGGAAAATCACCTCCTCCACCAGCGGCGCCACCAGGATGCCGAAGGCAGCCAGCAGGTAGGCCGCCTCCTGGTTGTGGAACAGTCGCTCGATCGGGAGCCTGGTCTCGTTGGGAAGCGACACGATCTGCACCAGTACAGCCAGAGCTGCCCCGGCAAAAACGAAGTTGGCTGCGCCGGTGCCGGGAGCACGCGGCCAGCGCAGTCCGGCCCAGAACGGGAATCGGTGTTTGAACCGGACCACCGAATAGATGTAGAACATCAGCAGCAGATAAAGGAAGCTCTGCAGCAGTAACACTGCCAGCACATTGGCCCTTGGTGCAGGCTCCTCCGGAGCGGGCATCATGCCCAAGGCGGCCAGGAACAGCAGGAACAGCACGACGGGCAGGGCCTCTAGCAAGCTCCAGGCGGGCTGTGCTCTTGCAGGCGCCGGCTCGGCCACACCGGCTGCCGTAGCGGGGGGACCACCGGGCGGCGTCCGGGCCGGAGCAGGTTGCGGTTCCAAGTTCGAATTGCTGCTATCAGGCATTGCCTCTCGTCTGGCCTAACCAAGCCGGCGAGGCGACCAAGATCTTGTGTCGCCCCGCACCACCACCTCAAGCGCAGTTGCCCAGCGCTTTGCGCAGCACCTCGGCTGTAAACGAGCGCCGGCAGCGCAGCACGTGCTCGGGTGTGCCCTGGGCCACGATGCGCCCGCCAGACTCTCCGCCTCCCGGGCCGAGGTCCACGAGCCAGTCGGCGCTCTTGATCACGTCCGGATGGTGCTCGATGATAACGACGGTGTTGCCCAAGTTGGTCAGTCGCGCCAGCACATCCAGCAGCTTCTTGACATCGTCGAAGTGGAGGCCGGTCGTTGGCTCATCAAGCAGGTACAGAGTGCGGCCGGTCTGGCGGCGGCTCAGCTCGCGGGCCAGCTTGATGCGCTGCGCCTCCCCACCCGACAGCGTGGTGGCCGACTGGCCCAGGTGAATATAGCCCAGGCCTACGTCGGCCAGCGTCTGTAGCTTCTGCCGAATCTGCGGGATGTTCTCCAGCACCGGCAGCGCTTCCTGAACGATCGTCTCCAGCAGGTCGGCGATCGAGTAGCCCTTGTACTTGACCTGGAGAGTCTCGTGGTTGTAGCGGCGGCCGCGGCAGATGTCGCAGGTGACGAAGACGTCGGGCAAGAAATTCATTTCGATGCGGCGCTGCCCGTCGCCCTGGCAGGCTTCGCAACGCCCGCCCTTGACGTTGAAGCTGAAGCGGCCGGCATTGTAGCCGCGCTCGCGCGAGTCGGGCAGCAGCGCGTAGAGTTCGCGGATGGGGGTAAATACGCCGGTATAGGTGGCCGGGTTAGAGCGCGGGGTGCGGCCGATAGGCGATTGATCAATGCGGACCACCTTGTCAATCTGGTCGGCACCCACGATGGCGCGGTGCCCTCCGGGCTCCTCCATGGCGCGGTAGAGCTGGCGCGCCAGCGCGCGGTAAAGAATGTCGTTGACCAGGGTGGACTTGCCCGAGCCGGAAACGCCGGTGACCACGGTCAGCAGGCCCAGCGGGAAGCGAACGTCAATGTTCTTCAGGTTGTGCTGGCGCGCTCCAACCACGGTGAGCGTTTTGCCATTCAACAGGCGGCGGGCAGGCACAGGGATGCTGAGCCGCCCGGCCAAGTACTGGCCCGTCAGCGAGTCCGGGTGAGCCGCAACGTCGACGGGCGTACCGCAGGCCACCAGGAAGCCGCCCTGGCGTCCGGCGCCGGGGCCAAGGTCCACGACGTAGTCGGCGCGGCGAATGGTTTCTTCATCGTGCTCGACGATCAGCACGGTGTTGCCCAGGTCCCGCAGCCGCTCCAGGGTCCGCAGCAGGCGGTCGTTGTCGCGGTGGTGCAGGCCGATTGAGGGCTCATCCAGCACGTAAAGCACGCCGCGCAGCCGAGAGCCGATCTGGGTGGCCAGGCGGATGCGCTGCCCTTCACCGCCTGACAGCGTACTGGCCGGCCGCTCCAGGCTCAGGTAGTCCAACCCCACCGCCTGCAGAAACTCCAGCCGCTCGGTGATCTCGCCGACGATGCGTCCGGCAATCTGCTCCTCGCGCCGGCTCAGTCGCAGGCCGCTCATCGACCGGAGCGCGCGCGAGATGGGCAGAGCCGTGAAGTCGGAGATGGAAAGCTTGTTCACCTTCACCGCTAGGCTCTCCGACCGGAGCCGCTGGCCCTGGCAGGCGGTGCAGGGAATCGGCGACATGAAATCCATGTACCGCTCGCGATGGGCTTCAGAAGTGCTCTCCTCGTACCAGTCGCGCAGGATGGGGATGATTCCGTTGAAGTGGGAACGGCTAGTTCGGAGCCGGGCGCGCCGGTCGCTCAGTGCGCCGCCCGAGCCGCCGTAGAGCAGCGACTGTTGCGCCTTGCGGGGCAGGTCGCCAAAAGGCGTGCGCAGATTAATGCGGAACGTGGCGGCCGCGTGCTGGATTTGCCGCTGCATGGAATAGGAGCCCGCCCCGGGCCCCAGCCCGCCTTCCAGTAGCGGTCGGTTCCAGTCCACGATGACCTTGGCCGGATCGAAATCCCACTTGCTGCCCAGGCCATGGCAGGTGGGGCAGGCGCCGTAGACGCTGTTGAAGGAGAAGGAGCGCGGCTCCAGCGCGGGCACGCTGATGCCGCAGTCCACGCAAGCCAGCGTCTGTGAGTAAAGCTGCTCCTCCCCGCCCACCACCGCCACCAGCACGATGCCTTTGGCCAGCTTCATGGCCGTTTCCAACGAGCCTTCCAGGCGCTTGGCGATGCCCGGCTTGACCGCCAGACGGTCCACCACCACCTCAACGGTGTGGTTCTTGCGCCTGTCCAGCTTGATGGGTTCGTCCAGCGAGTGCAGTTGGCCGTCAATGCGCGCTCGCAGGAAGCCTTCCTGCGCCAGCTTCTCCAGCTCCTTCTTGAACTCGCCTTTGCGGCCCCTCACGATGGGCGCCAGAATCATGATCCGCTCATCTGGCTTGATCGCCAGGATGCGCTGCACGATCTGCTCGGTGGACTGCCGCGCGATAGGCTTGCCGCAATTAGGGCAGTGGGGCGCGCCGATGGAGGAGTAGAGCAGGCGCAAGTAGTCGTAGATTTCCGTGATGGTGCCCACGGTGGAGCGCGGGCTGCGGCTGGTGGTCCGCTGCTCGATGGAGATGGCCGGGCTGAGCCCGTCGATCGAATCCACCTCCGGCCGCTCCATTTGGTCCAGGAACTGGCGGGCGTAGGCTGACAGCGTCTCGACGTAGCGCCGCTGGCCCTCGGCGTAGATGGTGTCGAAGGCCAGGCTGGATTTGCCGGAGCCGCTCAGGCCGGTAATCACCGTCAGGGTGTGGCGGGGGATCTCCACATCAATGTTCTTCAGATTGTGCTGCCGCGCCCCCCGGACGGTAATTTTTTCGATCATGCCCCTCAGCCAGACCTTGCAGCAGGCATGTCGCCACAGGTAGGAATTTCGGCGACTGCCTAACCCAACAATGTTACTTCATGGCGGAAAGAAGGGTCAATTCTCGGACCGCAGGTAGTGTGTCAGTTTCCTACAAGGGCGTTTTATGGCCAAGTGGCGTATTTTTCAAAAATATATGAATCGTTCGATCTATAGGCAACATCTCATGCGGTGAATCCGATGATGATTCGGATGAGGAATGATAAAAGAGAAGGAGGAACCATGTCTGAAACTATCCTTATCACCGGCGCATCGACTGGCTTTGGCCGCGACACTGCCGAAACTCTAGCGCGCGCTGGCCACAAAGTGTTTGCCTCGATGCGCGATCCGGAAGCCAAGAACCGTGCCCCCGCGGACGCACTCCGAGGCCAGAACATCGAAGTCGTCGAGCTCGATGTCACTGATTCCCAATCGGTCGAACGAGCTGTCGCCGCGGTTGTCGCGAAGGCAGGTCGCATCGATGTCCTGGTTAACAATGCCGGCGTCGCAGCGGCCGGCGTGTCGGAAGCGTTCACGCCCGAGCAGGCGACCGCGCTGTTCGACGTCAACGTCATCGGCCTACATCGGGTAACCCGTGCGGTGCTGCCACACCTCCGTCGCCACAATGACGGCCTGATCATCAACATCGGCTCGGTCCTCGGGCGCGTGACCTTCCCCTTTTTTGGACTCTATGGTGCGAGCAAGTTCGCGGTCGAGGCTTTGACCGACAGCTTCCGCTACGAGGTCTCACAGCTCGGAATCGACGTCGCTCTTGTGCAACCCAGCGCCTACCCCACGCAGATGTATGCCAGCGCGATTCAGCCGGCTGACAGCACCCGGGTGGCGGAGTACGGTGCTGTGGGGGAGATCCCTGGCGCCATGTTCCAGCATTTCACCACCATGTTGTCAGCGCCAGACGCACCGAACCCTCACGATATCGCCGAAGCAATCGCCAAGCTGATCGTTACCCCCAAGGGCGACCGACCAGCGCGCACCGTAGTGGGCGCCAGCTATGGCGCGGATACCCTGAATGACGCGACAGAACCAGTTCAGGCGAGCGCAGTCAAGGCACTCGGCCTCGGCCATCTTGCGACGGTACCGAGCGTGCTCCTGAAAAGCGCCTGATCGCACGCGCCGGGCCAGCGACACATGCCGGCCCGGCGCATCTCGGGCTTTCAGCCTAAAGGAGCGCGCGCGCCATGACCACTCCAGTTAAGCTTGTCCAGAAGTTCTATGCAGCACTCAGCACCGGCGACATACCGACCATTTTTGCAGTCCTTGACCCCGACCTGGAATGGACCGAGGCTGAGAGGTTCCCCTACTACGGCGGAACCTGGCACAGTCCTCAGGCCGTCATCGATAATTTACTGCTCCCGCTTGGTCGCGACTGGGAGGGCTTTTCAGCCAAAGTCGGCGATTTTATAGCTCGAGACAACCGCGTCGTGGCATTCGGAACCTACTCTGGAACGTACAAGCAGACAGGACATTCTATGTCCTCGCCCTTTGCGCATTTGTGGACAGCCCGTGATGGACGGCTGTTGCGCTTTGCCCAGTACACCGACACGGCCAAGGTTCTGGAAGCGCTCCGACCCTGAGCAGCCCGCCTAGGCGGGCTTGCGAGCAAACTTGTCCGCCCAGCGGATGCGCCCCGTCAGTTGCATCACCACGAACAGGGTCAGGATCGAGCCGATGGTGATCGCCAGGCCCGTAAAGCCCTTGAAGAAGAAGGCGTAGGAGAACAGGATGAGGTAGATCAACTGTGCCGTTCCTGCTTCCACGGCCGCGAAACGCATCCCCACTACCAGGCGCAGGTAGCTCACGACCAGAAGAATGGAGACCGCCGAGCAGATGACGAATGCCCCGTGGATCGAGATGTGGTCCACCAGGTAAGCCAGGAACAGGTGAAACGAGAAGAAGGCACACGCCAGAAAGAAGTAGTTCATCGGATGCAGGTCAATGGCCCGCAGGGTGGTGATGATGAACAGCAGGAAAAAGAAGAAGAAGAGCGCCACCGGCGTGAAAAAGCTGATACGCCCCGCCAGCGGCCCCGGCTGCAGCTTCTCCGGCATCGCCATGCCGATCTGAAGGCCCGAGACGAGGTTCTTGTACGCCCAGGTGAGCTCCCAGCCGTCGGCCGTTTCGCGCTTCTCCGAGGGTGAGAGCGTGTCCGGCGGGAAATCGATCTCCTTGAAGTTGGTGGCCATCTTCAGCTGGAAGTCACGCACCTGAGCCACCTCGCCGCCGAAGCTGTACCGCCAGGTGTCGAGACCCTGGGAACGGTAGCCCACCTTAAGCACCACCGTCTTCCCGGCGGGGACGCGGGTGGTAGCTCTGGCTGCGCCTTTCCGGTTCCTCACCGCTAGCGGAACACCGTCCCCCAGGAACGACAGGTCATCGTAGATCGCCTGGGCGGCGGGAAAATCTAGCGAGAAAGTGACCTGCTCGTCCCGGCTACTGGTGTTCTGGAAGGTATAGGCGCCGGCGAAGACGACCTTGTAGGTGCTGTGCCAGAGCAATCCCTTGCGTCGATGTTCGAGATCCAATCGCACGTCCACCCGGCTGCTCAAAAGTGCCAGCGGGGTCACCACTTGCTCCTGTTCGGTGCGAAGGACCGTTTTGCCCCGCTCCACGCGCTCGACCTTCCTGGAGAGGACCCGTTCATAGGAGGCCGCCGGCGGGGCCTGTTGCTGCGGCGCGCCCCAATTGGAAACCACCCGGCCGCGCAGCTCGGAGCGAGAAGCGTGGGTCCGGGAGAAGATCGTGGCGCCCAGAATCGCCCAGGCGACCGCGGTACAAGCGAAGATGAAAACGATGGCGGCGATGCGCCGGGTCATAGCTACCTCCATTGCTCTGTAATATACTTTGTATTACAAAGTACTCTTTTATCTCGCTCCTGTCAAGCCCTTTTGCCTGGCGTTCCTGCGCCGCGGAAAGAGAGGTCAGTTTTCGTTCGAGGCGGGGAAACGAACAACGGGCCAGCCGCGCTCGGCGGCCAACTCGGCCAGGGCGGGTTCAGGTTCGACGGCCACGGGTAACTCAGCCAGCTCCAGCATGGACCGGTCGGAAAGCATGTTGCCCGCGGCCAGGTCGGGGCAGCGGCCGAGCCGCTGGCGAATGGCTTCGGCTTTGCCCACGCCGAAGGGCACCGGGAGCAGAACCTCGGGGCTGAGCAACCCGTCGCGGACTATGGTTTCCACCGCCAGCAGGCGGTCTTCGGGGATGCCGACCGCGCGGGCTCCGGCGGATACAATCCAGCGGTGGCTGCCCGACACCAGCCACACCTCGACGCCGGCTTCCTGCAGGCGGCGGGCCCAGGCCTGGGTTTCCGGCACAATCAGGTGGCGAATGTGGCGCTCGAAGAAGTTGCGAGCGTCGGCCTCCACCAGCTCTTCGGGCAATCCCCGCAGGCAAGTGGCGCAGAGGATAGCCAGCGCCAGGTCATTCAACTCGCCGCGGCAGTGCGCATCCCAGCCATCGCGGGCTTCGCGCTCCGCCTTGGCCGGTAGGCGGCTGTTCTCGATCTGCCAAAGGAGAAACCGGTTGCCCGCGTCCTCGCGCCACAGCACGCCGTCTGCGTCCAGCGTAACCAGCCCGGCGCCGCGCGCGCACAATTCGGCGACGACGGCTTCCACGCGGGCCCGGTCGGAGGCAGTTCCGTTACCTGACACTGCGCGTCATCTCTTGGACTAGCTCGAACTGGCCTCGGACTGGCCTCGGCTGGCTCGGTCTGGTTTCATGCTCCCTCATCCAAGGCAACGGCATCCACGACGCCAACCACGGCCATGTCCACCGGCGACTGCGGGCGCTCGACACTGGCCCCTGCTGACCAGCCCTCCTGCACGACAAGCACGCGGTCGCCCACGCCGGCATCCACCGCGTCCAACGCCAGCGCAGGATCACCGTGGGCGCTGCCGTCTAACTGGAGCGGCTGTACCACAAGAATCTTCTGTCCTTCGTGGGAGGGATGCTTCTGCGTGGCAACCACATTACCGAGGACCCGGGCGAGAATCACGTGTGAACCTCGTCCACAATGCCTACCACGGCGGCCTCCACCGGCACCTCGGCAGGCAGCCAGGGGAAGGAAGCTTCGCGGCCGCGGCAGAAGTAGACCAGTTCGGCGGCGCCGGCGCCGACGGCGTCCAGGGCCACCAGCGGCTTGCCGCTCGCGCGGCCGTGCGGGTCCACCGGCTGGACGACCAGCATCTTCTTGCCTTCCAGGGTATCGTTCTTCATGGTGGCCCAGACGCGGCCCACCACACGCGCCAGCGTCATTGCTTTCTCCCGGTCGCTTCCTCTTCGTCCATCTCGACCGTATCCACGATGCCGACAATGGCCGAGTCCACAGGAGTGTTCTTGAGGCCGTTAGCCATGCGGGCCGAGCTGCCGGAGACGATCAGCACCGTCTCGCGGAATCCGGCGCCGACCGTGTCCACGGCCACCACATAGCCGGCTTCGTCCTTGCCCTGAGGGGAAATGGGTTTGGCCACCAGCAGCTTCTTCCCCTCCAGGCGGGGGTCCTTGCGGGTGGCCACGACGGTGCCGACAATCCGGGCCAGGATCATGCGCGCCTACCTGGCGGTGGCGGCCGGCTGCGACTTGCCGATGGGCAGCACGTCTTCCAGGCTGGGATGCGGGCGCGGGATCACGTGCACGCTGAGCAATTCGCCGACGCGCCGGGCGGAGGCTGCGCCGGCGTCGGTGGCCGACTTGACGGCCGCTACATCGCCGCGCACCAGCACCGTGACGTAGCCGGAACCGATCTTTTCGTAGCCAACTATCGTCACCTTGGCCGCCTTTACCATGGCGTCGGCGGCCTCGATCATCGCCACCAATCCGCGCGTCTCGATCATTCCAAGGGCATCACCCATAGATCCTCCTTGTTTCCGCTCCTCCTGGTTCGTGCGGCCTCACCTGGTCTAGCGGCTGGCCAAGGCCCGCGACTTGAGCAAGTCGTCCACCAGGGCCAGCAATTCCTCCCGCGTGACGTAGAACCGATGGCCGGATTGGTTTCCCTGAGGTAGCTCATCCGGCGGCGCGTCGGACACCACTGGGCAGCTGGGGCCGGCCGACGGGGCCGACTCCAGCCCGAAATAGCGCTGGCGGGCCTGCATCAGTTTCTCGACCTCAGCGCTGGTGAGCAGCACCTGCCGTCCTAACATCTCGGTAGCCAGCGATATCCGTGCAAAGTGCTCCACGGTCTCCATCTTGAAGTAAGCGCCCAGCAGGTCCCCGCCGTAGGTGACCACGCCGTGATTGGCCATCAGGATGGCGTCGTAGCTGGGCACCAAGTCTTTCAACGCGTCAGTCAGCTCCGGCGTTCCCGGTGTGCCGTAGCGCGCCAGGGGCACGCATCCCAGCGACAGCACAATCTCGGAGATCAACGCCTTGTTCAACGAAAGCCCGGCGGCCGCATAGCCTGTGGCGGTGGCGGGATGGGCGTGTACCACGGCCTGGACGTCAGGCCGCCGGCGGTAGATCAACAGGTGCATGGCCAGCTCGGAGGAAACGTTGCGCCGTCCCAACAACTTGTTTCCTTCCTGGTCCACCACGACCAAGTCGTCGGGGCGCATCATGCCCTTGCTGATCATGGTGGGTGTGGCCAGGATGTCACCGCTGGGCAGGCGCACGCTCACGTTGCCGTCGGTGGCCGCCACGAAGTTCTTCTGATGAAGCAGCCGCCCGATTTCGCAAATGTCGTGGCGGTACTCGTTCTCGGTCTTGATCACGGCGCTCGGCGTTGGGTGGCTGGCTGTCTCGGCCGGCCTTGCCCACTCAAGGCTGACCCAGCCGGCGCGGGTCGTTTGGCCGAGTGCGCTATCGTACCGGAACCTACAAGCCCTTGTAAAGCTCACCGCCCGTCGGGTGCTGTCTGAAATCTGCGTTGAACTTTACGACAGCAGCTCTCCCAAGTCCCACACGTGATCCGAGATCCCCGCTTCCATGGCCGGGGTGACTCGGATCGATGAGTGAATCCGACAGAAATTGTAGTATCCGAAATGCAGGGCGAGCGCTGCCCAATGGTTCTCCCACTTTTTGCTGAAAGCGTTCGTGAGCCGCGTTAGGCGTCGAATCTGCATCCGCATTGTGAGATTCTGGCGTTCGACGTGGGACGTGCTGATGCGCTCTCGATCCGGGTTGCCGATCATCTTTTTCCGCTTGCAGCCGGTACACTGGGCCGGGCTATAGCGCTTCTCATCGGTCGGAGCCTCGCTGTATTGCTTAACCAGCATGCCGTAGTCAACGCGGTCTTCAAGAGCATCCTCAATCGCCGTGATGTACGGCCGGAAGCCATCGGTAGAGATCTGGAACTGCCGGGGTGCAGTGGCAAGCCGCAAGCCTTCAATAAAGGCGTCCGTCGTTGCCTGATCCCGACGGCCCAGCGCAAAGTTGAGAATCAGCTTCGTGTTCCGCTCGATCGCAACGAACGCGTAAGCGTCTCCGATCGTGGCGTCAGTGGCGACTTCCTCGGGCGTCTTGTGGGCTTCCTTCTTACGGATGAAACCCCAGATTTCATCGCACTGAACATCCTTGACCGGCACATTCACGATCAGCCGTCCCATGACCTTCTCGCACTTCTCGCCAGCGAGCACCAAGACCTTCATGATGGTGTTTCGATCCAGCCCCGTGATGCGCTCAGTGCTCCGAATGCTGTTGCCTTCCAACAGTAGTTGCACAGCCAACAGAGCCTTGTCCTGAGGAACGTACATCGTGCCAAAAGTGCGCTTATGCGGTTCGGTGTAGGTCTTGCGGCACTTCGGGCAACGAAAACGGCGAAGTCCATTTCGATGTTTTCCAAAGCGTTGACATTTACCGCCACACTCCGGGCAACTCATTGTAGGCGTTGATCTTACTGCCGTATTCATGATTCAATTATACAGCGAGCGCTCTCTGTTGTAAAGGTAATTGGACCCCTCCACCAGGGTCAGGATCGGCAAGGAGCGGCGGGCTCTCGATCAGCGTTTGAATTGCAGGACTGTAGCGCCTGTGGGATGCGGCACATCAAGGCACAGAATTTGCTTTAGGAGCCCTTGTGGCACACCGGAATCTCTGCTGAGCCGCGCCGGATAAATAGCCCCCCCGTACGTTATCTCGGCCATCTTACGCATCAAGCGCGGTTTCTCTTGTGCGATTCTCTCATCGCCGGGCTCGCGATAGGTGCCCCAGGTAGCGTTCATCTTCTGACTTAGGTATCTGTACTGGTTCTGAGTCAGTTTTCCCAAGCGGTGTGCCGTGTTGGCTAGTGCTCGTATCGACACTCCCCATCGGGGTTTCATTGCTGCAAGACTAGAGAGGGTTACGGGCTCTTCCATCTCGGATTCCATTGCTTCAGCAGGTAACAGAAACTCGCCCGCAAATGCCCTGGCCTCCAAATCGGCCTTCCTGGCGCTCGTCTGTAACGGTGTGTGCATCACGATATGGCCAAGTTCCTCACCACTAGAAAAGCGGCTTCGATAGCTCGTCTTTCCGCCCATCAGCGCGACCACCGGGCGGCGATGCGCTCCGTCTCCCGCCCATGCCGAAAACCCGTCGAATCCTTTTTCTTGCATGGGAAGCAAGATTACCAACACGCCGTTTTTCTCCAGCGTTCCAATCAAATCATTGACCGGACTCGACGGCGACAACCCAAGAGCCGACCTTGTGATTTGGGCACAGCTTTCTGGGTCATCGTTGATTCTCGGAATATTGACACGAATTCTATGCAGTTTCCCTCCAAGCGACTCTGCCAGGTCTAGCCCCAGATGAGCTATGGCATGAGCCCTGCTTCGAGCGGCCTTCTTGACTGACTTAGTGGACCTGTAGAGAAGCGACCCGAAGGGCATCTCCGGCAGTTTGCCTTTTAAAAAGAAAGAGGCATCAAAACCCGTCTTCAGAGAAATAGCGTTCAAGTAGGCACTGGAAGGCGCATACATGCCTGATTCCATCGAGGCGATGCCCGATTGCGTTGTACCAACGGCCCCGGCTAGCTCGGCCTGCGTGATGCCGCGAACATCTCTAGCTAGTTTGATCCTGGAACCGATCATGCTTCCTCGGAAGACTCTTCTTGCTGGTCTTCATCCTGACCGCGGAGCAGCTCCTCCAAATCGCGCTCGACCGTGTCGTTGAGAGGCTTGCCGTGGAGAGGTTCTGGGGTGTCCGAAGGCTCCGCTTGGATCGCGGCGGCGTGTGGCAGCGTCTCATTCCAGTAGCACTCCACGTCTTCGGCTCGGAAGCCGCCCTTTTGAGGACAAGCTAACCGCAACTGATCCAGATTGAATTCCTTGTCAAAATTCCAGAGGATGAGTAGGTTCAACTTTGTCTCGCGAATTTGACGGTTGGCGTCTATATGCCGAGTCGGGAACTGTCCGTAGAATCTCTTTCGCGCAACGGAATAGCCGCATCCGGGGACCGCGCCGTCCCGCCCCTTTAGGACTCGCAACGCTACCGGGCCAAGGCGCAGATTGAGGGCAAGTAGGGGTTGGTTTATCAGATTGAATCCGTCGTCGGGTTCTTCTTCGACCCGGACATCGAGACGCTTGAAATACCGCTTGGCCTGATGCCGAACAATCATCTCGCGAATGTGTGATTCAGGCTTCTCCTTGTCGCAAAGTTGCTCGAAGTATTCTTGGTTCTTCGCAACTGCGAACTCCATTGCTCGCCAGAAGGCGGGTATGATGGGCTTGAGTGACTTGGCTGTCGCCATCAAAAGATGGAACGTGGGAATCCCAGTCGGGTAGGTCTAGCTTGATCTGTATATCAGTATGATAATATCATGCCGTAACGCAGAATGTCAAGTCTTTGGTCTTGCCTTGCGGGGCCGACCTCCAGCCCGCGTTTTCCGCTTGGCCGCAAGCTGGCGGAAGTACTCGGAGCCGCGCTTTGCGGTTGTGGAGCCGCCCTTGCGTCCTAGAACGGCAGCAGGCAACAGTTTGGTTTGGATAATTAGATCGTCAGTCAGTTCCAGGGCCGCGCTCAGCAGTTCCCGGCTCCGGGAAGTTCGGTTCTGGGGTAGGGGAGTTGTTTCTAGGATCAGATCAACTTCGGAGATGAGATTCTTGAGGGTCTGAAGTTCGGTTCGGTTTGGCATACTTCAACCGTACGACAGGATAAGCCGAAAAGCAAGCGTTCGCTGTTTTCGGTTCAACACAGATTTCAGACAGCACCGCCCGTCGGGTAGTGGGTCAGTTTCCAAGTAGGGTGTTATACGGCCAAGTCGGCTGCGTGGCAGCATAGGTAAACACTAACCGATTCCTGAGGAACCAACCCCGTTCCTCCTGGTGCTGTCTGGCGTCTGCCAGTCGGAAGCTAGTGGGGTGATGCAGCTTTGATGTCTCTGAACTCCCAGTTCATAGCTGCGGAATATGTAGAAATCCGTGCCGTCGACCTTCGGAGTCCTCATGATGGCCGGGGCTTCGCGGTGGCTGGGAGGCGATGGCGAAAGTGGCGGCGATACACAGCAAGGAGGACAGCAGTATCGCCACGAAGACGGTCTGCAGTGTCTTGCCGCGGGAGGGGCCTTTGAGCATGTCGGGCAGCCCGAGAACGGGACTTCCATGATACGGCTGCAGAGGAAGCAAAGACCGCTCGAGCTCTACGAGAAGGCGGCTTGAAACATATTCGCGACTTGGGACGTTACCTTATTGACCGTAGCGGCTCGGTGGGTTCTGATGGGTATTAGCTTGCTTTCCTTCTTTGATCCACTGCTCCGCTGTCCCCCGCTTGTTGTAAAACCGCATCACCGCCCGACTTGGCAGAGTCAAGTTCGTAACGATAAATCCTACTCGCGGGAACAGCTCCCCTGGATGATGCTCCACCTTGGCCACCACCCTGCGGGCTGTCTTCCAACTGGCCGCTTGGTATAGAAAGCCCTTGAACTCCACCAACGGCTTCTTGCTGGGTCTCCCCACCGGCCGAGTCAGCAACTCCTCAATGTCCCGCTGTAGGCTGTCGTTAGCCGGGATGCGGATGGCGTACTTTACCTCCCGCTCCTCCAGAGCCTCGTAAATCTCCGGCTTGGCAAAGGCCGCGTCGGCACGAAACACCACTTCCTTGCCCAGCTGCTGCTGCCGCTCGATCTCCGGCAGGAGAAGTTCTTTCCAGTCCTCGGCGCTGTGCACGTTGCCCGGTCGCAGCTTGGCCGCCAGACAGTCACCCTCGCGATTGAACAGCAACAACGGGTGATAGCAGCTCGACTCGAAATGCCCGTTGTAGGCACTCTGCTCCTGCTGGCCGTAGACCGGAATCTCGGTCGAGTCCATGTCCAGCACCACCCGTTGCGGGGAATCCATAGCTTCCGCCCTGGCGATTAAATCCCGGTTGATCGCTGCCAAACCAGCCAGGTTCTCATCTTGCGTCAGTAGTTCTGTCTCGAACGATTGCAGCCGGGAAGTCAACGCGGCTCCTCGCTCCCAGATCTTTTCTGAACCGATCAGCCGGAACGTCGGATCTTGAGAGAGCCGTTCCGCGTCATTCATATCTTCGTAACCCGCCAAGCGGCTGTACACGGACTGGCGCAGGAGGTCAGCAAAGGGCAACCGTGTGTTCTTTCTCCGAGGATCGGCCAAGTGCTGTTTGATGAGTTCTCCGAATCCCAAATGTTCGTCTGATTCGCGCACGAGGATCAGGCCGCCGTCGGAAGTAACCCGCGACCCCTGGAAATCGACCTTCAATGCAGCATTGAAAGAGAACTGAAAGGGCTGATTTTGCCTCTCACCCACTCGGTTTCTACCTCCGGAAGCTGTATTGACGCTGGAACCGGCATAAATATTGGCGTCGGAGGTCAGTATAAGGTTAGCTTTGGAGTTTCAAAACGGAAATCCGGGATTAGGTTCCGACGGTTCCATTCATGAGATCGTTACTCGTTTCCGCGCTTCTCGTACTGTTTCTTCTTCCGGCCTCGGGCGCATCCAGTGTGCGTGAGGATTTCGAGCAGGCGGCGGGGGCGCTTTCGTTTTTCTCTTGGGGTGATTTTCTCTATGGCCGTGAACTCACACTTCGCGTGCCGGGGGACGAGGCGCGCAAGTACAACGAGACCCTGGCGCATTTGATCGACTCAGGATTGGCGGGCACGACCGGTTGGCCTATCTTGCGGGCGTCGAGACGGGCTTCTCCCGAGGAGGTATCGGCTCTGCTTCGGCACGAGAACTCGAAGGTGCGGACCTTGGCCATGGCTTGGTTGTTTGCGAACAAAGGCCAATCGGCCCTACCGCAGCTGGTTGAGCTCGTTGGTGATACAGCGGAGACGTTTCCGGTTCCCCAGCCCGTAGCGTCCATATATTTGCCCGGACGGGACCCTCCGGACCCGCCTCTTAAGACTCAGACTGTGAGTGACATCGCTCGGGGAATGCTGGCCTTCTACATGGAACGGGCCGGTTACTATTACGGCGTAGAAGGAAAGAACGAGCATCCGGGCTTTGACGAGTATTGGGGAACGGGCCTTTTGTCTGAGTTGCTTTGCGGTGAAACTAGACCGTGCGACCGGCGGGATATCGCCTCTCGCTTATGGGGCAGAGTTGAGAGCACACGAGGTGCGTCGCCAGGTAGATGAGTTGCCGCCCGTCGACAGGGAAGTCATGCTGTTGGGGCTGTTCTCAGCGAAGACGGATCTGCGAGATGTGGTTTCCGAACAGGACTTGGTGTTTGCTGGGCGGCGATTGGGGGCTGGGCGACTGCTCCAGCTGCTCCGAGGCGAGTCCGTGATCGATGACCCGGATTTGCCTCATTACCGGGACCGCATCCGCGATCTCGTACTTCAGCATTCTGCCGAACTGTTGCGGCCGGCCGATGGCCCGTGGCTGATCGAACAGGGCAGGACAACGCGGAAAGCGGATTGGTTCCGGGCGGCGGCGGGCGTGCGGCCGGAGTCCGCTTCGGTAATCTTGAGGGAGGCTTTCCAGACGTGTGACTTCCTTGGTGATGGGCGGGCTCGCACAGCGACAGCCCTCTGGCGCTTGGCCGGGCAAGAAAACGAGGACTTCCTGGTCGAATGGTTTTTCGGGGATGAGGCGCCGAAGGTGGGTAGGGCTCCTTACCGGGTGGGGTTCATCGATTTCCTGGCGGAGCGCTTTCAGGTTATTGATCGTCGCTTGCTCGCCCGTTTTGTCCGAGGCACACGTTTTGAGCAGCTTGACTGGCAAACACTCGAGTCTTTGATGAATGGTCTCAATCGCAACCTTCTTCATCCTGTCGTGCCTGCTGATGAGATCGCCGGGACAGGGCATCCGCTAGGAAAAGCAAACTTCCACGGCATGATCGAGCGAGCGCACGAACAGTACCCTCGGGAAACGGCACGGTTGCTGACAACTCTCGACGGCTGGCGGGAACGGGTTCGTGCGCGTGTGAAGGACTGGGAACTACCGCCTTGTCAACACCGATGCCGGATAGGTCCACCCTAACGGGTTAGCGGTTATCAATCCCGGTTTCAACTGGCCCGGTTTCAATTGAGCGAATAGTCGACTTCCCGGAAACTGACCCACTGCCGCCCGTCGGTTGGCACGGTGTCAACGCTTCCTCTCTCCAGGGCCATGGTCCGGGTCTCGAGGTGGACTGCGCGTGTCAGGAAGCGGACGCGAGAAATCTTTGTCCGCCACGGGCTAGGGGAGCACTTCCGGCCAAGGGCTAGCGCAGCACTTCCGGATTGACGCAATACTGGGGAGGGCGGTTCTCGAGCACCGCCACCATGTCGGTGGCCATGGAGCGGTAGATGCGATCCATAGCCAGGTCGCTGACCCCGAGCACGTGGGGCGCGCAAAGCACCCGAGGGTCTTTGAAAATCCGGTGGGAGGAATCAGGTGGCTCAGTTGGGAACACGTCCAGGCCCACGGCGCTTAACTGTCCCGTGTCCAGGGCCTCGGCCAGAGCGTCGAGGCTTTCGACGATCCCGCCCCGGGACGTGTTGATCAGGATCGCCCCCGGCTTCACCAGCGCAAGCCGTTCCGGGTTGATTAACCCCTGCGTTTGCTCCATCAGGGGCACGTGCACGGAGACAAAGTCAGAGCTGCGGAGAAGCTCCGGGAGATCCACCATTTGAACCCAGGGCACCCCTGCTTTGTCACTGCTGACGAATGGATCGTAGCCGAGGATGATCATACCAAATGGTTGGGTGAGCTTCGCTAGGTGCGCTCCGATCTTTCCCAGGCCAATAATTCCCAGGGTGTGCTCGGCCAAGTCGCCGGTTTTGAAGTCATAGCGCTTCTGCCACTGGCCAGTTTTTACGATGCTGTCGCAGAGAGGGATTTTTTTCACCAGCGCCAGCAGAAGCGCCAGAGCTCCCTCTGCCACGGCGAAGCCGCTGACAGGCGCGTTGATTACGGCAATCTTGCGCGCCGTCGCCGCGGCAACATCCACGCTGTCGAACCCGGCGCCTGTACGCCCGATCACGCGCAGCGTCGGGCAAGCGTCAATCATTCCGCCGGTCACCCGCCCTTCGCCCCGGCAGACCAGAGCGATGGTGCCTTTCAGCAAACCTATCAGCGTTTCTTCGTCAGTCGAGGGAGCGATCTCGACCGGCGCCACTTGCTGGAGGATTTCAATGGCAGTGGTGTCGATGGGTGCGGTGGCGACGATTCGCTGGGAGGCCGTAGCTTCTGCGGATGGAAACTTAATTCCCCACAGATCTTTCGCGTCCCTTAGTTCCACACCGAATTCGAGATTGCCGCTTTCGTTCTTCTTGTGTTCGCACCAGATAACTTTGCCCATCGCACTTCGCTCGTTTGTGAGGTTCGTAACAACAACCTCCTCACCCACATCGCAGGGCTGCTTGCACTCGATCCTGGCCCCGTACTGACTCAGCACGACCGTCCAGCCCTCCAACCCCTGAAAACTGCCGCTGGCGTCCTTGACCAGCCGAACGGCAAGCCGCATGGGCACACGAGTACCTCGCCGTGCCCCTAACGTTAAATCCTCCGGTCTGATCCTCGCCATTTCAGCTATCCATCATGGTTGGTTGCCGGCCCCGGGTACTGAATCCGGGCTCCTTGCTGATCGCACGGCAGCGGCCGTTGCAAGACGCTGCGCGGGCCTCCGATTTGTGTAGTCCGTTGACAATCGTAACCGCCTATGCTAGCTCTCCGGCTACCTGCTAGTAAAGAGCAAACGGCAATCCGGAATCGGGAAGGAGGGAGTGGCTAAGGAGCAGATAGTTCCCCGTTAGCTTTGCACGGTGCTTCCATGTAAAATCGCCTGCGATTGGTGCACGTGAGCAGCGATCATTGGAGTTTGAATAGTTCATGAACGCAGCCTCTCAACCGCCGCCTGCAATTCCTTCTGCCGATTCTCTTGAAGCCCGTACCATTGAAGCCCGTACCATGAAAAAGATCGGCAGACGCCTTCTCCCCCTTGTCTTTACCCTTTACGCAGTGGCCTACCTCGATCGCGCGAGTGTGGCGTATGCCAAGTTGACCATGACGGTGGATCTTGGTTTTTCTGAAGCCGTCTATGGCTTCGGTGCCGGATTATTTTTTGTGGGATATTTGCTGCTGGAAATCCCCGGTGCGTTGATTGTGCACAGATGGGGTGCGCGGCTGTGGATGTCGCGCATTCTCATTTCCTGGGGCTTTGTCACGGTCATGACCGGCTTCGTCCGTACAGCGAACGACTTTTATTTTGCCCGCTTTTTGCTGGGCGTTGCCGAGGCAGGATTTATCCCGGGAGCCATCGTTTACCTGAACCAATGGTTTCCCAGCCAGCATCGGGCGCGAGCTATGGCCAGATTGCTCATAGGCGGCACTTTTGCATTGGTCGTTGGAGGGCCGATTTCCGGCGCCATTTTGACGGTGAACTGGATGGGGCTTGCCGGCTGGCGGTGGGTGTTTATTCTGGAAGGGATTCCGGCAGTCACTATGGGTGTTCTTGTCCTGTTCATTATGACAGACCGGCCCGCGAAGGCGAGCTGGTTGCGGCCTGAGGAGCGCGAATGGGTCATCAACGAACTGGAAGCAGAAAAACAGAGAAAGGTCCAGTTCGGCAAGATCACGGTTTGGCAGGCCTTTCGGCACCCCGCCGTGCTCATTTTGGCTGCGCTCGAGGTCCTGGCCAACATGGGGAATATAGCGTTTGGTCTATGGCTGCCCACAATGATTCAGCGAGCCTCTGGCCTGCCGCCCCATCTTGCAGCAGCAGTGTCGGCGCTTCCCTTCGTGACTGCTGTGATAGGCCAACTGACCAGTAGCTGGTCCTCGGACCGCAAGCGGGAGCGCATCTTTCACACCGCCATCCCGCTTTTTCTGGCCGGCATCATCTTCCCGATCACGACTCTTCCCGGCATGTCCTTCGGCTGGCTGCTGTTCTGGCTTTGCATGTCGAGTGCAGCAATCTGGGCGCAAGGTCCGCCCTTCTGGACCCTGCCCACTGTAGTCCTTGGAGAGGCGCCGGCGGCAGCCGCGATTGGCTTTATCAACACCGTTGGACAAGTGGGAGGCTTCTTCGGGCCCACTCTGGTTGGGGTCATGCTGACGGCAGGCTACTCTTTTGACGACACTACCCGCCTCCTGTCGCTGGGCTTCATCGCGTCCGGCATGATGGCGTTGGGTTTGCGGCGTTATGTCCCGGCTCGCGGATCGGAAACGGCGCAGCCGGAACCCCCTGATGCGAGATAGTCAGACGCGAGATAGTCAGATGCAAGGTAGTGGTAGCAATCCGCGAGGACGAATGCCTCGCGCTGTGGCCCTGACTACCACCCCACGCAAGATTGGAAGATAATAGTAGGCGGACGTGAATAGGCACCTGGCACTGAACCAGAAAATATCGCATCAGGAAAACAGTAGCCGCCGGAGTCGGCGGCACGGGAGGTTGGAGGCAACGTGGACAAGACGGTTCGCAACGCAGACGAAGCGGTAGCCGATGTCTCCGATGGGGCGCTCATCATGATGGGAGGCTTCGGGCTGTGCGGCATCCCGGAGAATCTGATTGCCGCGCTGCGCCGCAAGGGCACCCGCAACCTGACCGTGGTCAGCAACAACGCAGGCGTGGACAATTTCGGCATCGGCCTTCTGCTCGAGACCCGGCAAGTGAAGAAGATGATCGCCACCTATGTGGGCGAGAACAAATTGTTCGAGGCGCTGATGCTGAAGGGAGAGTTGGAAGCGGAGCTGAACCCACAGGGCACGCTGGCCGAGCGCATCCGGGCGGGTGGCGCCGGCATCCCGGCCTTCTATACACCCACCGGCTACGGCACCGTGATCGGTGAAGGCAAGGAAGTGCGCGAGTTCAATGAGCGACCTTGCGTGATGGAGCGTGCCCTGCGCGCCGACTTTGCCTTCGTCAAGGCCTGGAAGGGCGACCCCTGGGGCAACCTCGTGTATCGGAAGACGGCTCGCAACTTCAACCCGGTGATGGCGACGGCGGCCCAGGTGACCATTGCGGAGGTGGAGGAGTTAACCGAGGTGGGGCGGCTGGAACCGGACCAGGTCCACACCCCTGGGGTTTTTGTGCATCGGATCTTTCAAGGGGAGAACTATGAAAAGCGAATCGAGAAGCGGACCGTCCGGCGGGCCGGCTGAGGCGGCGGCAGACGCGAAGCGAGAAGCGGCCCGCAGGCGGGAGCGGATCGCACGCCGCATTGCCCGGGAACTGCGCGACGGTTACTCGGTCAACCTGGGCATTGGCGTGCCCACGCTGGTGGCGAACTTCATTCCCCCGGGCATGGACGTGATCCTGCAGTCGGAGAATGGGATGCTGGGGGTGGGGCCCTATCCGGAGGATGGGCGCGAAGACCCGGACCTGATCAACGCCGGCAAGGAGACGGTCACCGAGCGAGCCGGAGCCAGCTATTTTTCTAGCGCCGACTCGTTTGGCATGATCCGCGGCGGGCATGTGGACCTGACGGTGCTGGGTTCCATGGAAGTGGACCAGCAGGGCAACCTGGCCAACTGGATGATTCCGGGGAAAGTGGTCAAGGGCATGGGCGGTGCGATGGACCTGGTGGCCGGGGCGCGGCGCGTCATTGTGGCCATGGAGCACACCACCAAGGATGGCGCGCCAAAGATTCTGCGCAAGTGTACGCTGCCGCTGACCGGGGTGGGGGTCGTAGACACGATTGTCACCGAGCTGGGCCTCATTCAGGTCACCAAGGAGGGACTGGTGCTCGAAGAGGTGGCCGAAGGAGTTACCCCCGAGCAGGTGAAGCAGGCGACGGAAGCGCCTTTGCAAGTCAGCCCGAATCTCAAGAAAATGGAGGGGTGAGGGAGGCAGTATGGAACGGGCAGTGATTGTGGGGGCGGTACGCACCGCGATCGGCAATTTTGGCGGGGCGTTGAAGGAAGTCCCGGCGGTGGAACTGGCGGCGCGGGTCGTGGAAGAAGCGCTGCGCCGGGCAGGGTTGGAGCCGGGCCAGGTGAATGAAGTCATCATGGGCCACGTGCTGCAGGCGGGCGTGGGAATGAATCTGGCGCGCCAGGCGGCGGTGAAGGCAGGCATCCCCATCGAGGTCCCCTCCTACACGGTGAACAAAGTGTGCGGCTCAGGACTGAAGGCGGTAACGCTGGCGGCGCAGGCGATTGCCTGCGGCGACGCCGAGGTGGTGGTGGCCGGCGGCGCGGAGTCTATGAGCGGGGCGCCCTATCTGCTGCAAGGGGGCCGATGGGGCTACCGGCTGGGCCACGGTGAGCTGCAGGATGCGTTGCTGGTGGACGGGCTGACCTGCGCGATGACTGACTCCTGCCACATGGGGGTGACGGCGGAGAATATCGCTGCCCGTTACAGCATCGGACGCGAGGCCCAGGATGCCTTTGCGGCCTGCAGCCAGCAGCGGGCCGAGCAAGCCATTGCCGCCGGCAGGTTCACTGACGAGATTGTGCCGGTGCCAGTGCCGGGCAAGAAGAAGGGGGAAGTGCAGCAGTTCGCCACCGACGAGTTTCCCCGCGCGGGCACGACGGCCGAAGGGCTGGCGAAGCTGCGGCCGGCGTTTCAGAAGCAGGGCACGGTGACGGCCGGCAACGCCTCGGGGATCAACGACGGAGCGGCAGCACTGGTGCTGGTCTCGGAGAGGCGTGCGGCCCAGTTGGGCCGCGAGCCGTTGGGCACCCTGCGGGCCTACGCGGCCGCTGGAGTGCCGCCGGAAGTGATGGGGCTGGGGCCCATCCCGGCGGTGCGCCAGGCGCTAGCGCGGGCGGGCTGGAACAAGGACGAGGTGGAGCTGTTCGAGCTGAACGAGGCCTTTGCCGTGCAGTCGCTGGCCGTACTGCAGGAGATGGAACTGGCGAGCGACCGAGTGAACGTCAACGGGGGCGCCATCGCCCTGGGCCATCCCATCGGCGCCAGCGGCGCCCGCATCCTGACCACACTGCTGTATGAGATGCGCCGCCGGGCGGCTCGCCGAGGCCTGGCTGCCCTGTGCATCGGCGGCGGCCAGGGCATCGCCGCCCTCATTGAACGCTAAGGTAGCTTCTGTGCGGTACCGGTAAAGTTCTTGAATCCCCCCAGGAAACTTTCATTGAAGTTCACGTGCCGGCTTCCGGGAGCACCCTTACAACCTTTTCGAAAGTTGGAAACACCGTGATGCGCGTCGCCCTGGCCGCAATCATCGCGCTACTGATTCTCCTCTGGCCTCTCGTCTTTCTCTCGGAAGGCAGCCCCGGTGGGCCCTCAGAAGGCAGCTCCGGCGGGATTCATTTCGCCGATACCGCCCAGCAGGCGGGCATTCGGGCCCAGATGGTGTGCGGTGGGCCGGAGAAGAAATGGATCCCGGAGGCCAACGGCAGTGGCGCCGCGTGGCTGGACTACGACCGGGATGGGTGGATGGATCTGTTGATTGTCAACGGGTCCAACATGGAGCGACTGCGGGAAATTGTCTCAGGCAAGGCGCCTCCGCCTGCAAAGAATGGGGTTTATCTGTACCGCAACCTCGGCGAGGGCCGCTTTGAAGACGTCACAGCACGATCCGGGCTGGCCAATCCTTACTGGGGCACCGGTGCCAACGCCGCCGATTACAACAACGATGGCGATCCCGACATCCTGGTCACCACGATCGGGTTGGACCTGCTGTTCCGGAACAATGGCGACGGCACCTTCACCGAGGTGGGCAAGGCCGCCGGCCTGAGCCGGGCGGTAGCCTGGCACACCGGCAGTGCCTTCGGAGATTACGACAATGATGGCCACCTGGACCTGTACGTGGTTGGCTATGTGGATATCGCGGCACTTCTTAAAGCTGACTCGCCACCGGTCTGCCAGTGGAAGGGTCTGCCGGTGTTTTGCGGGCCCATGGGTTTGAAAGGCGAGCGCGATATCCTCTATTACAATAACGGCGACGGAACCTTCACCGATGTCACCCGGCAGGTCGGCGTTGAGGACTCGGGCGCCTTTCAGGGCTTCACGGTGGTTTTTGAGGATTTTAACCAGGACGGGCGACTGGACATTTTTGTGGCCAACGACTCGGTCCCGAATTATCTGTATTTGAACCAGGGAAACGGCACTTTCCGGGAATCGGCCCTGGCAGCCGGTGTCGCGGTGGATGGGGACGGCGCAACCCAAGCGGACATGGGTGTGGCCGTTGGCGACTACGACAGCGACGGCAAAGTGGACCTGCTGACAACCACCTTCGAGGACGGTTACTTTCCGCTGTTCAAACAAGGTCCGGCCGGCTTTTTCCTAGACGTTTCGTACCGGGTGGGGCTCACCATACCGACGACTCCCCTTCTCGGCTGGGGATGCGGCTTTTCCGACCTGGATAACGATGGAGACAAGGATCTGTGGCTGGCCAGTGGGCATATCTATCCCGGGATCGAGCGTGTCTCCCATACCAGCTACTCCCAGCCATTTCTCGTGTTTGAAAACCGCGCGGACAAGTTTGTCCAGGTCTTCAGTTTTCCTTCCAAGCTCGAGCACTCCCTCCGTGGCGCCAGTGCCGGGGACTTCGATAACGATGGGAAGACAGATATCGTGCTGCTACCCGTCAGCGGCTCACCGGTCCTGCTGACAAATCGCACCGCCGGCGGATCCTCCTGGATCGGCTTCACGCTCAAAGGCAGGCAAAGCAACGGAGAAGCCATCGGTGCGCGCATTCGCCTGGAAGCATGCGGGCAGGTCCAATACGACTCGGTGCGCAATGCAACCGGCTACCTTTCCCGCGACGACCCCCGGCCCCGGTTTGGCCTCGGCGGCTGCACCAAAATTAGCAAGGTGGTCATTACCTGGCCGCGCGGCCAGGTTCAGGTGCTGACCGATCTGCCGGTCAACCGATATATCAGCCTGGAAGAACCACACTGATTTTCCTACCCGCACGCTCCCTGCGCGTGCAGCGCAGCGGTTGGCGCGCCTCGACTCCGGCCCATAGCTGCTTCATGCCTCGAAATCATGGAGATTCCAGTATCTCGTGGTGTACACTCACTCCGATTCTTCGCAGGAAAACACTTTGAAAATCTTTCTCACTGGCGGGACCGGTCTCGTGGGTAGCAACGTCCTCAAAGTGGCGCGCGAAAAGTCCGATGTGGAGATGATTGCATCTCTGTTCCAGCGCCGGCCGGAAGTCGACTGGGGTTGCGAGACAGTCCAAATGGACCTGGAAGACTTCACCTCAATCCGCAAAGCCGTCGAGGCTCACAAACCGGATGCTGTGATCCACTGCGCCCAACCCCGAGATGAGGCCGGAATGGAGGTTGACCATGAGTGGAACTGGGCGCTATTGGTCACAGCCACTCGTGTCTTGGCTGAGGTCTGCCGCGATGTGGACGCCAAGCTCATATTTGTCTCGAGCGATTGGATCTTTGGAAATGGCGGCAAGCCGCCCTACAGCGAGGAAAGCGCACCCTGTCCGGCCTCCTACTTTGGCCTGTTGAAGGTGGTCGGCGAGACGGTTGTGTCGACCGTATGCCCGAACTACGCCATTGCGCGCACCTCGGGGGTCTACGGACCGATCTGGTCGTATCCCAACTACGAGCCCGCAGAAGAGGGATCCGGTTTCGGCTGGCTGCCCAACTACTATGTCTCTCGCTTGAGGCGAGGCGAACCGGTTGCGGCCTGGACCGACCACATCAACGTGTGGGCGAACCCATCCTTGGCAAGCGACGTTGCGGATGCCTTCTTAACGATCGCGCACCAGGACCAACGTGGTACTTTCCATTGTTGTGGTCGGGAAGGAGCCAGCCGGCTAGAGCTGGCCCAGGCGGTTGCCGACGTGTTTGGTTACGATCAGGAAATGGTGCGAGCAGCCTCTTCCGCGGAAATGGACATCAGGAACATGGCGGGGCCTCCGGCTCCGCGAGACTGCAGAGTAACCGTAGAGAGCACCGAAGCTCGGCTCCGACGCGCGAACCTGGGATTCCGCGAGGGACTCAAGCAATACCGGCGCCAACTAGAGGAGATCGGAACATTAAGCTGACAGACGCTGAGGTCTTCGGCGGCCTGCTAAGTTAAAGCTAGACGAATGGAGACAAGCTAACCATGGAAGGTAAATTGGCAATCCACGGCGGCAAGCCTACCGTCCCAGAAGCGCTGAAGAAAAGATGGCCCCATATCACCCAGGAGGACAAAGACGCAGTTCTGGGTGTCCTGGAACGCAACGTCTTCACCGGCGAGGAGCATGGGCCTGAGGCGGCGGCTCTGGAGCGAGAATGGGCCGAGTTCACCGGAAGCAAACACGCCATGGCTTTCAATACCGGCACGGCATCTATCCATACGGCGCTATTCGCCGCTGGCGTACGCCCAGGGGATGAGGTCATCACCACCGCCTTCTCTTTCGGCGGAACATTCCAACCTATTCTCCAGCAACACGCGATCCCCATCTTTGTGGATATCGACCCTCGCACCTACAACATCGACGCGAGCCAGGTGGAGAGCAAGATTACTGACAAGACGAAGGTGCTACTGCCGGTCCACATGCACGGGCTCCCCGCGGATATGGACGAAATCCTGGCGCTGGCTAAGAAGCACAACCTCATCGTGGTCGAGGACGCCTGCCAGGCTCACGGGGCTACCTACAAAGGGCGGATGGCCGGGACTATTGGCGATATTGGCTGCTTCAGCCTCAACGCAAGTAAGAACCTCCCCGCAGGTGAGGGTGGACTGTCCACTACACAGAAGGAGGAATTCGTCCAGCGGGGAAAGTTGCTCCGCACGTTTGGCGAGAAAGTGGGAGGGGAAAAAGAAAAATATCGTCCTTACTACTGCCACAGCATCGGCTGGAACTACCGCTGCCAGGAGATGCCGGCTGCCTTGGTGCGCAGCCAGTTGAAGCGGTTGCCACACTATAACGCCATGGCCCAGCGCAACGGGCAGTACTTGACCGAGGAACTGAGCAAGATCAAGGGGCTGATCCCGCCACACGTCCCCGCCGACCGCACGACCGTGTACCACAAGTATCGGATCCGCTTCGACACCAAGGTTCTGGGTCTGAGCATGCCGGCTGTCGAATTTCGAGACAAGCTGCTGGACGCCCTGCGCGCGGAGGGAATGGCTGCCAACCTCTGGCACTACAAGCCGCTGCCCAGCTATCCCATCTTCCAAAAACTCGATGTGGGACTGGGTGACGGTTATCCTTGGAGCTCTCCTCTCTACGGAAGGAAGATCAGCTACAAGCCGGAGGAATATCCACAGGCAACCGAGCTCTTGAACATGTCTCTGGTCGTGAATGATGAGCGGAATCCCATCTTTGTCCAAGATATGGAGTTAATGGAGCACTACGTAGCTGCTTTCCGCAAAGTCTTTGAGAACTTGGATGAGGTGGTGGCCTGACTTCCCGATAAGGCCATCTTCCTGTCTATCGTAAGCTCGAGTGCAAGGCTCGCTTCGAGTGGTAATATGGAGACATGGGACCCAAATTCGCTTCGACGCTGGGTATGCTGCTGCTGGTGCTGGCTGCCGGAGCTGCGGCCCACGAAAAACATGCAAAGAAAAACGCCGCAGCGGAGCAGACGATCACCGGCGAGGTCATTGATACCTCCTGCTACCTCCAGCACGGCAACAGTACCGGCGAACCGCATCGCGCCTGCGCATTGGAATGCGCCAGGCAGGGCGTACCGTTGGGGCTGCTGACCTCTTCCGGAACCATCTATCTCCCGATCGCCATGACTCACAAGGATGCCTATAACAAGCCTCTGCTGCCTTACGCCGGCAGGAAGGTCCGCGTCAAAGGACGCGTGCTCATCAAAGGAGGTTTTCGCGGCATCGTAATCAAGTCGGTCGATCCGCTATAGCAGGCTTCTGGAAAACTCCATCCAGGCTTGCCAGGCCATCCAGACTTTGCCAACCATCCAGAATTTGCAGGATAAGATGGGCCCGTGAGGAAAGTCCTGCTGGACGTAGACACGGGGGTGGACGATGCGCTGGCGTTAATCTTCGCGCTACGCTCGCCGGAGCTGGACGTGCGGGCGATCACCACGGTGGCCGGCAACACTGCGGTGGACAGCGTGCTGCGCAACACGCTGTTGCTGCTGGACGTGCTCCAAGCCCCCGCTATCCCGGTGGCGCGAGGCGCCGATCGGCCGTTACTTCGACCACTGGTCACCGCCGGAGACGTGCATGGCGCCGACGGATTCGGCAACGCCACTACGGTCTATCCGCCGCCGCGCCGCGGCCCGTGTGACCAGGACGCGACTGAATTGATCCTCTCCACCATCGCTGCCGAACGCGAGCATCTCACCCTGGTGGCCACCGGGCCGCTTACCAACCTCGCGCGCGCCCTGGAGGCCGACCCGGCCACCTTTCGCTTGCTGGGAAAACTGGTGGTGATGGGCGGGGCTTTCCGCACCGCAGGCAACACCGGCCCGGTAGCCGAGTTCAACTTCTTTTGCGATCCGGATGCCGCCCGAGCGGTGTTCCAAGCGGGGCTGCAAGTGACCCTGGTGCCCCTCGACGTCAGCGAACGCGCCGTGTTGCCGCGCGCCTCTCTGCGCACGCTCAGTCAGCGGCGCGACTCTTCGGTCTTCCAGTTTGTCCGCGAATTCACCGTGCTGTGGTTTGACTACCATCGGGAAGTCGCCGGGCTGGACGGCGGCCACCTGCACGACCCTCTGGCGGTGGCCGCAGCCGCTCTCCCTGACCTGCTCCGTACCGTCCACACTCGCGTCAGCGTGGAGACGGCTGGCGAGTTCACCGCGGGCATGACGGTGGCCGACTTGCGCGGGCGCAAACCGGGGCCGGAGATGCTGGCGCGCTTCGGCGGCGAGGCGGCTCAGGGCGGACCCTACGGGCCTCCGAATGCCCACGTAGCTATGGACGCCGACGTTCCGCGCTTCCTCGATTTGTTCTACGAGCGCGTCTGCCGCTAATCCAAGCCGTGGGGAACACAGGGTCTGGGATTCAGATTCAGTTCGTGCCTTTACCCTTCTTACCTGTGGTCACCGTGGTTTGCTTACCGGGACTAAGTTGCCAGAGGAGAAAGCCCAGCTCATCGGCGATGTCTTCAATGGTCTTGCTCACCGGGCGCCCGCCGGAATGGCCGGCCGTGGTCTCGTAGCGCAGCAGCACGGGCCGCTCCGAGCCAGTCGCCGACTGAAGCAGCGCCGTCATTTTGCGGGCGTGCAGCGGATCCACGCGCGTGTCTCCATCCCCGGTAACGAACAGCACGGCCGGGTACTTCACGCCCGGCTTAACCCGGTGGTAAGGCGAGTAGGCCTGCAGGTACTGGAATTGCTCCGAGTTGTCTGAGGAGCCGTACTCGGAAACCCAGAAGCGGGCCACCAGGAACTTTTGGTAGCGCACCATGTCCAGCAGCGGATAGCCGCACACCACGGCCTGGAACAGCTCTGGGCGCTGGGTGAGCGCCGCGCCCACCAGCAGCCCGCCGTTGCTGCGGCCGCCGATGGCCAGCCTCGACGGCCGCGTGTAGCCGTTGCGGATCAGCCACTCGGCGGCAGCGATGAAGTCGTCGAACACGTTCTGCTTCTTCTCGAGCATCCCCGCCTTATGCCATTGCTCGCCAAATTCACCGCCCCCGCGCAGGTTGGGCAATGCGTAGACGCCTCCATTCTCGGCCCACAGGACGGCGCTGGCGGAGAACCTCGGGGTACGGCTGATGTTGAACCCCCCGTAGCCGGTCAGCAATGTTGGATTCGACCCGTCGGGTTTGAGCCCCTTGGCGTGCAACAGAAACATCGGCACCCAGGTCTTATCCTTGGACTGGCACCAGACCTGGCGGAGTTCCATTTTGTCGCTCTCCACCGGAACCTTGAGGCGCGCCCAGACCTCGCGCCGTAGTTTGCTGACGTCGTAGCGGTAAATGGTCATAGGGATATGGAAGGAGCTGAAAGCAAAGAAGGCTTCCGGGCTTTCCCATCGGCCGCCAACCTCGCTAACGGAACCGATGGCGGGGAACGCAATGTCGGCGGTGTGCTCGCCGTCGGGCTCAAAAACTTTTACACGTGACTTGACGTTCTCCAGGTAGTTGACAAACACCTTGCCCCCGGCGAGAGAAACATTCTCAATGACCGCGTTACTTTCCGGGATGATCTCGCGCCATCTCTCCCGCGCGGGATTTTCCAGCTCAACCGCTAGAATCCGCCCCTTGGGTGCCTTCCAGTTGGTGTGCAGGAAGAGCTGTTTGCCACCGACCTCCCCCCGAAACTTAGCCTCAATATCATTGACTACCGGCACGATGGGCCCCCGTTGGGCCGTGTTCTGATAGTAAATTTCTGTCCGCAGCGCTGAGGAGCCGTGCACCACGTGAATGAGCAGGTGGCGCCCATCTTCGGAGAGAGTGGCGAAACTGATCTTTTCCGGCCCGTACCCCTTGCCGAAAATTACCCGGTCGTCGGCCGGATCTTTCCCCATTGCGTGGTAGTAGACCCGCGGACCCTCGGCGCCGAAGCGCGTGTAATAAAAGCCGCTGTTGTCGGGCTTCAGTACAATGCCGAAATAGCGTGCCTTCGGCAGCCGGTCCGGTAAGTCTTTTCGCGTCTCTACATCGAGCAGCTTGATGGCGATCTCGTCCTCGCCGCCCTGCCGGACTCCGTATGCCAGCAGGGTCCCATCGCGAGAGACCGCCTGCAGATTCACGCTGGTTGTACGATCCGGGCTCATCGGGTGTGGGTCAATCAGCACCTGGTCTTCGCCCTTGAGCCCTTTCCTCATGTAGATGACAAACAGCTCCTGGTCGGTCAGCCGCTTGGAGAAGAAATAGCGCCCGTTTCGCTCTCGGGGCGTGCGAAAGACGTCGATCTTCAGCAGTTCGGTGAGCCGTTGCATGCGCTGCTGCCTGCCCGGCAGCGAACGCAAGGTGGGTCGAGAGTACTCATTCTGCGCCGCAATCCAGGCGCGCGTCTCCGGGCTGTTTTGGTCTTCCAGCCAGCGGTAGGGGTCCACTAGCTCGATTCCGTGGAGCACCTCCCGGACGTTATCCCGGCGGGTCTTGGGCGGCTTCTTGAAGTCGGCCTGCTGCCCCCAGGCCATGTAAGCGAGCAGCACCGCCACAAGCGGCAACAGCCAAAGCTCGATGCCGAGCGAGCAAGCTGGAGCGATTCTCCTTCTGGCAACCTTGAGCATTTCGACTCCGGTTTGGAACGTTTGGTCGGCAAGTAGAGCCTAACAGGCCGTCGGGAAATCGGCTACCTTGTCATTCCGGGCGAAGCAAGGAATCTGCTCTCGACCTTGGTTGCTTTCTGGCAAGCGGATTCCTCAGGGTGACCTGCCTGGCGATTTCCGGACCAGCTGAAGCCTGAGAGAATGGCGCCCTCGGAGAAACGAGGGAGCCATGAAGAAGACCCGGTTTACCGAAGAGCAGATGGTGACGATCCTCCGCGAGGCCGATCAGCGGCCCGTTCCGGAGGTGGCCAAAAAGAACGGCGTCAGCGCCCAGACGCTCTACGCCTGGCGGAAACACTTCGGCACGTTGGAGCCCGCCGATGTGAAGCGGCTGCGGCAGCTCGAGCAGGAGAACGGCCGGCTGAAAAAGATGGTGGCCGATCGAGATCTGGAGATCGACGTGCTCAAGGAGATCACCCGAAAAAAATGGTAGGCGCACGCGTGCGCCGGCCGCAGGTCGCGTATGCACGTGCACGCGGTCTGTCGGGTCGCCGCGCGTGCGCCTTGCTCTCCGTCGCACGGTCCACGCTGGGCTACCAGTCGCGGCTGGTCGACCGGGATGCCCCGGCGCTGGCCGCGATGCGTCGTCTGGCGGCGCAGTATCCGCGGTACGGCTATCGCCGGATTCGGATTTTCCTAAAACGCGAAGGGCACACGATGAGCACGGACCGGACCCATCGCCTCTGGCGCCAGGCGGGGTTGCAGGTGCCTCGGCGGCGGCCGCGGCGCCGGGTCGCCCTGAGCCGGCCCCGCCCGGTGCCCGCCACTGCGGTCAATCACGTCTGGGCGTACGACTTCGTGTTCGACACCTGCGCGAATGGGCAGACGCTCAAGTGCCTCACCGTCGTCGACGAATGGACCCGCGAGTCACTCGCGATCGACGTGGCCGGCGGCATTCGGTCCGGGCGCGTTATCGAGGTGCTCACGCAGCTCGTGAGCGTCCACGGAGCCCCACGTTACCTCCGGTCCGACAACGGCCCCGAGTTTGTTGCGGGTGCGATTCTCCGGTGGCTGCTCCAGGCGCAGATCGAAACCGCGCTCATCGAGCCGGGCAAGCCGTGGCAGAATGCGACCGACGAATCGTTCAACGGGAAGTTCCGCGACGAGTATCTGAGCCTGCAGTGGTTTCGGAACCGCGTGGACGCGAAGGTGGGGATCGAGCAATGGCGACGGCACTACAACGACGTGCGACCGCACTCGAGCCTTGGCTATCTGACGCCAGCCGAGTTCAAAGCGCAGCTCCGTGCTGGCTCGGATGACGGTGGGCGCTCGCCGGCGATGCCGGCTCACGCTGACCAAGAAGAACACGAGAGCGACTTAACCATGCCGACTGGCGCTGTTCTCCAGTAATCGGTGGTCCGAAGAAAGCCGGCAGGTCAAGGGCCGACGTGGTTTGTCGGCCCGAGGAATACCACGCGGTGTTAGTCCTAACGCGCCATGCGGGCCATGTGCAAGGTGAGCGGGCGCGGCTTGAGCGTCTCCAGTTCATAGGTGACCGTGCCCGCCGCCTCGGTGCGCACCAGTCGGTAGACCCCGGGCTCTACCTCAATGGTCTGCCGGCCGCTGAGGTGGCGCAGAAAGGCCCGCACCTCCTTTGCAGTCGGCACTTTGTCTGGCATCCGACCGGCGCGGATCGCTTCGACCAGGTAGGACCGTAGCAGCTTGGCGCGATAGCGTTCAAATAGTGCAGGGGAGGCGAACAGATCAGCCCACACGGGCTGGCCGTTCACTGCGACCACTACCCCAACCGCCCCCGGTGGGATCTGTGGGAGGATCGCGCGGCTGCCCCCGACCAGATGATCCTGGACCGGGCGCGCCTCCATGGTCCGGGCATAGGAAGATTGGGCACGGAGGGCGCCCGCGGCTCCCGCACGCCCGGTTGTGGGCGCTGCGGCCAGTGTCTCCGCTACCGACCTGTTGGCCCGAGCGACCTCGTTCCAGACCTTCTGCTGATCGCGCGCCTCTGTCACCTCGCGCCGCAGCTTCGGGTGCGCCATGGCCTTGGAGGCGGCAAACTGGGCCGACAAGCCATGCCAGCGGCCCGGTTCTACGCAAAAGACACTGAGCGGGATCGGCTCGCTGTGGGGCGGCACGATGCGGTCCCGTCCCACCACGCGGTCCTGCTTGCCGCCGCGAACCACCTCTCCGGCCAGCAGCAGCAGCGGCCGATCGGACAGGTTCTGGATGGCCAGCCCACTCACCCGTGCGCGGTCCTGCGGGACTGGACGCTGCTGCTGGGACCGGCGCTCCAGGGGGCGCACCATGCCAGCCCCGCGCAGAGTGCCCAGCTCAGCCACCTTCACCACCCCTTTCGCCAGACCTTCGTCCAGCGTCAGGTAGAGGGAAGTCTTGGCCCGGCTTCCGTTGGAAACCGGAAAGATGGTGAGGTTGCCCTGCCGGATGGGATCATGGATCTTCAAGTCGGCAGAGTGCAACGTGGTTGGCTTATTGGCGCCGGCCACCAGAACCAGGCTTACGGTGCCCAGAACGAGACTTACGGCAAGAATTAGAGATAGAATCCGCCACATCAGTTTCTCTCCTTTGGCAGGTAGACATTAGAGTGACTTCGGCTGCACCGCCGGGAGGACCGATCAGCCAGATGCCCTCTATCCGCTTGAACGGAATTAGCTACTGTTTCTTGCAGGATTCAATCGTTACCGCAGAGTGATGGTGGGTTTACTTCGGCTGACCCGGCTCGGCTCTTCATAGAACCCTTGAGGAGCCCCCTCAAGGGGGTTGCTGAAAAACGCACAGAACCACCGCTGGCCAACGGTCGGCGGCTCGGTAAGTTGTTCAAGCTACAGGGCCGCGGGCCTAAGCAAGCGGGCCAGGAGGGTCCTAAGCTACGGCTTTTCAGTAGATTAGGAACATGCTGCACCGCCGGCCTGCATTGCGGTTTTTCTCTTGGCGAAACCACCGTCTCCCTGGCATAATCGGGCTGCTGTTTAGGTTGTACTCATCTTGAAGTCGCACAGGGGTGAGGGGCTACAAGCAGCTTTGTGGCTCTTTTCTTTTTGGCGGTTGGGGATGGCCTGGCAGCGCAAAACTTTAGATCAGGAGTTGAAGTAGTGAAAGAGAAAGGTATCGTCAAGTGGTTTAACGCTTCGAAAGGCTACGGTTTTATCCAGCGTTCGTCAGGGGAGGACGTCTTCGTCCATTACACGGCCATTCAAAACGAAGGCTATCGGACCCTGGACGAAGGCGCTGAGGTGGAGTTCGAGGTGACCCGCGGCCCCAAGGGCTGGCAGGCTGTACAGGTGACCCAACTTTAACCAATCGCCAACAAAACCCGGCTTGAGTCTGGTGCGGGCCCCGAGGCTTTCGGGGCCCGCAATTTTTTTGGTGCCCGCCCGGGCGTACCGCCGATCTCGCTCGCCGTGCAGCTTTCGTTCGCGGGTCCCTGTATAGGCAAAATCCAACCGTTCGTGTATAACAGCCCCATGACAAAGCCCCTGACAAAGAATGCCAAGCAAGCGCGGCGCTTCTCTGGAAGGCGCAAGGGCCAGGGTGGCTGGTGCCGCCGAAAGCCCCACCAAAAGCCAAAGAAGGGAGGCTGTTTTGCCTGCCAGTGAGGTTCGCGTTGAGACCGATACCATGGGTCCGGTGCGGGTGCCCGCCGAGGCACACTACGGCGCGCAAACCCAGCGCGCGGTGGAGAACTTCCCCATCTCCGGTATCCGCTTTCCTCGCCGCTTCATCCGCGCCCTGGGACTGATCAAAGGCGCGGCCGCCCGGGTGAACAAAGATCTGGGCTTACTGGAGCCGCAGTACGCGGACGCTATCCTCCAGGCGGCGCAGGAGGTGACCGAGGGCAAGTGGGACGACGAGTTTGTCCTGGATATATTCCAGACAGGCTCAGGGACCTCGACCAATATGAATGCCAACGAGGTGATCTCCAGCCGGGCCAACGAGTTGCTAGGAGGCAAGAAAGGCGATCGCAAGCCAGTGCGGCCCAACGACGAGGTCAACAAGTGCCAGTCGTCGAACGACGTCATCCCTACGGCCATCCACCTGGCCGTGCTGGAGGCGCTCGAGCACGACCTGCGGCCGGCTCTGGAGGTGCTGGCCACTGGGTTGGAAGCAAAGGCAGCCGAGTTCAAGGACGTGCTTAAGACAGGCCGGACGCACCTACAGGACGCGGTGCCCATCACGTTGGGGCAGGAGTTTTCCGGCTACGCGTCGCAGGTGCGGCACGCCATGGCGCGAGTCCGAGCGGCGATGCGGCACCTGGAAGAAGTGCCCATCGGCGGCACGGCATTGGGCACCGGGCTGAATGCGCCGGTCGATTTCGGCAACCGGATGTGCGTGCTGCTGGCCACCACCACCGGCATCCCGCTGCGGGAAGCGGAGAACACGTTTGAAGCCATGGGTTCCCGGGATGCGCTGGTAGAAACATCCGGCGCGCTGAAGGTGGTAGCGGTAAGCCTTATCAAGATCGCTTCTGACATCCGGCTGCTTTCCTGCGGGCCACGTACCGGCATTGCCGAGATCGCCATCCCCGAGCTGCAGCCGGGCAGCTCCATCATGCCGGGCAAGGTCAACCCAGTGATCCCGGAAATGCTGATCCAGGTAGGGGCGCAGGTGATCGGCAATGACGCGTCGGTGACTCTGGGCGGAGTTTTTGGCCAGTTGGACCTGAACGTGATGATGCCGCTGATGAGCCGCAACCTGCTGGAATCGATCCTCTTGCTGAGCAATGGCGCGCGTGTCTTCAACGAGCGCTGCGTGTCAGCCGGTCCCGAGATGCGGGACAATCCGGACAACGTGAAGGGTATTGTGGCCAATCGCGAGCGCTGCCGCACCCTGGTGAAAAACAGCCTGATGCCGGTGACCGCGCTGGTGCCGCGGCTCGGCCACGAGGAAGCCGCCAACATCGCGCAAGAAGCGCACAAAACCGGCAAGACCGTGCGCGAAGTTGTCCTGGAGAAAAAGCTCATCCCGGAGCAGGAACTGGACGCCCTGCTGGATCTGACCGCTATGACCCAATCGGGCATCCGCAAAGGCGCCGGCGGCGGCTGACCTTCCCATGCTGGTCAAGACGCGCAGCGCTGCGGTCTTCGGCATTGACGCCTACCTGGTGGACGTGGAAGTGGACCTGTCCAACCGGGGCATGCACGATTTCCTGGTGGTAGGCCTGCCGGACGCAGCGATCAAGGAAAGCCACCATCGCGTCCGTGGTGCGCTGAAAAACTGCGGTTACTACTTCGGCCAGAGCGTCACCGTCAACCTCGCCCCAGCCGACAAGAGGAAGGAAGGCTCCGGCTTTGATCTTCCCATGGCCATGGGAATTCTCGGGGCTTTAGAGGTGGTTTCCTCTGAGCGGCTGGCCGAGTTCCTGTTCCTCGGCGAGCTATCGCTGGACGGCTCGGTGCGCCCTATCCGCGGCACGCTGCCGGTGGCCGTGCTGGCTCGGGCATCCGGCACCTCGTGGTTCCATCTGCCAACGCGCGCGAGGCGGCGGTCGTCGAGAGGGTCTGTGTCTTTGCGGTGAACTCGCTGGGCGAGGCGCTGGCCCTGGTGAACGATGCGTCCGGTTTCACCGCGACCCAGGTGGACCGCCAGCAGGCCTTGGAGCAAAGCAGCGTTTATAACGTGGACTTCAGCGAAGTGCGCGGGCAGAAGGCTACCAAACGCGCTCTGGAAGTGGCCGCCGCCGGCGCCCACAACATCCTGATGATTGGGCCGCCGGGTTCGGGCAAGACGATGCTGGCCCGGCGCCTGCCCACCGTCCTGCCCGGGCTGAGCTTTGACGAGGCCATCCAGACTACCAAGATTCACAGCGTGGCTGGAGTGCTAGACCCGGCACAGGGCCTGCTGTGCACGCGACCCTTCCGCTCACCGCACCACACCATCTCGGACGCCGGCCTGGTAGGCGGCGGGACCATTCCTCATCCTGGCGAGGTGAGCCTGGCGCACAACGGGGTGCTGTTTCTGGACGAGTTGCCGGAATTCCGGCGCAATGCGCTGGAGGTGATGCGCCAGCCTTTGGAGGATGGCGCGGTGACCATCGCCCGGGCCACCATGACCGTGACCTTCCCCTCCTCCTTCATGCTCGCCGCCGCCATGAACCCTTGCCCCTGTGGTTTCTTCAACGATTCTACCCGCGAGTGCCACTGCACTCCGGGCGTGATCCAGCGTTACGTTTCAAAGATTTCCGGCCCGCTGCTGGACCGCATTGACATCCACACTGACGTCCCGGCAGTGAAGTACCGCGAGTTGCGCTCTGAGCAGAGCGCGGAAGACTCGGCGGCGATTCGCGCCCGGGTGGAACGCGCCCGCGCCGCGCAACTGGAGCGCTTCCGCAACGACGGCATCTACGCCAATGCCCAGATGAGCGCCCGGCTCATGCGCTGCCATTGCCCGATTGACGAGGCTTCCGAGAAGCTGCTGGAGACGGCCATTAGCCGCATGGGGCTTTCCGCCCGCGCCCATGACCGCATCCTGAAGGTGGCCCGCACCATTGCCGACCTGGAAGGCTCTTCCGCGATCCAGTCCCGCCACATCGGTGAAGCCGTTCAATACCGCTCGCTCGACCGCACCTATTGGGCCTAGTTTGGAACGGCCCTCCCGAATTAGTTCTGGTCGTCCTGGAATTTGATATGCTAGTGCGTGCCGTCACAGAAAGGTTTGTTCTTGGATCCTCCGCATCGGCAGAGGGGGTACTGCTCCTCCGAGGCTCCCTCACCACGGATCACACCTGCGAGTTCAGGTCCGCCGGTGACAACGTAGGGGCCGTTCTTGGCGACGGTGATTGCTGGCTCACGGGCCTGGTCCCGGTGTTCGACTCCTTCAAGGGAGTAACTAAGAGCCCCTGACGGACATTTCTTTATCGTCTTGACGATCTCTTCCGAAGTCGCGCCATCCGCGTCAATCCACGGTTCTTTTCCGTACAGGAAAACTTTTGGCAACCCCTCCGTGCAGAGCCCGGCATGCGAGCAAATTCCCCGGTTGTCGTGGATGGTGATTTCGGCTCCGACGTAGTTGTCTCGCTTGTCTTCAGCCGTGCCTTCGAGCTTGCCGTCGGAAAAGCCGATCTTGGCATGGGTCCCGTCGCAGAACGGTTTTTTCGCCGAACCTCCACAGCGGCAGAGCGCGAATACTGGCTTGGTTTGGATCTGCTCGCCGCTAGAGTTGCGAAGCTTCTCAAGGCTGTTCACGACGTAGGGTCCGTTTGGAGCGGTCGTGATTTTAGATTTCGTTTGTTCACCCGAATCCATAGCGCTTCTCCTTAGTCTGTCAACCTAAGTCTGTCAACCTAGACGAGCGGCTGCAGGCGCTAGACAGAGCCCACTATTATCCAATGACAGAGGTTGGAAAGACACCCCGGGATCCAAAATGAGTCCGACTCTCAGAACGCGATGCCAAGCCCGGCGACCAAGCCGTAATCGTTGCGCCGCACCTGGAGCGGCGGCTGGCTGTCGTAGTGGTTGAACAGGCTGAGGTTCCAGCTCAGGCGGCTCACCAGAGGAATGCGCACTCCGCTGTCCAGTGTGACCCGGTAGCGGCCGGACTGGACGAAATTGGGCAACACCGAGAGCTTGGTGTCGAGCTTGAGCCCGCTCGCGATCGTGGTCTCCCAGTCGAGAGCGGCCAGGCCTTCGCCGCTGGGATTGCGGGGAATCGGATCACCCGGCTGCAGGCGAAACTGCTCGTTGACGAAGGTTAATCCCCCGAGAAGCGACAGGGTCGTTCGGCCCGAGCGGATGATTTTCCATCCCAATCCCCCGCCGAGATTGCTCCGCAGGTTCAGGCGCCTGCGGTCATCGCGCTCGAAACGCGAGAGGCCGAAGGCGAATGTATCGTCGCTGAGAAACCGGTCGTAGCGAAGGCTGGCCTGCTGGCGGCTGTTGGTGGGAGCGCCCGACTGGCTACTGAAGAGAGAGGAGGCGTTGGCCTGCACTTCATATTTTGGCTTACGGTACCGGGTGCTGATCCTGAGCGAGGACTGGCTGTTATTGGAATTCCCTCGCGCGATGCTGTAGCCGAGGTCGACGGTGCCCTGGACCTGGTCCCAGAAGGTTTCCGGACGCGCCTCTTTAGCCGGCTTCATGCCGACAATCGCCTGCCGCGCCACCGTGACGGCTTTCTCTGCAGAAACGATCCGCAGCCCCTGGTCGGATTCCTCAATGCGCCCGCGCACCCGCACCCCGCTGTCCAGCTCCACTTCCACAGGCTGGTCGGTCGAAATGTGCTCGATCATTCTCCAATCAATCTTCACAACGCCGGCATAGCTGGTTTCCAGTGAGAGGCTGCGCTGTTCCAGCTTTTGAATCTGCCCGCTGAGACGGTCTGCATTTTTCAGCTTGACCGAGTCCGCCCGGCACGCCACGCCGACTGCCAGGATCAGGCCGAAAACGAAAACAGCCATGCGGCTCTTGTGGAGGTTCATGAGGAATCAGTCATTTCCTTTCTTGACTCAGAGGAGTGATAGGCGATGAGTGTCTCCGGAAAGAAGGTCACCCGGCAGCCAATGACGCGGCCCTTGGGAAACAGCCGGCGCAGATCGCGCTGACTGAGTGACCGCAAGCTCGGATACGGCTCTTTCCCCAGCGTCCGAACGAGAGGCCGCTGCCAAGGTTCAGGCGCAAACTGGATGAAGGGCAAGTGGTAATGAGGCTCGATCGGATACCAGAAGTTGGGAGTGGTCACGAACCAGCTTCGTCCCACCCGAGACACTTCGCTGGCAAAGCGCTGCTGCTCTTCCCACGTCGGCAAATGTTCCAACACGGCGTTGCAATAGACGATGTCAAACGACTGATCGGCAAAGGGCAGCGCGCACCCATCTAATGCCACCGCCTTTACAGTGGGAAAACTCCCGGCATAATCCTGAATGTCGGCGAGAGAGAGGCTTCCGCCGATGACACGCTCGCAATGGGGATAGAAAGTTTCAAGCTGATCGGGCAAGCCAATCTGACTTCCAGTGGCACCAATGTTGAGGACCCGGCTTTCCGGTGTGGGGCGCAGCAACTGCCGGAATAGCTGATACTTTTTCTCGCGCGATTTGCGGTGAAGACGGGTGAAGAGTCGATTCATGTTAGACCGCCAAGGAACGCGAAAGAGGCGCCTTCCACCCCTACTCTATATGTATGCCATGCGTCGCCAGTCGAAAGCTAGGAGGCTGCTCAAAAACTCCTCCACAGGCTGAAGCCTGTGGAAGCCTTCTTGGGTCCCTGAAAACGGTTTTTCAGCAGCCTGCTAGGATCTGCTGCCGACCACTACCGTCGGCGGCCTCAGATGCCATTCTTGGGCTGGGGCGTTGCCGACTGCTGCCTTCAGGAACGCCAGCAACGGTGTTCAAACGGTATATAATCCGAACAAGGCAATGGGACGGGACCGACTGGCCGCGCGGAGGGTTTTCCTACTGTCCACCCTGCTGGTAGCGGTCGCATTTGGGGTAGCGGCTGCGGCGACGACGGAGACGCTGGCGCCTGTTGTTCAGGTCGCCGTGAACTATGCGCCCGGCAAGAGCACGATGATCAGCGGCTTTCTGGTCGGTGGCGGCCGCTTCGTCCTTACCCAAGCGAGCATCCTGCATGGGGCCTACGACACCGCCGTGGCCTTCACGAATACGGACGTCTTGGACCCGGTTCTGGAGCGCTTCGACGGCCGGTTGAATATCGCCGTGCTCCGGCTACCCAGGCCGGTGAGAGCCGAGTTCGCAGCAGTGGCCGAGCTACCGTCCGGCGGACTCCGGGCTACCATCGTTGGTGCGCCGACCGCCTTTGAGACCGGCAAGCTCTCAGTGTTTCTGAAGCCGTTGGCCGGCGGCCGGCGCTGGGAGATCGTGCCAGCCATTCCGCTCGCCTTCCGGGGCGCACCCATTCTGGATTCCGCAGGCAGGCTGTTGGGCATCGCCGTTGAGGAACCCGAGGGCACTTCTGTGGTGGAAATTCCGGTAGCGGAACTTAGGGACTTGGTTCCTGATTTGGCGGTGTGGCGGTCGAGTGCGCCGGTGGCGGCGCCGGCGCAGCCACCGGCTCGGGCTTCGCAATCCGCGGCAGTGCCGCCAGCCTCGGCGAGTAGCGCGGCAAGGCCGGCCGCGGAGCCAAAGGTGGAAGGAGAGCCCGCGCCGCCTAAAACAGCCCTGGAACCAATCGAGGGGCCACCGGCCGGGGTTTCCGCTCCGGTTCCGGCAGCAAAGGTCGAAGTGCAGCCTCCTCCCTAACCTGCACCCACTGTGGTCGGCAGGCTACTTGCCGAGGAGGTGGAAGCCGAGGACGGGAAGGCCCGCAAGTCAGCAGCCGGGTTGGAGACGGCAACGCCCGGGCGCTCGTCAGCAAAGCAAGCCTCCTCTCCCCTGCCCACCGCCGCCGACCCGGGTGGCTGGGAAGTCCGCATCCGCCAGGATCCTGATGACCTCCAGGAGCGCCTCCGCTACGCGGATGCGCTCCTGGGTGCCGGAGATTATCGACAGCCGGTGGCGGTTCTGGAGAAAGCACAGCAACGGTTTCCCTTGGTGCCGCGTGTGTACTGGTACCTGGCTCACGCCTACTGGCACCAGTCCTTACACAAGCCAGACGGCGGCCGCCGGCGCTCCATGGAAAAGAAGGCATACCGCAAGAGTTTGGCCGCGTTTGAAACTTTCCTGGCGCTGGCTCCGGACGATCCCCGCGCTCCGGAAGCTCGCTACCGCCTGAACCTGCTCAAGCAGGCGCAGTACGGGCGGCGGTAGCGCTGCCCGTCTAGACATATTAAGTGGTCAGGCCGACTAACTCAGAGGAGGATTTCCGATTGTGCCTCTCCTCCTACCACCAGGATACCCCTCCTGCTTTCAGGTATGACGATTCTGGTTTTCGTTTCTCATCTTGCACTCTGAACCGATCCTCAGTTGCGGAGGACCACCTGAAGAGATTGGCGCCAGGTGTGGTTGAGGCCGATGCGCCGCACCGGAATTTCCGGCGACAGGTAGCGCAGCAGCAAGTCGGTCAGGGAGTGAAATTCAAACACCGGCGCCACCAACCACAACAGGGGTGGCTCGGCGCGCAATTCGACGCCAGAGAAATAGCCCAGGCTGCGAAACTCGCCGCGTTCCTGGTGCCACTTGACACGCATCCAATAATCGAGAGCCTGAAGGGGCAGGTTGGGGTCGGCGGAGGCTTTCAGCTCAATCACCACCAAGCGGCCCGTCCGTGTGAGGGCCAGCAGGTCAATGATGCCACGCTGCCGCCCCGCCACCGCCGGCACCTGGGAGTATACGAAGCGCGGGTCGAGATCGCTCGAAAGCACGCCGATGTCGCGGACTAGCAGCGATTCCAACCACCGCTCCGCCTGCGCCGTGTAAAAAGGATGGCGGCGGTTGGCGGAATCGGCCACGCGAATCCGCCCGATGTCCTGGGCCAAGCGCTCGGCCTGGGGCAACGATTCCGAAACAAGTGGCTGCCAGTGACTACCGCGGCCGAACATCGCGCCATCGGGTCCGGCGCGGGCAAATTCCAGGCCGTTGATACGGCAGGTGAGGCCGGCGCCGGGCCGCACCGCCATCTCCACTCCCGATCTTCCGCCCAGTCGCCGCAAGAGTCCCAGCGCTTCCGCGGGTGCCGTTGCCGCGGGGCAGGGCATGGGCAGTTCGGTACGCAGATTGGCGTACTCACCCTCTTCGGCGCGACGGACGGTATCTTCGGGCGAGAAAGCGAACAGCTCGAATCCAGCTAATTCTTGGTTGAGATAGCGCCAGCGGAGCGCTGTCCTCTCGACAAAGCGCTCTGGCAGGAAAAGCTTTAATCCGGCCACCAAGCGCTTTGACCGCGCCGCGCTGTGCCGCAGAGAGTCCAGCCAGGCCAGCCCTTGGGTGAGCGCGGAGGCTGCCGTGGCTTCGCCCTCCTCCTCCGCGCAGCCGACCACCGCCCAGTCGCTTTTGCCGCGCGAGAGGACGGCTCGTGCCGTCTGCGAAGAAAGGGAGCGCTCCAGGTCTCGCTCCGCGGTCAGTTATTTCAGCTTCCAGCCGGGGAAGGTGTGCGCCAGCAGCTTGCGCAAGCGCGCGGCGAAGCGGCTGCGCACCGCCTCCCGCTCGAGTTCCGTCACGCCCTTGGCGGAGGCCAGCAGTCGCACCAGTCCCCGCCCGGCGCCGAAGCGCTGGTAGGCCAACACCAGTTCCCCAGGTTTTTGACGCCGGACCTCCAGGATGCGGCGAACGATGCTGCGCGACTCATCCCAAACCTCGAGCAACACTTTGCCGTGCTGCGCCTCCACACTGAAGCGGCCCGGCTCCAGTGGCATTGTCTCGCCGCCCACTTCCTTCAGCACTGGACGCTGATTCTTGCACCCGGTGACAAAGGAGAGGATGCGATCGCGGAGTTCTTCGGAGGAGACGGCGGACATGAGTTTGAGGCTGAGAGGAGAATTATGAGTTCATGACGGATGACTCTTTACTCTTCAACCAGTACGCCCTTGTCCAGGTGGCGTACGGTGCGGGCGTAGCGTGTGGCGCGGGCGTCGTGCGTGACCAACACAATGGTTTTGCCGAAATCGCGATTCAGTCGTCCAAAAATCTCCAGCACTTCCGAGGCGGACTGTGCGTCCAAATCGCCGGTAGGCTCGTCGGCCAGCAGCAGGGTGGGGTCAGTGACGAAGGCGCGCGCGATGGCCACCCGCTGCTCCTGCCCGCCGGAAAGCTGCCGCGGATAGTGCTCAGCGCGGTCGGAGAGGCCAACCAGCTTCAGGGCGGTCAGCACGTGCTGGCGGCGCTCGGCCCGCGACAGTCGGGTCAGCAACAGCGGCAGCTCCACGTTTTCAAACGCCGTCAGCACCGGGATCAGGTTGAAGGTTTGGAACACGAATCCGATATGGTGGTTGCGCCATCTCGCCAGCTCGCTCTCGGACATGCGGGTAGGCTCGGCATTCAGGACTCTCAGACCGCCGGAACTGGGTTGGTCAATGCCGGCGATCAGGTTCAGCAGCGTGGATTTTCCTGAACCGGACGGCCCCATCAGCACCAGGAAATCCCCCTGGGCCACCTCCAGGGTAATCCCGTCCAGCGCCCGCACCTCGATGGAACCGCGACGGAATATCTTTTTCAGCTGGTGCACCTCGATGAGCTTAGAGGCCATATGGATTAGATTTCCGAGCGTGGCTCTGGAGTTGCAAATTCTTGGCCTGGCTTACCTGCGCCTACTGCCTACTGGGCGTCCGGACGCGCTGGCCGTTCTTTAATGCCTCGGGATTGCTCACCACTACAACTTCGTCTCCGGTCAGCCCGGAGAGGATGCGGACGGAACCGCCGGTCTGGGGGCCCAAGCGGACCGTCTTGCGCGCCGTGCGTGAATTTTCGACTGCCAGCACCGCAGGCTGGCCTTCGGCCTGAAATACGGCGGCGCGCGGCACCATCAATTCCCTTTCGCGGACCTGGCCGCCCTCGGGATCTTCAAAGAACACTTTGGCGTTCATTTCCGGGCGCAGGTACTCGTCCGGATTCTCGACCTGCACCTTCACCTGTACGGTGGCCTTCTGCCGGTCCGCTTCCGGGGCGATCTCAGCGACCACGCCGCGGTAGCGCCGGTCGGGGAACGCATCGGGCACCACCCGACAGGGCTGGCCCAGCGAGACGCGGGCGAACTCGCTCTGACTGATGTCTAACTCCACCTGCAGGTCGTTCAAGTCGGCCAGCGTCACCACTGACGATTTGGCGCCGCGCTCGCCCACGAACATAGTGGTCACCATTTCCCCCTGCTCCACAAGGCGCTCCAGAACAGTGCCGCTGACGGGAGAACGGATCCGGGTGGCCTCCAGTTGCGCTTCGGCGAATTGCAGGGTACCGCGGGCCTGCTGAACCTGAGCGCGCGCCTGGTCAATTTCCTCCTGGCGGGGACCTAGGCGGACCAGCTCGTACTGCTTTTCGGCCGCTTCTACCTGGGCCTCCACCATGTCGGATTGGGCGCGCGCGTTGTCCAGAGCTTCGCGGGAAACCACGCCCTCGCGCGACAGGCCCTCGGAACGTTCCAGGTTGAGTTTGGCGTTCCGCAGGTTTGCCTGGGCTTCTTCGAGCCGGGCCCGGGCATGTTCGATTTCCTGTGGCCGCGACCCAGCCTCCATCTGGCGCAGGCGCGCCTCCGCAGCTTGCAGCGTCCCGCTCGCCTCTCCCACCTGAGCCCGGTACTCCCGGTCTTCGAGCCGCACCACCATCTGATTCTTCTGTACGCGGTCGCCCTTCTCCACTCCAATCCAGGTGACCCGTCCCATCACCTTGGTGCCGAGCTGGATCTTGTGGTGGGGCACGACGTAGCCGCCAGCCACCAGCACGGCCACGGGCTGGCTCATTTCCATCCCGGTCACGCGGGCCACCTGCACCATCGGGGGGCGGGCGCCGAACCAGACTGCCAACGCCAACAGCCCCACGGCACCGACTGCGAGCGGCACGAGTACGCGGCGGGACAGACGCGGGCCTGGGGACGGCTTCGACTCCCGGTCAATCCGTAGCGTCTCCAGTTCCTGCGAGAGGCGGTCCTTCATTGGTACCAATCTCCCCTCGCTAGTTTACCAAGTTGTTGACGAACATCTGGCATGGCCACTCGCTCACGGTCGCGGCTCGGCAGTGTCTGCCTTTCTGTCTTCCCTACCAGGCGCACGTTCTTACTCGCGCAGTCCCAGCACTGGCGGTTTCTGCGCCGCCAGTCGCGCTGGTAGCAGGCCGCCTACGACGCCCACCACCGCCGCAAACATCAGGCCCTGCCCCATCAGTGGCGGCGTAATGCGAAATTGAAACGCCACTTCGGCGAAGGTGGAAAAATTCACGGTACCGGTGGACAGCCCGTGAATGGGAAGTGCCAGCAGACAGCCCAGCACGCCCCCGGCCGTGGCCAGCAGCACCGATTCGACCAAGAGCGCCAGCATCACCGAGGCCCGCGAGAACCCCAGCACGCGCAGCGTGGCGACTTCCCGCGCCCGGTAGGCCACCGTGGCGTACATCGCGTTCATAGCCGCAAAGCACGATCCGACGGCCATCACCAGGGCGATGAAGGTGCCCAGCACCTGGATCGGCATTGAGGAGCGCATCTGGTCGCGGTAGTATTGCGGCTCGGGTCGGGCCTGGAGGTGGAGCTGGCGGTCCTCACTGATGCGACGGGAAAGTTCAGCCGCTGCAGTGGCGTCCTCAGCCCGCAGCAACACCGAGGAGTAAATCCCGCTGCGGTTGAAGTCGTCGGCGACAGCGCTGACGTCGGTCCACAGTTCCGAATCGTAAGCGCTCCCGCCAGCTTCGATGAGACCCACGACGAGCCATTCGCTGGGGCCGAGCCGGATTGTGGAACCCAGCTCCAGCCCGAACCGGCGCGCCATGCGGCGGCTGCACACCAATTCCCGCAGGCCACTTCGGAAGATGCGGCCTTCCACCAGGCGCACCTGCTCGCGCAGCAGGAAGCCGGTCGGCGTGATCCCACGCAGGATAACGTGGGTCTCGTCGCCGCCGGCCCGCGGGATGAAAATCAACACCAGCAATTCCGGCGAGACCAGCGGTTCGCCCGAGCCGTCTTTCTGGATTCCTGGCAGGTACTTCAGGGTTTGCAGGGTGGGCACGGGCAGGCTGCTGTTGGTTTCCACTTGCGAACCCTGCCGGATCACCACCAGGTTCAGTGGGTGCCCGGTTTCGGCAAAGACGTTTTCCAGGCCCTGCACCAGGGCCATCACAGAAATAAAGACGGCCACGGTGGCGGCGACGCTGATGATGGCCATGGCAGTGCCGGTGCGCCGCACTCGCAGGCTGCGAAGGCTGTACTTCAATGGGATAGCCATATGGCTCAGCCCACGTGCCGGAGGGCCTGGGCGATGGGCAGTCCGGCAGCGCGCAGGGCGGGCACGGCCGCCGCCGCCAGCCCGATGGCCAACGCCAGGCTCATGCCCAGCACCATTGCCTCTGGCTGGACCCGGAGCTGGATCAGAAAACCGCTGGTGGCGCGCTGCATGTCCAGGGTGGAATACAGCAGCTTGGCGCCACCGCAACCCAGCAGTCCGCTCAAGAAACCAATCAGCAGCGCCTCGCTGAGCAGCAGCCCCAGAATCAGGTTGCGGGTGTACCCCAAGGTTTTCATCACCGCCACTTCCGCCGTGCGCTCGCGAATGGACATGGCCATGGTTGCGGCCGTGACCAGCAGAATGGTGAAGACCACCACCGCCGAAATGCTGCCGATGAACAACTTTACGTTGCCCAGCATGTTGCTGAAGCTAAGCTGGAACGCCTTTTCGGTTTCGGTCTTAGTGGGAGCGGTGCTGTTGCGGAACATGTCGTCGACGGTCCGGGCGATCACGGGGACCGCGTCGGCCGACTCTGCCTGGATGCAAAACGACCCCGCCACTCCCTGTCCGTTCATCAACTCGTCCAGGTAGTCGTAGTGGAACCAAAGCATCGCCTCGTCGGGCGGAGTGGGGGAGGTGAAGCTTCCCACCAGTTTCAGTTCCGGGTCGACGGGATAGATGGTGCCCTTCAATGTGATGCGATCGCCAATTCTCCAACCGAACCGTTCGAACAGGCGCACGCCTGCCACAGCCGCCGTACGTTCTTTGATGAAGTTTTCCCGTCGCTGCGGGTCAATTTCAAACTCCGGATAGACCTGGAATCCCTTGTCGGCGTCCACGGCGAATTGGGCAAAGAAGTTCCCTTCGTCAATGTAAATGCCCCCGAACCAGCTGGCGACCATGACGTTTCTGACCCCGGGCACCTCCCGGATCTGCTCGCGGTGGGCGAGCGGCAGCGGGTTGGCTATGGAAACCGAGTGGCGCGTCCATAGGCGCAGAGCGCTTTCCGGCGTGGTGCTGGTGGCCTGAAGCTCGTACAGCACGGTGTGCAGGGTGACCAGCAGGAACAGGGATGCCCCCAAGCTGAGCACCGTCAGAAGGGTGCGGCGTTTGTTCCGGACCGCACTTTTCAGCACCAGCGCTGCAAACCTCATGGGAGTCGAACTTGGAAGGCCGCGACCCTGGTTAAACCCCTGGCTAAACCCCTGGTTAAACCGTGGTTAAGATGCCCCGCCCAGGCGGTGCAAGATCTCCCCAACAATGGTGTCCACCAAGCCCGGGACCGCCTTCAAGTTCGGCATGGCCTTGTCCAGGGCGCCTTCTACCGCGGCTCGCACAGCCGCCTCGTCCGGAACGGACCCTGCCCCTTGCGAAGGTGCAGTGACCACTGGCTGCGGCGGCGCAACAGGCTCTGGGGCTGGTGGTGGCGCGGCCTCTTCCGCCGGGGCTGGCGGTGTTGTGGGCTCCGGGGCAGCCGACGGAGCGGCCTCCGGGACGGAATCCGCAGGCGCTGTTGCCTCCTGGGGGGCCACTGGTGCGGGTTCCTCAACGCGCTCTAATAGGTCCGCCCAATCCACAGCGGGCGCTGGTTCTGGCGTGGCCGCTGCTACCGGCTCCGGAGGTGCCTCTTCAGCTTCCGGAGGTGGAGCAGCGCCAAACACGGCGCGGTCCATGTCCGTAACGCGTTCAGGTTCGGCCACCCAGTGCTGGGCCGGCTCGGGTGCTACGGCGGCCATGGCCGCTGGCGCGGGCTGCTCTTCGAGTTCCGGCACTGTCAACTCGGGGATGACAACATCCTCCGTGGCTACCTGGCTTTCTGCCGCTTCCGCATATTCGCCCACCGGCGCGGCCAGCGGCTCTTCGGCCTGAGCGATTTCCTGAGCCACTGCGGGCTCGGCGCCGTGGGCCGCGGCAGCCTGCAATTCCACCTCTGCCGCGGAAACAGCAGGTGCTGGCGCTTCCACTGCGGCTGAGGCAGGGGCGGCCGGAGCAGTCTCTGCAGATGGAGATTCCTCAAACAAGTCAAATGCAGCCTGCTGCTGCAAGTCCGCCGGCACTTCCACACGCGCCGTGGAGGTGGTGGGGATTTCTTCCAGCAGCTGACTTTCCTCAGCCTTCTGTGCCTGGAGCTCTTCTGGGGATGGGGGAGGTGGGGGAGGCGCCGGCTTCCGCTCCTGCGACAGTTGCAACATCTCGCGCACCGTCGTCACCACGTCACTAGCTTCGAAAGGTTTTTTCAGGACCGCATCCGCCTGCACCTTTCTGCCTTGTTCCTGGTTGTAGGGCTCCAGTTGTCCCACGACCAGCACCACCGGAATGTGGGCAAGTTCCGGGGAGCTTCTGACGAAGGTGCAGACTTCGTAGCCGGTGCGGCCGGGCATGAACACGTCTGCCAGAACCACGTCAAATCCGCCTTCGGGAAGCTTCTTCACGGCTGCTTCGCCATTACTGACCGTCACTACTTGGATGTCCTCGCCGGCAAGGATCTTGGTGGCCATGCGCTGGGCGTGCGTACTGTCGTCTGCTAACAAAATCTTAGGCACGGAACTTCTCCCTACCTTTGCAGGTGACCTTCAGGAATTCTAACCACGAGGGTAGCGGCCTGACAAGCGCGAAACGGTTTCCGCCGGGGAATAGGGAGACGGCTTCGATGGCTCCCTTTAGGCATGGAAAGCGTGCAGCTGCTGCGGCTGTTGACTCTTGCGTTCCGTGCGGGTACTCGTATGGGTAAAGGCTGACTTTATTTTTCCTGTGCTTACTCTCCCCGAGTGGGCGAGCCGCCCTCAGGCGGAGGCTGCGGTGTCGAGGACTCCGGCGCGTTGCCTGAGGTTGGCGGCGGAGTCGGGTCCGAAGTGGTAACCGGCTCGGACGCCGGCCGGACCGCTTCCAGACGGATACCTGAGGTGCCGGTGCGGCCGGGTTCGGCGGCCGTGATGCTGACTGGTTCGGTTTCTGGCTTCTTGGGAAACAGCACCGGTTTACCCGCCTTGCTGGCCATGCTGACGTCGGGCCGCGTGCGGAACACGTTCATCGTCTTCCCGATGATTCCCTTCGTCTCGCGATGTTCGAGATCGTATTTCATCCGCGCATAGGCTTCCGGGCTGGGGTCTGGGATGGGCAGCTCCCAGTCCACCAGCTTGTCCTTAGCGTCGCTCACCAGGTCACTGAGGGGGTAGTCGGAGATGATCTTGGAGTAAGCCGCGGCCGCCTGAGGCCGATAGTTTTCTCCCCCCATCTCCCAAGATTCGCCCATCATCCACAACGCCCGGTCGCCCCGGCTGTAGTTGGGATAGTTGTCGGTGAGTTCCTTCAGCCGGGAGATAGTCGCGCGGGGATTCCCCTTGATGAAGTAGTGGCGACTCACGCGAAAATCGCTCTCAGCAATTACCTCCTGGACTTCGCGCAGGCGCTGCTCGGCTTCCTCGCGGAAGGGGCTGTTTGGGAACTGCAGCAGCACTTCGCGGAACTCCTCCTCGGCGCGGAGGGCGTGAGTCCGGTCGCGGTCCGGCTTTTCCATCTGCTGGTAATGGATCATGGCCACTTTCAACTGGGCCTCGGAGGCTTCCGGCATCGTGGGGAAGAAGGTGATGAAGTCCTTGTACTCCGCCTCGGCTTGAGCCAGCCCGCTGGTGCCTCCGTGGCGGTACCAGGAGTCAGCGATCGCGAGCTTGGCCTTGGCCAGATACTCGCTGTCAGGATAGGTATTCAAGAGGGTTTGTAAGGTGAGCCGGGCTATCTCGTAGCGACCCCTTTCGAGGTCGAGCACCGACTGGTCAAACAGCGTCTTGTCCGGCTGCTGCGAATCGCCGACGATCGGCGTCTCGTATTTGTCGCGGCGCAAGCTACAGCCGGCCCACAGAGCCACCGAGAGCAACAGCACCAGTGCGCGAGCTACCATCGGAGCAGGTTTATTCATCACATCACCCTTGGCGTGTTCAAATTTTCGACAGCATGGCCGTCTCGGCCCGCTTCAAGAGCAACTCGACCGCAGCCGCCGGATCGGCGCTGTGAAACACACTGGAGCCGGCCACAATAATGTCAGTTCCTGCCCGGACCGCCTCCAAGACGTTGTCGGAGCTGATACCTCCGTCAATCCCGATGAGAAATTCCAGACCGCGCTCTTCCCGCATCCGGGCCAGTCGGCCAATTTTGTCCAGGGAGCGCGGGATGAACTGCTGGCCTCCAAATCCTGGGTTGACGCTCATCACCAGGACGTAGTCTACGCACTCCAGCACCTCGCTGAGCATCTCCACCGGCGTGGCCGGATTGATCACCGCCCCGGCCGCCGCCCCACAATTGCGGATGTAGCTGAGAGTGCGGTCTAGATGGAGGCAGGCTTCCTGGTGCACGGAGATCCTCTCCGCTCCTGCCTCGCAGAAGGCGGAAACGTAGCGGTCGGGGTCGGAGATCATCAGATGACAATCCAGAGGCAACGCAGTGACCTTCCGCACCGCGGCCACCACCGGCGGGCCGATGGTGATATTCGGGACGAAGTGGCCGTCCATCACGTCCAGGTGCAGCAGGCTGGCTCCGCCGCGTTCCACTGCCTGGATTTGCTCGGCCAGATGGGCAAAGTCAGCCGAGAGAATGGACGGCGCAATCTGCACACGGTTAGGCACCAGGCGTTCCAGCCCCTTCATGCGCTTCGACAGTGGCATTCTAGCATGGCCCGCCCGCCTTGACCAACTGGGTCACTGCCCTCGAACTCGCTCGCTGCTCGGCAGCCGATGCCCCGTGCAAACGGGGCGGGACGGCAAGACCGGGTTCACCCTGAAGCTGTGGACAATGTCGGATTCCTGTCATATGTTCGCCTGTGGTCTGCGCGGCGGCCAGGCGGTGAAGGCGGGGTAGTGAATTCTTAATCCGAGCCAGGGAGGAGGCCGTCCAATCAGTACTCGGAGGCCTGTTAAAGTTCTGCGAAATAGGGAGGAGCGGGGATGGCGACCGGGGTGCATGACAACGAGCTGGCTGAGCGACTCCAAGTGGCTCGTCAGGCAGCAGAGCGCGCCGGCAGAATCACGCTGAAGCATTTTCAAACCGATTTCGAGCGGCAGACGAAGGCCGATGGTACGGTGGTCACCATTGCCGACCGTCAGAGCGAGCAGCTGCTGCGCAGGACCATCGAAAGAGCGTTTCCCTACGACGCCGTCCTGGGCGAGGAGTTCCACGAAAAGCCTGGCCAGACGCGCTATCGCTGGATCCTGGATCCCATTGACGGCACGGTCAGCTTCGTCCAGGGCGTGCCGCTGTACGGGGTGCTGGTCGCGCTGGAGGACCTGGAAGTTCGACGAAGCGTCCTGGGAGTGATCCACCTGCCGTCGCTCGGGGAAACCGTGTATGCCCAGCGTGGCCACGGTTGCCATTGGGAGCGGCGAGTTGGAGGGAAGCGGCTGGCCATCCCGGCGCGGGTGTCGCGCGTGGAGAACCTGGACGCCGCCGTGCTGCTGGCCTCCGACTTTTGGAACGTACCGCTCGAAGGACGGCGCCAGGAGCTGGCCCGGCTGGCGGGCAGAACTCGCCTCCAGCGAACCTGGGCCGATTGCTACGGCTACGTCCTGGTGGCCACCGGGCGCGCCGAACTGATGCTGGATAGCACGTTCAACCTTTGGGACGCTGCCCCGATGCAGCCAATTTTGGAGGAGGCGGGGGGGACGTTCACCGATTGGACCGGTCAGCCAACCATCCACGGCGACTGTGGCCTGGCCACGAATGGTCTGCTGTTGAAAGAAGCGCTGGCCGTGATGCGCGAGGCGACCGAGGTTGGGGTCTAGGGGCTTCACCGCTGGAAGCCCCTACCCGGGGGCAGCGCTTCTGAGATGGGCAGTCTGGATCCGATACCTCACCCTGCTGGCAGCCGCCGGCGTTCCTTGACAGGGGCCGGCGCGGGCACCGACAATAAGCCGACAGGCCGGAAGCCGCGATGAATGTGGGGTTTTTCTGGACAGTAGGGCGCGCGTTTGTGTCCAACCTGGTGCAGCGGCGTGCACTGGTGGGCAACCTAGTCGTCCGCGATTTCAAGCAGCGCTACGTGGGTTCCTCGATCGGGTGGCTGTGGGGAGCGGTACACCCGGCGGTTCTGCTGCTCAGCTACTGGTTCGTCTTCTCGAAGGTGTTCAAGGTCCCTCTGCGCCCCGAGTTGGGCACCGACAGCTTTGCTCTCTACCTGTTCGTGGGCATTCTGCCCTGGCTGTTGTTCCAGGACACCGTGCAGCGCTCGGCTACTGCCGTGATGGGCTACTCGAACCTGATTACCAAGACCATGTTCCCCTCCGAGGTGCTGCCCCTCTCGCTGTTGCTTTCCGGCATGCTGAACCACCTGCTGGGTCTGCTGGTGCTCTTGGGAATTCTGGGCCTGGTGGTCAAAAAGCTGACGGTGTTTGCGCTGCTGGTGCCGGTCTACACCCTTTTGCTGGCAGTGTTCACCATCGGCGTGAGCTGGCTGGTGGCCAGTCTGAACGTGTTTCTGCGGGATACGGCGCAGGCACTCTCGGTCGGGCTGATCTTCTGGTTCTGGTTCACGCCGATTTTCTACGCCGCCGACCGCCTGCCAGAAAACGCGCGGTTTATCGCCTGGATCAATCCGCTGGCCTACGTGGTGGACGCCTACCGGAAGTGCCTGCTGGCCGGCCAGGCGCCGGCACTGGGCGACCTGGCGATTACCGCCGTCTTTGCTGTCACCGCTTTCGTGGCCGGCGGCCTGTTCTTCCGCTACACCAAGCGCGCCTTCGGAGATGTGCTCTGATGGGCGCGGCCGTAGTGTTGGAGAATGTTAGCAAGAGCTACCCGGTCTATTCGGCGCCCGCCCACCGGTTGAAGGAGCTGTTGACCCTGGGGCGCCGCAGCTACCATCAGGACTTCTGGGCACTGCGGGACGTCAGTTTCGAGATCGAGCGCGGCACCACCTTCAGTATCCTGGGCGAGAACGGCGCCGGGAAGAGCACTCTGCTGCAACTGGTCGCCGGCATCCTGCGGCCCACCGCCGGCCGGATTGAAGTCAACGGGCGCGTTTCGGCGCTGCTGGAACTGGGCTCCGGGTTCAACCCCGAATTCACCGGGCGCGAGAACGTGTTCCTGAACGGCGCGATCCTGGGCCTGAGCAACAAGGAGATCGAGCGGCGCTACCCGGCGATCGTGGATTTTGCTGAAATCGGCGACTTTGTCCGCCAGCCGGTCAAGACCTATTCCAGCGGCATGGTGGTGCGGCTGGCGTTCGCTGTGGCTATCAACGTGGACCCGGAGATTCTGCTGGTGGACGAGGCCCTGGCGGTGGGCGACATCTACTTCCGGCAGCGGTGCATGCGTAAGATCCACCAGCTGCAACGCTCCGGCGTCACGGTCATCTTCGTCACCCACAGCGTGGCCGACGTCAAGAGCCTGGCCACCCGAGCGCTGTGGATCGCCGGGGGGCGCCTCGTCGAGATCGGCGATCCGGACCGCGTCGTCAGCCACTACCAGGCGGCGATGGTCAATAAGGACGCCGAATACCTGCGGCATCACGCGGTGGCAGAGGCCAAAGCCACCGAGCAGACCTCCGCGCTGCGTGCCCCTGAGGTCGTCGAGAAAATTCCCAATGTGGATTTCCGCTATGGGACCGGCAGCGCTCACGTGTTGGGCATTGCAGTCCTGAACCAGAGAGGCGAGGAACTGGGCCTGCTGCCACCGGGCGGAACCGTTGTGGTGCGCATCAGCGTGCAGGCTGCGCGGGAGGTGCCGCTGCCCATCGTCGGCTTCATGCTGCGGAACCACCTGGGCGTGGATTTTTCCGGCACCAACACGGCCCTCGAAGACACCGAGCTGCCCCCACTCAATCCAGGCGACACGCTGACCGTGGATTTCCACCTGAGCCTGCCGGAACTGTATCCGGGGCATTTCTCCTTCTCGCCGGCGATTGCCAACGGCGCGCTGGAAGGCTACGAGATGTGCGACTGGATTGACAATGCCGTCACGCTCCAGATGGAGAAGCGGCGGGAGATGTACGGCTACTTGCGCCCGGCCTGTCGGGTCGAAGTCCACGGCGTTCGGCTGGTGGCTGGAGTGGGAGTCCAGGGGAGAGGGTAGCAATAAGTGGAGTTCACTGGCGAGCGGGCAATCCCGGGGCAGGTGGATCCTGATCTGTGGAACGAGCATCTGTCGCGCTACGCCTTCGCGGCCCTTTTTGCTCAACGGCTGCTGAGCGGCCGGGGGGTGGCGCCCGACGGCAGATTGCAGTCCACGATGGTTCCCGGTGCTGTGGCTGCGGGCGCTGATCCGGCCCCCGCCGTCTTTCGGGTGCTGGACGCCGGTTGCGGCTCTGGCTACGGTGCAGCCCAGCTGGCGGGCCTGGATCCTGCGCTGCAGGTGGTCGGCATAGATCTCAGCGAGGAGGCCCTGGCGTATGCCCGCCCGCGCTATGGTGGGCCCAACCTGCATTTTGCCCACGGCGACTGTCTGGCCCTGGAGTTTGCCGACGGAGAATTCGACCTGGTGATGGCCTTCGAAGTCCTTGAGCATTTGACCGAGCCGGCGGCGTTCTTGCAGCAAGCACGCCGCGTGCTCCGTCCTTCCGGCCACCTGCTGGTTTCCACGCCGAACCGGCGTTACTATTCCGAGGAGCGCCGCTACGTCAACCCCTTCCACACCCGGGAGTACGATGCGTCGGAATTTGACTCGCTGCTGGGAGGGTTTTTCCCTGAGCGCGTGATTTTTACGCAAAATCACGCCCCCGCCATTGCTTTCTTTCCCAGCGATGGAACGCTGCCATGCTCGACAGAGGGAGACAATGGAGCAGTTGCCCGATTCGCTGCTCCGCCTGAGGCCGCCGACCAAGCCCATTTCCTGGTGGTTGTCTGCGCCCGGCAACCAGGGCCGGTCCCCGAGCCGTTTGTCTTTGTGCCCTCGGCCGGTAACGTGTTGCGCGAGCGAGAACAGGATGCCGAACGGCTGAACTTGGAACTGGAGCATGCCCGCCAGCTTTTGGAAGCCCGCCAGCAGGAACTGGAGGAACGCACCGCCTGGGCTCGAGAGTTGGACCAGGAGCGAGAACGCCTGGCAGGGATCGTGCGGGAATTGCAGGCCGACCTAGAGAACAAGGTTTCCTGGGCGCGTTCGCTGGAAGCAGACTTGGAACGGGCTCGCGAGGCGATGGGCGAGCTGCACCGAGAATTTGAGGAGCGCACCGCCTGGGCTCGAGAGTTGGACCAGGAGCGAGAACGCCTGGCAGGGATCGTGCGGGAATTGCAGGCCGACCTAGAGAACAAGGTTTCCTGGGCGCGTTCGCTGGAAGCAGACTTGGAACGGGCTCGCGAGGCGATGGGCGAGCTGCACCGAGAATTTGAGGAGCGCACCGCCTGGGCATTGAAGCTCGACGCTGAACTAAAAGCCGCAGGCGCCGACCTGCGCCTTCTCTTCGGTTCCCGCTGGTACCGTGCAGGGAAGAAGTTCCGGCTGAGCCCCGTGCCGCCGTCGGATCAAGAGCGAGGGGGCGGCCCATGATGCTGCCCCACCCGATGCTCGAAGCGGCTGCGATGAGGAAACTGCCTGCCGCGTTGGCCCATTAAGCGCGGAACTATATGCCGACGAGCTGTTCGTGGGCTGCCGCCTGAGGCGCGCGCCGCTGTGCTAACATCGGTGGAGTCGCCTCTGAGCAACAAAGAACAGTTCGAACGGCTGCTCGAAAGAATGCGTCGCGACTGGAACGAGCGCGCCACGCAGGACGGAGAGCATTACGTCTACACGCGCGACTCAAACAGCGACGAGGGCGACTTCGAAGCCTCAGGCCGGGTCAACTACGACCAGCTGGTGCGCCCGTATCTTCCCGTGCTGCTCAACGGCCGTTCCCCCAGATGCTCCCGGGTCGCGGAAATCGGCTGCGGCCTGGGGCGCATAACCCGTAGTTTTGCCGAGGAGTTCCTGGAGGTGCATGGCATTGACGTTTCCCCCAGGATGATCGAGCAAGCCCGCTCCCGCTTGCGGGATTACCCCAATGTCATACTCCATGTATGCTCGGGTCAGGACCTGGGCAGCCTGCCCGACAACTACTTCGACCTGGTGTTTTCCTACCTGGTGTTCCAGCACATTCCCTCTCGCGAGGTCGTCGAAAACTACATCCGGGAGGCGGCGCGCGTCTTGAAGCCGGAGGGAGCGTTTCGGTTCCAGCTACAGGGACATCTGTCGCCTGAGTACCGGCGGCAGGAGAAGGACACCTGGCTGGGGGAAAGTTTTTCTCTGGCCGAGGCCACCCAGATGCTGGCCGCTGCCGGGTTTTCGCCGCTAGACGCCACTGGCGCGGGCACGCAGTACTTTATGCTCAACGCTCGCAAAATTCCGGAAGCGGACAGGCCTCTTGCGCCCCACATCTTTGCGGGCCAGGGTTGGGCGCGCGGGCAGTTGCTCGAAGGATGGAACGATATGGACGCGGATGGCGGCTGGCCCATCGAGCCCTTTTCCCGGGCCATTTTGGCGGTCCCTGCAGCGCCGCAGTTGCGTGTGTTCCTGTCCCTCTATCTACCGCCGGTCGAGCCCTTCCCAACCCTGAACCTAAAGGCGAGCCTGAACGAGGTTTCACTGGGGTCGGCGTCCCTCGGACGTGCCGGAGACCTCTATCTTGAGTGGACTGTTCCAGCCCGCGCGGTCACCGACTCTCGGGCAGTGCTTACACTGGAATTCCATCCGCCGGAGAGAAGCGTTCTCCTACGCGTTCGCGCCCTGGGGATTTATGCCCCGAGTGAAGCGGAGCAGCGGGAGGAGGACCCGGGTGCGGTCACCTTTCGACGCCTGCAAAGGCAACACCAGGAAGCGGTCTCCTGGGCCCGCGGGTTGGAAGTGCACACCCGCGAGGCGCTATCCAAGCTGCAGGGCGAGTTTGAGGAACGCACGGCATGGGCCCTGCGCATGCAAGCAGAACTGGAAGAGCGCACGGCCTGGGCGCAACGGCCGGATGCTGAACTGGAAGCGGCGCGCGCCGATTTGAGCCTCCTGTTCGGCTCCCGGTGGTACCGCCTGGGGAAGAAGCTCCGACTGAGTCCTGTACCGCCTTCGGATCAAGGGAAAGGGGGCGGCGCTTGATTCTGCTTCGCCTGCTGCTGGCGCTGGTAGCGGCAGTGCTGCTGCCGCCACTACTGCTACTGAACGTTGCCAGCCTGGCTCTAGTGGATCTGGCCTGGATTTTCGGCGGCCGGCGCCGCAGCGCCGCCTCAGAAGGAGCCTCTGAACCGAACGAGCGACCCACCTCTGTAAGCGTGGTGATACCCAGTTGGAATGGCCGGGAGTTGCTGGAAAAATTCCTGCCTTCGGTCGTCCGCGCCGCCTCCTTTCATCCCGACAATGAAGTCATCGTGGTGGATAACGGCAGTGATGACGGGACCGCGGAGTGGGTTCGCAGGCAGTTTCCCGGGACAGACTCGGACGGCAGAAAACCAAAGTTGGTCCGCCTGCTTCGGTTGGAGCGCAACCTGGGCTTCGGGGCCGGCAACAACCTCGGGGTGCGAGCGGCGCGCAACTCCATCGTGGTGGTCCTGAACAATGACATGCGGGTGGAGCCGGACTGCTTCCAGCGACTGCTGGAGGGCTTCACGGACCCGGGCGTGTTCGCCATCAGCGCGCAGATCTTTTTCCTGGATCAGGGCCGGCGACGCGAAGAAACCGGCCTGACCGAAGGACGCTTCGAGCGGGGATTCTTCCGCCTGGGCCATCTGGCTGAGGACATTTCCACCTTGTACCCCACGTTCTACGCCGGGGGCGGCTCGACCGCCTATGACCGCGCAAAGTTCCTCGAACTCGGCGGCTTTGACTCGCTGTTCCATCCCTTCTACGTGGAAGACGCCGACCTTTCCTACAACGCCTGGAAACGAGGCTGGAAGGTGCTCTACCAGCCCGCAGCGGTCGTCTATCACGAACACCGCAGCACCATCGGAAGGCATTTCTCAGCTAAGCGCATAGACGCTATCCTCAAGAAGAACCACATCTTGATGGTGTGGAAGAACGTGCACCGCTGGAGCTCGCTGGCGGAGCATTTCTGTTGCCTCTACGCGGGCCTGGTGTTCTCCACATTTGTGGGCTCCGGTCCTACCCGCCCTACGCTGGCGGGTTACGCCGGCGTGCGGCGCTACTGGGGCAAAGTGCTCGAGCGGCGCTGGCAAGCCCGGAGCCTGAGCACGATTGGTGACGACGAAGCGCTGCTGCGCCCGCTGCCCGCCTATTACCGGGACCGTTTCGTTCCCCCGCGGCCGCTGGAGGAAGGGTGGCCGTTGCGCATTCTGTTTCTTTCCCCATACTCTCTGCATCCTCCCACCCACGGAGGCGCTGTCTTCATGCAGCAGGCGGTGCGGTCGCTGGCTCGCCGCCACGAGGTTCACCTTCTAGCCTTCGTGGATCGCCCGGAGGAGGTGGAAACGAACCGGGCGCTGGAACGCTGCCTGAGCTCGGTCCAATGCCTGGTACGCGATTTTCCGCCCCACCGTGATTCGCTCGGCCTTTTACCTTACGCCGTGCGTTGCTTCCTGAGTCCGGAATTCCGCCGTCGGGTCCACCGCCTGATCTGGAAACACCAGGTTGACCTGGTCCAGGTCGAGTACACGCAGATGGGACACTTTGCAGGCGGCTGGCGCCACACGCCCACGGCCTTGTTCGAGCACGACGTGTATTTCCAATCTGTACGGCGCGCGTTGAGACAGGCGCGGTCGGTGGCAGAGTGGCTGCGAACCTGTCTGGAGTGGCTGCGGGCCCTGCGCTACGAACTCCACCTGCTGCGCCGCGTTGACCTGGTCCAGACCTGCAGCGAGGCGGAGCGCCGCTTGCTGGAGTCCTTCCTGGGGCGGGAGGCGCCACCTGTCAATGGCACTCTACGCGCGGCGCTGGACACAGGCAACTACGTGCCGGTCTTCACGGGACGCCAGCCGGAGACGCTGTTGTTCGTTGGCAACTTCCGCCATGCACCCAATATAGACGGCTTGCGGTTCTTGGTACAGCGGGTCATGCCGGTGTTGCGGGTGGACCGTCCGAACGCCGAATTGTTGGTCGTGGGCGCCTATCCTCCAATGGAGGTAGAAACACTGTGCCGCCAGCCGGGAGTGAACCTGCTGGGGATGGTGCCGGAAATCCGCGAGGTGATGGCCCGCTACGCGCTGTTTCTGTGCCCCATTTTTAGTGGTTCGGGGGTGCGTGTAAAAGTTCTGGAGGCGTTCGCCGCCGGCATGCCGGTGATCTCCACGCCACTGGGCGTGGAGGGACTGGATGTCGTCGACGGACAGGAATTGCTGCTGGTCAGCAATGCTCGCCAGTTCGTCTCTGCTATCATAGAACTGCTGGAACATCCCGCACATGCTGAGGCCCTGGCGCGCCGCGCCCGCCGCAGGGTCGAACAGCAGTGGGATGCCAGCGTCGTCCTGGAGAGATTGGAATGCGCCTATTGGGAGCTCTTGCGAGAACGACGATCCGTGCTTCCTGCAGGGGCTTCGTTGGTCACAACTTCTTCGAGGTCCTCATGAGGAGCAGGCTTTCTTTGTTTCTGGCTGTAATTCTGGCGGTCTGCTTGGCAGCCGCGGCCGGTTGGGCGCGTAAGGCTCCGGATTTTTCCCTGCCGGCCCCCAGCGGCAAACAGATCCGGCTTTCCGACCACCGCGGCAATCTGGTGGTGCTGGAATTCCTCCAGACTGGGTGCCCCGCGTGCCAGCGCGCCGGCCGCACCTTACAGAAGCTGTTCTCCGAGAACCACAAGCGCGACCTCATGGTTATCGGGATTTCCCATGATCGGAGGGGAATGCAGGCCATTCGCAAGTACGTTCAGCAGCACGACCTGACCTACCCGGTAGTGCTGGGGGATCTGACGGTGGCGGTGAACTACCTGGGCATTACACCGCGCAGGCCGCAGTTCCACGTGCCGGTGTTCTTCTTCGTGGGTCCCGACGGACAACTTCTAGAGGAGCGCAAATCCGGACGGACTGCTGACCGCGACTGGTTCGCCAATATGGAGCAGAACCTGGAAGCCACGGTGCGCCGCCTGCTCGCCGCGCAACAGACAGTCGCGAGACACGCGCGGCGCGTCCCGGGAGCGAAAAGCGGCTGGGCGGAAGCCGCTCGAGCCGCAGTAGAGTAAAGGACCCGGCCTGCGGCGGCATGTACAGAGGCAAGCGCATCACGATCATCATCCCCTGCCTGGACGAGGAAGAAGGCATTGCCGAGGTGCTGCAAAAGATCCCGCCGCTGGTGGACGAGGTGATCGTGGTGGACAACGGCTCTAGTGATCGAACCGCGGAAGTTGCCCGGTCGCTGGGCGCCAAGGTGCTGCGGGAAGACATCCGCGGTTATGGGCGGGCCTACAAACACGGCTTTCAGCACACCACCGGGGACATCATCATCACCCTGGATGGCGACCATTCCTATCCGGTGGATGCCCTCGCCTACTTACTGGAGGCCTTTCAACACCTGAACGCCGATTTTCTGAACGCTTCCCGGTTCCCCGTTCAGGACCCCAAGGTCATGAGCTTCAAGCACAGGTTGGGCAACTTGGTGCTTTCGGCAGTTACCTCGGTGCTGTTTTTTCGCTGGGTGCGAGACTCGCAGTCCGGCATGTGGGTCTTCTCTCGCCACATCCTTCCACTGATAAAGCTGGAAAGCGACGGAATGGCGTTGAGCGAGGAGATCAAGGTCGAGGCCATCCGCAACCCGAGGATCCGATTCCGGGAAATCATCATCAACTATTCGTCCCGGGTGGGCGAGAAGAAGCTGCGGCCGTGGCGGGACGGCATGAGCAACCTGCTGTGGTTGTTCAAGAAGAGGTTCCTCCGGTGAGCGGCGAGCGCACGGTGGCGATCATTCCCAACCGGGACGGAGCCGGCCGCCTGGAGCGCTGCCTGGCCACGCTGTTGGCACAGCGAGGCGCTGCCCTGGAAGTGGTCGTGCCGGAAGTGGTCGTGATAGACAACGCTTCTAGCGATGGCTCAGCCGAAGTGGCCGCCCGTGCCGGCGCGCGAGTTCTCCGCTTTCCGGAAAACCGAGGGTTCGCGGCCGCGGTCAATCGTGGCGTGGCCGAGAGTGACTCGGAATTTGTGGCGCTGGTCAATAACGATGTTGAACTCGAGCCGGAATGGCTCCACCGGCTCCTGGCCGTCCTGAAACGTCACCCGGAGTGCGGCATGGTCACCGGTCGGACACTGCAACGCGATAGCGGCAGCACGCTGGACGGGACCGGCGACGCGCTCGCGCTGGGTCTGGCCGCCGCGCGATTGGGGTTCGGCTGCCCTGATGGCCCAGACTACCGGCAAGAGCGCTCGGTGCTGGCCGTTTCTGGCGCCGCCTCACTGATTCGTCGCGAGGTCTTCCGGAGCATCGGCGGGTTCGACGAAGCCTTTTTTGCTTACCTGGAGGACGTGGACTTTTGTCTGCGGGCGCAGTTGGCCGGTTTCCGGGCGCGGTATGTCCCGGAAGCTGTTGCCTGGCACGAAGGCAGTGCTACCACGGCGGGCCAGGCAGGCCTGCCTCTCCGCGTTGCCCCGGACCTGCACCCGCAGGTGGCTACCTGGCTAACTGGACACCAGCTCTTGTTGGCCATGCGATACTGCCGCTGGGGGACGCTGCGTGTCCTGCTGCCGCGGGTCCTTTTGGTACAGGTGCTGTGGGCGGCTCGCCTGGTGCGGGTCGGACGGCTTGGCGCTTGGCTCCGCGGCTTGGCGTTGGCTGCGACCCGCTGGCGGCGTCTCCGGCGTTGGACCTTCCCTCCGGGAGCCGGACCGCAGCGGCTACTGGAACTGCTGCGCGCCTCGGAAACCCAGATCTACGCCAACCGCGCCCGCCGAGACACTTTCTGGCGCCTGTACTTCCGACTGTTCCCACCCGCCGTCCAGGCCAGCTTCTTGGCTGCCGGAGAAAGCAGCGCCGCGAGTAGCAAGGCCGAGCCAGGCGACACGAGTCGCCGCTATGCCGAGCCTTGAGCACCGGAACGCCTTTGCCGGACTCTGTCGTCGTCGTCGTTGTCAGCTACAATTCTTCCAAATACCTCCCGGTGTGCCTGGATTCGCTGCGCGGGGTGGGCGTCGAAATCATCGTCGTGGATAACGCGTCGACCGACGATTCGGCTGCCGTGGCCCGCCGGCACGGGGTCAGAGTGATCGCCAACTCCGAGAACCGAGGTCTGGCTGCAGCGGCCAACCAGGGTACGCGTGCCTCCGCGGCGGAGTTTCTGCTGTTCCTCAATCCGGACGCGGTGCTGCTGGATGGATTCGCGGACTTGCTGCGCGCTGTGATTCAAGAGCCGCAGGCCGGAGCGGTTGCCGGACTGTTGCTGGATGAGGCCGGGCGGCCGCAGGTCGGTTTCAATGTACGTAGCCTTCCCAGTTTTGTGGCGCTTGCTTGCGAGGTACTTCTGCTAAACCGGCTTTGGCCGCGCAATCCGGTAAACCACCGGTACCGCTGCCTGGACGTGCCGCTGGACCGGCCGGGCGAAATTGAGCAGCCGGCCGGGGCTTGCCTGTTGGTTTGCCGCCGGGCCCTGGAGCAGGTGGGCTACTGGGACGAGCATTTTTACCCGCTTTGGTTCGAAGACGTTGACCTGTGCCTGAGGTTGCGCCGTTCTGGATACCGTATCCTGTTCTGTCCGACCTGTCGCTGGCGCCACCACGGGGGGCACTCGCTGGACAGTATCTCATTTGCCCGAAAGCAATTTTTCTGGTACCGTAATCTACTCTATTACGTGCGCAAGCACATGGGTTCCGCCGCCGCGCTGGCCATGAGACTGCTGGTATGTGCCGGCGCTGCCGCTCGTTGGATGGCTACCTTGGTTGTTCCGAGCGGGCAGCACCGGTCGAGCGCCTATTGGGCGGTGATGAAGTTGGCGCTTAGCAGACCGGCAAAACAGCCGCCGCCCCACGTGGTTTGAATGTCTTCACTGGTTAGCGTTACCCTCGTTACCTATAACAGCGGGCGCTACATCGGCCCCTGTCTGGAATCCATCTTCACCCAGCAGCACTGCCACCTGGAAGTGCTCGTGGTGGACAACGCTTCGCAAGACACCACCCGCGAGGTGCTGGCGCGTTACGCCAATCGTATTCAGATTATCTGGAACCCGCAAAACATTGGCTTTGCTGCCGCCCAGAACCAGGCGATTGCCGCCAGTACAGGCAGGTGGGTGCTGGTGCTCAACCCCGACGTGGTGTTGATCCCAAGCTTTGTGTCTACGATGGTCAAAGCTGCCGAAGGACACGCCGACCCCCGCCTGGGCGCCCTGTGCGGCAAGCTGCTGGCCATGGAGCCAGGCCTGAGCCTTCCCACCAATCCGCGGGTGGACTCGGCAGGCATCTTCTTCACTCCAACGCTACGCCACTTTGACCGGGGCTCTGGCAAGCCGGACAATGGCAACTACGAGAGAGCCGAGTACGTTTTCGGGGCCTCGGCGGCGGCTGCCCTCTACCGGCGCGAAATGATCGAAGACGTCAGCCAGGAGGGGGAATTCTTCGATCCGGACTTTTTCTTCTATCGCGAGGACGCCGATGTGGCCTGGCGCGCCCAGCTTCTGGATTGGAAGTGCCTCTACGTGCCGCACGCCCTGGGCTACCATGCGCGAAGGGTGCAGCACTGGAACCGGGCCCAGGTGCCGCCGCAAATCAACATGCACTCGGTGAAGAACCGGTTCTTGATGCGGCTGAAGAACGTAGGCGCCTCCCTCTACCTGCGCAACCTGCTTCCCGTCACCGTGCGGGATTTTGGAGTGCTGGGCTACTGCCTGCTGGTGGAACGCTCCTCGTTGCCCGCCTTCTGGCTGCTCGGGCGCGCCTGGTCTCGCGCCTGGCGCAAGCGGCGCTGGATCCAGCAACGTCGGCGCGTGGCCGACCGCGAGTTGGCCCGCTGGTTCCGCTTCCGTCCGGTGTCCTTCCCCATGCGGGAGCAGGTCGTTTCGGTCCCCGCCGGTTCCAGATCTCGACTGGGCGTCTCATCCTGATTAGCTCCTGTCGGGTGCATGGCCGACGCGGCTTGATGAACATTGCCATTTTGGGAACCCGGGGCATCCCCGCCGCCTACGGCGGATTCGAGACGTTCGCGGAAGAGCTGGCAGCCCGGCTGGCGACGCGAGGCCACCGGGTCTGGGTCTATGGCCGGCCGCATCGGGTTGGCTTCCGACCACCGGGGGCGACCCAATATCGCGGCGCGCATCTGGTTCTGTTGCCCTCCATCCCCCACAAGTACCTGGAGACGGTTAGCCATACCTTTCTCTCCGTGCTGCACCTGTTGTGGCGCTTGCGTGCAGTGGATGTGGCACTGGTCTGCAACGCCGCGAACAGCGTCTTTTCCTGGCAACCCCGCCTGGTCGGCGTCAAGACGGTGCTCAACGTGGATGGGCTGGAGCGGCTGCGCCGGAAGTGGAACGTGGCGGGCCGCACCTACTACCAGGTCTCCGAATGGCTGGCCACCTGGTTGCCCACCGCGGTGGTCACCGATGCCCACAGCATCCAGCGCTATTACCTGGACCGCTACGGAAAAACCTCGCGGTACATTCCCTATGGAGCAAGCTCGCCGGGGGAAGCCGGGACCGATCAGTTAACCCGGTTGGGGCTTGAGCCGGGCAACTATCTGCTCTACGTCAGCCGGCTGGAGCCGGAAAATAACGCCTTGCTGGTGGTGCAGGCCTTCGAAAAAGTCGCGAGCTCGGCGCGGCTGGCCGTGGTCGGCGACGCCCCGTACGCTGCTGACTATATCCGCCAGGTCCGCCAGACGCGCGATCCGCGCATCGTGTTCCCGGGCGCCATCTACGGCGAAGGTTGCCGGCAGTTGCGCGCCCATGCGCTACTGTACGTCCACGCCACCGAGGTCGGTGGCACGCATCCCGCGATGCTGGAGGCGATGGCGGCCGCTCGGCCTGTGCTCTACCTCGACACGCCGGAAAACCGCGAGGTCGCGGGCGAAGCGGGCCTCCCGTTCACCCATTCACCTGAAGACCTGGCCGAGAAGATAGGCTTTCTGCTGGCGCGCCCGGACGAGCGGCAACGCCTGGGCGCGCTGGCGTGCGAGCGCGCCCGGCGCCTGTATGATTGGGAGGACGTGACGACCGCCTACGAGCAGTTGTTTCAGGAATTGCTCAATAGCTAGAAGTTTAGCCGAAGAGGAAACCACCGGGGACGGACTGGCGCGGTCGGGCACAGGCCTTGGTTAGTCCGCGCCAGCCAGAGCCAGGATCTTCTTCTTCACTCCTGGTGGAAAGTCCACAAATACGAAATGAGCTTTGTGGTACAGATAATCCTCGCCACTCTCATCCACGATCCGCACCAAATCATCCCTGGCCGCTCGTGGGTCGGGAAGAATCCGATACACTTTGCCGACGATGAGAGATGCCTCATAGTTGCGGTTATCAATACAAAGCGCGAATGGTTTCGTCGGTGCTTTCATCGTTTGTCCAGATAGCGCTTAACCTTCAGGTCTCGTTTGCCGATCCCGTGCGCCTCATACCAGTGTAACTCAACCGCACGGAGAGCTCCGTTCGGCAGCCGAACAGTAGCAGTCCCTTTCATCTTGCGCCACCGACCATGTCCGTAAGCTTTACGGAGGTGCGAGCGAACCCGGATGGCAGGGCCGGAGGCGATGACCTCGACATCTGCTATCGAGCTAACCAGCTCAAACTTCATCCTCTTCCGTACAGAAGGACATTTTCGACCGGTCTAACGCCTGTTTCTGCTGGCCTGGACAAAACCGGTTCCCGGGCCAACTGGGACGGAATCACCGGCGGCGAAGTGGAGGGCAACCGCATTGTTTCTTCCAGGCTGGTTAGCCATTCTCACTTGGCCACATCCAACCCTCATACTGTACAATCACGGAATTAGCCAATTCAATGGCAACGGTATCAGCCCCAGAAGTTTCCGTGATCGTGGTGAACTGGAACCGCCGTGAGCTGCTGCGCGCCTGCCTGCTCTCGCTGAGTGCGCAGACCTTCGGCAGCCTGGAGGTGATTGTCGTGGACAACGGCTCCGAGGACGGCTCGCCTGCGATGGTGCTGGAAGAATTCCCAGAGGTTGTGCTCATCCGCAACGCCGAGAACCGTGGGTTCTGTGCCGCTAACAACCAGGGCATCCGTCAGGCGCGCAGGCGCTACGTTGCGCTGCTGAACAACGATGCTGAGGCCGAGCCCCGATGGTTGGAAGAGCTACTCAGCGGCTTGCGCGCCGGGCCGGACGTAGGTATGTGCGCCTCCAAAATCTTGTTCTACGAAGCCCGCGGCGTCATCGACAAGGTTGGCCACCTGATCTACCCGGATGGGCAGAACCGGGGGCGGGGCTGTGGGGAGCTGGACTGCGGCCAGTACGAACTCTCCGAAGAGGTGCTGCTGCCCGATGGCTGCGCTGCCCTCTACGACCGGCGGGTGTTCGAGAGCGCCGGCATGTTCGACGAAGACTTTTTTGCCTACGGCGACGACGCCGAGTTGGGTTTGCGCGCGCGTCTGGCCGGCTGGCGCTGCATGTACGTGCCTACGGCGGTGGTCTACCACCATCACTCGTCCACGCTGGGCCGTTTCTCCGAGCGGCGGCTGGTGCTGGTGGAACGTAATCGAGTGTGGCTGGCGGCGAAGCTGTTTCCGTGGCGCTTGCTCCTGCTGAACCCTTTTTACACTGTCGTCCGACTGGCGGCCAACGCAATGGCGGCGGCGCGCGGCCAGGGAGAAGCGGGCCAGTTCGCCGGCCAGCGCGGCTGGTGGCTGCTGGTGCGTTGCCTGCTGCGGGCCTATTGGCAGGCGCTGGCCGGGCTGCCCGGCGTGTGGCGCAAGCGCCGTCAGGTCCGCCGCGCCCGCAAGCTCTCGGACCGCGAGTTCCTGCGGCTGCTTCGGCGCTTCCGTATTAGCGCGCGCGAACTGGCCTTCCAGGCGAGACACCTTCCCGGGCCGGCGGAGGCGGCATGAACCATGCCGCCTCCTGCCCCTTGTGTGGGGCCGAGCAGCCGCGCCTTCGCTACCGATGTTCCGACCGCCTGTTTCGCACTACCAGCGAGCAATTCCATGTGGTCGAGTGCGGTGCCTGCCGTGTTCTTTACCTGTCACCGCGGCCATCCGCCGAGGAACTGGCGCGGTACTACCCTGAGGGCTATTGGTGGGGCGCGAGCCGGCAAGGAGGCATCGCCCGGCGGATTGAAGGCCTCTACCGTGGCGCGGTGCTGCGCGACCATGTGGCCTTTGTCACCCGGGCCGTGGGTCCGCCCCCGGCGAGAATCCCGCCCACACGTATCCTCCCCGCCCGTATCCTGGATGTCGGCTGCGGCACGGGAGACCTGATGGCCGCCTTGCGGCAGCGCGGGTATTCTTGCATGGGGATGGACCATTCCCTGGCAGCGCTGGCGGCAGCGCAGGCCCAGGGCGTGCCTGCGCTGCTCGGCGACTACCATGCCGCCCCGCTGGCGCCGGAAAGCTTCGACGCAGTGACCATGTTTCATTTCTTGGAGCACGTGCCCGACCCGGGCTGCGCGTTACGATTTGCTCATCGGCTCCTGCGACCGTCCGGACGGCTCATCGTGCAGGTGCCCAACGCCGCAAGCTGGCAATCCGCTGCGCTGGGGGCACGCTGGAGCGGGCTGGACGTGCCGAGGCACCTGGTGGACTTCCGCCAGTGCGACCTGGAGCGATTGGTCGAGCAGGCTGGATTCCGGATCGGCAGCGCAAAACACTTCTCCCTGCGGGACAATCCTGCCGCGCTGGCCACCAGCCTGGCGCCGGGCCTGGATCCGATGGGACGGCTGGTCCGGCGCAAAGAAGGCGTAGGACAGCGGCTGGCGCTGGATCTGGCCTACTTCGCGCTGGTGATGGCTGCCCTTCCCTGGGCCGTCGCCGAGGCCGTGGTCGGGCGCGGCGCTACAATCATGTTGGATGCCCAGAAGTACTAACCAGGCATGTTGGATGCCCAGAAGTGCTAGACCCGCGCGTGCGTCGAGCCGCTGAGCGCCTCCTGCCCCGCTTCTTACTGCGCGCCCTGGACCCCTTTGAGAGCCGCGCCGAGGAGGCGCTTGCCGCCTTCGCGGCGTCGCTTCCGGCAGATTCCTGGGTGCTCGATGCGGGCGCGGGCCAGTGCCGTTATGCGCCACTGTTTGCCCGCCACCGTTACGTGGCAATGGACAATGCCGTTGGAGACCCTTCCTGGGACTATTCGCGCCTCCACCTGCTTGGGGACCTGGAGCAGTTGCCGCTGGCGACGGCATCTTTCGATGCCGCCATCAGCGTGGTCGTGCTCGAACACACGCGGGAGCCGCAGCGCGTGCTGCGCGAGGCCGCGCGCGTACTACGCCCGGGCGGGCGGCTGCTGTTGGTAGTGCCCCAGGAATGGGAAGTGCACCAGGCTCCCCACGACTACTTCCGCTTCACACGCTACGGGGTGGAGTACCTGCTGGAGTGCGCGGGCTTGCGGGTGCGGAAATTGGAAGCGGTGGGCGGTTTCTTCTGGCTGGTGGCCCGTCGCTCGGTGAACCTGCTCAGTTTCTTTCAGGGCGGGCTAAAGTGGTCGCTGTTCGTGCTGCTGGCACCGCTCTTCGGCTTCTTGATTCCCCTGCTGCTCTATTTCTGTGACCCGCTGGACCGCCAGCGCGACTTCACCCTCGGCTACATCTGCGAAGCCGAGAAGGCCCCTGCCCCACCTCAGTAGGTCAGTAGAAGAGTCACATAGACGCGCAGTTGTGTGGGGCTGAGGTAGGGCCAGCTGTGAGTTCAGCGGGGCGCGCCGAGGGCGGAAATCTTGAGCTGCAACTGCTGGCGCGCGCGCGGATCAGTGGTGCGCACCAGCGCCTGCCGGTAGTGGTCCAGAGCTTCGGTGAAGTTGCGCCGGCCGGCGTAAAGGTCGCCCAATGCCTCCAGGGCACGTGGCGGCGCGGGGTCGGTGGAGACGGCGGCCAGCAGTTCACTCTCCGCTTCGGCCTCGCGCCCCTCCTCCAGCAACAGCGTGCCCAACTCTTCGCGGACGGCCGAATTGCGCGGATCAACCGCCAGGGCGGCGCGCAATTCCTTTTTGGCCTTCGACTTCCGGCCGCTGCGCCGGTAGAGTCGGGCCAGGTTCAGACGCGGGGCCACCTGGCGCGGGTCGGCGCGGAGTGCTTTGCGGTAGTGCTTCTCGGCTTCCTTCGGGCGCCGTCCCATTTCAAGAAGGACCGCCAGGTTGTGGTTGGTGACTGGCCCGTCGGGATCCAGCTCCTGCGCGTGTTGCAATTCCCGCTGGGCCTCGAGGGCCCGGCCGACTTGCAGGTAAAGTACTCCCAGGTTTACGTGCAGGAAAGCCAGGCTCGGCGCATACACGGTGGCGACCACCCACTCCCGTTCGGCGGATTCATACTCGCGGAGGGCGAAGTACGCGAGGGCCAGGTTGTGGCGGACGTAGACCCACTGGGGTGTGCGCTGGATGGCCATCTGAAAATAGGGCACCGAGTCCCCGGGCCGGTGTTCCATCAGGTAGGTGATGCCCAGGCCGTTGTAGCCATAGGGCACTGTGGGGTCTAGCGCAATGGATTGCCGCAGAAGCGGCCGGGCTTCCCGCCACAGCCCCTTCGCCAGCAGTGCCCGGCCACGGCAGAACTGGTAGCGCGAGCGCCATACCCCCTGCTGCGGCTCCAACTCCGCAGCCCGTTCAAAGAAGAGTGCAGCGCGGTCAAACTCCTCGGCTGTGAGATTTCCTTCCAGCAGATCGGTGGGACCGGTGGGACGCGGGTCCCGCGGCTGCAAGTATGCGCGCAGGGTTTCCTCCCCGGCTTCGCTCAGCGCCGCCACCAACGCCTGGCGGGCGGCATTCTTCTCCGCTTCCGGCAGGTTCGACCTTTGCAGCCGCGCGTGGATTTCCCAGGCGCTCGATCCGGCCGGCTCCAGGAGCCGTTTTTGTTCCAGGGCTCGTTCCAGCGCGGACACCAGCCCCGACGCAGTTTGCGCAAGGGAAAAGTGCGGGAACCCCACCAACACCAGGAGCAGGGGAAGAAGCCGAGCCAAAGCTCAGCTAGTCTAGGCCAGCACTCCCTTTGGGGCAAGCACAATGATGGGATAGGAGATAGGAGCTTCCGAAACTGCCCCCCCCCTCCTCCGGCGCTGCCCAGGGCGATTTGAAACTGCCCTCACCCCCCGCTCCGGGCTCTCTTTCTAGTACACCCCGTACGGCTGTGGGGGCGGAGATCTTGGAAGCGGGGCTGGGAGCGCAGGGGCTCATTCCTCGGTGAGGTCCTGGACACAATGATAATGCTATCGCGTCCCAGTTGGCCTTGTTACTTTATTTCTTTGCCGATCCGACTACGGTCGGCCGACCAGTAGATATACAAGGGCTTCCCCTTGACTCTTTCCAGGGTTACGGGCCCGAAGTCGGGGAATCGGCTGTCGGCGCTGTAATCCCGGTTGTCTCCCATCACGAAGAAATGGTTCTCAGGTATGACAACCGGGCCGAAATTGTCCTCCCGACGTGCGATGTCATACTGTTTGCGCCACACGGCATAGGGCTCACTCAGAAGTCTTCCGTTCAAATAAACTTTGGTATTCTTACCTTCGATAACGTCACCACCTACAGCGATCACCCTTTTGATGAACCACGCGTCTCCGGGGCCTTCGAAGACTATGAGGTCCCGACGTCGCGGAACCTTTGCTCTGTAACAACTCATGTCTGCAACTAGACAATCTCCAATGATGAGGGTTGGAGCCCCCGAGCCGCTGGATATCTTCAATGTCCGAATTGGAAAAAACTGTCGCAAGTGTAAACCACAAAAAGTAAATTCGACAAAAGCACAGAAGAAAGGAAGAAGCAAACAAGCTTCCTGGGTGCTGCTAACTTGTGGTCGCTTTCAGCGGCCCGCTTGCGGGCTATCCGGAACGCATCCACGACAGCGAATACATACGTGCCTGTCATCACCGCAAGAAGGGGAACTAATCCTTCGAAGTGCTTGATCAGCCCTGCGCGCAGCCAGGAAAACCCAAAGAGTTCAAAACCTAGGCACAGAGTGACTCCTCTTCTGATCTGGCTGTTGTACACCTGTCCCGCACCGGGAAGGAGCAACGATAGCAAAGGTGCGATGACCATGGCCTTCTTGTTGCCAAGTCCCATATGCGGTTTCCTCAGCCACCTCACGAAGTCGGCTAATGGTTCTAATCTACTGCCTAATGGTCTTCACCCTCCTTGGATCGTGATTTTCCGTCCCGACCATCGTCACATCGCGTCGCCCATCACTCAATGGGCGGTGGGCTGCCGCATTCCCTCCCAGCGCTTTACAATTCCCACGTCGAGGCCAAACAGGTCGAGCACGCGCCCCACGGTGTGGTTGACGATGTCGTCCACCGACTGCGGGTGGTTGTAGAAGGCGGGTACCGGAGGGGCGACGATGGCGCCCATCTGGGTCACCATCTCCAGGTTGCGGATGTGCGCCAGAGTCAACGGCGCCTCGCGCACCAGTAAGACCAGGCGTCGCCGTTCTTTCAGCGTCACGTCGGCCGCCCGCGCCAGCAGGTTGTCACAGACGCCGGTGGCCACCGAAGCCAGGGTCTTGACCGAGCAGGGTGCGATGACCATGCCCTCCGTCTGGAACGAGCCGCTGGAGAGCTCGGCGGCGATGTCCTGCACCGGGTAGGAGCGGTCGGCCAAGGCCCGGACTCGCTCCACCGTGTAGGAGGTCTCCCAGGCGATGGTTCGTTCGGCGGCGCGGGAAATCAGCAGGTGGGTTTCCACACTGCGCTCGCCGCGCAGCACCTCCAGCAGGCGCACCCCGTAGATGGCGCCGGTAGCCCCCGAGATTCCGACGATCAGGCGCACCGGCGAATTATACCGCTACCAATATCGGATTTCGGTGTCGGATTTCGGCGGCGGGTTTCGGTACGCATTTCGGCAGGCGATGAAGCGGTCTGCGGGCGCTTGACTGCCGCCCTTGTTCAGGCCCCGTTCAGGCCTTGTTTAGGCCTTGTCCAGGGTTGTGGCTCCCGGCCAAGGATACCGCGTGCCGGTGGTAGAATCGCGGGGTGGCGGCGCCGGTCTTTGCTTGCTTCAAGTGCGGGGAGGTTGTGCGGGCAGCAAGGTGGGGCGCCGGGAAGCCTGTCCTAAGTGCTCGGCCGACCGCATTGTTGCCTGAACTGCGCCTTCTACGACTCCCATGCGCACAGCCAGTGCCGCGAAACGCAGGCGGAATGGGTGCGCTACAAGGAAGAGGCCAACTACTGCGACTACTTCCGGCCGCTGCTGGCGGAGGGCCGTGGGGCAGCGGGCAAAGCCAGCTCCTCTGCTGAGGAAGTCCGCAAGAAACTCGACAACCTGTTCAAGATCTGAGTTCGCAGGCCGTGTAAGATATCCTCTATGGATACGCAGCCGCGGCTTGTCCGTCGCTTCCTCAGCCTGGGGGTGGCGGTTGGGCTGTTGGGCGCTGCGGGCTGGGCGCAATCGTTAGGCGAGGTGGCGCGTCGCAACCGCGCCGAGAAAAGAACCCGGCCCAAAGCCACTCGCGTCTATACCAACAATGACCTGCCCCGCTCCGGCGGCCTGAGCACCACCGGCACGGAAGAGAAAAGTCAGATTCAACAGGCCGAGACGGTCGAGGTAAAGCCTGGTGAGTCGCTGGCGCCCTTCGTCCCCTCGCCACAAATGTTGGTCGATCGGATGCTTCAGCTAGCCGAAGTCGGGCCCAGGGATACCGTCTATGACATGGGCTCCGGCGACGGCCGCATTCCCATCACGGCCGCGCGGAAATTCGGCGCCAATGCCGTCGGCGTGGAGTTGAACGAAAGCTTGTACAAGCAGAGCCAGGCCCGCGTCAACGAGCTGAACCTTCAGGACAAGGTGACGATCATTCAGGGCGACATGCTGCAGGTGGATTTGAGCCCGGCCACCGTGGTTACCCTCTACCTGCTGACCAGCGCCAACGATAAACTGCGGCCGAGAATGGAGAAGTACTTGAGAAAAGGCGCTCGGGTCGTTTGCCACGACTTCCAAGTGTCTGGCTGGGAGCCGTACCAAGTCCAAAACGTGATCGAGGACGAGAACAGCCGCCGGCATGTGCTCTACCTTTACCGGCGGTAGCAGGTTTCGGACGCTCATTTACCGAGCGTCTCTGTCGGATCAATCCGCAGCCAGAACAGCGCGCCCACCAAGTACGTCGCTGTGGCCACGAAAAAGGGAAGTTCCCAAGAGCCAAAGCGCTCCACGAAGATGCCCACCAGAAAGGGCGACAGCGTTCCGCCCAGGTTGCCGAAGGTGTTCATGCAGCCGGAAACGGTGCCGGCATACTGCTTGCCGGTGTCTATGCACACCGCCCAACAGGCGCTCAGGGCGAGGTCGTTACAGAAGGCGGAGAACGAAATAGCCAGAATGGCATATAGGGGGTGGGACAGGAACACGCTGATGAGCAGGAAGGCGCCGGCCCCCAGAAGCCCCAGTAGCCCCAGTAGCCCCACAACACGCCGCCCGAACTTCAGGCCCCGTCGCCGGACCAGCGCGTCGGTCAGGAGGCCGCCCAGCACACAGGCGAAGGCGCCGAACAACAGCGGCATGCCGGCGTACAGACCGCTCTGCTCAGGCGATAGGCCGCGCGCTTCCTGCAAGTAGGTTGGCAGCCAGGTGATGTAGAAGTACCAGCCATAAAACATGAAGCCGTACATCAGGCAGATGGCCCACAGGTTGGAGCTGGTCACCAGGGCTCGCCAGGGAACGCGGGGGCGGCCGTGCGACGCCGGGTCTGCGTCCCGCCCGCGAATCAGTTCCAGCTCGGCTTGGTTCACCGAAGCCTTTTCCGTCGGCTCGTCGCGGAACCAGGAATAGAAGGCGGCGGCCCAGAACAAACCCAGCGCGCCAAAGACAGCAAAGGTGGGACGCCACCCCAACACCGCCATCAGGGCTACAACGGCGTAGGGAGTGAGCGAGCCACCCAGGCGGGAGCCGGTGAAGATCAGCCCATGGGCCCGGCCGCGCTCGGTGGCCGGCATCCAGCGCGAGAAGATCCGGGTGCAGTTGGGGAAGGCGCCTGCCTCGCCGGCGCCAAACAAGAAACGACAGGCGACCAACGACAGGAAGTTCCAGGCCGCTCCGGTCAACGCGGTAAACACAGACCACCAAACCACGATGCGGGTTAACACCCGCCGCGAACCGCGGACGTCGCCCCACCAACCGGCGGGGATCTCGAAGACGGCATAGGCCAGTGTGAAGGCGCTGAAGACCGCGCCCATCTGTACGCGCGACAGCCCCAGTTCCGCAGCGATCGCCGGTGCCGCAGCCGCAATACAGACCCGGTCAATGTAGGTGATGACCGAAAGCGCGAAGGCGAAGGTCAGCACCACATAGCGGACACGGCTGGCGGGCATCGCAACCTAATCTGCCACAGGAGGGGACAGACTGCCCAACTTTTGTGATACTTTTCGGCCCATGCGGGCAGCCATTCCGGTGCTGGGATGTCCTAGCTGTGGCTCTCAGGCCGTGATCTATAGCTGCGAGCCTAAGTGTTGCTTCAATCACATTTGCAGTGATTGTCACACGAGCTTCGAACTGGAGACGTCTGACACAGGGCGAGAGCTGGCCGGAGTGGAGCCGCCGGAACGTACCCTGGAGGCTTGTGATCCCACCACCGAATGCGCCCGTTGCCACAGCCTCACTGTCTACCAGGTGGGCGAGGGCTGCGTGTGCCTGAGCTGCTCAGCGTTGCTGGAATTACATTATACGGAAATCTCCCCCGCCTAGTCCGAAACCGGACGTGGAGTTTGACTTCTTGCGCAGGGCAGGGTTATTTTGCTGCCACCCCGGAGGAGCAGTACCACGGGAGCAGCCTATTGCAAACGGAACTGGAGCGTCACGCAGGGACTTTTCTTTTGCGATTGAAAGGCGACATGCGCCTGTGGGGTAAACCGGACCGCGGAGGGAACATCGTGAAGGCGTTCCGCTCCGTTTTGGAGGACACGCCGGGCCGACTCGTGCTGAGCCTAACCGGTGTGGACCACCTGGATACCCTCGGCATCTCTTCTCTGGTCAAAATTCTGATCGACTGCTCCAAGCACGAGATTGAACTGCGGTTGGTCATGGCAACGGGATTGGCGGGGGAAGCGGTGCGGCGAGTGCATATCTTCGAGCCCTCGCTCGTGTTCCCCGACGAACAGTCGGCCTTGCAGGAGGGAGCTTAACAAACAGGTATAGGCAGGATATAGGCAGGGTATAGGCCAGAGGAGAGGGAAGCGACGACGGGTAGATATCTTACGTCCTACCGCACGACACCCTCCAGAGGGCTGCTGGCGGAAGCATACAGACGGCGTGGCATACGCCCTGCCAAGTAAGCCAGCCGGCCCGCCTCGACAGCCAGCTTCATTGCATGAGCCATCACTTCTGGCTCCTGGGCCAGGGCCACACCGCTGTTCATCAGAACGGCGTCGGCTCCCAGTTCCATGGCCACGGCAGCGTCGGAGGCCGTGCCCACGCCGGCGTCCACGATCAGCGGCACTTCGGTAATCATCTCGCGCAGAATGCGGAGGTTGGAAACGTTCTGGATCCCCATGCCGGAGCCGATGGGTGCCCCCAAGGGCATTACAGCAGCGGCTCCGGCGTCAATCAACCGCCGTGCTGCCACCAGGTCGTCGTTGGTATAGGGCAGCGCGACGAAGCCTTCCTTCACCAGCACGCGGGTGGCTTCCAGCAGACCAAAATTGTCGGGGAACAGGGTCTTTTCATCGCCAATCACTTCCAGCTTGATCCAGTGCGAGAGGCCCACTTCCCGTGCCAGGCGGGCGGTCCGGATGGCCTCGTCGGCGGTGTAGCAGCCTGCCGTGTTCGGCAAGATGAAGTACTTCTTGGGATCAATGTAGTCCAGCAAGGACTCGCGAGAGCGGTCGGTCAGGTTCACCCGGCGAATCGCCACAGTGACCATTTCGGCGCCGGTGGCTTCCAGGCAGCGAGCCATCTGGTGGAAGCTGGCGTACTTGCCCGAGCCGATGATGAGCCGCGAACGGAACTGGCGGTCAGCGATCTTCAGTGCCATGTCCATAGGCCTATTGTATGCCTGCGGCCGCAGTGAGGCAAACTACCCAGCCAAGCCCAGAGGCCAACGAAGCCCGGAGACCGGTGGCAGCCGGGTGCGCCAGATCTAGCAGACTGGCACACCTGTGCCACTCCGGGCCAGTGCACCAAGGTCCTGGGACACTTTTACCTCAAGACCGTTGACTTGGAACGGGGAATTCTGCTATATGTTCCGCGGTATAATTGATTTGTTTGCCGTTACGAGAGGGGAAGAACCAATGATTCAACTGACTGATATGGCGGTCTCCAAAGTAAGGGAAATCCTGGACCAACAGTCGCCTCGTCCGGCGGGACTGCGCATCGCCGTAGTGGGCGGTGGCTGCTCGGGGTTCTCTTACCATATGGCCTTCGACAACCAGTCCAACGGGACCGACAAGGTGCTGGATTATGAGGGACTGAAGATCTTCGTGGACCAGGCCAGCCTGCTTTACGTGGACGGGACCGAGGTCGATTACGTGGAAAGCTTGGAAGGCGCCGGGTTCAAGTTCAACAACCCGAACATCAAGAGCACTTGCGGCTGCGGTAGCTCGTTCAGCGTTTAGCCAGTCCGGCAAACGCTTCGCGGTCACAACTTCTTCGTGGCCCTAGGCTTGAGGTAAGCGAGAAGGTTTACCATGGGCCTGGGGCTTCCGTTTTTTCCTTTCTGCCTTGTTTCTTCACTGTCATGTGAGCGAAGGAAATTGGGCGCTAGCCTGAGGGGCCGATTGCTGGCGCACTGGGCTCCTGCAGTTGGACTGCGCACCGAATCGTCGACCGGTCAGGGACCGCGCCCGATGCTTTTCCAAAGCCGGCTACACGTTCCTGTACGGAGGCCGGGAGACGCTAAGATTTTCACCCGTTGCACGCTCTTCTACCGTTGCTGCCTGCCTGATCCGACTCCAACTTCACATCGGCCTTTCTGGTTTGACATGGGCTAAGTGGGCTTCTAGAATCGGGCTCGTGTGGTTGGAATCGAGCAGCAGGCCATCACGGGTGACACTTGTCTTCGGCTGAAGCGCGCAGAAGTCCGCGAGTTCTGGCCCAGATTTCGATCCTGATCACAGGAGAGGGACCCCTGTACAACGGCCACACCGCGGTGGTCAACCGCCACGGGGCCATGGTCTTGTGTCCCGAGAACTATCCCCTCCAGACCGTGCTAGAGATCCAGAATTTGGCTAGCGACCAGTGTGCCAAGTGCCGGGTAGTTTGGCTTGGCGGGGAAGACCGGCCGGGGACCTACAAGCTGGGAATCGAGCTGGTCGAGGAACTGCCGGAGTTCTGGAGGGTGGATTACCAGAGTGCCATTCCAGCGCCGCCGCCTTCGTAGCGCTCCCCCTAAGGTCCCTAATTTCAGGAAACTACCCCAACTCCCTTTCGCTTGCAGACAGAAAGCGGCGGCGATAAAATCAACCTCCCCGGTTCTGCGTGCGACCAATGACCCGGCATTCTCACCGGATTCTGTTTGTGGTGCTGTGGACGGCAGCGTTCGCCACCGCCGCCAGTGCGCAGGTGATTTCGACTGTTGTCGGCAACATTTCCGCAGCCGACGGCCTCCAGGCGCGCGAGACTCCTCTGGTCATTCCCCGCGCCGTGACTGTGGACCAGGACGGCTTTATTTACATTGCTGATGACGGCAGCGGCACGGTACGCCGCATTGACCCGATCACCGGCATTGCCACCGTCATTGCTGGCGGCGGGACTGTGGTGGATGACCTGATCCCGGTCCCCGGCAAGTCAGCCTTTCTGAACAGCCCTGTGGGGGTAGGTATTGGCGCAGATCGGAACCTCTACATTGCCGATGACGGGAACAATCGTGTCCGGCTATTGACCTCCGATGGGTTTCTGACGACCGTAGTCGGCAACGGCAGCTCTGGCTTCTCCGGAGACGGCGGTCCCGCTACGCGCGCGCAGTTGTTCCTGCCCACAGGAGTCGCAACGGATTCGGCTGGGAACCTCTACATCACCGACCGCGGGAATGAGGCCATCCGCAAGGTGGACGCCGCCAGCGCCGTGATCACGACGATTGCTGGGGGCCCCAACGCCAACAGTTTTAGCGACGGCATTCCGGCCACTGCGGCCAGGCTCTTCAGCCCATACGGGATCGCCGTGGACGGGGCCGGCAATGTTTTCTTTGCCGACGAAGACGACCACCGGGTGCGCAAGATTGAGGCGGCCACCGGCCTGATCCGCACCGTGGCGGGTACCGGTTTTTCGGGGACCAGCGGCGACGGCGGGCCGGCGACTTCGGCCAACCTTCTGTCGCCCAGCGGCGTGGCAGTGGCGCCCAACGGCGACCTCTACATCGGTCATAGCGGCCGGGTGCGCAAGGTGGACGCAGGCACGGGCGTGATTACGACCGTCCTGGGCGGCGGTAATTTCATCCTGAGCGAGGGACGTCCGGGAACGGACGTCTTCATACCGAGTTCGATCCGGCACATGTTCCTGACTCCGGCAAACGTTCTTCTCCTAGCTCTCACTGGGGACAACCTGATCGGGCAGCTCAACCTGACTACCGGCATCTTCAGTATTCTGGCCGGAGACCCGCTGCGAGTGGGTGACGGCGGGCTGGCGCAGACGGCGGCTGTCGCCCAACCACATCAACTGACCCTGGATGCCACGGACAACCTCTATATTGCCGACAAGTTCCATCACCGGGTACGGCGCGTCTCGCCGGGAACCGGAGGGTTGGGAACCGGGACCATCACCACCGTGGTGGGAGACGGGTTTCCCGCGTTTGCCGAAACCAGCGGGCCGGCTGCCAGCACTTCCATTACCTTCCCGGAGGGGGTCTTTGTGGATGCGAGCAACCGGGTGTACTTCACCGACAATTTCCGGCGCGTCCGCATGGTCGATTCCGGCGGGATGCTCCAGACGGTGCCTGGCCTCAGGACCGTCGGCTTTTCTGGCGACGGCGGCCCAGCGATCGAGGCTGAACTGAACACTCCCCGCGGCATGACGATGGACAGCGTCGGCAACCCGTATATTGCCGACACGTTCAACGATAGGGTGCGAACGATTGATCCCAACGGAATCATCCAGACGATTGCCGGAACTGGAGAATTCGGCTTTTCCGGCGATGGCGGGCCGGCCACGCAAGCCCAGATCAATGGGCCGTACGATTTGCTGCTGGACGACAACGGAGGCCTGCTGATCGCGGACCACTTCAACCATCGCGTGCGGCGCATGGATTTGTCCACGGGGATCATCACCACCTTTGCCGGCAATGGGCGTTTCGCCTACAGCGGCGACGGGGGACCGGCGACCGACGCCGGTGTCTCCAGGCCCCGGGGCCTGGCCATGGACGGGCAGGTAATGTGCTGATCACCAGCATCAACACCGTGCGCCGGGTGGATGCGGCCACCGGCATCATCAGCACCGTCGCCGGCGCCGGCGACCCGGGGTTCCGGGGAGATGGAGGGCTGGCCACTCTGTCGCGCCTGAGTGGCGCGCAGGGCATCGTAGTGGGCAGCGCGGGCGACGTGATTTTTTCTGACGGCGTGAACAACCGCATTCGGCGCGTCTCGGCGGTCGTAGTGGTGCCCATGCTGGCAGTGAGCCCTACCACACTTTCCTTCCGGGCCCTGGAAGGAGGTCAGTCGCCGGCCGGGCAGAGCCTCCAGGTGAGTACCAGCAACCTGGCCAGCACCTCCTGGACGGCTTCAGTGCAACTGGCCAGCGGCTCGGGCTGGTTGACAGTCCAACCGATCTCCGGCATGACGCCTGCTGTCGTGCAGATCGCGGTGAACTCTTCGGGGCTCCCCGCTGGCACGTTTACCGGAAGCATCACAATCACCGCGGCCGGCGCAACCAACTCACCTCAGACGGTCTCGGTCACTCTGACCGTGGAGCCGGGCGGCAGTCCAAAGCTGGCGTTGGACCCGCAATTCCTCACCTTCCGGGCGACGCAGGGTGGGGCCGACCCTCCGCCGCAAACGGTAACGTTAACCAATGCCGGCGGCGGCGTGTTGCAGTGGTCCGGCACGGTTCAAGCCAGTGGCGGCAACTGGCTCTCGGTTTCCCCTGGCAGCGGTACCGGCGCGGCCACGTTGACCCTGTCGGCCACGCTGGGTTCGTTGCCCGCCGGTGTCTACCAGGGCCTGTTACTGGTGACCAATCTCAGCGCGGGTGAAAGCCTGGCAGTCTCGGTGGCGTTCATTGTGAGCGAACCGGTCTCTTCGCTGCTGCTGAGCCAGACCGGGGCCTTGTTTACGGTGAACGAAGGCGGTTCGTTTGTCCCGCCGGGGGACGTGCTGGTGGTGAACGCGGGCCAGGGGGGGATGATCTGGCAGGCCGAGGTCCTGCCCCTTTCTGGCGGGAACTGGCTGGGGCTATCCGCGGCTTCCGGAAGCAGCGCTCCGGATCTGGCTGCGGCGTTGCAATTGTCGCCGAGCCCGGCCGGGCTGAGTCCCGGCGTCTACGATGCGCTGGTGCAGGTCTCCGCCTCCGGCGCCACCAACTCCCCGCAGTTGCTGTTGGCCCGGCTCCAGGTGCAGCCCAGCGGGACTGCGCCGGTGGGCAGCATCCGTCCCGGTGGCATTGCGCTGGTCGGTGAGTCTGGCGGGGCGATACAACAGGGTTCGCTGACGGTCAGCACTACAGGCGGGGCAACGCTGAGCTATGCGACTTCCGCCAGCACCTCCGACGGCGCCCTCTGGCTTTTGGTCTCCCCGCCCGGCGGCAGCCTGCAAGGTTCCGCCGACCGCAGCACCATCAACGTGCAGGCTAACCCAGCCCAACTGTCGCCTGGCGTCTACCGGGGCAAAGTGGCGGTGGCCTTCAGCACGGGCGTCACCCAGGACGTCAGCGTGTTGCTGGTGGTGACGCAGCAGGGTGCCGCAGCAGTGGCCAGCCGGCAGTCGTACGCGGGGGCTGGACTGGCACAGGCCGCCTGCACTCCTACCCAGCAGTTCCCGCTCCAGGTTGCCCTGACCAATGGCAGCAGCGTGCCCACGGGATTTGGCACGGTGGTGCAGGTTACCGTCCTGGATGACTGCGGCATGACAGTGAATAACTCGGTGGTGGTTGTCCAGTTCGGCAACGGTGACCCGGCCTTGGTCCTGGATCCCAAGAAGAGGGTTGGTCCCGGCCTCTATTCGGGAACGTGGAAACCGGGGCAACAGGGCGCGACCAAAGTCACCGTGCAAGCCACCGGCAGCGGCTTGGCGCCAGGCCAGACGGATCTGCAGGTTGAGATTTCCGTGCAGGGCGCCGCCCTGACGAGCCCGGAGATTTCCACCAACGGCGCGGTGCATGGCGCCCATTTCAATCTCATCGGCGGGGTCAAGCAGGTCGCCCCGTTAGCGCGAGGCCAGATTTTTTCGGTGTTTGGCACGCGACTGGCCACCGGGCGCAGCTTCGCTGACCGGGTCCCGTTGCCACGCTCGCTGGCGGGGGTCACCGCCAAGCTGGCCGGCACCGACGTGCCTTTGTTCTTCTCCGACACCGGGCAGTTAAACGCGCAGATCCCCTTTGAACTGCCGTCCGGCGGCACCTTCCCGCTTGTGATTACCATGGGCGGGCTGGGCAGCACGCCCGAACTGATCACCTTGACGAACACGCAGCCAGGCATCTTTACGGTTGCCCAAAGCGGGAGCGGTCCCGGAGTCATCACCGACGCGCCGGGCACCCTGATCGATACCGCGAATCCCGCCCAGCGCGGCCAGGTCGTGATCGTCTACGCCACCGGCCTGGGGCCCACCAACCCTACAGTGCCCACCGGAGAGGCTACCCCCTTCGGCATGCTGGCGCGGGCGGTAGACGGCGTGACCGTAGCCGTCGGGGGTGTTCCGGCGACTGTGGATTTTGCAGGGCTGACCCCAGGCTTTGTTGGGCTCTACCAGGTTAACGTTCGTATCCCGGACAACGCGCCGTTGGGCGATGAGGTGGAACTCTTTCTGGAACAAAACCAGATCCGAAGCAACACGGTGACCCTGGTGATTCAGTAGGCTCCGGCCCGGCTCCGTCGCCTTCCCAAACCTTGCCCTGTGAATTCGTGGTGGCGGCTAGAGCTTCGCGAGGGAGCAAGCGTACTCGTGGACAACGCCAGGCTGCTGGAAACAATCGCGTGGGACACAGGCGCAGACACCCGATGGATTAACCACGAAACCTGGCTTGGTTAACCACAAAAAGGGATGTACCCCTTCAAAAACCTTTTAGCCCGGATTTCCTTTTTGAAAACGCAGCGGCAACCTTCAGCTAACCTCCAACGTCAATATTGATACTGGTTGCAGCATCAATCGGAGCGTTCGGAGGCGTAAACCCAATGGGTGAGAGCGGAAAACAGGGATTTCAGCTGTCGTTCAACCGATTTCTGCGAGTCGGATTTCAGGGATCACGGGTGACTTCCAATGGTGGACTGATTCTGGTCCGGGAGTTGGATGAGCGTCTGGGATTCAGCGAACTCATTGACGAGCACCTGACCGATTCGCGGGCAAACAATGCTCGGTTTTCTTTCGCGGACTTGCTGCGGCAGTCGGTCTACAGTCGCCTAGCTGGATACGAGGATGTAAATGATGCCGAGCGGCTGTCGCAAGACCCGACCTTTCGGCTGATTGGTTCAGAGAAGACTTGGGAACGAGGCGCGGCGCTGACCTCCAGGTTGCAAACTTTCGAGACGGAGATGCTGGCGAAGGTGGAGAACTTCGTCGGGTTAGCCCGGATCAACCGGGAACTGATCGGAAAGGTCGAAGCCTTCCAGTGGCACTACCGAGCGGTGCTGGATATGGACTCAACCGAGATTCCGGTCTACGGGGAGCAGGAACAGAGCGCCTACAACGGACACTTCGAGTCCACTTGCTATCACCCGCTGCTTTTGTTCAATCGAGACGGCGACTGTCTGGCGGCCCAGCTCCGTCCGGGCAACGCGCACAGTGCCGAGGGTTGGGAGAAACTCCTGTTGCCCGAGATTGAGCGCCAGCAAAGAATGGGAAAAGAGATTGCGTTTCGGGCGGACGCGGCCTTTGCCAAGCCGGAGGTGTACGAGGCATTGGAGGAACGGGGTGTGAAGTACGCAATTCGCATCCCGGCCAACGATATTCTGCAGCGAGACATCGAAGAGCTACTGAAACGCCCCGTGGGAAGGCCCACCAAGAAACCGCTGGTCGAGTACAAGGGGTTCTTGTACCAGGCAGCCGGTTGGAAGACGGCTCGAAGGGTGGTGGCGAAAGTAGAGCATCATTCCGGGGAGTTGTTCCCGCGAGTGGGGTTCATTGTAACGAATCTGACGCTGCCGAATCGGGCGGTGGTGCGATTCTATAACAAGCGCGGCACCGCAGAACAGTGGATCAAGGAAGGCAAGCAGGCGGTGAAGATGACGCGGCTCAGTTGCCACAAGTTCCGATCTAACGAGGTACGGCTTTGGCTGACGATCATCGCCTACAACCTGGGCAACTTGTGGCGACGGCTAGTGCTGCCACAGAGAATCGAGAAGTGGTCCTTGACGAGCCTCCAGCAGCGGCTGGTGAAAACCGGAGGACGGCTCGTAAAACACGCACGGTACTACTGGCTCCTGCTGGCCGAGGGCCATTTGACCCGACGGCTGTTTGCCAGCATGCTGGGGCGGATCGATGGATTGGCACTCCCGTCGGGATAGCCTGGGCTACGGCACACAAGAAAACGATGCCGCTATCCCCCAGGTATGGAGAGTTGTCTGAAAAAGCTGGGTTTGGATGCTGATTGGACGGTTTTAGGGGACCCCGAAAGGGACGCTCGGAGCCGATGGTCCTCTCGGAGAAAACATTGTACTCGCTGGGACGCAGATGCTTGTATATTTTCAATCGCCGCAAGGCCAAAAAGGAAATTCCGGTTTAGTTAAGTGGGCACCAGGCGGAATTAACTTCTGGTAATGAATTCATCCAAATTCAGGAGGAGTCGGCAAACCCCGAGCCAGGCCGCTGCCTCTGCAGGGTCGATCCCTTCAAGCTCGATCGCGGGGAATAGACTGTCCACCAATTCTCTCTTTTCCTCCAGAATATCTTTCTGCTGCTGGTAATAGCCAACCAGGCGAGCTTTTTCCTGCGGTCGGGGTTCTCGTCCCAGGGAGAGTCGGAAAGCGTAATTCAGCCGGTCATTCCAACTGCCTCGCTCCTCCCGCAAGATCCTGATGGCCATCACCTGGGCCGCTTCTACAAATACCGGATCGTTGAGAAGGTTCAGCGCCTGCAAGGGCGTGGTAGACCGTTCTCGCCGGGTGCAGGACAACAGAGCATCCGGCGCATCAAAATTGAGCAATTGCGGGTAGGGGGTGGTGCGCAGGAACATCGTGTAAAGGCCCCGGCGATAGCGGTCCGCTCCTGTGCTTTCTATCCATTTCTCCGGACCGCCACCAAAACCCAACTCGATCACCCCCGGGGGTTGGGGCGGGCGCACGCTCTTACCCCCGATCGCGCGATTCAGCAGCCCGCTGGCGACCAATGTCGAATCGCGGACCAATTCTGCTGGCAGACTGAGGCGTACCTGACGGGCGAGCAGCTTGTTATAAGCATCGCGCTCCCGTAAATCGTCTCTCACGTTCGAGGATTGGCGGTAGGTGGCCGACTCCACGATGAGCCTATGCATCCGCTTCATGTTCCAGCCGCTCGCCATGAATTCCGCAGCCAGCCAATCCAGCAGTTCCGGGTGTGTGGGCCGATCTCCCCGGGTGCCAAAGTCCCCGGAAGTTCCTACCAGTCCGCGACCAAAGAACTCCTGCCAGGCGCGGTTGACCCAGACCCGCGCGGTGAGCGGGTTGTCCTTCGAAACCAGCCACCGGCCCAGGGTGAGTCGGGAAGGACTGGCATCCTGGGCAGGGGGATTCAGTACTGCTGGCGTGGCGGGTTGGACCTCAATTCCGGGGTTCCGATGATCACCTCGGATCAAAATGTGCGTCTTGGGAGGATCAGGATTCTCGACGAGAATTTGAGCTTCACTCAGCCCCGGATACTGCTCCTTCAGTGTATCCAATTTGCCCTTGAGTTCCTTAAATTTCAATTCCTCGTACTTCTTACGGCCAAACGTTTCCCCAACAGTCCCAACGAATTGGTCCGTCAGCCTATCTCTTTGCTTCGGCGTTCGTAAGCCAGGGTCGAGCTTCAGTATCTGCTGCCCGCCGGCGAATTCGGTTCCTAAAAGGTCCCAGGCGATGTCATAGGAAGGATCCACCCCTGGATTCGCCCCGGCTGCCAGCGTTTTCCGTTCCCAGTCGGGTTGTAATTCCAGAACTTTGTATTCCTCTAACAATACCTTTCTCTTGTTGTCATATTCTGGTCTGCCTTGCAGGTAAGCGCCCAATTCCCACGAGAGAGGAGCCTCGATATTCTGTTCACTGGCGCGGTCAAAAAACGCAAATAACTGATAAAATTCTTTCTGGGTAAGCGGATCATATTTGTGATCGTGACAGCGCGCGCAGCCGACCGTCATGGCAAGCCAGACGGTACCCAGCGTCGAGGTCCGATCCACGACCTGTTCCACGCGATACTCCTCCAGGTCAATTCCCCCTTCCCGGTTGGTCAGGGTGTTACGAAGAAATCCAGTGGCAATCTTTTGTCGGATCGTGGCATTGGGCAACAAGTCTCCGGCGATTTGCTCGACGGTGAATTCGTCGAACGGCATATTTCGATTCAGCGCCTGAATTACCCAATCGCGCCATTGCCAGGCATGGGGTCGTACACGGTCCGTTTCATACCCGTCACTGTCGGCGTAATGCGCTAAGTCGAGCCAGTGCCGCGCCCATTTCTCTCCATAGTGCGGGGAGGCCAACAGGCGGTCCACCAGCCGCTCATACGCATCCGCGCGCTTGTCGGCCAGAAACTGGGCAATTTCCTTCGGGGTTGGAGGTAAGCCGACGAGATCGAAACTGATACGCCGGATCAAAGTCACCCGGTCTGCTTCCTGGGACGGCTCGATCCCCTCGGCCTCGAGCTTGGCCAGGACAAACGCATCAATTGGATTGCGAACCCAGGCCTGCCTACGAACATTGTTACGCAACTTGGGAAGGGGAGGGCGCTGCGGCGGGAGGAACGCCCAGTGCTTGCTCCTCGCCTCCGGTACTTTCTTCGCGGGTGCGCCCGCCCCCGGGCCCTCCTCCGGGACGGAAGCAACTTCTTCGGGCCACTTAGCTCCCTGGTCGATCCACGCGCGTAGCAAACCTACCTGCTCCGGGGTGAGCCGTTCCCCCACCATCGGCATGATCAGATCTTTTTTCAGCCCAGCAACCAGGTGAATCAGCTTGCTTTCGGCGCTGTTGCCCGGCTTGATCACCGGCCCCGCGTAGCCTCCGGCCATCGCGGCAACCTTTTCATCCAGGCGTAGACCACCCATCTGTTGCTTCGGGCCATGACAGGAGTAGCAGGTCTCTTTAAACAGGGGCTCGACGTCCCGTGAAAAATCAACCTGGGTCTTTGCCGCAGGAGGCAGGGCCTGGATGTCTATTCCCCGGGCCAACTGGGGAATGTAAGGGATTCCTAGAAGGAAAAGCACCGCTACACTTGCGGTGAAGATCTTTCGGGACATGGGAATGAAATCCAAAAGAAAACCTGGGCCTCCTATGCCAACAACTTGTGCGCCACTTCGCCGGCCACATCGGTAAGCCGAAAATCGCGGCCCTGGTGGCGATGGGTGAGCTTCTTATGATTGAAACCCAGGCAGTGCAGGATGGTGGCATGCAGGTCGTGGACAAAGATCGGATCTTCAACAACGGTGAACCCCAGCTCATCGGTCTTGCCGATCACCTGTCCGCGCTTGATTCCTCCCCCGGCCATCCACATGCTGAAAGCGTGACGGTGGTGATCCCTACCCCAATAATCTTTATCCGGCTTGCGAGCCTCCACCATCGGCGTCCGCCCGAACTCGCCTCCCCAGATGACCAGGGTATTCTCCAGCAACCCCCGTTGTTTGAGGTCTTTCAGCAGGGCAGCAGTGGGCTGGTCGGTAATGGCGCAGTTTTTCTTCAGTTTTTTGTTCAGCTCTCTATGATCATCCCAAGTGGCATGAAGCAGTTGTACAAAGCGCACGCCCCGTTCGATCATCCGCCGCGCCAACAGGCAGTTGATGGCGAAAGGTCGAGTGGGCTCCTTGTTGACCCCGTACATCTCCAAGGTGCTGCGCGATTCCTTGGAGAAGTCCAGCAGTTCCGGACCGGCCGTTTGCATGCGAAACGCCAACTCGTAGGAAGCAATCCGGGAGGCGATTTCTAAATCCCCCGTATCTATGTAGTGCTGCTCGTTGAGCTGCCGGATCGTATCCAGCCGAGCCCGCTGGGTTTCCTGGCTGATGCCTGGGGGATTGGAAAGATACAGCACCGGATCCCCCTTGCTGCGGAAGGGCACCCCTTGATAGACCGAGGGCAGAAACCCGCTGCTAAAGTTCTGCGTACCCGCGCTGGCGCCCGCCCCGGAACTGAGCACTACGAAACCCGGCAGGTTTTGCGACTCGCTGCCCAAACCGTAGGTCACCCAGGCTCCCATCGAGGGACGACCCGGGAGCGGGCTCCCACAGTTGATCATCAACTGACCTGGGTGGTGGTTGATCTGGTTGGTCTGCATCGAGCGAATCAGGCAGATGTCGTCAGCACGGGTGGCCAAGTGGGGCAGCCAATCGGAAATCTCGATCCCGGATTCTCCGTGGGGCTTAAAAACCCGCGGGCTGGCCCAGATCTTAGCCGTAGGCTGGATGAAGGCCAGGTTGCCCACTTGCTTCCTCATCGACTCGGGTAAGCTCTGCCCTTCCCACTTCTTCAATTCCGGCTTGGGGTCAAGCAGATCGATCTGGCTCGGCGCCCCGGCCATGAACAGGAAAATCACATTCTTGGCCTTGGGGGTGAAATGGGGCAGCTTGGGTTGCAGCGGATTCACATCGGGCAATCCTTCGCTCAGTGTTCCGGCCGACCCTTCCAGCGCCAACAGATGCCAGAAGGCGATCATCCCTATGCCGCCGGCACACTCCTGTAGAAAACTCCGACGGTTTTGTATGCGCTGGAACTCTTGAAAGTCCATGGGTCACTCCCTGGTAATGAACTCATCCAGATTCAGTAGCACGCTGCTAAGACCCACCCAGGCAGCGGCTTCGGCAGGCTCCACCCCTTCCACCCCCTGAGCGGGGAACACCTTCTCGATGGACTGAGGATCGCGCTGCAGAACTTCCTTCTGCTGCTGGTAATACTGGATGAGGGGATCTTTCTCCGCCGGACGGGGCTTGCGGGCCAGACACAGGCGGAAGGCATATTCAATCCGGTCACTTAAACTTCCGGGTTTCTCTCGCAGCACCCTGGCAGCCAGGCCCTGCGCCGCCTCGAAAAATACCGGGTCGTTCAGCAAGTTTAAAGCCTGCAAGGGGGTGGTGGAGCGCTCCCGCCGGCTACAGGAACTCAGCGAATCCGGCGCGTCAAAGGTCGTCATTTGCGGATAGGGCACCATCCGCTGGAAGAAGGTATAGAGGCCCCGGCGATAGCGGTCCGCTCCCTTACTCTCGTCCCAGAAGATCCACTCATTCATGCCAAAGCCGAGTTCCAGGACACTGGTAGGTAGCGGCGGGCGCACGCTCTTGCCCCCGATGGCCGGGTTCAACAGGCCACTGGCCGCTAGCGTCACGTCCCGGATCAGCTCCGCCGACAAGCGAAGCCGCGGTTGACGCGCCAGCAACTGGTTGGAGGGATCGCGCTCTTCCAGCTCCGGGCGGACCTTCGACGACTGCCGGTAGGTGGCCGAGGTCACCAACAGCTTGTGCAACTTCTTCACATTCCAGCCATTGTCCATGAACCCCACCGCCAGCCAATCCAGCAGCTTCCGATGCGCGGGCGGTTTGCCACGCGTGCCAAAGTCCTCGGAGGTTTCCACCAAGCCCCGGCCAAACAACTCCTGCCACATCCGGTTCACCGTCACCCGCGCCGTCAGCGGGTTCTCCGTCGATACCAGCCATCGCGCCAGGCTGAGGCGGTTGGCGTGGCCATTCGGAGAACGCAGGGGCGGTAGGAACGCCGGCGTATTGGGTTGAACCTCTATGCCCGGACGATCCCAAACACCCCGAATGAGTAAATGCGTCTTAGGAGGAGTAGGGTTCTCGTTCAGCGTCAGCGCTTCGCTCAACGCCGGATATTCCCCCTTTAAATACCCCAGCTTTTTCCGCAGCTCCTTAAACTTTTTCTTCTCTTTTGGTCCAAATTCAGGTGGGGGCCACTTGACAAAGTGATCGACGAGCAAGTCCTGCACCTTCTGGGAGCGTTGAGAGGGGGGAATCCGGATAAGGTCATGCGCACCGTCGGTCCCGTGGTCGGGGTCAACAGCTAGGTAGTGCCATTCGACTTGCCAGGGGAGACTGGCGGACTCGAGATTGTCGCCAGTTTCCAGCATCTTCTTCTCCCACTCTGGATAGAGTTTCGGCACACCGTAGTCGGCCAATAGCTCCCGTCTCTTCTTGTCATACTCCGGCTTCCGCAGAAGGTAGGGCCCCAACTCCCCAGGCAAAGGGGCTTCAATGTTGACTTCCTGGCCGGTATCAAAGAAGGCGTACAGTTGGTAATAGTCTTTCTGGGTAACGGGATCGAACTTATGGTCGTGACACTGCGCACAACCCACCGTCAGGCCCAGCCACACGGTGCCCAGAGTATTGGTGCGATCCAGCACCTGCTCGTTGCGCCTCTGTTCCAAAGGCATGCCGCCTTCCCGGTTGGTCAGGGTATGGCGCAGAAATCCGGTCGCGACCTTCTGTTCCACCGTGGCGTTGGGCAGCAGGTTGCCCGCCAGCTGCTCAATGGTGAACTGATCAAAGGGCATATTGCGGTTCAGCGCGTCGATCACCCAATGACGCCAGCGCCAGGCATGGGATCGGGCCCTATCGTTTTCGTAACCGTCGCTCTCGCCATAGTGCGCCAGATCGAGCCACTGACGGGCCCATTTCTCCCCGTAGTGGGGCGAGGCGAGCAGCCGGGCCACCAAACGCTCATAAGCATCAGGCCGGTTGTCGGCCAGGAATTCATCGACTTCCCGGGGGGTAGGCGGCAGGCCAATCAGATCCAGACTCACTCGCCGGATCAGCGTAGTGCGGTCAGCTTCCGGCGAAGGTTCAATCCCTTCCGCCTCCAGCTTAGCCAGCACAAAGGCATCGATGGGGTTTCTTATCCAAGTTCGATTCCGGGCCCGATTCCTGACCTGGGGCACCGCAACCCGTTGCGGCGGTATGAAGGCCCAATGGGTCGTCTGGGGCCTCTCGCTCTGAGCCGCTTCAGGCCCGGGGGCCGCCTGCTGCTCAGGCCACTCAGCTCCTTGATCAATCCATGCCCGCAATAGACCTACCTGCTCGGGGGTGAGCTTTTCGCCGACCAGCGGCATCACCAAGCTTTCCTTGTCTTTGTCTTTCTTTACCCCCGCTACCACATGGATCAGCTTGCTCTCGGCACTGTTCCCCAACAGGATGACGGCGCCTGAGTATCCACCCGCCAGGGCAGCCTCTCGACTATCCAGCCGCAACCCTCCCATCTGCTTCTCTGGCCCGTGGCAGGACTCACACCTCTCTTTGAAGAGGGGACCGACGTCGCGCCAAAAATCCACCTGGCTCTTGGCCGGCGGAGGCAGCGCCCCCTCATCAGTCTCGCCGGCCGGCTGCAAGGCTGCCCCTGCTGAGACGGCCACCAGGCAGCAACCCAAACCCCAGATTCGAAGCCAAGTTCGAAGCCACATTCGATGATTGTTACGCATGGACCTCAACCCGAGAGACTCGTGTACTGCCTGCTCACACACTCCTCCGCTAGTGCTATTGTACATTCCCGTCCTCGGGGGTTCAAGCATCCCTCGGGGACCAACCCTGGGGATCAAGCCTGGCGATCAACTTTGGCGGTCAGCGCGGGCATCAGCCCGGCTTGTCCCCTGGACGGCTTCTAAACAGCTAGAGCGCGCTGCTGACAGCCACTGGCCTGTGGGTATGGTTCCGAACGAGTCGAGCCCCCGGCACTCGAGCGATCGGCATCTGGCGTCCGGGGTAAGCAGCGCCGAGCCGTTGCCTTTTGCGGAGTCTTCAGCTATCTTTGATGCCGCATCATCTGCGCGGGAATTCCAGATGGAGAAGGAACCTAGTTCATGAACCTGATTGCCAATACCTACCTTGATGCCATTGACCAGCAGGTTGCCACGCGCAGCCTTTTGCTACATCCCTTTTACCAGAGCTGGACCCAGGGGAAGCTCAGTCACGAGGCTCTCGGCGGCTATGCCGAGCAGTATTACCATCACGTTGCGGCCTTCCCCACCTACCTATCCGCCCTGCACTCCCACACGGAGGACGCCGTCGTCCGACGGCACATCCTGGCCAATCTGATGGACGAAGAGGCCGGCACCCCGAACCACCCGGAGCTGTGGCTTCGCTTTGCCGAAGCGTTAGGCCTGAATCGGGAACAAGTGCAGCAGGCGAAACTGTGGGACGAGACCAAAAGCCTGATTCATACCTTTCGCAGAATCTGCCGTGACCGCAGCCCGGCCGATGGTGTGGCGGCTCTTTATGCATATGAGAGCCAGATTCCCGCTGTGGCAGAATCCAAGATTGGCGGACTCAGAAAATTCTACGGTTTCGAGGACCCGCGCGGCCTGGCTTATTTTCACGTCCATGTGGAGGCGGATCGCGAGCACGCTGAGGTCGAGCGCGGGTTGCTGGAGTCCTACCTGAACGAAACTACAGCGACCTCGGCCACCGAGTCGGCTGGCGAGGTGCTTGACGCGCTGTGGGCGTTTCTGTCAGCAGTCTGCCGGCGCCACGGCATCGCCTGTCCGACTGCGTCCTGACCCGCAGACCTGAACCCCTGGTCTGGCCCCTGCTTGGCTATGACTTTTCTTCCCGCGTGGTGCGTCCGTACGGCGAGAATGAGCGGCGAGAATGGTAAGCTGGTATGGGAAGACCTTTGATGGAGAGGGTTGTACCTTTGAGTTTGGCTTCTTGTTTTCTCTTGGCGAGGTGAAGCCATGGACCCCAAGCCCGAGGCCGCAAGCAAGATCTCTGCCCCGCTGATTTCCGATCGCAAGCTGCGTGGGGAAAAGATCACCTGCCTGACCGCGTATGACTATCCCACAGCCCGGTTGGTGGACGAGGCGGGGATCGACCTGATTCTTGTGGGGGATTCCCTGGGGCAGGTGGTACTGGGCTACGAATCGACGATTCCGGTGACGGTGGAGGAAATGCTCCACCACCTGCGCGCGGTGCGCCGAGGGACGCAGCGCGCCCTATTGGTCGTCGATCTCCCCTACGGCTCCTACCACCCGAGTGAGGAAGAGGGCCTGCGGACCGCCATTCGCTTCTTCAAGGAAGGAGGCGCCGAGGCCGTGAAAATCGAGGGGGGCAAGAAGCGGATGGGCCTCATTCGCCGTCTAGTCGAGGCCGAAATTCCGGTGATGGGCCACATTGGCCTGACCCCGCAATCGGTTCGTGCGTTCGGCGGTTATCGTGTGCAAGGCAAAACCATCGAATCGGCCAACGACGCGCTGGCCGATGCCCAAGCTGTGGAGGACGCTGGCGCATTTTCCATCGTACTGGAAGGTATTCCGAGGGAACTCGCGGCCATCATCACCCGTCGGCTGCGCATTCCCACGATCGGCATCGGCGCCGGGCCCGAGTGCGACGGCCAAGTCCTGGTGATTCACGATCTTCTGGGCTTGAGTTTTCAGGCACAACCAAAGTTTGTGCGGGCGTACGCCGATCTCACACAGACGGCGCGGGACGCGTTGGTGCGATTCCGCAACGACGTCCTGGTGGGCCGCTACCCGAGCGACCGAGAGTCATACCACTGGCCAGCGGGCTTGCGCGAACAGTTCGAGAAAGTGGACGTAAATAAAATATAGGTTCCGCGAGGCGTTCAACCCGGCCTTACCGCAGCTTCCGCGCCAGGCCGCTTAAGTCGGAGCTTGGTATCCGATCAGCTCCTCACACAGTTGCCTGAGGCGCATCGCGATGCGTCTTTTCACCTCCATCACGGAAATGCAGGAGTTCGTCCGCCAAACTCGGGCCGCTGGCAAGTCGCTGGCGCTCGTTCCCACTATGGGGGCGCTGCACGAAGGCCACTTGAGCCTGGTGCCCGAGGCCAAGCGGCACTGCGACGCGGTGGTGGTCTCGATGTTCGTAAACCCCACACAGTTCGGACCCAGCGAGGACTTCACCCGCTATCCGCACAATCTGGAAGAAGACCTGGAACTCCTCCGCCCTTACAACGTTGACGCGACTTTCGCCCCCAGCACGGCGGAAATGTACCCGGAAGGATTCCAGACGTTTGTGGAACCGGGGGCCCTCGCCGCTCCCCTTGAAGGCGCCTCTCGTCCCGGTCATTTTCGAGGCGTTGTCACCGTGGTCCTGAAACTGTTCCACATCGTGGGTCCGGACGTGGCCTGCTTCGGCCAGAAAGATTTTCAGCAGGCACTGGTAATCCGCCATATGGTGGAAGATTTAAACCTGGGCGTTCGTTTGATCATCTGCCCCATCGTCCGGGACCCTGACGGACTGGCGAAAAGCTCGCGCCATGCTTACATGAGCCCTGAAGACCGCCAGACGGCGCTTGTGCTCAACAGCAGCCTCCGTCGGGCCAAGGAACTCGTCGAGGCGGGACAAACCGAGGTCCAGAAGCTGCTGGAAGAAATGCGGAAGGTCTTCTCTGGCCCGCCACGGGCCCGCCTTGACTATCTTGCCATCGTCGATCCCGTCCGGTTGCAGCCTGTCGAGTGCGTCACGCCGGGCTGCGTGGCGCTAGTAGCAGTATGGGTTGGACCGGCGCGATTGATCGACAACCTGATTTTCGGCCCGCCCGGTGCCAGTGAGGAGATGCTTCTTGAATTGGCGCTAAGCCGACCTGAAGTAGCTGAGCGCGCCACGGATTCTTAACAGTGTAGCAAGTTTCAGAAGAGGGGTAGGCGGCCGGATCTTTGCGGTCGGGGTGTCTTACTTTGCCCTGGAGAATACCACGAGCTCAACTCCGACGATGACGCCGCGGCCCGGCATGGGGATTCCGGCAATCTCTTGGTAGGCTGTGTTAGTCAGGTTGCTGAATTGCAAGAACGGACGGAACCGGCCGACGGCTCGGGCCAGATATAGGTCCCACAGAGCATAGGGGTCGCGGGCGAACCTTTTTGTAGCACCTATCCGCGTGCGGGCGAGCAGTCCGTGCGGCAGCAGCGCCCGCCAGGAAACCACCGCAGCCTGGGATGGGTAGTTGAAGACATAGCGCGAAGGGAATCCGAGCAAGTCCGACTGGGCACCGTGCAGGGCCGAGTAGCGGAAATCAATCCAGTGGGAACGAGCCACAACTGTGCTGACGGAGGCTTCCAGTCCGGTGAAGCGGAGCCGCTGAAAATTGGTCGCCCGCCAGATGTCGTCGGGAGAGCGCCGCACCCAGTCAATCCCGTCGCGTTCCCGCCGCTGAAACACCACAACCTCCCCACGCAATCTTCTCCCGGCGTTCCAGTCCAGGCCTCCCTCATAACTCCAGGCCTTCTCCGGCCGCAAGTCGGGTGAACCCTGATTGGCGGGGTCGTGATAGTAGAGGTCGGTATAGGAGGGAAGGCGGAAAGCGCGGCCGACACTCCCCCGGAGCTTGAAATGTGGCGAGAGCCAGACGCCAGTGCTGAAAGTGGGACTGAACTGGCTGGCCAAAGAGGTGTAGACCTCCTCCCTGACTCCCAGCGCGAAAGAGAATCGGCGCACCGCCCGGACATCCAGCGCCAGGTAGCCGGCCCCGCGCGAGCGGGCATGTTGGCCCAGGTTGTTGCTAACAATCGAATCGCGATAGCCTTCCACTCCGTAATGAAGCTTGATGTTCTGCCGCAGGGGTTCTTGTCGGCGCAAGCTGGCCTGAAAGCTCCTGGCTGCGTGTCGGTTGGTGAAAACTTCCGGGCGGTCCCGGAACAGGACAAACAGGTCCGTGTGCCGGCGGAACGCGAACGACGCCACTGTGCGCGGCCCAAATTGCTGTCGCACGGCGGCGTACCAGGTCTTGGTGCGTTCCCAGGAGTTGAAATTTCCGTAGAACTGGTCGGCCCCGAAGGGGCGGTCGTTGTGCGCCAGAGTCAGATCGGTCTCGCCCAGCCGGGACGACAGGTCCGTCGTCGAGCTGATCGAAAGGTTGCGGTAGTCCCGGTTGGGACTGAACCCGGAGGAAAAATCCCGGGAGAAACTGATTTGTTCGGCAACCCGTCCCCGGACCAGGGCCAACGTGCCGCGCTGTTGGTTCACGCCGAAGTTGCCCACCGAGCTGCGGAGGCGGAACTCGGAAAATTCCGGCGTCTTTGTGATGATGTTCAACACCCCACCGACCGCGTCCGACCCATAGAGCGTCGAGCCAGACCCGCGCAGGATCTCAAGGCGGCTGACCGCAGACAGCGGTACCGGGATGTCCATGTTGTGGTGCCCCGACTGCGCGTCGTTGATCCGCACCCCGTCCAGCAGAACCAGCGTCTGGCCGAACGTTCCTCCCCGGATCGACAAATCCGACTGCACCCCGTCGGGAGCGCGGCTGCGCAGATCCAGCGACGGATCCAGCCGCAAAAGGTCCGCCAGAGTATTGGTCACCAACTCCAGTTCGCTGACATCGAACGCGCTCACTGAGCGGTCCCGGTCTTCCAGTGGGATTGGCTCGTAGCTGCCGGTCACAATGACGGACTCGTGCCGGGTGGGCTGCTTCTCGTTGTCTTGTGCCTTGTCTGACGCCAGGTCCGACGACTTGTCTGGCGCCTTGTCTGACGGCAGTTGGTCGTCCGACGCCAGAGCAGGGGAGCAGAAGAGCAGCACGAAGAGCAAGAGCAGAAACGGCATACAGCGCAAATATTAAACCCATCCGCGTCCACCCGGGTGAGGATTCTTCAGCATGTGGGTTTCTAGATTGGAACGACGGGGCTGCAGGGAGGCTGTACGCAGCTAATCAGGTCGTCAAACGGGCCAGCTTCCTTGCAAACAGAACCCTCAGCGGTGAGCGCACAAGCTGCTGTCTTTGTTGGCCATTGGCAAAGGGGTGTCGTAGCTCTAGATAGAAGTTGAGCAACGGTCGAAGAACACCTACGGCGTTGTTGCGTAATTCGCGCTCGCGGCGAACCGGGCCGAGAAGTTCATCCGCCTCAGTACACGCGCTCCGATCGTGGCATTCCAAGCTCCGCCATCCGGTTCAGCACAGCGCACTTGATCGCGGCTTCGACTTTTTGGTTCTTGACCGTGCGGGCCGAGAGGCTTACCCCGAGTATCGCCTTGTACCGTGAGACCGCATTCTCCGCCACGCTCTGGCGAGTGCAGCCACTCGACTTCCGCCACTCATAACGGCCCTGCGTCCTAATACGCCGGAGATGGGTATCACGCATCGCACGCCACGGAGGCGGATGAGAGTCTCGGCTGCATCGTGCATTGCGTCGCGGCAAGATCGTCACGATAGCGTCGTGCTGGAGCACGGCCTCGTAGCAGGAACCCGTGTCGTAGGCCCGGTCTGCGGAGACTTGCCTGATCGAACCAGGAGTCTTAGACAGCAACGAAGAGAGCCTTCGGGCGTCGTGGACGTTGCTCGCAGTCAGGTCCATCGCAACGATCTCTTTCGTCGTCTCATCGACGCCTAGGTGGAGCTTTCGCCATGTCCTACGGCGGAGGGTTCGGTGTTTTCTGATGTGCCACTCACCGGCTCCGTAGATCTTCAGGCCCGTCGAATCGATGACGACATGTCGTGGTCGATCCGTGGGCCCTACACTCAGTCGGACGTCGACGGCGCTTTGCCTTCGGCTCACCGTGCTGTAGTTGGGCACTGGGAGGTCGAGAGCCATGAGCGCCACGATGGATTGAAGGAACCCTTGAGTGGTCCGTAGGTTGAGGTGAAACACCGAATTCAGGACCAGCGCACATTGGATCGCCGCATCTGCGTAGACCTTGGGCCGGCCTCGCCCTTCGAAGGGTCCTGGATGACGCCAGGCAGCGACTGCCTCCGTGTCGAACCACAGTGTCAGCTGCCCACGTTTCACCAGAGCCCGGTTGTACTCCGGCCAGTTGCGAACCTTATATCGGAAGGTGTAGTCGCTTTTGCCCATCCCCTAGCCTATCAGGAGGGAGAGCGTTGGGGATGGAGTCAGATTTCTGCAACAACGCCCTGGTTTGTACTTCTTTATGGGCATGATCGGACTTCCTCCTCAAGTGGATTCTCTCTCTTTCCAGCTGGTACAAATAGTGCCGGTATGGTCATTCCCAGACGCAAGGTTCGCCCCACAAGGCGACAACGCAATTCCCGCTTGACTAAACGGTCATAACTGCGGTGCGGCCAGTAATAGCTTCGATCCCAGCGCTTACTGTTCTCCGAGCAGAGTGTAAGATCTGATGCGACTCAAGAGATCTCCCCTACTCCGCGATAATTCGCGAACCTCGCGTCCCGGCGACAGGCTAGTAATGACCGACTTGCCAATTAGGTACCGGCCAGAATTCGACTCATTCGCGGACCCCGTCCTTAGTCCCCAAATCGTGTGAAACGCTACGGGAGAGCCTTCGAACGCTCCCAAATAAAGCATGTTGTGGCCGCTCAGGTTTAGAATTGTACGGAAGGGAACGGCTATAGCCATAATGCGCTCTCGCTTTTCGGCAAGGGAGAGTTGTTCAATAGTCACATTTTTCCCTGCGTTCGCCTGTCTCCTCGAATTGCGAGGAAGAGGTAAAGCAAACGGAAGGAAGACGTCCAGGATCGTGGACGAACAGTCGCGATAACCGCCCAATCCACCCCATCCATAGGGCTGCCCGAGTATTTCGTTGATCACCTCGGCGAGTTGATCCTCAGAGAACGGAAGAGGAAATGGAGCGGCGTCCCGGTCCGACAGACGAACGTGTGTCACCGACGCACGACGGCTTGCATCCGCCACCGGAGCTAGCAGATGTAGGCTGGTTTCGGACCTTGTCGTCATGGGCAACAGCATACCGATCCGGCCTTGGAACAAGAATCCGGTCCGGTTGCTTGAGATGGGTATCCGATCTCGCCGTACAGCGGCTAAGTTTGCAGAGCGGTACTTCGCGACGAACTCCTCGTCTACATACGCGATGTCCCGGGAATCGATCCAGCCGCAGGCATAGGGTGATTCTGCAGCGAGAAATCGTCCATCCTGGGAGGTGTGCGAAAGGAAAAGGGGCGTTCCCGCCCACACCGCCGAGTTCTGGTTGTAATCGAACGGATATCCTTCTCCCGCATTGCGGAAGTCGTAGAAGAACGGGTCGGCTGAAGGAAGCGCGCGCATCGATGTGTTTCGGATTGTGATCCCGTAGTCGGCTCGACTGGGATATTGGCCGAGTTGCGCGTTCGCCGTGACGGCTTCAACACGGGAGGCGGAGACTTCCAACAGGTTGGGACCAAACATCGACTGTTTTGGAAATGATTCTGCAGCCCAACTGAACTCCTCCGCTGTACAGACCTCCGGCTCGGTTCGCACCCAAGGGCCGTACCAGTAATCTTCAAACTCCCTAAGCCGATGTTCATTGACTTCGAGAATTGGAGGCCCTCCGATTTCCGCAAATGCCGTGGCATCTTGCGGGATTTTTGCCAGGTCATCAAGAGGGCCGGTCGATACCAGTGCAATTTCATCCGGAGCGCAGCCGATGACCGACAAGAGCGCAACTGCAACCACGAACCTACCTGAAGACATGAGTCGCCCCTACTTCCTAACACTGCAGAAAAATGACTGGCGGATCGTCGAGAAAGTCGTCCCAGTAGTCTATCGGGCCGTCCCATTCCAGGGACAGCTTCGGCCCCAGCCACCCGACGGTCGGTCTTCTGTTTGCGAACATGGCTGGCTCGGATCTATGCAGCGTCTCCGATCCACTTCATGGCCCAACCGGTCCAGTAACTGCCGATCAGGATGTCCGAAGGCGGAGGACGAGAGCGCGACCCTCCCGGGGGTGGCGCGGCAATGCACATGCGCACACCCCGCCGTGCCGATCCAGAGGCCCCTCAAAACTGCGTTAACCGATTTCTCATCCACCCAAGAACATGCCGAGGATCAGGAAAATAACGACATTGACCACCCACCCAATCAGGCAAACTCCAATGGCGCGGCCGGTGCTGGTGTAGTCCAAGGCCTGGCGCACCGCAATGACAAATGCAATCAGCATCCAGATGCCCGTAACCAGAAAGACGAGTCCCCCCAGCACCGGCACGACTCCCAGGATGCGCAGGATTCCGGGCGATGACGCGAACCCGATGGTGCGCAACAGCTGGCCCCAGTCGGCGTGCGTCTGCGGCATAGGAAGAATCCGCGTCCCAATGACGTAGGTGAGCCCTGCCCAGATGAATCAGCCCAGGAGGGCGCCGATCGCGCCGACCAGCAGCCCGGGTGCGCCTTCCTGCCCAATCATGCCGATGCCGGCCGCCAAGCTGGAAAGAATCACCACGCCCATGGCCTGTCCGAAGGCGGTACGGTCAGCCTCGACTTCCTCGTAGATCCGAACATCCAGCCTGGCCGCGCCAATCACTCGTTCTGCGAAGGACGCCATTTGCTGTCGTCTCCTTCCTGCCCTGCGGATGATTCACTTTCCCGTCTTGGGCGGGATTGTACCAGTTCCATTTCCCAACCTAGGGCTTGACCAGACCGATTTTTTGTGCCACACGTAGTGTGGCCCCTTCAGGGGCAGCCACTGTGGAGCCTGTCTCGGGTCGCACCTTCGCCATCGGCACGCGTGCCGTTTTCGCCACGGGGGGGCGTTGTTGCGTAATTCGCGCTCGCGGCGAACCGGGCCGAGAAGCTCATCCGCCTCAGTACACGCGCTCCGATCGTGGCATTCCAAGCTCCGCCATCCGGTTCAGCACAGCGCACTTGATCGCGGCTTCGACTTTTTGGTTCTTGACCGTGCGGGCCGAGAGGCTTACCCCGAGTATCGCCTTGTACCGTGAGACCGCATTCTCCGCCACGCTCTGGCGAGTGCAGCCACTCGACTTCCGCCACTCATAACGGCCCTGCGTCCTAATACGCCGGAGATTGGTATCACGCATCGCACGCCACGGAGGCGGATGAGAGTCTCGGCTGCATCGTGCATTGCGTTGCGGCAAGATCGTCACGATAGCGTCGTGCTGGAGCACGGCCTCGCAGCAGGAACCCGTGTCGTAGGCCCGGTCTGCGGAGACTTGCCCGATCGAACCAGGAGTCTTAGACAGCAACGAAGAGAGCCTTCGGGCGTCGTGGACGTTGCTCGCAGTCAGGTCCATCGCAACGATCTCTTTCGTCGTCTCATCGATGCCTAGGTGGAGCTTTCGCCATGTCCTACGGCGGAGGGTTCGGTGTTTTCTGATGTGCCACTCACCGGCTCCGTAGATCTTCAGGCCCGTCGAATCGATGACGACATGTCGTGGTCGATCCGTGGGCCCTACACTCAGTCGGACGTCGACGGCGCTTTGCCTTCGGCTCACCGTGCTGTAGTTGGGCACTGGGAGGTCGAGAGCCATGAGCGCCACGATGGATTGAAGGAACCCTTGAGTGGTCCGTAGGTTGAGGTGAAACACCGAATTCAGGACCAGCGCACATTGGATCGCCGCATCTGCGTAGACCTTGGGCCGGCCTCGCCCTTCGATGGGTCCTGGATGACGCCAGGCAGCGACTGCCTCCGTGTCGAACCACAGTGTCAGCTGCCCACGTTTCACCAGAGCCCGGTTGTACTCCGGCCAGTTGCGAACCTTATATCGGAAGGTGTAGTCGCTTTTGCCCATCCCCTAGCCTATCAGGGGAGAGAGCGTTGGGGATGGAGTCAGATTTCTGCAACAACGCCCTCGAGGTGCTCCAGCGAAACGACTCGACAGGGTGTTCGCTATATGAGAACATCTATGTGTGAAGGTGGTCGGGAAGATCGAGTGGGCGACCAAGGCCGTGAAGGACATGCGTCGCCTCGCCGCCCCGGCCCGCGCACGGATCGTCGCTAAGGTCGAACAGTACGCGGCGGATCCGGCATCGCTGGCCAACAACGTGATCCAACTCGCTGACAGCAGGTATCGACGGCTACGGGTTGGTAGCTATCGGGTCCTCTTCAGCGTTGAAACCAACACGATCACCGTGCTGGTGGTTCTGAGAGTTCGGCACCGGAGCGAAGCGTATGACTGATACCGACACCATTACGCTGCCACGAGCGCAGTACGAAGCCTTGCTCGCCGAGAAGGAAACGCTTGCGGATCAGATAGCCGCGCGCGACGCAGATGATGGGAGCCGCATCCCGCATGAGGTGGCATTGGCCATCATGCAGGGCGAGCGCCCCATCGTCGCGTTTCGAACCCATCTCGGCGTCACCGTGCGTGATCTGGCCACGCGAACGGGAATCGCCACGGGGTACCTGTCCGAGATCGAACGCGGGCGCAAACCCGGCTCTGCAGCTGCTCTGTCACGCATTGCCGGGGCCCTTGGGACGACGATTGACGCCTTGGTGACACTCAGGTGACGTCCTGAAATAGGACGCCACGGCACCCGCCGCCGTGTCGCCAAGGGCATCTTCCGGCGCGGCTCCGGCCTCGCCGCCGGTGTCGACGCTGTCTACCGGTGTGAGCGCTACTTTCCGGCACACACCCTGCTGCGAGACCAATTTGGGGGTAGTAGGATACTTGACCCGAACGGCGCGAATACCTCATGGTCAAGGACACTGGGGACCCGAGGCCGATCGAAAGAGGCTCTTGGTTCGATTGCGATCGGGACGTCACTGAACAGGCGGTCCTCCTAGCGAGGAGCGTTGCCACAATGTTGCCACGACCGGGGTCGATTCAAGGGACTCTCGGAGACGGGAGGGCACGTCCGCATGGCTGGAACGTGATGACCGACAAAGATTTGTTGCCAGAAGTCCCGCGCCATGGCGTTGTTGCAGAAATCTGACTCCATCCCCAACGCTCTCTCCCCTGATAGGCTAGGGGATGGGCAAAAGCGACTACACCTTCCGATATAAGGTTCGCAACTGGCCGGAGTACAACCGGGCTCTGGTGAAACGTGGGCAGCTGACACTGTGGTTCGACACGGAGGCAGTCGCTGCCTGGCGTCATCCAGGACCCATCGAAGGGCGAGGCCGGCCCAAGGTCTACGCAGATGCGGCGATCCAATGTGCGCTGGTCCTGAATTCGGTGTTTCACCTCAACCTACGGACCACTCAAGGGTTCCTTCAATCCATCGTGGCGCTCATGGCTCTCGACCTCCCAGTGCCCAACTACAGCACGGTGAGCCGAAGGCAAAGCGCCGTCGACGTCCGACTGAGTGTAGGGCCCACGGATCGACCACGACATGTCGTCATCGATTCGACGGGCCTGAAGATCTACGGAGCCGGTGAGTGGCACATCAGAAAACACCGAACCCTCCGCCGTAGGACATGGCGAAAGCTCCACCTAGGCATCGATGAGACGACGAAAGAGATCGTTGCGATGGACCTGACTGCGAGCAACGTCCACGACGCCCGAAGGCTCTCTTCGTTGCTGTCTAAGACTCCTGGTTCGATCGGGCAAGTCTCCGCAGACCGGGCCTACGACACGGGTTCCTGCTGCGAGGCCGTGCTCCAGCACGACGCTATCGTGACGATCTTGCCGCAACGCAATGCACGATGCAGCCGAGACTCTCATCCGCCTCCGTGGCGTGCGATGCGTGATACCAATCTCCGGCGTATTAGGACGCAGGGCCGTTATGAGTGGCGGAAGTCGAGTGGCTGCACTCGCCAGAGCGTGGCGGAGAATGCGGTCTCACGGTACAAGGCGATACTCGGGGTAAGCCTCTCGGCCCGCACGGTCAAGAACCAAAAAGTCGAAGCCGCGATCAAGTGCGCTGTGCTGAACCGGATGGCGGAGCTTGGAATGCCACGATCGGAGCGCGTGTACTGAGGCGGATGAACTTCTCGGCCCGGTTCGCCGCGAGCGCGAATTACGCAACAACGCCTTTCAGCTGTCGTTTAACCGATTTCTGCGAGTCGGGTTTCAGGGATCACGAGTGACTTCCAATGGCGGACTGATTCTGGTCCGGGAGTTGGATGAGCGTCTGGGATTCAGCGAACTCATTGACGAGCACCTGACCGATTCGCGGGCAAACAATGCTCGGTTTTCTTTCGCGGACCTGCTGCGGCAGTCGGTGTACAGCCGCCTGGCTGGTACTGTCAAGTTGAGCAGAATCTGCCCGTTTCGCGGAAGGATTCTGCTGGATCAGAGACTGAGAATCAATGACTTAGCGGTGGCGGCGGGCGGCGAGAATGCATGCCAAACTGCTTAACTTAACAGTACCCATCCAGATGCGGCGGCGGGTCCGTCGTTCACGCCATCGATTCTCGAGTCCTAGGTCAGCGAACACATAGCCGCTGGAGCATGAAATCTGCATCGCTTCACACCGACGGCTGCGGCTGGTATCGCTCGACGTTGATCCGGTCTGCGTCCTTGCGCGCCTGGACGAGATCCCAAGTGGTCTGTCGGCGCAGCCAGAACTCGGCATTGGACCAGCCCGCCTTCTCAAGCCGAATGGCCATCTCCGGGGAGATGGCCGCGTGGCCGTTCAGAACCCGCGAGAGGGTGTGACGAGCGACACCCAGCACCTTCGCCGCTTCGGTCACGTTCAAACCGAGCGGGTCCAGGCAGTTCTCGCGGATACTGCGTCCGGGATGCGGAGGATTGCTCATCGTCATGTTGCTGCCTCCTACTAGTGGTAGTCGATCAGGTCGACATCGTAGGCATCGCCATGTTCGAAACGGAAGATAACCCGCCAGTTGCCGGAAATCGAGATGCTCCAGTATCCCTTCAGTCTACCCTTCAGCGGGTGAAGCCGGTAGCCGGGCAGGTCGAGGTCCAAGGGCTTGCGGGCATCGGCAAGGTCCGCCAAGGCAAGCGCGACACTATCCGCCAAGGCGGGACCCACACGGCTCGGGTCGCCGCGCTCGTACATGCGCTTCAGGCCGCGATGACGAAACCTCCGGATCATGAGGCAATGTACCGCATACCGGCACACATGCCAATTGGAGAATCCCGTCGGACCTGACCGGCCTTTGGTTTTTTAATCCAAAGGGAAGGTGAGTGTTGCGGCAGAATCTGGAAGCTGGAGGAGTGGATTTTGCCGTGAAGAAGAAGCATTTTACAGTGGAACGGAGCGTGGGGATTCTGAAACAGGTAGAAGTGGAGGTAACGGTACCGTATCAAAACCCTATGTTCGGAAGCGAGTGGGGTTGCTGACTGAGCGAAAGCAGGTACCCCAAGTTGTTGATAATAGGAGGAAACGGATGGAAGCAATGTAACTGAAAGAAGGACTTTACCTGCCTGTCACGCAGGAGGTCGCGAGTTCGAGTCTCGTCGGCCCCGCCATTTAACTTCTGTGTTTTCAGTACCTGTTTTTCTTTCCTTATCTCGGCCTGGTCACCCAGTTCCCGGCGTTTTCGATGAATTGGAGGCGGGCCGGGCAAGAATTGGCTGGTCCTATCGCGACAGCCTGGTACTCCGCTCGCTACTCGGCAAGATCGAACGGGGGAACACCTGGGCCAAGATGAACGAGAGAAGCCAGTAGGTGCCTCGGATTCCTAACGCGGGTCGTGCTGAGTGGCTACTTGGTGTATCCGCTAAGTCGGACTGCAGGTGCCGAAAGGTCTAGGGCAAAATCGATTCTTGCGAAAGGGAGGTGATGAATGTAGGTGACGATTTCGTGGGGAGTAATGCCTGGTTACGAGGTGTGAGTAAACTGTGTAAGGACTTGCGAGAAACGATTTACGACCGTGACAAAACCGTGACAAAATCCCCGAATCTGAGTCGGTTGGGATTAGCTTTGAGCGAAAAGCAGAGTCCCTAAGTTATTGAACAATATAGAAGCAGATAGACGCAATGGAGAGGAGTTCAGTGCTTAGAAGGCAGATGCTCTGTCCGCCTGAGCTGCGGGCGCGATCTTAGGAATTCTAACATGGGCGCGCGTGGGTCCTGCTCCTGAGTGCAAACCATTCGCCTTGCATGCCGGTTCGTCGGGCGGCAGTCTGTCCATGTTGCGGTTGGCCGCCGCCCGCTCTTTAACGATCTGCCGCCTTAGCCGGTGTTGGAGATTTGCAGGCGCGCGGCCTCTTGGGCCAGCTTGTCCGCACGCAGGTTGTCGGGATGCTGCGCATGACCCTTCACCCATTGCCAGCGCATCCGGTGGCGCGCCAAGCTTCGGTCCAGCGCCTCCCACATGTCCTTGTTTTTCACCGGCGTCTTCCCTGAGGTTACCCAATGGTTCTGCTTCCATTTGGACATCCACTGGGTCACTCCGCGGCGGACGTATTCCGAGTCGGTGACGACGGCAACCTGGCAGGGCTCTCTTAGCGCGCTGAGCCCCTTGATCACCGCGGTCAGTTCCATGCGGTTGTTGGTGGTGTGGGGCTCGCAGCCGTACAATTCACGATAGCGCCCCCGGTAGCGCATCACGCAGGCCCAGCCGCCCGGCCCAGGATTTCCCAGGCAGGAGCCATCTGTGCTCAGTGTCACCTGTTTCATTGAGGTAGGCCGCGAGCGCATGCCAGGGCGCCCGTATCGGCCTGCGATGATTTAACCACATCAAGGATTGGATTCGTGGTGCCGCGCCTCTGAACGGACAGTTGGGGAGCGAGCGGAATTCGTTGTCACGGCCCGTGTTCAGCCAAATGTACCTCTGTGCGCTGTGAGGCACATCGGGGGCCAAAGACGCGTGGCTGACCGTGCCAGGGCGCATCTTGCTTGTACTGCGGAGGATAGCACCAGCTCAAGCGGTTTCCCGCAAGCCTTGGCGCGGCTGGGAAGCGCAAACTCTTGCTCACAGAAGTGCGTTTTGTCTTGACATGAAAAGCTTCCCAGCCAAACCTGGTAGGTAAGTTTCTTGGCTGGATCCCCCAGTTGACTCCCCTCGATGTATAGGTGTAGGTCTTAGCACACCGGCCGCGATGGTGGGTGATTAGTTCTTTTCGGCCGAACTAAGAATTTGCGAAGTGTAAAGCTCCCCCTGTCGGACACGTACGTTTTGTGCGGGTCTGGCTGAGCCAGAATGTCACGCGACCTGAGACAACCACGTGCACGGTGAACTGCCATGACTACCACAGCACAATTGGGCTCCTTGCACCTGTATGCCCCTGACCTGACCGGCACTTTTTGTACCAAGTGGAAAGAGAGAGAATCCACTTGAGGAGGAAGTGAGGTCATGCCGACAAGGAGTTACAAGCCGGAGCAGATTGTAGCGGTGCTGCGGCAGATAGAAGTGCAGATGGGGAACGGGAAGACTGCGCCCCAAGCCTGCAAAGAAGCTGGAATCCACACCCAAACCTACTACCGGTGGCGGAAGGAATACGGCGGGCTGAAGGTGGTGCAGGCAAAACGGCTAAAGGAGTTGGAGAAGGAAAACACGCGGCTGAAGCGGTTGGTAGCGGAGCTTTCTCTGGAGAAGCAGGTGCTGCGGGATGTGGCACAGGGAAACTTCTGAGCCCTGAGCGGCGGCGTTGTGCGGTGAAGCGTGCGTGGGAGCAACACGGGTTGTCGGAACGGCATGCCTGCCGGCTGCTGGGGCAATGGCGAGGGACACAACGATACGAGCCGATTCATCGGGTGGACGAGGATGCTCTGACCCGAGCGATCATTGCCCTGGGAGCGAAGTACGGGCGATATGGCTACCGGAGGATCACAGCGTTGCTGCGGAGTGCGGGCTGGGAAGTGGGCAAGGACCGGGTGCAGCGGATTTGGCGGCGGGAAGGGCTGAAAGTGCCGCAAAAACAAAGGCCGCGAGGACGGCTGTGGCTGAACGACGGTTCCTGTGTACGACTGAGGCCGGAGCGACCGAACCACGTGTGGAGCTACGACTTCATGAGTGCCAGAACGCACGAGGGGAGAACGCTGCGGCTGCTGACCTTGCTGGATGAGTACACGCGGGAATGCCTGGCGATCCGGGTGGAGCGGAGGATGGGCAGCCAACAAATCATTGAGGCGTTGTCGGACGTGATGTTGTGGCGAGGGATACCGGAACAGATTCGATCCGACAATGGTCCCGAGTTCATCGCCAAACAACTGCGCCAGTGGTTGGCAAATCTAGGGACCGGGACACTGTACATCGAACCGGGCAGTCCCTGGGAGAACGGGTACTGCGAGAGTTTCAATGGGAAGCTGCGGGACGAATGCCTGAATGGAGAGATCTTCTACTCGTTGAAGGAGGCACAGGTGCTGATTGAACAGTGGAGGGTGCAATACAACACGGTGCGGCCGCACTCGGCGCTCGGCTATAGGCCCCCGGCGCCGGGGGCTTATAGCCATCCCCTGCCACTGAAACCAGTTTCACAGCCCCAGGCTGCGATGTGAACTCTCACTACGGTTGGTACAAAAATCGGTCTGGTCACTACCACATCGGTGTTCCCCTGTCGCTCTGGGATGGCTTGCTTGAGGTGTGCGAGTGGGCATTACTGCAGGACGACTGGAAAGACCTCTCCGCCGGTGCCTGCTCTTGCCTGCCGTCCCTCGATGTTGGCGCCGTGGACGTGTCCTTATCAGTTGCTTGCCAGGACGCGTCCCACCGCTTTTTTCACCGCTTCGCCATCTCGTCTCGACAACGTCCCGAGCTTACGGACAACCAGAGCGTCATCGAGGGTGAAGAGCTTAAAACGGACCTTGCAGGGAACGTTGAGACCAGCTTCCCGCCAGCCCTGAATCGCTACGTCGCTCGGCCAATCGCTCCCGGCAGAGGTGATCATAGCCAGGATCGATTGTTCATGAGCTCGATTGAAGTTTGCCGATGAGATGATCAAGGCCGGTCGACGCTTGGCGGCCTGGCGATCCGTGAAAGGAAAGGGGACGACGACCACATCAAGCGACTCAAAGGTCACGCCACGCTTCCTCGTCCTCGGGCGAGATCCATTCGCTCAGAACCTCGGAGAGGCCCTGCAGGTAGTCGTCCTGCCCCGGCATCACCTTGCGTACTACCAGATGATTACCCTTGATCTCGAAAGCGATCACATCACCCGCGCCCAGGTTGGCCGCCTCACGGATGCTCTTGGGGATCGTCGTCTGCCCACGTGCGGTGATTTTAGCGAGTTCCATTTGCTTACTTCACTGATATTCTGATCATACAGATAGTAAGATAGAACAGAACTGAACGCAATCCCATTTTGGCTGTACAAAGCGGGCCTGGAGGTGACGCGGCAGGGCCCAGCATTGCTTCACCGCGTCCGATCCGCAGAGCGGTGGCCAGTGGCGACTGAAAGGAACCATCTATGAGCAAGACTTCCAACGGCCCGAGGGGCATGGGAGGATAGGCAACGAAATTGAGAGAAAGCCTGAGCAGGGGGCCGTTCGGCCGTCAGCCATTGCAACAACAAACGGGCGGCCTCTGCCTGCCTCGCATCGTCATCCACCAGATAGCGGACTGGGACGTTGGTATCCAGCGCGATCACTCTTCGCACGCTCCCTCGGCAACGGCCCGTTCCAAGTCCTCCAGCGTCACGGGCGGACCGTCATGTTTCAATGGGCGTTGTTGCGTAATTCGCGCTCGCGGCGAACCGGGCCGAGAAGCTCATCCGCCTCAGTACACGCGCTCCGATCGTGGCATTCCAAGCTCCGCCATCCGGTTCAGCACAGCGCACTTGATCGCGGCTTCGACTGCTTGGTTCTTGACCGTGCGGGCCGAGAGGCTTACCCCGAGTATCGCCTTGTACCGTGAGACCGCATTCTCCGCCACGCTCTGGCGAGTGCAGCCACTCGACTTCCGCCACTCATAACGGCCCTGCGTCCTAATACGCCGGAGATGGGTATCACGCATCGCACGCCACGGAGGCGGATGAGAGTCTCGGCTGCATCGTGCATTGCGTCGCGGCAAGATCGTCACGATAGCGTCGTGCTGGAGCACGGCCTCGTAGCAGGAACCCGTGTCGTAGGCCCGGTCTGCGGAGACTTGCCCGATCGAACCAGGAGTCTTAGACAGCAACGAAGAGAGCCTTCGGGCGTCGTGGACGTTGCTCGCAGTCAGGTCCATCGCAACGATCTCTTTCGTCGTCTCATCGACGCCTAGGTGGAGCTTTCGCCATGTCCTACGGCGGAGGGTTCGGTGTTTTCTGATGTGCCACTCACCGGCTCCGTAGATCTTCAGGCCCGTCGAATCGATGACGACATGTCGTGGTCGATCCGTGGGCCCTACACTCAGTCGGACGTCGACGGCGCTTTGCCTTCGGCTCACCGTGCTGTAGTTGGGCACTGGGAGGTCGAGAGCCATGAGCGCCACGATGGATTGAAGGAACCCTTGAGTGGTCCGTAGGTTGAGGTGAAACACCGAATTCAGGACCAGCGCACATTGGATCGCCGCATCTGCGTAGACCTTGGGCCGGCCTCGCCCTTCGAAGGGTCCTGGATGACGCCAGGCAGCGACTGCCTCCGTGTCGAACCACAGTGTCAGCTGCCCACGTTTCACCAGAGCCCGGTTGTACTCCTGACCTGCCGGCTTTCTTCGGACCACCGATTACTGGAGAACAGCGCCAGTCGGCATGGTTAAGTCGCTCTCGTGTTCTTCTTGGTCAGCGTGAGCCGGCATCGCCGGCGAGCGCCCACCGTCATCCGAGCCAGCACGGAGCTGCGCTTTGAACTCGGCTGGCGTCAGATAGCCAAGGCTTGAGTGCGGTCGCACGTCGTTGTAGTGCCGTCGCCATTGCTCGATCCCCACCTTCGCGTCCACGCGGTTCCGAAACCACTGCAGGCTCAGATACTCGTCGCGGAACTTCCCGTTGAACGATTCGTCGGTCGCATTCTGCCACGGCTTGCCCGGCTCGATGAGCGCGGTTTCGATCTGCGCCTGGAGCAGCCACCGGAGAATCGCACCCGCAACAAACTCGGGGCCGTTGTCGGACCGGAGGTAACGTGGGGCTCCGTGGACGCTCACGAGCTGCGTGAGCACCTCGATAACGCGCCCGGACCGAATGCCGCCGGCCACGTCGATCGCGAGTGACTCGCGGGTCCATTCGTCGACGACGGTGAGGCACTTGAGCGTCTGCCCATTCGCGCAGGTGTCGAACACGAAGTCGTACGCCCAGACGTGATTGACCGCAGTGGCGGGCACCGGGCGGGGCCGGCTCAGGGCGACCCGGCGCCGCGGCCGCCGCCGAGGCACCTGCAACCCCGCCTGGCGCCAGAGGCGATGGGTCCGGTCCGTGCTCATCGTGTGCCCTTCGCGTTTTAGGAAAATCCGAATCCGGCGATAGCCGTACCGCGGATACTGCGCCGCCAGACGACGCATCGCGGCCAGCGCCGGGGCATCCCGGTCGACCAGCCGCGACTGGTAGCCCAGCGTGGACCGTGCGACGGAGAGCAAGGCGCACGCGCGGCGACCCGACAGACCGCGTGCACGTGCATACGCGACCTGCGGCCGGCGCACGCGTGCGCCTACCATTTTTTTCGGGTGATCTCCTTGAGCACGTCGATCTCCAGATCTCGATCGGCCACCATCTTTTTCAGCCGGCCGTTCTCCTGCTCGAGCTGCCGCAGCCGCTTCACATCGGCGGGCTCCAACGTGCCGAAGTGTTTCCGCCAGGCGTAGAGCGTCTGGGCGCTGACGCCGTTCTTTTTGGCCACCTCCGGAACGGGCCGCTGATCGGCCTCGCGGAGGATCGTCACCATCTGCTCTTCGGTAAACCGGGTCTTCTTCATGGCTCCCTCGTTTCTCCGAGGGCGCCATTCTCTCAGGCTTCAGCTGGTCCGGAAATCGCCAGGCAGGTCACTCCGGCCAGTTGCGAACCTTATATCGGAAGGTGTAGTCGCTTTTGCCCATCCCCTAGCCTATCAGGGGGGAGAGCGTTGGGGATGGAGTCAGATTTCTGCAACAACGCCGGCCAGCAAAGCAAACAAAGCAATTTTCATAATTGGAATCTCCTCAGAGAAACGCGCTGAGCCACGGCGAGACCTACTTGCCCTTCAGTTGCTCCCAGGTCTTCGGTCGCCATTCCCGCGCCAATCGCTGGGCCTCGGCGACTTGTGAAGCAGTCATCTTCTCTGCCAGTTTGTCCCTCGCTACTCGGTAATCCTCTGCTTTCCTTGTAGTAGTCCGTGAGGCCGCCAAGTTAACCCACTTGTGGGCTTGGACGTAGTCCTGGGGTACGCCATCCCCGTTGGCGTACATGAAACCGAGGTTGTGTTGGGCACTAGCGTCGCCCTGCTCGGCGGCCTTGCGATACCAACCCACGGCCTCTTGGTAGTCTTGGGGCACGCCCTCGCCTTTGTCGTACATGACACCGAGGTTGTATTGGGCAGCAGCGTCGCCCTGCTCGGCAGCTTTGCGATACCAACTCCTGGCCTCGGCATCGTTCTCCGGTACGCCCTCGCCTTTGTCGTACATGACACCGAGGCTGAATTGGGCACCAGCGTCGCCCTGCTCGGCGGCCTTGCGATACCACTTCACAGCCTCAGCATCGTTTTCCGGCACGCCATCCCCGTTGGCGTACATGAAACCGAGGTTGAATTGGGCACCGGCGGTCCCCTGTTCGGCGGCGAGCCGAAACCACTTCACAGCCTCGGCATCGTTCTCCGCCACACCCGTACCATCGGCGTACATGACACCAAGGTTGAGCTGAGCGCGGGCTACTCCCTGCTCAGCGGCCATCCGGTACCACTTCACAGCCTCAGCATCGTTTTCCGGCACGCCATCCCCGTTGGCGTACATGAAACCGAGGTTGAATTGGGCACCGGCGGTCCCCTGTTCGGCGGCGAGCCGAAACCACTTCACAGCCTCGGCATCGTTCTCCGCCACACCCTCACCGTCGGCGTATATGGCACCGAGGAAGTATTGGGCACCGGCGTGACCTTGTTCGGCGGCGAGCCGATACCACTTCACAGCCTCAGCATCGTTTTCCGGTACGCCCTCGCCGTTGTCGTACATGAGACCGAGGCTGAATTGGGCACCGGCGTCGCCCTGCTCGGCGGCCTTGCGAAACCACTTCACAGCCTCGGCATCGTTCTCCGCCACACCCTCACCGTCGGCGTATATGGCACCGAGGAAGTATTGGGCATTGGCGTGACCCTGCTCGGCGGCGAGCCGATACCACTTCACAACCTCAGCATCGTTTTCCGGCACGCCATCCCCGTTGGCGTACATGAAACCGAGGTTGAGCTGAGCGCGGGCTACTCCCTGCTCAGCGGCCATCCGGTACCACTTCACGGCCTCGGCATCGTTTTCCGGCACGCCCTCGCCGTTGGCGTACATGGCACCGAGGAAGTATTGGGCATTGGCGTGACCCTGCTCGGCGGCGAGCCGATACCACTTCACAGCCTCAGCATCGTTTTCCGGCACGCCATCCCCGTTGGCGTACATGAAACCGAGGTTGAGCTGAGCGCGGGCTACTCCCTGCTCAGCGGCCATCCGGTACCACTTCACGGCCTCGGCATCGTTTTCCGGCACGCCCTCGCCGTTGGCGTACATGGCACCGAGGAAGTATTGGGCATTGGCGTGACCCTGCTCGGCGGCGAGCCGAAACCACTTCACAGCCTCAGCATCGTTTTCCGGTACGCCCTCGCCTCTGGCGTACCGGAGGCCGAGTAAGAATTGGGCATTGGCGTGACCTTGTTCGGCGGCGAGCCGATACCACTTCACAGCCTCGGCATCGTTTTCCGGCACACCCTCGCCTCTGGCGTACCGGAGGCCGAGTAAGAATTGGGCACCGGCGTGACCTTGTTCGGCGGCGAGCCGATACCACTTCACAGCCTCGGCATCGTTTTCCGGCACACCCTCGCCTCTGGTGTGCATGACACCGAGTCTGGCTTGGGCCGTAGCGTTCCCCTGCTCAGCGGCCATCCGGTACCACTTTGCGGCCTCGGCATTGTCCTGCGGCACACCCGCACCATCGGCGTACATGACACCAAGGTTGAGCTGAGCGCGGGCTACTCCCTGCTCAGCGGCCATCCGGTACCACTTCACGGCCTCGGCATCGTTTTCCGGCACGCCCTCGCCGTTGGCGTACATGGCACCGAGGAAGTATTGGGCATTGGCGTGACCCTGCTCGGCGGCGAGCCGATACCACTTCACAGCCTCAGCATCGTCTTCCGGCACGCCCTCGCCGTTGGCGTACATGGCACCGAGGAAGTATTGGGCATTGGCGTGACCTTGTTCGGCGGCGAGCCGATACCACTTCACAGCCTCGGCATCGTTTTCCGGCACACCCTCGCCTCTGGCGTACCGGAGGCCGAGTAAGAATTGGGCACCGGCGTGACCTTGTTCGGCGGCGAGCCGATACCACTTCACAGCCTCGGCATCGTTTTCCGGCACGCCCTCGCCGTTGGCGTACATGGCACCGAGGAAGTATTGGGCATTGGCGTGACCTTGTTCGGCGGCGAGCCGATACCACTTCACAGCCTCGGCATCGTTTTCCGGCGCACCCTCGCCTCTGGTGTGCATGACACCGAGTCTGGCTTGGGCCGTAGCGTTCCCCTGCTCAGCGGCGAGCCGATACCACTTCACGGCCTCGGCATCGTTTTCCGGCACGCCCTCGCCGTTGGCGTACATGGCACCGAGGAAGTATTGGGCATTGGCGTGACCCTGCTCGGCGGCGAGCCGATACCACTTCACAGCCTCAGCATCGTTTTCCGGTGCGCCCTCGCCGTTGGCGTACCGGAGGCCGAGTAAGAATTGGGCATCGGCGTCACCCTGATCGGCGCGGCGGCGGATTTCCGTGAGCGGGTCCGGGTCCTGCCCGAGCGCCCAAGGCGCGATTAGCGTCAACGCCAGCACGGAAAGGGCAAGAACCGCCGTCTGTCTCCTTTTTGCCCGTTTCATCGTTCTTCCAAATCAGTCGGCCCATTCTCCCACGCTCCCAAGGCAATAACCACACAGAAACAAGCCGGCCACAAAAGGGGGCTAAACGTCCTTGAGAGAGAACTAGCGGTTGGGGCCATAGTCTCGATCCGGCCCGAACCGCTGCTGCTGTATTTGCCGCGGATATGGTTCAGCCCGGTACTGTCAAGTTAGCGTTCGTCGAGCGAGCCGGTACTCGGGATCGTGATCTCAGTTCGAGTCAGGCGGCGATCGTGACTGCATCCCAAATGAGAAAAGAGCGTCCTCGTAGCTCCCGATGATGCACCGCTCGCACCAGGTGACGGCCAACGCGGAAGAGGTTGCGGACGAGTCCATGCACGGACAAGAATCGTTGTGCCTGCCCGGGAGATTTGAACCGGCGCATTTGTCGCTCGCGTTGCCGTGTGGGCTGGTGGGAGACTTCGGCGCGATTGTTCTCGTATCGGTCCGTGCGATGGGCGACGGACGGCATGACCGCTCGGTGCGCAGCCCTGTAGCTGCTCAGCTTGTCGGTGACCAACCGCCCAGGCGTACGCTCCTGGCCCTTCAACAGCTTGCGGAAAAAGCGTGTAGCCGCCCGACAGTCGCGATGCGACTGGACGAGGATATCGATGACGTCACCATCTTGATCGACGGCACGCCAGAGATAGCGCCGCTGTCCCTGGATGGTGACGAAGACCTCGTCCAGGTGCCAGATGTCGCCCAGCCGGCCCTGTCGACGCTTGAGCCGGCGAGCGTATACTGAACCGAACGTGAGGCACCACAGCCGGATCGCTTCGTAGGACACCGCAAGGTATTGTCAAGTTGAGGCTGACGGCTGTTTTTGATGCTCAGCATGGCGGGTTCGAGACGGGCTGGAGCGCAATATCTTGGGGGTCGATCGACGAGCTTTTCGTCAACTTGACAATGCCGCTCAGTTAGCTCGGTATGTTCGGCGCGACGACCTGGACCGCTTTCGACAGGTTGTGCTTGATGTCCTCAGCGTACCCGATCCGCAATTTGACCTGCCGCTTGAGGAGCGCTGGAGTGCTGGTGTCCATGGCCAAGTGCCCGCACACTCATCCGGCTTGTGTGAAGGACTGGCGGCGACGTTGGCAATCATGGGAGCGCGCGAAGAGGTTCCCACGGTTGCAGGAGGAGTGACCTTGCGCCAGCAAGCCGAGTCGATCGTAAATGAGCTACTTGGCCGCGCAAATCAGGACATGAGACTCTGGCTTTCCCTTAGCCATGTGCTTCCCTTGCTGGCCGAGGCAGCCCCGGACGTGTTCCTGGAAGCGGTAGAAGACGGACTCAACGGTGACAACCCTGTGGTTATGGAGCTTTTTGTCGAAGCCCCAGGTCCATTGTTTGGGTCGGCCCACCATACGGGACTCTTGTGGGCACTCGAGTCGCTCGCTTGGAGTCCGGATCATCTTGCTCGTGCGGCGCTCGTCCTTGCGACCCTGGCACGCCGGGATCCTGGGGGTCAGTGGGCGAACCGGCCTGCGGAGAGTCTGCGGGGGGTCTTCTTGCCATGGTCGCCTCAGACGACGGCGAGGGTGGAAAAGCGGATGAGTATCATTGATCGACTACGGGAGCGCACACCCGACGTTAGTTGGAAGTTGATGAAAGAACTCTTACCTGAGACACATGGCACCGGCCATTTCTCAGCGAAACCACAGTGGCGAGATTGGGCTCCCGACGAGGGTCCGCAAGTCACACGCGGGGAGTTGTTTGAAGTAACGAAGGAAGTCCTGCAGCGATTGCTTGAGGACGTTGGGGCGCTGAGGTCGCGCTGGGAGGATTTGATCCGTGCTCTCGCGGATCTGCCACTCGAGTTGTATCAAATGATCGTTGAACGCCTCGGTAGTCTCGACGCGGATGCTCTAGAGGAGGAAAGTCGCGTTCGGATTTGGTCTGCGCTTCGCACGCTTCTCTCGCATCATCGGTCCTTTTCCGATGCACAGTGGGCGCTTCCTGCGGATCGCCTTGACCAGCTTGATGATTTGTTGGAGCGTTTTGCTCCGGAGGATTTCTCCGATCGTTTTGGTTGGCTGTTCGCCGACCACATAGAGCTTCCTGAAGGCATGGAGCAGGACTGGGATGCGAAAGAACACGCTGTGGAAGCTGCACGGCTCGACGCTGTCAGAAAGATCCATGGGGAGCGCGGTCTGAAAGGGCTTCTCGCGTTGGTGCCTTCACTTGAGCGCGCGTGCTGGTTGGGAGCCACGCTGGTCAAGGGCGATCTTGTCGGTGAGCATGAGGAGAACGCGATCTTATCGGAATACTTGGCCCATGAGGACAGCAAGAAATCGGATTTCGTGCAAGGTTTAGTGTTCGAACGAACCCGTACGCGTGGCATCGAGTGGGTGCGAGCGAAGGTCCTTGGTCCCGGCCAGGGTTGGGCTGCCAAACAGCGTGGAGTGTTTTTGAGGCATGTGCAGCCTCAACCAGCAGCCTGGGATCTCGTATCCCAGCTCGGTGCAGAAACTGAGAAAGAGTACTGGCGGGCGATGGTTCCATGGAGATTCGAAAAGAAACATTACAACGATTACCTCGTGCGGAAACTGTTGGAGCATAATTGGCCATTTACCGCCACTCAGGTGCTCCATGCGGGTCTTCGAAATGAGGCCGATGTTTCCCAGTCTCTTATCGCGGATGTCCTTGAGGCAGCCATCCGTGCAGACCCCCAAAGGGATCACTACGGGCATTCGTTCTCCTTTTGCGCCGCGCAGTTGCTCGACCGGCTGGTTTCAGGGGAAGTGGCCGAAGAACGCATCGCCCGCATCGAATGGGCCTACCAGCCGTTACTGCGGTCTGATCGCGAACCGAAGTTTCTTCAAGGGGAACTCGGTCGCAGTCCGTCGTTTTTCGCCGAGATTGTGTCGCTTATCTATTGTGCTGAAGGTGAAGAGCCCGGCGCTGTATCAGAAGAACGGAGGAATATGGCGCGTCTTGGCCACGACCTCCTGGACTCTTGGCATACGCCTCCGGGCTCGACAGAAGATGGCTACGTTAATGCGCAGGAACTGCGCGAATGGATCGACCACGCTCGTCGTCTTGTTGCGGAGGGTGGACGTGGAGCGATCGGCGATGAAGTGATCGGGAGAGTGTTAAGTGGTTCGCCAAGAGGACAGGACGGCACGTGGCCCGTGGAAGCGATTCGTAACGTCATTGAAGATGTTGCAAATAGGGATTTGGAACGTGGCTTTGAGGTCGGAACCTTTAATGGCCGAGGTGTGGTAAGAAAGAATCCGGCTGAGGGCGGAGAACAGGAGCGTCAATTGACAAAGCGATACGAGAAGCATGCGGAAGCGGTGGGCGACCGGTGGCCGCGGACTGCCGCCATGCTGCGAAGGATAGCGGAGACGTATCGGACGGAGGCCCGCAGAGAGGACGATCAGTCGGAACTGATGGGAAATCTTGATCAGTAGTGCCACTTGACCTTCGACGGCTTGAACATGAGCACTGGAGAAGCGAATTGTATTGCCGCCTAATCAACGAAATCTCGAAACACTTGGCGATAGGGGTTGGGTGGTTCATACTCGTGGATTTGGAGAGTCCTGGTTTCCGGAAATTCTTATATCTGACTTATGTAGCCACCTAGCTTGGAAAGAACTCATGCCCCAGAGTGAACGGGTTCTAAACCCGTATTTTCGATTTGATTCCGACATTTCAACATTGCAGAGAACTTCAGCGTCCCTATTGATAGGGGCTCAAGCACCATCAAAGTGCCATGGAGCTCAAGCACCTAATGGGTGCGGTCGCCTTGCCATCGTCTGCGGAGCAGGCCGCTATCGTTGCGTACGTCGATCATGCCGTCGCCGATGTAGCAACATCTACAGACCGCGCGGGGTGGCAGGTCGACCTCATCCGGGAATACCACACACGCCTCATCGCGGACGTAGTCACCGGCAAGCTCGATGTTCGAGAGGCGGTCGAGTTCTGGTTCCGGCCTGTGGCCGCCGCCAGTGGTCGGCACCGGCTCGATCTCAGCGTCCTCGTCCGCCAGCAGGACGTGTATCGCCACCTTCTTCTCGACCCGGTAGCTGTCCATGTCGATGGACTCAAGGATGCCTTTGGACAGATCCTTTTCCACGGGCGCGGGGAGCTTTGGCACGAGGAAGTTCAGGAAGATGGAGAGCTTCTCCCACTCGGCGTTCGTGTAAGGCAGGATCGAAGCGAGGAAGCCGTACCCGTGCACGAACGCCTTGGCCTTGCCCTTGAAGTCCACCTGCCCGTCCTCGTCGAGTTGCTCCTTGTAGACCGCAACACAGGCGTCGAGGATGGGGTCGGACTGGTCGCGGTCGGCCCCACCCAGGTAGAGCGTCACGAGTCGCTCGATCTCCGCGTCTGCATACACCTGATAGCCGTCGAGTTCAACCTTGAGGTCGTGCAGCTTGTTGGGATCCGTCTTCTCGCTAAGGATCGTCGCCCGGTAGTAGTCAGCGAACACCTCCCGAACGGTATCGGAACCGTTCATGAAGTCGAGCACAAACGCGTCATGTTTCTGCGGGTGCGCCCGATTGAGACGCGACAGCGTCTGGACCGCCTTTATCCCGGACAAGATCTTGTCCACGCACATTGTGTGCAACAGCGGCTCGTCGTAGCCGGTCTGGAACTTGTCGGCACAAATGAGTAACCGTTACGGGTCCTGCTGGATCTCGTCGGCGATGCGCCTGGAAGGGAAGCCATTGAGGGCCACCTCACTGACCTGCAACCCGCCAAACTCGTGCTCGCCTGAGAAGGCGACGATGGCCTGATACGTGCTCTTGCGCTCCAGCAGGTACTGCCGGATCGCGTGGTAATACTGGATCGCGAGATCGATGTCACAATGAACCCGACGCGCGGGTACAACTGACCTGACCGGCACTTTTTGTACCAAGTGGAAAGAGAGAGAATCCACTTGAGAAGGAAGTGAGGTCATGCCGACAAGGAGTTACAAGCCGGAGCAGATTGTAGCGGTGCTACGGCAGATAGAAGTGCAGATGGGGAACGGGAAGACTGCGCCCCAAGCCTGCAAAGAAGCTGGAATCCACACCCAAACCTACTACCGGTGGCGGAAGGAATACGGCGGGCTGAAGGTGGTGCAGGCAAAACGGCTGAAGGAGTTGGAGAAGGAAAACACGCGGCTGAAGCGGTTGGTAGCGGAGCTTTCTCTGGAGAAGCAGGTGCTGCGGGATGTGGCACAGGGAAACTTCTGAGCCCTGAGCGGCGGCGTTGTGCGGTGGAGCGTGCGTGGGAGCAACACGGGTTGTCGGAACGGCATGCCTGCCGGCTGCTGGGGCAATGGCGAGGGACACAACGATACGAGCCGATTCATCGGGTGGACGAGGATGCTCTGACCCGAGCGATCATTGCCCTGGGAGCGAAGTACGGGCGATATGGCTACCGGAGGATCACAGCGTTGCTGCGGAGTGCGGGCTGGGAAGTGGGCAAGGACCGGGTGCAGCGGATTTGGCGGCGGGAAGGGCTGAAAGTGCCGCAAAAACAAAGGCCGCGAGGACGGCTGTGGCTGAACGACGGTTCCTGTGTACGACTGAGGCCGGAGCGACCGAACCACGTGTGGAGCTACGACTTCATGAGTGCCAGAACGCACGAGGGGAGAACGCTGCGGCTGCTGACCTTGCTGGATGAGTACACGCGGGAATGCCTGGCGATCCGGGTGGAGCGGAGGATGGGCAGCCAACAAATCATTGAGGCGTTGTCGGACGTGATGTTGTGGCGAGGGATACCGGAACAGATTCGATCCGACAATGGTCCCGAGTTCATCGCCAAACAACTGCGCCAGTGGTTGGCAAATCTAGGGACCGGGACACTGTACATCGAACCGGGCAGTCCCTGGGAGAACGGGTACTGCGAGAGTTTCAATGGGAAGCTGCGGGACGAATGCCTGAATGGAGAGATCTTCTACTCGTTGAAGGAGGCACAGGTGGTGATTGAACAGTGGAGGGTGCAATACAACACGGTGCGGCCGCACTCGGCGCTCGGCTATAGGCCCCCGGCGCCGGGGGCCTATAGCCATCCCCTGCCACTGAAACCAGTTTCACAGCCCCAGGCTGCGATGTGAACTCTCACTACGGTTGGTACAAAAAATCGGTCTGGTCACCGTGTGGTCCGTTTGTCGCAGGCCTCATAGGGCGTCGCCGGCAGGGGCAGCAGCCTCTGTTGATCCTTCGCGAACCGCTCGCCGATCGTCTCTTGATGTCCTCGCAGACGCCGCTCTCGCCGCCGGGTGCACTGTTCCCGCAGCTTCGCGTGCAACTCCTCCCAGCTGGCACACCGCGGCACCGGCACCAGGAAGTTCCGCCGCACGTAACCCACTAGTCCTTCCACTTTCCCTTTGTCATTGCCCTTGCCCGGTCGTCCGAACTTCTCCGCAAACAGGTAGTGACTCTGCAGTTCGGAGAACGCCCGCGTCTTGTTCCGTGTTCCGTCACCCAGGATCTGCCTCACCGCCAGCTTGGTGTTGTCGTACAGGATCGTGCGAGGCACTCCGCCGAAGTAGCCGAACGCCTGGTTGTGCCCTTCTAAGAACGCTTCGGTCGTCTCAGCCGGAAACGCCATCACGAAGCAGTCGTCCGATTGCGGCAGCTCCATCACGAAATAGTGCGCCTTGCGCTCCACCCCGCCGATCACCACTTGCGCTTCGCCAAAGTCGGCCTGGGCCTCCCCCGGTGGATGCTCCAGCGGCACGAACATCTCCCGCTGGCTCAGCTTCCGCAGCCGCACGTAGTCCTTCACGATGGTGTAGCCGCCCGGGAATCCGTGCTCCTCCCGCAGCCGCTCAAAAACCCGCTTGGCCGTGTGGCGTTGCTTCTTGCTCTGGGCCTTATCTTGCTCCAGGATCTGGTCGATGATCCCCACCCAGGCATCCAGCTTCGGCCGCCGCGCCGGCTGCTGCCGCCGATAGCCCGGAGGGATCGAGTACCGCAGCATCTTGCGGACCGTCTCGCGGGCTAGCCCGAACTGCCGCGCCGCCTCCCGTTCACTGATCCCCTCAGCCTGAACTGCTCGTCGAACACGCGCATAGAGTTCCACTGTGTGCACACCTCCGGCGTTTCACAAAACACATCAGAATCACAATGTTTGATGGAATCGAACTGCGCTGGTCTAATTTTGCACCGCCAGAAACCGCCGCTTACGCGGCGCTCCCTGGTCTATTATTGCTCCGGCGTTCATACACTTCCCCGTGACAGGAAGTCCACGCGGCTGTCGCTCTGTCCCTGATTCGCTTCAAAGCTCAGGGGCAGCTTGCCGTACGCCTCCACGACCTGCGGCTTGTTCGCCTTTGCGATCTTCGCCGACGAGTTTGGCTTGTGCTCAAGGCCAGACCCGGACCCCAGCTCCACCACAGCGGTGCCTAGCAGCCCAAGCGCTAGAAGCGCCATTCCCGGTCTTGCACTACGAAGCAAGGTCCTGCGCATGGCTATCCCCCTCGGAGGTGAAAGACCAAAGATTATCGCCTGCCGGGTCGCATGTCCAGGAAAGCCTGATTAGGTCTCCACTTACGGCTAGCGTTTGTCAATCCCGGTTTCAGTTGGCCGTGTAGTCGGCTTACCGGAAACTGACCCTCTACGCCCGCCTGGGTGGTGGGTCAGTTTCCGATAAGGGCGTTATACATCCAAGTGGGCTGCGTGGCAGCATAGGCAAACACTAACCGACTAGTGGAGACCTATCCAGGGAAACTTGACTAAATGTCTACGGCTCAGACACTTGAAGCCGCTATGGAGCCTGGCAACTGGACGAAATCAATTCATTGCCAGATGCGGATTTCGCGAGGGGAATCGAGCGCCTGCACGATTGCGCCCGTCATTAGTCCGCCCCCGCAGGCAAGTCAACGCGAGCGCGGCCTACTCCGAGAAGTCTAGGCGGTGCAGGAGGGAGTGGAAGCGAGGGTGGGGGTACACGCGGTCGAATCAGGGGTCCACTTTAAGCTTGACTGGGCCGCGGTCTCGCTCCTTAGAGGCGTGATCCTGCCAAGCAGACGCCCGGTCCTTCTCGCCTAAGGCACCTTCCGGCTGCTGCCACGGCCCCCGCGGCACTTTCAACTCCGGCATGGGGGCCGCCTGAAACAATCGTCGGCAGGGTTTCGCCAGCCACCGCGCCCACTTAGCGGCGCGATTCACCTGGGCGCTGTCGGCGGCGATGCCGGTGTTGGCGTACATCTGTCGGTAGAGTTTTGAAATCAACACAAAAGTAAGCCGGGCCCGTAGGGACCTTATGAAGAGGGATCGCTTCCAAATCGATCGCAAGCGATAAAAACGGTCCCAAACATCCTGGGTGCGCCGACGGATCTCGTCGGCGGACATGACCGGATGGGACATGTACATCTTCGGTCGAAGAGCCTGGGGAATCAGCCAGTAGCGCGTCAGCGGGATGCCGGCAATCCGGGTGGTATTGCTCTCCATCTTCTTTTCCCAGCGCTGGAAATCCACCGTTCCGGGGAAAGGCGTCAACAACACGAACTGCGCAAACGTCACCTCGGCCTCCTGTGCCAGAGCGGCGGTAGCCTCAAAGGTATCCGGCCGGTCGGTGGGGAGCCCAAAGATGAATGAGCCCAGGACGTGTACACCGTGTTCCCGAAAAGTGCCGAGCTGACGAACCAGGCTGTCGCCCGCGGAGTTGAACTCCTTGTGGACAGCCTTCAGTCCTTCCGGGGTGACCGATTCAACTCCCACCAGCGCTCCCTTGATCTTGGCTCTGCGCATTGCCTCTAGGAATTCGGGATCGTCTGCCGCCTCCATGGTGATTTGCGTGAAGAACACCATGTCCTTGGGCAGCTCCGCCAGGCGCGCCATCAATTCGAACCGTTCTTCGCGCAGGGCCAGCAGCTCGCTCAGCCGTTGTTGGTTGTTCTGACGCTCGGCCAGTCTCAGGTCCTCAAGTGTAACCGGATAAAAGTTGTCGTCGGCGAGCGCAATGAACCGAAACCCCCGGCGGCGTAGTTCGACAATTTCCTGAATGACCACGTCCGAAACACGCTGGCGTGGGCGCTGGCCGTCCGTACGCCAGACCGAACAAAACGAGCAGTGCTTCGGGCATCCGCGTACGGTTTGGACCGAGGCCCACATGTATCTATCGGGCGGCAGCAACTCCCAACGCGCTGGCAGGAACTGGTCGGCCTCGATGCGCCCGCCCTCGTAGAGGTGCTGGGGCCCTCCGTTCGTGCAATCGGCCAACACCCTCGCCCAAACCACGTCTCCATCGCCTTTCACCACCGCGTGTGCACCTCCTAACTCGTACGCTTCCTCCGGGTAGAGGCTGGTGTGAATGCCACCGAAGATCACGTAAGCTCCGCGTTCACGAGCCATCTGCCCTACTTCGTAGCCGCGCAGAGCATTGCCGCTATGGATCCCGATTCCAACCACGTCGCCCGGTTTGATCTCCGTGAAGTAGGTTGGCTCGAGCGATTCGTCGACAAGTAGGGGGTCTCCGAAGGCGTGTGGGGTAGCAGCAGCAATTACGTAGAGCCATCGTGGCGTAATAACGCCTATACCAAACGATAAGTGATTTGGATTGACCAAGTGCACACGCACGGAGCTATTCTTCTCCCCTGAAATCCGATTCTGAACAGGAATTTCCGATTCCAACTTTACCTTTAACATACAATCATACGCCAGTCGCCCTCTTGTGCCAAGCTCACATCGCCATGGCCGCGATGGGGGGGAATCCCGGCTCGTTTTGGCAGTTCGGATGCTGCGATCATCCCGGCGGTCGACCGTTGTCCACACAAACGTCCACACGGAAAAGTCGGAAGCCCCTCCTTAAGCTTGCCCCTCGGCTCCTCGTTGAAAAAACTTCTTCTCGAACTCCTCGCTGGGTGTTATCTTCCTCTGCATTCGGGTGTCCCTCCTTCTCGATAAGTGTTTTTGCAGGACAACTTCATTGAAAAGGGGTTATACACCGGGCTCCTTTTACAGGAAGATTAAGACATCAGCGTTGATCCAACAGGAGGAGGAACTATGAAATTGATGAAAACCTCCCGAATGATGGATTGGGGTATAAGAATCCTCCTGCTCCTGTTGCTTCTCTTCAGTACCCTTCTCGCCCATAAATCCCCCTTTCTGGAAGGGACAAGCGAATCCCGGCAGCTCGCCCTGCATTTTCAGGAAGTCGCTCTCGATTCCATGAAGGACAGTACCTCCGACCGGGCCCGAGCGATTGAACTCTATTGGCAAGCCCATCGGATGGCAGGTCGCGACGTAGCGCCAGACCAGATGCAACGGCTGCTCACGAAACTCTACTCGCAGTTGCCAGGCAGCCGCATTGCCCGCGTAACTCTGAGCCGCTCCGGTTGGCAGACCCAGGGCCCTGCCGAACCGGTTATTCTTACCCAGGGTAAGCTCTCCCATCATCTGCTGCTGATTCTCGCCAACCAGACCCGAGAGCCGCACCGCTTCTCGGTGTCAGGAGCCGACGCGGCGGTGGACGTGCTGGGAGAATCTCGATCGCTGGTGGCCGGAGGCTCGACGGGTCTTTTTGTGCGCCTGGCGAGCCAACGCCTGGGCCGTTTCCGCTCCTCGCTGCGCCTCGAATCCGCCGGCCAAACCGTGGCAGTGCCTATTCATTACGAAGTGCGCCGGTCGGGACGCCTAGTAGCTCGTCTGTGGGATGCTGAGGGACGCCCCACGGCGGCGCGTATCTTTCTCCGGGCGGCCGGCGGATTCACCCACATTCCGGAGGGGAGCATCGACCGGGTGATGTGGATTTCGGGGGAACACTTCTTCTACGCGGACGCCGTGGTGCAGGCCGACTTGCCCCAGGGGAAAGCCAGCCTGGAGGTGGTCAAGGGCTTCGATTACCTCCCCGTCACCGTCGAAGTGAACATCAAGGCCCAGGAGACCGCCTGGATAGATGTGCGTCTCAAACGGCTAGAAGGGATGAATGCCCAAGGCTGGTACAGCGGCGATGTGCATATCCACGGTAACTATCGGGGCGATCAGTTCATCACGCCGGAAGATAATTTCCTGATGGTTCGAGCCGAAGACCTGAATGTGGGCAACATGATGGTGGCCAACTCCGACGGAGCCCAGATTCACGACGAGCAGCATTTTGCGGGCAAGCTGCATGCGCTGTCCAGCCCAGAGCACCTGATGTACTGGAACGAAGAGATGCGCAACCGCAGTATGTACGGGCATTTGATTTTGCTGAAGCTGAAGGAACTGGTGCGGCCCATCTATACGGGTTTTCCGGGAACCCCGAATTGGGAGGATTACCCTGCCAACTATTATCATGCCCGGAAGGCCCAAGAGCAGGAAGGACACGTAGCCTACTCCCACCCAGCGTTAGTCTTTGATGAAATTCCGACTGCATACCGGGCGCAAGAAGCGGTGGTGGATGTTCCTTTGGGACTGGTGGACGCCTTTGAAGTATTTAACAGCCGCGACGAACCCTCCATGGCCCTCTGGTACAAATTCCTCAACACAGGTTTCAAGCTGGGCATCGCCGGTGGAAGCGATGCTATGATCAACCACAAATATATCTTTGTGGCCGGCGGAGTGCGGGCCTATGTCTACACCGGCCCCGAGTTCACCTATGAAAAATGGGTGGACGGCTTCGAGCCTTCGCCACGGTGGGCCCGTTGCTGTCCTTCGAGATCGAAGGCCACCTCCCTGGTCAGGAGTTCCGTGTTCCCCAAGGATCGGTCCAGCTTACGGCCAGTGCCCGCGCTGTCTCCTGGATTCCTATGACGAAACTGGAGATTGTGTCCAACGGGAAAGTCATTGATGCCGTCTCTAGTGAGGTTCCCACAAAGCGGCTGGAGTGGACGGGCGTCATATCAGTGGAGCGCAGTTCCTGGGTGGCGGCGCGGGTGTGGGGCCCCGAACACCGGCGAATTGCCAACTCACCTTTTGTTTTTGCAGAACGGCGCTCGCCACTGCTGCTTCTAGCCCACACCGGCGCCTCCTACGTGCATATCGGGGACTCGCCCATCTTTTCCCCGAAAGATCACGCCTTCCTGCTGCGGTGGATCGACAGTCTGATCGAGCAAGTTAAAACGCGCGGGCAGTTTGCCACCCAGGACCGCCGACAAGAAGTCATCAAGACCTTCCTGCGGGCCCGAAGGATCTACGAAGTAATGAGAGAATAAAACGACGGATAGGAGAGATAAGTTGAGAGAGGGGCATTATGCATTCGATGTCATGGCGTTCGGTGTTGCAGGGGTTGGTAGCGTGAAAACGGGACTCAGCCGGCGGCAGTTGCTAATAGGAATGGGGGCGCTGGCGGTGCGCGACGCCCACGGCCAAGCCCGCGTGCACCGCCAGCCGAAACCGTTGCCGAAGGGCGCGGTGACCAACGATTGGCCCGCGTTTCTGGGGCCGTCGCACAATGCGGTGTCGACCGAGACCATGCTGAGACGGAAGCTGCCGCCTCCCCTGGTGTGGGAGTTTCCTAAGGGGACCGGATACGCGTCGCCGGCCATCGCGGGGAAACGCCTCCTGCTCCTGCATCGCTTGAAGAACGGGGAAATCGTCGAGTGTCTGCACCCGGATACGGGGTCGAGGCACTGGCAGTTTCGATATGCGACCGCGTACAAGGACCGGTACGGGTATAACAACGGTCCACGGTCGAGCCCGGTCATCGATGGCGAGCGGGTGTACACGATGGGGGCCGAAGGGAAGCTGCATTGTTTGGAGCTTGGATCGGGGAAGCTGGTTTGGAAACGGAACCTGCCCGCCGACTACAAGGTGCGGCAGGATTTCTTCGGGACCGCATCGACTCCGTTAGTGGAAGGCAAGCTGCTGATTGTCAACGTGGGCGCCCCGGGTGGGCCGTGCGTGGCTGGGCTGGACAAGGCAACGGGTCGAGAAGCCTGGCGCGCCGGGAAGCAGTGGGGTCCCAGTTACGCGTCACCAGTTCCGGCGGTGATCCACGGAAAGCGGCGGGTGTTTGTGTTTGCGGGAGGCGATTCGAATCCGCCAACGGGCGGGCTGCTGTCGATTGACCCGGCGACCGGGAAGGTGGATTTTGTATTCCCATGGCGGAGCCGCAGCTATGAGTCGGTCAATGCGTCGTGCCCCGTGGTGTTCGACAACAAGGTGTTCATTTCGGCGAGTTATCGCAAAGGAAGCGCACTTTTGGAGCTGCGGCCGGACTTCACGCCCAGGGTGGTGTGGACCAGGAAGGATTTCGGGCTGCACTTCAACACAGCGATTCACCGGGAAGGTTACCTGTACGGGTTTGACGGGCGGAACCGGCCCGACGCATCGCTGGGGTGCCTGGACGCGGCGAGTGGAAAAGTGGTGTGGAAAGAGACTCCGGAATGGACGGAGACGTTCAAGGTGGGAGGCAAGCAGCGGAAGGAACTCTTGGGAACGTACCGGGGATCGCTGCTGGCGGCGGACGGGCAATTCCTGTGCCTGGGGGAATTGGGACATCTGCTATGGATGGACCTGACACCGAAGGGGTACAAGATGGTATCGAGGGCATGGCTGTTCGGGGCGCGCGAGTCGTGGACGTTCCCGGTGCTCAGCCGGGGCCTGCTGTATGTGGTGCAGAACACTCGGGACATGCTGTCGGGGGCAGGTCCCCGGCTGCTGTGTTACGACCTGAGGGCGTAGAGCTAGGCTTGCCAAAGGCCCAACAGACCTGTGACCGAGCCCGAGCCGATAGGAAAAGTCCGGCAACCCTTCCACAATTTGGCATGCATGAACGACCCGCTGGCAATCAACTGAGGCGCTCGCTCAAGAAAGAGCATTGACCACGGAGATGTTCCAAGCCTTGGACTGGGCGGTCGTCGCGCTCTACTTTGCGGTTGTCATGGGCATTGCCGTCCGGGTGATGCGCAAACGGGCAAAGGACTCGGCCGACTACTTCCTGGCAAGCCGGCATGTGGGCTGGTACGTGATCGGCTCCTCCATCCTTGCCTCCAATGTCGGTTCAGAGCACATCGTGGGCTTGGCCGGCACCGGAGCAAGCAGCGGCGTGCCACTCGGCCACTACGAGCTCCACTCTTGGTGCGTCTTGCTGTTGGGGTGGGTCTTCGTGCCGTTCTACTTGCGCACCCGGGTCTTCACGATGCCTGAGTTCCTGGAGCTCCGCTACACGCCGAAGGCGCGCTGGTTTCTGTCCGTGATCTCGCTTATCGCTTACGTGCTCACGAAGGTATCGGTCACTGTGTACGCCGGCGCGATTGTCTTCCAATCGCTCATGGGGGTGGAGTTTTGGACCAGCGCGCTCGTGGTCGTGCTGCTCACCGGCCTGTACACCATGCTCGGCGGGCTTCGGGCTATCGTGTACACAGATGCGGTGCACGTAGTCGTCCTGATTTTGGGATCGATTACAGTGACGATCGTGGGCATCGTGGAGGTCGGGGGGTGGGACAACGTGCTGTCGACGGTGGGCAAGGATCACCTCAACATGTGGCCGCCACTCGACTCCAGTTTTCCGTGGCTCGGCCTCCTGCTCACTGGCTCCATTGTCGGCATTTGGTATTGGTGCACCGATCAGTGCATCGTCCAACGGACACTGGCGGCCAAGGACGAAGCAAACGCCCGCAGGGGAACGATCTTTGCGGGCTACCTGAAACTTCTCCCATTTTTTATCTTTCTCGTCCCCGGGATCATCGCCTTTGCCCTGAACAAGCAAGGCAAGCTCCACTATGAGACGGCGGACCAGGTCTTCCCTACAATGGTCAGGACTCTGATCCCGGTGGGCGTGCGGGGACTCATTGCCGGCGGCTTGATCGCGGCACTTATGAGCTCGCTGGCTGCGGTGTTTAACGGCTGCTCGACCCTGTTCACCATGGACATCTACAAGAAGCTCCGACCCGAAGCCACCGAGGCGACGCTGGTGCGCGTGGGACGCATCGCCACGACGGTCGTCGTCGCCTTGGGGATCGCCTGGATTCCGGTTCTAAAGGGGATGTCGGAGGAGAGTTCGCTCTATAAGTACCTCCAAAACGTACAGGCTTACATTGCTCCGCCGATCACGGCGGTCTTCCTGCTCGGCGTCTTCTTCAAGCGGATCAACGGCAAGGGCGCCCTCTCGGCGCTGATCGCCGGCTTCCTTCTGGGCATGAGCAAGCTCGCCGTCGAGGTCTTCCCCGTGGAAGGGGTACCGCTGCTCCATGCCTACGCTAGGATTAACTTCCTATACTTTGCGCCAGTTCTGTTTCTCATCGCCGTCGCCATCATGACCATCGTGAGCCTCCTGACTGAGAACCCATCGGAACAGAGGCTGAGGGGACTGACCTACGCCACGACCTTGGCACAGGACAGGGCGCTCTCCAGAGCGAGCTGGAGCAGCAAGGAGGTGATCCACACGGCGATTATCATTTCGGTCATCGTCCTCATAATGATCTATTTCTCCCCGCTTGGAGTGGCGGGATAACATCTCCAGTGAATCCTCGGTGCATTGGTGCATCGAGGGACAGCCGATAGTCGCGCACAACCGTTCGACAAGGTCCTCCGTTGCGCATGGGACGGCATCGATTCACCTCGGCAGGCTGAACGCTGTCGGTTCGGGCGGGCCCTGACACCTGTAGCCTCTCATTTCGTTCTGAAGCACAAGTAAACACTAACCAACTAGTGGGGACTTGTTCACTGAACCTGAGGCAAGCGTCCTGTACTCAGAGACTTGGACCGAGGCGAAGCAGGCGACTGCACGTCGATGGTGGCGGTGTTGCTTTGGGAGCCCTCCTGGGTCTACTCTACCTACCTCGGCGGCATCGGCTTCGAGGTTGGCAGATGTAGAATTTTCGCTGGGGCAAATCCAAATCGGAAATCGCGAGCAAACTATCGGAGGAGGCGAACGATGTCCTTACGCATAAACGACGAAGCACCTAATTTCACCACCGAAACCACCCAGGGTACGATCAACTTTCATGAATGGATTGGCGACGGCTGGGCGATCTTGTTTTCACACCCGAAAGACTTTACTCCGGTGTGCACTACGGAACTGGGCTATATGGCAGGCCTCCAACCCGAATTCGAGAAGCGAAACTGCAAGATCATCGGGTTGAGCGTGGACCCGGTGAACAATCACAGCAAGTGGGCAGCGGACATTGAGGAGACTCAGGGCCACAAGGTGACCTACCCGATGATCGGCGACCCGGGACTCAAAGTCGCCAAGCTTTATGGGATGCTGCCGGCCCAAACCGGGAATACCTCTGAGGGCCGTACCGCGGCGGACAATGCCACCGTGCGCACGGTGTTCGTGATCGGTCCAGACAGGAAGATCAAGCTGATGCTCAGCTACCCGATGAGCACCGGCCGTAACTTTGACGAAGTACTGCGGGTCCTTGATTCGATGCAGCTCACGGCCAGGCACAAAGTTGCCACACCGGTGAACTGGAAGCAGGGCGATGATGTCATCATCCTGCCGTCGGTGTCGGACGAGGACGCGAAACAGAAATTCGCCGGCGGCTGGAAGGCGCCCAAGCCTTATCTTCGCATCGTCCCTCAGCCGAAGTAGCTTAAGTTTTGGCGCCGCGACTGCTCGACCTTGAGAGCCGATTCCACTCGTCTGAGTTTCCGAGAAGGTTACACTAACCCGGCGTGCTTCGTGGTCATGCGTCGGCTTGCTGTGGGTGTCTTATCGTGCACGCAGTAGGCCGAAATCGGAAATTCCCCTTCTAATCGGAAGGAGAGGTCATGATCCTCAAGCAGTATTATCTCGGCTGTCTCGCCCATGCTTCTTATTTACTAGGTGATGAGGGGAGCCGGACGGCGGTCATCGTTGATCCTCAGCGTGATATTGACCAATATCTGGCAGAGGCCGCGGAGCAACAGCTGAAGATCAGTCACGTTATCCTTACCCATCTGCACGCCAACTTCCTCGCGGGGCATGTGGAGCTGAGGGAACGTGCCGGGGCCAAAATCTGCCTGGGCTCCCAAGCGAAGGCCGAATACGAGTTCATCGGTTTCAAAGATGGCGACAGTTTGGAATTTGGAACGCTAAGACTGAGTATCCTCGAGACACCCGGTCACTCACCGGAATCTATGTCGATAGTTGTTTACGATCTAATCTCAGACTCTCAGAAACCGTGCGCGGTCCTCACCGGTGACACACTCTTTATCGGCGATGTGGGTCGCCCGGATTTGAGGATGTCCCTTGGGTTTTCGGCACAACAGCTCGCTGGATTGCTCTACGATTCGCTGCACCAGAAACTGATGAAACTGCCGGATGAAACACTGGTTTATCCGGCGCACGGGGCCGGATCTTTATGTGGAAGGCAATTGAGCACCGAAACCGTATCCACGATTGGCGCCCAGCGCCAGTACAACTACGCGCTACAACCCATGAGTAAGAAGGAGTTCGTACAACTGGTCACCGCTGAACAGCCTGACGCTCCGTCCTACTTCACTTATGACGTGATCCTCAACGCGAAAGAGCGGCCAACTCTGGAGGAGAGTCTAGAGCAGCATTTGAGACCGATCAAGTTGCCCCAATTCCTCGAAATGGCCAACTCCGGAGCACAAGTTGTAGATGTGCGCGATCCGACTGAATTCTCAGGCGGTCACCTTGCCGGCAGCATAAACATCGGCCTGGCCGGGCAGTTTGCGAGCTGGGCCGGCACGTTGCTCGACATGCAGAAGGCAATCATGATCATTACTTCGCCCGGATCCGAAAAGGAGGCAGCGATGCGCCTCGGTCGCATCGGCTTCGACCACTTGGCTGGCTATCTGAAGGGCGGCATGGAGGCCGTTCGCTCGTATCCCGAACTCGTTCAAAGTGTCACCCGGTTGACGGCAACGACACTCGCCGAACAACTGGCCTGCGAGACTCCGCCTCTGGTTGTGGACGTTCGCAACGACAAGGAGAGACAGGAAAAGCGGATCGAAGGGAGCTTTCACATTCCTTTGACCCGTCTGCGAGAACGAATCGGGGAGCTGCCCCGTGACAAGAATCTGGTTGTCCACTGTGCAGGAGGCTACCGTTCCTCCATGGCTGCGAGCTTGCTTCGACAGTTTGGGATCAAGGATGTGTGCGACCTGCTTGGCGGGATTACTGCATGGGAGAAATCAGGGTTCGAGATCCTAGAAGGTGGGACAGCCCAAGCGAGCAAGCTTATGAGACCTACCGAATATTCCGAAAGGACTCTTGAATTGGCAGGCTGGCCTGACCTGCCTGGCGATTTCCGGACCAGCTGAAGCCTGAGAGAATGGCGCCCTCGGAGAAACGAGGGAGCCATGAAGAAGACCCGGTTTACCGAAGAGCAGATGGTGACGATCCTCCGCGAGGCCGATCAGCGGCCCGTTCCGGAGGTGGCCAAAAAGAACGGCGTCAGCGCCCAGACGCTCTACGCCTGGCGGAAACACTTCGGCACGTTGGAGCCCGCCGATGTGAAGCGGCTGCGGCAGCTCGAGCAGGAGAACGGCCGGCTGAAAAAGATGGTGGCCGATCGAGATCTGGAGATCGACGTGCTCAAGGAGATCACCCGAAAAAAATGGTAGGCGCACGCGTGCGCCGGCCGCAGGTCGCGTATGCACGTGCACGCGGTCTGTCGGGTCGCCGCGCGTGCGCCTTGCTCTCCGTCGCACGGTCCACGCTGGGCTACCAGTCGCGGCTGGTCGACCGGGATGCCCCGGCGCTGGCCGCGATGCGTCGTCTGGCGGCGCAGTATCCGCGGTACGGCTATCGCCGGATTCGGATTTTCCTAAAACGCGAAGGGCACACGATGAGCACGGACCGGACCCATCGCCTCTGGCGCCAGGCGGGGTTGCAGGTGCCTCGGCGGCGGCCGCGGCGCCGGGTCGCCCTGAGCCGGCCCCGCCCGGTGCCCGCCACTGCGGTCAATCACGTCTGGGCGTACGACTTCGTGTTCGACACCTGCGCGAATGGGCAGACGCTCAAGTGCCTCACCGTCGTCGACGAATGGACCCGCGAGTCACTCGCGATCGACGTGGCCGGCGGCATTCGGTCCGGGCGCGTTATCGAGGTGCTCACGCAGCTCGTGAGCGTCCACGGAGCCCCACGTTACCTCCGGTCCGACAACGGCCCCGAGTTTGTCGCGGGTGCGATTCTCCGGTGGCTGCTCCAGGCGCAGATCGAAACCGCGCTCATCGAGCCGGGCAAGCCGTGGCAGAATGCGACCGACGAATCGTTCAACGGGAAGTTCCGCGACGAGTATCTGAGCCTGCAGTGGTTTCGGAACCGCGTGGACGCGAAGGTGGGGATCGAGCAATGGCGACGGCACTACAACGACGTGCGACCGCACTCGAGCCTTGGCTATCTGACGCCAGCCGAGTTCAAAGCGCAGCTCCGTGCTGGCTCGGATGACGGTGGGCGCTCGCCGGCGATGCCGGCTCACGCTGACCAAGAAGAACACGAGAGCGACTTAACCATGCCGACTGGCGCTGTTCTCCAGTAATCGGTGGTCCGAAGAAAGCCGGCAGGTCAGGCCAGCAAGGCTTACCTCTTACAAGCTAGGAGACAGGTGCTATTGCAAGGCCGACAATGTGGACCCAGGAGCATGTTTAACGCGGACCGATGGTTCCACCAAAGAAGAGGCCGAGAAACGAGCTATTGAAAGGGCTGAGAAGTATCTTTCCCGAACCAAGAGGTTGTCGGCCTAGATTGCTTTGCTGAATTGCCAAAGCCCTCTTGACCAACGCAAACACCCCTCCCCACAAGCCAGCTCGCGTTGACTTGTCTTCAGGTACGGGCTAGGAAAGCTTAGACGCCTAGAAGATCACCTGCATCCGGCTCAGAAAGCTGAAGTGGTCCCGCTTGCCAGAGGTCGGCGCACGGCCGGGGTCCCTGAAGCGCTCCAGAACGAAGTTCGACTGGTAGCGAACAAACTTGGTCAGCCACCAGTTGAGGCCGAAGGTGTAGGCCTCGTGTCGGTTGGGATTGAACGCATCGTGCATTTGCAGGTTCTCATAGCGGAAGGCCAGTTCCCAGGCGCCGAGACCGCCTTTGTCTCCCAGAAAGGCCGACCGGGGGCTGATTCCCCGCCGCCTTTTTCCCTCGCCAGTCAGCAGATAACTCGCCTGCAGCAGATACCCCTTGCCAACCACACCAGGCAGGTTCCCGCTGCCGGCGTCGAGCCCTTCCCGGAACTGGTTTGTCTGGACGTACTCGCCCCGCAAGGAAAAGTTGCGATGATTCCACCAGAACTCCCCGTTGGAGCGCTGGACCTTGCCGTTCACCGCCACCCGGTCGAAGAAGGTGATGCTGCGGCTGGCGGTGCGCCCGCGGAAGCTCCCTACGCCCTCGTTGCGTCCTTGCGACACGGCACCGCCAAAACTGAAGTTCTTCAGGATTGTGACCCCTCCTTTCTTGAAGGGGGTGAAGCGCAAGCGCAAGAACGTCTCGGGCGTCGCGTTCGTCGCCCTCAACAGCTCGCCGCGCCCGTTGAAGGCGCCGAGGTAGTACTGGAAAACACCATCGGTTACTTTCCCGTGGATCATCAGACCTTGACTGCGACCCGGCGCCAGGTTGTTGACGCTGGAGCGCTCGACAAAATCCATGTATTTCGACGATTGCGATTGCTCCTGGCTGAAGGGGGCCTTGAACTGCCCAAACTTGACCTGGAAAGGCTTGATGTAGTTGATGTTCAGGAACCCATCGCGCAGCAGCGTGGTGCCGACCTCTGCGAAGTCGGCCTGCACCTTGTACTCATAGTGTTTAAACAATTGCCCCTCCGCCTCCAGCCGCGCCCGGCGGATTAAAAACATCCCTGGCGGGGTGACCTCCCCGGTGTGGCTACGCCAGTCGAACTGCATGCGTCCGCCGAATTGCATGTAGAAGGTGCCGTCGGCGTTGCGGATATAGGGGTGGCTGCCGGTCCATCCAGCGGTGAGCGGCGAGGCCTTCTCTTGCCCGTGTTGAGTTTCCGCAGGCTTTTGCACGTCGGACCGTACTGGCACGAGCGACTGGGCCAGGGCATTCACCTCCCCGGATGTGCGGTTCATCTCTTCCTGGGCGGTTACGCCGCGCTCGAGTGGTTCTGAGGCCGAGGCCGAGCGCGGCTCCGACGCGGAGTGGGTTCGCTGCTCGGCCAACTGTTGTTGCAGGGCTCGCAGCAGGCGTTCTTGGTCTTTCAGCATGCGTTCCAGTTCCAGGATACGGACCTGATGTTCTTCCAGCTTCCTCCGGACGTCATTGTAGGAAAATGTTTGAGCCTCCGCGTCGCGCTCACCGGCGCGTGCTGTCCCCGCCAAAAGAAAAGCCGCGAGCAGGCAAGTTGCCGCACGGCGAGCGAATGCAAACGTCATAAAGTTTCCTCCGGCGATTTTCTATACCAGGACGTAATTGTAGACTTGAAGAGTTGGAAAGTTACCTATGCTCTTGGCCGGGAGGCCCGAAGCTCGAACCTGGAAAGGAACCGCCTCTGAATGCTCTGGGACAACCCATCTACGATCAAAGCCAGCCCTTTGCCCCGACCGAACACCGGTGCGACCACAGAAGCAAACAACCACCGGCAGACAGGCCGTTCTCGTCACCGTGATGATGATGCGGAGACCTTCGGTCGATCCACCGATTCCTTTACCCTGTGCGCTGGTACGCCGAGGGGTCGAGCACGACGATCGTGGGTCGGCCCGGCTTCGGCCTCGGCAGTGGCAACTCGACCGTGTGGTGGCGCACGAAGAAAACAGGATCCTCGGCCCGGTGCTCGATGAAGTCGTCGATCTTGGACATCTCGAACGACACCGGCGGGATGTTGTAGTGCATCGGCACGAGCCACTTCGGTTTGAGGAGATCGATCATGGAGTCCAGCTCTTCGTGTGTCGGCGTGAGTTGCTCGCCCGTGAGCGCGAAAAGTACATCGCAGTGCCCGGTGAAAGGCTCCATTTGGTCGTGCGGCAGTTGGTGGGGGCCGACGTCGCCCATGTGGACAAACCAAAGGTCGCCAAGATTGAACGCGTACAGGGCGTTGTCCATGGGCTCGTGTTCGGGGTGCTTGGGGTCTTCGCGGGCCTGGGCCGTGAGCACCGGTTGCCCGCTGATCTTCGCCTTGGTCTTGCCCTGGGCCACATCGAGCGCGTTGATCACGCGGGGGCTGCCTTTCACGAGCCCGATGTTAGAATGCGCCTCGTCCGTCAATGAACTGGCAATTACGGTGTCGGCTTCGAAGCGCGTTCCCGGATCGGACAAACCCAACTGTTCGTAGCGAAGTGGATCGGTGACGAGGACGGGACGGCCATTTTTCCACAGCCTGAAGCAAGCGTGGCCGACGAACTCAAGTTGCACACTCATTATTACTCTCCTGAAGCGATGCTAACTTTCAGCCTGTATCATATGTCCTGACGCAGGAACCAGCATAAATTTGGGTTTCCATCGGCTGGCGATCCCGACGAAGAGCTGCTTGACGGGCGGCTGAGAGGAGCCTAAGATGCGTCTGCCCGAGATCGTCGGTGTTTTCGTCGTACGAGGCGAGGCGATAACGGGTAAATTGAGCTGCGAATAGGCTGGTTGACCAAATGGACGTGAATCCTCTCAAAAAGATATGGCAGGCTGGTGGCGTGGCCGTCGGCACCATGATCTTGTACAGCACTGACATTGCAACTATCGAGATCGCCGCCGCCGCCGGCCTTGATTTTGTCATGCTTGACGTGGAGCACCGCCCCCACAATCCGGAAACCATTCACGACCTGGCGCAGGTCGCGCGGCTCACCGGCATGGCTCCGCTGATCACCACAAAGGATATCAGCTATCACGCAATCGATCATGCCTTGGATTCCGGTGCGTCCGGCATCGTGCTCCCTCACGTCGAAACGACCGACGACGTGGCGCAGGCGATCGCTGCGGTGCGGCATCCTCCCAAGGGCAAGCGGGGCCGGTGTGGTACGGCCGGTCACAATCTATACGTAGCTCGGCCCATTGCCGAGGAGGTCGCCGACTATGATCGGCAAATCTCTCTGGTGCTGAAGGTCGAGTCGGAGTCGGCCATCCGCAGATTGGATGAACTCGTATCTTTGGGCGATGTCGATGGCGTGATGATCGGGCCAACTGATCTGTCGCTCGATTTGGGGATTCCTGGGCAAACCCACCATGAGCGATTCCGAGAGTTGGTTGAGCACGTTCGTAATGTTTGTCGCCAACGAGGTGTCCATTATGGCGCTCTGGTCTCCTCGCCTGACGGCGTGCCGGACGCCATCAAGCAAGGCGCGTCTTGGGTGATCGTGGGAAGCGAAATCGAACCACTCGTCGCCACCTGGAAAAGGGCCAGCCAGGCCAAGCACACGGCGTAATGTAGGGGCGCCACGAACTCGGTTCGCCTCAACGGGTGACAACACCCTCCTCATGGTAGGAGGCCGGTCGGCGCGACACAATTAACCTCATGAAAGTCAGAATCGGCTCATCACCCTGCTCGTGGGGCGTCAACTTTGCCAGCGATCCTAAACAAATCCCTTGGCAGCGATTTCTGGATGAACTCATCCAGGCAGATTATGAGTGGATCGAACTTGCCCCGTACGGCTATCTGCCCACCGATCCGAAGATTCTTCGCCCGGAACTGGAACGCCGAAATCTGAAGGCAGTCGCATGCGACGTGATGCTACCGCTGGAAGATCCGGCGTTGTGGCCAGTCATAAAAGAAGAGGCGCTCAAAGTGGGTGCAATGATGGCGGGTGTGGACGGAAAATATGTGATGCTCCTCGACGACGTCTACATCGATCTGCATACTGGGAGGCCGACGGGCCCGAGCCGTCTTGACGAAGACGGGTGGAAGAGGTTGATCCAAACGACACAGACACTGGCCGATCTGGTTCACGAACGCTTTGGGCTTGAACTCGTTTTTCATCCCCATGTCGAGACCCACGTCGAGCATGAATACCAGATCGAAGCCCTTTTGGAACAGACTGACCCGCAGCGCGTTTCCCTTTGCTTGGACCCTGGCCACCATGCCTATGGCGGGGGAGACCCTGTTGCTTTTCTGAGAAAACATCACGCTAGGATCCGGTACCTGCACCTGAAGAACGTTGACCGCCAGATCCGGGCGAAAGTGGCGGCCGAACGCATACCCTTGAACAAGGCCACCGAGATGGGCATCTTTTGCGAACCGGCCCAAGGGATGGTGGATTTTTTCGCTTTTCGCGATGCACTGCAGGAGATTGCTTACGATGGCTGGGCGATTGTGGAACAGGACATGTATCCGACGGCGTTCGATAAACCGCTGCCCATCGCCAAGCGGACACGTGCCTACCTGCGCGAGATTGGCATTGGGTGACAAATGAAGCAGCGGCGAAGGTTGCCACTGCCCATCAACCTGGTTGCCACTGCTGGCCATCAACCTGGCCATCAACCTGGCCATCAACCTGGCCATCAACCTGGCCATCAACCTGGCCATCAACCTGGCCATCAGCCCGGCCATCAGGCTGGCTGTCCTTTAGGAGGGAGGTTCGTATGAAACTTGGCGTCAATACCTTTTTTCTTTTGTGCTTTGAGTTCGAGGAGGCGCTGGACTTCCTCCAAAAGCGCGGCGTGCAGACGATTGAGGTTGGGGTTTTGGAAGAGCCCGCCCGCAAATTTTGCGACACTGAAAAGCTTCTCAAGGACAAAGGCGAGCTGAACCGATGGCTGGATAAGTTGAAACAGCATGGCCTGGAAATCAGCGCGTTCTGTGCGCATGGAGAGCCCTTGTCGCCCAACAAGGAGGTGGCAGGAGCGTACTCCCGGGGGTTCCGCGAGATTTGCCAGCTGGCGGAAGCGGCCGGTGTCGACCGGTTGGTGGTCTTGTCCGGTCTCCCAGAGGCTGGTCCCGGAGAGACGACCCCTTACTGGGTCGCCGACTCCACCAAAACCTTCAGCCATGACATTACGCGTTGGCAGTGGGAACAGCGTCTGATCCCCTATTGGCGCGAACACGGAAAAATTGCTGAGGACCACGGCTGCAGGGTGGCGGTCGAGCCCCAGCTCTGTGATCTCGTCTACTCTCCGCAGACGTTGATGAAGCTGCGCGAGGCGGTTGGACCGGTGATCGGTTGCAACTTGGATCCGTCGCACCTGTTTGTGCAGGGCATGGACCTGATCGAGGTGGTCAAGTACTTGTCCGATGCAATCCTTCACGTTCATGTTAAAGATATTCGTTTTGATCGCGGCCGAATGGCAGTACAAGGCCTCCTTGACCCCGCGTCCCATATGACACCTGGCGGGCGTTCCTGGGTCTTCGCGCTGGTCGGGTGGGGCCACGACCAACTATTCTGGCGTGACTTCCTATCGGCTTTACAGTTCGTCGGTTACGAGGGCGCTCTCTCGATCGAGATGGAGTGTGATTATTTTGATGTCAAAGAGGGACTTGAAAAGTCGATTGAGTTTCTAAAGCCACTTATTCCAAAAAAGCTGCCCGGCAAACGGTGGTGGGGATATGCCGGGTGGGAGATGCCCTGAGAGCTCGTGGGAGTTTGAGACGTTTTTTAAAGGAAAAGACCTGCTCTTAGGATTCCATCCGGTGCAACCCCGGCATCTGCCCAAATACGCTGCGGTTCTCGTCACCTTCGGAGGATTGGTTCATATCCTTCAAACGGAGCGTCACCTCGCGGTGGACATCTTGAGGTCGGTGGAGCGCATTACCGCAACGTTTTTCTCTTTGAAGGAGGCGCGCATCTTGTCGACGCTACCGGTGGGAAACCCGACCGCTCGCGTCGCATCCTCAACGACCACCGGTTCAAAGCCCTCGGATACCGCCCCTTCAGCCGACCAGCCTACGCAGTAGTCGAACGCCAATCCCACCAAGAAGCAACGGCGCACCCCTCGGTGGCGGAGCCGTTCGGCCAAGCCCGTCGCACGCCGGAGGTTGTCGAAAAAACCGCTGTAGGAGTCGAACTTGGGGTCCAGACCCTTCCCCTGGACAAAGGCGAAGTCCGATTCCGACAGCGCCGGGTGCAGTTCCGCCTCCGTCGTGCCGGCAATGGCATGATCGGGCCAGAGGACCTGCACCTGGACCTCGCTGAGGTATTGTTTCAATTCGGCCAGCGTGAACCCGGCGTGCGGTGCCAAGCAATGCTGTGCTTCGGTCCAGGCCGCAACGGCTGCCGGCGTCAGAGGTGTCATTGGCGCAAAGTCAACGTAGGAACTGGCCAACGAAATATGCCCGCGCGGGTGCTGGTCCTTGGTGGCGAGCCGGCGCGAGGGCGGGAAGCTCTCCATCAGTTTCCGCACCACCGGCACCACCTGATCGCCCTCCTCGACGGGCAGGCCGCCGCCGGGCATGAACGTCGGCTGCACGTCTACGACGAGCAGCGCATCTGTCTCCAAGTTCAGCAGCATGTTCTCCTACCTTCGAGCACTGAGGGAACCGCGCCGCAGAGCGCGACTCTATCACGGGAGGACAGCTTCGCAGACCCGGTGGCTAAAGGTGATCGCGCGATTAGACGGTGGGTGAGGAGACCACCTGAAACGATTTCCGCGAGGGCTGAGGAGAGGGGGGTTGTTCCGCTTCCGTGGGATCGGAGTTGCGGTAGCGGAAGGCGAGCAAGAGAATGCTGCCCATAATGGCCACAGGAGGAATCAGCAAGACCAGGATACCCAGGTTCAGTGCCTTTATAGCCTCCGAGTCCTGGGCCGCGGCCGTGCTGTAGCACATGGCACACTGCGCGGCGGCAGACGAAGCAGTGACCGCCAGAAGCAGGAGAACGAGGGCGAGGGCACGAGGGAAGGTCACGGCTGGCCCAACTCCAGGATGCGGAGGCTATCCGGGTAAAACACGAACAGCAGGCTGATGGCGACCACTAGCGCGGGAACCAGCGTCAATACCAGCCGCAATCGCTCGAATCGCAGGTGCATGAAGTAGGACATGATCAGGGCTGCCTTGACTATGGAGAGGCCCATCAGCAGGGTGAGCATCGGTACGGGCGGCAGTTGCAGGTAGGCGAGGAATATCTCCACACCGGTGAGGCCGAGCAGCCAGCCCCAGACAGCTAAGTAAAGCCGGTTTCCGGCTCCGGCGTGCTCCTCGCTATGCGCGCTCATATGCCTCCTTCCCTGCCCGCTAGATCTTGGTCGACATCAAATAGACGAGCGGGAAAATGAACATCCAGACCAAATCTACAAAGTGCCAGTACAGCCCGCTGACCTCCACGTCCGTTCCACTCCAGCGACCGGCGCGGAACCCCAGGGCCACGATCGTCAGGTAAATCACCCCGATGGCGACGTGGGTCATGTGCAGGCCGGTCAGAGTAAAGAAGGTGGCTCCGAACAGGGGTGAACCCCAGGGGTTGCTGAACGGCCTCATCCCCTCGTGGATCAGACCGAGCCACTCATTCGCGTGGAGCACGATAAACGCCAGGCCGCCCGCGATGGTGGCGAAAAGCCATCGGGCCGCCTGCTTGCGGCGGTCCTGATGGGCAGCGGCAACCGCCATCACCATGGTCAAGCTGCTCGAGAGCAGGCAGAAGGTCATGATACTGGCCAGCGCGATACTGGAGCCATGAAACGGAGTGGGCCAGTCAGTGCTGGCCAGGCGCACGTAGCTGTAGGTTACCAATAACACGGAGAAGGTGAGCGAGTCGGAGACAATGAACAGCCACATGCCCAGCTTCTTCGAGGGCACCGCATAGGGGCGTACCCCGCCGCCCCAAATCTCCGCCCGAGCCTGTGCTGTTGCGTCAGACAATTTTCCCTACCTCCAAACCAGAAACAGCAAAAAGATGAAGACCCACAAACCACCCAGGAAATGCCAGTAGACGGCGGTCACCTCCACCGCGGCGCGCGGGGCCGGACCCGCTCCCGCGCGCGCCGCCTGGAAAGCTACATAGAGCAGCGCAACTTCGCCGCCCAGCAGGTGCAGGCCGTGGGCGGCTGTCAACAAGTAAAAGAAGGAGCTGCTGGGATTGCTGGCCAGATAGACGCCGCGATCCGTCAGTTGCCACCATGCTCCCAGTTGGCCGACCAGGAACGCCACGCCTAGGGCTGTGGTCGCCGACCACCAGCGGCTAAACCCGTCTCGCAGCCCGCGGTTCAAGCAATCGCGAGCGCGCTCCAGGGCCAGGCTGCTGGCTGCCAGCAGCGCCGTATTCAACCACAGGATGGCAGGCAGCTCCAGAGGTTGCCAGTCCTTGCCGAGACCACGGCGCACGATGTAGGCGCTGGAAAAGGCGACAAACATCATCATGATGGGCGCCAGGGCAATCCAGATACCCGTGCGGTAGACGCGCCGGTTGGGTTGGGGACCGGCACGGCCTCCTTCATCACCGAAGCCGCCGTTGCGCGGGCCACGTCCCCCGACGCCCGGGACTTTCTCCACAGTTTCAGAAGCAACCGGCATCAGGTTTTTACAGCCTCCGGCGGAGCGTCTTGCATGATGTAGTCCCGCGGCGCGCCGGGCACACCGTACTCATACGGCCCATGATTAACAACGGGCTCCCGCCCTGCGAAATTATCGTGGGGCGGCGGCGAGGGAACGGTCCATTCCAGAGTGGTCGCCTCCCAGGGATTCTCGCTCGCCTTCGCACCCTTGAACATGCTCCAGAACAGGTTGAACAGGAAGACCAGCTGAGCGGCAGCTGTGACGAAGGCGGCAATGGTGATGAAGACATGTACCGGCTCCAGCGGCGCCAGAAAATCCACCCCGCTAATCTCCGAGTAGCGCCGCGGGTGCCCCACCATGCCCAGGAAGTGCATGGGCATGAAAATGGCGTAGACACCCACGAAGGTGAACCAGAAGTGGATCCGGCCCAAGGTCTCGTTCATCATGCGGCCGAACATCTTGGGGAACCAGTAGTAGGTGCCGGCAAAGATGCCGAAGATGGCGGCCACGCCCATAATCATGTGGAAGTGGGCGACCACGAAATAGGTGTCGTGGAAATAGATGTCCACCGAAGGCTGGCCGAGGAAGATGCCGCTGAGCCCGCCGGTGACAAACAGCGACACAAAGCCCAGCGCAAACAGCATTGGAGTGGCAAAGCGGATGTTGGCTCCCCACAGGGTCCCCAGCCAGTTGAACGTCTTGATGGCGGAGGGCACGGCGATGGCCATGGTCAGCACCGAGAAGGCCAGGCTGGAGTAAGGGCTCATCCCGCTGATAAACATGTGATGGCCCCACACGAAGAAGCCCAGCATGCCGATGCCCAGGAGGGCGTACACCATCGCCCGGTAGCCAAAAATGGGCTTGCGGGCGAAGGTGGACAGGATCTGGGAGGTGGCGCCCATGCCGGGCAGAATGGCGATATAGACCTCCGGGTGGCCGAAAAACCAGAACAGGTGCTGCCAAAGCAGTGGTGAGCCGCCCTTGTGATCAATAATCCGGTCACTGAGGATTAGCCCGCCGGGGACGAAAAAGCTGGTGCCCGCCGAGCGATCCATGATCAGCAGGATGCCAGCGGCGGCCAGCACCGCAAAGGCCAGCAGGGCCAGAATCGCGGTGGTGAACCAGGCCCAGACCGTCAGGGGGAGGCGCATCAGCGACAGCCCCCGGGCCCGCAAGTCCAGTGTGGTCACGATGAAATTCAGAGCTCCCAGCAGTGAGCCAGCACAGAAAAAGACCAGGCTGACGATCCACAGCGTTTGTCCCATTCCCTGACCGGGGGCGGCTCCGGGCAGCGCGCTCAGCGGCGGGTAGGCGGTCCAGCCGCCGCTGGCGGGCCCGCCAACGACAAAAAAGGAAGCGACCAGGACGCACAACCCGACGAAGGTCACCCAGAAGGAAAGCATATTCAGGATTGGGAAGGCCATGTCAGCCGCGCCAATCTGAATGGGCAGCACGTAATTGCCAAAGCCGCCCTGCGGCGCGGTGGTCAGCACAAAAAACACCATCAGCGTTCCGTGCATGGTCATCAGCGCCAGGTAGGTTTCCGGCTTCATGATGCCCATCCCGGGCAATTCAGCCGATGGCCACACCAGGTGGAACCGCATCAGCATCGACAGGCCCATTGCCAGGAACACCGAGAACAGAGCCAGCATGTAATACTGAATGCCGATGACCTTGTGGTCGGTGCTGAAGATGTACCTGCGGATGAAGCTCTTAGGAGCTTCGTGGGCAACGGCATGTGCATGCGCCATCTCTGCCATCGCTAGTCCTCCTCAGCACCTCCGGCCCTTCCGGCCGTTACTCAACTGCTCGTTCTTCCAACCACTTCTCATAGTCTTGCTCCGAAAGCACATCCAGGAAACTGCGCATCTTGTAGTGCCCCAGGCCGCATAGCTCAGCGCAGACGATCTCGTATTGGCCGACCCGGGTGGCAGTGAAATGCGCGCGGATCACCATGCCCGGCACGGTGTCTTGCTTGAGCCGCAACTCGCGCACAAAGAAGCTGTGGGTCACGTCTTTGGAGCGCAGGATCAGCTCCACCGGGCGGTTGATGGGCACCGCCATAGTCGGCACCACAATGTCATCGCCGGCAGCGGCATCCGTGTCATCCAGGCCCAAGGGATTGCCGGCCGCATCGTTCACCAAGTGGATGTCAGTGCGGCCGAACTTGCCGTCCGGGCCCGGGTAGCGAATGTTCCAGACAAACTGCTGGCCTACCACCTCAATCTGCATAGCCCCGCGCGGTGCCCTGGCGAAGTAGCGCTCGGCCCAGACCTTCTGCCCCACCAGATTGATCCCGATGAACATGATGGCGGTGGCTATCGTCCAGACCACTTCCATCCGGTTGCTGCCGTGGGAGTAGCGAGACTGCTGGCCCCGAGCGCGGTAGCGGAAGATCAGCCATCCCAGCCCAATTTGGGCCGCGAAGAAAATGATGCCGCAGAGCACGAACGTCCAGATGATCTGCTGGTCAATGGCGCCCCCGTGTTCGGAGGCCAGCACCGGAAACCACCAGTACTGCCCGGCGAACCCAACTATGCTGGAAATGGTGATCAGGGCCAACACTAGGGCCAACGCTAGCGCCATGGTAAGATATCCTCGCTCGAGTCGGGAAACATCAGGCCTTGAGTCCAATCCAACCTGGCAACCTTGGAACCGGACAATTTAACCTAACATAGGGCAAACCGGTCAAGTGTATCTTTACTGTTCGCGCCTTTGGACTGTTCGCTTCTTTGGGGGCGTTGGCCGGGGAGCCTGTCCGGGAGCGCAGACCGAGGTGGAATCCCTGAAGCACAAGGAGTCTCGATGGAAACCGAACGCCTTTCCAGTTTTCAAACGACGCCGGCAGACGCCAATTACAAATGCGGCCAGTGCGGCAACGTCTTAAGCTTGAAGAAGGGACAACTGCTGCCGCCCTGCCCCAAGTGCGGCTTCCGCCAGTTTGATCAAACCGAGGCCAGCGCGGAGTGTTGAGCTATTCCAGCAGGCCTGCCACGCTCACGGGGGCGGTGCGCCCACTGCCTGCAAGGCTGCCGTTTCGTTGGGAAATGAAGGCCATGGCGCGAAGATGCGCACGTAGCGCATCGGCTCGGCGGCCACCCCGGAGGGCATCACGATTTTCAGTTCAATCTTCCGCTTGGAACATTCCTCCAGCACCGAAGCCAGCGCCATGATCCCCCTCGTGTCTACATGAGTCACACCACCCAGGCTCAGCACCAGTTGTGCCGGAAGATTACCCAGCCCCGAGCGAAACTTCTCCAGCAGGCTCTCTGCCTGCTCGGGACGGCTCCATAGGCGTATGTCTCCTTTGACGCGAAAGACCAAGCATTCCCCACGACGCTCCAGTTCCGCTTCCACAGCCTGTTCCAGCCGCCCAGCCAGCGGCGAGCCCGAGCACAATATCCTTACCCTCGGGCTAATGTCAAACGGTGCGCGGAGCCAAGCCGCTGCAAATGGCTGTGTGTGAGTTGAGGGAGGATGCAGGGCTGGTTTGAAACGGAAGCTTCGGCCAAGCTATCCGGATTCCAAAATACAGGCTATTCGGATTTCCAAATAGTTGTATCATCGTCCGGGGGGGAGCTGAAGACCGGCCCTCATACAGTAAGGAGACTAGAGACCAGTATGACAAGAACAAGAATTTCATGGCTGCTGCTGGGAGTCTTGTGTTTGGCTGCTTTTGCCGTGGCTCAAGGCAACGCATGGCAGAAGTACATCATGGCCGGTGCCAAGGCCTACCGAAGTGGTCAGTACGCCAAAGCTGAGAAACAATGGGTGGCGGCCCTAAAGGAAGCGGGAAAGTTCGGCCAGGAAGACCCCCGCCTGGCCACAACCCTGAACAACCTGGCGGCGCTTTACCAGGCGCAGAGAAAGTACGCGAAGGCCGAGCCGCTCTACCTACGTGCGTTGGCGATCAAAGGAAAGGCCCTGGGCGAGGAGCATCCGGACCTGGTCCGAAGCCTCAACAACCTGGCGGCGCTCTATCGTGCCCAGGACAAGTACAAAGAAGCCGAGCCGCTTTACCAACGAGCGTTGGCGATCCGGGAGAAGGCCCTGGGGAAGCAACATCCAGACGTGGCCAAGAGCATCGACAACCTGGCTGAGCTGTATCACGATATGGGCGGGCGCGCGCGGAATCAGGTCGGGCGCGCGACGTTATACCGCAAGGCCGGGGGGCTCTACCGACGCGCGCTGGCCATCCGAGAGAAGGCCCTTGGGCCGCAGCATCTGGACGTGGGTCAGAGCCTCCACAACCTGGCGTTCCTCTACTCCAACGACAAGGCGTACAAAGAAGCCGAGCCGCTTTATAAGCGGTCACTGGCGATTTCTGAGAACGCCTTCGGGCCGCAGCATCCCAAGGTGGCCACCATCTTGGAGAACTACGCCAAGATGCTACGCAAGACGAAGCTCAGCGATGGTGATGCGGCCAAGCTGGAAGCCCGTGCCAAGGCCATCCGCACCAAGCACGCCAAATAGAACCCGCCGAGGTAGGCCCTTGGAGTGAGCACTCTGGCAAGGTTCTCAGTATCCCGTCTGGGCTGACCATTCCCCTTGCAATTCAGGACTGGGGGGCGTAATAAATGGGGTCCGCGCCAGGAGGTTCACGCAATCTTTAAACTGGCTGGAGGCGCCCTGTGAGCGTTTCAACATAAAGGAGGAAAGGCAATGGCCACTGCTACGCAAACCCATAAGTTGGATGACAAGGTAACCCGCTTTGTTTCAATAACTCAAAAGATGCTCATCAATGGAAAGTGGGTGCAATCTGCGTCGGGAAAGACATTTGCAACCTATAATCCGGCGACCGGAGAAGTTCTTTCCCAGGTTGCCGAGGGAGACCGAGAGGATATCGATCGCGCAGTTAACTCGGCCCGGGCTGCATTTGACACCGGGCCGTGGTCAAGGCTCACTGCCTCGGAGCGCGGCTGTCTCATTTGGAAGCTCGCTGATCTCCTAGAAAAGAATCTGGAAGAGTTCGCTCAACTCGAGTCTCTGGACAATGGCAAGCCGCTCAAAGTTGCCCGCGCCGCCGACGTACCACTTGCGGTCGACCTATTTCGCTATATGGCCGGGTGGGCGACAAAGATCGAAGGAAATACGATTCCAATTTCTGTCCCCTACACCCCCGGCGTGAAATACCTCGCATATACCCTACGCGAGCCGGTGGGGGTTGTTGGACAGATCATCCCATGGAATTTCCCGCTCTTGATGGCCGCCTGGAAGCTTGGCCCGGCGCTGGCGGCTGGCTGCACGGTGGTCTTGAAGCCGGCAGAGCAGACGCCTCTCACCGCTATTCGACTCGGCGAACTGATTCAGGAAGCAGGATTCCCTGACGGAGTTGTCAATATCGTTCCAGGATACGGAGAAACGGCTGGCGCAGCGATAGCCGCTCATCCGAAAGTGGATAAAGTTGCGTTCACTGGATCCACCGAGGTAGGAAAGCTGATCATTCAAGCGGCCACCGGAAATCTCAAGAAGGTCTCTCTGGAACTTGGCGGCAAATCGCCGAACGTTGTGTTGCACGATGCTGATATGCAAACCGCGATTCCTGGCGCGGCGAGCGCAATATTTTTCAACCACGGTCAGTGCTGCTCTGCCGGGTCCCGGCTGTACATCGAGAAAGGATCATTTGACAAGGTGGTGGAAGGCATCGCCGAACAAGCCCAAAAAATCCATGTCGGCCCTGGTTTGGAGTCCTCCACTGATATGGGCCCCCTGGTTTCCGAGGAACAATTGAATCGGGTCTGCGGTTACCTGGAATCCGGATTTTCAGAAGGAGCCAAGGCAGTTGTTGGAGGCAGCAGGCTCGGCGACAAAGGATATTTTGTAAAGCCGACAGTGTTGGTGAATACCAACGAAAGAATGAAGGTAGTCCAAGAGGAAATCTTCGGCCCGGTAGTAACTGCCATTCCGTTTCGTGACGCAAATGAACTCATTGCGCAAGCAAACGACACGATCTACGGATTAGCGGCAGGCATATGGACCCGCGATATTCAAAAGGCAAACCGCATTGCTTCTCAACTCCGTGCGGGCACCGTTTGGATCAACTGCTACAACATCTTTGATGCGGCGCTGCCTTTCGGCGGATACAAACAATCCGGATGGGGGCGCGAGATGGGACATGAAGTGCTCGAGGCGTACACCGAAGTGAAGTCGGTCTGCACTCCGATCTGACGCTGCGGCTGTTGGGGGCAATGGTGCGGGGGATCGAGGCGCATCGATTGCCTGCGGGGTAGCTGAACCGCTCGGTAAGAGGAGAAGCGTTCGCTTCGAGCGGAGGAAGTGCCGGACTGGAGGTCTCCTGACGGCTTGAGCGACCCATCGCGCCCAGGGCTGATCCTGCCGGGCCTATCTCTGCCTCTCGAACCTAGCCTTGCCTCTCGAAATGGATAAAATCGATCAAGAAGACTGCGCCCAGGAGCACACTTTTAGCCTCTACACTTTTGCCAGGAGGCATTTCGATGGCGAAGTTGTCCGCAGCGGTGAAGACCTCCTTCAGGGCGCCGCTCCATCTCTTGGTGATCTTTCCCGACTCTTGCTCAATGTCACCGAACCGCTCACGGATCTGAAACGTCCACGGGTGAAGGATGGGTCCGTACAGCTGGCAGGTCATGTTTCCCGTGGCGTCGGAGACCCGGTAGAGCCGCCGCACCACGGAAAATTCGCGGTCCACGGTCCCTAACAACCTTCCCTGAGCGTCACGCACGTCGATCTTGTGGAAGTAGAAGCGGAAGGGCCGTTCCAGTCGAAGGACAACGCTACCGTCGGTGCGCGTCACGATGATGGTGAAGGGCCTCAAGGCTTTGAGAAACAAACGGAGCAACAGGGAGCCCTTCTCTTCAGCCGCAAAGTAGAGCTCGTTCCCCAGTTCCGAGAGAATCACGTAGCGGTTTCTCGTCTCAAAACCACTTAGAATTTCTCCCCATTCCTTTTTCTGGCTCACCACCAGGGTGTGAACAGAGGCGAGTGCGTTCATTCAAACCTCCAGAGCTTCATCGGAAATCGGCAGTTTTCCCTAATGATAGAACAGCTTGCGAGGAATTGAAATGCGCTTCAGTTCCGGCTGGAACACGTAGCCGACGGCAACATCCCGCAGCCTCGGGTGCTATAATGGCCGCGATCGTTCGGGGATAGAAGCGCTAAATCAGAGGCAGTGGTTGCTGTGGCTGATCCGCGTCCGGATCGTCATTATTACCTTCCTGCTCGGCATCCAACTGGCGGTGGCGCAGTTAACCCAGGCTCAGATCCCGGTCCGATGGTTCGTCTTCACTGTCCTGTTCTGGTATGCGCTGACCATCTTCTTCAGTCTGCTGCTGAAACTCTCCACCGACTACACCATGCAGTCCTACCTGCAGATCATCTGCGACATCTGCATGATTACGGCGGTCATCCGTTTCAGCGGGGGGGTGGGCAGCCCCTACTTTTCCCTCTACCCGCTGGTGATCATCCTGGCGGCTATCTCGCTGTCGAGGGCGGGGACGTACCTGGTCGCCAGCCTCAGCTTCATTCTGGCCGGGGCCACGCTGGAACTCTCCTTGTATAACGAGTTGAAGGATTTTCTCCTTGCGCTTTCAGAAATGACGCCGGAGCTGCAGGACCTGCAGGTGCGAATCTTTACCAACTTGTTTGCCTTCCTGGCGATGGCCTACCTTTCCAGCAGTCTGGTGGAGAACCTGCGCAAGACTGGCACCCGGCTTCAGGCCGCCAGCGGCGAGCTGGAGAACCTGCAGGCGTTCAACGAGAACGTGATTGACAGCATGGCCGGCGGGCTGGTGACCACCGGCCTGGGGGGACGGGTGCTGCTGTTGAACCGGGCCGCCGCGCTGACCCTGGGGCGCTCGCCTGCTGCCGCCGTGGGTCGGCCGCTGGCGGAGGTACTGCCGGAATTCGCTCGCCTGTCGTTGAATGCCCCAGCACAGGAGGTCGAGATCTTCACTCCCGGCGGGCAGGAGAAATACCTGCGCGTGAGCGTGTCGGAGCTCACCAGGCCCGACAGCAGCGGACAGGGACATGCCTCGCAGGGACACGTCTACTTTTTTCAGGACTTGACCGAACTGAAGCGGTTGGAGCGGGAGGTCCGGCTGAAGGAGCGCATGGCGGCGCTGGGCCGCATGGCTTCTGCCATCGCCCACGAGATCCGCAACCCGCTGACCTCGATCGCCGGCTCCATCAAGGTCTTTTCCACCCTTGGCTCGCTCCCCAGTGAACAGCAGCGACTGGTGGGGATCGTCGTGAAGGAGTCACAGCGCCTGGATCGCATCGTCTCCGATTTTCTGAGCTATTCCCGGGAACGCCGCTATGAGTTTCGCCCGACTGACCTGCACGGGCTGCTGGAAGAAACGCTGGTCCTGCTGGAGAACCATCCCGACGCGGGCCGCATCCGCTTCGAGCGCGTCTTTGCAGCCGAGCCGCTGGTGGCTCAGGTGGATCCCGACGCCATCAAGCAGGTCTTCTGGAATATCTGCGACAACGCGCTGAAGGCCATGCCCGAGGGCGGCAAGCTGAAGGTGGAAACGGTCCGCGCGGACGGGCATGGCGTGATCCGCTTCCACGACACTGGTGTCGGACTGAGCTCGGCTCTTCCGGGAAAAATCTTCGAGCCGTTCCAGTCCGCCTTCTCCAATGGTACCGGCCTGGGGTTGGCAATTGTGTATGAAATCATCACCGCGCACCAAGGAACGGTCGAGGTCGAATCGGTACCCGAAGGAGGTTCGGTGTTCCAGCTGGAGCTCCCGCTGACCCTGGGGAAACCGAACCTTCCCCGTGCCGCCGAGCCCGGATCCATTCCGTTCGCGCAGACGCGGAGCGCCGCAACCGAGTGAGCCATGGCCCACCTGCTGGTGGTGGATGACGAGAAATCCATTTGCGAAATGCTGGATATCGCCCTGCGCAAGCAGGGCAACGGTCACCTCGCTGGAAATGGCGCGTCGTCGACTGCTCTCCAACATTTACGACATCGTCATCACCGACATCAAACTGCCGCAGGGCAGCGGCCTGGATGTTCTGCAACACGTCCGCGAGACCCAGCCTGAGACCCTGGTCATCCTGGTGACCGCCTATGCCTCGGTGGATTCGGCAGTGCAAGCCCTGAACCTGGGCGCCTTCCGCTACATCATCAAGACTCCCAACCTGGTGGACGAAGTGCGGGTCACTGTGGCCAGGGGAGTCGAGGAACGCAGCCTGCGGCAGGAAAATCGCGCGCTCAAGCGCGAGCTGCGCAAGAGCCTGGACAGCCTGCTGGGGGTGAGCCCACCCATCAAGGCGCTAAAGGAGCTGGTGGCCACCGTCGCTCCCACCAACAGCACCATCCTAATCACCGGCGAGAGCGGCACCGGCAAGGAACTGGTGGCCCGCGCCATCCACGCCGCCAGCGGCCGCTGGGACCGCTCCTTTGTCTCGGTCAACTGCGGCGCCTTCCCCGAGACGCTGCTCGAGAGCGAACTGTTCGGCTACGTCAAAGGCGCCTTCACCGGCGCCACCACCAATAAGGAGGGCCTGTTCAAGTACGCCGACACCGGCACCCTGTTTCTGGACGAGGTCGCGCCGAGATGAGCCTGGCGATGCAGGTGAGGCTGCTGCGAGTGTTGCAGGAGCGGTTGGTGCGTCCGGTCGGGGCCAGCGAGGAGGTGCCGGTGGACGTGCGCCTGATCTTGGCCACCAACAAAGACCTTCACCAGCGCGTCCAGGAAGGCACGTTTCGTGAGGACCTCTACTACCGCATCAGTGTCATCCCGGTGGAGTTGCCGCCGCTCCGGGAGCGCCGCGAGGACATCCCCCTGCTGGCCATCTATTTCTTGGGGAAGTTTGCTCGGGCGATGAACAAACCGGTCCACAAGATTGACGAGCCGGCCATGAAGTGCCTGAAACGGTACGACTGGCCGGGCAATGTGCGGGAACTGGAAAACGCCCTGGAGCGTGCCGTCGCCCTGGAAAAACAGGAGGAGGTTGCGGTGTGGACGCTGCCCGAACGCGTCTCAGGAGTCGCGCCGCAAGCGGTGGCGGCCGCCGCCAGCGGCGACGGCTCTTCCGTTCCCTCCTCGCTGCCTTCTCTGCCTGAAGCAGGTCTGGACCTGGAACAGCACATCACTCAACTGGAGCGCCGTTACATTGAAGCGGCGATCGAGCGCGCCGGTGGCGTTCGCACCCGCGCCGCTGAGCTGCTCCACATGAGCTACCGCTCCTTTCGCCACTACGCCAAGAAATACCGCATCTGAGGCCACCTCCCCCACCACTCCCTTGTCATCCCGAGTGCAGCAAGAGACCTGATTTTTCCCGCTTTGCCTGCGGCCGCCGCGCTAGAATCCTGGAGTGGCAACCCCTGGAGTAGCAGCCGTGGATGAGCAATTCATGCGCCTGGCGCTGGAGGAAGCGGAAGCCGCCCGACGGGAAGGGGAGGTCCCGGTCGGAGCGATAGTGGTCTGCGACAACCAGGTGGTGGGACGTGGCCACAACCGCAACATCACCGATCGCGATCCCACGGCGCACGCCGAAATCCTGGTCCTGCGCGAAGCCGCCCGGCGGCTGGGCAACCACCGCCTGCCCCTATGTACGCTGTATGTTACAATCGAACCGTGTGTTATGTGCGCCGGGGCGGCCGTGCAGGCGCGCTTGGCACGGGTAGTGTACGGCTGCGACGACCCCAAGGGCGGGGCGGTTCGGTCGCTCTACCATGTGGCCGATGATGCCCGACTGAACCACCGGACGGAGATCGCCGGTGGGGTGCTTGGCGCTGAATGCGCGGAGCTGATCCGCAGCTTTTTTCAGCAGAAACGCCTTTCCTGAACCGGACTGCCCGTTCCCGCCTTGCGGTGAGGTGCGAGAGTGGTTTAATCGGGCCGCCTCGAAAGCGGCTGTCCTGGCAGCCCCGGGACCGGGGGTTCGAATCCCTCCCTCACCGCCACTGCCTAACAAACACGACAGAGCGGCAGCTCGCCGCCCGATCCTGTCCGCTGGCATGCCATCTCGGTTCGGGGCGACACTAGCGGCAACAAGCAAGGTCCGGGTAGGATAAGAGATCAGATTCCAAGATGGAGGAGGAAAGCATGTCAGTGGCAACTCCACAAGCATTGCTCGACGCGTTCTTTCGCGCCTTCAACGCGGGCGATCTCGATGCCACGCTGGCCCTCTACGAGCCCAATGCCGCGCTGGTTGCAGAGCCTGGCAAGGTGGCGCACGGCATGGCGGCTCTGCGCGAGGCACTGGGCGCCTTCCTCGAGATGAAGCCAAAGTTGGCCCCAGAGAAAAGCGAATTGATCACGGCCGGCGACCTCGCGTTGTCGCTGGTCAAGTGGACCTTGAACGGCACCGGGCCGGACGGCAAACCTCTAACCATGACGGGGACAAGCTCCGACGTTGCACGACGGCAACCGGATGGGACGTGGCGATTGGTGATCGACAACCCCTGGGGGACAGCCATCGTCGGCTAGCAGGGTGCTGAAAGGAATTGGATTAAGCACTCTGCTAGAGCAAGAGCGTCAGACAGCCGGTCACCATGAGAGCGATTGCCCATACCAGATCGAGGTTCAACCAGGCTTTGCGCAAAAGAGCCAGCCCGAACTTTCCATAGACCAGCAAGGCAACCAGCCCAGTGACCAGCAAATAGCCCAGGGTGTGAACGAGGGTCGCCAGCAGGATTGTCAGTGGATCTTGGAAAGCGCTCACTTGCAGATGATGCTTCCCTAGCAGGGAGTGTCCGGCGTGTTCCCCGGCAGGCATCGCGAGCAGAACCGGCAGGACCATGAAGCCGGCGCCGACGCCATCAGGAATGACCAGATGGTGAGGTCGCGGAACCCTACCTGCATTCCGCCCCACCGGGGGTGCCGACCGCGCAAGAGGCGATACAGACCGAAGGCGATCAGAATCAGAGCGACGGGAATCTTGAGGTAAGCCAGGGGCACGACCACCTGGATCAACCCGGCGAGCATGACCACCAGACCGATCGCCACACCATGACCCAGGGCAATGGGGAGCAACGACCGTCCGACAGCCCGGCGGCTCCCCTCCTGCATCCCCAGTGCGACGGCGAACAGCCATCCCATGCCCGGATTGATGCCGTGGTAGGCGCCCAGCAGAAACAATGCGGGCCAGGCCCAAGACGCCCCCTCGCTCATGGGTAGCAGTAAGAGTCCGAGGAAGCGTCGCCGCCTTCCAGGCGGACCTGATGGCTGCGCAGGTCTTTGAACTCCAGGAAGAAGCGCTGGTCAATCTCCATGCCACCCTCCGGCTTGGCGTTCACCTTCACCATCCAGCTACGGATGCCTTCCGGATAGAACTGGTCATCGATGGTTGAGTAGAGGGAGTTGGTGAAATAGATCCGCTGGCCGTCGCGGCTCACCTCGACCATTTGCGGCGCACCGTTCAGCGCCTGCTTGGGCTTCTTCGGGTGCGCCGCCCGGCGCACGATGCCGTCCAGATGCACCGAGCCGGTCTTCTTGGGGTTAAACGGATCGGCTCACGTCGTACTGGATAAACTCACCCGTCCCCCAGCAGGCAACATGGAGGAAGCGATCATCCAGAGAGAGGTCGATGTCGGTCACCAACGGCGGAACCGCCTTGAAGTCCTTCAGCATGGGCGGGAGCTGATCCGGGTCAGCAGGTTCCGCGGGGATATCAATAACTTTCCGGATCGCCCAGTTGCCGTTCTTGCCTTCCTCCCGGTGCCACAACCAGATTGACGATGAAAGATCCTTGAGCGAGATCACCACGCCCAGAAAACCGTAAGCCTTGGTGGGGTTGTGAGCCGGCCGAAGATCAAAGGCCAGTTGGTATTCCTTGCCCAGGTCCAACACCTGGCGATGGCGCCGCTGGCGCAGGTCCCAGACGTGGATGGCGTGGCCGTAACCGCTGTTGAGCAGGACCTCCGGGATCAGCCCGTTCTCAAATGTCTTCGGTGTGCCCCACTCGCTGGTGACGATGGTGTCGTAGCCCAGATGCCACCAGAAATCGCAGGCCAGGTACTGAGGTCCGCGGTCCAGCTCCCACTGGCCGAGCACCTCGAAGTTGTTTTGGTCCATCATGAAGATGCCGCCAGGCCCATCGCCAGTCGGCGAGCCGAGGGCGCTGACGTAGATACCCCAAGGGCCACAGTGAACCGTGTGCGGCCGGCTGTAGCCGGTGCGCGCTGCCAGGGTCTCTGCTTCAATCACCTTGACGATCTTCGGCTTCCGGGGGTTGGGCTTGGTGTCAATGACGTGAATCCGCGAGGAGCGAAGGCCGGGAACGATCAGGTAGCGCCGCTCGAGGTGGGCATGCGGCGCCTGGCCGGCCAGCAGGCACTGCAGGCGCTCCAGCCGAAGTGGTGGAGCTCATCGCCAGCGTTGGGCATCTCCACCTGGCCAACAACCTGACTGTAGGTGGAAGACGCTGGGTCGACATCCACTACCGCCAGAGCGTCGTGGCGGCCTTTGTGCTTGGGATTGAGCAGGGCCAGATAGGCCAGCTTTTCCGCCGGCGCCTGCATCGCCATCTTGGGCGAGGGGTAAAACGTTGGGGCAGGTTTCAAGAGTGCCATGGTTCGCTCTCCTTTTCCGTGATTTGCATTCGCTTTGCACGACAACCAGAAGCCCCCGGCGTGCCTGCGCGGCTGGAGGCCGCCTGCAGGCACGCCGGCAAAGGGAGTATAGTCTAAGCACTCGTCCTGGCGTTTCAAGCAGGAAAAATCTCCGTCGCAGCTGGCGCAGAGGCAGCGCAACGGGCTCCCAGCGCCGGCGACGCCCCCCGCCTGGCCGATCAATCCCACCGCAACTTAGGTGCTCCCCACGCGAAATGAATGTAGAATAGTCAGGATGAGGTGCTTCTGGCGGCTACCCTCCCTGCTGTGCCTCTGCGTAGCACTGGCTGTGGCGGCTGCGGCGCAAACACCGCCCACAGAGGCGAAGCCGCCGACCACGGCGCCACCACCAGACAGCCAACAGCCGATCCCCACCTTCGTCGGTGGAGTGACCGAAGTGATGGCCCCGGTCACCGTCACCGATGAGTATGGCGAATTCGTACTGACCCTGAGGCCGGAGGACTTTCTGCTGTACGACAACACGATTCGCCAGCAGATCAAAGTGCAGTTGACCGAGATGCCGCTTTCAGTCGCCATCCTGCTTAGCGTCAGCTCCCGCGTGGAACCTTTGCTTCCTCAGGTGAAGAAGGCGGCACCGCTGTTCACCAATCTGCTGCTCGGAGAAAATGACGAGGCCGCCCTGATTAGGTTTGATCACCGGGTGGAGGTGGTTCAGAACTTTACTCGCGACCCGGAACGAGTGGAGAAAGTGTTCAAGGATCTGAAGCCGGGCAGCGGGCAGTCGCGGCTGACCGATGCGATGGTTCGTGCCCTGTCCATGCTCAGCACTCGTCCCCGGGGACGGCGCAAAGTGGTTCTGGCTATTGCGGAAAGCCGCGACATGGGCAGTGAGGCAAACTTAGGGTTCGTGATGCGGGAGGCACAACGGGCCAATATCTCCATTTATGCTGTGGGACTCAGCACGGTCCGCGCCCAATTGACCCGGAAACCACCCCCACCTCCTCCCTCGCGCTTCCCGCCAGGGGCCACCGGCACCATTCCCGGAATCCCGCCGACGCCCTCCATGGAACTGGCGACCGGCTCCACCGTCAACATTGGCAACCTGCTGGTGGAAGCCTTCCATGGCGTGAAGAACATCTTCTGGGATCACCCGTTGGAAGCATTTGCCAAATCCACTGGCGCGGTGCTCCTGGACGGGTTCTCCAGTCGTGCGGTGGAGCGAGCGGTGAGCGAGATTTCTCGAGAACTGCGCAGCCAGTACCTGATTACCTACCGCCCGAACAATCTCAACCAGGCCGGCTTTCACCGCATCAGGGTGGTCGTGGATCGGCCTGAAGTTAAGGTGCGCACTCGCCCGGGCTATTATTTTCCTGGCGGCAGCCTTCCCGCAGCACCTCCAGCCAAGACTTCCGCGCAGTTTAGCCCGCAGCTTGTGGCCTGTGGTTCGTAGCTTGCACCTCTCCTGCAGGCGTTCCGACGGGTGACTGCAAGCTATGAGCGGGCCGCTATCTAGCTGTCCAGCCGCCGTCAATCACGATGTCGGTGCCGGTGATGAAGCCGGAAGCCTCGGAGGCCATGTACACGACCAGGGGGCCGATGTCGCCTCCCCGGCCCCAGCGCCCCAGCGGAATCTTGCTGACAAACTCCTGGTTCTTGACTGGGTCCTCCCGCAGCGGCTGGGTCATTTCAGTGACAAACGGGCCTGGGCTGATGCTGTTCACGGTGATGCCGTGTGGGGCTAACTCAAGAGCGAGCGCCCGCGTCATCGCCACCAATCCCCCTTTACTGGCGCAGTAGGCGGTGCGTCCAGGCATTGCGATGTGAGCCATGATGGAGGCAATGTTCAGGATGCGCCCATAAGACTGCCGGACCATTGGCGCCAGGAAGGCTTTCGAGCAAAGCATGGGGCCGAACAGGTTCGTGGCGATGACTGACCGCCACTCCTCGAAAGGAGATTCTCCGAGCGTCTTGCGACTGACGGTCCCAGCGTTGTTAATCAGAATGTCGGCGCGGCCAAATTCGTTCAGCACGCGGGCGGCCAGCGTGTCCACAACAGCCGGGTCCGAGACGTCGGCCGCGCAGCAGAGGTGGCGCGCGCCGCCTGCTAGCTCGCCCGCTACACTTTCCAGCGCCTGGATGTCCCGGCTGACCAGCACCACCGAGGCGTTGGCTTCGGCCAGCGCTGCAGCCATAGCTTTGCCCAGCCCGCGGCTGGCCCCGGTCACCACCGCCACCCGCCCCTTCAGAGAAGAGCTTTCAGGAGTCATAGAGGGAACCCGACGAAGGAGGCACGCTCAGACTGCGTCCGCAATCATTCATATGCTAACGGAGCACGTGGAGGATAACTGTGGAGGACAGCTGCCCTCGCTGGTTTTCACAAAGTGGCTGCCGATTCTACGCGAATCCCTTCGTTAAGTGAACCGAACCTTCACTTGCGCGATCTGAAATCCGAAGTGCGCATGAGCTCATGTCGGCCCTTTTGCTTCCAGGCGCTCGTGCGCGGCCCCGAGTTCCGCTGCGAAGTATTCTCTTGCCCATTCCCCCGCCCATTTCCCCAATTGTTGCGCCCGGCGGCATAGAGCGCGGCGCCGATCAGGGCGATGTCGGCGAGGTCCGCAGCCCTGCCTGGATCGGAGGTCGGCGCGGCCGCCTGCAGCCGGTCCAGCAGGCCAGTATCCAGCTCGCCTGCCAGAAACTCGCGATCTTCCAGCAAGCGCTTGAAGAACGGAATGGTGGTCTTGATGCCCGCGATGAAATATTCGTCCAGGGCGCGGCGCATGCGCTGGATGGCTTCACCGCGGTCACGGCCCCAGGTGATGAGCTTGGCGATGAGCGGGTCGTACTCGACCGGCACCGTCCAGCCGGGGTAGACGCCACTATCTTCGCGAACACCCGGCCCGCCCGGAGCGACCAGCTCGGTGATCGTGCCGGGCGAAGGAAAGAACTGATTGTCGGGATCTTCGGCGTAAATCCGGCATTCGAGCGCCGCGCCATGCCGTCCGGCCAGCACCTGTTCCTGGGTAAACGGGAGCGGCTCGCCGGCCGCGACCGCCAGTTGCAGCTTCACCAGGTCCAACCCGGTGACCATCTCGGTGACCGGGTGCTCCACCTGGAGCCGGGTGTTCATCTCAAGAAAATAAAAATTGCGATTGCGGTCCACCAGGAATTCCACCGTGCCGGCGTTCCAGTAGTCGGCGGCACGCGCCGCCCGGACCGCCGCTTCCCCCATGCGCCTGCGCAGCGGCTTGTCCACGAGCGGGGAGGGGGACTCCTCCACCAGCTTCTGGTGGCGGCGCTGGATGGAGCACTCGCGCTCGCCCAAATAGACGAGGTTGCTGTGCAGGTCGCCCAGCACCTGAATTTCGATGTGGCGCGGCCGTTCCAGGTATTTCTCCAGGTACACTTCCGAGTCGTTGAAGGCGTTCAACGCTTCCGAGCGCGCATCGCGGAAGGCAGCGGGCAATTCGGCAGCGTCTTGAACCAGACGCATGCCCTTGCCGCCGCCGCCGCACGCAGCTTTCACCATCACCGGGTAGCCCAGCTCGGCAGCTACCGCCGCCGCCTGCTCGGTGGATTCCACGCTCGACTGGGTGCCGGGCACCACCGGGACCCCAGCGGCCTTCATCGCCTGGCGGGAGCGCGTCTTGGAGCCCATCAGCTCCATGGCCGCCGAGCTAGGGCCAACCAGCGCGATGTCGCTCGCTTCGCAAGCTCGCGCCAGCTCCGGATTCTCGGCCAGGAATCCGTAACCGGGATGGACGGCCTCGGCGCCGGACCGCTTGGCTACCTCCAGGATGCGGTCAATTCGCAAATAGCTTTCCGAGGCCGGCGCCGGGCCGATGGGGTAGGCCTCGTCGGCGCGCAGCACGTGAAGCGACGTGCGGTCCACTTCCGAGTAGACGGCTACGGTTGCGATACCCATCTCCCGGCAGGCGCGGAGGATGCGCACCGCGATCTCGCCACGGTTGGCAATCAACACTTTCCGAAACATAGAGCGTTCTGCCATTTCACCACAAAGACACAAAGACCTCTCGCAGCGCTTCTTCTGGGTAAAACTCTGTAGCCCTAACCGGCCTTTTATGGATGCATGGAACGACAAGCCAGCAACCCGGAACCATATCATACCCGCTAATAGTCGATCGGAAGCGCCGGCGGCGCCCGGGTGTCTCCTACTTCGCATGCCAGGCGATCTTTGATACCTTAGGGGCTTACGCGCATTCAGACGAATCGGGCATGGCGACGATCAAGGTTACTCTCCCCGACGGCAGTGGGCAGGATTGCGAGAAGGGCACTACTCCCCTTGAGGTAGCCCGCTCGCTGGGCCCACGGCTGGCCCAGGCCGCGCTGGTGGCCCAGGTCAACGGGAATCTGGTAGAGCTGAAGCGCCCGTTGGAGCAGGATACCCGGCTTCGAATCCTGACCGAGAAAGACCCAGAGGCGCTGGAAGTCTACCGCCATTCGAGCGCCCACCTGCTGGCCGCCGCCGTGCTGGAATTGTTCCCGGAAACTAAACTGGGCATCGGCCCGCCCACCGACACCGGGTTCTTCTACGACTTCCAACGCTCCGAGCGCTTCACTGAGCAGGACCTGGAGCGGATCGAGAAGAAGATGCAGGAGCTGGTCGAGAAGGACCTCCCCTACGACCGGTTGCTATTCCCCAAGAAAGAGGGTCTGAAGAAATTCGTAGGGATGGGCGAGCAGATGAAGTGCGAGCTGATCAGCGAGAAGGCCGAAGATGTGTTTTCCTGCTACACGTTGGGGCCGAACTTCATTGATTTCTGCCGCGGGCCGCACATTCCCTCCACCGGCAAGATCAAGGCCTTCAAGCTGCTGTCCATTGCCGGCGCCTACTGGAAGGGCAACGAGCGCAATCCGCAGATGCAGCGCATCTATGGGACCAGCTTCTACACCCGCAAGGAGCTGGAAGAGTATCTGGCCAGGCTGGAGGAGGCCCGCCGACGAGATCACCGCAAGCTGGGGCGTGAGTTGGACCTGTTCAGCGTTCAGGAGGCGGCTGGGCCGGGGCTGATCTTCTGGCATCCCAAAGGCAGCCTGGTGCGTAAGATCATGGAAGATTGGATGCGGGACGAGTACCTGAAGCGTGGCTACGATCTGGTGTACACGCCGCACGTGGCCCGGCTGGATCTGTGGAAGAGGAGCGGGCACACCAACTTCTACGCCCAGAACATGTTCGTTCCGATGGAGCTGGAAGACGCTGAGTACCAGCTCAAGCCGATGAACTGCCCCTTCCACATCCTCATCTACCAGGATCGCCTGCGCAGTTACCGCGAGTTGCCGATCCGGTTCGGTGAGCTGGGAACGGTCTACCGCTACGAGCGCAGCGGGGTGATGCACGGCCTGCTCCGCGCCCGCGGCTTCACCCAGGACGACGCGCACATCTTCTGCACGCCAGAGCAGATCAAAGACGAGGTGGTGGGTTGCCTGGATTTCGCGCTCCACGTGTTCCACACCTACGGCTTCGAGCGTTATCAGGTGGAGCTGTCCACCTGGGATGACGGTGCCTCGGGCAAGTACGACGGCACGTCCGAGCAGTGGCGCCTGGCGGAAACCGCCTTGCGCCAGGCGCTGGAGGAGCGTGGCATCCCCGTCCAGATCATGCACGACGAGGCTGCCTTTTACGGCCCCAAGATTGACCTCAAGCTGCTGGACGCGCTGGGCCGGCCGTGGCAGCTCAGCACCATCCAGTTTGACTTTACGCTGCCCCGCCGCTTCGGGCTCGAGTACATCGCTGAGGATGGCAAGCCGCACCAGCCGCTGATGGTCCACCGTGCCCTGTACGGGGCAGTGGAGCGCTTTTTCGGCGTGCTGCTGGAACACTACGCCGGCGCCTTCCCGCTGTGGCTGGCCCCGTTGCAGGCCGTGGTGCTGCCCATCAGTGACCGGCACCACGACTACGGCCGGCGGGTGGCGGCCCGCCTGAAGGAGGCCGGGCTGCGCGCCCGTCCCGATGAGCGGAACGAGAAGGTAACCTTCAAGATTCGGGAAGCGCAACTGCAGAAGGTCCCTTACATGCTGGTGGTGGGCGACCGCGAGGTCCGCGAGGGCAGTGTCAGCGTCCGCAACCGGCGGCACGGCGACCTGGGCAGCCGCAGCCTGGAGCAGTTCATCACCGAGACGCAGGAGCTGGTCGAGCGCAAGGTCCCCGCAGAATGAAAACGCCCGCCGGATGAAAACACCGGTAAAAACACAGAAGAAAACAACTGTTTGCCCGCCCCGCCCAGCGAAGTCGCGCTGTGCTATACTCGGGGCTCCCTTGGGGACGGCCGCGGCATGCCCGGCCGGTGCAGTAATCCCTGTTCCCACGGTTTAGCAGAGGAGGATTCTTATCGCCCAACATTCGAACCGTATCAACGAGCGAATCCGTGCCCGTGAGGTGCGCGTCATTTCCGATTCCGGGGAGCAACTAGGCATCATGCCTCCCATCGAGGCAATCAAGATTGCTCGCCAGCAGCGCCTGGATCTGGTAGAGATTTCGGCCACAGCGCAGCCGCCCGTGTGCAAGATCATGGACCACGGCAAGTTCCTCTACCAGGAGAGCAAGCGCCAGCACGAGGCTCGCAAGCGCCAGCATCATGTGGTGGTCAAGGAAGTCAAGTTCCGCCCCAACGTGGATGAGCACGATTACCAGTTCAAGAAGAATCATGTCGCGCGCTTTCTCACGGAAGGGGACAAGGTCAAGGTGGTCATCGTGTTTCGCGGCCGCGAGATCACCCACTCCAACATCGGACGGCAGGTGTTGGAGCGCTTGATTCAGGACATCTCGGGCCTGGGCATGGTCGAGAGTCGTGGGCGCATGGAAGGGCATACCATCATCGCGATTCTGGCCCCGAAAAAGCAGGCGCAGCAGTCCCGACCGCAATCCTCCGCGTCTGCCGGGCCAGGTTAAGAGTTAACAGGTTAAGAGTTAAACAGTTTGAGTGAAGAGTTATGAGTGAAGGCGGGCTCGGCACGCCATCGGGTTTCACTCATTGTTCATTGAACTCATCACCCTAACCGATTTGAGGTGTGTAGGTGCCGAAACTGAAATCGCATCGGGGCGCTCGTAAGCGCTTCAAGAAGACTGCAACCGGCAAGGTGATGCGGCGTCACGCCTTTGCGCGTCATATCTTGAGCAAGAAATCGCGCAAGCGGAAGCGCAAGCTGGGAACGGCAGTGGTGGTCGAGGGAGCTGAGGCCAAACGCGTGACGCGCATGCTTGGGCAGTAGACAGCCAAAAGGAGCAACCCAGTGCCCAGAGTCAAACGAGGAAGCAAGCGCCGGCAGAGGCGCAAGAAGATCCTCGAGCGGGCCTCCGGATATTTCCTCACGAAGTCCAAACTCTTCAGGGCGGCCCGGCTGCAGGTGGAAAAGGGACTGCGGTATGCGTACCGGGACCGGCGCCAGCGGAAGAGGCAGTTCCGCGCCTTGTGGATCGTCCGCATTGGAGCCGCTGCCCGCCAGCACCAGCTTACGTACAACCAGTTCATCCACGGCCTGAAGCTGGCCGAGGTGGAACTGGATCGCAAGATTCTGGCCGACCTAGCAGTTCGGGATGCTCCCGGCTTTGCCACGCTTGCCGAGCAAGCCCGCACTGCTCTGGCAGCACCGCGAAAAGCAACGCCGACTGGCGAAGCCGTGGCAGCCGAGCAAAAACCCGCGCCGGCTGGCCAAGCTCCGGCAGCCAAGCGAAAACCCACGCCGGCTGGCCAAGCTCCGGCAGCCAAGCTGAAAGCCTCGTCGGTTGGCGAAGTTCCGGCGGCCAAGCGAAAACCCGCGCCGCCTCGCAAACGCAGCACCGGGAATTAGCCGGGCATGCCGGCTTTTCCCGCGCGTCAGCTCGGCAAGGGCAAACAGCAAATTCCTGGTCCAATTTACCATGCCGCCCGGTCGGATCTTCCATGCCCCCTGGTCTGGTTTTCTATGCCACCTGGTCTGATTTTCTATGACAATTGAGGAGCAAGTTCGCCGCAAATTGGAAGAGCTAGAGGTGCGCGAGGAAGCCGAAGTCGCTCGGCTCTTCCAGAAGTTGCGCGAGCAGATGGACCCCGAACTGCGCGACCTCGCCGCCTCGGACGATGGTGAGCAGTTTCGCGTGCGCTGGCTGGGACGCAAACGGGGCATTCTGACTGCGGCCAACGACAACTGGCTTAAGCCGGTGGTCCCGAAGCTGAAGCGCTCCGTCGGCCGGCTGCTCAACGAGCTGAAGCAGCACGCTGGGGAGGCGCTGGAAACCCGCCGCCGGGAACTGGAAGCCGCGCAGGAGGCGGCGCTCGTGGCCGCCCAGCGCCTGGACGTCACCCTGCCGGGCGTGCGCCGCACGCCTGGCGCCCGGCATCCTGTCCAGACTGCGCTGGAGGAAATCCAGGAGATTTTCCTCTCCATGGGTTACTCGGTGGAAGTGGGGCCGGAGATCGAGACCGACTACTACAACTTCGAGGCTCTGAACATCCCGCGGGATCATCCGGCCCGCGATGCGCAGGACACGCTCTACGTCGCCGGGGACTACCTGCTGCGCACCCACACCTCCCCCGTGCAGATTCGCACCATGGAGCGCCAGCAGCCCCCGCTGCGGGTGATCGTGCCGGGCAAGGTCTATCGCCGCGATACTCCCGACGCCACCCACTCGTTCATGTTTCATCAGCTGGAAGGGCTGGCCGTGGATACCCACATCACCTTTTGCGACCTGAAAGGGACGCTCGACCACTTCTTGAAGTGCTATTTCGGCGAGCACGTGCGGACTCGCTTCCGCCCCAGCTTCTTCCCCTTCACCGAGCCCAGCGCCGAGGTGGACATCTCCTGCATTGGCTGCGACGGCCGCGGCTGCCGTCTCTGCAAGCACTCGGGCTGGATTGAGCTGCTCGGCTGCGGCATGGTGGACCCGACGCTGTATTCCTTCGTCCACTACGACGCCGAGAAATATTCCGGCTTTGCCTTTGGTATGGGAGTCGAACGGTGTGCCATGCTCCGCTATGGCATTGATGACCTGCAACTGTTCTTCCAAGGGGACTTGCGGTTCTTACGCCAGTTCCGCTGAAGACAACGATACAGGCCACTTTGCGCGGAAGAGGATGGCGACGTCATCGCCCGCCACATTGGGGATTTCTTGGACACCCTAATTAATCTCCAGCACATGGACGTTTCTTTTTGGACGCTGGTCTGTTTTGCGATCGCAATGACTTATCTCTTCTTCGCCGTTCGCGCAAATTCTAAAGAAGAGCGCCCAGGACTGGATTTCGGCGGATCGAGTACAACAACAGGAGTGGGAATTGGATAGCGAACCCGCTTTCTCAACAACTATAATTCAACAATCGTGACCACTAACGTTCGACGCGCGAAATCCGCGCCATGAGGTGGTTCATTTCAGCCTCACATTTGTCGTTCTGGGAATTGACCCCCATCGCCGGCAAGAGTGCGCTGGGCCGGTGGAGCGCAGAGAAGAGCTCAAAGAGGAGATGTATTGCGGGTCAACAGGTGACGAAGTCCTGAGGGATTGAGCCGATGGTCGATCGGGCGCTCTGAAAACGCAATTGGGGATTCAGATTTTGGACTGATGATTCATGCTTCTGGTTTCCAATTGGCTCCGCGAGTTTGTAGAGATTCCCGTCGAGGACCGGCAGTTGGCCGAGGACTTGACGATGGCCGGCATCGCCATTGATTCCCTCGGCAGCGCGGACAACGGGGAGAAGGTGCTGGAGGCCGACATCACCACCAACCGCCCCGATGCCATGAATCACTACGGGATGGCGCGGGAAGCCTCGGCCATTTACGATCGCGACCTGAAGCCCTATCAGGCCGCGCCCGAGGAGGGCGAGCGAGCTGCCGCCTCGTTCGCTTCGGTGGAGATCGCCGACGCCGACCTGTGCGCGCGCTATTCGGCGCGGGTGATCCTGGGCGTGAAAGCAGGCCCGTCGCCGGAATGGTTGGTGCGGCGGCTGGAAGCGGCCGGGTTGCGCCCAATCAATAACGTCACCGACGTCACCAACTACCTACTGCTGGAGCTGGGGCATCCGCTTCACGCCTTTGATTTGGACCGGCTGGCCGGGCGAAAGATTGTCGTGCGGCGAGCGCGGGCGGGCGAAACCCTGATCACGCTGGACGAAGTGCCGCGCGACCTGGCGCCTCACAACCTGGTGATTGCCGACGCCGAGCGTCCGGTGGCAATTGCGGGGGTCATGGGCGGGCAACAGAGCAGCATCCACGAGGGGACCAGCAATGTACTGCTGGAGAGCGCCTGGTTTGAGCCGCGTTCGATCCGCAAGACAGCCAGACAGTTTGGGCTGCATACCGAAGCCAGCCACCGCTTTGAGCGTGGCGCCGACCCGGCCATTCCCGGCCTGGCCGCCGACCGCGCCGCCGAGTTGATCTCGGCCGTGGCGGGTGGGGAAATCCTGCGCGGCCTGCTCAACGTCTACCCGGCGCGGCAACCACGCTCCCCAATCACTCTGCGCCGGCGCGAACTGGACCGCATCCTGGGCGAAGCGGTCCCTTCCGAACAGGTGGAGCGCATCCTGCGCCGTCTCGGCTTCCAAGTGGCGCCAGCCGACGGCACCGAGGGGTGGACGGCGCTGCCGCCCAGTTTCCGGCTGGACGTGGAGCGCGAAACTGACCTAATCGAAGAAGTGGCGCGCCACTTCGGCTACCAGCGCTTCCCCAGCCGCCTGCCAGCCTGGACCGGAGTGGCTCACCGCGCTCCCCGCTGGGGCGCGGAATGCGCCGTGCGGGAAACAGCGCTGGCACTAGGCTATAGCGAAACCATCTCGTTCAGCCTGATCGCGCCGCGCGAGGCCCAGCAATTCTCCAGAGAGCAGCCGGTGCACTTGGCGAATCCGCTCAGCGAAGAAGCCAGCGTGCTGCGCACCTCCGGTGTCCCCGGAGCCCTGAGTGCCGTGGAATGGAACCTGAACCGCGGCCAGCGGCGGATCCGGTTATTCGAGATCGGCAAGATTTACCGGGAAGCCGACGGGGGCTACCAGGAGCCGCCCGTGCTGTGCCTGGCTGCATCTGGGCAGGGGGTCGAGGCCTCGGTCCAGGCGCAGGGGCGAGAGCTGGGCTTCTACGACCTGAAAGGGGACGTCGGAACTTTGCTGGAGCGGTTTGAGCACCGCCGGCTTTCTTTTGATTCCGGCGTGGGCGTGGACTACTATCATCCGGGGCGCGCAGCGCAGGCGGTCATGGACGGCGAAGCTGTAGCGCGCTTCGGCGAAATCCACCCGCAAATCGCCGTTGCCCGCAAATGGCGGCAGCCGGTGCTGGTAGCGGAACTGTTCTTGGACCGTCTCTGGGGACATCCGTTGCGCCGGCCGCGCTACGAAGCCTTGCCCCGAGTGCCGTCAGTGGCTCGGGACTTTTCCTTGCTGCTTCCCGAGGGCGTTACATTCGAGCAAGTGGCGCAGGCGGTGCGAAGGCCGGGCATCCCGGAGCTGGCCGAGATTCGGCCGGTGGAGATCTTCCGCGGCGAGGCGGTGCCGGAAGGCAAGTACAGCCTGCTCTTGCGGCTGGTCTTCCAGCGCCCCGAGCAAACGCTGTCGGATTCTGAGGTCAACCAGTGGAGCCGGGCGATTGGCACCGCCCTGGAACAAGAATTGGGCGCCACCCTGCGGACCGAGCAACTGAAAACCTAAACCGGACAGACGAGAAATGGCCCAACCAACCCCTGGCGGCGAGCGGCAGACTCTGGAGCAGCTCCAGGAACTCGAGGAACGGATCGTCGATACCATCCGGCTGCTGACCCAGATGCGGCAGGCGCGCCAGGCGGCGGAAACCACGGCGGCCCAGGTACGCGCCGAGCTGGCTGGGCGTGACGCGGAAGTTGCCGCCCTGCGCCGGCAACTGGCGGAAGCCCACAAGGAGCGCGAGGAGGTCCGCCGGCGAGTAGAAAAATTGCTGCGGCAGATAGACTCCTTGACCAAGGAGCTAACTGACGGATAATAGCGCGACCTGCTTTCAGCCGCCTGCCTTTAACAGGCTGAGCAGGGGAGGCAAACCACGCAGCAGAGAAAGCGAATCCGTGGCTGAAACTTCTGGAATTCGCGTTGTCATCTACGACCAGGTTTACCACATTCGTCCGAGCGGCGACTCTGCCCCGGAACAGGTGGAATGGCTGGCCCGGTACGTGGACACCCGCATGCGGACGATCGCCGGAAAAACTCGGGACGTGGACTCGCTTCGGGTGGCCGTGCTCACCGCGCTTCACATTGCCGATGAGTATCACTCCGTGAAAAGCAACCATGAAGCGCTGCTGGAGGCGGTGAGCGAGAAAAGCGCCGAGTTCAGCCGCTTGCTGGACACCGAACTCCGCAAAACCGCCGTCTGAGACAGGTGTCCGTGTTCTGGCGCCAGCACCTTTCGTTCCCGGTCGACACCTAGCATCTGAAACCTAAGGCCTGACACCTTTCCATCATGCGAATCCTGTTCATCGGTGACATTTACGGCAGTCCCGGCCGCAAGGCGGTGGCCGATTACCTGGCCGACATCGTTTCCAACAAGAAAATTGACCTGGTCGTGGCCAACGGCGAGAATGCCGCCGCCGGCTTTGGCATCACGCCGCGGCTGGCTGAAGAACTGTTTCAACTAGGCATTGAGGTGATGACCACCGGCAACCATGTCTGGGATAAGAAGGAAATCCTGGACTATTTGGGTCAGCAGCCGCGGCTGCTGCGGGGTGCCAACTACCCGGCCCAGGCGCCGGGGCGCGGACTCTTTTGTGGCCGGACGCGGGAAGGGGTTCCTTATGCCGTGCTGCACCTGATCGGGCGCGTTTTCATGGAGCCGCTCGATTCCCCCTTCCGAACCGCCGAAGCGGAGCTGTCCCGGTTGCCGGCCGAGTGCCGCATTCGCATCGTGGACTTCCATGGCGAAGCCAGTTCCGAGAAGCAGGCGTTTGGCTGGTTCCTCGATGGGCGGGTCACCGCAGTCATCGGCACACACACGCACGTGCCGACCGCCGACGAGCGCGTGCTGCCCGGCGGCACTGCCTACATCACCGACGTGGGGATGACCGGCCCCTACGAGTCAGTGATCGGCGTAGACCACCAGATCGCTCTGCAAAAATTCCTCACCCACATGCCGGTCCGCTTTGAGCCGGCCCGGGGCGATGTGCGCCTTGCTGCAGTGATCCTTGACGCCGATGAAGCCACCGGACGCGCCCGTTCCATTGAACGCTACATGCTTTCGGTTTCTTGAATTCTTCCTTCTGTGCTTGAGCTGGAACTGCTGGACAGGAGGAACGTCGACCGCTGCCCTCTCACTCCGGAGCCGGTTTCTTGCGGCGCAGGAACGCGGGCACATCCAGGTCATCTTCGGCAAACTCTCCACCGAGCTGGTGCACTAATTCCTCCCGGCGCACGTCCTGGCCCTTGGGCACCGGAGGCGCAGGCATCGGGGGGGCCGTGCGAATCGGAGGCGGCGAAGGAGACGGGGCCTCCTCGGGCGTTTGGGCGGCCTTCGCCGCGGTGGTGGCAACTGCCGCGGCGCTCCGTCCACCGACGGTTTCCGAGCGAAACCCGGTGGCGATCACGGTAATCTTGACCGAGTCTTTCATCTGATCATTCAGCACCGCGCCGAAGATGATGTTGGCGTCTTCGTGCGCCGCCTGGTGGATGATGGAGGAGGCTTCATGGACCTCGTGCAGCATCAGGTCGCTGGAGCCGGTGATGTTGATCAGGATGCCTTTGGCGCCCTGGATCGAGGCATCTTCCAGCAGCGGGCTGGAAATGGCGCGGTTGGCCGCCTCCACTGCCCGGTTCTCCCCCGAGGCCACCGCCGTTCCCATCAACGCATAGCCCATTCCCTGCATCACCGCTTTTACGTCAGCAAAATCGCGGTTGATGATGCCGGGAATGGTGATGATATCGCTGATGCCCTGGACCGCCTGGCGCAGGATGTCGTCGGCGATGTGGAAAGCTTCAAAGAAACTGGTTCCGTGGTCCAGCAACAGTAGGCGTTCGTTGGGGATGGTGATGACGGTATCCACAGTTTCGGCCAGCGCGTTCAGTCCTTCCTCGGCCTGCTGCATGCGGCGTCTGCCTTCAAAGGGAAAGGGCTTGGTGATGACGGCGACCACCAGCGCGCCCAGTTCGCCGGCCAGCGAAGCGACAATGGGCGCCGCGCCGGTACCCGTGCCGCCACCCAAGCCGGTGGTCACGAAGATCATGTCGGCGCCTTCCAGCGCTTCGATCAGTTTGTCAGTATCCTCCAGCGCGGCCCGGCGGCCAAGGTCCGGGTTGGCGCCGGCTCCCAGTCCTTTGGTGAGCTTGGAGCCAATCTGCAACTTCACCGGGGCCTGCGACTGGCGGAGAGCCTGGGCATCGGTGTTGGTCACCAAAAATTCCACGCCTTCCATGCCCACCGAGATCATGCGGTTGACGGCGTTGCCGCCTCCCCCGCCGACCCCGATCACTTTGATTCGTGCGCCACCACGCGGCTCGTCGCCAAAACTGAATTTGATGGTTTCATCCATAAAGCCACTCCAATGCGCTTTTCTATCCTTTGCCCGCGAAAAAGGTCCGAATCCGGGGTCCCAGGCCCGTCCGCTGGGATTCTTGGCGCTGGCGCACGCGTTGGGCGAAGAACAACAAGCCGACCAGTGCAGCGTAGGCTGGGTGCTCCAGTGTTTCTGGTCCGCCATCCAGTTTAGCCGGCAGGCCGATGCGGGCGGGAACGTCCAGAACCTCCTCGGCGACGTCGCACATCCCCGCCAGTCGGGCGCCGCCGCCAGTCAAGACTACTCCCGCACCCACCTGGCGCTCCAGGCCCACGCGGCGCAACTCGTCACGTACCAGGGCGAGCACTTCTTGGGCGCGCGGCTCCAGGATATCGGCCAGAGCGCGCTGGGGCATCAGCCGAGACGGCCGGTCGCCAACGCTGGGCACCTCAATGGAAGTGTTTTCTCCGGCCAGCAGGTGAGTCGCCACACCAAAGCTGCGTTTGATCTTCTCCGCATCGGGGATGGGGGTACGAAGGCCGACTGCAATGTCATTGGTGAAATGATCACCTCCGATCGTAATGGTGACGCAGTGCTGCAGTGCCCCCTGGCGGAAGACTACTACATCCGTCGAACCGGCACCGATGTCCACGAGCACCACCCCAAGCTCCCGCTCATCACTGTTTAGCACGGCCTCCGAGGCGGCCAGCGGTTCGAGCACGGTCTCCTCCACAACTAAGCCGGCCCGGTTCGCGGCAGTGACCAGGTTGGTAACAGCGCCGGAGGCGGCCGTCACGATGTGCACGTTGACCTCCAGCCGACCCCCGATCATCCCCACCGGGTCGCGGATGCCATCCTGAGAATCCAGCAGGAATTCCTGGGGCACGACGTGTAGCACGGTGCAATCCGACGGCAGCGGGATCGTCCGGGCTACCTCCACCGCTTTGCGCACATCCTCGCGCTGTATCTCTCGATGGCGGGAAGAAATGTTGATGCCCCCCCGGCTGTTGACCCCTTTCAGCTGGGAGGCCCCCAAACCCATGACCGCACTTTCCACTGGTGCGCCGATGGCGTGCTCGGCTTGTTCAACGGCTCTGCGGATGGAAGAGACAACCGCGTCCAGATTGATGATCAGGCCCTTGCGCCAGCCCCTGGATTCGACCCGACCCAGGGCCAGGCACCTGAGCTTGCCGGTGGCCGTGACCTCGGCCACCAGCGCGCACGTCTTGACGCTGCCCGCGTCCAGCGCCACCAAGTGCTTCTGCTTGCTGGCCAATGCGCCCGTTGAGTGCTCCTTCCGACTACTTGTTGCAATTTAGCAGAAGTGGCGACAAGCGTCCAAGCCTGTGCCAATCTTCAGCTTCGGGGCAGCTTCGGGAAAGCTTTGAGAAAGACGCGCGGCTTGGGGAAAGATGGACAGCTGCGGGAAACGGGAACCGGTGCCGGGGACCCTGGGCCTTGGGGGTCAGGCCGCCGCGCCGCAGCACTTCTTGTACTTCTTGCCGGAGCCGCAAGGGCAGGGCTCGTTGCGACCGATTTTTTCGCCGCGCCGAATGGGCTGGGGGGCAGCCGAGCCCTCGCCGCCGGAGAAGCGCATGTCGGCCAGCTCGCGCTGCTTTTTCCGCTCGATGTCGCGGACGAACTCGTTCATCTGGCTGCCGCGCCCGCTCCGTGCAAAGGCCAGCTTCGCCTCCTCCTGCAGGTGGGCTTCTTCTTCCCGGCGGTGGGATTCTTCGCCCGGGCTGAGGACCTGCATCAGCCATAGGTATTTGACCGTCTCGCTCTCGATGCGGTCCATCATCGCCTGGAACATCTGGAAGGATTCCTTCTTGTACTCAACCAGCGGATCCTTCTGGCCGTAGCCGCGCAGGCCGATTCCTTCCTTCAGGTGGTCCATCCCCAGCAGGTGGTCTTTCCACTGCGAGTCCACCACTTGAAGCATGATCATGCGCTCATGCCAGCGCAGACTTTCCGACCCCAGCAGTTTCTCTTTCTCCTCGTATTTGCGATGCGCGTGCTCCTGCAAGGCCTCGCGCAGTTCGTCCCGGTTCACGCGCTGAGGTTCCAGGCCCTCGGCCGCAAGGTCAATTCCGAACTGGCCCTTCACGTCGGTCTCGAGCGCGCCCCAGTCCCACTCCTCCGGATGCACGTCGGTGCGGCAGTAGGTATCCAGCATGGCCTCGATGATCCCGTCGGAGACGCTCAGGATGTACTCGCGCTGATCCATCCCCTCCAGCAACTGGCGCCGGAGGCTGTAGATGGCCTCGCGCTGCTTGTTCATCACGTCGTCGTATTCCAGCAGGTGCTTGCGGGCCTCGAAGTTCTGCGCCTCCACCGCTTTCTGGGCGGCTTCGATGCGCCGGGTGATCAGCCTGGACTCAATCGGCACACCCTCTTCCATGCCGAACTTGTGCATGATGGAGGAGATGCGCTCGCCGGCGAAAATGCGGAGCAGGTCGTCTTCCAGCGAAAGGTAGAAGCGGGAGGAGCCGGGGTCGCCCTGGCGGCCGGCGCGGCCGCGGAGCTGGTTGTCAATGCGCCGCGCCTCGTGGCGCTCGGTGCCCAGAATGTGCAGGCCGTCTCGCTCGACCACCTCGTGGTGTTTGGTATTGCTCTGCGCTGTGAACCGGCCAATCACCTCGTTCCACTTTGCTCGCGGCACCCGGTAGAACTGGTCCTGGTGGTGGAAGTAGAAAAAGTGCGAGTCGCCGAAACCGAAGGTGGTCTGCTCTTTGGGCAGGCGCTCGGCCAGCTTCTCCTTCAGGCACAACTCCTTGGTCATGAATTCCGGGTTGCCCCCCAGCAAGATGTCGGTGCCCCGGCCAGCCATGTTGGTGGCCACTGTAACGGCGGCCTTCCGCCCGGCTTGCGCGACGATCACCGCTTCCTTCTCGTGGAACTTGGCGTTCAACACCACGTGAGGGATGCCCGCCTTTTTCAACATCGCGGCGAGCCGCTCGGACTTCTCGATGGAGATTGTGCCCACCAGCACCGGCTGCCCCTTCTGGTGCAGCTCGCGAATTTCCTCCACCACCGCGTCGAACTTCTCGCGCTCGGTGCGATAGACCATGTCGGGACGCTCGTGGCGAATCAGCGTCCGATTGGTGGGGATGACCATCACCTCCAGCTTGTAGATCTTGTCAAACTCGGGCGCCTCGGTCTCCGCCGTGCCGGTCATCCCGGCTAGCTTTTTGTACATGCGGAAGTAATTCTGGAAGGTGATGGTGGCCAGCGTCTGGTTTTCGCGCTCGATCTTGACACCCTCCTTGGCCTCCACCGCCTGGTGCAGCCCGTCGGACCACCGCCGGCCGGGCATGAGCCGCCCGGTGAACTCGTCGACGATCATCACTTCCAGCTCGCGCCCCCTTCCGTCCTTGGGCTTGACCACGTAGTCTCGGTCGCGCTGGAACAGGCTGTGCGCTTTCAGCCCCTGGTACACATGGTGAATCAGGTCCATGTGGTTGGGGTCGTACAGGTTCTCGACCCCCAGCAGGTGCTCGCACTTAGCGACGCCGTCTTCGGTCAGCGAGGCGGTGCGGTGCTTCTCGTCCAGGGTGTAGTCGGTGTCGCGAACCAGTTTCGGGATGATGCGGTCAATCTTGTAATACTTGTCGGTGGATTCCTCACTGGGGCCGGAAATGATCAGCGGCGTGCGGGCCTCGTCAATCAAGATGGAGTCCACTTCATCCACGATGGCATAGTGGTGCCCTGGCTGGGAGCAATCCTCCAGCCGGAATTTCATGTTGTCGCGGAGGTAGTCGAAGCCGAACTCGTTGTTGGTGCCGTAGGTGACGTCGCAGCGATAGGCCTGGTACCGCTCCTCGTCGTCCAGATCGTGCACAATGACGCCCACAGTCAGCCCGAGAAATTTGTAGATGCCGCCCATCCACTCGGAATCGCGCTTGGCCAGGTAGTCGTTCACCGTCACCACGTGCACGCCCTTGCCGAGCAGCGCGTTCAGGTAGACGGGCAGGGTCGCCACCAGCGTCTTGCCCTCACCGGTCTTCATCTCCGCGATCTTGCCCTGGTGCAGCACGATGCCGCCGAGCAACTGCACGTCGAAGGGGCGCATGTTGAGGGTGCGGCGGGCGGCTTCGCGGACCACGGCGAAGGCGCGCGGCAGCAGCCGCTCCAGCAACTCGGCCTCGGCCCGCTCGCGCTCTTTGCCCTCCAGGCCTTCCAGCGCCTGCGCGACTTCCGCCTTGAACTCCGTGGTTTTGGCGCCAAGCTGCTCGTCGTTGAGCGCCTGCATCTGCGGTTCCAGGCCGTTCATCTCAACGAGCTGCGGCTGGAGCCGCTTCAATTCACGCTCGTTTTTGGTGCCGATAACCTTGGCTAGCAGCGTGCTGATCATCTCTTCTTTCTATTTTATCACGGCAGGCCGCGCGGCGCTTTTCGCCGCCGGCGTGGATGGAGCAACGGAAGCTGCTTTGCTACAGTCAGCTTTCGTAGGTGGTCATGGGCAAAGGGGTGGCGGTTGAACATATGGATTCGGCCGGAGGGGCCAGCGCACGGGTCGGAAACGTATTGCGCTGAGGCTCGGGGGCGAGGCCGAGCGGCGCGGGCAATCGTGGGCACGGGGCGGGGAGCGCCGCCTGCACTCGACAGCCGACTACCTAGCGAGGTTCCGGCCAAGAAGGCGGGAAGATCCCTCCCCTCGCGCGGCATCGGGAGATTGATGCCTGCCCTGCGCGGTGGCAGTAACGGGCCGTCAGGGATTGCCCGGTCCGGCCTCGTCGAACACTTGCTTGGCCACCTGAACCGCATTGGCCGCTGTGGGCCACCCTCCGTAGAAAGCCATGTGGGTGATGACCTCGCCGATCTCCTCTTTCGTGACCCCGTTTGCCAGGGCCCTCCGGACATGGCTGCGCAGTTGATCGGTGCGGTAAAGGGCTGTCAGCGCCGCCACGGTAATCAGGCTGCGCTCGCGCTTGGACAGGCCTGGGCGTTCCCAAATGTCGCCGAACAGTACCTGAGTGCTTAGCTCCGCCAGGCGTGGAGCAATCTCCTGCATCGCGGTTTGTCGTTGACTCATCTTTGCCTCCGGCGCCCAAGTGTAGCTCGCATTTCGCCACGGGTGTCGTGGTTGGCCTGCCTTGTTCGCAGAAAGCTTTTCGCGTTGAACGCGGGAGGGACCAGCAACGTCCATGTCAGTCCTCGCACACGCCTGCTCGCACGCTCTGCCTGACCTAGCTGAGCGACAGCCCGCAGGCTGCTTTGGATTGACCCACGAGCCAGGCTCCGGTAGCCTCCTGGTCGGGGGCTTTCAGATGCGCAAGTTCTTTCTTGTCTTCGTGCTGTTCGGGCTCCTTATTGGCTGTCAATCCGACGGCTCGTCGCAGGGCTCGCAATACGCGAGCCCGTCCGCGAGCGCCAGCTCCCAGCCGCCTGCCCAGCGATCATCCACCTACTTCGAGGTTGCAGGCGGCGTGACTGTAGCTGTGGATGACGCAACGGCTACTCTCTTCAAGAACCGGCGCAATATTTGGGCGTTGAACATGGTTTCCTCGCCAGCGGCGGTCAAGCGGCTGAAGAGGACGTACGGCGTCAACCTGTTCTTCTCGCGAAAGTTTGACCCCAAGCCGGGCAAGTATCCCGTGCAATTTAGCTATCTGAACAGGCAGAACACGCTGGGGGGATCGTTTACCGGACCGAGAATGCTTTTCTCCCATGACACGCAAGGAGAGGCGGAGTTTCTCGAGTTCGGCGACCAGGTCAAGGTGCGGTTCGAGTTCACGGCGTACGACAAGAGTGAAGGCAACGAAGATCGAGCCCAGGTGACGGTCAAAGGCGAGGCCGTTTGCGATCGTGGCGACGCCTTCAAATAAGAATTCCAGGATCCAGACGCTTATCAGTAATGCCCCGTAACTGGCGGAGAATCTTCCACCAAGGGCACCGCACTTGACGGAAGCGGGGGCGCGAGTGGCTGCCGCAACACCTGATAGTACTCGCGGAGTGACCAAGCGAGCCGGCGCTATTTCTTGCTCTGGTGGGTCACAGCGACGGCCGTGCCCTCGTCGGTGACGGCAACCACGATGGTGGCGGTTCGCTTGCTGGCGTCATCGGCGCCGTGCAGACTGATGAGTTTGACCCCTCCACCCTGGTTCATGACGTTTTTGGTTGTTTTCATCCCGGCTTGCTTGAGCTGCTGCTCGTAGAACGCAGCGACCTGCTCGGGGGAGTCGCCGGTCTTGAACCCTGCCGTTCCACCCTCGCCCTCCGGACCTTGCATGGTCGCACCACCGGTCGCCTCAGCGCCCGGATAGGCGGCCAACCAAGCTGGAAGCTTGCCGGCGCCGGCGCCGAAAACCATGGAGCCCTCAGAGGAGTCTACACGAAGCGACCTGGAGGAGCCCTCGCCCTGCCCTTGGATCTCGACTTTCTCGCCGCCTTTTCCTTCGAAGACAATCCTGCCTTTCTCAACGTCCTCGAAGTTCATCGTCACGGTCTCGCCGCTTTTCTTATCCCGCAAGGTGATGGTGCCGCTGTTCTCGTCGGTGGACACCACGTCCACGTCAGGGTTCATTGCGGCGATCATCTTGGCCGCCGCCAGCCCCGGGTTCTTCTCTATCAGCTCCGGATCGATGCCAGCCTGCTTGACCTTATGAGCAACGAACAAGCCGCCGCCAATGACAGCGATGCTGGTAAGCACGAAAAATGCCGCCACCACCACCAGGATCCAGAACAGCGGTCCCTTTTTCTTTTGCGGCGCCCCCGTGCCGGGCGGTGTAGCGATGGGAGTCGCCGCCGGGGGCGGGCTGCCCGCCGTGGCGGTCGACCCCGTACGCGTCCCGCACTTGGCGCAGAAGTTTCCTTCCATCGGCGAACCACAGGATGAGCAGAATGGCATGTCTCGCTCCTTTGAAGGCTTAGGTCAGGATTTCCGATTTCAGCTTCTGGTGGCTGCAAGTATACATCCGACCAGTTATGTTTTGGACGAACTCGGCCATAGGGCGAAATGGACATAGGCCAACTCGCCCGGCAGCGGGATGATCTTCTAGCGTTCGATTTCTTCCAGGACAGCGGTGATGGTGCCCACCCATAAGCGGGCCCGTATCTGAACTGGGAGGCGTTGGGGATCGTCGCTGAACCAGATGTGCAAGCGGCCTCTTCCTTGGAACAAGTATCCACCCACAATTGTGGGTTCGACCCGGATGGCGGGAAAGTCCCCCGCGCCGGTCCTCACTTCTTCCTCGGCCTGTACTTCCACCTGGATGGGCAGGGTCCTAGACCCATCGTTGACGGGTACCTGGAAGGTCCGGCCGACCTCCAGCGGCAGCGAACGTACGTAGAACAGTGCGGAGACTAGGTCGTAAGCGCATTTGGGGATGGAGTTCTCGGCCTGACGAACCAGGCGGCCATGGTTCGGGTCGGTTTCCTCCAGCACTGCCATCTGGCGCTCCTTTTGGAAGTCAATGCGGATGGAGCGGTGCCGGCGGCCTTCGTGTAGGGTTTTGAGTACGAATTGCGAACACATCGCCCCGTTATCAAAGCGGGAAATCAGCGTATCGTTGACCGGGAACAACTTGGAGACAAAGCCATTGGAGGCGGCTTTGACCGTGGCCTCCCAGTAAGGCAGCCCGTCGGCTGGGCTATGGCGCTCAACCTGGACGCGACCTTCCCCAGCGGGGGACAACCGCCACGAAATGCGGTATCGCAGAGCCTCGCCCGAAGGGAACGGAGGAACAGCGTCGGAGGTAAGGCCGGAGGCCTGAGGCCAGGCCGCAAGCGCTCCCAGCAGCGCTCCTGCTAGTGCTATTCCAACGAGTTTTGCCCAGTTGCCGTGTGTCATCGAGTGAGCCTTTGCCACAAGTGCCGCGGCTGCATCCTGGCAGCACAGCGGAATGAGCCAGTCAGGCGACTAGAGCAGCTTCCAAAGCAGCAACGCAATGCCAAGCAGATAGCCCAGCAACGCATTGTACTCCTGGTTCTTCGAATACAAGGCCCAGCGGAAGCTGCTTGAGGCGGACCCTTCGAGCCGGACAGGCCGCCTGGGCCAGAATCGCGGCACGGCCGCTGCGTACTTACGGAACTCAGGAAACAGCTTGGCCAAATGCGCTTCTTCTTCGCTCACCACTGGCAGGTACAGCGTCACCAGGAACAACGTCAACAACAGTCCCAACCACCAGACTCCTCCGGCCAGGGCGAACCCCAGCGCCACGAGAGCGGAGCCCAGATAGAGGGGGTTGCGCGTGTAGGCAAAGGGTCCCGAAGTTGCTAGCCGAAGATTTTTCTCCAAGTGCCCGGCAGCGTACGCCCGCAGAGCGATCCCCGCCAGCGCCACTGCTGAGCCTAGAGCCAGCAGTCTTGGACTGGGCTGCGCGAAGAACGCATAGACGGCCACCAGCAGGAATCCGCAGGGGACACGGATGCGGGCAGCCAATTCGGCGTAACGCTTCCAACTCATCGGGCCTGTAGCAGCTCGTGGGCGGCACGAAACACCTGCTCGACCGTGACACTGCGAATGGCTTGCCGGTCGGCGGCCCGCGAGTAGGTGGTCGACGCGTCCTCGGCCCGGACCACGCGGCTGGCTGTAGAAAAGGGGCCGTTGCGCGCCGGATCAGTGGGGCCGAAGATCGCCACCACTGGCGTGCCGCAGGCAGCGGCCAGATGCAACGGACCGGTGTCGCCCGCCACCAGCAGCGCCGCCTCGCGCACCAAAGCCATCAATTCGCCCAGCGAAGGGCGCAGCAGCAGGGGTCGGGCGTCGGCGGCAAGTTCCGCCACTCGTTCGGCGATCAGCTCGTCGCCGGGGCCACAATGAATCACTACCCGCAAGCCCAGCTCCCGGCTGAGGCGTAACAGCAGGGCCCCATAAGCTTCTTCTGGCCAGCGCTTGGCGGCCCAACCGGCCGAGGGGCTCACGATCGCGTAGCGTGCCACGTGGGCTAGGCTGGGCAGGCCGGCGGAGCCGGCCGTCGCCGCCCGCATGCTTGCCACGGCTTCCGGGGCGGGCGTACAGCAAAACTCCATCACCGGTTCTTTGGCCCCCACCGCGGCAGCCAGCGCCAGGTTCCGCTCCACCACGTGGGCAGCACGCCCATCTGCGGGGGAACTCGCCTGCGCTGTGTAGAACAGGGCGGCGGCTCGTTCTCGCAATTCAGCACGGCCGAACCCCACCACCGACACCGCGCCGCTCAGGCGCCCCACTACGGCCGACTTGACAAGGCCCTGAAAGTCCAGCGCGCAATCGTAGCCCCGGTGCCGGAGCCGGCTGACGCTCCCCAGCAAGGCGCGCCAAGTGCCGGCTGCGGCCAGCCGCCGCCTCCAGGAGCGCGTTTCCAGCCGGTGCAGTTGGGCCAGATACGGATTGCGCTCCAGTAGCGGCGCCCAGTGCCCTTCCACTACCCAATCAATCTCCGCCTCGGGGAAGCCGCGCTTCAGCGTGGCCACTGCCGGCAGCGTGTGAATGATGTCGCCCATCGAGCCCAGGCGCAGAATCAAGATCCTTTGCATCGAACCAAGCCAGGTGGCAGGTTTCAGGTGCCAGTTGCGCAGTTAGACTCCCACCTGCCTACCGCCTACTGCGTACTGTCTTGAGCCTTCACGATGCGGCTGATCAGGTCACGGGTCGAGTGGTGCTTGGCGTCGCCGACGATGGCGACCTCGCCGCCCAGAGCGCGCATCGTCTCCCGCTCGGGCACGGTCTCGGAGGTGTAGTCGGTGCCCTTGGCGTGGACCTGCGGGCGCAGTTCCCTCAGCAGCGCGGTCACGTCTGGCTCGTCGAAGACGATGACCCAGTCCACCGCCGACAGAGCGGCCACCATGCGGGCGCGCGCTTGCTGGTCCATCAGCGGGCGCCCGTCGCCCTTCAGAGCGCGCACGCTTCGGTCCGAGTTAATGCCCACTACCAGCAGGTCGCCGCAGGCTCGCGCGCCCTGCAGGTAGCGCACATGGCCCGCGTGCAGCAGGTCGAAGCAGCCGTTGGCCAGCACCAAGCGGCGCTCGTCGCACCGTGCCTGGTCCGCAAGCTCGCGCGCTCGCACGCGGTCAACGACTTTGTCAGCTGTGTTCATCTTGCCCTGCCCGGCCCTTGCCCGACCCCTGCCCGGCCCCTGTCCGGTCCCTGTCCGGGATTGCCGGGCCGCGCACGTCGCTGCTCGTGACTGCCTCTCGCAGTTCCTCGAGGGTTACGGTGGCCGTGCCGCGCTTCATGACCACAATGCCGCCCGCAAAGTTCGCCAGCCGCGCCGCTTGCTCAAAGCTGGCGCCGGCGGCCAGGGCCAGAGTGAAGGTGGCAATCACCGTGTCGCCGGCCCCGGTCACGTCCGCAATCTCATCGGAGCCCCAGACGGGGATGTACACCGGGCGGCGGCGCGGCTCAAACAGCACCATTCCGTGCCGCCCGCGAGTAACCAGCAGGGCCTCGAGCCGCATCCGGCGCAGCACGCTTCGCGCCGTCTGCTCCAGCTTGCGCGTGTCGGCGCCGATGCGCGCGTGAAACGCCTCCTCTAGTTCCGGCTCATTCGGCGTGGCCGCGGTGGCTCCGGCGTACTTCAGGAGGTCGAAGCGCGAATCAATCGTCACCGGACGACCGTTGAGGACCGCACCCAGCGCACCGGCCAGTTCCGGAGAGGCGGCGCCGTAGCCGTAGTCGGAGACCAGAGCGGCGTCGGCCCGGCGCGCCAGGCGCAGGGCACGCCGCTGGACCTCCGCCTGCCGGGCCGGGGAGGCCGGCTGCGCTGGCTCGCGGTCAATCCTCACTACCTGTTGGCAACTGCCGTGGACCGTGTCCGCTAGAATGCGGCTCTTGGTGGTGGTGGTAAATTCGCGCGCCACTACGATGCCGCTTGTTTCCACCCCGCGCCGGCGAAAGCATTCCAGCAGCGCCCCCCCGGCCGCATCGCCGCCAACCACCCCCACGGGTATGACCTGGGCACCGAGGTCGGCCAGGTTATACGCCGCGTTGGCGCCGCCACCGGGCAGAACCTGGGTCTGCCGGTGCTTCAGAATGAGCACTGCGGCTTCCCGCGAAACCCGGGAAATCTCGCCCAGCACGAATTCGTCGGCCACCAGATCGCCAACCACCAGCACCGTCTGTGCGGGGAAGCGCTTGAGAATCTCCAGATACTTGCTTGGCTTTTCCTTGCTCAACGGTTCTTTGCTCCTTTTGAACCCGGACAAGGCAAGGGTGCATTAGGCATGGCCTCGACGAAGACTGGGTTCTCCCAGCATCTGCTGCGCGGCGGCTAGCACTTCCTCGGTCTCTACGGCGCTCATGCAGCGATGGTCAATGGGACAATCGCGCAGCTTGCAGGGGCTGCACGGCACCGGCTTCTTGATGATCCGGACACAAGGGCCGAGCGGGGCGGTGGCCACTTCGTCCGTGGCTCCAAAGATCGCCAGCACCGGAACGCCGGCCGCTGCGGCCAGATGCATGGTGCCGGTGTCGTTGGTCAGAAACAGGTCGCAGCCTGCCACCAGCTCTAGAAATTCGCTCAAGCTGGTGCGGCCAGCAGTGGAAACTGCCGCCGGGCCAACGCTGGCGGCCACCTCCTCAGCCAGCCTGCGTTCCGAGGCAGCGCCGAACAGGACCACGGCCGCGCCTTGCGCGGCCAGCGCCTGTCCCACCGCTGCGAACCGCGACGGGAACCAGCGCTTCGCCGTACCGAACGCGGCTCCCGGATTGATCCCGACTACTGGGCCACGAAAGGCGTCGGGCAGACCAAAGTTCACCAGCTTGTCGCGGCCAATTTCTCGCGCGTGCGGCCGGGCCAGCCGGATCTGAGAGACCTGCGGCAGTTCAGGCAGCACGCCCAGGCGCCGCAGCAACTCCAGGTAGTAGTAGCACTCGTGCGGAGGAATCTCCCCCTGGCGCGGGACCGGGACCGCGTGGGTCAGCAACCAGGAGCGGCCGTCGCGGGCGTAGCCGCAGCGGACCGGAACCCGCGCCCAGCGGGCCAGCAGGGCGGCTTCGAAAGCGTTCTGGAACAGCACCGCTGTCTCGAAGCGCTCCGTGCGCAGCGCGACGGCGGTCTGGCGCCAGCCCATGCTTCCATTGCTGGGATACAGCAGCAGGCGGTCGGCGACAGCTTCTCGCTCGAAGACGGTGCTGACCCAGGGCCGGGCCAGCAGGGTGATGTGGGCCGCCGGCAACGCTCGGCGCAACTCGCGCAGTGCCGGCAGAGTCATCACCGCATCGCCCACCCAGTTGGTGGCGCGCACCAGGATTTTCCGCGCTTCGAGCAGCCGGCTCATTTGCGTACCAACCCCGCTACGCAATCTACCAGTTTGGCACCCTGTTCCACCTCCAGTTCCATTCCCAGCACCCGCAGTGGCAGCTCCAGCCCGTTTCGGCAGGAGTCGGGCAGGTTGGCGGCGTCCTTCTCGGTGGTGACGAGCGCTTCGGCGCCCACCCGGCGGGCGCGCTGCTCGAGTCGCCGCAGGTCGCGCGCCGTGTAGCGATGGTGGTCGCGAAACGGCTGCGTGCCCACGACCCGAAACCCCGCCAGGCAAAGGTCGGCGAAGAAGGCCCTCGGATTGCCCACACCCGCAAACGCCAGAGCAGGCTGCGAGGACGCAGATGCGAGGCCTGGAACCGAAGGCTCAGCCGCCCCGACGTCGCCTGTCAGGCGCGTGCGCGCCCGGTAAATCTCGGCTTGCGGCGCCACGCCTCTCAGGCGCGCTTCCAGCTGCTCCCTGGCCGTCCAATCCTGCACTCGGGTTAACACGATAACTCCAGCGCGCCTCAAGGCCGAAGGTGACTCTCGCAGCCGACCAGCCGGTAGCAGGTCATCCTCCCACGGTGGGCGCGTGCTGTCCACCAGCACGATGTCCAGGTCCCGGCCCAGTGCCAGATGTTGAAACCCGTCATCGAGCAGGTGCAGGTCCACTGCGCCCTTGGCTTCCAGTGCTCGTCCGGCCCGGAGGCGGTTCCCGTCAACGCCAACAGGTGCCAGCCCATGCCGCAGCATCACCTGTACTTCGTCGCCCGCGCTCACAGCGTCCGGCGTCCATGCTGCACCGTGGGCCGCGCGGGTGAACAGCAGCGTTTCCTCTCCGGCCGGACGCCGATAGCCGCGCGTCAGCACCGCAGGTCTCAGACCGTGCTCCACCAGCGCGGAGAAAAGCCAGATAACGAACGGCGTCTTCCCTGCTCCGCCTACTGAGAGGTTGCCGACGCTGACTACCGGGCGCTCCAGCCGTTGCTGGCGCCAAGTGCCCGAAGCGTACAGGCGGACGCGTGTGCGCGTGGCGAGGGACCACAGGCGTGCCGCCGGCCACAGGAGCAAGCTCATAAGGTCCGCCCCGCGGCCACCTCAGCCGGTGCTGGCAGCAGCGCGGCCACGGCCTCGAGCACCCGTTCGGTGGCGCCGCGATTGGCTTCCAGCAACCGGCGACCGGCCTGCCCCATCGCCGCCGCGGCAACGGGATCGTCGAAAAGCTGCTCGATCGCGGGGAACAATTCGGCGCCCGATGCAACCTGCCGCAACGCGCCTGCCGCGCGAAATGCGTGCGTAATATCCCGGAAATTCTGCATGTATGGACCCACCACAACAGGACAGGCAAACTGCGCCGCTTCCAGGATATTCTGCCCGCCGTGCGGCACCAAACTGCCGCCCACAAACGCCACGGTGGCGTACCGATAGGCGGCGCCCAACTCGCCCACGCTGTCCAAGAGCAGCACGGCGGCCTCCGGGTCAATCTCTGCGTCTGACTCTGCGTCTGGCTCCGCGGCCGGCGCCGTGGTGAGCCGCGAGCGGCGTGCCAGGCGGAAGCCGCGCGCCGCGATCAGCTCAGCCACCTCTTCAAACCGCTCCGGGCGTCGCGGGGCCAGCAGGAGGCGCAACGCGGGCCGCTGCTCGCGAAGGCGCTGGAACGCCGCCAGCACGATTTCCTCTTCGCCGGCGGCGGTGCTACCGGCTACCAGTGCCCCCGGCGCAGTCCAGCGGCTGAGCTGCCGGTCCAGCCAATGCGGCAAGGGTGCAGCAGCTTCCCGATCAAATTTCAAGTTTCCCGCAACTCGGACACGCAAGGGATCCGCACCCAACCGCCGCAGGCGTTCGGCATCCACCTCCGACTGCGCCAGCAGCAGCGTCGCCTGGTTCAACACCTTCCGGACAAAGAGGCGGAAGAGGCGGTAGCCAGGAAATGAGTGGTCGGAGATGCGCGCATTCACCACCACCACTCGAGCTCCGCCCCTTGAGGCCTCGCGGAACAGGTTTGGCCAGAACTCGGTCTCCGCCACCAAGAGCACCGCCGGCCGCACGCGCCGCAGCACCCGCCGCACGAAAAAGCGGAAATCGAAGGGGCAGTAGAAAATGCCATCGGCCTCAAGCGCCCCAGTTTCCCGTCGCTGCTGCGCCGTGCGAAACCCTGTCTCAGTGGTGGTGGAAACCAGCAGGGGCCGCTGCGGGAAGCGCCGCCTGAGCCCGGCCAGCAAGCTCTGGCAGGCCAGCACTTCTCCCACGGAAACCGCATGGAGCCACAGCGCGGCTCCTGGGGTGCGGGCCGTCTCCGGCACCCAGCCCAGCCGCGCGCGGAGGCTGCCCAGATATTTTCCGTGGCGCAGGCCCTGCACCAGAAAGTAAGGGAACATCACCAGGGCAGCCAGGGCCAGCAGGAAACTGTAGAGCAGGTACATCTGTTCCGGGCGAAAGGTAAAACGGAAACTGGCGAAAATGGTTGTTCTACCGGTCCGGCCCTCATTATATCTTGCCGAGCAACTCTATCTTGCTGAACTAACGTCCCGTTCCCATAATTGGTTGATGACTCGACACCGGCGGCCCAGGCTGCGGCTCAGGCTAAGGATTCGCGGTTGGGTTGCTTTGCTGGGAGTGGCGCTGTGGGCCTGTGGCGCTGTGGCCGGCGAGAAGGAGCGCCTGGCGTTCCGTGCCAAGCCGGCGGAAGCCTATCCGGCACGCGACGCGCACGAGGGGTTAATCGCGGCCGCCGAACCGTTCGAGACCCGCCAGAAAGCTAAACCGGTTTTCGGAAAGCCCAATCTGGCGAAAGCGGGCATCCTGCCGGTGCTGGTGGTGATTGCCAACACGACGGACAAGACGGTGCGCCTGGATGACCTTTTGGTGCAATTGCTGACGCGGGACCGGCAGAAGATCGAGCCCACCCCGGCGGAGGTTGTGGTTCAACGGCTGACGGGGAAAGGGAAACAGCCGCGCCGAACGGTGCCCTACCCACTGCCGCGCTTGCCCGGCGGGTCACGGGCAAACGTAGTCATGGAAGTGCTGGTTCACGAGTTCAACATGCGCCTGCTGCCGCCGGAGTCCACGGCTAGTGGCTTCTTCTACTTCGAGACCGGGAGTGGTAGGGACTGGCTGTCCGGTTCCAAGCTCTACCTCACCCAGCTTGTCTGGGCCCACAACTCACAGCCGCTGATGTATTTCGAAATCAGCCTGGACGACGCCCTTCGCGGCCGACCGCCCTCCAGCTCCGGCCGCAAGCCGTAACAATGCGCTGATTGCTCTTGAACCCTGTTGGCTGCAAGCAGGCGCTGGCCTGATGGCAACGATCGCGCCACCGATTTCTTTGGTTGACAAGGTGCGGGGTGGGTGCTATAAACCCGCCGCAATCTGCTTTACCGCTGTAACAACCAGGAGGATGTCTTCATGAATAAGGGAGACTTGATTGAGCGGGTTTCGAACGATGCTGGCATCAGCAAGGTGCAGGCCAACCGCGCCCTGGACGCGCTGGTAGAAGGCGTTACCGGCGCTCTCAAGAAGGGAGGCCGGGTAACCCTGGTCGGGTTTGGCACCTTTTCCACTTCTCACCGCAAGGCGCGCACCGGACGCAATCCACAGAACGGACGGCCACTGAAGATCGCCGCCCGGCGCGTGGCCAAGTTCGCGCCCGGCGCCGAACTGAAAGCCGCAGTCAACAGGAGCAAGAAGTAGCTTCCCACCATTGGGTCGCGGAAGGACGCGCAGAGTCATGCTCTGAGGCGTCGTGCCGCGACCTCTCGCTGGGGAAAATCCCCCTTCCCCCTCCCTGGCCGCGAGCCATTGGAACAGCGGGTCACCATCGCCGTTCCCGGCGCGGTTCCCGGGGCCGAGCGCGTCTCGGCGGCCTTGGCCGGAGAGCCCGCCTCACGCACCATCGCCGTGTTTGCCCACGGCGCGGGCAGCGGCATGGATTCCGAGTTCATGCGGGTGTTCCACGACGGCCTGGCTGAGCGCGGCTGCTTGGCGGTGCGCTTCAATTTCCCTTACAAGGAAGCCAAACGGAAACTGCCAGACCGGCGGCCACTGTTGGAAACCTGCTATCGTGCCGCGGCCGACTTCGCGCGCGGGCAATCGAAGCTGCCTGCCCCTCGACAGCCGAAAATTGTGCTAGGCGGCAAGTCCATGGGCGGGCGCATCGCCTCCCATCTGGTCGCCGCCGGCTACCCCGCCCACGCGCTGGTGTTTCTGGGTTATCCGCTCCACCCGCCCGGCAAGCCGCAGCAGATCCGGGACCAGCACCTGTACTCCATTCGCTGCCCGATGCTATTCCTGTCCGGGACCCGAGATGCCTTTGCCCAAAGGGATTTGTTGGTCCCGGTCGTCGAACGGCTCGCCGGCAGTGGACCCGGACGCCGTGCCACGTTGGTCTGGATTGAGGACGGAGACCACTCCTTCCGCGTCCGCGGCCGGCCGCAGACACAGGTCTACACCGAAGCGCTGGACACCATCGTTGGCTGGCTGACGCAGGTACTGAAACCTGAGAGCTGAGACCTGAGAGGTGGGACCGACTACTTGGCGCCTTTGAAAGCCTTCGCCAGTACCCCGGCCACGGAAATCATAGTGGTGAGGTCTTTGATGGTGAAATCAGGACCCGATGCCGGGGCAGTCTTGCCCTTGCGAGAGACCTGGACCACCCCTACCGCCTTGCCATCCACCACCAAAGGTGCGCTCATGATCTTCTGAATGGGGCTGCCCTTGGTCTCGGAGCTCAGCTCGATGGCCTCAAAAATTGTCGGGTGTTTTTGGGCGGGGAAATTGTTGATCATCTCCGGCCGCTTCTCGCGTACGGTCCGCACCGCCAGCGAGGCGGTGCTGGTCATCGGGATGCTGCCCACTTTTTGCAGCTTTAACGGATAGATAAAGGAAAGCACGGCCCCGCTGTGGGTCAGGTGCAGGACGGCCACTTCGTCCAATTTCACAAGGAAGGCCTTGGAGAGTTCGGCGACAATTTTTCCCAGAACCTGCCCGGACAGACCCCCTCCGGACTTGGCGGCTTCATCAACCAGTCTGGACAACCCTGCAGTCAGTGCGGCACCCATAATGTCCTCCCGGGGAGCGCCCCATTTTATAGCGGAAAGAAGCTACCAAACAAAAGAAGCTACCAAACAAGGGTAACTGATCATCCGCAACCGTGCCCTTCCGGGGTGGTAGGCCCCGGGGGGCTCATCGGGTGTTGACCTCAGTCGAAAACAACGGTCTTGTTCCCGTAAGTCAACACTCGATGAGCCAGATGCAGGCGCACTGCGCGGGCCAGAACCACTCGTTCCAGATCCTTCCCCTTGCGAATCAGATCCTGGACTGAGTCACGGTGGCTCACGCGCGCGACTTTCTGTTCAATGATCGGACCTTCATCCAGATCCATTGTCACGTAGTGAGAGGTGGCTCCGATCAGCTTCACGCCACGTTGGAAAGCCTGGTGGTAGGCTTGGCCCCTCGCAAAGGCCGGAAGAAAGGAATGGTGGATATTGATGATCCGATTGGGAAAGGCGGCGACGAAATCCTCGCTCAGAATCTGCATATAGCGGGCCAGCACGATCAGGTCAATTCCTCTGGCCCGCAGCTCGCCGATCTCCCTGGCCTCCTGTTCCTTCTTGCTGGCCGCGGTAATGGGGAAGTGAAGGAACGGGATTCCGAACTCCTGCGCCACCGCATTGGCCTCCAGATGATTGCTGACGACCATTGCGATCTCGGCCTGGAACTCGCCGGCCCGGTGCCGGAGCAGTAGATCCTGGAGGCAATGCAGCATCCTGGAGGCGAAGATCGCGAGTTTCGGCGCGTCATCGCTGAAGTGGACCTCGAACTGTATCTGGTGCTCTTGGGCCAGCGGCTGAAAACGCGCGGCGATTTGCGCGCGTGGGATCTCGAACCCCTCCAGATCCCATTCCATCCGCGCCAGAAACACCCCGGTCTCGAGATCCGTGTGCTGGTCGGCGTCCAGAATGTTACCGCCGTGGCGAAAGATGAACCCGGAGATCTTGGCCACGAGCCCCTTCTGGTCGGGGCAGAAGACTAACAACGTCGCGGTCTCGCGCATGGGGACGGTTCGACAGATGCTTCCTCAGATCGTCTCGCGAGGAAACGATGTGCTCGGTCATGGCCCGCCGCGCTTCCTCGGGGTCACCTTTCTTGAGGGCCCGCAAGATTTTCTTGTGCTCGGCGAGGGAAACAGCGGCTCGCCGGGTCGAGTCGCTGGCCGGGGAAGACGCCAGGGTCTCCCGGATAAAGGCCTGCAGATAGCCCCGGATGGTGGTCAGCAGGTTGTGTAGGATCGAGTTCTGCGTCGCCCGGGCGATGCCCAGGTGGAACCGCAGGTCACTTTCCAGGTATTTCTCTGGATCGGCCAGCGATTTCTCCATGCCCTGAAGGGCCACTTCGATGTCGCGCAGGTCTTTCTTCGTTGCCTTCTGGGCAGCCAGATCGGCCGTTTGCGACTCCAGCATCAACCGGGTTTCCACCAGGTCCTCGACTACCTTGCGGTCCAGCAGCAGGCCCCACTGAAAGACCCGCTCCAGATAGCGGCCCGGGTCGAGGCAAACGAAGGTTCCTTCGCCCGGGTGCGATTCCAGGATCCCCATCACCGAGAGCGACCGCAGTGCCTCCCGAACCGACGTCCGGCCCACGCGGAACTGCCGGCACAGCTCCTTCTCTGAAGGGATGTGGTCGCCCGGCTTGAAAACGCTGCTCGCAATCAGAGCAGTGATCTGCTCGACGATGCCCTCGCTGAGCAACCTGCGGGCGACTGGCTGGAGAGACTCAACCATCGGCTTTACACCTTCCTGGGGCTTTACAGCTTGCTGCCAACTGGGGTATACTAAGGTGTCAGCTTAGCAGACAAGCAGGCAGGATGTCAAACGTGACTCCCTGCCGGCCGGCACTCTCTGCCAGGAGGATCCTGACTATGGGCCGAACGCTGGATCTGGGTAACCGCGTCGAACTGGTCTCGATGGATCCCCATTGCCAGGACATCACCGTTGCTCTCTATCGCCAGGATGGCGGTCACCAGCCGGAATACTTGGTGCACAGCTACAGCCGGCTGGAAGGCGTTCGCGAACGAGTCGAATTTCTGGCCCGGGCGCTCGAGAAGCTGGCGGGGGCGGAGCGGACGGACGCTCGGCTCCGCTTCTCCTGTGGCTCGGCGCACCAGGCTGGGGCCAAGCGTGGTTTTCTGGAGGCATGCAAGCTGCCCTCCACCGCGGCGCTCGAACCGAGGCCGCTCTCCGCCCTGGACAAACGGTCGGGCCGAAACATCGCCGTGGCGAGTCTGGGGGCGGGCGTCTACCAGCTGACGGCAGACGGGCCCAAGGAAGACAAGTCTAAGCGGGTGGAAGCCATCGCAGCCGGATTCCGGAAGCTAGCCGAGATGTCACCGGTGGAAGGCAGCGCCGACCGGGTGGCATTCCCCTGCGGGCAGATCCACGATGCGCTGGTCGGGTTGTTGCTTGTTCGCGCCTTGAACCTGCGCGCGGTGTTGCGCGAAGATGAGGCAGCTACCTCCCGTGGCCAGCTGGTAGCACCGAGCCAGCAAAAGTAATTCTAAGGAGAATGAGATGGTCGGACCAATGACGAGTCGCCAGCGCGTGCTGGCCGCCCTGCGTCGTGAGCCGGTGGACCGCACGCCGGTCTGCAACCCCACCTCGGTAGCCACCGTGGAGCTCATGGACCTGGTGAACGCGCCCTTCCCGGACGCCAACCGCAAGCCGGAACTGATGGCGCGGCTGGCCGCCACCGGACACACCGAGCTCGGCTTCGACACCATCATGCCGGTCTTCAGTATCATTCAGGAGTCCTCGGCGCTGGGTTGCAAGATCCAGTGGGAGCAGAAGGACAACTGGCCGACGGTGAGAATGCGCGAGCCGATCTTCCAGAAGCCGGAAGACATCCGGATTCCCCCGGACCTGCTGAAGCATCCCGACATGCAGTGCGTGATCCAGGCCATCAAGATTCTGCGCCGGGAGTTCGGCGACGAGGTGGCGATCGTTGGTAAGACGATGGGGCCCTGGTCGCTGGGCTACCACTGCTTCGGCGTGGAGCCGTTCCTGCTGCTGTCGCTGGATGACCCGGGTGCCACCAAACAGTGCCTGGAGAAACTCAAGCAGGTCACCATTGACTTTGGCCTGGCCCAGATCGAAGCCGGCGCCGACGCCCTCACCCTGCCCGACCACGCCACCGGCGACCTGGTCAGCGGCGAGTACTACCGGCGCTACCTGCGCGACATGCACATCGAGTTTGTCGAGCGGATCCCGATCCCGCTGATTATGCACATCTGTGGCCACACGGTGGACCGGATGGAGTACATCGCCCAAACCGGATTCGCGGCGTTTCACTACGACTCCAAGAACCAGCCGGCCGAGTCGATGGCGATCATGAAGAACCGCATCTCGCTGGTGGGAAATATCAACAATCCGGAGACCCTGTATTCGAGGGGCCCTGAGCAAGTCCGGCAAGAGGTTTGGAAGAACCTGGACGCGGGCGTGCAGTTGGTGGGCCCGGAGTGCGCCATCCCGCTGCAGACTACGGTCGAGAACCTCAAGGAGATTCCCGGGGCCGTGCGCGAGTGGCACCGGCAGCACGCCTCGGCCAACTAGGAACAGGCTTAGGAACACACTATGGCGGAACTCAGCGACATTTCCAACGACTTCATCCGGCAGGAGATCGAAGAGTACATCGAGCGGCCGGAGGAGCGGAAGCGCATGATTGACACCTTCGCGAAGGTCAAGCCGAAAATGCAGACCATTGCGGCGGCGCTGATTGACGGCGACAACGGCACGGTAGATCAACTGACCAAAGAGGCGCTGGAGGAGGGGACCGTGGCGCTGGAGGTGATGGACGACGGCTTGATTGCCGGCATGGGAATTGTCGGCATCAAGTTCCGGGAGAACTTCATCTTCGTGCCGGAAGTTCTGGCCTGCGCGCGGGCAATGAAGGCGGGCATGGCCTACATTGAGCCCATCCTGTCGGCCTCCGGCGTTAAGCCCATTGCCAAGGTCGTCATGGGCACCGTCAAAGGGGACCTGCACGACATCGGCAAGAACCTGTGCATCATGATGTTGCGAGGCACCGGCTTTGTGGTGATTGACCTGGGAGTGGACACCTCGGCGGACCGGTTCATTGAGGCCGTCGAGGAGCACGAGGCCCCCCTGATGGGGATGTCCGCCCTGCTGACCACCACCATGCCCAACATGGGCAAGACGATCGAAGCCTTCATTGACGCCGACCTGCGAGACAACGTGAAAATCATGGTCGGGGGCGCGCCTGTCACGCAGGACTTTGCCGACGACATGGGAGCCGACGGTTACGGCAAGGACGCAATGGCGTGTGTCGCGCTGGCCAAGCGGCTGATGGGGGTGGCGGTCTAGGCCTTGACGGGACGCCATGCAAAAAATCGACCAACACGAGTACCGAAAACGCCTGGACCGGCTCACCGAAATCCTGACGGGGATCTCGGCGCGCGCCGACGAGCTGTCTCTCCGGCGTTGCCCTTACAAGAATCGCCTGGACCAATGCACGGCGCAGTTTGGCTGCCGCAATAAGCGCAAGCCCAAGCAGGCTGGGGAGCTGCCCGTGTGCGCCAGCGACGACAAGCTGGATTACCGAAAGGCGTGGGAAACTGCCTGACCCCGGGAACCTCCTGAACAAAGATGGCCCACATCTGCTACGACAGCAGCCGCTGCAGCCTGGAGCGCGGTCGAACCGTCTTCGACTATGCCGACGAGCTCGCCATCCAGGTGCCCACCTCGTGCGGCCGTAGCGGTGTCTGTCACGAATGCATCGTGGAAATCAAGCGCGGCCTGGAAGCCCTGAGTCCGCGCAGCGAGGCGGAAGACTTCCTGCGGGAGAACTTCCGGCTGGCCTGCCAGGCGACAATCCAAAATCTCGACATTGACGTCGAGTTCGCACTGCTCCGCCGGCGTCCGAAAATCCTGACCCGTTCCGCGCCCACCGCGGTTGAACTGGATCCGCTGGTCACTCGCGCCGGAGATAAAGTCCTCTACGACGGCGCGGTGATCGACGACTACCGTGGCCACCTCTACGGCTTGGCCATCGACCTGGGCACCACCACCATCGTCATCGAGCTGGCGGATCTGGAGACCGGCGAGGTGGTTTGCCTGGTTTCGCTCGAGAACCCGCAGCGCTTCGGCGGCAGCGACATCATGCACCGCATCTCCTACGATTCGGGCCAGTACCAGGGCGAGTTACACAAAAGCGTGATCCGGGAGGTCAATTACGAGCTGAAGGAGATGTACCGGGCGCTGGGGATTAGCCGCCACCAGATTTATGAGACGGTGCTGGTGGGCAACTCCACCATGCGCGACCTGTTTTTCAACCTGGACGTGCAGTCGATCGGCCAGCGGCCCTACAAGTCCCTGGTCGAGCAGGAATACCTGGCCGGGAAGCGGCAGACGACCGCGCTGATCGAGCTGGCCCATCGCCTGGGCCTGCTGACACATCCGAAGGCCCGCATCTTCGGGGCTCCCTTGGTGGCCAGCCACGTAGGCGCCGACGTGGTTGCCGACCTGGTAGCGATCGATATCGCCTCGCAGCGCGACCCGGTGATGTTGGTGGACGTGGGCACCAATACGGAGGTGGTGGTGGGCCATGCCGGCCGACTGTTGGCCGCCTCCTGCCCCGCCGGTCCGGCCTTTGAGGGCGGCCTTATCAAGTACGGGATGACCGCCGGCGACGGAGCTATCGAGGCACTCGAGCTGAATGGGAGCGCCTGGAAGTACCGCACCATCGGCGAGGTTCCACCCACGGGAATCTGCGGCTCGGGCCTGATTGATTTGCTTGCCGAGCTGCGCCGCCACGAGCGGATGACACCCAAAGGTGTCTTTGCCGACAAGCAACGCGAGCTCCCTATCGTGCCGGAACACGGCATCACTTTTTCCCGCCTGGACGCCAGCAATCTGGCCCAGGCCAAAGGCGCCAATTACTGCGGCCAGTTTATTGTGCTGCGCCAGTTCGGCGTGTGCCCGGCCGACATCAGCCGGCTCTACCTGGCCGGCGGCTTCGCCAACTACATCAACGTGCGGAATGCGATCGAGATCGGGTTCCTGGCGCCGGTACCTGAGGACCGCGTGGTCAAGGTAGGCAACTCCGCGGTCGCCGGAGCGCGCCAGATGCTGCTCTCACGCAGGAAACGCCGCGCCATCGAAGAACTGGTTCAGCGCATCGAGCACATTGAGCTCGAAATGACCCCCGACTTTTTTGACGTCTTCGTCGAAGCCTGCCAATTTAAGCCCATGCCGGCGGCGTTCGGAGGCAAGACGTGAACGAATCGCCCGCACCCACGCGGCCATCTTCCGGAGCTTGGAGCAAGCGCACATTCCGGCACCTGCTGGAGGAAACCTCCAGTTTCGTCACCGTGGTCGAGCTGGTGACTTCCCGGGGGCTGATCACGGAGCGCAGCGGTCGCCGCATTCTGGAAATGGCGCGATTGCTGGCCGAGCATCCTCGCTTCCACGCCCTGAGCATCACGGACAACCCCGGCGGCCACGCTATGCTCAGCGCCGACACCCTGGGTACGGACCTGATCTCCCGCGGCCAGGAGGTCATCATCCACCTCTCCTGCAAGGACTGGAACCGCAACGCCCTGGAGAGCCGCGGCTGGAAGCTGTCCAGCGAAGGTTTTCACAACGTGCTGGCACTCTCGGGCGACTACCCGGTGACCGGACACCAGGGTCAGGCCGCCCCGGTCTTTGACCTTGATTCGGTCAGCCTGCTGGAAATGTTCTCCCAGATGGAGGGGACCAAATTTTTCCTCGGCTCGGTGGTGAACAATTACAAGCGGTATGAGGGCGAGGTGATGCCGCAGTACTTCAAGCTGGCCAAGAAGATCGAGTCTGGCGCCCGCTTCATCATCAACCAGATCGGCTACGACGCGCGCAAGCAGGATGAGCTACTGCGCTACATGGCGCTGAAGGGACTCCAAGTGCCCGTGCTGTGCAATGTATACGTCCTCAGCGCCTCCGCCTCACGCTTCTTCCACGCTGGCCGGATTCCCGGCGCCGTGGTCACCGACGACCTGCTGGCACTGGCCGAGGAGCGGGGAGCCTCGCCCGACAAGGGCAAGGCATTCTTCCTGGAGTTCGCCGCCAAGCAGTGCGCCATTGCCCGGGGACTCGGCTATCGGGGGGTCTACCTGGGGGGGCATATGCGGTTCGAAGACTACGAGCGGATCCTCCAGATCTGGGACAGCTTCGGCGACAATGACTGGAAGGAGTTTGCCCGCCAGATTCGTTTCGCTCAGCCTGAGGAGTTCTACTACTTTGAGCCCGATCCAGAGACGGGCCTCAGTTCCTCGGAGGTCAACCGCGAGTACTTACGCTCGAAAGCCTCGCCGGCCGGCGCGCCGCTCTCCTACCGGCTCAACCGCCTGGTGCACGGGAAGGTATTCGAGAAGGACAGTTCGGGGTTCCGGGCAGGAAAGGCGCTCTACCAGTCGGTGGAGGGGTCGCCGCGGATCCGGAAGACGCTACACGCGGCTGAGCACGCGTTCAAAATCCTCGCCTTCGACTGTCAGGACTGCGGCGACTGCTCGCTCCCGGACATTGCCTACCTCTGTCCCGAGTCGCAATGCGTGAAGAACCAGCGCAACGGTCCCTGCGGAGGAACACGGCAGGGCCTGTGCGAAGTTGGAGAGAAGGAGTGCATCTGGAGCCGCGCCTACCAGCGCCTGAAGGCCTATGGCGAGGAGGAGCAGATGCTCGACCGGCCGGTGGTCTTCCGCAATGGGGCGCTGCGAGGCACCAGCGCCTGGGCCAATGCCTTCCTCGAGCGGGATCATAACGCCAGCAAGAAGCCGAAGGAGCAATGAAACCTCAAGGCTTGAACAAAGAGTTCGTTGTCATCGGGGAAAACATCCACACGACCCGCGTCTTGCGCCGCGCTGGCAAGCTGGTCACCACCACTCCCAGCGGCGAGGAGGCGGTCCGCTACATCAGCGCGAGCGGAGAAACCCGCTACCTGATCATCCCGAAAGAGGTCAAGCGCCAGCAGGACTATGAAGAGGGACGCGTCAAGCACGTGGCCATCGCGGTGCGGGCGGCCATGTCGGGCGCCGAGCCCGCCGCCAGCGAAGGAATGCAGTACCTGCGCGCGCTGATGGCGCGGCAGCTCAAAGGCGGCGCCGACTTCCTGGACTTGAACGTGGACGAGGTCTCCCTCTACCCGGACAAACAGCTCGAAGCGATGCGCTGGCTGGTGCGCGCCATCGAACCGCTGGCGCCGGTGCCGCTCTCGATTGATTCCTCCAATCTGGACACCATTCGCGCCGGCATTCAGGCCTGCTCGGGGAGCACAGGCCGGCCCATGCTGAACTCCGCCTCGCTGGAACGGCTGGAGGCGTTGGACCTGGCCCGGGAGCGAAACCTGTCGGTGATCGTCACGGCCTCTGGCTCCAGCGGCATGCCCCAAAACACCGAGGAGCGAGTGGCCAACGCCTCCCAGGTGATCGATACCGCCCTGGCTAAGAGCCTCCCCATCGAGGACCTTTATGTGGACGGCCTGGTCTTCCCCATCTCGGTGGACGGTCAGTTCGGAAACCATTACCTGGAGGCGATCCGCCAGCTGCGTGAGAAGTACGGCGAGAAGATTCACCTGACGGGCGGCTTGAGCAACGTGTCGTTTGGGCTGCCCTGCCGCCGGCTGATCAACGAGGCGTTCATCAATCTCTCCGTGGAAGCCGGCGCCGACTGCGGCATCGTGGACCCGGTGGGTAACGACCTGAACCGGGTGTTCGCAGCCGACAAAAATTCCCAGCCCTATCAGCTGGCCCAGGACATGCTGCTGGGACACGATCGCAACTGCAAAAACTTCCTCCGCGCCTACCGCAAGGGGGAACTGGAGCCGGTCACGGCTAGGTAGGGAAACACATGGCCAAATACCAGATCCTCTACTGGAAGCATATCCCGGCGCAGGTGAAGGTGTCCGCCGAGGGCCAGAGAACTCTGTCGCGGCCGATGCCCGACCGGTTCCAGGAAGAGATTGACAAGATCGCCATGAGGGAAGGCTTGGCCGGCACCGACGACTATCTGAATCAGTGGAACTGGACGCCGAAACAGGAACGGCCGGGCACTCCAGAACAGGTGGCTGAGGCCCTGATTCAGGAACTGGAGCAGCAGGTGGAGTTCACTGAATGATTAGGTCCGTTGTCATTCCAAGCGGAGCGAGGGATCTGCTTTACGACTGGTTTCGGTCGCGACGTGACAAAGGAAGCCTCCTTGGGCTTCCTCCGGAGTTGAAGAGCCATTTCGAATCTCGGATTTCGGATTGAAAAGTTGAGAAGGAGTTTCTTTCATTCGACGGTCCCCGCCGCGTCCCTTTTATTCTTCCTGGCCCTCAGTGTTCTGGCCTGCGGTCCAGCAAAGCCGAAATCCGAAACGCAAAATCCGAAATCTGAAGTGCGCAATCCACAATCGAAAGACTGGCTGAGTCAGGCGCGCCAAATTCACCGCCGCGCTATTGTCATTGACAGCCACGCCGACACGACGCAGAGGTTGCTAGAGGAGAACCTGGACCTGAGCCTCCGTGACCCGGAAGGCCACCTGGACCTGCCCCGGATGCGCGAGGGAGGCCTGGACGCCGTCTTCTTCTCCATCTATGTGCAGCCGAAGCACAAACCCCATTACCTGCGCCGCGCCCTGGAGCAGATTGACGCCGTGTTGGATCAGGTGGAGCGCCACTCGCGCGAGCTGGAACTGGCGCGCACGGCGGCCGACATCCGCCGCATCCATCGCGCCGGCAAGCTGGCCGCGCTGATGGGAGTTGAAGGCGGACACGCCATCGAAGACAGGGCGGGCGTGCTCGACGTCTTCTATCGCCTGGGTGTGCGCTACATGACCCTGACCTGGTCCTTCTCCACCTCCTGGGCCGGCTCCTCCGGAGATGCCGGCCGCAAGCGCGGCTTGAACGAGAAGGGCCGCGCCATCGTTGCCCGCATGAACCAGCTGGGCATGATGGTGGATGTCTCCCACGTCTCCGACCAGACCTTCTATGACGCGCTCAAGGTGGCGCGCGCCCCGGTGATCGCGAGCCACAGCTCCTGCCGCGCCCTCGCCAATGTGCCGCGCAACATGAACGACGCAATGATCCAGGTGCTGGCTGAGAACGACGGGGTGATCCAGATCAATTTTTACTCCGCGTTCTTAGACTCCGACTACGCAGCAGCCTGGAGCAAGGTGAGCGCTGAGTTCCGGCGGGAGCGGCGCGAACTGGAGCAGCAGTGGCAGGGCGACCCGGCCCGGCTGGTCCGCGAGGAGCGCCGCCTGGAGCTGGCCTACGACGCCCGCCTCCCCCGGCCGGGCGTGGAACGAATCGCCGACCACATTGACCACGTGGTGAAGCTGGTGGGCGTGGACTCCGTGGGGCTTGGCTCGGACTTCGACGGTGCAACTATGCCGCGCGGCATGGCGGACGTCTCCCAGTTGCCGCGCCTCACCGCCGAACTGCTGCGGCGCGGCTACTCGGAGCCGGACCTGGTAAAAATTCTCGGGGGCAACCTACTGCGCGTCATGGAGCGCGTCGAACAGGTTGCATTGAAGCCGTGATGAGTGGATGATTGCAGATCGGTTGCACTGCCAATCGTCAATGATCAATTTCGGATTCGGAGGAACTATGAAAAGAGGGCTGATCCTTGCAATCGCGTTGGGCTTGGCAACCAGCGCGCTGGCGCAGAAGAAGCGCTCCCCGGGTGTTTACGCCACCTTTCACACCTCGATGGGCCAGATCGTCTGCGAGCTTTATGAGAAGCAGACCCCGAAGACGGTGGCCAACTTCATCGGCCTGGCGACCGGCACCAAGGGGTGGACTCACCCGGTAACCAAGGCCAAGAAGAAGACGCCGCTCTACAGCGGAACCATCTTTCATCGGGTCATCCCCAAATTCATGATCCAGGGCGGCGACCCCGCAGGCAACGGCACCGGTGGACCCGGCTACAAGTTTGCAGATGAGATTGTGCCGGTCTTGAAGTTCGAGCGCGCGGGCCGGCTGGCGATGGCCAACAGCGGGCCGGACACCAACGGAAGCCAGTTCTTCATCACCGAAATTCCCACCCCGCACCTGAACGGCAAGCACACCATCTTTGGCCAGGTGGTCAGTGGACAGAGCTTGGTGAAGAAAATTGCGCGGACGAAGAGCAGGGTAAAGCTGGCAAAGGTCACCATCGAGCGCATCGACAAATAGCCAGGGGGCCCGGCCCAGCGGCGGAGGCTCCGAGCCGCGCGCGTCAGCAAGCGGTTCTGCAGGGCCGGGAATCACCGCTCCCTCATGGTCGCGGCTCGGATCGTGGTTGAAGCGATCGAGCCGCGAGTCTTCCGGCAGCCTGTTAAGCCTGTTCCAGCGGTTTGCGGGCGAACAGATAGAGGACGAGAGCTAGCAGCAGGAACATGGCCAGCGCCAGCAGGTCGCTGGTGGCAAAGTCGCCCAAAATCCCAGGCCCGATCGCAAATTTTTCCTCCAACTTATTGGCGCGGATGGGAGCAATGACCAGCAGACCCACCAGCGCACCTGCGGCAATCAGGCCCGAGCCGAACAGCTCCCCGCTGCCCACCTCGCTTTCGCCGTGTGCCCCGGCCGCGGCAGCCGGTTTGCGGTTGCGCTCCACAAGCCAGCGCACCGCGCCGCCGCCAAAAATGGCGGCACTGGTGGAGATCGGCAGGTAGGTGCCCACTGCAAAGGCCAGCGAGGGCACCCCGAGCAACTCGACCACGATTACCAGGAACACCCCCAGCAGCACCAGGCGCCAGGGCAGGTTTTGACTGAGGATGCCGTTGATCACCGTGGACATCAACAGTGCCTGCGGCGCCGGCAGCCGCTCGGAGCCGATTCCGTGCGCCAGTTGATACTGGATCTGGCCGGTGGCCGGATCGGCGTAGTAGGTGCCGTCGGGAACCTGGCGGGAGCCGATCACCGTCAGCCGTTGGTACTGCCGGCCCTGGTATTCCACCGTGCCCTCGGATTTGGCTTCCGCCAGCGCGTGCGCATCCACGGCAAGAGTAATTTCGTGCACTCGGGTTTCCGATTGGTTCAGGTAGGTGATCGTGTAGCCGATCACCATCACCGAAACCAGCGTCCCTACGATCAAGGCGAGCTGCATGCGCCACGGTGTGCCGCCCACCAGGAAGCCGGTCTTCAGATCCTGCGAAGTAGCTCCGCCGTTGGCAGCGGCAATGCACACGACTGCCCCAATAGATAGCGCCACGGCGGGGAAGACGCCCCCGGTCCAGCCCACCAGTAGAAACAGCAGCGAGGTGGCCATCAGCGTCGCAATGGTCATGCCGGAAATCGGGTTGGCCGAGCTGCCGATGATTCCCACAACCCGTGAGGACACGGTGACGAAGAGAAACCCGAAGATCACCATCAGGACGGCGGCGATCAGGTTGCCGAGCGGAGCGCCAGGATTGATGTTGAACTGCAGCAGCCCCCAGATCACGACCAGCAGCACCAGTGAGCCGCCCAACACCAGTGTCAGGGGCAGGTCCTGGTCGGTGCGCAGGCGGGCTTCGCGTTCCTCCCGTCCTTCACGACCCGCCAGCAGATCGCGCACGCCGGCGCGGAACGACTCCACAATGGTGGGGATGGTGCGCCACACTGTGAACAGTCCCGCCATGGCCACCGCGCCCGCGCCGATCGGGCGGATGTAGTTGTGCCAGATCTGGCCGGCACTCATCTCGGCGATGGGAATGGTGCCGGGGAAGATGGGCGTCGTGAGGTTTCCGCCGAAAAACTTGATGGCCGGAATCAGCACCAGCCAGGACAGCACGCCTCCGGCAATGATCGTGCCCGCGATTCGCGGCCCAATGATGTAGCCCACCCCCAGGTATTCCGGAGTGATGTTGCCAGCCACCGTGCCACCCGGATACCAGCGCGGCTGATAGATGGGCGTGTCTTTCCAGAACTGCAAGCCCTCCATCAGGAACTTGTAGACCGCTCCGATGCCCAGCCCCCAGAAGACCCTGCCGGCGAAGGAGCCACCGCGCTCGCCGGCCACCAGAACGTCGGCGCAGGCGGTTCCTTCCGGATAGGTGAGGTTGCCGTGCTCCTTCACGATCAGGTAGCGCCGCAGCGGGATCATGAACAGCACGCCCAGGCAGCCGCCTACCAGCGCAACCAGGAAGATGCGCGAGGGCGTGAAGTATTCGGCGAACCCCAGGAAAATCAGTGCCGGCAGGGTAAAGACGACGCCGGCGGCGATGGACTCGCCGGCGGAGCCTGCCGTTTGCACAATGTTGTTTTCCAGGATGGTGGCCCGCCCCAGGCGCTTGAACAGAGCGATGGCCAGCACGGCGATGGGGACCGAGGCGCTCACCGTCAGCCCCGCCCGCAAGGCCAGGTAGACGGTGACCGCCCCGAAAACCAGCCCAAAGAAGGCGCCTAAGAGAACCGCCTTGACCGTGAACTCCGCTGGCGACTCCTGGGGCGACACATAGGGCTTGAAGGCGGCCGCCGCCTCAGTCTGCGAGTGTGTCACCTGGGGCTTCTCAGCCATAGCACGCTCCTTTGGGGCTGCCGCGCGGGCTGTGGCCACGGGCGCAAGCATCGCACGTTACCATCGGCATGAGGGAGGGTCAAGCTGGCAAACGTCCCATCAGCGATCCCCTTTTTGGCTTTCAGTAGGCAGTAAGGAGCAGAAATAGGCGCTCGGTTTGCCGACTGCCTACTGCGTACTGCCTATTGCCTACTGGCTGCTCAGCCGGGCGCGCACCTTCTCATTGACCTGCTTGCCGTCCGCCCGACGGCCCGCCAGCCGGGCCATCGCGGCTTTCATGACCGCACCCATCTGTTTCGCGGAGGTCGCGCCGGTTTCCGCAATCGCAGCCTCGATGGCCGCTTCCAACTCCGACTCGCTGACCGGGGCGGGCAGATACTCTTCCAGGATGCGGATTTCAGCTTCTTCCTTTCCGGCAAGCTCCTCGCGCCCGCCTTTTCGGTACTGCTCGATGGAATCCCGGCGCTGCTTGATCAATGTGGAGAACACCTGCTGGCACTCTGCCTCGTCCAGCGTTTTGCGCTTCTCCACCTCCCGGTTGCGAACTGCGGTTTTCATCATGCGCAGGACACTCAGACGCAGTTCGTCCTTTCGACGCATGGCGTCGGCCAGTTCTGCTTGAACGCGCTCCTGAACCGTCATGGTGTCGACCGGTGTGTTATTCTAGCTTGTCTACGGCTCTTCTTGGCGTTCCTCAGGTGAATCTTCATGATTCGTAAGCCACGGCTTTTCACTCCCGGGCCGACACCCCTGTTGCCGGAGGCCCGGCAGGCGCTGGCGGCAGCCGATCTGCACCACCGCAGCGCCGAATTCCGCCGCATTTTCCGCAACGTTCTGGAGGACTTGAAGTATTTCTACGGGACCGAGAACCAGGTGATCCTGTTCACCAGTTCCGGGACCGGCGCCATGGAGGCAGCCATTTCCAACCTGTTCTCCGCCGGCGAGCGCGTCCTGGTCGCTACCTCGGGCAAGTTCGGTGAGCGCTGGGTGGAGTTGGCGAATGCCTTCGGGCTGGAGGTGGAATGCGTGGCCGCGCCCTACGGCCAGGCGGTGCCGGCAGCCGCGGTGGCTGAGAAGATGCGCGGCGGTGAATTCCGCGGCGTCTTCATCCAGGCCACGGAAAGCTCCACTGGGGTCCGCCAGGATGTGCGCGGCATCGCCGAAGCTGCACGCGCCGCCCGGGGTGAGCCCTTGATGGTGGTGGACGCCGTCACCGGCCTGGGCACCACCGCGCTCGAAGTCGACGAATGGGGCCTGGACGTGGTGATCAGCGGTTCGCAGAAGGCACTGATGATTCCACCCGGGCTGGCCTTTGCCAGCGTCAGCGAGCGCGCCTGGCGACGCATGGAGACTGCCCGGCTGCCGCGTTACTACTTTGACTTCCGCAAGGAACGCAGCGCTGCGCAGAACGGCGAAGCCGCCTTCACCCCGGCTACCGCTCTGGTGCTGGGTCTGGCGGAAGTCTTGCGCTACGTGCGCGAGCTGGGCCGCGAGCGCCTGATCGCCAACGCCCACCTGCTGGCCGAAGCCACCCGGGCGGCAGTGAGAGCGCTCGGCCTGAAGTTGTTTGCTCCCGACTCTCCTTCGGACGCCATCACGGCCGTCTGCGCACCCGAGGGCCTGGACTCGGGTGCCATCCTCCAGCAGGTGCGGTCGCAATTCGGCCTGGCGCTAGCCAACGGACAAAGCAGCCTCAAAGGCCGCATCTTTCGCATCGCTCACCTGGGCTACGTCGATCTCTCCGAAACGCTGGGCCTGCTGGCCTCCCTGGAGATCGCGCTCCAGACGCTGCACGTGCCGGTGTCGCTGGGTGCGGGGGTGCGTGCCGCCCAAGAAATCTACTTGCGCGAGACCGAGAAAACCGAATGAAGGTCGTCGTCGCCGAGAAGATTTCCCGTCGTGGCATCGAGTTGCTGAAGTCGGAGCGCTGGAAGGTCGTAGAAACCCCCAGCACCGAGGAGCTGCCGTGGGCGCTGAAGGATGCCGACGCGCTCATCTTGCGCGGGGGCGTCCAGGTTACAACCGAAGTATTGGAACGGGCGCCAACCCTGCGGGTGGTGGGACGAGCCGGCGTGGGCGTGGACAATGTGGACCTGGAGGCGGCCACCAAGCGAGGTGTGCTGGTGCTGAACACGCCAGGCGGCAACGCCGTCAGCGTCGCCGAACACACCTTGGCCCTGATGTTCGCGCTGGCGCGCGCGATTCCTCAGGCCAACCAGTCGGTCAAACAAGGCCGTTGGGAAAAGAAGCACTTCATGGGCCGCGAGCTGCGCGAGAAGACGCTGGGCGTCGTGGGCCTGGGCCGCACTGGGGTGGAGGTCGCCAAGCGGGCGCGCGCCCTGGAGATGAAGGTGCTAGCTCACGACCCCTATGTCACCCCGGTGGTGGCCTCGGAAGCCAACGCGGAGCTGGTCAGCCTGAAGCGGCTGCTGGCCGAGAGCGATTACATCAGCCTCCACGTGACGCTCACCCCGGAAACGGCCGGCCTGATTAACGCTGCCACTCTGGCCCGCATGAAGCCAGGCGTGCGGATCATCAACTGCGCCCGGGGCGAGGTGATCAACGAGCGCGACCTGGCCGAGGCGATCCGAGCCGGTAAGGTGGCCGGTGCGGCCCTCGACGTCCTCCACCAGGAGCCGCCGTTGCCCAATCACCCCCTGGCGTCGTTGCCGCAAGTGATTGCCACGCCGCACATCGCCGGTTCCACTGAGGAGGCCCAGGAGGTGGTCGGCTATCGCATCGCCGAGCAGGTGCGCGAGTATCTCAAGCACGGGGTCATCATCAACGCGGTGAACGTGCCGGCGCCTTCGCCCGACGAATACCGTAAGCTACAGCCGCACCTGCAACTGGCCGAACGCCTGGGAGCGCTTCTGGCCCAAATCGCCGAGGGAAACCAGCTCGCAGTCCGCATCGCCTACTTTGGCAAACTGGCGGAGATGAATACCAGCCTGCTCCGCAACGCGGCGCTGAAAGGCGTGCTGAACCGGGTGCTGGCGGAGAAGGTCAACCTGGTGAATGCCGCCTCCATCGCGGCCGATCGGGGTATGCGGTTGGAAGAGAGCCGCAGCAGCAGTCGAGCTGAATTCACCGACTCCGTGCGGATCAGTCTGCAAACAGATCGCGCCGAAGCGGTAGCCGAGGGGACGGTGCTGCTGCACAATCCCTTCCCGCGCCTGCTGGCGGTGGACGGAATCCACATCGAGGCGCCGCTCACTGGCAATCTGCTGTTCTTCAAGAACACTGACGTCCCCGGAGTCATCGGGCGCATCGGGACGCTGCTGGGCCGGCGCCGGGTCAACATCGCCAACTTCTCTCTGGGACGCCGTGAGAATAGCAGCCGCCGCAAGGGCCGGGTCGAGGCCGTGGCCGTGATCCATTACGACGGCCCGCGCGTGTCCAACTCGGTGTTGGCGGAGCTGCGCAGAATCCCTGCGGTCCGTTTCGTGCGCGCCGTCGAAATCGGCTAGAAGTCAGTCGTTACAGGGATGACGGGGCTCTCGGGGCTTTTTGGTCATCCCGCGGCGAATGGCGTGCTCTGACCTCGATTTTCGACAAATTGCTTGCACTCCGACCGCAACAGCTCTCGGAATTGGTCTGCAGCTTCCGGTTTCGTAAAAGCCCTCTTGGGAATGTAGACGGGCCGTTTCCCGGTGATCAGGAACCCATCCCGACCCTCATGAATCTCTCCGCACTGGTCCCATCGCAACGACCACTCCGACGCACCTTTGGAAAACTGGAATCCTTCCCGATTGGCTCGTAGGCGGACCGGTGTATCGGCGGCTCGCTTGGGAGTCAGCAGTGGCCGCCGTCGGGAAAACACCAAGTCCGACGTCCACGCGATCACGATGACCGTCAACAGGGCGGTTACCCAAGTCCAACCTGAGAAAACGAGTTGATAAATGAGTACGGGCAGGGCTACTAGAATGGCTTTTCTTCTGAGCGGCCCGCTGTCGCGTCGTGGCACGATCGTCCAGATGTGCTTGAGGTCCTCATCGGTGTAGGAGAACTCCAGCTCGATGGGCTCTGTCATGAGGGTCGGTCGCGATTCAGCTTACTGGGGGGGGGGGAGTCGTCCGCTGAGCCGTCGGGGCCTCGATTAGACCTCGGTTCGCCGCCCGAGTCAACTGCCCCGACAGGATCCGCCTGCGTCGCTCCCCGTTTGATTCCATTCGCTGCAAGAAGCTTGGGGGGCCCGCCCCGAATCGGCTAAACTTCGGGCTGCATGCAGAATGGGAAAAACCAGCGCCAGGGGATCAAGCTGCTGCGCGGCCTGGTGCGCCATGCTCCGTTTGCGCTGAAGAATTTCCGGCACTACTTCCAGAACCTGTACCGCCGTAAGATCCTGCGTACGAACGTCGTTGCCCCCTATGCCGCGGTGCTCTACGTGACCCACAAGTGCAATCTGGCCTGCACCTACTGCACGCAGAAGGAACCGGACGTGTTCAGCGACGAGCTATCAACCGCAGACACGATCCGGCTGCTCGGCATCATGCGCCGCGAAACCGACTCGATTCTGTTCACCGGCGGCGAGCCCCTGCTGCGCAACGACATGGAAGAACTGGCGCACGCCGCCCGGCACGATATCCGGTTTCGCTCGGTCCTGCTGGTCACCAACGGCACGTTGCTGCACCGCCGGCAAAAGCTGTTCGACTCGCTCACCGGCCTGGTGGTCAGCCTGGACGCTCTCGCCATGGACACCCGCTGGCCCATGTCGAAGTCGGCAGTGGTCCCCAAAGTGCTGGAAAACCTGCAACTGGCCCGCTCGCGTATGCCCTCGCCGGGCACCATCAGCGTCAGCACCGTGATCGAAGAGTGGAACATCGCCGAGATCGAGCGCATCCTGGACTTCTGCGGCGAGCACGGGTTCGTCTTCGCCACCCAGACTGCGCTGAAAGACAAGATGCCGAACCTGCGCTTGCTTACTAACCCGCGCTACCGGCAACTAGTGGACAGGATCGTCGAGCGCCGCCGCCAGAAGCTCCAGCCCATCAACGGCACCCCCAGGCTGATCCGCACCCTGCTGGAGTTCGGCGACTTTCAGTGCTTCCCCACCATGTTTCCCCGCGTGTATCCCAACGGCGATGTGTTTTATCCCTGCGAACCACTGAAGAAAATCGGCGGCAACCTGCTCCGGGAGGGTTCGTTCACGAAAGTCTTTGCACGTGGGAAGAAGCTATACGGGGACATTCCCGCCTGCCACGCGATCTGCCACCTGTTCGGCAACGTCCTCTCTTCCTATTACGCCAAAGACTTCTGGGGCCTGTCCGGCGACTACGTCCGCTGAAAGCTGCAGGTCGTATCCCAGCGCCAGATTTGTGTTTCCAGCACCCAGATGTCCGTTGGTGAACCTCGTCACTCGCCCTGTTGGGGCTGGCGTGCCGCGCTCCACGGCGGCACGATCCCATTCATCCGCGCGTAGGCGATCGCCTGGCCCAGATGCTCGTGCTGGTGCAAGGCCATCATCAGGAACAGGTCCCGCACAGTGGTCTGACGGCCAAACATCTCCACCGGCTTGTCCATCTCAGCGTCGGGGGTCTTCAGCGCCGCCTGACGGACATGCTCAAATGACTGTTTCAGCAACTCCAGGACCTTGGCCTTGTCGGTGATTTTCTCCAGGTCGCGACCCACGTCGGCCGGTGGGGCAACGCCGATCATCCCCGTCAGGAAAAAGTTCGCCCCAGCCACGTGCATGTAGGCCTCGCTCACCGACCGGACTCCCTCCCCCGGCCGCCAGGTGTATTTCTCCTCGGGCATGGCCTCAGCAAGGTCCAGGAGCTTCTTCTCCACCCCGTCGAGCTGGTTGAGGAACTCGGCGCGGAACCCGGTGGCCTCCGGCGGCGAAGGAGACTCGCCAGCGCAGGCGAATTCCCCGATCGCACCGGAGCCCAACAGGCAAACCAGGACTAGAGCACTCAAGGCTGCTCGTTTCATGTTTCGTTCTCCTCCTTCACAAAGGGGTCGAATATCGCTTTGCCCCTGCGCGCTCTGCCGCTTGGCGCGCAGGTGGGCTACATCGGCTCGAAGTTTCAATTGGCCCCGGCAGCTTTGCGCGATTGTTGCATGTATTGCCGGACCGTCTCCAGCGAACCGGGGGCCCGTCGCTCGGACCATTTCTTGTAGCGTTGTGCCGCCTTCTCCAGGTTCGAGAACATGTGAGGGTTGCGGAATCCTTGCCGCATAGCACCCACCACTGGCTCCATGCACTCCCACACCCGAAAGAACTCGCCGCCGGTCAGGAAGAACAGCTCTTCATGCAGCAGGCCGTTGTTCAGCAACAGGCAAGCCTGGTCCCAATAGCTGACCACCATGCGCATAGAGACGTTTTCCTGGGAGCCTGGCGGGGCCAGCCGCTGTAGGTCTTCCATGGTCTCGGGAAAGAAGTTTTGCAGGTACCACTCCCGGGCTTGGCGAATCCTGGCCTCCCGCCGCAAATCGTACAGTTGCAGTTGCAGTTGCCCCTGGGCATGAGTCGGTTTTCCTTTAGCCATTGTCTCCTCCTCCAGACCTATTCCAGACCTACTCCAAAATTGATGGGCCCCTATCCTACCTCAAAACGGCCTCACAACTGACCCCCCAACCGACCCCCCAACCGACCTCACAACCGGCTCACAACCGGCTCACAACCTATCTCACAATTGGCAGCTCGCGGTGGAGCTGGCTGCGCAGGGTCGTCTCTGCAATCCGGGCCAGATGCTCGGCGAAGAAACCATCGTAATAAAACTCTTGAGGACTTTCTTCACTGGAGACGCGCAAGCGCCAGCCCCCTACGGTGGGTTCGGCTCGAACCGAGGAAATCGAGCCAACAGGAATTTCGAGAAGGGGCTGGTGCTCCAGGTCGAGCACATGCAAGGCCTCCGGGGCCAGGAACAGCCGCACCGGGCGCGGCGGCTTGCCAGCCCGGCTGAATCTCCCACCATTGAGCACCACCAAGGCTCCCAGCTCGCGCGCCTGCTCGTCCACGGATCTTTTTCCCCGCGCCGGGCGCACGAATAGGGCCAGCAACAGCAGTGATAGCCCAAGCAGGAGCTGGCTCGTGGATGCTCCCTGGTCCGCGAGCAGGAAGATTCCGATCAGGGCCACAGCAAAACGGAGAAGGTTCCACCAGCGGGGGCGCCGGCGCAGGGCCAGGCCCTTGGGGATCAGCAGCACCAGGGAAAACAGGACAAACAGGGCTGCCCGCCGCAGCCGCTGGGCCAAGCTCGCCTTTGCCGGTCCGGATGGCTCCTGCGCCATGTCTTGGTGCTAGCCGCGGGTTCGAGCAGCGGCGCTGAACATCTTCCGCAGACGGAATTTCTGGACCTTGCCGCTGGCAGTCTGAGGGAAGCCCTCCACGAAATGGATGTAGCGGGGGACCTTGAAAGCAGCAATGCGGGCGCGGACAAACTCGCGAATTTCCTCGGCATCCGCCGCACCAACCTTCAGGCGCACGGCCGCCGCCACCTCCTCGCCGAGCCGGTCGTTCGGCACGCCGAATACGGCCACGTCGCTGACCTTCGGATGTGTGCGCAATAGCTCCTCGATTTCTTTCGGGTAAATGTTCTCGCCGCCGCGGATAATCACCTCCTTCAGGCGCCCGGTAATGGTGAAATAACCCTCCGCGTCCCGGGTGGCCAGGTCGCCACTGTGCAACCAGCCATCGTGCGTAATCACCTCCTCGGTGGCCTTCGGATTGTTGTAGTAGCCCTTCATTACCAGGTAGCCCCGGGCAACCAACTCCCCTTGCCGGCCGGAAGGAAGCTCCTCCAGCGTGGCCGGATTGACAATTTTGGCCTCGACATGCGGCAGCGCGCGGCCGACCGTAACGAGCCGCTTTTCCAGCGGATCCTGAGGCCGGGTCTGCGTGATGACGGGCGAGGCTTCGGTGAGACCGTAGGCGATTGTTAGCTCGGGGATATGCATCTGTTCCATCACCCGGCGCACCACGGTCGCCGGACAGACCGAGCCGGCCATCACCCCGGTGCGGAGGCAGGTCAAATCGAACTGGGAAAAATCCGGGTGGTCCATCTCCGCCAGAAACATGCTCGGCACGCCCAGCACGGCCGTGCAGCGCTCGCGGTGGATCGTCTGCAGCACTTGAACGGGATCAAACTTTTCCACCAGGGCTAGGCCGGCCGCATGCGTGTATCCGCCCAGAACGCCGATCACGCAACCGAAGCAGTGGAACAGGGGCACGGGGACGCAGACGCGGTCGTCCAGGGTGAGCCCGAGCGCGACGCCGACCCAGTGGCCGTTGTTCACTGTGTTGCGATGCGTAAGCATCACGCCCTTCGGAAAGCCGGTCGTTCCGGAGGTGTACTGCATGTTGATCAAATCGTCGAGCTCGAGCGACTGCTCGCGCCGGCGAAGTTCAGCAGCGGACACGCGCCCGGCGAGCTGCTCCAGATGGCGAAACGGCTGAGCTCCGTTGGGCGCCGCCGGCCCGAAAAAATATTTCTGGCGAAGCTGGGGCAACGGCGGCAGGGACGCCAGAACCTCCGGGTAGCTCACGTCGCGGAAACCCGGGCCGAAGAACAACGCGTTCGATTCCGATTGCCGCAGCAAGTACTCGACCTCGGCCTCCTTGAACGCGGTGTTCACCGTGACCAGCACTACGCCGGCGCGGGCCAGGGCAAATTCCAGCAGCACCCACTCGGCGATGTTGGTGACCCAGACTGCGGCACGGTCGCCCTTCTGCAGTCCGGCGGCCATCGCCCCGCGGGCGTAGACGTCGGCCCATTGGTCGAGTTCGCGAAATGTCCAGCGGAGATTCGTTTTCGAGGCGCCAAAAGGCGAGTGGGCCACCAGCGCCAGCCGGTCGGGATGATCACGTGCCGCCCGCCGCAAAACCTCGCCCACAGGCAGGTCGGGATGTTGCATGGATAGCTTTCAGCCGGTACTGGATTAGCCCGACAAATGAGCCTGAGGACCCAAAGTATACTACGGCGTAAAAGCCGCCCGGAATGAGTTCTCCGCCAGGCGACGTAGTTCGTCGCGGCTGAAGCCGAGCGCGTCATGGGCGAGCGCATACTCGCGCACCAGTTCGGTCCCAAACATGCTCGGATCGTCGGTGGAAAGCGAGACCAGCATTCCTACGTCAAAGAAGCGCCGTAGCGGGTGTCGTGGGAGGCTCTCCAGGACGCCGGTGCGCAGGTTGCTGGACAGGCACACGTCTACGGGGACTTGCTTCTCGGCCAGGTGGCCTACCAATTGGGGGTCGCGGATGGCGCTCAGGCCGTGGCCGATGCGCTCGGCTCCCAGAGCGCGCAAAGCTCCCCAGACAGATTCCGGGCCCGCGGTTTCGCCGGCATGTGCAGTCAGCCGCAGTCCTTCGCTCCGGGCGTAAGCGTAGACTTCGCGGAACAGCTCGGGTGGAGCCTGGGTCTCGTCTCCGCCGATGCCGATGGCGACCACGCCGCGCTCGCGCAGCCGTGCCGCCCGGCGGGCCATCTGCATGGCCGCCTCCGGGCCGAACTGGCGAGTCGCGTCGAAAATCCACCGCACTTCGATTTCGCCTCCCTGCTGGCCGCGGCGACAGCCGGTTCGCGCCCCTTCGAATAGCTCTTCGAGCGGCCTGTTCTGCCACAGCAGCACACCAGCGGCCAGATAGATTTCCGCGTAGCTTACTCCCGCAGCCTGTAGGCGCCGCACCAGCCGGCGGGTGATCAGCTCGTAGTCTTCGGGGCTGCGCAAGTACTGGCAGACCGTCTTGAATGCCACCAGGAAACCTGGGAAGTCCCGGAAGCGATAGAGCTCAGCCGGCGGAGGCGGGAGGCTGTGCCGCGCGGCCAACTCCCGCAGCGTTTCCAGGTCCACCGAGCCCTCCAGGTGCAAGTGGACTTCGGCCTTGGGCAGTGAGACGATGAACTTTTCGAGATCCGTCAAGGGGATGCCATCATATCGGAACCAGCCGACGCCTCGCCTCGTCTTTCACTTGGGTATGCCCGTGCTCCGAAGCCTTGTGCTGGCCCTGGTGGTGAGCCTCCTCGCTCTGGCCGCCGGTCAGAAGCTGGTGCTGAAAGATGGCAGCTACCAACTGGTGCGCAGCTACCAGCTGCTGGATGATCGCGTCCGCTACTTCAGCTTGGAGCGTAATCAATGGGAAGAGATGCCGGCTTCGCTGGTGGATTGGAAAGCTACCGAAGAACGAAATCAGAAGGAACAGGCGGAGGTTCTCCAAAAGGCTAGAGAAGCCGCCACGCCGGACCGCTCGCCGCTGGCTGACGAACCGGGTTTCGAGATCGCGCCCGGTCTGCATCTTCCTGACAAAGACGGCCTGTTCGTGGTGGAGAACGGGAAGGTGCGGGAGCTGCCACAGCACCAGGCGTCGGTGCGCACGGACAAAGGACGGATGTTGACCAACATCCTGCTGCCTGTTCCGCTACTGAAACATCGCACCCTTGTCGAGATCCCTGGTGCCCGTGCGACACTGCAGCTAGAGAAGTCGCCTCAGGCGCTGTTTGCCAGCGGACGGACGCGCGGTGACTCGCGCTACGCGCTGCTGCGCCTGAAGCCCAAGGGCGACAAGCGCCGGGTGGAAGCGATCCTGTTGCGGGTCTTCAGCGGTAAACCGACCCACGCGGGCGACTCTATTCCCCTGACGGTGGAGACCGTAACCCTCAATGTCTTCCGGCTCGTTCCGCAAGAACCCCTCCGCCCCGGCGAATACGCCGTAGTGGAATTCCTCGGCAACGACCTGAACCTCTTCCTCTGGGACTTCGGCGTGCGCAAGCAGCATGAATCACGTGGAACACAGCAAGAAGCAGGCAGTTAGATGCCGTCCTTCCCGTGCGCCCCGTGGTTCACGCAGCGGCGCTCGACGGATTTAGTGGGAAGCAGTTGCGAGGCCAATCCTCGCTAACGCCTCCGCGCCCGACCCGGGCCTCTCTTCCTCAGCTTCCGCTTCCGGGAGCCGCGCTCGGCAGAAGATTTCGGTTTGGGAGACTTGACCTTGCGCGCCTTGCGCCCTGCGCGCTTGGCTTTCTTGCGCTCTTCGCGTGAGAGTTGTTTTGTGTCCATAAGCTTGTCGATTGTAGCTTGTAGTCTCTACTAACCGCGAGCTACCAGTTACTCCCGTTAGGCCTTTTCCAGGCCGGCGTACTTCTGTACCAGTTTCCTCAATCCGTAGTCCGGGAAAGAGACGGTCACCTTCGCCTCTGCGCCATCGCCCTCGCGCTGCACCACGGTGCCTACGCCGAACTTGGAATGGCGGACCCGCTGGCCCAGTCCAATTGCCGAGTCGCCCCGTGTTGTCTCCGCCGGCAGTCCTTTTGAGCTTGATCGGCCGCCAATCCCGCGGGCCTCAAGGAACTTTGCGACGTCCTGTACCGAATTGTAAGCTGGACCGCTGTAGGTTGCTGTCATCTTTCGCCGCCGCGGCCCGCCCAGGTTCTCCAGCAGTTCGGGCGGGATCTCTTCCAGAAAACGGGAAGGCTCGGTTTGACCCTGAAGCGCGGCGCCGTATTGGCGACGGAACTCGGCGCGGGTCAGGATCAGCCGCTGCTGAGCCCGCGTCATTCCCACATAGCAGAGCCGCCGCTCTTCTTCCACGCCAGCCGGGCCCTGCACGGAGCGGCTGTGGGGAAACAGTCCCTCTTCCAGACCCACCAGGAAGACCACCGGGAACTCCAGGCCCTTGGCGGCATGCAGTGTCATCAGCGTGACGGCCGTGCGCTCATCGTAGCCGTCGGCCTCCGAGACCAGGGCAGCGCGATCCAGGAATTCGGCCAGTGTTTCGCCGCGCTCCACGCTCTCCTGGGCCGCATTCAGCAATTCCTGGATGTTCTCCACGCGGCTGCTGGCCTCTGGCGTGTCCTCCTCTTCCAGCCGGGTCACATAGCCGGTGCGGTCGAGCACGGCGAGCAGCAATTCAGTGGACGGGGCCTCTGCCTGTACCAGCGCTATCAAGTCTTCGGCCAGCCGGCGGAACTCGGCCAAGGTCTCATGCTTAGGCCCCCGCAACAGCTTTGCCTCTAGCACTCCTTCCAGCGCTCGCCACAGCGCCAAGCTGTGCTCCAGCGCGTAGCCCTCCAATTGCTCCACTGTTTTCTTGCCGATGCCCCGAGGAGGAATATTGATAATACGCAGCAGGCTGAGGGAATCGTCGGGATTTCGCGCGAACTTCAGGTAAGACAGCAGATCCTTGATCTCGGCCCGCTCGTAAAAGCTGGTACCAGCGACCACGCGGTACTTCAGGCCGTAGCGCCGCATGGCTTCTTCCAGGGGGCGTAGCCGCGCGCTGGAGCGGAAGAGCACAGCGGCCCGTCCCTCGGGATTGGTCCCAAGGTAGCGCGCCACCCAGTCCGCCACGAACAGCGCTTCGTTTTCGGCGTCGGGAGCCTCGTACAGGCCCACTCCTTCGCCCTGCTGGTTTTCTGTCCACAATGTCTTGCCAATGCGGGATTCGTTGTGGGCCACCAGGGCGCTGGCCGCCGCCAGGATGGTTTTTGACGAGCGGTAGTTCTGCTCCAGGCGAATCATGCGCGCCTCGGGGAAATCCTGCTCGAACTCCAGGATGTTGCGCAGGTCCGCCCCGCGCCAGCCGTAAATGGACTGGTCCTCGTCGCCCACCACGCACAGGTTGCGGTGCACCTGAGTGAGCAGCCGGATCAACTCGTACTGAGGGCGGTTGATATCCTGATACTCGTCCACCAGCAGGTGCTGGAAACGCTGGTTGTACTTGGCCGCGCTCTCCTGGTTGGTGGCCAGCAGGCGCACGGCTTCCAGCAGCAGGTCGTCGAAATCGAGGGCGTTCGAGCACCCGAGCGCCGCCTGGTACTGCTCGTAGATCGTCGCCAACTGCTCGCTGCGCGGGTCGGAGGCGTTGGCGCGGAAAACCTGTGGGCTGATCCCGTGGTTCTTGGCATGGCTGATGCGAGTCAGCACCGCGCGCGTCCGCATAAACTGCTCGTCCAGGGACAGCTCCTTCATCGCCTTGCGGACGACCGCCAATTGCTCGTCCTCATCGTAGATGGTGAAGTCGCGCGAAATGCCGGCGGCGGGCCCGTCCCGGCGCAGCACCCGCACGCAGAAGGAATGGAAGGTGGAAATCCAGGGCATGCGCGCCACCTGGCATCCCACGAGCGACTGCACGCGCAGCCGCATCTCGTCGGCCGCCTTGTTGGTGAAGGTGACGGCTAGGATGCTCTCCGGCTGCACAGCCAGATCATCCATCAAGTAAGCGATGCGGTAGGCGATGACGCGCGTTTTTCCGCTGCCTGCTCCTGCCAGCACGAGCAACGGTCCTTCGGTGGTCGTCACCGCTTCGCGCTGTTGCTGGTTGAGCTGCTCCAACAAGGACATCGAATTCTGATTGTACTCCACCGCGCCGCCCGCCATGGCGCGCTTTCCCCGGGCACAGCGCGCGGAAGTTTCTACTGTCGGGATACAATGTGCCGGTGCCTTCCGAGCTAATCTTCGAATCCGCCACGCGCATGGCCGAGCTGGTGCGAAGCGGTCAGGTTTCCCCGGTGGAACTGGTGGATGCCCACCTGGCGCGGATTCGGGATGTGAACCGGGAGCTGCGGGCCTTTGCCACCGTGCTGGACGAAGAAGCCCGGCAGGAGGCGCGACAGGCTGAATCGGCCGTCCAGCGCCGCAAGCTAGGACCGTTGCACGGTGTGCCAGTCACCGTCAAAGACTGCATCGAGACCGCCGGCATCCCGACCCAGAGCGGCTGCCGGCTGCGATCTGGGTTCCTGCCCGAGCGCGATGCTGCAGTGGTGTCCCGCCTGCGGGCGGCGGGCGCCATTCTGCTGGGCAAGACCAACGTTCCGGACCTGCTGGTGGCCTACGAAACCGACAACCTGATTACGGGGCGCGCCGCCAACCCCTGGGCCCTGGCCCGTACGCCGGGCGGTTCCAGCGGAGGCGAAGCCGCCGCAATCGCGTCGGGCTGCTCGGCCGGGGGCTTGGGCACCGATGGCGGCGGTTCGGTTCGGGTCCCTGCCCACTTTTGCGGCATCGTGGGCTTAAAGCCCACGCCGGGGCGCATTCCCGGCTCCGGACTTTTTCCGGCGCTGGTCGGGCCGTTTGCCCTGCTGGGGGTGGTGGGACCCATGGCGCGCTCGGTGGCGGACGTCCGGCTCCTGTTCGAGGTTCTGGCCGGTCCTGATCCTGACGATGCTATGTCGGTCCCGCTGCCGGTTCCTCCACCGGAGGAAACAACTCGCCGGGTTACCCGCGACCTGCGCGTCGGCTTTTACGAGGACGACGGTGTGGCGCCGGTGACGCCGGAAACTCGGGCCGCCGTGCGAACGGCCAGCGAGGCTTTGCGCCGAAAGGGGTTCAGCCTCCAGCCTTTCCGGGCAGCCCCGCTGGAGCGCGCTCCCCGGATCTGGTGGACGTTTTTTGGCAGAGCCAGCCTGCCGCTATTTCGTTCCTTTGTGGCCGGACGAGAAAGCCAGTTGCACGCCATCACGCGAGAATTTCTGGCTGTGGCCGAAGGCGAGGGCCCGATCACTTACGACGAATTCCTCAACGCCTGGTCCGAACGCGACAAGATGCGCGCTTGGCTGTTGCGGCAGATGGAGGACGTGCCGGTGCTGCTGACGCCGGTCGGTTCCATACCCGCGTTCCGCCACGGAGAGCGATCCTGGACCATCGAAGGCGAGACACTGAGCGGGATGTGGAGCACCATGGGGCCGGCCCAGACCTTCAACCTGCTGGGCAATCCTGCAGTCGTGCTGCCCGTAGGCCGTTCGCCCGAAGGCCTGCCCATCGGGGTCCAACTGGTGGGTCGCCCCTACGAGGAAGAATTGCTGCTGGCTGTGGCCGCCCGTCTGGAGGAGAGCCTGGGCGCCTGGCAAGCGCCACCCTTGCGCGCCACCACTGCTTCCGGCACTTCCGGAGCGTGATCTGCCCACGGACCGGCGGCCCGTAGATGCCAGGGTCGGGCTCCGGTCCCACGCCAAGGCAATTCCTGACACCTGATACCCGGTTGACACCGGAAACCTGATACCTGCCGCCTGCCTTAGCTGAGGAGTTCGCGGATTTGCCCGGTGAGTCGGGGCCGGCCTGAGTCCAGTTCGCGCCGCACCAGGTTCAGGCCGTAGACGCACATCTCGAATTTGTCGGAAAGCTGCCGAAACAGAGGCGCGACCTTGCGGTACTCGAACTGGTCGAATGCCGCCACAATGTGATAGGACTCCTTGCCGGCCTTGACGTAGTCCACGAAGGAATCCAGGCGCTCGTGCCGCAGCCGCCAGTTGCGGATGGATTCGGGAAACATGCCGGTGAAGAACAAGGTGAAGTCCCCAATGTGCTTCCGAACCTGCCGTTCCCGGTCAAAGGAAGGAGCGTTCATCAGGGGATTGGACTCGATCAACATCTCCCCCACGTCCTCCAGCGGCCGGCCTTGCATGTCGCGGACCTTGTAGAGATTTTCGATTCGGACAAAATCGGTGAGCAAGCCGATGATATAGGAAGTGACCTCGGGATCGTCCAACGCCAGAGTTCCGTGGAAGCTGTGTTCCACCAGTCCGGTGAACAGCGAACTGAGTTCCGATCCCGGGTGCACGTACACTGGACTCCCTCCGAAACGCAGGCCAAGACTCCAGCCAAATGGACGCGCGCAGATCCCCTCTGGTTGCTGCCATTGCTATCTAGTACTGTTATCCTCGTGGTTGTCAAGTTACGAGGCCGTGCGGCTGCTGTCGGAAATAGAACCTCGGCACGGGTGATTCTGGCATCGCACCGCTTCCGGCGAGGGCGGCGCTGCGGACCTGCGGAACTGTCCCCGCAACTTTCAGCCAAGCAGCGGGCGGCACTGGCGCGCTGGCTGGAAGCGCTGCCCGCAGGATTCAGCATGCGGCTGCCGCGCATCAAAGTTGCCGCGGCGGCGAGCCTGCAAACGCAGGCCCACAGTCCGGCCCATGCGGCGAGCTTTATCCCACAGCGCTACCTGCTGCTGGGGCAATCGCTGTTTTCGCGGCCCGGAGAGCTAGGCCGCATCCTGTATCACGAACTCTGCCACTTCCTCTGGCCACGATTGCGATCTGGCCGCCGCCTCTATGAAGCCGAGATCGCGCGGGAAACGGAAGCCGGCATCCGTGGCGAACTAGGCTACTCCGCCGAGGAGGCCAAAGAGGCCCTGCGCGGTGCCCAGGGTCAGGCGACGACCGCAGCCTCTCCCGGACCCGCCCGCGCCCGGCAGACACGCTGGCGCTACTACCTGTGCGAGAGCTTCTGTGACACGGGCGCCTGGCTGCTACTGCGTCAGGCAGGCCATCGCCGCAGCCGTCACTCGGAGTGGACGTTGGAACGGCGCGCCCGGACCAAGCGATGGCAGGCCTGGCGCGCGGCGGCTGGTTTCCCGTAAAATCGCATTTGGGGGCCGGAGTGCGGTAATATGAACACAGGCACCGTGGGTCGCGGGCAACCGTTTTGTGCACCAGAGGCTGCGCGCATAGCGTCTAAATAACGTATGGACGTTTCGTTAACCGCAGCGTTTCTCGCAGGGATCGTTTCCTTCCTTTCCCCGTGTGTTCTTCCGCTTGTGCCCGGCTACGTTTCGATCATTTCCGGGGCCAGCGTGGAAGAGCTGAAAGCGGCTGGCCCGGATGACCACCTGTTGCGCCGCGTGTTGTTCCATTCCCTGTTCTTCATCGCTGGCTTCTCCATCGTGTTCATCTCGCTGGGGGCCTCGGCCACCTGGCTGGGTGGGACCCTGCGCTCCCACCTGCCCTTACTGTTGCAGATTGGCGGCGTGGTGGTGATCCTGTTCGGCCTGCACATGACCGGCATTCTGAAAATCGGCCTGTTGTACCGCGATGCCCGCATCCGCACCAACCCAGCCAGTCGATCTGTGTCGGCGCCGGGTTCCCTCCTGTTGGGCCTGGCATTCGCCTTTGGATGGACGCCCTGTATCGGCCCCATCCTGGCAGCCATCCTGGCTTTGGCCTCCACCAAGCAAACAATTGCTCAGGGCATCCTGCTGCTGGCAGTCTATTCGCTGGGCCTGGCGGTGCCGTTCCTGCTGACCAGCTTGGGGCTGAGCCAGTTCTTCAACTTCTACCGTGGTTTCCGCAAGCATCTGCACACGGTGGAGGTGTTTTCCGGCGCGGTGCTGATTTTGGTCGGCGCTCTGCTCGTGACGAACCAATTCACCAGGCTTTCCGGCTACCTTTCCTTTTTGAACCGTTTTGCGCTTTAATTCCATATATGAGTACCAAGACACCTCCTTTCGATTCCAGTCCGCCGCCTGAGCCAGGAGGTGGCAGCCTCCCTCCCCCGGAGAAATCGAGGCGCGGCCGCCCGTTGCGGAACTTCGGACTCATTCTGGTCGGTAGCGCTCTGCTGCTGTTTGGCGCGCTCCGCTACGGCTCATGGGAGCCGCCGCCGACCCCTCTGGGGGACAAGGAGGGCCCCCTTGTCCCCGACTTCGTGCTCAAGGACATTCACGGCAACAATTTCCGGATGGCCGACCTGAAGGGAAAGGTTGTCATCCTGGATTTCTGGGCCACCTGGTGCCAGCCGTGCACCATCGAAATCCCCTGGTTCGTTGACCTGTACGACCGCTACGGCCCCGAGGGCTTGGAGATCGTCGGCGTCGCCATGGACGACGAAGGCATGGAAGTGGTCAAGCCCTTCGCCAAAGAGTACAAGATGAACTACCGGGTCCTGCTCGGCAACGATGCGGTGGCCGAACTGTTCGGGGGTATCTGGGGGCTTCCAACCACGTTTATTATCGACCGAGAGGGGCGCATTCGCGACAAGCACGAGGGGTTGGTGAGCCGCAGCGTGTTCGAGGAGGCGGTCGAGAAGCTGCTGTGAGGGGGCCGATTCCCTTCGTAGGGCGATTCAGCAGAGGCGGGGAGCGATTCTGAGCAAATAACCGAGTTTGAGCAGACAACTGAGTTTGAGTAGACAACTGGGGCTATGAGCCAATCTCCAAGAATCCTCGCAACGCTGCTTTTAACCCTTTGCCTGAGCTGGACGGCGGCGGCTAGGGAGCGATCCAAGCGGACTGAGGTAGTCAAAGTCTTTCCTCCTTCCACTCCGGTGATGGCAGCGGCGGCGGACATAGTGGAGCTGCCCCTGCGCCTGGAGATTGCCGCCGGGTTCCACATCAATGCCAGAAAGCCCACCCTGGATTATCTGATTCCCACAAAGTTGAATTGGACGTCGAAAGAATTCAAGCTGCTCGATGTGGAGTATCCGCCAGCGGAGCGCTACACGTTCAGCTTTGCACCTGGCAAGCCGCTGAAGGTTTACCAGGGAACAGTCAGCATCCGCAGCCGCTTTCGGGTACCGGGCCGGACGCCGACGGGGAAAGTGATCCTGCGCGGGGTACTGCGCTACCAGGCCTGCGATGACAGCGCCTGCTACCCCCCAGCAAAGATCGCCGTAGAAGCGCCGGTCCATGTGGTGAAGTGGAGCCAGAGCCGCTGAGTCTCCCCCTGCTTACTTGACCCCTGAGATCTGACACTTGCTTTCCAGGCGACTGACTGTGCGGTCTCTGCCCAGCAGGGCCATCACTTCGAAGATGCCGGGAGCCACGGCCTGACCGGTCAGCGCCACGCGAGCGGCATTGATCAGCAGCCCGGCCTTTACTCCGCGCTGCTCAGCAAAGCCGCGCAGCGCCGCTTCGGTCCGGGGAGGGTCGAAGGGCTCCACCTGCTCAAGAACGGCGGCCAGCGCCGGCAGCAACTCAGCCAATGCCGGGTCTTTCCAGAATTTCTTGGCTGCCTGCGGGTCCACCGGATAGTCGTCGGTGAAGAAGGCTCGGGCGCTGCCCGTGAAATCCTTTAAGGTGCGCATGCGCGCCTTCAGCAGGCCGATGGCGTCTAGCAACCAGGCACGATCCGCACGGCCGAGTTCATCACGCCAGAGTTCGGCCCGCTCCAGTTGTTCCCGGACAAACGGGAGCAGCTGCTCGGCGCTGGACTGCTGGATGTATTGTTGGTTGAACCACTCCAGTTTTTCCGGGTTGAATACCGCGTTGCCCTTGCCGATGCCTTCCAGGGAAAAAGCAGCAACCAACTCCGATGTAGAAAACAGCTCGCGATCGTCACCGGGTGACCAGCCGAGCAAGGCCAGGAAATTTCGCATGGCTGCCGGAAGCACGCCCTGGTCCTGGTAGGCGACCACCGAGGTGGCGCCGTGACGCTTGCTGAGCCGTGTGCGATCGGGACCCAGGATCAGCGGGACATGGGCAAACAGCGGAGGGGGAACCTCAAGTGCCTGATAGAGAAGCACCTGTTTGGGCGTGTTCGACAGGTGGTCGGCACCGCGCAGCACGTGGGTGACGCGCATGTCCAGATCATCGGCCACCACGCTCAGGTGGTAGGTGGGCAGGCCGTCGGAACGCAGCAGCACGAAATCTTCCAGCTCGGCGTTGGGAAACTCGACGAACCCAAAGACCGCATCTTCGAACGCGGTCGCCCCTTCATCGGGAGTTAGAAAGCGAATGGCAAACGCGCGGCCGGCCGGGTCCTGCTCGAGGCGAGTGCGGCAAGGATCACGCAGCGCTCGAGGTCGGCGTTCGCTGCCTTTGTCCACGACGGGTGGAACGGTGGGCGCGCAATAGCAGCGGAATGCACGGCCCTTGGCCAGGACCCGTTCCGCCACGGAGCGGTAGAGTTCCCGGCGCTGGGACTGAAAAAATGGCCCCTCGTCCCAGTCCAGCCCCAGCCAGCGCATCGCTTCCAGGATGCCCTCGCTCATCTCCGGGCTGGAGCGCTCTACGTCGGTGTCTTCAATGCGGAGGATGAACTTGCCTCGAGGGCCGTGGCGGCGGGCAAACAGCCAGTTGAACAAGGCCGTCCGCGCCCCGCCGACATGCAGGTAGCCGGTCGGCGACGGCGCAAATCGGACGCGGATCTCCTCTGGTTGGCTCATTGACAATTGGCCGATTGAGAATTGTTGATTGGGCCGGTTCAATCGTCAATGACCCAATCGGCAATGGCCCAATCCTTAATGGTTCGATCGGTTAACAGCCGCGGGAGAAAAGGAAAGCCAGCAACAAGGCTGCCGCCATGAACGCCACCATGATCCCCACTGCCCGCAGGGAAGGAAGCCCGCTGGCCCGAGGCGGTTCCATTCCCTCCAGGGGACCCATCAAGCCCAGCGGCGTGGGACGTCGCGGCCGGCGCTCCGGCTCCGGGCGCTCTTCCGGCGGCTTCTCAGCCATCTGCTCGGTACCTCCCCTATCTCCTCCCCTGTCCCCTATGATACGCGTCGGCGGCCGCCCAAAGCTCCCGGGGCGTGACTCGGCTTCTCATCCAAAGGATCCAGGTTCGCCGGTACGGATTTCCGAAAGCTGCTTCAACCAGAGAAAGCCGAGAAAAAAAGCCAGCCCGGGAAACAGCCACACCGCAATTTCCGTAACCAGCGTAAGTTGTGGAAAGGGACGCTCCACCACTCGGGTTGAATAATGAAAGAACATCAGCAGGGGAAAATAGCAAGCATGCACAGCGGCAGCCAAAGCAAAGGCGGCGGCCACACGCTCGACTTCCTCCCACAAGGCCCAGGCAAGGAAAGCGAAGCCGACTCCGGCAAAGAACACATAGAGCCAGCTGAACAGGTGCTGGAACAGCAAGTTGTGGTGCATGAACACCAGCATCGCCTGCCGGGAAGCCTCGTCAGGGGAGGCGACGAACTGGATTCCCGCTGAGGGTTCCACGGCTGCCATCCAGATGCCGCGGACGGCCTGCACCAGGAACCCCAAAGCCGCGAAGCCGCCTCCAAACAAGGCTCTCGTCGGATGCAGGGAGCGCGCCGCCAGGGCCACGACCGCCACCACCCCGGCCACCCCCTGCCCGAATTTCATCACCCCCAGGATCACGCCTAGCGCGAACAAGCTCACAACCTCCTCCAACTGGCGCGCCGGCTCGACCAGCGTGAAGGGCGCTGCCCGCTGCTGGGCTACGGGTGTGGCCGCCGCAGCAGCCAGATAGGCGATCGCTACCAGCAACGCAGCCAGAGAGGCCCAGTGCAGTGCGCGCGCCGTGGTGAACACGGGCGCATTGTAGCGCGATTCCTGCCCTGCCGGGCAGGCTAGTCGGCCTCGCGCGAACGGCTTCGCGGTTGCATTGACGGTGTTTCTTTACTCTGTGTATAGTCGAGGGAAGGGGCGCGCTCGATGAACCAGGCTCACCACGGCATTCTGGCGCTTGCGCTGTCGCTGGTGGCCTGTGGGGTGCTTTACTCGCTACGTCGTCGCAGCGGTCAGGGTTTCTTGCTGGCCTGGGCCGCTACTTGGGCGCTGCTGGCCGGCTACTACAGCTTGTCACTGCTGCCTCTACATTCGGGCCAACGTCTGGCCCAAGCCGCACAGGAGACCCTGATGGTGCTGGCTGCGCTGTCGCTACTGGCGATGGCAGTGGGAACGCCAGTGCGGCCTCGATTCGGGGAGTGGTACGCGTTGGGGGCGGGCCTCGGCCTCATCTGGAGCGCAACCTATGCGTACGGGTGGCTCCAGCCTCTGGCCGCACTTTCGCCGGCTGCCGGCAGCTCGCTCCTGCTGCTGTACGCTGCCGCTCGCTTCTGGCACCAGAGTCGGGCCGGCAAGGCGCTGGGGCTGCGCCTTCTGAGTCTGGCGTCCTTGCTGTTGGGTTGCACGCTAGCTGCCGAGGGCGCGGGCACGTTGCTTGGCGCCGGTCTGGGGGTCGCCAATTCTGGTGCTGCGACCTACGGTCTGCTGGTGCTGGCGGTAGCCATGGCTGTGGTGCTCCATGACGAACAGCAGCACAAAGTAGAAGATCACCTGCTTGGCCTCTCAGACCTCAATCTGCACACCAGCGGCTATCAGACTGCCAGGAATCTCCAGCAGACCCTGGGGCAGGTGCTGGAGCGCATTCTCAATCTGTACGGACTTTCCCAAGGGATGATCACCCTGCAAGGGTCGGAGCGCTACCCGGGGACGCACCTGTTCCGCGGGTTCAGCACCGAGGCGGTTGCCGAATGGGAGCGCCGCGACCTGGACGCCGCCGCGATAGCTCTGGTGGACCGCATGGGCAGCCCGGTGCTACTGAACGACCTGCAAGATCGCCCGGCGGCCGGCGGCCCGGAATCCGATACAGCGCTCCGGGAATTCCGCCAGGTGTTGCGGGAGGCGGGAATTCAGGCCTTGGTCGCCATCGGGCTCAAGACTAACGCAGCACGATACGGGGCGCTCGTGCTGGCCTATCCGGCACAACGGGTCTGGATCCCGGCGGAATTGCGCCTGCTGGCCACGGTCGCCGAGCAGATTGCGATGGCAGTGGAGAATTTCCTGCTGTCCCGGGATTCCCACCGTCGCGCTGAGGAACTGCGCCTGTTGAACCACACCGGCCACGCCTTCAGCTCTACGCTCAATCGGGATGAACTGCTGCGCCGCATTCACCGGGAAATCGAGAAGCTGATGGACGCCAGGAATTTCTACATTGCCTTGTGGGACGAACCCGACCGGCAAATTCACTTTGAGCTGGAGGCGGAAAACAGCGTTTATCTGCCGAAGCGCCGGCGCAAAATGCGAAACTCCATCACCGAGTATGTTCTGTGCACCCGGGAACCGCTCTTACTCAGGGAGCGCCCTGATGAATTCCGTGCCACCCATGGCATCGAACCGAGCAGCCGTCCGGCGCGCTGCTGGCTGGGCGTGCCCCTGCTACTGCACGAGCGCGCGACCGGCGTGATGGCCGTGCAGAATCTTGAACGCGAAAACGCCTACGACGGGGGGCACCTGGAAATCATAAAGACCTTGGCTGGCCAGGCGGCCATCGCACTGGAGAACGCGCGGCTGTTCAGCGAAGAACAGCGGCGTTTGCGCCAGTTGAGTTTTCTGAACAACATCACCCTGATTGCCGTCTCCACCCTAAACGCCGACGAGATGCTGGCCGAAATCGCCCGCGAGATCCAGCGCAACTTCGCCTACGACCACATCGGCATCGGCCTGCTCGATTATCAGACCAAGGAGATCGAAATCAAGGCTGAAGCCGGGCTTCGGGCCCAGGCACTGGGCCGCCGCATTCCGCTGGACGTGGGAGTAATCGGGGGCGTGGCCCGCACTGGCGAAATGGTGCTGATGAACGACCTGCTCGCGGAAAAGCGCGCCCAGGGCATCCTGACCAACGCCCGCTCCGAACTGTGCCTGCCCATCCTCTACGCCGACCAGATGCTGGGCGTGCTGAACGTGGAGAGCGTCCAGGAGGGTGCCTTCCAGCAAGAAGACGTGATGATCCTGCGCACTCTGGCCGACCATCTCTCCGCCGCCCTGCACAACGCCTTCATCTTCCAGCGTACCCGACAGTAGGCTATTACCGACGGCCTGACCGGGGTCAAGACCCATTACTTCTTCATGGAATCCCTGCAAGCCGAGTGGAAAAGTGCCACGCGCGCCGGGCGTGTCTTTTCGCTCGTGCTGCTTGACCTGGACAGTTTCAAGCAGGTGAATGACACTCTGGGCCACCTGGAAGGGGATCTGGTGCTGGCCCGGCTGGGAAAGATCTTGGATCAGAGAAGCCGCCAGTCCAATGTGGTGGCCCGCTACGGTGGCGAAGAATTCATAATCTTGATGCCGGAAGCCGGCGCCGAACAGGCCCAGATTCTGGCCGAGCGCCTGCGCTTGTGGATCGCCTCCGATTCAGTCTTCTCTACCCGGAAGCTGACCGCCAGCTTCGGCCTGGCCACCTTCCCCAGCCACGGCGATTCGCCCGAGGAGTTAATCCGCGCCGCCGACGCCGGCCTTTACCTGGCCAAACACCGGGGAGGAAACATGGTGGAGGTGGCGGAACAGTTCCGGCGCCAGGAGGAGAGGCTGTGGCGTGGGCACGTGCTTTCCACCTACCTGGAGAACCTGAGCCGGCGGCTGGAGAGCACGGGGCCAGAGACCTTCCATTACCTGCTGCAACGACTGGAAGAAGCCTGGCCTGCCTTCCCCGGCGACCCGCTGGAGTTGGAGCGCGCGGTGCTGGAAGGCATGGCGGCCCTGGCGGAAGCCGTCGATCGGCGCGCCTACCTTGGGGGCAGCCACCTGCAGGCGATGACTCGCTACGCCATGTTGCTGGCCGCCGCCATGCGCCTGCCGGAACGAGAGCAAGACGACCTCCGGGCCGCGGCCCGTGTGCACGACATTGGTTACCTGGCTGTGCCCGCTGGCATTTTGGAGAAAACCGGAAAACTCACTCCCGCCGATTTTGCCGCCTTGCAGACGCACGCCAGCGCCGGAGCGCGCCTGCTCGAAACCGTTCATGTGAACGCCTCCATCGTGGCCTCAGTTCGCTATCACCACGAGTTCTACAGCGGCAACGGCTATCCGGAAGGGCTGACGGGCGAAGACATTCCCCTTGGAGCGCGCATCTTGGCGGTGGCCGACGCCTTCGATGCCCTCACCTCGGAGCGCCCGTATCGCCGCCCTCGCAGTCTCAACGAAGCGCTTGAGGAGCTGGAGCGCTTCTCCGGCGTCCAGTTTGACCCTGTGGTCGTGCAAAGTCTCGTGCGTCTGATCCGGGTGGAAGCTACCGAAGCGGCCGAGGAAATCCCCACCGGCTAACACAATCGAAAAGGCCTGGCGGTTGCGGAAGGAGTCGGGCCGTTCCTACTCACTGACAGTTGTCGTAGCCGGCTTTGTTGCGGTTGCCGCAGCCGCGCGCGATCGGGGTCCCTCTCGGCAAACCGCTAGGCTGTGCGCTCCCGGCTGACCCCCAGGGCGCGTTCGTACCCCACCGCTGTGTAGTAGATGGCGTCGTTGAAGAACTGGTCCACCTTGTTGACCAGCTCCTGCTCGCCGTAAATTTCCAATGCTGTTCCGCCTAGGCCGTGAGTGTTCACGTAGATCAGCAGGTTCTTCTTGGTCAGGATCAGCGCGTAGATTACTTCGTGCAAGGGGATGCCCTCTCCGAAGCGGCGGCGGCCGAGGTCTTCGTAGTTCAGCCTGATCTCGTCGCGGGATTTTCCCACCATCCAGGCGCCGAGGTTCTTGTAGACGCTATAGGTGCGGTTGTGAATCTCCGTATCGGGGAAGCAACGATAGCCCGGGGTATGGGGATGCGACTTCAACTGCTGGACAAGGCCCTGGGTGAGCTGCTCGGCGTTGGCTTCAATCATTTGGATGAGCCGGGTGGAAAGCATCGGGCCACCTCCTGCTACTGGGGCTCCCATTGTACACTGTCCGGTTTGATTGGGAAGCGCCGAGCGCGCTACTTGACCGTCAGCCGCCAGAGTTCCTTCTCGCGGAAGATGCGGAACAGCTCCTCGTCCAACATCTTGTCTTTGACCTCGAATCCGATGATGTTGAGAGCCTTCTCGACCGGCACCGCCTTCTTATAGGGGCGGTCCGAAGCCGACAGCGCGTCGTAGATGTCCGAGATGGTCATCATTTTCGACTGGATGGGGATGTCCGGAGCGAAAATCTTGCGCGGATACCCGCTGCCGTTCAGCTTCTCATGGTGGGCGCGCGCGATCAACGGGATGTTGCGAATCTCTTTGGTCCACGGGATCTTGCTGAGGAAATTGAAGGTGTGCTCAACGTGGGATTGGATATCCTCGCGCTCGGCCTCGTCCAGACTGCCCTTGGGGATGGAGAGCAGCCGCATCTCGCCAGGTTGAAGCAGCGCACGCTCCTCGCCGGCCCAATCGTCCAGGAAGCGGCGTGCGGCCAGGTCGGCCAGCCGTTCGAAGTTGCCTTCGGGAAGCACGGTTGGTTCGTTGCACTGCAACAGAAACTCGAAAAACCCGTCCATCTCCTTCAGGCGTTCGGCCAGCTCGGCATCGAATTCGGGCAGCCGCCTGAGGTATTCCTCGCGGCCCTTTTCTAACAGGTACTGGAGCCGGTGGCCGGCGTGCTCTTCTCGGATGGACTTGCGAACAAAGTTGAACCGTTCCCGCACGATTTCTAGCTGAGCCGGATACAGCTTCTTGGCTTTGATCAGCACCTCCTCGCGGACCCCAACCTTGCCGAAGTCGTGCAGCACCGCGGCGTAGCGGAGCTCGCGCATCTGGTCGGGAGTGAACCTGACGTCGCGATAGGGACCGTCGTCCACGCCGTCCACCGCCTCGGCCAGTGCGCTGGTGACCTTCTCCACGCGGAACGAGTGGCCAAAGGTGGTGGGGTCGCGTGCCTCGATCGCTACCACCGAAGCCTTCACTAGGCCTTCGAACAAATTCTGAATGCTCTCATAGAGCCGGGCCTTTTCCAGGGCCACCGCTGCCTGGCTGGCCAGCGATTCCACCAACTGCTGCACTCGCCCCGGGTAGGGAATCACTAGCAGGTCGGCGTTCTCCGGGGTGACCTTGGCCTGGGGGTCCCTCTTGCAATTGATCAGTTGCAGGACTCCTACCACTTCGCCCCTGGGGTTTTTCATCGGCACCGCCAGCATGGACTTCGTGCGGTATCCGATCTGGGTGTCAAAGTCGCGGCTAAAGCCGAACGGCATGCCCGGCGGCAGATAGTAAACGTCAATAAGCGCCAGGGTCTCCCCTTTGAGCGCCACGTAGGGGGCGATCCGGCTGGTATCAATGGGGATGGTGAACTGATTGAAGGCGACCTGCACGCTGTCATTCTGGGTCAGCGTGAAACGCAGCACCTTCTCTTCCGTCGCCTCATTCTCTTCCACCAGGTAGAGGGAACCGGCGTCGCTGCCAGTGATTTCGCGGCTCTTGCCCAGGATCAGCTCCAGCAGGGGCTGCACATCCCGCTCGGCCGAAAGGGCGATGCCGATGCTGTTGAGGTCGTCGATTTCGTCGTGGGCCCGCTTGAGCGACTCCGTTAACTCTCGATTCTTCGACGCCAGGCGCAGATTCTCCAACGCGCCGCGCACCGTGCTTTCCAGCACGCCCTGGTGAAACGGCCGGGGCAGGAAGAAATAGATCGGGAAGCCCGTAGATTCGGCGGGCAGGGTGCCGTCTCCTTCCAGCACGTAAACCAGCCGCGCCTGCTCCTCCAGCACCGCCTCGCGCAGTTCGGTCGAAAACACTGCCGGCGTGCCGGAGATAATGACGGTCGGCGGCTTCAGGTTAAGGATCGAGACCTCTTTCACCGCGCGCGCGCCGGGCAGCCACTGACGCAATTGCTCCAGCCCCTCGTCCTGGGTCACCAGAAGTACTTTTTCTCCCAATTCGGGCTGTGGAGCAGCTTGGGTGGACATGACTTCGAACCCCGCGGAATGCAAAGAGTTGCGAGCCGATGTTACCTGATTGCCTACTGGGTTTGCAACTGCCAGCCCCCGGCCCATTCTGGCACTTGCGGCGGAAAGCATCTGCCGCGAGGCGTCTCGGACCCACGGCCCTCCAGTCTCCCTAAGTCTTCAGCACAAAGTAGACTTCTTCCTTGACGGACTCCTTGGGAAACCCGGCACGGCGGAGCATGCCGTGGGCGTTCGCGATCATCGTCGGGTGCCCGCACAGGTAGGCGGTAGTGGTTTCAGGGGTGAGACCCAGCTGGTCGGTATACTTGCGCAGCACGTCGTCTACGCGCCCGCGCTCACCCCGCCACTCGGGATCTTCCCAGCTACGGCTGACGGTGGGAACAAATTTCAGCCACGGGTGGTTACGGGCGGTCTCCTCCAGTTCGTGGGCGTAAGCGAATTCCCAAGAGCGGCTGGCACCCTCCATGACGAACAGTTGGTGGCCCTCTTCCGGCTGGCGGACCATGGTGCGGACCATGCTGACGAAAGGGGCCACGCCGGTCACAGTGGCCACCATCAGGTGCCGGGTGCGGCCGCTTTTGCGGTCCAGCGTGAACAGGCCCTTGCAGGCCGGGCGCACCAGCAGCTCGGCGCCGGTTCCGAGCGGGTACAGGAGCGGGGTCAGCGCTCCCTCCGGTACCAGCTCGAAAAAGAACTCCACTTCCGGTTCGGCGGGGCTGGAGACGATCGAATAGGGCCGCTCAATGACCTTGCCGTCCTTCGGCACGCCCAGAGTGGCATACTGGCCGGGCTTGAACGAAAGTGGCTGTTCCGGCGCGATGCGGATGCTCCACAAATCGGGAGCGTAGTCCTGGCGGGAAACGATCTGGGCACGCAAGTGTTTCGCGGCAGCCATGGCACCATTCTACTTCACCATCCTTGGCTTGGCCTAGAGCCGTACTCGCTGGCACCTGCCGACGATCCGGTGGAAAAATTCGTCGAGGGAACGACGGGCAGCAGCGGCCCAGCCGGTCCTCATACAAAAATGAAGGATTAACCGCGCCTGCGCGACCGGCGGAACAGCAGGTAGAACGGCACTCCGGCGGCCACCGTCAGCAGTCCCCAAAGCGACTCCTTCGGATAAACTCGGAAGGTAAAGACCGCGATAACGGGTGAGGCGGCAACGAAAAGAGCCGGAAGGAAAGGATAAGCAGGAACGCGAAAGGGGCGAGGCAGGTCCGGGCGGCGTGCGCGCAGCACGAATACACCCAGAACCGCCAGCCCCGCAAACAGTACCAGGATAAAGCTTACGTAAACCACCAGCGATTCGAAGGCCGAAACGCAAATCAAGATGGTGCACCAGGTACTCTGCAAAAAGATGGCTCGCGCCGGGGTGTGAAAGCGAGGATGGACGGTGGCAATCGCCTGAGGAAAGACGCCGTCGCGCGCCATGGCAAAATAGACGCGCGGCCCAGCCAAGACCATGGCGCTGACGGACCCGGCCAGCGCTAGCAACAGCATCCCGGTGACCAGGTGGCTGGCTACCTGTCCGAAGGCGGCCACGCTGGCCTTCTCGGCGATGGCCTGCACACCGGCCATCTCCGGGATCGGCAGTGCATACAGATAGAAAGTGTTCAGTGCCAGATAGAGAGCGGTGACCATCACCGTCCCCCCCAGCAGAGCCAGCGGTAGGTTGCGGGCTGGCTCTCGGATTTCCCCCGCCAGGTAGGCCGCGGCATTCCACCCGCTATAGGCGAACATCACGAAGACGAGCGAGACCGGAAAATTACTCCACATCGCCGGCTCGGCGCTGCGAAAATGTGCTGTGTCACCGGTGCCCAGCCAGAAGCCAGCCACCACCAAGACCAAAATTGCCGATACGGTGGCCGCGGTGATCATCCGTTGGAACAAACCGCCTAGTCCGACGCCCAGTGCATGGACCATGGTCAGTCCCCAGACTAACGCAATGGCCAGCGCGATCCCTGCCACCCGCGGGGGCTCCACGGCAGGGAAAAAGTGCGCCGCATAGTGCGCAAACGCCAAGGACACCGCTGCGATGGCACCACTGAAACCAATGAAAAACGAGACCCATCCGCTCAGAAACCCGACCAGCGGTCCGTAGGTTTCGCGTAGGTAGACATACTCGCCACCCGCCTCCGGCATAGCTGCTCCCAATTCGCTATAGGAGAGCGCCCCGGCCAGTGCGAGCATGCCCCCGACCACCCAAACCGCCAGCAGTGCCACCGGATCGCCAAGATCCCGGGCAAGAAAACCCGAAGTGGTGAAGATGCCCGCTCCAATCACATTGGCCACCACTACGGAGGCAGCGGTGAGCGGTCCAAGACGGCGATCCAGGGTGGCGTGCGTGCCGGGTTCCACGAAGCTAGCTTATCCGAACACGGGCCCATTCGCAGACTGACATATCCCTGGTCCCGAAGGCATTGCCAAACTAGCAAATAGCTTCAGTGTGGGAACCGGCTTCCAACCCGGATTTCCGTTTTGAAACTCCAAAGCTAACCTTATACTGACCTCCGACGCCAATATTTATGCCGGTTCCAGCGTCAATACAGCTTCCGGAGGTAGAAACCGAGTGGGTGAGAGGCAAAATCAGCCCTTTCAGTTCTCTTTCAATGCTGCATTGAAGGTCGATTTCCAGGGGTCGCGGGTTACTTCCGACGGCGGCCTGATCCTCGTGCGCGAATCAGACGAACATTTGGGATTCGGAGAACTCATCAAACAGCACTTGGCCGATCCTCGGAGAAAGAACACACGGTTGCCCTTTGCTGACCTCCTGCGCCAGTCCGTGTACAGCCGCTTGGCGGGTTACGAAGATATGAATGACGCGGAACGGCTCTCTCAAGATCCGACGTTCCGGCTGATCGGTTCAGAAAAGATCTGGGAGCGAGGAGCCGCGTTGACTTCCCGGCTGCAATCGTTCGAGACAGAACTACTGACGCAAGATGAGAACCTGGCTGGTTTGGCAGCGATCAACCGGGATTTAATCGCCAGGGCGGAAGCTATGGATTCCCCGCAACGGGTGGTGCTGGACATGGACTCGACCGAGATTCCGGTCTACGGCCAGCAGGAGCAGAGTGCCTACAACGGGCATTTCGAGTCGAGCTGCTATCACCCGTTGTTGCTGTTCAATCGCGAGGGTGACTGTCTGGCGGCCAAGCTGCGACCGGGCAACGTGCACAGCGCCGAGGACTGGAAAGAACTTCTCCTGCCGGAGATCGAGCGGCAGCAGCAGCTGGGCAAGGAAGTGGTGTTTCGTGCCGACGCGGCCTTTGCCAAGCCGGAGATTTACGAGGCTCTGGAGGAGCGGGAGGTAAAGTACGCCATCCGCATCCCGGCTAACGACAGCCTACAGCGGGACATTGAGGAGTTGCTGACTCGGCCGGTGGGGAGACCCAGCAAGAAGCCGTTGGTGGAGTTCAAGGGCTTTCTATACCAAGCGGCCAGTTGGAAGACAGCCCGCAGGGTGGTGGCCAAGGTGGAGCATCATCCAGGGGAGCTGTTCCCGCGAGTAGGGTTTATCGTTACGAACTTGACTCTGCCAAGTCGGGCGGTGATGCGGTTTTACAACAAGCGGGGGACAGCGGAGCAGTGGATCAAAGAAGGAGAGCAAGCAGTGAAGATGACGCGGCTCAGTTGTCACCGGTTCCGGTCGAACGAGGTCCGGCTGTGGCTCACCATCATTGCCTATAATCTCGGCAACCTGTGGCGGCGACTGGTGCTGCCACAGAGAATCGGGAACTGGTCCCTGACGAGCTTGCAACAGCGGTTGGTGAAAACGGGAGGACGGCTGGTGAAACATGCGCGATATTACTGGCTTTTGCTGGCCGAAGGGCACTTGAGCCGGAGGCTGTTCAGCAGCATGCTGCGAACGATCTCGGCACTGCCGCTGCCAGACGGCTAGCGAACCGGGAGAGAGGGTAATTTTAGGTGCTCAGAAGTGGTCGGGCCGGATAAGTGTCAGCGGCGCGGCAGGCTGGGCAGGCGAACCCCGCACAGCGACTCCGAAGAACAGCCAAAATGTGCCGCACTACCACCTCAAAGAGGCCAGAGCTGTTTGCGGTTGACACGACAGGGTACGAGGCATAGCTTTTCGGGTGAAGAGGAAGCTCAAAATGGAAATTCCGGTTAAGATGCATGCTACCGCGCCCGCGTTTCATCCCATCCAGAAGAGACCATGGCGATCTGAGTTTGAGTCGGTGGGGCGGCCTGAGGTAAAATGTTAAGTCGAGCGGAAGCTGAACTTGAGAGTTCCCGAGGAAACCGAAGCCCGGGATTCAGCAAGACTGGGATTTGAGCAAGACCGGATTTCAGTAAGAGAGGACGCAACAAATCTTTAGACACGGGAGGAATCAACTAATGAGAGGCAAGCACTTGGCTTTGGTTTCACTTGCTCTCGCGGCGAGCATTACGCTGCTGTCCCCGGCTTTCGCGCAGGGCGCCGGCTCGAAACAGAAGCTCTCCGGCGTGATCATCAAGCAAGATGCGGATAGCTTTGTTCTGCGAACGGGTAATGGGATGGACCAGAAAGTCAAGGTCACGCTTGTCACAGAAATCAAGGAGAAGAAAAAGAATCCCTTCCGGAGCGCAAGGGAGTACGCAGCCAGTGAGCTGCTGCGCAGCCTGAAGGTGGAGGTGGAAGGGCGGTTAGACGATTCTGGCGTACTGGTTGCCAAAAAGATCCGTTTCACGAACGACGACCTGGAACTGGCCCACGCGGTCGAGGGAAGAGTGGCGCCGGTGGAAACGCGGGTGGGCAAGGCAGAAGCCAGGATGACGGCGTCGGAGAAGCGACTTGCCCAAAGTGAGGACAACGCGGAGCGGCTGGCCGGCCAGATCGAGGAGCTGAACACTATCTCGAATGCCGCGCACGGGGAAGCGAAAGCGGCCCAGCAAACAGCAGATGACGCTGTAGCCGCGGTTCAGGCCACCAACCAAAGAATTGCAGCGCTGGACGATTACCAGCTCGAAAAGAGCGTCACCGTTCAGTTCAAGGCTGGAAGTGCTTTCCTGTCGATGGAAGCCAAGGACCTGCTGGACGAACTGGCGGCCTATGCGGAGACCCAGAAGGGGTTTGTCATTGAAATCGCCGGCTTTGCCTCAGCCGATGGGAGCGAAGAGCTAAACCGTCGTCTCAGCCAGCGCCGGGCTGAGGCGGTTTCTCAGTACCTAGCCGAGAATCACGATATTCCTTTGCGGCGAATGATTATTCCCTTCGGGTATGGTGAGTCGCATCCCGTTGCTGACAACTCTACGCGCCAGGGTCGAGAGGGAAACCGGCGTGTGGAAGTCAGGGTCCTGGTCAACCGGGGCTTGACAATGACTACGGAGCCGCAAGCCAACCTGGTTAAGCAGGAAGGGTGAAGTAGGCAGGCAGTGGCCTAGTCTCGCCAGGGCCTACAGCGATGGGCGGAACATTCCGAGGCGCGGCTGCCGTGCACCCACGAAATTTGAGGGTCAGGGTCACACGCTTCCTGCTTTTTCTTGGCCTGCTGAGCGGGCTGCTGAGCCTGCTGCCGCAGCGCGAGCCTCACACGCTGGCGGGCACCCCACACTCCACCACGAGCCTGAACCAGGGAAGCGAGCGCACGGCGTTCACGCTTATTGCGCGAAAGGCACTTGTACCGGGTACGCGGCAAAATCCAGGATAGATTGAAATTGCCTTCCCCCCGAATGCAGGGAACGAGTGAAAAAGCAACATGAGCAAACAGAGAGGTTTCTCGCTGATCGAGCAACTTACTGTGGTAGCGATCATTGTGGTTGTTGCGCTTTGGCTATGGCTGATCCTGCACTGATCGACCCAACGATTGATATAGTTAGCTTGACAGCAGACCTCCGGATCTTTGGTCAAGGGGCAAGGGCCCCGATTTGAGCCCAAACACGCTTGACGAGAGGGGAGGCAAGGAGAATCTGTTAATGAACAGCTGGCGGCGATTCGTGTTGACGATTCCGCTGGTGATTCTGTCCTGCGCCGTGTTGGCAGGGGTCTACGGGGGGCGAGTCAAAGCCACTCCGGGCTCTAGCGATGACAATATTCGGGCCAACCTCAGGTTGCTCACCAAGGTGTACTCGGCGGTGGAGGAAAACTATGCCGACGCGGTAGACCCGGAGAAGGCAATTTACCACGGCGCAATTCAGGGGATGTTGCGGACCCTGGACCCACACTCGGATTTCTTCGATCCCAAGAGCTTTCAATTACTGCGAGAAAAGCAGCGCGGCAAGTACTACGGGGTCGGCATGACGGTGGCTCCACGCGGCGGCGAGACCATCGTGGTGGCGCCGTTCGCTGGCTCGCCTGCTTATCAGGCCGGTCTGCGGCCCGGCGACATTATTGTGCAGGTGGACGACACACCCACCGATAACCTGTCCACCGGTGAGGTGGTGAAACTGCTGAGGGGACCCAAGGGGATCACTGTACGGGTCCTGGTGTTACGCGAAGGGACTCCGGCACCGCTGGAGTTTGCCATTACCCGCGCCGAGATTCTTCTCCCCAGCATCGAGCACGCCTTTGAAATTCGGCCCGGCATCGGCTTTATCAGGATCGCCAGCTTCAGCGAGACCGCCAGCCGGGAACTGGCCAAAGCGCTCAGAAAGCTGAACCACAGGAACCTTCGCGGACTGATCCTGGACCTGCGCGGCAACCAGGGCGGGTTGCTCTCGGAGGGCGTCAGCGTCGCCGACATGTTCCTGAGCCGGGGCCAGGTGGTTGTCAGCCACCGCGGACGCGCTTCGGGCGAAAAGGTCTACCGAGCTGCGCGAGGCAATGGGGGAGTGATGTATCCGCTGGTGGTGCTGATCAACCGCCAGAGCGCCAGTGCCGCAGAGATTGTGGCCGGCGCGGTGCAGGACCACGACCGCGGTCTGGTGGTCGGCGAAACCAGCTTCGGCAAAGGCTTGGTGCAAACCGTGTACCCGCTCAGAGAGAACACGGGATTGGCCCTAACCACCGCTAGGTATTACACGCCCAGCGGTCGCCTGATCCAGCGAGAGTTCACCGGTATTACTCTTTACGACTACTACTATTATCGGGACGAAGACGAATCGGATGACAATGAGCGCCCTGGGCGACAAATCCGGATGACCGACAGCGGGCGCCCCGTCTATGGCGGGGGCGGAATTACGCCCGATGTGAAGATGTTGACGCCGCCCCTGAAGGGCTTCCTGCGCACCCTGGGGCGGAAATACGCGTTGTTTAACTTCGCCAGGTTTTACCTGGCTACCCACGAGACGATAGGCCGGGACTTCCAGGTAGACGAGTCGGTGCTGGACGAGTTCCGGCGGTTTCTGGATAGGGAGAAGATCGTCTACACTGAAGAGGATGTTCAGGAACACCTGGAGACCATCCAGCGGCGCATCAAGCAGCACCTGTTTATTTCGGTTTTCGGAAAAATGGAAGGGGACCGGAGCGTTCTTGAGACCGACCGGCAGGTGTTGAAGGCGATCGAACTTCTGCCAAAGGCCAAAGAATTGGCGGAGACCGCTCGGCGCACTTTGGCGCAACAGCTGAACCGCTAGGAAACTGCCCGCCGGAAATCTATCCAACCGTGTGGTGGGAAATGGTGAAAGGCCCGCCTCGGGCCAAGTTCTCCTGGTTCTCGTTGACAGAATTGCACCGTAAGGTTACCGTCGCAGAAGATGCATGGGAGAAGCTGGGGCGGGTACCCCGGGACCGCAAGGGGACAATGCTACCGAGAGAAGGATTGCTAAGTTGGACGAGCAGCTGAAGCAGCTGATGAAGGAGATGAGCGACGCGATCAACGAATCGCTGTTGGAATCTGAGCGGATTGGCGAAGTCATCGGCAACATCAAGCACGCCGGCTACGACGTCTTTCTGGTGCTGGAAGCTAAGATCGGATTTAACCGGCGGGAAGAAAGCATCAAGAAAGAGCCGCTGAAGAGCGTGACGAATCCCTCGGGACGACTGCGGTTCACCACCCAGGACACGAAATTCCTCAAGGCGTTGAAGATTTCCGTTGACGAAGACATGCACTAACCTCGCAACCCCCCCAAGACTTTCCCCGGATTCTCTCCCGTACGTTCCTGATCGCAGGCAACCTTTTCCGCAGCTTGGTTCGCCGGTCCCACCGCAACGGAAGCCCGCGATGCTAACCACGAGAGGTCATCGTGACTTGAGGTTGACACGGAGGGCGACGGGCGTATGCTTTTGGTCGAAGGGGAAGGGCAAATCGAAAATTCCGGATAACTACAGGTGTAACAACTAAGCCCGTCCGTTTGAAAGCTGTGCTCGGTTGCACCCAAAGTGGGTGTATATTTTCAATCGCCGGAAGGCCGAAAAGGAAATTCCGGCTCCAATGCCGACCATCCTCCCCTCGGTAAGCGACATGACTCGTGTCCTCGGCTGCAGCATCTTGCTCGCAACAGCCGCTGCCGCGCAGGTATACACGATTGAGACCATCGCGGGAGGCGGAGATGGAGTTGGCGACGACGGCCCGGCTATCAGAGCCAAGTTGACAGAACCAACCGGTGTGGCGGTAGACGCCGCCGGCAACATCTACATTGCAGATCGGCACAATCACCGCGTACGCAAGGTCGACAGCTCAGGAACCATCAGCACCTTTGCGGGCACGGGGGTGGGCACGAGGGACTATGGTTTCAACGGGGATGGCGGACCAGCGGACCGCGCCTTGTTGGCTTTCCCTGAAGGGGTGGTTGTGGACGCCGTGGGCAACGTCTACATCGCAGATACGGACAACCATCGTATCCGCATGGTCGATGCCTCGGGCATCATTCATACTATCGCGGGCTCGGGAGAGAGTGGTTTTGACGGGGACGACGGCCCGGCCATCAGTGCCTTGTTGAGCGAACCCAGCGGAGTGGCGACGGACGGGGCGGGCAACCTCTACATCGCCGATTCGAGGAACCACCGGATCCGCAAGGTCGACGCCTCGGGCATCATTCATACTATCGCGGGCACGGGGGTGGGAGGCGCCACAAGGGAGGGCGGTTTGGCCGTCGAGTCTGATCTATTTAGGCCTCTCGATGTGGCGGTGGACGGTGCTGGCAATATATACATCGCGGACTTCACTCGCATCTTCAAGGTCGACATCTCGGGTATAATCCGCACTTTCGGGGGGACGGGACGGGCGGAAACTGGCGCTAACGTCTTCGCCCCTCGCGGCGTGGCGGTAGACGCCGTCGGCAACGTCTACTTTACTAACCCTTCCTTACCCGGTATCCGCAAGGTTGACGTCTCGGGCGCCATTAGTACAGTCGTCGAATTGGTGGAAGAGGATAATCTTCCCCGAGGTCTGGCGGTCGACACCTCCGGAATCGTTTACTTCACGGACATCATAAACTTTCGGGTTTACAAGGTCGACGCCTCGGGTGCCCTGACCACCATCGCCGGCCTGGGAGTGGGGGACTATAGCGGGGACGGCGGCCCGGCCACGAAAGTCAAATTGGAATTTCCTAGAAACGTGGCGGTGGACGGCACGGGGAACGTGTATATCCAAGACTTCTCCCGCATTCGCAAGGTTGATGTTTCGGGCATCATTGACACTATCGCGGGCACGGGAGAAAGAGGCTTTGGCGGAGACGGCGGTCCGGCCACCAGTGCTTTGTTGACTTTCCCTCAAGGAGTGGCGACGGACGGCGCGGGCAACCTCTACATCGCAGATGCGGAGAACCACCGCATTCGTGTGGTCGATAGCACGGGTGTCATTCGCACTATCGCGGGTACGGGAGAGGACGGGTTCGGCGGGGACGGCGGCCCGGCGGTCCAGGCCCAGCTAAACTACCCCCCTGGCGTGGCGCTGGACGATGCGGGCAACGTCTACATCGCCGATACGCACAACCACCGGATCCGAATCCTGACGCCTGCCGGTGGTGAGCGAGCGCCACTGTTAGAAGAAATACGCGGTCTTCTTCGACTACGATCTGCGGTCCCGACACGCACGTTAGGAGGGAAAAAGTGATGAACTCCGCAAGAGCAAAGCCCTCGGGGACGGTTGTGGTTGAACGCGGTCCGGTCAGCCTGGCCGTAGATTCAAAAAGAAGAGAAGGATGGAGAGGAATGTTCAAATTCAATCTGTTTGCGGCCATGCTATGTCTGTTAACCCTAAACTTGATGGCGCAAACCGTGCCGCGGCCCGCAGGTCCCTACTTCGAGCCACTCCTGGATTGGCAATACAGAGCAGGAATATCGAAGCGCGACATCGTGATCGCCCCCGGCGACAGCATCATTCCCCAGATTGCAAACAGTGGGACCCCGCAAAACGGGGGATTCTTTATGATCTTCCAGGCCAGTAATGTCTCGACGACCATGGCGACGTTCCAAGTGGACTTCTTCGACCCGAACGGGGAATCCATGAACATGCCACTCGCAACAAGTCCCGATGACCTGACTGGCACACCTGCCCGTGGATTTCAGGGGGCCCTCTCCCCGGGCGGTTACGGTGCGCAAGTTACGATTCCAGACGGCTCTCCCACGGCCATTGGTTATGCCGTGGTGACCATGAATCCGGCCAAATCGGTTGCAGTCAACGCGACGTTCTTGCAGTTAGTTCCAGGGCACCCGCTGTTTATGGCCGGCGTGCCACTGTCGAACGTCCTTCACAAGACGGCATTCATGCCGTACCTGTCAGGGGCTGGGTTCACTCCCACCCTGGCTTTGGTGTCGCTGCAGTCTTGACCTGACCGGCACTTTTTGTACCAAGTGGAAAGAGAGAGAATCCACTTGAGGAGGAAGTGAGGTCATGCCGACAAGGAGTTACAAGCCGGAGCAGATTGTAGCGGTGCTACGGCAGATAGAAGTGCAGATGGGGAACGGGAAGACTGCGCCCCAAGCCTGCAAAGAAGCTGGAATCCACACCCAAACCTACTACCGGTGGCGGAAGGAATACGGCGGGCTGAAGGTGGTGCAGGCAAAACGGCTAAAGGAGTTGGAGAAGGAAAACACGCGGCTGAAGCGGTTGGTAGCGGAGCTTTCTCTGGAGAAGCAGGTACTGCGGGATGTGGCACAGGGAAACTTCTGAGCCCTGAGCGGCGGCGTTGTGCGGTGGAGCGTGCGTGGGAGCAACACGGGTTGTCGGAACGGCATGCCTGCCGGCTGCTGGGGCAATGGCGAGGGACACAACGATACGAGCCGATTCATCGGGTGGACGAGGATGCTCTGACCCGAGCGATCATTGCCCTGGGAGCGAAGTACGGGCGATATGGCTACCGGAGGATCACAGCGTTGCTGCGGAGTGCGGGCTGGGAAGTGGGCAAGGACCGGGTGCAGCGGATTTGGCGGCGGGAAGGGCTGAAAGTGCCGCAAAAACAAAGGCCGCGAGGACGGCTGTGGCTGAACGACGGTTCCTGTGTACGACTGAGGCCGGAGCGACCGAACCACGTGTGGAGCTACGACTTCATGAGTGCCAGAACGCACGAGGGGAGAACGCTGCGGCTGCTGACCTTGCTGGATGAGTACACGCGGGAATGCCTGGCGATCCGGGTGGAGCGGAGGATGGGCAGCCAACAAATCATTGAGGCGTTGTCGGACGTGATGTTGTGGCGAGGGATACCGGAACAGATTCGATCCGACAATGGTCCCGAGTTCATCGCCAAACAACTGCGCCAGTGGTTGGCAAATCTAGGGACCGGGACACTGTACATCGAACCGGGCAGTCCCTGGGAGAACGGGTACTGCGAGAGTTTCAATGGGAAGCTGCGGGACGAATGCCTGAATGGAGAGATCTTTTACTCCTTGAAGGAGGCACAGGTGGTGATTGAACAGTGGAGGGTGCAATACAACACGGTGCGGCCGCACTCGGCGCTCGGCTATAGGCCCCCGGCGCCGGGGGCCTATAGAGCCTGTGTGGAAACTCGGTTTAGCTGGCTGGAAATCAAAAGGGATCATGATTCGCTCCAGAATTCTGGTGTTTCGATCTTCGCCGAGTCGCCGGTCCGGGAGTCTGCTGAACTAGCCTTCCTGATTTAGCTTCGGTTTGTTGCGCCACAGGCGGGTGAGGTTGAAGGCCGTTGCGGCCAGCGCGAACTCCACCGCGACCTTCTCCAGGCCCCGCCGCCGGAACTGCCGCATTCCACGCTGTTCTTTCAAAACCCCGATCACTGGTTCCACGATCGCCTTGCGCCGCTGATAAACCGCCCGGCCGGCCGGGTCGCGCAGCTTGCGTCGCATTCGCCGATGTTCCGGATGCCGTACAGCAGGTGCTCCGGGCGCGCGTTGGCCTCGGTTCAGTTCCCGCGCCAAGTTCGAGTCGGGCACATAGACGTCCAGGCCACGCTGGGCCAGTTCCACGATGGTCTCCAAGCAAAAGAAGCCGCTGTCGGCGCTGACCTTCTGCGGGCGTTCCCGGCAGCGCCGCTCGACCGCCTCCACCAGAGGGACCAGCGTCGCGTTGTCGGTGGCGTTTTGCCCCACGTGCTGCTCGACAATCAGATGATCTTCGCTGACCGCCACCTCCGCCGTGTAACCCAGCGTGAATCCCTTGCGGTCGCGCAAAAACCGGCTGTCGGGATCGGTTTCCGAACGCCGCTTCAGCCCGCTTTTGCGCAACCGCTCCAGGCATCGCGGGATTTCTTCCAGCCGCTTCTCCAGCGCTGCCATCTGCTTGCCGCTCAGTTGCTGGCCAGCCGCTTCCTCGCAGGACTGCGTGTCACATTGTTTCTGCCAGCGACGAATCTGCCGCCGAATTTTGGCTCGCTCTGCCCTCAACTTGGCCACCGTCTCCACCCGGTCCTGCGAGGCGTTGGCCGCCACCCGCGTCGAGTCCATGGCCACGTGTCCCAGCCGCCCCATCCCCAGCGACCGCGCCAACTCCACCACCTGTGTGAACAGATCGTTCAGGGCACGGGCGTGCCGCGTCCGAAACTGGTTCAGCGTCCAAAAGTCCGGCCCCGCTCCGGCCGCCAGATAACGGAACGCCAGGTCCTCCCGCACCCGCTGTTCCAGACGGCGGGCCGAGGTCACGCCCAGCGCGTAGGCATACAGCCACACCTTCAGCAACAGCGCCGGATGATAGGCCGGGCGGCCTTCTTCCACGTAGCCCTGCTCAAACGCACTCAGTTCCAGCCGCTCCACGACTTGGTGCACAAAAAAACAGATGTGATCTTCTCCCAGCACCTCCCGCACGCTGGGCGGTAGCAGATACGCTTGCTCCGGGTTGTAGGTCAAGAATTTCATCGCGCCCCCTTAAGGCGCATTATACGTGACTCGCAAGAGCGGTTTTCACACAGACTCTATAGCCCTCCCCTGCCACTGAAACCAGTTTCACAGCCCCAGGCTGCGATGTAAACTCTCACTACGGTTGGTACAAAAAATCGGTCTGGTCAGTCGAATCAAACGTAAGGCTGGCCGTACAGCGATCACCGTCATCGTAGTTAACCCGGATTTCCGTTTTGAAACTCCAAAGCTAACCTTATACTGACCTCCGACGCCAATATTTATGCCGGTTCCAGCGTCAATACAGCTTCCGGAGGTAGAAACCGAGTGGGTGAGAGGCAAAATCAGCCCTTTCAGTTCTCTTTCAATGCTGCATTGAAGGTCGATTTCCAGGGGTCGCGGGTTACTTCCGACGGCGGCCTGATCCTCGTGCGCGAATCAGACGAACATTTGGGATTCGGAGAACTCATCAAACAGCACTTGGCCGATCCTCGGAGAAAGAACACACGGTTGCCCTTTGCTGACCTCCTGCGCCAGTCCGTGTACAGCCGCTTGGCGGGTTACGAAGATATGAATGACGCGGAACGGCTCTCTCAAGATCCGACGTTCCGGCTGATCGGTTCAGAAAAGATCTGGGAGCGAGGAGCCGCGTTGACTTCCCGGCTGCAATCGTTCGAGACAGAACTACTGACGCAAGATGAGAACCTGGCTGGTTTGGCAGCGATCAACCGGGATTTAATCGCCAGGGCGGAAGCTATGGATTCCCCGCAACGGGTGGTGCTGGACATGGACTCGACCGAGATTCCGGTCTACGGCCAGCAGGAGCAGAGTGCCTACAACGGGCATTTCGAGTCGAGCTGCTATCACCCGTTGTTGCTGTTCAATCGCGAGGGTGACTGTCTGGCGGCCAAGCTGCGACCGGGCAACGTGCACAGCGCCGAGGACTGGAAAGAACTTCTCCTGCCGGAGATCGAGCGGCAGCAGCAGCTGGGCAAGGAAGTGGTGTTTCGTGCCGACGCGGCCTTTGCCAAGCCGGAGATTTACGAGGCTCTGGAGGAGCGGGAGGTAAAGTACGCCATCCGCATCCCGGCTAACGACAGCCTACAGCGGGACATTGAGGAGTTGCTGACTCGGCCGGTGGGGAGACCCAGCAAGAAGCCGTTGGTGGAGTTCAAGGGCTTTCTATACCAAGCGGCCAGTTGGAAGACAGCCCGCAGGGTGGTGGCCAAGGTGGAGCATCATCCAGGGGAGCTGTTCCCGCGAGTAGGGTTTATCGTTACGAACTTGACTCTGCCAAGTCGGGCGGTGATGCGGTTTTACAACAAGCGGGGGACAGCGGAGCAGTGGATCAAAGAAGGAGAGCAAGCAGTGAAGATGACGCGGCTCAGTTGTCACCGGTTCCGGTCGAACGAGGTCCGGCTGTGGCTCACCATCATTGCCTATAATCTCGGCAACCTGTGGCGGCGACTGGTGCTGCCACAGAGAATCGGGAACTGGTCCCTGACGAGCTTGCAACAGCGGTTGGTGAAAACGGGAGGACGGCTGGTGAAACATGCGCGATATTACTGGCTTTTGCTGGCCGAAGGGCACTTGAGCCGGAGGCTGTTCAGCAGCATGCTGCGAACGATCTCGGCACTGCCGCTGCCAGACGGCTAGCGAACCGGGAGAGAGGGTAATTTTAGGTGCTCAGAAGTGGTCGGGCCGGATAAGTGTCAGCGGCGCGGCAGGCTGGGCAGGCGAACCCCGCACAGCGACTCCGAAGAACAGCCAAAATGTGCCGCACTACCACCTCAAAGAGGCCAGAGCTGTTTGCGGTTGACACGACAGGGTACGAGGCATAGCTTTTCGGGTGAAGAGGAAGCTCGAAATGGAAATTCCGGGTTAAACGTTAACGTTCCCGTATTCGAACCTGTGTTCCGATAGGTATAGCTTCCCGTATAGGTGTCCGCGCCCTCGGTTTCCCTGAAACGCCCAGGACTGACAAAATCCACATAGGCTGTCGGGTAGTTCGTCGCTCCCCGTTTACCAACGAAGAGATCGTTGAACGCAGCTTCGTCTGCCGGAGCGAACATCTCGCCCGTAACTCGCGCCAAGCTCGTCCAGATCGGCTGGGTCACAAACGCTCCTTCGTCATGCGCTTTAAAGCCAATCCCTGTTATGGAGCCAGGCAACAGAGGATCTCCGCGAATTTCAAGCGTTCCCTCCGACGTAGACGTACAGGAAAGAACGTCCCTTAACAGGAACGCTCGGTGATGCCTGGCACCGAAGTTCATTGTGGCTCTACAGAGTTCGGCCCCGTCAAAGCCGGTGCGCGCAATCAGTGTCACATCCTGAGACTGACCAGACCGATTTTTTGTACCAACCGTAGTGAGAGTTTACATCGCAGCCTGGGGCTGGGGCAAAACGCCACCGACAACGCGACGTGAAACTGGTTTCAGTGGCAGGGGAGGGCTATAGGCCCCCGGCGCCGGGGGCCTATAGGCGAGCGCCGAGTGCGGCCGCACCGTGTTGTATTGCACCCTCCACTGTTCAATCACCACCTGTGCCTCCTTCAACGAGTAGAAGATCTCTCCATTCAGGCATTCGTCCCGCAGCTTCCCATTGAAACTCTCGCAGTACCCGTTCTCCCAGGGACTGCCCGGTTCGATGTACAGTGTCCCGGTCCCTAGATTTGCCAACCACTGGCGCAGTTGTTTGGCGATGAACTCGGGACCATTGTCGGATCGAATCTGTTCCGGTATCCCTCGCCACAACATCACGTCCGACAACGCCTCAATGATTTGTTGGCTGCCCATCCTCCGCTCCACCCGGATCGCCAGGCATTCCCGCGTGTACTCATCCAGCAAGGTCAGCAGCCGCAGCGTTCTCCCCTCGTGCGTTCTGGCACTCATGAAGTCGTAGCTCCACACGTGGTTCGGTCGCTCCGGCCTCAGTCGGCCTCAGTCGTACACAGGAACCGTCGTTCAGCCACAGCCGTCCTCGCGGCCTTTGTTTTTGCGGCACTTTCAGCCCTTCCCGCCGCCAAATCCGCTGCACCCGGTCCTTGCCCACTTCCCAGCCCGCACTCCGCAGCAACGCTGTGATCCTCCGGTAGCCATATCGCCCGCACTTCGCTCCCAGGGCAATGATCGCTCGGGTCAGAGCATCCTCGTCCACCCGATGAATCGGCTCGTATCGTTGTGTCCCTCGCCATTGCCCCAGCAGCCGGCAGGCATGCCGTTCCGACAACCCGTGTTGCTCCCACGCACGCTCCACCGCACAACGCCGCCGCTCAGGGCTCAGAAGTTTCCCTGTGCCACATCCCGCAGCACCTGCTTCTCCAGAGAAAGCTCCGCTACCAACCGCTTCAGCCGCGTGTTTTCCTTCCCCAACTCCTTTAGCCGTTTTGCCTGCACCACCTTCAGCCCGCCGTATTCCTTCCGCCACCGGTAGTAGGTTTGGGTGTGGATTCCAGCTTCTTTGCAGGCTTGGGGCGCAGTCTTCCCGTTCCCCATCTGCACTTCTATCTGCCGTAGCACCGCTACAATCTGCTCCGGCTTGTAACTCCTTGTCGGCATGACCTCACTTCCTCCTCAAGTGGATTCTCTCTCTTTCCACTTGGTACAAAAAGTGCCGGTCAGGTCAGGGGCTCGGCCCTTGGCTTTTCCCGAGCCACAATAACCCAAGCACGCACCAAAAGACTCTGAAGACAGTCTGGCACGCCGTTTTGCGAAGGGCCAAGGTCCCTTACTTCCGCATCTACGATCTGCGCTCGACGTACGCGACACGGTTGAGCGCCGGCGGAGTGGCGGACGAGTGGGTTACGCAGCTTCTCCGTCAAGGAGACGCGAAAGTGTTCAAGAAATATTCGCAAATGAAGCTGCAAATGAAGCGTGAGGCTTTACAAAAGCTGAACCGGATGGCAAACGAGGCCAACCGGAGTTTTGTCACGGAGCGACCAAATTGAGGGGTTTTGTCACGGTTTTGTCACGGTCAAGGGGTATTTGGCCCTCTCTGGGGACGTTCTGGAGTTTTTCGAAATTCGGAAGTGGTTTAGAATCAATAGAGCGATTTCAGTCGGGCGGTTAGCTCAGTTGGTCAGAGCGCCTGCCTTACAAGTGGCTACCTCTCCTCTTCTCCTTTCACTCTCTCCCTTCTTTTCCATAGCTTTACACTCATTCAGGGACTCTGCTTTCGCTCAGCACATAACCCTTTTTGGCTGTTTGACTTGCATTTCTGACACATTTTTGGCACAGCAGGAAGTTCATGAGAGCGACTGCCGTGGACAGATGCTCTGTTTGAAGATCGCCTCCGAGGGAGATTGCTATTCCCACTCATGGGCCGAGGCGCTCGTCTGCGATTACCAGTTGGCGCATGCCTCGAGCACAAATGCGTCCTGCCCTCTTCAGCTGGACCGGCACGGCCAGTCCGGAAATATCTGGATACAACCTGCAAACTGAGCGAGATACCAAATTGGGTCGTGCCACATTCGCACTTCGGAAAATGCCACACACACTCCTTTGTCAGTGTGGCAATCTGGTTGACCCCCTCCTTGACCCCGGCAACTCTTAACCAATAAAATCGGGGCTTCGACGCCTTACAACTTCCGCGGCAAGAAGCCGACTCCCTACGGCGGCTTGCTGCCGGTGGTCGGGAGGGCGCTGATCTGAGAGCCTAGCTATGCGCTATGCATGAAATTTTACGCACTAGCCGTAACGCACTAGAAACACGTCACTTCCGAGCGAGGTTTTGACGACGCGGATTCTGGGCGGGAAGGGAAACCGGGGACGGAATAGCCAAAAGACCAGTTGCCGAGCTACCACCTCACGACGACCGCCAACCCGCTACGAACGCAGCCACACTCGCAAAGTGAATCTGTGCATAATTCAGGTATCAAACTTGTGCCGTCGCGCTGCGTTGAACTTATGTGGCATTTGGACTACCCCCAGCGTTGAAAACCAATGATAAGACATTCTTCGGGATGATCCATGCAACAAGGTCCACTATAATGCGCGCCTCGAAGGTCGCAACTTCGCACCCGACAAGGAGCTTGCCTATGCGCTTGTGGTTAGCGTACAGGCGAAGAAGATTTCCGATCTCTACGACACCATCGTCCGCAAATTCGCGCCCCTGATTGAACCGCTGCGGCCGGTTGTCGAAATTCCCATCACGATCTGATCGTTCAGATAGCGGTACATGACTAGAACCCAACAAAGATGCCGATGCTGGACTCGAGAACATTCAGAGTATGACCCTCGACACCGCGTATAGAGTACATGCGCACATCGAAGCGAAGGCCGACAGGCGCCATCACCTCCAGATTCAACCCGCCCCCATAGTTAAAACTGAACTTCGTCCCGAAGCTGGAAGACCCGCTGCCTCCCGCACGAACGAGACCCCCACCGGCTGTCGCGTAAGGCCGGAATATGGGTGCGGGCAATTCCGCCCGCAGATTCGTACTGAAGAGAAAGGCATTGCCGTCGCTGTCAATGAAATTCGGACTGTACGCGACGGTGTGCTCCAATCCCAGTGTCGCCGCAGAACGATGCAGCCGCACTCCGAAGATTCCAAAGTCCTTGGGGTCAATCTGGAAGCCTGAAAGATCGTCCGGGGAGTTTATAGACGGCACTCCGATGGCCCCGCCCACCCCGCCCACTCCTGAACTCAGAGTGAGGGTGCCCGGGTGCTGGAAGCCTCCAAAGACTGTAAAGTCCTGAGCATGGAGCGTACCTGTGAACCCCGTCCACGCCACAATCAGAAATCCGAGGAAATATCTCATCTGACAATTATAATCAATCCACGTCGCCGTCCAACCGCCGCTTGAGGTCTTCCGTACTTTGCCCGCCGGGGTCAGGCAGGGGTCTCACCTGTTTTGGTACAGCGTCCCGGTGCGGCACTCATCTCCAGCCTGCACTACTTGGTTCAGCAGCGCGACGTACTTGCGGGCGCAGCCGAGCAGCGCGTGGTGGTTGAGGGTAAGTCGCGGTGTCACGAGTTCACCTCCTCACTCGCAACGGCCTTGCGGGCCCGCTTCTTGCGCATCGATTCGCCTTGCAGCTCGCTACAGCGGGCGTTGTGTACCAGGCGGTCGAGAATGCTGTCGGCCAGCGTGGGATCGCCGATCTGGATATGCCACTTGGCCACCGGCAACTGGCTGGTCAGAATGGTCGAGCGTCTCTGATAACGGTCGTCGACGCGAACGTAGATCCCGACGCGAAGCGCTTTTGCCCCCTGTCCGAAAACCCCCTTGTGATCGGTGGTCGGAACACACCGTGTTTTCAGGGGTTTGGGCATGCGATACAGGTATGTCCGGAAACTATAGTTTACTCACATAGGGACCGCAACGCCCTAGGAAGGCGTCCAGTTGAGGCATGCCCCAACTGGACGGAGCAAGAAGGCAGTGCCTACAACTGGTACGTTGAGTCGATCTGCTACCCCCCCCGCTTGATCTGGTCAATGATCACGATGCTGTAGAGGTGGTCGTGGTCACTCCGTGACTATTCCCTTGGATGTGCGTGAACGGCTGGCCCTCGGTAGCCAATCCTTCGGATAATGCTGCCAATTTTCGGAAGCAGCACCTCTGGCTCAACGGCTCGTGCGAGGAGGTGGGCGACCAGAACCCGCAGGAGTTCACCGAAAAGCAAATGTACATCCGATAGGGCGTGTTCGTTCGGACGCCACGGCGTGGGAAACTGGTCTTCGCATACGACTACGATGGGAGGCTGATCGCTCCGAGTTACATCCGTGGACTCGGCGACGGCGAACCCTTTCGGCATATCGCCGAGTTTCAGGCGTTCCGATCCTGGTTGAGCCTCAAGCACTTTCCTGCTAGCCACGTTGATGATGGCTTCTTGGCGCGGTATGCGCTCGGCGTCCAGCAAACGTTGTCGGATGATCCGGTCGAGACCCGACAGGAGAAGCGCAAGAACAGTGGTTGTGATGGCCGTTCTTGGGCTGTCGTCCAGTTGCACGAGTGAGATGACGACGCCGTCAGCGATCTCTAGTCGAAGCGTCCAGTGCCCGGACCCATCAGGCTGAGGTTTGAAGTAGATACGGGCTTCCGCCGCCGCGAGCCGTTCCGCGATATCAGCAACATCGTCGAGTGTCAGTAAATTGCCGGACTGCGCCATCAGAATGGCCGCCGCGGCTGCTAGCCTCGCGGGCATTGGCGACGTAGACCCTCGAGGGAATAGGATATCTGTTGCCTGGAGAATAATCCTACGCTCGACCAAAGGCGGGACGTCTGCAAGCAGATCGGCCATCGAGAGCGCGACGATAGGCAATAGGCGATCCATCCGTGTGATGGTATCGGCCATTCTTGGAAGAGTGCGGTACAGCGCGTCGAGAGGTTCGATGCTCTCGTCGACGGCCTTCAAGTCTGGGACGAACACATCCTTCAATAGCCGGATCTTGAGACCAATCTTCTTCGATGTTGCACACAGATGCAACGCGTCACCGATCAGCGACACAAAGAAAGATCCGCCTGGCCGGAACGCTGAAATCGCTGCCGCTGCATCCGTATAAGCCCTGATTGCCGTTTCGATGTCATGTTGACCCTTCAGAGTGAAAGGCCTGCCGAGGCGTGGGCCCGTGTCGAGCAGCGCGCCGTCGAGCTGTTGCGCCAGAACCGCATCGCCGAAGCTCGGACCTTGCTGGAGGCCGTTGTGGAGGAACAGCCCGGGAACGCGCGCGCCCAAGCCTACCTGGCGGCCGCCGAACTGCAGTCCGGTGAGGTCGAGAAAGCGATCAACCGTGCGAGCCGGCTCCTGAAGGCCGATCCGGACAACGCCGACCTGCACGAGCTGCTTGCTCAGGCGCACATGCTGAATCAGGACTGGGCCCGGGCTGAGAAGCAGTGGCGCGCCGTGCTCCGCGAGCGCCCGAATTCGGAAGAGGCGCGCTTCCAACTGGCCAAGGCCCTGCTGCAGCGCGGGCGCTTTCCAGAAGGCTTGCAGGAGGTGACGCGCGCCGTGGAGATCAACCCGCGGCGGAGCAACGCGCGGGCCTTGCGCGGCAACCTGCTGGCCCGAGTGGGGCGAACCGTAGAGGCGGCCAGGGAATGGCGGCTGGCGCTGGCTAGCGATCCCAACAACCCGGCTGCGCTGGCCGGGCTGGCCGTCTATTTGCGCGAGCGCGAGCCGGACGTGGCGCTCGAATACGCTCGCCGTGCGGTCGAGCTCAATAACTGGGAGTCGGTTGGGTCGATCCGCATCCTGGTGCTGGTGCACCGGACGCGCGGGGAACATGAGCGCGCACGGGAGGTGTTACGCAAAGGGCTGCGAAAACTCTCCGACAACCCTGTCCTGGCTTCGGAATTACGCGGGCTGAACAAACCAGCCCCGAAAAAGCCTGCGTCACCCCAGTGACTGCCCGCCCCACCAAGAAGTCTGTCATTCGCCAGTACCTGCAGCAAGCGCGTCCGGCCCGCATCGGAACGGAGGAAGCTTTGGCTATCCGGCGCGAGCTGGCGTGGGTGCTGGGCCCGCAGGCGCGTATCTCCCAAGAGTACCTGCTGGACCTGCTCGCCGAGATGGGCGCCGGCGTGGACGCTGAACTGGGAGGGATCTCCCGAGAAGTCCTAGGGCTGCTGCACTTCGAGACGCTGGAAGCCGCCGAAACCACCCTGCGCACGCTCGATGAGCGCTACCGGAACTGCCGCAGCCGAAATGAACGCGCCCTCGCCGAGGAGTGCCGCCGCGGCGCCATTCGGCTGCGCCGCCGTGCCGCCCTGATCGCCCGCAACCGCAAGGTGGCGGCGGACAAGCGCGCGGAGAAAGAAGAGATCGCCCAGTGGTTCACCATTTGGCTCCAGACCCCGGAGCTGTTCTTCGACTGGCTCGCTCTGCGCAAACAATCCGAGGATTTCAGCAACCGTTTCGGTCCGCCACTCTCCGACCATCCAGTCTCCGACCCTATGGATCGGGGGTGACCGTTATGGCTGCCGTAGTGGGTTATTCCTCCCTCCGCTCGCCTAGCTGGATCATCAGGAACCGCTGGCTGTCGGGCGCGGAGTCCAAGCGGCACGAGATACCGCAGTCGGGCGGCTTCAGCCTGCTTTGCGGTCTTCCGCTCCGTTCTTAGTGTGCCTGGGTTGGGAACACAATCAGCTTCGTCGGTGTCTTTAAACACGGATTCTCAGGATGAGTTACTCGAAGTGGGGGGCGATGGATATTCAGTGCATCTACCCGAAGGCGAGCAAATCCATTAACTCTTGCCAGCTCAACCGGTCGATGCAACACAAGCGTTAAATCGTTCTGCCGGAGTTTCAAACTCCAGCGTCTGACGGGGCCGTTCGTTCAGCTGACGTGCCACCTTGTTCAGATGCGCCTGAGAGTGCACCGACAAGTCCGTTCCCTTGGGGAAGTACTGTCGGAGTAGACCGTTGGTGTTCTCATTCGAACCGCGCTGCCATGGACTCTGAGGATCACAGAAGTATACGTCAATGTCGGTCGCCAACGTGAACCGTCGATGCTCGGCGAGCTCCAGGCCTCGATCCCAAGTCAGAGATTTGTACAGTTCCGTCGGCAGCTTCTTCGCGTGCTTGATGAGCGCCGACACGACCGTCTCCGTTTTCTTGCTGGATACTTTCGTAAGCATCACGTAGCGCGTATGACGTTCGACCAGAGTCGCAATGTGGCTGTTCTTCGATCCGGACAGCAGATCGCCTTCCCAATGACCGGGCACGGCACGATCTTCGACCGAGGCCGGGCGCTCACGGATCGATACGATGTCGGTGATCTGTCCTCGTCCATGGCCTCTCAGACTTGCATGTCGGGATCGACGAATCGTCCGCTTTGACCGCAGATGCTGCATCAGCTCTGCCTTCAGCGCACCGCGGGCTTGAACAAACAGGCTGCGGTAGATGGTCTCGTGAGACACGTGATAGGACGGATCCTTCGGATAGGCTCGTTTCAGCCAGCTGGCGATCTGCTCAGGCGACCAGTTTATGCTGAGCTTTCTGGCCACTACCCGTCGTAGTTGTGGATGCTTGACCAGCTGACACCGCTTCGGCCGGCGGGCCCTCTCCCCGGCTTGCTCATCGGCCTCCGCTGCTCGATAGTCATTATCGCCGCCATTCCGCCGAATCTCCCGGCTCACCGTCGATGGTGAGCGACCCAGCAACCCGGCGATGGATCGTATCGATTGATGTGCCGCAATGCCTCGAGAGATCTCTTCGCGCTCCGACAACGTCAGTGCCCAACATGAACGGCGTGGTGGCCGAGGACGGATGCCTCCGTACGGAGCAAGCTGATGGTAAACAGACGATGGCTGCTTACAAAACACTCGTCCAATCGACTTGAGCGACTCCCCTCGTTTCCACCGATCCCACACCTCCTCCAGTTCCGCCAGCGTGTAACCGCGACGAGCTCTTTGCTTCATCCGCATACACTCCACCTCCTCCTTTCAAGGCAAAGTGTTGCGTCGATGGGTTGAGACCACCCTGATTAACGTTCGGTATGATCCATTCGATGGCCGGTGCGGTTGCGGGATCGGGTAGGGCAGGCCGCATGATGTATCACGGTAAATGATCAGCCTGGAAATATTTGGGTCGCAACTGGCACAGATTACAAACCCGAAGAACGAAGCGATCCACGACTGGATGCCTCAACTCTTCCAGCAGGTAGAGCGCCAAGCTGGGTCGTCAGGGATCGAAGCCACGCGTCGACGGCAGGGTTGCCAAAGCCGGGGGCCAACTGGTCTTTCTTTTGTCGAAGGACGGCGGCAATTTGATCCTTGACGAATAGCTGCTTCAATTCGGCGCTTCTTCCGGCTCTGCTTGCAAAACTTCTTGTCCGCAACATTCTCATGTCTCGCCCTTTCGCCATCCGTGCCCTTGTTGCCTGGTCTCCAGCCCAGCGTTTCACCCACACATCGGTCTGAGCCTCTTGGATCGCCTTCAGGTGGCCGATCAACTCATCGTACAGCGCTTCGAGTTCCGCGATCTGCTCGGCAACCTCTTGGCGCACCCGTTCCGGATCGCGTTGGGGCGCCGCTTGAGTCTGAGACGATCTATGCACCGCTGGGCGGCCCACGCCCCAGCGATAGTTGAGCCGCACGTAGATGTTAGTGCCGTTGAACCCGAAGGGCGAGAACTGGCCGTAGTAATTGCCGACCGTCCGGATGCCAAACTCGTTCACGTCGGGGTAAGTATTCAGCAAGTTCTCCCCGCCGATGGCCAGAGCAACGTTTTTCCCGAGCGGGATCCCGAGCTCGACATCGAGCAGCGCCTTGCCGCCATAGGACGGGTACAGCCACGACTCGGACACGACACCCAAGTCAGCCGCGTTCCGCCCGTCCTCGCTGTCCCAGAACTGACCGAAGTAGTTCAAGCGGCCCATGAGATTCCATCGGCCGGCGTCGTGATTGACGTTGAAGCTCCACCGCGTGTTCGGCAGCCCCCGTTCCAGCGTAGTGATGCGGAACTGGTCGATCACGGAAGATTCGATGTTCTTGACCTCTGTATCCGTGTAGTTGTAGATCGCACTGAACGTCGTGCGCCCCTTCACCAGCGTCGAGATCAGGTCGACGCCCTGGGTCGTCGTCGAAAAGTCGTTCAAGAAGAACCGGAACACGGGGAAATTCCGTGCTTCTGGAATCCCCTCCGCCAGCAACGTCTCGATCTCGTCATCCGACAATTTGATTTCCTGGGCCAGGGCGACGCGGTCGTCGATGTCGACCCGGAAATAGTCCGCGGTGAAGGTGAACGGGCCCTTCTCGAGGACGACGCCCGCGCTGTAGTTGCGCGATGTCTCCGGTTGGAGCTGGCCTCCGCCCCGCGCCATGGCCACGGCTGAGGTAGCCGGAACCACACCTTGGTTGGTCAGTTGCCCGCCGATAAAGGCGGTCGTCACGTTGAACGCGTTCTGTTGCCCCGGCGTCGGCGCCCGAAACCCGGTGCTGACGGCGCCGCGCAGCGCGGCCATGCCGGTCAGCTTGAGGCGCCCGGAGACCTTGTAGTTGACCGTCTTGCCGAAGTCGTCGAAGTTCTCGAACCGGACGGCCGTGCCGAGCGTCCACCGGCCCGGGTCGCTGAACTCAACGTCGCCATAGACGGCGATGTTGCTACGGCTCCAGGTTCCCGCCGTCGTGTCGGCCCGGTAGCCGTTGAAGCCGTTCGAACCGGAACTGAAGCCCTGCGCGGCATACGGACCGATCTCCCACGACGGCTGATCGCCGGCGCCAATCGTGAACTCCTCCCTCCTCCACTCCGCGCCGGCGGCCAAGTGCACGAGATCGTTGAGGGGGTAGGAAACGTCGAAGTTGAGATTGGTTTCCTTCTGCCGATAGACGCCGGGCCGGAACGACGTCGGCGTGTCGAAACCGAGCGACGCATTGACCGTATCGAAAATGAACTGATCGATCTCGCTGGTGCCGATGCTGGCGCTCGCGTCCCAGGTGAAGCCGTTGCTGGCGAACCCGCGCAGACCGCCGACCAGCGAGTAGTCGATCAGATCCCCGCCGAACTGCGGAGTGAATCCTCCAGGAAACCGGTTGTGGAGAGTGAAGCAGTTCGGGTCGGCCTCGACTGCGGAGAGAGCGCCTGCGTCGGGGACGTTGTCGACGATCGGGATGATGGGGCAGCCGCCGGCGCCCGGCTCGCGTCCGGGAGGAGGAACCTTGCTGGTGGGCGCGGTATCGGCCCAGACCCGGTCGCCGACGAGCAGCGTACGGTTTCCGTCGACCACGGGACCGCGAAAAACCCCGCCCCGCGTGTGTGGATTCCGGAAGTAAAAGCCCCCGGTCACCTTGCGGGACGCGTAGTTGCCGTGACCGTAGAGTTGATAACGATCGTCGAACAGATGGCCGAAGTTTGCGAACAGCTTGAAGTCGTGGTTGATTCTCGGCGATCCCCAAACCTGCGCCGTGTCGCGCAGATTCGTATTGCCCGCGTTGATGATGTCCGACGCGTCCTGGCGCTGGATGGCGCGGTTGGTCGGCTCGGCGGTGCCGTACTCCATGCTGATGTTGCCGAAACCGTTCGCTCCCAGCGGCACCCCGACGTTGCCGGCTACAGAAAACGTCCGGCCGCGTCCGCCGATTCCGTTACACGAGTGCTTGATGTCACCGATGATGCCCGACCCGCACGTCTCCGGGTTCCCCGAATTGGCATCGAAGAAGCCCCCGGTTTGGACTTCCAGGCTGCCTCCCGAGGGATCGTTCTTCAGTTGAAAGTTCATGACTCCGGCGATGGCGTCCGAGCCGTATTGCGCCGCCGCGCCGTCGCGCAGCACCTCAACCTGCCGAATGGCAATCGATGGAATGATGGAGAGGTCCGGTCCCTGCGAGCCGTCGGCGATGCCATTTCCCAGCCAAGTGATGACCGCCGAGCGGTGGCGGCGCTTTCCGTTGACTAGGACCAGCGTGTGGTCGGGCGCTAGGTTGCGCAAGTTAGCCGGACGGACGACGGTCCCCGCATCGCTGATCGGCTGAGTGCTGATGTTGAAGGAGGGGATGACAGTCCGCAACTGGGATACCAAATCCCTGCTACCCTGTCTAGCGAGGTCCTCGGCACGGATGACGTCCACGGGCACGGTGGACGCGGTCACCGACCGTGGCTCGGCGCGGCTACCGACGACCACGACGGACTGGGCGACGGCGGCCAATTCGAGCGTAAAGTTTCGCAGGACCGATTGGCCGGCAATCAGTTCGACGTCATCGGCGATGCCAGTCTCGAAGCCGGGATTCTCAGCCGTAATCGTGTAGACCCCGGGCTCTAGAGTCAATTCGTATGCGCCGTCGGCATCCGTCGAACCGGTCACCTCGGCTCCGGTGGCGTTGTTGGTCGCCGTTATTTCCGCGCCTGTGATGACTGAGCCGGAATCATCGGTTACCTCTCCGCGCAAGGTAGCCGTTTGCTGAGCGTACGCGACTCCGGAAACCCCAACCAGGAGCAACATGATTATGACAACAAGACTTCTTTGGAACATGGTCAACTCCCAAACATAGAGATAATGAACAGCTCACGTATTGCAATACATAAGTATTGTACTCATCCAGTAGGTGTACTCGTCCAGTGGATTAGTGACACTTTGGCTCCTTGGAAAGGGATTGGTTTTGGGTGAGGAACTCAAGCCAGGATTTCCATTTTGTCCCTAACACGGCGACAATTATACACCCGCGCTGCCCCGAATACCACCTCTCTTCGCGCTGAACCCTGCACATCACCTCCGCCGGTAGGCGCCAGGGCTCGTCCGTCCGCTCACAGACGTTGCTTGAGCGGGCTGAACGGTGCTCCGGCCGACAATGCTCCCTGCGAAACCTTTTTGGAGCCAAAAACTGTTGATCCTCACCCGGTCAACGCTACCCACCCGGCACAGGCAGCGCCCAGATCCGTCGCAGCATGTCGCCGAACAGCCGCCGGTTCAGATACCCCTCGGCCAGCAGCAGCCAGTAATACCGCGCGTGCTTGACCAGCCGACCGCCGGTCTTCATCAACCTGTGTTGCAAGCTCGTCAGCGACCAACTCTTGATCCTGTTCGGCAGTCCGAGCCGTCGCCACAAGTTGCCCAGGTTGCAGGCGATGATCGTCAGCCAAAGCCGTACCTCGTTAGATCGGAACTTGTGGCAACTGAGCCGCGTCATCTTCACCGCCTGCTTGCCTTCCTTGATCCACTGTTCTGCGGTGCCGCGCTTGTTATAGAACCGCACCACCGCCCGATTCGGCAGCGTCAGATTCGTTACAATGAACCCCACTCGCGGGAACAACTCCCCGGAATGATGCTCTACTTTCGCCACCACCCTTCGAGCCGTCTTCCAACCGGCTGCCTGGTACAAGAACCCCTTGTGCTCGACCATGACCTGACCTGCACTTTTTGTACCAAGTGGAAAGAGAGAGAATCCACTTGAGGAGGAAGTGAGGTCATGCCGACAAGGAGTTACAAGCCGGAGCAGATTGTAGCGGTGCTACGGCAGATAGAAGTGCAGATGGGGAACGGGAAGACTGCGCCCCAAGCCTGCAAAGAAGCTGGAATCCACACCCAAACCTACTACCGGTGGCGGAAGGAATACGGCGGGCTGAAGGTGGTGCAGGCAAAACGGCTAAAGGAGTTGGAGAAGGAAAACACGCGGCTGAAGCGGTTGGTAGCGGAGCTTTCTCTGGAGAAGCAGGTGCTGCGGGATGTGGCACAGGGAAACTTCTGAGCCCTGAGCGGCGGCGTTGTGCGGTGGAGCGTGCGTGGGAGCAACACGGGTTGTCGGAACGGCATGCCTGCCGGCTGCTGGGGCAATGGCGAGGGACACAACGATACGAGCCGATTCATCGGGTGGACGAGGATGCTCTGACCCGAGCGATCATTGCCCTGGGAGCGAACTACGGGCGATATGGCTACCGGAGGATCACAGCGTTGCTGCGGAGTGCGGGCTGGGAAGTGGGCAAGGACCGGGTGCAGCGGATTTGGCGGCGGGAAGGGCTGAAAGTGCCGCAAAAACAAAGGCCGCGAGGACGGCTGTGGCTGAACGACGGTTCCTGTGTACGACTGAGGCCGGAGCGACCGAACCACGTGTGGAGCTACGACTTCATGAGTGCCAGAACGCACGAGGGGAGAACGCTGCGGCTGCTGACCTTGCTGGATGAGTACACGCGGGAATGCCTGGCGATCCGGGTGGAGCGGAGGATGGGCAGCCAACAAATCATTGAGGCGTTGTCGGACGTGATGTTGTGGCGAGGGATACCGGAACAGATTCGATCCGACAATGGTCCCGAGTTCATCGCCAAACAACTGCGCCAGTGGTTGGCAAATCTAGGGACCGGGACACTGTACATCGAACCGGGCAGTCCCTGGGAGAACGGGTACTGCGAGAGTTTCAATGGGAAGCTGCGGGACGAATGCCTGAATGGAGAGATCTTCTACTCGTTGAAGGAGGCACAGGTGGTGATTGAACAGTGGAGGGTGCAATACAACACGGTGCGGCCGCACTCGGCGCTCGGCTATAGGCCCCCGGCGCCGGGGGCCTATAGAGTCTGTGTGAAAACCGCTCTTGCGAGTCACGTATAATGCGCCTTAAGGGGGCGCGATGAAATTCTTGACCTACAACCCGGAGCAAGCGTATCTGCTACCGCCCAGCGTGCGGGAGGTGCTGGGAGAAGATCACATCTGTTTTTTTGTGCACCAAGTCGTGGAGCGGCTGGAACTGAGTGCGTTTGAGCAGGGCTACGTGGAAGAAGGCCGCCCGGCCTATCATCCGGCGCTGTTGCTGAAGGTGTGGCTGTATGCCTACGCGCTGGGCGTGACCTCGGCCCGCCGTCTGGAACAGCGGGTGCGGGAGGACCTGGCGTTCCGTTATCTGGCGGCCGGAGCGGGGCCGGACTTTTGGACGCTGAACCAGTTTCGGACGCGGCACGCCCGTGCCCTGAACGATCTGTTCACACAGGTGGTGGAGTTGGCGCGGTCGCTGGGGATGGGGCGGCTGGGACACGTGGCCATGGACTCGACGCGGGTGGCGGCCAACGCCTCGCAGGACCGGGTGGAGACGGTGGCCAAGTTGAGGGCAGAGCGAGCCAAAATTCGGCGGCAGATTCGTCGCTGGCAGAAACAATGTGACACGCAGTCCTGCGAGGAAGCGGCTGGCCAGCAACTGAGCGGCAAGCAGATGGCAGCGCTGGAGAAGCGGCTGGAAGAAATCCCGCGATGCCTGGAGCGGTTGCGCAAAAGCGGGCTGAAGCGGCGTTCGGAAACCGATCCCGACAGCCGGTTTTTGCGCGACCGCAAGGGATTCACGCTGGGTTACACGGCGGAGGTGGCGGTCAGCGAAGATCATCTGATTGTCGAGCAGCACGTGGGGCAAAACGCCACCGACAACGCGACGCTGGTCCCTCTGGTGGAGGCGGTCGAGCGGCGCTGCCGGGAACGCCCGCAGAAGGTCAGCGCCGACAGCGGCTTCTTTTGCTTGGAGACCATCGTGGAACTGGCCCAGCGTGGCCTGGACGTCTATGTGCCCGACTCGAACTTGGCGCGGGAACTGAACCGAGGCCAACGCGCGCCCGGAGCACCTGCTGTACGGCATCCGGAACATCGGCGAATGCGACGCAAGCTGCGCGACCCGGCCGGCCGGGCGGTTTATCAGCGGCGCAAGGCGATCGTGGAACCAGTGATCGGGGTTTTGAAAGAACAGCGTGGAATGCGGCAGTTCCGGCGGCGGGGCCTGGAGAAGGTCGCGGTGGAGTTCGCGCTGGCCGCAACGGCCTTCAACCTCACCCGCCTGTGGCGCAACAAACCGAAGCTAAATCAGGAAGGCTAGTTCAGCAGACTCCCGGACCGGCGACTCGGCGAAGATCGAAACACCAGAATTCTGGAGCGAATCATGATCCCTTTTGATTTCCAGCCAGCTAAACCGAGTTTCCACACAGGCTCTATAGCCCTCCCCTGCCACTGAAACCAGTTTCACAGCCCCAGGCTGCGATGTGAACTCTCACTACGGTTGGTACAAAAAATCGGTCTGGTCAGGACGACCTCAGAAACCAAAGCACTTGAAGCGCGGCACGATCTTCCCTGTGAAGTGCACACGGGCCGAGTTGCGCCGATTCAAGGCGTTGGCTTCCTCGGTGCGGGTTCCACTTGCAGAACTGATGCGGGAAGGAGCACGGTTCTACGCTCGGCGGCTAAAGAAGAGAAAAGGCGAGTCGAGAAAGGAGGAACGATGAAGACTCGCCGTAGTTTCCAAAATGGCTATGTGACAGATCGTAGGGGTAAGTGGATTATTCGCTGGAGGGAGCGCGTAGTGAAGGACGGGAAGCTGGCGTGGGCACACCGTCTCGAGACGCTCAGGTCTACCAGTTCGATGACCAAAGGCGAAGCCAGAAAAATCCTGCTAGAACGGCTGGACGAACTCAATCCGCTTGCCCATTTCCCGGCTCGGGAAACAACGCTGGAGCAACTGGTGAGACGTTGGGAGCAGGAATCGTTGCCCAACAAATCACTGCCCACACAAGCAGGATACCGGAAGCTGCTTAAGAAGCACATCCTTGCCGGGGATGGGTTGGCGCTGGTATGTTTGCGGCCACCTGATCTTTCTCCGGGGCTGGTTCAACGTTTTGTCAGCCGCAAGACTGAAGCGGGGCTTTCGCCACAGACGGTGCGTAACATTTATCACCTGCTGCGCTCGATCTTGCGCTTCGGCATACGTCTCAAGCTACTCAGGGAAAACCCATCAAACGGTGTAGAACTGCCTAAGAAGGTGGGGCCTCGTCAAGAGCGGGCTGTGTACACACCGGAGCAAGTCAGCGCCATTTTGACGGCGTTCGAGCAACAGGACGATTTACTGTCCCGAACTCTAATTCTGTGCGTCTACTTTACGGGTCTTCGCCGCTCAGAATTATGCGGTTTACGGTGGCAAGACGCAGACCTCCAAAGGAAGGAGATTCGACCGCAGCGGGCGGTATGGAACGGGCTGGAATGCGACCTGAAGAGCGCAGCCAGCTATTCTGCCTTACCTATCCCTGAAATTCTCAGGGATGCCCTCCTCGAACTGCGGCTACGTAGCAGGTTTGCGAATCCCTGTGACCCGGTCTTCGTGGGGCCCGGTGGCAAGCCTATGATCCTCGCGAATTGGGTGAGACGAAAGTTGCGTCCTGTTCTTCGACAACTGGCTTTGCCCATGGGTGCTCTTCACAGTTTCCGGCATCCCCGGAGCACTCGGCTGAATTTCCTTGGCGTTGACCCGCGTACGCTTCAGGCACTAAATCGCCATGCGGATGTGGGGGTGACGTTCAAGCATTACACGCACCTGGTTCCAGGGGTCCAACGGCAGGCTGTGGATCTCATGGAGGCGGAGTTTCTGGCAGCCCGCGGGAACTCGTGCTCCACTGGTGCTCAAGAGAGGTTGGTTTAGGTTGCTCTCGGAGCTAAACTATTGATACCAAAGCATGCCCCTGTAGCTCAGATGGACAGAGCAGCGGTTTCCTAAACCGTTGGTCGGGAGTTCGAGTCTCCCCAGGGGCGCCACATCTTTCAATCGGTCGGTTCCGGGGCTCCCAAAGACATTCAACTAGCGGCTAGGGCAAGATGAGACTAGCCAGGTCACCGCGTTGACTTGCCTGTGGGTGGGGCGTAGCATGGCCGGCTGGGGGCGTCCTTACCATGATCGGTCAGACACTGGGCCACTACCACATCCTGGAGAAGCTCGGTGGGGGCGGGATGGGTGTCGTCTACAAGGCCGAGGACACGAGGCTGGGACGCCACGTCGCCCTGAAGTTCCTGCCCGAGGAGCTCTCCAAGGATCGCCCGGCGCTTGACCGCTTCCACCGCGAGGCCCGCGCCGCCTCGGCTCTGAATCATCCCAACATCTGCACCATTCATGACATTGACGAATACAAAGGCCAGCAATTCATGGTCATGGAGCTTCTGGAGGGCCAGACGCTGAAGCACCACATTGGCGGCAAGCCGCTGCAGGCCGAGCAGGTGCTGGAGCTCGGGGTTCAGATCGCCGATGCGCTCGAGGCAGCCCACGCCAAGGGGATCGTGCATCGCGACATCAAGCCGGCCAATATCTTTGTGACTCCGCGGGGCCAGGTTAAGGTGCTGGACTTCGGCCTGGCCAAGCTGGCGCCCCAAAGCCAGCGGGTGGGTGAAGCAATGGGAGCCTCGGCTTCCGACACCTGCCTCACACTCGACGAGGCTCTGACCAGCCCGGGCACATTTCTCGGCACAGTAGCCTACACCTCCCCGGAGCAAGTGCGTGGCGAAGAAGTCGATGCACGCTCGGACCTGTTTTCCTTCGGCTTGGTGCTCTATGAAATGGCCACGGGCCAGCTGGCGTTCACAGGCAACACCTCTGGAGTCATCCTGGAAGCGATTCTCAACAAAGCGCCGGCATCCCCCCTGCACTTAAACTCTAAACTGCCACCCAAACTGGAAGAGGTCATCAACAAGGCGCTGGAGAAAGACCCTAAGTTCCGTTCTCAGACAGCTTCGGAATTGCGCGCTGACTTGCAGCGTCTGAAACGCGACACGGACTCGGGGCTGGCAGCGGCTCTGCTGGCCTCCGACACACGCCCGCCTGCGGGGGCTCGTCGTGGGCGCAAGGCCAGGCCAGGGCGCATTAAGGCGCTGGCGGTACTGCCGCTCGAGAACCTCTCTGGCGACCCCGAACAGGAATACTTCGCCGATGGGATGACCGAGGCGCTGATTACTGACCTTGCCCAGATCCGAGCGCTGAGGGTGATTTCGCGCACTTCGACGATGCAGTACAAGGGGGCAAAGAAAGCGCTGCTCGAGGTTGCGCGAGAATTGAACGTGGACGCTGTGGTGGAAGGGTCGGTGCTGCGTTCGGGGGATCGGGTGCGGATCACAGCGGACTTGATCCACGCGGCCACAGATCAGCACCTGTGGGCCAAGAGCTACGAGCGCGACCTGCGCGACATCCTGTCGCCTTGCAGAGCGAGGTGGCGCGGTCCATTGTTGATGAGATTAAGATCAAACTGACATCACGGGAACGGACCCACCTAGCCCGTATACGCGCGGTTAACCCCGACGCCCATGAGGCCTATCTCAAGGGCCGCTACCACTGGAACAAGTTTACAGAGGAGGGTTTGAAAGAAAGCATTGAGTACTTCAAGCGGGCGACTGACATAGACCCAACCAACGCTCTTTCCTACGCCGGGTTGGCCAATAGCTATAGCAAACTTGCGTTGTTCTCTTACTTGGCTCCCTCGGATGCCTGTCCAAGAGGGAAAGCAGCCGCAACCAAAGCGCTGGAGCTAGATAACAAGCTGGCCGAAGCGCACACCGCATTTGGCTTGATCAAGTTCTTCTTCGAGTGGGATTGGGCCGGAGCCGAGCAGGAGTTCAAGCATGCCGTGGAACTCAACCCAAACAACGTCGATGCCCTTGTGCCGTACTCGGAATATTTGCTGTTGACAGGAAGATTTGACGAAGGCATCGCCGCGGGCAAGCGAGCACTCGAACTGGACCCACTCTCACCCCCAGCCAATTTGAACCTGGGATGGGCCTACTTCGAGGCACGCCGCTTTGACGCCTCGATTGCTCAAATCAAGAAAACACTAGAGCTGAATCCGGAATTCGCCTATGCGCACATGCAACTAGCGTGGAGCTATGCGAAGAAAGAGATGTATGCGGAAGCCATAGTTGAGTCCGACACAGCGCTAGCCCTCTTGGCTGAGGCTGACGATCAACTCTTGCTAGGTTCGCTCGGATGGGTCTATGGCCTCTCGGGCAGGCCAGGCCAGGCCCTGAAGCTGTTAGACCGATTGGGGAGGTTGTCGAAGCGGAAGTGGGTTGATCCCTGCTTGGTAGCCCACGTTCATGACGGCCTTGGGGTAAAAGATTACGTTTTCGAGTGTTTGAACAACGCCTATGAGGAACGCTCGGCGGCCCTGGTCTATTTGAAGGTGTGCCCAACCCTCGACGGTCTTCGCTCCGACCCCCGCTTTGAAGAGCTGTTGCGGCGCATGAAGTTCCAAGATCCGAGCCATGCACTGGCTGGCGCCGGGCTGGCCGACTGCCACGCCTCGGTCTTGCAGCTTTGGGCAAGGATTTCACCACGAATACAACAGTCGAAGTGTCTTGAGGATGCCGCGCAGGAGCTGGCTACGGCGGTGCATACGCAGTTCCATGAATCGATCGTTCTTGCCCGTGTGTTCATAACTGTCCCCTTCTTCGGGTTGCCGTTGGGGAACGAAGAGTTCGTTCGTAGCCTGGCTGGATCGGCTGGGGCCGCCACTGAGTTAAGGGCCACCACTCCTGTTCTCTCACTCGCAGGGACTCACGGCCAAGAATCAGACTGGAACGACCGCCGCCGGTCCAAACGGCATATGGGAATACCGTTGATTTCATCGGCTTTCGTGGACGGTATTCCAATGATCTCCCGCCTGCTCAAGGATCTTGGAGTACCCTTGCAGTGGATCGACAGCCACGACGCAGCAATCATAAGAGCGACAGTGGGGCGTTCGTTTGGCTTGTTCTTCGTGGAGGAGGCTGCTGGGGCCAGCGATCACAAAGGCCGAAAGGTCATCCCAGAGCAGGACTTTGTGTCCACCTATAAGGTGAAAAGTGTCTTTGGTACTGGCGGTGCCTATGCGGGTGGCCAGATCGTCGTCATGATTATATTCTGCCGCGACGTTTTATCACGCGCTGCGGTCGAACCTTTCTTAGTGCTGACGGACTTGTTCCAGCAGCAGACCAGATCCCTCGTGGAAACCTCAAGAATTTTCGCTGAGTGATAAAAGCTCAAGCTTTGCAAGCCGGATCTGAGCTTGAGGCGACAGAGCGACCGGAGAGGATGTATCCTTTCTTCGGTCGCAGGCAAGAGCGGGCGCCTGACACCGCGCCGGAGCAAACAGCCGCCCCGTCGAATCTCGCATGAAGGATTTGAGCGTCTTCTCACGCCCTCTATTCCCAAAGATCAGTGCCCGCGCGTTCCAAGCTTTGCTGCTTCTATGCGTTCTTCTACTCCCCGCGTGTAAGACACGTGAGCAACCACTGTACGCAGTCATACCCAAGGGCCAGTCCCATGTCTTCTGGCAATCTGTGCACGCTGGGGCGGTGGCCGCGTCACGAGAGTCAGGTGTGGATATCGCCTGGAATGGGCCAGCATTGGAAACAGACTTCACAAAACAAATCGCCATCATAGATGCCTTTATCAACCGTCGGGTCGACGGCATCCTGCTCGCTCCGAGCGAACAGGAGGCTCTTGTACCGGCCATCCAGCGTGCTCACCGAGCTGGCATCCCTCTCACCATCTTCGATTCGCGAGCCCAAACAGAGGACTACGTTTCTTTTATCGCCACAGACAACTATGCCGGTGGAGTGATGGGGGCACGTCGTCTGGCTAAGATCCTTGGTGGGCGGGGCAGAGTGGCGATGATCGCGGTCATGCCCGGAGCAGCTTCTACCCTGGAACGCGAGAAGGGATTCCAGGATACGCTCCAGAAGGAGTCTCCGGACATCAAGCTTGTAGCTTGGCAATACGGCATGGCGGAATACGCACGCTCCCTCACTGTGACCGAAGATATCCTGACAGCCCATCCCACACTCGAGGGCATTTTCGCTTCAAACGAGTCGAGTACGGTTGGAGCAGCCCAGGCTGTTAAGGGACGGGGATTGGCCGGTAAGATAAAGATTGTGGGCTTCGACTCTTCTCCCAGCTTGCTAGACGATCTGCGAGCCGGAACCATCGACTCGCTCGTCCTACAGGACCCGTTTCAAATGGGATACCTGGGCTTGAAGACGCTCATCGACTACCGCGCCGGCCGCGAGCCACCGAAACGAACGGACCTACCCCCCACGCTGGTTACCCGCGAGAATCTTGATGACTCCAAAATTCAACGTTTGGTCAATCCTGACATTGAGCGCTACCTGAAGGAATAGATTTTCACATGTCGGTCGATGGGATTTCCCGCATCGTCTCCCAACCTTCGTCGTCCCTTGTGGAGCTCCGAGGAATCGACAAGTCCTACGGAGGAGTGCCAGTCCTGAAACAGGCCGGTCTCCATGTCGGATTGGGAGAAATTCACGGGCTAGTAGGTGAAAACGGCGCCGGCAAGTCCACACTGGTCAAGATCCTCGGGGGCGAAGTGCCACGGGACAGCGGCGAAATTCGCTGGCTAGAGGAGCCGACCCCACTCGCCTCTCGAGGCGATGCGGAGCGCCTGGGCATCACAATGATCCACCAAGAACTGAACCTGGCGCCCCATCTCACCGTGGCCCAGAACTTATTCCTCGGCCACGAACCGACCCGATTCGGCCGGCCATTCAGAATCATTGATCGTGCACGAGAACTCTCCGAAACCCAGGACTTGCTCAAGCGGATTGGGTTCGACTTGGATCCGCAAGTGCAGGTTCGTCGCTTGCGCCCGGCCCAAAGGCAATTGGTCGAAATTGCCCGAGCCGTCATCCGGGCTACACGCCTCGTGATCATGGACGAACCGACCTCATCGCTGTCATCCCGAGAGGTGGAAGAGTTATTTCGCGTCGTCCGGCGGCTGAAGGAGCACGGGACTGCTGTCATTTTCGTGACACACCGTTTGGAGGAACTCGCACAGATCGCTGATCGCACCACAGTCCTGCGTGACGGTGAAACAGTTCACGAAGGCGCCATGCCACGCCAGGATTTCGGTGAGCTGATTCGCGCTTTAGTTGGACGTGAATTAAAGGATTTCTTTCCACCCCGTAGCTCCCAGCGAGGGAAGCTCGCACTGGAAGTTCACAACCTGACCCGCCCAAGGAGTTTCATAAATGTCAGTTTTGGCGTCCACGAGGGAGAAATTGTTGGTCTCGCCGGACTGACTGGGGCAGGTCGAACCGAGCTGGCGGAAGCAATATTTGGGGTGGCGCCACCAGTCGACGGCCAAATCTTCATCCATGGTGAGCAAGCCACCATCCGCTCGCCGCAGGACGCGATCCGTTACGGCCTGGCGCTCATTACAGAGGATCGGAAACGGACGGGCCTCACACTAAACCTCGGCGTCGCGAAAAATATTACCCTCGCGAATATGTCCGGCATAACTCGCAAGGGGCTCATCGATCTCAAAAAGGAAGAGCAGGTAGCGCAGCAATTGTTAGACCGTTTGCGGATTCGCGCAGCTTCCCTAGCCCAGAAGGTCAACCGGTTGAGCGGCGGCAACCAGCAAAAAGTCGTCCTGGCCAAGTGGCTCTTTGGGCAGGGTCGAATTTTTCTTTTCGACGAGCCCACTCGCGGAGTGGATGTTGGCGCCAAGACGGAAATCTATCGCATCATGAACCAGCTGGCTGGAGCTGGCGCTGCGATTCTGATGATTTCCTCTGAGTTGCCAGAAATCCTGGGCATGACAGACCGAGTTCTCGTCATGCGTAACAATCGTTTGGTCAAAGAGCTGGTAACGGCCCAGACGACACAGGAAGAGATCATGCGCTATGCAGCGCTGGAGCAAGAGTAGCTGGCAACAAAATTAAAAGATCAAGTCGCGGGCACAAGAAAATAAGAAGACCGATCCGACTGTCAGTTTCTAGCGCATGGACGACCAATCGGTTGAGACTTCAATGACGTCTGTTGGGCCCAAGCTTCCTAAACACGCTATGCGTCGCGGTTGGTTGGAGCGCATGCTTCCGTTCGCTAGCGTGGCGGTCCTATTCATCACTCTTTCGATTCTGTCACCCTATTTCCTTACAATTCAAAACCTATCGACGGTCTGCCGCCAGACTGCTGTCATCAATATCATGGCGTTGGGGATGACGTTGATCATCATCTCGGGCGGCATCGATCTCTCGGTCGGATCGGTAATGGCTTTTGCAGGAATTTGCGGCACGATGCTGCTCCAGATGGGGGTTCCCTTTCTACCCTCCATCTTGGGCGCAATGCTGGCCGGCGCCGCGTGGGGCCTGGTAAATTCCCTACTCATCACGGTGCTTAGAGTCAGTCCATTCATTGCCACATTGGGCACGATGGGTGTCGCGCGAGGCCTCACTCTGGTGATCACGGGCAGCTTGCCTGTGGTGAATCTGCCGGCGTCTTTCGGCCGGCTTGGAGATGGCAATTTTCTGGGGGTCGTTCCGGTGCCTCTAGTGATCCTAGCTACCCTCGCATTGTTAACCGGGTTCATTCTGAAGTACACCCGCCTGGGGCGCTACGCTTACGCAATCGGCAGCAATGTCGAGGCAGCACGTTATGCTGGTATTCCCGTCCGTCGGTTTCTGATCGCTATCTACATCTTTGCTGGCGCGGCGACAGGGCTGGCCGGAATGATTGAGTTCTCGCGGCTGATGACCGGTCAACCTACAGCCGGGCAAGGCTACGAGCTGTCTGTCATTGCCGCCGTGATCATCGGCGGAGCAAGCTTATCGGGAGGTGAAGGGTCTGTTACTGGCACCATCGCGGGAGCGTTCTTGATGAGCCTCATGTCGAACGGTAGCAATCTGCTCGGCGTCTCACCATTTTGGCAGCAGGTGCTCATTGGAGTCGTTATCGTCGCGGCCGTGGCCATGGACGAACTTCGCAGGCGCCGACAGATAACGTAGGGGCAGGCGAGCAGTTCAGAGACAGCAAAGCCATTCCTAAACAAGGAGAGGTAGCATGGCACATGTGAGTGAAATCGGGCCAGATTTGTATCGCATCTCGGCCTTCGTGGAGCAGTTCAACCTTCAGTTCAACCATTTCCTTGTCCTCGACGATGAGCCGCTGCTGTTCCACGCGGGCCTCAAGGGGATGTTCCCAGAAGTACGCGAGGCAGTGGCAAGCGTTATGGATCCGTCAGGGATTCGTTGGATTGGGTTCAGCCACTTTGAGTCGGATGAATGCGGCGCCTTGAACCAGTGGCTGGAGCTAGCCCCCAAGGCCCAGCCCGTCTGCAGCGATCTGGGGGCAGCGGTAAGTCTGACTGACTTCTCGATCCGCCCACCCCGCGGGATGACCGAGGGAGAAGTGTTGCCCACCGGAAAGCGTCGCTTCCGGCTGTGCCGGACGCCGCACCTGCCCCACGGCTGGGACGCCGCCTTGCTGTTTGAGGAAACAACGAAGACGTTGCTATGTTCGGACCTGTTCCATCAGGTGGGCAAAGTCGAGCCTCTGACGAGGTCCGATGTGGTAGGCCGATCCCGCGTGGCGTTGAAAGAGTACCAGGCGGGCTTTCTCGCCGATTACGCCCCCTACACTCACTACACCGACAAGATATTTCAAAAGCTGGCCGCTTTGAAGCCCACGAAACTGGCAATCATGCACGGTTCTAGCTTTGAAGGTGACGGCGAGCGTGCGCTCCACGAATTGGGCGAAACGTTCCGAGAAATCTTTGGCGGCAAGTAGGACCGGCGTTACATTTGCGGGTGCCGGGGCTGGCTGCCGGCCAGCGACAAATCACTTCGATTTGAAGCGGGGCGCGTCCGGATAGAAGGCTCGCGCACTGGCCAGAAATGCGACGTAGGACGGTACCCGGGCGCCGCTTGCGTCCCGGGCGCGGGCTGTCTTGTCCTTCGCATCGAATTCGATAGTGATGGTTTTCCCGGCGAACTGGTCGGTCACCGGGGAGCCGGTCTTCTTCATCTGCTTCTTGAGCTGCGAAAAAGGATAGATTTTCGTTTTCCCGTTCAGAGTGATCACCAGCGCCGGCCTCCGGTCCAAAGGAGCCCCGGCATACGGGTCCCTGGAATAGTCCCGCTGGTGTCCAGTGTCGAACGACAGCACCAGGGTTCGCGGATGCTGTTTCTTCCAGCGCCCCCAAGTGGTATGCACTGAAAGCAGCACGCGGAGAGGGGTTCCGGTGAGAGTCCCGGTGGCCGCCCGGCCCAGAATCTGTGCCCACAGGCTTTCCGTCTCGCGGTCGTACATCAGCACATTGCGCTTGTAGAGCAGGCCGGAGACACCGAAGGTGTGCCGCCGGCCGTGGATTTGTGGGTCGTACACGACGCCCGCACCGACCAGCGGTCACCAGGTGACCAGCGCCGGCTGCCGGCCCACCTCGTCGTTCACGATTTCATGCCAGTTGAGGATGCGAATCGGGTAGGCCTTGGCCACGCCCTGGAATTCGACCCCCAGAACCACGTCGGAATCCCTCAACACCCGGTCCGCCTGCGCCGCCGTGACAAACTTCGGGGAGTCCAGCGCAGGAATGCCGTCCCGCGGAGGACCCCCGCCCTGAATATCCCGGAGCGGAATCAGATGGCGCGTGACGTCAAAGGGTCTTGAGCCATGACCGGATGAGATGGTTTTCGGCTTCTTTTCGACTTTGATGGACAACTTGCGCTGCGACGCCGGGGCGCCAGGCAGAAGCCCGGCAAACAGCAGCGCCACGAGCCACAGCCTTGCCCCCTGGCGAAGACTTGTGCGTTTCAAGGCAGATCCCGAACCCATTGGTGCGACCTCCTGAGGCGTTCTGATGTTGGACCTGACCATAAAGGCGAGTACCCACGGATGGCGCAAGTTGCAGGGGGACGAAAAAACTGCGCAATCTGCGCGCTCCGCGGACACCTCTTCGTAAGATGCCGGTAGGCTGCCTTTGGATGCGCCCTCGCCGGGGCCAGGGACCCGGTGGTCGCAGTGACGCGAGGGATTTTGGCAGCGACCCCAGGCTGGAAGATAATGTTTCCCTCCCGGCCCTGGAATTGGGTGTTGATTCATAGGATCAGTCGTCGGCTCCGGCAGGGTTGTTCGCTGATCCCACGGGAACTGATCGCAGAGCAGCGTCCAAGACTACCTGAGGCACCGACACGTTCTCAACCAAATACTCCTTGGCCAGCTCACGCTGCCGCTGAAGCTCCGGGAGTTCGCGCCCATCGATGTCTCCTCCGGCCCATACCTGGGTGAGGAAATACTGATCTCCATATCGGTTGAAGATGAACCTCGGAGAATCATCCTCTCCCGATTTAGCTGGCACGGTGTTGGACCAGAGCAGCAAGCTTCGGCTTTCATCTTCTCCAATATGAATCATGAACACACCCTGCGGATTCGTGTACTGAACAGCGTAGCTGCCGGTCGGATACGCTGTATTCCCGACCATGAAATCAAACGGGATGTCCGCCCAGACCTCGCTGTCAGAGTCTGCATGGACAGAGACAACTGCCAGCATGGCCAGGAGACTCGCCATCGCCAGAACCGTTAGAGCTTGCTTTTTCATAATAACCTCCAGTCCTTGCTTAGAATCTCGAGAAGGTGACAGTCGAAAGCTGACCGACCTCCAGGTTCAACTTGGGTGGAATTGGTCCTGCGACCAACTCCTTTGCCGACGTACGGTACCGAACCAAAACGGCAACCCGAAGAGGGGCCATGCTCGGGTTGCCGTCTGTTTCGATAGGCTACCTGCGAGCTTACTGGAGCTCGCGCCCACCGAGGCCTCCTCCCACCCATACCTGGGCGAGGACATACTGATCCCCATCCCGGTTGAAGATGAGCTTCGGAGAATCATCCCCCATCACTACCGATTTACCTTTTCTCACGGCGTTGGTGAAGGAGACTGCTGACCTACTGTGATCCAGGTTTTGAATCACGAGGGTAGTCTCGTTGCTGTTGTACTTAGCAGTGTAGGTGCCGGCCGGAAGCGTTTCATTCCCGACCACGAAAGCAAACGGGATGTCCGCCCGGACCTTCCGGACCTTGCTGTCACTATCTGCGTGGAGGGAGACCACTGACCCTATGGCCAAGAGACCCGCCATCGCCAGAATCGTTAGAGCTTGCTTTTTCATAGTGACCTCCTTGAGTTTTGTGAGAAGGGGCGGGCCACCCCGCCACTTTCGATTTCGCTTTTTTTTCAGGCAATAAATGTGATGCAACCAGAAGGCAATGAGATTCACATTCGAATCCAGAATTCGAAAGCCTCGACTGGTAGCGACACGCCATCGTCGGCGATCCTCAAAAGAGCGGAGAAGGCAGCCGGCACCTGCGGCAAAGGCTCCCGGCAGGGCTCACGGCAAATGCACTAGAATGGCACTGTGGCCGGCGCGGTGGAACTGCTGGGAGTGAGGCGGGTGTATACCGCCAACGGCCGCGAAGTGGTCGCGGTGTCGGACGTTACTGCCTCGTTTTCCTCCGGCAGCTTCACCGCCCTGATGGGGCGCAGCGGCTGCGGTAAGAGCACGCTGTTAAACCTGGCCGGGGCGATGGACCGGCCGACAGCCGGCGAAGTGCGCCTCCTGGGACAGCCCACCCGCGCGCTGTCCGACGATGCGCTCACCCGCTTGCGCCGCCGCCAGGTGGGCTTCGTCTTCCAGTTCTTCAACCTGCTGCCAACGCTGAGCGTTCAGGAGAACGTCGAGTTGCCCCTGCTGCTGGACGGGCGCCGCGATGGCGCCGGGCCCGTCCGCCGGGTGCTGGAACAGGTGGAGTTGTGGGACCGGGGCCGGGATTATCCGCACCAGCTCTCGGGAGGCGAGATGCAGCGGGTGGCCATTGCCCGGGCCCTGGCGCACGGGCCCGCCGTGCTGCTTGCCGACGAACCCACGGGCAACCTGGACAGCGCCACGGCCCAGACGGTCCTGGAGCTGATGGCTTGCACCTGCCGCGAGTTGGGAGTCACCGTGATCCTGGCTACTCACAGCCGCGAGGCCGCGGCCTTCGCCGATCGCTTGCTGTTGATGCGCGACGGACGCATCGAGAGTGAGAAGTCCAATGCCTAAGGTCCAAAGTCCAGAGTCGGAACGCCCCCCTGTCCGGCTACGACTTTGGACCTTGGACTTTGGACTTCAGACTAAGACTCTTCCGCAGCTTCATCCTCCGCCCGCTGTGGAACGACATCCTGCGCACCCTGCTGAGCGTGGTCGCGGTGGCGCTGGGTATCGGCGCGGTGGTAGCCATCCAGCTGGCCAACCGGAGCGCTATCTCCTCCTTCCAGGAGTCGGTCACCGAGATTAGCGGCCGGGCCAACCTCAGCATCACGGCCCTGGTTCCCTTCAACGAGCAATTGCTGCCCGTTGTTTACAACGCGTTTGCGGGACAGCAGGCGGAAGTCGAGATCGCGCCTGTGGTGGAAGGCAGCGTGGTTGAGCCACGCTCGGGCGAGGCCCTGGAGATACTGGCCGTGGACCTGGCCACCGATCGGGCGGTGCGCGACATTGCCACTGAAGGGGCCACCGAAGGGGCCACCGAGGGGGCCGCTGAAGGGCGGCCCACCACCCGCGACCTGCTGTTGTTGTTGACCGACCCAAATTCGCTGTTGCTGGGCCGCGGGTTCGCCACCCGCCACCACCTCCGGTCAGGCAGTGAGCTGACCCTGGTGGCCAACGACCGCCCGCAGAAGTTCACCGTCCGTGGCGTCCTTGCCGATTCGGGACCAGGCCGGGCACTGGCGGGCAATATCGCCGTGATGGACATAGCGGCTGGCCAGTTGCTGTTCGGTCGCCAGGGCAAGCTGGATCGCATTGACATGGTGGTGCCTCCGGAACGGCTAGCGAAAACGCGCGCTCGGCTGGCGCCGCTGCTGCCACCCGGTGTCTCCCTGGAGAGGCCGCGGGCGCGCGGGGAGCAGGTGGAGAAGATGCTGCGCGCCTTTCGCTTGAACCTTTCGGCCTTGAGCCTGGTTTCGCTGATCGTGGGGGCGTTTCTTATCTACAACACAATTGCCATCTCGGTAGTGCGCCGGCGGCCGGAGGTGGGGGCGCTGCGGGCCGTGGGGGCCACGCGCTCCGCCGTGGTGGGGCTGTTTCTGGCCGAAGCCGCACTGCTCGGCCTGGCGGGCTCGGTCGTTGGAATTCTGTTGGGCCGCCTGATGGCCGGCCAGGCCCTGAAGTTGGTGGCCGCCACAGTGAATGCCCTGTGGGTGAGCGTCGTTGCCGCCCCGGTTGCTCTCAGCTGGCATCTGGCGGGGTTCGCTCTGGCGGTAGGTGTCAGTGCTGCTTTGCTGGCGGCACTCGGGCCAGCACTGGAGGCTGCCCGTGTGGAAACCGCCGACGCGCTCCGCCGCGGAGCCCACGAGCGCGCTCGGCGCCTGCGCCTGCGACGCAGTGCCGCTGCTGGTCTGCTGGTGCTGGCGGCTGCCTACGGCGCGGCTCGCCTGCCCGCGGTCGAAGCCGGGCCCGTCTTCGGCTACGTCGCGGCCGTGCTCCTAGTAGCGGCGTTCGCGCTACTGATGCCTGCGCTGATGGCTGGTTACTCTGGCATTTGCTCGACGCTGCTAGGCCGGGCGGGAACGATCACCGGGACGCTGGCCGCTCGCAGCCTGGGCGCCGCGCTGGGGCGCGCCTCCGTGCTGGCCATGGCGCTGACCACTGCAATCGCCATGATGGCCAGCGTGGCCATCATGGTCACCAGCTTTCGCCGCACCGTCGAGCTTTGGAGCGAGCAGACACTGCGCGCCGACCTCTTCATTCGTGCTCCGGGCAGCCGCAGCGGGCGCGTGCGCTCGGCCACTATCTCGCCGGAAACCGTCCAGGCCATCCGCCAGACGCCGGGGGTGGCCGCCGTGGATGCGTTTCGCTCGGTGGAGATCACGTTCCGCGGTGCGCCTGCGTTTCTTGCATCCGTCGACTGGGAGGTGCTCAGCCACTACGGCAACCTGATGTTTCTTGACGGGCGCCCGGCGGCGGAAGTGCTCCGCCCCGAACTCGATGCCGTCATCGTCAGCGAACCGTTCTCGCTGCGGCACGGTGTGCGGCGAGGTGACACGATCGTGCTGCCCACTCCCTCAGGAGACCAACCATTCCGGGTGCAGGGGGTTTACTACGACTACTCGAGTGACCAGGGCTATGCGGCGATGAACCGGCGCGACTGGCTGCGCTGGGGCGGGGACCCCGGAGCCACCAGCCTGGCGGTGTACCTGGCGCCGAGGGCCGATGGCGCCCAGGTGCGGGCTGAAATTGCGCGGCGCACGGCGGGGCGCGCCCTGCTCACCTCCAACCGCGAGCTGAAAGCCAGAGTGCTGCACATTTTTGATCGCACCTTTGCCATCACCTGGGTACTGGAAGCGATCGCCATTTGCGTGGCGATCCTGGGCATCGCCAACGCGCTGCTGGCCCTGGTGCTGGAGCGGCGCCGCGAACTCGGCATCCTGCGCTACCTGGGTGCCAGCCGCAGCCAGCTGCGCGACCTGGTGTTGTTCGAATCCGGGTTGCTGGGCCTGCTGGCATCGGCCGCCGGCCTGGTGCTGGGCCTGGTGCTTTCGTTGGTGCTGATCTACGTGATCAACCGCCAGTCGTTCGGCTGGACGATTCAGTTCTCCCTGCCCGTTGGCTTCTTGAGTGTGGCAACGCTGGCAGTTTTTCTGGTCACCTGTCTCAGCGCACTCTATCCGGCGCGCCAGGCGGCCCGGATTGACCCGGTCGAGGCCGTTCTGATTGAGTAAAAAAGGTTGAGTCCTTAGGCCGAATCCTGCCAGCCCAGGGCATTGCGGCAATGGATTGTGATAGCGGGGGCGAACGGGTCTACAATGGCATCTCGCAAGGCCAGTTGGGAGGAAGCGGTGAGAAAGCTGCTGTTGGTTGCGGGTATTGTGGTCGCACTGGTGGTGGTGGCGGCGTTCATTCTGCCCTATTTCCTGTTTGACGCCGAGACCCAGCGCGGCATCATTGCCTCCCGCCTGGAAACTGCGCTCGGCCGCAAGGTGACGCTGGGGAAAGTGCGGCTGGGTCTGCTCCCGCCCGCGTTGCACCTCTACGACCCCGAGATTGCCGAACGTCTCGGCTTCCCCGGCACGGCCTTTTCCACCGCCGAGGGCATGCGGGCGCGCGTGCGCCTGTTCCCCCTGCTGCGCGGCCGCCTGGAAGTGCCGTCCGTCGAGTTGGACGAACCGACAGTGCACCTGGTGAAAAACAGGCGAGGTGAATGGAACTTCGCCACCCTGGGCCAGCCCGGGGGCCAGCCCGGGGGCCAGACCGAGGGTCAGCGCAAGGGAAAGAAGAAGCCCTCAGACGCCGCCTCATCGCCGCCGCTCGAGATCGATGAACTCCGGATTCGCAACGGCACGCTCACCGTAACCGACCTACAAAAGCGCCAACCCAAAGTCACCTTCGACCGCATTTTTGTCACGCTGACGAACTTCTCGCCCGAGCGGCCTTTTGACTGGGAGGTTTCCGTCCGCCCGCCCGGCCACAAGAAAGCCACCATCGAGACGGAGGGGCGCGGCGGGCCTGTAGACCGCGACAATCTGGCAGCCTCGCCAGCGAAGGGCGTGGTGGAGTTCAAAAATGTGGAGCTGGCGGGGCTGGCTCCGTTCACCGGCCAGCCGGGCCTATCCGGCTTGTTCGGCGGCCAGGCCAACTTCTCCAGTGACGGCAAGGCGGCGCAGGTCGAAGGCAAGTACCGCATCGCGCGCCTGCGGCTCAGCCCCAAGGCTGGCGTGGCGCAGGCGCCTGTCTCCGGGCGTTTCCAGTTGCAGTACGACAGCAAGCGGAACCGATTGCGCGTGCAGCAGTTCCAAATGGGCACCGGCAAGGCGGTGGCTCACACCACCGGCCAGGTGCGGCTGGGAAGACGCGCAACGGCGAATCTGAAAACCAGTCTGTCCAACGCGCCTCTGGCGGACCTTGCCCGGCTGCTGCCTGCGCTGGGAGTGAAGTTGCCCCCTGGCAGTTCATTGACCGGCGGCACGCTCACCGGCGAGATGAAGGTGCGCGGCCCCCTGCAAAGCCCCTCCCGAAGCGGCCATGTGGAAGTCACCAATGCGCGGCTGGCCAACTACAACGTCGCCGGGAAAATGGGAGGCGTCATCCGCCTGGCCGGCGTGGATACCGGCGGGAAAGACACCGTCATCGAGCAGTTCAAGACCAAGTTTGCCAGCAAGAAGGGCTACACCAAACTCACCGACCTGCTGCTGGTGATTCCCGGCCTGAAGATCGCCGGCAACGGCGGCTTCGCCGACGACGGCCCGCTCGACTTCCGGGGCACGGCGACACTGACGCGCGCCGAGGGAGCCGCCGTGGCCGGGCTGCTTCAGGCGGTCACCGGCACCTCCGGCACCATCCCCTTCCGCGTCACCGGCACCCTGGAGAACCCTGTCTTCCAGCCCGACGTGGGCGGCCTGGTAAAGCAGCGCGCCGCCGAGCAACAGCCCGCCGACGCGGAGCAGTTCCTCAAAGGCCTCAGCTCCCTCTTCCAGAAGCAGTAGCGCTCAATTTCCGACTCGCCGACGAGCATTCTTGAATGGGCTTATTTCCCGATACAGAAGGTGGAGAAGATTTGGTTGAGGATGTCTTCGATGGTGGTTTGGCCGGTGATGGCGTCCAGGGGGCGAAGGGCGTTGTAAAGGTCTAGCAGCAGCATTTCGTGTGGGATGTTTTGCTCGACCGCCCCGCGTGCCGCGCCCAAAGCTTCCAGCGAATCGCGGAGCAGACGCTCGTGGCGGATATTGGTGAGGAAGCCGGTTTCGCGGGAGCCATCGAGACCAGGCAGCGCGCCCTCGACAATGGCGCGGCGCAGTTCCGGGACGCCCTGGCCGGTGAGCGCCGAGACCAGCCAGGGGCCGGCCGGTTGGGAAGCTCCGTCATCGCCGGGCTTCAGTTCCCGCTTGCCCAGATCTAACTCAACCGGCGGCGGCCGCAGGTCCACCTTGTTCCAAACCACCAATGCGGTGCCGGCGGCCCGGCTCCGCTCCAGCAGCTCACGGTCTTCGGCCGGCAGGCCAGCGCTTGAGTCCAGCACCACCAGCGCCAGGTCCGAGTCGGCCAGCGCCTCATAGGACTTGCGCACCCCGATGGACTCAGCTTCATCCCGAGAGTGGCGAATGCCAGCCGTATCCACCAGCTTCACCGGGATACCTTCCAGATTAACCACCTCGGTCACCAAATCGCGCGTGGTACCGGGCACGGCAGTGACAATGGCCCGGTCGTGCTCAACCAGGCGGTTAAACAGGCTGGACTTGCCGACGTTCGGGCGGCCAAGAATGGCCAGCGTCAGCCCCTCCTGCACGACACGCCCGAAGCGGAAGGTTTCCGCGTAGGCTTCCAGGCCCGCGTGGACGCGCCGGATGCGCTCCAGAATTTCTGGCGAAGGCAAAACGGAGACATCGTCCTCAGCAAAATCAATCCCCGCCTCGAGCAGCGCAATCAGGCCCACCAGTTCCTTCTTGACGGGGGCCAGGCGGCGGGCGACCGCACCGCCCATCTGCTGGGCAGCGACGCGGGCCTGGTAGAGGGTCTGAGCCTCGATCAGATCGCGCACCGCCTCGGCCTGGGCCAGGTCCAGGCGGCCGTTGAGGAAGGCGCGCATGGTGAACTCGCCCGGCTCGGCCAGCCGCGCGCCCTGTGCGGTAGCGCGCTCCAGCAGGAAGCGCAGCAGGACCGGGGCACCGTGGCAGTTCACCTCAACGACATCCTCGGCGGTATAGGAATGGGGCTTGCGAAAATAGGTAACCACCACCTGGTCAACTGCCTCGCCCGGCATCCCGCCCTCGGGCCCCAGCAGCTCACCCAAGGTGGCGTGACGCGGCTGCGGCTCCGCTTGCGTTTCCCCTTTGAGACGCACCAACTGGCAGACGATCGGCAGCGCCTCGGGGCCCGAAAAGCGCACCACTCCGATGCCGCCACGCCCGGGCGGAGTGGAAATGGCCACGATGGTGTCATCGGTGTGCATGCAATCCAGGCAGGCCAGGAAGCCTGTCGCTCAGATAGGAGCTAGGCGGAATAGCACCGGTCAGCGCGAGGGGCGCCGGCCCCCGAGCGGCTGCCGTGCCGGCGAGGGCTCTGCGGAGTGAATCACCACGTGGCGGTGGGGTCCCACGCCCTCGCTTTGGGTGCGTACCTCAGCTTCCTCTCGAAGTGCCATGTGGATCACCCGGCGCTCGCGGGAGCTCATGGGGTTGAACGTGTGAGTCACTCCGGTGCGGCGCACGCGGTCGGCGGCCGCCTGAGCAGCCAGTTGCAGCTCGTCCATGCGCATCATGCGGTACTCATTGCAGTCGAACAAGATGCGCTCGCGGTACCCGGGAGGCACGCCGATCGCCTCGAAGACCACGTGCTCCAACGCCTGCAGCAGCTCGCCCTTGTTCTCTATGAGCAGACCGGTGTCCTGGCCCTCGAAACTCACCACCAAGTCCGGGTTTTCAAACGGACGGTTGTACCAGCCCGTTGTGCGCTGCACCTGGAAGGTCAACTCGAGCCCCATTCGTTGCACAATGGCGGCCAGCAGCGGCTGGACTCGATCCGCGATCTGCTCTGGCTGGAACTGGAACTCGCTCACGGCTGTTTCTACTTGGCTTTGACAGTTCGTGTCGCCGCCGGTTTGCGCCCGACCTCCGCCTGCAGCCCTGTCCGGTTGATGAACCACTGCTGTCCTATGCCGACCACATTGCCCACCAGCCAGTAGAGCACCAGACCGCTGGAGAAGCTAAGAAACATCACGCCGAAGAACAGCGGCATCAGGGTGAACATCTTCCGTTGCATCGGGTCGGTGGTCGTCATCGGCGTCATCTTCTGCAAGGCAAACATGGTCGCTGTCATCACGATCGGTAGCACGTAAGTGGGGTCCTTGGCCGAAAGGTCCGGGATCCAGAGCCAGTGGGCATGACGCATCTCGATGGAGACGATCAGGACGTTATAGAAGCCTAAGAAGAAGGGAAGCTGGAGCAGCATCGGGAAGCAGCCACCGATGGGGTTGACCCCATGCTTCCGGTACAGATCCATGACTTCCTTGTTCATTTCCTGCTTCTTGGGATCGTTGAACTTCAACTTCTTGTATTTCTCCTGGACGGCCTTCACCTGCGGAGCGATCTTTTGCATCTTCAGCGCCGACTTCATGCTTTTCAGCTTGAGCGGAAACAGCACGAAGTTGATCACGATCGTGAGCAGGACGATGGCCCAGCCATAATTGGTAACTACATGGCTGTAAATCCACTTCAGGGCCAGCAACATCGGCTTGGCAATAAAAGCGAACCAGCCGTAATCCACCAGTTCCACCAGGGTTATAACCGGCTCGCCGCGGCTTTGCCTCTGCTGGGCGCCCGGTTCGGGAAAAACTTCCTGCAGCACCTCCACGGCCTTGGGCCCCACGAACGCGCGCATCTTGTTCTGGGCCGAGCCGCCGACGCTGACCCCGAGCAGCCCCGTGGCGGCCTCTACCCCTTCCGGCTGGTACTCGGAGCGGAAGGTTCGCAGACGAGTGATCGTGGCACCCTCGTTCCCTTCCGACGACGGCATGAACACCGCCGCGAAAAACCGGTCTTCAATCCCGGCGTAGAGCCAAGGCCCGCCGCTGGACTTGCTTTCCGGATCCTTGATTTCCGCGTAGGGCTGTCGCTGCACCTCGCTGGGCAGCGCGCTGATCACTCCGGTACTTAGATGGCTGTCCGGCACGGTACGGTCGCCAAAGCTGCCGCGCCAGGCCAGCTCGTGTTCCACCGGGTTTCCATTTTGATGGACCTGCGAAGTCACCTCCACCACGTAGCTGTTGCGCCGGAAGCGGAACTGCTTGCGGGCAGAAACGACGCCATCGCTGTACTCGAAGGTGACCGTGACGGGCGGGCGTCTGCCACTCGCCTTTACCTCAAACAGCCCGTCATTCAGCTGCTGGCGCAGCTCTTCCTGCTCTTGCTCTGTCCAGACGATGAAGGGATAACCCAACGCGTCCGCGGCCGGCTGGTTCACGAGTTCCAGCGAACGCCCCTTGCCGTCCTGGTAGTGCTTTAGCTTCCAGCTCTTGACTACGCCGCCGCGGTTGGAGAGTTCGACTCGGTACAGGTCGTCCTCCACGACGAATTTCTTCTCCTCCGAAGCCTGCCTCGGGGGACCAACCGGGGCGGCGGCCGGCGGCGCCCCCGGTTCAGAAGCCAGTTCAGAAGTTGGCGCCGCCTGTTCAGCAGCTCCAGCAGCCGGTTCAGAACGAGGAGCCGCGCGCTCGGCTGGAGCTGGCGTCGGCGGCCGTGTCGGCGGCGGATTCCGCGGGGCTAACAACAGCAACACCACTGCAGAGAGCGCGAACGCCAGCAATACGCGCAACTGCAACGACGAGTCGCCGTTCGAACTTGGCATCAGATTCCTATCCGTATCTTCCTATCCACAGCAGGCTATCCACAGCCGGGGCTTACCGCCCAGGAGCCTATTCGACCGGGTCATAGCCACCGGGATGAAACGGGCGGCATCGCCACAGCCGCCGGGCTGACATCCAACTGCCCCTCGCGGTGCCGTGGCGGCCAACGGCCTGGATGGCGTATTCCGAGCAGGTCGGGTAGAACTTGCACGCAGAAGGCAACACCGGCGAAATCACGCTTTTGTAAAAATGCAGCAGAGCCAGCAGCAGCGCCCGACCCATTAGGGCTTGCCTCCCCTGCCCAACACGGACTCGAATAGGCGCGACACTTCCTTCTCCAGCCGGGAAAACTCCACGTCAAAAACGCTTCGGCGGGGATGGAAAACGACGTTCCATCCCGGACCAATCTTCCGCAGGTGCAGGCGGACTGCCTCCCGCATCCGGCGCTTGATCCGATTGCGCCGTACTGCTCTGCCCAGCCCGCGTCCGACGGTGAAGCCTACCTTGCTGGTAGCCGACCCGGTTTGAAGCAGGAACGCTGAGAAGAGTGGAAAACTATACCTGCGGCCTGCCGAATATATCTGATCAAACTCGCTGCGTTTTCGCAACCGCGCTGTGCGCGGCCACCTTCGAGGGCTTCCCACGCTGCCAGCAGGCGGTACCATCACCTCTGGGGGATCAGACGGCGAGCCGGCTGCGGCCTTTCCTCCGTCTTGCGGCCAGGGTTCTACGGCCACCTTTGGTCTTCATCCGCGACCGGAATCCGTGCGTCTTGGCGCGCCGACGCGTGTTGGGCTGGAAGGTTCGTTTGGGCATGAACGTTTAGACTCCTGAGATGGAAAGCACCACCCGCCGCAAAAGAACAATTGTAAGAACGGATGTCGAAAAGGTCAAGGACGACGACCCCGAGTTTACTGCTAAGCGACAAGAAACAAAGCAGATTTTGAGTTTGGTTCAAGCCTACTCGTTATGTTATGTTCGACCGCCTCTCAATCTACTTCACCGAAGGCGGCAGAAAACGCCATGGCCAGTGTCCCATCGCCCGGCTCTACCGGCTTGCCCTTGAGCGCAGCCAACGATGCCTGGCAGCAGGTCCTTCGACTGGTGAAGGAGACGGTGGACCCGCAGAACTTCGCAACCTGGTTGCAGCCTGCCCGAGCTAGCCTGATTCGGGACGCCACGCTCTACGTCCGGGTCCCCAACCACACCTTCAAGGACTGGATTGAAGCCCACTACCGCAACTGCATCGAGGAAGCAATCCGGGCGCTAGGCCTGCCTGTCCGCCGAGTGGAGTTTGCACCCGAGAGCGCGCGGGAGGAGCAGTGGACGGCACCACCGCGCCGTCCCGCCGCAACCACAGAAGACAGATGGTTCTCCTCTGCGCTAAACCCCAGGTACAGCTTTTCCGCGTTCGTGGTGGGCGCCTCAAACCAGTTCGCACACGCTGCCGCCTCGCGTGTCGCTCACGACCCCGGCTGCTCCTACAATCCGCTCTTCCTGTACGGCGGTGTGGGACTGGGCAAGACCCACTTAATGCATGCCATCGGGCACGAACTGCGCCAGCGTTTTCCACATTGGCGGGTGGTGTACGTTTCAGCAGAGCGGTTTACCAACGAGATGGTGCAGTCGCTGAAGAACGACCGGATGGTCACCTTCCACGAGCGCTTCCGGCACATTGACACGCTGCTGGTGGATGACGTGCAGTTCCTTAGCGGAAAAGAGGGAACTCAGGAGGAGTTCTTCCACACCTTCAACACGCTTTACGAGCGCCAGAAACAGATCGTGCTCTCCAGCGACCGGCCTCCGAAGGAGATCCCGCGGGTTGAGGAGCGGCTGCGTTCCCGCTTTGGGTGCGGGCTGATCGCCGACATCCAGCCCCCCGACCTGGAGACACGGCTGGCCATCCTCATGAAGAAAGCGGAAGCAGAGGCGTTCTTGCTACCAGAAAAGGTCGCTCTGTTTGTCGCCATGCACGTGAAGTCTAACATCCGGGAGCTAGAGGGTTCGCTCATCCGTCTGATGGCCTATGCTTCCCTCACCGGGGAGGACATCACCGAGTCAATGGCTCAGCAAATTCTAAAGGACCTGGTGGAAACTCAAGGCAAGCAAGTAACGATCGAGTTGATTCAAAGGAGCGTGTGTGAGCACTACAATCTCCGCCTGAATGAGTTGAAGGCCAAGGACAACTCCCAGCGCGTTGTAGTCCCTCGTCAGGTTGCCATGTGGATGGCTCGCCGACTAACACAGGCATCGCTGCCGGAAATAGCTAGAGCCTTTGGTGACAGGCACCACACAACGGTGCTGCACTCTATCGCCAAGATTTCGAAACACCGCCTGGTTGACAAAGATTTGAACAAGACATTGAATCGGCTCTTGGCCTGTTTTCAATAAGTTAGCTTAGTACATAAAATGTGCTTGTGTATAACTTATGAACACTTGTGCGGCTTGGCCTATAGGCACATCATAGACAAGACCTTCCGCAGGATATCCACAGGCTACGTTGCCAGCAAGCCTTTACCAAACAGGAAGATGTCTTGGTTTCCACAATTTTGGCTACACTACTACTACTATTGATTTATATAAGTAGTTATAGATAGTAATAACAGTAGACTTCAAGCTGAGGGTGGCGGGACGCTCTCCAAGCGGGATAGGGAGGTGAGCTAAATGGAGTTCACGGTCAGCAAATCAGACCTCGTAAAAGAACTGAGTTTGGCCCAGGGTGTTGTCGAAAAAAAGACCACAATCCCAATCCTATCGAACATGCTAATCGAGGCAAGTGGGGAAGCCATTGAACTGACGGCGACAGACCTGGAGATCGGCCTGCGCAGTTCTTGCCCAGCCAAGGTGGCCACACCTGGTTCAGTGACAGTGCCGGCTAAGAAGCTGCTGGACTACGTCCGGTTGCTGGATGAGGGGACAGTAGCAATGCGGCTGCTGGAGAATTTCTGGGTCCAGATCAAGGCCAAGCATTCGGTGACACGCATGGTAGGGATGTCACGAGAAAACTTCCCAGCGCTACCTCCTTTGCCCAGTGCCCTGACTAGCATTCCGGCTGGCACGTTACTAGACCTAATTGGCAAGACTATCTTTGCGATCTCTAGCGAGGAGTCCCGCTACACGCTGAACGGAGCCCTGCTGCTAATTGGGGCCGATTCGCTGTGCATGATCGCGACGGATGGCCACCGCTTGGCGCACATCGAAAACTCTTACTCTTCAGGGGTGTCCGCCGAGGCGCGTGCGCTGGTGCCGAAAAAAGCCCTGGGGGAGATTCAGCGCTTAGTGGGCGAGGTAGCGCCAGACACACAAGTGGAATTTGGCCGAGATGAGAGCCATCTGTTCTTCCGCGTCGGGAGCCGGCTGTTAATCTCGCGGATGCTCACCGGGCAGTTTCCCAATTACGAGGCCGTCCTGCCGAAGGAGAACAACCGGGCGGTAGTGTTGGACCGCGAGCAGGTAACGGCTGCCCTGCGGCGCGTTTCCCAGTTTGCCGACGAGCGTTCCCACGCTGTCCGCATGCAACTCGGGCCCAATGAAGTGAAGCTCTCCTCCTCGAGTTCGGAGTCCGGGGAGTCCGAGGAGACACTGGAAACGGAGTACTCAGCTGAGCCTCTGCAGATCGGCTTCAACTCCCAATACCTGCTGGACTTTCTGGCGGCTGCGAACAGCGGCCCGGTGTGCTTTGAGTTCAAGGACGAGCAGTCGGCGGGCCAGTTGCGCCCGGCGGGCGAGGACGGCGGGCGCTACCGCTACGTCGTCATGCCCATGCGCATTTGATCTGGCGCGCGGAAGCCAGCGGGGCGGCGGTTTAGCAGCCTAGTCCAGGTCAATGTCGCGCGGCGGGGGAGGGGCAGGCGGCTCCTCCTTGGCTTTCTCCAGGGCTTCCTCAAACTTCCGCTCCAGCAGCTTGCCGCGATCGCGCTCGGCTTTGAAGGATTTTTGGAACTGCTCCTCGCGGCGGCTTTCCTTTTCCTGCAGGGTGCGTGCCGCCTGGGCCAGGTCGGAGACCTGTCGAGCCTTGGGAGGTGGCTCGTGGGAAACGACTGCGCGGACTTCCGGGTTAACCCGAAGGCGTGCGCCGCAGCAGGGGCAGGTAATGTCGAACGTTCTCAGCTTAGCGGCCCTCAGCTTAACCCCCTTAGCTTAACCCCCTCAACTTAACCAAGGCTGTTCCCCGGTAGCCCCGGTAGCGGTTGCTCCTGGTCCGCGGGCAGGAGTCGAGCAGGCTGCCTTCAGTGCCAGCACGGTGTTGCTGTGAATTAGCACGGTGTCGGTCACTTGGCGGGCGTAACCTCCGGCTAGAGTGGCCATGACGGGTAGTCCTCTGCGCCGCGAGGTCGCTAACACCAGTTCATCCCTCCGCTGGAGCCCCCGCACGGTTAATCCCAGCCCGCCGAGTTGGTCCTCCTCATACGGGTCAGCGCCGGCCAGGTAGCAGACCAGCTCCGGTGTGAGCGATGCCAGTGCCTGCTCCAGCCCACCCCGCAGCAGCGCCAGGTACTCTTCGTCGCCGATGCCGTCTGGCAAGTTAATATCGAGGGTGCTGGGGGGCTTGGGCGTCGGATAGTTGTTTTCCTGATGCATGGAGAAGGTGAAGACGTCGGTGTCGCCGGCAAAGATGGCGGCCGTGCCATTGCCTTGATGGACATCGCAGTCCACGATCAACGCCCGCTCAAGCCGCCCGTCTTTTTGCAGGCGGCGCACGGCAATGGCGACGTCGTTGATGGCGCAGAAGCCCTCCCCATGGTCCGCGAAGGCGTGGTGGAAGCCGCCGCACAGGTTCATGGCCGCGCCCTGCTCCAACGCCTGACGGCAAGCCAGAATCGAGCCGCCGGCTGAGCGCCAGAAAGCTCGCACTAACTGCTCGGAATAGGGCACTTCCAGGCGCAGAAGTTCCGCGTAGCTGAGCGTGCCGTTGCGCAGCTTCCTCACCCAGTCCTCGGTGTGGACCAGCAGTACGTCCTCGTCGTCAGCCTCCGGCGGCGCCAGGAAATCTCTGGGCTCTGCCAGACCCTCGGCTAGCAGGCGCTCGTAGATGAGGCGATACTTTTGGGCCGGGAAGACATGCGCGCCCAAGTTGAGCTGGTAGGCTTCGGAATAGACAATCGGGAACGGCAGCATGATTCCTTGGGGGCTGATTGTAGCAGGGAACCTTGTTTAGAGTTTAGCAACCTGGGTTTAGCAACCTGGGTTCAGCAAGCTGGCAACGTGTCTGTGGAGAGCGGCGGAGGCGAAGCGGTGCCTCCGGAGAAGTGTGGCGGAGAGTGTGAAGCCTGCCCTGCCGGCCCCGTTTCCCATCGGACTCCGGTCTAGCCCTCCTGCGACGGAAGTCGCGCGGATTGACTATCGTTTTGCGCCCAAGGTACTCTTGGGGTATTCTCCAGGGGGGCAGCAGGCCCTGGGCTGCGGAGTCTTCATGGCATTCAGTCTGGGCTTCAACAAGACAAAGGTCGTCGAGGCGGCGCAGAAGTACGTCCAGAAGGGGAAGATCCCGGCTGCCATCCAGGAATACCAGAAGGTTCTAGCCAAGGAGCCGCGCAACCTCGACATCTTGACCATCGTCGCCGGCCTGCACGAGAGCGCTGGCAACAAGGAAGAGGCCTTGAAGTGCTTGTACAAATTGGGCCAGGTTAACCTGCAGGCTGGTTTCGCCCGAAATGCAATCGCGTTCTACCGTCGGATCACCCGGATGGACCCCAACGCGATTGACGCTATCCTCCAGCTGGGCGAGTTGTACACACTTCAGGGGCAACTGAGCGATGCGAAGGCTCAATATCAGCGAGCCAGCGACTTCTTCTCTCAGCGCAATCAAGCCGACAAGTGCGTGGAAGTCATGGAGAAGATTCTGCTGTTGGATCCAGAGAACGTGGCCAGCAAGCAGCGCTTGGCCCAGATGTACCAAGAGGTCAACCGGAAGGACGATGCGGCCGGCATGTATCTGTCAGCCGCGCAGGGGTTAGCCGACATTGGCAATCGGACAGATGCCGAGAGCGTCCTCCAGCGAGTGCGCAACCTGGGCCTGTCCACCCCCGAGGTGCTGGTTCTGGAGGCGCGGATCCAGTTGGAGGACGACCGCCCCGCAGATGCCATCGCAACCCTGGAGCAAGTGCCCGAAGAGAGCGTCGACAGGGAGGCACTGAACCTCTTGTTCCAGGCCTGCCTGTACCTCGGTGGGAGACAACGGACGCGCTGCCACCGTGGCCCGGCGGTTGCTGGAAGAGCACGGGGACGGCACCGGGCTGACCGTGGTCTGCGACCGCCTGCTAGAGGCAGGACAGCATGCCGAAGCGCTGGAGAACTACCGGCAACTCGGCGACGGCCTGATTGCCCAGGGGGAAACCGCGCCTCTGATCGAAGGCCTGAAGAAAATCGTCAGCTCGCTGCCTTCCAGCGTGGAAGCGTTGAGCCTGCTCCGGAGCGTCTACCAGAAAACCGAGCAGACCTCAGAGATCTCTGAGGTGAACGAACAACTTGCACACGCCTATGTCAATCAAGGCGACCATGCGCAGGCCCGCGACCTGTTCGAGGAACTGGCCCGCCTGGAGCCGGAAAATCCACACCACCGGCAGAACCTGGAACAGATGGACACCAAGCTGGGCCGAGCTCCAGCGGCCGCCCCCCCCCTCGCCCGAAGCGGGTTTCGCCGAACAGGTGATGGGCGAGCCGACCCTGGCGGAGGAGCCGCTCACCGAAGAGGAACGGGAGGCATTGAACACCGCGGTCAACGAAAGCGACCTCTACCTGACGTATCGCCAGGTGGACAAGGCGATTCAACCTCTGGAAGCGATTTTGGAGCGCATGCCCCGGAATGCCATGTTGAACGAGCGCCTGCTGGACTTGTATGAGCGCGGAGAATACTACGTAAAGGCGGCGCAGCGCTGCGAGGTGCTGGCCGAAATCCATGTGCTGGCCGGGGCGGCGGAGACAGCCACTACTTATAGCGACAGGAAGGCGAAGTTCCAAGAGCGGGCCGGCACCGCGGTCCCAACTTCAGAGGCGCCGCCGGTCATCCCAGAGGTTCCCGAGTTCCCGGTAACCCCTCCCAGCGTCGATGTTTCCGAGGCCACGGCCCCCGCGGCGGACACCGCGGCTGGCGTGCGGGAAGTGGACTTGTCAAACTGGGAACAGATGATGGGCACCCCCGTAGAGGCGCCGCCTCCGGCAGAAGTACCGCCTCCTGAGGAGCCGGCACCCGCCGCTGCAGCGCCCGAGCTTGCGGGCGCGGCTGAAGAGGTCGAATTCTACCTGCAGGCCGGCTTGGTCTCCGAGGCTACCACCTCACTGGCGCGCCTCCAGGAGCTTTATCCTGGCTCGCCGGAGGTGGAGCAGCTGGCCGAAAAGGTAGCCATAGCAGCCATGGGCGCACCGGCCGCCGAGGAGGCTGCGACGCCAGCCGCCCCACCCGTCGAGGAAGCAGCGCCGGTTCCCCCGCCTCAACCTAAGCCTGTGGCGGCGCCGCCGGAGCCCGCTCCCCCGCCGCCTTCCCCACCAAAGCCAGCTCCTCCGGCGGCTGCTCCGCGTCAGCAAGAATTCGTTCTCTCGCTGGAGGAGCAGCCGGCCGAAGATGGCTTCCAGTTGTCGCTGGATGAAGAATCGGCACCACCCCCGGCCGCTGCCGTGCCACCCCCGGCTGCGCCACCCTCCCCGGCGGCCGCGGCTCCCACCGGCTTTGACGGCCTAGTGGGCGCGCTCGAGGAGGAGCTTTCCGATGTTGCGCAACCGCCGCCCAAGGCCGCTGCTCCGCCCCCAAAGCCGCCGCCGGCTGCGCCTCCTGCCCCCTCACCTCCTTCGGCAGCTCCCGAAGGGGCTGGGGCGCTGACCGAAGTGTTTGATGAGTTTAAGGCGGGCATGGAAGACGCTACCGCGGAGGCCGACATCGAAACGCATTTCAACATGGGTGTGGCCTTCAAGGAAATGAACCTGCTGGATGAGGCCATTGGAGAATTTCAAAAGGCCTACCAGGCGGCCGAGCGCGCCAAGAGCTATTCCAACTACGTCCGCTGCTGCAGTCTGCTAGCCCATTGCTTCCTGGAAAAGAACCTGCCACCCCTGGCCGTGCGTTGGCTGGAGAATGCGCTGAAGGCACCCGGCCTGGACCAGGAGGACATCGTGGCGGTGCGTTACGAGATCGGCGCCGCCCACGAAATGGCAGGCGACAAGAAAGCGGCGCTGAGCAGCTTCATGGACGTCTACTCCCACAACATCGACTACAGGGACGTGGCCGAACGCATCCGCGAGCTGCAGGGAAAGTAGTGCTCCTCTATGGGGAAACAGATCTTGTTCGTGATTTTGTGCCTGGAACTGGGTCTGTTCCTGCTGCTGCTTCCCTGGTCGGAGATGTGGGAGCACAACCTGATCTTCTGGCTTGTTCCCGGACTGCGCCCTTTCCTGTTGAGTTACTACGTCCGCGGCGCGCTGAACGGGTTGGGCTTGGTGAACCTGTGGGTTGGGTTTTCTGAAGCCTGGCATCTCAGGCTGAGCCGGGCGCTGCAGGAGACGAAACAGAAGCCCGCCCAAGAAACTGCCCCCCTGGACGCCGAAGCGGTTGTGCTGCCTCCGTCGCGCAGCCGCGGGCAATGAGTCGCCGCCCCATTCTCTACTACATCACCGACAGCAGCCAACTTGGGCAACCCCAGGAGGTATTGGGCAGGATCCGTGCCGCCTACGCCGCCGGCGTGGATTGGATCCAAATCCGTGAGAAGAAGATGCCCACCCGAGACCTTTGTCGGCTGGTAGAACAGGCCCTGGCGCTACCAGAAAAGGGGCGCGGACGACTGCTGATCAACGAACGATTGGATGTGGCGCTGGCCTGCGGTGCAGACGGCGTGCATCTGCCGGCCGACTCGCTCCCAGTGGCCGTGGTCCGAAACGCAGTGCCAGTTGGAGGGCCTACTGAGTGGCTGGTCGGGGCCTCCTGCCATTCCCCGGCCCAGGTGGAAGCCGTCGCCCGCGAAGGCGCCAGCTTCGCGGTGCTGGGCCCGATCTTTGAGATGCCCGGCAAGGGCCCGCCGCTGGGACTGGAGCCGCTTCGCCAGGCCTGCCGCGCTGTCGCTGAACGTGAATTCCCGGTGCTGGCTCTGGGCGGCGTGAACTTGGAGAATGCCGGCACCTGTCTCGAGGCCGGAGCCGCCGGCCTGGCCGCCATCCGCCTGTTTCAATCAACAGACGTGGCCGAGGATGTGGCCACGGCGGCCGCAAACCTTCACAGCTTTGAGATGGCACCTGAGAGAGGAGGCACCTGAGACGGGCTAGTCGGCCATGAGGCGGCCGTAGGGCCGCCACTCGGGAACGTTATCGCAGACGGCCTTGACGCCGGCAGTGATGGGCACCGCCAGCAGCAGCCCCATCCCACCCCACAGCCAGCCCCAGAACATCAGGGCGATGGTCACCACTACCGGGTTCAGGTGCACTCGCGCGCCGACCAGCTTGGGGTAGAGCACGTTGAGGGCGATGATGTGGAAACCCACCACGGCGGCGACAATCGCCGCCAGCGGTGTCAGCGTGTCGTACTTGGCCATGCCCGCCAACACGGGAGGCAGGCTCCCCAGCAGCACCCCCAGGTAGGGCACCACGCTCAAGAATCCGCTCGCCGGACCCATGACCGCCGCGTAGGGCAGCCCCATCGCCCAGAAGAAAAGCCCGCTGGCTACGGATAGAATCGCCGCGATGATCAGGTTGCCGATGACGAAGCCGCGAATCATGGTGGTGATGCCGTCCAGCGTCTTTTCCGCTGCCATTCGGTTTCCCGTGCCGAACAGAGCGACGGAGTTGCGCCGTATGTGGTCCCGCCAGGTGAGCAGAAAATAGACCAGGAAGGGAATGAAGCTCACCATGAACAGCACCTCGGTCGCCGAGCGCAGGCCGGCGCCCAGGTAGGTGGAGAAGTTTGGACCGGAAGAAGCAGGCGAGGTCGCTGGCGCGGGCTGGTCGTCTGCGATGACGGTCCGTGTCTGCTTCTGAAACTCCTGTGCCCTTTCCCGGAATCGCAGCACGTGACCGCGGAGCTTGGTGGAATACTTCGGGAAATCGTTGACGAAGGTCGCGGCCTGCGCGTAAAACAGATAGAAAAGCAGGTAGAAGACGCCCACCATCAGCAGGACCATCAGCGAGGCGCCCAGCCCCCGTGGCAGGCCCCTGCGTCTGAGCCAGGTTACGCCCGGGTCACAGACCAGAGCCAGCAGCAGCAACACCACCACCGTCATCACCAGCGAGCTGGCCAGGTAGAGGCAGGCCAGCAAAACAGCGGCGGCCACCAGCCGCTGCCCGTAGCCGCGTTGCTTTTCCAAAGCTTGCTGAACGGGCATGGCGTCGATCTGCCGAAGGTATCACAGCGAGTGGAGATTCCCCTATACAATGGGGCCGTGGAGCGCAAACCACATGGTCGTGTGCTCGCGCTCGATCTGGGCCAACGGCGCATCGGGCTGGCCGTCTCCGATCCGCTGGGACTAACCGCGCAGGGCCTGCCGACGCTGGAGCGCAAGAACAAGCGCGCCGATCTGGAGGTCCTACGGCAGCTGGCCGAGCAGCACCAAGCCGTGCTGCTGCTGGTGGGCCACCCGGTGCACTTGAGCGGGAGAGCCGGGACGCAGGCGGAGAAGGCGGCTGCCTTCGCCGAGGACCTGAGGCGGTACCTGGGCCGCCAGGTCTTGCTTTGGGATGAACGCCTGACCAGCGCCGAAGCCCAGCGCGTCCTCCGGCAAAGCGGGGTTGGCCGAGCGAAGCAAGCGGCCGCCATTGACCGGATGGCGGCCGTGCTGCTGCTGCAAAGCTATCTGGATCAGCAGAGGATGACAGATTGTTCCCCCGAGCAGAGCGCATCTTTGAACATGTGAAACGGCGCCGCCTTATTCTGCTGCTGGGCGTGGTCGCGCTGGCGGGGACCAGTGCGTTCGCCCTGGCTGCCTATTACGTCACGCGCCCTTTCCGGGGCTGGAAGCAGCCAGCCGTAGTGGACGTGGCGCCCGGCACTTCATCCCTGGCCATCGCCGTGCGCTTGCGCGGTGCCGGGGTGCTCCGCGGTGAATGGCCTTTCCTGCTGTTCTACTACCTCGGGCCTTGGCAAACCCTGAAGGCCGGGGAATACCACTTCGACCGTGCACTCAGCCCGTGGGAGGTACTGAGGAAACTCAGCCGCGGCGACGTCTACCAGCACAGTATTACCATTCCGGAAGGGCACAACATCTTCGAGGTGGCCGAGGCGGTTTCCGCCAGCGGGCTGGTTTCTCGAGAGCAAATCCGGGAGGTTCTCCAGGACAGCGCGCTGATTGGCGATTTGGACCCATCGGCGGAGAACCTGGAAGGCTACCTGTTCCCGGACACTTATTACTTCACCCGGCACACCTCAGCCGCAGAGATGGTGAAAAGGATGGTGGCGCGGTTCCGCAGGGTGTACGGGGAGCTGGAGAGCAGGCGCTCTCCCGACCGCCCGATGCGGGAGGTCGTCATCCTGGCTTCGCTGGTGGAGAAGGAGACTGGGGTGCCGGAGGAGCGCCGGCTGGTGGCCGGCGTCTTCTACAACCGGTTGAAAGCTGGCCTGCCGTTGCAGTGCGATCCGACGGTGATCTATGCGGCGCTGGTGGCTGGGCGCTACCGCGGCGCGATTTTCCAGAGCGACCTGAAGTTCAATTCGCCTTACAACACATACCGGCGACGCGGGCTGCCACCGGGGCCGATTGCCAATCCGGGGCGGGCGGCGCTGGAGGCGGCCATGGCGCCGGCTGCGACCGACTACAGGTACTTCGTCAGCAACGCCGAGAGCGGCCACGTCTTCTCCACCACCCTGCGCGACCACTCCCGCGCGGTCGCCGAGTACCGCCGTAAAGCCAACGCCTCGCGGCGGTCCCGAAGTGTGGCCGAGCAACCCAAGTGACTTCTCCTATTACCCCGAACGCCGACGTTACACTGCATGTCAAAGAATAAGACCGGGCCGTGGAAGTTCTACCATCTCTTGTTGCTGGCATTTGTGCTTGGGTTACTCAATACCAGCGCCAAAGAGCCGAGACCAAACTGCGTCGAAGTCCCGGAAGAGGCGGCCAGACTGGTCATACCCATCTTGGATGCTCGTGTGGAGGCATTGGGAGGAAAACAACTCTGGCAGCATAAACGCGGTGTCTCCTGGAACGGCTTCAGACTTCTTGAAGAACTATCTCGTGACAAGGCGGGCACTACCGACGAGGCATTGGCCGTACTCCTGGGGTATCGCCTTGGTAGTGCTGAGGACTACGCAGTAGTCCGCGAAGTGGCGGTACGTGGGCAGAGGATACTGCCCTATCTCTCCAAGTACAGGGGCCGCCTGGCGTGCATCCCCGGGAGAAGGTATCCCGATTCGGTGCAAATCAACGCGTGCCTCCGGCGCGATGTTTTCGATGCAGCAACTGACCTCTGCCTTCGGGGAGAGGTTCCGGGGAAGGGTTGCCTTGAGATTCCGCGAAGCGTGGCTGCTCTTGTTGTGCCCATATTGGAGACGTATTCTGAAGCTGTGGAGAAAGACGATTGGAAGTTTGAGGAAGGGACGCCGCAATGGAGATTCGAAGAGCTGTTCTACGGGTTGTTCGAGAACCGAAGTGCCGCCGCGGATGAGACCCTGGGGAGGAGCTGGATAAGGAGATCCCTGCGCGAGGTCAAAGGATGTTGAAATTCCTGAAGAAATATCGGTATCGTTGTGTTTGCATCCCAGGGAAGATGTATCCAGACTTTAAGCGAATGGATCTTGAAACCAAATTGAGATTTGTCGCGGACCTTGTTGCGCGTATTCGCAGAGGTAAGAAACTAGAAGAATGAGGTGCAGCGCCGCACCTGACCCCGCTTCGAGCAACCGCTTCCACTGCACCGATCTCCTGGAGGTCTGGAACTAGTAGACCGGAAGAGTTTCATAGAGCGGCGTCCTGAGGGTTAATCAGCCTCGTTTCTGACAGCGTAGGTGCGGGACTGGCCGGTGCGCCCGTTGGTGACCGTATAACTTGTTCCATCGGGGGCCACTGCGACCTTGATCACGTGCCCCTGGCACTCCTCCTCTGTGCCCAAATTGGCGATCAACTCCGGCGCCGTGTTTCCCTTGTCGCCGTAGTCCAGGTTCCGGTGCCCCTGGTAGATGTCCTCCAGGCTGGGGAGCGCGCGCAGCGTTGCCATTACATCGGGGAAGATGCCCTTGTGAGGACCATTGTTTGCCACCGCCACCTGAGGCTTCAGGGTGCGCAGTAACACCGGGTTGCTGCTGCTGTCGAGCCCGTGGTGCGTTACCTGGTAGAGATCCACCCGGCCGATCACGTCCACCGGGCAGGCCAGCTTGTGCTCGATGTTCCAGGTCAGGTCGCCCAGGTCCAGGAAGCGGAATTTGCCTAAAGTGAGCACGAAGCCCAGACTGCGCGCGTTGTCGCTGGTATCCTTGGGCTTGGGTTTCGCCTCTTTGCACTCAGGGTTTTCTTTAGCAGTCTTGAGCTGGATGACCTCGCCACCCGAGGCTACCACCAACAGCCCGATGCGCGCCGCTCCGGCATCCTGATTCAGCCGGATTTCGTCGCCGGGCCGCAGCACTTGCGTCTGGCCCTTGGCCGCCTCCACATAGGCTTCGTACAGCTTGGGGTCTTCGAGGAGGTCAGTCTTCCCGTGGTCATAGAACTTGCCGATGGGGATCAGCTCGCTGAGCTCGGCCACTCCTCCGTAGTGGTCGCCGTGGAAGTGGCTGGTCAGCAGGTGGTCGATTCGCTTCAACCCCGCCTGTTGCGCCGCCTGGTGCATGCGTTTGGAATCCCGGCCGTCCTCCTCCCGTTTGTTGCCGGTATCCACCAGCAGCGATTCCCCGGCGGGCGTGACGATCAGGGTGGCTGCTCCACCTTCCACGTCCACAAAGTAAATTTCCAGGGGCCTGGCGGGGGCGGGAGCCTCGGCAGGAGCCTCGCGGTCAACGGTCGGCTGGCAGGCTACCAGGAAGGTCAATAGAAGTAACAAGCTGATAAGTGGTCGCATAAGGCCTAAAGTATCACAAAGCAGGCCGCTAAGCTTGGGGGCATCCCCGACCGGAAGTACTGGGCTTCCTAGCCCCCCTACCCAAGCGGAAAAACGGTATCCACCTGGACCAGAACGTTGTACAATGCTGCCTCGATACCGTTGTGCGTGGCGCACGACGGTCCCCCCTGGAAGCCCGAGTGACCCGGGCGGATGGCTAGTTGGCGGGGTGGTTGTTCGACTGCGTCAGGAAGGGGAGACACGCATGGCAAGGCAGACAAAGCGGCTGGCGTCGTTCGCAATCCCAGTAATGCTAACGATGGCAGTCCTCTCCTTAGGGGCCGGTACCGCAGCCGCCCAGGGCTGGGAAGACTACTTCGAGGGAATTGAGCTCCATGGTCGTTGGACTATCGAGTACCAGGGCAGACCGGGCCAGCTATTCGGGGCCCCGGGATACCTAGCCAACAAGCACGTTGGGTACTATGACAAAGACAACGTAACGCTTAATCAGGGAGCCCTTAGCCTGCGTCTGACCCAAGTTGAGGGTAACGGAGACGAGGTGATTTCTTGGGGTGCCCTAATCTTCACCCAGGAGAAGTACGGTTACGGCACCTACGAGTGGAAGATGAGGATGTCTTCCACGGCTCTGCCTACCGATCCGTACGGTCCAGGGTCTCCCAAATCAGGAAGTGTCTCTGCCGGTTTCATCCATGTGAATAACTCGGAGACAGAAATCGACTTTGAATATTCAGGTCATGTTTTACTCCCCCAAGACACGGACCCTTCCAACGACGCAAGGGTCTATATGGGAAACTGGTACAATCAGGGCACGTCTACTGATCCTGCGAGCACGGAGTCCACTTTCTCTACGGTGACGGTCGACGGTGCCAACACTGGCTTTCACGAATACAAGTTCATCTGGGAGGAGGGGAAGATCACCTTCTTTATTTACGACGAGTCAGGGACGACCCTCATTTATCAGACCGAGCACACAACGAATGTGCTAAGCGCCCCCGCACACTTGGATCCGGAATTTCCATTTTGAGCTTCCTCTTCACCCGAAAAGCTATGCCTCGTACCCTGTCGTGTCAACCGCAAACAGCTCTGGCCTCTTTGAGGTGGTAGTGCGGCACATTTTGGCTGTTCTTCGGAGTCGCTGTGCGGGGTTCGCCTGCCCAGCCTGCCGCGCCGCTGACACTTATCCGGCCCGACCACTTCTGAGCACCTAAAATTACCCTCTCTCCCGGTTCGCTAGCCGTCTGGCAGCGGCAGTGCCGAGATCGTTCGCAGCATGCTGCTGAACAGCCTCCGGCTCAAGTGCCCTTCGGCCAGCAAAAGCCAGTAATATCGCGCATGTTTCACCAGCCGTCCTCCCGTTTTCACCAACCGCTGTTGCAAGCTCGTCAGGGACCAGTTCCCGATTCTCTGTGGCAGCACCAGTCGCCGCCACAGGTTGCCGAGATTATAGGCAATGATGGTGAGCCACAGCCGGACCTCGTTCGACCGGAACCGGTGACAACTGAGCCGCGTCATCTTCACTGCTTGCTCTCCTTCTTTGATCCACTGCTCCGCTGTCCCCCGCTTGTTGTAAAACCGCATCACCGCCCGACTTGGCAGAGTCAAGTTCGTAACGATAAACCCTACTCGCGGGAACAGCTCCCCTGGATGATGCTCCACCTTGGCCACCACCCTGCGGGCTGTCTTCCAACTGGCCGCTTGGTATAGAAAGCCCTTGAACTCCACCAACGGCTTCTTGCTGGGTCTCCCCACCGGCCGAGTCAGCAACTCCTCAATGTCCCGCTGTAGGCTGTCGTTAGCCGGGATGCGGATGGCGTACTTTACCTCCCGCTCCTCCAGAGCCTCGTAAATCTCCGGCTTGGCAAAGGCCGCGTCGGCACGAAACACCACTTCCTTGCCCAGCTGCTGCTGCCGCTCGATCTCCGGCAGGAGAAGTTCTTTCCAGTCCTCGGCGCTGTGCACGTTGCCCGGTCGCAGCTTGGCCGCCAGACAGTCACCCTCGCGATTGAACAGCAACAACGGGTGATAGCAGCTCGACTCGAAATGCCCGTTGTAGGCACTCTGCTCCTGCTGGCCGTAGACCGGAATCTCGGTCGAGTCCATGTCCAGCACCACCCGTTGCGGGGAATCCATAGCTTCCGCCCTGGCGATTAAATCCCGGTTGATCGCTGCCAAACCAGCCAGGTTCTCATCTTGCGTCAGTAGTTCTGTCTCGAACGATTGCAGCCGGGAAGTCAACGCGGCTCCTCGCTCCCAGATCTTTTCTGAACCGATCAGCCGGAACGTCGGATCTTGAGAGAGCCGTTCCGCGTCATTCATATCTTCGTAACCCGCCAAGCGGCTGTACACGGACTGGCGCAGGAGGTCAGCAAAGGGCAACCGTGTGTTCTTTCTCCGAGGATCGGCCAAGTGCTGTTTGATGAGTTCTCCGAATCCCAAATGTTCGTCTGATTCGCGCACGAGGATCAGGCCGCCGTCGGAAGTAACCCGCGACCCCTGGAAATCGACCTTCAATGCAGCATTGAAAGAGAACTGAAAGGGCTGATTTTGCCTCTCACCCACTCGGTTTCTACCTCCGGAAGCTGTATTGACGCTGGAACCGGCATAAATATTGGCGTCGGAGGTCAGTATAAGGTTAGCTTTGGAGTTTCAAAACGGAAATCCGGGTTCATGATCAACCACTGGGGAACGAATAACCCGAATGGGTTTGGGGGTGGGGCAAACATTGTAGATGATCGATACTTCTACGTGGACTGGGTAAAGTTTACGCCGCAGGAAGGCGCGCCGCCCCCGCCGCCAGGCCCGCCGGCTGCCCCGAGCGATTTGACGGCCAGCGTAAAAAGTTCAGGCAAAGGCAAGAACAAAATAGTCGAAAAGGTACTTCTGGCCTGGCAGGATAATTCCACCAATGAAGACATCTTCATGATTGAGCGCTGCGAAGTCGTTGGGAAGGGAAAGAATAAAAGGTGCATCGATACAAGCTGGACGGTACCTAAAAACAGCACCACGTACTCCGATATTACCGTTGCAGGCAGGACGACGTACCGATACCGGGTGAAGGCGAAGAGCGACGCCGACGGCGATTCACCGTTCTCGAACATCGCGCAGGCCAAAACACCATAGGCTGCGACCCTGGCACTCCGAACTCTGACAGGACTGAAAGCACTTCTGTCACTTATATAACTCCTACATTTGTAGTGACCTATGCGGCCCCCGCAGACTTCCATCGGCAGCCGGAAGGATTTCCTTGCCACTAGCCTGGACCTTGAGATAGAAGGACGCGGCGAGAGACCATGCATCTGGTTGGCGCACGCTGGGCGGTGATCTGGCTGTTGGTGGTAGGTTGGTGTGGCTCGGCTCGCGCGCAGGATTTTCCCCGGCAAGCCAGCCAGGTGGCCGCGGGCACCACGCAGCAGCAGGAGGACACCCGCTCCGGCGCAGGCGATGCCCGCTGGCGTCGTGGCGCCACCGAGTGGGGGATTCTCTCCGGCGGCGGCCCGGCGATTGTGGGTGGCGTGCGCGACCGCGGCTTTTGGTTTGTGGCCGGGCGCTGGGGACGCCAGATCACTGCTGACCGCGGCGACTCCTGGGCGCGGGGCCATCTCCAGTACGCCATCGAGGCTATGCCACTTTACCTGCATTTCCAGTCCGAGACCGTCTACGGCGCGGGCATCACTCCCTTCCTGCTCCGCTACCACTTCACCCGCAGTCGAAAGCTTGTGCCGTTCCTGGAGGCGGGCGCCGGAATCTTGGCGACCACCGAGCAGGTGCCGGAGGGCACCTCGCGCTTCAACTTTACTCCGCAGGCCGGAGTAGGACTCCAGTTCGTGACCGCATCCGGACCGGCCTGGACCCTGGGCGTACGCTACCACCACACGTCGAACGCCGGGATCGCCCGACGGAACCCCGGCGTCAACGCGATCGTCTTCCACGCCGGGATTTCCTGGTGGAAATGAAACAGCTCGTCCCGTGGCGCTCCCCTCTTGCGCCCCATCTGGTATGGTGTGTGGGCTGGCAGGTGAGTCCCCATGGGCGAGATGCAGTCGCACACGCTAAACGCTGAACGTCCGCAGCCGCCCCGGTTGTATCGCTGGGTCGTGCTGGTCTTCCTCAGCGTCGCGATGGCGGGCAACTACTACGCCTACGACAGCATCAGCCCGCTGGCCGACGTTCTGAAGCAGCAGTTGGGCTTTTCCGATTCCAACATCGGCCTGCTCAACGCTATCTACAGCATTCCCAACGTCTTCATGGTGCTGCTCGGCGGGTTTCTGATTGACCGCATCGGCACCAAGCGGGCCACTCTCATTTTTGGAGTGCTCTGCCTGCTGGGGGCGGCGCTGACGGCCGCCACCGATCGGCTGGCGATGATGGCTGCCGGAAGGCTGGTCTTCGGCATTGGCGCCGAGTCGCTGATTGTCTCAGTCACCACGGCGCTGGCCAAGTGGTTCCGCGGCAAGGAACTCAGCTTCGCCTTCGGCCTGAACCTCACCCTCGCCCGGCTGGGCTCCTTCGTCGCTCTGAACTCGCCCACCTGGGCGGGCCGCTATTACGAGCACTGGCAAGGGCCCCTGCTGCTGGCGGTCGGCTTCAGCGGATTTTGCGTGGCAGGCGCCATCATTTATTGGCTCCTGGAGAGCCACGCGGAGCAAGCCTACGAACTGGGCCAGACTGGGGCCACCGACAAGGTGGTGTGGCGTGACATCTTTAAGTTCAGCAAATCCTACTGGTACATTGTGGCCCTCTGCGTCACCTTCTATTCGGCCATCTTTCCCTTCCAGACCTTTGCGGTGAAGTATTTCATCGAGGCGCACGGGACCTCGCGCCAGACCGGCGGCTTCCTTTCCAGCATGCTCACCCTGTTCGCCATGATCGCCACGCCGCTGTTCGGCCTGCTGGTGGACCGGGTGGGCAAACGCTCGCTGCTAATGATGTTCGGTTCGCTGCTGCTAGTGCCGGTGTACCTGATCATGGCCTACACGGGCCTGTCACTCTACATCCCGATGGCCATGATGGGCGTGGCCTTCTCGCTGATCCCGGCGGTGATGTGGCCTTCGGTGGCCTACATTGTGGATCAGCGCCGGTTGGGCACTGCCTACGGGTTGATGACCATGATCCAGAACATCGGGCTGGCGGGTTTCAACCTGCTGGTCGGATGGGCGAACGATTCTGCTGGCGCCAGCGCCGCCAACCCCGGCGGCTATGCCCTGGGGATGTGGATCTTCTCCGTCCTGAGTGTTTCCGGCGTCTTGTTCTCCTGGCTGTTGCGGCGTAGGGAAACCGGCCCGCACGCTCACGGCCTGGAAACGATCGTTACAGGATCTCAGCGGTGAACATAGCTACGTTTGGAAAGTTTAATCAATTTTAAATCTTCTCTGTGCGAGAACTCTCCAGTCTGAAATCTCGCAGCTGCGGGTACACATATTTGAACTTTGCTGTATGCCTATAACGGCCTTCTCCTGCCACCTCATACTGAACTTGTAGGCGAACGAGTAGGCCACCTCGATCGTTTCTGATATCCCGAAGTTGGTCGGGGGATAGCATCGCATTATTGTGGTTAATGACGGGTCCTTCCGGAAAAATCTCGCAGGGAGGCTGTTCCTGTTCTTTCCCTACTGGTTGCCACCCTGCTTGATTGTCTCCGAAAAAAAATGCGACGCTAATTCTGACGTCAGCCGCTGGGAAGGCACCAAAGTTCTTTGTTTCAAGGGAAATCAGGAAGTGAGGATCGTGGGGTGGTTCCTGCCGTTTGCACTGCGAGATTCCGAGATATGGCCTGTGAGACAGGAGGAAAGCTTTTTGCGCGATCTCTGCAGAGTTTTTAGCTGCTTCCGCGGTGCTCTTTGTCGCCTTGAAAAGCTTCGCAGTGTAGATCACATAAGCGACAGTCGCTACAGCGATGATGAACGTGAATACGGCACTGAAAGAGGCGGGATCTCTGAGACCGCCGAGTGGATCGATGGGAAAAGCAAGTATCATAAGAGTTAGACGGAGAATTCGCGCTTCACCCTCTCAGACTTTTCGGCGACGGTGCGGGCTAGCCGTTCCTTGTGCTGGCGCAGGCGGTCGGCCAGCTTGCCGTCCGCGGTGGCGATGATCTGGGCGGCGTAGATGGCGGCGTTCACCGCGCCGGCCTTTCCCACAGCCATCACTCCCACCGGCACCCCGCGCGGCATCTGTACCGCGGCCAGCAGCGAGTCCACGCCCGACAGCGCGGTGTTCGCGATGGGCACGGCGATCACCGGCAGGGTGGTCTCCGCAGCAATGGCTCCCCCCAGGTGAAACGCGCCGCCGGCACCCACCACGATGGCCTTCAGGCCACGCTTCACCGCGGTGCGCGCGTATTCAGATGCGCGCGCCGGCGAGCGGTGCGCGCTGGCGATCTCCACTTCAAAGGGAACGCCGAACTCCTTCAATGTTCGGGCGGTTTCCGTCATCAGCGGCAGGTCCGAATCACTGCCCATCACGATCCCCACGAGGGGGCGGGGCCTGGAGCTTGCTTTGGGGTTGCTCATGTGGGTTTCCTGTTCAGTCCCTTTCTGCCGATGTCGCGGCGGTAATGAATCCCTTCAAAGTGAATTTTCTCGACAGCGCCATAGGCCCGGGAGATGGCCTCGCGCAGGTCGCTTCCGCCGGCGGTGACACCCAGCACGCGCCCACCGGCAGTGACGTACTGGCCGTCACGGAGCCGCGTACCGGAGTGAAACACTTTTACGGCGGGGAGCGCTTCGGCTTCGCCCAAGCCGGTGATGGGTTTGTCGCGCGCGAACTCATCCGGATAGCCGCCCGAAGCTGCCACCACGCAAACGGTCGCGCCATCCGACCACTCCGGCCGAATGGCCGCTAGACCGCCGCCCGCAGCGGCCTCGAGCATCGGCACCAAGTCCGACGTGAGCCGCATCATCAGCGGCTGGGTTTCCGGGTCGCCGAAACGTACATTGTATTCCAGCAGCCGTGGGCCCTCGGCGGTGATCATCAGCCCGAAATACAGGATGCCCCGGTAGGGAGTGCCTTCGGCGGCCATGCCGGCCAGCGTCGGCTGCACGATCTTGTCCATAATCCGCTGCCGCAACGCCTCCGACAGGATGCCGTCTTCGGAGTAGGCGCCCATGCCGCCCGTGTTGGGTCCCTGGTCGTTGTCGAAGACCGGCTTGTGGTCCTGCGTCGGGGCCAGCGCCAGCGCCGTTTCCCCGTCGGTCACAACCGTGAAGGTGACTTCTTCACCGGCCAGGAAGCGCTCTAGTACCAGGCGGCGGCCAGCCTCGCCGACCAGCTCGCCGGCGAGCATTTTTTCCAAAGTAGCCTCGGCCTGGCGGGAGTCGGCAGCTACCACTACACCTTTTCCGGCAGCCAGGCCGTCGGCCTTCAGCACAACGGGGAAGCCGAAACGCGCCAGGTGCTGGCGAGCATCCTGGGGATGCTCGCACACCACGGACTCCGCCGTGGGGATGCCGTGGCGTTGCGCGAACTGTTTCGCAAAAATCTTGCTCCCTTCCAGGCGAGCGGCGGCCTGCGTGGCACCCACAATACGAAGGCCCCGCATCTGAAACTCGTCCACCACGCCCGCCACCAGCGGCGCTTCCGGCCCAACCACAGTCAGGTCGGCCCCCAGGCGTTGGGCCAGCTCAGCCATCTCCGGCGGACGCAGGATGTCGCCGCGCTCCAGCGTCGTCTCCTGCGCGATGCCGGCATTGCCGGGCACACAGTAAACCTGCTCGACCCGCGGGCTTTGCCGCAGCTTCCACACCAGCCCGTGCTCCCGCCCGCCAGAACCCAGCACCAGGACTCGTATGCGCTCTGCCATATGGGAACCTGCCATTATGTCCCGGCCGTGCCTCCTGTCAATCACGCTCCCCTTTGTCAGCACTCTAGTCGAAGCGCTGGGTAGTGGGTCAGTTCCCGAGAAGCCACCATTACCTGCGGTCGTGTGGCCTTGACTCGTAGGTCGAACGGATGCCGTTCTGTTCTGTGGTCACACTCTACCCCGAAACCGATCGAGTTCACGGCGATCGCGTTTCGATGGTTTGCCTTTCCGCGACCCCTCGAAATGCGGCATTGCTTTACGCCCCTCTGCCAACTTTAGCCGCAACTCCCGACTCGTTTCTGTCTCACGGTAGAGCGTCTGCGCAACCGCCGCCGGGCCGCGCGTCTCACTGAGAAGCACGACCTCCACCTGAAACTCGCCTGCGCCGCTCTTCACTTGCAAGAGATCGCCGACACGGACCTCGCGCGAAGCCTTGGCTTTTTGTCCGTTGGACGCAATCCTGCAGAGTTCGCATGCCCGTGCAGCGAGCGACCGGGTCTTAAAGAACCGAGCGGCCCAAAGCCACTTGTTCATCCTCACGCCGGCCATATCCCATTCTCGCATGACGGCGCACGCGGAAATGATCACACGCCCACCCGCTCAGCGGTGCGCCACGTTGGATGTATAACGCCCTTACCGTAAATTGACCCAGTACCGAGACGTGAGAACAGTTGGGTGTTTTCCGCGGACAGGATAATATAAACGGAATGCTTCCTGAGTTCAGCGAAAGCTATGACGTTGTGGTGATCGGCGCGGGGCACGCCGGATGCGAGGCAGCCATGGCCACCGCGCGCATGGGCCTGAAAACGGCGCTGTGCACGATCAACCTGGACCTGATCGCGCAGATGTCCTGCAACCCTGCCGTGGGCGGGATCGCCAAGGGCCACCTGGTTCGCGAGGTGGACGCGCTGGGCGGCATCATGGGTGAGGTGACCGACGCCGTAGGCATCCAGTTTCGCCTGCTCAATACCAGCCGCGGTCCGGCCGTGTGGTCGCCGCGCGCGCAGTGCGACAAGAAGCAGTACCGGATCAAGATGCGGCAGGTGCTGGAGTCGGAGCCCAACCTGAAGATTAAGCAGGCCGAGGTAGCCGACCTGGTGCTTGATGAGCCCGGGAGATTATCTACTACATCAGTAGCAAATAAACTGCGTGGCGTCCGGCTTCGCGACGGGCGCCTGTTCCGGGCCCATGCCGTGGTCATCACCACCGGCACGTTCTTAAACGGGCTGATCCATGTGGGCGAAACCACCTACCCGGCAGGGCGCGGCGGCGAGCCCCCGTCACAGTTGCTAGGCGAGGCACTTAAGTTGCTGGGATTCCGCACGGCGCGGTTGAAGACGGGCACGCCGCCGCGGCTCGATGGCCGCTCCATTGACTGGAGCCGCTTCCAGCCGCAGCACGGAGACCCGGAGCCGGTGCCGTTCTCCTTCCGCACCGCGGCCATCGAGCGGGAGCAGCTCCCCTGCTACATTGCCTTCACCAGCGAGGAGACGCGCCGGGTGATCCAGGCAAATATCCACCGTTCGCCGCTGTACAGCGGCCAGATCCGTGGGATTGGCCCGCGCTACTGTCCTTCGATGGAAGACAAGATCGTGAAGTTCCCCGACAAGGAGCGCCACCAGCTTTTCCTGGAACCCGAGGGTCTGGACACGCATGAGATCTACGTCAACGGCATGTCCACCAGCATGCCGATTGACGTGCAGTCAGCGATGGTGGCCTCCGTGCCCGGTCTGGAGAATGCCGAAATGATCCGGCCCGGCTACGCCATCGAGTACGACTCGGTGGACCCTACGGAGCTGTATCCGACGCTGGAGACCAAGAAAATCTCGGGGCTGTTTCTAGCCGGCCAGATCAACGGCACCTCCGGCTACGAGGAGGCCGCCTGCCAGGGCATCATGGCCGGCATCAACGCCGGACTGAAAGTGAAGGGCTGCGAGCCGCTGGTGCTGGACCGCACGCAGGGCTACACCGGCATCCTGATTGATGACCTGGTGACCAAAGGGACCAACGAGCCCTACCGCATGTTCACCTCGCGGGCCGAGTTTCGCCTGCACCTGCGGATTGACAACGCCGACTACCGCCTGACCCCGCTGGGCTACCGCGCCGGGCTGGTGAGCGAGCCGCACTACCGCGAGTTTCTGGCCAAGCAGAAGCGCATCGCGCGTGCCATCGGTTTGCTCAGCGAGCTGCGGGCCGACCCGCGCGATGCCCTCTGCGCCCGGCTACTGGCCAAGCTGGACGGCGCTGCGGCCTGGACCGAGCGACCCACATTGGCGCAGTTGCTGCGGCGCCCCGAGGTCTCGATCGAAGACATGGCCGAGATGCTGCGCCGCGCCATTGGCGAGCCCGTCACCCAACTGGAGCTCAAGTGCGCCGAGATTGATGTGAAGTACGAGGGATACCTGAACCAGCAGCGGCGGCAGATGGAGCGTCTGAAGAGAGGCGAGGGGCAGCACATCCCGGAAAGCTTCGACTACAACGGCATTCCCGGCATCTCTCGCGAGGTGTCCGAGAAGCTGACGCGCGTCCGACCGCTGACGCTGGGACAGGCTGGTCGCATTCCTGGCATCACCCCAGCCGCCCTCGCCATCCTCAACGTGTGCCTGGAAGGCGCGGCGCGTGGCAAGCCCGATGGCACGCACTCAGCCGCCTGAGGGCTCCGAAGGCGCCGCGCTGCGAGAGCTTCCCACCATGCTCGCCGAGCTAGGGGTCACCCTCGACGAGCCCGGGCTTCGAGTTGTTCGCACCCACTTTGAACTACTGGTTCGCTGGAACCGCAAGGTCAACCTGACCGGCGTTCGCGACCCCAGGCAAATTCTGCGCCGCCACTTTGTCGAATCGCTCTTCCTCACCACAGTGATGCCACTGGGACCTGGGCTACTCTACGACGTTGGCTCGGGAGCCGGGTTTCCCGGGCTGCCACTGAAGGCCGCTCATCCCGAGATGCAAGTGGTCCTGGTGGAATCGGTGCAGAAGAAGGCGGCGTTCTTGAAGGAGGTAGTTCGCACGGCTGACTTGCAGGGGGTCCGCGTCGAAGCGACACGCGCCGAGGAGCTGGCGCGCCGCCCGGACCGGGAATTGGGCCACTGGCTTACCATGCGGGCCGTGGGGCGTCTGGACCGGTTGCTGCCATTACTGCGACAGCTTCTTCTCCCCCAGGGTCAGGTGGCGCTGTTTTTGGGAGCAGCCGATGCGGAGCGGGCCAGCAGGGTGAGCAGCTTTGCCTGGGGGGAGCCGGTGACAGTGCCCGGTTCGGAGCGCCGGGTGATTCTGATGGGCCAGGCTCAGGCCCAGGCTCGATAAGTTCCACGTGGAACATTATTGAGGTTGCGGCAGGGTTGCTGCTTGCAATCGGGATGACCAGGTGCTACATTAGTTACTAGATTTGTTTAAAACATTCAACATTAAGGTTGGCCTAGGCCAAGATTCCATGGCCCGCGTGATCGCAATTGCTAACCAGAAGGGTGGCGTTGGCAAGACCACCACCGCCATCAACCTGGCCGCTTCGCTGGCCGCGGCCGAGTGCCGCGTCCTGCTGGTGGACTGTGACCCCCAGGCCAACACCACGGGCGGGCTGGGCTTTCGCAAGAATCAGAAGCGCCTCACCCTCTACGACGCGCTGCTGGGCGAGGCTTCGCTCGACGAGGTGGTGCTCGAGACCGAGCTGCAGGGCCTTTGGCTGGTGCCGTCCGACAAGAACCTGATCGGGGCCAATCTGGAGCTGATCGACGAGGAAGCCCGTGAGCACCGGATGGCCCGTCTGCTGGGCCCGCTCCGCTCCGAATACCTCTACATTGTGATTGACTGCCCACCGGCTCTGGATCTGCTGACCCTGAATGCCCTGGTGGCAGCCGATGCGGTGCTGGCTCCCATCCAATGCGAGTACTTCGCGCTCGAGGGAGTCGCCGAGCTGTTGGATACGGTGGAGCGCATCCGGCAGGCCTTCAACCCCGCACTGGCGCTCGAGGGGGTGCTGCTCACCATGTACGACGAGCGCACCAACCTCTCGCGACAAGTGGCTGAGGATCTGCGCGGATACTTCGGCGAGAAGATATTCACTACCATCATCCCGCGCAATGTGCGTTTGGCCGAAGCCCCCAGCTTCGGCAAGCCGATCTTGCTCTACGACGTGCGCTCGCGCGGAGCCGAGAGCTACATCCGCCTGGCAAAGGAGATCATCGCCCATGGCCAACCTGGAATTGGCATCCAGCGATCGGCAACGGCGTAAGGTTTTGGGGCGCGGGCTGGGCGCACTGCTGGAGTCGCGTACGCCGACCGGAGGGCCACCTTCGCCTCCGGAGATCGTTCCCGGCCCCACCGCAGACGCGGGGCCCAACCTGCGCCAGATTCCGCTGGAAGCCATCGAGCCCAACCCCAACCAGCCGCGCAAGAAGTTTCCAAAAAGCAGCCTGGAGGAATTGGCGGAATCCATCCGCGCTCATGGTCTGCTCCAACCCATCCTCGTTACTCCCGTCGTCACTCCCACTTCGGCGGCGGGCAGGTTTCAGCTGGTGGCCGGGGAGCGGCGCTGGCGCGCGGCACAACTGGCGGGACTCCGCACGGTGCCGGCGCTGGTCGAGGAAGTCCGGAAGGAGCAGTCGCTGGAGCTGGCCCTCGTCGAGAACCTGCAGCGCGAAGACCTGAACCCGCTTGAGGCCGCCACCGCTTTCGAGCGCCTGACCCGTGAGTTCGGCTTGAAGCACGAGGACGTGGCCCGGCGCACCGGCAAGGATCGCGCCACCATCACCAATCTTATCCGCCTGCTGAAGCTTCCCGCCGAGGTGCAGGAACTGCTGGCCGAAGGTAAGCTGTCGGTGGGCCATGCCAAGGCGCTGCTCGGGCTAACGTCGGCTGATACCCAGTGCTGGCTGGCGGATCAGATCGCCTCCCGCGACCTCTCGGTTCGGATGGCGGAAAAACTGGTCGCGAAGTTCTCAAAACGCGGGGGTATTGCTCCACCCAAACCACCGAAAGCAATGCAGCTGGATGCCAATACTCGGGCTGCTCTATTGGAGCTGGAACGCACCCTGGGCACCCGCGTCCGCCTCTCTGGCACACCCAACAAGGGGGCCCTGCTGATTGAGTACCACTCGGCGAAAGAGCTGATGCGCCTTTACGACAAAATACTACGTCAGTAGTAGTACGCAACCTCCCATCCCCCGATGCAGCTCAGGCTGCGCCCAACTACCACCTCCGCTGGGTGGTAAGATAGGCGGCGCCACTTTCCACAACAGATGGCTTACAACGCCGAGGAAATCAGAGGTCGCCTGCTGAAGGGCGAGCCCCTCTCTTTCTCAGCCGACCAGCCGGAAGAGGAGCGGCAGGTCCTCGCCGACTCCATTGCCGAAGCCGCGCGCGCAGCCAAGCGCGTGCACATCGAGAATGCCGTCGTCACCGGGCCGCTGGACCTCAGCTACGCCGAGGTGCGAGAGCGGTTTGAGCTTGCGAACGTCGAGCTGCGCGACCCGGTTGACTTCTCTTTCGCCCGCTTCCACTGTGGCATCGCCTGTCGCCGCGTCCGCTTCACTCGCGCCGCCGACTTTGAGGGCGCCGTCTTCGACAAGCATGCCGGCTTCCCTCGTGCCGAGTTTGCGGAGGGCGCCGACTTCCTTGGGGTACAGGTAGGCGGGCAGGGCGACTTCAGCGGGGCGCGCTTTGGGGGGGGAGGTGCGCTTTGACGGGGCCAAGATTACCGGCGGCTTGTTCTTCCGCCCCGAGGAAGAGCACCGGGCGGAGTTCGCGGGCGAGGCGGGGTTTCACGGCATGGAGGTGGGCGGGGAGGCGGATTTCAGTGGGGCGCGCTTTGGCCGGGAGGTGCGCTTTGACGGGGCCAAGGTCACCGGCGACTTGTTCTTCCGCCCTGAGGGGGAGCACCGGGCGGAGTTCGACGGCGAGGCGGGGTTTCTCGGCATCGAGGTGGGCGGGCAGGCAAGCTTCAGCGGGGCGCGCTTTGGCGGCCCGGCCTATTTCGAGGGCGCATCTTTTTCGAGCGATGTGTTCTTTAACGGCGCTTTTTTTACCGGAAGCGTGGCATCGTTCCTCAGCGCGTCATTCTCCCTGGTCGCGCGCTTCCCAGGGACTCGATTCGCCTGCCCGGTAGCCTTCGACCACGCGCATTTCCGCCAACAGGTCTATTTTTCCGGCACAATCTTCGATGGCGACCTCAGCTTGCGCAAGGCCCGCTTCAGCACGCTGAGCTTCGCGCACGAAGGCCAGGCCGCCACTTTCGCCGCCGACGTGGACTTGAGAGGCTGCACCTACAGCTTTATTGAATTTATTGAAATAGACGATTGGCGCGAGCTGATGGAACGCATGGAACCTCCGGCTTCGCAACCCTGGGGCCAGCTTATCCGCGCGCTCCGCGCCGCCGGCGAGGAGCGCGCGGCCCGCGAGGCTTACTACGAATGGCGAATGTCGGCAGGGGCCCGGATCCATTACAAAGAACAGAAGCTCCGCTATCTGGTGGACCGCTTCGAGCGCCACGTGGCCGGCTATGGTGTGAGGTCAGGGCCACTCTTTCTTTGGGCCGGAGTCATCCTCGCCTTGGGCGCGGTGGTGTTCGCCATGCCCGGCGCCCTGCTACCCGCCAAGGACTTCCCGGCGGAGCTCTCCGCCGAACTGGAGCTCGCGGACTCGGGGTACGTGGCTCCGCTTCGAGGTTTGGCGGCAAGCGTTCGCTTGTTCGTGCCGGTCGAGGTGTCCGTCGGTCGCCACTGGGAACCAGCCCCGGGATTTTATTCTGGTTGCGCCGCCGTCCTGACCCTCCTCGGCTGGATTCTGATCCCGGTGGCGGTGGCCTCCTTCACCGGCCTGCTGCGACGCGAGCCAGCGCCTTAAGCTGGACGCCCCACGATGAGCGAAGCCGAAAGGGTTGTGGACCACTCGGGCTGCCTCAGGCCGCCCGGCGGCGACCTCGCGCCGCTAGCTCCGGCCAGGACCAACTAACCATATAGAGCTATTGGGGTGTGAATCCTACTGTGCGGGCTTTGTTTTGCTCGTCCAGCCAGCGTTTGAGCGGGGCGAAGTAATCAAGGATGGCCGTGGCATCCATCTGGCGTTGCCCAGTGAGCGCCTCCAGGGCGTCGGGCCAGCGACGGCTCTGGCCCAGGGCGAGCATGTTGCGGAGCTTCTGGCCCGCTGCCTTGTTGTTGTAGATGGAGCAGCGGTGCAGGGGTCCCTCGTAGCCGGCCTCGCGGCACAGGGCGCGGTGAAACTGGAACTGAAGGATGGTGGCCAGAAAGTAGCGGGTGTAGGGAACGTTGGCGGGAATGTGATACTTGGCTCCGGGATCAAAGTTGGCCTCGCTGCGCGGTACCGGGGGCGCGATGCCCTGGTAGCGTTTCCTTAGCTCCCACCAGGCAGTGTTGTAGTCAGCGGGGCGGATCTCGCCCGAGAAAACCTTCCAGCGCCACTGGTCTATCAGCAGGCCGAAGGGGAGGAAGGCAATCTTCTCCAGGGCCAGCTTCGTTAGCAGTCCAAGGTCAGCACGCTGGTCTGGCACCTTATCCAGCAACCCAATCTGTTTCAGGTACGACGGGGTGATGGACAGGGAGATGGCGTCGCCGACGGCTTCGTGGAAGCCGTCGTGGGCGCCGTCACGGTAGAGCATCGGCAGCTGCCGGTAGGCGCGCTGGTAGAAGTTGTGTCCCAGCTCGTGATGGATGGTGTAAAAATCTTCGGCGACGATCTCGATGCACATCTTGATGCGCAGGTCCTGGTCGAAGTCAATGTCCCAGGCGCTGGCATGGCAGACCACGTTGCGGTCGGCCGGCTTGGTGAACAGCGAGCGCTGCCAGAAGGTCTCGGGCAGCGGCTCGAAGCCCAGCGAAAGGAAGAAACGCTCGCCGTAGCGGACCATCTCCCGCTCGTCCACTTTCTTGGCGCGCAGCAGGGCCGTGAGGTCGAAGCCAGGGTCACTCTGCTTGGGGGCCACCAGCGGGTAGATGTTGCTCCATTCCTGGCTCCACATGTTGCCGAGCAGGTGCGCCGGGATCAGGCCATCCTCGGGAACCAGATCGCTGCCATACTGGCTGGCCAGCGAGGCGCGGACGTGGGCATGCAGCGCTTCATAGAGGGGCCGGACCTGCTGCCAAAGCCGCTCAACCTCCGCGGTAAACTCGTCCGGGGCCATGTCGTACTTGGAGCGCCAGAGCACGCCCAGGTCGGCGAAGCCCAGTTCACGCGCGCCCTGGTTGGCCAGTTCCGCCAGGCGCTGGTAGCGCGGGCGCATCGGGGGTGAGACGGTCCGCCAGCCGACCCAGACCTCGCGCAGCTTCTCCGCGTCGCGGCTGTTGGCCAGGATGCGTCGCATCTGGTTCAGGTCGAGGCACTCGCCTTGTTTTCCATCCGGGCAATAGCGCCCTTTTCCGTAATCGCTCTCTAGCGAGGCAGCGATGTCAGTCAGCTCCTTCTGCTGGGCCGGGACGTTGGGGGCCATCAACGTCAGTGACAGCTTGAGCAGTTTCAGTCTTCGGGCAACGTCGTCGAGGAGGTCCAATCCGTCGAAGCGGGTGGCGGCGTGGGCCAGTTCTGTGGTGGCGGCGAGGACGTTCTTGTGAGCGGCGGCGGCCAACCGCTCGGTGTCCTCGGTGATGAAGTTGGCCTGCACCCAGGAGGCTCGCGAGCCCTTGACCCAAAGCTCGAGTAGGCGACCTTCCGCCTGCTCGAGGAACGCCTGGGCCTCGCTGGCCGTGGGCTTTTCCTCGGCATGCGACATGCGGGCGAGCCAGGCTGCCGTCAGCAAGCCCAGAAAGGCAAGGACCGCTATCGTCAGGAAACGATATTTCCGGGGCTTATCAGGCATGGGTTTATCAGGCCAGGGTTTATCAGACATGGATGACTTCCCTTCATAAACTCAGTCGCACACCCGTGAAGCTAGGAAACCCTTAGGCAGAACGGAGGAGCGAGGCAAGCCAGGAGCCTACGGTGGCAGGCCTATGCGTCGCAACAGGTCCTGGAAGCGCGCGTCGGAGCGCAGGCTGTCGAAAAGTGGGTCCACATTGAGAAAGGGGAGGGAGTTATTATGCTCCTCACGGGCCTTTTCCAGCCAGTCCAGCGCCTGATTCTTCTCGCCGAGACCAATATAAACAACGGCAATGAGAAACGCGGAGACATGCCTCCGCTTTGATTGCTCGTTCAGATCTTCCAGTACTTTCAACGCCTCGGTTCTTTTGCCTGCCAGGCCATACGTGAATCCGAGCGCCGGCAAAATTTCTATGGTACTCCCTGAAACGTTTATCGCACTTTGAAACTCGGCAAGGGCTTCGTCATACCTGCCGCTTTCCGCGTACATTAATCCCAGGTCAAAACGCGCACGGACAAAGTTTGGGTCCATCTCGATCGTCTTTTGAAGTTGCTCTATGGCTCTGTCGTACTGGCGCGCAACGCCCAAAAGCCGTCCCACACCCGCGCTAATGGTGAGGGAGAGAGGATCGAGTTCTTGCGCCCGTTTAATCTCTGCGAAGGCTTCCTCCGAGCGCCCCATCGCCATCAAGTACGTGGCATACCAGTGGCGGGCGGTCGGATACTTTGGGTTGAGCTCAATGGCTCGCTTGAACTCGCTTTCGGCTTCCGGCCAGTTCCATTCGAAACGAAACTTCACAAAGGCCACCGAAGTGTGGGCTTCGGCGAGCGTGTCATCTATTTCACGCGCCGTCCCCGCGGCGGCGCTAGCTTTTGACATTGCCTCCTTTTCAGCTAGTCCGGCGTACCCGCCGCATCCAAACAAGGCATTGCAGTCGGCCAACCCCGCGTAGGCCAACGCGTAACCCGGGTCTTTGGCAATTGCTTGCTCGAAGTACTGAATGCCTTTCTTTAAGCCTTCTTCGGTCCTCCGATTCCAGTGGTAGCGACCCTTCAGGTAGAGCTGGTAGGCCTCGGCGTTTTGCGTGTAGCGTTTCGTGAGTCGCTTCCTCTCGTGGCTGGTCAACCGCAGCCGCAATTTCTCAGAGATTTCTTGCGCAATCTCTTCCTGCACGGAAAAGATGTCGGAGAGTTTTCGGTTGTATTGCGCGCCCCAGATCTGCGACTCGTTCGCCACGTCCACCAGCTCCGCGCGGATGATCAGGGTATCGCCCCGCTGAAGCACCCTGCCGGCGACCACCGCCCGGGTGTCGAGCTCGCGGCCAACAGCTTGCGGGTCCACCTCCCGGCCCTTGTAGCGAAAAACCGTGGTCCTTGGCACCACTCGCAGCTTGGGGAGTTGCGAGAGACTGTTGATAATGGTTTCTGTGATGCCCTCACTGAGGTATTCGGTGTCTGGATCGCCACTTGCATTCTGGAAGGGCAAGATCGCCAGAGAATCGATCGCTCCGCCACGCCGTCGCGGCCGCGCGCGTGCTGCGGCCGGCGGTCCGCCGGACGTGGATAACCGTCCCGACTCCGTATCGCGTTTCAGGCGCTTCAGGTCAGCTAGCAGGTCAGAGGCAGTTTGGTAGCGCAGCTTGCGGTCTTTTTCCAGCGCCTTTTGGAGGATCCGTTCCAGCTCTGGGGGCATCTCCGGGTTCAAGCGGACGGCAGAGCTTGGGGCCCGGCTCAGAACTGCCTCCAACAGGGCCCCGGAAGTGTTGCCGGGAAAGGCTTGCCGGCCGGTGGCCATTTCGTAGAGCACGGCGCCGAAGGAGAACAGGTCGGTGCGAGAGTCGAGTTCCTCTCCCCGCGCCTGCTCCGGCGACATGTAGGCGAGCGTCCCGATGGCCACGCCTGGCAGGGTGACTAGTTCATCGACCGAGGCTGTCGGGAGACTCGAGAGCCCAGGTAGCTCCGCGTCGGGCTGTTCCGGCGCGAGCTTGGCCAGGCCGAAGTCGAGGACCTTGGCTTGGCCGCGCCAGGTCACGTACAGGTTTGCCGGCTTGATGTCCCGATGCACGATTCTTCTGGAGTGCGCCGCCTCCAGGGCATCGACGATCTGGATAGCTAGTTCCAGCACCTGCTCCGTCTCCATCGGCTTGCCCGCAATGCGATGCTTCAGCGTCCACCCCTCCAGCAGCTCCATGACAATGAACTGCTGACCTTCGTGCTCGTCAATGTCGTGGATGGTGCAGATATTGGGGTGGTTCAGGGCGGAGGCGGCTCGGGCTTCACGCCGGAAGCGCTCCAGGGCCTGAGGGTCGCGGGAAAGCTCTTCGGGCAGGGACTTGAGGGCGACCATACGGCCCAGGCGGGTATCCTCGGCCTTGTAAACCACCCCCATGCCGCCGCCGCCGAGCTTGTCCAGAATCCGGTAGTGCGAAACTGTTCTGCTGTCCATCGCGGAAGGAGTTGCCCTCGGGAGGCCATCTTAATCCGGATCTGCGATGTAAGCCACCTCATTGTCCGGGCGGCCTGCGAACCACTCCGGGAGCAGTCGGCGGGATTGGCTAGCTCAGCACTCCGATCGATGGGCCAAAGCTGTCGTGGTATGGGCCTGGATCGACTCTTGCGTCGATCAAAGTGGTGCGCCCAGCCTTCAGGGCCAGATCTCGTACCCGCATGGTAGAATTGAAGAATGCCGCTGTATGAATATGAATGCCACCAGTGCAAGCGGCGGTTTGAGCTGATGCAAAAGTTCAGCGACCCACCGGCTGAGACCTGCCGGTCTTGCGGTGGCCCGGTCACTCGCCTGATCTCCGCGTCTGCCTTTCAGTTCAAGGGCACCGGGTGGTACGTCACCGATTACGCCCGCAAGTCGAGCGGAAAGGAGGCCTCCTCCTCGGGCGACGGCGATGTCAAGGAGGGCAAGGAGGGCAAGAAGAGCAAGGACGACAAGAGCAGCAAGAGCGAGGCCGCGGACAGCAAGACGACCCCTAAATCGGAGAGCAAAACGAAGGACTCTTCAGGAACCCCTCCTAAGTAGTGTCGCGTCCCAGAAATTCGCTACAAAAGTTCATGACCACTCGCTCACGCTCGTGGCTCGGGAAGCGCGTTGAAAATACAGAGCCGTGCGCGTCAGCAAGCGGTCCTCCCCGGCCGGGCCCCCAGCCCTGCTGCATCTGCAACGAATGAGAAACAGGAAGTCTAAGGCAGCGACTGCCGCGTTGCTCGGGATGCTTACTTGCGGCTCGGGAGCTACAGCAGCACGTAGCTTCTCGCCAGAGGAACTTGTCAAACAGGCGGACGAGATCGTCGCGGTGGAGATTGTTTCAACGAACTACACTGCAACGGCTGCGGATGGTCCCATGTACGTCGAGGCCAAGGTGCTCAAGTCTGTGAAAGGGAACCTCAACCTCGGACGGGTCATCCGCTTTGGAGCGAGCGCGTGGGTGGGGCCTTCCTATCGAGCGGGCGAGCGCAGAATTGTCCTGCTGAAGCGACTGCCCGCGGGACACGAATATTTCCAGAAAGCTCGCTGGAGCAGTCTAGACGCGGGCAAATTGAATCTCTTTGTCGAGGAACGCACTCTGGACGGCTTCTCCCTGTCATCCTTTTCGGACTTTCTTCGCCGGCTCAGCGAGGAGAGCAGGAAAGGGCTGACGATTAAGGTGATGAGGACTGGCACGTTGACAAACTTGACTTTCTCGGTCGTCCTACACAACAGAAGCAATCGGACCTTGTGGCTGAACCGTTCTGACTTACGGTTCAGTTTTCAGGCGGGCGAAGTGAGACGCGAGGGTGCAATCGAGTGGAACGCTACCAGTGAAGGTCAGTGGATTTCTTTTCGTCCTGGCGCAACGCTGTCCGGCGTGCTCTCGGTAAAGTCCAGGGATGTGGCAGGAGAAAGTGAAGGAACCGTCAGTGTTGTTCACTGGAGCGCGCTGTTCCCCTATGTCTCATGGGTAGGTGTCCAGTCTGCCAAAGTACAATGGATACCGCCTGGAACGTAGCTTAGGCTGGTTTCTGTAACTCCTCGACAATCTCCTGGGCCGCTTGGCGCGCGCGCTCCAGAGCCCCCGGCTCGAAGCTGATGGCTCCCACCCGGGCGTGGCCACCGCCTCCGTAGCGCTCGCAGATCGTGGCCAGGTTGTGCATTCGCGGCGGGGCGTTCCAGGGATTGGAACCCACCGAGATTTTCGTGCGGAACGAGGAGGGACTGATACTGACGCTGTAAACCGCCTCGGGGAACAGGTGGTAGGGAATGAACTTGCTGTAGCCTTCCATCTTCAGGCCGCTGACATCGAAAAACACCACGCCGCGATCGCAACGAGCGTGCTGCCGAATCACTTCCATGGAATCCAGGTGGCGACGGTACAGGGGCCGGAACAGGTTGGCGATCTCCGGGTTCTGTATGATGTCTTGCAAGCTGTGGGAGGCCATCATGGGGATCAGGCGGGAGGGCAGAGCGTTGTCCGGGCTGTTTTCGATGACCAACGACAATTGCATGGCCGGTGCCTCCAGCTTCACAGCCGCGGCAGCATCCGAATATTGCGCGCCGTCAATGACGTCGGCCCACTGGATCAGCTCAGCCAGGTCGGACGCCTGGAAACTGAACCGCTCCTCGGCCACCGCGGCAACAAACTTCGTGCAGGACTTGTAGCTGGGGTCATAGAATTTCTTTCCGCTGCGGTCCTGCTGGAAGTGCTGGGCGTCTTCGGGAGTCAGGAAGGCGCTTTGATGGTGGTCAAACCACCAGGTGAGCCGGGGTGAGCTGCAATACTTGAAGTCCACAATGGCGTTCTCGTCCCCATTAAATTCGGCTTCGTCGAACAGCTGCGAAGCCTTGTGGGCCAGGCCGGTATAGACAAATTCCGCGTCGGGGTGAATCTTGGTGGCGTAGAAGCGACTGAACACAGCGGCTGACGCCGCTCCATCAAAACAGCGATCGTGGAAGAAAACCCGCAGCCTCATGGCCGACAGGCGCTCGGGCGGCGCCCCCAGCTCCGCGCGCGCGACGCGCGGAGCGAAAAGCACCTAGTCATAACTGATTCGCGGCTGGAGTGCAAGCACAAAACTGGGCTGGCGGCACAGAGTGAAGGATGTTCTAGCGGCTCAGACCTGCTTTTCGGCCAGGTCACCGACCACGGGAAGCTTCCACTTCTTGTTTTGATATGCCTGGACCATCAGCACCACCCACAGGACCATAAGCCCCAACGGAAGAACCAAGAACAGGACCAACCCCAGAACCCACCCTAAAACGGGAATTACGGACAACACAGCGCTCAGCACTCCAGCTGCAATGATCAGAACTATGGTTGCAGCTAAGAAGAAGAGGGATTGGAAGGCATGGAAGCGGACAAAAGGGTCCCGATTGTAAGGTTCGAGGACCAGGAACAAGATTCCGGTGATCGGTGTCAACGCGTAGCACAACAGGCCAGCGATGTTGCTCGTAAGTTGGCCGGAGCCGGCGGCACCCGGTTGGGCTGCCGGCTGGGTCGTGCCGGGCGCGCTCGCGCTCACCTGCTGCCCGCACTTCGGACAAAAGCCTCCGGCGGCAGTAACCTCGTTTCCACAATTGCTGCAAAACGCTATGCCGTCCTCCTCGCCTCTCCTGCCCTACGGTTGCAATCACGACCTGCCGCTGGAGCAGGCCGCTGGAGCAGAGAGTAGCACAGAAGCACGCAGACAGAAATTGAAACCGCAACTCATTTCGCCGCGGCCTATAAGGCTCGGGCTGCAGTGCTTGGAAAGGGTGGAGTGCAGACCGCCAATGAAGTTGCCGCCCCATTACTACAAGAACTTTCGTACCCCCAAAAAATGGTCCTTCCCGGCTCTTGCGCCAGTCCGTGAAAGCCGGTATGCTCGGGCTTCCCCTGTCGCCAGTGGGGCACTCAAGAGCAGTTTGCGCAGGACTAGGCGGATTTCCCCTCGGGAGGAGAGGATGGACAAAAGGCGAGCGAACCGATATTCATTCCGGATGAAAGCCCAGGTGGACTCAATGGGCACTGGCGAACTACCCGGCCCTATTGAGACCTGGACACGCGATGTCAGCTCCAAAGGGCTCTTCCTGGAGCTGGACCAGCCGCTGGATGAGGGAACGCGGATGAATCTGACCCTGCAGTTACCCTCCGAAGTCACCGGCAAGCCGGTGCTGCTGCGTTGCCTTTCCCGGGTGGTGCGAATAATCGAGGAAGGAGATAATCGGGTCGGCGTGGGCGCGGTTATCGAAAATTACGAATTCGTCCGGACTCCGGAAGAAGGCGCACCCTCCTAAGTCGGCTCCCCCCGTTACCCGCACGGACGTTGCCGTACAATCCTGCCCCCTGAGAGTGAAACCCTCTCATCTTTGTTCGAATTTGTTCGAAACCCTGATCCAGCGAAGGCGATCTTTTGCCAGAGAGCAGTTTCTCGGGCCTTTCACTGCGGGCTAATGGGGTCCTTGCCTGAGTCCGGCTCCCCCATCTCCAGGTGAATGCTGTTTCCGCCCGTTTGCTGGGCTTTCTCCAGAGCGCTCATGGCCAGCCCGGTCAGAGTGCCGAGGGAAATGGAGGTTTTCGTGTGGGAGACGCCGATGCTGGCGGTGACGGGAAGTTTCTTCCCGCCAAAGGCGAAGGAGTGGTTTTCCAAGGCCCGGCGCACCTTTTCGGCGGCCGCCAGTAGGGTGCTTTTCTCAGTCTCGGGGAGGGCCATGATGAACTCATTGCCGCCATAGCGGCCCAGCTTGTCGGTGCCGCGGCTGATGCGGGAAAGCAGCCGGGCGACCTCGGAAACGACGTAATCGGCGCACTGCGGCCCGCGGTCTCGCCGTAGCTCGTCAAAGTGGTCAATGGCAATCAGCATGCACCCGATCGGGCGCAAGTAGCGCTTGGTTCGCAGGAACTCATGTGACAGCCAGTCGAAGAAGTGGCGCCGATTGCTCAGCCCGGTCAGAGTGTCGGTATTGCTCATCTGCTCCAGGCCGTGGGCCAGTTCCTTGAGGTTGTAGGCCAGCCGCCGCTTTTCCACCGCCCGATCTACCGAAGCCAGCAAGTCCTGGATATTGCGCATGGGTTTCATCAGGAAGTCGTGGGCGCCCATGCGAAGCGCCGCCAGCGCCGTTTCGAAGCGCTCCTTCTCGGCTCCGGCTAAGATGACCACCTGGATGGTTTCATCGTGGGCCTTAATGCGCTCCAGCACCTTCAGCCCACTGATGCGCTCCAACTTGACGTCCAAAATGGCGGCGTCAAAGCTGGTTTCATCGAGCTTCTGCAGCGCCTGAAAGGGGTCGGTGGTGGTGAAGGTCTGGTAGCCGCTCTTCCGCAAGGCCTTGTCCAGCATCTGGAGGATCAGTTCGTCTTCGTCCACCACCAGGATATTTGCGGGCATCGCTGGCTCCTTGGCTGCGCGGTCTGGGAAACCGAGATGGTATGCGGAAACAGGCAGTGAGTCAAATACGCGTCCCCTCGGCCCTTGCTGCCGACATGACCGGTGTCCGGCGCGAGGGCAGGGCGCTACTTCTTGGTAGGGATAACCTTTGGGGAGCTGACCCGCACCAGCGCGTTCTTGAGACGCTGCTCGTTCTCGGCGCCGCGGTCGAACCATTCGCGGCGCACAAACTCGACGAACTCCTGGGTCTGTCGCTGCATCTCCATCATCTTCTCCCGCATGTCCAGGATGATCTCCACTCCGGCCAGATTCACTCCCAGGTCACGGGTCAGCGCCAGGATGGTTTCCAGCTGCTCCATATCCTCATCCGTGTACAGGCGGGTGTTGCCCTCAGTGCGGGAAGGCTTCAAGAGCCCTTCGCGCTCGTACAGGCGCAGGGTCTGTGGGTGGATGTCGTACTGCTTGGCCACTGCCGAAATCATGTAGGCCGCTCGGTCGCGTCGTACTCGGGGCATGGCCTATTCCTGGGTGAAGAGGCTGGCGCGCGGGTCGTCCGGATTCAACCGGGACAGTTCGCGCAGAATCTCCTTGGAGCGCTCGTCGCGGATGCGAGGGACCTGGACTCGCACCTCCACGTACTGATCGCCACGCCGGCGGGTGCGCGCCGACAGCACACCGCGCTCGCGGAGGCGGAACTTCTGCCCGCTCTGAGTGCCAGGCGCAACCCGCAACAGCGCCCGGCTTTCAATGGTGGGCACCTCGATCTTGGCGCCCAGCGCCGCCTCGCTGACCGTGATGGGGACGGTGATATGGATGTCGTCCCCCTCGCGGCGAAAGTAGGAATGAGGCTCGATGCGCACGACGATGAACAAGTCGCCTGGCGGACCGCCGCCAACACCAGCATTCCCTTTGGCGCCGACGCGCAGTCGGCTGCCGCTCTGGGTGCCGGCCGCGATGCGCACCTCCAGGGAGTCGGATTGGGCAGTGCGGCCCTCCCCGTGACAGGCTGGGCAGGTGTCCGGCAGTTTACCCGTTCCCCGGCAGCGAGGACAGCCCAGCTGAAAGCGCATGGCGCCGGCGGCCTGGGTGACCTGGCCGCTGCCCCGGCATTCCGGGCAGATGGCAGCCGCGGTGCCCCCGCCGGGGGTCCCGCTCCCGCCACACGCCTGGCAGGTCTGGTGACGAGGCACATTCAGTCGCGTCACCGTACCGCGGATCGCCTCCCAGAAGCCCACCGGAACTTCGTGTTCCAGATCTTCCCCGCGAGCCGGGGCGGGTTCCGGGACGCCGGCGGCACGGGGCGAGAAAAACTGCGAAAACAGATCCCGCAGGCCTTCGCCGACGCCAGTCGTGCCGGCGGAGCGCCCCCCCCGCGCCGCGCCTCCCCTGAAGATGTTGGAAAAATCGTAGCCGGAGAAATCGAAGTCGGGTGGCGCCTGTCCCGGGCGAGAACCCCACCGGGGCGGCATGCCTTGCTCGGAGTAGAAGCCGACCTGGTCGTACATTCGCCGCTTCTTGGGGTCGCTCAGCACATCGTAGGCTTCCTGGATACGCTTAAAGCGCTCCTCGGCCACCTTGTCACCAGGGTTCAGGTCAGGATGGTGTTTCCGGGCCAGCCGCTTGTAAGCCTTGCGAAGCTCTTGAGTGCTAGCTTTTCGCCCGACGCTGAGCGTCTCGTAGTAATCCTGTTTGGTCGTGGTAGCCATTTCCAACTAACGGTCCCAGGCCAGGTGGCCCGGCCGCGGGCCCAGTCCGAGGGTGCCTATCCGAGGGTGCCCATAGACTAAGCCACTCTAGGGTCCCTATCGCCGCAAGAGGCTCTTCAGCGAACGTCTAGAAGCTGACGCCGGATGGTTATTTTTTCTCCTCGTCTACATCTACAAACTCGGCGTCAATGACTTCACCGTCCTTTTTCTTGTCTTGGCCCTCGGCCTTTTCCTCGGAGCCGCCGGGCGCGGTCTCCGCGGGTGCTTGCTGCACGTACAAAGCTTCCGCCAGCTTATGGGTAGCGGTTGTCAGCCCGTCCACGGCCCGCTGGATTTCGTCCACGCTGCCGGATTGCATCACTTTCTTGGTCTCAGCCAGCGCGGCTTCAATGTTGCGGGCGTCGGCTTCGCTGATCTTGTCGCGGTTCTCGTTCATCACCTTTTCAGTGGAATAGACGAGCGAGTCGGCGCGGTTGCGGGCTTCGACCTCCTCCCGGCGCTGGGCGTCCTCGGCGGTGTGCGCTTCGGCTTCGCGCGCCATCTTCGCGACTTCCTCTTTACTCAAGCCGCTCGAGGAGGTGATGGTGATCTTCTGCTCCTTGCCCGTACCCAGGTCTTTCGCCTGCACGTTGAGAATGCCGTTGACGTCAATGTCGAAGGTCACTTCGATTTGCGGAATGCCGCGCGGGGCTGGCGGGATTCCCACTAGCTGGAATACGCCCAGCAGCCGGTTGTCGCGGGACATAGCTCGTTCGCCTTGGTGGACGCGGATTTCCACCGAACCCTGGTTGTCCGAGGCGGTGGAGAAGGTTTCGGTCTTGCGGGTGGGGATGGTGGTATTGCGCTCAATCATCTTGGTCATGACCCCACCCAGCGTCTCGACGCCCAGCGTCAGTGGAGTCACGTCGAGCAACAGCACGTCCTTGACCTCGCCGCCCAGCACGCCTCCCTGCACGGCGGCCCCCACTGCGACGACTTCGTCGGGATTGACCCCTTTGTGCGGCTCTCGTCCAAAAACTTCCTTCACCAGTTGCTGGATGCGGGGCATGCGGGTCTGACCACCCACCAGCACCACCTGGTCAATCTTGTCAGGCGTCAGGCCGGCGTCGTCGAGCGCGATCTTGCAGGGCTCCATCGAGCGCTGGACCAGCGGTTCGACCATCTGCTCCAGCCGCCCTCGGGTCAGTTTCAGCACCAGGTGCTTTGGCCCGCTGGCGTCAGCAGTGATGAAGGGCAGGTTGACCTCGGTCTCCAGCACCGAACTCAGCTCAACCTTGGCCTTCTCGGCTGCTTCCTTCAGCCGCTGCAGAGCCATCTTGTCCTTGGACAGGTCAATTCCCTGGTCCCGGCGAAACTCGTCGACGATCCAATTAATGACCACCTGGTCAAGGTTGTCGCCTCCCAGGTGCGTGTCGCCATTGGTGGACTTCACTTCCACCACACCTTCGCCCACCTCCAGGATGGAGATGTCGAAGGTGCCGCCACCGAAGTCGTAGACGGCGATGGTCTGGTCCTGCTTTTTATCCAGCCCGTAGGCCAAGGCGGCCGCCGTCGGCTCGTTGATGATGCGCTTCACGTCAAGGCCCGCGATCTGCCCCGCATCTTTGGTGGCCTGACGTTGCGAGTCGTTGAAATAGGCGGGAACGGTGATGACGGCGTCGGTCACCTTGGTGCCCAGATGAGCCTCGGCGGCCTCCTTCAGCTTGCGCAAGATCATGGCCGAGATTTCCGGTGGGGTCCATTCTTTGCCGCCGGCCGAAACGCGGGCGGCGCCGGTTGGGCTCTGCTCCACCTTGTAAGGCACCATCTTCATTTCTTCGTTCACCTCTTCGTAGCGGCGGCCCATGAAGCGCTTGATGGAATAGATCGTGTTCTCCGGGTTGGTAATGGATTGCCGCTTAGCCACTTGACCCGCCAACTGCTCTCCGGTCTTGGCGAAGGCGACCACCGAAGGGGTTGTGCGGGTCCCTTCCTGGTTAGCGATCACAGCTGGCTCGCCACCCTCTGTAACCGCCACTGCCGAGTTGGTCGTACCCAAGTCAATTCCGATGATCTTGCTCATTGGTTTCTCCTGTGTTTCAAATCTAGCAGTTGGTACTGGCCGCCAAGCTAAGGGCGGGGCCGCTTAGCAACGCCATAGTATAATATATGCGCAAATCACTGTCAAGTACTAGATGTAGTGTTTATCTACAGTAACTTGCAAGCACATTAGTTCCTTCTATAGGGTCATTTTCGGACATGTTCTCGCAATACGACTTCTTCCTGAAGTGTGGCAAGCTAGCCGAAGTGACAAGCCCGGTTTGGAAAGGCCCCTCAAGACGTGCCTTGCCCGCCCCTACTCAAGATCTGCTTGACCGGCGTAAGTGCTCCCAACCCTGCGGTGACAATTTTTCTCTGCGACCGTCTGGGTGCAAAAGCGAGATTCCAGTTGTTTTAGTAATGCGGCCGATATGGGTCAGGGGAATGCCCGCCAAAGTGCGAGGTACCCTAGCCGCCCGGTCGGGGGCCATAGAGAACAGAAGCTCGTAGTCTTCACCACCGTGGAGAGCCTGCTTTACGGATCCGGAACGTGGCAGACGTATCAACTCAACTTCCGCTCCAGTGCCGCTTTCCTTGGCCAAGTGGTTCAGGTCGGTCGAGAGACCATCGCTGAGGTCAATCATGGCAGAAGCCAAGCGGCGGCGGCGAAGGTGCTCGCCCAACAAGAGGCGTGGACGGATGGGTGGCAACGGCAGCCCCGAGTCGATCGCGCGCGCTGTGGCTCCCAGCCGCCCGGAAACAAACAGGGCGTCGCCGGGCCGTGCGCCGGAGCGCAAGACCGCCGTGCCTCGCGGCACGCTTCCGCAGAGGATCGCGTCTGCCAGGAAGATTGTCGAGCCGGAGGAACCGGTATCTCCCCCGACCAAAAACACCCGATACTGGCGCGCCGCCGCGGCAAACCCTCGCAGGAACCTGCGCGCCCAGGCCGAATCAAACTCTTGGGGCAGCCCCAGGGAGAGAAAAGCCCAATGAGGTCGGCCACCCATGGCCGAGATGTCACTGAGCGCACGCCCTAGCGCCCGCCGACCCGCTGCATGCGCCGATAGCCAATCGCTTTGGAAATGCACTCCCTCGACGAACAGATCTGTGGTCACAATCAGATCCCGGTCGCGGGGAAGACGTAACACGGCGGCATCGTCACCAATGCCCACGATGGTACTTCCCACTGCGGGTCTTCCGGTTCTAAGACGTCGCAGAAGGGCAATGATTTGTTGCTCAGTCCGCATCTGAACTGCCAACAGAATTGGCGGTCACGCATCCCGTTGTGAAAATTCCGTGTTGACACACTTCTGGGCGCTTTGCTAAATTGGCGCCACTTTCGGCGGAAGAAGGCCTGGGTTCGAGAGTACGTGCGCTATAAGGAGAATCTGCGCGACTCCCCCTAGGAGTGCTGATTTGCGAAATACTTATTATATCTTTGTAGTAGCACACAGCATTCGTGGTCGGATCCGACGCATCCATATCCCACACTACTTTGTGTACTTCTGCGGCCTGCTTGCGCTGGTCAGCCTGTTCACCGTGCTGGCTGCCTTCGGCTCTTACACACGAATGCTGCTGAAGGTGGTCAGCTACAACCATATGCGTATGGAGATGGAGGCGCTTAGACAGAAATTCAACAACCTCCAGGCCAAGATGGACCAGACTCAAGTTCAGCTAACCTCCCTCCAAGACCTTGCCGGCGAAGTCTCGGTTGCCTATGGCATCCGGCGAGGCGGCAATGGAAGTCTACCGGTAGCTGCTGAGACAGAGAAGACTTTTGGAGCGACGGCAAAGCACTACCAGTTCCTGTTACGTGCCTCCTACTTCGTACTCCCATACCGACATGAGTTTTTACAAGGGCGCACCGTGAGTACCGGATTGCCGCTGGACTGGCCTTTGAAGGGCAGGCTAACGGGAAGCTTCGGGGATCGGTTGGATCCCTTCAATGGAGAAGGGTCGTTCCACGCCGGGGTAGACATCGCCACCTCTTATGGGGCGCCGGTCCGAGCCGCCGCCGACGGTGTCGTACTTAGTACCTCTTGGGAATCTGGGTATGGCAGGGCAGTCATGCTAGCTCACGGTCGCGGCGTACGCACTATGTATGCGCACCTGGCGGGGTTCAATGTCGCCTCGGGACAGGTGGTGCTGGCGGGCGATACTATTGGCTTTGTGGGACGTAGCGGTCGTTCCACCGGCCCCCACCTTCATTACGAAGTGCGGATTCAGGATACTCCGGTGAATCCCACGCGGTTCCTTGGGGACTAGACTCGGTCCCAGCTTTTCTGACCGTTCGACCAGCAGCGCCGACTCCCCTGGAATCCTCCTTCGAAGGTGACCTCCCAGTAGGTCTATCTTGCTGGAACGGCATGGGCAGGAACGGCATGGGAGGCCGGCTGCGGCGAACCCGACTCCCGGAGCAGCCGCTCCAGCGATTCCGCCTCCAAGTCCCAGCGCACCACGGCCGCATTTTTCTCCACCGCAATGGAGATGCGCTCAAGGGCGCTTGCTACTTCCGCTCCCCGCCCACTCTCATCTTCGCGTGCAGCGAGCGCCACCAGCAGGGTCCGCAGACCCAAAAGGGACCTAGCCACCTCCTGTGCGCCCTCGCCGGAATCACATTCGGCCACCATATGGAAATTCACCTGTTGCTCTCCAACGCGCACAGCCAGCAAGCCCATCCGGCTGCCACGAAGCAACTCGATGCCTAGACTGGTCCCGGGGGAGCCAACTCCGACGGGCATCCTCCACTGCCCGAGCCGTTGCAAATCCGCGGCCACCCACACATGGATTCCCGCCGGCAGGTGGTCCAGCACCCGGAGTTCTTGAAGGCGATCTTCCAAGTCGGGCGCCTCCCGTTCGGCCAGCTCGACCATCTTCCTCATGGGCCACTGGTCGGGGGCATTGGAAAAAGCAAGTCGTCCCGGAGCCAGGAAGGCCAGGCGAAATGTTCTTCCAGAGGGGCCGGTGAACAAGTTTATGCTGTGCCCCAGGTGGGCGATGGTGCTCTGCCGGTGTTGGCGGCTGTAGTGCTCCACCTTTTGCCGGTTGAAACGGCCCTGCAGGAGGGCATGAACCACTCGCGCCCCCTCTGGGCCGGAAATTCCTAGCGAGACCGAGTCCAGATCACGCTCGAAGTCAAACCCGGTAGCTCGCACGAATTCCGAGTATTCCCGCTCCAGTTGTGGCGGCTCTTGGCCCTCAAGCAGCCGGCGGACCATCGGGTTGTTCCGGAGCCCGGCCAGGTCCAGGTTGATGGCGACTGTCGAACCGGGTGGAAGATAGCGGAAGGAGCGCAAGGCCTTCTGGCTGCCCGCCTCTATGTACCACCAAACCAGGGCGGCTGCGGCACCGGCTACGACAATGGCTGCGGGCAACAGGACCACCAACGCTCTGCGGGGCAGCGGCAAAAAAAATGCTTCCCTCTTTCCGGAATCTTGCGGTAGAATTCTACCTGAACCCGATGGACCAGGCTACCCCGCCTGGGAGGGTTTCGTGCCAAGGGGGGCCTGCGGCTTCCAGCACAAAGGTAAGCAATCCGGGCGCCACAGAGGTGTGGCTGCGGCAATCGAAGGCCGTTTTGGTAACGTATCGAGTTTCCACGGGCTGGCGTAGCTCAGTTGGTAGAGCATCTGATTTGTAATCAGAGGGTCAGGGGTTCGAATCCCTTCGCCAGCTCCATGCGCCAGGCCGTGGAGGCCAGCAGGCTGCAGCAGGCTTGTTGCTCGGCGGAGGCAGGGCTGTCGATTGGCTGTGGGAGCATTGAGCGGAGAGAGCAAAGAGGGGTAGCTGGGCGGGAGTAACTCAGTGGTAGAGTCACAGCCTTCCAAGCTGTTGGTCGCGGGTTCGATCCCCGTCTCCCGCTCCAACGATTCCCGTTCGTGCCGAAGGGGGAGGTCGGCCGATGTAGCTCAGTTGGCAGAGCGCGTCCTTGGTAAGGACGAGGTCACCGGTTCGATCCCGGTCATCGGCTCCAGGTTCTAACGAGAGGGGCGAACCACGACAGCGATTTCAGTGCACGGACAGGTGGCCGAGTGGTTAAAGGCAGCAGGCTGTAAATCTGCCGCCCCTTGCGGGCTACGGAGGTTCGAATCCTCCCCTGTCCACCAGCTTGCTGACTCAGGTGCCAAGCTGATTCCTTTGTGGCTGCTACCGATGTCGGTACTGTAGTGCCGAGGCAACCTACTGGTGGTGTGCAAGTTTTTTGATGCGATTCTTTCTGCGGTTCGGGTGCAGGGTTAACCCCTGAAACTTTATTGTTCCAGGCGGCAAGTCCTAGGAACGAGGAGTCGAGGCGACGATGGGGAAGGAGAAATTTGATCGGTCCAAGACGCACGTGAACGTGGGGACGATAGGGCACATTGACCATGGGAAGACGACGCTGACGGCGGCGATTACCAAGGTCCTGGCCAAGGCGGACACCAAGGTGGAGTTTCGCTCGTTTGACTCGATCGACAACGCGCCAGAGGAGCGGGAGCGAGGGATCACGATTGCGGTGGCGCATGTGGAGTACCAGACGGCGAATCGGCACTATGCGCACGTGGACTGTCCTGGGCACGCCGACTACATCAAGAACATGATCACGGGGGCGGCGCAGATGGACGGGGCGATCCTGGTGGTGGCGGCGACCGACGGGCCGATGCCGCAGACGCGGGAGCACATTCTGCTGGCGCGCCAGGTGGGGGTGCCCTCGGTCGTGGTGTTTCTGAGCAAGGTGGACCAGGTGGAGGACCCGGAGCTGTTGGACTTGGTGGAGCTGGAGATGCGGGATCTGCTGAAGAGCTACGGCTTCCCCGGCGACGAGGTCCCGATGATTCGGGGCAACGCGGTGGGGGCGCTGGCGGGCGAGGCGAAGTGGGAGAAGACGATTCTGGAGTTGCTGGAGGCGGTGGACAGCTACATTCCGGTGCCGCCGCGAGAGGTGGACAAGCCGTTTCTGATGCCGATCGAGGATATCTTTTCCATCTCGGGGCGGGGGACGGTGGTGACCGGACGTGTGGATCGGGGCCGGGTGAAGGTGGGCGAGACAATGGAGATCATTGGGTTCCGGCCGACGTTCTCGCGGGTGGTGACGGGGGTGGAGATGTTCCGCAAGCTGCTGGAGGAAGGGGTTGCGGGCGACAATGTGGGGCTGCTGTTGCGGGGCACGGAGAAGGAGGACGTGGAGCGGGGCCAGGTGGTGGCCAAGGCGGGCTCGATCACGCCGCACACCAAGTTTCGGGCGCAGGTCTACGTGCTGAAGAAAGAAGAGGGGGGGCGGCACACGCCATTTTTCAGCGGCTACCGGCCGCAATTTTACGTGCGGACGACGGACGTGACGGGGGTGGCCAAGCTGCTGCCGGGCACCGAGATGGTGATGCCGGGCGACAACGTGGAGCTGGAAGTGGAGCTGATTACGGCGGTGGCGCTGGAGAAGGAGATGCGCTTCGCCATCCGCGAGGGCGGCCACACCGTCGGCGCCGGCACCGTCACCGAGATCGTTGAGTAAGGAGCCACTGCCATGCCGCGCGACATTGTCACCTTGCAGTGCATGGATTGCAAGAATCGCAACTACACGACAACCAAGAATAAGAAGAAGACCCCTGATCGGTTGCAGTTCAAGAAGTTCTGTCGCACGTGCCGGCACCACACGGCGCACAGGGAAGTCAAATAGGTTTCGGGTTTCGGATTGCAGATCGAGGAAGGGCGCGAATAGATCCGCGATGGAAACAGGGGCGTAGGTTCAACGGTAGACCGCCGGTCTCCAAAACCGGTTGTGGGGGTTCGAATCCCTCCGCCCCTGCCAGTTTTGCAGGGGGCTTGATGTAATCCACCAGCGTCGGTTTCGGGCGCGCTGACGCGGAAGGCAGATGAAGCAAACCAAGATGCGTACGGCGACCGGGGTCGTCCGGGAAGTCCGCCACGAGGGAGGCATTATGGGCCTCTTGGACACCGTGCGGTCCTGGCCTGGTCGGATTTCGGGTTTCATCCATGACACGCGCCTGGAGTTGAAACGAGTCACCTGGCCGGAGCGAAAGCAGGTGCAGGCCACCACCGTTGTGGTGATCGTGACCGTGTTTTTCTTCGGCTTTTATCTGTATTTGGCCGACGTTGTTTTTAGGCGCCTGATTGAGCAGGTATTCCAGAGGTTCCGAGGTTAGACGTGGGCGAGCCAGAGCAAGAGCAGGTACAGTCGCAGGAACCGCAAGAGGAGCAGGCGCGCCAGCCGGTCTCGGCTGTGCCGACCGGCAACAAGCAGTGGTTCATCATCCACAGCTACTCGGGCTTTGAGCGCAAGGTGGCCGAGAGCCTGCGCAGTCGCGTGCAGGCCTTCGGGTTGGATGAGCAGATCGGGCGGATCGAGATTCCGATGGAAACAGTGGCCGAGCGCCGCGCGGGAAAAACGGTGCAGACGCAGCGCCTGTTTTACCCCGGCTACGTGCTGGTGGAAATGGAAATGAGCGACGACCTCTGGCACCTGGTGAAGGCGACCCCCCGGGTGACCGGGTTTGTCGGCACGGGCCAGACGCCGACTCCGCTGTCCCCGGAGGAAGTGGACCAGATCCTGAACCGGGCCGCTATCTCGGCTGAGAAGCCGCAGCCGAAACTTAGCTTTGAGAAGAACGAAACGGTGAGGATCACGGAGGGGCCGTTTTCCAACTTCACCGGGGTGGTGGATGAGATCAACGCGGACCGCAACACGGTGCGGGTGCTGGTCACCATCTTTGGCCGCGCGACGCCCGTCGAGCTGGAATTCTTGCACGTGGAGAAACTATAGAAGCGGGACTGGTGGTGAGACATGGCAGTGGCGACACCCAGAGGTAAGAGGGTTGCGGCGCGAATAAAAGTCCTGATTCCGGCCGGCAAAGCGACGCCGGCCCCGCCGGTGGGGCCGGCCCTGGGCCAGCACGGGGTCAACATTATGGATTTCTGCAAGGCGTTCAACGCCAAGACTTCGGCCAAGGAGATGGAGGGTCTGATCATCCCCGTGGTCATGACGGTGTACGGGGACCGCTCGTACACGTTTGTGACCAAAACGCCGCCGGCCTCGGTGTTGTTGAAGCGCGCAGCCGGAATCGCCAAGGGCTCCGGCGAACCCAACCGGAGCAAGGTGGGCCAGGTGACGGAGAAGGACGTAGAGGAGATTGCGCGCGCCAAGCTCCCGGACCTGAACGCGGCTTCGTTGGAAGCAGCCATTCGCAGCGTCAAAGGGACCGCTCGCAGCATGGGCATCGAGATCGAGTAGCGCTGAGTAAAGAATCGCTTATGCCCAACCATCGCCAAGGTAAGAACTACGTGAAGGCCCGCCAGCAAGTGGAAGCCCGAACGTACAAGCTGGAAGAAGCTGTTCCGTTGCTGAAGAAGATCCGGTACGCCAAGTTCGACGAAACCGTGGAGGTGGCGTTGCGGCTGGGGGTCGATCCGAAACACGCCGACCAGATGGTGCGGGGAACGGTGGTATTGCCGCACGGGCTGGGCAGGTCCAAGCGCGTGCTGGCGATCGCCTCCGGCGAGAAAGTACGCGAAGCTGAGGAAGCCGGCGCCGACTGGGTGGGGGGCGATGATGTGGTCACCAAGATCCAGCAAGGCTGGCTAGGGTTTGAGGCGGTCGTCGCCACCCCGGACATGATGAAGTCGGTCGGCAAACTGGGCAAGCTGCTCGGACCCCGCGGCCTGATGCCCAACCCGAAGACCGGCACGGTGACCTTCGAGGTGGCGCGCGCCGTTCGTGAGATCAAGGCCGGCAAGGTGGAATTCCGCACTGACAAAACCGGTGTCATCCACGCGCCGGTCGGCAAGATCTCGTTCGAGACAGATAAACTGGTAGAAAATGCCGGCACCCTGATTAGCAGCGTCATCAAAGCCAAGCCGGCTGCGGCCAAAGGCAAGTACGTTCGCAGCGTCACCCTGTCGGCGACGATGACTCCTGGGATTTCACTTGACGTAGCGGTGCTGGAAGCTGGGCCTTAGCGCTGCGCGGTCTCGCAACCCGGTGGGTTTCCAAAGGCCTTACAGGAGACCGGTCGTGGATGAAGGTAGGGCGAGTGGCCCAGAAGAGTCGGAGCTGATCGAGCAGCGTCAACAATGAAGAACCGCGAGCAGAAACGGAAGGAAGTGGAAGGGCTGAGGGCGGACCTGGAAAACATGCCCAACGTACTGGTCTCGGAGTTTTCCAAGATCACCGTTGCTCAGGAGTACGAATTGCGCAAGCAGGTGCGCACGGCGGGGGGCAGATATCGGGTGGTCAAGAACACAGTGGCCGAGCTGGCGGCGCGAGGGACTTCTGCCGAAAGCGCTCTGAAGAACCTGGTGGGCCCCACCGCTGTGGCATACACCGAGAAGGATCCGGTGGCGCTGGCCAAAATCCTGGTCGCCTACGCCAAAGCGAATCCCTCATTCGTCTTCAAGGCCGGTGTGGTAGAGGGCCGCGCGGTCTCCATTCAGGAAATTGCCGAGCTGGCCGCTCTTCCGGGCAGGGAAGAGCTGATCCTACGAGTGCTCTACATGTTGAACGCACCGGCCCGGGGAGTGGCGTCTGCAGTCACAGCGGTCGCCCGCAGTCTGGCGTCGGTGGTCAATCAGGCTGTCGAGGCCAACAAGTTTGCCGCATAACTAGGCAGTTCCAACGCAGTGATTTGGTCGCACTTGCGACCATGCACCTTTTGAGGAGAAGAGATGCCGGAGAAGATTGAAAACGAGAAGATTGACAACATCGTAGAACAGGTCAAGGCCCTTTCCTTGCTGGAGGCCTCGCAGTTGGTGAAGCGGTTGGAAGAGACGTTTGGCGTCTCGGCCGCCGCCGCTCAGATGGCGGCACCTGGGGTCGGCCCGGGCGGTCCCTCGGCGGCGCCTGCGGTCGAAGAGCAGACCGAGTTCAACGTCATCCTGACCGCGGTGGGAGCTAATAAGATCGGCGTCATTAAAGCGGTGCGCGAAGTCACCAGCCTGGGTCTGAAGGAAGCCAAGGACCTAGTGGACAATGCTCCCAAGCCCATCAAGGAAGAGGTTACGAAAGAAGAGGCCGAGGGACTGAAGAAGAAGTTCACTGAGGCTGGGGCCACTGTTGAAGTCAAGTAAGCTGAAGTCAAGTAAGCTGAGGTCAAGTAAAGGGTTTTCGTCCACGGTTGCGGTCTACTGTGTGACCGCAGCGCCGGGAGGTGCCCGGCGCTGCAGAGGCGACAGGGTTCGACTAATAGTTGACTAATAGTTGACTAATAGTTGACTGGTAGTTGGCTGTGGCGTATTTCCCATTTGCGCGACGAGCATATCCGAGGGAGGAGTGTTCCCTTCCCTTGCCCGGTTCCGGTCGTGGTGGCGCCCCAGCTTCGGCGGCGGAGGAGATTTGAACTATGCAGACTAGCTTGCACGGCCCGCACGAGCGGATTGATTTTTCCAAGATCGGCACCACGGTTCCCATCCCGAACCTGATCGAGGTCCAGAAGAAGTCCTACGACCGCTTCCTGCAGATGGACCGACTCCCCAGCGAGCGGGAGGACCTCGGGTTGCAGTCGGTGTTCAATTCCGTCTTTCCCATCACCGATTTCCGCGGCATCTCGTCGCTGGAGTTCGTGGACTACTCGATCGGCAACTGGGAGTGCAAGTGCGGCAACCTCAAGGGCCTGCACCACCTGCGCTCCACCTGCCAGAACTGCGCAGCCACCATCATCACCAATCCGTTTGCCATCGGGCAAGAAGTCCTGTGCTCTCGCTGTGGCACCTTCAACACCAACGTGGTCGCCTTCTGCAACAAGTGCGGGGATCCGGTCGGGTTGCAGTTGAAATACGACGTGGCCGAATGCCAGGAACGGGGCATGACTTACTCGGCACCGCTCAAGGTCACCATCCGGCTCACCATTTATGAGAAGGCCCCTGAAACCGGCGCGAAGAGCATCCGCGACATCAAAGAGCAGGAAGTGTTTTTCGGCGAGGTCCCGCTGATGACCGAAAACGGGACCTTCATCATCAACGGAACCGAGCGCGTCATCGTCAACCAGCTGCACCGCTCTCCCGGAGTCTTTTTTGATGTTGCCAACCAACGCACCTACTTTCTGGGCAAGATTATTCCTTACCGGGGCTCATGGGTGGAATTTGAATACGACGCCAAGAACCTGCTCTACGTACGCATTGACCGCAAGCGTAAGTTCCTGGGAACGATCTTCCTGCGCGCCCTGGGCCTGAAGAACGACGAGGAGATCCTGCGCTGCTTCTACCAGGTGGAGCGGATCCGGCTTGAGGACAAGAAGCTATACTGGCAGGTTTCGGAAGGTCTGTTGGGTATGAAGCTTTCTCATCAGGTCCTGCAGCCCCGCAGCGGGGAAGTCCTGATGCACGCCGGCAGGAAAATCACGCCGCAGGTACTCAAGGAACTGCAGAAGGGCCGAGTGCAGCAGGTGGAGATTTCCCTCCACGATCTGGAAGGGGCGTTCACGGTGGCCGACGTCGTGAACCAGGAGTCGGGCGAAGTCCTGGCGGAAGCCAACAGCGAGCTGACTTCCAATTTGCTCTCCATTCTGCAAGATGCCAAGATTTCGGAGTTCAGCGTCTTGTTCCCTGAACGCGACGAGGTGGGTCCGGTCATCAGCCAGACCCTGAGGCGGGACATCATCAAGACTTCGCAGGAGGCTCTGATCGAGATCTACCGGAAGCTGCGCCCGGGAGATCCGCCCACTCTGGAAACAGCCACCTCGCTGTTCCAAGGGATGTTCTTTGACCCGCGCAAGTATGACTTTTCGCGGGTCGGGCGGTTGAAGTTGAACATCAAGTTGGGTGCAGATAGCTCCCTGGACAACCGCACCCTGGAGCAGGAGGACTTCTTCGCCACCATCCGCTACCAGCTCAAGCTGCGCCGCAATATCGGCAGTGTGGATGACATTGACCATCTGGGCAACCGACGCGTGCGGGCGGTGGGTGAACTGCTGGAAAACCAGTTCCGCATCGGGCTGGTGCGCATGGAGCGGGCCATCAAGGAAAAGATGTCCGTCTACCAGGAGATCTCCACCGCGATGCCTCACGACCTGGTCAACGCCAAGCCGGTGATGGCCGCCATCCGGGAGTTCTTTGGCTCCAGCCAGCTCTCTCAGTTCATGGACCAGACGAACCCGCTGTCGGAAATCACCCACAAGAGGCGCCTGTCAGCGCTGGGCCCGGGGGGCTTGAGTCGCGAGCGCGCGGGCTTCGAGGTGCGGGACGTGCATCCCACCCACTACGGCCGCATTTGCCCCATCGAAACCCCGGAAGGCCCCAACATTGGATTGATCTCCTCGCTGTCCTGCTATGCGCAGATCAACGAGTTTGGCTTTATTGAGAGCCCCTACCGCAAGGTGGAGAAGGGGCGAGCAGTGGATTACGTCACAATCATCAACGGGGGCGATACCGGCTTGAAGGTGGCTGAGCACGTCGAGAAGCGCAGGCTTGAAGAGAGCAACCGCGAGACGAAGGCGCGGCACAAGCGGGTGGCCGAGTATGAGCCGTACTGCTTCTACCTCTCCGCCTGGGAGGAGGACAAGTACGTGATCGCCCAGGCCAACGTGGAGTTGGACGAGAACGGACGCATCGTGCCCGAATTGGTGAACGCGCGCCAAGCGGGCAATTTCGTGCTGAAGAGCCGCGACGAAATCGACTTCATTGACATCAGCCCGAAGCAGCTGGTTTCGGTGGCGGCCTCGCTGGTCCCCTTCCTGGAGAATGACGACGCCAACCGTGCCCTGATGGGTTCCAACATGCAGCGCCAGGCCGTGCCACTGCTGCGAGCCGATGCGCCCCTGGTGGGTACGGGGATGGAATACGTCACCGCCCGCGATTCCGGTGCAGTGGTGCTGTGCCGGCGCAACGGGACCGTGGAGACGGTGGACAGCGAACGGATCATCGTGCGCGCCGAAGGGGAAGGGGAGCCGGGCACCATGTCGGCCGCCATCCACGCCGACGTCTACCGACTCACCAAGTTCAAGCGCTCCAACCAGAACACCTGCATCAACCAGAAGCCCGTGGTGCGCCGGGGCGAGCGCGTCGGCAGGGGACAGGTGCTGGCCGACGGCCCCTGCACGCACCGCGGCGAGCTGGCCCTGGGCCGCAACATCCTGGTGGCCTTCATGCCCTGGCGCGGCTACAACTTCGAAGACGCGATCGTGGTCAGCGAGAAGCTGGTCAAGGAAGACAACTTCACCTCGATCCACATCGAGGAGTACGAGATCGAGGCGCGGGATACCAAGCTGGGCCCCGAAGATATCACCCGCGACATCCCCAACATCGCGGAGACCTTCCTGCGCGACCTGGACGAGAGCGGGATCATTCGCACCGGCGCCACCATCAGGCCAGGCGACATCTTCGTGGGCAAGGTAACCCCCAAGGGGGAAACCCAGCTGACCCCCGAGGAGAAACTGCTGCGCGCCATCTTCGGCGAGAAGGCGGGCGACGTGCGCGACGCCTCGCTCTACTGTCCCCCGGGCATTGAGGGCATTGTCGTGGATGTGAAAATTTTCTCTCGCAAGGGCCAGGAGAAAGACGAGCGCGCCAAGACCATTGAAGCCGCCGAGGTCACGCTCCTGGAAAGGAACTTGGCTGACCAGATCAAGATCCTTACCGACGAGCGGCGGAGCCGCTTGATGGCCCTGCTGGGTGCGAAGAGGCTGCTGGCCGACCTGCATGATGAGCGCACCAATAAGCGCCTGCTGAGCAAGGGCACGGTGCTGACACCGGATTTAATTGCCCACATCAAATCGCGAGACCTCAAGCGCATGAAGTTTGCCGACCGCGACCCGCGGCTCAACGAAGAGGTCGACGAGATTGAAGAGATGACGTCGCGGCAGATTGACGTGCTGCAAAAGATCACCAAGGAGAAAGAGGAAAAGCTGAAGAAGGGCGATGAGCTGCCGCCGGGCGTGATCAAGCTGGTGAAGGTCTACATCGCCATGAAGCGGAAGCTCTCGGTGGGCGACAAAATGGCTGGCCGGCACGGCAACAAGGGCGTCATCGCCCGGATCGTGCCCGAAGAGGACATGCCCCACCTGCCCGACGGCAAACCGGTGGAGATTGTGCTGAACCCGCTCGGGGTGCCTTCGCGCATGAACGTGGGCCAGATCCTGGAGACGCACCTGGGCTGGGCGGGCCAGGTGCTGGGGTTGCATTTCGCTTCCCCTGTCTTCGACGGCGCCACCGAGACCGAGATCAAGAAGATGCTGAAACAGGCAAACCTGCCCCTGTCCGGCAAGACCGTGCTGTACGACGGGATGAACGGTGAGCCGTTCGAGCAGCCGGTGACGGTGGGCTACATCTACATGTTCAAGCTCTCGCACCTGGTGGACGACAAGATCCACGCCCGCTCGATCGGTCCCTACTCGCTGATCACCCAGCAGCCACTGGGGGGCAAGGCCCAGTTTGGCGGGCAGCGCTTCGGCGAAATGGAGGTGTGGGCTCTGGAGGCCTACGGCGCCGCCCACATCCTGCAGGAGCTGCTCACCGCCAAGTCCGACGACGTCTATGGCCGCGCCAAGATCTACGAAGCCATCGTCAAGGGCGAAGCGGCGATGGAGCCGGGAGTGCCGGAATCCTTCAACGTTTTGATTCGCGAGCTTCAGTCGCTGTGCCTGGACGTGGAACTGATGAAGCGCAAGAAAGAGCCGTTGGACACAGCGGCGGCTGCAGCCGATTAGCGCTGTGGCGGTTGACAAGAGGAATCTGGATGCACGCAAAGGGCACCAACAGAACCGCTGCGCGAGCAGTTGGCGTCTGGATGCGTAAATTCTGGTTTCTTAGCCTTGGGGCGAATGCCCAGTGGAGGATGCCTTGTATCGAAGCAGTCCCTACGACCGAGCGAATCTGATTTCCGAGTTCGATTCCATCCGGATCAGCCTGGCCTCGCCGGAGAAGATCCGGAGCTGGTCGCACGGAGAAGTGACCAAGCCGGAGACGATCAACTACCGCACCTTCAAGCCGGAACGCGACGGCCTTTTCTGCGCCCGCATCTTCGGCCCGACGCAGGACTGGGAGTGCCTCTGCGGCAAGTACAAGCGGATGAAGCACCGGGGAGTCGTCTGCGACAAGTGCGGAGTGGAAGTCACCCTGTCGCGTGTGCGGCGAGAGCGGTTGGGGCACATCGAGCTGGCATCCCCCTGCTCTCACGTCTGGTTCTTCAAGGGCCTGCCCAGCCGCATCGGCTACCTGCTGGACATCACCCTGCGGGATCTGGAGCGGGTGCTCTACTTTGAGGCCTACGTCGTGGTGGATCCGGGTGAGGCCCCAGTAAAGGAGCGTCAGATCCTGAGCGAAGAGGAGTTCCGGCAACTGCAGCAGGAATACCCGGGCAAGTTCGTGGCCATGATGGGCGGCGAGGCCATCAAGGAGCTGCTGAAGCGGGTGGACGTGGAAGCGATGGCCGAAGAGTTGCGCGACAAGATGAAGAACGAGCCCAGCACGCAGAAGCGGATCAAATATGCCAAGCGGCTGAAGGTGGTGGACGCCTTCCGCAAGTCGGGCAACCGGCCGGAGTGGATGATCCTGAATGTGCTCCCGGTGATTCCCCCGGAACTGCGTCCGCTGGTGCCACTGGACGGTGGCCGCTTTGCCACTTCCGACCTGAACGATCTCTATCGCCGGGTCATCAACCGCAATAACCGGCTGAAGAAGCTCATGGAGCTGCACGCCCCGGACGTGATCGTGAGGAATGAAAAGAGGATGTTGCAGGAAGCGGTAGATGCGTTGTTTGACAACGGGCGCCGCGGCCGCATCCTGCGCGGCGCGAATAACCGACCGCTGAAATCTCTCTCCGACACCCTGAAAGGAAAACAAGGCCGCTTCCGCCAGAACCTGTTAGGGAAACGCGTGGATTATTCCGGGCGCTCGGTCATCGTTGCCGGTCCGGAGCTGAAGTTGCACCAGTGCGGCCTGCCCAAGCAGATGGCCCTGGAACTGTTCAAGCCCTTTATCTATCACCGACTGGAACAGAGGGGCTACTGCACCACCATCAAGCAGGCCAAGGAAATGGTCGAACAGAAGGACCCCCTGGTCTGGGACATCCTGGAGGAGGTCATCCGCGACCATCCGGTGCTGCTCAACCGGGCCCCCACCTTGCACCGCCTGGGCATCCAGGCGTTTGAGCCGGTCCTGGTGGAAGGCAAAGCCATTCAGATTCACCCGCTGGTCTGCACCGCGTTCAACGCCGACTTCGACGGAGACCAGATGGCGGTGCACATCCCGCTGTCGCCGGAGGCGCAGATCGAGGCCAGCGTGCTGATGCTGAGCTCCAACAACATCCTATCGCCGGCCAATGGGCAGCCTCTGGCCGTGCCTACCCAGGATATGGTGCTCGGCCTCTACTATCTGACCAAGGCACGCCATACCACCAAGGGGGAAGGCCGCACGTTCGCCAACGCGGAGGAAGTGCTGCTGGCCCTGGAAATAAGCGAGGTGGAGACTCTGACGCCGATCCGCCTCCGTTATTCTGGCAGGGTGATCGACCTGACCCGCGCCTACGACAACCAGGATATCCTGCACACCGAGCCCGTCAACTTCCAGAAGCAATATCTGGAAACCACGGTTGGGCGAGTCATCTTGAACGACCACCTGTCCAAAACGATGCCCTTCATCAACGGCCTACTCAAGAAGAAGGGCGTCGGCCAACTGGTCCAGTACTGCTACCTGCAGTTTGGCCTGGAAGCCACGGTGAAGATGCTGGACGAGATCAAAACCCTGGGCTTTCTTTACGCCACGAAAGCCGGCATCTCGATCGGCATCGACGACATGGTCATCCCGATCAACAAGCAGGCGCTGGTGAAGGAGGCCGAGAAGGAAGTGATCGCCGTGCAGCAGCAGTACATGGACGGAGCCATCACCAACGGCGAGCGCTACAACAAAGTGATCGCCATCTGGTCGAACATCACCGAGCGGGTGGCCGACGAGATGTTCAACGCCATGGAGGCGGAGGACCAGAAGGGGGAGCACTTCAACCCCATCTACATCATGGCTGACTCCGGGGCCCGCGGATCCAAGCAGCAGATCCGGCAGCTTTCGGGCATGCGTGGTCTGATGGCCAAACCCTCGGGGGAAATCATTGAAACGCCCATCACCGCCAACTTCCGCGAGGGTCTCACCGTGCTGCAATACTTCATCTCCACGCACGGGGCCCGCAAGGGACTGGCCGACACGGCGCTAAAGACGGCTGACTCCGGCTACCTGACGCGCCGCCTGGTGGATGTGGCCCAGGACGCCACCATCAGCATGGACGACTGCGGCACCGCTGACGGGATTCATGCCGAGCCCATCGTGGAGTCGGGCGAGATCATCGAGCCGTTGCGGGACCGCATCGTAGGGCGCATCTCGCTGGAGAAGGTCAAGGACTACGAGGGCAACGTCATCGCCGATGTCAATCAACAGATTGACGAGGAGCTGGCCAACGCAATCCAGGCGGCCGGCATCGAGCGGGTCAAGATTCGTTCGGTGCTGACATGCGAGGCCCGGCGCGGTGTCTGTATCATGTGCTACGGACGGAACCTGGCCAGCGGTCGGCTGGCAGAATTGGGCGAAGCGGTGGGCATTATTGCCGCCCAGTCCATCGGCGAGCCCGGCACCCAGCTCACCATGCGCACCTTCCACATCGGGGGCACGGCCACCCGGATCACCGAGCAGTCCACCCTGGAGGCCAAGAACAACGGCTTCGTGCGCTTCACGAACCTAACCACCGTGCGCTCCAAGGAAAAACGGCTGGTGGTGATGAACCGCAACGGTGCTATCACCATCGTGGACGAGAAGGGGCGGGAGAAGGAACACTACTTGGTGGTCTACGGCGCCAAGTTGCTGGTTGAGGACGGCCAGCCGGTCACTCTCGGCCAAACCCTGGTGGAGTGGGATCCCTACACCTTCTCCATCCTCACCGAGGTCGGCGGCACAGTGCAGCTGAAGGATCTGGCCGAAGGCGTGACCCTTAACGAAGAGGTGGACGAAGTCACCGGCCTGTCGCGCTGGGTGGTCACCGATGCGCCGGATGAGAAGTTGCAGCCCGCCATGGTCATCCGGAGCGACAAACACAGGACCAGCAAGCAGTACCTGATGCCCACCCGAGCCCACCTGATGGTGAGCGACGGCGACGAGGTCAATCCCGGCGACGTGCTGGCCAAGATCCCGCGCGGAACCACAAAGACCAAGGACATTACCGGGGGTCTGCCGCGGGTCGTGGAACTGTTCGAGGCTCGGAACCCGAAGGACCCGGCCGTGATCAGTGAAGTGGATGGGGGAGTGAAGTACGGCGACATTTCTAAAAGCCTGCGCAAGATCTTGGTGACCGCCGACGACGGCATCGAGCACGAGTACTCCCTCCCGCGAGGTGTGCACGTCCGGGTCCAGGAGGGCGAGCGTGTCCGGGCCGGCGAGCCCTTGATGGACGGGCCGTTGAACCCCCACGACATCCTAGCGGTGTTGGGCGAGAAAAAGACCCAGGACTATCTGGTCAAAGAAATCCAGGAGGTGTACCGCCTCCAGGGGGTCACCGTCAACGACAAGCACATTGAGGTCATCGTCCGGCAGATGATGCGTTGGGTGAGGGTAGAGGAGGTGGGCGACACTGAGTTCCTGCTGGAAGAAGTGGTGGACCGCTTCCGGTTTGCCGAGGGAAATGAGCTGGTTCTCGCCCGTGGAGGCAAGCCGGCGGTCGGGCGGCCCTTGCTGATGGGCATCACCAAAGCCTCGCTCTCCACAGATTCCTTTATCTCGGCGGCCTCCTTCCAGGAGACCACCCGCGTGCTGACCGAGGCGGCCATCTCCGGGAAGGTGGACTACCTGCGCGGCCTGAAGGAAAACGTGATCATGGGCAGGCTGATTCCGGCTGGCACCGGTTTGGACTACTACCGCCGGGTCCGGCTCTCCACGGACGCCGAAGCCGAAATGCTGCCTGTGGAAGAGGTCGTGGCTGAGGAAACGCGGCCCACTCCGGCGGAGTTTTTCATTGACGAATCGGACGAGGAGCGTCCGCGCATGTAACTGCTCGTTCTGGGCTCTGGCTTCGACCGCCCCGAGCCCGACAAGCGGCCAGGCACGGCGCTACTCCCCATTACTAGACGGGCCGTTTCAGCGTGCTTTGCCGAAAATGCGCTCTAGGATGCCCAGGGCCCGGTCCACATGCTCTTCGCCGATGATGTAGGGCGGAAGGAAGCGGAGCACGGTGTCGTGTGTGCTGTTCACGAGCAGTCCGGCCTGCATCGCTTCGCTGACAATGGGGCGGGCGTCGAAATCCAGGTCAGCGGCCAGCATCAGCCCGCGGCCGCGCACAGCTTTGATAAAGGGAAACCGGCGCTGGAGTTGGCGCAGGCGACGCTGGAAGTAGGCGCCCACGCGCCGGACGTTCTTAAGCAACTTCTCCTGCTCTAGGATATCCAGGAATTCCAGGGCCACGCGGCAGGCCAGCGGCCCGCCTCCAAAGGTGCTTCCATGCATGCCGGTGCCTAGCGCGGCCGCCACCGGCTCGCGGGCGATGATGGCGCCCAGCGGCAAGCCCGCGGCCAGGGGCTTGGCCGCCACCACGATGTCCGGCTTCACCCCAAGGCGGCGAAAGGCGAAGTAGTCGCCCGTCCGCCCCAACCCGCACTGGATCTCGTCCAGGATGAGCAGGGCGTCATACTGGCGCGCCAGTTGTGCGGCCGCGCGCAGGAATTCCAGGTCCAACTCGAAGATGCCGCCCTCCCCCTGGATGGGTTCCAGCAGAATCGCCGCCGTATGCTCGTTGACTCGGGCCCGCAGGTCGGCCACGTCATTGAACCTGACGAACTCCACGCCGGGCAGCAAGGGGCGGAACGGCAGGCGGTACTTCTCTTGCCCGGTGGCGGCCAGGGCGCCCAACGTGCGTCCGTGGAAGGAGTTATCCAGCGCCACCAGGTGAAACTTGTTCTGCGCCTTGGCGCAGTAGGCCCGGGCCAGTTTGAGCGCGCCCTCGATTGCCTCGGTCCCGCTGTTGCACAGAAAGACGCGGTCCAGGCCGGCGAGCTTGGCTAGGCGCGCCGCTAGGGGCGCCTGGTAGGCGTGGTAGTACAGGTTGGATACGTGGATGGCCCGGCGAGCCTGCTCCCGCATCACCTTCACGATGCGGGGGTGCGCGTGACCCAGCGCGTTTACCCCCAGGCCGCTGAGGAAATCCAGGTACTTGCGCCCTTCGGTGTCGTACACCCAGCAGCCGCGCCCGCGCTCAATCGCCAGCGGGTAGCGGGCATAGGTCTGAATCAGGTACTTCTTTTCCAGCTCTTCGATCGACGGTAAACGCCGCTTTTGCCTCGCGCGCATGGCCGAAACTATATCGCAAACGACACTCCCGCATCAGCGGTTTCGGCCCCGACCGCAACTCTCGACCGCGACTCTACGAAGGCGCCACCACGGTGAGCGCGCCGGGGAATAGTTCCACTTCGGCCGGGGTGTGGCCGATAAATTCCCCATCAGCGAAAATGTCTAGCGGGCGATCGGCTTCTACACGAACGCGCGAGGCCTGCAAGTAGGTCACCTCGGGGTGGCGCAGGTGGGTGCCGGAAAACACGCCAGGGAAGCGGAAAAGCAGCTTCAGCCGGGACATGTCGCGGACCAAACACAGGTCGAGCCGCCCGTCGGCCATGTCGGCGTGCGGGGCAATCCGCATGCCTCCGCCGTAGCTGGAAGCATTGCCGACGGCAAGCAGCATCATGGGTCCTCGAAGTTCGCCGCTGTCGCTTTGAATGTGAACCACCGGGACGCGCCACTCGACCAAGGTGCGCAGCAGGGCGTAGATGTAGATGGCAGTGCCACGCAGGCGGCGGTGGCGGTTGGCGATGCGGTTGGCGTGAGAGTCCAGCCCGAAGCTGGCGATGCAGCCGAACCAGCGCCCCGCCACCCGCGCCAGGTCTACCCGACGCAGCGGGCCGGTGAGGGCCAGGCGCGTCGCTGCCTCCGTATCCCGCGGCAGGCCAAGGTTTCGCGCCAGGTCGTTTGCGCTGCCCAGCGGAACAATGCCCAGGGCCGCGCTGTTTTCTGAGGGGATTGTGCCCGCCCCGGCCAGGCCGTTCAGCACGTGATGGGCGGTGCCGTCGCCGCCCACGGCAACTACTCGTCCGTAGCCCGCATCGGCGGCTGCGCGGGCGCGCTCGAAAGCTTCCTCGGGCGATCTGGTCTCGGCCACTTCGGCGCCCAACTCCTGACACAACCGGCGCACCTGTTCCAGTTTCTTACGATAGTGACCGGGCCCAGCCGCTACATTCACCAACACCAGGGCTTTCATTTCACAGAAAAACGAATCCGCAGATTACACAGATTTCGCAGATTCTGTCTTTCCGCACTTAGATTGGACCATCTGCGAAAATCTGCGAAATCTGCGGATGAATCTTGCTTTTCAGAGTTCCAGCACGACGCGCCGGGACTGCCTGCCTACCCTGATCTGGAGTTCCCAACGGCGGGGGCCGGGATCAAATCCCAAAATTCGAACGCACTGACGCTCTCCGCCCACATAAACACTTCCAGCCTTGATTTTGCGGCCCGCCTCGCTGACCGAATCGGCCAGACCTACCTTAGCCAAAGCCAATAATTTGTCTAATTTGATGGAATGCAGGTTTGGGGCTTGCTTGTCGGCGGCAACGTCCGAAACGCGGACGATACATGTTTCCGCATCCGTTGGAAATTCTCCTCGGCGGATCGTGCTCTCAAACCGTTCCCGAGCTGCTTGTGCAGCGGCCAAGGAGTGGAAGTCGGCGACGATTTGCCCCGCCATCTCCATCTTGACCTGCATAGGGTGGCGCTCGCCTCGCTCTACCGCCGCGCGCAGGCTGCTGATTTCGGCCAGACTCAGGTCGGTGAGCAGCTCGTAGTAGCGCCACATCATTAGGTCGGAGATGGACATGATCTTGCCGAACATCTCCCCGGGAGGTTCGTTGATGCCGATGGCGTTGTTCAGCGACTTGGACATTTTCTGCACGCCGTCCAGCCCCTCCAGGATGGGCACCGTCAGCACCACCTGGGATGGCTGGCCGTACTCCCGCTGGATGTCCCGGCCCACCAGCAGGTTGAAAGTCTGGTCGGTGCCGCCCAGCTCCACATCGGCTTCCAGGGCCACCGAATCGTAGGCCTGCGCCAGCGGGTAGAGCAGCTCGTGTACCGAGATGGGCTGGCCGGACTTGTAGCGCTTGGCGAAATCGTCACGCTCCAGCATGCGCGCCACGGTGTAGCGGGAGCTGAGACGGATCCAGTCCTCGCTGCCGAGCGGTGCCAGCCAGCGGCTGTTGAAATCCACCACCGTCTTCTGCGAGTCGAGGATCTTGAACACCTGCGCCTTGTACGTTTCGGCGTTGCGGTTCACCTCGTCACGGGTCATAGGCGGGCGAGTGGCGTTGCGTCCGCTGGGATCGCCGATTAGTCCGGTGAAATCGCCGATCAGAAAAATCACCCTGTGCCCCAGGTCCTGAAAATGCTTCATCTTCCGGAGCAGCACGGTGTGGCCCAGGTGCAGGTCGGGCGCCGTAGGGTCAAACCCGGCCTTGACCCGTAGCGGCCGGCCCTCGCGCGCGCTGCGCTCCAGTCGCGCCCGCAATTCCTCCTCGCGAATAATCTCGCTGGCGCCCTTCTTCAGGTACGCCAGTTGCTCGTCCGTGGACTTTAGGCGAGGCGGCTGTTGGCCTGTAGGCACGACTACCAGTCTATTTCCTTTGGCGCCTCGAAGACCACCTGAGGGCCGGGCTGAAGAACGTCCCCCTGCTCCTCGACGGTGAGGAACAGGTGAAACTTGCGCAGCGGGGTCACGGTTTGCAATTCGCCCTTGCCATTTTCCACCCGGATTTGGCCGACGTTGATCACCTGCGCACGGTCGGGCGTGGCAACCCAGGCCACGTAGCGGGTGTAGTTGGCGCCGTAGGCGGAGGGATTCGGCGCTTTCACCTTGATCTTCAACCGGTCATTGCGATTGTAGGTAAGCTCCACGCGCACAGTAACTTCGCCGCCCTTGGCCAGTGGCAATGGCTTCAGTCGGACGGTGCGCCCGCAGCCGCCTAGCAGCAGGGTTGCGGTGAGGATGCCGGCAATCGCCAAGGAGCCGAGCCTGGAGGCCGGCTTCCGAGCCTGTCCCCACCGGGTGAGGTGACCCGCTGGACTTCGGCGCACGGCTTTACTTGGCCACGACATGGCGGCCCTCAACGCGGATGCGGTCATTCAGTACGAGGTTAATGGCCTCGGAGTAGATCCGGTGCTCTTCGCGCAGGATGCGTGCAGACAGCGTGTCCGGCGTATCGTCATCGAGCACCGGGACGCAGGCCTGCAGGATGATCGGTCCGTGGTCCACGAACTCGTCCACAAAGTGCACCGTGCAGCCGCTCACCTTAACACCGTATTCTAAGGCCTGGCGCTGAGCTTCCAGGCCTGAGAAGGCAGGCAACAGCCCGGGATGGATGTTCAAGATTCGGTCGCGAAATTCCCGGACAACGTGGGGGCTGAGCACGCGCATAAACCCAGCCAGGCACACCAGGTCCACCTGTTTTTCTCGGAGCGCCGCCACCACCTGGCGGTCGTAGGCCTCCCGCTCCAGGCCCTTGGAAGGGAGAACGCCGGTGGGCAGGCCGCGCTGCCGGGCCCGCTCCAGGCCCAAAGCATCGGGGCGGTTACTGAGCACGACGGCGATCTCGGCGTTGATACGGCCGGCGGCGACATTGTCGGCGATCGCTTCAAAGTTCGAGCCGCGGCCGCTGAGCAGGACCGCGATTCGCTTCTTCATCCCGACAACCCTCCTGCAGTTGCTTATCGCTCTGACCGGAGGTCTTGGCCTTACACGTACTCTACCCGGCCCTTGCCAGGGACGACCCGGCCGATCAGGTAATGTTGTTCCTTCAGCCGGTCCAGCAGCGCGGCCGCCCGACTGTGGCGCGTCGGGGGAACGATCAGGACTAGGCCGACGCCCATATTGAAAGTGCGGAGCATTTCGGCGTCGGCAATCGCTCCCAACTTTTGAAGATAGCCGAAAATTGGCGGAACGGGCCAGGAATCCAGTCGAATTCGCGCGCGCAGCTTGTGGGGCAAGACGCGCGGGACATTTTCGGTGAGGCCGCCACCGGTGATGTGGGCGGCAGCGGCCAGGGCGCCTTCCTGCTGGAGACTCCGCAGCACCTGGAGGTAGCTGCGGTGCACCCGCAGCAGCTCCTTGCCCAGGGTTCCCTCCAGTTCGGGAACGCGGGAATCCACCCGTAGCGCCGCTTGCTCGAACAGCAGCTTGCGGGCCAGCGAGTAGCCGTTGGTGTGCAGTCCGGTCGATGGAATGCCGAGCAGCAGATGACCGGCGCGCACACGGCTGGGGTCCAGAATCTTGCGACGTTCGACCACACCCACGATGAAGCCGGCCATGTCGTATTCCCCGTCGGCGTAGAACCCGGGCATCTCGGCGGTCTCCCCGCCAACCAGCGCACAGCCGTTGGCGCGGCACGCTTTGGCCACTCCGGAGATGATCTGCTCGGTGACGGGCTGCTTCAGGCGCCCGGTGGCCAGATAGTCGAGGAAGAACAGAGGCTCTGCACCCCCGACGGCGATGTCGTTGACGCAGTGATTGACCAGGTCGGTGCCCACGGTCCGATGGTTGCCCGTAAGGAACGCCACTTTGAGTTTGGTGCCAACGCCGTCACAACTGGATACCAGGACCGGGTCTCGCCACCGGCGCTTGGGCATGCGGAACAACCCCCCAAAGCCGCCAATTTCCGCCAGAACATCTCGGGTAAAAGTCTTGCGGGCCAGCAAACGGATTTGGGAGCGGGTGCTGCGGGCCATCGCGCGGTTTACACCGGCGTCGGCGTAGGTGATGGGCTTCAAAACAGCAATCCTGTGCGGGCCCACCGGGTTTTGGAAAAGAAGTTCCTCACCACCGAGGCGTAGAAGCGAGCCCGATTCAGAACGCCTTCCTGAAGCCAGTCATCCGTGGGCGCCTCGTAGGACCAGTACACCAGCAGCGGCTTGCCGACCACGTTCTCCAATGGCACCGAACCCCAGAAGCGGCTATCGTTGGAATTGTCACGATTGTCGCCCATGACAAACAGGTGCCCGGCCGGGACCGTGGTCGGCCCGTAGTTCTCGCGCCGTCTTGGGTGGGTGTGCACGGCGTAGGGCTCCTTCAACCTTTGCCCGTTGATCAAGACCTGGTGGCCAAGCACTTCCACTCGGTCGCCCGGCACCCCGATGACGCGCTTCACGTAGATCAAGGAGGGGTCACGGGGATAGCGGAAGGCCACAATGTCCTGACCCTTCACGTGGCGCACAGCCGGCAGCCTCCAGTCGGTGAACGGGATGCGTGGCCCGTAGAGGAGCCTGGTCAAGAATACATGGTCTCCCACCAGGATCGTGTTTTCCATGGAGGCGGTGGGGATGATCGTTGGCTCACCGACGAAGGTGCGAATCAGGAACACAAGGACCACGATGCTGGCCAGCCAGCGGATATGGGCTAACACCGCCGAGCGACCAGACCGGGTGGCCCCGGACGGAGCTACCGGAGCAGCGCCTTCTCCAGTCTCCTCGGAAACGGCCTCGACCGGCTCTGGGGCAGCCATGGCTTGGCCGCACGAGCCTTCTCCGGCGGTATGCAGGAGAGCCGCGCCGGTCCCTTCACGTGCCTCGTCTTGCAAGGCCAGCCTCCAGCTCGGCGTTCGGCAACTCGGTAGGATACTTACGGGTGTAGCAGGCAGTACAGTAGCGGCTGTCCTGATCCTCCACCGCCCGCCGCAGGCTCTCCAAGGAGAGGTAGGCCAGCGAGTCGGCGTTGGTGTACTCGCGGATCTGCTCGATCGAGCAGTTGGCGGCGATCAGTTCCTTTTCGTTGGGAGTGTCCACGCCGTAGTAGCAGGGAGAAATGGTGGGGGGGCAGGAGATGCGCATGTGGACTTCGCGGGCCCCGGCCTCACGGATCATGCGTACGATTTTTCGACTGGTGGTGCCGCGCACGATGGAATCGTCCACCAACACCACCCGCTGCCCCTCCAGCAGGGTACGCACCGGATTCAGCTTCAGCTTGACGCCAAAGTCGCGGATGGTCTGTTCTGGCTCGATGAAAGTGCGGCCCACGTAGTGGTTGCGGATCAAGCCAAATTTCAGCGGAAGGCCGGATTCGTTGGCGTAGCCGGCCGCGGCAGGGACGCCGGAATCGGGCACGGGAACCACAATGTCGGCTCCGGCCGGAGCCTCGCGCGCCAGCAACCGTCCCAGCATCTCGCGGGACTCGTGCACGGGGCGCCCGAAGACGATGCTGTCCGGACGGGAGAAGTAAACGTGCTCAAAAATGCAATAGTGGTGCGGCATCGGCGCGCTGAACCGCGTCCGGGTAGAGCTTCCGGCCTCGGCCACCACCAACTCGCCCGGCTCGATTTCCCCATCGTAGCGAGCGCCCAGCAGGTCGAAGGCGCAGGTTTCTGAAGCAACGACCACGGCGCCATCCAGCTGGCCCAGGCAGAGGGGCCGGAAGCCGCGCGGGTCCCGCACGGCGATGAGCCGGTCGCGAGTTAGCAGCACCAGGGAATAAGCACCTTCCACCTGGTGCAGTGCCTCCGCAAGGGCGTCGATCAGCAGCTTCTGGCGCGAGTGGGCGATAAGGTGCAGGATGACTTCGCTGTCGCTAGTGGTCTGGAAGATGGAGCCCCGCTGTTCCAGGCGCCGGCGGACTTGCCGCGCGTTCACCAGGTTGCCGTTGTGCGCCAGAGCCAGCAAGCCTTTATTGCAGTCCACGGTTAACGGCTGGGCGTTGTTCAGCGAGGTGTCGCCGGCCGTCGAGTAGCGCGTGTGGCCGACCGCGAACTGTCCGTGGAGTGACGCCAGTGCGGGCTCGCTGAAGACTTCCGACACCTCTCCCATACCCTTGTGCGCGCGCAACTGGAGGCCGTCGCTGGCCACGATCCCCGCGCTTTCCTGGCCACGGTGCTGGAGCGCATGCAGCCCCAGGTAAACCAGCTTGGCCGCTTCCGGGTGGCCACAGACTCCCATCACACCACATTCGTCGCGGAACTTGTCCGGCCTGATCACTGCGGCCATTATTGCTCCTGGTGCTTCCCCTCGTGGACTTCAGTTTTTCAGCTTTAGGTTGTCTGGCAAGGCCTGTTCCCAGATCACTTGCAATTCTTCGACGGTACTCTGGACCGCTGGGTTTCCGTTCACACTTAACGAGAACCGTCCCGGTCGGGTCACGCCTAGCTCGTCGGCGCTGACCTCATATTGTGCCGCAATCGAATCCAGCGCGGCAAGGCGATTCTCCGCCACCGACACCACAATGCGGGAGGAAAATTCAGCGAACAGGGCCAGTTGCGGACCGAGCGCGGAATCCAGGTTGGCCTCCAGCCCCATGCCGGAAAGGCAAGATTCGGCCAGCGTCACGACCAGACCCCCATCGCTGACGTCGTGGGCCGATTCAATCACGCCCTGGCGGACCAGCTCACGGCAGCAGGCCTGAACCCGAGCCTCATACTCCAGATCCAGTGCGGGCGGCAACCCCCAGACACACCCCAGCACGCTGCGGGCATATTCGGTGGAACCGAAGCGCACCGCCGCCTCGTTGACGTCGCCGTCGGGGATGCCTCCTAGCAACACGACGCGGCGGCCGGCTGCGCGGAAGCAGTACCCGAGTGGCGTGGCGTCCTTTTCCAGCAGGCCCACCATGCCGACCACCGGTGTGGGGTAAATGCTCTGGCCCAGTGTCTCATTGTAGAAGCTGACGTTGCCGCCGGTGACCGGGGTCTGGAGGGCGCGGCAGGCTTCCGCCAGGCCTTCCACGGCCTCAGCGAACTGCCACATGACTTCGGGTTTTTCCGGATTGCCGAAGTTCAGGCAATTCGTGGCGGCGATGGGCCGCGCCCCAGTGCAACTCACGTTGCGACTGGCTTCGGCGACCGCCAAGCGCGCGCCCAGGCGCGGTTCCAGCCAGGCGTAACGTCCGTTGCCGTCCAGGCTGATGGCCAGACCCTGGCCTGTTTCTTTCAAGCGGAGGACAGCCGCATCGCTGCCTGGCCCCGCGATGGTGTTGGTGCGCACCATCGAGTCGTACTGCTCCCAGATCCAGCGCTTGCCGGCGATGGTGGGCGAGCCCAGTAGCTGTTTGCAGTCGGCGGTCAGGTTGCGCGCCCCGAAGCCGTGGCGGAATTCCAGGGGAGGCTCCAGCGGAACGGGCCGGGGAGCCGGCTTGCGCGGGCGCAGGTAAGCCGGGGCCTCCCGCGCCAGGGCGGCGTTGGGAATGTCAGCCACCACCCGGCTGTGATGGCGCACGCGCAGCCGCTGGTCGTTGGTGACTACGCCGATGGCCACTGCGTCCAGGCCCCACTTGTGGAAGACCGCAGAAATTTCCTGCTCCCGCCCGCGTTCGGCCACCAGCAGCATCCGCTCCTGCGACTCGCTGAGCATGATTTCGTAGGGAGACATGCCCGTCTCGCGCTGCGGGACCCGGTCCAGTTCGATCTCGATTCCAGTGCCAGCCCGCGCGCCCATTTCGCAGTTGGAGCAGGTGAGCCCTGCGGCGCCCATGTCCTGGATGCCCACGACCGCCCCGGTCTGCATTGCTTCCAGGCACGCCTCCAGCAGCAGTTTCTCCAGGAAAGGGTCGCCCACCTGGACGTTGGGGCGTTTCTGCCGGGATTCCTCCGTGAACTCGGCCGAGGCCAGCAAGGACGCCCCGTGAATGCCGTCCCGGCCGGTCTTGGCCCCCACGTAGATGACTGTGTTTCCCGGCCCGCCGGCACGCGCAAAAAACAGCCGCTCAGCGGGAGCCACGCCCAGGGCAAACACGTTGACCAGCGGGTTGGAGCTGTAGCACGGCTCGAAGACAGCCTCCCCTCCCACCGTCGGCACCCCGAAACAGTTGCCGTAGTGGGCGATGCCCCGGACCACCCCGTCCAGGATGCGCCGGTTCCGCGCCGCTTGGGCGTCTGTCTGCACGGGCCCAAATCGCAGCGAATCCAGCACCGCAATGGGCCGTGCGCCCATGGTGAAGATGTCCCGCAGGATGCCGCCTACCCCGGTGGCTGCGCCCTGGAAGGGCTCGACAAAACTGGGGTGGTTATGCGATTCGATCTTGAAGACGCAGGCCCAGCCGTCGCCAATGTCAATGACGCCGGCGTTCTCGCCGGGGCCCTGCAGCACGCACGGGCCCTCGGTGGGCAGGTTCTTTAGCAGCAGGCGCGAACTCTTGTAGCTGCAGTGCTCGCTCCACATCACGCTGAAGATGCCCAGTTCGGTCAGGTTCGGCTCTCGCCCCAGCAGTTCGAGGATCCGGGCGTATTCTGCGGCGGTGATCTGGTGTTGCGTGACTACGTCGGGAGTAATCGTGCTCACACGGATCAGCGCAAAGCGTGGACTGCGAAGGAAGCGCGCCGGGCCGTCCACTCCACCATCGAGCGGAACACGAACAGCCCATCAGTGGAACCCAGGCGCGCATCGCTGGCGCGTTCCGGGTGGGGCATCATCCCCAGGACATTGCCGGCTTCGTTGACGATCCCGGCGATATTGTGCAACGAGCCATTCGGATTCGCTTCCAGCGTGACGGCGCCCTCCGCGGTCGAGTAGCGGAACGCTACCCGACCGTTGCGCTCCAGTTCCGCCAGCGCGTCAGGCTCGGCGAAATAATTGCCCTCGGCGTGGGCGATAGGAATACGCAGGACCTGCCCGGGCTCGCAAGTAAGAGTAAAGGGCAACGAGGTGTTCTCCACACGGAGGTGTACGGGGCGACAAATGAACCGCAGGCTGCGGTTGCGCAGCGTAGCTCCGGGTAGCAGGCCGGTCTCCAGAAGAATCTGGAAGCCGTTGCAGATGCCCAGCACCAACCCCCCTCCGTCCGCAAAGCGCTTCACCGCCGCCAGCACCGGAGAGAAGCGCGCGATGGCGCCCGTCCGCAGGTAGTCGCCGTAGGAGAAGCCGCCGGGCAGGATCACCGCATCGGCGTTTTCCAGATCCTGCGACCGGTGCCAGATGAAGCTCACCGGCTGCTGCAACTGCATTCGAATCGCCTGGTAGGCGTCGTCGTCACAGTTGCTGCCTGGAAAGACGACTACCGCGAATTTCATGTCCTGTCTCTATGATACCACAGCGGACGACGCCGATCACGACCGAAACTGGCCCGGAAAAGGCGCGCGGACACATGACGTTTGGAGGAGTTGATTATGGAAGGAAAGAGACGCGGTGCTGAAATTGGTCCCCCCCGCAGAAGGGAAGTCAAGATAGCATAACTTGGAGATAACGGGAAAAATGCGCGGGACGAACTTCAACCCACACTACAACTTCTCCAATAAATTTCCTGACAGGCTGCTGGTAAACCTTCGGAGCGACCACTGGCTTCCTCTGACATCTCTGCAGGTTGGCCAAATTTGCAAAGCCAAACTCCAGCAAGCGGTTCTCGTCGCCTGAAGCGGTGCGTGGCTGCGCAGCCTGCTAGCTCGGATGCTCCGTCACGGGAGGTCGGCCTGGTCCACGTTTGGCACGGCGCTTGGGCCGGCCCGGTCCGCGGCGCTTCCGCGGCCTCCCCGGACCGCGACGTTTGGGCGGTCGCCCCGGACCGCGACGTTTGGGCGGTCGCCCCGGACCGCGACGTTTGGGCGGTCGCCCCGGACCGCGACCGCGACGTTTTGGGCGACGTTTGGGCGGTCGCCCCGGGCCACGACGCCCCGGCGGGCGGCCGCGGCGGCCCAGCGCCGCCAGACGTTCCAGCGCGGAAATCGCTTCCTCCAGTTGTCCTTGTTCCCGACGAAGTGATTGTAGGATTCTCTGAACATTCATAGGCGGTGGAATTTAAAAGGAAAATTACTGATTGTCAACGAAAATGATTGGGTTTCGTGAAAAAATTTACGTTCTTGGATATCAGCAACATATCTCAGCTCAGCGACCTGCAACCCGCAAGCGACAGCAGGCAGAAATGAGGTGTGACGAAGCCAGCTGTGCAGGAAAATTCAACTGCGTGGATGCGCGCGTTCGGGCGTAGCCACTTCCTCCCGTTCCCGCGCGTGCGAGTTGCGGCTTTTCCGCTTGATCTCGATGTTCAGCCGCTTTATTTTCTGATTTAGCGTCGAGAGGGGAATCTGGAAGCGCTCGGCGGCTTCAGTCTGGCTCCAGTTCGTTTTCTCCAGCATGTCCACAATGACCCGGCGCTCGCACTCGTCCAGGATCTCGAACAAGGAGGCGCCGGGGCGCTCCTCCACAACCGACAGCAGGCCCGAACCCTTGCCGGCTCGCTCCCGCAGGGATTCCGGCAACAGCAAAGGATCCACTAAGGGCTCCCGGGAAAGCACAACCGCCCGTTCGACGGCGTTCTCCAGTTCGCGCACGTTGCCCGGCCAGTGGTAGTCCATCAGGTGCCGCATGGCTGCCGTCGAAAAGCGGCGCAGCGGTTTCTGGTTTTCCTCGCAATACTTCTTCAGAAAATGGTCCACCAGCAGCGGGATATCCTCTTTTCGTTCGCGCAGTGGCGGCAAAGGCAGCGAGATCACGTTCAGACGGTAGTACAGGTCCTCGCGGAACTTGGCTTCGGCCGCCAGCCGGTGCAAGTCCGCGTTGGTGGCGGCAATAATGCGGACGTCCACCTTGACCAACTCAGTCGAGCCAAGCGGGGTGAACTCGCGCTCCTGAATCACCCGCAACAGCTTGGCCTGAGTTTCCAGGCCGATGGTGCCGATTTCATCGAAGAACAGGGTGCCTCGGTCGGCTACCTCGAAGAAGCCCTTCTTAGAAGCGACCGCGCTGGTGAAGGCTCCCTTGACATGGCCGAACAGCAGGCTTTCCAGCAGATCCACCGGCATGCTGCCGGTATTGACCGGCACGAAGGGGCGGTCGGCGCGCGGCGAGTGGGCGTGGATGGCTTTGGCGATCAGCTCCTTGCCGGTCCCGCTTTCCCCGCTCAGCAAGACCGTCGAGCGGCTGGGTGCAATCTGCTCCACAAGGTCGAGAATCTTCAGCATGGACTCGCCTTTGCCCACGATATTGGGGAGGCTGTAGCGCTGCTTCAATGCCCGCCGAAGCTGCACGTTTTCCGCTTCCAATCGGCGGGCGCTCACCGTGTTGCGGATTTCCAGCACGAGCTTCTCGTTATCCCAGGGCTTGGTCAGGTAGTTGCGGGCTCCGGCGCGCATGGCGGCCACCGCGTTCTCCACCGAGGCGTAAGCGGTGATCATCAGCACTGGCAGGTTCGGGTCCAGACGACGAATCTCTTCGAGCGCCTCGAGGCCGCTGCGGCCGGGCAGAGCCACATCCAGCAGCACCAGGTCGAAGACCCGGCGCCCCAGCAGTTGCAGGGCAGCTTCGGCGCTTTCGGCCGAGAGCGCCTCGAAACCTTCCAGGCCAAGCAGGGTCTCCAGGCTTTCCCGGACTTCTGCCTCATCATCAACAATCAGAATTCTTCCTTCAGCCATGATCAGACGCTCACGGTTTCTGGCAACGTCTCTCTCAACTTGTCCGGCAACCGGGGAAACTCCAGCAAGAAGGCGGTCCCCTGGCTCTGAGAGCTTTCCACTCGGATGGTGCCGGCATGCTCTTTGACGATCCCGTAGGTGACCGAGAGGCCCAGGCCAACGCCGGAGCGCAAAATATCCCCGTTGCCGGCGCGGGCGGCCTTGGTGGTGAAGAAGGGATCGTAGATGCGGTGGATGTGCTTCTGGGATATGCCCTGGCCACTATCCGACACCTGCACCTGAACTGCACCTTCACTGGTTTCCGTATGGACCCGCAGACGGCCCCCTTCCGGCATGGCGTCTCGGGCGTTCAGGAACAGGTTGAGAAACACCTGCTGGAGCTTGCCGGCGTTGCCCTGCACGAGGGGCGGCTGCTGGGCGAAGCGGGTTTCCACCTCCACGTGGCTGGTTCTCAGCGGGTGCTCCAACAAGGCTAGTGTGTCGCGCACCACTCGGTGCAAGTCCACTGGCACCATCTGGGCGCTGCCGGTGCGGGAAAAGTTCAGCAGGTTATTGACGATTTCCGAGGCCCGGAAGGTGGACTTGATAATCTTCTCCAGCAGCTTTCCGCGCGCGTCTTCGTTTGGGAGTTGCTTGGAGAGCATCTGCGCGTAGCTGGAGATGACCGTCAGCGGCGTGTTCACCTCGTGGGCCACGCCGGCGGCCAGCAGTCCGACCGAGCTCAGCTTTTCCGCCTCGGCCAGTTGCTGCTCCAGTTCCACCCGCTCGCTCACGTCGTCGAAGATGAGCAGCCGGCCAATCGGTTCGAACCTCTTGCTGACCAAGGGGGCCACCGCGATGTTCAGGGCCCGCTCGCTGCCCGACGGCGTGCGCACCCGGTACCGGTACAGGTTATGAATCCCGCTGTCGCTGCGGAAGCGCAGCAGCTCGGCCACCAGTTCCGCGGGAAGGACTTTGTCCACCGGTTGCCCGCGAGTTCGCTCGCGCGACAGACCGTACATCAGCTCCAGTTGCGTGTTCCAGCTTTCGACCCGGTCGTCCAGATCCAGCACCAGGATGCCTACGCTGAGCGACTCGACGATGTTCTCGTTGAACTCCTTCAGGCGTTCGTATTCGGCTGCCTTTCGCTCGAGCCGCCGGTAGAGCCTTGCGTTCTCGACCGCCGCACCTAGATGCCCGGACAGCGCCTCCAACAACGCCACGTCCTCGCTGGACAGGAAGTTGTTCTCGGTGGTCTGGCCCAACCCCAGGAATCCCACGATGCGCCCCTGGGCCCGGCAGGCGAGGTAATAGTGCAGGTCCAGGGTGGCGATCGCGCGGCGCGCCGGCTCCGGCTCGCCTGGCGCTTGCCGCGTGTTCTCAAAAAACAGATAGCCTCGCGCGGATTCAGCCCGAGCGGCATCCAAGAAGCCCAGGTCGAGGTCTCCGTCCAGTGACAGTCCCCGAGAATGCGCCAGCCGCATTTGGCCCTGCTCATCGTCCTGCTCACTGGGCTTTTCATCGGGCAGGAAGACGGCTACCCGGTCCACGTTGAGCGTGTGAGATAGCCGATCGGACACCGCCCCCAGCAGGTGCGGCAGATCGGTTTCGGTGCTCAGCTCGCGGCCGAAGTCCACCAACGTTTTGCGGTAGTCGTAGCGGTCGCGGTAGAAGTGGCGGTCCAGTCGCTCTTGAATGCGGGCGCGCAGTGGATGGAACAGAAGGGCGCTGACCACCACCGCGATCACAAACCCTGTTGTTCCCGTGGCAGGCAAGCTGGAGTGGAATACTAGTCCGGCTAGGGCCACCACCGTAAAGTACATCGATACCAGTGTCAGGGTGGCCAGCGTATAAGCGGCGCCTCGGCGGAACAGAATGTCCACATCCATCAGCCGGTAGCGCAGAATCGCGTAGCCGAAGGTCAGGGGGATCAACACCAGGGAAAGCGCCGACAGCTTCATCCAACTGGTCGGCACCGCGCCGAACAGGAAGGGCAGGATGAAAAAAGCGGCAAAGGGGGCAATGCCGAGGGTCACGCCGCGAGTAATCCACTTCATCTGCTGGCGCAGCAGCGGTGTGTGCGCTCGACGATAAGCCTGGTACAGCACGGCCGTGCCGCCCAGAAACCACGCCGCCAGGTGGGCGTAGGCGATGCGATCCAGCCACCAGCTCACGGTCCCGATCGGCAAGCCGATTTCCAGCACTCGGGATACGACCCCTAGATGGACCAGCAGCAACGCCGCCGCCGGGGCGTAGGCCAGCGGGAGCAGGAACGAACGGCGCTTCAGCCAATCCCGTGGCTCTGGAAACGCCAGGGCAAAATGGAGAAACAGGGCCGGCTGCAGGAGGGTGGCCACCACGTTTGACCAGTAAATGGTCCAGTCCAAACCGTCCAGCTTGCCGGTGTAGCGGTAGAAATACAGGACAAACGAGGCCAGGCAGAACAGATAAAAGTGGAGTGCTCGCGCGGCCTGTCCCCGCCGCAGCACGACATACAGCCCGATGCTCAAATACAGCAGCGCGACCAACTGCAAGTAGCGCTGAATGGAACTGCTCCTCTGTCGAGGCTGTGGAATGACAGAGGCGACGACGGGGCGCCCGCTGCGGCTCAGCACATATTCCGCACTGCCCCAGTTGCCCAGCTGGTAGAGCAGCCTTGTGACGCGGGTGGCCCGGGGAATGGGGGTGCTATTGATGCTGTGCAGTAGGTCGCCTTCCTGAATTCCGGCCCGCGCTGCCGGCCCGCCGGGCTCCACGTACCGGGCAACGACACCTGCCGCGCTGTCCTGCCAGGTCGCCCCGTCATGGGGAGGGTGGAATTTGCGCTGCTGGTCGAGGTTGATCCAGGCCAACACGCCCAGTGCGATCGTGAGTAATCCCACGAGTATGGACGTGAACCGTAATCGGAATTCCCCGATCAAGGCTTCCTCACTAAGCTTCCTGCTTTCTTCCCCATTGGGCTCAGGCCCCTGGGGCCATCTCCACTGTAACCGGTATCAAGGTGGTCGGCATCAAATTGGCCGGCATCAAGGTGGATAGACGCCTCAACACCCAGCACTGACTCTCTCACCCTAGCAACTCTGTTTCCAATAACCAACGTCCTTTTCAGAATACATATTGATTGAGTATCAACTACTTGCATTTTAGCGTAAGCAGGCCTGGACCGAAATACGAAATATAGTATGCTGCCTACTATTTCCCACATAGTCCTGCCTGTTTCTTGTACCTGCTTCATATCACAATGGGATTGGGCTAGCTAGTCCGTGTTGAGGCGCGGCGCTGGGTTTCGGGGACAGCCCACGCGGTCAGCCTCAAGTGGTGTTTAGCCGAAGAGGGGATTACTGATCAGAAGATGAAGCTAAAGCCGCCGCGGAAGCTGCGGTAGTTCTGGACCAGCAGGAAGCGTTCCCCATCGGCGGTAATGATGGGCACGTAGCCTTGAGCGAGCAGGTTGCGGAAATCGGCCAACGCTTCCACGCGGCCGGGTAGAACCACCAAAGAAGGCAGCGGCTGTCGCACCAGGATGTTCAGGTGAGGCTCGGCATACCCCAGGCTTTCGTCGTAAAAGTCGCCAGGAGTCACCGAGGGGCCAAACACCCACTTATACCCGGCCAGGACCCGTGTTCGGGTCGCCGGGACATCGGCCTTCAGCTTGATGGCAAGCGCATGCCGGCGTTGCATTCTCAGAATGCTGCGCAACTCCTCCGGGTCTTTCGTGTGCAGGAACATCCGCTCCGGCGCCAGCACGCCGACGTAGCTATAGGCGAAAGTGCTTTGCAGTCGATCGGAGAAGGTTTGCCGCACCGAGGCGCGCACGCCGCTAGTGTGATAATTGCCGCTGTTGAAGGAATACTGCTGGGTGAACACATCCGGAAACAAATCGGCCCAGAAGGGCTCGCCGTTAACGACAGCGTTCAAGGTCAGATCGCTGATTTCGTCCCGGTAGGCGCCGACTTCCGCCGCTGTGCGGGCACCCAGCTTTCGTTGGAAGCTGGCTTCTATGTGCCGGCTGCGTTGCACCGTAGGAGAGCCATTGCGCACCGACACACGCGGGAACACGGCCAATTGCGAGGCCACCTGGCGCAGCGGATCCGTGCCTGGACGGTACGTCCGCGGCGTCGCCTCGGTATAGTAGACCTGAAACGAGGAAGACTCGCTGGACTGATAGATCACGCGCCCGTAGGGGCTGAAAGTGTTCAGCCGGTCCAGGAAACGGACGGAGTCATACAGGAAGCCATACTCGACGCGCAGGCTGTCGGCAAACTGCAACCCATTGCTGGCAGCCAGCGTCATGCTCTGTAAATTCTCCGCGCTTCCGGGTCCCGAAAACGCGGCAGGCAGGAAAATTTGGCGCAGCGTCAGGGAGACTTCGGGGGTCGAGCCGCTGGCTAACTCCCGCCGCAACGCGCCGCGGAAAGCAGCCGCCGGCGTGTGCCGCTCAAAGCCCAGGTTGCCGCTCAACAACACCCTGGTGTTTTGGAACGGGTTGTTGGCAACGGTGAACGAGGTGTTGAAGTCGGCCTCGCTGCCGGCGATCGAGGAGCGCCCCATGCCTCCGCTGAACTGCAGCAGCGTTCGGTTCTCGGCGAGGTCGCGCAGGGTGGGCAACCTGTCGCCGTTCTGCTCGGGCAGGTAACGCAGCACTGGCCGGAAGACACCCGAACTGCGCAACACCCAAGCCCAGTCCTCGTCACTGTCCGGGCGGCTGCGGCGGCCCCGCAAAATGTCGACGGTTTCCAGCAATGAGGCTAAGTTGACCGAAAGGAAGGAGCGGACGCCGGGTTGGATCTGGATCTCCTGTCTCAGGAAAGGCAGGAAGCTGGTCAACGTGACGCGGAGGGAATACAGCCCAGGCTTGACCCGTTCCAGCAGGAACGCTCCCTTCTCGTTGGTGTAGGCGTGCTGGAGGATGCGGCCGTCTCCGCTGATGAGGGCGATGGCGGCTCCCATCTGCGGGATGCCCCGGCGGTTCGTGACCACTCCGGCGAGCGTTCCTAAAGGCGAGATCCTGCGGGGGGTGGCCCACAGAGAAGATAGGCAAGATGCCGCTAGCAGCCATACTCCCAAAGCGGCAATGAGTTTGCCTCTTCTATCCCTGTCCAATCTGGCCCTGTCCAATCTGACCTCCTCGTGCAACTCGGCCTGTTCCCAGGCCGAGTTAGGTACCGCTGACACTATTGTATCGTAAACGTCGCGGTAGGGGTGATGGATTGCTTTTTGATCCGATCCGTCACTTTTACCTGCAACTTGTACCGGCCCGGTTCCAGGCTCTCCAGCGGGAGCAACTTCTCCACCGTTATCTGCTGGAAGGCGCCCTTGATCTGGTCGCTGTTCTCGGTGAGCTGGAACAGGGTCTGGCCATTCTTCAGCAAAGCGTACTCGACGGTGGCCGAAGGCTTGCGAGTCTTCTCGTCGGTGGCCAGATTGTAGACTTGGAGGTAGATGCCCAAGCGCTGGTTGCGGCTAAACTTTTCCCCGACGCTGGGCCGCACTTTCGTAGAACCAATGACAAACTGTCCCTTGCCGATCTGCCTGGTGGAAACCCTTTCCAGCCGATCGGCCAGAATCAGGCTGGAGGCGGCCAGCGAATCCTCATAGTAGCGGGGCACGCGCAGGGCCATCCGGCTGGTTCCCATGTTGCCGCTATGAATGTCCTTCAGCACCAGATCCAGCCGGTACAAGCCGGACCGCAGCGGCATTCCCTGCCAGTAGACGCGCTTCTGGTTTAGATACAGCTCCAACTGCTCGGCCGGCACATCTACTTGTATGACATCCTCAAAGGTTTGCACGACGCGCCCGGTCAGCGTGGTGACCCGCCCGAAGACGTTCACCAGCCCCCGCTGGATCCCCTCAATGTCCTCGAAGGTCATGTCCTTGACATTGACCTGCACGGTCAGAGCCGCCAGCACCGTGCTGGAGGTAATCCGAACGAAATCGGTGCGAACCTCGAAAGGGAACAGGTTGTAGCTGATCCTGGTCCTGACCACATCCTCCAGGTCCCGAAACTTGACCGGCGGAGGTCTCTGCAACTTGACGAACTGGTCCATACGCTCGAACTTGCTTTTGCTGGGGCTGTAGGGCCTCATGTCCGAGCCCTGGCCGATTTGTTGGTGTTCGATGCCCAAAACGCGATCGACCTTGCTGGCCATGCCCATCGCCTCCAGATGGGTCAGCCCGGCGCCAGGTATATTGATAAGCGCGTCCTTCTCCGAGGGATCCATCGCCATGCGGAACTCCCCGGTCAAGCTCTTATCTACAAACTCGATCTCTATGTTGGTGCCGATGTCCTCGAGGTAGCGATACCGCCATCTCTCGAACGGGTAGGTTTGGGTAAAGCCTCCGCCTTCGTCCATAGGCCTTTGGTACATGCCGCCCCCGACGTTCTCTTCTCTTTCGTCGGGCGGGCCGAAGGTGATGTAGATGCGGCCGCGGTCGCTTCTCCAGCCCGCAAATCCCGAGCCGAAGTATTGATTGGCATACGCAATACGCCGGTACACCTCTTCTTTGTACTCGTTCTCTACGCTGTCCGGCGTCGGATCACGGCGCAGCCAGAACTGCTCGATAAACTGCTCCCGTTCTTCCGCGTTCTGAAGGCGCTTGAAAGTTTTCCGCTCCTCTTCGGTGATGATATAGGCGACGTCTTCTTTGAGCCACCTTTGAAAGGGCCGATTTAGCTCCTTTTCCAGGGAACGCCGCCGGCGCTCGCGCTCTTTCTTGCTGAGCCGTGGCCGGCCGTCCTTGTCCTTGCCTTTGGCCACAACGGGCCCGGCCAGTAAAAAGAGGAAAACGGCAAACAATAGGAGGGGGACCCAAGCCTTGAGCTTCATAGCAAACCTCGCCTTCGGCAACACACAGCCGACATCCGCCAACACTCCAGCACCATCAATCCTAAGAGCCTTGCCTCCCGTTCGTCAAGCAATCTGTCGCTGTCAAGGAGTCTTTGCGCTCCTGGGCCGCCTCCGGTCGAGGAAGTGGCCCGGAAGTGTCTGGCAGGCGGCATTCAATACTGCCTGGCAATACTGCCTGGCGATACTGCCTGGCTTGGCTCGATGGGCCCTCGGCCCCAAATGCGATAGTTGACCGCTCCGGCAGACCTGCTGAGGTGCTTTGGGCTTAGTGTCTTGTGAGTGCCCGCCATCCAGGACACCATTCGGATTCTTGGCAACCTTGCCCGTCTCTGATCGTCTAATCTAAAAAGGACTACTGGAACCTTGGGTGGGGTTTTGCGTATTATCGAACGGGGACCTTAAGATCGCCAGCGGCTCGTCCGGCGCAAAGGGGAAACAAGAGGACCGTGTGGATTTGCGCCTGGTGCGGCACTGACGGGAAGGCGCCTTGTGACTAAGCGGAAAAAGATCGCGATAACTGCCGGGGCTGCGTTGCTGGTGACCATCCTCGTCGTCGTCGGCATTAAAATCAGCCGCAGGGAGGTGGTGACCGTACAGACTGGCAGAGTCGTCCGCCAGGACCTGGTCTCCGTGGTGACCGCCTCCGGCGAGATCAAGCCGCTGAACTACGTCAACATTAACGCTACCGCCTTCGGCCGGATTACCGAAATTCTGGTCCGGGAGGGAGATGAGGTCCAAAAGGGCCAGCTGCTGGCGCGTCTGGAATCGGTCCAACCCTCAGCCGACGTCGAGGCCCAGCGGGCTGCGCTGCGGGCTTCTGAGGCGGACGCCGCCGCTGCCGGAGCTTCTGTCGGCTCAGCGAAGGCCGCCCAGCGCACGGCGGAGGCCGACCTGTTGCGGAGCCAGGCCGAACTGGAGAAGGCCCGGTTGGAGTTCCAACGCGCCGAGGCGTTGTTCGGCGACGAGCTGATCAGCAAGGCGCAATATGATGCGGCCAGCGCGGCCTATGAGGTGGCGTTGGCGGTTGTGGCCCAGACGGAAGCGCGCGTGGCGCAGACTCGTGCCCTGTTGGAGCAGGCCCGATCACAGCGGCAGACGGCGCGGACTCGCATCGGGCAGTCCCGGGCAGGCCTGACGCGCCTCTCCGACGTCCTACACCAGTACAGCTTTTACGCCCCTTTGGATGGGGTGGTGACCGACCTGCCTGTGCACGTTGGTGAGAGTGTCGTCAGGGGCATCCAGAACTCGCCGGGGAGCCTGCTGATGACCATCGCCGACCTGTCCGTGATCACCGCCGAGGTGAAGGTGGATGAGACCGACATCGTCAACGTGCGCCTGGGTCAGTCCGGCGAGGTCTCCGTGGACGCCTTCCCAAACCAGACCTTCCAGGGGAAAGTGACCGAGATTGGTGCCACCGCCATCATCCGTTCCACAGGCTTGGCCGCCGCACAGTCCAATGTGGCCAGCCAGGAAGCCAAGGACTTTAAGGTGGTGGTGACCCTGGAGTCGCCTCCCGACAACTTACGCCCGGGGCTCTCCACCACGGCGAGAATCCGGACGGCGAGCAAGAAGGACGTCCTGGCGATTCCCATCCAGGCGCTCACCATCCGCCAGAAGTCAGACCTGGAAGAAGATGAGGAAGAGGACTCGAAGGCCGGGGCCGCCCTGGCCGCCGGTCCCGAGGCCCGGCGGAGAGAGAAAGACGGGAAGAAGGAGATTCAGGGTGTGTTTGTGGCGCGCGACAAACGAGTGGAGTTTGTGCCGGTGGAGACTGGGATCTTCGGCACAACCGACATTGAGGTCACTAGCGGCCTAAGCGGCGGCGAGGAAATCGTCACCGGCAGCTACAAGGTGTTGCGCACCATCCGCAGCCATGCCAGGGTCCGGGTGGACAACAAAGCGCCCAAAAAGGAAGAATAACCCTAGGACCCACAGGAACGGATCGCCGCATTGCCAGCCACCGAAGCAACGGAGCAAGCGAGGAATGGCGTCTTCTAGAGCGGGACTAGACTCCGCTGGCCAGCAGCCCAACCCACCCCCCGACAGCGTATTGATCAAAACCGAGGATTTGTACAAGACCTACCTGATGGGCTCGGTCGAAATCCAGGCGGTCTGCGCCGTGACCTTGGAAATCCAGCGCAACGAATACGTGGCGGTCATGGGACCCTCCGGTTCGGGCAAATCCACCCTGATGAACCTGATCGGGTGCCTGGATACGGCTTCCGGCGGCCGCTACTGGCTCAACGGGCGGCTGGTCAGCGACCTGAGTGATGACCAGCTGGCCTTCATCCGCAACAAGGAAATCGGCTTCGTCTTCCAAACCTTCAACCTGCTGGGGCGAGCCTCCGCGCTGCACAATGTTGAGCTGCCCCTGATTTACAACGGGACGCCGGCTCAGGAGCGGCTGCTCCGGGCCCAGGAGACTCTGCGGCTGGTGGACCTGGAGAACCGCATGCGCCACAGGCCCAGCGAGCTGTCGGGCGGCGAGCGTCAGCGAGTGGCCATCGCCCGGGCCCTGGTCAACCATCCCTCGATCCTGCTGGCTGATGAGCCCACCGGCAACCTGGACTCGGCCACCAGCCGGGAAATCATGGAACTGTTCGACCGTCTGCATGCCCAGGGAAACACCATCGTGTTGGTGACGCACGAGCGCGACATCGGCGCCTGCGCGCATCGTGTCATTCACATTCGAGACGGCAGAGTCGCCAGCGACGAACGAACCAGATAGTTTCTAGCGCAGCGACCCGCCCCCCCACATTGTGCTGGCGTTGTTCTGGAGCCCGCACTGGTTTACTATTACGCGCGCCATGGCCCAGCCCGGGGACTTCGCCTACCAGGTCAAGCAGTCGACCGAAATTGTGCGGCTGGTCGGCGAGCACGTGCGGCTGAAGCGGAGCGGCGGGGCGCGCTATATGGGCCTATGCCCCTTCCATCAGGAGAAGACCCCCTCATTTTCCGTCCACGGCGGGCTGCAGTTTTACCACTGCTTCGGCTGCGGCGCTTCCGGCGACGTCTTTAAATTCGTCATGGAGACGGAACGGCTCACCTTCCCGGAAGCCGTGCGCCGGCTGGCCGAGCGGGCTGGCATCCCGCTTCCCCGCGCGCGGGGTCCGGAGGCCGACGCCGAAGCGCGCCTGCGGGCTGCGCTGCTGGAGATGCACGAGACGGCGGCCGCCTTCTTCCAGCAGCGACTCCACTCGGCTGAAGGGGCAGCCGTCCGACAATACCTGGAGCGGCGCGGGGTGTCCCCCGAGATGGCGGCCGAGTTCCGCCTGGGTTATGCGCCCGCTTCCGGCAGCGCTCTGCTCCGCCAACTTGGCCCGAGCTATGGCACGGAGGTGCTGGAGGCCAGCGGGCTGGTTCTGAAGCGCGACTCTGGCGGCCACTTCGACCGCTTTCGCGGGCGCCTCATGTTTCCTATCGGCAACGAAGCCGGCAAGGTGATCGCATTCGGTGGCCGCGCGCTGCGCAAGGAAGATCAACCGAAGTATCTGAATTCTCCGGAAACCCTCATCTATCGCAAGAGTCGCGTGCTGTTCAACTTCCACCGCGCCCGGGAAGGGATGCGCCGCCAGGAGCTGGTGGTGCTGGTGGAGGGGTACATGGACGCCCTGGCCGTCTTCTCCGCCGGGGTTAGCAACGTGGTTGCCAGTTGCGGTACCAGCCTGACGCTGCTCCAGGTCAAGGCGCTGGCGCCGCTGGTCAAGACGGTAGTGGTTAATTACGACCCGGACGCGGCTGGGGCGGCGGCCACTGAGCGATCATTGTCCACGCTGCTGGAAGAGGGCCTGAAGGTCGGCGTGCTGGCGCTGCCCACCGGCCAGGACCCCGACCAGTTCATCCGTTCCCAGGGATCGGAAGCCTACCGCGCGCAACTGGAGGCTGCCCCTTCTTTCTTCGCCTTTCTGGTGGAGCGTGCGCGTGCGCTGTTCGATCTGGGCAGCGCCGCGGGACGGGCCGCCGCCGCACGTCATATTCTGCAGTACATCAATAAATTGCCGGACTCCATGGAGCGAGCCGAGTTGGCCAAAGACCTGGCGGATCGGCTGGGTCTGGACCGGCAAGTGGTCGGCCGCGAGTTGTCTGTCGCTGCCGCCGATCGGCGTCCCTGGACCGGAGCTGCGGCGTCCAATGCTTCCCAGTACGAGAAGGAATTGCTGCGAGTGATTCTGGAGAACCCGGCGGCGCGGTCAAGCCTGTTGCAGGTTTTATCCGAGGCTGACCTGTGGGCCGATTGGGTCACTCGGCCCATCTTTTCCGCCCTCTCGGCCCTGGACTTGCCCTCGGGAGAAGCTTTGGACGTGACAGCCCTGTTCGACCGGCTGGAGCCGCCGGATCGCGCGCGTCTAGCCGGGATCGTCCATCAGGAGGCAGTGGAACTGATCGCGCCGGACAAGGCGCAGCAGTATGTTGAGGAACTTCGCCGGTTAGGTCAATTGCGGCGGGTCCGGGAGCAGAAGCGTCGACAGCTGGCAACTGCTGGGTCCCCGCGCAGTGCGGAGGAGGCGCGGGGACAAGCCCAAATTGCGTTGGAAATCAACCAGATTGATGCCCAATTGAATGCTCCTCACCACTTGCTCCGCCAAGGCTAAGCCTGGTTGAGCTAAGCTAAGCCTGGTTGAGCTAAGCCTGGTTGAGCTAAGCCTGGTTGAGCTAAGCCTGGTTGAGCTAAGCCTGGTTGAGCTAAGCTTGGTTGCTCCCCCAAGGCCAAGCCTGGCCCAACAGGCTGGCGCGTCCCTCCTGAACCGCCCGCCAGAGCACGACGATTCCCTGGAATTCGTTGACGAAATGGTTCCTTTGTGATTATTATAAGAGATTCTCTTCCTTTTGAAACTCTGGTGGGGGTTAAGTCGTCTAATCTAAAGGGCTGAAGTGTGTCTGTGCCAGCCCACCCCTGGCCGGCGGCGTTCTGGAGAGGAGTTGGCAGGTTTTGCCCATCGAAGACAAACTCGACCACATTAGACAGTTGCTTCACATAGGCGGGAAGCAGAAGGGCTATCTGCTTTACGACGACAACGGCGAGGCGGCGCCCCCGGAGTCCCCCACGGCGCTGGACGACGTCGAGGACCTTCTGACCACCTTTGGCGGCGGCGGCATGGAGGTCATTGAAGGCGGGACCAAGCCGGGCGAGGACAAGCTGGATTTCGACAAGAAGCTGGACGAAGCCGGCGAGGAACTCGAGCTGGACCTGACGCCCGGCTCGCTGGACAAAACCAACGATCCAGTTCGCATGTACCTGCGGGAAATGGGTACGGTGCCCTTGCTGACCCGGGAGGGCGAGGTCGAGATCGCCAAACGGATCGAACGCGGCCAGAATAACGTCCTGAAGGCCATGTCTCGCTGCCCGATCGTCATCCGGGAAGTCCAGAAGCTGGGAGAGGAGTTGAAGTCGGGGGCTAGGTCCATCAAAGGAGTCGTGGTCTTCAATGACGACGAACTCACCGACGAGCGGATCCAGGAGAGGCTGGAAGAGGTCGTCGGGACCGTGGACGAGAACAACAAGCTGTACAAGAAGAGTGGCCAGTTGCGGCAGAAGCTGGCCCTGGTTTCCAAGAGCAAGCGGCCGCGCGATTTCCGTCGCTACCGCTTCTCGCTGGCCAGGGTGCTGATCCAGATCTCCCGCAAAATCTGTTTCATAGAGTTCACCCACCTGGAACGTAAGCACTTGGTTGATCGCATCGACCTGGTGGTGGATTACCTCCGCCCGCTGGAGCGCGACATCGGCCGGATTGAAAGGAAGCTGCAAGCGGCCGGCAAGGAAGACGAGAGTAAGGACCTTCGGCGGGAGATGCGCCAGCTGAAGGCCAAGATCGCCCACATCGAGGAAGAAGCCGGGGCCTCGTCGCTGGAGTTGCGCCGCACCTTGCAGATCGTCCGGCGCGGGGAACAGGAGGCCGAAGCGGCCAAGCGGGAGCTGATCGAAGCCAACCTGCGCCTGGTGGTCTCCATCGCCAAGAAGTACACCAACCGCGGCCTCCAGTTCCTGGACCTGATCCAGGAAGGCAACATCGGCTTGATGAAAGCAGTGGACAAATTCGAATACCGCCGCGGCTACAAGTTCTCCACCTACGCCACCTGGTGGATTCGCCAGGCGATCACGCGCGCCATCGCCGATCAGGCCCGGACCATCCGCATCCCGGTGCATATGATCGAAACGATCAATAAGCTCATACGCACCTCGCGCCAGTTGGTGCAGGAGTACGGTCGCGAACCCACCAGCGAGGAGATCGCCAAGCGCATGGAGATCCCGGTGGTTAAGGTGCGCAAGGTGCTCAAGATCGCCCAGGAGCCCATCTCGCTGGAAACGCCCATCGGTGAGGAGGAGGATTCCCACCTGGGAGACTTCATCGAGGATCGCGGCGTGGTCTCTCCGGCCGAGGCCGTCATCAACCTCAACCTGAAGGAGCAGACCGACCACGTGCTCAAGTCGCTGACCCCGCGCGAGGAGAAGGTGGTCAAGATGCGCTTCGGATTGGAGGACGGCAGCGAGCACACCCTGGAGGAGGTCGGCCAGAACTTCGCAGTCACGCGCGAGCGCATCCGCCAGATCGAGGCCAAGGCCCTCCGGAAGCTGCGTCACCCCAGCCGCAGCCGCAAGCTCCGGGCATTCATGGACGCTGAGGACAGCGAGTAGCCCTGTCCAGTCTGGCAGTCCCCTTCACCCGCTCCTGCTTGTGCCAGGCCCCCCCCGGGGCCATTGCGCGGCAGGGGCCGACTTCCTCATTGCAACTGTAAACCTTGGATAGGGCGTTCTCTGGGAGAGGATGGATTGCGTCCAACGCGCGTCTTCACCTGTCAGCTGCCTGAGCCGTCCGCGCGTTGGACGCAATCCAAAGTCAGTACACACATTCCAGGCAAATTCAGTCCCCTCTTCTTCGGGGGCACTATTATACCCTCAGCGCGGCCTTGCGTTGAGTTTCTGGCTGGGCTTCGCTCGAGAATTCTCTACCCTGTATTTCGTACCAGCCGTTGCCCCACACCGCATGTTTGCCCACGTGGAGGTATTGGCCGATGTGGAGCAGAGGAAGGAATTCGGCAAGGGCGTCGGCGGTCGGGGTGCCGAAGAGGGATTCGCCGAGGAAGCCGCCGATTGAGTGGCGGCGGCCGGTGCGGGCCGAGCGGCGCTGGCGCTCTTCCCAGTGCAAGTCCCGGCGAAGGCAGCCCACAGCCCGAGCGCGCTCAGCCAGTCCCCGGAAGTCCAACTGTAACGGACCGCCGCAGTAAAACGTAGCCAGCGCGTTCAACCGATCCCGCAGGCGACGCACCAGGTGATGGAACTCGGGCTCACGCACCTGCTTGTCCTCGAAAACCAGATCGGTCGGGGTGAGGAACCTTACCAGGACTTGCGATTGCGGATTCCGAATTTCGAATTGGCTAAGTGGAGCCAGCTGCTCGACGCGCTCCAGGCGACAGCGGGCGCGGTTGAGCCCAAGGCCGGCTTCGGCTAGCCGGTCGAAGCTGAGCAAGAAATGGGGCAAGAGTTCGGTGATGCGGCCCACCAGAATCAGACCAAATTCCAGAGTTTCTCCAGGCGCATATTGGGTTTTTTCGTCAATCTCAATGACGCCATTCTGTTTCGTTACCGGCGGCCGAATGACAAAGGGGCGAGGAATGGCCTGGTAATTGGACAGGGCGGGGGAGCCGGGCGGTGGTGCTGGCTCAAACACCTGAGCGTAGGGGCAGGTGGCGCGCAAATCGCAGCTGAGCGCCCCGGGACATTGCGGGTGGCAGCACTGCGCGCGCAGCGTCGTGCCGAGCGCGCCGCGCAAGACGTTGCCCTTGTTGCGCGCCGGCATGAACAGCGTCTGCTCGGGCACCAAGCGCAGGCGAAACTGAGCGAATTGCAGCCGGGAAAACATAGGTCCGGGGAAGCCGGGCCGCATCCTACGCCGCCAGAGATGGGTTTGCAAGTTCGGCATGAGACCGGAGACTACAAACTGAAGACTGGAGACCCGTGAGTTTAGCGGCGGGGCAGCAAACGGGTGCGACCAGAGGCGTTCACGACGGTGATCCGGCGAAAGCCCTCCGCGTAGGTGGGCGGGCGCAGCTTGCGCACCATGCGCAGCATGACCTCCCGCGGCACGCGGCGTCCCCGGCGGGCGTTGCGCTCCCGGCAGACCTCGAGCGGCACATCGAAGAAGACCGCGTCTACACGGCAGTCGAACAATGCGGCCAGGCGGAAATAGCCCCGGCGCTCCTGGCGGTTCAGGTTGGTGGCGTCCACATAATGAACGCGCCGCCCCAGTCCTAGGCGCAGCCGCAGCAGCCAGCGCAGTGCCGAGAAAATCGCGGTCTGCTGCGACTGGTCGGTAACGTCATCGAGCAGCAGCTGGCGCAGCAGGTCGCTGGAGAGCGGCTGAATGCGGCGTCGGGCGAACCAAGTGGACTTTCCTGAGCCGGGGAGGCCCACAGCCAGAACAATTGTAGATTCCGGATTGCGGGATGAGGATTTCGACTTCGGGCTTTGGACCTTGGTCTTTGGACTAGACAAAGTATTTTTCGGCTTCCAGGATGCGCCGGGCGATCCGGCGGCGTAGGGCAATGGTGTCAAGCGGCTCCTGCCGGGCGAAGCGACGCAGCACGGCCAGGTGGGTACGTAGCGTATCGCCCTCGGCGCAGGCGGCCAGCACCGTTTTGGCTTCCGCCTCAGCCCGGTTCATTGAGTCATAAAGGAGCGCGGCGGTGATGTCTTCCACTTGTTCACTGCTGTCCTGCCGGCTGCCTGCGTTCATCTTGCGCGCGAGCCACTTGTTCGTGCGCACCTGGGCCGTTTCAGCCGCGAATGCTTCCATGATGATGTTCGAGATGCCGGCCACCACTTCCTGCTGCTCAGCCAGAGCCTCCAGATACTTTTGGTAGGCGACGCCGGCGGTGAAAAGCGCAATTTTCTTGATGTTGCCGACCACGTCCGCGGCCGCCGCCGCGACGGAGAGCACCTCGCCCAATAGGCGCTGGGCCGCCGGCATCAGCGCCAGGCGCCCGCTCAGGGCGCGCTTCAGCAGCATGCCGGTGGTGAGCAGGCGATTGATCTCATTGGTGCCCTCAAAGATGCGGTTGATGCGGGCATCGCGGTAGGCGCGCTCGGGCGGGTAGTCGTGGTGGTAGCCGTAGCCGCCGTAAATCTGCACCGTCTCGTCCACCACGTAGTCCAGGGCTTCGGTGCCGTAGACCTTGTTGATGGCGCATTCAACCGCGTACTCTTCGATGGCCTTGCAGGCCGAATCGGCCGCGGCATGGTCGCTTTCTGCATACAGAGCGTCAATCATGCCTGCTGTGCGATAGAGGATGCCCTCGGCGGCGAAGGTTCGGATCGCCATCTCGGCCAGCTTGTGCTGGACCAGCCCGAATTCGGCGATGGACTTGCCGAAGGCCTGGCGCTCGTTGGCATAGCGGGCGGCATGCTGCAGAAGGATCTTCGAGCCGCCCACACAGGCTGCACCCAGCTTCAGCCGGCCGATGTTCAAAATGTTGAAGGCCACCACATGTCCGCGGCCCACCTCGTGGAGGACGTTCTCCACCGGCACCCTGCAGTCGCTGAGAATCAGGGGCGTAGTCGAGCTGCCATGAATCCCCATCTTTTTCTCTTCCGGACCGGGCGTGACCCCGCTGAAGCTCTTCTCCACCAGGAAGGCGGTGAACTTCTCTCCGTCCACTTTGGCGAAGACGGTGAACAGGTCGGCGAAGCCGCCGTTGGTGATCCACATCTTCTCGCCGTTTAGCACATAGGAGTTGCCGTCCGGGCTCAGCTCGGCCCGGCAGCGCGCGGCCAGGGCGTCGCTGCCGGCATGGGCCTCGCTGAGGGCGTAGGCGCCGATCAGTTCCGCCCGCGCCAGCTGCGGCAGGTAGCGGGCCTTCTGGGCCTCAGTTCCGAAAAAGAGGATCGGGGTGGTGCCGATGCCGGAGTGCGCCCCGAAAGAGGCCCCGAAGGAGCCATTCTTAGAGATGTGCTCGGCCACCAGCACCGACGAGACCGTGTCCAGCTCCATGCCACCATACTTTTCCGGCACGTCGACCGAGAGCAGGCCCACCTCGCCTGCCTTCTCCAGCAACTGCCGCAATAATGGAAAATCCTTTTGCTCGATGCGCTCCAAGTGGGGCAGCACCTCGTTGGCGAAAAACTCGTCGGTGGTCTGAGCAATCTGGCGGTGCTCCTCGGTAACGTCCTCGGGAGTAAAAATTTCCTCCGGACGGCGCTCCTCGATCAAAAAGCTGCCGCCTTTGATCTTGGGTTCCACGGTTGCTCGCGTGGCCATTTCTAACTCCTCGGTTTCCTCGGCAACGTAGCGCCCGTAGCGGCAGGCTTTACCCTGCCACGTGGCGCTGTAAAGGGCGCCGCTACGGGAGGCTCTTTCTATCGCGCTCCTGTATTTGTCTTGTCATTTCGAAGCGAGGAATCTGCTTCTAAGGGGGCATGCCCCGAACAGCAGATCCCTCGCTTCGCTCGGGATGACTCGGACTCGAACTGCAAGCAGTGCCCGTTTGTGGCACAGGTCTTGCGTGGCGCCGCTACCCTCCCAGGTTCTCGAAAATTCCGGCAGCGCCCATACCCCCGCCAATGCACATGGTGACCATGCCATAACGCGCCTTGCGCCGCTTCATTTCCTGCAGCAGGGTGGCAGTCAGCTTCGCGCCGGTGCAGCCCAGCGGGTGACCCAGGGCGATGGCACCGCCATTGACGTTAACGCGGGCCGGATCCAACTCCTCCTGACGCATCACCGACAGCGCCTGCGCGGCGAAGGCCTCGTTCAGCTCGATCAGCTCCATCTGGTCCAGCGTCAGACCGGCCAGCTTTAGCGCCTTGGGAATGGCGAAGGCCGGGCCAATGCCCATTTCCTCGGGCGGCACGCCGGCGGTGGCAAAAGCCAGGAATCGCGCCAGCGGCTTCAGGCCGAGGGCGCGGGCGCGCTCGGCCGACATGACCACCGCGCCGGCGGCCCCGTCGCTCATCTGGGAGGAGTTTCCCGCCGTCACCGTGCCGTTGGCGTGGAAAGCCGGCTTCAGTTTCGCAAGGGCCTCCATCGAGGTGTCAGCTCTTGGGCCTTCATCCACTGCAAAGGTGCCGGTGCGTGTGACAGGCCCGACCTGTCCTGGCGGGCCGGGCTCGGTGAGGCTGACCTCGAGCGGCACAATCTCCTCCTGGAAGCGGCCAGCCTGGATGGCGGCCAGCGCCTTGCGATGGCTCTCGCAAGCAAAGCAGTCCTGCGCCTCGCGGTCGACGCCGTACTTGCGGACCAATCGCTCGGCGGTCAGCCCCATCGAGAGGTAAGCGTCGGGATAGGTGTCCACCAGGTGCGGATTCGGCGCCGGCTTCTGGCCTCCCATCGGCACCAGGCTCATGGACTCGGTTCCGCCGGCCAAAATGACGTCGGCAAAGCCGGCCATGATCCGCTCGGCGCCCAGGGCGATGGACTGCAGGCCTGAGGAGCAGAAGCGGTTGACGGTCATGGCGCTGGTGGTGACGGGCAGGCCGGCCCTGAGGGCTGCGATGCGCGCCACGTTCATCCCCTGCTCGGCTTCCGGCATGGCGCAGCCCAGGATGACGTCTTCAATCTCGGCAGGGTCCAGGCCGGGCGTGCGCTGGAGCAGCGCCGAAAGCACGGTAGCGGCCATGTCGTCCGGACGCGTTGCCCGCAGCGTGCCTTTGTAGGCCTTGCCCACCGCGGTCCTGGCAACGGAAACAATGACGGCTTCCTTCATCTGAAGGTCCTCTGCATCCGTAAGAGTCGGCAGGCAAGAATGCCTGCCCACGGGCAATCAATTGCGCAGCGGCTTTCCGGTTTTCAGCGTGTGCGCGATGCGCTCTTGCGTCTTCTTTTCTCCGCACAGGCTCAGGAACGCCTCGCGCTCCAGGTCGAGCAGATATTGCTCCGAGACGCGCTGGCTGCCGCTGAGGTTCCCGCCCGAGAGCACATGGGCCAGCTTGCGGGCCACCAGGGCGTCATGGTCCGTGATGTGCTCGGCCTGCCGCGCCAGGTGAATCCCGAGCTTCAGCGTAGCCAGACCGGCTTCGCCTGCCACGCGTACGTCGTTGCCCAGATCGTTGCGCGGTTGCGCGGCCGGTACCGACCGGCTGCTCCAGACCATCTCCAGCGCCAGCGCCCTGGCGTCGGCCACCAACCGGTCTCGATTCATCGTAATCGAGTCGCTGGGCCGGAGGAAGCGGAAGCGGCGGGCTTCCTCGGCGCTGCTCGAGACTTTGGCGAAGGCGGTCTGCCGGAAAATTTCCTTGGTTGACTCGAAGATGTCGCCGCCGGGCCCGGCAGCCTCGTTGGCGCGGATCAGCATCTCCTTGCAGCCGCCGGCCGCCGGGATCAGCCCGACGCTGGTTTCCACCAGGCCCGTGTACAACTCGGCGTGGGCGCAGATGCGCGCCGCGTGCAGCGGGATTTCGCAGCCGCCGCCCAGGGCCATCCCGAACGGCGCCACTACCACGGGGCGCTCGGAGTATTTCAGCGCCTGAGTGACATTCTGGAACTGGCGGATCACCAGTTCAATCTCTTCCCATTCCTCACCCTGGATCGCCATCAGCACCAGCATCAGGTTGGCGCCTACGGAGAAGTTGGCGCCATGGTTGGCGATGACCATGGCCTCAAAGTTCCGGGCCGTCTCCTCCAGGCCCGCCTGGAGCATGGCCAGGATGTCCGGCCCGATAGCGTTCATCTTCGAGTGAAACTCGACGCAGCACACGCCATCGCCCAGGTCCACCAGGCTGGCACCCGGATTCTTGCGGATTAGCCGTGAGCTCAGCTTCTCATCAGCCAGCACGATGCTGTCGGTGGTTTGCTCCAGGGAGAAATAGGTGCCGGAGCCGAAGTCAAAGTACTCGGCTCGCCCATTGTGTCGGCGATAGAAGGAGAAGGCACCGGCGGCCAGCATGCGGCGCACATTTTCCGGCACGGCGCGACCTTCTTTTTCCAGGCGGCCGACAGTGGCCGCCACGTCCAGCGCGTCCCACATCTCAAACGGCCCCAGCTCCCAGCCGAAGCCCCACTTCATTGCCTGGTCTATTTCTATGATGCGGTCGCTGATCTCCGGGATTCGGGCGGCGGCGTAGAGGAACACCTCGCTGAGTGCTTTCCAGACGAAGCGGCCGGCGCGGTCCTCCGAGTTCAGCAGCAGGCGAAGCCGCTCGGCGGGATCGTCCACGTTGCGGATCGTCTCGAGCAGTGGGAAGTTGGGCCGCTGGCGCTGGCGATACTCGAACGTGTTCAAATCGAGAGCCAGGATCTGGCTTTCGCCCTTGCCCGTTTTGACCTTCTTGTAAAAACCCTGGCCGGTCTTGTCGCCCAGCCAGTTGCGCCGGAGCATCTGCTGGAGGAAGGGCGGGACACGGTAGAAGTCGCGCCGCTCGTCGTCAGGGGCGTTCTCGAAGATGTTGCCGATCACGTGAGCCACGGTGTCCAGGCCCACCAGGTCCAGCAAGCGGAACGTGGCGGTCTTCGGCGCGCCTACGGCCGGGCCGGTCAGCGCGTCCACTTCCTCCACCGTCAATCCTTCCTGCTCGACGAGCCGCATCAGGTTCACCAGCGAGAAGGTCCCGATGCGGTTGGCGATGAAGTTGGGCGTGTCCTTGGCGAGGATGACGCCCTTGCCCAAGCGCTGGTCTGCAAACTCGGCTAACCGCTCGACCACCTCCATCAGCGTGTCGCGGCCCGGGATCAGTTCCAGCAGGTGCAGGTAGCGCGGCGGGTTGAAGAAGTGCGTGCCCAGCCAGTGTCGCCGGAAATCCTGGCCGAGGCCTTCGGCAATCTGGTTGACCGGAAGGCCGCTGGTGTTGGTGGAGACGATGGAGCCGGGCCGGCGGAGCTGGTCCACCCGAGCCAGCAGCGAGCGCTTCACCTCCAGGTTCTCGATGACTGCCTCGATGATCCAGTCGGCCTCGGCCACGCGGCTCAGGTCGTCCTCGAAGTTGCCGACGGTGATCCACCCGGCGTGATCGGGAACGAAGAAGGCGGCGGGCCGCGACTTTTTCGCCGCTTCCAGTCCGGCCAGCGCGATGCGGTTGCGCACCTGCGGAGACTCCAGTGTCAGCCCGGCTGTCTGCTCACGATCGGTCGGGCTGGAGGGGGCGATGTCGAGCAGATCCGTGGGGATGCCCGCATTCGCCAGGTGCGCAGCGATGCGCGCGCCCATCACCCCGGCTCCCAACACCGCTGCCCGGCGAATGCTTGTGCTCATTTTCGACGGTTCAAAAGTCGAGGCAATGATCCTTGACACGGACCCCACTCAATCTCTGGTTCAGGGCTCGTCACTTTTTTCTCTCGACTCCCATGGCCGGCTTATAGGATTTGTTCCAGCAGGCTGGCGAGGTAATTTTCATCCACGTAGCCGCTCTTGTAAGTGCGGCCATTCCAGTACATCCAGGCGCCCTGGGCCCCTTCGCCCGGGCAGAAGAAGATGCCGTGTTCCTCGACACGCTCCTCCTCCAGCAATTCCTGGTTGAAGAAGCGCACCTCGCCCTCCAGGATGTACGGCTTTTTGAAATTGTCGTTGGCCACCAGGTCGGCCGGGGCTCCGATGTCCAGCAACAGGATGCGGCCTCGGACGTTCATCAGCAGTTGCAGCTGGTTCTCTTCCGGGAAGTCGCCGGGAGGCTCGGGCGGCGACAGTTGCAGTTGGTCGTGTTCGACGTAAGAGTTCAGGTGGCTGGCGAAACCGCTGCAGACGTGCCACAGATGCTGGACGGGCTCGGTCCGCCGCTGGCCGATCTGCCTCCGGTGCTCCTGTGCGGACTCGTCTTTGCGGCGCAGTTCCTCAATACGGCGCGCCAGCTTCTGAAAACGTTCATCGCGCGGATGTCTACCGAAGGCGATCATGGCTGCACCTCCAGCGCTTGCAACGGCAGGTAGGCGGCGCCGTAGAGGCCTGCTTCGCTGCCCAGTTGCGAGCGGGCGATCCGGGTGCCCCCGGCGCGGTAGACGAAGGAGCGGCGCTCCACTTCGGCCAGCATCACCGGGGCAAACAAATCCCAGGCTTTGGTTACCCCGCCGGTGATGGCGTACAGGGGGAAATTGAAAATGTTCACCAAGTCGGCCAACGCGATGCCCAGGGCGCGGCCGACGACCGTGAAGATGTCGCGCGCGGCCTCCTCCCCTTCCAGTGCCTTGCGGTGGACCATCTCGGAGGTCAGTTCAGAGCACTCACGAGCTAGCTGGGCGAGCGCGGGACTCCTTCCCTCGCGGATAGCTTCGTGGGCCATCCGCACGATGGCGGTGGCCGACGCCAGCTGTTCCAGGCAGCCGTGGTTGCCGCAGCCGCAGCGGGGCCCGTCGGGGTTGACGGTGATGTGGCCGAATTCGCCGGCCATGCCCAGGGCGCCGTGCCAGACGCGTCCGTTCTGCACCACGCCGCCGCCCACTCCGGTTCCCAGCGTGAGCATGGCCAGGCTATCCACGTCGCGCCCCAGCCCCATCCACTTCTCTCCCAGCGCCGCGGCGTTTGCGTCGTTGTCGAGGAAGACCCGGACGCCCAATTGCTGCTCGATCTCGTCACGGATGGGATAATTTTCCCAGCCCGGCAGGTTCGGGGATTCGCGGATTCTCCCTTCCTCTGCGTAAATGATCCCCGGCACGCCGAGGCCGATGCCCGCCAGAGCCTGGGAAGAGTGGGGGGCGCGCAGTTTGTCCACCGCAGCTGAGATTTCCTGGAGCACAGCTTCGCGGCCTGCCCGCAGGTTCGTCTTCAGGCGGGTTTGTGTCAAGATCCGTCCCTGCACGTCGATAGTGGCGACACGCAGGTTGGTCCCGCCGAGATCCACTCCGATAGCGAAATAACTCATAAAGACAGGCGCTTAGGTCTCAGGTTTCAGGTGTTCGCCTGACAATCATACCCCATGCCTGGCGCCAGGAACTTGGCCCCTGTCAGTGACGCTGGCAGCGTGGGCAAAAAGTGCTGCCGCGGCCAGCGACCAGCAGGCGCCGAAGTGTCGCGCCACATCGCCGGCAGGGCTGGCCGTCCCGCCGGTAGACCTGATGGAATTGCTGAAACGTGCCAGCCTGCCCGAGGGCATCCAGGTAATTGGACACGGAGGAACCGCCGCGGGCGATCGCCTCCTCCAGCACGGAGCGTGTAGCACAGAACAAGGCGGCGGCCCTTCGGGCAGAGACGCGGCGGGCGCACGCAGCTGGATGCACGCCGGCGCGGAACAGGCATTCATCGGCGTAGATGTTTCCCAGGCCTCGCAGGAAGTGCTGGTCAAGCAGCAACGACTTCACCCGCGCGGTTCGTTGGCCCATCCGGCGCACGAATTCCGACTCCGGGATCGCCAGCGGATCCGGCCCCAACCGTTCCAAGCGCGGCGGAAGGGCATTGTTGCCATCGGGAGCGGAGATCTCCATCCGGCCGAATTGCCGGATGTCGGTGTAGCGCAAGACTTGCCGGGCCACCTGCGCGCGCCTGCCTTCGTCGGCCGGTTTGTTGGCAGCGATCTTCTGAATGGGTTCCAGCTCGAACCAAGCATGGGTATGCCGGGGTAGCTCGTGCCAGGAGGGCTCGCAGACAAACTGCCCGGTCATGCCCAGGTGGACAACCCACCAGAAGCCGGTTTGTCCGAGGCGACCCCTCTCACCCGGTGCCATGCGCAGCAGGATGTGTTTACCGTATCGTTGGATAGCCACTACCGAGGCTCCTTCCAGTGCCTGGACGAACTCCGCCGGCGGCGTCTGCAGGATGTGCGCCGCGGCGGCCGGCCCCACCATGACTCGCGCGATGCGCCGTCCAGGCAGGCAGGTGCGCAGCCCGCGCACAATGGTTTCCACCTCGGGCAGTTCCGGCATAACAACTCCAAAGATAGCAGAGGACCCTGGATCAGCGAGGGCGAGTGATTTCCAACCGGGGAAGAGTTCGGACCGGCGCTAGGATTTCCTGAATCTCAGCTCTACATTGCCCATGCGGAGGACATCGTTGTCCTTGAGTACCACCGTCTCGTCGCCAGACATTTGTCGCTCATTGATCATGGTTGGATTGGAAGTTTCAGGGGCCAGATTCACCAGCTTGAATTGCTTGTCCGAAGTGGAATAGGACAGGCGTGCCTGGTTGCGGCTCAAGGTGTTCGTCTTATCCTTGATTCGGATTCCGCCGGCAATGTCTGGGCTGTCGCGGCCGATTTCGATCTCATCTCGGCCGGACTGATCCGAAAGGTAAATCGTGTCGGTCTCCTGCCCATTCTCCAGGATGACCAAGGTGCCCGGTAGAACTTTGGAGGTCGTGAACACCCTGACTGTCTTGAAGTCCTCCACAGTTGAGGAAGCAACCTGGGCAGTTGGGAAGGCAACCGAGCCACTCTCAGCGGATGGTATGGGGAGAGGAGCAGGCTTGTAGGGGCGCCCAGGCTCAGGAGCGGGAGCAGGCTTGTAGGAGGGGACAGGTCCGGAAGCGGAAGCAGCCGGAGCAGCTTTTCTCCGCCTCAGCCTCACAACCACCCACAGCAGCGCAATCGCGATGGCGCCGATGAGAATCAGGTTCTCTGTTGAAGGCAACTCCAGCGGCTGCCGAGCTGCTTCCTCTGTCTCCTCCCCAGCTGAGCCGACCTGCTTCCGCTTCGTTTCACTTATGAAAAATCTTTTGGAATCGGCATCCACCAGCGCCACACCGGTGACCAGCACCTCGGAATTAATCTGGGGTACCTTGTTGACTGTGCGGACAACAATGGTCGCACCGTACCTGTCTTTCAGGTAATATGCCTTGAAGCTAGTCGAGGAAACCCGCTTTTCTGCCAAGACCCAGCCCCGGACTGCAACTTGCTCATTCTTATAGCGTGAGTGAAAACCGCGTACCAACTCACGAACGCTGATGGAAGTTTGGGCGTTGATCACACCTGCGAACAAGACAACGGTTAGAAGGCGGCACACCAAGGCTGCTACGGCCACGCCCCGAGTGAATAAGAAATCCATCCCCACTGGGGCAATTCTACCCCCAACATATTGAAGTGGGAATGGAGAGAATGGGAAGAGGTGCCAGCGGCCACAACATTATAACGTCTCCCCTAAGGCCGCCCAGAAGGACTTGGGATCCCGCGCAAACGGTTTCCCCTTCGGGCTGTTCTGGCATATAACCATCAGACAACAGAAGACAAAACGCGGGACAGGAGTATGAGCATGAATCCAGAACGGGATCTCATCCGCCGAGTTGCCCAGGCAGTTGCCGGAAGCAAGGTGCGCATCATTGACCTGTCGCAGCCGTGGAGAATCGGCATGCCGCATTGGCCGACGCACCCGCCGTTCTTGTTCAGTTTAGCCAAGGGGCACGGGGACATCGTGCTGGAGGGCGGCGTCAGTTCGGCATCGGAGGTCATTACCCTGGGGGGCCACGTGGGAACGCACATCGACGCGCTCTGCCATTTCTCGCGGAATGGGCGCCTGTTTGGCGGGGCGGAGGTTGAGCCGAACCAAACGGTCGAACGCGGCCTGGCGGTGGGTAGCATTGATCAGGTTGTACCCATCGTGCGGCGCGGTGTGCTGCTGGACGCAGCGACGCCAGCCGCTGCGTCAAACGAAGATGCTGCGTCAAACAAAGCCGCGACAGAGGCGACAGGAATTCTGCCCCCCGCCTACGCCATCACTGCCGCCCACCTTGAGGAGGCAGCAACGCGGGCTGGGGTGGCCGTCGAGTCGGGGGATGTGGTGTTGATCCGCACCGGGTGGGGCAGGCTCTGGGACCGGCCGAGGGAATTTGTCGGTCACGGAGGCGCTCCGGGCGTGGACTTGAGCGGCGCCCGCTGGCTCAGCGGCAGCGGAATTTTTGCCGCCGGCTCCGACACCCTGGCCTTCGAAGTCACCCCCGGCAACTTCCCTGTCCATGTGCACCTGCTGGTGGAAAAGGGGATCCACATCATAGAGGCGCTGAACCTGGAGCCGCTGCACTCGGCGGGCATCCATGAGTTCCTGTTTATTGCCTCGCCGCTGAAAATCGTGGGCGGGACAGGCTCGCCGATTCGGCCATTCGCGCTTGCCTAGCGGCGCAGGGACCAAGCCAGAGCGGCAAGGGGGAGGTACTACTGTTCCACGGGGAACTCGGGGCGGGAGCCCCAGTCCAGCCAGGAGCCGTCGTAGTTGCGCACCTTTGGGTGGCCCAGCAGGCGGAGGACGAAGTAAAGCTGGGAGGAGCGAGTGCCGCTGTTGCAGTAGGTGGCCACCTCGCGGTCGAAGTCCAGGCCGCGCTCCTGCAACAGGTGGCGGAGCTCCTCGGAAGTCTTGAAGCGGCCGTTCTCGGTGATGGTCTCGCGCCAGTCCAGATTCACCGCGCCGGGGATGTGGCCCCCGCGCATCCCTGCACGTGCCATGTCGCCAGCGTATTCCTCGGGCGAGCGCGCATCGAGCACCAGCGGGGGGTTTTTCAGCTCCAGTCGCTGGCGGATCCACTCGGCGGTGGCGATGCGGTTTTGGTTGGCCCGCGGCTGGAAGCTGCCAGCCGACACGGGGCGCGCTTCGGTTTCCACTGTCCCGCCTGCTTGCTGCCACCCCGGCCAGCCGCCGTTGAGTACCCGTACGTTCGAGTGGCCAAAAAATTCAGCGAAATAGAAGAAGCGTGCAGCGAAGCGACCGCCATGGTTGTCGTAGGCGACTACCATTCGATCGGCGTCAATGCCCAATTCGCGAAACAGCGCCCGGGCCTGCTCCAAGGGCAGGGGTAAGCCGGCGCGATTGGCCTCCTGCTGGTCCAGCCTCCGTACGAAGCAGTGGACCGCGCCGGGAATGTGGCCCCGCTGGAAGGCTTCGGCCGGTCGTAGATCGACCACGCGAACCCGGTCCAGAGATTGCTTGAGTTCCTTGGGTTCGATCAGTAGAGAAACATCGCAGGGGGCCGCAACGACCCACGCCACCAGACCTACCAGCAGCATCCATGGCCGCATAGTTAGCTCTTAGCGCCCAGCAGTCTGCGCGCTTCGGCGAATACTTTTTCCTCAGCCGCAGCGCGCGTGCTCTCTTCGGTGGAGGCAATGCGCGCCCTGGCGCCGGGCACCGGCACCTCCGCCTTGGCGTCATAAGTGCTGCCGAGCCGGTAAGAGGTGATGGTCACCGGATAGTCGCCGATCGTTTCGGTCCGCTTGGAATATTCCTCTGGTACCAGTTCACCTGCCATTGTTTGCTCCGCGGCTTGGCATCCCAGCCACAAGCAACGTCGCCGTTACCCGCCGACGAAAACCGGGTAGTGGCTGGCGGCGGCCATGAAGAACAGCATGGGGATCGAGAGCCAGGCACTGGCGCGCGAGACCAGAAACACGCGCCGCGCCAGTGTGGCCAACTCCGGGGGAACAGCCGTACCCTTCTCCGCGTTTTCCTGGGTCCAGGCGATGATGCGCTTCTGCGCCGGCCAGATAATGCCCCACACGTTAAACAGCATGATCATCCCCATTCCGCCGCCCACGCCGATCGAGAGGGCCCGGTTGCTGGCGCCCTCGTAGGTGTTGAACCGCACAACCAAGTGGATCATGATCAGAATCAGCACCGCGAATATGGCGCCGAACAACCAGCCATTCTTGACTAGCGCCGGGACGCGGAGCAAAAAGAACTCAATTTTAAAGGTGACCAGCACCAGCACTAGCCACACAATAAAGGTCTTCCAGAAAAACTGGCCCGGATTCTCCGGCGGCTCGGTGAGCAGGATGTAAAAGATAAAGTAGAGGAGGCCTGCCAATACGGTCACCAGGCCTGTCCAGCGAAACCACCACAGCGCCGGGGGCAGCAGCGCCGACACCACCTTGCTCCTGGTTGGGTCGTCCAGCTTCTTCATGAACCCCACGTTGACCAGATTGAAGAAATACAGCAACCCGACCCAGGTGATTCCGGCCAGAAAGTGAATCCAGCGCAGAAGCATCTGCAGGTTCGTGCCCAGGTCGCTGGGCGGCAAGACCATCTGTTGCGCCAGGGATTCAAAACCGCTCGCGAGAATCATTGCTCTTCCTTAAAGAGGTGACATTCAGTTGGATGGTAGCCTGACGCACGCTCTACCCAGCGATCCCCGATTCCTATGCCCAAGGTGCGCCCACTCATGGCGGCGATCAGCGCCGATCGAATTCGAGGTAGGTCTTCTGCACGTTCCAGAGGTGAAAACCCGCTAGGAGCTGATCGAATTCTGTCAGACCTGCGTCGGCCGGTGGACGGTACTTCTTTCCCAATGGCAGACCAGCCAGCGTTCGCTCAAGGCTTTGCCCGGCCTGTACGGCCTCTTGCACCGACTGGAGGAGTTCGGTCAGATAGCTCATGTAACGTCCGAGAATTCGACTCGAGGAGGGAGCACCATGGCCGGGGATGATGCGCTCGACTGCGAGCGTCCGAGCAAAGCGGGCAATAGTTTGCAGGTAGGCGCGTGGTTTGCCCGCAACCAAGAAAGGGTTCATTCCTTCGCCCAACACCAGGTTGCCGGTCCAAGCAACGCGCGCTTCCGGGACGTAGATCACAGTGTCGCCAGGTGTGTTGCCATGGCCGAAGTGGTAGAGCTCCACCGCGCGGCCTCCCAAGTCGAGCCGCAGGTAGTCGTCAAAGACCACATCGGGCAAACGCAAGCGCGCGGTGGCGTATAGCGTTTGATCGTTGGTTTACAGTGGGCAACAGGAACTGTTTCTCTTCCTCGAAGTCGCGCATACGCTTGGCCGTCTCGCGGTGGCCTACGACCAGCGTGGTGTCGGGGAACGCATAGTTGCCGAAGGTGTGGTCGCCGTGGAAGTTGGTGTTGACCAGGTAAAGAATCGGCTTGTCGGTCACGCGGCGAACCGCCGCTTGGATCTTCCTCGCCATCTCCCCACTGATGTGGGCATCAATCACTAGCACGCCCCGTTCCCCAACGATGAACCCACTGTTATCCACCGGCGGCTTGGTCGAGAGCAGGGCGTAGACGCCCGGTGCCAGCAGTTTTGTTTCAAGTTCTGCGCCGGCCGGATGGAGGGACGGCAGGATGAAGCCTTCTGGTCCTTGAAAGCCTGTTTGCTCTTGGGCAACCAAGGGCAATGCCAATGCGATCAGTAGGATGATTGAGACTATCGTGACAGTCTTGCCGGTAGATCCAGGTACGAGAATCATGGGTTTTCCTTCTCCGTCATATGGTTAACTTTCTGTGTCTCACCGCACGACAATTCATGCCGTGGGCTTCTTTGCATGCGCAGTACCAAGTGATTCTCATGCACCGGCAGACCGTTGGCGTCAAGGTCCGAGTGCCCTCCGGCTCCCTCCCCTAGCCGCGGCCAGCGAAGATGGCTCTCCGGGAAGGCGAGAACGGGAGCGAGGACGCTGCGAGGGCCGATGTGCTGGCGATGTCCTTTCAGAACCCGGAAGTGCGGCCGCTGATGGAACTGGAGGGGCTGAAGCAGTGGCTTCCCGGGCGCGTCAGCGAATACGCCCAACTGGAAAAAGCCGTAGAAAAGTTCCGATTCTATGGGCCCGGTGGCTGACAAGAAAAAATGGCCGTAACCCGGCGTGGGACTATTCTGTGGGCTTCCCATCCCTTTTGCAGTCCCGATTTCGCGCCAAAATCATGTTCTCGATTTCTGCTTTAGAGGTGATCCTTTTCTGCTCCAAAACTTGAAGAAGCGTATTGAGCAATTGAACCATGCTCTGCACCATGCTCTCGTAGGTCGGGCCTGCTAGCTTGCCCAAAGCCTGTCCCGAAAGGCGCCTCAGCAGCTTTTCCAGCTGTGCGCGGCCGCGATCGCTCATGGAGATGAATTGCAGACCCATGCCCATGCGAGGCGCGGAGAACTTCACCTCGGCGGTCGCCTCGAAACGTTCTTTTTCAATTTCGAGGCTGATGTGAACCCGGAAGTTCAAGGGGCTCGGTGCCAACATGTCAAGATAGCAACCGCCCAAGCCAATGTCGGCTAGGCGCGCTTGGGCTGGTGGACCGCCACTCAGGTCGCTGATGTTGGCCGTCGTGGACCACTCGAAGCGAGGATAAACGCGACGCTCGGAACTGCGGCGGTCGGCCTTTAATGCGTGGGCGTTAGTTTGTTCTTGAACCGGGGTATTCATTCTGGAACGGTGGAACTCAACAAGCCTTGGCAATGTACGAGCTTGGGAGCGCTCAACGGCGACGTCTCAAGGTGGACGCCGAAGCTGTTGGACCGCGGGCGCGATCCAGCAGCTCGCGTACCTTGCGCGCCAGCGTCTCGGTGCTATAAGGCTTTTCCAGAACTGCGGCACCCTGCTCCGTCATGCGGCTGGGCAGCGCGGTCTGAGCGCTCCCCCCGGTGGTGAAGATGACTGGCAGGCGAGGCTTCAGCGCACACATGCGAGCGTAAGCGTCAGGCCCGCTGAGTCTGGGCAGCAGCACGTCGAGGACGACCAAGCTGATGCTTGCGTGCTGGGCCTGCGCTAACCGAACCGCTTCCTGTCCGTCACTGGCCAACAGCACCTGGTACCCCAGACTGGCCAGCGTCTCCCTTGCCACCTCGCGGGCCCCCTCGCGGGCCCCCTCGTGATCCTCAGCCAACAGAATGGTTTCCGTGCCGCCGCCCGGCGGTCCGACTGCCGCTTTCCTTTCCCGTTTGTTGGGGGCAGCCCCGGCCCCCGGGAAGTAGATGCGGACGCGGGTGCCCCGTTTGGGCTTGCTCTGGGTATCGATGAACCCGCCGTGTTGCTTGACAATCCCATGAACCACGGCCAGGCCCAGACCGCTGGCCTGGCCCACTTGTTTGGTGGTGAAGAACGGCTCGAACATGCGCCTCGTCGTGGCGGCGTCCATGCCGGTGCCGTTGTCGGAAACGGCCAGCACCACGTAGCGCCCCGGCCGGGCGCCGGCGCGGCGCCGGGCTTCATCCCCAGTAAGATCCACGTTGCGGGTTTCGATCACTATGCGGCCGCCGTCGGGCATCGCATCACGGGCATTGAGGCACAGGTTGACCAGTACCTGCTCCAGTTCGGCCGGGACCGCCCAGGTCTGCTCCAGATTCGGCGCCAGTCCGGTTTCCACCCGGATTCCTTGGCCGAGGATATTTTCCAGCAGGCCGATCACACGGGCCACGGTCTGGTTCAGATTCACCCGGTACGGTTCCAAAACCCGATGGTTGGCGAAGGCAAGCAACTGCCGGCTCAGGCCGGCCGCGTGCTGGGCTTGCTCCTGAATCTTCTGGAGGTGCCTGCGCGAAGGGCCCGCAGTTGTTTTCTGCAAAGCCAGCTCCGTCCAGGCCAGAACGGCGAGCATCGTGTTGTTGAAGTCGTGGGCTGTCCCGCCTGCCAGCAGCCCGAGGGTCTCCATCTTTTGCGCCTGGCGAAGTTGCTCTTCGAGTTGCTTGCGCTCGGTAATATCCAGCAAGACCGAACCGAGACCCACCGGTTTCCCACTGGGGTCGTGAATTAAGTTTTCATGAATTTCCAGCATTAGCCGGGAGCCGTCTCGGCGAACGTACTCGCGTTCGAAGGGGACCAGGCGCTGTTTGCCGGAGATCTTCCAGCGCACAGCTTCACGGCTGGTTTCCCGTTGCTCGGGAACCAGCAGTTCCCAGACGGGCTTGCCCAGAATTTCCTCGGCTTTCAGACCCAGAAGAGCGCACTCAGCGCGGTTGACGCGCCGCACGATTCCCTTGCGGTCGGTCTGATGGTAGGCGACCGGCGCCTCCTCAAATAGGCTGCGGAACTGCCCTGCGGCTCCTCCTGACTCTTGCTCAGGAGCCTTCCGGTCCTCCAGAAATCCCCACGCTCGCACGCTTCACCCTCAGGCCGAGGAACTGCACTTCGCCACAGCACAGGCTGCTAGGCTCTAGTTCGCGCAATCCTGAGTCTGCGAACTCCAGTGCCCAGCTCAGGGACGCCCCTACCCCGAACTGGCCCTTGCAACGCGAAGTCCGTTCTCTTCTGGTTTGCCTGCAATGGATTAGGGAACAGGCTGCAACGAGGGGGACCAATTTGAAACTACTATTCCGGTTTTGGAACTGACCCCTGCCAATTCGGCAGACGTCGGGCACCCGCTAGGTTTCCCGGGGTTGTAGCGGGTTGGGCTGTCCGCTGGAGAGGTTTCCGCGGAGGCCAAGCTGGTCGGCGACTGTTTTCATCGCTTCGATGCAGAAGCCGATGTGCTGGTCCAAGTCTACGGTGAGTTCGGCCGCCCCGCGGGTGATGTCGTCACGGTTGACCGAGCGCGCGAACGCTTTGTCCTTCATCTTCTTCCGCACCGAGCGCGCTTCCACCTCGAAGATGCTCTTGCCGGGCTTCACCAAAGCCACGGCGGTGAGGAAGCCGGCCAGCTCGTCGCAGGCGTAGAGCACCTGGGCCATTCGGGTGTCGCGCGGCACGCCGCTGTAGTTGGCGTGGCCCAGGATGGCGAGCCGCACGTCTTCCGGGTAGCCGCGCTCGGCCAGAATCTGGGATCCCTTCGTGGGGTGTTGATCGGGAGTCGGATAGCGCTCGTATTCGAAGTCGTGAATCAGGCCGACAATCCCCCAACGGGTTTCATCTTCGCCGTAGTGGCGGGCGTAGGCGCGCATGCAGGCCTCCACCGCTAGGGCGTGCTTGATCAAGCTTTCGCTCTGGGTGAACTCGCGAAGCAGGGCAAAGGACGAATGGCGATCCATGGTCCCAGTCTAAGCTCCGAAGTCCAAACTTCAAAGTGTCAGTCCGGAGTTCCGAGTCCCGCCTTTCGATCTTGGCCTTGGAATCTTTTGCATGCAGGTGTACCACAGCGGAACGAAAGGAGGACACCTTGACGATAACCCGAAAGGGAAGAAGTTGGGTACTCGACGGGAGACACAAAAAGTATACACGGAAAATATAAAACCCGGAATTATATACTTGACAAGCCCATAGGGGTCTGAGACACTAGTGGCATGGAGAAGGCCATGAACCTAGTTGGTTTTGCTCAGCACTTTAGCGATGAAGACAAAGCCCGCGAGTTCTTGGAAAAGCAACGCTGGCCAGAAGGTCCATTCTGTCCACACTGCGGCTTGCTTGGGGACGCCTACCGGCTGAAACCGACCGGAAAGGGCAAGACCCATGTCCGCAAGGGCGTTTGGAAATGCGCTGGCTGCCGCAAAGAGTTCACCGTCACGGTGGGCACAATCTTTGCTGATTCCCATATCCCTCTAAGCAAGTGGCTGCTGGCGATACACCTGCTTTGCTCCAGCAAGAAGGGCATGAGCGCCCACCAGCTACACCGGATGCTTGGCGTCACCTACAAGAGCGCATGGTTCATGGCCCATCGCATTCGGCATGCCATGACTCAGGAGCCGTTATCATCGAAGCTCACCGGAACGATTGAGATAGACGAAACTTACATCGGCGGAAAGCTGCGCGTTGGTCCGCAGGTCACCAAGCCCGGAGAGAGGCCAAAGGACCGCCTCAGCGCGGTTGCGAACAAGGCCGCTGTGGTTTCTCTCTTACAGCGCGGCGGCTCTGTGCGTTCTCGCCATGTGGGGCGCGTCACAGCCAAGACGCTGAAGCCAATTATTAGGGAGATGGTCGCTGAAGACGCGCACCTGATGACTGACACTTCTACCGTGCTGGCGAGCGTGGGAAGGAAACGGAGGCATTCCCAAGTGAACCATTCCGCCAAAGAGTACGTTCGCTTTGAGGATGGCGTGTGCATCAGCACGAACACCGTTGAGGGGTACTTCGCGACCCTGAAACGGGGTATCAACGGAGTGTATCACCACGTTGGGAAACAGCATCTTCACCGCTACCTGAGTGAGTTTGACTTCAGGTATAATGCCCGAAAGATTGCCGATGGCGAACGGTCGGCGTTGGCAATCAAGGGGACAGGTGGAAAGAGACTGATGTACCGGGACTCATGCGGGAAAGCGTGAACCCGACAACGCAAGGGCCGTGGAATCGGAAATCCACGGCCGAGAAAACCTGACTAAGTGCTATCAGCCTCGCAAGCTGCGGCACGCCTCTGCGTATCTGCCTGTGGCGCTCGCGACGCCTCACGCAGATGGCCTAGTCTTTGTGTCTACCCAGGTCAAATTATACACGACGGGGGCATCCATGGCTAGAATGCGTTTCGAGATTGTGGGCGAGTCCGGTGGCGTTTCCCTACCGACTTATTCTACTACAACTTTCAAACTTCTCCAACTTCTAAGGGAGATCGATTCGGCTATATCTGGCAAAAGTGGCGGCATGGTTAGTTGGTATGTCGTGGACCTTAAAAAAAACGGAACTCTGGCGTTAGAGATCGAATCGCGTCTCAAGAAACCTCCCAAAAGGCGGCGCGTGCAGATTCGAGATACTGCACCCGCAGTTTCCCAGTCTCTTGTCACCGGATTCGAGAATATGGAAATCCGTGGCATCAGTCCCCCGTATTTGTCGGAATTTGGATTGGCTAAGTTACAAGGCATGATGGGTCTCCTGCAAAAGAACGGTGCACGGGGATTCATCGCTACCGCTGTTGAGGAGCATCGAGCTGTATCCGTGACAGAAAAGAGCGCACGGACACTAGCGGAATTACTACCTCCCCGTCGGGAAGAAAGGGCCTCGGTAGAGGGCGCATTAGAAACAATATCGATCCATGGAAAGAAAAGATTCATCGTCTACGACTCGATTACCCGAAAGGGAGTGACTTGCATTCTTGGCGAGGAAGAGGACCGTCTACAGGAAGTAACTGCCGTTCTCGGTCGCAAGGTAATCGTGTCTGGAGTAGTACATTACAATATCAAGAATGAGCCGGTTCGGATAGCAGTTGAACGGCTCCGCGTTCTCCCTCCCGATAAGACGATTCCGACTGCTAAACAGCTAACTGGTTCTGACCCAAACTTTACCGGAGAAATGACAACGGAAGAATATATTCGGAGTATCAGGCGTGCCTGAGCCGTTATATAAGAAGCCCTACTTTGATTCCACGGTCCTTATCGCGTGGATCAAGAATGAGCAGATGGACGCGAATGGTGTGTCTGTAACCTCAAGCGGCAAGCCAGTCGCTGTTGAGCGCGGAAAGATTGGTGAGCATCTTCTGACGCTGTCCGAGCAGCGCGTCTTCCCGGTGGTCATCTCAGCCTTAACACTTGCAGAGACACATAAGAAAAAAGGGAAAGAGAAACTGAGAGAGGAAGAAAACAAAAACATCCTCCGATATTTTCAGCATGACTTCATAGTCATAGTGCCAGTTGACCGCGCAATTGGCGAAGAAGCGAACGCATTGTGCCGAAAGTACGAGGACGAGGGTCTATCACCTGCTGACGCGATTCATCTAGCGTGTGCCAAGAGTGCAGGGTGTGATATCCTTTTGTCCTGGAATGGGGTTCTAAACAAGATTACTGATCCTGCGATAAGGACTGAAGAACCCGTGGCATGAGTTCCTCCAAAGCCACCTCTACAGGAAAAGCTATTTCCCGAGAGTCTAGGTGCATCAAATGAAGCAAATAAACGCAAGGCCGCTCTCCCTGCGCCCACTATCCTTCAGGGAAGCAGTCACGGACCTCCTGAAGGTCAAGCCGGAGCCGAAGCACCGCAAGCCGAAGGCACAGGGAAAGGGAAAGGGCCGCAAGAAGGTAGCTAGCGGGGCTAAACCTCGAAAGTGAACCACTCGCCCGGAACGCGGGTATAGTTTTTTGGCCCTCCGGGACTCGTGAGTATACACCCATCTGATTCAATCCGTATTTGGGCTTGTTAAAGGGATAATTCCGACAAAACCTGTTGACAATGTTTGATCGGAACCCCACAATGGTGCCCGGCGATCTTTCTCGGCACGAAGCGTTTGGCCTTAAGCGAAGCTGTTCTCACTCCCGCTCCCGCCCAAATTTCTAACCCTGCCCCAACTCCGGCAGCCTGTGAGGAACGCCCGGTGGAACGGTGTCCGCGCTGCCGAATGGTGCAGTACCTAACGGCGCTGAACCGCTGCCGTCGCTGCTATTTGTCGCTGGTCGTGCCGGTGGTGGCCCCGCCCGAGCCGCGCGTGCCCACGCGGCCTGACGTGGCCGCCGGAGTCCGGGGCTGGCGCCGCATCCGCGGGCTGACCCAGAAGCAGCTTGCGGTCGGCGCGCGCCTGCCGCGCACCTATGTCTCCCGCATCGAAAATGGCCGCATCATCCCCGGGCTGGTCACCCTGGAACGGGTCGCCAATGCGCTGAAGGTTGCCCTTCCAGCACTGCTGGCTCCCGCGCCTCCGAATGGAAGGTCTTCGGGCAACGGGAACGGACATAGCCTGGCGCGGGGAAACGGCAATGGGAACCATCTCAACTTTGCAACACCTCCCGCAAACGGCGGTGCTGCTCCATCCTCGGCGGTGGATGCGGAGGACTGTTTCCAGGAAATCCTGCAGTCCAGCGGGTTGCTGAACGGGCCGCAGCGTATGCAAGTGCTGCTGCGCCTGCGGGAACTGGTGGCCCCTCGACTGGCTCACTGAGCCCGACCTGATCGGGCCAGTTCGGTCACAACCCATCCCCGTCGCCAACAGGACCAGCGGCGCCAGCGGATGCCCCATAAACAGCACCAAGCGCCTTTGTCCAACTGTTTCCCGACGTTTGCCAAGCTCACGCGCACACGAAGTTCGCCCAGCCGGAAATCTCATCCGCTCCTAGCAAGTTGACTCCTGAGTGTGGTTGATAGACTCGTCGGGGAAGAAGAAGTTGCGGGAAAACCTTGGTGGCGGGTGGCGCAGTGCGCAGGCTACGGTGAGTGCCCGTGATCGCCTTTTCCCTCCAGCGGACAGGTCATTTTGCCGACAATCTCGTCAAAGCGGTGCCGCTGCTCCTCGTCAAAAATGTCCCGGATGCTGGTGATGCCTTCCTCCCGGATGTGATGGGAGAAGGTGTGCAGATCGTGGTATTGCCGCAGGGTAGCATCCAGAATCGCTTCCATTTTTCGGCTCTGGGTTTCGGTGAGTTGGAGTTCTGTCTTGATCTGCTCGATGTAGTGGGCGCGGTCGGCCTGGTCCCAGCTGGCTGCGGTGACGACGTGCCCCCGTGGGTGCAGCCAGAGGTGCTCCCGCAGATTCATGAGCAGCGCTCCGGCCACTATGCCCGCGAGGAAGACGACGGCGCTGTAGAGAATGGCACGGCTCCGGTTGGACATCTTACTCCCCATGCTGCCGGCCGGCCGGGGTCAGGATGGCCAGCAGCACTCGCTCGCGGTTAACGTGAGAATCGGCCGTGAGAGCTGGAGTCTCCGCATGAATGATGGGAGCATCCTGCATCAATGCGGCCGTCGCCGTGCCGCGTTCCGTCCGGCTAAACGTGACAAAATATGTGCTCAGCAACAGCAACAGCGCCATAACAGCAAGGCCAAGCTGCTGGGTGAATGCGGGAAACAACTGCCAGAAGGGCCATATCTGGCTTTTTTCGGCCTCCACCCGGGCCTGCACCCGGGCGTAGAAACCGGGAGTCGGCGCGACCAGTTCTTTCGTCACCAGGGCCCTCATCCATTGGCGCGTTTGGCCAAGCGCCTCCAGCTCCAGACGACAACTCGGGCAGGCCTCCAGATGGGCCTCCAGCTCCCGCCGGGCCGAGGGCAGCAAACTGCCATCCAGGCTCGCTTCCAAATAAGTTCGAACTACCTTGTGCATTGCCTTTTCTTCCTCATTTAGAAAACCACAGGCCGGCCTCTTTAGAAAACCACAGGTCGGCCCCTTCAGGAAACCAGAGGGCGGCCGTCACGCAGCATTCCGGATTTCTTGGCGGCTTTCACCAATTTTTGCCGGGCCCGAAACAGCTTCACTTTAACGGTGTTCTCATTCATGGACACCATGCGGGCCAGCTCCTCGACTGCATACCCCTCCATTTCTTTCATAAACAATAAGTACCGCTCTTCCTCGGAGAGTTTGTCGAGGAGTTTCGTCACGTATTCTCGAAGTTCGGCGCGGCGATCCAGGTCTTTCGCCCGATTTCGGCCGCGGCACTCCATGTTATCAATGCGGCGCAGGTCATTCTCTTTCAAGTCGGCTTCGAAGGTCAGTGGCCGTGCCTTTTGCTTGCGCAAGTAGTCATAGCACTCGTTCACCGTGATCTTATAGATCCAGGTGACCAGAGCGGAGCGAAAATCAAACTTGGGCAAGGAGAAATATGTCTTGGTAAATACTTGCTGGGCAATATCTTCCGCATCATTCCGGTTACGTACAATGCCGCGGATGATGGAGAACACCTTGGCCTGGTAGCGTTCCACGATCTCGCGGAAGGCTTCCTGATCGCCTTTTTGGGCCCGGCGGATGACCGCTACCTCGGGCTGGACCGCCGGCTGAGTGGCTACGCTAAGCCCCTGTTCCATCACCCATTCCATACACCTACACGGACGTAAGGCGACCGCGCGGCGTTACTTGAAATTAGCCCCCCTCAGTTCGATACAACAGTAACAGCCCGGCTCCCGGCACTGCCCTCTGGGGGCCTACTCCCACTCGCCTACTCCCACTCGATGGTGCTGGGAGGTTTCGAGCTGATGTCGTACACAACTCTATTAACCCCAGGAACCTCGTTGACGATGCGGTTGGATAGGCGGCCGAGGAGGGTAGGGGGGAGAAGTACCCAGTCGGCGGTCATCCCGTCTTCGGACTGTACGCAGCGCAGGGCGATGGTGTAAGCGTAGGTCCGCTGGTCCCCCATCACTCCCACGCTCCGCACTGGTAAAAGCACCGCAAACGATTGCCAGACCTTATCATAGAGGCCTTCCCGGCGAATCTCCTCCAACAGCACAGCGTCGGCATCCCTCAGGATAGCCAGCCGCTCCGGCGTCACTTCCCCCACGATGCGCACGGCCAAGCCTGGTCCAGGAAAGGGTTGCCGCTGCAGGACCCACTCCGGCAGGCCGAGGTCTCGGCCCACACGACGTACTTCGTCCTTAAATAGATCGCGCAGGGGTTCAATTAATTGCAGCTTCATTTCTTGCGGCAGTCCGCCGACATTGTGGTGCGTCTTGATGGTGGCCGATGGACCCTTAACTGACACTGATTCAATCACATCGGGATAGAGCGTTCCCTGAACCAGGTGTTCCACCGGACCCAGCTTGCCGGCCTCCTCTTCGAAGACGCGAATGAACTCCTCCCCGATGATGCGGCGTTTCTGCTCGGGATCGGTGACGCCGGCCAGCCGTTCCAGGAAGCGGCGCTCGGCGTCTACCCCGATCACGTTGAGCCCCAGCTCTTCCCGCAACAGTGCCAGCACGGTGGGGAACTCGTCTTTGCGCAGCAGCCCGTTGTCGACGAAGACGCAGGTCAGCCTCGCTCCAATCGCCCGGTGGACCAGCGTGGCTGCCACCGTCGAATCCACTCCTCCACTCAAGCCGCAAACTGCGTGGCTTGCCCCAACCTGCTCGGCGACCCGAGCAATCGTTTCCTCAATAAACGAGGCCGGGGTCCAATCCGGGCAGGCGCCGCAGATGTCCACGACGAAGGTGCGGAGGATCTGGGGTCCCTCAGGTGTGTGGTGGACTTCCGGGTGGAATTGAACTGCGTAGAGGCGCCGCTGCTGGTCCTCAATGGCGGCCACGGCATTCGCCGTGCGTCCGGTGGCCCGGAAACCCGGCGGCAGCGCTTCCACCTCATCACCGTGGCTATTCCAGACCATAAGTGTGGGAGGCACATGGGCCAGCAGGGCGGAGCCGTCCAGTACCTCAAGCTGGGCGCGGCCGTACTCGCGGCGCTCGGCGGGTCGCACCCGTCCGCCCAATTCGTGGACTAGCAACTGCAACCCGTAGCAGATGCCTAGCACCGGCACCCCCAGCTCAAGGATTTGCGGCGAGCAGCGCGGTGCCCCCTCGTCAAAAACGGAACTGGGTCCCCCTGACAGAATGATGCCGCGGGGATTCATTTGCCGCAGCTTTTCGATTGGGGTGTGGAAGGGCAGGATGAGGCTGAAGACGTTTTGCTCGCGAATCCGCCGCGCGATCAGCTGGGTATACTGCGACCCAAAATCCAGAATGACGATGCTCTGGTGCATGAGAATGCCTAGGCCACATTGTACCTAACCTGTCTGGCTGCTCGCACCACCTGGGTCAGCGACCCAGAAACCAGGTGTTCTGCGCTTGGATGTCCGATTTGGGAGTTGGCCGCGACTTTCCTTTGGCGATGCCCTGGCGCCTTTCCCTTGACTCTGTCCTGAAGACCAGAAAAAATCTTATCGGGACGGCTTATACGTCTCAAGGATGGGCATCAAGGAACGGGGCACCATCGGCAACAGCGATTTCCTGGAGTACACCTGGAGTAGAAGAGATGCACGCATCCGGAGCACGGCTAACGTTGGCGATCCGCTGCCTGCCCCCATTCAGGCATAAGGGAGAATTGGAGCCAAGCGGAAGATGAGCCTGTCGCGGCGGCAATTTTTCGAACGCTTCCGAGAGGTGGCCGAAGGGCCGCTCCGCTGGCGCGAACGGCGTGTCACCGAACTGCGCGAGTATGCCCTGAAGCAGATGCCCGCCGAGTGGACGCCCGAGCAGCGCGAGGAGGCCAGCCGGGCGGTGGAGCGCCGCTTGATCTACCTGAGCGACGAATCGCTGCGGACACCGGAGATGTACAAATACGTCGTGGCCATCCTGGGCAGCAAGGAGCTTTTCTTTGAAACCACCGAGGTCTTTGAAACCACCGAGGCTGAGCAGGACTACCACCACCGCGAAGATCCCTATTGCGAGGACTACTCCGGGTGAGCCGCCGGCCTGGAAACCTCCGCGCGTTCCGCTAGCATCCTGAAAAGCACCCCTCCGGGCTCACGCGCCGCAGGGCTGGCCCGGTGCTAGAATGCCGGCTGTGGAGCTTCCCTGGGAGCGGCCGGAAGGGGACTGGCAGTCAGTCTCACGCGCGGCGTTGGTGGGCTGGGTGGCCTTCTACGCGTTGTTCCTGCTGCACGCAGCCACCGATCGAGACGGCTTCCTGCTGATCGACAACGTCAACCTGATCATCCACGAGGGCGGCCATTTCCTTTTTGGTTGGTTTGGGTACACGATCGGCATCCTGGGCGGGACGCTCGGCGAGTTGCTGGTCCCGCTGCTGATTGCAATCTATTTCTTCTGGCATCGCCAGACCGCGGCGTTGGCCTTCGCCGCCTTCTGGTTCTTCGAGAACTTCCCGTACATCGGCACCTACATGGCCGACGCGCGTACCCAAGTGATCCCGCTGGTGGGTACGGGTGAGCACGATTGGGAATTCTTGTTCAGCCATTGGGGTGTGCTGGGGCACGACCGCACGATCGGCGGCCTGACTCGCCGCCTCGGCTGGCTCGGCATGCTTGCCACCGTTGGCTGGCTCATCTGGATGAGCCGCCGGGTGCAACGACACGCTTCCAGTTCTTAACAAGTGACTTGGCTGTAACCAAAGCGGCGGCGCTGATTGCCCAACGCTCAGTCTGCAAATATACTGTTCACAGAACGGATTACTGGACCCGGGCGAAAGGGGAAAGGATCTGGTGACGAAAGAGCGGAGATCCTATCAACGCAGCGGCCGAGACCGTCGCCGGCGATACATACCCGTATTGATTGAACGGCGCAGGGGAAGGAGGGATCGGCGCGACGAGACGGATCGCCGCAGGATAACTCTGAAAGATATCGTACTGCATTCGCTTGCAGGGGTGGATCCAGACCGTTTCGCTGGTCAGTTGGTGGAGCTGAAAGTGTTTCCTTCGGTTGAAGCGGCCCACCGTGCCTTGGTCCAGACGCCTGCCGTCCTGGCCCGTTACGTGGGTGACGAGACCTCCTTTGCGATCTGCTCTTCCCTGAAGGGGACCGGCGCGGATGTCGACTTGCGAAACTCCCACGTAAACTGCCGCCACTGCGCATTTCCCGTGCCTTGCGAGGGAGCGCCCGCTCGTTCGGGGACAGGTATTACGTTCGCCTGCCCGTCCTGCCATGGCCTGACCATGCTCGACGCCCGGGACCGCAGCTTCCATCCATTACTGCGCTGCAGCGCCTGTCATTCGCTACTGAATCTCCCAGTCAATGCCCGGGAAGGCAAGTACCGCTGCCGCTGCGGCCAGGTCCTCAGCTATAGCGGCGTGAAACTTGACATGGAACTGACTGCAGATTCCGATGAGGAACCCCCGCTTCCAGGAGCAGACAAAGAACCCAAACCTCCAGAACGTCCGCCAGAACTTTGAATGCCGGCCGGAGTGCGTTTGCTGATCGCGGCCGGCTAATGCTCTCCTACCACCAGGTGGCATCGCTGTTCCGCAGCCAGCTCCAAGGCCAGATCCAACGCTACACGACACTAGCCGGGCGAAACCAGGGGAGTTTGCGAATAGGCCTGGGCGCGGCGGATGCGTTTCTCCACCGAGGGGTGGCTGTGGAAGAGGAACTCCAGTAGCGGATGGGGGCGGCGCTCGCTCAAGTTCTGAGCCGCTAGTTTCTCCATGCTGGAGATAAACGGATCAACCCGAGAGATGGCGCGCAGGGCGTAATCGTCGGCCTGCCGCTCAAAATAGCGGGAGACGCTGTTCACCACCGGGAGCAGCACAAGCGAAAGAGCGGCGCCGACCAGCGCCAGCAGCGGCAAGTTGGCGAAATCGTCCAGGCCGAGGAAGCCGAACCGAGGCGTGAAGACACGCAAAGCCACGTCGGCCAGCCAGAACCCAGCGAAGCCGGTCGCCGCCTGAAGCGCCAGTGACTTGCCGATGTGATGATGGACGTGATGCGCCAGCTCGTGCGCCAGGATGGACTCAATCTCCTCCGGCGAGTAGTTTTCCAGCAGAGTATCGGCCAGCAGGATGCGGCGCGTGTTGCCCCAGCCGGTCAGCGCGGCGTTGGCCTTGCGGCTCTTCGCGCTCAGCTTCCACTCGAAGATGCCGCGGACGCGCGTTCCGGCGCGGTCGCAGAGGCCGAGTAGCCGCTGGTTGATTTCCTTGTCCTGGAGCGGGCGGAACTTGTAAAACAGCGGGAACAGCAACACTGGGGCCAGGTTTGCCAGGGCTACCACGAATAGCAGGAAGACAGCCCAGGCGATCAGCCACCAGTGTTCAGGGAAGGAGCGAAGCAGGCGGTAGAGGACCTGCGTGGCCACGAGCGCCAGTGCAACACCCAGCGCGAAGCCTTTGGCTTGATCTTTCACCCAGGCCGCGCGGGTCTGGTTCGAAAGCCCGTAGCGGTGTTCCAGTACGTATCCGGAGTAATAGTCCAGCGGCAGTCCCAGGGCTTTTCCCAGCAGCGCTAGCAGCGCGGTGTAACACAGCAGGGCGACGCCGAAGTTGCGGGCCATTGCCCAGGCGAAGTCGCAAAGGACGGCTGACCAGCCCAGCAGCAGCAGCGCTGCCAGCCAGACCCAGCCGAGCAGGAAGTCGGCCAGCCGGAGGTAGCGCCGCGCGCGCTGGTAGCGCCGGGCGCGCGCCTCCTCCTTAAGCATTCCGGACCAGTTCCTCCATCTGGCTCAGGATGGCCGCCACTGCGTCGGCGGAAGGCGCTTCGGCGTAGAGCCGCAGCAGCGGCTCGGTGCCGGAGACGCGCACCAGAACCCAGGCGCCGGGTTCGAGCAGGAACTTGATGCCGTCCAGCGTTTTGACCCCTGTCACGCGGAAACCCGCAATGTTCGCGGGGGCCCGCGCCAGAGCCGCCACTGCTCGCTCTTTCTGCCCCGGCGACAGATGCAGATCCAGCCGGTTGTAAACCTGCGGCCCGTAGCGGCGGTGCAGTTCGCCCACCAACTCGCCCAGGGTTTTGCCGCGGTCGGCCATCAGCTCGGCCAGCAGGAGGGAGACCAAAATGCCGTCGCGCTCTGGCAGGTGCCCCTTGACACCGATGCCCCCGCTCTCCTCCCCGCCGATCAGGATGTCGCGCTCCAGCATGAGGTCACAGATGTGCTTGAAGCCGATGGGGGTCTCGTGCAGCTTCAAGCCGTGGCGCACCGCGATGCGGTCTACCATCTTGGTGGTGGAAAAGGTCTTGGCCACTTCGCCGCGCAACCCGCGCTGCTCCAGCAGGTATTCGAGCAGCAAGCTGAAGATGCGTTGGGAATCCACCATCTCCCCGGTCCGGTCAATCGCCCCCACCCGGTCGGCATCGCCGTCCAGAGCAAAGCCGGCGTCGAGGCCGTCTTCCACGACGGCGCGCCGCAACTCCTCAACGTGCGGCTCGATGGGTTCCGGATTCAGGCCGGGGAAAAGCGGGTTCCGCACGCCATGCACTTCCCGGTTAGGAATGCCGTGCTGCTCGAACAGCGCCGGTAGGTAGCCGCGGGAGGCGCCATACATGGGATCCACCGCCAGCCTCAGACCGGCGCTGGCGATCTTCTTCAGGTTGGCCAGTCGTGCCACGTGTTCCAGGTAGGGCGCGCGGAAATCCGCGTGACGGATATCTCCGCCGGGCTGTTGCGGCACCGGGAGGTCGATCGCGGCTTCAATCTTGCGAACAATTTCCGGCGAAGCCGAACCTCCGTAACTCGCTTTGAATTTGACGCCGTTCCACTGCCAGGGGTTGTGGCTGGCGGTAATCATCACCGCACCGGCCGTCTGCCAGTGGCGCACGGCGTAGGACACGGCCGGTGTCGGGGTGTGGTCGGCCGCCAGCCAGACGCGCAGGCCGGCACGGGCCAGCTCCTCGGTAGCCGCCTGCGCGAAGCGCTCCGAGCCAAAGCGCAGGTCGTAGCCGATGGCGACCCCGCGCTCCGGTTGCTCGTAACGCTGAATGTAGGCCGCGACCGCGCGCGCCACCCGGCGCACGTTGTCGGTGGTGAAATCGTCGGCGATGACGCCGCGCCACCCGTCGGTGCCGAACTTGATCCCGGCTACAGCAGCTTCTCGCGCTTGTTCTTTTCCAGCCACGCCACCACCTTCGCCACGTCCTGAGCCCGATCGCGGCGCGCGATCAACAACGCGTCGCGGCAGTCTACTACCACCAAGTTTTCCACCCCGATGGCCACAACCATCTTTTTGGGCCCCTTGCTTCCCGGCACCCCCAGCACGTCCAGGTAGTTGCCCCGGGCGTCGAGCAGCCAGGCCCGGCCGCGCACCGCATTGCCGTCCTCGTCGTGTGGCAACAGCTCATAGAGGGCGTTCCAGCTCCCCACGTCATTCCAACCCATTTCGCAAGACAGGCCCACGACCCGCCCCGCAGTTCCGGCTTTTTCCAGCACCGCGTAATCCACCGAAATGTTGTCGCACCTCGGGTAGAGGCGCGCTAGCGTTGCCGGCCGGAAATCCCCGGCGATTTCGGCCAGCGCCGCTGCAGTTCGCGGCAGGTATTGTTCCAACGCGTCCAGGATGGTTCCGGCAGACCACAGGAACATTCCGCTGTTCCAGAAGTGCCGCCCGCTGCGCAAGAAACGCCGGGCGGTCGCCATGTCCGGCTTCTCGCGGAAACGCTCGACAGGCTGGAGCCGAAGTCCGCTCGAGGGGCGGGCCACGAACTGGATGTAGCCGTAGCCGGTTTCCGGCCAGCGCGGGCGGATGCCCAGGACCACCAGGGACCCGGCGGCAGCGGCGCGCGATGCCACCCGCAGCGCTCTATGAAACTGGACCGGGCGGGCCACGACGTGGTCGGACGGAAAAACCCCAAGCAACACCTCCCGGCCGGCCACGCGCGCAATCAATTGTGCGGCCAGGCCGATGGCCGGGGCTGTATTGCGCTGGGCAGGCTCGGCGATCACCTGCGACGGCGGGATGGCCGGAAGCTGCCGCAGGATGAGCTCACGCAGGTGCTGGTTGGTAAGGATCCAGGTGCGCCTGGGTGGGACGACCGGTTGCAGCCGCTCCAGTGTCTGCTGGATCAGGCTTCCGCGGCCCAACACGGGCAGCACCTGCTTGGCCCGATGCCGGCGGCTGAGAGGCCAGAAGCGCGTGCCCCGCCCGCCCGCCAGAATCACGGCGTGCAACGGGATTTCGGATTTCAGATTTCGGTTTGCGGATTTATTCATACACGAAGAGGGCCGAAACCATCTTCCACCACAGAGCCAGGTGAGGGCAAACAATCCCAAATCCGAAATCCAAAATTGTCAGAGGTCTTCAATCGCGATCCTCCTCTGCTGCTCCCCGGGCACTCCTGCTCGCTTGAGTGTGGCCCGGAATCCCTCGACGCTCGCTGGCACATAAGCCGTCAGCCAACTGGTTGGGCGGCTGGGGACCACGGCATATTTCTCCAGGGTCTCCGGCAGACACCACGCTTGCTGGCGACCGTAAGGTGCCTGAAAATCTCCCGCTGCAATCTTTCCTTCGCCCTCCAGGAAAATGAGCACCTCAATGCGGGTTGCTTCCTTTCGGCTGCAATAGGTGCGCGCTGCCGAGAGGCGCTCCAGAGCAAAGTGGCGGCAGCCGACCAGATAGTCGTGAGTTAGCTCAGCCGGGCCCGCCCGGGCAGGCCGAACGCGCCCGGCAGCCGGATGGCGCCGCATCACCTCAAGTGCCTTTTCCAAATGAAGCTCCCGCGGGCGCCCGTAATCGTAGAGCCTGTAGGTGATGTCGCTGAACTGCTGGATCTCGCACAGCGTCAGTCCCGGCCCGATGGCATGGACGGTGCCCGCCGGTACAAAGATGAAGTCACCTGGATCGACCGCGAGCCAGTTCAGTTCTTCTTCGATGGTTCCCCCGCGCACCCGTTCCCGAATTTCCTCGTGGCCCATGTCCCGGCGGAACCCCACGGCCAGTTGCGCGCCGGGCTCGACTTCCATCACGTACCAACATTCGGTCTTGCCAGCGCTGTTCTCGTGCTCGAGGGCGTAGGCGTCGGCCGGGTGCACCTGCACGGAGAGCTTTTCGCTGGTGAAGAGGAACTTCAGCAGCAGCGGGGGCGCCGGAAACCAAATCTCGCCCAGGCGCCGCCCATCGCGGAACTGCCCCCAGACTTTTTCGTAGTAAACGGGCGCAATGGGGAAGGGCTGCTGCTCGAGGTCCACGCCTACCTCAACTTAGCCTCAACTCGGACCCAACTCGGCCTCAACTTGGCCTCAGCTTGGCGAAGAACTGGCGCATTCGCTCCAGACCCCGCTCCAGCTCGCGGATCGAGGTGGCATATGAAAGCCGCAGGTGTTCCGTGGTGCCGAAGGCCTCGCCCGGCACCAGCGCCACCTGCGCTTCGCGGAGAAGGCGGCCGACCAGCTCCATGGTGGAGGTACCCCCGTCAATCTTCAGGTAAGCGCCCACGTTCGGATACACGTAGAAGGCGCCCTGCGGCATCGGGCAACGGACGCCGGGGATGTCACGCAGCCCCTGCACCACGAAATCGCGCCGCTGCCGGTATTCCGCGCACATCTGGCCCACCGAATCCTGGGGGCCCCGCAGCGCCTCGATGGCCGCCTTCTGCGCGATGGAAGTGGTGTTGGAGGTGCAGTGACTCTGCAGCTTTAACATAGCCTGAATGATCTCGGGGCGTGCCAGCGCGTAACCCACCCGCCAGCCGGTCATGGCAAAGGTCTTCGAGAGCGAACCGACCACGATGGCCTTTTCGCGAGCGCCGGGGAATGCCCCCACCGAGAAGGGCTGGCCTTCGTAAACAAAGTGCGAGTAGCACTCGTCGGAAAGCAGCAAGACGCCGCGCGCGGCGGCCAACTCATAAAACTGGCGAAACTCCTCGAGCCCGATCACCGCCCCGCTGGGGTTGCTGGGGGAGTTGAGAATCAGCAAGCGCGTGCGCTCCGTCAGGGCCTGCTCGACAGCTTCCAGCCGCAACCGGTAACCGGCTTCTTCATCGGTCGGCACCAGGACCGCGCGCCCGCTCGCGTACTGGATAATGTCGCGGAAGCTGACCCAATAAGGCACCGGAAGCACCACCTCGTCGCCGGGATTGACCAGCACCGAGATGGCGTTGAAGATGGCGTGCTTGCCCCCCACGGTGACCAGCACTTCGGCCGGCGTGTATTCGGTGCCGAACTGCTGATGGTGCCAGTCGCAAATGGCCCGTTTCAATTCTGCGACTCCGCCAGTCGGCGTGTACTTGGTAAAGCCCTCCTGGATGGCGCGGATGGCGGCTTGGCAGATATTGTCGGGGGTGATGAAATCCGGCTCACCCGCGCCGAAATCCACCAGGTCGGCGCCCGCCGCCCGGGACCGTTCGGCCTCCACCACCACGGCCTGCGTGGCGCTCACAGAAATTCGCGAAATACGTTCGGATAGTTGCATAGGTCGCTCAGTTCAGCCGGTGCCAGAGTCAGACTGGAACCTTGGTTTTCAGCCGTTCCACCACGATGGGCGGCACCAGGTCCTTGATGTCGCCGCCCAGCAGGTGCACCCCCTTGACCAGCCGCGAACTAATGTAGCTGTAGGTTTCGGCCGGCATCATAAACACGGTTTCCACTCGAGGGTTCAGCTTGCGGTTCATCAGAGCCATCTGCAGCTCGTACTCGTAGTCGGAGATGGCCCGGATGCCCCGCAGAATGACGTTGGCCTCGGAGCGGGCGGCGTATTCCACTAGAAGCCCGTCAAACGCCTCCACGCGGACCCGGCCCAGCGGTACCGTCACTTCCCGCAGCATCTCCATCCGCTCTTCCAGCGAGAACAGGGGATGCTTGTCTGGATTGCGGAGTACCGCAATGATCAGCTCATCGAAAATCTCAATGCTACGCTCGATCAGATCCAGGTGGCCGTTGGTGAGCGGGTCGAATGACCCTGGGTACACGGCCCGCGTGTATTTGGCCATCCCACGCATTCTAGGGGGCGCCGCGTAGCCCCGTCAACGTCCTCACACCGTTTCGCTCTGGAGACCCTGAGATTGACGGGGATGGGCGAGGCGCAATAAACTCAATTGATGTGGTTTTCCGGGGACGCCGTTCGGTGGCGGAAGCGCGCTGCGGCAGCCCTCGTGGCCTCGGCGTGCTTTCTCGCTGGCCTGCCGCTGCTGGCGCAACACCCAGCGCGGGTCGACAGCAGCCTGCCCCTGTTCGTGGTGATGGCCGCCATCAACGCGGCCGGCTATGAGGCGGGTGTGGATTCGCCGCACGCCAGCCCCGTGCGTCGGCTGGTTCGCCAACAGGTCGCCGCGGCCAAGCCGGCCAGCCTGGAAGCCTTGCGGGCCTTCTACGTGGCCCAGCGCCACCCGGACCCGGCGTTCGACCTCAGCCAGTACATCTCCTTCGCGCTGTTGATCGGCGGTCCGCCGGACTTTCCCTTCCGGGTGCAGGAATCGGAGCTGCCGCCTGAGGTTTCCGCGCTGCGCGACCTGCGGCCTCTGCTGGCTGCCTTCTACCAGGAGGCCAACCTGGAGGCGCTGTGGGAGGAATACCGCCCCGCCTACGAGCGGGAGCTGGATCGATACAACGAAGGTTTGGGGTACCTGATGTTGGAGCTGAACGGCTACCTGCGCATCGCCTCCTCAGGTTTCCTGGGGCGTAACTTCTGGGTTCACGTCGACCTGCTAGGAGCCCCTGGGCAGGCGAACGCGAGGGGATTCGGGCGCGATTACTACGTCGTGGTCAGCACCGCCCCCGAGCTGAAACTGAAGGAGATCCGCCACGGTTTGCTGCACTATCTGCTGGAGCCGCTGGCCCTCAAGCACAGGAGCTTGGTGCGCACGAAATCGGACTTGCAATGGTTTGCCGAAGCCGCGCACGGGCTGCAACCCGCATTGCGCAAGGATTTCCGGCTGTTGCTCTCCGAATCGCTCATCCGCGCGCTGGAGCTGCGGCTGGCCGAAGACACCCCGGCCGCCAAGCAACAGCGCCTGCGCGAGATCCTGGAAGGAGGGCATTTTCTGGCACCCTATTTCTACGAGGCGCTGGAGAAGTTTGAACAGCAGGAGGCCGGAATCCGGATCTATTATCCGGAGATGCTGGAGAAGCTGGACGTAGGACACGAGCGGAAGCGGCTAGCCGGAGTCCAATTCCGGGAGGCCACAGAAGCCGATGGTCTGGGGCACCTGCGGATGCCTGCGATGCCGGTGGCGGGCGCAACCGACTCCACCCCCAACGCGTCGGAAGAAGAAACGGTGTTGGCCCAAGCAGAGGACGCAATGGCCCGCCAGGATTTCGCTCAGGCTCGCCGACTATTTCGCGCCGCGCTGGAAAAGAACGGCGCATTGCAAGCACGAGCCCTCTATGGCCTGGCCCTGGTAGCTACCCAGGAAAGGCAACCGGAACTGGCCAGGAGCTACTTCGAGCGCACCCTGGAGGTCAGCAAAGACCCCCACCTGCTGGCCTGGTCGCATATCTACCTGGGACGCATTTATGATATGAAGCAAGAGCGCGAGCTCGCAGTCGAACACTACCGGCAAGCGCTGGAGACTCAGGACGTGGAGGCGGCGACCCGTCGGGCAGCCGAACTCGGCCTAGAGGCCCCGTTCCGCCGGGAGACATTGCGCGAACAAGGCGGGGACAGCGGGAAGAAGAACGGATCGTGCTAACAACAGCGTGGAAGGAGAGCAACACCCCATGCGAAGGATGAAAATGAGGACGGCGGCCCTCGCCCTGTTGGTTGGTCTGCTCATCGTCCTGGCCCCGGCGCAGGAGCCGCAGCAGACCCCAGACACCGGCCAGCCCGACCAGCAAGCGCCAAGCGCCCCGAAGGGGCCCATGGCCGAAACCGAAGAGGAGTTAGAGGCGTACCAGAAGCTCCTCGATGCCTCCCTGACCGCCGATCAGATGATCTCTCTGGCCGAGGAATTTGTGCAAATGTTCCCGGACAGCGAGCTGAATAGTTTTGTCTACCTGAAAGCGATGGAAGGCTACCGGCAAAAAGGCGACTTTCCCAAGCTGCGTGAGTTCGGCGAGAAGTCGCTCGCGATAGATCCGGAAAACGCCCAGGCCTTGCTCTGGCTGGCTCTGTTTATCCCGGAACGGACGAAAAATACCGATCTGGACCGGGAAGAGAAGCTGAAGCAGGCCGAGGACTACGCCAAGCGCGCCCTGGCGGCCATCGAAAAGAAGGAGAAACCTGATCCGGAAATGTTAGACACCGTATGGGAGGGAGCGGTCAACGACATGCGCGCCTCGAGTTACGATGCCCTTGGCCATGTGGCCATGAAGCGCGGGCGGTATGAGGCGGCTGCGGACTTCTTCAAGAAAGCGATCGCGCTCGAGGTCGAGAAAAATCCCATAGTGCTTTGGCGCCTCGGGCTGACGTACCGGATCATGAAGAAATACGAGATGGCCCGCGACGCGTTGAAACAGGCGGTGGATGCCGGAGGCATCAGGCATGGCACGCGCGACTATGCCGCCGAGGAGTTGCAGAGGCTTGAGGAGTTGCTGAAAAAACAGTAAGGTGGCCTGCACGCCGGCATCCGGCAATTGCCGACGCGGATCCAGGAACGGGGGAGTGCGAAGGGTGGAGTAGAAGGAGTCCTCCTCGCCGGCACCCCATGCACCAGCGACCCCATGCACCAGCGACCCCATGCACCAGCGACCCCATGCACCAGCGACCCCATGCACCAGCGACCCCATGCACCAGCGACCCCATGCACCAGCGACGGGGGATGCTTTCGTTAGCGAAGGGCCGAGTGGCGCTGGGTCCGGAGTAGCTGCATCCCAGATCCGAAAGCGAAACCCACGTGGACGACCTGAGCGAATTAGAAAAGGCCATCGGGCACACGTTTGCCCGGCGGGAACTGCTGCTGCGGGCTCTGACCCACAGCTCCCACAGCCACGAGCGCAGAGAGAGCGGCGTTTACCACAACGAGCAGTTGGAGTTCCTCGGAGATGCGATTTTGGGATTTCTGGTCAGCCGGGAACTGGTGGAGCGCTTCCCGGACTACTCGGAAGGTCAGCTGTCAAAGATGAGAGCGCACCTGGTGAGCGCAACGCACCTGGTTTCCATTGCCAGCCAGTTGCGCTTGGGCGCGTTTCTGCAACTGGGGCGGGGCGAGGAGAAGAGCGGCGGGCGTCACAAGCGGGCGCTGCTAGTGGACGGGCTGGAAGCGCTGATTGCCGCCCTCTACCTGGATGCTGGGCTGGAGAAGACGCGCGAGCTGGTCAGCCGCTTGGTGCTGAGCCACTGGCTGGAACGTGGAATTGAACAGTTTCCCCTGAGCGACTTCAAGTCGACGCTCCAGGAACACCTGCAAGCAGCGCACCTGCCGCAGCCGCGCTACGTCGTGGTTGGTGAGCGTGGCCCAGAGCACCGCAAGACCTTTACCATCGAGGTCCGGATCGGCAAGGAATTTGTCTCCCAGGCCGAGGGCGCAACCAAGAAGGCCGCCGAGCAGGAAGCGGCCCGCGCCGCCCTGCTCCACTTCCAGCAGCGCACCGCGCAGCTTGCCTCCTCGCCGGCTGCAGCAGGTTAACGCAGGTTAAAATGGCGACGACCGAAACCGACGCGAGGAAGGCCCAAAAGACCACCGAGACCTCGCCGGCGCCCGGTGGCGCGGGTCGAAAGTCCACTTTCCGCGAGTATTTCGAATCCATTGTGGTGACTGTGATCCTGGCGCTGTACGGAACCACGTTCGCCATCCAGGCCTTCAAGATTCCCTCCAGCTCGATGGAAAATACGTTGCTGATCGGCGACCACCTGATGGTGGACAAGCTGGCCTATGCGCCGCCCGACCGCTGGCTGGGACCGCTGCTGCCGTACCAGGAGGTTCAGCGCCGCGACATTGTGGTCTTCAAATTCCCGGTGGACCCAAGCAAGCATTATGTCAAGCGCGTCGTCGGAGTTCCGGGCGACCGGCTGCGAATGGTCAACCAGCAGCTGTACATCAACGGCCATCTGGCCGACGAAGGCTACAAGGTGCACAAGACGGGCAGCTTGGATGTGTACCGGGACAACTTCCCTGCTTCGGCTCCCCGCGCTATCTATCAGGACTGGGCGGAGGCCCTGCCCTGGCACGTGGAAGATGGTTGGCTGGTGGTTCCGCCCGGCCACTACTTTGCAATGGGGGACAACCGGGACAGAAGCGAAGACAGCCGCTTCTGGGGCTTTGTCCCGCGGGAAAATATCCTGGGCAAGCCCGTATTGATTTACTGGTCGCTGGAGAGCACCAGCGCCGACTACCGTCACCGTTCGCTTTGGAAACGCGTCGCGGGCATCTTGAAAACCATCGTGCAGTTTCCGTTCAAGACCCGTTGGGAGCGGATGTTCTTGCTGATTCGCCCCAACTAGAAGATTCCTGGTAACTTTAAGAGATTCGATGCTGCTTGAAGACAACTAGCTGGAATCGTCCTTGCCGCGCAAGCGCACCATTTTGACTGCCGCTGCGGCCACTCTGGCCGTTGCGTTCCTGTTGCCATCTCTCGTGAATGTCAACCGCTTCCGCAGCCAGATTGTCGGTGCGCTGTCAGCCGGCCTGGGACGCCCGGTTCAGGCCGGCCACGTGCGATTGAAACTGTTCGGTGGCCCGGGCTTTGATCTTGAGAACGTCAGCGTGGCCGACGACCCGGCATTCGGCATTGAACCCTTCGCCCGCATGCCTACCCTGCGCGCCACCCTGCGCCTGCGCTCGCTGTGGACCGGGCGGTTGAGTTTTTCTTCGTTGATCTTCGTGCGACCGAGCCTGAACCTGGCCCGCAATGCGGATGGCCGCTGGAATGCCGAGCCGCTGATGAGCCGCGCCGCTGTCACCTCGCTCCACCCCAACGCTCCCGCCTACGTCGAACTGCAGGATGCCAGGATCAACTTCAAGTCTGGTAACACCAAAAGCGTTTTCTTTCTTTCCGGAGTAGATGCGGCGCTTTATTCGACCTCACCCCCGGACGGCGGCAGCGCCCCCGCTCGCTGGAATCTGCGGTTTACCTGCTCCCCGGCGCGCACGGACCGCACGCTGACCGACGTCGGGCGGTTGCGGGTGGAAGGCTCGTTTGCGCCCGCACCAGCCGGCGCCCCTGACACCGGCTCCGACCTGCAGCTGCAAGTTAGTCTTACCGACGCTTACCTGGCAGACTTGCTCGTGCTGGCCTCTGGCACCGACCACGGCATCCACGGTGTGCTGGAGGTACAGGCCGCGCTGCGAGGGCACCCCGAGGCGCTACAAGCCAACGGGACACTGCGCCTGCGCGACCTACACCGCTGGGACATGCTGCCTCCGAAACGCGGTTCTTCTGTGGAGCTGCGCTACGAGGCCCTGCTCAACGGGCCGGCGGGCCGGCTCGAGGTTGAAAAGTTGGAGGCTGCTTTAGGCAGCGGAAGCCTGGAGGGGAGCGGCTCGGTGGTCCGTTTGCTGGATCACCCCGAATGGAAATGGCACTTGCGCTTCTCCGGCGCGAGCGTAGGGAATGCAATGCGGGCGGTGCAGCACTTTTCGCCGTGGCTCTCCCGCACCCTGAGGCTGGGCGGGATTCTGGATGGGGAGTTGTTCCTTGAGGGTCCCCCGCTCCAGGTTCAGGGTTTCGTCATGGGCCACGAGCTGGAGTTCGAGGACAGCGGACTGCCGCAGCTGCGGGCAGCACAGACGCGGCTGAATCTGAACGGTTCCACAGTCAGGCTTGCCCCGACTGCCGTGGAACTGGAGCGTGGCCGGAACTTGGATCTGGGGGCGACCTGGAACTGGCGGACTGGGAAAGGCGAGTTTTCCGTTGCCGGGCGCGGCCTCCCCTTGCGGGCGGTCTCCCCTCTCTTGCAGGCCGCCGGAGCCGATCTGCGGCCGGCCCGCACCTCCCTGCCTCAACCTTCCTTGCCTCAAAAAGGCTACCTGGCCCTGAAATTGCGCGGGCAAATCGCGCGCGACACCGCACCGAGCGTTTCCGGATGGGGACAACTAGCGCGCGCGCGGTGGGTACCTCCTGGCCTGTCCACGCCAGTTCTCTTGCACACCGCCCGGCTGGACTTTGGGAGCGATCAAGTCCGTGTAAGCCGCCTGGTGGCTACCTGGGCTGGCGCTACGATTACCGGCAGCGGGCGCATTCCCTTACGTCCGTCGCCCGTGTATTGGGCGGATTTGAAGGTAAACGAATGGGACAGCGCAGCGCTTGCCGAGATCCTGCGGCCGGCGCTTCGCCACGCGCGTCCGGCTCTGTTGGGCGCACGTAGGCAGGCTGGGGTGGAGGCTGGTTCCTCGCCATCGGCTGCTCGGACTCCCGCTGCGTCCCCTTTTCGTGCCCAAGGGCGGCTCAGGGTCGGACGCCTGCGCTTGCCGAGGCTCAAGGTGAAGGAGATCGAGACAGCTTTCCGCCTGACGGGCAGGAGTTTGCGATTGGAACAAGCCCGTGGCGCTTTCGCCGGAGGCACTTGGACCGGCAACTCGCGGCTCGATTTCCAAGCGCGCGGCCCGCGCTATCAGGTAAACGGGCTCGTTCAAGGCGTGGACCTGGCCACACTAGCTGCCTTATCCCCGCGACTGGAAGGCCTTGCAGCCGGCCGGGCTTCAGGCTCCCTACGGCTCCTCACCTCGGGCTGGGAAGCGTCCGACCTGCTGAACAACTTGAACATCGAGGTGCAGTTGGAGGGCCGCGATCTCGACTTGCACAATGTGGACCTGGCGGCTGCCGCCACGGGGCAGCCTTCCATTTCCAGAGGCATCAGCCGCCTCGTTTCCTTCAGCGCCGATCTGGCAGTCGAACAGCGTCGGGTGCGCTTGCGGAAGCTTATCCTGGAAGCGCCTTCGGTGACCTTCCAGGCCAGCGGTACGGTGGGGTTTGACCATGTGGCCGATATCCTGGTTTTGCCTCTCGACAGCACTTCACTCAGTTCCTTCCGGCTGATAGGTCCTCTGGAGTTGCCGCGGCTCCTCGGGCCGGAAGTAGCCCGCAGGGCAGCGGGTGGCAATTAGCGGCGCCGTTTTCCGCTCGTGGGACTGGTCGGCCGGGTAGCCACCCTTTGCGGCCGGCGGCACCGAGCTGTCCTCCCCCTGCGTCTAACTCATTGTTCCGGTGATGAAGCTCCTTCTTGCGGTGCCGCTGATGATGCTAGCTCTGCTCGGAGGTCCGGGGGACGAACGTCGGGCCAGCGAACCGGAACTCTCAGAAGCGCTGGCCGAACAGATGGCGAAGAAGCTGGCGCGAATCACCGACTGGGCTGCCCGAGCCGAGGCTGACGCAACTAACCCCCGCAACTCTCGGGTAGTGACAGTTCTGCTGGAAGAGGAAATCAATTCCTATTTCAAATACCGGATGAGCGGGAAGATTCCGGCCGGAGTCTCCCAGGTGCGTTTCCATCTGCGCCCCGAGCGTCCTTCGACAACCGCCCTGGTGGACTTCGACCGCTTCAAAGCTGCCTCGCGCCGACCCATTCATCCCCTCCTGGACGCGTTGCTGCGTGGCCGGCACCCGGTCGCAATGCGCGGCCGTTTTACTTCCTCAAACGGCGCCGGGGTGTTCCATCTCGAGGAGGTCTCCATCGGGAGCTTGGCCCTCCGCGGTGCCCTGCTGGAGTTGCTCGTCACCCATTTCATCCAGCCCCGCTATCCCACGGCCGCAATCAATCGCCCGTTTGCTTTGCCGGCCAGAATCGACCAGGTTGTGGTGGAGCAAGGACGCCTTCTCGTCGATCAAAAGTGATGGGCAGAAATGATCGGCAGAAGTGATGGGCAGAAATGATGGGCAGAAGTGCCCCGTACGACTATTCAGCAATGAAAATGAGAAAGAGCCGGCAATGAAAAGGGGATCCGCGACGGGATCCCCTGTGGGTTGATTTCAGCGCCTGCGGCGGCGGTGGTTCCGAAAAGCCGTCGGCGAGGCGCGGGCTGCGTTCGCAGTCAGGGTTATTTGCGTTTCTTCTTTGCTTTCTTCACTGCTTTCTTCTTTGCTGTCTTCTTCATGCTGCGCATCCTCCTTCGCTAAATTCTCCCTAATGTGAGCCGATGGGTCTCTTTCCCGCCGGCGGGAAATACTCAACATGTTGAGCCTTCCCCGAGATTAGCCACAGTGTACAGACTTGCGGCTCCCTCTTGTCAAGAACAAAATTCGACAAAGATGTTTTATGGCAACGGCGCGCTTTTGCCAAACCCATTCGTCGCTGTTAGCACTCCGCCAACCTTTTGGTTGCCGAAGTGGGCTCGAACTTCTTAGGTGAGAGAGCCGGATGGCCACGGCTAGACGGGGGGGGGCCAGAAGCAAGGGCGGGCTGCGCGGATTTTTCCCGGTGTCTGGCAACTGCCAGTTGACAACCAGTAGTTGACAAGCGGCCAGGTGCGTTCTATGGTTCGTGAACCATGGTATTGTTCATTTTTGAACCCAGGTTAAAGAAAATTGTAACAGCCTGGCTCTTCTTCCTGCTTGCCGGTGCAGCCGTTGCGCAGCAATCCGCGGACCCGGCCCCGGGCCCGCAAGCGCGTATCCGCGCTCTGGAGGAGCAGGTGCGCCAGTTGGAAGAACGGCTCGCCCGGCTGGAGGCGGGCACTGCGCCGCCACAGGCGGCGGTTGCCGTCTCGGCTCCGGCGCCGTCAACTGGGGTGGCTCCCGAGGTTCCCGTGTTGCCGCCCGGGGTTCCCGTGTCGCCGGTGGAAGCGCCTGCCAGCGCCGCTGCGCCGGTGCAGGCTATTTCTGTGACTGCCACCTCCCCTCCGATCGATGATTCCGAGGAAAGCGTCCGGCTGCCCTTCGCAGGCTACATGGAATTTCATCTGAACAAGCCTCGCGGGGAATCCGGCCAGTTCGACTTTCACCGGTTCGTGCTGCTGTTCGGTCACAGTTTTTCCTCGCGCATCAAGTTCTGGTCAGAGCTGGAGCTGGAACACTCCTTGGTTGAAGGCGGCGAAGAAAAGGGGGAGCTGGAGTTGGAGCAGGCCTACCTGGATTTCCACCTGAATCCCTACTTCAACCTGCGCGGGGGAATGGTGCTGGCGCCGATGGGGGTGATCAACGAGCGGCACGAGCCGCCTGCCTTCTTTGGAGTCGAGCGCCCGATGGTGGACACGGTGATCATCCCCAGCACCTGGTTTGATCTCGGCGTGGGAGCTTGGGGGGATTTGGGGCGGGGCTTCACCTATCGTTTCTACCTGATGTCACCGCTCGACGCCGCCGGCTTTAGCGCGGACGAGGGTCTGCGCGGCGGCCGCCAGAAAGGCTCCCGCTCCAACCTGCGCAACGTGGCCAGTACGGCGCGAGTGGAATACCGCGGCATCCCTCGGCTGACGCTGGGCGGCAGCATCTGGGCGGGCCGCACCGGGTTCGACACGCCAGACCTCAACGTGCCGGTGCGCCTGGGGAGCTTTGACGGGCGCTACTCCTGGCATCGCCTGGAGTTCCGCGGCCAGTACGCGCATGGATGGATGCGGGAAGCGGGATTGCTCAACCGCGTGCTGCAACGCCGCCGCGGCACCAACCCCAACATCGCCCGTCAGATTCGTGGCTTCTACCTGGAAGGCGGCGTCTACCTGTTGCCGTTCCACAGTTCCCAGAATCTGGCGGTGTTCACCCGCTACGAGAATTTCGACACGCAGTACCGGATGCCGGTTGGATTCTTGCCTCTGAAGCAGTTCGACCGCTCGAGCTGGACGGTGGGCGCCAGCTACTTCCCTCATCCGGATGTGGTGTTCAAGGCCGACTACGTCTTCAACCGCAACGCCAGTCAGGTGATCGGCACCCGGGACCAGTTCAATCTTGGCCTCGGCTGGTGGTTCTAGAAAATTGGATCAGTGAGGATTGGTTCATTGACGATTGGAGCTTTCGAATTTCTTCTGATGGAGGCAACCAGGTGATTCCCTACGCAGTACCGGTGTTGCTGTTGTTCCTGCTGGGCCAGGCGGGGCCGGAGCCGGCGGAGCGTGAGCCGAAGCGCGTGTGCCTGCGCGCAGAACGCTTTAGCTTCACACCTTCGCGGATCAAGCTGCAGAAGGGGCAGCCGCTGGAGCTGACGATCGTCAGCGAGGATACCCAGCACGGGTTCTGGATTCGCAAGCTAGGGATCAACTATTTGATCCCGGCCCGCGGCAAGGGAGAACTGAAGCTGAAGATCCCGCCGCTCGAGCGCGGCCAGTATGTCATCGAATGCTCGCGTGCTTGCGGCGCCGGGCACAACATGATGCGGGGCGTGATCATGGTCAAGTGAAGAGGAAAGGCAAAGGTCGGAAAGCTTGGGCTGCGAGCAGCAAGCATCAGCAAGTGGCTCCTTGCGGTACGACAGCGCGGTACGACTGCGATGACGGCGGGTTTTGGGCAAAGGAGGCAAAGATGACCAGCAAGGTGCTGGGCTTGGGGCTGTTGCTTGTCGTACTGCTGGCAGCTCCGGGGGTGTACTGGCTCGGCGGTTCCTCGGGAGGCGCCCGCGCCGCCGTAGGGGTGGGCGAGCCGCAGTTCGGCGACCCCGTGCCCGGCCTGACTCCGTTTGAATTCGAGCTGTTCCGGTTGGGCCTGGAGGATTTCCTGGAGGTGGAGGAGCCGGAGGATGGGCTGGGTCCGGTCTTCAACGGGCGCTCCTGCGCCGAATGCCACAGCATTCCGGCCGTCGGCGGTTCCGGCACAATCCTGGAACTCCGGGCTGGGCTCCGTAACGAGGATGGCAGTTACACCGAGCTGCCCGGCGGCTCTGTCTTTCAGCTCTTCTCCATCCCGCCGCACGGCTGCCACAAGCTGATTCCGCCGGAGGCCAACGTGTTTTCACGACGCAAGTCGCTGCCGCTGTTTGGCAACGGGTTGATCGAAGCGATTCCTGAAGAGGTGCTGCTGCTGCACGCTGCCGCCAACCAATTCCATCCGGATGGCATCGGCGGGCGCCCGCACATGGTGGTGGACGTCTCGACCGACACAACCCGCGTGGGCCGCTTCGGCTGGAAGGCGCAGCAGGCCACTCTGTTCACCTTCGGCGCCGAAGCCTACCTGGAGGAGATGGGCATCACCAGCGACGTGTTCCCCCAAGAAGTGGAGGCGGGCTTCGACGACCCACGCAAGACGCGCGACTGCGACCCGCGCCCCGATCCTGAGGATGCGCGCGAACCGCTGACAGGCCTGCGCGGCATTGATAACTTCGGAAATTTCCTGCGGATGCTGGGTTCGCCTCCCCGTGGGCCGCAAGACGCGTTGACCGCGGCCGGCGCACAGGTTTTCGAGCAGATCGGCTGCGCTGCCTGCCACCTCCCGGTAATGCTTACGGGTCCGGCGATGCAGCCGTGGCTGGACCGCCAGCCCGTGCGGCTTTACTCCGACCTGCTGTTGCACGACATCGGCACCGGCGACGGGTTGCCGCAAGGTGACGCTTCCGGCGATGAGTTCCGTACAGCGCCCCTTTGGGGGCTGCGGGTGCGCTCCCCGTTTCTCCACGACGGCCGGGCGCCGAGCATTGAGCAGGCCATTCGTATGCACAAAAACCAGGCCGAGCAAAGCGGCCGTCGCTTTGAGGCTTTAGCAGAGCAGGAGCGCGCTACTTTGCTACAATTCCTGAAGTCGCTGTAGGGCTGCCATAAGAGGCCGCCATATCGCCCGGGTGCCGGATGGGTTGTCCGGCTGGGTTGCCCAGCACGGAAGCCGGGCGCTACATTAGGTTGCAGGAAGGAGGCTGGCATCAGGGGCAAACGCAGACCGCCGCGGGTCCCGCTGGGAGAGGCCGTTGAAGACTACCTGAAGACGGTCTATCAGCTCACGGTCGGGGAAACACCGGTCTCGACCAGCGCTCTGGCTGAGGCGCTGGAGGTGTCGCCGGCCGCCGTCACCAAGATGCTCCGCCGCCTCGGCGCCCTGCGGCTGGTGCATCACTCCCGCTACCGTGGTGTCCGCTTGACGACGGCGGGGCGGCGAGTGGCTCTTGAAATCGTTCGGCATCACCGCCTGCTGGAACTTTACCTCAGCCACGCGCTCGGCTATCCGCTGGAGCGCGTACACGCGGAAGCGGAAATCCTGGAGCACGCCATCTCGGAAGATTTCGAAGAAAGCATTGACCGCCTGCTGGGCCACCCACAGATGGATCCGCACGGCGATCCCATTCCCACGCGCTCCGGCTCTATCCCCAAGATCCTGGGCGGAATGCTGGCGGATGCCGAAGTGGGCGAAAAACTGGAGGTCTGCCGCGTGCGCGATAATGACGGGGAACTGCTGCAGTACCTGGTTTCGCTGGGATTGGTCCCGAAGACCCGGCTGGAAGTGGTGGAAAAGCTTCCCTTTGGCGGCCCCGTGAGGGTGCGCGTCGGCGGCACCGGCGTCGAGCAGTTCGTTGGCCACGAGGCTGCCTGCAGCGTCTTCGTCGAGCGCCGCTGAAAGAAGCGCTGGGCACGGTTCCGTTCCTGTTCGCCCTTCCTTAACCTTTCTGGCACTATAATTTCTTTATGCTCGCGCCGATTCTGCTTTCCCTGTTGTTGCTACAGGAAAAGCCCCCTCAGGACCCGCCCCAAGAGCCGGCAAAGAAGAAGCCGGAAGTAGTGCTCGTCGACCCCAGCGCGCCCAGCTCCGAGCCGGATGGCGAAACGACGGTGGAGTACGCCTTGAATCCCCGCCAGGCGAAGAAAGAGATGAAGGTCGGCAATTTCTACCTGAGAAAGGGCAAGTACACCGCCGCAGTGGCGCGCTTCCGGGAAGCCCTGAAGTGGCATCCGCGCCTGGCGGCGGCATATTTCAAGCTGGGACGAGCCTATGAGGAGCGGGGCGAGCTGAGGAATGCCCTGGAGAGCTATCAGAAGTATCTGGAGCTGGAACCCAAGAGGAAGAAAGCCAAGAAGGTTCGCAAAGCTATTGCCCGCCTGGAGCGCGAACTGAAGCAGTAGCGTCCTGCTCAGAACTGCGAGGAGCGTTTGGCCAGTTTGCGGCGCAAGGCCGCCAGCCGCGACTGCCTCGCCATTCTCTTCCCCCATGGCCTAGGCCTGTGCCAAACTGCTTGCCGCATGCGGATCGTGCTGACCGGAGCGGCCGGCCTCATCGGCTCCCACCTTAGCGATTTGCTGCTGGCACGCGGCGATGAGGTGGTCGGGGTGGACAACTTCCTGACCGGTGTTCCAGAGAACCTGGCGCACCTCGCCTCCCAGCCCCGCTGGCAGTTCCGCGAGCACGACCTGGTGGAGCCTCTGCAGGTAAAGGGTCCGGTGGATTGGGTTCTGAACCTGGCTTTGCCCGCCAGTCCTGCCGACTACCTCCGACATGGTCTGGAGACGTTGCGGGTGGGCTCGCTGGGCACACAGAATGAGCTGGAGTTGGCGCGGGAAAAAGGAGCGCGCTTCCTGCAGGCCTCGACCTCGGAGTGCTACGGCGACCCGGAGGTGCGTCCGCAGCCAGAAACCTATTGGGGGAACGTTAATCCGGTCGGGCCGCGCTCGGTGTACGACGAGGCCAAGCGCTACGGCGAGGCCCTGACCATGGCCTACCACCGCTACAGCGGGCTGGACACGCGCATTGTGCGCATCTTCAATACCTACGGGCCGCGCATGAAGCTGGGCGACGGGCGCGTGATTCCCAATCTGTTCCAGCAGGCGCTCTCCGGCCAGCCGCTGACGGTCTACGGCGATGGGACGCAAACCCGCAGCTTCTGCTACATCTCCGACCTGGTGGAGGGCATGACCCGCGCGATGGCCAGGGCAATGGAGCGCCCGGAGCACCTGCCCATCAATCTGGGCAATCCACAGGAGATGAGCATCCTGGAACTGGTCCGGCTGGTTCAGTCGCTCACCGGCAACCGTTCGGGCATCAAGTTCCGCCCGCTGCCGGAAGACGACCCCAGGCACCGCTGCCCGGATATTTCCCGCGCGCGCCAGTTGCTCGGCTGGGAGCCCCGTGTAGGGCTGGAAGAGGGGTTGCGCCTGACCCTGGAGTTAAGGTCAGCCAGCGGACCGCCTAGCGGCCGGCTAGGGCGAACTGCGTCGTAGGGGCAGTGCTACGGATCGGCGGATTCCGAGCGAAGGGCGTCCAGCAGGGCGCGCGTGCGCGGGGCGGGTGCAGCTTCGCGGGCAAAGCGCATCAGGTCTTTCCATTCATCCAGGTCGTAGCAGGGGGCCAGCGACGCGATCGCGAGGCCGGCGGCAGCGGCGGCTGCGCACGTCTGCTGGAAGACGCGAGCGCTTCCCCATTCCACCCCAGCAAACACCGCAGGTGAAAACCGCCCCGCTCGGCAACCCACCAGGTAATACCCGCCATCATCGGTTGGACCCAGCACCAGGTCGGCGGTGTCCAGTGCCTCGACAGCTTCCGAGATGCGCGACGGAGGTAGGTGCGGGCTGTCGCTGCCCAGCACGATCGCTTTCTCGGTGCCCCCGGCGAAAGCGTCTTCAATGGCGGCGACCAGCCGTGCCCCCAGATCCCCCTCGGCCTGGCGTCCGACTTCGATGCTCTTGGGAAAGGCCATCGTCGCCGGCGCTTCGCTGAACAGGATGCGGCGCTGGGCCTCCAGGGGCAGGGTGGCGACCATGGCGGCCGTATCGGAGATCATGGCCTGGTGCAGTTCGGCGGATTGCTGGGCGGTCAGACGCCCGATCAGCCGCGTCTTGACTCGCCCGGCGGCGGGCGTCCGCGCGAACACGATCACCTCCAGCGCAACCACCCGGCCAGCTTAGCAAATGTTCCTGGGTTTCCCAGGCCTTACGGCCTGGGCCATTTTCTTTCGCTCCGGGGAGCTTGAATCTCGCGAGAAATTCCGACTAGCGGAAGTAATACCGGAGCGAAATTAGGATGACCGCCAGGACGACGGCAAGTACCGCCTGCCGGTGGCCAGGTCCACTGCTGGCAGTGGAGAGGGATGAAGAGATGCGCTTGCCGGAGAGGCACCCCTATTGCTTAGCGATATAATAAAGAATTGCCCTGGCGCTGGGATTTTGCGCAGGGGACTCGGCTCAGATGATGCGCAACGAAAGCATTCAGGTGCGCGGCGCGCGCGTCCACAACCTGAAGAACATTGACTTCGAAATTCCCCACAACCAGCTAACGGTGGTCACCGGGGTCAGCGGTTCGGGCAAGTCGAGCCTGGCGTTTGACACCATCTACGCCGAAGGGCAACGCCGCTACATCGAGTCGCTTTCGGCCTACGCCCGACAGTTCCTGGAGCGCATCGAGAAGCCGGAGGTGGACGAAATCCTAGGCATCGCCCCGGGCATCTCCATCCGGCAGAAGAACTCCACTCGGAACCCGCGCTCGACCGTGGCTACCGCCACGGAAGTCTATGACTTTCTGCGGTTGCTGTACGCACGCGTGGGGCGCACCTACTGTACGGTCTGCGGTGGCCGGGTGAAGAAAGACTCCGTGGACGAAGTGGCTGAGCGCATCTTGGGGCAGCCGGCGGGCAGCCGCTACTACCTGCTGTTTCCGCTGAGCGGCGCCGCTGCGGTTCCCCGGCAGGGAGGCCGGGGGCGCGCCGCCTTCGACGCTCGGAGCAAGGCCGATCGCGGCGCCAAGGGCGGGGCTGGGGATCCAGACCTGGAGTCGCTGAAAACCCGACTGTTCGAACTTCGCAAGGCCGGGTTCCTGCGCCTTTACCAGAACGGCAAGGTATTCGAATTCTCGACGCCCGAGTCGCTGCTGGACATTGACTTTTCCCGCAGCGTGTACGCCTTGGTGGACCGGCTGGCACTGGGCGAGGATGCCAGACTGCGGCAACGGCTCATTGACGGGGTGGAGATTTGCTACCGGCAAGCAGGCGAAGCCATCTTTGAAACGGCTAGCGCGGGCTTTGAACCGGCCAGCGCGGGAAACGGCGCCCCGGCCCTCCGCTTCAGCGAGAGGTTTGAATGCAAAGCCTGCTACCTCGCTTACGAAGAGCCCGAGCCGCGCCTGTTCTCCTTCAACAACCCCTACGGGGCCTGCCCTCGCTGCCAGGGCTTTGGCAACACCATTGATTTTGACCCGGACCGGGTGATTCCCGACCAAAGCCGCTCGTTGGAGGAAGGGGCCGTAGAACCCTGGACCAAGCCCCGTTACCGCCACTTCTATAACGAACTGAAGCGGACGGCCCGCACCGCAGGCATCCGGCTGGACGTACCTTTCCACCAGCTCAGCCGACAGGAGAAGGAGTACGTCTTCGAGGGGGGCCCGCGGTTCCGGGGCGTGCAGGGCTTTTTCGAATACCTGGAGCGGAAAAAGTACAAGCTGCACGTGCGTGTCTTCCTGAGCCGCTACCGCGGCTACACGCTCTGCCCCGAATGCAGGGGGGGACGACTGCGCAAGCAGGCGTTGCAGGTGCGGATTGCGGACCACGACATCGGCCAGGTCTGCCGGATGTCCATCGCCGAATCGCGCGCGTTCTTCTCCAACACCCAGCTAAGCCCGATGGAGGCTGAGATCGCCGGCAAGGTACTGGAGGAAATCCGGCAGCGGCTGGAGTTCCTCTACCAGGTGGGTCTGGAATACCTGACTCTGGACCGGCTGGCCTCCACACTTTCCGGTGGTGAGGCACAGCGCATCCAGTTGGCTACCTCGCTGGGGTCGCGGCTGGTTGGCGCCCTCTATGTGCTGGATGAGCCTTCCATTGGGCTGCACCCGCGCGACACCTCACGGCTCATCCGCATCCTGGCGGAGCTGCGCAACCTGGGCAACACCATCGTGGTGGTGGAACACGACCCGGATCTGATCCGCACCGCAGACCACGTCCTGGACCTGGGCCCGGGCGCCGGCGAAAGTGGCGGCCGCCTGGTGTTTGCCGGAACCTACCCGGAGTTGAAAAGAAATGGGAGCACGCTCACCGGGCGCTACTTAAAGGGCGAGCTGAGCATCCCGGTCCCAGAGAAACGCCGCCCGCCGAATTCCCGGCGGGTGCTGAAGATGGTGGGCGCTTTTGCGAACAACCTGAAGAAGATTGACGTCGACATCCCGCTGGGAATGATGGTCGCCGTCACCGGCGTTTCCGGTTCGGGCAAATCCACCTTGCTGCACAATGTCGTGTATGAAGGACTGCAGGCCCTCCAGACGGCCCGAAACGCAGCGCAGCGGCCACCGCGCGGAATTGGGCGCGGGCGGCTGGCGGAAGCGCTTGAGGAACCAGTCCCGGTAGTGCGGCTGAACTGCCGCCGCATCGAAGGCGCCCAACTGGTCCGGGAGGTGGTGCTGGTAGACCAATCCCCCATCGGCCGCACGCCGCGCTCCAACCCGGTCACCTACATGAAAGCTTTCGACGGGATTCGCGAGCGGTTTGCCTCTACCCCCGACGCAACCCGGCGCGGCTATACCAACGGCCACTTCTCGTTCAACGTCGCGGGCGGCCGCTGCGAGACCTGCCGGGGCGATGGCACGGTGACCGTCGAGATGCAGTTTCTGGCCAACGTCGAGCTGGTCTGCGAGGAGTGCAACGGCACGCGCTTCAAGAGCGGCGTCCTGGAGGTGCGTTACCGCGGCAAGAACATCTACGAAGTCCTGCAGATGACGGTGCGCGAGGCGCGGGTGTTCTTTGCCGCCACCCCTAAGGTGGCGAACCGGCTGAAGGTGCTCGACGAGGTGGGGCTGGGCTACTTGCGCCTGGGGCAATCGGCCACCACACTGTCGGGCGGGGAAGCTCAGCGGGTGAAGCTGGCGGCGCGGCTGGCCCTGCGCGACGATGAAGACACGCTCTACATCTTTGATGAACCCACCACCGGCCTCCACTTCGACGACATCAGCAAGCTGCTGGTGGCCTTCCGACGCCTGCTCGAACAGGGCGGCAGTATCCTGATCATCGAGCACAACCTGGAGGTCATCAAGACGGCCGACTGGGTGATTGACCTGGGTCCCGAAGGCGGTGAGCGCGGGGGCTACATCGTGGCCTGCGGCTCGCCGGAAACCATCGCCCGCTGCCCTCAGTCTTATACAGGGGGATTCTTAAACCAGGTTCTGCGCCACCGGGGCGATCTGGCTTACGCGCGATGAGTGCAATCCAACTCGATTACGGCAGGCTTTGGCGGAGCGCGGCCTGTGTGGTGCTTCTGGGAAGCTGCCTGTTTGCCTCCCAAGACAAGCCTGCCGAAGGGCCGGTCTCCCAGGAAGCGATCATAGAAGACGCCATCGTAAAAGCCGAAAAGGCACTGGACGCCAAGGACTACGCCGCCGCCGTGACGCTCCTGAAGGAGCTTACGGCGCAGGAGCCAAAGAATGACCGTGCCTGGTTTGATCTGGCCTACGCGCACACCATGCTGGGGGAGCGCGGCGAGGCGATTGCCGCCTACAAGAAAGCCCTGGAGCTTCGGCCGAAACTCACTCAGGGCAGCCTGAACCTGGGAATCCTGCTGTTGGAAGAGAAGCAGGCGGCTGAAGCGGTCCAGCATCTGGAGGTAGTGGTGGCCGCCCGTCCCAAGGACGCCCCGGCCCACTTGCTGCTGGCCGACGCGGTCGCGGCCAGTGGCGACTCGGCCCAGGCGGTTGAGCACTACCGCAAAACCCTCGCCCTGGACCCCAAGTCCCACCCGGCCCACTACGCCTTGGGCAGGCTGCTGGTGGAGCTGAAAAAGCTTGAGGAAGCTGAGCAGCATCTAGCCCAGGCCATCCAGTTGGAGCCGACAGACACCACGGCCCGTGTGGAAATGGCGCGGCTGTTGGAGCGGACCGGACGAGAAGAGGAGGCCCAGCGGTCCTATGCCGAATTGGTCGAGCGCGAGCCCTCCAATGTGGCCGTGCGCCGCCGCCTGGGAGCGCTGTTGCTAGCGAACGGGCAGTACGCGGAGGCGGCGGCCCAGTATGAGGCAGCGGCGCAGATAAAGCCCTCGCCCGAAAACGATTGGAACCTGGCACGCGCCTACGTTGGGGCGGAACGGGCAAAGGATGCCACTCCGCTGCTGCAAAAGCTGGCTGCCGCCGATCCCCGCAACTACGATGTCCGCCTGCTGCTTGGAAATATGCTGAAGGCACAACGGAATTTCCCGGCAGCCCAGAAGGAGCTGGAGGCTGCCGTCGCTCTGCGGCCCGATCTGCCTAATGCGTATGTGGATCTGGCGAATGTCTTGTACCTGCAACAGAATTTGCCTGCCGCGTTGGTGATGCTGGATCGTGTGGCGCGCGTGGCGCCGGAGACCCCTTGGTTGCACTTCCTTCGCGCCATCAGCCTGGATAAACTGGATCACGTGGAGCGGGCCGTGAATAGCTACGAGCGCTTCTTGGCCATCAGTCACGACCAATTTCCCAACCAGGAATTTCAGGCCCGTCAGCGCATCAAGATCTTGAAGCGACGTCTGCAACGAGGCGACAAGGGGAAAAGACGGTGAGCTTCCTCAGGAGCCAAACCTTCCGGGTAGCGGCCTTGCTGGCCCTGGTGCTGGCCCTGGCCGCCGCGCTGGCGGTCGCCGGCGACCGTGCTGCCGGCGACCGTGCTAAGGTCGAAGCCAAGCTGGCCCGGCAGTATGACCCCATTAAGAAGGCCCGCCTCGAAGTGCAACTGGCCGAAATCAGCTTCAAAGAGGCTCGCAAGCTGTATCTGGAGGGCGACTCGGAGAGTGGGCTGGAGAAACTGAAGGAGATGCTTTCTTGGAGCGAGAAAGCGCACGACCGGTTGTTTAAGACCGGGCGCAATCCTCGCAAGAAGCCAGGCGGCTTCAAGGACGCCGAGATCACGCTCCGCAAACTGGAACGCCGGCTAGCGAACTTTCGCCTGGCGGTGCCTCTTCATGATCGCGAAGAAATTCAAAAGATCACCGCCCGCCTAACCAAACTCCGCGAGGACCTGCTGCTGGGCATCATGAGAGGGAAGGAGAAGAAAAAATGAGTCCTCACCCCGCGGCGCTAGTGCTGGCCGTCGCGCTGGCTCTGCCCGTGCAGGCGCAGTGGCGTGAGTTCCTGACCCCCGGCGAAATCAGCGAGATTCGCAAGGCCCAGGAACCGAACATGCGCCTGAAGCTGTATGCGGGATTTGCGAGGCAGCGGTTGGCTGCAGTGGAGAAGGAACTGGCTGGCAAAGATGCCCGTCGCGCGCGGCGAATTCACGCCAGCCTTTCGGAATACGACCAAATCCTTGACGCCATTGAGGCGAACGTCGAGCAAGCCGTGGACCGGCGCGATCCTGTGCGCAAGGGAGTAGAACGGGTGCTGAAGGCCGAGCCCGAATTCCTGAAGCTGCTGGAATCCTTCCGGGCCCTCAACCCCAAGGACTTGATCGACTACCGCTTTATCCTGGACCAGACGATTGACACTACCCGGGACAGTATGCAGCGGTTGCGGAAGGTTCTGGAGAAGATGCCCAAAGGAAAGAAGCAGAAAAGAAAGCGAGCGGAAGAAGCCCAACAGGACTAATCACTGGACTGGCTGTCGACCTCCACCCGCTCGATGTTCGGCGAAGGCGAGGATGGCGGTTTCAGGCCGACTGCAACGCGGCTACCGGACCCAGCTTTTTCAGCAGGCTGTCAATGGCGGAGGTGGTGACCCGTCCCCCTGATCGGTCCAGCAGCGGGCCGAAGACACGCAGCGGTTGTTGCTTGTCCGGGTCCCCGTTCTTGTGCGCCTTTCCGTTCTTCTCCCTGGATTCGACTTCGCTACGGCACTGCTTCAAGAAAGCGCGCACCACCGCCGGTTCGAACTGCTCGCCGCTACAGCGCACCAGTTCTGACAGGGCTAAATCCAGCGGCATTCGGTTGCGGTACGGGCGGTTGCTGGTCATGGCGTCGAAGGCGTCGGCGAGGGCCAGCACGCGCGCGGGCAGTGGAATCTGGTTGCCCTGCAGGCCGTCGGGGTACCCGCTGCCGTCCACGCGCTCGTGGTGCGAGCGGACTACGCTGCGAACTTCCGGCCAGGGGAAGCTGGCCGCCGAGAGCACCTCGTCGCCCACCAGGGGGTGGTAGGCCACCTCGCTTCGTTCATCGTCGCTGAGGCGGCCGGTCTTGTTGAGCAGGGCGCGGTCCAGGACGATCTTGCCGATGTCGTGCAGGTAGGCGCCGATGCGGATGCCGGCCGCCGCCTTGCGGGGCAGTTGCAGGCGCTCGGCCAGCGCCGACGAGTAGCGCGCCACCCTCACGGAGTGGCCGCGCGTGTAGACGTCCTTGGCGTCAATCGCGGTAGAAAAAGCCTGCACCGTGTCGAAGTAGGTGCTGGCCAGGGTCTCACACAGGCGCACGTTCTCCTCGACGGCCGAGCGCAGCGTTTGCATCAGATCGTGCTGGTAGAGCAGCACGGCGGCGTACCGCCCCAGCGTCTCCAGGGCGCCGCGCTCGTGCACAGTGAGCGGGGCAGCGTTGAGGCGGCTGCCAAGGCCCAACAGGCCGGACAGACGTCCGCGCATCACCAGCGGCAGCACCTGCGTCAGCCCGGTACGCGAGAGGTAGGTGCGCAGCGCGGTGGGCAGCCTCTTGTCATTGGCGGCCAGCAGTTCTGGAGTCTCCAGAAACTCGGCGGCTTCGTTGCGCTTGAACATCGGCAAAGTGCGGTCGAATTCCGCCCCGCGCCGGGCACCCGTCGGTCCGCCCTTGATCGCCATCGGGTGCAACCGTCCAGCCGCATCGCAGCGCCACAAGGCCCCCCGGGGAACGCCGACCGAGCCCAGCAGCAAGTACAGGATCGAGCGGCTGGCCGTCGCAAGCTCACGCGTCTCCACAGCCTGCTGGCTCAGGTCGGTGAACGCATCCAGCGTGAACAGCAGCCGCTGATATTCTTTTGCGCTCGCCTTCATAGTTGACGCACTGGCACCCGGGCACAAATTCCTAGGAGGTTAAACAGTTCCAGCATGTGCTCGGGGACTCGCGAAAACTCCAGCTGTCTGGCGGTGTGCTCCGCCTCTTCGACAATGTCCAGCAGGAAGGAGATGCCGATGCTGTTCACCAGCGAGGCGCCGGCAAAGTCCAGTTACAACGCGCGGATTCCGCGGGCGAACAGCTTTTCGCACTCCTGGGTCAACAGCTCTCCTCCACTCTCGTTCAGGTAGCCGTGAAAAAAGACGACCGCGCGTCCTTCAATTTCTTTCGATTCCAGGTGTAACTTTCTCGTCGGTAGAAGACCCCGAGTCCCCGGCGGGCTGGCCGGTGGTAAAGCGCTTGGTCATGCGGATCGTCGTGCCGTTCAGGTCGCTGGAGAAGCTCACCCGGTCCGTCAAGGAATGGATGATCTTCAACCCGTGCCCGCGCTGAACACCGGCCCCATCGGCTTCCTGTCCGGCCTGGGGCTGGAAGGGAGCGCCGGGATTGGTCACCGCCATCTCCACGATTCCCGGAGTGACGCTGAGCCGGACCTCCATTTGCGCTGGCATTTGCGCCGGCATTTGTGCCGGTTGCGCCACGGGGCCGGCGCGGCCGTGCTCGATGGCGTTGAGGCAGGCTTCCACCAGCGCGATGCGTGCCTGGGCGGCGGACCGCTTGTCGCAGTTGTGCTGCTCCAGCAACTGGTCCAGCACGCGCACGGCAGCAATCTCGAAATCGGGCTTCATGGGCAGCGTGAGCACTACCTCGGAAGAGGACTCGCCGACCGGCTCCTGTTCCGGCTGCGTGGCAATCAAGCGATTGAACAGGCCGAACTCCAGCAGGCGCACGCCTGCGCGCTGCGCCTGCTCAAGATCCGACGGGCCAGGGTTTTTCAGCACCACCCATTTCTCAGCGGGATTGGGGGCACCGCTCGCCTCCGTTGGCAGCGCCGCGGCTGCGCGCCGGTTGAGCTCCTCCAGTGCCGGCGCCAGGTGTGCCTCATCGCCCAGAACCGCGACCGCCAGCAACGACGCCACTTCCAAGTGTCGCCGCCCTTCAGAAAAACCGTAACAGAGGAACAACTGGCCCTGGGCAAACTCTTCACGGGCAACGTGGCAGACTTCCGGCACCTGCGCGCCGGGGAGGCCGTTCTCGGCAAGCCAGTCGGCAGCCGTTGGCATCAGTCCCTGCAGGCCCGCGGCAATGTGGGAAGCCACCTGCGCGGTTCCACAGACGCGACGAGCTTCCTCCAAGTCGGCCAGCAGGCGCAGCGTCAGCAGGCCAGCCGCGCGATCCGGCACCTGCGCGGATGCCTCCAGCGTTGCCCAATCTCGCGCCGCCGGCCAGGAGCGCAGCGCCCAGTGGGCGCCGCGCGCGCTTACCCAGCCGCCTTGCTGCATCTGGTGGAGCAGGTCATCCACGGCAATGCGATGGCGCCAGCGAGCCAACCGCGAGGCCTCCAACGTGCCGGCCGACAGCGTCTCCAGCGCGAAACGGCGCTCCAGGCTTCCCGGCTCTGCCGGCAGGCGCTCCCGGAAATAGGCAGCCAGGCTGCCCTGCCATAGCTGGTCCAGGTACGCGCGGACGAAGGCAGCAGGGCTGTCCAGCGGCGTGCCCGCTGCAGCGGCGCCACGCACCACCGACTGCAACACGTACGGGTCGCTGCCCGTGTAGGCCACGAATGGCTCGGCGGCTTCCCAGGAAAAGTTAATTCCCAGAACGCGCGCCAGACTCTCCGTCAGCAGTAGCCTTTCGCGCACCGTAAGTTATTCCAGCGCCAGTACTTGAGCCGCGGAGGGAACGGCCGGCGAGACGGGCGCGGCCACCGTAGCCAGCGCCGGCGAGGCTACTGAGGCCGCTGCACGCAACCATTCTTCCGGAGCGTCATCGAGTAGCAGACAGATGGGGCCCACTCGCTCGGCCAAAACGGCCGCCGCCGAAAAGAAGTGCTCCGCTGGCGGGGAGCCGCTGCCGGCTGCGAGAAATTCATGCCAGATGGCCGCGTCCTCACGCTCAGCCAGCAATGCGCGATCCAGAAGAACTGCGGGCGAGCGCAGACGCCCTTCGGCAAACCCAAGAAGTTGCGCCGCCGCCTGCTCGACCGCGCCATCGAGCAAGCGGCGGCCGCCCAGCCTCAGTAGAACCGGGGCCACGGCGCGCTGGCTCAGTAGCACGCCAAACAACTGGCGCAGGAAATCGCTCTTACCGCGGTGGGGTGGCGCTTCCAGACAGATCAACCCCGGGACAAACGGGGTGCTCAGCAATCCGGCTAGGCGGACCGCCTGTCGCCGCGGGAACCTCCCGGCCATGTGCTCACCCTAGCACAGGACAGCGCCAGAGACAACAGTTCAGCATAATTATGTTTAGAACATTTCTCTATTGAACCGTTTCAAATTCGGGGTGGCGCAGGGCCGGTCGAGCAGCGCCAGCCAGATGAGCGGTTGGGGGAATCACTACCGGTTGGCCGCCGGACTACTGCGCTGCCCGGTTGCCGCCCGCTTTTTGCTGATCCCGCTTTTTGCTGATGCAGAATAGCGTCTTTTCGCTGCGTATGAGGATTTTCCCGTCGGCAATGGCCGGGGAGGAAAAGATGGGCTCGCCAATCGGAATGTCCTGTCCTGATACCGAGCGCACAGGTCGCCGACCTCGCCGAGGAGCCGCATTACGCTCCTTTTTGCAACTCCGGTCATGCGCACGGTGGACCGAATCGAGCACCCTTCTATCAGACAACTAATAACGCTTGTTCGTTTTTCAATACTTAGCTCGTTCATAATCTGGAATATATACTAATGCTGTTTAGCATGTAAGGTGAAATTTTGAATTATATAACCTGTAGTATCAATAGCTTACGAACAGGCCACTTTCGCTGCTATCCGCCTTGGAGGATACTACAACTGCAACATTAGTTGCAGTTGTAGTAGTTGTAACGGATATGCCAGTTGAAAGCATCTAACGAAGTGGAGTAGTCTTAACAATGAAAGGGGGTATCAACCAATGGCCACAATGCCTAGTGGAGTTCAGAGCAATGAAGTGCCCATTTCCCCCGCGCAGCAAAGAGAAATTCAAGACCTGTATGAGAAGCTGCGTCAGATGGAGGCGAAACTAATTGGTCCAGACGGCACAACTGAGGTCTTGCCGAACAACATAACCTCGTTTCTGTACGGACTACTGAAAGACCTGCGGGCTGGCTACTCTGTTACGATTTTGCAGCTTGGCGCTGCATTGACGACCACTGATGCAAGCAAACTGCTTGGGATGTCGAGACAATTCTTAGTTAAGCTGTTAGAAAAAAACGAGATTCCTTTCCATTACGTCGGCACCCATAGGCGCATTTATGCTCGCGATGTGTTGGCATACAAAGCAAAGCGCGATGCAGTTCGTAGAAAAGCGTTAGACGATCTAGCGCAGGACGAGTATCAGGAAGGGCGCTACACAATTCCTGATGATTTTAACGCTGGACAATGAATGGTCTGCAGTGTTGGATTCGTGCGTCTTGATCCCAATGCCTCTGTGCGCCACGCTACTGAGACTGGCGGTAGAGCCCGCACTCTACAGACCGCTATGGAGCGAACGAATCCTTCGGGAAGTGGGTGACGCTTTAGAGACCAAGCTCGGATTAACCAAAGAACAGAGGGGAAAGCGTATCGCTAGGATGCGGGCGGCCTTTCCAGAGGCCGTGGTTGCGATAACCAATGAGATGGTCACTGCCCTCACCGGCTTCCCCGATCCGAACGACTGTCATGTAGTAGCGGCTGCTATCATGGGCCACGCTAATGCAATCGTGACCTGCAATACAAAACATTTTCCGCCTGAATGCCTGCAGCAATATGGCGTTCTTTGCCACCATCCAGACGACTTCTTGATCTGACCTGCCGGCTTTCTTCGGACCACCGATTACTGGAGAACAGCGCCAGTCGGCATGGTTAAGTCGCTCTCGTGTTCTTCTTGGTCAGCGTGAGCCGGCATCGCCGGCGAGCGCCCACCGTCATCCGAGCCAGCACGGAGCTGCGCTTTGAACTCGGCTGGCGTCAGATAGCCAAGGCTCGAGTGCGGTCGCACGTCGTTGTAGTGCCGTCGCCATTGCTCGATCCCCACCTTCGCGTCCACGCGGTTCCGAAACCACTGCAGGCTCAGATACTCGTCGCGGAACTTCCCGTTGAACGATTCGTCGGTCGCATTCTGCCACGGCTTGCCCGGCTCGATGAGCGCGGTTTCGATCTGCGCCTGGAGCAGCCACCGGAGAATCGCACCCGCGACAAACTCGGGGCCGTTGTCGGACCGGAGGTAACGTGGGGCTCCGTGGACGCTCACGAGCTGCGTGAGCACCTCGATAACGCGCCCGGACCGAATGCCGCCGGCCACGTCGATCGCGAGTGACTCGCGGGTCCATTCGTCGACGACGGTGAGGCACTTGAGCGTCTGCCCATTCGCGCAGGTGTCGAACACGAAGTCGTACGCCCAGACGTGATTGACCGCAGTGGCGGGCACCGGGCGGGGCCGGCTCAGGGCGACCCGGCGCCGCGGCCGCCGCCGAGGCACCTGCAACCCCGCCTGGCGCCAGAGGCGATGGGTCCGGTCCGTGCTCATCGTGTGCCCTTCGCGTTTTAGGAAAATCCGAATCCGGCGATAGCCGTACCGCGGATACTGCGCCGCCAGACGACGCATCGCGGCCAGCGCCGGGGCATCCCGGTCGACCAGCCGCGACTGGTAGCCCAGCGTGGACCGTGCGACGGAGAGCAAGGCGCACGCGCGGCGACCCGACAGACCGCGTGCACGTGCATACGCGACCTGCGGCCGGCGCACGCGTGCGCCTACCATTTTTTTCGGGTGATCTCCTTGAGCACGTCGATCTCCAGATCTCGATCGGCCACCATCTTTTTCAGCCGGCCGTTCTCCTGCTCGAGCTGCCGCAGCCGCTTCACATCGGCGGGCTCCAACGTGCCGAAGTGTTTCCGCCAGGCGTAGAGCGTCTGGGCGCTGACGCCGTTCTTTTTGGCCACCTCCGGAACGGGCCGCTGATCGGCCTCGCGGAGGATCGTCACCATCTGCTCTTCGGTAAACCGGGTCTTCTTCATGGCTCCCTCGTTTCTCCGAGGGCGCCATTCTCTCAGGCTTCAGCTGGTCCGGAAATCGCCAGGCAGGTCAGATCCATCAGTACGGCCTCGGCAGGGATCGCGTACTGTCACAGCTCGACTACCAAGCAGCCAATATCAAGCAGGATCGTGCAACTCTTCTGAACGAACTGCGAAAGGCAGTTCCCAGGTTTGCCGATCTTGTTGTAACGGGTAAAGTTAACTAGAATTCTTGGCGTTTCCCCACCGCTTCTTGGCAGCTTTGGCAGCAATTTCTTTGCGTCGTTCTGGCGTGAGGGTCACTAGCCGCCTCTTACCGCCGATCTTTCCGCCACGGCGACCCATTGCGGCCATTACTCGGGATATCTGTGACTTGCTCGGCCTACTATTACGCCCTGCCTTTGTTGGATTGGATTCGGTTTCAGTAGAGAGACGGACAAGATGATGGGCGAGTTGATTCACGTCCTTGGGTCGCCAGCCTGTGCTTAAACGCTTTGGCATATCCATAGTATGCCACGGATCAGCCTCCCTGTGAACCCCCGTTGGGTTCAAAGTAGCCCACTACCGAAGGTCCAATGTCCTTGAGTTTCGGAAGGAAACTATAAGCGAACTCCGGTGCCGGTTCCATCATCTGGCGTGCACCCGGCGTGGTTCAGGGCTGGTGGTCCGCAGCCGAAACTTGCACCTCAAGACCGTCGGGATCCGGGAAGTAGACACGATTGGACCCTGCCGGGCGCCTGGGATTCAATCCCTGGCGCTTCAGCTCTTCCACCACCGAATCGGCCTGATAATTCCTGATGGCGATACAGAAATGGTCCATCCCGGCGTTTTGATTGTGAAACAGCGCCAGGAAGTTCTTGCCCATTCCAAGGAAGCAACTGCTGCTGGACTGGCGGACGACCGGCAGGCCGAAGTGCTCCTGGTAGAAATCGCGGGAGCGCGTCACGCTGCTTACCCGCAGGGCGACGTGGTTAATCTCAAGTCCCTGAAACGTGGACGCAGAGGCGGACCCAGCCTGGGCCGCTAGGGTTACAGCAGCTAGGCCCTGAATCAATTGTCGGCGGCTGACGGCGCCGCCTTCGTAGCTATCCAGCATGCGCGAGATGATTTGTTCCATGGCAGCCTCCCTTTCCGATTGCGCATTTGTGCGCTGCGACTGGGAGCAATCTTATTCCGACACTGGGCAGCTTTCAATCTGGTCGGGCAACCTGGCAATCTGGCCGGGCAATCTGGTCGGGAATCTGGTGGCCTGGGTAAAGCAGAAAGGTTCTGCGCCACGAATTCAGAATCGTTGCTTTAATATCAATGGAGAGGGCAGGTGATGCCAGCTAAGGTCTTGGTGGGAACAACCGTTGGACTCCATGAGTTGGGTAAGGACCGGAGTGTTCAGCTGGCGGGGCGCGATGTCACGTGGGTGACGAACCATGCTTCGGGGCGGTGGGCCATTGTCGATGGCAGGGAGATTTGGCATGTCGCTCCCAGAGGCAACTGGAAGCTGGTCACTGCCATTGACGCCCAAGAGGCAAACTGTCTATTGCTCGTGTCGTCTGAAATTTTCCTAGGGACCTCGGAAGCCCATCTGTTTCTGCTGAGAGACGGGGAGCTCGAGCGGGTCCATTCCTTCGACCAAACTGAAGGTAGGGACACATGGTTTACACCGTGGGGCGGGCCACCGGATGTGCGGTCGATGTTTGCAGACCCGAAGGGCACGGTTTATGTCAATGTGCACGTCGGAGGAGTGCCGCGATCCGAAGACGGTGGTAAGTCCTGGCACCCCACCATCGATGTCGAGGCCGACGTTCATCAGGTTCTCTGCGACCCTGGCTCCGGGCTGGTTTTTGCGGCTACGGGTCAGGGGCTCGCCGTCAGTGCCGATGGAGGAAAGTCCTGGGAGTTTGATGCTCAAGGGCTGCATGGAGACTACCTCCGAGCAGTCGCGGTTGCTGGTGAGACGGTCTTGGTTACGGCATCAACCGGTCCATTCACACACCGTGCCGCGTTGTACCGAAGACCTGTTTCTGGTGGCGGGCACTTTGAGCGATGCGAGAAGGGTCTGCCCAAGTGGTTCTCCAAGAACATCGACACGTATTGCTTAGCGGGGTGCGATGCCCAGGCGGCTTTCGGTACCTCAGAAGGGAAGGTATTTGTCTCGTTGGACCAAGGCTCGAGCTGGACAGTAGCGGCAGAGGGACTCGCGGCGGTCCGATGTCTGGCTCTCGCTTGAGCCAGCTCCGGCCGTCCGAACTCATGTGACATCACTCAGGTGACATCGGGGCTCCCTTCCGGGAGCTGTTGCCTCGGAGGAAATCGTGCTTCAAGCGAAAATTGCGGCTCTAAAACCTTATGTGCTTTCGTTGTTGCGGATCGTCGCCGGGTTTACCTTCTCACTCCACGGCTTCCAGAAAGTCTTCGGACTCCTGGGAGGGATGGGGGGAACCGGCGCCAAAGCCCAATTCTTTTCCCTCATCTGGTTTGCCGGCTTCCTGGAACTCGTGGGGGGCCTGCTGCTCATCTTGGGCCTCTTCACCGTGCCCACTGCTTTCCTTTTAAGTGGTCAGATGGCGGTGGCGTATTTCATGGCCCACTTTCCGAGAGGATTCTGGCCGATTCTGAATGGGGGCGAGCTGGGCGCTCTGTACAGCTTCGTGTTCTTGTACCTGTTCGCCGCCGGTCCCGGTCCCTGGAGTCTGGACCGCCTGCTGCGCAAGAAACCAACCTGAGCAAGCACCGCTGCTGGCATCGGAACTGCTGGCGTCGGAACGCTTCCTTCCCCCAGGCAAGATTCACCGGGTCCCCGCGGAAGGATCTGGGCTACTCGCGCTTGGTTGGAGGCGTGCGCTCGGTCGCGAGCATCTCGCGGATGCCTCCCACCGAGCCAAGAATGCTGCTGGCCTCGAAGGGGAGGAAGATCTTGGTTGCCTGTCCCGCGGAGATCTTTTCGAGCGACTCCAGGTACTTCAGTGCGATGAGGTAGTTGGCCGGGCTGGCCTCGCCCAACGCTCCGCGCACGCGAGTGAGCGCCTCAGCTTCTGCCTGAGCGATTTTCAGCCGCGCTTCGGCCACGCCTTCCGCATCCAGGATGGTGGCGCGCTTGTCTCCTTCGGCTTTGGCAATGGCGGCCTCCCGTTGCCCTTCGGCACTCAAGATGGCTGACCTCTTGGTGCCTTCCGCCTCGGTGACCACGGCCCGCCGTTCGCGCTCCGCCTTCATCTGCATGGCCATGGCGTCGCGAATCTCCCGTGGCGGCTCGATGTTCTTCAATTCTACACGGTTGACCTTGACTCCCCACTTGTCCGTGGCCTCATCGAGCACATCGCGCAGCTTGGCGTTCACCGTCTCCCGCGAGGTGAGGGTATCATCCAGCGCCAGCTCGCCCATCACGTTGCGCAGGCTGGTCACGGTGAGCTGGTGGATGGCTGCCCCCAGGTCAACGATTTCGTAAATGGCTTTAAACGGATCGGTAATCTGGAAGTACAGTACCGTATCCACTTCCATGGTGACGTTGTCGCGGGTAATCACCGGTTGGGGCGGGAAGTCGATCACCTGTTCCCGCATGTCCACATGGGGAGACCGCCGGCCCGACAACACAAATGGCCGGACGCTGTCCACAAACGGCCAGATGAAATTGATCCCGCTGTGGGCAATCTTGTGGAACTTGCCCAACCTCTCCACGATCTTGACCGTGGCCTGCTGAACGATCTGGATGCCTCTTTTGGCCACCACGAAAAGCACAATCACCAGAACAAAGAAAGTAAACCCCGTCATAGCTCCCTCCTAAATTGGTTTCACCCGAACCTTGTTCCCCACCACGTCCAGAACCTCCACTTTGGCTCCTTCAAGAATCTGGGTTTCCTCCTCACAGATAGCGGACCACACCTCTCCCCCAATCTTTACCGAGCCCGTCTTGAGAGTACCCTCGATGGCCTTCAGCACGATTGCTTGCTGGCCTTTCAGGGCTTCGACATTTGTGGCGACGCTCTGCTGGCTGCGAAACAGCGTGCTCTGGAATATGGTGCGCGAAAACACCAGCAGCAGAAACGAAATAGCCAAAAAGGCGCTCACCTGAACCGCCTGCGACATCCCCAGGAAGGCCAGTAAAGCAGCTACCAAAGCTCCCACCCCGAACCAGAGAACAAAGAATGCGGGGATCAGGATTTCTACCACAACCAGCGCCAGACCCAGGAGCAACCAAACATGCCAGGTGCGAAACTGCTCGAACCAACCGCGCGCGTCCACAGCTTCGGCTGCACGCGCGGCTTCCTTGCGGCTTTCGGCGACCAGTTCGAGCTTGTAGGTTTCGAGCAGCTGTTCCAAATCTTTGCTCTTAGCTGCCGCAAGCTTCAGGGTCAAGGCCTCCTGGGTGGTCAAGGTCAACAGCTTCCCCTTCTCCACGACTTCCGGGACCACCACATCGGCATCTACCATCGCCTCGGCCAGCGCGCCCGGATGATTTCGGCTTTCCGCGGTCGCCTTCATCTCTTTGCGGAAGTAACTGATCGCTTTTTCCCCTGCTGGCTCCGACTCCGTCCAGGTCAACCGCACAGGAGTGGCCGCCCCGATCGTGGACCCCGGCGCCATGACGATCTCGTGGCTGGCCAGGGCAAGCAGCGCGCCGGCCGAGATGGCGCGTTTGTTCACAAAAGCGATGACGTGCAACGGCGTGTCCAAGAGAGCGTCTCGGATTGCGACGGCCGCGTCTAACTCCCCGCCGAAAGTGTCAATTTCCAGGATTGCCGCTTGTGCTCCTGAGGCCGCTGCTTTTTGGAGTTCCTGGCGGATCCGCCTTGCCAGGCGACTGTTTACAGGCCCCTTCGCGAGAATCAGATAAGCCTCACTCGGACCGGCCGCCTCTTCAGCGCTCGCCTGCCCTTGTCCAGCCTCCTCCTGCAATGCTTTGGCTCCCGTGGCGGGTGCCGTCACAAGGGGGATTGCGAAGGCGAAGCCGACCAGTGCGGACAGGAGTGCCCGCCTAAGCCACCACATATCCATTCGCCTGCTCTGCATACTTGTCTTTGTGAACCCCTATGATCGTCAAGGCTAACGCGATGACGCTGGCCTCGTCAATTCTGATGCTGGTCTGATGCCGGAAAAGAAAGGCCGAGGCGGATCGGGATTGCTTCGCTAGAGCTCTCGGGCCATCAGCCAGGCGTCCATGCGGCCAAGGTAGTAGCGTCGGACACGGGCCACGGTCTGGTAGCCAAGCTTGCGGTAAAAGGCCACTGCCTGAGTGTTCTCCACCCAAGTGAAGAGCTCTACGTGCGTGACCTTCATCTGCTTGAATCGCCCCTGTGCCCGCTCGATCAGCTCCGTGGCGATGCCCGCCCGGCGGTATTCCGGCAGCACCTCAATCGTGATGATGTGGCCATTGGCGTCGTGTTCCCGGCGGCCGAGGACAAATCCGGTGATGCCGGTCGCCTGCTGGTCTTCCGCAACGATCGCGAAGGTGTCTCGGGACCGCAGCCAGTAGGACAACTCAGCCGGGCTATAGGCGATGCCTGCCGGGAAACACAGCCGGTCAATATCGCATAGCGCGCGGAAATCGCCCGGCTGATAGTCACGGAACCCAATGCCGGCTTTGTTCATTTCCTTGGCTTGGCGCTGCCAGGTGGCAACCGGAGTGACACTCGGGACTCGTCTTTGGTCACTGCCGCTGCCTGGCATCAGTAAGCCCTGTTTCAGAGTGTGGGAAGAGCCTTGCGCTTTCTCAGTGTAGCAGGCGCCGAAACGGGTGTGGAGAGATTGCTGGCTGGAGACGCCCGCTCTAGCGGCGCCCGGCGTGCGATTCGACCGGTTCGGGAGCCACCGCGCGCGGCGGCCCCAGGGCCTGTAGCCGATACAGGTGGTTGAGCAACACGGGCCAGCGTCCCATCGCGTGACCTTTTTCCATGGCCTGGGTGACGTAAGCCTTAGCCAGCACGATTGCGTCCGGCAGGGACTTGCCCAGGGCCAGGTTGGCCGCGATCGCCGAAGAGAACGTGCAGCGGGCCCCATGCATCTTCGGTGGGCGGAGCCGGCCGCCAGCCCTGTTGCCAGCAAAGACGAAATTCTCTCTGCCGTCAAACAGCACGTCCTGGGGCTTTTTAAGGTGCTCCCCGGTGATCACCACCGCTGCTCCACACATGCCGTGGAGGCTTGCGGCGACCGCTTTCATCTCCTCGACGGTACGCAGGCTCCACCCGGTCAGGTGGGAAGCCTCCTCCGTGTTGGGAGTCATGAGGGTAGCTTTGGGAAGAAGCCGGTCGTGCAGCAGCTCCACGGCCTCCGGCGCCAGCATGGAGGCGCCGCTGCCGGAGCGAAACATCGGGTCCAGAACCACAAACGGTAGAGCATAGCGGTCCAGTGCGGCGACCACCGCCTCAACGTTGGCGGCCGAACCCATCAGACCAATCTTAACTCCGGCCAGGGGGATGTCCTCCGCCAGGGGCGCGATCTGTTGGGCCAACCATGACGCTGGAACGTCCTGGCGACCGCCCACCCGTTCGGTGTGTCGCACGGTAAGTGTCGTCACCGCTGACACCCCGTAGCAATTGTGGGCTGCAAAGGTTTTCAAGTCTGCGATGATGCCGGCGCCACCGGAAGGGTCGAAGGCCGCAATGGTGAGAACCACGGGCACGTCGGTTCCGGCTTCGCCACGCGCATGCATAGCCAGAAAGGTAGCGCGGCCGGTCCGGGAACGCAATTACTGTCGCGAAGGGGGAAACCAATCAGTCACCAGCAACCAGCGGGCCACAGTGCCTTCCCGCCGTAGGAGTCAGCGGCCTCGCGGCCCTACGGACTCGATTTCCAACCGCTCTTGCTTCACCGCCTGGATTGGCCTACCATTGAGGAAGTCCACATGACCGTTGACGAAGCAATCACCCAGATCGAGGACGGCATACGCCGACTGAAGATCGAGTTTGACATCTGCTTTAACGGCGCCTCGAAGCGTCCTCCCACGGACCTCCACTGGAAGATCGAGAGCCTGATCAAGCGCTACGGCGAGGGGCAGAAGCTGACATTTGCTCAACGGTTCCGCTACAACAGCCTGGTGTCTCGCTACGCCCTCTTCAACGACAGGTGGCGGCAGAAAGTAAAAGCCCGCGAGGAAGGCCGCGAACCGCGCCGACGCGAGGAGCCGCGCGAGGAAGCCCCGGCAGCGTTCAAAACCCAATGGCAGGACCCGGACAAAGAGCACCAAAAGGTGGAACAGCTGTTCCAGGCCCTGGTGGAGGCCAAGAAACAGTGTGGGCAGGCGGGCGACGCCCTGCCGCTGGACAACTTCAAGCGCTTCGTCAAGCAGAAGACCGAGCAGTTGAAGAAAGACCAGGGGTGTCAGTCTGTTGAGTACGTCGTGGAGGTGGAAAAAGGCCAGGTCCGATTAAAAGCAAAAGGCTCATCCTGAGTTTCTGACGATCCAAAGCGTCGGCATCCTCTATTTTTTCGACCCCATCTATGCCCAAGATTCAGCGCGCTCTGTTGAGTGTGACCGACAAGCATGGGCTGGTGGAGTTTGCCCGCGGCTTGGCGAAACTAGGAATCGAGCTGATTTCCACCGGTGGAACGGCCCGTCTGTTGCGGAAAAGCGGCCTGGCGGTCACTGAGGTTGCCGAGGTCACCGGCTTTCCGGAAATGTTGGATGGACGAGTCAAAACCCTGCACCCGGCCATCCATGGCGGATTGTTGGCGCGTCGGGACCAGGCGGAGCACCTGGCCTCACTCGAGCACCTTCGGATTCGCCCCATTGACCTGCTGGTCGTGAATCTGTACCAGTTTGAGCAGGCCGCCGCCCGCAACGAGGTGCTTGAGGAGCTGATCGAACAGATCGACATCGGGGGCCCCTCCATGATCCGTTCGGCCGCCAAGAACTTCCGCGACGTGGCCGTGTTGGTCTCTCCCGATGACTATCAGCCGCTGCTGAGGCAACTGGAGCAGACGGGCGGGGAGCTGCCGATGGAGACCTGCTGGAGGCTGGCGCAGCGGGCTTTCGCCGCGACCGCCGCCTACGACGCCGCCATTGCGCAAACTCTGGCCAAGACCGCCAACCCCGCAGCTCCGGCTACTGTCACGGCCGAGTCTTCGCCCTTCCCGCCGTTGCAGTGGCTGCCGCTGGAAAAAGTCAGCGACTTGCGCTACGGCGAAAACCCGCACCAGCAGGCAGCCCTGTACCGGGCCAGAAACCAGTCCGCAGTGGGGCTGGCCGGCGCGCAGCAACTCCAGGGCAAGCCGCTTTCCTACAACAATCTGGTAGACCTGGATGCAACTTGGGAACTGGTCAGTGAATTCTCCGAAATTGCCGCGGCAATTATCAAGCATACCAATCCTTGCGGTCTGGGCAGCGCAGCCAGCCAGGTCGAGAGCTATCGCCGGGCCTTGGCCACCGACCCGGTGTCGGCCTTCGGCAGCGTGCTCGGCTTCAACCGTCCACTGGAGGCCGAGACGGCCGAAGAGGTCGCCAAGATCTTCGTGGAGGCCATCATCGCTCCTGGTTACAGCGCCGGCGCGCGTCAACGCCTGGCTTCCAAGAAGGACCTGCGACTGGTGGAGATGGACGACGGCGAGCGAGCATTCGATCAACTCCAGTGGAGACACATCAGCGGCGGTCTGCTGGCGCAGACTCCGGATCAGCACCGGCTGGCTCAGAAGGAACTGCGGGTGGTCACCCAGCGCTCTCCCAACGAGGAGGAGATCCGCGCGCTGCTGTTCGCCTGGAAAATCGTCAAGCATGTGAAGTCCAATGCCATCGTCTTTGCCCGCGAGGGGCAACTGGTGGGTGTGGGAGCCGGACAAATGAGCCGGGTGGATTCGGTGAAGCTGGGCGCGGGCAAAGCCGTGCTTCCTCTGGACGGTACGGTGATGGCCTCCGACGCCTTCTTCCCCTTCCCCGACGGCGTGGAAGAGGGCGCGAAGGTCGGCATCACAGCTGTCATCCAGCCGGGCGGCTCCATCCGCGACCGCGAAGTGATCACGGCGGCCAACCGGCTCGGCCTGGCCATGGTTTTCACTGGCGTGCGCCACTTCCTACACTAGTGGAGGAAGACCGTCGACTCGAACGCGCACGAGCCAGAACGGTTCCTACTGGTGACCTTATCTGATCCGTTTTCGGGCCTCGAGGACGTGCTATACTGGGGGAAAGTGGGCTCAGATGCCTTCTGAGCAGGCGGCTTGATGAACAGATTCCTGTCGGTAGTCTTACTGCTGCTGCTGGGTGCCGGGGGGCTGTGCGGGCAACAATCCGAGGAGCCTGAAGCGCAGCCTGGTGCCCTCAGCAACTTGCCCACAGCGGTACCCGACCGCGGTCGGTCCTATTACCACTACACTTTGGCTCACCTCTACAAGGAAATGGCAGTAGCCCACAGCCGTCAGGATTACTTTGCCCGGGCCATCGAAGAATACAAGCAGGCCATCCAGTACGACCCAGGTTCAGCTTTTCTTAGCGCGGAGCTGGCCGACCTGTACGCCCGCGCCGGGCGCATCCGCGAGGCGGTGCTGCAAGCCGAAGAGGTGCTCCAGCGCGATCCCAGTAGTCTGGAGGCACGGCGCCTCTTGGGCCGCATTTACCTGCGGGTGCTAGGGGAGCCCTCAGGCGGCGGGCAGCGGGGAGACGTGCAGCGCCGGGCCATCGAGCAGTTCGAAGCGATTGCCCGGCTCCAGCCCAAGGACCTGGGTGTCCGGGTCACCCTGGGGAGGCTGTACCGGTTGAGCAGCGACTTTAGCAAGGCCGAGGAGGTGCTCAAGGAAGCGCTGGCACTGGAGCCGGAATCCGAGGCGGCGCTGACGACCCTGGCCTTCCTCTACACCGACACCAGCCAGTTTCATGCTGCTTCGGAACTGCTGGAAAAAGCCACTGGCCGGAATCCGGACCCCAAGCTCCTAGCAGCCCTCGGGGCGGCCTACGAGCAGGGGCGCGAGCATGAGAAAGCCGTTCAAGCCTACCGCAAGGCTTTGGAGCGGGACAAGGACAACGCTCAATTCCTCAGCGCGCTGGGCCGCAACCTGATCTACAACGAACAGTACGAGGAAGCCCTGGTTCCCTATCAGGCGGTGGCGGCCGCCCAACCCCGCAACGGGAACGCCTTCCTGCGGATGGGGCAAATCTACCGCCAGTTGAGGAAGTACGATCTGGCATTGGAAAACCTGAGGAAGGCCGGGGCACTGCTGCCGGAAAGCGTGGAGGTTCCTTACAACCTGGCATTGTTGCACGAAGCCCAGGGTCGGCCGCACGAGGCCATCCAGGCAATGCAGAAGTTGTTGGACCAGACGAACAAGGCCGGCGCCAGCCAAAACGGTCCACGCGAGAAAGCCAACCGGGCCATCTTGCTGGAGCGGCTCGGGGTTCTGTACCGCAGCACGGAAGATTACGCGGCCGCCGAAGAGGCGTTCCGGCAGATGCTGGAAAGCGACGAGGAAAACGCAGTCCGCGGGGCCACCCAGCTGGTGGAAACCCTCCGCCAGGCCAGAGAGCTACCCCGGGCGCTGGCCGAGGCTGAAGCGGCACTCCAACGTTTCCCCGAGGAACGCAGCCTGAAGCTCACTCACGTTTCGCTTCTGGGCGAGAGCGGAGAGGCGGAACGCGCCTCCCAGATTCTGCGAGCCATGCTCCAGGACAAACCGGAGGACCGCGAGGTGCTGCTCACCCTGGCTCAGGTGAACGAGCGCGCGAAGCGCTATCGGGAGGCCGAGCAGGCTATCGCCGCAGCGGAAAAGTACTCGTCGCGCCAAGAGGAAAAGGAGTTCGTTTACTTCCTCTGGGGCTCCATTCTGGAGCGGCAGAAGAAATACGACGGCGCCGAAGAGCAGTTCCAGAAAGCCCTGGCCATCAACCCCCAGAGTGCGATGACCCTCAACTACCTCGGCTACATGCTGGCCGACCGTGGCGTGCGCCTTGAGGAAGCCAAACGATACATTCAGGCCGCCCTGGAGCAGGACCCCAATAACGGAGCCTACCTGGACAGCCTGGGCTGGGTGTTTTACAAGCTGGACCAGTTAGACGTGGCCGAGCAGTACCTGCTGAGGGCGGTCCAGCGGATTTCCCGCGATGCCACCATCCACGACCACCTGGGCGACGTGTACTACAGCACCGGGCGAATTCGCGAAGCGCTGATTCATTGGCAAAAGGCGCTGGCCCACTGGTCGCGCGCCCTGGCCAGCGAAGCTGACCCGCAGGAAGTGGCGAAGATCCAGAAGAAGCTGGAAGGCGCTAAAGTGCGCCTGGCCCGGGAAACCGGCAAGAAGCGAGATTGAGTCCGCAGTCAAACCGGCCTCTACGGGCGGCCTTCCGCCGGGTGAAATGTCCCGCCCGCCGTGTGAAATGTCCTGCGAAGATTAACCTCGGGCTGCAAGTGTTGGGTCGGCGTCCCGACGGCTACCACGAGCTCCGTACGGTCTTCCAAACCATCGCGCTGCACGATGAACTGCTCCTGCAGGAGGAGCAGGCAGCCAGAACGGCCAAAGTGGAACTGTCTGGCGACGGGGCAGAGGCAATTGGACTGCCCAACCTGGCGGTTCTGGCAGCGGAAGCCGTATTAGAAGAACTGGGGGAACGGCGCGCAGTCCGGCTGACGCTCAACAAGAAGATTCCGCCGGGCAGCGGGTTAGGGGGCGGCTCCAGCGATGCTGCAGCCGTGCTGCGAGTGCTGCCGGTTTTGTTGGGCCGGCCGTTGGCGCCGGAACGTCGGCTGGCATTGGCGGCGGAGCTGGGTGCCGATGTCCCGTTTTTCCTGGTGGGCGGCCAGGCCATCGGGTTGGGTCGGGGGACTGAGGTCTATCCGTTGCCCGACGTTCCGGCTCTACCCCTTGTGGTGGTCCATCCGGGCCTGCACGTTTCTAGCGCCGACGCTTACCGGCAGCTCGATCAGGCCCGAGGCAATCCGGAACCACTCGACCCCGCGGCGTTGACAAGCACCGCGACAGAGCCTAGTATACTTAGCTTCTGCGCCATCGTTTGTAGTCGGAGATGGGACCGACTCAGGAACGATTTTGAGCCGGTTGTTTTTTCCACCTACCCAGAACTGGCGCGGCTCAAGACAGCTCTCACTCGAGCCGGCGCATCGGCGGCAATGCTTTCCGGGAGCGGTTCGGCCGTGTTTGGGATTTTCGATTCGGGAACGGCGGCCCGGCATGCTGCGGCGCGACTCCGGCGCCGATGGCCCCGGTGGCAGATCTGGGTAACTCGGACTGTCTCACGCCTTGAACTGGCGCGCGAGTGGGTTGGGTATGGACAGTGATCGATTGAAAATCCTAGGCGGCAACGCCAACTCGCTGCTGACCGAAGAAATTTGCGCCTGCCTGAAGGTTCCGGTGGCCAACGCCTCCGTGACTCGCTTCAGCGACGGGGAGGTCTACGTCCAAATCCTGGAGAACGTTCGCGGGGCCGATGTCTTCGTGGTGCAGCCCACCTGCCAGCCGGTGGATACCAACCTGGTGGAGCTGCTGCTGCTGATCGACGCGCTCAAACGGGCCTCGGCCCAGCGCATCACCGCCGTGATCCCCTACTATGGGTATGCGCGACAGGACCGGAAGGACAAGCCCCGGGTACCAATCTCGGCCAAGCTGGTGGCCGACCTGCTGACCACGGCCGGCGCTAGCCGAACGCTCACCCTGGACCTGCACGCGTCGCAGATCCAGGGCTTCTTCAATTGCCCGGTCGATCACCTGTTTGCCTCGCCAGTGCTGGTGAGTTATTTCCAGAACCTCGATTTGCCCGATCTGACCGTCGTGGCACCGGACGCTGGTGGCGTGGAGCGCTCGCGCTCTTTCGCCAAGAAGGTGAACGCGCCGCTGGCGATCATGGACAAGCGCCGCGAGGAAGTCAACGTGGCCGAAGTGATGCACGTCATCGGCGACGTGCACGACCGCACCGTCCTGATTGTGGACGATATTGTAGACACGGCCGGGACGCTGGTGAAGGCGGCCGAGGCGCTGCTGGACAACGGCGCCCGCCGCGTCTTTGCCTCGGCGACTCACGCGGTGCTGTCCGGGAGTGCGGTGGAGCGGATCTGCAGGTCGCCGATCGAACGGCTGGTGGTCACCAACTCGATCCCACTGCAGCCGGAGGCGCAGGGCTGCGACCGGATCAAGGTGTTAAGCATCGCCGAACTGCTGGCTAAGGCCATCCATTCCATTCACGCGGAGACCTCCGTCAGCCAACTGTTCATTTGAGTTTGCATTCATGAAATTCTCTGTTTGGAACCTGCGGCCATGGTGAACAAGACGGTCATCGAAGCCGAGCCTCGCACCGAGACCGGCAAGAACGTGGCCCGGCGCCTGCGCCAGAGCGGCCATATGCCCGGGGTCCTATACGGGGCCGGCCAGCCGACGGTGCCGGTGTCGCTGAACCCCCGGCAGGTGCGGACCGTGCTGGAATCGGAGACCGGACGGAACACGATTCTTACGGTGGAGGTCAAGGGCGGCGAAACCAGCAAGGCCATGCTGGTGGACTGGCAGTATGAGCCTGTGCACAGCAGACTGCTGCATGTGGACTTAAAGCGCATCGTGCTGGACCAGCAACTGCAGGCCACCGTGCCGGTCGTCCGCTTGGGGGAGGCTCCGGGCGTCAAGCTGCAGGGCGGCATTCTGGAGTTCGTGGCGCGCGAGGTGGAAGTCGAGTGCCTCCCCGCCGACATCCCGGATAGTATCCATGCTGACGTCAGCGAGCTGATGATCGGAACGAGCGTGCGGGTGCGGGACCTCAAGGTGGACGAGAAGGTGCGCGTTCTCTCTGACCCCGAGCTGGTCGTGGTGCACGTCGTTGCGCCCAGGCAAGTCGAAGAGAAGCCTGCGGAGGAGGCGGTTGTGCCCGAGGAGGCCGCGTCGGCCGAGCCCGAGGTCATTCGCAAGGGCAAGGGCGAGGAGGAAGAAGAGGAAGCCACCGAGGCCAAGAAGAAATAGCCCGGCCGGCTCCCGCGCCGCCGACTCCCGCGCCGAGAGATGCGCGTCATCATCGGTCTCGGTAACCCCGGGATCGAATACCAGTTTACGCGCCACAACCTGGGTTTCCGCGTGGTGGATCGGCTGGCCGAAGCGGCCCGGGCGCGGGTCGAACGGCCCGAGGCCCGCTGCCTGCTGGCTCACGCCGAGCTGGAGGGGCAATCGGTGGTGCTGGCCAAGCCCCTCACCTACGTGAACTTGAGCGGGCTGGCCGTGCGAGAACTGCTTCAGGTTTTGGAGTTGACTCCGGAGGCGCTGGTGGTGGTCAGTGATGAGCTGTCCCTGCCGGAGGGGGGGCTGCGTATCCGCCCCCACGGCAGCGCTGGCGGGCACCACGGCCTGGAGTCCATTATTGGGGCGCTCGGCACGCAGGAGTTTTTGCGGGTGCGCCTGGGCATTGGCCCCGAGCATCCAGTGAACGACGCCTCGGACTTCGTGCTGCGGACCTACCGCCGTTCGGAGCTGAAGCGGGTGGATGAGCAAGTGGAGAGGGCGGCGGAGGCGGTGCTGCTGATCCTGCGCGAAGGCCTGCAGAAGGCAATGAACCGGTTCAACCGCCGGCCTCCTAGGCAGGCCGCTGAAAAACAGGGGGAGTGACTGGCCCCGGCCGTGGCTCGGTAGCCTGAACACAGGCGATGGGCTCCTCCGCAACCTGTGAGCAGGTTGCCCAAACCAGGCTGTGTTGCTCGCGTGGCCGCCGGCGAGCGTGCGGCCTGGAGAAGCTGAGGGAGAATGCGCGCTTACGAGATTCTGTTCATCCTCAGACCGGACATGACCGAAGAGGATGTGGATCAGTTTCTGGTCCAAATGGAAACCGTGGTGTCTTCCACGGGGGGAACCCTCCAGAGCAAAGAGAAGTGGGGCCGGCGCCGGTTGGCCTACGAAGTGCGGCGCCACCGCGAGGGCTATTACGTCTTGTTTAACCTGGAATGTGAGCCGCCCACGGTTCGTGAGTTCGAGCGAGTCCTGAAGGTCTCCGAGCCTGCCATCAAATTTCTGACCGTGCGGATTGACCAGGAACTCAAGCGTCTGGAGAAACTCCGCCAAAAACGGGAGAAAAAGGAGAAGCGGGGCAAGCGCGGAGCCGCGCGCGGCACCTCGGCCGCGCCGCCCGTGCCCGCGGCGGCGCCCGAGGCTGCAGTGTAACGGGGCGGGCTCTGTCCGGCCCCTGGAGGTAGAGCAGGTATCATGCCCAACCAAGCGTATCCACGCCGTCCCGCCAAACCGGGGGGCGTCAAGAAGCAATATGCGCGACGCAGGAAGGTTTGCAAGTTCTGCGTCGAGCGGATTGACAACATCAACTACAAGGACGTGAGGCTGATCGGCCAGTTCGTCGTTGAGCGGGGCAAGATCATCCCCCGGCGCATTTCCGGGGTCTGCACGCCGCACCAGCGGCGGCTGAGCGAAGCGATCCAGAAGGCGCGAAACATCGCCCTACTTCCTTTCGCCGCCGAGCTCTGAGGCGCGCAAGGCTGCCCCGGCGCACAACTGCCATTCACCTTCTCGGGAGAGTGCCATGGAAGTGATCCTTCGAGTCGATGTCCCCAAGTTGGGCCAGCGCGGCAAGGTCGTAGATGTGGCCTCGGGGTACGCCCGCAATTTCCTTTTGCCACGCAAACTAGCGGTGCCGGCCACCGCGGGCAACAAGAAGGTTGTGGAGCAAGAGAAGGCGGCGGCAGCCCGCCACGAGGCCAATGAGCGCACCCAGGCTGAGGAACTCGCCCGCCAGTTAGCCGACCTCACCGTGACCGTTGCCCGCAAGTCCGGCGAAGCGGACCAACTCTTCGGCTCGGTCACCTCGCTGGACGTTGCTGACGCCTTGCAGGCCAAGGGCTACCACATCGACCGGCGCAAGATCCACCTAGAAGAGCCGATCAGGCACCTGGGTGAGTACGAAGTCCCGCTGCGCCTGCACCGCGAGGTCATCGCCACGCTGAAGTTGCAGGTGGTGCAGGAGGAATGATGGGTGTTGTTCCGCCCTCGGTCCAACGCCGCAGAGAGCCCGCCCTCCCACGTGATACCAGCGAGGGTTTAGCCAGCGAGACGTGGGCACCCCTCAGGATTCTGGCCCCCAGCAATCATTGAGCCAAGAATCATTAAGCCAAGAAGCATTAAGATGGAAAGCGGCACAAAGCTGCCGCACTCGGTGAGGGCTGCCAAGTGGATCACAACCGGTTGATCATGCTGGCCACGGAGCCGGCGCCGAAGCCGTTGTCAATGTTGACCACGGCGACGTTGCTGGCGCAGCTGTTGAGCATGCCCAGCAGCGCAGCCAAGCCCTGGAAGCTGGAGCCGTAGCCAATGCTGGTGGGTACAGCAATCACCGGCACAGCCACCAGACCAGCCACCACGCTGGGCAGCGCACCTTCCATCCCGGCCACGCAAATGATTACGCGGGCCGAACTCAGAACGTCCCGGTTGCCCATCAGCCGGTGGATGCCCGCCACTCCGACGTCGTAGAGATGCTCCACAGGGTTGCCCATGACGCGCGCTGTCACTAGCGCTTCTTCGGCTACCGGGATGTCGGAGGTGCCCGCCGTAAGCACCAGCACCTTGCCGCGCCCGTAGATGGTGTGATCGCGTTGGATGGTGATGGCGCCGGAAAGGGAGTGGAACTTCACGGCGGGAATGGCCTTGCGGAGCCGACGATACAGGGCTTCGTCGCCGCGCGTCACCAGTACATTGGGCGAGACGCGCAGCATCTTCTTCACCACACCCACCACCTGTTCCGGCTGCTTGCCGCGCCCCAGGATCACCTCCGGCATGCCCTGGCGAAGGGCACGGTGGTGGTCAATTTTGGCGAATCCCAGGTCTTCAAATGGAAGGTGTTTGAGCTGCCCAACGGCTCCTTCCACGTCCACCTTTCCCCGCCGTACCTGCTCGAGCAGAGCGCGCAGCTTCTTTTCTGTCATCTCTGGTCCGTCATCTCTGGTCCGTCATCTCTGGCGACCAGGTTTCCATGTGGCAGTTTATCAGCACCGGGGTGGGTGCTCAAGGATTCCGCAGGCCTGCCGGCTCGACTTGCGGGCAGCCGCAAAGGTGTTGCGCGCAGACAGGAATTTTGTACACAATGGCGCGACATGTTCGCTCCGCCCCTTTACCCTGTGGATTCTGGCGTGGCTTGTTTTGCGCTGTTTTCCACAGGTCAGAAGACGGACCTGCTCTTCACTCTGTTCCTCATTTTCGTCTCGGCTAAATTGCTGGCAGAAATCTTCCAGCGGTTCAGTCAACCGGGGTTGGTGGGGGAAATCCTGGCTGGGGTGTTCATCGGGCCGGCACTGCTGGGCTGGGTGACACCTTCGGAAGTCACCATCGCGCTGGCGGAGCTGGGGGTGATGTTTCTTCTGTTTAACGTCGGTCTGGAAGTCAAGCCCAGGGAGCTGTTCGAGGTGGGGGGCACAGCGGTTAAGGTGGCTGTTCTCGGTGTCGTGCCGCCGTTTTTCGCCGGATGGCTGCTGGCGCAGGCCTGGGGCTATTCGAGCCTGGAATCCATTTTTATCGGCGCGGCCCTGGTGGCTACCAGCGTGGGCATCACCGCCCGGGTCTTGCAGAGCCTGGGACATTTGAAAACGCGGATGGCCCGGGTGATTTTGGGAGCCGCGGTCATTGACGACATCCTGGCCCTGATTGTGCTGGCCTTGGTCAGCGGCCTGGCCGGCGGCTCGGTGCACTACGCGCAGTTGGTCGCGACTGCCGGACTGGCCTTCGGCTTCACTGGCTTCCTGGTTTTTGTGGGGTTTCGAGCGATCCGCCGGTTGGTGCCGCTGGTGCACCGGCTGCACCTGGAACATGCCATGTTCATTTTTGGCCTGGCGCTGCTGCTGGGTCTCTCTTACCTGGCCAACCACATCGGCATCGCTGCCATTATTGGCGCCTTTATGGCCGGCCTGCTGCTTGCCGACTATAGCCGCGAGTCGGAAATGGACACCCACATGCATGCCATCGGCGAGCTGTTGATGCCGTTTTTTTTCGTTGACATTGGCATGCGCGTGAGCCGTCAGTTCTTTAGTGAGCCCAGCGCGCTTCTGTTCGCCCTGTTGCTGATTGTGGTCGCGGCGACCACCAAGCTGGTGGGCTGCGGCCTGGGGGCCGCGCGCCTCGGGTGGCGCGACGCGACGACGATTGGTGTAGGCATGATCCCGCGAGGTGAGGTTGGCATTATTGTGGCGCAACTGGGGCTGACCGTCGGTGTCCTCTCCGACACGCTTTATTCCGTCCTGGTCGTCATGGCCGTGGTGACGACCTTGATGGTGCCCCCGATCTTGCAACGGATGCTGGGGGTGCTTCGGCCCCAACCTATCGAAGCGCCGATGTAGTATTGTTGGCTTTACCGGGGCGTCTGTTTTCCGTATGATAGTTGTTCTCGCTCAGGAACACTTGAAGGAGGAATATGGCAGCTCGAATGACGCAGAGCCAGGTGGTCCGGCACTTGGCAGAGAAGAATGGACTCACAAATAAGGCAGCGCACGAGTTCCTCGATTCGCTGGTGGATCTGGCAGTCCAACAGACCAAACGGGGCGGCATCTTCGTTCTGCCCGGCCTGGGCCGGATGAAAAAGGTGCAGCGGAAGGCGCGCATGGGCCGCAACCCCGCTACCGGCGAGACCATCAAGATTCCGGCTAAGACCACGGTGAAGTTCTACCTGGCCAAGGCCGCTCGGGACGCGGTCGCTCCGCCCAAGAAGTAACCCAAGTACCGAGGCCGCGCCGGGAGTGGGTGTTTCTCCGGGGGTAGCTACGTCCCTTCGCGAAGCGCCATTGTGTTTGGGAGCAGGGGCCGGCAGGCTCGCGCCAGCTATAGGCGCGGGGAAAGTGTGGCGCTCGCAGCCGCCGCGGCGGCCACGGGGGGCGGCGAATCCTCGATAACGACTTCTTCCCACAGTGAACGGTCGCGCATCAAGCGATCCACCAGAACCACGTGCATCTGGTGGCCAGCCCGTTCGGCGATGACGTGTCCCAGCAGGGGGCGGCCGATGAGCGCCAGGTCACCGATCAGGTCCAGCAACTTATGGCGGCAGAATTCGTCGGGGAAGCGAAGCCCGCTGCCGTTGAGCAGACCGGCATCCGTCAGCACCAGCGCGCTATCCAACGAAGCGCCTCGGATCAGGCCCATGTTCCGCAGCGCGTCCACGTCTCGCAGAAAGCCGAAGGTTCGGGCAGGCACAATGTCGCGCACGTAGTTCTCTGGGGTTAGTTCCAAGTCGAAGCTCTGGCGGCCAATCAGCGGATGAGGGAAGTCAATCGTGCAGCTCAGGCGGTAGGTGTCGGCCGGGTAGATGCCGATGCGCTTTCCGTCCTGGCGTACTTCCGCCGGGCGCAGCACCCGCAGGTAGGAGCGTCTGGCGCGCTGGCGCCGTAGGCCGGCCCGCTGGATCATCTCCACGAAGGGCATGGCGCTGCCGTCCAGGATCGGCAACTCCAGCGAGTCAATTTCAAGGATGGCATTGTCCACCCCACAGCCGAGCAGCGCCGACAGCAAGTGCTCGGTGGTCGAGATGAGCACGCCCTTCTTCATCAGGCTGGTGGCGTAGCTGACCCGCGCCACGTGCTTCCAGCTCGCTTCAATCTCGAAATTTTCCAGGTCTGTACGCCGGAAGACGATGCCACGGCCCGTAGCGGCGGGAAGGATGCGCAGGTTTACGCGGGCGGCGCTATGCAGGCCAATTCCTGAAACCTCAACCGGGTTGCGGATTGTGGTCTGCCTGTGCAAGAGTGGTCCAACCCCGACTCCACCCGAGGGCACGCACAGGTTAGCAAACCGCAGGCCGTTTCGCAAAAATAAACTAATCCATTTGTATACAAAAGGTTAATAGACCTAACCATGGGCGCCTACTGTTGCTATTTTGCCACACTCGTCGGCTCAAACTGTGGCATCCACGACACAGCCTTGGTTCTGAGTGCGGTCGTGGATCTAGGCCCTGCGCGGGTAGCAAAGGAAAAATACCGCGAGAGACGCGAAAACCAAGCCGAAAGCCACCCCGCGGCTGCCGCCCAGGAAGTGCAGCACCAGGCCGAAGATGGCCGGGGCTTCCGAAAGGGCAAAGCTGAGTGCATAGAGGTTGAGCGCGCGAGCCGGAGTCGCTGCGGCTGCCAGGCGGTAGCGTACGAACAGCGCTGCCGCCGCGGTCAGCAACGCCACGCCCAGAATCACTTCCCCCACCGGGTAGGGGACTTTCGCACCCCCCGGCGGTAGGACCATTTGGATGAGCTCGCCGTAGATCAACACGGCGCCCACGAGCGCAAAGTAGATGATGCGCACCGCGGGAAGGTCCGTCGGAGTTCCAGGCGCGGGCGTCGTTTCAGCGTCCAGCGCGGCTGCGAGCATACGAGCTGTCCTCTGCCGCCGTCAACCGGAGTCCTGAGTGTCGGCGTGCTAGAATTTCCGCATGGAAGCGAGTCGTAGGCGGCTGTTCCTGATCGACTCGATGAACTACATTTTCCGGGCCTACCACCAGCCACAGACACAACGCTTCTACACGGGCGCGGGCTTGCCTACGGGAGCGGTCTTCGTGCTCCACAACATGCTTCGCAAGCTGCTGGCGGCGCATCAGCCCGATTACGTCACGGGTGTGTTTGACGTAGCCGCGCCTACCTTCCGTGACGCGCTGTTTGCTGACTACAAAGCCAACCGGGCTGAAATGCCTTCCGAACTGGCGCAACAGATTCCCTACATCCGGCGGCTGCTGGAAGCGCTGCACATTCCCATCCTGGAGTTTGCCGGCTACGAAGCTGACGACCTGATCGGGGCGCTGGCGGTGCAGGGGGCGCAGGCCGGGCTGGAGGTCACTATCGTCTCCAGCGACAAAGACATGCTGCAACTGGTCACCTCCAACGGAGGAGAGAGCCCCGGCTTGGTCCGCGTCCTGATTCCCACCAAAGACGACCTGGTTTGCGATGCGGCCAAGGTCGAGGAGTTGCTGGGCGTGCCCCCCTGGCGGGTACCGGACGTGATGGCCCTGCGCGGCGATGCCATCGACAACATCCCCGGGGCACCGGGAATCGGCGAGAAGGGCTCGCGCGAGCTGATCCAGCACTTCGGCTCTGTGGAGGAGGCTCTGCAGCGTGCCAAGGAGGTGGGGCGAAAGACCTGCCGCGAGTCCCTCGAGAAGTACCGCGACCAGATCCTGCTCAGCAAGAAGCTGGCCACGATTGAGACGGCTGTGCCAGTCAGCCTGGAGCTGGAGGCCATCGCCACCCGGCCTCCCGACAAGGTTGCCCTCCAGCAGCTCTACAAGGAACTGGAATTTCACAGCCTGGCGCAGGAGTTGTTGCCGGCGCTCGAGGTCCGGGAGAGAGATCACTCTGAACTTTCGAGTGAGGCGGAGGTGGCCGAGTTTCTTCAGAAGCTGCCCGCTGGGACTGCGCTGCCAGTTGCGCTGCCGATGGCGTTAGAGGTAGCGCTGCAGGTGGTCCTGGAAGCCGGCGAGGAAGGCCAGATCCGCTTTGGTCCTGGGCTGGCCGTCTCACCCCAGGCGGGGCTGGCCCGCGTGATCCCAGAGCGGCTGCTTCCCGCCGCTCGAACCTGGCTGGAATCAGATGAAAGGTTCAAGGCGGTGTGTAACGCCAAAGCGGCGATCCACGCCTTGCGCGCGCGGGGCATGGCGCTGCGCGGGGTGCGCGATGACACGCTGCTCTATTCCTACTTGCTGGATCCTACCCAAGGCAACCACACGCTGGAAGAGGTGGCCAAGCGCCGTTTCGGCGCGCGCCTGAGCGGCAGCCCAGCGGAGCGTTCCGACGTATTGGGCCAGCTTGCCCGCTTGCTGGCCCCGGAGGTGGAGCAGGCCGGTCTCCGGCCAGTCTACGAGGAAATCGAGCTGCCTCTGACGCCGGTGCTGGCCGAGATGGAAGAGGTGGGCGTGCGCGTGGATACGCGCCAACTGGCCGAGCTTTCCGAACAACTGGCCCAGCAGATTGAGACGCTGACGGCGGAAATTCATAAACTCAGCGGTGCCGAATTCAACATTAATTCTCCACAGCAGCTCGCCAAGGTGCTGTTCGAACAGCTCAAGCTGCCGGCGCCGCGCAAGTACGGCAAGGGCAAGGTCTACTCGACCGCTGTGGACGTGCTGGAAGAGCTGGCCGAGGCGCACGAAGTGCCGCGGAAGGTGCTGGAATTTCGCCAGCTCACCAAGCTGAAGAACACCTACATCGACGCGCTGCCCAAGCTGGTGAACCCGCGCACCGGCCGCATCCACACCACGTTCGACCAGGCGGGCACGGCCACCGGCCGGCTCTCCTCGCGCGACCCGACTTGCAGAACATTCCCATCCGCACCGAACTGGGACGGCGGATTCGCGCGGCATTCTTGCCCGCGCATGGCCTGGCCGAGTCGGGGTGGAAGATTCTCTCGGCCGACTACTCGCAGATCGAGCTGCGCCTGCTGGCCCACTTCTCCCAGGACCCGGTGCTGCTGGAAGCCTTCCGCCAGAATCAGGACATCCATTCGCGAACCGCCGAGCTGGTGTTCGGCGTGCCGCCTCTGTTGCAGACCGGCGAGCACCGCCGTCGCGCCAAGGCTGTCAATTTCGGCATCGTTTACGGCCTCAGCGCATTTGGCCTCTCACAGCAGCTTGGAATCGAGCAGTCGGAGGCGCAACAGTTCATTGACCATTACTTCGCCACCTACGCCGGCGTTCGCCGCTATATTGACAAATGCCTGGAAGAGGTGCGTCGCTCGGGCGTTGTGCGGACGCTGTACGGGCGGCTGCGACCGATCCCGGAAATCAACAGCCGCAATGCCCAACAGCGTGGCTTTGCCGAGCGGACCGCCATCAACACTCCGCTGCAAGGCACCGCCGCTGACCTGATCAAGCTGGCGATGATCCGCATCCACAACGAGCTGGCAGGCCAGGAGCTGCGCGCGCGGATGCTGCTTCAGGTCCACGACGAACTGTTGCTGGAATCGCCGCCTGAGGAGGTGGAGGCCACACGCAGCTTGGTGAAGCGGGCAATGGAGCAGGTCGCATCCCTTTCGGTGCCCCTGGTAGCGGACGTTGGCGTGGGCGACAACTGGCGCGACGCCAAGTGAGCAGGTTTTAGGTTTCAGGTGCCAGGTGTCAGTTATCTGTCTGTCATCTCGATGTCGGCGGGATTGACCGGTGGGCTGGAGGGGACTAACCTGACACCTGAAACATGAGACTTGGCACCTTTTCATGATTGGATTTCTGCGGGGACGGGTATTGGAGAAACGGCCCAGCCAGGTGATCCTGGATGTGCAGGGAGTCGGTTACGACGTGAACATTCCGGTTTCCACCTATTACCTGTTGCCTGACCCGCCTGCTGAAGCGCAACTGCACATCCACACGCATGTGCGCGAAGGCGCGCTGGCGCTCTATGGCTTTCGCAGCCTGGGTGAGAAACAGATGTTTGAGAAGCTGCTCAGCGTGAGCGGCATCGGGCCGCGGCTGGCCATCACCATTCTCTCGGGCTTGGAGGTGCAGGAACTGGTGCCGGCCATTCGCCAAAACGACTTGCTGAAGTTGAGCCACATCCCAGGCGTGGGCCGCAAGACCGCTGAGCGCATCGTGGTGGAACTACGCGATAAGGTGGCCGGGGCCGAAGCTGAGCCGGCATCTCGCCCGAGGCTGCCTGCAGTTCAGGAAGATGTATTGTCGGCGCTGCTCAACCTGGGCTACCCGCGCGCCGCGGCCGAGAAGGCAGTGGGGCAGGCCGTCGCCCAGGACGGCAGCGCGCCTTTTGATCAGCTGTTGAAACGAGCTTTGCACTTGCTGGTGAGGCCGTGACCGCAAAGCGCTTGATAGTGGGCGAGGCGCTGGAGGGGGAGCACAGCTTTGAATCCCACCTGCGTCCGCGCCGATTGGAAGAGTTTGTCGGCCAGCAGCAGGTGAAGGACAACCTGGGCATCGCCATTCAAGCCGCCTGCGCGCGCGGCGAGGCGCTGGACCACGTTCTGCTCTACGGCCCACCGGGCCTGGGCAAGACGACTCTGGCAGCCATTGTCGCCAACGAGCTGGCGGCGCGCTTCCAGCAGACTTCGGGTCCGGTGATTCAGATCAAAGGCGACCTGACAGCAATCCTGACCAACGTGACCGAGCGCCAGGTCCTGTTCGTGGATGAAGTGCACCGCCTGCAGCCGGAGATTGAGGAGATTCTCTACGCGGCGCTGGAGGACTTCCGCGTGGACATCGTGATTGGGCAGGGGCCGGGGGCGCGCATGCACTCGCTGGACCTGGCCCGGTTCACCTTTGTGGGCGCCACGACGCGGGCCGGGTTGCTTACCGGGGCGCTGCGCTCACGCTTCGGCATCATCCTTCACCTGGACTTCTACACGCCGGAGGATCTGCGGACGATTGTGAAGCGTTCGGCGGCCATTCTGAAGGTGGAACTGGAGGAAGAGGGCGCCGAGGAGCTCGCGCGGCGGAGTCGCGGAACTCCGCGCATCGCCAACCGCCTGCTGCGCCGGGTGCGCGATTATGCCCAGGTGCGCGCCCAGGGCCGCATCACCGGTCCGGTGGCCCGCGAGGCCCTGGAGATGCTCCAGGTGGACCCGCTGGGCTTCGACGAGATCGACCGCAAGTTGCTGCTGACGATCATCGAGAAGTACGGCGGCGGCCCGGTGGGGGTCAACACCATCGCCGCTTCCATCAGCGAAGAGGTGGATGCCATTGAGGAGATCTACGAGCCGTTCCTGATCCAATCCGGCTTCCTGGACCGCACGCCGCGGGGGCGCGTGGCCACCGCGCTTGCCTACCAGCACCTCAAGAAGAAGCCGGAGGGCCGGTCGGGCCAGCCGGCCCTGTTCTAAGATGTTCTGAGCTGTTCTGAGAGAGCAGCCGACGGTCAGCCCAGACATTTCCGCTGCCTGGGTAGGAGTTGCAGACAGCGGTGAGCTGCCTATAGCAAGTGGAGTGTGAAGAAACGAGTCTACCTCTGTCTGGGTTCCAATCTGGGTGACCGGCGGGCCTACCTGGCGCGCGCGCTGGAGGAGATGCAGGCCGCGAGAATCCGGGTGCAGCGCGTCTCGGCCCTCTATCACACCCAGCCGGTGGACTACACCGCGCAACCCTGGTTCTTGAATTGCGTAGCGGAGGTGGAAACCGAGTACATGCCGCGGCAACTGTTGCGCCAACTGCAGCGGATTGAAAGGCAATTGGGACGCCGGCGCGGCGTCCCGCGAGGACCGCGCACCATTGACATTGACATCCTGCTGTACCAGAACCACGTCATGCGCACCAGCGAGCTGACCATCCCGCACCCGCAGCTGGCAGAGCGCCGCTTCGTACTGGAACCATTGCGTGACCTGGCCCCGGGGCTGCGGCACCCGGTCAGCCAGCGAACCGTCATTGAGCTGCTGGCCGCCGCGGCGGACCGCAGCCATGTCCGCCGTCTGCGTAGCGGCGGGCTTTAGCCTGCTGGGGATGGCGCCCTAGAAGGTCGCCTGTACGTCTGGGAGCCTGTAGGACATGGCCGATTACCACCCGCCACGCCAGATCGCCCCACAGCAGATCGTCATTGAAGGATCAATCCGGGTAGGCAAGACGACACTGGCGCGGCTACTGGCCGACCGGCTGCGCGCTCGCACGTTGCTGGATTCCGAAGAGAACCCGTTTCTGGCAGAGTTCTACCAGGAGCGGCCCGGGGCTGCCTTCAGGGCACAGATGTGGTTTCTCATCCAGCGCTTCCAGCAACTGCGAGCCCTCGGTCTGGGAAATCCACATGCCACAGTGGTGGCCGACTACCTATTCGAGAAGGACAAAATCTTCGCCTATATCAATCTTAGTGACGATGAGCTCCGCCTCTATGACGCGTATTATGAACTGCTCCGCCCGCAGGTCCCCCCGCCCGACTTGGTGATCTATCTTCAGGCGACTCCCGAAGTGCTCCTCCGGCGCATCGCACGCAAGAATTCGCCGCTGGAAACCGAGATCTCACTGGAATACCTGGAGGCAGTGGTGAAGGCCTACGAGCATTTCTTTTTCCACTACAAGATGTCGAAGCTGCTGGTGATCAATACCAGCGAGATTGATTTTGTCGCGAACCGGAACGAACTGGAAGAGCTGTTGCAACGGCTCACACAGCCGGTAGTGGGCACGCAGTACTTCCTTCCCCTGGGCTCCAGCTAAAAGTGGCTAGCCTCGGCATTCGGGTCTATTTTGGGCACCGCCGGGCCTATTTTGGGTGCCGAGCCGCCCTGCGGAGCCCGGATTCTCCCTTGCCCCCACTTTACTCTCGCGCTCGATAGGTCGCGGTTTCGTCCTATGCCGGCCAAGAGGCGTTTTATGCGGGGCAGCCTGAACACGAGTTAGGCAGCAACCGAATCCCAGTGGTCGTCCAGGCAAATCAACAGAGCCAGGTTAAGAAAGGAGAAAACCATGAACTCGTTTATTGAGGTGTTAAAAAAGAATGCGGTGTTTACAGGGCGCTCACGGCGAAAAGAATATTGGTTCTTCGTCTTGTTCAATATTCTTATCTACATAGCGCTCACCATCGTCGACGGTGTGGTTGGGTCTTCTCCACTGTTTGGCGGTCTTTACATGTTGGCAGTTTTGATCCCCAGTATCGCAGTTGCTATCCGCAGGCTCCACGATGTTGGCAAGAGTGGATGGTGGCTGTGACCTGCCTGGCGATTTCCGGACCAGCTGAAGCCTGAGAGAATGGCGCCCTCGGAGAAACGAGGGAGCCATGAAGAAGACCCGGTTTACCGAAGAGCAGATGGTGACGATCCTCCGCGAGGCCGATCAGCGGCCCGTTCCGGAGGTGGCCAAAAAGAACGGCGTCAGCGCCCAGACGCTCTACGCCTGGCGGAAACACTTCGGCACGTTGGAGCCCGCCGATGTGAAGCGGCTGCGGCAGCTCGAGCAGGAGAACGGCCGGCTGAAAAAGATGGTGGCCGATCGAGATCTGGAGATCGACGTGCTCAAGGAAATCACCCGAAAAAAATGGTAGGCGCACGCGTGCGCCGGCCGCAGGTCGCGTATGCACGTGCACGCGGTCTGTCGGGTCGCCGCGCGTGCGCCTTGCTCTCCGTCGCACGGTCCACGCTGGGCTACCAGTCGCGGCTGGTCGACCGGGATGCCCCGGCGCTGGCCGCGATGCGTCGTCTGGCGGCGCAGTATCCGCGGTACGGCTATCGCCGGATTCGGATTTTCCTAAAACGCGAAGGGCACACGATGAGCACGGACCGGACCCATCGCCTCTGGCGCCAGGCGGGGTTGCAGGTGCCTCGGCGGCGGCCGCGGCGCCGGGTCGCCCTGAGCCGGCCCCGCCCGGTGCCCGCCACTGCGGTCAATCACGTCTGGGCGTACGACTTCGTGTTCGACACCTGCGCGAATGGGCAGACGCTCAAGTGCCTCACCGTCGTCGACGAATGGACCCGCGAGTCACTCGCGATCGACGTGGCCGGCGGCATTCGGTCCGGGCGCGTTATCGAGGTGCTCACGCAGCTCGTGAGCGTCCACGGAGCCCCACGTTACCTCCGGTCCGACAACGGCCCCGAGTTTGTCGCGGGTGCGATTCTCCGGTGGCTGCTCCAGGCGCAGATCGAAACCGCGCTCATCGAGCCGGGCAAGCCGTGGCAGAATGCGACCGACGAATCGTTCAACGGGAAGTTCCGCGACGAGTATCTGAGCCTGCAGTGGTTTCGGAACCGCGTGGACGCGAAGGTGGGGATCGAGCAATGGCGACGGTACTACAACGACGTGCGACCGCACTCGAGCCTTGGCTATCTGACGCCAGCCGAGTTCAAAGCGCAGCTCCGTGCTGGCTCGGATGACGGTGGGCGCTCGCCGGCGATGCCGGCTCACGCTGACCAAGAAGAACACGAGAGCGACTTAACCATGCCGACTGGCGCTGTTCTCCAGTAATCGGTGGTCCGAAGAAAGCCGGCAGGTCAGCTGTTGATCAGTCTTGTGCCACTCGTGAGCCTTGTGCTTTTATACTTCATGGTGCAAGACAGTCAGCCGGGTGGAAATGAGTATGGCCCTAACCCAAAGGCGGCAGCAGCATAACCGCCCAACAGGTCGCTACTTGGCGTTCGGCGACTGAACAGAGCGCGTCCTGTGGGAGGACCCCCGGTTGCGGGGGCACCAGTAACTACATCTCTTTGCCATAATCTACAATTGACTTTTCTCTAGTCTCCTCGGAAACCGGCCGATTCGGGACGGGCAGGGGTGTCGAGCGGTGCCCACACTCGTGTCAAGATTTATACAGAGGGCTTGCGGGCTGCGCCTGGCGCACCCAAGAAGCTCAACAATTTGGGCGATGGCAGAGAAATTGCCCTCAGAAAAGAGCCAGCCCTAAGGTCACAGGAGTTCCATGGCAACACCGAGAGGAATGGGCAAACGGGGTTTGTTTCCAGCCGCCTTCTTGCCAGCTGCCCTCTTGAATGCGCTGCTGCTGGCCGTAGCGGCCGGAGTCGTCGGATTGAGTCCTGGCAGCTTGAGCGGCTTGGTTTCGCCCGGGCCCGACCGGATGAAAGATGTTCCCAACATTGTCTTGTGGGCCTGGGAGCGGCCGGAGGATCTGGAGTTCCTCCCGCCGGGCAAAGTGGGAGTGGCATTCCTGGCTCGGACTCTTTACCTTCGCGGCGACGAGCTGCTCCAATATCCGAGGCTCCAGCCCCTTCGCTTGCCTCCAGGAGCCGCTCCCATCGCGGTTGTTCGCATTGAATCGGATAGAGCGCAGCCGCCGGAGCTGTCAGAGGAACAACAACTTAAGGCGGTGTCCGCCATAGCCGAAGTGGCCGCCATGCCCGGCGTGGCCTCCATCCAGGTGGATTACGACGCGACTGTGTCGGAACGTGGGTTTTATCGAGAGCTGCTCCAGGACCTGCGCCGGCGCCTGCCCAGATCCGTTGGCCTCTCGATCACGACTCTGGCCTCGTGGTGTCTGGGTGACCGGTGGCTTTCCGGACTTCCCATTGACGAAGCCGTCCCCATGCTGTTTCGCATGGGTCCTGACCGGCTCCCGGTGTTGCTGCACTTGAAGGGTGGAGGCGACTTTCGGGAAGCAGCTTGCCGGAATAGCATCGGCATTTCCACCGACGAACCCGTACACCGGCTGCCGGCCGGCCGGCGGCTTTACGTGTTTCACCCCCGGCCCTGGTCGCACAGGGCCGTTGAGCAGGTTCTCAAGGAGGCGGCGCAATGGCAGTAAGGCGTGCAAGGGCCTGTGCTTTGCTTTTGGCCACCGTCCTGCTTGGCCTGGCCAGCCCGGCGTTTCCCTGCGGCCCATTTTTTCCCCAGGCTGTCTTCACCTTTACCAGGCATCCGGACCTGCCGCTGGAAAATTTCTTACGGGGTCAACTGGGAATTGTCCTGCCGACCTACTCCCGCTCCCACCTCTACCTCTCCTATCGCTACCTGGCAGGCAAGCCATTCAGCCCAGAGCAGCTCGCGGCTCTGGAAGGGGTCTGGATTCGGCGCAGGCCATCGGATGTGTCCGGTGCGCTGCAGAAAGCGCCAAAGCCGCCGAATTGGATCAAGCTATGGGTTGAGGCGAGGAAGAAAATCCCGGGGCTGGATACAAGCGCGCCGACGCCGCTGGGCGTACACAACCCGTTGGGCGCGTACCGGTCCGAACGAATCGGCACCACCTACATCGGCTACTACAATTGTCTTTCGGATGCATTTCGCACCGCAGTCCATACGCTGGAGGAAAGAGTTGGCCGATTTGGAGTGGACAGCGCTGCAGTCAACAGTTGGGTGCAGGCGCAAGACCGGGTCTTCGCCAATTGTTCCGGTGGAGGAAACGGGTTAGAGAAGCAGCAATTTCTGCCACTCAATGCCTCTGCAGAGGACTCTCCGCTGATTCGAGCCGACCGTGCCTACCAGATGGGGGCAGCCCATTTTTATGCCGGCAATTTCGAGATTGCCGGGAAGGTCTTTGAGGAAATCGCCCACGATCCCGATTCGCCCTGGAGCTGGCTCGCTCCCCTGCTGGTAGCCAGATCCCTGATCCGCCAGGCGACCGTCTACACCGAGCCGGGCAAGCCCGATCTGGCCTTCCTCGTCCAGGCAGAGACCCAACTGCAGAAGGTCTTAGCCGACAACAGTCTGCGCCGTACGCATCCCTCTGCCCGTCGGCTGTTGAGCTACGTCCAGTTGCGCCTGCGCCCCAACCAGCGCATCTGCCAGCTACGCGAAGCCTTGCTGGAAGGTACGTCGCCTGGGACGCTTCGGCAGGACCTGACCGACTACCTGGCGCTGCTCGCCAAGTGGCCTGCGGGAGGCGGACGCGGGAACCGAATGCCGCTGGCCGAGTTGCGAGCAGAGGACGAGCTGGCAGACTGGATGCTGACATTTCAGCGGCAGACCCCGTCGGCACGAGACGGGTTCGCTGCCGTGGCTAGTTGCAGCCATTTCCAAGGCGCAGGCAGGAGGCCCCAAGCTCGCGGCGCTCTTGGAGGCGGCGGGAACAATTCCCCGGAATTCGTCCGCTTTTCCCACCATTGCCTTCCACAGGGCACGTCTGTTGGCCGCTTCTGGAGAAGCCGCGCAGGCGCGGATAGCGCTGGAGCAGATGCTGGCGAAAGACGTGTCGCTGCCCCGCTCCTCCATCAACCTGGTCCTCGCGCTGCAAATGAAGCTGGCCCGGAACCTGGAAGAGTTGCTTGGAAGCGCACGGCGCGTTCCTACTCGAGTTGGCTGGAATCACTTCGGGCACGTGATTGCCGAACAGCCAACCGACAGAAGAGGCCGGCAACCGCGCCCGCAGCCGCGCTGGCTGTTCGATGCCGACGCTGCTCGGGTCTTAACCGAACGAATGCCACTGCGGCTTTTGCTGCAGGCGACTGGCAGCAAAAGCCTCCCTCCGAATTTGCGCCGGGAGGTGGCGCTGGAACCTGGGTCCGCTGCGTCTTGCTCGATCGAGAGAAGGTGTCCGGGAGGTCGTGCCGATCCTTGAGCAACTTGCGCCGGAGTTGAAAGGCGACCTGTGGAGGTACGTATCCGCCCCAAACAGCCCGTCACGCCGCTTCGCTGCTGTGTTCACTATCCTGCGATTTCCGGGCGTGCACCTCTATGTGGGCGCCGGCCCCGCCCGGAGAACTCCCCTCGCTCGCATTGACAACTTGCGGGAAAACTGGTGGTGCCGACTGGCGCCTGCTCAGCGCGGCAGTCGAATCTATATGGGCTACCGTCACTACCGGATGGACACAACTTTTCACATGCCCTTGAAGATGCTTTATCCCAGCCAGGAGCTGGACTACCCTGCCTTCCTCAGCCCCGCCCAAAAAGCAGAAGCAGCCCGGGAATGGGAACAGCTTTCGGCCCTGGAAACCGCGCCGAACCATCTGGGCCGGCAAGTGCTGGGATGGGCCAAGAGCCATCCGGACGACCCACGAGTGCCCCAGGCCTTGCACTTGACGGTGAAAGCCCCGCGTTACGGCTGCGCCGACGAACAAACAGGACACTATTCCAAAGCGGCCTTTCAGTTTCTTCACAGGAAATACCCTCACAGTTCCTGGGCAAAGAAAACAAAATACTGGTACCGCTTCTAGCTGAACAGCGCGCCCGGCCTTCTCGTCCCGCAAACGGGGTGATGAGCCAGCAGGTTCGCCCTATTGCCTTGGGTGATTCCCGTGCGTAACTGTTTTGTTTCTAACGGATAGATCGTTGATATATAATGGCAAGCGTTCAGACGAGCCCAAGTGCGGTATTTTCAACGGATCCGGGCATGAAACAGCAACTGTTCGTACTGGGCGTCGTTGGCGCGGTGGCTGCAGTGTCGGCCCCGGCCTCCCGAATTGCGTCCTATGTAGATGACAACGGACGCCGGGTTTACGTGAATGCCGGGGAAGCAGCAAAGCAGGTCGCCTCAAAACGCAAGTCCAAGCCCAAGCAACGTTCTCGGCATAGCGTGTTGGTCCGGAGGGACCCATACACGAACCAGCTGGTTACGGTGCCGGCGCGCAATGAGTCGTTGGGATTGTCCGGACCGGCGAAGGCCACACCCAAGCAACCCAAGGGCGCTGGGGCGCTCTCGGGCCCCGAAAACCGCACCACCCAGATGGCCGTGGACGAGCTCATCGTAAGCACGGCGGAACGACACTCCATTGATCCGGACTTGGTTCGGGCCGTCGTCAAGGTCGAGTCCAACTTCAACCCTGCCGCCGTATCCCGCAAAGGCGCTACAGGACTCATGCAGTTAATGCCGACCACGGCACGACGCTTCGGTGTTGGGAACATATTTGACCCGGAGGAAAACCTGGACGGTGGGGTTCGCTATTTGAAGCACTTGCTGGGGCTTTTCGAGGGGAACTTGGCGCTTTCGCTGGCCGCTTACAACGCGGGAGAGAAGGCCGTGGCGCGCTATGGTGGCATCCCACCCTACCCGGAGACCCGGCGATACGTTCGCAAGGTTTCATCGCTGTACGGCAGGGGCTACGGGCTCAGGTCCCGGTCCCAGCGCCCCGTGATTATGAAATGGGTGGATGAGAGGGGCAGGGTGCACTTCAGCAACACCCAAGGATGGTGAGGGACAGCGAGAAAGTGCCCGGCAACAGGTCAACGCGTCTCCCGTGGATAGCAGCGGCCTTGCTGCTGTGCCTGCTTCCCGGTTCCGGCTTGGGCTCGACCGCCAAGAAGAAAGCGCAAGCCCGCGCCGAGTTCGGGAAGGCCGAGCGACTGAGGGCGGAACTCGAAGCCAAGCCTGAGGCGCGGCGTCGCCCCGCCGAGTACTTGGGGTTGATCCGGCTCTACGATCGGGCGCTGCACCTGGGCCCCGCCATTGGAGAGGCCGACGATAGTGTGTTCGCCGCTGCCGAACTGTGGGCCGAGAAAGGGCGGCTGTTTAACGATCCGCAATCGCGGAAGCGCGCCGCGGAAAAATATCGCTTCCTGATCCGGGAGTACCCTTACAGCAAGTACCTGAAAAAAGCCAGGCTGGCCTTGAAAAAGCTGGAGAAGTCGGCCTCGGCAAAGAAGAGTTCCACCAAGCTGGCCCGTGTCACACAGATCCGCCATTGGGCCACCGCCAGCTACACCCGGGTGGTCATTGAACTGGATGGGCCGGTAGAGTATCGGCGCGCCCGCATCGCTAACCCCGAGCGAATTTTCTTTGACCTGTATGGGGCCCGGCTCAGCTCGAAAGTGCGAAATCGAACCCTGGGCGGCGACGAGAGCCTGGTCCGGCGCATCCGGGTTGGCCAAAACCAGGCGGGTATCGCGCGCGTTGTGCTGGAAGTGGGTTCGGTGCGCGAGTGCTCCGCCTTCGTGTTGCCCAACCCCTTCCGCCTGGTGGTGGACATCAATGGCGGGCCGCCTCCTAAGCGGACCAAGTCCGCTTCAGCATCCAAGCCCTCCGCCGCTCCGTCCGGCAAAAGGCCCAAGGCGGTGTCGAGGGCGCCCAAGGCAGTGTCGAGGGTGCCCAAAGCAGTGTCGAAGACGAAGGAAGCGCGACGGGCCACTGCTTCCACTGGCGGCCCTTCCGGCCGTCCGTCCGGGAAGCAAGCTGCCAATTCCGAGCCGCAGACCTCCAGCAAGAAGGCTGGGGCAGAAAAATCAACTAAGCAGGGTCCCGCGAAGAAAACCGAGGTAGCTGCCGCCACTCCGCCGCCCCCCCCGCGCCCTGCCCGGCCTACCAGCTCGGGCAAACGTTCTCTGACCCGCGCCTTGGGTCTGAAAGTCGGCCGCATTGTCATTGATCCCGGACACGGCGGCCACGACACAGGCACCATCGGCCCGACCGGGCTGATGGAAAAGGAAGTGGTGCTGGACCTGGCACGGCGGCTCGGGACGCTGCTGGAAGAGCGGTTGGGCAGCGAGGTTGTCTACACCCGGGAGAAGGACACGTTTGTCCCGCTGGAGAAGCGCACCGCCATCGCCAACCAGAAGCAGGCCGACCTGTTCGTCTCCCTTCACGCCAACTCCAGCCGCAACCGCGCCATTCGCGGCATTGAGACCTATTATTTGAACTTCACCAGCTCCGCGAATGCCCTGGAAGTCGCGGCGCGGGAGAACGCCGTTTCGGAAAAGTCCATCCACGAGTTGCAGGACCTGGTGAAGAAGATCACCATGAAAGAGAAGCTGGAGGAGTCTCGCGAGTTCGCGGCGCAGATGCAGCGGGCGCTGGTGAGGGGCATGGCGCGCCGCAACGGGCTGCGCAACCGCGGCGTGAAGAAAGCGCCGTTCATCGTGCTGATCGGCGCCCAGATGCCATCCGCCCTGGCGGAAATCTCCTTCCTCAGCAACCGCACCGACGAACGGCTGCTCCGCAAACCAGCATACCGGCAGAAGATGGCCGAGGCGCTGTACCGCGGTATCCAGCGCTACGCCAATTCCCTGGGCGGGGTGAAAGTCGCCCAGAGCCGGCCGGGCGAGTAACCCAAACCGCAGATCGTATCTCTCCGGGTCCGTGAACGGTCAGCGATTCACGGTTGCCGCAACAGATCGCTTGTTGTCACCCCAACATCAGGTAGCAGACCGTCGTGATGACTGCCACGCCGGCCAGGTTAAGCACGAAGCCCTCGCGGATCATGGTGAGAATCGTCAAGCGGTCGGTGCCGAAGACGATGGCATTGGGCGGTGTGGCCACCGGCAACATGAAAGCGCAACTGGCGCTGACCGCCGCAGGGACCATGAGCAGGGCTGGGTCAAGCTGGGCCACCTTGCCTGCCTCGAATAGAACAGGCATGAGCAACACGGTGGTAGCAGTATTGGAGGTAATCTCAGTCAAGAACGTCACGCACAAGCAGATCACGCCGATCATGAGCCAGACGGGGAGGGCTTGAAGGCCCTCCAGCGACTGTCCCATGACACCGGCCAGCCCCGACTCTTTGAACGCGGTGCCGATCACCAGGCCACCGCCAAACAGGAGCAGTATCCCCCAGGGGATGTTGACGGCAGTTTGCCAATCCAGCAGTCGTCCGCCCTTTCCGTCGGACACGATGAACATCACCACGACCATGAGCAAAGCGACGGTACTGTCGCCAACCAAAACCTCGTTTTGTCCGCCCCAGAACTGCTGCAGGAAACCGCCCCAGCCTCCGAAAGGCCCCCTTCTGGTGATCCACAACAGGGCCGTGAGCACCAGGACGATCATCACTCGTGTCTCCGCCTTCGTGCGAAGTCCGCAGTCGGGTAATTCAATTCGGCGGGCTTTGCGCAGCTTGCGTGTCAGCCACAACCACGCCAGCGGCACGAACACCAGCACCACCGGCAGGCCGATCATCATCCATTGGGCAAAAGTCCACGGCTCACCCAGGCGTTGCCCCGTATTGCGAACGTGATCCCCTAAGGCCTGATCGTAGTAGGCCATAAAGTAGGCGTTGGGCGGGGAGCCGATGGGAGTGCCAAGCCCGCCGATGCTTGCCGCATAAGCGATGCCCAGTAACAGTGGCACGGCTAGTTCCTCGTCATCGGCTTGCTCGAGCACTGCCAGGGCGATCGGAAGCAGCATAAGCGTCGTGGCGGTGTTGGTAATCCACATGCTAAGAGCGGCCGAGGCGATCATGAAGCCCAGCACCAGCCAACGACCGCCCGCGCCGCCCACCATCCGGCACAAGCCCAGCGCTACCCGCCGGTGCGCGCCGCTTTTCTCCATCGCCCGGGACAGCATGAACCCGCCCATAAACAGGAGGATAATGTAGTGGCCGTAGCTGGTAGCAACTTGCTTGTACGTCAACACACCTACCAGGGGAAACACCGCAAACGGGATGATCGAGGTGGCAGGGATGGGGATCGGTTCGAAGATCCACCAGATTGCGCAGAGGCAGGTAATGGCAGCCGTCCAGCAGACGGCGGGCTCCAGTTGCACTCCGATGCGCAGCGCCAGCCACAGAGCCGCCGCACCAGTCGGCCCGCCGATCAGGGCCACTGTTTTCCGATCCGGCACGAACGAGATGCTACAACGGAACAGATAGGACGCACAAATCCCCTTTGAGCAGAGAGCGAACTGAGGACTGCGCCGAATTGATGGGCAAGAAGTATGGCAAAACCCGGCGGGGGCCATGGTACAACAGGCGCCGAGGCTCGATGGAGCAGCAAGCCGCAGTTGGAAACGCGTCGGCCGTCATGACCGCCCAATCCGCATTCCGCGCTCCACACCTGCGAGCGCTGCCCCCCCTTGCGTTTGCACTACTGCTGCTAGGGATCATTTTCCTGCTCCGCATTTTTTACGCCGGTTATGTGTGGGCCGACGAGGGACTGTGGTTCACGGCGGCGCAGGAACTACTGCGGGGCAAGGCGCTCTATTCGGAAATTTGGTTTGATAAGCCGCCGGCAGTGGCTTGGCTCTATGCCGCGTTGTTTGCGCTGGCAGGCCCAAGCCTGCTGGCCGTGCGCCTGTTCACCATCTTCTATGCCACTCTGGTGGCGCTGGCCCTGTGGCACATGGGCCGTCGCTTTTGGGGCGACGAGGAAGGCCGATTGGCAGCCTTGCTCTACGCCTTGTACAACGCCACCTACCTTCATTCCCAGGTTCAGCCGTTGGCGGTGGATCACTTGCTATTGCTGCCCTACCTCTACGCGGGATTTTTCTTCCTGTACGGGCGAAGCTTCTGGAGTGGCCTGCTGGTGGCCGTCGCCTTCTGGCTGAATCCGAAGGCGCTGGTCCTTTGCTTGTTTTTCGTCGCCGTCGAATTGCTGCTTCCCAAGTTCCGCACTCTTGCTGGCGACCAGGCTGGACCGCTGCGGCGGTGGGGGTTGTTGCTGGCCGGCTTTCTGGCCGGATGCGCGCCGTGGGTGGCCTACTTGCTGGTAGACGGCAAGTGGGCCGACTACCTGCGGGAGTTCTGGGGTTGGGGATGGAGCTACGTCACCGTGTACTCGCCGGTGACTGGGGTGCTGACCGGCTTGCGCAAGACGCTGAACTACGCGGGTTTTCATTTCGCTCTGTTTCTGGGGCTGGCGCTTCTGCTGGCGTATTTCCCGCGGGGCAAGGCCACTCCGGAGCGCGAAGTTTCCCACGCTGTCTGGCTCTGGCTGGGGGCTTCCTTCCTGGGGGTGGCCATTGGCGGGCGATTTTTTCCGCGCTACTTTTACCAGGTGTTGCCGTTTCTTTGCCTGCTGGCCGCGCGCGGCTACAGGCTCGCGCGGCAGGCTGGCGAGTGGCTGCCGGAAAAGAAGAGCGTTCGGATCAACGCCGCCCTGCGCGTGCTGTTTTGGGCGGGCATCGTCTTCGCCCTGGTCTGGTTCCACAATCGGACCGCAGTGCGCGCCTATGAGCTTGTCACCGGCCGCTCTACGACCTACATGGCCACCTGGGATGATCCAGCAATTGACCAAGACAGCCGCCGGATCGCTCGTCGCCTGCTATGGGAAGAGAAGCGAAGGGGAACCGCAGAAGGATCGGCGGCGCGGTCGCCGGCCAACCTGGGGCACGGGCCCTCGCTGTTTGTCTGGGGGTATCGGCCGGAAATCTACTTCTACTGCGGCTGCCCGCCTGCCTCAAAATTTCTCAGTTCGCAGCCGCTGACCGGGGTGCCCGCCGACATTCACCTGGTCCAGTCGCGCAGCGTGGCACCCAAACGAGCGGCCGAGAATCGCCGCCTTCTCCTTCGCGAACTCCAAGCGTCTCGGCCTGACTACATCGTGGACGGCCTGGGCCTGTACAACACGGAGCTCGCGATGGAAATGTATCCCGAGCTGGGCGCCTTCCTCCATCGGCATTACCGCCCCCTTGCCCAGCTCGGCTGGGGCGCGATCTATTCCAGGAAAAGGTAGTGGCCTAGGCGCGGCGCCAGCCGCGCGCCACTTGGAAGTCCTTGTCTCAGTCAATGGTCAGGGCCGAACTTGGCCGGATGGTAGTAAGTCGCTTGCTACGACTCAGGGAGGTCGAGGCCGAACTGCTTCACGACTGCGGTAAGGGAGTCGCCGATGTGCTCTCGAAGCACGACGTCAGCGATTCGATCCAGCGGCGTCTCCGTCCTGTTGAGGATCACCAGGCGGGCGCCACTCCGCTTGGCCTGCAAAGGCAGTGAGGCGGCCGGCTCCACCACTAGCGAGGAGCCGATGGCCAGCATCAGGTTAGTGCCCGCGCAAAGGTTGCAGGCCTCCGACAGCACGTCCTGGGGCAGCGTTTGCCCGAACGAGACGGTGGCCGATTTCAACGGACCCCCACAGCTGTCGCACAGGGGAATCTCTTCCCCGTTCTCCAGGCGCGCCTGGATTGCATCCGGGTCGTACCGGGCCTCGCACTGCAGGCAGACGACCGAGCGGCTTGTGCCATGCAGCTCCAGAACTCGCCGGCTGCCGGCATCCTGGTGCAGCCCGTCAATGTTTTGCGTTATCACCGCTACCAGCTTGCCTGCTGCTTCCAGTCGGGCCAGGGCCCGGTGCCCCGCATTGGGCTTGGCGCGGCGCATTTCCCAGTAGCCTTCCTTTTTCATGCGCCAGTACTGGCGGCGGGCATCGGCGCGGGCCAGGAAATCCTGGAACATCACGGGCTGGTACTTGCTCCACACACCTCCGGGGCTGCGGAAATCTGACACGCCGCTTTCGGTGCTGATCCCCGCTCCGGTGAAGGCCACAACCCGGTGGGATTCCGACAGGTAGCGGGCAATCTGCTGGGTGGGGCGGTTGGAGTTGGACGACACTCAGTCCTCGACCGAGAGCTCGCAGACTTCCCGGCAACCCTCGCAGTAATAGCAGCCGTCGAAGCACAGCCGCACGTTTTCATCCGACTTGCAGATGGTGCAGAACTTATCGCACTGGCACGATACTTCGTGCTTGTCACACATGGAGCAGACATAGGGCATCGCCCGTATTTTACACCTGGTCCATTCGCTTCCGCCGCGCGTAGTTTGACGGTGCCCCCGGCGCTATACTAGGCTTGGTGCCCGTGAGAGCCGCTCCATCCTGCCGGAGGCCTTCTTGAGCGGTCCCCCGCATCGCACCGCGCTGCATGCCGTGCACAAGCGGATGGGCGCCCGGATGGTGCCCTTCGGAGGCTGGGAGATGCCGCTCCAGTACAGCGGCATCGTGGAAGAACACCTGGCGGTCCGCACGCGCGCCGGTCTGTTCGACGTCAGCCACATGGGCCAGATCGAAGTGCGGGGCCGCGACGCCCTGCGCCTGGTGCAACACGTCACTTCGAACGATGCGGCCCGCCTGGCTATCGGGCAGGCGCAGTACAGCGGCCTGATGTACCCGCAGGGCACGCTGGCGGACGACCTGCTGGTGCATAAGCTGGCCGATGACCACTTCCTGCTGGTGGTCAATGCAGCCAATCAGGAGCGCGACTTCAACTGGATTTGCGAGCAGAACCGCTTCCACGCCGAAGTGTGCAACACCGGCGCCCAGTATTCCCAGCTGGCCGTGCAGGGCCCGCAATCTACGTCCATCTTGCAGAGGCTGACCGACACCGACCTGGGCGCTCTCGGTTACTACTGGTTTGCGCGCGGCGCCGTGGACGGGGCAGAATGCCTCCTGGCGCGCACCGGCTACACTGGTGAAGACGGCTTTGAACTCTACTTCGCGCCGTCGGAATCCGAGCGCCTCTGGTACAGGCTGCTGGAAGTGGGGCGCGGGCACGGCCTGGTCCCCTGCGGACTGGGGGCGCGCAACACTCTGCGCCTGGAAGCCAAGATGGCTCTTTACGGGCATGAAATTGACGAAACCCACACACCGCTGGAAGCCGACCTCGGCTGGATCTGCAAGTTGGACAAGGGCGAGTTCCTGGGCCGGGAGACCCTGGTGCACCAGAAGCAGCACGGGGTGCGCCGCCGCCTGGTCGGCTTCCAAATGACCGAACGCGGGATCGCCCGAGACGGCTATCCGGTGTATGTGGAGGGTACCGAGGTCGGCTACGTCACCAGCGGCTCGCCCGCCCCTTTCCTGCGAACGAATATCGGGCTGGCCTACCTGCCGTCAGAGCTGGCGCAGGTGGGTGGGGAAATCCGGATCGGGGTCCGCAACCAGCGCGTCGCGGCGCGCATTGTCGAGACGCCCTTTTACAAGAGGAAGCGGCCAAACAAACACGAGGCCAAGCCGGGGTCAAACAAACACGAGGCGAAGCCGGACGGCACCAAATAAAATGGCGGCCTATCCCCCCAATTGCCGCTACACGCGCGAGCACGAGTGGATTCGAGTGGAAGGCGAGACCGGCACCGTCGGCATCACGGACCATGCCCAGAAGCAGTTGGGCGATATCGTGTACCTGGAGTTGCCTCGCGTCGGTGACCGCTTCCAGGCCGGTCAGCCCCTGGGCACGGTAGAGTCGGTCAAGGCGGTCTCGGAAATTTTTGCCCCGGTCAATTGCGAGGTCCTGGACGCCAATGAAAAGCTGACCGGCAGCCCTGAGCTGCTCAACCAGGATCCGCACGGGGAGGCCTGGCTGGTCAAGGTCCGCCTGATGAACCCCGCTGAGCTGGCAGATCTGCTCAGTGCCGAGCAGTACGAAGGCTATATCGCGGAGGAGGAAGAACAGTGAAGAGCGGTGCCTGAAGAGTGAAGGAAGAGTGAAGGAATCAAAGCCCGTTCACTCTTCATCGGCACTCTTCACTCAAGAACATGCGCTATCTGCCCAAGTCGGAGTCGGAACGGCAGCAGATGCTGGAGTCGCTGGGACTCAGGCACGTGGAGGAGCTGTTTGCCTCGATCCCCGACGAGGTCCGCTTACAGCGGGGGCTGAACATTCCCGATGGCATCTCTGAATTTGACCTCGTGCGGTATTTCCGCGAGTGGGCGCGGGAGAATGCGAGTGGTTATGTATCGTTCCTCGGCGCGGGGGTGTACCCGCATTTCCGGCCGGTGGTGGTGGATGCGCTGATCTCGCGCAGCGAATTTTACACCGCCTACACGCCCTACCAGGCGGAGATCTCCCAAGGCACGCTGCAATCCATCTTCGAGTTCCAGACCATGATCTGCCAGCTGACCGGGACCGAGGTGGCCAACGCCTCGATGTACGACGGCTCTAGCGCGCTGGCCGAGGCGGTACTGATGGCGGCGCGGATAACCCGGCGCTCGAGGGTGCTGGTGGCGCGCTCCGTCCACCCGGAATACCGGCAGGTGCTGGCCACCTACATACGCCATCAAGGGATTGAGGTGCGGGAGCTGGAATACGACCGCCGGGACGGCACGCTCGCACCGTTTTCGGTGCCGGAGGATCTGGCGGCGGTCGTCGTACAGTCCCCGAACTTCTTCGGTGTAGTGGAGGACGTGGAGCGGGCGGCGGAAATCGCCCGCGCTTCCGGGGCGCTGCTAGTGGTGGCAATCGCAGAACCGGTCTCGCTGGGCGTGCTGCGGCCCCCGGCCGCTGCCGACATCGTCGCCATGGAGATTCAGGGCCTGGGTATTCCGGCCAGTTACGGCGGTCCCTACGCCGGGGTGATCGCCACGCGGGAGAAGTACGTGCGCAGCCTCCCCGGGCGCCTCGTCGGGCAGACCACCGACGTCGAGGGCCGCCCCGGCTTCTGCCTGACGCTGGCCACCCGCGAGCAGCATATTCGCCGCGAGAAGGCCACGTCCAACATCTGCACCAACCAGGCGCTGTGCGCTCTGGCGGCTACCATCTTCATGACCGTCTACGGCAAGGAAGGCTTGCGGGAGCTGGCCCGCCACAACCTGGCCAAGGCGCACTGCGCTGCCTCCGGCCTGAATCTACAGTTCTCCGGGCCTTTCTTTAACGAGTTCGTAGTGACCCTGAGGCCAGGCGAAGCCGACAGGAAGCTTCAGGCACTGCGTGAGAAGAAGATTCTGGGCGGCCTGGACCTGAGGCCGTTCTACCCGGAACTGGGCGAGGCGCTGTTGCTGTGCGTGACCGAGGTCCACACCAGGGAGCAGCTTGACCAACTGGTCGAAGTGCTAGCATGAAGAAAGCCGCCTCCCACGTCAGCCACCATCTCTGCCGGCGCCACATCAGCCAAGATGAAGGGCTGATCTTTGAGCGCTCCTCGCCGGGCAAGCACGCCTGGCAGTTGCCGGCGCTGGAGGTGCCGGAGGTGGATCCGGTCGCGATGCTGGGTCAGGCCAATGTGCGGGCCGAAATTGCCGACTTCCCCGAGGTCAGCGAGGTGGAACTGGTGCGCCACTTCACTCGCCTCTCAAGCTGGAACTACGGGGTGGAAACGGGACTCTACCCGCTGGGTTCCTGCACCATGAAGTACAACCCGAAGGTCAATGAAGTGGTGGCGCGTCTGGAAGGTCTTGCTGACCAGCACCCCTATCAGCCCGATGAGCTGGCCCAGGGCTGCTTGAAGATCCTGCGGCAGCTCTCCACTTACCTGCTGGAAATCACCGGTATGGATGCGGTGACGTTGCAGCCGGCTGCCGGCGCCCAGGGCGAGCTGACGGGCATCCTGCTGGTGCGCGCCTATCTTGAAGCGCAGGGGAACCCACGAAAGAAAATCCTGATCCCGGATTCGGCGCACGGAACCAATCCGGCGACGGCATCGATAGCCGGGTACACGGTCGAGAACGTCCGCTCCAACGGTGACGGCCGCGTGGATCTGGAAGCGCTCGAGAAAGCTGTCACCGAACAGGTTGCGGCGCTGATGATCACCAACCCCAACACGCTGGGGATTTTTGAACAGCAGATCGCCTCCATTGCTGATCTGCTGCATGCCCGGGGCGCCCAGCTCTACATGGACGGCGCCAACATGAATGCTCTGCTGGGCAAGACCCGTCCTGGCGACTTCGGGGTGGACGTGATGCACCTGAACCTGCACAAGACCTTTTCCACCCCGCACGGCGGCGGCGGTCCCGGGGCCGGCCCGGTTTGCGTGAAGAAACACCTGGAGCCGTACCTGCCGGTGCCGGTTCTGGAAGAAGGGCCGCATGGCCGGCTGCGCCTGAACCACCAGCGGCCCAACTCCATTGGGCGGGTGCGCGCCTTCGCGGGCAACTTTGGCGTGCTGGTGCGCGCCCTGGCTTATGTTCTGGCGCACGGCGGCAACGGCCTCAGGGCGGTAGCTGAAGACGCCGTGCTCAACGCCAACTACATCCGCAGGCACCTGGAGGACGTTTACGAGCTGACGTACCGCCAGGCGTCGCTCCACGAGTGCGTCTTCAGCGACCGGCTCCAGGCGCGCCACGGCGTGCGTACCGGCGACATCGCCAAGCGCCTCATTGATTACGGCTTTCACCCCTACACCGTCAGCTTCCCGCTGATCGTTCAGGGCGCGCTGATGATCGAGCCGACGGAAACCGAGAGCAAGCAGGAGCTGGATTTCTTCATTGAGGCGATGCGCGCGATCGCCCGTGAGGCGGAAGAAGAACCGGAGACGGTGCGCAACGCGCCGCACGCTACCCGGGTGGGCCGCCTGGACGAAGTGGCGGCCGCGCGCCGGCCCATCCTGCGCTGGAAACCGCAGCTGCCCGTCGCCCAGAGCCCCGTGACCGAGCCCGACGCCACCGAACAGCAACAGCCGGAGGAATTGACCGCAAGAAAATCTCCCTAGCCCGCAGTCTTCTAGTGTCGCGCCCCAGAAATTCGCTACAAAAGTTCATGACCACTCGCTCACGCTCGTGGCTCGGAAGCGCGTTGGAAATACAGAGCCGCGCGCGTCAGCAAGCGGTCCCACAAGCACACAAACATAGGCAACGTTCTTCCGGGACATAACACCAGCAGCTTTGTTTTTCATCTCGCAAAATGCCGCGCGGGAGGCGCTGAAACCAAGTAAACTGAAAAAAGAACCTGGAATTTCAGGCTTTGGGCAGGCGGCTTCTGGTGGGAGCAATGCCGAGGCGGTCAAGCCCGGCTTGGCAGAAGATTTCGACGGCACGCAGCATTGTTGCGAAATCGGGCTGCAAGATCGGCATGAACAAACTGGGACAATCAACAATCCTTCCGATTTGCCTGGTCCTGGCAGCCATCTTGATTGCCCAGAACCCGCCGGTGCAACCCCCGGGCTCGGCCGATTCGGCGCAGGGCGAGACGCCTGCGGCCTCGGCTCCCAAGCGCGCCGGAACCACGGATGCAGCACGGCTGGAAGCAGTGGAGGAGTTGTCCGAATCTTTGGCCAACGACCTATTGGATCTGTCGCTCGCCGTGCGGGATCGGGAGGCGGAGCGAGTGGCCGAGTACGTTCCAGCCCAGTTGTCGGCTACCGCCTTCTGGTCCACTCCGCTGCCGGTTATGAAGGAAGTGAGATGGGTCGCCAGGCACGGATGGACGGCGGATGATCACAGTTCCGGGCACTCCTCGCAACGCAGCGCGCGCTCCCGCGCGGTGAAACACCGCATGCCCAGGGAGGAGTTCTTGGGGGCGTTGTTCGCCTTCCTGGATCACTTCCAGGAGATCGAAGACGCGCGCTTCAAGGTGTCGGGAGCCCAATTCGCTGATTCGGCTGATGTCGAGATGGAGGCGAATGTTCCCACCGCCAAAGTGGGTTCCGAAGGAACAGCACGCCTGAAGTTTTACCTGGTGGGCCGCGACACTGACGGGCAGCGCGAGTGGACGCGGGGAGCGGCCGGGGTCGCGGTCCGTCGGGCGGCCAACGGGCGTTGGCAGTTTGAATCGTTCGAACTGCTGAGCCTGGATTCCATGCTGGCCACCACCGATCTGTTCTCGGAAGTCTCCGTGCCGGTCGGCGTGGCCGCCAGCCTGCCTTCTTTTGCGGAGCGGGGAGGACCCAGCTTCGCCTGGTACGGGGCGGCGGCCGGGGATTTCAATCTTGACGGCTGGATCGATCTGTTCGTGACCTCGCCGGATCGCAATTATCTTTACTTGAACGACGCACAGGGCCGGTTCCGTGACGCCTCCCTGGAAGCGGGCGTGGAGCTGCTCGACCGCGGGGTGGCGCCCCTGGTTCTCGATTACGACAATGACGGCGATTCCGACGTGTTCCTCTCCTCGGTTGGGCACCAGATGCTTTTGGAGAACCGGCAGGTGCCGGACGGGAAGCTGGAACTTCGCGATGTTTCCTGGAAAGCCGGGGTGGGCCGGCAGGCGATAGGGTTCAGCGCCGTGGCTGGGGACGTGAACGGCGACGGGTATACCGACATCTACGTTGCCTGCTACAACCACTTCGGCCGGGTGACGCCGGATTCCTGGTACCGGGCCACCAATGGCACGCCGAACTTGCTGTACATCAATCAGGGCGATGGCACCTTCCGCGAGGAAGCGGCCCGCTGGGGCGTGGATGACCGGCGCTGGAGTTACGCAGCCGCCTTCGCTGACGTCAACAGGGACGGGCGCCTGGACCTGTACGTGGCCAACGACTTTGGCGAAAACGCCCTGTTCATCCACCACGGAGACAAGTTCGTGAATGAGGCGCGGGAGCGCGGCGTTGTGGACCCCGGCAACGGCATGGGCGTCTCCTTCGGCGATTACGACAACGACGGAGAGCTCGATCTGCACGTCACCAACATGTCCTCGACCGCAGGCAACCGCATCGTGTCGCGGCTGTTTCCCGGCGCTGGCGCCGGGAACAACGTGTACCGGAAGCTGGCCTCCGGCAACAACCTGTATCGGAATGCCGGCAACGGCTACTACCGGGACGTGACCGCCGAGAGCGCTGGCTTCTCCGGCGGATGGGCCTGGGGGGGGGGGTTCCTCGACTTCGATAACGATGGCTGGGAGGATCTGCTGACCCCCAATGGGTTCCTCTCCGGCAGTTCCATGAAGGACACCTGAAGTCAGTTCTGGCGTCAGGTCGTGGCGCAAGACAAGAATCCGAAACAGGGGCAGGGCGCGCTCCGTGCCGACCAAATGCGCCTGATCGCCCAACAGGGATTCTCATTTAGCGGGTACGAACGCGATCTGCTCTCCCTGAACCTGGGCACGGGCAAGTATTTGGACGTCTCCGGAATCTCTGGAATTGACTCGATTAGCGATGGCCGCGCGGCGGTGTTTGCCGATTTCGATAACGACGGCGATCTGGACGTGTTTCTAACCACCATCCAAGGGGAAGCACACCTGCTGTTTCGCAACAATATCGGGCAGGCGAATAACTTCCTGCGGATCGTGTTGGAAGGCAGCCGGGAGCTGGGCCGCGACGCCTATGGGGCTGTGGTCCGCCTGCGGACCTCAGCCGGGACGATGACCAAGATCAAAAGCGGCGGCTCAGGCTTCATCGCGCAGCATGACCCGCGCCTGCTATTCGGGCTGGGGTCGGAGGAGCGTGCCGAATGGATCGAGGTGTCCTGGCCCAATGGGGAAGTCGAGCGATTCCAGGCCGACGCCCGGGCCGGCTCGACGCTGCTGCTGCGCGCCGGAGCCGGGCGCGCCGAAGTGCTCGCGCTCGGCCGCGCCCAACTGCCTGATCCGCTCACCCGCGCGGAAACCTTTGCCCGCAAGCTGAAGATCAGCGTGGGCAAACCCATGCCCGATCTGGCTCTGAAAACCTTGGACGGAGAGGCAACTTCCCTCTACAAGCAGCTCCGCCCGGGCCGCCGGGCGCTCATCAATGTCTGGGCCACCTGGTGCGCGCCCTGCATCCTGGAGATGCCGGAGCTGGAAAAACTCCGGCCGCAGCTTTCGGCCAGCGGGGTCGACTTGATCGGCCTCAACGTGGATACCGAACCCGACGCCGACATCGGCCGGTTTGTAGCCGACACCGGCATCAGCTATCCGATCTATATCGGTGGGATTCCGGCTGTCGAACAGTTGTATGCTTCCGATGAACTCTCCGTGCCGTTGTCGGTTCTGCTGGACGAGAACGGCGCCGTAGCCGAAGTGATTCCCGGCTGGTCCGAGGAAACCCGCCGCCGCTTCTCTGCGCTGGCCGGCAACCAAGCCAGCGACGGGACGTAACCTCTCTCTTGCCTCCCCGGTAAAAAAGAACTTGACAAGCTGGATCACAATATGTATATACATCTAACTATGGCTGCCGAGACGGTAAGGGAACGGCAGAAGGGCCTGCCAGGGCTGCTGCCGCTGCCCTGCGCCTGCGCCAACCTGCGCCGGGCCGCGCGGGCTGTGACGCAGCTTTATGCCGAGGAGTTTCGACCCATCGGACTGGAGCCGACGCAGTTCACCTCGCTGATGGCGCTGGAGACCTGGGGGGAACTCACCCAGGGCCAACTGGCCGAGAGACTGGCCATTGACAGCACCACGCTGACCCGTACGCTAGCCCCTTTGCGCCGCCGCGGTTGGATCCAGGCCAGGCCCGGCCCGGACCAGCGCGAGCGCCGCTTGCGGCTGACACCAGCCGGCCGCCGACAGCTTGCACGTGTCCGCCCATATTGGGAACGGGCGCAGCGGCGCCTGCGCCGAACCCTGGGCGAAGACGGCTGGAACCGGCTGCAAGCCGGTTTGGTCGACGTGACACGAGCAGTGCAGAGGGCATGATTTTTTTGCGACATATAGATGTATGCGCATCCTATTTCCGAGAGGCAACGATGCAACTAGCCGAACATCCGACAGTGAAGCAGTTCCAGAAAAACCAGGCGGCAGGTGTGCTGCCGACTCGCCCGGCGAAGATCGAAGCAGCGTGGCTGCAGGGGCTCTGCCAGGAGGCCGGCGCCGAGGAGGTGGGTTTTGTCGAGCTCGATCGAGAGAAAATCGCGGATCAGCGAGACGATATTCGGGCCGCCTTTCCCCGCGCCAGGACGCTGATCAGTTTTGTTCTGCGAATGAACCGGGAGAATGTGCGGAGCCCGGCTCGCTCGATTGCCAACCTGGAGTTCCACCATACGGGCGACGAGGTGAACGAAGTTGCCCGGCGGATCGTGGCGGCGCTGGAGCGGGAAGGGGTGCGTGCAATGAACGGGGCGATGGGTTTTCCCATGGAAATGGACCGCTGGCCCGGCAAGCTCTGGGTGGTGTCGCACAAGCCGGTGGCGGTGGCCGCCGGTTTAGGCCGGATGGGGATTCACCGTAACGTGATTCACCCCAAGTTCGGCAATTTCATTCTGCTGGGCACGGTGGTCACCGATGCGGAGGTGAGCGAGTACTCCCGGCCCATCGACTACAACCCCTGCCTGGAATGCAAGCTGTGTGTTTCGGCCTGCCCGACCGGGGCGATCGGTCCCGACGGGCATTTCAACTTCGCGGCCTGCTATACGCACAACTATCGGGAGTTCATGGGCGGATTCACCGACTGGGTGGAAAACGTCGCCGACAGCAAGAACGCCCAGCAGTACCGAGAGAAGGTCAGCGACCCGGAAACCGTCTCGCTGTGGCAGAGTCTGGGGTTCGGGCCCAACTACAAGGCCGCCTACTGTCTCTCGGTCTGTCCTGCCGGCGAAGATGTGATTGCACCGTTTCTCACCGAGCGGAAGCAGTTCCTCGAGGACGTCGTGAAACCTCTGCAGAGCAAGCCAGAAACGGTCTACGTACGACCCGGTTCCGATGCCGTGGCGTACGTGCAGCGACGTTTTCCTCACAAGAAACTCAAGGCAGTGGGCAACGGCCTGCGGCCTCTGTCCATCGCGCAGTTCCTGGACGGACTGGGCTTCACCTTCGAGCGGGGTCAGTCGGAAGGCCTCGATGCCACCTATCACTTCACCTTCACCGGTGAGGAGGAGCGCAAGGCCACAGTGACCATTCGCCACAAGACGCTGCGCGTCGAGGACGGGCACGTGGGAAAAGCGGACCTCCGTCTTCAGGCTGACAGTCGCACCTGGCTCGGGTTTCTCGCCAAAGAGCGGAACCTGGTGTGGGCTTTGCTCAGCCGCAAGATTCGGCTCAAAGGGTCACCACGACTGTTGGTAGCATTCGGGAAGTGCTTCCCTTCTTAGCAAGCCGGAGAGGGGCAAGCAGGATCAGGTAGCCGAAAGGGAGAGCGGGAACGTCTGAACGATGAAAGGAGTTCGCTATGGAGTCGGAACCGCGGGCGATGGGCAAAACGAGGGCGAGCCTCTTCTACCTCGTCGGGTATCTGACCGTTGGAGGCATCGCGCTGCTGATTGCCCCACAAAAAGCGATGGACCTGTTGCTCGCGACCGGCTCCTACGCCGACTTGATGCTCCGCATCATGGGGACGTTCATGCTCGCCCTTGCCGTGATTGTTACGCAGATTATTCGTACTCGCGCCAGCCAGCTGTATAGTACGACGCTGATCGTCCGATGCCTGATCCTGACGATGTTTGTCGCCTTCTATTTGACCTACCGCGACCCGTTCCTGCTGGTCTTGACCGCGATCGTTGGATTGGGGCTTGCTTTCACTTCCACGGCTTTCATCGTCGACCGCAGAAAGACCGCGCACAAGGTGGCTCAATAGCTGATCGAGGCGGTCCGAAAGCAGCAGCCAGATGAGGCCCATCTAGTACAGGTGGTTGCCTGGGCCAGTTTCGCCGCGACGCGCCGCATTTCCCAGTGGCTGCATTCGCCCGGCGCCTAGCAGCTCAAGAACCGTATTGCAAGTTCTGGGAAGGGCTGGTGGTGGGTCAGTTTCCGGAAAGGGCGTTATACGTCCAAGTGGCGCACTGCTGAGCGGGTGGGAGGTATAATTGCTCGCGGATCAGCGTTTTGTTAGAGTTTGTTATTATGTTCCACAGTTATTACTACATTTCCCTTTTTGTGCCCTTTATCGACATACTGGTGAGCCTCGGCAGTCTGTTCCAACGGATAGAATCTATCTATGACTGGTTTTATCTTTCCCGCCTCAGCAAGCTCTTTGAGAAAGATTAGATCTTTGGTCTTTTCGCCTGCTGGCCTCAAACCTGTGAACGTAATCATTGCCCTTTTGCTGCCGATCTTTGAAGTCCATAACATTTGAAATAGAATTGCCAGGGTGAGGACAGTTGAAAGATAGACCCGGTGGTCTCAACCCATCGACGCAACACTTTGCCTTGAAAGGAGGAGGTGGAGTGTATGCGGATGAAGCAAAGAGCTCGTCGCGGTTACACGCTGGCGGAACTGGAGGAGGTGTGGGATCGGTGGAAACGAGGGGAGTCGCTCAAGTCGATTGGACGAGTGTTTTGTAAGCAGCCATCGTCTGTTTACCATCAGCTTGCTCCGTACGGAGGCATCCGTCCTCGGCCACCACGCCGTTCATGTTGGGCACTGACGTTGTCGGAGCGCGAAGAGATCTCTCGAGGCATTGCGGCACATCAATCGATACGATCCATCGCCGGGTTGCTGGGTCGCTCACCATCGACGGTGAGCCGGGAGATTCGGCGGAATGGCGGCGATAATGACTATCGAGCAGCGGAGGCCGATGAGCAAGCCGGGGAGAGGGCCCGCCGGCCGAAGCGGTGTCAGCTGGTCAAGCATCCACAACTACGACGGGTAGTGGCCAGAAAGCTCAGCATAAACTGGTCGCCTGAGCAGATCGCCAGCTGGCTGAAACGAGCCTATCCGAAGGATCCGTCCTATCACGTGTCTCACGAGACCATCTACCGCAGCCTGTTTGTTCAAGCCCGCGGTGCGCTGAAGGCAGAGCTGATGCAGCATCTGCGGTCAAAGCGGACGATTCGTCGATCCCGACATGCAAGTCTGAGAGGCCATGGACGAGGACAGATCACCGACATCGTATCGATCCGTGAGCGCCCGGCCTCGGTCGAAGATCGTGCCGTGCCCGGTCATTGGGAAGGCGATCTGCTGTCCGGATCGAAGAACAGCCACATTGCGACTCTGGTCGAACGTCATACGCGCTACGTGATGCTTACGAAAGTATCCAGCAAGAAAACGGAGACGGTCGTGTCGGCGCTCATCAAGCACGCGAAGAAGCTGCCGACGGAACTGTACAAATCTCTGACTTGGGATCGAGGCCTGGAGCTCGCCGAGCATCGACGGTTCACGTTGGCGACCGACATTGACGTATACTTCTGTGATCCTCAGAGTCCATGGCAGCGCGGTTCGAATGAGAACACCAACGGTCTACTTCGACAGTACTTCCCCAAGGGAACGGACTTGTCGGTGCACTCTCAGGCGCATCTGAACAAGGTGGCACGTCAGCTGAACGAACGGCCCCGTCAGACGCTGGAGTTTGAAACTCCGGCAGAACGATTTAACGCTTGTGTTGCATCGACCGGTTGAGCTGGCACCCTCTTTGCTTTAGCGAGCCTTTACAACGTGAAAATGAACTCTTGCCTACTGCGTCACAAATGATGTCATAGGTTTCACCGCTTTGGGCAAAATCCTCTTTAGTGTAATCAATGACCTTATCGGCTCCCAGAGACTTCACCAATTCCACATTCGTGGTATTGCATACCCCGGTGACTTCCGCCCCGAAGTGCTTAGCAAGCTGCACGGCAGAAGTACCTACCGATCCAGAAGCGCCATTGATTAGGACTTTTTGTCCGCGCCGAATCTTCCCGGTATCTCTTAGGAAAGGCAGTGATGTTAATCCTCCACCACAGACGCTCGCGGCTTCACCGTAGGTCATATTGGCCGGCTTCAATGCCAGCGCCCCCTCTTCAAGCAGACATACGTACTCGGCATGAGCGCCAAAAGTGGCAGCGCTAGCTGCAAACACCTGGTCACCTTCTTTAATCTCTTTTCCCATTCTTTGCTGGCGCTCAATCTCGGGCAACAGGAGTTTCTCCCAACCCTCGGCACTGTGCACGTTGCCCGGACGGAGCTGGGCCGCCAGACAGTCGCCGTCTCGATTGAACAAAAGCAGCGGGTGATAGCAAGTGGACTCAAAGTGTCCGTTGTAGGCGCTCTGTTCCTGCTCCCCGTAGACCGGAATCTCGGTTGAGTCCATATCCAGCACCGCTCGGTAGTGCCACTGGAAGGCTTCGACCTTTCCGATCAGTTCCCGGTTGATCCGGGCTAACCCGACGAAGTTCTCCACCTTCGCCAGCATCTCCGTCTCGAAAGTTTGCAACCTGGAGGTCAGCGCCGCGCCTCGTTCCCAAGTCTTCTCTGAACCAATCGGCCGAAAGGTCGGGTCTTGCGACAGCCGCTCGGCATCATTGACATCCTCGTATCCAGCTAGGCAACTGTAGACCGACTGCCGCAGCAAGTCCGCGAAAGCAAACCGAGCATTGTTTGCCCGCGAATCGGTCAGGTGCGCGTCAATGAGTTCGCTGAATCCCAGACGCTCATCCAACTCCCGGACCAGAATCAGTCCGCCATTGGAAGTCACTCGTGATCCCTGAAACCCGACTCGCAGAAATTGGTTGAACGACAGCTGGAATCCCTGTTTTCCGCTCTCACCCATTGGGTTTACGCCTCCGAACGCTCCGATTGATGCTGCAACCAGTATCAATATTGACGTTGGAGGTTAGCTGAAGGTTGCCGCTGCGTTTTCAAAAAGGAAATCCGGGTTTAAATCGCTTTACATCTTTGCCAACTGCTTCAACTTCTCCGGCCAAGTTAGACCCTAGTGTAGTTATTTTTGGTCTTATGAGACCAGTGGCAAATCTTGCAATAAACGGGTCACCCCTTCGAAAGGTGCAGTCCTCTGACATAACTGTTGTCGCATGTATTCTTATCAGTACTTCATTGTCCTTTGGAATAGGTTGTTCTACCTCTTTGCGCTGAAGAACCTCCGGTGGACCGTATTTTGTGTATACAATCGCTTTCATGAGTCTCCTCAAAGATTGCTTTAGCGGTATTTCACACAATCCATGCGATAAGTTTGCAAAACCTAACTCTTGTTTGGTCTGACCTGGATAAAACTACGGAAGGGTTGCACAGGTTGACACCGCCGGACTGGGGGCTCAGGCGCGGACGGCCTCGGCGACGGTAGAACCAATGCGCTCGATCGCCTTCTGAATATTTTCCTGGGAATTGGCGTAGGAGAAGCGCAGGTAGCCTTGCCCGTACTCTCCGAAGTCTTCTCCGGCAAGGCAAGCGACCCCGGCTGACTGCAGCAGCAGGTCGGCGATCTGCCGCGAGGCCTTGCCGGTGCCCTGGATGTTGGGGAAGACGTAAAAGGCGCCGCGTGGCGGCGTGCAGGAGAAGCCGGGGATGCGGTTCAGCCCGCCCACAATCAGGTCCCGCCGCCGGCGAAACTCCTCCACCATTTTCCGCACAGCGTCTTGGGGGCCTCGCAGGGCCTCGATCCCCGCTCGCTGCGTGAAGCTGGCCGTGCAGGAGGTGGAGTTGACCTGCAATCGGACCACGTGCTGGGCCAGCGCGACCGGCATCACCCCGTAGCCCAGGCGCCAGCCGGTCATGGCATAGGTCTTGGAGAAGCCGTCCAGGATGATCGTCTTCTCTCCCATGCCGGGGAAGGAGGCGATCGAGCGGTGCTGGCCCTCATAAAGAATCTGGCTGTAGACCTCGTCGGAGAGCACCACCAGGTCACGGTTAGCACACAGGCGCGCGATCTCGCTGAGGTCTTCTTCGGGAATGATGCCGCCGGTGGGGTTGTGGGGCGAATTCAGAATCAGCAACCTGGTGCGGTCGCTAAGTTGATCTGCCAGCGAGTTCAGGTCCAGCGAAAAACCGCGCTCTTCCGACAGCCGGAGGGGTTTGGGCTGAGCCCCCAGGTATTGGATCATGGACTCGTAGATGGGGAAGCCGGGGTTGGGGTAGAGCACCTCGTCGCCGGGTTCCAACAGAGCCAGCAGGGTGAAGAACAAGATGGGTTTGGCGCCTGGCACCACCACTACCTGCTCGGGCGTGACCCGGATGCCGCGGCTGGAGGAGACTTGCTCGGCGATGGCTTCCCGCAGCTCCGGGTAGCCTTGGGAAGGGCCGTAGTGTGTCCAGCCTTGCTGCAAGGCGGCCTCAGCGGCGGCCACAATGTGAGGCTCGGTGGGGAAGTCAGGCTCGCCGATTTCCAGGTGGATAATGTCACGTCCGGCCGCTTCCAGCTTGCGGGCCCGCGCCAGCACCTCAAACGCCGTCTCGGTTCCCAGCCGACTCATCCGCTCTGCAAAGCGCATCCTTGTTCCTCCAGGGGTTCTTTCGGGGTCTCCTCCGGGCGTTCAGCATAGCATGCGACACTGTCTTTCCGGTGCGTGAAGCCCGGCTTGACCGCTTGCCGGCAGGCCCCGGGCCGGGCGACCTGTGGGGCCAAACGTACTGCTTTGCAAAGGGCAGGCGGTGGGGTATAACAGTCGGACCTGACCATGCGAAAAGCCAAGATCATAGCTACAGTAGGGCCGGCCACGAACACCCGGGAAGGCGTGCAGGCGCTGGTGCGGGCCGGGGCAGACGTGGTGCGGCTTAACTTTTCTCACGGGACTCACCAGCAACACGCGCGGCTCATCCGGCTGGTGCGGGAAGTGGCCGCGGCCGAGAAGCGCCACCTGGCCATCCTGCAGGACCTGCCGGGACCGAAGATTCGCACCGGACGACTCGAGCAGGGCCGTCCGATAACGCTGCGGGCCGGCCAGACGCTGCAGTTGACGCCCAAGGAAATTGTCGGCACCTCCCGGCGGATTTCCATCAGCTATTCGCGGCTGGGCCGGGACGTGCGCCCTGGTGACCGGATCCTACTGGCCGACGGGTTGATCGAGCTGCAGGTGAAGAGCTGCCACGGCAACGACGTGGCCTGCAGGGTCCAGAATGGCGGCCTGCTGGGTGAGCACAAAGGCGTCAATTTGCCCGGCGCCAAGCTGCGCATCCCTGCGATGACCAAAGAGGACGAACGGCACCTGAAATTCGGCCTGGAGCAAGGCGTGGACTATGTGGCGGTCTCCTTCGTGCGGGCGGCCCGGGACGTGGCCGTGGTCAAGGAGGTGATCGCGCGCTCGAGGAACCAGACTCCTGTCATCGCTAAGCTGGAAAAGCCGGAGGCCATCGAGGACCTGGAGAACATCCTGAAGATCAGCGACGCGGTCATGGTGGCCCGGGGGGACCTGGGCGTGGAGATGTCGCCGGAGAAGGTCCCGATGGCGCAGAAGCGCATCATCGAGAGGGCCCGCGCCGCCAAGGTTCCGGTGATTACCGCCACGCAGATGCTGGAGTCGATGACCGAGAATCCCCGCCCCACCCGGGCCGAAGCCAGCGACGTCGCCAATGCCATCTTCGATGGCACCGACGCGGTGATGCTTTCCGGCGAGACTGCCAGCGGGAAATACCCGCGCGAAGCCGTGGCGATGATGGCGCGCATTGCCGAAGAGGCCGAGAGGCACATGAGCGAGATCCATCCCCGGCTGCGGCGGGCGATGCACGAGCACAATATCGCGGAGGCGGTCAGCGAGAGCGTGGCCCACGTGACCGAAGAACTGGACGTCAAGGCGGTCGTGGTCTTCACCCGCAGTGGTTCCACAGCTCGGCTGATCTCCAAGTACCGCCCGGTGCCCCCCATCTACGCCTTCTGCCCGGAGCAGCGGACCTGCCAACGGGTGGCTCTCTACTGGGGCGTGCAACCGTGGTTCATGCCGCTGGTTTCCGACACCGATTCCACCATCGCCTCGGCGGAAAAGATCTTGCTGCAAAAGAAGCTAGTCGCCCGGGGCGATATCCTGGCGGCCGTGGCCGGCAGTCCTTTCACCGCGCCCGGCGGCACCAACCTGATGAAACTAGTGCGCGTCGGAGAATGGCGGCGAGCCTGAGGCGGCCGTGCCCGACTACTCTCCGTGCTGGCTCCTCGTGCTCGCTTCGGGCGCTGACGGCCTTCTAGCGCAGCTGCCCGATCGACCGCTCGAAGCTGCATCTGACGGTCTCCCGACGCTTGGCGGGCCGTCCAACTTTCATGTAACTTTCCTGCTACCTTTAGCGTCGGAATGGGTTTATCCCCTCGGACCGGCAAGCTTCCAGAGTCTTTGCCTGGAAGCCCTGCGGCCGTTGTAAAATGAATGGGTCGCCCGACGCAGGGCGTCTCGTATGAAAACTCTGAGTCGGGAGAGATGTTCCGTTTGAAGCTGTCGGCACCGCCCAGGTTGCTTTTCCTGCTGTTCCTGTGCTGGTTGGGGGCCCTGCCCACCAGTGCCTCCGCAGCAGCGCCGGCCGCCCAGCAAGCCGAGTCGGAGGAGCTCATTGACCACATTCGGTTTCTAGGGAACCGGCGCGTGCCCGCGGCCACCCTGCGCTCCCGGATCTTCAGCAAACCCGGCGATCCCTACAGCCCGGATGCCCTGCGCCGCGATTTCATGTCCCTGTGGAACGCAGGGTTCTTTGAGAACATCCGTCTCGAGGTGGAGGACGGCGACAAGGGGAAGATCGTTCTCTTCCACGTGGAGGAGAAACCCACCATCCGCGCGATGGATTACAAGGGCATCAAATCGGTCACTGTCTCGGAGATTCTGGATCGCTTCCGGGAGCGCAGGGTGAGTTTAACGCCGCAAAGCCAGTACGAGCCCACCCGGGTGCGGCGGGCCGAGGTGGTGCTGACTGAGTTGCTGGCTGAGCGCGGCCGCCAGTACGCGAAGGTTCGAGCCGAGCCCAGACGCGTGCCGCCGAACTCGGTGATGCTGGACTTCGTCGTTGAGGAAGGGCCCAAGGTCAAGGTCGGCAAGATCGAATTCACCGGCAATACTGTTTTTAGCAACCGGGATCTGCGCCGGGCAATGAAACACATGAAACCGATCGGGATTCCCTACTCCATCATTCTGGAAAACATCTTTAGCAAGACCTTTGACCACAACAAGCTGGCCGCCGACCTGGAACAGGTGCGCGGCAAACACCAGGACAGCGGCTACTTCACCGCGCTGGTGCTGGACCCGGACATCAACAGTCGCGACACCGGCGGCGGGTGGTTCCGCATTCCCCTGTTCTATCCCAACCGGCCCAGCAAGCGGGTGGACCTGACAATCCCCATCCAGGAGGGCGAGCAGTACCGGGTGGGGAAGTTGGCTTTTACCGGGGTCAAATTCTTCCGCCAGCCGGACGCCATTATGTACCCGTTGTTCAAGATGAGGGAAGGCGACATCTTCGATGTTTCCAAGATCCGCTCTGGGCTGGAGGACCTGCGCAAGCTGTACGGGGAATTCGGCTTCATCAATATGGTTCCTACGCCGGACGCCGACGTGGATCGGCAGAACAAGGTCATCAACATGACCCTCGACATCGAAGAGGACAAGCAGTTCTTTGTCCGGCGTATCGAGTTCTCGGGCAACACCACCACTCGCGACAAGGTCATCCGGCGTGAGTTGCTGTTGGACGAAGGAGACATGTTCAACAGCCGGCTGTGGGAGGTCAGCATCCTGCGCCTGAACCAGCTCGGCTTCTTCGAGGCACTCAAGCCCGAGGAGGCCGACATCCGGCCTAACAACCGGACCGGCCAAGTGGACATCAATTTGAACGTCAAGGAACGCGGGAAAAACACCATCGGGTTGACGGGTGGGACCAGCGGCATCGCTGGCAGTTTTATTGGGATGAACTACTCCACCAACAATTTCATGGGGCTAGGGGAGACCCTGACTTTTGGGGTGGAGCTCGGGAACCGCCAGCGCAACATCCTGTTCGGCTTCACCGAGCCCTACGCGTTTGACCGCCCGCTGCAGATGGGTTTCACCATCTTTGCCCGTCGCTTCAGCTTCAATCAGGCGCGCGAGGCCTCCATCCTGAGCGGGCGCAACCTGATCCCGCTGTTTGAGTTGTTGGGCACCGACAACATCCAGAATTTCCGCCAGTCCAGCCAGGGGTTCACCGTCTTTGCCACCTATCCGCTGCGGCGCAGTTTCGCCCGCGTGGGCCTCACTTTTGGCTACGACCGCTCCGACATCAGGACCTTCAGTGCGGCTTCCAAGCAATTCTTCGAGTTCCTGAATTTCCGGGGCGCCAGTGGCCCCAACGCGCTGGAAGGGATCACGACCAGCAGGGTCATCCCCACCTACCTGTACAACACGGTGGATCACCCGATCACACCCACCCGCGGCACCAAAGTCTTCGGTAGCCTAGAGTTGGCCGGCCTGGGCGGAAACGTCCGTCTCTTCCGGCCCACCTTCGAGTTCACCAAGTTCCATCCGGTGAACAAGAAGGGGCATATCGTGGGGTTCCGCTTCCTGACCTCAGTCCTGAGTGGTTACGGGGGCAGGGTGGCGCCACCGTTTCAGCGCTTTTACATTGGTGGGGAGACCGACATTCGCGGCTTCTTCATCCGCGCCGTCAGCCCGATGGCCTTCGTCACCGACGAGGCCACGATCGGTGTGGTCAATCAAGACGGCACGCCGCGATTTGTCCCGGTGGTGGTCGATGGGGAGGTGCAGCTGGTGCCCCAAACCGTCACCTACCCGGTGAACCGCATCATCTTCCCAGGCGGGGACTTGCAGACGATCGGCAACTTCGAATACCGCGTCCCGATTTTCGGGCCGGTAGTCCTGGCGGCGTTCTTCGACGCCGGGCTCAATACCGTCTGGCGGCAAAGCCAGCTCACGATGAACCCCTCGCGGTTGTCAGACCTGATGGCTAAGTTCCCCGGCCAGGAGTTTCCCTCGAGGGTACAATTGTTGCCAGGAACCAACCGGCAGATTCGCAGCTCGACCGGATTGGAGGTCCAAGTGCTGCTGCCGGTCGTCAATGCTCCGTTCCGCGTGTACTGGGCCTACAACCCGAACCGACTGGAGACCCTCCTGGCCCCGCCGGTCCTGATTAACCGGAGCCAGTTCCCCAACGATGCCACCTTCAGGTCGGCGTTGCTGACTACCCCGCGCGTGTTCTGGCGGGAGAAGAGCCGGACCTTCCGATTCAGCGTCGGCCGGACTTTCTGAGCCGCTAGTAAGTCCCCTGAACTGTATACTGCAGAGGGCGGACAAGGGACTGTGGCCCCAGCGGGCGCAGTTGGCACGTCAGCGAAAGTGCCGGGCCGGATTGACCCGGTGATGGGGAGACAACTATAATGGCTTGATAGGATAGACCTCCGGCTCTTTGCGAAAGGGGCAAAGGTCCCGACTTCACGGTTAGGAGTTTAGATGAGAAAGCAGGCTTTTCCTTTGGCACTGGCTGTTGCTTTGGGGGTGACCCTGTTGGGTAACGTGCAGGCCCAAAACCCAGCGCCCACGCCGGGATCCAAGATCGGCATCATCAACATTCAGCGGGCCATCGTAGAATCGGAAGAGGGGAAGAAGGCACAGGAGAAGTTGCGAGCGGAGTTTGCTCCCAAGGACAAGGAATTGCGGGCCAAACAAGAGGAAATCGAGAAGTTGCGGAAGCAGCTTCAGGAAAGCGAAAGGGTTCTCAGTGATGAGGCCCGGAGGAACCTGGTGCGGCAGATTGAAACCAAGACCAGGGATTTCAATCGCAGCAACGAGGACCTCAACGCCGACTTCCAGCGGGCCCAGGGGCAGATGGTCAACGAGATCGGGCGGAAGCTGATAAAAATCCTGGATCAGTACGCGCGCGAGAACGGCTACCACCTGGTAATCGACGTCAGCTCGCCCCAAGCTCCTGTTGCGTGGGCTAGCACAACTCTGGATGTGACCGAAGACATCATCAAACTGTACAACGCTAGCTTGGCCGCTTCCGCTGCTAGCGCTCCGGGTGCCACGACTGGAAGGAAATCGCCCTCGGCGCAGCGCTAGCCTCCGGAAAGCCTCTTCGGGGCCGAGGCTGGCCGAGCCAATCTGGCGGTTGGTGACTGCCGGCCGAGCCAAGCTGCCGGATAGTGACCTAGCTATTTCCTCTCTTCTGTCCATTGAACCTCCGGCTGTTCACGAATAGACTTTCGACAAGTGCGCTATTTTTTTCGCAGTCGGATCCCCGAGCCCCGAATGGTGCTGCTGGTCGAGAGCGGTTCGCGCTCGGTAATGGAGAGAGCCTACGCGCGGATGCGCCCGATCTTTTCCCGGGCCCGTTTCGAGCTGTGCACCTGCTTTCCCGGTGTGCCGGCCCCCGGCGGCTTTGAGCGTGTCTACAGAGTGACGGAGGCGCCCGATGTAGCCAGCAAGTGGAAGATGCTGCTCGCTATGCGGCGCTCGCGAGCCTCCGTGGCAGGCCTGCTGTTCACGCGGGAATCCGTTTTGCTTCGCTGGAAGCTCCTTCTCATGTTCTTTCTGCCCTCCAAGCTGCTGGTGGTGAATGAAAACGGGGACTTCTTCTGGCTCGACTGGTCCAACCGGGCCTCCATTCGCCGCTTCCTGGGTGCTCGTATGGATGTGGAGGGTGCCGAACTGCTCCGAACGGCCTTCCGTCTCCTGCTGCTTCCCTTTGTCTTCCTGCTTCTGGCCTGTTACGCCCTGTTCGCTTACCTGGGGCGCTGGCTTCGGGTGCTTTCCTGGAGCTTGTTGCGCCGCAGCTAAAGCACATCACGCAGTGCGTTTAGGGAATGCCTGACGGCGCCAAGAACCTGTCAACTCAAGAAAACTTCCCGCTTTGGATAATCTTGTAACCATAGCTTTGCGTCAGGATATTTACTTTGTTTTAAAAGAGATAGCAGGTAGTACACGGGCCCGGACCAATCTTGACTTTTTAGTCTAGATTGGCTATCCTGGATCTTGCTACGGGAGGTTTGTGAGTCAAAGTAACAGCTGGGCAAATTAATCTTGACTCATTTGTATAGATTGCATACGCTGCCGCTTGGCTGGCGCTCCCCACTTTTTGTGAAGCGTCACCTTCGGTTGGAAGCACTGAGAGTTTCTACACAATGCCTCTAAGAGGGAGAAGACAAGACAAGCTATGAGCACTCCGGTCAACAACATCGAGGAGCTTACCAACAAGGAGTACAAGTACGGTTTCTTCACGGAAGTTGAGACCGATACGGTGCCCCCTGGGTTGAATGAGGACGTCATTCGGTTGATTTCGGCCAAGAAGAACGAGCCGGAGTTCATGCTGGAGTGGCGGCTGAAAGCCTACCGGCACTGGCTCACGTTGAAAGAGCCGAGCTGGGCCAACGTGCACTACCCGCCTATTGACTACCAGAGCATTGTCTACTACTCGGCGCCGAAATCGCAGGAGGACCGGCCCAAGAGCCTGGACGAGGTGGACCCGGAGCTGCTGAAGACTTACGAGAAGCTGGGCATCCCGTTGCGGGAGCAAGAGATGCTGGCCGGAGTGGCGGTAGATGCCGTGTTCGACAGCGTCTCGGTGGCCACCACTTTCAAGGAGAAGCTGGGCGAGCTGGGCATCATCTTCTGCTCGTTTTCCGAGGCGGTGCGGGAGCACCCGGAGCTGGTCCGCAAGTACCTGGGCTCGGTGGTTCCTTACACCGATAACTTCTTTGCAGGACTGAACGCGGCTGTATTCAGTGACGGCTCGTTCTGCTACATCCCCAAGGGCGTCCGCTGTCCCATGGAGCTATCCACCTACTTCCGCATCAACGCCCAGAACACCGGCCAGTTTGAGCGCACCCTGATCATTGCCGAGGAAGGCAGCTACGTCAGCTACTTGGAAGGCTGCACGGCGCCGATGCGCGACACCAACCAGTTGCATGCCGCCGTGGTGGAGTTGATCGCGCTGGATAACGCGCAGATCAAGTACTCGACCATCCAGAACTGGTATCCCGGCGACAAGCAAGGCCGGGGCGGCATCTTCAATTTCGTGACCAAGCGCGGCAAGTGTCTGGGAGTCAATTCCAAGATCTCCTGGACGCAAGTGGAGACCGGCTCGGCGATCACCTGGAAGTACCCCAGCTGCATTCTGCTGGGGGACAACTCGGTGGGCGAGTTTTACTCGGTGGCCACCACCAACAACTACCAGCAGGCAGACACCGGCACCAAGATGCTCCACATCGGCAAGAACACCCGGAGCACCATCGTCTCCAAGGGGATTTCGTCCGGCCACGGGCAGAACACCTACCGTGGCATGGTGAAGATGCTGCCGGCCGCCACCGGCGCGCGGAATTATTCGCAGTGCGACTCGCTGCTGATCGGCGACCAGTGCGGAGCCCACACCTTCCCCTACCTGGAAGTCAAGAATCCGTTGGCACAGGTGGAGCACGAGGCTTCCACCTCCAAGGTCGGCGAGGACCAGATCTTTTACTGCCGCCAGCGCGGCCTCTCCAGCGAAGACGCCGTCTCGATGATCATCAACGGCTTCTGCAAGCAGGTGTTCCGCGAGCTGCCGATGGAGTTTGCCGTCGAGGCCCAGAAGCTGCTGAGTGTGAGTCTGGAAGGCAGCGTGGGCTAGTGCCCTAGAGGGGTTCCCAGTGTCATTCCGAGCGGGGCGAGGAATCTGTTTTTCCACCGCAATTGCTTGCAGGACAGACAGATCTCTTGGGCTGACGAAGCGCGTCGGCCCTCCCTATGAGACGCGGGCAAGGTTTTCCGTAGCCCGCTGAAGGAGATCTTTTTCGAGCATGCTGGAAATCAAGAATCTGCGCGCCAAGACTGGCGACATCGAAATCCTGCGCGGTGTGGACCTCAAAGTCAACCTGGGCGAGGTGCATGCCATCATGGGACCCAACGGGTCGGGCAAGAGCACTCTGGCCCAGGTTCTTGCTGGACGCGACCTCTATGAAGTCACCGCTGGCGAGGTGACCTACAACAGCCAGGACCTGCTGGCCATGTCCCCGGAAGATCGCGCCGGCGACGGCATCTTCCTGGCCTTCCAGTATCCGGTGGAGATTCCCGGGGTGAGCAACACCTACTTCCTTAAGGCGGCGCTGAATACCATTCGCAAGCACCGCGGCTTGCCGGAGCTGGACGCCATGGATTTCCTGGCGCTGATCCGCGAGAAGGTGAAGGCGCTGGGGCTGGATGAGAGCCTGATGACCCGCTCGGTCAACGAGGGCTTCTCGGGTGGGGAGAAGAAGCGCAACGAAATCTTCCAGATGACGGTCCTGGAGCCCCGGTTGGCCATCATGGACGAGACCGATTCGGGTCTGGACATCGATGCGCTAAGAATTGTGGCCGGCGGGGTCAATGCCATGCGCAGCCCGGAGCGCGCCATTCTTGTGGTGACCCATTACCAGCGACTGTTGAACTACATCGTTCCCGACTTCGTTCACGTCCTGCACAACGGCCGCATTGTCCGCTCGGGCGACAAGAATCTGGCTCTGGAGTTGGAGAATCGTGGCTACGGTTGGCTGGAGGCAACCAGCCAGAGCGCGCAGCCCGTGACTGGGTAAAGAGAACCGTGTTCCCAACAATTGGAGCCGAAGCCGTCAAGGAAAACCAGGAGCCCTACTTCGCCAGCTTCGCGGAACTGGAGAAGCGGCTGGGCGGAGGCGCGGGATCTTGGATTCATCAGCTTCGCCGCCAGGCCATTGCACGCTTCGGCGAACTCGGCTTCCCCACCACGCATCAGGAGGAGTGGAAGTACACCAACGTCGCCCCGCTCGTCCGGGTTCCATTTCAGCCTGTCACTCAGCAGACACACGGGCTGAGCGCCGAAGAGATGGCGTGCGCACCGCTGGCCGGAGTAACCAAGAACCGGCTGGTGTTTGTCAACGGCTCCTACTGTGGCGAGCTATCTTCGACCGCCGGGCTGCCGGAGGGTATTCAGGCCGCCAGCCTGGCTGAGGCCCTGGCCGGCGAGGCCGGCCGGAGCGGCGAGCTGGAGCAACATCTGGCGCGGCATGCCGGCTACGACCAGCAGCCGTTTGTAGCGCTGAACACTGCGTTTCTGGAACAGGGAGCCTTCCTCCGGATTCCCCGGGGTCTGGTTCTGAAGGAGCCCATCCAACTGCTGTTTGTTTCCACTGGCGCTGCGGCACCCTATATATCCCACCCCCGGAACCTGATCCTGCTGGAGCAGGAGAGCCAGGTAGCTGTGGTCGAGAGCTACGTTGGACTGGGCGAGGCCGTCTATTTCACCAACGCGGTCACCGAGATCGTGGTGGGCGAGAACGCGGTGGTCCAGCACTACAAACTGCAGCAGGAAAGCCAGCGCGCTTTCCACGTAGCCACGGTGCAGGTGCACCAAGCGCGCAGCAGCGTGTTCACCAATCACAACATCTCGCTGGGCGGCGCCCTGGTGCGCAACGACCTGACCGCGGTGCTGGACGGGGAAGGCGCCGAGTGCACACTGAACGGCCTGTACCTGGGCACGGGCCGCCAGCACATAGACAACCACACCACCCTGGACCATGCCCGGCCCCACTGTAGCAGCCACGAGACCTACAAGGGCATCCTGGATGGAAGAGCTACCGGGGTGTTCAACGGTGGAATCATTGTGCGGCAGGACGCGCAGAAGACCAACGCCAAGCAGAGCAACAGGAACCTGCTGCTGTCGGAAGCGGCGGTGATCAACACCAAGCCACAATTGCAGATCTGGGCCGACGACGTCCGCTGCACCCACGGGGCGACCATTGGGCAAATTGACCAGGACGCCTTGTTCTACCTGCGTACGCGAGGCATTGATCAGCAGGCGGCTCGCCACCTTCTGACCTACGCCTTCGCCAGCGAGCTACTGGGGCAGATGAATCTGGAGGCCGTGCGCGGTTGGGCGGAGACGGAGTTGTTTGCACAGCTGGCCGAGGGCTGGAGGAGTTGAAGCGATGCGCACTGGTGGCAGCCCTGTGATGAGTTCCACGGCGCGAGAGGCGATCCTTGACGTGCAGAAGATTCGGGAGGACTTCCCGATCCTCAAGCAAACCGTGCACGGCAAGCCCCTGGTCTACCTGGACAATGCGGCCACCAGCCAGAAGCCGCAGGTGGTGATTGACGCCGAGCTGCGCTTCTACCTACAGGACTGTTCCAACGTCCACCGCGGCATTCACCAGCTTAGTGAGCGGGCCACAGATGCCTTCGAGAGCACCCGTCGCAAGGTCAAAGGGTTCTTGAATGCCGCCGACCTACGGGAAATCATCTTCGTGCGGGGCGCCACCGAGGCCATCAACCTGGTAGCGCACAGCTTCGGCCGCACGCACGTCGAGCGGGGCGACGAGGTGCTCATCTCGGCCATGGAGCACCACTCCAACATCGTCCCCTGGCAGATCCTGTGCGAGGAGAAGGGGGCCATGCTGCGGGTGGCGCCCATCAACGACCGCGGGGAACTGCTGCTGGAGGAGTTCGAGAAGCTACTGAACGAGCGCACTCGGCTGGTGGCGGTGGCCCACGTCTCCAATGCCCTGGGAACCATCAACCCGATCCGGAAGATCATCGAGATTGCCCACCGCCGGAATGTGCCGGTGCTGGTGGATGGAGCGCAGGCGGCGCCGCACCTGAAGGTGGACGTACAGGCGCTGGACTGCGACTTCTACACATTCTCCGGGCACAAGATGTTTGGCCCCACCGGCATCGGCGTGCTCTACGGCAAGGCGCGGTGGCTGGAAGAGATGCCCCCCTACCAGGGCGGCGGCGACATGATCAGCTCCGTCACCTTCGAGAAAACTATCTACAACACGCTGCCCTACAAATTTGAGGCCGGCACGCCCAACATCGCCGCTACCATCGGGCTGGGCGCAGCCATTGACTATCTGACCCAGGTGGGACTGGAGAACGTCGCCGCCTACGAGCACGAGCTGCTCGGCTACGGCACCGAGGCCCTTCGGCAGATTCCGGGCGTACGTCTGATCGGTACCGCGCGGGAGAAGGCCAGCGTGCTGTCGTTCCTCATTGATGGGATTCACCCCCACGACGCGGGCACTGTGCTGGACTACGAAGGCATTGCCGTTCGCACCGGCCATCATTGCGCCCAGCCGGTGATGCGGCGCTTCGGCGTTCCAGCCACTACGCGCGCCTCGCTGGCCTTCTACAACACCCGGGAAGAGCTGGACGCGCTAGCGGCCGGCATCCGCAAGGTGCAGGGGGTGTTTCGCTGATGCCCGAGGAGATGCTGGCGGACCTGAACGATCTCTACCAGGAGGTCATCATCGACCACAGCCGGAGGCCCCGCAACTTCAAGGAGCTGGAAGGAGCGACCGGCGACGCGGAAGGGTATAATCCGCTGTGTGGCGACCGGGTTCGGATTTACGTGAAGCTGGAGGATGACCGGGTGCGCGACATCAGCTTTGAGGGCTCCGGCTGTGCTATCTCCACCGCTTCAGCTTCCATCCTGACCGAGAGCCTGAAAGGCAAGAGCCGGGTGGAGGCGGAAACCCTGTTTGAGAAGTTTCATCAGCTGGTGACCGAAGGAGACCGCGGCGGCGTACCGGCGGCCGAACTGGGTAAGCTGGCGGTGTTCTCCGGCGTTTCGAAGTATCCGGTGCGGGTCAAGTGCGCCACGCTGGCCTGGCACACCCTGCGCGCCGCCATGCGGGGAAGCGGCGAAATCACCTCCACGGAGTGATTCCAATGGGATTTCACGAACTGATTGCCATCGAAGAGAAAGCGATCGAGCAGTTGACCACCTGCTACGATCCGGAGATTCCAGTCAACATTTACGAGCTGGGGTTGATCTACGAGGTGAAGGTAGAGCCCCCCGGGCAGGTCAACGTCAAGATGACCCTCACCTCGCCCTCCTGTCCGGTGGCGGGCACCCTGCCCCTGGAGGTGGAGGCCAAGCTGAAGGCCGTTCCCGGCGTCACCGGGGCCAAAGTGGAGGTGGTTTGGGACCCGCCCTGGGACCAGAGCAAGATGTCGGAAAGCGCCAAGCTCAACCTTGGTTTTATGTGAGGGGCTTTATGTGAAGGGGCTTCGTGTTCGATCCGGTCCGGTAGGAGGATTTGACGATGAAATTGAGTGCCCAAGAAGAATACGGGTTGCGCTGCCTGCTCCAGATCGGGCGTCTGGGGGCTGGGGGGAGCCTGGCGATTTCCGAGATCAGCCGAGCCGAGGGAATCTCCAACCATTATGTGGGCAAACTCATGGGGATTCTGCGGCGCGGCGGGCTGGTGAAGAGCGTGCGTGGCCACACAGGAGGCTATACCCTGGCGCGCGCACCCGATCAGATCAATGTGGGTCAGGTGCTGGCAGTGCTCGGGGAACGGTTGTTTGAACCAGAGTTTTGCGAACGGCACTCAGGCACCGAGGAGGTTTGCACGCACTCAGTGGATTGCTCCATCCGCTCGCTGTGGCGCGCGGTGCAACTGGTCCTGGACCAGGTGTTGAGCAGGACCACTCTGAAGGACCTGCTGGGCAACGAGCAGGAGATGAGTGACTGGGTCGGCAACCTGGTCGAGGTGTCCGGGGTCATGGACTATCCGCGCCTTCCTTTTGTCTCCGGCAAGAGAGTGTGAGCGCCGGCGTGAGGCTGCAGACTTGAGGCTGGAGGCCGGGGACTTGCGAAAATGGCGGTGAAGCTGCCGATCTACATGGACCATCACGCCACCACCCCGGTGGACCCGCGGGTGTTTGAGGCAATGGCACCCTTCTTTCTGGAGAAGTTCGGCAATGCGGCCAGCCGCAACCACGTCTTCGGCTGGGAAGCCGAGCAGGCGGTGGAGGAGGCCCGCAAGCAGGTGGCCGCGCTCATTCACGCCAGCTCCAAGGAGATCATCTTCACCTCCGGGGCCACCGAAAGCGACAATTTGGCCATCAAGGGTGTGGCGTGGCGGCACCGCGAACGCGGTAATCATATCGTCACCTGTGTAACGGAGCACCGGGCAGTGCTGGATACCTGCCGGCGCCTGGAGCAGGAAGGTTTCCGGGTGAGCTACCTGCCGGTAAACGAATCAGGCCAGGTGGACCCCGACGATGTGCGGCGGGCCATCGGGGACCAAACCATTCTGGTGACGCTGATGGCCGCCAACAACGAGATCGGCGTGCTGCACCCGCTAGCGGAGGTCGGACGCATCTGTCACGACAGGCACGACAGGCGCGACAGGGAAGTGCTGTTCCACTGCGACGCCACTCAGGCGGCGGGCAAGGTACCGTTTGACGTCGAGAAAGTGCAGGTGGACCTGGCCTCACTCTCGGCTCACAAGATGTACGGGCCCAAAGGCGTAGGCGCCCTCTACGTCCGACGGCGCGATCGGCGTGTGGAGTTGGCCCCCCTGCTGGATGGCGGCGGGCACGAGCGTGGACTGCGCTCCGGCACCCTGCCGGTGCCCAGCATTGTGGGCTTCGGCAAGGCGTGCGAGTTGGCCCAGCGGGAGATGCCCGAGGAGGCCCGACGTCTGGCGGGCCTGCGCGACCGGCTGCAAGAGGGAATCCTGGCCCGGCTGGACGAAGTCCATCTGAACGGGCACCCGAGGGAGCGGCTGCCAGCCAACCTTAACCTAAGCTTCGCTTACGTGGAAGGCGAGTCGCTGCTGATGGGGCTAAACGACGTGGCGGTTTCTAGCGGCTCGGCTTGCACTTCGGCCTCCCAGGAGCCCTCCTATGTGCTGCGGGCGCTGGGACTGGAGGAAGATCTGGCCCAGGCTTCCCTTCGCTTCGGCCTCGGCCGCTTCAACACCGAGGAGGAGGTGGACTACGTGGTGGAGCGCGTCGCCAGTGTCGTCCACCAGTTGCGCGAACTCTCGCCGCTGTACGAAGCTGAGCGGCTGGGTTCCTCCAAAGTCTCCTAAGGCAGCCAGGCGCGTGAAGGGGCCTGGTCCTGCGCGATGAAGGAACGGATATGATTCAGTTGACCGAGAGCGCCATCCGCAAGGTGCGGACGATGATGGAGCAGGAACACCAGGCCGGGTTGCGCCTGGGCGTTCGGGGAGGAGGATGTTCGGGACTCACCTACGTTATCCGGTTTGAGAAGGCGCCCGGCCGCAAGGACCGCACCTTTGAATTTGATGGAGCCAAGGTCTTCATGGACCCCAAGAGCTTGCTCTACCTGAAAGGGTTGACCCTGGACTGGAAGGAAACGCTGATGGAGCAGTGCTTCCTGCTCGAGAATCCCAACGCCCAGAAGAGTTGTGGATGCGGCGCTTCCTTCAGCCCCTGAACTTCTCGTGGCCCGCTGATGTGTGTTTTGGATGTCCTGGTGGGGAAATAGCTAGCGCTTTGTAGGAGTCAGTTAAGGCCCTTGTTTCTTTTCCTTTGCTTTTTCCTCGGGCGGTATCCGAAGTCCGTAGTCTACGGGCTCCGGCTGAGGGAGCAATTCCTTCTTTGATCTCTGGATTTCCCCCAGCTTGGTGCGGTCCATCGCCAATTGGTTATCCAGCTTCAGCAGTTCCTTCCGCTTTTCCTCGAATTGCGCGTTGATGGCCAGCTGCTCCAGTTGAGAGGAGGCCGCGCTCATCCGTTTTTCCAAGGCTCGGATTCCCGTCAGCAACTCCTCGCGTCGCCCCTGGAGCCAGTCCACTTCACCCTGGGCTCTTACTTCCCGCGAGTCCAGTTCTTCAAGCGCCTCCTTCAGCGCGGCCTCTTTCTTGCTCACGGGCTCTTCCTTGAGCCCGGATTCGGCCTTGATCTCCTCTCTGAGCGCCGGGCGTTCCGGGAAATCGTCGTTGGTCCAGACCTTTTTTGCCTTCCGAGGTTGTTTCTTCTTTGCCGCCTCCGCTAGCGTCGTCTGCTGGGCCCCGACCCCAGAGCCCCCCAGCGCCAGAATCAATGCGATCATCAGATTCACCCAAGCCTGCCTCATGAAATTCCCCCTCAGAAAACGTCGCGGCTCTGATTCACGGTTCGGAACGGAGCCACCATGACTTTCAACCGGGCCAGCGCCAGATCATAGTGGATCTGCACACCACCCATGGTGATTATGTCCCTTGCGGTGATGGCCCCATAGACTTGCGTGTTGCCGTGTATTTTCACCGTCGCATTGGGGGCATAAATGGTGCCACAGAATCCACTTTCGCCGCCCAGCTCGACCTGGGTCGTACCCGAGTAGAAAATGGCAAATCGGGTGGGATCACAATTGCCCGCTGATGCCGCAAGTAAGCCACCACCAGCCAAGTCCAAAAGGTTAGTTACATAAACATATACCGGAGGGCAGCGAGCCGTGACCGGATCGGCACCCGAGCACAGAACGCTGGTTGTTCCCTTGACAATCCTTACCGTAGTCATCCCAGCCTGGACGAAACCTCCTGCGAAGAACCTACTCGGCGCGGCTGGCCCTGAACTCTCGTCCACAGGGGTAACGCTAATCTCCAAATTTTCCCCACCGGTAAGACCGCAACCTCCATACAAGTTGTCAGTAGGCGTGTTCGGAGTGTACCTGTACAAGTTCTTACTGACTAGGTAGGTCGTCCCTGAGCAACTATCTCCCTTGCCGGCAGTAAAAGTCGGAGTAATCGGCGGGTACGGCATTGAGGGGTACTCCTCGAGGTCCACTTGTACGATACTGTCGGCCACACTTTCACCTGGGGTGGTGGTGCAGGCGGGTGTTGCCGCGGGGTCGTTCACCGCGCCGTAGTAGAGATCGCCATTGATCACGGCGTCGGTTCCCGAGGCACCAGTGAAAGAGTTGGAGGCGACCGAGGCGCCCGCATCCGGCCCGGTGAATAAGTTCGAGCCCCCGTAAGATCCGTTGCTCGAATTAAAGGCATCGGTGGTGAGCTCGCCATTCATTTGCAGCGAGCACTGGCCCTGGAGCGCATTGCCGAATATGGGAAGTGGCGCCGTCTGGAGGACGGCGGTCTCCTCTACCACGGCCAGCTCTCTGCCCGCCCCGTCTCTTATCCTGCCCTGCACGCGCAGCCGCCAACGCTCGACGATGCGGCCCGTGACACCATCGAAGGCCTTGTAGCGGTCATGAGAGAGCAGCGTGGCGTCCTTGATGGTGAAGTCGCCGGTCGTGTTTTCAAGCGCGATCGTGTTCAGTGTGCTGCGCATGCTGCTGAAACTGTTCGCAATGGTATTGGAAGAGACGGTGGGGAAGTTAGCGCTGTCGCCCAGCACGACAGGGTTGCTGCTGAGGGTGGGTGCGTTCGAGGTGCCCCCGTAAGTGCTGGCGAGGACCGGCGGGTTGGTCGCCGCGAGCGGACTTCCCGTCACGGAATTGAGCCACGGGCTGTAAGTAACGCGGAACCAGTCCACCGTCCGATGCACACCCGCTAGGGCGGTATAGCTGGCCTGAATCTGATTCTTGTAGTTGAAGCTGGCAAGGGCGTCCGCGTTGGTCACAACCAGCAGGGCGGCCGCCAGCAGCGACAGTATGAGGATGCCCATCAGGGCGAAGACCAGGGCCATGCCACGCTCGTCTTTTCTCTTCTGAGATGGGCCCTTTTGAACTGGGCCAGCTATGCGAGGTTGTGGGTTCGGCGTTCGGTGCATTTTCTTCCCCCTCCTATGGCGCCAGCGGAACAGCCGGGGGCTTGTCAGGCACCCAACGCTGCAGCCCGTCCAGGCTGACCTCCAGAGCGTGCCGGATGTTGCGCGGCGCAAAGGTTTGCCGCACTTCGACGGTGGTGGTCCCGCCGGTTCCGCGCTCCACCGAGGCCTGGGTGCGCAATTGCAGGTTCACTTCGACCCCTAGCACGTAAAAGTGGGCCACAGAAGCACAGGGAGTCACCGCTGTAGCGTACGAGGAGTTCAGGTACGTAACGTAAGCGAGCGTGGGAAGCGTGCCGGTACGGCACAGCACGAAATAGTTGAACACACCCTCTGTCGGCGTGTTCATCAGGTTGTCGGCGACGATGACTGCTGCATTCTGCGTGGTGATGGTGCAACCGGTGGCGGTGCCGGGCACGCAGGAGTCGGACCGCCACAGAGCGCAAGGCGGCGTGGTGCAAGCCGTCGTGCTGCCGGTGGCGGCGCGATAGCGGTATTCAACGTAGCGCAGGGTGCCGTCGTCGCGGAAGTCTCCCATGAGTTTCAAAGTGGTTGCGTTGGAGCCTGTGGTGTTGGTAATAAGATTGCCAGTGGCAGGATCTCTCGTCACCGGTGCCAGGATTCCCTCCGGGTAGGGCACATCGCTGAGCCGTACTGGACGCGTGGCGGCATGATCCACCCGGAAAAGCCCGGTGACCGAATTGCTGCTGTGGGTCACAGCTGACAGCGGTACAGGTTCCTGATCCATGCCGGTGTCCACAATGATGACGCTGCCCGGAAAAATACCAGTGCTATCGGCCAGCGTGACGGTCTGGGTGCCGATGGCGATGATCGCCGAATTTGTGGTGCTCCTTCCCCTATAAAAACCCGCCTGGCCGATGTCCATGGCCAGCAGGTCCGTGGTCGACTTGCCCGTCTGACCGATCCCGCTGGTGCGCTGAGCCTGGGTGTAGCGTTGCTGGAGCATACTCATGAACTGCATCAGCGCCCCCAGGATGATGCTCAGCACTACGATGCTAATCAACAACTCCACCAGGGAGAAACCACGGCTGCCGGCAGGCCAGCTGGCGGCAGGAATGATCCGTCCAGCTCCCTTATGCAAGCGAACTGGCTTATGCGAGCGAACTGGGAAAATCGTCATGTCTGTCATCGCGCCAATCCATGAATCCACGGGCTACGGCGCCGGAAGCACATTTCGTTCACGCTGTGGCCGTTCACACTGTGGGCGTGGGTGCTTGCTCATTGCTCTTGTAAGCGCCCACCGTGGCCGCAGGGCTCCTTCCCTGTCCGATCGCCTTGCCCAGGACCCGCACCCGAATCAGCTTGAGGCCGGCCGGCAGGCCAGTGGTGCTTACAACCCAGCGCCGGGTGAAGAAGAGGTCGACCGCACCGCTGGTGGTGGAGGTCCCATCAACTTTCAGGTAGTCCACGTAGCCGCTGGTATTCGTGGTCAAGCTGCCTCCGGCATTGAGCTGTGTGTCGGCAAACCTGAGTGCCATGAAGATGTCCATTTGCTCAGCGGCCAGCGCAGCAGCCTGAGCCGCAGTGGTGCCCATGTCCTTGCTCTGCCGGGTGGCCAGGGTCACCAGTCCCGCCAGACTGAACACCACGATCGTGCAGATGGCGACGGCGATCATCGTTTCGATCAGCGTGGTCCCGCTTTGCGAGTTAGAAGCTCGTTTCTGCATGAACCCTCCGTGCTACTGCACCTCCCAGACGCTGCCGAAGCGCCGGTACACCGTTACCTTTCCCGCCAGGTTCGCACATACGGCAAGCGGCCGATCGGTGTCGCCCTGCAAGTAGAAGCAACGACCATTGACCGGAACTCCGGTGCTGGGATTGATCAGCAGACCGCGCGTGTTAAAGACCATGTCGGTGGCCTGGGTCGTGCTCTGTCCCGGCGGAGCCGCGCTGATTCCGGTGGTGCTGAAGTTGACGCCCGCAGCCAGGAGGTTAGAGGGCCACGGAACTTGCTGCGAGGCCGCCCCAACATCGAAAGTCAACCAGCCAGTGCCGCCCCGGGGGTAACGCTGCACCTGGTAGGTGCGCGCCGTGGTGTTCACCAGCGTCCGGTAGCGGGCGTCCCCGGTCGTGGCCTTGATCCGGGCCAACCTCGCCGTGGCGGCAATCTCGAACGCAGTGCCGCTGAGCCGGTAGCTACGGATGGCCGGCGACATCCACTTAGCCGCCATGCCGGCCAGCACCATAATGATAACCACGACGATAATCAGTTCGATGATGCTAAAGCCGCTTTGGGAACTGCGCGTGCCTTCTGTTTCGTCGATCATTGGATGCCGCATGAGAAAATCCTTCTCAACTACCAGCGGGGGATGAGCTTTTCGGGTTACCTCAGCAACCCAACTACAAAAGTCTACTCTCCGGACTTGCCCTTGTAAAGCCGCAACCGGCCCCCGGCGGAACCAAACGCCGCGAGTACCAAACTACACACGAAGGAGTTGCACGCTGGCGGCCAAATGTGCGGTTGCCGGATAAGGCCCGGGCCTACAACAGATTCCGAAACGGGTGAAGGTGCAAGGCGGTTGCCGAAACGGGGCGGGATGTTGCGTTTCTTCCCATTTTTCCCTCGTTGAGTAAACTGTTCAGGTGGGCAGCCGCCCCCTACGCCGCGTCAAGAGCTATTCCGGGGAGACCGGAGTTGTCTACCAGTACGTGTTTGTCAGCCAGCGGCGGGCAAAGCGCGGGTGGTGGCGCTCCGGCACCGAGTACGTGTTCGACGTCTCCGTGAACCGCAAGACCAACTTTCCGGTTCCGGTGTTCATCTATGACGACGCGGTGCGATCCTGGGACAAGGTACACCGGCGCCCGCTGTCTCCCACCGAGCAATACGCCGCCGCCAAGATGCGGCTGTTCCGCGCCTTCGATCAGAGCGAGCAGCTTCAGCAGGAAGCCGCCAGCATCGTAGTGGATGCCGCCACCATCGAGGAGCTGCTGTCGGCGCTCGACATCAGCTAGCGTGCCGGTGAAATAGCTGGCACAGGTAGGAACGGCTGCACAGCCGCTCAGAAACCCAACAGTGCGATACAGACATTCTGTTGTGCGTCTCGCTGGAATCGTTCAAAGGAAGACGTTTCAGCGGCCTGCAGTGGTTTCTGCGGAAGGTCGACTCCTCGCTACGCAGTCTGCCGGGCGTGGGCGTGCGACGCGGAGACCAAAAAAGTAAATGGGCCTCGCTGTTGGCGAGGCCCGGTCGAATCTTGACGAAGTTGAAAGCTACTTCTTTTTCTTTTTGCCTTTTGCTTTCTTCTTCGCCGCTTTCTTCTTAGCTGCGCATTTCATCAGCTTTTCTCCCTTCTCATCACAATGCATTCTGCATCGTGATGATGTTCCATGTATAGAGGTTGACTACGTTGATGTCAAGAGAAAAGTGAATCGAGGAATACAACCATCCAATCGGAAACCTTCGCCGATGAACGACGATTGAAACTAGGGGTTCGCTACTTGCGTCCAGTTTAAGTGGGAATCGAGCGAGAAGAGTGACCGCGCGCTGCGCTGCATTGTCGGAGAAACAGTCTGCTGCTTTGACAGGCCAGTAGCTGCGAAACGATCGGATTTCCCAAAGTGCCTCGGGTGGCCTACAATGAAACCCCTACAATGAAACCAATGAGTCTTGCTGGGCGAGTCGCGTGTGTTCTGAGTTGCCTCTGCTGCCTGCCCGGCTGGCTGTTCGCTCCTACGCCGGAACGCCCGGTAGAGCGCAATCCGGGTCGTGTTGCGGTGGACGCGGCGGCGCGTGAGCCGACGCTGCCCACAATCCGCGTGGACGTGGACGTGGTCAACGTCTTGTGCACGGTAAAAGACCGCAAGGGGAAACTCGTCAACACTCTCGCCAAAGAGGACTTCAAGATTTTCGAAGACGGGCAGCGACAGCAGATCCGCTACTTCTCGCGCGAGACCAACCTGCCGCTGACCGTGGGGTTGCTGGTGGACACCAGCGTCAGCCAGTGGCGACTGGTTCCTGCCGAACAGGAAGCGGGGGAGGTCTTCTTTCGCCGCGTGATCGGATCGAAGGAACTAGCGTTCCTGATTAGCTTCGACACGCACGTGGACCTGCTGCAGGATCTGACGGGCAGCCATGTTTTGCTGCGCCGGGCGCTTGAGCGGTTACGGGTGAACTCTCCCACACCGGCGCCGGTGCCCACCTCCGGGGGGCCCTTTCCCAATCTGCGCGCGGGAGGCACTCACCTTTACGACGCGGTCTTTCTGGCCGCCCGCGAAAAGCTGGCTCGCGAGGTGGGACGCAAGGCCATTGTGGTCATCAGTGATGGAGAGGACCAGGGCAGCAAGGTAAAGCGGAGGGAAGCGATCGAGGCCGCGCAGAAGGCCGACGTCGTTCTCTACGGAATCCTGTTCCTCGACCCCCGCTTCTACAGCCGCTACAGTCGTGGAGGCTACTCGGGCGACCGCGCTCTGAGGAAGATGTCGGAGCAGACCGGCGGGCGCATGATTCGGGTGGAACGCAGCAGAAACCTGCCGGAGGCGTTTGAGGAAATCTCCCGGGAGCTTCGCAGTCAGTACAGCCTGGGCTACACCTCATCCAATTCGCGTCGCGACGGGAAATTCCGGAAGCTCCGCATCAAGACCCGCAGCAAAGATCTCCGCGTCCAGGCCCGCAAGGGCTACTACGCCACCGGCGAGGAGAGTCCCTGAACAGAGAACAGGTAAGAACGCAAACCGACCCTTCTTCCATATCTCCCTGTCGTCCTGATTCCTGATCAGGCGGCACTCTTCAGTCTTGATTCGCTTCGTTCCACAGCCAGCGCAACTGCGTTACCCCCACCCAGGCAGAGCGCAGCCACGCCCCGGCGAGCGTTGCGGGCGATCATCTCGTGCAGCAGCGTCACCAGGATTCGTGCGCCGCTGGCCCCAATGGGATGACCTAAGGCCACGGCGCCGCCATTGACGTTGACCCTGGCGGGGCCCAGTCGCAGTTCGCGGATCACCGCCAGCGCCTGCACCGCAAAGGCTTCGTTCAATTCGTAGAGGTCCACGCCGTCACGGTCCCAACCGACCTTGGCCAGCAATTGATTCACCGCTTCCACCGGAGCCATCATCACCATGCGGGGAGCGATGCCGCTGGTGGACTGGCCCACCACGCGGGCCAGAGGGGCGCGTCCCAGTCGGCTCGCCACCGATTCGGAGGCCACGACCACAGCGGCCGCCCCGTCGTTCATTCCCGGAGCATTGCCGGCGGTCACCGTGCCGTCCTTCTGGAAAACTGGCTTCAGCCGGGCCAGCGCCTCGAGCGAGCTGTCCTCGCGCGGCGATTCGTCCTTCTCGATGCGAACCGTTCGGCTCTTACTCTGCGGCACCTCCACCGGGACCATCTGCGACTCAAAGCGGCAGGCCCGCGTGGCGGCCACCGCCTTGCGGTGACTCTGAACCGCAAACTCATCCTGTTCTTCGCGACAGATGCCATACTTCGTCGCCACCACTTCAGCCGTGATGCCCATGTGGCAATCTTCGTAGACATCCCAAAGGCCATCTAGGATCATTGAATCCACTAGTTTGCCGTGTCCCAGGCGCAGCCCGGAACGTGCCTTGGGAATCAGGTAGGGCGCGTTGGACATCGACTCCATGCCACCAGCCACCACCACCTCCGCGTTGCCGGTTTGAATCGCCTGAACCGCCAGGCCGACGGCCTTCAGGCCAGAACCACAAACCTTGTTGATAGTCATGGCAGAAACTCGGTGGGCGAGACCGCCGCGGAGCGCCGCTTGCCGTGCCGGGTTTTGCCCCAATCCGGCGCTTAACGCGTTTCCCAGAATGACCTCGTCCACCTGCTCTGGCTCGATGCCTGCCCGGTGGACCGCCTCACGCACGACGGTTGCTCCCAGCAGCGTCGCGGGCATCGGAGCCAGGCCTCCCTGAAATTTGCCCACCGGCGTGCGGACCGCGCTTAGAAGGACGGCTTGCTCCACGGAAGATTCTCTCTTCAATCATTTTATCACCGTTCCGGAATCGCCCTGGCCCCTAGTACTAGTAGTCCCGGGTTCTGCGATGAGAAGTTCGTACTGCGTCAAAAATGTGCCTTCCGGTCTATTGAAGGTCCGGCACCGGCTCCCTACAATGCCTCCATTCTTGATCGAGGTGCAGGCCTTGATCGAGGTGCAGGCCTTGATCGAGGTACAGGTCTTGTTCGAGGTGCACGCGCATGATAAGGAAAGAAAAACGCAGCGCTCGCCGTTTTGAGTTGGCCTTGCCGGTGATTCTCATGGCGGAGGATCCGGAGGAGTCGCCCCGGACGGTCCATACCAGAGACATCAGCTCCGCGGGCGTTTTGCTGCACTACGACGAGGAAGTACATCCGGGGATGGCGATGGAACTAGTGGTGACCTTGCCGGAATTCGTCACCCAAGCCACCCCTGTGCGGTTGCGCTGCATAGGCCGTGTGGTGCGGGTGGACCGCGGTCGTCGGAACCGGATGGGCGTCGCCGTGAAGATCGAACGGCACGAATTCATGCGCCTTCGAGACAAGTCCGACCAGGGGGTTCTCCAGGACTCAAACGTTCGAACCACCCGTGCCGCCAGCTCTGCCTAACAGGGCCGGGCTGGTCAAAGAAAAACAAAAGCTTCCTTCGGCGAGCAAACAACCCGGATTTCCTTTTTGAAAACGCAGCGGCAACCTTCAGCTAACCTCCAACGTCAATATTGATACTGGTTGCAGCATCAATCGGAGCGTTTGGAGGCGTAAACCCAATGGGTGAGAGCGAAAAACAGGGATTTCAGCTGTCGTTCAACCGATTTCTGCGAGTCGGGTTTCAGGGATCACGGGTGACTTCCAATGGTGGACTGATTCTGGTCCGGGAGTTGGATGAGCGTCTGGGATTCAGCGAACTCATTGACGAGCACCTGACCGATTCGCGGGCAAACAATGCTCGGTTTTCTTTCGCGGACTTGCTGCGGCAGTCGGTCTACAGTCGCCTAGCTGGATACGAGGATGTCAATGATGCCGAGCGGCTGTCGCAAGACCCGACCTTTCGGCCGATTGGTTCAGAGAAGACTTGGGAACGAGGCGCGGCGCTGACCTCCAGGTTGCAAACTTTCGAGACGGAGATGCTGGCGAAGGTGGAGAACTTCGTCGGGTTAGCCCGGATCAACCGGGAACTGATCGGAAAGGTCGAAGCCTTCCAGTGGCACTACCGAGCGGTGCTGGATATGGACTCAACCGAGATTCCGGTCTACGGGGAGCAGGAACAGAGCGCCTACAACGGACACTTCGAGTCCACTTGCTATCACCCGCTGCTTTTGTTCAATCGAGACGGCGACTGTCTGGCGGCCCAGCTCCGTCCGGGCAACGTGCACAGTGCCGAGGGTTGGGAGAAACTCCTGTTGCCCGAGATTGAGCGCCAGCAAAGAATGGGAAAAGAGATTGCGTTTCGGGCGGACGCGGCCTTTGCCAAGCCGGAGGTGTACGAGGCATTGGAGGAACGGGGTGTGAAGTACGCAATTCGCATCCCGGCCAACGATATTCTGCAGCGAGACATCGAAGAGCTACTGAAACGCCCCGTGGGAAGGCCCACCAAGAAACCGCTGGTCGAGCACAAGGGGTTCTTGTACCAGGCAGCCGGTTGGAAGACGGCTCGAAGAGTGGTGGCGAAAGTAGAGCATCATTCCGGGGAGTTGTTCCCGCGAGTGGGGTTCATTGTAACGAATCTGACGCTGCCGAATCGGGCGGTGGTGCGGTTCTATAACAAGCGCGGCACCGCAGAACAGTGGATCAAGGAAGGCAAGCAGGCGGTGAAGATGACGCGGCTCAGTTGCCACAAGTTCCGATCTAACGAGGTACGGCTTTGGCTGACGATCATCGCCTACAACCTGGGCAACCTGTGGCGACGGCTAGTGCTGCCACAGAGAATCGAGAAATGGTCCTTGACGAGCCTCCAGCAGCGGCTGGTGAAAACCGGAGGACGGCTCCTAAAACACTCACGGTACTACTGGCTCCTGCTGGCCGAGGGCCATTTGACCCGACGGCTGTTTGCCAGCATGCTGGGGCGGATCGATGGATTGGCACTCCCGTCGGGATAGCCTGGGCTACGGCACACAAGAAAACGATGCCGCTATCCCCCAGGTATGGAGAGTTGTCTGAAAAAGCTTGCCAGCTCAACCGGTCGATGCAACACAAGCGTTAAATCGTTCTGCCGGAGTTTCAAACTCCAGCGTCTGACGGGGCCGTTCGTTCAGCTGACGTGCCACCTTGTTCAGATGCGCCTGAGAGTGCACCGACAAGTCCGTTCCCTTGGGGAAGTACTGTCGGAGTAGACCGTTGGTGTTCTCATTCGAACCGCGCTGCCATGGACTCTGAGGATCACAGAAGTATACGTCAATGTCGGTCGCCAACGTGAACCGTCGATGCTCGGCGAGCTCCAGGCCTCGATCCCAAGTCAGAGATTTGTACAGTTCCGTCGGCAGCTTCTTCGCGTGCTTGATGAGCGCCGACACGACCGTCTCCGTTTTCTTGCTGGATACTTTCGTAAGCATCACGTAGCGCGTATGACGTTCGACCAGAGTCGCAATGTGGCTGTTCTTCGATCCGGACAGCAGATCGCCTTCCCAATGACCGGGCACGGCACGATCTTCGACCGAGGCCGGGCGCTCACGGATCGATACGATGTCGGTGATCTGTCCTCGTCCATGGCCTCTCAGACTTGCATGTCGGGATCGACGAATCGTCCGCTTTGACCGCAGATGCTGCATCAGCTCTGCCTTCAGCGCACCGCGGGCTTGAACAAACAGGCTGCGGTAGATGGTCTCGTGAGACACGTGATAGGACGGATCCTTCGGATAGGCTCGTTTCAGCCAGCTGGCGATCTGCTCAGGCGACCAGTTTATGCTGAGCTTTCTGGCCACTACCCGTCGTAGTTGTGGATGCTTGACCAGCTGACACCGCTTCGGCCGGCGGGCCCTCTCCCCGGCTTGCTCATCGGCCTCCGCTGCTCGATAGTCATTATCGCCGCCATTCCGCCGAATCTCCCGGCTCACCGTCGATGGTGAGCGACCCAGCAACCCGGCGATGGATCGTATCGATTGATGTGCCGCAATGCCTCGAGAGATCTCTTCGCGCTCCGACAACGTCAGTGCCCAACATGAACGGCGTGGTGGCCGAGGACGGATGCCTCCGTACGGAGCAAGCTGATGGTAAACAGACGATGGCTGCTTACAAAACACTCGTCCAATCGACTTGAGCGACTCCCCTCGTTTCCACCGATCCCACACCTCCTCCAGTTCCGCCAGCGTGTAACCGCGACGAGCTCTTTGCTTCATCCGCATACACTCCACCTCCTCCTTTCAAGGCAAAGTGTTGCGTCGATGGGTTGAGACCACCCTGGGTTTGGATGCTGATTGGACGGTTTTAGGGGACCCCGAAAGGGACGCTCGGAGCCGATGGTCCTCTCGGAGAAAACATTGTACTCGCTGGGACGCAGATGCGTGTATATTTTCAATCGCCGGAAGGCCGAAAAGGAAATTCCGGATAAAGCCTATCGTAGGCTATCGTCCGATAAGTTCTCACGGACACCGGCGGCATATCTGGATCTTAATCGACCCCGAGATCGATACCCTCTCGATCCGGAACGGGTTGGAGGTGCGCTTCAACTATTGGAGTGCCTAATCCCTGGGTAGCGAACGCGAAACTGTCTAATGCCTCATAAACAGGTCAACGCGACGGCCAAACCATCAAGCGATTTGGTTTCCTCCGTGCCTACGCGCTGTCCCTGGCCCAAAGACAACCAGCTGATGATTCAGTACCACGATCAGGAGTGGGGCTCACCCCTGCACGACGACCAAAGGCTGTTCGAGTACATCGTGCTCGACGGCATGCAGGCAGGCCTGAGCTGGCAGACGATCATCAACAAGCGCGAGAACTTCCGCCGGGCTTTCCACGATTTCGACCCCCGGCGTGTCGCCAGGTATACCGCCAGAGATCACGCGCGCCTCCTTGCCGATGCTGGCATCATCCGCAACCGTGCGAAGGTGGCCGCTGCAATCGTCAACGCCCAGCACTTCCTCAAGGTACAGGAAGAGCACAGGACCTTCGACCGTTACATCTGGCAATTCACACGCGGCAAGACAATCAACCACCGGCTCAGGAGCATGGCCGACTGTCCGACAGTCTCGGCCGAGGCCGTGGCCATGAGCAAAGACCTCGTCAGGCGCGGCTTCAAGTTCGTCGGGCCGACGATTTGCTACGCGTTCATGCAGGCGGCCGGCATGGTCAACGATCACATGGTCCGATGTTTCAGATATCGGGAGCTCGCGCAGTCGCGGTAGCTCGGGCCCTATCCAGGCGGCTCACTCCACGCCGAACGCCAGCAGCACGACCGTGCCCACCGCGATGAACCGCACGCCCACCGGCACCCGCCGCAGGTCGGACGCCGCGATGAAGGCTTCGTAGCCTTCACTCACGATGTAGCTCATGTTCATTCTCCTTGTCGAAGGATCGGGGAGCGGCGGGGACCAAGACCGGCCCCGCCGCTCTCTGATGCCTGCCGCACACTAGGACTCCGCCTCCGGTTCTTCTTCCTGCTGAAGCTCGAAGATGCGCGAGTGGGCCTGATCGGCCATTTTGGCAAGCACCAACAGGTCGTTGCGACCGAAGCTCTGCGTCCTCTTCCATTCATCACCGTCCTTGTAGAGGCGGGAGAAGGTGACGTTGTGCCTCATGCGGCCTTCGGTTTCGTTACTCCAAATCGCCGCCTTGACACGACCGATACGGACTTCAGTAACGGGTTTAGGGTTAGCCATGATGTGTTTCCTCCTGAACGTTTAAGGGTTTGTGAGCGTTTCTGCTCACCCCCGAATGGCGGAAACGGCCAAACCCTGACGCGGGAGGAACAGCGCCGCCGAAGCCAGCGACGGGCAGGGCCGACAAGGGCACGAGCGAGTGCCGGACACCCCCAGGTGAGGGAACCGTTCTGGCGCGAGCCGTGCGTCGGAACCAACCGGAATCGGTGAAGGCCAGCGGTAAATGGCGCAACCCAGACCCGTTCTCCGGTCGGCGGCGGCAAGCCAGATTGGCGCATCGCCCGCGCCAACGTCACCGGGTCGCGTCCGCTATCGCTCGATGAATGGAGCACGGAGCGCCCGGTGCAACCGGCTCCTTGCCAAAGTGAACGGTGCTGCCGCGATTTCGTGGGGAGGACTGCCTGGTGACAAGGTGTGAATAAACTGTGTAAGGACTTGCGAGGACCGATTTACGACCGTGACAAAACCGTGACAAAACCCCCGAATCTGAGTCGGTTGGGATTAGCTTTGAGCGAAAAGCAGAGTCCCTAAGTTATTGAACAATATAGAAGCAGATAGACGCAATAGAGAGGAGTTCAGTGCTTGTAAGGCAGGCGCTCTGACCAACTGAGCTAACCGCCCGGGAGCATTCGGCGACTACAAAGGCAAATCCTACCATAAGTTACGGACGCCCACCAGGAGCAGCTTGCCGCTCCCCGAGCGAGAACCCGCTGAGCTGGCCTTCACAGTAAGATTTCTCTTGCATTCGCCACTTCTGTGGGGTATAAGAGGAGTACCCACCAAGCGGGGGACGGGCTCATCTCGCCTAACTAGACTTGACCGCTGCCCGTCCCCTTTTTCTTTTTTGCCATTCCAGGTGTTGCGCGGCGACGAGAACTTTTCGCGGTGGCGATGCGGTACGCTGCCCTTCCAAAGTCTACAAACTAATTTGCCAATCCTGCGGTAGAAAGAGTGGGCTGGTTTGTTGTATTGTCAATCCCTTGTAACAGCAGTCGCAACCCGGAATCCCGAGGCATACTGGCGCCCTCCGTGTGGGCATATTCGCATCGGTAATGACCGACGGAAGGCATCGTGAGGGGAGCAAGCAATGGTCAGTGGAGAACTGATTCGTCTAAAAACTCTGGTGGATGATTGCAGCCGCATGGCACGCATCATCCAGCGCGAATACCCGCGTCTGGACCCCAGCGAACAGGTCGAACTGGCCGAGTACATTCGGAAACACGCGCCTAGGTTAGACGACGTGATTGGCCCTGCCCCGGCTTCGAACCAAACACCGCAAAGCTGAGAGGTCACCACGGATGGCAGTTTCACTCACGAAGCCAGCTAGCCACGAAGCCAACTAGAGGGATACACCGCGCCGCGCTCCCGGCCACAGCAGGCAGAATCCGGTGAGCGGCAACCCCAGCCTTGAGACAGCCTCGCTCATGTCCACCCGCAGCCGAATTTCATCGGGCGAGTAGGCCAGCCAGACTGTTGCTGGGATGTTTTCTCAAACTTTCAACGTACCGTTGGTGTGTCCGGATGCGGAGTTGCGTGGTAAAGGTAGCGGGTTCCGCCAGCGAGCGCGAGGTTGCGTCCCACGCAGAAGAACTTGTGCAGGCAACTCTCAAATGAGGGACGGCCATAGTCGTCGTAGGTGTCGTCTTTGTTGAGCAGAAGCTGACGAACCATGGGATCGTCTTTGCTCACGAACTCGATGATCAGGGAAGTCTCCAAGCTGGACAACCACGCAATGAGAGACTCCACAGGTATGTTGGCGCTTATAGCCATGTGGTGAATCAAAGCTAAGCACAGCACCAAATCCGGCTTGCCCCGGTCCGGCAGGGACTGGCGCTCGCTACCCGCCCATCCCTGCCTGGGAGAAATATTGGCCAGGTTCATCACCAGTGGGAGGATGTTCTGGCAGCGTTCTTTTCCTAGGTTTCGATAAAGGACCTCAACAGAAGCATGGTCGGCATCCATGGCGACCACATAGTCAGCGTGTTCGGCAGCGACTCGGCTGAAATGGCCAATGTTGCAGCCTAGATCCCACACCAGACGATGTTTCCGGCTGGACACTATTTGGCGGACGAAATCCTCCTTTTGTCGCATGCCAACATCGCTATAGCTGCGAGCTTCATCGTAGTCCACCCAAGTGGAGTCACTCGCTTCTACCCTCAATTTGTGGATCACATGGCGCAAGCCGCGGAGGTTGTTGACAATCGCACTTTTCGGCAAGCCAGCTGCCTTGATCTTGCTGCGCACGCTGGTGCGAGCCGCGGCTAGACGCTTCTGCATCACCGCTTGCAAATAAACGTGCGTGAACACTCCGGGGCGAAGCAGGTCCAGAGTTCCAAAAAGCTGAGAGAAGGTGGCAGGATCCAAACCTTCTAATTGGCTCCGCAGCCAGCTTTGGAACGGAACTTGCTTGTGGGCTTGGAGCATCAGAGGGAAGAGGAACATTTTGCAAAATTGGTTGTAGCCGATCCAGGGTTCACCGAGGTTGAAGCGGGCGAATGAGAGAACGTCGATGAAGATGGGGCGGGCTCCTATGTACTGGACGTTAAAGGCCGAGGAGTCTTTGAGGATCAGATCGTGAGAGAGGCACCTTTCCAGTATATCGAGATGCAGGAGGGCGGCGTCCTTGAGCATCCCAAACGGCCACTCGTATGGGTAGGAGACAAAAGGGACGCGCTCGTGTTCGACCACAGCCCTGCTTGCATCCACGACCTGCTCCAGAAACATGGAGCGCACGTCTACCGCATGAGTTGGGATTAGTAGACGATCTTTCTGCAAATCCTGGAACAAAGGCGAAGCCGAAAAGCAGTTCCAGTCTTCCAGCGAATGTTGACCAATGGCACGGAAGACCTTCCCATCCATCAGAAAAATAAAGCCCCCTGGGTCCCGGTACGAGCCGGCGTCCACCTGGATAGCCTTTCCTCCTGGAATCGGGGCCTTGCCGTGAGGATGAGGCAGGAAATTCGAGCACGGGTTGTTATCGATGACGTGGCTCCTTACGACATGGGAAACAGGGTCAACCTCAACGGAACACGCTGTTGTAGATCACAGAAATATAGTGGTGGCTCGTGGGCCACAGAAGGCCCTATATGAGAGCTTCCAGGCAATCCATGCTTTCGCCATAAGATATGAACTAGATAATTACTTCTCTTGTTTCCCAAGGCCAAGCAGTCTGTAAAGCCTTTGCTTGAACAGCCGGAAAAAGACGAATGCCCCGGCCGCACCACCTAGTAGCAACTGTAACAGCATGCTTCCTGCGCCCGGATCGACGTATGCGTGGGCGGCTAGTGGATTGGCTAGCAGGGCTAGCAGGGTAAGAATCACGTGAGGGTTCTTCATTCAAGCACCCCAAAGCAGTCTAAAGATCGTGCAACGCTTCATAGAAGCCATCTATCTACCCAGAGAATACCATTCTAGAGGATGATGGGCATAGCATGAATCTGCCAGCTCCGGCCCGGGTTGCCGCGAACGACAAAGTGAGTCGCCAGTTGCTGCTACTCAAGCGGGTCCAAGCCGACATAGGCGAACACTATTGACAGGTGGCGCCGATCCATTTCAACTTTCAGCGCTTTGCCCATGGCAAACTCAATCGTGTTGACCTCCTTGCGCGGCAGTTCGTCCGGCACTGAGATGACGTGCCTTTTGCTTCCAGTCAACTCCTGCTCGCCCAATTTGGCGAGCGCCTTGCCATTGATGGAAACCTCAACAGATTGCCCCGTGATCTCGGGCGGTACGTGGGTTTCGAACACCAGTTGAGCCCTCCCCGCCGTCGGAAAGGAAAGATAGACGCGGGCGAGTTTGCCCACAACCCAGCGCATTGGTCGGCCATGGGTCTCCAACCCGCTGAAGCCTACGGCGAAACTACGGAAATTCTCGCGATTCATCGGCAGGACCGACGGACTCTCTCCGATGTCGGACAAGTTGGGCAAGATCCAGCCGTACTCATTAAATAGATTGCCACGAATACGATACCGCTGCATGTTTGGCAGTACCTGCAACAGAGCGACTCTTGAGAGGAACTCGTGCGAAAAATACTGCCGCTCACGCTTGGCTCTCTCATCGAGATGGAACATCGGAATGCCAGAGAATTCGCCATGCAGTTTGAAAGCGTCGTTGATAGTCGCCGGAACGTCACCGATACTCACCGGAGCAGTAGAGAATTTCAGAGGTCCCCGCGTCCTCAGCGGTTTTACCAACATAACCGGGTTTGCGACAGCCATCAGGTATTCGGGTATGATCGCTCCCACTTGAGAGGGGGACGGTATCGACGGTGACAGCCATGGGCTACCGTGGTCACCGTGCACTATAATGAGGGTTTCATCGTAGACACCAAGTCGGTTGAGAGTTTGAATCAGATGCTCTAATTGCAATAGACAACAGGTGACCGGCGCGCGTGCGTTGTCGTAATTCGACTCTCGCGTCCCAACGTAGTTACACCTGTCGTCAAACTGCATCGGTGGGTGTCCGCCAGGATGATGAAAATAGTTGTAAGAGGCAGGACGGTTATCCGTGGTCATCCTCTCAATGAACAGATCTAGAATGCCTGAATAAGTGCGAGTGTCACTTGCTAGGCGGCTTAGAAACCATTGCTCCTCATTGTAAATATGGCGGCGAATTGCGAGAGGCTGACCTGCCGGCTTTCTTCGGACCACCGATTACTGGAGAACAGCGCCAGTCGGCATGGTTAAGTCGCTCTCGTGTTCTTCTTGGTCAGCGTGAGCCGGCATCGCCGGCGAGCGCCCACCGTCATCCGAGCCAGCACGGAGCTGCGCTTTGAACTCGGCTGGCGTCAGATAGCCAAGGCTCGAGTGCGGTCGCACGTCGTTGTAGTGCCGTCGCCATTGCTCGATCCCCACCTTCGCGTCCACGCGGTTCCGAAACCACTGCAGGCTCAGATACTCGTCGCGGAACTTCCCGTTGAACGATTCGTCGGTCGCATTCTGCCACGGCTTGCCCGGCTCGATGAGCGCGGTTTCGATCTGCGCCTGGAGCAGCCACCGGAGAATCGCACCCGCGACAAACTCGGGGCCGTTGTCGGACCGGAGGTAACGTGGGGCTCCGTGGACGCTCACGAGCTGCGTGAGCACCTCGATAACGCGCCCGGACCGAATGCCGCCGGCCACGTCGATCGCGAGTGACTCGCGGGTCCATTCGTCGACGACGGTGAGGCACTTGAGCGTCTGCCCATTCGCGCAGGTGTCGAACACGAAGTTGTACGCCCAGACGTGATTGACCGCAGTGGCGGGCACCGGGCGGGGCCGGCTCAGGGCGACCCGGCGCCGCGGCCGCCGCCGAGGCACCTGCAACCCCGCCTGGCGCCAGAGGCGATGGGTCCGGTCCGTGCTCATCGTGTGCCCTTCGCGTTTTAGGAAAATCCGAATCCGGCGATAGCCGTACCGCGGATACTGCGCCGCCAGACGACGCATCGCGGCCAGCGCCGGGGCATCCCGGTCGACCAGCCGCGACTGGTAGCCCAGCGTGGACCGTGCGACGGAGAGCAAGGCGCACGCGCGGCGACCCGACAGACCGCGTGCACGTGCATACGCGACCTGCGGCCGGCGCACGCGTGCGCCTACCATTTTTTTCGGGTGATCTCCTTGAGCACGTCGATCTCCAGATCTCGATCGGCCACCATCTTTTCCAGCCGGCCGTTCTCCTGCTCGAGCTGCCGCAGCCGCTTCACATCGGCGGGCTCCAACGTGCCGAAGTGTTTCCGCCAGGCGTAGAGCGTCTGGGCGCTGACGCCGTTCTTTTTGGCCACCTCCGGAACGGGCCGCTGATCGGCCTCGCGGAGGATCGTCACCATCTGCTCTTCGGTAAACCGGGTCTTCTTCATGGCTCCCTCGTTTCTCCGAGGGCGCCATTCTCTCAGGCTTCAGCTGGTCCGGAAATCGCCAGGCAGGTCAAGGCGCTACGCGAAACAATGCGACATCTAGCAGTTCCAGGGCGGTCTTTGCAGTGTTCGCCATGCCGACGGATTTAATTGGCAGCCCATCGAAAATCCTCCCGCCTGTACAGGCGGTGTACATTCCCTCGCAGCTGAGTTCACCGAACTGAAAACCGAAGGCCTTGAAGCCTTTCCCTGCTAGTGTGTTTACGATCGAATGTTCCCTGAGAGTTGTGCGGATATAGTCCCATGTGTACGGCTGAGACGGAACCATATCTCGGCTAGGATCGGGGGCGCGGCCAGTCATGTAGAAGGGGACCGAGGCATAGGTGCTCGGATATCGGCCAGCTGCATGGGTGAAGAGGTGTCAAGGGCGGAGTAAAACTAGACCACTCCGGCGGAGAGAAAGTAGCCGGAATTTCCATTTTGAGCTTCCCCTTCACCCGAAAACCTATGCCTCTTACCCTGTCGTGTCAATCGCAAATCGCCCGGGCCTCTTTGAGGTGGTAGTGCGGCACATTTTGGCTGTTCTTCGGAGTCGCTGTGCGGGTTTCGCCTGCCCAGCCTGCCTCGCCGCTGACACTTGTCCGGCCCGACCACTTCTGAGCACCTAAAATTACCCTCTCTCCTGGGTCGCTAGCCGTCTGGCAGCGGCAGTGCCGAGATCGTTCGCAGCATGCTGCTGAACAGCCTCCGGCTCAAGTGCCCTTCGGCCAGCAAAAGCCAGTAATATCGCGCATGTTTCACCAGCCGTCCGCCCGTTTTCACCAGCCGCTGCTGCAAACTCGTCAGCGACCAGTTGTTGATCCTCTTCGGTAGCACCAGCCGCCGCCACAGGTTTCCCAAGTTGTAGGCGATCAGGCTCAGCCATAGGCGCACCTCGTTCGACCGAAACCGATGGCAACTCAGCCGGGTCATCTTTACCGCCTGCTTGCCTTCCTTGATCCATTGCTCTGCGGTGCCCCGCTTGTTGTAGAACCGGACCACCGCCCGGCTGTCGGTCTCCAGATTGGTGACGATGAACCCCACGCGAGGGAACAGTTCGCCAAAGTGGAACTCCACCTTCGCCACCACCCGCCGCGCCTTTTTCCAACTGGCTGCCTGGTAGAGAAAGCTCTTGTACCAGACCACCGGCTTGTGGCTCGGTCGCCCCACTGACCGCGTCAACAACTCCGCGATGTCCCTCTCCAGACTGTCGTTGGCCGGGATGCGAATCGCATACTTCACGTCCCGCTCCTCCAGTGCGTCGTAGATCTCCGGCTTGGCGAAGGCGGCGTCGGCGCGAAACACCACTTCCTTGCCCAGCTTCTGCTGCCGTTCGATCTCTGGCAGGAGAAGTTCTTCCCAATCCTCGGCGCTGTGCACGTTGCCGGGTCGCAGCTTGGCCGCCAGACAGTCACCCTCGCGACTGAACAGCAACAACGGGTGATAGCAACTCGACTCGAAATGCCCGTTGTAGGCGCTCTGCTCCTGTTCGCCGTAGACCGGGATCTCGGTGCTGTCCATGTCCAGCACCACCCGGCGCGGCGCATCCATAGCTTCCGCCCTGGCGATCAAATCCCGGTTGATCGCTGCCAAACCAGCAAGGTTCTCGTCTTGCGTCAGCAGTTCTGTCTCGAACGACTGTAACCGGGAAGTCAGGGCTGCGCCACGTTCCCAGATCTTCTCCGAACCGATCAGCCGGAACGTCGGATCTTGGGAAAGCCGCTCGGCGTCGTTGACGTCTTCGTATCCTGCCAAGCGGCTGTAGATGGACTGCCGCAGCAAGTCAGCGAGGGGCAACCGGGTGTTCTTCCCCCGAGAGTCGATCAAGTGCTGTTCGATAAGTTCGCCGAACCCCAAACGTTCGTCCAACTCGCGCACCACAATCAGACCGCCGTCGGAAGTGATTCGCGATCCCTGAAATGTGACCCGCAGAAACCGGTTGAATGACAGTTGAAACGCCTGTTTTTGGCTCTCACCCATTCGGTGTACACCTCCGGAAGGCAATGTTGATGCTGGAACCCGCATCAATACTGACGTTGGAGTCATTCAGAAGGTTGCCGCCGATAGTTCATAAAGGAAATCCGGGAGTAGACCAGTTCAGGGGTGGTGGAAGCTTTGATTTGAGAGGGAGTTGCGGGGGCGGTTGGAGCGGAGGCCTGCGACGCCCGCAGGGCGGCGCGGTTAGGCCGGAGTGGAAGCCGCCCTCGCAACTCGTCGCCCAGTATTGGGTGAGATCAGGCGCGAGGCTTTCCGGAACGCCTTCGTTTGCTGTCCTTGAGCCGGTAACTTTCCCCGTTCATCTCCAGGATGTGGACATGGTGGGTGAGACGATCCAGCAGGGCTCCGGTCAGCCGCTCCGATCCGAAGGCCTCCGTCCATTCGTTGAACGGCAGGTTGCTGGTCACCACGGTGGCGCTGCGTTCGTAGCGCCGGCTGAAGACCTCAAACAGCAACTCCGCCCCAGTCTTGGATAGCGGCACGAAACCCAGCTCGTCAATGATCAACAGCTCGAAACTGGAGAGCATCTTCTGGAACCGCATCAGGCGCCGCTCGTCCTTGGCCTCGATCAGCTCATGCGCCAGGGAGGCCGCCGTAGTGAACCGGACCCGGAACCCTTTCTGACAGGCGGCCAGTCCCAGCGCCAACACAATGTGGGTTTTTCCCGTGCCCGAGTTCCCTAAAGCCAGGATGTTCTCCTTGCGTTCGATGAACTCGCCTCGGGCCAGCTCGAGCACCAAGGCCTTATTCAGCGACGGAAGGGCCAGGAAATCGAAACTGTCGAGGCTCTTCACCACGTCGAACCTGGCTTGGTGAATGCGCCGCTCGGTGGCGCGCCGTTCCCGGTCCAGCAGCTCCAGCTCCGTCAACCGCAGCAGGTAGCGCGGGAAGTCCACGCCCTCGGCAGCGCACTGCTGCGCCACCTTGTCGTACTCACGCAAAAAGGTGGGTAATTGCAGGGCCTTCAGATGGTGTTCCAGCAACACCTGGGGCGTGTCCATCAGCAGACTCCTTCCCGGAGCAGGGTCAGATAGTCGGCGGCGGCTGTGGTGGCCACCTGCGTCGCCGGCAGGTGCGGATAGTGCTCCAGGTCCAGCCGCGCCGGCCGCTGCTCGATCCGGCCCAGCAGCAGATGCTTGACCGCGTCAGACCAGATCGCCCCCAGCCGCAAGGCGTCCTCGACGGCCAGCGACACTTCCGTCCAACGGAACGTCTCCAGCCGTCGCAGGACCTGCACATACTCCCGCTTGCCCTTCTTGCCTAACCGCGCCTCCATCAGCCGCCGCAGTTGCGCGAAGCCTTCCGGCAACTCCCAGCCGGCCAGGGGGGCGGCCTGGTTCAACGCGTTCGGCTTCTGCTCCAGCAGCGCCAGATAGTGCAACGGATCGAAGATCATCTCTTCCCGTTCCTAGCTCCGGACATGGCGTGCGATCACTTCGCTCGCTGCACAGATCACCACTTCCTCGACGAATCCCTTCACCAGCACCTCCCGGTGCCCCCAAGCCACCGGCACCGAATAGTCGTTGGATCGATACCGCACCAGCGACAGTGACGTCACCCGTGTGGTCCGTTTGTCGCAGGCCTCATAGGGCGTCGCCGGCAGGGGCAGCAGCCTCTGTTGATCCTTCGCGAACCGCTCGCCGATCGTCTCTTGATGTCCTCGCAGACGCCGCTCTCGCCGCCGGGTGCACTGTTCCCGCAGCTTCGCGTGCAACTCCTCCCAGCTGGCACACCGCGGCACCGGCACCAGGAAGTTCCGCCGCACGTAACCCACTAGTCCTTCCACTTTCCCTTTGTCATTGCCCTTGCCCGGTCGTCCGAACTTCTCCGCAAACAGGTAGTGACTCTGCAGTTCGGAGAACGCCCGCGTCTTGTTCCGTGTTCCGTCACCCAGGATCTGCCTCACCGCCAGCTTGGTGTTGTCGTACAGGATCGTGCGAGGCACTCCGCCGAAGTAGCCGAACGCCTGGTTGTGCCCTTCTAAGAACGCTTCGGTCGTCTCAGCCGGAAACGCCATCACGAAGCAGTCGTCCGATTGCGGCAGCTCCATCACGAAATAGTGCGCCTTGCGCTCCACCCCGCCGATCACCACTTGCGCTTCGCCAAAGTCGGCCTGGGCCTCCCCCGGTGGATGCTCTAGCGGCACGAACATCTCCCGCTGGCTCAGCTTCCGCAGCCGCACGTAGTCCTTCACGATGGTGTAGCCGCCCGGGAATCCGTGCTCCTCCCGCAGCCGCTCAAAAACCCGCTTGGCCGTGTGGCGTTGCTTCTTGCTCTGGGCCTTATCTTGCTCCAGGATCTGGTCGATGATCCCCACCCAGGCATCCAGCTTCGGCCGCCGCGCCGGCTGCTGCCGCCGATAGCCCGGAGGGATCGAGTACCGCAGCATCTTGCGGACCGTCTCGCGGGCTAGCCCGAACTGCCGCGCCGCCTCCCGTTCACTGATCCCCTCAGCCTGAACTGCTCGTCGAACACGCGCATAGAGTTCCACTGTGTGCACACCTCCGGTGTTTCACAAAACACATCAGAATCACAATGTTTCCTCTTTATCCCCTTGACATACTTACAGGGGGCTGCTAGATTGGCCGGATGCAGAAGCGAAAACTCTTGCAAGCCGTGTTCGGCATTAAAGATTTATTTGAAATCGCCTGTTGGGCAGTACCCTCTGGTGCTATCGGGGCGATTGTTGGGGGCATCATGAATGCGCTGGGATTATCTCCGGAAACATCCATCATGTTTGTTGTTGGTGCGTTCTTATTGGCCCTGTCTTTTCTGCCTAGAGTGAAGGGCATAAGAAGGCTATTTGGACTGGCTACAGACCGCCCTGAAACAAAGTTAAAGGCCGTGCATGGTCTGAAGGTAAAGAACCAGACTATCTCACTGGACTGGAAGAGTTTCTATAATTGTGAATTCGAGTCGTGTACTTTCCGTTGGAATGGAGGTTTTTGGCTGATGCGCGATTGCAAGATGTCGGGCACAAAGCGCATCGAAACACAAAATAAAACCGCTCTTCTAACAATAGAGACGCTAAGAATCTTCGGCTTTTTAGAGCCTGGATTTGCTGCAAGCTGGAAGATGCTTCCGGAAGAACATTTTAACTTAATGCAATGAGTAAACCAAACCGGTTCGATGCTCTGCTTGAAGCGATGATCGTTAGAGGCTCGCCACCAGATCGGAGAAAATCAAAGCGGGCTGCCGCCTCCGATTGTAGCGATACTCAAACTCCTTCACGTACTTCCAAAGGTGTGTCCGGGAAACGTGGACGTGCGTCCCGCGAATCGAGTTCTTCAACCGGGACCAAAAGCCCTCGACGGAGTTGACGTGGCAGTTGCCTCTCACATATTCACCCGCGCTATGGTTGACAACGCCATGCTTGTATCCGGCAGCAGGAAGGCGAAGATAGGAGCGGAGATCGTCTGTATGAACAGTCGAACCAGCCGCCACGTTCTCACGGATCAAGGGCTCCAGGGTGCGCCGCTTCACGTTCGGAACCACCTTGGTCATAATGTCGCCCCCGCGCTTTGCCATGCCGAAAACAACGGTCTTATTCTTCCGGTATCCGTGGCCCCAGCCCCGAACGCGGCCTCCGATGTAGGTTTCATCCGCTTCAATCAGGCCTCCCAGGGCAGCCTCGCCGTCAACATCGGCCATGTACTTTCGTATTTCGTGCGCCATGCGCCACGCCGTTTTGTAAGTAACCTTGAGCTGGCGTTGGAGTTCTCTGGCCGCAACCCCGTGGCGGGAAGTGGAAAACAGGAAGATCGCAAAGAACCACTTGTGAAGGGCAATGCGCGACCGCTCCATAGGTGTTCCCACGCAAGGGTAGATGTGGTGTCCACAATACTGGCAGACGTAGTTTCTCTGGTTCTTCATGCGGTGAAACTTGCTGTTGCGCTTGCACTTAGGACATTCCAGGCGAGTGCCGCCGTAGCGCGAAACCATGATTTTATGAAGGCAGGCCTCATCATTCGGAAACTGCTTTTGAAACTCGTAAAAACTTGTCATTCCCAACCTCCTGCGTACATTCTACAGGAAGTCTATAAGTATGTCAAGGGGATAGTTACGCAATGTTTGATGGAATCGAACTGCGCTGGTCTAATTTTGCACCGCCAGAAACCGCCGCTTACGCGGCGCTCCCTGGTCTATTATTGCTCCGGCGTTCATACCAGGCTGGCGGAGCCCAGGGCCCCGATGATGAAATAGACCGCAAAGGGTGACTCCTGCATGGGCAGGTGGATGTTCATGCCGTAAAAGCCGGTCACCACCACCAGGGGGATGCTGATGGTCCCGATGATGGTGAGCAATTTCACGACGTCGCCGGTGCGGTTGGCGACCGCCGACAGGTAAATGTCCAGGGCGCCGGTGAGCAGGTCGCGGTAGCTCTCGATGAAGTCCAGCGCGCGCACCAAGTGGTCGTAGACGTCGCGGTAATAGGGATAGAGGCTGTTGGGCTGCTCGGGCCGCTCCGCCCGCATCAGGTGGTTAAGCACTTCGCGCATCGCCGTGGCATTGCGCCGGAACGCGACCAGCACAGACTTCAGGTGGAGAATCTTTTGCAGCACCTCGGGGGTGGGCCTCGCCAGGACCTCATCCTCGATGGCCTCAATCATGTTGCCCACCTCGTCCAGCACCGGCTGGTACTCATCCACCGCCCGGTCCATCAGCAGGTAGGCGACGCCTTGGGCGTGGTGGAATTCCGGCTCCTGGGGCAGTTTCTCCTGGGTGCGGGCCACAACGCTGGTGGACCCCTCAGCCACCGTCAGCAGCAACTGGGGCAGGATAAACAGATCGAAGTCTTCAAACAGAACTTCTCCGGTGGCTTGGTCATATTGCACGGTCTTGATGACCACGAAGTTGTAGTTGGCCTGGCTGGTCAACTTGGCCACTTGGCGGCGGTGCCGGCAGTCCTCCACGTCCAGTTCGTGCAATCCGTGCTGCTGCGCCAGCAAGTCCAGCGCTGTGTCGTCGGGGTCCGTAAGGTGAATCCAGGGGACGCCGGGAAACGGTTCCGCCATGGCTATCTTTCAATCAATGGGATTTCCAACGCCCGTAGTCTAGTGCCGTTCCAGCTTGATTTGCTAGTCACTTGGTTTGCGGCAGCTAGCCAAAAAACAGCTGGAACAGCGCTGGTCGAAACCCTTTCCCCGCCGTCTGCCGCTGCTCGGCCCGCGCTCCGGACCAGGCACCCAGGGTGCCTCGTGGCGAGCCGGCCTCTGGCACAAAGCTCGAATTCCCCCGGCCGGGGTTTCCGTGCTAGATTAGTGTCCTCGTTCGGACAAGAAATTCTGTTGGGAGAAGAGGTCTTATGGCGGAAGCCGTTGCCAAAGCTGGTTTGGAAGGAGTGGTCGCTGCGGATTCTTCGATCTGCTTTATCGACGGGGAGGCGGGCATTCTCAGTTACCGGGGTTATAACATCCATACGCTGGCCGAAAACGCCACCTTCGAGGAAACAGCGTACCTGCTTTGGTTTGGACGCCTGCCAAGGCGCGCCGAACTGGAGGAGCTCCAGCAAAAACTGGCCGCCGCGCGGGGCTTGCCGGCGGCGGTCACGGACTTCCTCCGCGCACTGCCGCCGAAAACGGTCCCCATGCACATGCTACGCACCGCTGTGTCGGCGCTGGGCGTCTACGACCCGGACGCGGAAGACATGTCGGAGCAGGCCAATGTGGCCAAGGCCATCCGGCTGACGGCCCAGATGGGCACCATAGTTGCGGCCTTCGCGCGCCTGCGCAATGGAAAGAAACCGGTGGATCCGGACCCGGCGCTCTCCTACGCGGCGAATTTCCTTTACATGCTGAACGGGACTCACCCGGCTGAAGTGTCGGCCAAGACGCTGGACATCGCCTTAATCCTGCACGCCGACCACGAGTTCAACGCCTCCACCTTTGCCGGGCGAGTGACAGCGGGTACGCTGGCCGACCTGCATTCGGCGGTGACCTCAGCGCTGGGCGCGCTAAAGGGACCGCTGCATGGTGGAGCCAACCAGGCGGTGATGAAGATACTGGCGCCGATCGGCAGCGCCGACGAGGCCGTGGCTCACGTGCGGGAGATGCTGGCCGCCAAGAAGAAGGTGCCCGGGTTCGGGCACCGCGTCTATCGAACCGAAGACCCGCGCGCCACGCACCTGCGCCGCATGTCGGAAGCTCTTGGGCGCCAGCACAACGATCCGAAGTGGTTTGAAATGTCGCGGGCCATCGAGCAGTTGGTGAACAGCGAAAAGCGGCTCAATGCCAACGTGGACTTTTACTCAGCTTCCACCTACCACGTGCTGGGTATCCCCATTGACCTGTTCACCCCGGTGTTCGCTATGAGCCGGATCACAGGCTGGACCGCGCATTTCCTGGAGCAGTATGCCAACAACCGCCTGATCCGTCCGCGCTCGGCCTACGTCGGCCCGCCCGTGGGGCAGCCCTGGGTTCCTATCGAGCAGCGGTAGGGCTGCAGGGGCCGAGGTTCAAAGCTCGAAGTCCAAGGCCCAGAATCCAAAGGCCCAGACTCTAAGACTCGCTGGCGTCCCGCTACCGTCTCTTGGGTTGCGCCGACTGCCCGCTGCCTTCCATCTCCTCGACCCACTTTAGAAAAGCCCGCAGGCGTCGTCGCTCCCGCCACAGGAACCGCCAAAATTCTCCGAACCCGATCCGCTCCGCCCTGCCGCCAGCGTAGGTTTCGATGCGCCAGCGCAGATAGGGACTGCGCCATGGCCGGAGCCGATGGCCGCGCGAGACGACCCACAGGAACCGCAGGGCGGACCGCATCCCCGGGCATTGAACCACAAAGCCACAACGGAAGGTACATGGTTCGGGCCCGAGGAGTTACTTGCAAGAAGTGAGGACAGAGCCGGAAGAGACGGCGGGGACCTATCCCCCCGGGCGGCGGGCGATCGCCGACTTGGACTCGGCGGTAGCGTAGTAGCCTGTCCGGGTGCGCACGAAGAGCCTGCCCTTCCCCGGCGCATGGACCTTGACCTTCACGGAGCGATAGCCGCCGTCAGCGGCCGCGTTGGAAGGCTTGTAGGTCAGCAAGTACTGGTTTCGGATGTCGTGCGCGATCCTGGCAGCAATTCCTTCCACCTCGTCGATGTTCGCCGGGAAGAAGGCGGCGCCGCCGGTGGCTTCAGAGACCGCTTCGATGGATTTGCGCGCCCGACGGGCCGCTCGGGCGCTATCGTCGCCCAAGAGGCCGACGCTGTAAATGACCACGTCGGTTTGCTGAATGTACTTGATGAGCCGCTCCAGAGTGAAGCGGCTGGCATTGTCCTCGCCGTCGGTGATCACCAGCAGCACCCTCTTGGTCCTCCGACCGCGCCCAGTCACATGGTCCAGCGACATCCGGATGGTGTCGTAGTAGGCGGTGCCCCCGCGGGAATCGATCTTCTCCAGCCCTTCCTTCAGCTCCTCCAAATTGGAGGTGAAGTCCTTGTCCAGGAAAGCCTCGTCATTGAAGTTGACGATGAAGACCTCGTCATTGCGGTTGCTGGTGCGAACGAAGGTCAGTGCGGCGGCATTGACCCTGACCCGTTTGTCCCGCATGCTGCCGCTATTGTCCACCAGGATGCCCACCGAGACCGGGATGTCCTCCCGCTTGAAGTCTTTTATCTCCTGCCTGACGTTGTCTTCCAAGACCTTGAAGTGTTCCCGGCGCAGGTCGGTCACCAGGTGCTTCTGCTTGTCCAGCACAGTCGCGTGCAGGACCACCAGCTTGGTTTCCACCGCAAACCGGGGAACGCCCTTCGGCCGGGCTCGGGATGGCTTGCTTTCCGGAGCCGCTCGCGCCGCGCCCGACTTCCCGCGCTGTGGCGCGGTACGCTGCGCTGGCGTGCTGCCACACCACAGTAGCGCCACCAGGACCAGCGGGACAGCCCGGCGGGCGGAATGGCTACTCTGTAGGGGCATAGTAACCCGTCTTGGCGTACACGTGCAGCGGGGGAAGGCCGCGCGGCGGATTCAGCTTCACCTTGATCTTCCGCCACTTGCCGTCCTTGTCCCTATTGGCGGAGACGTAACCGAGCACGTACTGGTTGCGCAGCTCCAAGCCGATCTTGGCGGCCACATCGGGCAGAGCATTCAGGTTGCTCACAGAGAACTGCCGGCCGCCGGTCGACTCGGCTAGACCCGTCAGCAGGCCGGGGCCGGCCATTTCTTCCGGCGTGCCACGCGCACTGTAAGAATTGTAAATGCCGATGGCGTAGATCTGCACATCGGCTTCCCGAACCAGCGACTTGATTTCGTTCTGGCTGTAGCGGCTGTTATTGTCCCCGCCATCGGAGATAATCAGCGTTGCCTTCTTTTGATGAACGCCATGGCGCATGTGGTTCAGAGCCATGTAGATGGCGTCCAGCAACGCGGTCCGTCCCTTGGCCGCGGTAAAAATCAGCCGGTCCTGGATGTCCTCGATGCGGCGGGTGAAATCCGACACCAGCCGTGGCCGGTCGTTGAAGTCCACCAGGAAGAATTCGTCCTGAGGGTTCGCCGACCTGAAAAATTCCAGCGCCGCCATGCGTGACTTGCGGATCTTGTTCGACATGCTGCCGCTGGCATCGAACACCAGACCCAATGAAATGGGCACGTCCTCACTGCTGAAGTGCAGCACCTCCTGCTCCTGCTTGTCCTCAAACACGCGGAAGTGCTCTTTTTCCAGGCCGGTCACCAGCCGGTTGAGCGGGTCGGTGACCGTTACGGTCACCAGCACCAAGTTGACGTCCACCTGAATGGGGCGCTGGCGCGTTTCCAGTGCCTTGCGGGACTGTCGGGTCTTGGAAGGCTGGGCGGGCGATTTGGCCAGATCGTCGGCCGACAGCAGCCAGCCCGCACAGGTGAGCGCGAACAGTAAGAGGGGAAGTGTGAAAAACGCGCGCTGTAGCTTGCCCAATCTCATGACTTGCTTAGCGCCGGTGCGTGTTGTCTCCGGCCTCCCTGTAGACCGCCTCTGACTTTATATTACCACGGCCATGCAAGCCTGTGCTAAACTGGCCAGTACTCACTTCCCAGGGCCGACTCCATTCTGATTCGGGTTGGAACCGATTGGCGGGCACACACATTCTGGCTGTGATTCCGGCGCGTTACCAAGCCAGCCGTCTCCCCGGTAAAGTTTTGATGCAGATCGGCGGGCGGACGATGCTAGAGCGCGTCTATGCCCAACTCGGCCGCTCCCGGCTGGTCACGCGCATCGTGGTGGCCACCGATGACGAGCGCATTTCTCGTGCCGCCCAGGCGTTCGGCGCCGAGGTCTGCCTCACAGACCCGGGCCACAGCTCGGGCACCGACCGGGTCGCTGAGGTCGCGCAACGCATTCCGGAGGCGGCCCTTGTGGTTAACGTCCAGGGGGACGAACCCTTCATCGAACCTGAAGCAATTGACCAGGCCATCGCCCCCATGCTGGAGGAGACGCCGACGGCGGCGCGGGTACCGGTGTGCACGTTGAAAACGGCCTTACCCAGCGCCGCGCAGGCCGCCGATCCCAACGCCGTCAAGGTGGTCACCGACCGGGAGGGTCGCGCCCTGTATTTTTCTCGCGCCCGGCTTCCCTTTGTCAGGAACGGCCAGCAAGCCGGCCCCGTGACCTACTACAAGCACCTGGGCCTGTACGTGTACGAGCGCGAGTTCCTGGTTCGCTTCCCGGCGCTGCCGCGCGGCCCTCTGGAGGCGTTGGAGAAGCTGGAACAGTTGCGGGTACTGGAAAACGGCTACAGCATCCGCGTCGTGGAAACCATCTACGATTCTCTGGGCGTGGATACCGAGGAGGACTTAGCTCAAGCGCGTCAGCAAGCCGAAGATGCACCGAAACCTGAGGGGCAGGGTGTCCCCTCCCGAGTGCAACACGATGCCTAAGTACATCTTCATCACCGGTGGTGTGGTTTCCTCGCTGGGCAAAGGGCTGGCGGCAGCCTCCATCGGATCGCTGTTGGAGAGCCGCGGCCTGCGAGTCACCCTGCAGAAGATGGATCCCTACCTGAACGTGGACCCTGGCACCATGAGCCCTTACCAGCACGGCGAAGTCTTCGTCACTGACGACGGCGCCGAAACCGACCTGGACCTGGGCCACTACGAGCGCTTCACCAATGCCCGCCTCACCCGCGACAACAACTGGACCACCGGGCGCATTTATGAGCGGATCATCACCAAGGAGCGGCGCGGCGAATACCTGGGCAAGACCGTGCAGGTGATTCCCCACGTCACCAACGAGATCAAAGCGGCCATCCGGAAAGTCTCCGGCGAGGTGGACGTGGTGATCGTCGAGATCGGCGGCACAGTGGGCGACATTGAGTCCCTGCCCTTCCTGGAGGCGATCCGCCAGATGCGGCAGGAAGAGGGGCGCGACAACACCGTGTTCGTCCACCTCACTCTGGTGCCCTACATCGCCACCGCCGGCGAGCTGAAAACCAAGCCAACCCAGCACAGCGTCAAAGACCTGTTGCAGATCGGCATCCAGCCCGACATCCTGCTGTGCCGCAGTGAGCGCTCTCTGCCCCGCGAGCTGAAGGCCAAGATCGCACTGTTCTGCAACCTGGCCGAAGACGCCGTGATCGCCGCCCGCGACGTGGCCTCTACCTACGAGGTGCCCATCTCGCTGGGCCAGGAGGGCCTGGACGAGATCATCCTGCGCTACCTGCGCCTGGAGGCCGGCGAGCGGGATCTGAGCCGGTGGCAGGAGTTGGGGCGGTGCCTGGCCAAACCGCGCGACGAAGTTTCCATCGCCATCGTCGGTAAGTACGTCGAATTGGAGGACGCCTACAAGAGCCTGAAGGAGGCGCTGGTCCACGGCGGATTGGCCCACAACCTGCGCACCGCTATCCACTGGATCGAAGCCGAAGGGGTGGTGGGCGAGGGCTGGCAACGCCAGATCGAGGAATTCGACGGCATCTTGGTTCCGGGCGGTTTTGGCAGGCGCGGCATCGCCGGGATGATCAATGCCATCCAGTACGCGCGCACTCACCAGGTGCCCTACTTCGGCATCTGCCTGGGCATGCAGTGTGCGGTGATTGAGTTTGCGCGGCACGCTTGCGGCCTGGAAGGCGCCGATTCCAGCGAATTCGATCCCGCAACCCCGCACCGGGTGATCTACAAGCTCCGCGAGCTGACCGGCATTGATGAACTGGGCGGCACCATGCGCCTGGGGGCCTGGCCGTGCCGGCTTGAGCCAGACAGCTTTGCTCATCAGGCATACGGCAACACCGAGATTTCCGAGCGCCACCGCCACCGCTACGAGTTCAACCGGGAGTACGAGGAGACGCTGACGGCCGCCGGCATGCGCGTCAGCGGGGTGACGCCCGACCAGACCTATGTGGAAGTCGTCGAGATCCCGCACCACCCCTGGTTCTTGGGCTGCCAGTTTCACCCGGAGTTCAAGTCCAAGCCACTGGACCCGCACCCGCTGTTCAAGGCCTTTCTCGGCGCCGCTCACAAGCATCGGGAGCAGCGCCTCGCGCGCCGCACCGACCTGGCCGCCCAGCCCTTCCTGCGCGCCCGCGCCCCTTGACCAATCCCACGTCGATGTCGAGCAACGTAAAGGAGCACAAGAAGGCTGTCGCGCTTGTCCTTTATGACCAGGACCGGTATGACAAGGACCGGCAGCACCTTCTGGTGGTTCGGAGGCCTCCGGAAGACGACCTGCTGCCGAACGTCTGGGGCCTGCCGGCAGCAACGTTGCGCGTGGGGGAAAGTTATGAAGACGCCGCCGTCAGGGCCGGTCAAGAGAAGCTGGGAGTGAAGATTAGGATCGTCGGGGAAATCGCCGAAGGAACTGCGGACCGAGGCGACCACATTCTGCGCATGAAGGAATTTGAAGTCGAGATTGCGGAGGGCACGCCGAGTGTGCCCCAGTCAATCCCCCAGCCGATCACCCCGCCGATGGAAGGTGTCACCCAATACCTTGCCTGCAAATGGGGAGGACCAGATGATCTCGTTGAGGCAACTCGGAAGGGCTCACTGTGCTGCCGGCTGTATCTGTCGAGCATCGGCCAATTTCAGGGAGACCAATCGCAAGCGGATTCCTCACGTGGCTCGGGATGACAGGGAAGGGGAGAGAATGTGGCGCTGCTAGCGCTGGCTGATCCGCATGGTTTCGTCAACGCTCAGCTCGGGCATGCCGGTGGCCGGCCCGTGGTAGCTGGCGGTGATGACGAAGTGGTTGCCGCTAATATCAATGGAATAGGTGTAGCCAAAGCGTCCCTCGGAGTTCACGTAGACGTGGCCTTCCGAGCTCAGCTCCTCCAGGGTGGCGTACTTGCCGTTCAGCGCCCTGTAGGACCGTTCGGCGTTGGCCATGGTCATCAAGTCGTTTTTCACCCCAGACAGATCGGCGGCGGCCCGCGGGTTGTTGGTGCCCTGGGTGATCGAGCTCGTGCCGGTAAATTGTGCGCGGTAAATGAACATGCCGATGCCCAGAGTCAAGATTAGTCCTATCAAACCCATTACGCCACGCATGCTGACTTGCTACCCCCCTCCGTTGCGATAGCCCCCCTTGCGATAGCTTGACGGTAGGAGAACCGTTCGGGAGAGTCAACCGTGAGGCTTTGCGCCTGCTGATTCAAACGGGTGGCCCAGTCGCTCCAATAAAAGCACTTGACACCTGCGGGCCAACACCTGAAACCTGACACCTGACAGTCGGCTGCTAGGGGCAAAAGTGAAGATCCTGACTGCTGCACAAATGCGGGAAGTGGACCGCGTCACCATCCGGGAGCTGGGGGTGCCGGGCGTGCTGCTGATGGAGAACGCCGGCATCAGCGTGGTCCGCGTGTTGGAAGAGCGCTTTCGCCCGTTGGCCCGGCATCGTATCGCCATCCTGTGCGGCAAAGGCAACAACGGCGGCGACGGCTTCGTGGTGGCGCGGCAGCTGTGGATGCGCGGCCTGCGGCCCCGGGTGTTGCTGCTGGCCGATCCGGATAGTATTCGCGGCGATGCGCGCATCAACTTCGACATCCTGCTCAAGACAGGCTGCCTGCCCGGTCTGGTGCGCGACCGGAACGACTGGCTGGCCGTGAAGGCTGACCTGCGCGGGTCCACTCTTCTGGTGGATGCGCTGCTGGGCACTGGCCTGTCCGGCCCCGTCGAGGGCTTTCTGGCCGACGTGGTGAGCGACCTCAACGCCAGGCTCTCCCACGTTCCCCTGGTTGCGGTGGACATCCCCTCCGGGCTGCCCAGCGACAGTGGCAGGCCCCTGGGAGAATCGCTCCGGGCCGACATCACTGTCACCTTTACGGCACCCAAAGTTGCCCAGATCTTTCCGCCTAACTGCGAGCGCGTTGGAGAGCTTGTGGTCTGCCCCATCGGGACGCCACCCGAAGTCTACGAACGACGCGCCGACGTGTACCTGAATCTGATCACTCCAGCGGAACTGGCTCCCTTTGCTCGTCCGCGAGCACGAGCCGCGCATAAGGGTAACTTCGGTCACGTGCTGGTGGTGTCCGGGGGGCGCGGCAAGACTGGCGCGGCAGCTATGACCGGGGAGTCGGCGCTGAAGATCGGCGCCGGACTGGTCACTGTGGCCACGGCGGAAAGCGCGCTGTCGGTGGTGGCGGGCTTCGAGCCGGAGCTGATGACCGAGCCGCTGGCCGAAAACGAAGCAGGCAGCATCTCGGGGAGCGCCCTGGACTACGGGCGGTTCCAGCAGATTCTGGAGAACAAGGACGTGCTCGCCATGGGCCCTGGTCTGTCCACTCATCCTGATACGCTGGGCTTTGTGCGCCGAGTGGTTCGCGACTTCGCCATCCCTGCCGTCCTCGACGCCGATGCCCTGAATGCCTTCGCCGGGGATCGGGAGCTGCTCCGGGACCGAAGCTCCCCGCTGGTGCTCACCCCGCATCCCGGTGAGATGGCGCGCCTGATGGGAATTTCCACCGGTGAGGTGCAAGGCAATCGGGTGGAAGTGGCGCGCCGGCTGGCCATTGAGCTCGGTGTCTTCGTCGTCCTGAAAGGCTTCCGCACCCTGGTGGCTGCTCCCGAAGGACAGGTTTACGTCAACCCCACCGGCAATCCGGGCATGGCCAGCGGGGGAACCGGGGACGTGCTGACTGGCTTCATTGCCGGGCTGATAGGGCAGTTCGCCCACGAGCCGCTGGCCGAGGTGCTGTGTGCCGCCGTCTACGTGCACGGCCTGGCGGGGGATCTGGCGCTGGCGAGAACCGGCGAGAAGGCCCTGGTGGCCACCGACTTGATCCGCTCCCTGCCCCAGGTCTGGGAGCAGCTTGGCGCCCCCGCGCCCGCTTCCGGTTCCGGCGACGCGCTACAGAAGGACGAGCCGGCGCACCGCTGAGACACCGTGGCTGGGGAGCAGCGCAGGCGCGAGTACATCACCGAATCGCACGAACAGACGGTAGGGCTGGGCCGGGAACTGGCCCGGCAGATGCGCCCGCCGTTGCTCGCGCTGCTGGTGGGCAACCTGGGGAGTGGAAAAACCACCCTGGCCAAGGGCATCGTCAGCAACTTGGGCGGCGCCCCGGAAGAGGATGTGACCAGCCCTTCGTTCACCCTGATCCACGAATACAGGCACGGCAGTTCAAAAGTGTTTCACGTGGATCTGTACCGGCTGGAGAGCCCGCGCGAAATTGACACGCTGGGCCTGGAAGACCTGTTCGACGAGACCGAGCCGGCTGTCGTGCTGGTGGAGTGGGGCGAAAAACTGCGTCAGATGATGCCGGGGCCGCGCTGGGAGATTCACTTGGCCGATTTGGGCGAGGACCGCCGTAAAATAGTGGTGGAGGAATGGAATGGTTGAAAACAACAAGCGGCTGTGGGCGCTGATCTTGGGCGCCTCCAGCGGTTTCGGCGAGGCCAATGCGCGCGAACTGGCGCGGCTGGGCTACAACATCCTGGGCGTGCACCTGGACCGCCGGGCCACGCTCCCGCACGTGGAGGAGATCATTGCGGCCATCCGCGCCGAGGGCTCCGAGCCGGTTTTTTTCAATGTCAACGCCGCCGACGCCGAAAAGCGTAAGCAGGTGATCACGCAGATCCGGGCCCGTCTGGACGGCAGCCAGGGCCCGCCAGGAACCGTTCGCGTCCTGCTGCATTCGCTGGCGTTCGGCACGCTGAAGCCGTTCGTCAATATAGAAAACCCAGTAGTGCGGGACCAAATCGAGATGACCGTGGATGTGATGGCACATAGCCTGGTCTACTGGGTCCAGGACCTGCTGGCCTGCCACCTGCTAGAGCGTGGAGCCCGTGTTTTCGCCATGACCAGTTCCGGCGGCACGCGCGTGTTGCCCACCTACGGCCCGGTTTCGGCCGCCAAGGCGGCCCTGGAATCCCACATCCGGCAACTGGCCATGGAACTTGCCCCGCTGGGCATTACTGCCAATGCCATACGCGCCGGTGTCACCGACACCCCGGCTCTGCGAAAGATCCCGGGACACGAAAAGCTGATTGAGTTTGCGCGCCAGCGGAACCCGCACGGTCGCCTGACCACTCCGCAGGACGTAGCGGCCGCCATTGGGGTGCTTGCCCGACCGGAAACTTACTGGATCACGGGCAACGTCATCGGTGCGGATGGTGGCGAAGACGTTGTTGGCTAGCAAACAGCCGGTCGCGGCAAGCCGCGTGGACTTAGTCGCCAAAGAGAAACTTCATCGTCACGTAGAATTGTAGCAAGAACAGGGCCAGCAGCAGCGCCGCGCCCCCGCGCCGGAGTAGGCGGTAGGTGAAAGGCAGTTCGATCGGTTCTTCCGAGGCTGACAGAGGGAGGTGCGCGTCACAGAATTCGGCGCCTTCTATAGGGACCATTGAGCAGCTTCTTCCGCGTGAATCAATGTGGAGGCAGCGCATCGTCTACAAACAGTTGCTCATTGAAAGTGTGCCTCAGTTTATCGCAACCCCCTGCCGAGTGCAGAATGTGCCGCAACCAAAGCTCGCGACAAACCTGGCTCGCAACAAAAATGCTCACCTTCCGGTGAGCATTTTGTGTCCCCTTCTCCTGGGGACCATAGGGAGAAAGCTCCGACGGATGCGCAGCCGCCAAAACTTTTCAGGGCCAGTGTATTCCGCGGGCAGGGGGCTGTCAAGGGAAAACTCCTGCAAATCGTAATCCAATAAGTCTTTTTAAATCAAAAGATTATAGGGAAAAGCGTTTTCTCCTCCGCTTGCCTTCCGAAACCGGCGGCCCGGCCCAAGAAACCCCATTTCGGAACTAAACAGTGTTTTTTCAATGGCTTATGTTGAGGCGAATGATCTCCGTCTCTTCCAACCGGTCGAAGAACCGCCCAGGGTAGCGCTGCTTCAGCAGCATCCGTAGAAAACCGAATCCCAACCCGGCAATGAGCGCGAACACAAGCAGCGCTCCGATCAGCGCAATGATGTTTAAGATCAACTGCGCTAAATCGGATGCGGTCACTTCTTCCACCGGCTCATTCCACACAACATCGGCGGTGTAGGAGATGCGGTTCAGAAGCTGATCGGCTTGGCTCTTTTCCGTGGCGCCGAGAACAAATCCCACCAGCGGGCCAACTCGACGAGCGTATAACTTCTGAGCGACCGAGTCGCTACCTCCGGCAGGTAAGTCTTGCCAGGCTTTCATCTTGCTTGCCGCCAGTTGTGCTATGGGATAGCTGAGCAACAGCAAGGTCAACGGTGGCTTTCCCGGAAATTGGTAGAGGGCCAAGTTGGCTTCGGCGCCCATCTCGAAGTCCACCAGTTCCGACGGTATCTCGGGCGCTAAGCGAGCAAGGGCCACTGGCCCCAGGATGTATTTGCGACTCTCGGGGAGAACACCACGCTTGGGAAGATACAGTCGCAGGGGCGGCAGCGGACCTCCGCCCAAGGTCTCAAGTCCAGCAGCCAATTCGCGGAGCTCGGCGACGCTGAGCCGGGCGTTGGACGAGCGCCCCTGCAAAGACGCACGGACCAGCACTTCCTCCTTCCGCAGCAAGAAATCAGTTCCGCGCCAGGCAAGCTGCTCCGTGCCGGTTTCCCGGGTGGTCCAGTCTTGCCCGCGATATAAGGTGAACAGCCCATAGCTGCCCGAGGCGTCTTTCAGGCGCACGGCTTCCACGCTCAGGGTCTGGCTCTCTTTGGTGAACTGCCGCCGCTCAGCCCCAACGTACCCGTATTCCACCAGGATGGGCGCTTCGTCTCCAGCCAGCGTGGCCGCGCTGTAGCGCCCAAAGGTCCGGGCAGCCGTGCCCGCCCATCCGGCAAAGGTGTCTGGGAGGATGGTGCCGCGCTTCGGGCCAGTCGTGGGAGTGGAACTTGCAGGAGGCCGGCTGGCCGTCTTCGCCGCGTCAGGCGGGGCGGCGGGAAGCTCCTTCAGCGCCCGCCGGCCTTCTTCGGGTGAAACCAGCGTGACCTGACCGAAGACCGTGCTGGAAAAAAGGAAAAGCAGGACATGCCAGGACTTCATGACGGCCTGAGCTTGATCATAGCGCACCTTGCTCACGCTCGGATAGTTTAAGTGGACTCCTCCGAAATTCAGGGCTAGCCGACCTACTCCCGCGGTGGGTCGTCCCCGGTCATCGCGCCAATGGCTGGTCACCTCGGACGAACCCGCACCGGCTCGCAGGCGGATGGGAAAGACGCTCGGCGCACGGTCGCTCCTGCCCTCTGCGAATTTTGGCCATCAACGCTCTGTTTCCGTTGTATATCTACTTGTCTATCTGGCGGTTCGCATGCTGGCTAACCGGTTGTTGGTAGTTGGAGGACAGGGTGCAGGACTGAGTGCGGCCAGCCGGGCGCGCCGGCTGGACTCGCAGCTGCATATCACCGTCTTGGAACAAGGGCACCATATCTCCTACAGCGCCTGTGGCTTGGCCTATTTACTCAGCGGACAGGTGCGGCGAGCCGAGGATCTGCTGGTGTACTCGGCCGAATTTTTTCGGGAGCAGCGCAACATCGAGGTCCTGGTTGGCATGCGGGTGGTTGAGATCGAGCCGGGACAGCGGAGGGTACGCGCCCTGGCCGTCGAGACCGGGCAAGAACACCTGTTCCCTTACGACCGGTTGGTTCTGGCAACGGGCACCCGGCCAGACTGGCCCTCCATTCCCGGCATGGATTTACCCGGCGTCTTCCAAGGGAACAACCTGGCAGGGACGCTGGCCCTACAGGCCTTCCTGGAAACCGGCCAGCGGCCTCGTCGGGCCGTCGTCCTGGGCGGTGGCTATATCGGGCTGGAGTACGCCGAGGCGCTGCGCCAGCGAGGTCTGCACGTTGTGGTGCTCCACTGCAGCAGCGAGCTATTGGAGGGATTCGATCCGGAAATCACCGAGCTGGTGGAACAGAGGCTATTGCAACACGGCGTGGAAGTGTTCAAGGGCACTCCGGCTACCGCGATCCTGGGCCAGGGGCGCCTGCAGCAGGTGCTCTCTGCCGCCGGGCGGCACGAGGCGGACCTGGCGTTAGTGGCCACCGGCGTTGTGCCACGTTCCGAGGTGGCCCTGGCCGCCGGCCTGGCCACCGGGGTGAGGGGTGCAATCGTTGTGGATGAGCGGATGCAAACCAGCCTACCCGGCGTCTATGCCGCCGGCGATTGTGCTCATACGGTTCACCTGGTAACCGGGCGTCCTGTCTACATCCCCTTGGGCACGACCGCAAACAAACAGGGCCGCGTCGCGGGCGAGAATGCCGCCGGTGGCAACGCGCGATTTGCAGGCATCGTAGGCACCACTGTCACCCGGGTGTTCGAACTGGAGTGCGGCCGCACTGGTTTGTCGGAACCCGAAGCGCGCGCCGGCGGGTTCCGCGTGGTCACCGCCGTCATCGAGCACGGGAGCCGTGCCCACTACTTTGGAGCCAAGCAGATGCGGGTGAAGCTGCTGGCTGACCGCGCCAGTGGACGCCTCCTAGGGGGGCAGCTGGTGGGCGAGGAAGGGGTGGCCAAGCGGGTCGACGTGGTGGCCACGGCCCTGCATGCGCGTATGAATATTGAGCAACTGGCTGGCCTGGACTTGAGTTATGCGCCGCCGTTCGCCCCGGTTTGGGACCCGCTTCTGATTGCCGCAAATGCTCTGGGCCGGAAACTTCGTGGCGGTCGTGACTGACAGTGGCTTTCGTGGCTGGCAGTGGCCTGCGCTGACACTGGCCAGCTAGGATAAGCGCCGGCGCAAGTTGACACCTCATGCTCGGCAGTTTATATCCACACTGATAGGGAGGAAGCGACGTATGAGTGCTTTGGAGGCAGAGTCGCGGGCGGCGGACTTTCTTCTGCCGGGCCTGGACAACAAGACATATTCGTTGGCGGAATCGTTGAAAGAGGGGCCGGTGCTGGCCGCTTTCTTCAAGTCAAGTTGTCCGGTCTGCCAACTCACCTTTCCATTCCTGGAACGGTTTCAGCGCCATTTCCGCGAAACCAAGGCGCACATCTGGGCTGTCAGCCAGGATGAGCCGGAGGAGGCGCTAACGTTCGCCACCGAATACGGGCTCAGCATGCCGGTGCTCCTGGAGAATGTAGAACACAACTATCCGGTATCAAATGCCTACGGCCTGACTCACGTCCCCACGGTCTTCCTGATCGGTCAGGGCGGTGACATCCTGCAGACCTCGGTCGGTTTCGTACGCAAAGAGCTGGTCCAGATGGGCCGTAGGCTGGAGATGCTCACCGGCAGAAAGGGTTTCGTGCCTTTTGGGGAAGAGGACGAGGTCCCGGAATGGCAGTCCGGTTGAAGATCCAAGAACTAGCCCCCGTCGGGGGTTTCTAATCCCGGTCGACTTCCCGCAGCAGGTTTTTCTTGTGCTTGGGGGTCTTTCGTTTCCGCGTATCCGGAATGGGGCGGGAGGGAGGAGGCGTGCCCAGGCGCTCGCGCGCGATCGCCCGAACTTCTTTGCCAGAGCTGAACCGGCGGCGACGCCTACCAGAACGAACCATCGGGTGATCCCAACATGAGGTGATCCCAACATGAACCGAGCGGTACGACAACTGTTTGCCCTTACCTGATCTTCGCGAGCCCTCGCCGAGGCTCACTCAATCGGCAATCAGCCCATCGGCAATGACTCAATCAGAGATGGCGGAAGGTTATGGGAATCGAACCCATCGCTGCTCGTGAGAAACAGCCACCGGCTTTGAAGGCCGGGCGAGTCACCAGACCCGATTACCTTCCAGGCCCAGTATAGCTCGATATCCGAAGGCGGCAGGCGGTGGCCGTCAACGAGAGGCAGTTCGTTCCAGAGCCCGCTCGGTGTACCGATACACCAGGTGGTTGGTGCATACTTCGTAGTAGCGCCGCTGGGTATACTCCTTCAAGCTGAAGGAGTGGGCATCCACAAAGGGAATCTGCGCTTCGCGCACCACCAGCCGCTGGAACACTTCGTTGGGCAAGGGGAAGGCACCACAGTGCAGCGTCACCTTTTCCGGCTGCCAGAGCAGGGGCATCTCCAGCTCGACCGGCTGGAGCGAAATCTCCTCTTGCAGTTTGTCAAACGCCTCCTCGCTCAGGCAAATCCCGGTGTTGTAGCGGACCAGGAACTCTTCCATGGCGCCTGCGGCGGCCTCTTCGGTGATGGTCTGGAACACGAACGCCCGGAAGAGCGACTGCTTGCTATCCAGCGCGCGGCGGGCCAGCTTGCTGCACCCGCTGAGCCGGTCGGCCAGGTTGATGGCCGAGGAGATCATGATCCGGGTCTCGCCGTCCAGCAGGTACATGGGCGTCGAGTTCTGCCAGCAGATTCCTATGCCAATCTCCAGCCGCGGCAAGTCCGCCTTCTCGGCCCTCGCATTGTACTGCTCGACCACGGCCATGATCTCCCGCGCCAAGCCACAGGCCCGGGCCACGGGATAACCGCCCAGCGCCGCACCTTATTTCTCGAACATTGCCAGAATCACCGCGTCGCCCTCAATGAACACCTTCTCACCGGCGTACTTGGGCAGCAGCTTGTTCAGCGGTTGGTAAAAGTTCAGACTGAAGTGGCTGGCCGGATTCAGGCCGCGGGCGAACAGGTCGGCGGTGAGCCGGGTGGAGTCACGCACGTCGGCTTTCAGAATCACGTGGCCTAGTATCTGTTCGCCCTGCGGCTTGTCCTCCGCCGGCAGCAGGAACTCGTACAGGGTGTTGTTGATTCGGGAAAGCTGCCGGGTTTTTTCCTCAAATAGCAGGTTGACCCGCTCCATCAGGCCTTGCAGGGCCTGTAGTAGGCAATTGTCGCGGTGGTGCCGCAGGAAATCGCGAACGAAGCGAACGAGAAAGGCGCGGAGGTCACGTGGTTGATAGGTACGCACTCGCGCGGCGGCCTCTTCCAGGGTGCCTACGCTGGCCCGGGTCAGCTTGTAATGCGTGATCAGGTCGGTCACCTTCTTGAGTTCGGAAGGGTCCAGGAGGGCGCGTTTCAGTTGCTGCGGATGGATCGGCGGGCAGTAGTCCTGGTAGACGTTCGCCGTCTCGTAGGCGGCGGCGAAGCAGGGCAATAGCCCCAACTGCTGCGCTGCGTTATAAAATTCATCAACTAGCTGGCGCTGGATCTCTAGCCTTTCCTTCAGGGCGCTCAGTTCTTTCCGCGGTGCCTTTCGCGCCTGCGCCTCAGCCAGCAGTTGCTCGGTGCGCACAGTACCGAGCAGCTGCTCCACATTTTCGGGGACGTTGAGCATCTCCGTCAGGTGCGCGTCGTAGGCTTCCGTCAACAGCCGCAGTTGTTCGGCCGACTGCCTCAGTTGTCTCTCCGGCTCCTCCAGGCGCCCCGCAAGATCGGGAGAGGCCGGAGGCGGGGTCTCGGGGCGGGGACCGAAGAGGCGTCCCAATCCCAATCCCAGCCCGCGCTCGGGAGGCTGGAGCTGGTCGCGCAGAGATGAGGTCCGGCTGGCCAATTGGTGATACTCCTGCTGACGGGTCTCCAGCTCGCGCGCCTCCGGTCCGACTGCGTCCACCCCCTTGAGCATGGACTTCAGCCAGCGCTCCACGGATTCGTACAGGTCCGGGTCGCGGTGGAAGTTGCCCAACATGACGTACTTGGTTAGCTGAATGTAATCGTCACGGCCGGTTTCGGTGAACACCAACGGGTGAGAAAAGTAGGTGAACCAGGGACTGGCTTCGTCGCCGAAAAAGGATTCGCGCGTCTTGCGGACCACACCAGCCTGCACTTCGTTAGCCAGCGACAGTAGTTCATTCGAAACGCGTCGGAAGACGTTCTTCTTGTCGGCCTGAAACTCGCTGAAGATTTCCTTCAGTTGGAAGGCGCGCAAGTTCCGATCGTGGCGCGGCCCTTCATACATCCGCAGCTTGTTCTTGCCCTCCATCTGGATGCGGCCGTACTGTTGCTGCACTTCCCAGCTCAGGTACTTGAAGAGGGCGACGTTTCCCAATAGGTCGATGTCGGGGTTGCGCGCCTCCTTGGCGTGACTGAGCGCACTGAGCAGTACCTCCTGCAACAGACGCTTGAATTCGTTGCGCTCCTGCGGCTTGGGCGGGCCCGGGTTCTGCTCCGCCAGCTCAGGCGCGCGGCTGTGCTTCATAAAGAGCTTGAGAATGTAGCCCCTGGTGAAGCCGATGAAGCGGGAGCTCAGGTGGACGTCGTGGCGGACGTTGTCCACGCCCGGCACTAGCGATGGAAAGCGCAGGTCCGGCGCGGACCCGGCGAGGCGAACCGCCGCATACACGCGTTCCGGGCTGGAACGGGAGAACAGCGGCATCGTTTCGGCAGTCTAGCAGAAAAACCGCGACCGGAGAGCAACAGAACACTGAGGGCCAAGTTCAAGTTGGAACCGGGAAGCTATGGTTTAGCCAGCGCTTCCTTGTTGCCAGCCATCCTTGCCAGCCCATCACACACAGTGAGTTGCACCAAGCCAAAGAGATGGGAAAAATAGGGGTGCGCGGGAGAGTGATTTCCCGCCCGCAAGAACCCGTGATGGGGACGTGATCGAAATTGCCAGGGTCAAACTGCCGTTCAGTTTAAGAAAGTAGAGTCGAACACTCACTCACTCGCCCACCAGCCACGCGAACTAGCTCCGCACACAGCATTCTGCTGAAGGATCCCCGACGGATCGGGGGGCCACCAGTGATGGCGGCCCTGTCATCGAAGCAGCTCTGCCCGGGGCCGGCTATGAGGCTCGAAACAGCAGCGGACGTGCGCGGATGGCTTCCCCCGCTGCCTCCAGAGCCGCAAGTTCGCTGTCCATCACCGCAAGCCGCCGGGAAAAGCCGGCGCAACTCCAGCAAGCGGCTCGCTTCATCTCATCCCGCGTCATCAGGAGTTCTCCGCAGGCGCATTGGTTTGGTTTCATCTTTCACCTCCAACGCCTGCAAAGATATGCGCGCTCCACCCGACTGGCAATAGAACGCCCGTCTCATTTTGCGTGGAACTGCAGTACTGAGCCCGCCCACCCCGATGGTACTGCGTGTCCTAGCTGGCCCGAACCGCGCTGGCTCCCGCTCATCCCCCGGCAGACAGACGACTGCAGACCGCATAGGCGCCGTTGGGGTCAATCGCGCTCCCACCTTCCTCGATGTGGCGAATGATCCCCTGCTTATCCACGACGAAGGTGAACCGCCGAGCGAAGTTGCGCTCCGAATCCCAAATTCCGTATTTCTTGCTGACCTCGCGCATGAAGTCGCTCAGAAGCGGAAACTTCACCCCGAGGTCTTCGGCGTAGCGACGATTGGCGTAAGAGCTATCCACGCTGATGCCCAGCACCTGAGAGCCGGTCTTTTCGAATTTGGCGATATCAGCCTGATACGCCTTCAACTCTTTCGTTCAACCACCCGTGAATGCCAGGACGTAGAAGGCCAATACCACATTCTTCTTCCCCTTGAAATCACTCAATCGGACCGTCTTGTTGTTCTGATCCGGGAGCTCGAAATCGGGCGCGGAATCGCCTACCTTCAGATGCGTCATGACGTCGGGTGGCGGCTGAGCCGGCGCCAGACTGAATGGAGCGGGCAGAATCAGAGCCAGCGCCAAAGCTGTTCGAAAAACCATATGCCTACCTCCAGTTTCTTGCAATTTCGGGATTCGCACAGGATTCCGTCCATGCGTTCGTTCCTTGCACGACCCCCGAATTATGCACCTAAATCCTGGCTTCGTCCAGTTTCTGGTAGCGGACACTCCAGTGCGGCAAGCGTCCTGCATGGGCGGTGCGAGTTTACGGCTTTCCATCTTGACACCACGAGGACCCGAAGCTAGGATGCCCCTACACGAGAAAGGAGGTGGTCGATGTTGCAGGATTCATTATGTAGGGCCCGTGAGGTGGTCGCGCCTTAAGGCGGAATTTGCCTCAGAGCCGTCGTGTTTTCTTTCTGCTTGCCTGTGGCTGTAAAATTCCGCCCCAGGTAGTCTCACGCGGCTACCGGCGCCGGGCAGAAGGGGTCGGCCCTTCGGCCCGGCGTTTTGCTTCTATCAGGGTGCTGGAAAACTAGCGGCTGGGGCCGCCCAGAACCGCTTGCTGACGCGCGCAGTTCCTTAACTGTAACCACTTGCCAAGCCGCAACCCACTGATCTAAAACAGCTTGAACTTGATGGTCAGATACTTTTTCGGGTCCTTCCGGAAGTCGGCGATCAGGCCGCGCATCTCCAGGCTGAAGGTATTAACGTTCTCATAAAAAGCCTGGTCATGAAGGAACCTGCCGAAGGAACCCTCACCGCGTTCCAGCCGGGCGGCGATCTTGTCAATACGGTCCATCGCGGAATTGGCTCGGTTGTAAAACGACTCGTCCTTCAACAGCCGGCCGACCGTCCCACGCCCAGCGTTCACGTCAGTTACCACACGATTGGCCCGGGTCATCAACTGGTCGGCGTTTTCGTAGAGCCCGGGATCATAGATGAACCTGCCCAAGGAACCCTTGCCCTCGTGCACTTCGTCAAGCACTCCGTCCACTTTCGTCACGCTGCTTCGGATCTCGTTGTACAGATCCTCGGTCATGAGCAGCTTGCCCAGGGTCCCCTTTCCCGCAGCAGCATTGGCAATTAGAAGGCGCGCGTCATTCACGGTCTGGTCCGCCTTCCGCCACAGCGCCTCGTCGTAGAGGAGCTTTCCCAGACTGCCTTCTCCGGACTCGACCTGCTCTATAACGCGGTCCACACGCCCCGCGATGCGGTTGAGTTTGGTCATTGCGTCGGCGCCCGTAGCTAGGACCTCACTGAGTTCCGGGGTTTCCTTGAGCTTGATCTCCCCGCCGGCCTGGATCAGCGGCTGCCCGGGACTACCCCGCGTAATATTGACGAAGCGTTGGCCCAGCAGCCCTTCGGCATCCAGCCTGGCCAGGGAGTCGGTGCGCAGTTCCTGCTGATACTTGCGCAGGATGCGCATGACCACCTCCACTGAGCGGTCGGTCTCGTGGCTGCCAGAGATGCGGATTTCCGCCACGTTGCCCACGTCAATGCCGGTCAGGCGCACCGGGTCGCCGGTCTTCAGCCCGGCGGCGTCCGCCATGAAGACGCTGATGAGATATTTGCGCTCCAACAGGCCTTCGCCGGTCATCAGGAAGACCACGGTGGCAAAAATGATCAGGCTGGTCAGGACCAACAGGCCAACGCGCAGTTGGGTCCACTGAAGTTGCTTGGGTTGCGGCATGGGACCTCCTCAAGGAAACTACAAGACAAATTTTCGCACGTATGAGTCCTGCGAGCGAAACAGTTCCTGATGGCTGCCGTCGAAGACGATTTCGCCTTCGCGCAGGACCAAGAACGAAGTGTTGGTGTCCACCTGTCGACCGTCGGAATCAGCGGGCAGCAGGCGACCAGCCGTTTCATCAAAATAGTAGTTGGCCACCACGTCGGCGTCCTGGAGGCGGTGCGTCACCAGCAGGCTGCTGACGTCCTGCAGGTCGCCCAGCCGGATGATCAACGAGACGATGGTGCGGCTGGTGACCGGGTCCAGGCCGCCGGTGGGCGAATCGTAGAGCATCAGCGGCGGCTCGCCGACGAAAGCCCGAGCAATCGCCACCCGGCGGCGCATGCCCCCGGACAGCTCCGAGGTCAGTTTTTGCATGGCGTCTTCCAGGTCCACAAAGCACAGCGCCTGGCGCACCCGTCGCTCCTCCTCCTCGGGCGGTAGGGCCCGGTCCCCCTGGAAGACGTAGCCGACGTTCTCGGCCACACTGAGCGAGTCGAACAGCGCGCTTTCCTGGAACACCATGCCGATTTTCCCGCGGATGGGATACAGCTCCCGCTCACGCAACTCCGTGATGTCCTGTCCAAACACCGAGACGCGACCCGAATCGGGACGGAACAGCCCCAGCGCCGTCTTCAGCAATACCGATTTTCCCGAGGCCGTGGCTCCCAGTAGCACCTTGGTTTCACTGCGCGCGAGCCGGAAGCTGATGTTGCGCAGCACGGGCGCATCGTCCAGGGTCAGTCGGACCCGGTCGAACTCCAGCATCACCTCCGAACTGCGCTTCAGCGCCACTACATGACGGCCAGGAGGAACTTGGTAATGAAGAAATCGGTAGCCAGGATCAGCACCGAAGCGGCCACCACCGCCTGGGTCGTCGAGCGTCCCACCCCCTCGGTGCCGCCACGGGTGGTCAGTCCGAAATAACAGCCCACCACGGAGATGATGAAACCGAAGACGAACGGCTTCACCAGGCCCTGGAACACGTCTTCGAATTCCAGGGCCTGATAGGCGCTGGTCCAGTACTGGATCGGGTCCATTCGGATGATGAAGAAGGAGACCACGAAGCCGCCGACCAGACCCACGAAATCGGCGATCACCGTCAGCAGCGGCAACATCGTCACTGTAGCCACCACCCGAGGGGTCACCAGTTTCTTGCTGGGGTCGGTGCCCAGGGCGCGCATGGCGTCTATCTGCTCGCTCACCACCATGGAGCCCAGCTCACTGGCCATGCCAGAACTGTTGCGCCCGGCCACCATCAACGCCGTCAGAACCGGTCCCAGCTCTTTGACTAGCGACAGGGCCACCAGTTGACCGGCGAGGGAGACAGCGCCGAAAGTTTGCAGCATCTGGGAGGTCTGCAACGCCAGCACCGCCCCGGTGAAGAACCCGGCCAGGATCGCAATAGGCAGCGAGCCTACACCGATGATGTCCATCTGGACCAGAATGTCGGCCCAATAACGGGGGCGGGAGAAGAGGTTTCCGATGGCCCGCGCGCCCAGAAAGGTGAACTCCTGGACGGCGAAGACTTTGCCTTTGGCAAAATCGGCAGGCAGGGTGAAGATGCGGTTCAAGGTGATTCGTTTTTTCTCACCGCGCGGCTTCCAAATTCCAATGTAACACAAACTGCCCGCTCCGACGCACGCGCTCCCAGCGGTACAATAGAATGCCAACGCGCGATGAGTACCCCTATCCTAGGCATCGAGTCCTCTTGCGATGAGACGGCAGCCGCGGTCGTCGAACAGGGGTCGCGCGTGCTCTCCAATGTAGTGGCATCGCAGATCGCCACTCATCAGCCCTATGGCGGAGTGGTGCCCGAACTGGCGTCGCGAGAGCACCTGAAGGCCATCGTGCCGATCGTCGGCAGGGCATTGGCGGAAGCCGGAATCGGCTGCGACGGGCTGGAGGCGGTCGCCGTCACCCAGGGGCCCGGACTGGTCGGCTCCTTGCTGGTGGGGGTGACTTACGGCAAGGCGTTGGCCTTCTCGCGGAGCTTGCCGTTGATCAGCGTCAACCACCTGGAAGGCCACATCCACGCGGTGCTGCTAGAGCAGCGACTGGCGGGCAGCCCGGAGGTGGAGTTGCCGGCTCTGGCCCTGGTCGTCAGCGGCGGCCACACTCTAACTTGCCTGGTGGAGCGGGAGAGTGGCCGCTTCCGGTACCCGGTGCTGGGCAGGACCCGCGACGATGCAGCCGGCGAAGCCTTCGACAAAGTGGCTAAGCTTCTGGGGCTCGGCTATCCGGGCGGCCCAGTCATTGACCGCCTGGCTGCTCACGGCAATCCCCACGCGGTGCGCTTCACCCCGCCAAAGATCAAGGGCAACTCACTGGATTTTAGCTTCAGCGGCATCAAGACTGCCGTGCTGCGCTATGTGGAATCCCATGCGCTGGCCGCGGAAATCGAGCGCCGCCGCGTCCGGCTCGAGCGCCAACCCCTGGCCCCGATTGAATCTTTCCTGAAGCTCCCGACTGAATCTTTTCTGGAGCTATCGAGCCCGACCACGCTGGATCTGGTGGCCAGCTTCCAGCACTCTGTGGTCGAGCAACTGGTGGAGCGCACACTGGCTGCCGCCCAACTGCGCGACGTGCGCGCGATCATTGTTTCGGGCGGCGTGGCCTGCAATTCCCTGCTGCGCGCGCGCTTCCAGCAGCTCCCTGGCAACCGGCGGATTCCCGTGTTCTTCCCCAGCATGGCCCTTTCCACCGACAACGCAGTGATGATCGCTGCGGCCGCCTATCCCAAGTTTCTGGCCCAGGATTTCGCCGGCTTCGACCTGCCCGCAGAGCCGGGCTTGCCGCTGGACGGAAGCGGCGGCTGATGGGCAGCCCTGGCGACGGGTGCCTTTTGGGGCGGCGATGCGTGCTTATTTGGCGCGGAACACGACCCAGGAGAAGACGATCGCAGCCAGGACGCTAATGATCAGAAAGATTCCAGTGGGGATGAAGTTTCCGGTCTTGGCTACCCGCATGGAGAAATTGACCGTCAGCAACAGCGCCGCCACCGAAGCGATGGCAAACCCCGGCCGTGGGCGGGTGCGGGACACGGCGAAGGCGCCCAGCAGCACGATCGCGCTGCCGAAGCCCCCGATGAGGGAGGCGGTGCTTCCGGCGGCGCGGTAGCCCATGATGCCGCCGATCACCGTCAACGCAGCGTAAGTCAGAAGAGCAATCGTCGCAAATCTGGTCATTGCCTGACTCTAATACTATCAACGAATCGCCACATTGACTTGGTTGCTGGTTACTCCTTCTACCGCAAGCGTCAGCGGAATTTCATCTCCGGTTGGCGCCAGCGAAGGCACACTCAGGTTGACCTGGCACACCCCTGCGAAACCGGGCGCCAGCCCGGAAAACAGCACCGGCGCCGGAGTACCGCCTAGCATGGCCGTGACGGGCAGGGTGCTGGTCGTCAGGGGCAGAGCGGGTGCGGCCTGGCCTGCTTCGACTGGCGGCTGCACCGGTCCCAACCCGGCAGCAAACACAGCCAATACCTCGCCTGGCGTTGCCGGGGAGGAGTCGGTCACCGGTTGGAAGGTGCTGTTGTGCAGCACCGCGCCGGCGAAGATGCCCGGCGCGGCTTGCTCCACGGTCACGTCGAATGTCGCGCCGTCACTCCGCGCATTGCGTAGCTGCACGGCAACCGTTCCCGTCGCGTTAAATGGCAACTGGAAGTTGACCTGGCTTTCACTGACGAAGAGCAGAGGGGCCGGCTGCCCGTTCACCCAGACGCTCGCCTCAAACAGGGAATCGGGCAAGGGGAATCGGGAGGCTTGAGCCGACGCATCCGCCAGCGCCGTCCCGAACAGAGAGACCAGGCCCCCGGCCGTCAGGCGCGGCTGAAAGGAAGCGGCGTCCACGACCCCTGCTTCGGTCGCCTCCGGTGGTCGGTCCGGCGGGAAGAAGAACACCTCGTTAACGGCGGAGGTGGACAACCCGGCGCGCGTGCCGCCGCCGGGGGCGTACAAGCGGCCGTTCAGCGCCACTCCATAGAAGCCGTGCCGCGGAGTGGGCAGCGGCGCCAGCGGCTGCCAGGTATTAGTGGCCGGCTCGTACTCCTCGTTCTCCTGAAACGTGCCGCCGGGTTGGGTGGAAGTTTCTCCTCCCAGCACCTGGATCCGCGCGCGCAGCGTGCCGGAAGCGATTCCGCTGCGCGGGGTCGGCATCGGCGCCACCGGTGTCCAGGTATTCGACTGCGGGTCGTACATCTCCACGGCTCCTGTCAGCGGAGGGCGGCCGCCAATGGCGTAGAATTTGCCGTCCAGCGCCTGCGCGGTGAGGTGGTTGCGCGGGGTCGGCATGGGAGGCAGCTCCGTCCAGGTGTTCGTTGCAGGGTCGAAGACGGCAAACTCCGCCACCGTGAGGCCGCCGCGCTGCCCCCCTGCGACATAGATTTTTCCACCCAATTCCGCAGTGCCGGCGGCGCCGCGGGCCGTCGGCAACGGCGCCTTTTCCGTCCAGGAGCTGGTGGCGGGATCGAACTCAAACGTCCTCGCAGTGGCCCGGCCCTGGACAATGGCCAGCCCGCCCAGTACGTAAAGCTTGCCGGCGGCGGCGGCCACGTTGGGGTGATCTATGCCACCTTCCAGGGGCAGGGGCGGGCCCAGGGTCCAACTGTCCAGGAACGGATCATAGATTTGCAGCGTGGTGCTGGGCGCCCCGGTGATGGTCAGGCCTCCCACGACGTAGATCCTTCCCCCTACCGCGGCGGTCCCCACTTCGCTCAAGGGAACCGGCATCGGGCTGCGCGGCGCCCACATTCCTCCCGTCTGCTGGCTCGGCATTCTTGGGACCACTAAAAGGAGGAGAGAGAGGAGGAGAAGTCCAAGACGCCGGGGGTTCATCGAGTGAGCTTCCGGTAGTCCTCGGCGACGATATCAACCACGCGGCACATTTCTTGCAGACGGGACGTCACTCGCGCTCCCAGGCGCTCTTCGAAGGTTGCATACGTGCGGCGCTTTCCTGGCATGCCGCTCACGGGCTCCTCCTTCAGATTGGCCGTGAGTAGCGTGGGCTTCTTCTCGTTGTAGCGGTGATTGAGGAGGTAGTTGATAGTGTCTTCCACCCACTCGGAAACGCGGTTGGCTCCCAGATCGTCAATCACAACCACTTCGGTCTCCAGTACCGGCCGCATCACCTCGCGCTCGGCGGTCAGCGCTCTGTGGTCGTAACTGGACTGGATGCGCTTCAGCAGTTCCTGGTAGTCCAGGAACAGGACTTCGGCGCCCTTCTCGACGAGACCTTTCAGCAGAGCCACCGTCAGGTGGGTCTTGCCGACGCCGGTCTCCCCCATCAGTAGCAGGCCCTTGCCGTCCACCAGCGGGTAGTCGGCCAGGTACTGATCCACGACGCCTAAAGCTTTCCACAACGACTCGTTCCGCGGGCCGCCGCGCGGCGGGTACAGCTCAAAATTGGTGAAGGCGCAGGCCTGATACCGCGGCGGAATCCGCGCCGCAGCCAGTGCGCGCTCCAGGCGGGTCTGGGTGCGGCACTCACAGGGCTCCACGGCGTCGCCGGTTCCGCTGGAGCGCCAGCCGGTGCCCGAACACAGCGGACACGCCGCAGCCGCATTGCTCATCGGGGAAGCCATTTTACCCAATTCAAAACTGCTTTACAGCCAAGTGGACCGCCCGGCGCGGTGATCCTCGAGCGCACGCTCCGCGAGGGAATCCAGCTTGCCAGCCTTCACATCCGCTTCAAACACGCTTGTGGATTCGTTGATCATCGGGGACTCTGCGCGAAAGCTTCCGCAGTTCGGAAACAGGAAACGACAACTGCTCCTTGCCGATGCCTTTGCGGTGGCAATACCGTTGAAATATTACATTACCAGGACCGTTAAAGATTTCCTCGTATGTTCCGTCTTCAGCCAGTTTCAAGCCAAGATAGAAGTCGGGAACGGTCGTCAACGTAAGATGATCTTTGAACGTAGCTTTGATCTGAACTCGACGCCCGTCTGACGATTCTCCGTCGTGATTGGCCTGCGATGTCTTATTAAGTTTGACGTCGTATTCGCGAGCGGCAGTAACCTCACCAATGTCGCCTACAAGACGTCCGTCGATTGTGAAGGCCCGGTTCGGAAACATCTTCTTGAGACGTTGAATCCCTTGGAATATGTCAGCCAAGGCCTGAGAGATGGCTTGGCGCTGAGGCATGGGTGAATCCTATCATCATGGGGCTCGCCCGCGGCCGCTCAAGTCTCGCGAGGCCGAGCAGTGCGACAAACACGAACTGGAACTCCCGAAGAATCGCCACAACCCGATTCGTAAGCACTGCTTCGGCAGACATAGACAAAAACATGCGAAACCGCCAACTTTAGGCCCCTACAGAAATTATACCTGACCGGGATTCCTCCCTGCGGTCGGGTCGTTGCTGCCTTTTTTTTGGTGTGCTAGGATGGGCGTTTTGTAAGGTGCCAGGAAGATCTACCGGGGCGGAGCCTTCCCTTCCCGCCCCAAGGAGCTTCTGCCTTGAAGGTGTATCACGGCAAAGACATCCGCAACGTCGGCGTGGTCGGCCACGGGGATGCCGGTAAGACCACGCTGGTCTCCGGGCTGCTCTACACGGCCGGCATTGTGACCCGGCTGGGCCGCGTAGACGACGGCAACACGGTGACTGATTTCGACGAAGAGGAAATCCAGCGCCGGGTGAGCATCTCGACCGGGCTGGCCTACCTGGAATGGAAGAAGGTCAAGGTCAATCTGCTGGACACGCCCGGCTACAACATCTTTTTGAATGACGCCAAAGGCAGTCTGGTCGCCGCCGATACCGCGCTGGTGGTAGTGGACGGGGTGGCGGGGGTGGAAGTGCAGACCGAAAAAGTGTGGGGCTTTGCCGAGGAGAACAGCCAGCCCCGCCTGCTGGTGATCAACAAGATGGATCGGGAGCGGGCCAGCTTCGAGCGGGCGCTGGAATCCATCGGCAACGTATTTGGCCGCGCGGCCATTCCCCTCCAGTTACCGATCGGAGAAGAACGCGGCTTCCGCGGCGTGGTGGATCTGCTCCGGATGAAGGCGTTCACCTACCAGAATGACGGTGACGGCAAGGGAGCAGAAGGGGAGATTCCCCCGGAGCTGGCCGAGGCCGCCGGGGCTGCCCGCGACAAGCTGGTGGAGATGATCGCCGAGGGCAAAGATTTGCTCATGGAGGAGTTCTTCGACCAGGGCACCCTGAGTCCGGAACATCTGCAGGAGGGGCTGCAGGAAGCCATCCGCGCCAGCAGGATTTATCCCGTGTTTTGTGTCTCCGGCTATCACAACGTGGGCAACGACCTGTTATTGGATTTTCTGGTGGATTTCTTGCCCACCGCGGTCGAGCGCGGTTCGGTCTCTGGCAGCGTTCCAGGAGACGGCGCCGGGCCGCTCGCCCGGAAGCTGGCGGACTCCGAACCTGTTTCCCTCTTTGTCTTCAAGACCAGCGCCGACCCGTTCGCCGGCCGCCTCTCTTACTTCAAGGTCTACTCCGGAGTGCTGAAGAACGACGCCACCCTGGTGAATTTCAACAAGGGACACCAGGAGCGGCTTGCTCACATCACGGTGGCGCAGGGCAAAGATCATGCCGGAGTGCAGGAGATCCGGGCGGGGGACCTGGGGGTGGTCACCAAGCTGAAAGACACCGTAACGGGCCAGACGCTGGGGGACAAGGCGGCCCCGATTCTGTATTCCCCCGTGAAGCTGCCCGAGCCGCTGATTGCCTTCGCCATCCAGCCCAAGTCGCGGGCCGATGAGGACCGCCTGGGCCCCGCCTTGCACAGGATCCTGGAGGAGGACCCGTCACTGCGCTTCTACCGCGACCCGCGAACCAACGAATTCCTGCTAGCCGGGGCCGGGCAGCAGCACGTGGAGGTGATCGTCTCCCGGCTCAAGCGGCGCTACCACGTGGAGGTGCAGTTGAAGGCGCCCAAGGTGCCCTACCGCGAGACCATCCGCGGCACTGCCGACGTAGAAGGCAAGCATAAGAAACAAACGGGCGGCCACGGCCAGTTCGGCGTCTGCCAAATCAAGATGGAGCCGACGCCGCGCGGGGCCGGCTTCGAGTTTGTCAACGACATCTTCGGTGGGGCCATCCCCAAGAACTACATCCCGGCGGTGGAGAAGGGCATCGTCGAGTCTGCCCACCGCGGCTTTCTGGCAGGCTATCCGGTGGTGGACTTCCGCGCCACCCTCCATGATGGGAAGTATCACGATGTGGATAGTTCAGAGTTGGCCTTCAAGATTGCCGGTTCGCTGGCCTTCAAGAGCGCCATGAAGGAGGCCAAGCCCATCTTACTGGAGCCGATCATGAGCGTGGAAGTCCTCTCGCCGGACCAATTCGCCGGCGACCTCATGGGAGACCTAAACTCCCGACGGGGCCGCATCCAGGGCATGGAGAACCGGGGGACGCTCACGGTGATCAAGGCGCAAGTGCCGATGGCCGAGATGCTAACCTATGCCACCGACCTGACCTCCAAGACCCAGGGGCGCGCCAGCTATAGCATGGAATTCTCCCACTACGACACGGTGCCACAGCAGATTGCCGATAAGGTGATCGCTGCCACGAAAGCGGCGCGTGCGGCCGAGGGAGAGGGAGAAGCATAGCCTGCGCGGGCAATCTTGTTAATCCTCTGAGCGCGCATTGCTTTCCGTTCTCAACCGGCGGGTTCCAACCGGCTACCATCAAGATTCCATCCTTTTGGCAAACCTACACGCCTATTGGCGGGACACTACCCAGCAGGCTATTGGGTTGACCTGTGGCAATCCTGTGTAGTAAACTTTTTTGACGGATTGTAAACGTAGCGAGTGGGAAGCCAACCTAGTGGGAAGCAAACCTAGAGGGACAGCATTCTTAGAAAATTTATGAAACGGGGAAGTGTTGTCCTCCTGCTTGGGCTAGTGTTCCTGTTGGTGGGGTTGTCGGGCTGCGAAATGCCCGGCAGAAAAAGGGTCCTGGTCGTTCCTCCCGTTAAACACATTCCTCCTCCTTTGCCTTTAAAGCCGGCCCCCGAGCTGGTGACCGAGAATGTGGTGGCGGCTTCGCCCGCGCTTCCACAGCCAAATCCCGCGCAGGAGCTGATTGTCCAGAGTGAGGCGGCGTATCAGGCGGGGGTCGCAGCGTATGAGTCTGGCCACCTGGAGCGAGCCAAGCGCGAGTTCGATCAGGCGGTGGACCTGCTACTGGAAGCACCAACCGACTTGGCGGCCGACGCCCGGATGGAGAAGCACTTAGAAAAGCTGGTGGACCAAATTCACAATTATGAGCTGCTGGCTCTACAGGAGGGGGACGGCTTTACCGAGCAGCGTCCCGTGCCGGCTGCGGTGGACGAAATTGCCGACCTCACCTTCACCTTCTCCTCCAGCCCAATCCTCAAAGAAAAGGTCGAGCAGGAGGTCCGGGAAACAACCTCCGACCTTCCGCTGGTCATCAACGACCACGTGCTGGGCTACATCAATTACTTGTCTACCCGGGGCAAAGGCGGCCTACAGACCACCTTGCAGCGGGCCGGCCGCTATCGGGCCATGATCTCCCGCATTCTGCGCGAGGAAGGCGTACCCCAGGACCTGATTTACCTAGCCCAGGCGGAATCGGCCTTTCAACCCTGGGCGGTTTCTCGAGCCGGGGCCCGCGGGCTGTGGCAGTTCATGCGCAGCCGCGGCCGCGAGTATGGCCTAAAAATCAACTGGTGGGTGGATGAGCGGCAGGACCCGGAAAAGTCCACCCGCGCGGCGGCTCGCCACTTGAAAGACCTCCATCAAGCCTTCGGGGATTGGTATCTGGCGATGGCCGCCTACAATTCCGGACCCGCCAGGGTGCAACGCGCGATTCAACGAACCGGGTATGCCGATTTCTGGGAGCTGCTGAAGCGCAACGTGCTGCCGCGCGAAACCCGGAACTATGTACCGATTATCTTGGCCATCACCATCGTGGCCAAAAACCCGGAAAAGTACGGGCTCGACCGTGTCTCACCGCAATTGCCGGTGGCGCTCGAGACGGTGACAATTTCCACTCCTACCGACCTGCGGCTGATCGCCGAGACCATAGATTGCAGCGTCAATCTACTGCAAACCGTGAACCCCAGCCTCCTCCGGCTCGTTACTCCCAAAGGGGAGTTCGACTTGAAACTGCCTGCCGGGACGAAGCAGCGTTTCCTGGAGCAGATTGCCCGGATCCCGGAGAACAAGCGGGTGTTCTGGCGTTGGCACCGTGTGGCTCCAGGTGAGAGCCTCGGCAAGATCGCTGGCCGGTACAAGACGACGGTGGCCGCCATCGCCAAAGTCAACGGACTGAAAGTCAAGGCTCCTTTGCCGGTGAACGCCAAGCTGGTGATTCCGGTCACCAGCAGGCAGGTGGCACGCGCGGGGACGGTACGACTGCGCTACCGGATCCGGTGGGGCGATACCTTGTCCGAACTTGCCAAGCGCTTCGGTGTTTCCATCTCGAACCTCCGCCGGTGGAACCGCATCCGAGGCAGCCGCCTGATTGCCGGGCGCTTTCTGGTCATTTACGCCAAGCAGCCGGGCACGGGTCGCACGGTCTCCAGGCTGCGTTCGTCCAGCAAGGCGAGAGGAAAGGCGGTTCGCACTTCTGACGCCAACCACAAGGGAAACAATAGGTTAGCAAAGACCAGGACTTCCCCTGCCAGCCTTCCCCTGCCCCCTGTGACTGGAACGCGCCCCGCAGTTCGTTGAAAATCATGCTCCCCTGCCCGTCTGACTTTTTCCTGTGCCGCATCTAGTCTGTTCTTGACAGCTTGGTGGCAGTGGAGTTAATTTCGCGGGGAAAACGTTTATCCGCGCATCTGTTTGATCAAGGTTCTCGTTGATCAAGGTTCTCGGAAATCTACACCAAAGCGGTAGTGAGTGGAGCACATGATGGCGATCGACTATCGGCAGGAGGAAGACAACGAGATGGAAGAGCTGGAACGAGGCTCCCAACATGAGGAAGAAGCGGAGGGGGAAACACTGGAACAAGAAGTGATCGGCGGCGTGCCTGAGCTGTTCCCACCTGCTCCCGTGCCTCTGCCAGCGCCGGCCGCTCCGGCACCCCCAAGGGTCCGGAGGGCAGCCAGGAAGAAGCCAGCCCGCAGGCCAGCCAGGAAGAGGCCAGCCAGGAGAAAGCCAGCCCGCAGGCCAGCCAGGAGAAAGCCAGCCCGCAGGCCAGCCAGGAGAAAGCCGGCTCGCAGGCCAGCCAGGAGAAAGCCGGCTCGCAGGCCAGCCAGGAGAAAGCCGGCTCGCAGGCCAGCCAGGAGAAAGCCGGCCCGCAGGCCAGCCAGGAGAAAGTCGGCTAGAGCCAGACCCAAGAGGAGAGCGAAGGCCAAGAAAACCCGGCGGCGGCGCTAGGCTGAGCAGCGGCAGAACAAATCTTCCGCTGCTCACTGCTTCCCGATTGGCGTTCCGGCGGTTTTTGCTGCGGTGGGCTTGCTGAGCAGGTGGCTGAGCAACCTTCATTTAACCCGGATTTCCTTTTTGAAAACGCAGCGGCAACCTTCAGCTAACCTCCAACGTCAATATTGATACTGGTTGCAGCATCAATCGGAGCGTTCGGAGGCGTAAACCCAATGGGTGAGAGCGGAAAACAGGGATTTCAGCTGTCGTTCAACCGATTTCTGCGAGTCGGATTTCAGGGATCACGGGTGACTTCCAATGGTGGACTGATTCTGGTCCGGGAGTTGGATGAGCGTCTGGGATTCAGCGAACTCATTGACGAGCACCTGACCGATTCGCGGGCAAACAATGCTCGGTTTTCTTTCGCGGACTTGCTGCGGCAGTCGGTCTACAGTCGCCTAGCTGGATACGAGGATGTAAATGATACCGAGCGGCTGTCGCAAGACCCGACCTTTCGGCTGATTGGTTCAGAGAAGACTTGGGAACGAGGCGCGGCGCTGACCTCCAGGTTGCAAACTTTCGAGACGGAGATGCTGGCGAAGGTGGAGAACTTCGTCGGGTTAGCCCGGATCAACCGGGAACTGATCGGAAAGGTCGAAGCCTTCCAGTGGCACTACCGAGCGGTGCTGGATATGGACTCAACCGAGATTCCGGTCTACGGGGAGCAGGAACAGAGCGCCTACAACGGGCACTTCGAGTCCACTTGCTATCACCCGCTGCTTTTGTTCAATCGAGACGGCGACTGTCTGGCGGCCCAGCTGCGTCCGGGCAACGTGCACAGTGCCGAGGGTTGGGAGAAACTCCTGTTACCCGAGATTGAGCGCCAGCAAAGAATGGGAAAAGAGATTGCGTTTCGGGCGGACGCGGCCTTTGCCAAGCCGGAGGTGTACGAGGCATTGGAGGAACGGGGTGTGAAGTACGCAATTCGCATCCCGGCCAACGATATTCTGCAGCGAGACATCGAAGAGCTACTGAAACGCCCCGTGGGAAGGCCCACCAAGAAACCGCTGGTCGAGTACAAGGGGTTCTTGTACCAGGCAGCCGGTTGGAAGACGGCTCGAAGGGTGGTGGCGAAAGTAGAGCATCATTCCGGGGAGTTGTTCCCGCGAGTGGGGTTCATTGTAACGAATCTGACGCTGCCGAATCGGGCGGTGGTGCGATTCTATAACAAGCGCGGCACCGCAGAACAGTGGATCAAGGAAGGCAAGCAGGCGGTGAAGATGACGCGGCTCAGTTGCCACAAGTTCCGATCTAACGAGGTACGGCTTTGGCTGACGATCATCGCCTACAACCTGGGCAACCTGTGGCGACGGCTAGTGCTGCCACAGAGAATCGAGAAATGGTCCTTGACGAGCCTCCAGCAGCGGCTGGTGAAAACCGGAGGACGGCTCCTAAAACACTCACGGTACTACTGGCTCCTGCTGGCCGAGGGCCATTTGACCCGACGGCTGTTTGCCAGCATGCTGGGGCGGATCGATGGATTGGCACTCCCGTCGGGATAGCCTGGGCTACGGCACACAAGAAAACGATGCCGCTATCCCCCAGGTATGGAGAGTTGTCTGAAAAAGCTGGGTTTGGATGCTGATTGGACGGTTTTAGGGGACCCCGAAAGGGACGCTCGGAGCCGATGGTCCTCTCGGAGAAAACATTGTACTCGCTGGGACGCAGATGCGTGTATATTTCCAATCGCCGGAAGGCCAAAAAGGAAATTCCGGTTTACGGCGCAAAAGGCAACGCTAGCCGTCCCGGGCTCTGCGGCTTGCTGGCGCAGGCGGAATACCCTTCCGCTTCCGGGCAGGAGTCGTAAGCTAGCTTGCTAGGCCGTTTCCACCGCTTTTTCCACCGCAGCCCGGCAACGGTGGTACAGTTTCAGCAAACTCTCAGCTGCGTCTTCGCTCTTCTCCGGCTTGGCCTGGAATCCTGCCGGGACAGCCGGGCGGTCGTATCCCGTTGTTATGGCGATGAACTTCATCAAGTCCAGGGCAATATCCTCCACCCGCCGCGTGCCCGATCCCACCGCAATGGATTCTTCCGGCATGTGTGCTCTCCTAAAGATTTCGTCTGATGGCGCACAGCTACTATACTTGCTGTGTGGAAGACTGGGAAAGCGTCGCGTTACGGGGACCGGCGCTGGACTACGACTGGGTAACAGATCGGCTGGCCGTGGGCGGCGCCATTTGGACCCGCAGAAACATGCAATTGTTGGCCGCCGCCGGCATCACCCATGTTGTGAACATGCAGCTGGAGTTCAACGACTCGCAGATCTCCGACGGCACCGGCGTGTCCGTGCTGTGGAACCCCTGCGATGACGATTTTCTGGAAAAGCCACCGGAGCTGTTTCGGCAGGGAGTGGAGTTCGCCCTGCATGCCTACCAGGAGCCTGGCTCGCGGATCTACTTTCACTGCTCGGCCGGCGTTCACCGTGGGCCCATGATGCTGCTAGCGTTTCTGAGCGCCCAGGATATGAGCATGGACGAGGCCGTGGCCCTGATCCGCACCAAGCGTCCCGGCGCCGACTTCCCCGCCGTCTACCGGAACAGCGTCGAGCGTTTCCTGGCCACCTACCGCAGGCTGTCCAAGTAACTGGGCTCGTTTTCCCGAGACTAGTCAGGCTTCCAGAATGGGCTGCCGATTCCGGAACTTGCCCCACTTGGGCCCGGAATTTGCCCCACTTGAGCTAAGATGGCGCCGTCATGCCCAGGGCCCTCTTCCAGGTGCAGCGCATGCGCGGCGGAGCCCAATCGCACCTGATTTTCTGTGAAGATGGCAGCTTCTATGTCGTGAAGTTTCAAAACAACCCCCAGCATGTCCGTGTTTTGGCCAATGAAATGCTGGCTACTTCGCTGGCAAACTTTCTTGGGCTACCGGTCCCCGAGTTTGCCGAGGTAGAGGTGTCAGCGGAGCCGTTGGAGCGCGCTCCAGAGCTGAGTTTCCAGGCTGTCCAGGGACGTGTGGGTTGCGCCGCCGGCCGGCACTTCGGCTCGAAGTTGCGGGTCAATCCCTCGCGCGAACCACTCTACGATTTTGTCCCGGACCAGACGCTGGCGCTGTTAGCGAATCGACAGGCCTTCGCCGGCATGTTGGCCTTTGACCAGTGGACGTGCAATGCCGACGCACGCCAGGCAGTGTTCTGTCGAGCCCCGGATTCGGAGGGTCGTTACCGGGCTCTGATGGTCGATCAGGGCTTTTGCTTCAACAATGGCGAGTGGAATTTCCCCGACTCGCCTCTCCGCGGGCTGTATCCGCGGTTGGTCGTTTATGAGGGCGTGACGGGCTGGGACAGCTTTGATCCCTGGTTGACGTTGTTGCGCGAGATGGACTGGCGCGTGGCGGAAGAGTTTGCCGGCCGGGTTCCGCCCGCCTGGTACGACGCAGAGGACGCGGCCTTACAGCAGTTGGTGGAAGCTCTGGACCGTCGTCGGCGCCGCCTTCCTGAACTCCTGGAGGCCGTGCGGCGGAGCCCGAAGAATCCGTTCCCCAACTGGCGATTGCAACTGGCCACCAGATAATGAGTAGCGGCCAACGGGTGCCGGACAACGGGCCGTGGATAACCTCCAGGGAATAGCTGGCCGGTGCATAGCCGCCATTGAATAGCCGCCGCTGAATAGCCACCGGTGGATAGCCAGAAGCCTAGAAGCGCCGCGGGCAAACTACGGCGATAGTCAGGAAGCGCAACAGGGAGGTAGCAGATGGAAACGTTTCGATTTCAGTTGCTGCGCTACGTGCCCGATCCAATCAAGAACGAATTCATCAACATCGGCGTGGTGCTGCTGGATGACCTCAGCCGCTCGCTGGGCGTCCACATGGCCACTGAGGCCGACCTGAGGCGCGTGCGCTGTGTCCATCCGGGCGCCGACCTGGAGTTGCTTCGTTCTTGGCAGGCCACCGTGGAAGACGAACTGGCTCGCCAGCCCGAGGCGGCGGGCGAGTGGCTGCGTTCCCTGGAGGAGGTGGCTTCCCACTCGCTTCGCTGGACCTCGCCGGCGGGTTGCCAGGGCCGGGACGCACCGGTCGCACTGCAGGAACTCTACGAGCGGTTCGTGGCCTCACCGCCGCGGGCCGCTGTGGGCGTCCGTCCTGGGACCGCTGCCTGGGTGAAGCGGGAGGCCGACAGCGTATTCCGCGCTGCGGGGTTGCTGGAGCATTTCCAAAGCGGGGTTTGGGCCCAGCGCTTCACCCATCCGGGTGACCCATTCCGCATTCACTACGCCTATAGCAACGGCGTGCCTCGCTACATCCACATGCTCTCTCTTGAGCATTCGATACAGCAGGCCAAGGTCCTGGCATTCACCTTCGAACGCATCCAGCGCAACGGGCAGGGGGCTCTGACCGCGGTGGTGGAGCCGGAACCCCGGCCCATCCCGACGGTCCAGTTCACGCGCCAGTTGCTGGAACAGAGCGGCATTGAAGTCGTTTCACTGAACCGCATCCAAGCCTTGGTGCGGAGGGCGCGGGAGGAACTCCGCCTCGTTTAGCGATCGCGTTAATCAAGCTTCTGCGTTTCTATCTGCGAAATCTGTGTAATCTGCGGATTGATTCCTGTCTGGATTTAAGAAACACTGATCAACTCGCGGATTTCTGCTTAGGACCGAGGAGGTCCCCTAGTGGGTGAGGTTATTCTGCCGGCGGCAGTGCGCGTGCCGGGCTCCAGCGCCAACCTGGGGCCGGGCTTCGACGTGCTGGGCCTGGCACTGGAAATCTACCTGGAGGCGCGAGTCGAGCGGTCGACCCCCGGCAAAACCCCGGTGCGGCTCACCGGTCCCCACATCGAAAGAATCTCCACCGACGATTCCAACCTGGTGCTGACCGCTTTTCGCACTGCCTTCCAGCGCGCGGACAAGCAGGCCCCCCCCGTCAGCCTGGAGCTGCGCAACGGGATTCCTCTGGCGCGGGGATTAGGCTCCAGCGGCGCCGCTGCCGTGGCAGGAGCCACGCTTGCCAACCACTGCGGCCGCCTGGGGTTGTCCCGAATCGACATGGTGGCGCTGGCCGCTGAACTGGAAGCTGGCCATGCGGACAACGTGGCCGCCTCCTGCCTGGGTGGTTTGGCGGTGGCCTGCCGGGGTGGCAGCGCGGAGGGCGGCGCCGCGGGGGGAATTCAAGTTCTGGCCTTGCCCTGGCCGCAGGAGATCGTACCGGTGCTGGCGATTCCGCAGTTACACCTCGAAACCCAGGAGGCGCGCAGCGCGCTGCCGAACTCCTACAGCCGCGCCGACGCCGTGTTCAACCTGCAGCGGGTAGCGCTACTGGTGGGGGCGCTGGTTTCCGGGCGCGGGCGTGAGCTGGCCGACGACTCGGAACTGTTCGCCGCCGCGCTCGCCGACCGCCTGCACCAGCCCTACCGCGCCCCTCTGGTACCGGGACTTCGCGAAGCGCTCGGGCTCCGTGTCCCTGGCCTGCTCGGCGTGGCCCTGAGCGGGGCAGGCCCTTCGCTGATTGCCTTCGTCCGAGGCGCGTCCCAGCCCACCGTGGCCGCCCTGGAGCAGCTTTACCGCGACCTTCGGCTCGCAGCCGAGGTGCGGCCGGTGAAGGTAGACACCGAGGGCGCCAGAATGATTAACGATTAACCCATTGACGATTGGATCATGCGCCTGCAAGCTCCGGCTTCCGAGGAATCAATCGACAATCATTCAATCCTCAACGTGTCCATTCTGTGGTTTCATAAGGCTGAATGAACGGCTATTTCCGCTGCGTGCAGGAGAGGTGCGGCGCCGATTTTTCCCTGAGCGAAAACATCCACACCTGCCCACGCTGCGGCGGCCTGTTGGACGTGCTGTTCGAATTTGACCGGGACGCCGCGCGCCAGTGGCCGGAGTTGTGGCAGCAGCGCCGGGCCTCGCTCCACAACCTGGACGCCAGCGGCATCTGGCGCTTCCGCGAACTGATCCCCTTCCTGGACGACTACGGCGCGGTGGCCACGCTCGGAGAGGGGAACACGCCGCTGCTGGAGTCGCCCAGAGCAGCGCGCTTTGCCGGGGCGGAGAACCTTCGCTTCAAGCACCAGGGCTTCAACCCTACAGGCTCGTTCAAGGACAACGGGATGACCTGCGGGGTCGCCCGGGCGCGGGCGCTGGGCATGAGCCTGGTGGGCTGCGTTTCGACCGGCAACACCTCGGCTTCCATGGCCGCCTATGCGTCCCATGGGGGACTGCGTCCGGTGGTCTTCGTTCCTCACGGCAGGATCGCGATGGGCAAACTGGCCCAGGCGCTGGAGTATGGCGCCGTCACCTTTCAGGTAGAGGCTAACTTCGACGGGATCCTGCGACTCATTTTGCAGATAGCCGACCAGGTGGGCCTCTACCTGCTCAACTCAGTGAACCCGTTTCGTCTGGAGGGCCAGAAGCTCATCATGGTTGAGCTGCTGGAGCAGTGCGGGTGGAAAGAGCCCGATTGGATCGTGCTGCCCGGCGGCAACCTGGGCAACGTCTCTGCTTTCGGCAAGGGGCTGCGGGAACTGTTGGACCTGGGTTTGATTCGCAGGCTGCCGCGGCTGGCGGTGGTGCAGGCCGAAGGGGCTGCCCCGCTGTATCGCATGCTTTCGGCAGGCGCGGAGCAACTCCAGCCGCTGGAGCACCCACGGTCGCTGGCCACCGCCATCCAGATCGGCGCGCCGGTCTCCTGGCCCAAGGCCGTCCGCGAATTACGGGCATCGGCAGGGGTTTGCGAAATCGTCAGCGAGCAGGAGATCGCCGATGCCAAGGCGGCCATCGGCCGCGCCGGGATCGGCTGCGAGCCCGCCTCGGCCGCCAGCCTGGCCGGCGTCAAGAAACTGATTGCCTGCGGAAAAATCTCTTCCCACGAGGACGTGGTGGCCGTGCTGACCGGCCACCTGCTGAAAGACCCCGACTACATCTTGCGCTACCACGCCGGGGAATTGGAGTGCGCCGGGCAGCTCCTGGAGAGTCGTTTCGCCAATCGCCTCCGACAGGTCCCTGCCGACAGCGCCGAGCTAGAACGCGCCATCCTCTCTATAGGGTCTTAGAACTCAGAAGCAGACGCAAATCTGTGCAGTCGGGAGTTGGTCGGTGCCGACCAAAAGAAAGTCCCGTGACTTCTGCTTCCGTCAGTAAAACATTCTGCTTGTATTCTGTTTGACTCCGTTCCATCCTAAGCGTGGGCCTAAGCGAGGAACGGAAGGCCCAAGGATGGGCACCAGCAGCCATCTCCGGAGCGTTTCATAACTGAGATGGCAATCCTGACTGTATCTCGACAGTTTGGCAGCCGCGGGGATGACATTGCCCGGGAGCTGGCGCGGCGCAACGGATTCCGGCTCCTCACCCGAGAAATTGTCGAGCAGCAGATGCGCGAGCTGTGCGGCGTGGAACCGCCAGCCCAAGCCACCGAAAGTGAAGAACCGGACGCCAACGGGAGTCCTAATGGACGTCCGGCCGCAGAACTGAACCTCTACGCCGACCTGGTGACCACCGTGGTGGCGGACCTGGCAACGGTTGAGGATTTTGTATTGGTGGAACTGGGCGGCCAGTGCCTGTTCCACGAGGCGTCCTGCGCGGCGCACCTGCGCGTGGTGGCGCCGCGCTCCTGGCGCGCTGCGACGGTGGCCGCCGAGCTGGCACTGGCTCCGCCCGCCGCTGCGCAACTGGTGGCCCGCCAGGACGCCGCCCAGGCGCGGTACCTTCGGACGGTTTTCAGGCGCAGCGCGGAGCGCTCCGATCTCTACCATCTGGTCCTGAACACCGCGGCGCTGGATCAGGATCACGCCATGGACCTGGCGATGTCCGCCGTGGATTCCATCCGGTTGCGCAGCGCGGGCCGGCTTTCGGCCGAGGCCGGCGAGCGCATGAAAGTGCAAAGCAAGATGCGCCTGGCCCGGCACGTTTCCGACCTGCCCGCCTCGGCGCTGCTCGAACACGTCTCCTTTGCCCATCCCAGCGAGCGCGTCTTCGCCCGCCTGATGGACTTTTATCGCATCGAGTGGGAGTACGAGCCGCGCACGTTCCCCATCGAGTGGAACGAGCAGCGCGTCGCGGTCGAAGCCTTCACGCCCGACTTCCACCTGCCCGAACTGGGCTTGTACGTGGAATTGACCACCATGAAGCAATCCCTGGTCACCCGCAAGAACCGCAAGGTCAAGCGGCTGCGTGAGTTCTACCCCGAGATCAACATCCGCGTCTTCTACCAGAAGGACGTCGAAGACTTGATCTTCAAGCTGGGAGCGCCGTATCGACGCGAAGAGTTGAGCGTAGGGAGTTGACAATCGCGTGGTGGCGCGTGCTGGGTGGTCTTGGCTTTTAACTTCTCACGCTTCATTCTAAACTGTCCACTCATCCCATGCATCCGGACGTGGAACGCATCCTGTTTCCCGAAGAAGAAATTCGTCGGCGCGTGGCCGAGGTGGCCGGCGAAATCTCCGCCGACTATGGCGGCAAGGAGCTGACGCTGATCACCGTGCTTCGCGGGGCGCTGTTTTTTGGCGCCGACTTAAGCCGCGCCCTGCGGCCGCCTGTGCGCATGGATTTCCTGGCTGTCTCTCCTTTTCCACGCGCCGCCGACTCGGGCGTGGTCCGGATTGTCAAGGACCTGGACGAAAGCATCTCTGGAGAAGACGTCCTGCTGGTGGAGGATATCGTGGACACCGGTCTGACCCTACGCTACCTGCTCAAGACCCTGGCGGCGCGCCAGCCCAACAGCCTGGCCGTCTGCACCCTGCTGGACAAGACGCCCCGACGGCTGGTCGAGGTGCCGGTGCGCTACCGTTGCTTCGAAATCCCCGACCGCTTCGTAGTAGGCTACGGGCTGGACTACCAGCAGCGCTATCGCAACCTGCCTTACGTGGGGGTGCTCAAGGCGGAAGTGTTCCGCGGCTGAGCGTTTTACGGCATTTTGGCTTGCGAGCGTAGCGCCGGTCAGAATTTTGTGACTTCGGTGAAGTGGAAGTCGCGGACCTTCATCGGGGGCACCACCATCTCGAAAGACTCTTCGCCGGCCGCGCGCTCGGCAACCCCAAGCACTTCCACATTGTTGAGCATCTCGACCAGGCTTTGGTTGAAGCGGAAGTTGAAGATACCGCGGCGCAGTTTCCCCTCTTCCACCAGGAAGGTGCCGTCCCGGGTCATGCCCGTCAGAATCTTCTGGTACGGGTCCACTTCGCGGATGTACCAGAGGCGGGTCACCAGAATGCCGCGCCCGGTCGAGGCGATCATGCTGTCCAGCGAGGCACTGCCGCCCGCGAACACGATGTTCATGGGAGCCTCGCCGACCTCGTTGGGAAGGGGAAACCCGTGCCCGGTGGACTCAGTATTCATGACGCGGGCGGTCTGCCGGGAATAGACCAGGTTGGCGGCCACGCCACGCTCCACCAGCACCACCGGCTTGCGGCACGTCCCTTCGCCATCAAACGGGGCGCCGGATTGCAGCGGGTGGTGGACATCATCCACTACGGTGATGTTCTCACCAAACAGCTTGGTTCCCAGGCGGCCAGTCAAGAAGCTGCGCTTGTCATACACCGAGCGTCCGGCAAAGTCGTAGAACAGGAAGCCGACCAGGTCCAGCACGGCGGAAGGCTCCAGCAAGACAGTGTAACGGCCGGGAGGAATCTCTGCGGGATCAGCGCTGAGCGCGGCCTTGGTGGAGGCGCGCAGCGCCAGCTCCTCGACCGGGATGCCCCGCACGTCCGTCGCATTGGCCTTGGCCCAGCCTGAGCTGTTCTGGGCCAGCATGGTCACGGAGAACTCCGCGTCGGTTTCCCTGTGGTAGGCGAACAGGCCGCGGGAATTCAGCATGGCCAGCATATCGGTGCCGCTGGAGAGGATTCCGGCCGCGGTCTGGCCGTGCTGCTGGGCCACCTGGACCGCCTGGCGGACGCCGGTGGCGCGCGCTTCCGGCGTCATGGCGGCAGTGGCCTCAAAATAGCGCTCCACACCGGGACAGTTCTCCGGGCCGGGCAGGGGCGGCAGCTCGGGGTCGGGTTGCTGCTGGCGGGCCACCGCAGCTGAAGCGGCCACCACCCGGCGGATGGAATCGTCGTCGAACTTGTTGGTGGTGGCACGCGCCGTCCGAGCGCCATAGACGGTGCGCACCGAAAGCACGTAGCCCTCTTCCGCTACGTTCTGGTGAATGCTGTTATTGGCAAAGCGGGTCAGTTCGTGGACGCCGCCCTCGATCAGCGCTTCGGTTTCGTCGGCGTCGCTGAACTTCCGGACCTTCTCGAAAATTTCTTGGCAGCGTTCAGGTTCTAGCACGAGCTTGGTCCTAATCTTTCGGAGTCAGAAGAACTGAATCGAAAAAAACCATCCGCAGATTTCGCAGAACTAAGATCTTTGCATTCCGTGAAAACTCAGTGAGGCCACGAAAATTTGTGGATATGTTCGAAATCCGGAATCCCGAAATCCGCACTCAGCCGGAATAGGCTACGCCCACCTTCACGCCACGGAAGCGGGCCGGGGATGCGCCGTGGCCGGTCCCCATCGTCTGCGACGGCTGGCCTTTACCGCAGTTGGGGGTGCCCCACAACACCCAGTGGTCGCGGTTGGCAATGGCGTCACAAGAGTTCCAGAACTCGGTGGTGATCCCACTGTAGCTGGGGTTCTTCACCATCCGGGTCTTCTTGCCGTTCTTGATTTCCCAGCCCACCTCGCAACCGAATTGGAAGTGGTAGCGCTTGTCATCAATGGACCAGCTCCGGTTGGTTTCCATGTAGATGCCGTCGTCGGTGGAGGCCACGAGGTCTTCCTGGCTGCAGTCTCCGGGCAGCAGGCTGACGTTGGTCATGCGGATCAGCGGGATGCGGTTCCAGCTCTCCGCCCGCATGGTTCCGTTGGAACGCGGCAAGCCGAGGGCCGGAGCCGTCTCCCGAGAGGTGAGGTAGCCTGTGAACTGCCCATTGCGAATGATGTCGGTCGATTGCGCAGGGACACCCTCGTCGTCGAACGCAAACGTGCCCAGCCCGGGGCCATGTTCCGGGCGGGCGTCGGCAACCACGTTGACGATTTCCGAGCCATACTGCAGGCGGCCAAGTTGGTCCAGCGTGAGGAAGCTGCCGCCGGCGAAATTCGCCTCGGTCCCCAGCACCCGGTCCAATTCGATGGGATGGCCGATGGATTCGTGGATTTGCAACGCCAGTTGTGAGCTATCCAGGACCAGGTCCCGCACGCCTTCCGGGCACTGGTGGGCGTGATGCAGAGCCACCGCTTCCTCGGCGATTCGTGGCGCATTCTCCACCAGCCGCAGTTCTTCAATGAGGTCGTAGCCCCGGAGCTGGTACTGTCCGCCGAAGGAGCTGGGATAGGAGCGCTTCTGGATCTCGTTTCCGGAAAAGGCAAAGGCGGCGAATCCGCCGCCGGTCACATAGCGAGTCTGGTGAATCACCGAACCCAGCGTGCTCAGGAAGAGCTGCTCCTGGCGCCGGAAATCCAGCGCAGCTTCTGCCAGCGTGACCCCGACCACGCGGCGCAGTTCCCTGTCCACTTCGAGCAGCAGGGCGATGTTCTCATCAATGCCGGTGGCAAACGGATCCTTACCGACAGGGGACTCCCAGGCGGCCTCAATTTTTTCTTCGGGGGCCAACACCACATCGCGCTGCTTGACCAAGGCGGAAGCGTGTGCAATGGCCACGGCCCTCGAGGCGGTCTCTTCGACCCTCGCCCGGGTGAGCGTGTCGGTGGAGGCAAACCCCCAGGCGCCTCCGGCCAGCACCCGGACGCCCAGCCCCAGCGTTTCGCTGACGGCGGCCTGGCCTACCTTGCCGTTCTTGGTAGAAACAAAGCGCTCTCGCGTCTCTACCACCCGGACGTCCGCATAGCTGGCACCCAAAACTTCGGCGCGGTTGAGCGCCCAAGAGCCCACGTCCCGCATTTCTATTTAGGATCAGGTCCCTTCTGACCAGGAAGCCAAGTAAGCTTCCTGTTCTGGAGTTAAGCGGTCAATTTCCAAGCCCATGGACTCCAGCTTCAGCTGGGCCACGTTCTTGTCAATCGCCTCGGGCACCGGGTACACCTTGTTCTCCAGTTGCCCGGTGCTCTTCACCAGGTATTCGATCGACAAGGCCTGGTTGGCAAAGCTCATGTCCATCACTGCTGCCGGATGGCCCTCGGCCGCGGCCAGGTTAATCAGGCGGCCCTCGGCCAGCAGGTAGATCTTCCGGCCGTCGCGCATGGAATATTCGTCCACAAACTCGCGACCGCGGCGCTTGGCGGAGGCCATCTTTTCCAGCGCGGGAATGTCAATCTCGACGTTAAAGTGGCCGGAGTTGGCCAGTACCGCTCCGTTCTTCATAAGTTCAAAGTGTTCGCGGCTGATGACGTTCTTATTGCCGGTCACGGTGACGAAAATGTCGCCAATGCGGGCAGCTTCAGCCATGGACATGACGCGGTAGCCTTCCATGACCGCTTCCAGGGCCCGCGTGGCATCTACCTCGGTGACAATAACCTCGGCGCCCAAGCCTCGCGAGCGTGAAGCCAGCCCGCGACCGCACCAGCCGTACCCGCCCACCACTATCTTGAGACCGGCCAGCAAAAGGTTGGTCGCCCGAAGGATGCCGTCAATGGTGGACTGGCCGGTTCCGTAGCGGTTGTCGAACAGGTGCTTGGTGTGGGCATCGTTCACCGAGACCACCGGGTAGGGCAGCACACCTTCGCGGGCCATTGCGCGCAGCCGGATGACTCCGGTGGTGGTTTCCTCGGTCCCCCCGATGGCCTCGGCCAGAGCCTCGCGGCGCTTCGTCAGACCGGTGGTGATCAGGTCGGCCCCGTCGTCTACGGTGACCTGCGGCCGGTGGTCCAGGGCCGCATCGACATGCGAGTAGTAGGTTTTGTCGTCCTCACCCTTGATGGCGAATACCGGGATGCTGTAGTCGCGCACCAGCGCGGCCGCCACGTCGTCCTGGGTGCTGAGCGGGTTGGAGGCGCACAAGACCACCTGGGCACCGCCGTCCCGCAGGGTAATCGCCAGATTGGCCGTCTCGGTGGTGATGTGGAGGCAGCCGGAAATCCGGATGCCCTGCAAAGGCTGGGCCTTGATGAACTGCTTGCGGATCAACTGGAGCACGGGCATGGATTGGTTGGCCCAGTCAATGCGCCGTCTGCCCGAGTCGGCCAGGCCAGGATCCTGAATATCGCACGTCATCTTGGGAACAGTGGACATGGTAGTCTTCGAGTTTCCTCAGTGGGCTTGGGCGGTCGCGGGAACCCCGGCGGCGCTGCGCAAGTCCGCCACCTTGTCGGTGCGCTCCCAGGTGAACTCCGGCTCGGTACGGCCGAAGTGCCCGTAGGCCGCGGTCCTCCGGTAAATCGGGCGCCGAAGCTGCAAGTGGTCAATGATTCGCAGGGGGGTCAGAGAGAAAGTGTCGCGGACCAGTTCGACCAGCCGGTCCTCAGGCATGGCTCCCGTCTCGAACGTGTCCACCATCACCGAGACCGGCTCGGCCACTCCAATGGCATACGCCAGCTGAACCTCCGCCCGGCGGGCAAGCTCGGCTGCCACCAAATTCTTGGCAATGTATCGGGCCATATAGGCGGCGGACCGATCCACCTTGGAGGGGTCCTTGCCGGAAAACGCCCCGCCGCCGTGGCGGCCAACACCTCCATAGGTATCGACGATGATCTTTCGTCCGGTCAAGCCGGTGTCGCCGTGCGGGCCGCCGCACACGAAGCGCCCGGTCGGGTTGACGTGGAACTTGATTCTCTGGTCGCTCAAGTGGGAGGGCAGAACCGGCTTGATGACCTGTTCCATAACGTCCCGGCGGAGTTGTTCCATCCGAACCTGTTCGGCGTGCTGCGCCGAGATCACGACCGTATCCACCCGCACCGGCTGGTCCCCTTCATACTCGACTGTTACCTGTGACTTGCCATCCGGGCGCAGGTACTCCAGGAGGCCTTCCTTACGGCACTGGGTCAGACGACGGGTGAGCTTGTGCGCCAGCAATATGGGCAGCGGCATCAACTCCTCGCTCTCGTCCGAGGCGTAGCCAATCATCATCCCCTGGTCGCCCGCTCCCCCTGGATCCACGCCCATGGCAATGTCGGGAGACTGCTCGTGGATGGCGGTTAGCACGGAGCAGCTTTCATAATCCAGCCCGTACCGGGCATCGGTATAGCCCAGCTCCTTGATCGTGTTGCGAACGACCGTGGGATAGTCCACGACCGCCCTGGTGGTGATTTCCCCTGCAACCAAGGCCAGCCCGGTGGTCAGCAGGCATTCGCAGGCTACCCGTCCGGTGGGGTCTTTGGTCAGGACCGCATCCAGGACGGCGTCGGAAATCTGGTCGGCGATCTTGTCCGGGTGCCCCTCGGTAACCGACTCGGAAGTAACCAGATAGTGAAGACGCGACTTGGCCAATGAAGATGCCTCCTTCGCTCAACCTTACATTCTAAACCAGCAGGGGAGAATCACGATAGACACCCAGCCTTGCCGGTGGCCAGGCGCCGGTGGCCAGGCAAGGCGTCAACCTAGCAGAGCTTTCGCGGAACTGTCAAACAATTTCCCCCGGCGGCTCTCGCGCTCCGTTCCAACTGCTTGTCATTCTTCACGGAAGGCCGCTTCGGGCTTCACCGAAGGCCGCTTGCGGATGTCCGCAGCCTTGTAATTTGAAAAGCTTACCGAGCGTAGTTTGAAAAGCTTACCGAGCTGGCGTCGTCATGGAGCAGTCAAGCCGGAGGTCGTCCCAGCAACCTGCCACAAGCAGAACTGCACGCAACTATTAGTGACCTCGGCCCGTCTAACGTGAGCAGGACAGTTTCAAGGGAGGGCAGCGTCATGGCCACTGCGCTTAAGGCGTTGAAAGAAAAGATGATACGGTCGAAGGTCTATTGCACCCTCTGCACCCGAACCGTGGAGGCCCAGGTTGGTTTGACCACCAGCGTAGTGGGCAGGCGTCGTCTTGTTGCGTCTCCCGGGCAGAAGTGCCCGCGGTGTGAGGCTCCGCTGGATGCGGCGTTCGTCCTCAATAAACTCCCATTCGTTGCAGCAGTCTGGTCCTCCCAACCCACCTTAGCCAGCAGTTCGCCGCGCCCGTAGCGCAGCCTGACCGCTGCAGCCACGGGCCTGGAACCTCCAGGCCCGTGCTGACCTTGCAGGTGCAGGACTACCCGTTCAATCATTTAGAACTTCGACAGTACAAATTTCAATTTTATTGTTTGTTGCAAGATTCCAAGTGTATTTGTAACTCTTGCCATTCCGGCACATCGCGCAAGGGAACTGCCAGCTCCAGCGGCGCCTGTACCTCGCGAAAGGCGTGGGGAGCCAGCGTGCCGCGCAGTTCAAACAAGAAGGAGGCCAGCGCCGGGCGATCGTGGCTGCCAGCCTGCCGCAGGTCCACCCGACAGGAAAGATTCTCCAGTACCTCTCTGCTATGGTTGGTGACCAGGGCCATGACGCGGGCGCGCGCGGCCCGGTCGGTGTAAATCCGCACACCGGAAACCTCCAGGGTCCCGCGAAGCGGCTCAGCGCGCTCCGGGGGCAATAGCACTAGCTGGGGGGTGGTGGGCGCTGCTGCGGGCGCCGGGCGCGCACGCAATGGCCGCAAGAAAGCCAGCACCGGAGGCAGAGCCAGGTAGACGATAACGGCCAACATCGCCAGGATTCCACCCATCACCGCCCAGCGCCGCGGCCCGGTCACGCGCACCCGAACACGCCTGCCGCCGGGCAAAGGTTGCTGACTGGGACGCCCGGCGCACTGCGGACATTCCGATACGGATACGTCCAAGACACGACCACAGCTGTTGCAAATCCACTGAAACATGATTGCCTCTTCCGCGACCACGCTGACGCTAGGGCATCCAGCATTTTACCGCCGCTCGCCAGCAAACGCGCCCCTTTCACCTTGACACCAACTTGATATCGGAGCTATTCTGCAGCTGGCTGATTTGCGCCGCCGACCTCCCTCGGAACGGAGCATTGGGCACCCTTTTCCGGGTGGCCAGCGGGGCCTGAGGAGGAGCAATGGCCTCGACCCCCTGTATCCTCGCTGTAGTCGGTGAAGCGTCAGATTTCGGCACACCTACAACCCAGTGGGCTTACGCTGCACCGCGCGGATGGCCTGCTGGACGCCGTCCTGCGTCAGGCTGATTCCCCAGCCAGCGTAATGCTCTGCGATGCCGACGGCTTGGATTGGAAGGAAGCGGTGAATCTGTTCCGGCGCACGAAAACGCCCGGCGCGGTCGTCCTTTTGACTCGTCTGGCCGACGAGCGCCTTTGGGTGGAGACACTGGACGCCGGAGCCTTTGACCTGTTTGGAGAAACCCTACCGGCCCGAAGCCCTGTGCTGGGTGGTGTCTACTGCCCTGAAGCGCCGCTCGGCACAAGCTGCCAGCAGCGCGGCATAAGAGCTCCCTCGGCTTACTCAGGCAACTACGCGGATGCATCCCACTCAGGGGGGATGCTCTGCGCGACTGCCGCTACCGCGCCCGCCGCTTGTTCCTCACCCGGCTGGCGTGCAACTTAGCTTTCTTGCGTTTCGGCTTGGAAATCAGAAAGGTGCCGCTGCCCATGTTCTTCGCTTGCCAGGTCTTTTTGGGTTCCTGAGCCATTCAATGTCCTCTTCTTCAGGCGAGCTACAGGGCTCGCTTCGGGACTTCAATCTTACACTCTCTCACTCGACGCGTCCAGCGGGCCGCTCCGGTGACGAGGCCGGTCGTTGGTGCCTGCAATCCTCAATCGAGCACGCAGTAGCCTCAATCGGGCACATGGTAGATAGTTAGGCCGGAGAGAAGCTTCGGGTAGAAGTCGGTGGATTTCTGCGGAAGCACACCTCCACTGAAGGCGATCTCTCGCACTTGTTCAATCCGCACGGGGTTGAGGAAGAAGCAGGCAGCCGCCCCGTCGGCCACTGCCTTGAGACCCGCTTCAAATTCCCGCACGTACTCCAGGAACTTTTGCTCGCGGACGGCCCGCTCGTCGATCCCCAGGCAGCGGGCCAAGAGCAGATTGTGCAGCACCACCACGTCCAGGCTGCGCTGGGCGGGAGATGATTCAGCCAGCAAGGCGGCCAGATCGGTTTCCGAGCGCAAGCGGAGCAGGAAAAAATCGGGGCTGCCCACGCCGGCAAGCGCGAGGCCGAGAGCCTGGCCGGCGCCATACGTAGTCAACCGCCGCCGACCTTCCTCCGGGCTCATCGGCAGCGACTCAAAGTAACGCCCCACGGATTCCAGCAAAGCGGCTCGGTCCAAGCCCGGCAGGCGCGCCAGCAGGCGGTGGGTGGGCAGGATGGTCAGCCCCGACGCCTCCATGTTCACCAAGGTCATCATCACCGCCTCGCACCGGCCACCAGGACGGTGTTCGGGCGAGCGCCGGCATTCCTCGCGAAAGGCCAGCGCAGTCTCGTAGCGGTGGTGGCCATCGGCGATCAGCAGTTTCTTGTCGGCCATGGCCCGCTGGATGGCTTCAATGGCCGCAGGCTCTTCCACGCGCCACACCATGTGCTCACCGCCATACTCGTCGCTCAACCTCTGGAGCGGTTCGGCGGCCGTGGCTGCGTCCAGCAGGCGCTCCACTTCTCCGGCCGGGTCGGAATAGAGCATAAAAAGCTGGCCGAAGTGAGCGCGGGTGGATCGCAGCAATTCCAGGCGATCCTGCTTGGGACCCGATAGCGTCTGTTCGTGACGGTATACCACGCCGGCCCGATATTCTTCCAGCCGGCCGGCGGCAATAAACCCCTTGCGAGTGAGCACCTGATCCGAACCGGGCAGATGGTATCTCAAGAAGTAAGGATAAATTGCAGGGGCCGGATCAGCTCGCAGCGCGCCCTCCGCCAGCCAGCCCTTCAGACGCGCCGCCGCTCCCGCGTAGTCTGTGGTCTTGAGGACGTGCGCCAGGTTGTAGGGGCTCAGGCGCTGGTAGCGCGACAGCATCGGGGCAGTGATCTTGTCGTAGGGTTGGGTGATGACGCTCTCCAGCGGACCTACCTTTTCTGCTGCGTAACGCAGAGCCGCGAAGGGGAAGACTTGGGCCAAGGGTACTCCTCCGTCAGGATGATACAATAGCCCGAGCGATGCAGATTCGCCTGCTGATTTTCGATCTGGACGGCACGCTGATTGACTCCAAGCTCGACCTGGCGGTGGCGGTCAACGCCACCCGCGCTTCCCTCCACCTGCCGCCCATGGACGAGGGGAAAATCTATTCCTACGTCGGCGAAGGCGCGCCCAAGCTGATTCGGCGCGCGATTGGGCCGAAGTTTAGCGAAGAGGAGCTGGTGCGAGCGGTCGAGTTTTTCCTGGCCTACTACCGAGACCACAAGCTGGATCACACGCGTTTGTATCCCGGCGTGCCCGAATCCCTGGAGGCGCTCAGCGACCGCATTCTGGCGGTGCTCACCAACAAGCCGGTGCGCATCAGCCGGGAAATTCTGGAAGAGCTGGGAGTTGCCAGCTGCTTCCGCCACGTGTTCGGCGGAAACAGTTTTACTACCAAGAAACCTCACCCGGAGGGTGTGTTCACGATCCTTCAAGATACCGGAGTTCCGCCCGAGCAGGCGATGATGGTGGGCGATTCCGGTGTGGACGTGCTCACCGGGCGCAACGCAGGCATCCAGACCTGTGGGGTCAGCTACGGCTTCGCGCCGGAAACCTTCGAGCAGCACCCACCTGACTTGATGGTGGACAGCCTCTCTGAGCTGGCAGCGCTGCTGAACTCAGCCCCATCGCAATCCGGTCCGACCTTGGCTGTTCCACTGATCCAGGACAGCAAGCCCCTTCCTTAGAAGTTCCCGTTTCCGGCAATTCATCTCCAACACCCGCTCAGCTGTGCGCTACTGGATGTATAACGCGCTTATCGGAAACTGACCCACTAGCCAGCGCCGACCGAGCGGCTTAGTGGTTGCCGGTTCGGGAGGTCTTGATTAGCAGCTTTCGGGTCTACGTGCGGCAGTCAGGCCAGAGTTAAGAGCGGTCCCTAAATAGCAGTGCCACTATCTAGATGACGGGTGGCGGAATCGCTATCCTGGGTTTCAGATGATCTTCAGTATTCATATGCGCACACTATCGCAGGGGGCCCTAGCTCTTGTTTAGGTCGCTGTAGGCGATGGTCCAGGTTGCACACGAGACGCTACTCTCCTCGAATTTCCGTGAAGAAATAGAGGGTAAGACCATCCGGCTCAGACACGCAGAAACTCCGGTGGCCCCAATCCTGGTCTCTTATTTCCTGCTTGATTGCGAGCCCCTTCTCGACTGCGAGCAGATACTCTTCCTCGACGTCGCCCACCTCGATCACCATGAACACACCTTGCGGAGGCCTGTCATCCCAGAGGTGAGATGATTCGCCGCACTTCGGCAGCGCCAGCACCTCGATCACCCCAGACGCGGCACCAAAGAGGATCCCTCGGTCATCGGGATTGCGGTCCCAGGATTCTATGACGGGAAGCTCCAACCCGTCCCGATAGAATGTGACAGTCGCCTCGTACGCGGGGGTGAAGTACGAAAACCGGAACTGGCCTTTACTCACAACAATCCTCCGGGCCAATCGAGCCTAAAAACAAGGGGGCGCGCCTTAACATCCATACCCTTAGCTTCATTTTCTCCACAGGACACAGGCTAGGCAAGGCGTCTTTTCCCAAGGCGACAGGCTGCCCCATCGCCTTTTCCGAGGTCCGCGACTGGCCATGCCACGTCGCCGCTCATCCCTGACACCCCTCGATGCAAAGCAAAGCGGGGCCAGTTGGCGCAGGAACCTCTACCTGACAAGGCGGGGCCTATCTACTCTCAGCTATTAAAGTGACGCTGCCTCTAAGGTAGGCACTTGTCCGGTAAGCCGACTACACGGCCTCCAAGAGAGCCGGCCTTAAGTGGGCCGGCCGGTCACGGGACTAGTGCGTGACGCGCCGAATGTGGGCCAATTCCCGGTGCTGCTCAGGCGAGATGAGCCCCAGCTCCAGCGCTTCGTCCAGGATGTAGAGGACTTGGGGCGAGGTGGCAGCTGTGTGGGCGTAGAGGTTCCAATAGCGTTTGGAGCGCATCTGGTGCTGGTGGATCGCTTCGTCCACCGCAAACACAGTCCCCTCGCCCTCGCGCCAGCGCTGGATCGTCTCCTCCACCGGGGCCAGCGATTCGGCCAGCCTTCGCTCGTGCACCTGCGCAATCACGGCGCGGATGCGCCTCTCCAGGCTTTTGGGAAGCGCCATCTCAGGCGGAACCTGGCAACAGGCGCAGGTCGCTGCCGCTCATCTCTTTCGGCTGGGGCAGGCCGAGCATGCTCAGGACCGTGGGAGCGATGTCGCGCAACGAGCCGTCGGTGCGCAGCTTCCAGGCGGAGGCGCCTTCGGCGGCGATCAGCAGCGGCACCGGGTTGGTGGTATGGAAGGTGTGGGGACCACCGCTGGCTGGGTCCACCATGACCTCGGCATTGCCGTGGTCGGCGGTGACGATCAGCGCGCCTCCTCTTTGTCGCAACGCGCGATGAACCCGGCCCAAGCAGGCATCCACCGCTTCGACGGCCCGCGTCGTCGGCTCCAGTTTCCCGGAGTGGCCCACCATGTCGGCGTTGGCAAAATTGACCACCAGCAGGTCAAAGGACCCGGAGGCCACCGCCTTCTCCACCGCTTCGGCGATTCCCTCCGCGCTCATCTGGGGCATCAGGTCGTAGGTGGCCACCTTGGGGGACGGCACCAGCATGCGCTCCTCCCCGGCATAAGGTTTCTCGACGCCTCCGTTAAAAAAGTAAGTGACGTGCGCGTATTTTTCCGTCTCGGCCACGCGCAGATTCTTCAAACCCTCAGCGGCCAGGATCTGGGCCAGGATCTTGTCGGAGGTTTGGGGCTGGAGCAGGAAGGGCACCTCCAGGGTCTTGTCGTAGCGGGTCATGCCCACGAAAAAGAGGTCGCGGGGCACGGTCGAGCGCGGGGGCTGCTCCAGTTCGGGATCGGTGAGGGCGCGCGTCATCTGGCGGGCGCGGTCGGCGCGGTAATTGAAGAAGATGACCGCGTCGCCCTCGCGGATGCGGGCCAGCGGCTCGCCGCGTTCGTCGGTCAGCACGATCGGTTCGATGAACTCGTCGGTGACGTCGTGCTCGTAGCTGGCCCGGACCGCGGCCAGCGGGTCGCGGGCGCGGAGGCCTTCGCCCAGCACCATGGCGTTGTAGGCGCGCTCGATGCGCGGCCAGCGCTTGTCGCGATCCATGGCGTAGTAGCGCCCGTTGACAGTGGCGATCTGCCCAACGCCGTAAGTGCGCATCCGCTGCTGGAGCTGCTCAAGGAACCCGACGCCGCTGTGGGGCGGCGTATCGCGGCCGTCCATGAAGGCATGGACGAAGGTGCGCTCTACCTTGTTCTCGGCGGCCATGCGCAGCAGCGCATAGAGGTGCGTCAAGTGGGAGTGAACCCCGCCGTCGCTGACCAGACCCATCAGGTGCAACTGGCGCGGCCGGGCGTGCTCCATGGCCTGGAGCAGCAGCGGCTGATGAAACAACTCGCCGTTCTCAATCATCAGGTCCAGCCGGGTCACGTCCATGTTGATCACCCGGCCCGCGCCCATGTTGAGGTGGCCCACTTCGCTGTTGCCCATCTGCCCGTCGGGCAGGCCGACGGCCCGTCCCGAGGTATGGATCAGGGTGTGGGGGAAAGACGAGGCCAGCTCTTCCCAGGTGGGTTTGCGGGCCAGGGCGATCGCGTTGTTCTCCGCCTTGGGGCTGTGCCCCCACCCATCCAGGATCACTAACACCAGCGGCCGCGGCATTGTTTTCTCGCTAGCGCGCCGAAGAAGCTTCCTGGGCCGTTGCCCGGGATGCCGGGAAAGCCGAGTGTCCCAGGTAGCGAGCCTCGGTGCCCAGCGCCTCTTCGATGCGGAGCAACTGGTTGTACTTGGCGATGCGGTCGGTGCGGCTGGCTGAACCGGTCTTGATCTGCCCAGCCCCGGTGGCCACCACCAGGTCAGCGATGAAGGTGTCCTCGGTCTCACCGGAGCGGTGGGAAACCACGGCGGTATAGCCGTTGCGGCGGGCCAGCTCGATCGCCTCCAAAGTTTCGGTCAGCGTGCCGATCTGGTTGACCTTGATCAGGATGGAATTGCCGATGCCTCCCTGGATGCCGCGCGCCAGCCGCTCGGTGTTGGTGACAAACAGGTCGTCGCCGACCAACTGGAGCTTGCTTCCCAGCCGCTGGGTCAGCAGCTTCCAGCTGGCCCAGTCATCCTCGGCCAGCCCGTCCTCGAGCGATACGATGGGATAGCTCGCTGCCCAATCGGCCCAGAATTCCACCATCTGCTCGGAAGTTTTCCGGCTCTTGTCCGACTTCTTGAAGACGTACTGGCCCTTCTCAAAGAACTCGCTGGCGGCTGGGTCCAGGGCGATGGCGATGTCCTGGCCGGGCCGGTAGCCGGCGGCTTGTATGGCCTCCAGCAGCACCTCCAGCGCCTCCACGTTGGATTTCAGGTGGGGCGCAAAGCCGCCCTCGTCACCCACGGCTGTGTTGTAGCCGCGCTTGGTGAGCACCTTCTTCAACGTGTGGAAGGTCTCCGCGCCCATGCGCAGCGCCTCCGAGAAGCGCGGCGCCCCGACCGGGACCAGCATGAACTCTTGAAAGTCCACGTTGTTGTCGGCGTGGGCGCCACCGTTGATCACGTTCATCAAGGGAACGGGCAGCAGCGTGGCATGCACGCCCCCCAGGTAACGGTAGAGCGGCAGTTTCAGCGCGTCGGCGACGGCGCGCGCCGCGGCCAGCGAGACGGCCAGCAAGGCATTGGCACCCAAGCGGGATTTGTTGGGCGTGCCGTCCAGCTCGATCAGGCGGCGGTCGAGCAGTGCCTGGTCGGCGGCATCCAGTCCCGCGGCCGCTTTTCGAATCGGGCCGTTGATGTTTTCCACCGCCTTGCGCACGCCCTTGCCCAGATAGCGGCGGGCCTCGCCGTCGCGCAGCTCCACCGCCTCGTGCTCCCCGGTGGAAGCACCCGAGGGCACCGCCGCGCGCCCCCAGGCGCCTCCGGAAAGTCGCACTTCGGCTTCCACGGTGGGATTCCCTCGAGAATCCAATACCTCCCGACCCCGCAGCGATTCAATGCTTGTCATGTTGGTCATGGACCTGTTCCTGTCCTTCAGAAAAGAAGTTGAACCTCACTCGACGGCGAACGCAAGTTCTTCTCCGAACTCCCGCGTGGCGGCCTCCCGCGGCACCACCACAATCCCCGAGTCGGTGACATGATAGCCGCGGGCCTGGTCCTGCTCCAAATTAAACCCGATCTCGCTGTTCTCCGGAATCTGCACATCGCGGTCAATGATCGCCCGGCGGATACGGCTGTAGCGCCCCACGTTCACCCCGGAGAACAGGATCGAGCTGTCCACCTCAGAGTAGCTGTTGATGCGCACCGAGTGCGACAGCACGCTGCTGATCACGCGGCCGCCGCTGATAATGCAACCCGAGCCGACGATGGAATTCATGGCAACACCCACGCGGTGGCCTTCGTCGGCAAACACGAACTTGGCGGGAGGCGATTGCGGCGGGTAAGTCCGGATGGGCCAATGCGCATCGTAAAGGTTGAACACCGGACTCACCGCCACCAGGTCCATGTTGGCTTCGTAGTAAGCGTCCACGGTCCCCACGTCGCGCCAGTAAAGCTCTTTCTTGTTCTCATCAATGAAGTCGAAGGCATGGACGCGGTACTGCCCAATGGCTCGCGGCAGGATATCATGGCCGAAATCGTGAGCGGAGGTGGCATCCTCGGCGTCCTGGCGCAGCGCTTCGACGAGCACCTGAGTACTGAAGACGTAGATGCCCATGGAGGCGCTGATCATCTCCGGATTATACGGGGAGCGCGACTGCGGAACGGCCGGCTTCTCCTCGAAACCGATCACGCGCCCGTCGCCGTCCACCTCGACCACCCCGAAGCGGTAGGCCTGCTCGGCCTTTTCCTGAATCGTGCCCACCGTAATCTCGGCTCCGGACCGCACGTGCTGGGCCACCATCCTGGCATAATTCATCTTGTAGATGTGGTCGGCGGCCAGAACCAGCGCGTAGCGCAGCTCTTCCTGTCCTACGATGCTGTACAGGTTTTGATAGACGGCGTCGGCGGTCCCCAGGTACCAATCTTCACTGATCCGCTTCGTGGGCGGCAGGACCTCGATGAACTCACCCAGCTGCGGCGCCAGGATGCTCCAACCCTCGCGGAGGTGGCGATTGAGCGACAGCGCCTTGTACTGAGTCAAGATGAAGATGCGGCGCAGTCCGGAATTAATGCAATTGCTGAGGGTAATATCAATGATGCGGTAGCTGCCCCCAAAAGTGACGGCTGGCTTGGCGCGGTCACGGGTCAGCGGGTATAGCCGCTCGCCGGCGCCTCCCGCCAGCAGAAGAGTCAACACCTGATTCATGTCGTTTCCGGCCAGAGGACCTTCTTGCCCAGGCTGGTTCGGGCAGCGTTCACCGCAGCTCCCTCCGGCGGCCTGGGCCGGCAGGGTGCGCCAAGCGGAAAATCCCCCCCCTAGTGTACCGCACAACATGGTTTCAAAGCCACGCCAGGCAACCCAAGGTAACGGGTCAGTTTCCCGAGAAGCCGACTATTCGTCCAACTGAAACCGGGCCAACTGACACCGGGATTGATAAACGCTAGCCCGTTTGTGGGGACCTATCCGGCATCGCTGGAGGCAAGGCGGTGTATCTCGTGCCGCTTGGACTCCGCCAGTACAGCATCGGAAGACCACCGTCGCGACTGGTCGGCTCCCCGCGTTGACTTGCCTGCGGCCGGGGCGTAGCATGGCCGCCAAGAGGGAGGCTTCTTGCCCATGGTCGGCCGGACGCTCGGGCACTACCGCATCCTGGAGAAGCTGAGTTGGAGCAGGGGTGTGGCTGGATGAAGCCCGAACGTTGGCAGAAAGTCGAGCAGATCTATCACTCCGCTCTGAAACGAGAGCCGGTCCAGCGGGCCACATTCCTAGACGAAGCCTGCGGTGGGGACGATTCCCTGCGGCAGGAGGTCGAGTCGCTGCTGACGCAGGAGGGGGCGACGGGGAGCTTCCTGGAAGCGCCGGCTCTGGAGGTGGCCGCCCGTTCCTTGGCCCAAGAGCAAGCCGGGTCAGAGGGAGATGGGGGAGGCATGGTCGGCAAGACCATCTCCCGCTACCGGGTCTTGGCGAAGCTGGGTGCCGGCGGGATGGGCGAGGTCTATCGGGCCCACGATGAACGACTCCAGCGCGATGTGGCCCTGAAGGTGTTGCCCGCCCACATTCTGGCCGATGAGACGGCTCGCAATCGCTTCCGCAAAGAAGCCCTGGCTCTCTCCAAGCTGAAACATCCCCACATCGCCACCGTGTACGACTTCGACACCCAGGACGGGGTGGACTTTCTGGTGATGGAGTATGTGGCCGGGGCCACGCTGGCGAAGCGGATCACGGACGGTGCCTTACCCGAGAAGGAAGTGGCGCAGCTGGGGATCCAGATCGCCGCGGCCCTGGAGGAGGCCCAGGAGCAGGGCGTGGTGCATCGGGACCTGAAGCCGGGCAACGTGATGGTGACCCCGAAAGGCCAAGTGAAGGTCCTGGACTTCGGGCTGGCCAAACTGGTGCGACCAGTAGCCGACACGGCTGCGACCATGAGCATGACGGAGACACCCGCGGCGGCGGGGACGCTGCCGTATATGCCGCCGGAGCAGTTGCAGGGCAAGGTGGTCGATGTGCGCGCGGATCTGTACGCGCTGGGGGCGGTGCTCTACGAGATGGGCACCGGACAGCGGGCCTTTCCGGAGCGGGAGTCGCATCGGCTGATCGCTGCAATCTTGCAACAGACACCGCCGGCACCGGGCGAAGTCAACAGCCAGGTTTCAGCGGGGCTGGAGAGCATCATCTTCAAAGCCTTGGAGAAGGACCCGGAGCGGCGCTACCAGTCGGCCCAGGAGTTGCGGGTGGACCTGGAGCGGCTGAGCGGGCCGGAGCCATTCCTGGCGACTCCGCGCAGGCCTGGTCTGACTCGCCGACAACTCGTCGCTATGGCAGGAGTGGCGCTCGTAGCCCTGCTGGCGGTGCCTTTGGGGCTAAATGTGGGCGGACTGCGCGACCGGCTGTTGGGGACAGCCCCTGCGCCACGGATTGAATCCATCGCGGTGCTGCCGCTCGCGAACCTCTCGGGTGATCCCGAGCAAGACTACTTCGCCGCGGGGATGCACGAAGCGCTGATCACCGACCTGGCCAAGATCGGGGGCTTCAAGCGGGTGATCGCACGCTCCTCGGCGATGCGCTACCAGGACACCGACAAACCGCTGCCGCAGATTGCGCGGGAATTGAACGTGGACGCCGTCATTACCGGGTCGGTGCTGCGTTCGGGCGACCGCGTGCGGATCACCGCGCAGTTGATCAACGCGGCCACTGAGGAGCACCTGTGGGCCGAGCGCTACGAGCGCGAGCTCCGCGACGTGCTGTCGCTGCAAAACGAAATCGTGGCGGCCATCGCCCGTGAGATCAACTTGCAGCTCACCCCGGAGGAGCAGACACGGCTGGCCAGCGCCCGCACGGTCAATCCCGAGGCTCATGAGGCCGTTCTCCGGGGCAGCTTTCACATTGACAAGCTCAACTCGGAAGACATCGAGACCGCGATGCAGTACTTCGAGTTAGCGCTGGAGAAAGACCCGAATTACGCCCGGGCCTACTTGGGTATCGGCGGCGTCTGGTTCGTCCGCACCTTACTGGAGGTCGTGCCACCCCGTGAGGCAGGGCCAAGGGCGAAGGCGGCTGTGTTGAAAGCCCTGGAATTGGATGACACGCTCTCGGAAGCGCATTCGTTTTTGGCCTATGTTAGGTTTTCTTACGAATGGGACTGGGCTGGCGCTCAGGCAGAGTTCCGGCGGGCGATCGAGCTCAACCCCAACTCTGCGGAGGTGCGCGCACTTTACGGCGATTTTTTGACCGCGATGAACCGTCCGGAGGAAGCGACAGCGCACCTTGAGCGAGCGTTAGAATTGGACCCGTTCAATTTCAAATACCAGGTGATTTATGGTTGGCACTTGTTTTGTGTTCGCCGGTACGACGACGCCATCTCTCAGTTCCGCAAGGTGCTCAAAAAGTCACCTAACGACCGGTTTTCGCTGTTTAGCCTGACGACCGTCTTCATCGCGGCGGGAATGTATGCGGAGCATCGGGAATTAAATAAGAAGTTCATCAATGCCGGGCTGAGTACTGATGGAGTCGCCGAAGAGATTGAGCGTGGCTACGCGCAGGGAGGGTTCCAGGAGGCGATGCGACGGGGGGCGGAGATGCTGGCAGCGCAATCGAAACTAGCCCCCCCGATGCTTGTTGCGTATATGTATACATACGCGGGGGAAAACGACCTAGCCTTGGAATGGCTGGAGAGATCCTACGAGGCACGAACCTTCGGCTTCCATTTTCTCAAGGCGGGTCCGGAATGGGATCCGCTGCGCGACGACCCCCGCTTCCAGGACCTGCTGCGCCGCATGAACTTCCCGGAGTAAGCTTGGGACTCCCTCCCGCCCGGTAATCCCGGTAGACCGCGCTCGCGGTATAAGACAGGGCAGCAAGCAAACGTGACGCGGCATTATGTCGCTGTAGCGAAGCTGGTTTCTCCAAACTTTTTCGATAGGTTCCCACTTGTCGGCTAGCGTTTACCGATGCTGCCACGCCGCCTACTTGGACGTAAAACGCCCCTACCGTAAATTGACCCATTACCCAACCCGAAACCCGTCCACAACTCCAGCGGGTTTCGGCTGCTGCTATTCGATTTCAGATCTGTCACTCACAAACAAGACGGCGCAGAATTCCCTTGACTTCGGTCGGCAAACGCCTATGATTAGCTGCCGAAGCTAACTCCACAGCAGCGAGGAGGTGTTTTCCGAGTGGCCGAAATCAGGGTACAAGAGGGAGAATCCCTCGAGAACGCCCTGCGCCGGTTCAAAAGGAAGGTACAGCAGGAAGATATCATTAAGGAGGTCAGGCGGCATTCCTTCTATTTGAAACCCGGCGAAAAGCGTCGAACGAAGGAAGCCTTGGCCAGGAAGCGAAACCGCAAGAAGATGCGGCGCGAGCAGGAGTAGCGTTGCCAAGATGGGCTCTCCGTTCTCTGTGCTGTTGTTTGAGCTGGCTAACAACCCAGGTCGCCGTGGGCAGCGTGCTGCGGCCCTGGGGTAAGTGAATGCTTCCGGGAGTTGCACATTCTTCAAGCTGTTTACAGGTTTCCCACGGGCGGGAAAAAGGCAACCCAAAGGCTGGCAGCACCTTGCGGGGGAATTTATGTCTCGATTTGGCTCCCTTCTCAAAGCAAGGCCGGGGGCCGAACAGGTCGGAGCTGCTGGCCGATGACTCGAAACATGGGCTAGAGGGGGCGTGTGTCCAATGGTCGAATACGCGGACAGGATCTTGAAGTGCGTGGATTGCGGTGCGGAGTTCGTCTTCACCGCCGGGGAACAGCTGTTTTTCGCCGACAAAAACTTTAAGAACGAACCGAAACGCTGCAAGGCGTGCAAGGGCAAACGAAATACCGCCTTGGGGGGGGCCGGCCACGTCCGGGTGGAAACCACCACAAAGTGTCACCAATGTGGGAGAGAAACCACCGTTCCTTTCAAGCCCACTCAGGGGCGTCCGGTCTACTGCCGTGAGTGTTACCAGCAACGCCGCACGGCCTCGGCGGCGGTCTGAAGTCGTAGCCTGGCTAAATGAAGGTTGCCGACAACCTCTAGGGTGACTGCTCTGTTGACGGTCGCTGGGGCTCATCTCCACTAGAATCAAAAACATGCCCAGCTTTTTCGTGCAAAACTTTGGCTGCCGAGCTGCCCAGGCCGATGGCGCGGCCCTGGAGCACGAACTGGCGACTCGCGGCTTGGCCCGCGCCGCCGAGGCCCGTACGGCGGACTTGGTGGTGCTAAATACCTGCACGGTGACTGCCTCGGCCGACGAGGATGCCCGCCAGGCCATTCGCCGCCAGTTCCGCAACAATCCCGGTTGCCGCATCCTGGTCACCGGCTGTTATGCCCAGCGCGCGCCGAACGAGCTGGCTGCGCTTCCCGGGGTGACCTGGGTGGTCGGGAATTCGCACAAGACCCGGATCGGGGAGATTGTGGCGGGCAGCGGAGCTCTGGTGCCTCTGTCGGCGCTCGGCAGGGCGCCAGCCCCGACAGCTTCGCCAGATCCGCCAGCTCCCGAAGCTCCGCCAGCTCCGCCAGCTCCGAAAACTCCGCAGGTCATCATCGGGGACATCTTCGCCCACACCGAGCTGCTGGCAGCGCCCGTCTTTGGCGCTGGGGCCGAGCGCACCCGGCCGAACGTGAAAATTCAGGACGGGTGCAACAACCGCTGCTCGTTCTGCATCATCCCCGCAGTGCGCGGGCGCAGTCGAAGCCTGCGGCCGGAAGCCGTCCTCGCACAGGTGCGCGCGCTGGAGCGCGCCGGCTACCGCGAGATTGTCCTCACCGGCATCAACCTGGGCCGCTACGGCCGCGACCTGGAGCCCCGCCTTAGTTTCCTGGCCATGATGCGCGCCATCCTGAGCGAGACGGTAATCGAGCGCATCCGACTCAGCTCGGTCGAGCCGCTGGACTTTACCAACGAGCTTCTGGAGCTGATGGCCAGCTCCTCCCGGATCGCCCGGCACGTGCACGCACCGCTGCAAAGCGGCTCGGACCGCGTACTGCGTCGCATGCGCCGCCGCTACCGCGCCGCGCATTACGAGCAGCGCCTGTGGCGCGCGCACCAACTACTGCCCGAGGCAGCCTTCGGTGCTGACGTGATGGTCGGCTTTCCCGGAGAAAGCGACGAGGACTTTGAGCAGACCCGGGCGTTAGTAGAGCGCCTGCCCTTCACCTACCTGCACGTGTTCACCTACTCGCGCCGAGAGGGGACGCCGGCCGCCACCATGCCTGACCAGGTACCCGTCCGCGTGGCGCGGGAGCGCAACCGCCTCTTGCGCGAGCTGGCCGCCCGGAAGAACCTGGAATTTCGCCGCCGCCAGGTGGGGAGCCGCCTGTCGGTGATCACGCTTGAGGCCGGCACGCTTGAGGGCGGGTCGGCGCTGAGCAACAACTACCTGAAGGTTCGCCTACGTGGATCGCGGCTCGGGCCCAACCGTCTCGTGGAGGCACTGATCACTGGCGTAGAAGAACCTGGCCTGGCGGGCGTGGTCTTCTAGGCCAATCAAGTAAGGTCCCGAGCCTTCAATCTTCAAGGATCACCTGGGCCACGGCCTGCGTCTGGGTGTGGGTGAGCGATAAGGCGACGTTGCGCACCTTCTGCTTCTGGGCGATGCGCGCGGCCACTCCCGAAAGCCGAAGTTCCGGTTTCCCCCCCCGCTGGTTCACCACCTCCAGGTCACGCCACCGCACGCCGCTCCGCCAGCCGACTCCCAGGGCTTTCATGCCCGCCTCCTTGGCCGCAAAGCGGGCGGCGTAACGCTCGAAGCGATTCTTGTGGCGCTCGCAATATTCAATCTCGCGCGCGGTGAAGACGCGCTCCAGAAAGCGCTGGCCGTGCCGGGCCGTCGCCTGTTCCAGGCGCGCAACCTCGGCCACGTCAATGCCGGTGCCGACGATCATTTTGTTCCCAAGAACTTCACCCTAAGAACCTCACGAGGCTGCGAGCTATTATAACGAGCAGGATGGCCAGCAGCGACTTCGTGAAGTTCCTGGGAACGGCCGGCGCGCGCTTCATGACCGCGCGCCAGTTGCGCTCTACCGGCGGCGACTGGTATTCCCTCCAGGGCTTCCAGTTTCTGCTGGGCCCCGGGCTGGGCACGCTGGTGCGCTGCGCCGCCAGACGCCCTCGTCTGGACCCGTTGAGGCTCGATGCCCTGATCCTGTCTCACAACCACCTGGACCAGTGATGGGACAACCTTCAAGCTTTAACATCACAAAGACCTGGCTGGTTGCCCGCGCCTGGCAGCGGCTGCCGGCGGTCGTGCACGGCTTCAGCACGCGCCACAGCTCGCGCCGAGATTTCTTTGCTCGCGTTGCCTCAGAGGAGAAAGAGCTACGGCCGGTTGAATTGCGCCAGATTCACTCGGCGACGGTACGGACCATAGATGTTGTGCCGGAGCGCCTCCCGGTGGGCGACGCCCCGGTTGGCGATGCCATGGTCACCGCCACGGCCGGTCTGGCGCTAGCGGTGAAGACGGCGGACTGCCCTCCCATCCTGCTGCTGGACCCGGTGGCGCGAGCCGTGGGCATCGTGCACGCCGGCTGGCGCGGCACGGTACGCCGCATCACGGAAAAAACCGTCGGCACCATGCGCGCCCACTACCGCGCCGACCCGACGAGGATGCGCGCAGTCATCGGCCCGGGAATCCATGCCTGCTGCTATCAGGTGGGCGAGGAAGTGCTGGAGCAGTTCCGCTCCCAGTTCCCTTACGCTGAGGAACTGTTCTCGGGTTTGGAGCCCGAAAACCCCGCGGATACTCTGCTGCCACGGCAGATCATGAGAGATCGCATCTCCATCATGCGCCCCCTCAACCCCGCCACCGCCTACCTTGACCTGGAGGAGGCCAACCGCAGGCAGTTGCTGGCGGCGGGGCTGAGGCCGAAGAACATCGTCACCGGGGCGCCCTGCACCGCTTGCCGCACCGACCTTCTCTACTCCTACCGCCGCGAAGGGACTGCCGCCGGCCGCCTTTACGCCATGATCGCCCTCCGCCCGACGTAGCGGCAGGCTTCAGTCTGCCACCTACGATGGAACCCCGAAGGCGATGGCGCCCGAAGGGCGCCGCTACGTCATGGCCCCGCCGCCCGAGTAGGAAATGGCCGCTCGACCCTGCGTGTTATACTCGCGGCCGATGGCGCTGCGCGGTGACATTGTGCCGCGGCTGGTTGAGTTGGTTGGTCCGGAACACGTGGCTGGTGACACCGTTTTCCCCGGCACCGCTGAGGAAGTCGCCGCCGTGCTCGCGCTGGCCAACACCGAGCACCTCCGCGTCATCCTGGCGGGAGGCTCCACGCAGCAGGAGCTGGGCGCAGCGCCCGGCGGCGGCGACCTGACCGTGTGCCTGCGGCGCCTGAACCACCTCAAGCAGTACGAACCGGCGGACCTGACCGCCAGCATGGGAGCAGGTTTGACGATGGCTGAGCTTTCCGCCGCTCTGGCGCCGCACCGGCAGTGGCTCCCGCTGGGGGTCGCCTGCCCCGAGCACGCCACCATCGGCGGCGCGCTGGCAACCAACTCCAGCGGCCCGTTCCGTCTCTTCTACGGCACCGCGCGCGACATGGTGATCGGGATGCACTTCGCCACCGTCGAAGGGAAGGTGGTGAAGAGCGGCGGCATGGTGGTGAAAAACGTCGCGGGCTACGACATGGCCAAGCTCATGATCGGTTCGCTCGGGACGCTGGCCGTCATCACTGACGTGACTCTTAAGCTGTTCCCACGGCCCGCGACCGAAACCAGCGTGCTGGTGTTCGGCTCGCTGGCCCATGCGCTGGAGGCGCGAGGCGCGATCCTGAGGTCGGTCCTCTCGCCGCTGGCGCTGGACCTGCTGGACGGTGGCGCCGCCTCATTGGTGGGCCAAGCCGCTGCCCGGCAGTTACCGCGCGGCGAGTTTTTGCTGGCGGTAGCCTACGGTGGCGTAGAACGTGTGATCGAGCGCAGCCGCGGCGAGGTAGCCACACTGGGCCGGGACGCCGGCGCCACCGACTCCGCCACCCTGGCCGGCGAGCAGGAGCATCACCTGTGGCAGGCCGTCTGCGACCTGCCGGCGACCTTCTCTGCCGCCCATCCACACAGCGCCCGCCTTAAGCTCTCCTCGACACTGCTAGGGATGCAACCCCTGCTGGAGACCGCCATAGGCGACCTGCGCCGGCAAGGGGCGGAAACGGCGCTGGTCGCGCGCGCAGGTTCCGGCGTATCCTATCTGTACGTCTGTGGCTTGTCCGTCAGTGGGGCGGACCTGCTCGGGTTTTGCCGAAACACTCAGCGGGTGGCTCTCTCGCTCGGTGCGCACGTCGTGATTGAATTCGCCCCGCCGCCGATTCAGGCCCAACTGGACGTTTTGGGTCCGCCTCGGGACGACTACGCCATCATGCAGAAACTCAAACAGTCCTTCGACCCCAAGGGCATCTTGAACCCAGGCCGGTTCGTATGCTGACCCCTGTAGAAGAAACCACGGCCGGCACCTCCGGCGGCACCTCTGGCTTCCGGGGTCCCGATCGGCCGCTGTGGGAGGACTACTCCAAATGCATTCATTGCGGGCTGTGCCTGAACCATTGCCCCACCTACCGAGAGCTGGGTGTGGAAATGGATTCGCCGCGCGGCCGCATCTACCAGATGATCCAGGTGGACCAAGGGCGCCTGCCGCTGGGCGACAGCTTCGTGAAGCACATTGATCTGTGCCTGGATTGCCGCGCCTGCGAAACGGCCTGCCCCTCTGGGGTGCAGTACGGAAGGCTGGTTGAGGCGGCCCGGGCGCAGATCGAACAACAGTACCAGCGGCCGCTGCTCCAGCGCGCCGTGCGACGTTTCGTCTTCCGGCACCTTCTGAACAGCCCGGCGCTGCTGCAACTGGCCGGCTGGGGCTTGTGGTTCTACCAGGCTTCCGGCCTACAGCAGATGGTGCGGCGCGCCGGCCTGCTGGAACACCTTGGGTTGGCCAGCATCGAGGCGTTGTCGCCGCCCGCCGAGCCACCCTTCTTTTTCCGCCAGCTCGGCAGGATGTACCCGGCGCAGGGACGGCGGCGCTACCGGGTGGCGCTGTTCGCCGGCTGCATCGCCAACGTCAGCTTCGCCCGGCTGAACGAAGCCACGGTGCGGGTGCTCACCGCCAACGGGTGCGAGGTCGTTATTCCTCGTGAACAGCTCTGCTGTGGTGCTCTGCACGTCCACGCCGGAGTGCGCGACGAGGCCCAGCGTCTGGCCCGGCAAAACATTCAGGCCTTCCTGGCCGAGCCATTTGACGCGTTGCTGACCAACGCCGCCGGATGCGGCTCGACGCTGAAGGAGTACCACGAGCTGCTGGCCGGCGATGAGGAATACGGCGAGCGCGCCGCGATTTTTGCGGAGAAGGCGAAGGACGTGACCGAGTTCCTGGCCGAAGCGGGCCTGGTGCAACCACTGGGAGAAGTGGCTGTACGGGTCACTTACCAGGACCCCTGCCACCTGATGCACGGGCAGCGTGTCCGCTCGGCGCCCCGCGAGCTGATCCGGCGCGTGCCCGGTATCGAGTTCTGCGAACTGCCTCTGGCTGAGATTTGCTGCGGCAGCGCCGGCATCTACAATATCTCGCATAACGATCTGTCCATGGAGCTGCTGGAGAAAAAAATCCAGGCCGTCAACACCACCGGGGCCGAGCTGGTGCTGACAGCCAACCCGGGCTGCCTGCTGCAGCTTCGCGCTGGCATCGCCCGCTGGGGCCGCGGCCAGCGCGTGGGGCACGTGGTGGAATTGCTGGACCAGGCAGCTGACGCTGCCGCAGGGCGGCGGGCGGTCCGCGACCGCGTCCCGGCAGCCGGGTCCGGATGAGCCGGCAGCTGGGTCCGGATTAAAAAAGATGAAAGCCAAAGTCTTCGTCACGCTCAAGAGCACGGTGCTCGATCCGCAGGGCCAGACCATCCTGGGGGCGCTTCGTGAACTCGGGTTTTCCGAGATCGCCGACGTGCGTCAGGGAAAGTATTTTGAAATTGTGCTCTCCGACGGCCTCAGTCACGATCAAGCCCGCGAGCAGCTCGAACGCATCGCCCGCGATGTGCTGACCAATCCCGTGATCGAACAATTCTCCTACCAGCTCCTGAACCCAACGTAGGAGCGGTCACGGCATTGGCGCCGGCGCGCTCCCAGGGTGCAATTTCGCTATTCTAGAGATCAAATCTTGTTATAGACGAGGAGGGACGGAAGGCGCCCGCTGTCCTGTATAATGGCCGGTATAATGAGCGGATGGCCGGGGAGCAAGAGCCCGGCTTCCAAACAACCCTCCTAGCCGGACGCTTAGGAAGGCTCAGGAAGCTGGAGAGTTCAGCAATATGTGTGGCATTGTGGGGTACGTAGGTAAGAAGCCGGCGGTGCCGGTCATCATCGAAGGACTGAAGCGGTTGGAGTACCGCGGCTATGACTCGGCGGGCGTGGCTGTTGTCAACGACAGCGGCATGCAGGTGCGCCGCGCGCAGGGCAAGCTGCGGAACCTGGAGGAAGCCGTCCGGCTGAATCCAATCCACGGCAGCTACGGCATCGGACATACGCGCTGGGCCACACACGGCCGTCCCAGCGAAATCAACTCCCACCCGCATCGCGACTGCACAGGCGACATCGTTGTGGTGCACAACGGCATTATCGAAAACTACCTGGCTCTGAAAAAGCAACTGAGCGCCGAAGGCCACGTCTTTGCTAGCGAAACCGACACCGAGATTGCAGCCCACCTGATCGAGAAGTACCTGAACGGGAATCTGGAGGAAGCGGTGTGCCGCGCCGTACAGGACATTCACGGTGTCTTTGCCCTGGGGGTGATTTCCAGCCGCGACCCCGAGAAAATCGTGGCCGCGCGCCTGGGACCTCCCGCGGTCGTAGGGTTGGGCAAGAATGAGTACTTCGTGGCCTCCGACATCCCGGCCATCCTCCACCACACACGCGATGTGTTCTTTCTCGCTGACGGCGACCTGGCCGTGATCAGCCCCAACGGCGTGAAGCTGACCGACTTTCAGGGAAACCCAATTCACCGCGAACTGCACCATATCACCTGGGACCCAATCATGGCTGAGAAGGCCGGCTACCCGCACTTCATGCTGAAGGAAATCTTCGAGCAGCCCCGGGGCGTGCGCGACACGGTTCTGGGCCGGGTCAGCCCCGACAAGACTCGTGTGGTTCTGGAGGAAATGCAGATTACCGCGGAGCAGTTCCAGAACTTCACTGAGATGAAAATTGTTGCCTGCGGGACCAGCCTGCACGCTGGCATGACTGGCAAATACATCATCGAGAAACTAGCTCGCCTGCCGGTTGAAGTGGATTACGGCAGTGAGTTCCGCTATCGAACTCCGATCATGGGCCCGCACACGCTGACGGTGCCGATCTCCCAGTCCGGCGAGACGGCCGACACGCTGGCGGCCCAGCGCGAAGCCAAGGCCAAAGGATCACCCACGCTGGCCATTGCCAATGTAGTCGGCAGCATGGTGACCCGTGAAGCGGCCGGCACCATCTACACGCACGCCGGCCCGGAAATTGGCGTGGCTTCCACCAAGGCCTTCACCTCGCAACTGACGGCCCTCTACTTGCTCGCCGTGCACCTGGCGACTCTCCGCGGAACCATCAGCGACGAGCAAGCTCGCTTCTACCTGCAGGAGCTGATGCTGATTCCCGACAAGCTGGAATCGGTGCTGAAGAACGACGACCTGTATCAGGATCTGTCGCGCCGCTTCTACCGCGCCACAGACTTTCTGTTCCTCGGCCGCAGCATCCATTTTCCGATTGCCCTGGAGGGCGCGCTGAAGCTGAAGGAAATCTCCTATATCCATGCCGAAGGTTACCCGGCCGGCGAGATGAAGCACGGGCCCAACGCCCTGATTGACGAGAGTCTGCCGGTGGTAGTGCTGAACACTCGCGAGGACGGCAATCCGGAAAGTGAGCTGCGCTACGAGAAGACGCTTTCCAACATCAAGGAAGTAAAGGCGCGCGATGGCATTGTGATTGCCGTTGTGACCGAAGGCGACACGGAGGCCCAGGAGGGCGCGGACCATCTGATTCCGATTCCGCGCTCGGCCGATCTACTCTCGCCGCTGCTGGCAATCGTGCCGCTGCAATTGCTGGCTTACCACATCGCCGTGCGCCGCGGCTGCGACGTGGACCAGCCCCGCAACCTGGCCAAGTCGGTAACCGTGGAATAGACGGGCACAACTTCTGAGGCGGGATCAACTGGCGACGCCTCTTCAAACGAACCCACCTGGGAAATCTAGAATTGCATGACAGCCACCAGGCTGCCAGCTTCCGGCCAGACCCAATCACGGATTCAACATCCCTACGGATTCAACCCTGCGAAGACCGGTCTCCTGCGCCTCTCCTGATCTCGAGCGCAAAGGGAAGCAGGATGCAGAACAGCCAACTGAACTGTCCACCGCCGAAGAACACCAGATAAAGCTGTGCGAGAGGCAGCAGCACGACCAGCGCCACGGCCGCAGGCTTGGACTTCTCTTGACTGTGCCCTACAGAGCAGCGGCTGAACAACAGGACGGCGGGCAGCACCAACAGGCTGAGGTCATGGATAAGCGCGTGGTAGCTAACCAGCAGGGTGATCACCAGGCTTGAGGCAAACTGTAAGTCGAATGTCCGCTCCGGCCTCGCCCAAGTGCTCGTGTCCCACTTTTTCATCGACCAGAACAGAAGGGCTGCGGACCCGATCAAGACGACCAGTTGCAGAGAAGAAGCCGGAAGCCATGCGGCGAACAACGTGTGGGCGAAGCCGCGAAGGTTAGGCATCGTTGCCGGTAAGATGTGGAAGCTTTGACTTCCTGCTACGGACCTCATTTCCCAGAGCAGGCGCGGGTAGCTGAGCAGCCCCTGCCAGCCCATGAGCAGCCAGGAGACCAGCGCGAGCCATGCGCCAACGACGGCAAACCCCCAAAAGACTCTGGCTTTCTTTCTTGCGCACAATGCGATCAGGAAGGGCAGAACCAGCTGGAACCTGAAAAGACCGGCGGCTAAGAAACACCCTGCCGCAAACTGCCGGTTGCTTCTCAGGCTGAGATACACCAGCGTGTAGACCAGCAGCAGCAAGATGGAGTCCTGCCCCTGAAGGAGCACAGCCAGCAAAGGCACAATCGAGATCGCGACCACGAGAAGCCGATCCCCGGTGCCGAAATGGATTGCGTGAGGTTCCAGCAAAAAGGCCACCAGACCCAGAACGTACAGGTTGGCAAGGACCCACAGCAGATAGGCCGTCGGGTAGGAGAAATAGGTGAACGGGACGAAGAGGACGGCCTCAAACGGCGGATGGTTGAAATGGAGGGAGTCGCGGTGAACGGTGTACTCCCGCTGAACTCTTGCTTGCGTCTCGTAGTCGTAGAGATCGCTTGCTGAGCCTTGCCGGACAATCTTGCCAGCGGCGTACAAGTAACTAAAGTCGGCGGAGATGTCGCTCCTAGACGTCTTCAGTGGCCAGAGGAGCAAGAGGAAGAGAACGGAAGGTGCAACCAAAACAAAGAAGACGAACTTCGCTCTTTGGCTCATGAAGTCTCTGCTGGCTTGCAACTCGCTATCGAGAGGCGGAGACAAGAACCCATCTCAAGTGGCAACGGTGGGGCGCCCCGGGGCATCTCCCATCAGAACTCGGAGGCATGGTCCAACCTTCGAACTAAGCCCATTCGCTGCGCAACCGTCACCACGAAAATGTACATGCAGAAATATTCCACCGCAAACGGAGGAAACCCAAAATAACCAACCACTGGCATTTCAAAGATTTTTACGCTGGGCAAAATGGGAAAAACATAGATCCACTTCGCCGGCGCCCAGTAGTTCCAGAATTCCCAAAAAACTCCGCACACTGCGCCGGAGACCAGCAGCGCGTAGAGCCGTCCCCGCTGGCCCTGCGCCAGCTCGTTCCCCAGCGAGATAGCGCCTAGCCGGGCATTCAGCGGGTCGAGCAGGAAAAAGAAAGCCAGCCAAACTAGGCCGAACAGATACGCAGCAGCAGCGCGCGGCACCACCAGCGGGATCAGCAGCATCACCGCGCCGATCCCAGGGAATAGACGGCGGAGGCCAAAGGGAACAGCCAGCGGCGCGTAGGTCTTCTGCCACAAGCTGGCGGCGCGCAACAGAAAGGCCGTCTCCAACATCGCCGGCCAGATGGTGGAGAAAGCCCAGGCGTAACCGAAATAGCGCACCGCCAGGTTGAGTGGCAGGTAGGGATAGACCCAGTTGTGCAGCCGCAGGTTGTAGGCCTCAAAGATGAGCCAGAAGGGGGCCGACACGATGACGGCGGCCAGGAACTCACGTCCCCGTCCATGGAGCAGCGATTCCCCGCGCAGTGAGTAAACCGCCGCGTCCACGGCCGCGATGTAGCCGGTCCAGGCAATGGGCGTGAAGAAAGTGGCTACCGGCTCGGTCCCCTGGAACATCAGCGCCTCGCCCAGCCCAATCACCGCGAGGCCCAGGTAGCCCTAGCGTGGGTAGGGACGCAGGTGCGGGCGGCTCAGATACAGCCACACCAACCATCCGGCCGTCAGCACCCACAGCGCGATGCCCACTGCCGTCATGCAGCTGCGACTTTACCACGTCAGCGACGGGCAAGAACGCCTCTGCCGGCGTGCGGCCGTCATGTATAGTAAGCTTCGTCCTAGTAAGCTTGTTCGGCGCATGAGCGACGTGGCCTCGCGAGTTGTGGAAGCACCGGCACTGGTGGCGATTTCCGCTGGCTGGTTCCTCATGGGCAGCCCAGAGGGACACGGCCGTGCCGAGGAACGGCCCGCGCACCGCGTCTGGGTGGACAGTTTTGAAATGGCCCGCTGCCAGGTCACCAACCGCGAGTATGTGCGCTTCCTCGAGGCCACCGGACGTCGGCCGCCGCCGTTCTGGAATCAGCCTGAATTTTCTGCGCCAGATCAGCCTGTGGTCGGCACAAGCTGGTTCGACGCCATGGCCTACTGTGACTGGCTGAGCCTGGAAACCGGCGAGTCCTACCGCCTGCCCACGGAAGCCGAATGGGAACGAGCGGCTCGGGGCGGCGCCGAAGGCTGCTTCTATCCCTGGGGCGACACCGATCCAGCCGGGCGGCCTGCCTACGCGCAGCGCTGGAAGCAGGGGCCCGAACCGGCGGCTACCGCGCCGCCGAATGCCTACGGGCTGTTTGACATGTGCGAAAACGTGCACGAATGGTGCTTGGACTGGTACAACCCCGGTTTCTACGCCACTTCGCCGGAACGCAACCCGGCGTGCGCCCAGCGGGTCACTTCCCCAGCTCGCCGCGCATCGCGTGGCGGTTCGTGGCGCCACCACATTAAGATTTCGCGTTGTGCGGCGCGCAGCAGCATCCCTGCGGAGTTTCACTACGCTGACTATGGCTTCCGCCTCGTCCGCAGTGAACTTCGTTTTCCAGCACTCGCGGTTTAGCGCCACGTAATGCGCAGGCTGGCGCTACAATAAAGGCTCCCATGGTCTCTGCGAATGGCAATCGTCTGCGGCGCGTGGTGGTAACGGGCATCGGCGCCGTCAGCCCAAACGGCGTGGGCCGTGAGGCCTTCTGGCAGGCGACCTGCGAAGGACGCAGCGGCATTCGCCGCATCTCCCTGTTTGACCCTTCGTCGCTGCCCGTGCACATTGCCGGGGAAATCCCCGGCTTCGAGCCGGACCGCTACGTTACTCCCAAGGAACGCCCGCACGTGTCCCGCGCGGTGCCCGTGGCGCTGGCGGCCTCCGAGGAAGCGCTGGCCGACGCCGGCCTCGATCCGCAGGCAATGGACCTGGAGGCCAAGCGCAACGTAGCGGTGGTGCTGGGCTCGGGCGGCGGCAGCCAGGAATTCACCGAGGAGCAGTACCGGCTTTACTATGCCGGCCAGATCAAGAAGGTCAGCGTCTATACGATTCCCTCCTCCACCATTGGCACCTTGTCCAGCGAAGTCTCCATGCGCTTTGGCTTCCGGGGCTTCAGCCACCTGGTCTCCACCGGCTGCACATCCTCGACCGACGCGCTGGGCTACGCGTTCCGCAACATCCAAACGGGAGTGATCGATACGGTGCTGGCCGGAGGCGTAGACGCCCCCATCGCCTATCTGATTTTACGCGGCTTTCACCTGATGCGGATCCTGACCACCAGTTGGAACCACGCTCCGGAGCGCGGCTCCCGGCCGTTTTCCGCCGACCGCGATGGGTTCGTGATCGCCGAAGGCGGCTGGATGCTAGTGCTGGAGGAGCGTGAACGGGCCCTGCGCCGCGGCGCGCCGGTCTATGGCGAAATCGTCGGCTACGGCTCTTCCTGCGAAGCTTACCACCGGGTGCGTCTGGAAGAGTGCGGCGAAGAACCGGCACGCGCCATGCACCTGGCCCTGGAAGAAGCCGGCCTGCGCCCCGAGCAGATTTCCTATGCGAACCTGCATGGCACCTCCACCGTGTTGAACGACCGCGTGGAAACGCGCGCACTGAAGCTTTGCTTTCAGAGCCACGCCCCGCGCCTGGCGACCTCCGCGTTAAAATCCATGATTGGCCACCCACAGGGAGCCTGCGGAGCCGCCGGAGTGGCGGCCACGCTGCTGGCAATGCGAGACAGCCTGGTGCCTCCTACCATCAACCTGGATGAGCCGGACCCGGAATGTGACCTGGATTATTCACCCCAGCCCGGGCGCCGGATGGAAATCCCCTACGCACTGTGCAACTGCATCGGCTTTGGCAGCAAGAATTCCGCGCTCGTGCTGAAAAATCCCAATGAGTGAAGAATGGGAGTACAGCCTTTCCTTCTTCACTCTTCACTTATAACTTTTGATTGCTATGTTCGTGGCCGACCGGCGCATCCATGTCCAGGAAATGCTCGACGTCGGCGCGGGTAGTGACGCCGAGGTCGCCGAGAGTCTGGCTGACCTGCGGCGAATCAACCGATTCCTGGGCGGTCGAGGTGTGCTGCGGAAGCTGTTGCGCGAACAGGTGCGGCGCACGGGTTTGCGGGCCTTTTCCCTGCTGGACGTAGCCACCGGCTCCGGTGATCTGCCGGCGGCGGTGCGGCGCTGGTACCCTCAGGCGCACGTCACCGCTCTGGAGTTGCACCTACGCCACCTGCGCCTGGCCCAGACGCCCGGCGTCGGGCTGGTTTGCGGCAACGCCTTCCACGCCCCGTTTGCGACGCGCTCCTTCGACTTTGTGGCCGTCTCCCTGTTCCTCCACCATTGGCCCGACGTCGAGGTGCCGCACCTGCTGCACGAGCTGGCGCGGCTGGCTCGCCGCGCTCTGCTAATCAATGACCTGGACCGCCACTGGGTGCCGTTCTACTTCCTCCGCTGGACGGCGCCGCTGTTCGCACGCAGTCCGATCACCCGTTTCGACGGGCCGGCCTCCGTGCAGCGCGCCTTCGGGCCGGGCGAGCTGAAACAGGCAGCAGGAGAGGCCGGCTTCCGCCACTTCCGCACGCGCTGGCACGTGCCTTTCCGCAGGTCGTTGGTGGTGGAGCTGGATAACTGATTGTCGATTTCGGATTGTCCATTGCCTGTGGCCGAGACCTGATGGCTGAAGGCTGACACCGGAGAGCCATTTATGTGGGACGTAGCAGTTGTCGGTGCTGGACCGGCCGGATGCGCCGCGGCCATCGAACTGGCGCGGGCAGGCGCCAAGATCGGCCTGTTGGAGAAAGCGGCCTTCCCGCGCGACAAGCTGTGCGGCGAGTTTCTCTCGCCGGTGGGAGCACGCGTCGTGGAGGAACTGGGTTGTGGCCGGCAGTTTCACGCGGCGCAACCGGCCCCCATCGAGCGCGCAGTGGTGGTGACGGCCTCGGGCGCGCGATTGGAATTTCCCTTCCCTGCCCGCGCCTACGGCCTGTCGCGCCTGCGGTTTGATCACCTGCTGGCCCGAGCGGCACTGGCTGCCGGCGCGCAACTGATCGAGAAGGCTGAGATCGTCCGCCTGGAGAATGCGACCCAGACCCTGTCGACGCGTGACGGCCGGAAGTTTCAGTCGCGAATGGTGTTGCTGGCGTCCGGGCGACACTCGCTGCTACAGCCCCTGACTTCCGATTCATCGACCGGTCGCACAGCGCTCCGGCCTGCCCGGAGAGAAAAGCAGGCCAACCCTACATATTTCGCTTTCAAAGCGCACTATCGGGGCGAATGCGCCGGCCGGGTGGAACTCTACTTCTTCCCCTGTGGCTACTGCGGCCTGGCGCCGATTGAGGGCGGACGGGTGAACTTGTGCTGCCTGGTGGAGAAAAGCCTCCTCGCTACCGGCTCGGCCGAGCAGGTGCTGGCGCGCGTCCCCGCCCTGCGCGCGCGCCTGGCCGGATGGAGGCGTGAAGAACCCTTTCTGTTCACGGGGCCGGTGTCCATGGGCTGGCGCCGCCCCCCATCCGACCTGCTGGTGGCCGGCGATGCAGCGCTGTTTCCGGATCCGTTTACCGGTCAGGGGATGTCGGTAGCGCTGGAAAATGGGCGCATGGCGGCCCGGCATGCGCTGTCCGGCAGCGAAGCTGTCTCTGAATCTAGCGAAGCTGTCTCCGAATCCATCGAAGCCTACTCCCGGGAATTGCAGAGGCGCTTCGGGGGACAACTGCGTGCGGCCCGCCTGCTTCGCGCAGCCACGACGCCCTGGCTGGAGCGTACACTGCTGCGGGTGTTCTGCTGCGTCCCACTCCGCCAAGCCGCATGTTGTGCAATCCGCCATCACAGCAGACTTGCCGTAGCCCGGCCAGGTGCGGGACAATAATCAGAGGACTGCCTGGTCGTTCAATGGTAGGACGCAGGACTTTGGATCCTGTTATGGAGGTTCGAATCCTCCCCAGGCAGCCAAGCAGGCCCAGGCAGCCTTGTCTCTCCACCCGGAGCCGAGAGCATCGCCCAGGAAGCGTGAAAGAGTCCGAGGACGTTTGTTCCGGAATTTCCTTTTTGGCCTTCCGGCGATTGAAAATATACACGCATCTGCGTCCCAGCGAGTACAATGTTTTCTCCGAGAGGACCATCGGCTCCGAGCGTCCCTTTCGGGGTCCCCTAAAACCGTCCAATCAGCATCCAAACCCAGCTTTTTCAGACAACTCTCCATACCTGGGGGATAGCGGCATCGTTTTCTTGTGTGCCGTAGCCCAGGCTATCCCGACGGGAGTGCCAATCCATCGATCCGCCCCAGCATGCTGGCAAACAGCCGTCGGGTCAAATGGCCCTCGGCCAGCAGGAGCCAGTAGTACCGTGAGTGTTTTAGGAGCCGTCCTCCGGTTTTCACCAGCCGCTGCTGGAGGCTCGTCAAGGACCATTTCTCGATTCTCTGTGGCAGCACTAGCCGTCGCCACAGGTTGCCCAGGTTGTAGGCGATGATCGTCAGCCAAAGCCGTACCTCGTTAGATCGGAACTTGTGGCAACTGAGCCGCGTCATCTTCACCGCCTGCTTGCCTTCCTTGATCCACTGTTCTGCGGTGCCGCGCTTGTTATAGAATCGCACCACCGCCCGATTCGGCAGCGTCAGATTCGTTACAATGAACCCCACTCGCGGGAACAACTCCCCGGAATGATGCTCTACTTTCGCCACCACCCTTCGAGCCGTCTTCCAACCGGTGCGCGGGCGAAAGCACCAGGTCGTCGATGGCAAGACACCCCGAACCCACCATCCCGCTACTGTTGACATTCGCTACGATGACCGTTACTCTTGACGTAACGCATATTTTCGGGCATATTGGGAATGATCCTCAGCTATCGCGACAAGCAAACTACAGACTTCGCCGCCGGGAAACGGGTCAAGGCTTTCTCCGGTATCGAACAGGCTTCACGGCTGAAGATCGACCGACTCGAAGCGGCAACCGCTCTTCAGGACCTTGCCGCTTTGCCCGGCAACCGTTTCGAAGCGCTCAAAGGTGACCGCAAGGGCCAGTACAGCATCCGCATCAACGACCAGTGGCGGATTTGCTTCGAATGGCCCAAGGGGTCCCCCGGACCCGAGAATGTAGAGATTGTTGACTATCACTAGGAGAACTGCAATGGCCGTGCCCGCAATCCATCCCGGCAAACATCTCGCCGAAGAACTGAAAGAGCTCCACATGAGCGCGGCCACGCTTGCGCGCCAGCTCAAGGTGCCTACGAACCGCATCACCGAGATTCTGAACGGCCATCGGGCCATCACCGGCGATACGGCCCTACGCCTGGCCCACTTCTTTGGCACCAGTGCGGAATTTTGGCTCAACCTGCAAAAGCTCTATGAGCTGCGCCTTGCCGAGAAGAAAGCCAGCAAGGCGATCAAGACCCTGCCGACGCTTAAGAACGAACACGTTCACGCCTGAAATCTCACTACGGACCACCTGGAAGGCTGACCCATGTCCTTCAATACCTGCTTCTCAGGGCACCCCCATCTTGACAAAGCGCGTCCTTGACGACGAGCCGGACTATTGCAGCTCGAAAACCATTACTGCAACCAGGTACGGCGCAGCCTGTAGAGCATGGCCGTGGCGGCAACCACCGTCAAAAAACCGTCAGGAAACTCACCCATCAAGAAGGCCAAGCTGTTGGCGTTGCGAGCGAAAGCAGGCGCCCCAAAACCGTGTAAGAGCAAAGAAAGGAAGGAATTGGGAGAAAACCGTGGAAGACGCCTGCCTGCTTCCGAAGTTCTCGATGAGGCCTGGAATGTGCCTTTCAGTCCACTCAGCCAGTGTGGGCGGGGACCAGAAGTGTCTGCTATCGCATCGTACTCTTCCGGCCGTTCGTCCAGAGAGACTTTCAGGTAATCGGATGCTTCGGTGCGGAGGCAAGTGACAGTATCCGGAGTCCGTGACCGAAGCGACATTATGAAACACACCCAACCGCACAGATCCTCATGCGTCAGGTCCGCAAAGCCCGTAGTCACCATCTTGTGCCAGCCCTCGGACCCGCCGTCTTCACTGGGATCGCACTCGGGCCTGTCGGTAACTGTGGGACGCCAGAAGCGTTCCAAGCAGTGGTGGGAAAGCAGCGAGATGCTCCTCGCTTTTCCAGGACTGCGGCGGCTTCCACAGGCCAGAAAGCGAGGGTAAGGTGACCGTTCCCGCCCATGCGGCGCGATTCCCGTCATGCTTTCGGCCTCAACCGACCACCCTTGATGGACAATCACATCATCCGGAGAGTAGATTTGTCGAGCAGGTCAGCAGTTGGGATATCGGATCGAGCATGAAGAAGCGTTTCCTCAGATACGCCGGCGACAAGGCCGTAGGCGCTCTATTGGAGCGTTACGCGTGTCCGACTTCATTCCATGTCGTCCGCACACGATTCCTCGGCAACATCGCGACGCCCAAGCTCGACGCATCTCCCCTCCGGACCATAGAGAGCTTTTGGGAAGGTGAGCTGCCGGAGTTCGACAATGACAGCGCGGCCAATGAACTGTTCGAGTCCCTGACGGGGCTTTGGAACGAACTGGCAAAGCATCAGTCGGGAACTAAGCCGATCCGTTTGACGCGGATGGCCGCAAAGCCGGATTCGGACGATATTCGTCGCCTGTGCCGGACCCGCACCGAGGAGCTTGAAGGCTTCATCGAGGGCCTGTTCGGTGACGCGGAGATCATTGATCTACCCGAACGGGCCAATGAGGCCCTGGACAATCTCGGCCAGATCAACGCCATGATCCGCGGCATTGTCGATCTCCTGGAAAGAGAGTCGGCGCCGCCGGCGTCGGAAAAGGACCTGACGGGAATTCTCAAGAACGTAGGGGAACTCTCACACATCGCGGAGCAGGAACTGCATGCGGTCATGCTTGCCTGCAAGCGAACCCGCCAACAAACCCTTTCCCCTATCGCCGTGGGCAAGCCCACCGTCCATTGAGATATTCGGTGTTGCCCGACGCTCCCCGTGGCAGCCGACCGCCGGCCGCGTCGGATCGTCATGGCCGTCGCTCCGAGTGGCCTATCGCATATCGCGTTGCTGTTCGCGGAAATCGGTCGGGCTCATGTTGTCGAGCGGCCGAACCGTGTTGTCGTTAGTGCCCCGAGTCCTTCGCTTCCCTTTGGGCCAGGTAACGCGCCCAATCGTCCATCAGGACACGCCGCCTCTCAAACAGGTCCGAGCGTGCATAGGCCGCTTCGACCTTGTTCCGGACAACGTGCGCCAACGCCGCCTCCATGACCGCATGCGGCGCGTCCGTGCATTCAGCCGCCCAACCATCGAAGCTGGAACGAAATCCATGGGGTACGGCTCCGATGCCCAGCTTCTTGAGCAGGTGGGACTGTCAAGGGCGGAGTAAAACTAGACCACTCCGGCGGAGAGAAAGTAGACCAGTTCAGGGGTGGTGGAAGCTTTGATTTGAGAGGGAGTTGCGGGGGCGGTTGGAGCGGAGGCCTGCGACGCCCGCAGGGCGGCGCGGTTAGGCCGGAGTGGAAGCCGCCCTCGCAACTCGTCGCCCAGTATTGGGTGAGATCAGGCGCGAGGCTTTCCGGAACGCCTTCGTTTGCTGTCCTTGAGCCGGTAACTTTCCCCGTTCATCTCCAGGATGTGGACATGGTGGGTGAGACGATCCAGCAGGGCTCCGGTCAGCCGCTCCGATCCGAAGGCCTCCGTCCATTCGTTGAACGGCAGGTTGCTGGTCACCACGGTGGCGCTGCGTTCGTAGCGCCGGCTGAAGACCTCAAACAGCAACTCCGCCCCAGTCTTGGATAGCGGCACGAAACCCAGCTCGTCAATGATCAACAGCTCGAAACTGGAGAGCATCTTCTGGAACCGCATCAGGCGCCGCTCGTCCTTGGCCTCGATCAGCTCATGCGCCAGGGAGGCCGCCGTAGTGAACCGGACCCGGAACCCTTTCTGACAGGCGGCCAGTCCCAGCGCCAACGCAATGTGGGTTTTTCCCGTGCCCGAGTTCCCTAAAGCCAGGATGTTCTCCTTGCGTTCGATGAACTCGCCTCGGGCCAGCTCGAGCACCAAGGCCTTATTCAGCGACGGAAGGGCCAGGAAATCGAAACTGTCGAGGCTCTTCACCACGTCGAACCTGGCTTGGTGAATGCGCCGCTCGGTGGCGCGCCGTTCCCGGTCCAGCAGCTCCAGCTCCGTCAACCGCAGCAGGTAGCGCGGGAAGTCCACGCCCTCGGCAGCGCACTGCTGCGCCACCTTGTCGTACTCACGCAAAAAGGTGGGTAATTGCAGGGCCTTCAGATGGTGTTCCAGCAACACCTGGGGCGTGTCCATCAGCAGACTCCTTCCCGGAGCAGGGTCAGATAGTCGGCGGCGGCTGTGGTGGCCACCTGCGTCGCCGGCAGGTGCGGATAGTGCTCCAGGTCCAGCCGCGCCGGCCGCTGCTCGATCCGGCCCAGCAGCAGATGCTTGACCGCGTCAGACCAGATCGCCCCCAGCCGCAAGGCGTCCTCGACGGCCAGCGACACTTCCGTCCAACGGAACGTCTCCAGCCGTCGCAGGACCTGCACATACTCCCGCTTGCCCTTCTTGCCTAACCGCGCCTCCATCAGCCGCCGCAGTTGCGCGAAGCCTTCCGGCAACTCCCAGCCGGCCAGGGGGGCGGCCTGGTTCAACGCGTTCGGCTTCTGCTCCAGCAGCGCCAGATAGTGCAACGGATCGAAGATCATCTCTTCCCGTTCCTAGCTCCGGACATGGCGTGCGATCACTTCGCTCGCTGCACAGATCACCACTTCCTCGACGAATCCCTTCACCAGCACCTCCCGGTGCCCCCAAGCCACCGGCACCGAATAGTCGTTGGATCGATACCGCACCAGCGACAGTGACGTCACCCGTGTGGTCCGTTTGTCGCAGGCCTCATAGGGCGTCGCCGGCAGGGGCAGCAGCCTCTGTTGATCCTTCGCGAACCGCTCGCCGATCGTCTCTTGATGTCCTCGCAGACGCCGCTCTCGCCGCCGGGTGCACTGTTCCCGCAGCTTCGCGTGCAACTCCTCCCAGCTGGCACACCGCGGCACCGGCACCAGGAAGTTCCGCCGCACGTAACCCACTAGTCCTTCCACTTTCCCTTTGTCATTGCCCTTGCCCGGTCGTCCGAACTTCTCCGCAAACAGGTAGTGACTCTGCAGTTCGGAGAACGCCCGCGTCTTGTTCCGTGTTCCGTCACCCAGGATCTGCCTCACCGCCAGCTTGGTGTTGTCGTACAGGATCGTGCGAGGCACTCCGCCGAAGTAGCCGAACGCCTGGTTGTGCCCTTCTAAGAACGCTTCGGTCGTCTCAGCCGGAAACGCCATCACGAAGCAGTCGTCCGATTGCGGCAGCTCCATCACGAAATAGTGCGCCTTGCGCTCCACCCCGCCGATCACCACTTGCGCTTCGCCAAAGTCGGCCTGGGCCTCCCCCGGTGGATGCTCCAGCGGCACGAACATCTCCCGCTGGCTCAGCTTCCGCAGCCGCACGTAGTCCTTCACGATGGTGTAGCCGCCCGGGAATCCGTGCTCCTCCCGCAGCCGCTCAAAAACCCGCTTGGCCGTGTGGCGTTGCTTCTTGCTCTGGGCCTTATCTTGCTCCAGGATCTGGTCGATGATCCCCACCCAGGCATCCAGCTTCGGCCGCCGCGCCGGCTGCTGCCGCCGATAGCCCGGAGGGATCGAGTACCGCAGCATCTTGCGGACCGTCTCGCGGGCTAGCCCGAACTGCCGCGCCGCCTCCCGTTCACTGATCCCCTCAGCCTGAACTGCTCGTCGAACACGCGCATAGAGTTCCACTGTGTGCACACCTCCGGTGTTTCACGAAACACATCAGAATCACAATGTTTGATGGAATCGAACTGCGCTGGTCTAATTTTGCACCGCCAGAAACCGCCGCTTACGCGGCGCTCCCTGGTCTATTATTGCTCCGGCGTTCTACCTTCTGCCTCGATGGTGTGCGCTGTCCCTCGACTCGGTCGCTGGTGGCCAAAGATACCAAGCGTGTCCAACCCCGGCATGGCCGCTCGCATTTTCTCGACCGTCCGGCTATCCAGACGACTACTCCACGCCAATGGTGACCGTGTTGCTGGGGCGTCTCCCGCGCAGTTAGGAACCCGAAATATTCACAGTAGCACTTTGTTATAATTTCGTGCTACTGTACTTATGTGGTCGGTCTCGGTGCAAGCAAGGAATTCGGAACGGAGAACGCTGGTTTCAGAAACCCCTGGGCGAGTAGGTCCGCCCCGGTCTTTGAATCGCTGAATTTCGATCCTTCACGTTGGGTTGCGGACCCAACGGTCCCATTTAAGCCTCTGCATTTTCGAGAGTTGACGTGTGGTGTGCAAGAAGTGTGCTGCCTTTTGGGAGCTGCATGAACGAGCGCCGATCCTACTCGCGGCATGGGCTGAACGTGCTGAAGGCCAGGGTGAAGGTGCGGGGCCTGGCCGCTATTGACATGCGGACGGCGGCGGCTCAGGCCCTTGTTGCCTGGCGATGTGAACTACTCTCGGACCTGGGCGGGGAGGAGAGTGTCAGTGCCCAGCAAATGGCCTTGGTGGACATGGCCGTCAGGACGCGGCTGTACGTGGACAGTCTGGACGCCTGGATTATGGAGCAAGAGTCTCTGGTGAACCGGAAACGCAAGTCGGTCCTGCCGGTGTTGAGGGAGCGCCAGCAACTTGTGGATTCCCTGAGCCGGATACTGGGACAGGTTGGCCTGGAGAAGAAAGCCAAGCCAGTTCCGGCCCTGGGGGAATATCTGGAGGAGAGGTACGGCGATGGGAAAGCCGACCCTGGGCGCAAGAAGAACCGACTCCGTACAACAGGAACCAAAAACACCAGTGGGCGCGATTCGCTGTAGGGCAAGCAAAGGCCGATTTCAGGAATCGCTTTCGGTTCCTGTTGGTTCTCTTTGTACCGAGTCGCAGATTTCAGACTGCAAGCCTGTCGCTACCAGAACCGGCCCGCCTATCGAACACAGGCCAAGCCAGATGGTAAGAACGCCCATTCCTGGTGAGGACCGAGCAGGCAAGTGATGGCGGCAAGACGCACAGCGACATCACCGGCGCTGACTATCCTGGACGCGATGGCGGACCCGTCCCTGTTCGACCCGTGGTTCCAGGGCCAGAGTTGGGCAGCCTGGAAAGCGTTCCTGGCGGCGCTGTTTGGCTTGCCGATCAACAAGGCCGCCCTGGAGATCTACCGGCAGCATACTCGCTGCACGTCAGTTCCAGGATTGCCTGCCAGGGAAGCCTGGCTGGTGGTGGGCAGGCGTGGTGGAAAGAGCTTGATAGCGGCGCTTGTGTCAGTGTTCCTGGCCTGTTTCCGGGACTACCGGAAGATCCTGGCCCCGGGCGAGCGGGGAACCGTCATGGTGATTGCCGCCGACCGGCGCCAGGCGCGGGTGGTGTTCCGCTACATCGCCGGCTTCCTGGACACGGTGCCGATGCTGACCCGCATGGTGGAGAGCCGAACCAAAGAGACGATCAACCTGACCAACCGGGTGACGATCGAAGTGCACACGGCAAATTTCCGTGCTGTCCGGGGCTACACCGTTGTTGCCGCCATCTGCGACGAGATCGCCTTCTGGCGGAGCGAAGAAAGTGCCAATCCGGACACGGAGATCCTGAACGGACTGCGGCCTGGGATGGCGACGGTTCCAGGCGCTCTGCTGCTGTGCATCTCTTCGCCTTACGCCCGGCGCGGGGCGCTGTGGGAGGTCTACCGGCAGCACCACGGCCAGGACGGAGACCCGATCCTTGTCTGGCAGGCTGACACTCGCAGCATGAATCCATCGGTTGACGAACAGGTGATTGCAGAAGCCTATGCCCAGGATGAATCAGCGGCAGCGGCAGAGTACGGCGCACAGTTCCGGCGCGACATTCAGGACTTCATCCCCCACGAGGTTCTGGAATCTCTGGTTGTCGAAGGCCGGCGCGGGTTGCCGCCGGTTTCGGACCTGCGCTACTTCGCCTTCTGTGACCCGTCGGGCGGCAGCCAGGACAGCATGACACTGGCGATCGCCCACCATGAGAACGGTCGCGCCCTGCTGGACCTTGTGCTGGAACGGCGCCCGCCCTTCTCGCCGGAAGCGGTGGTGAAGGAGTTCGTCGCAACCCTCAAGCAGTACAGCATCAACTCGGTGACCGGCGACCGTTACGGGGGCGAATGGCCGCGGGAACGTTTCCGGGAGCACGGCATCTCCTACGAACCTTCAGAGAAGACCAAGAGTGAGATCTATGGTGAAGTCCTGCCGTCGCTGAATAGCGGCAAGGTGGAGCTGCTCGACAATGCGCGGCTGCTATCGCAACTGCGGGGCCTGGAGCGGCGCACTTCCCGCAGCGGACGGGACACGATTGACCACAGCCCCGGCGGCCATGATGACGTGGCGAACGCAGCGGCCGGCGCACTGATGCTGGCGCTGAAGCGCGGAGCGATGGTTATCCGCTGCCCTACCGGTGTTGGAAGCGAAAGTCCGTCCTTGTGGGAAGTGTTGGGAGGCTTCCGGTCGAACTACGATTTCTGACGTGGAAAACATTCGCTCGCTCGCAATCTTGGAAAAGGCCCTGGGGCCGGAGCATCCCAACGCGGCCGTTAGCCTCACTTGTTTCGCTTCAACCCTAAGACTTCCTTTTCTAGAGACTCAAGAATCTTCCGATGAGTTTCCGAATCAGTAGGCGACACAATGTAAAAACGCCTTTCCTGACTTGGAACACCAGTACGAGCTTCGATGCTTATAAGCTTACTGGCCAAAGTGACCTCGTGATCTTCTAACTTAGGGTCTGCCTCATACCTAACCTCGAAAGAGAGTTTCTTGAATGCAATAGACTTTGGAATTAAATAATTCGTCGCGAACCTAGATTGGCCATCTCGCTGTACGACTCTTAGAACAGGAGCAGCGATCAGGTCTTCAAAATCGATGTCTAGCGTCGCGACACACTCGGTTTCCTCAGCAAGAAGTAGCGGCTCTACTCTCTTAGCTTTGGGATCTTTTTGGAAGGACTCCAATAAACGAGCCAAGGTGGCTGCCACTGAGTTACCAGCCAACGAACTGTCCCGAACCTGGAGTAAAATCCTTCGTTTTTCAACCGCCAGATTCAGTATATGGACCAACTGCTTTCCTTCCTCAAACGTACCATTGTTGAAGATAACTTGGTTAGTTAGCGGGTCGACCTGGGCTTTGTCAAATTGGAAGGAGTTCTTGATTATGTTTCTATTGTTAAGTTGGCGTAGCTCGTCAAGCGGCAGAGAGTCGACCGGATACAGCCTAACTTGAGTCACGGTCAGCTGTTCAATATCCTTCATTTTCCCCTTGCACTTTCTTGCTGTTCAATGCTCGATCGTGAAGGCCAGGTGTGCTGTTCCGAGGGTGAATCTACAAGAATAAATCGTCGCAGTAAGTCGTCAGAGAGTGTTTCAGAGGGTGTTGAGATGGAATACTCCCAACTCTGAACTCCAGTGGAGACAGGAAACACCCTTTGGGTCATCTGAGGATGCAAAGGCACAAGATAAGTGACCAATTGAGCAATCTGTCCTTCAATCTCCGCCAACCTACTCTTGAGTTCACCAACCTCCTGATTGAGAGTATCTCCAATGACAGCTGCGGAAAGGAGGTGCACGATGTACTGGTTGAGGCTCGTGCCATACAGCTTTGCTTTGTCAGCAAGCATCGCGTGCAGCGAAGACGGAAGGCGCGCTAGAATGCGTCCGCTGTATCCTCGCGTACTTGACGGTGGTGGAACTGGAAGTCCGTGGTCGAGGGCGAACTGCAGCCAATCTTTCTTCACTTCCTGGGCGCTGCTGTAGGCTTCCTCAACAGTTTCCCCAGAAGCTGAACATCCCGGCAAGTCCAAGAATTCTGCAGTGAAGAGCTTATCGTCCTCGTCGAACTCGATCTTCAGTGGATAATTCAGGGCCATGAGTTTCGCAAGGGACTCAGCACTCATCAGTCCACCTCCGTGGCTTCCTGTGAAGCAATGACGGCCTTCAGGGCTTCAATCATTTGCTTTGCCTGACTCTGGTCGAGCTTGCTGATTCGATCCGCACTTCTTCGTGGGCCGTGAGGACGATAAAGGTTTCTAGGATATCTAAAGTGGGGGTCCTCTCTCAGTAATGGGTGGTAGTACATGACATGGTTCGGGTCGCTGGTGTCCTTCACCTCGAATCCGAGGGACTCTAGTTGGTTTCGGACTTCCTTAAATCGCCCTCTGCGAACAGCCTCAAGAGCGCACCTAAATTGTTCTTCTGACACTCCACCCTCTGACATCCTAGGACTTGTTCCACAAAGCCTCAGCGCGCTCATTCACTTGATATCACTTGCAGTATCATCTTGTCAACAAAGCCCCCTCTTAGATTGGTAAGCGGAACAGTCACACCGCCCGAGCGAATTTCTAGGAAGAGAGAGTAACACGTGGGCTTGGAGAGACGTTGAGAGTTCTGGAAGTAGTTACATAAATCTGTTTATGTAAGTGGAATCAATTACTTAGAAGGATTACGCAACCACTTCTAGGTACTTTCAGAAGGGTTCCTGCATGCCTGAGGGGACGCCTGCTGGCACCTGCACGTTCACCTAGTAGAGCCCCACGAATCCTGGGGCCAGGCCGGAGAAGCTCACCTGGGCAGGTAGGCCGGCAATGTTCACCAGTGGTGTGTTAAGCGTCTCTGCCAGTGGTGGAGTGCTGGGGGCAACATCTCCCCTGGAAGCCCTCCAGCGGCGTCAAACTTGAAGCGGTTCAGCTTGCCCGGAACAGGTATGATGACATGGCAGCAAGAAGCGAATGCACATGACTCACCTCGAAAACTTCCAGCCCCCCGCCGCAGTCCAGGGCATTCTGCCCGACTAAGGCGTTACAGTGGCCAGCGTGCAGTCGTCTTGCTCAGGGCGCCCATGACCAACCGATTGAGCGTGTTATGACCCGCGACAAGATCACTCTCTCCCAGCTTGAAAGCTTTCTTCTCAAATCCGCCGACATTCTTCGCGGAAAGATGGACGCCTCTGAGTTCAAGGAATTCATCTTCGGTCTGCTCTTCCTTAAGCGGCTCTCTGACGAATTTGATCGCAAGCGCGAGAATCTCCGCAAAAAGGACTTTGCCCACATCACCGATCCTGCCCTTCTCAAAGAGCTACTCGACGATAAAACCTCCTACGGCGACACCTTCTTCGTGCTGGTCCGCCCTCGTGCCGGTCCGCGCTCGTTGGCATGAGTCCTGGAAGGACGAAAAGGGCGACGAGGTTCCTGCGCTCAAAGACCTCAAGCAAGACATTGGCAACATGCTCAGCAAGGCGCTCGCGGCCGTAGAAGACGAGAATGACGCGCTCGCCGGCGTGCTCAAGAACAACATCAATTTCAACGCCATCAAAGGGAAGACCAAAATTCCCGACCAGAGGTGGAAAGACCTCCTCGACCACTTCAACCAGCCGCAGTTCGTGCTGGTGAATGACAATTTCGAGTTCCCCGACCTTCTGGGAGCGGCTTACGAATATCTGATCAAATACTTCGCCGACAGCGCCGGCAAAAAGGGCGGCGAATTCTACACACCCGCCGAAGTCGTTCGTCTGCTCGTGCAGCTCGTAAAGCCGCGCGCAGGCAATGAAATCTATGATCCCACCGTGGGCTCCGGCGGCTTCCTGATTCAAAGCCACCTGTACATAGAAGAGCAGGGTGAAGACCCGAACGACCTCGCCCTCTACGGCCAGGATTCAATCGGCGCCGTCTGGTCCATCTGCATCATGAACATGATCCTCCACAACATCACGCGCTTCACGATTGAGAACGCGGATACCCTGGAGGACCCCCAGATACTGGACCACGGACAGATTCGCAAGTTCGACCGCGTGCTAGCCAATCCGCCTTTCTCCCAGAACTACAGCCGCGCCACTCTGAAGTTTCCCTCGCGCTTCCGCGAATGGTGCCCTGAGACAGGCAAGAAAGCCGACCTCATGTTCGTCCAGCACATGCTGGCCAGCCTCAAGTCTGACGGTCACATGGCCACCATCATGCCTCACGGCGTGCTATTCCGCGGCGGCAAGGAAAAGCTGATCCGCGAACTCTTTATCAACGACGATGTGATCGAAGCCATCATCAGCCTGCCCCCCGCCCTTTTCTACGGGACGGGTGTTCCCGCATGCGTCCTCGTGATGAACAAGAACAAGCCCGACGCATTGCGTGGCAAGGTGCTCTTCATTAACGCCGACCGCGAGTATGCTGAGGGCAAAAACCAGAACAAGCTGCGCCCTGAAGACATTGAAAAGATTGATTTCGTCCTCAGCCAAAAGCGGGAGCTACCCAAATACAGCCGTCTCGTGGACAAGACGGAGATCGTTGATAAGCACGACTACAACCTCAACATCCGCCGCTACGTGGACAACACGCCCGACCCGGAACCGGAGGACGTGCAGGCACACCTCATCGGCGGCGTGCCAGAGGGAGAAGTGAGAGCCAGACACAGCGATTTCGCCAAGTTTGGCGTCGCTGCTGACACGCTATTCCAACCCAAACGACCCGGCTATCTCGCCTTCCGCACGAACATCACAGCCAAGTCAGCAATTAAGACCACATTGGAATCTGATGCAGCGTTGAAAAAGACCTTCACCGCCCACCACGACGCACTGGAGGCATGGTGGGGCGTCGCCCGCGACGACTTTGCCCAGCTTCGCGAGGGCAAGAAAATGCCTGAGGTCCCGCAGGAACTGCTCAAGACTATCAAGAGCAAGCTTATTCCTCTGGGCGTGCTTGACGAATTCAAAAGTGCGGGAGTCTTCGTGAACTGGTGGCAGCAGATTCGCTACGACCTCAAGACCATCATCTCCACCGGCTGGCATCACACGCTAATTCCCGATTCCTATCTGATCGCCGAATTCTTTCAGGCGGAAGCCGATGCCATCGAGGCGCTGGAAGCCAAGATCGGTGAGATCCAGAGCGAACTGGCTGAAGCTGTGGAGACCGCGAAGGAAGTCGCCGCCTATGAACCGGAGGAAGACGAAACCGTCACCGCCGCGGTCATCAAGAAAGCCCTTAAACCGGAATTTCCTTTTTGGCCTTCCGGCGATTGAAAATATACACCCATCTGCGTCCCAGCGAGTACAATGTTTTCTCCGAGAGGACCATCGGCTCCGAGCGTCCCTTTCGGGGTCCCCTGAAACCGTCCGATCAGCATCCAAACCCAGCTTTTTCAGACAACTCTCCATACCTGGTGGATTAGCGGCATCGTTTTCTTGTGTGCCGTAGCCCAGGCTATCCCGACGGGAGTGCCCATCCATCGATCCGCCCCAGCATGCTGGCAAACAGCCGTCGGGTCAAATGGCCCTCGGCCAGCAGGAGCCAGTAGTACCGTGAGTGTTTTAGGAGCCGTCCTCCGGTTTTCACCAGCCGCTGCTGGAGGCTCGTCAAGGACCATTTCTCGATTCTCTGTGGCAGCACTAGCCGTCGCCATAGGTTGCCCAGGTTGTAGGCGATGATCGTCAGCCAAAGCCGTACCTCGTTAGATCGGAACTTGTGGCAACTGAGCCGCGTCATCTTCACCGCCTGCTTGCCTTCCTTGATCCACTGTTCTGCGGTGCCGCGCTTGTTATAGAACCGCACCACCGCCCGATTCGGCAGCGTCAGATTCGTTACAATGAACCCCACTCGCGGGAACAACTCCCCGGAATGATGCTCTACTTTCGCCACCACCCTTCGAGCCGTCTTCCAACCGGCTGCCTGGTACAAGAACCCCTTGTACTCGACCAGCGGTTTCTTGGTGGGCCTTCCCACGGGGCGTTTCAGTAGCTCTTCGATGTCTCGCTGCAGAATATCGTTGGCCGGGATGCGAATTGCGTACTTCACACCCCGTTCCTCCAATGCCTCGTACACCTCCGGCTTGGCAAAGGCCGCGTCCGCCCGAAACGCAATCTCTTTTCCCATTCTTTGCTGGCGCTCAATCTCGGGCAACAGGAGTTTCTCCCAACCCTCGGCACTGTGCACGTTGCCCGGACGGAGCTGGGCCGCCAGACAGTCGCCGTCTCGATTGAACAAAAGCAGCGGGTGATAGCAAGTGGACTCGAAGTGTCCGTTGTAGGCGCTCTGTTCCTGCTCCCCGTAGACCGGAATCTCGGTTGAGTCCATATCCAGCACCGCTCGGTAGTGCCACTGGAAGGCTTCGACCTTTCCGATCAGTTCCCGGTTGATCCGGGCTAACCCGACGAAGTTCTCCACCTTCGCCAGCATCTCCGTCTCGAAAGTTTGCAACCTGGAGGTCAGCGCCGCGCCTTGTTCCCAAGTCTTCTCTGAACCAATCAGCCGAAAGGTCGGGTCTTGCGACAGCCGCTCGGCATCATTTACATCCTCGTATCCAGCTAGGCGACTGTAGACCGACTGCCGCAGCAAGTCCGCGAAAGAAAACCGAGCATTGTTTGCCCGCGAATCGGTCAGGTGCTCGTCAATGAGTTCGCTGAATCCCAGACGCTCATCCAACTCCCGGACCAGAATCAGTCCACCATTGGAAGTCACCCGTGATCCCTGAAATCCGACTCGCAGAAATCGGTTGAACGACAGCTGAAATCCCTGTTTTCCGCTCTCACCCATTGGGTTTACGCCTCCGAACGCTCCGATTGATGCTGCAACCAGTATCAATATTGACGTTGGAGGTTAGCTGAAGGTTGCCGCTGCGTTTTCAAAAAGGAAATCCGGGCTTAAGAGTTGATTGACGACCTCAAGGACAGCAAGGGAGAATCGGCGCAGAAGGAACTCAAGGCTCTTCAAGCCCAGGGAAAAGCCGTTACCACCCTTGAGAAACGAATCAAGGAGAGCAAAGCCGAACTCAAGACACTGACTGACGAACTGGAATACAAGCTCCAGCTCAAGCGCCTCGGTGGCGGCGAATTCAAAACCGAGAGCCAGCAACTTCTCACCCAGGTGGACACCCGACTCGGCGCCCTCGATAAGAGCAAGAAGGAGGACAAGAAGAAAATCTCCGCTCTGGAAAAGGACAAGACGACCTTGGAGGCGCGGATGGCCAAAACCGATGCCCTTGTTGCCAGCATCGGCGGCCAGCTTACCGAGGCAGAAGCCAAGACCCTCATCCTGAAAAAGCTCTACGACCTCGCCAACCAGGAACTTAATCGCTACCTCAATGCCGAGAAGCGGCAGCTGATCCAGATTGTCGAGAATCTCTGGGACAAATACGCAGTATCTAACCGTGTTCTGGAATCCAAGCGAACTGAAAGCCTCAAGGCATTAGATGGGTTTCTTGTTCGATTGGGGTATGTGCAGGGCGAATTGAGATGAACATCGTGGAAGGATGGCAACACAAGGTATTACGACAGTTAGCCACCATCAATTACGGTAGGTCTCCTGCAGCGATCTTGGCAGATGACGGCGAGTATCCCGTTGTCGGCACCGGCGATACCGAGCGTGTCGGGAATGACTACCTCTACGAGGGTGATTCAATCATCTTAGGTAGAAAGGGAACCATTGATCGGGTTTATTTTGCCACCGGTAGATTCTGGACAATCGACACAGCATACTATTTGAGCGGCTTCGACGAAGCACTTCCACGCTGGCTCTTCTATTTTCTCCAAACGTTCGACCTGCGCCAACTGAACGAAGCAACGGGCGTTCCCAGCCTATCGCGAGAGTTGCTCTACAAGATCGAAATCCCTACGCCCCCCGAACCCGAACAAGCGAAACTCGCCGAGATACTCTCGACAGTGGACCGGGCAATTGAGCAGACGGAGACGTTGATTGCCAAGCACCAGCGCATCAAGACCGGCCTGATGCAGGACCTCCTCACTCGCGGCATAGACGAACACGGCAACCTGCGCTCCGAACAAACCCATGCATTCAAAGACTCCCCGCTCGGCAGAATCCCGGCGGAGTGGGATTTTTCGAGACTCGAGTCCATCGGCAGCTGGTCGAGCGGTGGAACCCCATCCAAGGCGAATTCCGACTACTGGGGCGATGAGATCCCCTGGGTATGCCCAAAGGATATGAAGACGTTCGACATCGCTTCAACTATCGACCGGCTTACACAAGCAGGCGTGCGACATGGGAGCAGACTGATGCCCGAAAAAACAGTCTTCATCGTCGTCCGTGCCATGATATTGGCGCACACATTTCCGGTATGTATCGCCAATCGGCCGATGGCATTCAACCAGGATGTCAAGGCCATCATCACTGGGCCTAGTGTCGAAGCGCGTTTTCTTGCTTACTGGCTCGTATCCCGGGCAGAAAACTTTCTGAAGATCACAACGACGGCTACTCACGGAACCAGACGGTTCGACATGAAGGAACTGTTCGACGTGATCATGCCCAAGCCCGAAAGGGAGGAGCAGAGCCGCGTCGTGACTCGCTTGGATGCGGCGGAAGCACAAATCGATTCCAATAGGAAGATCGCAGGCAAACTCCGCTTGCTCAAAACCGGCCTTATGCAAGACCTGCTTACCGGCAGGAAGCGCGTCACCTCCCTGCTAGAGTCAGAACCCAAGCGCGAGAAGATTTATGCACGGCACTGATAAAACCGCGCAGAAGATCAAGCTCGACGAGCGCAACCACGTCGAGAAACCCTTCCTCGACCAACTTGACGGGCTGGGCTGGACGGTCCTTGATCTGGACAGCAAGCAACACCCCAGTGACACCTACCGAGAGAACTTCACCGAAGTGGTCATGCTTCCCGTATTGCGGGAGCAGTTGAAGGTTATCAACCCGTGGCTGGAAGACGACCAGGTGGAAGAAGTCATCAAGTAGCTCACGGCCAGCTTTCCCGGCACCGGGCTGATCCAGAACAACCAGCACGCCTTCGACCTGCTGCTGGAAAACACTAGCGTCAGCGAAAACCGCAGGACGGGCGAAAGAAGTCCGACGGTCCGATTCATTGACTTCAAACACCGGGACAACAACAGGTTCATTGCCGTCTGCCAGTACAGGGTGCGCATTCGCGGCACCGAGCATCACATCGTACCCGACATCGTCCTGTTTCTTAACGGCTTGCCCGTCGTTGTCATCGAATGCAAATCGCCGAAGGTGAAGGAGCCGATTCCCGAAGCCATTGACCAGCTCCTTCGCTACAGCGAACAGCGCGGAGCCAAAGGCGAAGGCAGTCCGCCACTTTTTTATTTCAAGCAGTTCGTCATCACCACCTGCCGGCAGGAGGCAAAATTCGGCACCATTACCAACCGCAGCGAGAAATATTTCTACCGCCTGGGCGGACCCGTTTCCGCGTTCGCTGAACGACCTGGAGCACGGCGGCAGCAGCCCCAACGACCAGCGACGCCTCGTCGCCGGTATGCTTGACCGCGACAACCTGCTCGACATCATCCGCACCTTCACATTGTTCTCCACGAACGACAAGGGTGAGACCATCAAGATCGTCGGGCGCTACCAGCAATTCCGGGCTGTGAAACTGGCCGTGAAGCGCCTTCTGGAAGGAAAGACTTCCCGCGAGCGTAGCGGCATCATCTGGCACACGCAGGGCTCCGGCAAATCCCTGACCATGATGTTCATGGTGCGGGAGATGTATCGGCATCCTTCCCTCTCCAAGTGGAAGGTTGTCTTCGTCACAGACCGCACTCAACTAGAGACCCAGCTTTCCGAAACCAGTCAGAGCATCGGCTTCTCTGTGAAGGTAGCCGACAGCATCAAGGCGCTGAAAGCTTTGCTCTCCACCGACTCTTCCGACCTCGTGATGGCGATGATCCACAAATTCCGCGAGGTGGACCTGAAGGAGACCTTCCCGGAATTGAACGCAAGCCCCCACATCCTCGTGATGACGGATGAGGCCTATCGCTCGCAATACTCAATGCTGGGGGCGAACCTCGATAAGGGAATTCCGAACTCAGCCCGCATTGCCTACACCGGCACCCCCATCGACAAAACCGAGCGCGTCTTCGGTGACTACATCGACAAATACCCCCTGCGTCAGTCCATCGAGGACGGTGTGACGCTGGAAATCGTCTATGAAGGCCGGACTCACAATGCGGAAGTGCCTGACAAGGCTGGCATGGACATCGCTTTCCAGGATGTGTTCAGCGACTACAACCTTCAGCAGCGCCTGGAGATTCTTGGTTATGGCTCACGGGACGCGTATCTTGAAGCCAAACCAACCATCGCGGCCAAAGCAAAAGACATGGTGACACACTACCTGACCCACGTCTTTCCGAACAGCTACAAGGCGCAGATCGTCGCTACGTCCCGCGAGGCAGCCGTGCGCTACAAGGAATACATAGATGCGGCCCTCGCCGAAGCTCTCGCAGGGCTGGAGAAGGACAACCCCGAAAACATCAATCTCGACTGCCTCAGAAAAATGAAAACGGATGTGATCATTTCCGGCAGTCATAACGACGAGCTTCACCTCAAGCTCTACACCGACAGCTCCAAACATAAAACCAGCATCAAGAGTTTCAAGTTGCCGTTCGATGCCGAGGACGAAGGCATCTTTGGCGATACCGGCATTCTGATCGTCAACAACATGCTGCTCACCGGGTTCGATGCCCCGCTGGAGCAAGTGATGTATCTCGACAAAATCGTCATCGCGCATAGCTTGCTCCAGGCAATTGCTCGTGTGAACCGGGTGAGCGGTCCCGCGAAGGACAAGGGCTTCGTCGTGGATTACGTCGGCGTGGGCCACCACCTGAAGAAGGCGCTCGACAACTATGATGAACGGGAACAGAACGAAGTGCTTGATGTGCTTAGTTTCCCGGAGGAGGAATTGCTTGAACTCCAGGCCAGCCATGAAGCCATCGCGGACTTCCTCAAAAACCACGGCCTCACAGACCTCACTGATCACGACGCCTTTTTCGATCTGTTTTATGACGAAGACGTCCGCTTTGAGTATATGACCCTGTTCAGGAACTTCACCAAATGCCTGAACCTCGTCTTTCCAGCCAAGGAGGCGCTCGACTTCATGGGCAACTACGAGGCGCTCATGGAGATCAATGTTCTCGCTGCAAAACACTTCCGCGACGGACGGCTCAGCATGAGGGAAATTCCGCCGAAGCTGCGGAACGTCATCGACACTTTCCTTGAATCACGAGGCATCACGGTGAAGGTCAAGCCCATTTCAATTCTCGATCAGGACTTTCACAAGGAGGTCAAGAACCGGAACCGGGCAAAAACCAAGGCGGCCGAGATCGAACACGCTATTCGACACCACCTCGATATCGAGCTTGAGGACGACCCCGACCTCCAAGCCTCATTTGCCGAGGCATTGAAGAAGATTCTTGAAGACTTCCAGGACAACTGGAACAAGATCTCCGAGGAACTGAAGAAGCTTCGACAGCGCATCATAAATGCTGGCAAAGAACCGACCTATGGGCTGCACCGCAAGAAGGAGATGCCTTTTTTCCGAATGCTCAAGAAAGAGATTTTCGGCGACACGGAACTGGATGACGACGCCATTTCGCCATTGGTGTCCCTCACGCATCAAGTCTTTGGCGACGTGGACCGCGAGCTAAAACTGACAGGTTTCTGGGAAAGCATCCCGGCCCGGAACAAACTCAAGGCGGATGTTCAAAAGACACTGCTTCAGAACAACTTTTCCAAGTTGCCGGGTCTGGTGAAGAATCGCGCCCACATCATCAGCCGCGTGATGGAGGTCGCGGAAAAGAACAACGATACGATCCTGTACGCCCCATGATCGACATTTGCTACGAAATCGTGCGTTCCCCTAAACGAAAGACGCTCACCATTACGGTCGAGCGGGATAGGGCGATTACCGTCCATGCGCCGGAGGGCACATCCGACAGCGAGATACAGCGGCTTGTCGATGCAAAGCGTCAGTGGATATTGGCAAAGCTCCGCCACCTGCAGAAATATCAGGAGCGCTTGCATCCGCCCGGCAAGGAAGTGGTGAATGGAGAATCGGCCCCCTACCTCGGAAGGGACTACCGAATCGAAATCACCAAAACTCTGAGCGGTGAAATTGAGTTCTCCAGCCTTTTTCTAATCCCACCCACGCATCAGGCCAAACGTCGTAAAGTCCTGCGGGATTGGTATATTGCGCGCGCCAGAGAAAAGATTCTCGCCCGCGCGGAAGAACACGCGCACGCGCTTGGCGTAAAATTCGTCGCAGCCAAGATTGTTGATAATCGTTACCGCTGGGGCTCCTGCACTGTCAAGGACAACGTCAGTTTCAATTGGCGGCTCATCAAAGCGCCCATGTTCGTCACTATGCCAGCTCAACCGGTCGATGACGTTAAATCGTTCTGCCGGAGTTTCAAACTTCTGACGGGGCCGTTCGTTCAGCTGACGTGCCACCTTGTTCAGATGCGCCTGAGAGTGCACCGACAAGTCCGTTCCCTTGGGGAAGTACTGTCGGAGTAGACCGTTGGTGTTCTCATTCGAACCGCGCTGCCATGGACTCTGAGGATCACAGAAGTATACGTCAATGTCGGTCGCCAACGTGAACCGTCGATGCTCGGCGAGCTCCACGAACTCGCTCATCTCATCGAGACCAACCACACGTCCCGTTTTTTGGAACATTGTGATCTGTCCTCGTCCCGCGCAAATGAACAAACAGGCTGCGGTAGATGGTCTCGTGAGACACGTGATAGGACGGATCCTTCCTCTAGAATGGATGCTTGGCTGACACCGCTTCGGCCGGCGGGCCCTCTCCCCGGCTTGCTCAAAGTCATTATCGCCGCCATTCCGCCGAATCTCCCGGCTCACCGGCGTAATGTGCCGCAATGCCTCGAGAGATCTCTTCGCGCTCCGACAACGTCAGTGCCCAACATGAACGGCGTGGTGGCCGAGGACGGATGCCTCCGTACGGAGCAAGCTTACAAAACACTCGTCCAATCGACTTGAGCGACTCCCCTCGTTTCCACCGATCCCACACCTCCTCCAGTTCCGCCAGCGTGTAACCGCGACGAGCTCTTTGCTTCATCCGCATACACTCCACCTCCTCCTTTCAAGGCAAAGTGCTACGTTATTGTCCACGAACTCGCTCATCTCATCGAGACCAACCACACGTCCCGTTTTTGGAACATTGTCCGCGCAAATACCTCTAGAATGGAAAAGGCAAAGGCTTGGCTGAAAGAACGAGGGCAGGTTTTGGAAGAGGAAGTCTAGACCGTTATGGAGTTCTCCAACAGCTTCATTCGACCAGTGGGGAGTTCACAATAACAAACAGCCCTGTTGCTATCAGACAGGTGTCCATTGACCTGGACAAGCGACTTCATACATTCGTGGACGAATATAGGCTACTTTGCCAGCCAACTGTTTGCAAATGTGGCCAGCGACCATGCCGAGCTCTGACCCAATAGCGAGGCTGCGGAGAATCGCCCAAGACGTTTACCGAACTTTGGGCTCAGGATTTTCAGAGCAGGTATACGATCGGGCAATGCAGGTGGGCTTGCGACTTGCAAAGATTCCATACCAAAGTCAAAAGGTGGTGGAGCTAAAGTACAAGGACCACTATGTAGGAGAGGGCTACCCGGACCTTGTAGTTCGCGTTGGGAGGAGACGGGTGGCAGTGGAGCTGAAGGCTGTTAGTGGACAATTGGGAGACTCAGAAGAGCAACAGTTGCGAAATTACATGCGGCTACTCGGCATCAAGTGGGGGCTTCTCATTAATTTTCAGCAGCCAGGCAGGAAGAAAGGGAAGACAAAGCTGGAGATTCGGGAAAGTGAAATCTAGAGATGAATTCGCCCGTTCAGGTTTCATTTGAGTTCCTTTCTACCAAATCTACCCACGAAGATGTTCCCACATCGGGACCGCCCTGGGAGGCTGCCGAGATATGGTGCGAGAAGATGAGCGGCACCGAATACGGGACCTGGCGTTATCCTTCTTGTTCGCCAGCGTCTCTTCGAGAAGTCGCTATTCGTTGGTATCCGTAGCTTTGCCGCCTTGGCCGAGGTCCTGACTGGCGACGAGGCACCACCACCACCCGCCACCTAAAAGCCTTCCTCCGCGCACCGGTTACTTAGAGGTCGTTGGGATATAGTAAGCGTTAGGGACAACGATCCTGCAACCGACAGTGACCACCACACTGAAACTGACCCACTAGCGATTGCCCGTAGCAGCGCCAATTGGTTAAGGTGCAAGAGAGAACTTGTGTCGTCACCGATGTGGTCAACAGCGGGCTGTCGGCCGTGGTCGTTTGACTCGTTGGTCCAACCGTCTGGCTTCTTCCCGGAAGGCATTGGCCATCTCGGTATACGCCAGCGCATGTAATCGCAGAAACCGGGCTCGCGCGAGGAGGGACGTTTCTGATGTAAGCTCTGCAATTCTGTCCATTGCTTGCGCTCGGCCATGTGCTTTCATTACTGATTCAAGACGCCTGCTCATTCGTTTCCCTTTTCTCGCGTTTCTTCGCCTCTCGCTTTCTTGCCGGACCCTGGCGCCGTCTCACTGTCTCAACTCAGGTCGCTGTTCCGGGAGTGAGGCCCGTCATCCCCACCGCCAGCACCTGATGACGAATAGCTCAGCGGACCACTAGGTCTTTCATGCCCCAGACGTGACCCGTGACCCCCGCTCAGGTCGTCCAGGAAGCGGGCGAGCCGGTAGAGGAAAGTGCGGAGGGTCATCGGCCCTTCCCTCCACGTTTCCTTTCCGCTTGCAGTTGGTCCTGCATGAGGGCTTTGTACCAGGACGGCCCCTGAACCTTGACTCGCAAAGGCCGGGCTTTTCTGAGTTCGGGCGGCAAAGCAACGTAAGAGGGAATCGGGTTTTCTTTTCTCCGGGTCGCCGCGATGTACTCATTTTCGTTTTTCTTCGATCTCCAGGGGGCGAACATGAGAAGTCCTTCCACCCGGCGGTTGATCTCATCCCGCTCAACGGCTCTTTGCCCCATGAAGAGACACATCGCAGCGTCCCACCTTTCTGCAAGGGGCGCATCGGAAGCAGCCAAGGTGACTCGGTAGAACCATTGCACCATCTCGTTGGTGGGACGGCCCCAGCGGTTTTCGTTACGAAAGCGTAGTAGCTCAAGCGCAGTGCTGCCGGCTTCCCACGGGAACGCCCCGGACTGCACGGACTCGGGCCAGGAAAATGAAAGGTAGGGCTGCTGTTCTGATGCTTCAAGTTTTCTGAATTCTTTCAGGATGCGCCCCACCGTTCGGTCACTTGGTAGGCGTTTGGCTTCTGATCTTCCCAGTGCTTCTCTCTTAAGTTTTTCCCACACCCATTTGGCGCTCGCCTTCGGGTTGTTTGCGGCAATTACCCGAATCCGTTCCTCCCATTGCTTGTCTGTCTTTGGTCGTGGCATCGGCGTGGCTCCATTTCGTTTCTGAATTGGCAAATATCTTATTTGGTCTGGCTCATTAGACAGTTCAAGTGTCTAGTATCTAGGTCATACTGTCAAGGATAATTGTCCGGTACGGGAGGCAAACGAGTGACAAGACGAGATTCGGAAATCTTATTCACGGCTGGCGAAGCGGCGGCAGTGTTGGAGAGATCGTCGGACACCGCTCGCCAATTGGAGCGCGCCGGTATTCTCCGGGCGGCCTATAAGACAAAAGGTGGCATCCGCCTCTTCCGGCCAGAGGACGTGCAAAAACTTGCGGAGGAACGGAAGCGTAAGGCGGAGACGGCGAAGTGAAGGAGAGCATGTTGGCTTCCCAGGTTGAACCGCGCCCCCAACCGCAGCTTGTGCGAGAGGTCGAACCCAGGATCACCTGGGTGGAGTACCCGCACATCGAGCCGGGCGAGTACGCGGCGGCTTCAGGGCGTGCGTTCATATACTTCGACCGGTTCTTCAACCGTCACGTCTGTCTGGTTCGTTTCACTGTGGTCGATGATGGGGGGGGAGATGTACTCGCACGGCTCCCCTGGTTCCTGAACCTGGGTAGTGGCCCGCATCCGAGGGCCGGCAGGCGAGGTCGCTATTGGAATGAGTGGCTGCGGGCTAATGGGCGGCCACCAAAGCGCCGCGACCGGCTGGCGCCAAGAGTTTTTGAACATCGGGCGGCACGTGTTCAGGTTGGCGATACAACAATGCCCTTTCGAGAGGACCGCGAGTTTGACGCCTACTCGGTCATTAGAGAAGTCCTACGGTGGGAAACAGGCTGAGAGGGTCAACCAAGTCAATGTTGTCACCCAGTCAAGGAAAGGCAGCACCAAGTGATGGGCGGAGAAGGGATTGCAGGTATTCCTTGTCAGGAACGATTGCGGTTTTCAGGCTTCGGCGCTGGCCGGCGTCGAGGGGTGAATCCAACTCAATGAACCCCAAGGGGCGCGCCTGGCGCGAACCGGGCGCGCCCAAAGGCAAACTGATCGCGCGACAAGCATAACACGAAATGGCTTCCTCTAACTCCAAACTCGGCATCGTTCCCGACCTGGCAGTAGTGGCGGACCCGGCAGCGGTAAACGACCTTCCCGAGGAGCATATCGAACAAGGAGGGACGTTTTAGTGAAGGGCAAGGTGTGTAGCTGGCGCGACATGCGCCGCATCAAGCACATCTTGGAGAACCCAGACCGACTAAAGGGTGAGCTAGCATCACTGACGGCTTGTGCTGGTAGGACGACTTGGTATGACTGGGAAAAAGCCATCGGGGTTATGGACTCTTGTCGCTTAAGCGACACTGTCCATTTTCAGCCGACTCACGCTCGCGAAATAGCCCGCCATGCGCCTCAGGATGAGTGGGCCAGGTGGGCACAGCGATGCGAAACGGAGAGGCTGACCGTCGCAGAGCTTCGTGGGCGGCTGCTCGCCAGCCGGCAGAAACAGTCGCACGAGCAGGCTGCCGCAACGGCCCCCGGAGGGCAAATATAGGACGATCACGGTGGACCCGCCGTGGTCCTATCAGAACAAATCGGGGCGCCACGCGCCGGACTACGGCAAAGACAACCGCGTGATGACGCTAGACCAGGTTGTCTCGTTCGACGTCCAGCGATGGGTCCCCGAGGACGCCTGCCATCTGTACCTGTGGGTCACGGACGCCTACGTGGGGGGCGTCGGCCGGATATTGGAGGCGTGGGGCTTCGCGCCCAAGGCGATGCTGGTCTGGGTCAAGGACAGGATCGGGATGGGGAACTACTTCCGCCACCAGCACGAGCTCTGCGTGTTCGCGACCAGCGGGCGGCTGAGGCTGGCGCGCATGGACGCCTCAACGGTCTTCAGGGCGCCGGTGAAGAGGCACAGCGAGAAGCCGGACGAGTTCTACTCGCTGGTGGAGTCGTGCTCCCCGCCGCCCTATCTGGACGTGTTCGCGCGCAGGAGAAGGCCCGGATGGGACGTATACGGAGATGAGGTCTCAGCCGCTCGAAGGCAGGGCAACAGCGGGGGACCTAAGGACGGCAGTTGCCCAGGGGCATAAACGGGAGCCGATGATCCCGGTGAACGCTATATCCACCCGCCGAGGGTCTCCGCAGAATAGAGAGACTGGCTGAGCAAGCGGCAGCCGAAGGAAGGCAACCGGATTCAGTAGAGCATGGCCCTTGAATGCAAACTCGGCATTGTCCCGGACCTGACCGCAATAGCGGCGGACCCGGACGTGGCGCGCCAACTGACGGCGGACCAGGTGGAGGCGCTCCTGGCGGCCTGCTCCGTGTGCCAGGCGGCTCTGGTAAACCGGCTCCTGCTGTTGCGGGCCAGCAGCAACGGACAGGGCCAGGCGCAAGGGAGCGGGGACCGGTTACTGAGCGCGAAGGAAACGGCGGATCGGCTCGGTGTGAGCTTGGACTACGTTTATAAACACGCCCACCAATTCCCCTTTGCCAGGCACGAAGGACGGCGGGTGCTGTTCTCCGAGCGCGGCCTGGAGCGGTATCTCCAGGGAAAGACGGAGAAGAAATCTCTTGACATCTAGATATCTAAATATACAGCCATTGGCATGGGGAAGCACCCAACTAAAAGGAGGGTAACTGATATGCCAGTGAAAAAGACCGTCAAGACTTCCATGCGGCTTCCGGCGGACCTATGGACAGCCGCCCGTATTGAAGCGATCAAGCGGGGCGTGGACGCCCAGGACATCGTTACCGAGGCCCTGAGTCTCTGGTTCAGGAAAGGGGGTGCACGATGAGAGGCGACGGAGCAGTGTTCAAGCACCCCCGAAGCAAGTTCCTCTGGATTCGGTACTCCCATCGGGGGAAGCTCTATCGGGAAACCACCGGGACAGTAGACCCGAAGAAGGCCGCGAAGCTGCTCAAGCAAAAACTCGCGGGGATTGCGGCTGACAAGCACGGTATAGCCGAGTTTGTTCCCAACAGCCAATTGCGGGTGCGGGACTTGCTGGACGCCCTGGAAGCCGACTACAAGCTCAGGGAGGTTCGGAGCGTCCCGCAGGTGCAAGCCCACCGTAAACCGCTGCTGGAAATCCTGGGCGGAATCCGAGCGCAGGACCTGGGCTCTGAAGCGATAGACCGTTATATCGAGAAGCGGCTGCAGGCCGGCAAGGCCAAGGCTACCGTGAATCGGGAGACACGGATACTCGGCCAAGCCTTCCGGCTGGCAATCCAGCGCAAGAAGCTTAGGACGGCCCCAATAATCCGGCGGCTATCCGAAAAAGGCAACCGGCGGGAGGGGTTCTTTGAGGCCAATGAATTTGAGGCTGTGCTTTCCAACTTGCCGGACTACCTGAACGGCTTTACGCACTTCGGGTATCTCTCCGGCTGGCGCAAAGGCGAGATTGCCTCACTGCAGTGTCCCGATGTTGACCTGATGGGGAAGGTGATCCGGTTGAGGCCCGGGCACTCCAAAAACGGATGCGGAAGGGTCCTGGCCCTGGAAGCCGAGTTGTGGGAGATCGTGGAGCGGCAATGGAGAATGCGTGAGTATCAGAAGCCGGACGGGACAGCCGGGCTTTCCCTATACATCTTCCAACGCGACGGCGCCCCCATCGGCGACATTCGCAAGGCGTGGGCGACGGCCTGCAAGAAAGCCGGTGTCAAGAAGCTCTTCCATGACTTCCGGCGAACCGCAGCCCGCAACATGCGTCGCGCTGGTGTCCCCGAAGATGTTGTCATGAAAGTCCTGGGCCACAAGACCCGTAGCATGCTCGCAAGGTACGATATCGTCAATGAGGGCGACATACGGGAGGCCGTGCTCAGGACCCAGCAGTACCTACGGTCCGTTCCACCACAACAAACAGTTGTCCCCTTCCAGAAAGAAGCAGCCGGAGGGGTTCAGTAATGCGAAGTTGCACACTTCTTGCACACCTGCACAAGAATAGTGCAATTCGCTTTTTGAGCAGTGGAGCTAAATCTTTGGGAACAAAATCGAAAGGTTGGTTGCGGGGGTTGGATTTGAACCAACGACCTTTGGGTTATGAGCCCAACGAGCTACCTGACTGCTCCACCCCGCGCCTTATCCTATCGCGGTACGAACGGCCCGTCAACTGTCCGCCCACGCCACCCAGCATAGCTGCTGCCCCGGGCACCCGAGTGCAGCGCGGTGGCGCCGCGCCAAGCCCCCGAGAAGATAAGCTTTCCTTCCGCAAAGACAAGAATGCCCTGAAGGTTTCCTGAAGAAGTAGCGCCGTGCTGTTGCTCACCGAAAGCGAAGTTCGTCGGTTGCTGAACATGGATACGGCGCTCGAACTGCTGGGAGGGCTGTCCGGAGCATAGTGTTCAGCCAGACACACCGGCACTCGCCCGTCTGAGAAGTAGCATTTTGGGGGCTACGTGCTAGATTGCTGCCCGCTCTCTAACGTCACTGCCGCCTCGGACGCCGCCGGCAAGCCGGTGGGGAGGCGGCCAGCAATCCGCGAGGTCGTATGCGTAAGAAAGGCTGCAGTTGGATTTTTGGGGTTCTAATCTTGATCGTGGCCGTCCCGGCGGCCCGCGCGACTGTTCTCCAGAGGCTTTTCCTAGATGACATGGTGGGGAAATCCGCCGTAGTCGTTCATGCCACCGTGATCAGTTCTCGCGCCGATTGGAACGCCAGCCACAGTTCCATCTGGACGGTCTACACAGTGCGCGCACACCAATACCTGAAGGGTTTCCTGGGAGAAACCTTTGAGTTTCGTGAGCCCGGGGGCACGGTGAGCAACGTGGGAATGTATGTTGCCGGCGCGCCGAAATTTCTTGCAGACGAGGAAGTGGTCTTGTTTCTGTGGACGGACGGTCGGAGCGGGCGCTATCAGTGCATCGGGTTCGAGCAAGGGGCCTTAAGAGTGCGCCAGGAGGGGACCGTAAAGTTGGTCAATCGCAGCATCCCGGTCCGCCCGGAGCAAGCAGTCCAGGCGCGCTCCCCGCTGCGGTCGCGCTTGGGGCCGGTCTCCGGCACCAGCCGGGAGCTCGGGGCCCTACTGGGGGAAGTGGCCGCGGCCCTGGCCCTGGCCGAGGCAGCTGCTGACGGAAAGGAGGCACGCTAATGCGAACGCGCGCCTGCTTTGCCTTCTCTCTGCTGGTGCTCCTGGCGTTGCAGTCCATACCTGGGAGTGCTTACACCCCGTCCACCACCGACCAAGGGATCCTGGTGCGCTGGGCCAACGGGACAGTGATCCAGTACGTCTTCAACGAAAACTTCGCTCCGAACAACGACGACACACTCGTGCGCGCGGCGGTCGGAGACGCGCTGCGAACGCTGGAGGCGTCCGTCTCCGGGAGTTCAGGAGTGCGCTTCGAGGACGCTGGTACTACCGCGCTGAACAAGACCGGCTTTGACTGCATCAACCTGATCACCTTCACCGCCCCCGACCCCGAGGACCAGCTCCCCGACGGCGTCCTGGCCCAGGCCCGCCTAATTGCCAGCACGACCGCCGGAACCTTCGATGTTTGCGGTGAACCGCTGAGTGTAAGCGCCGGGCAGATATTAGACGCCGATATGTTGTACAACACCACCAAGGCGTTGACGACCTCGCTGGTCCAGGAGGATGTGTTTGACATTCAGGGCCTGGCATTACACGAGGGCGGGCACTGGCTTGGCCTGAACCACACCGGGATCGTTGCGGCGGTCATGTCGCCTTTTGGCGAAGGTGGCGAATCTCCTGTACGACGCCTGCACAGCGACGACACGGCCGGCCTGACGGCCATCTACGGATCCTCGGGAGGGTCCATCTCCGGCCGCATCACCATTTCCGGCGGCAACGTGAAAGCCGCCCACGTGGTCGCCACCAACTCGACCACGGGAGTGACCACGGCCTCAGCCACCAGCGACCAGGACGGCTACCGCATCTTGGGGCTGCCCGCGGGCAGCTACAGGGTCTTCGTAGAACCGTATGATGGTCCGGTTACGCTTTTCGACCTGCCGGGATTTTTCCAGGACGGCAACACTCAGTTCGAAACCACCTTTCTGACGAATCCGGTGACGGTCGGCACGTCCGCAGTCAGCGGGGTGGACATCGAGGTGGCCGCATCCATGGCTCCAGCGGACCTCGCCCGCATAGGCCTACTGATGGGCAATTCGTTCTTCCTCGGCGGAGTACCCGTTTCGGTTCGCCGGGGCGCCGACTCCTCCATCGTCCTGGACGGCCAAAACCTCTCCGGTCAGGCCAGCTTTTCTTCCCCTGGCATTACGATTGGCAGCGCGGGGACGTTCACCGATTCAACCGGGGCCACTCGTCAGTTTGTGGACACCAGCGTGGCCGCGGACGCGGCTCTAGGCCCGACGGACGTCTATTTCGGCTCCGCCTCGTATACTTCGGGGGTGGTGGTGACGCTGAACCCGCAGGTGCCGGCTGACGGCATCGTAGATGGCGCCGCGTTCAACCAGAACACGTCAGCGCCACACTACGCGCCGGGCAGCATCATCTCTCTGTTCGGCAATGACCTGGCCGAGCAGCTTGCGGGGCCAGACCGCACGCCGCTGCCGACCCAGCTGGCCGGGGTCTCGGTGCTGGTGGGGAACCGGCTGGCGCCCTTGTTCTTCGTGAGCACCGGGCAAATCAATGCGATGATTCCGTTCGAGACCGTCGGCAACAGCGTGAACGTTTCCGTAGTTGCTGGCGCCAACTCGCAGAGCACACCCGTCACGCTGCAACTGGGTTCGTCGGCACCGCGCATCTTCATGGTGCCCAATACGGACCAAGGCGCCATCCAGAATGGGTCCCGCAACAATGTGCTGGTGGATGTCGCCAATCCAGCCCAGGCGAGCGATGTGCTGGTGATCTTCGGAACCGGTTTAGGAGCGGTCACCAACCCACCCGCAAGCGGAGTGGCCGCCTCTGGAAATCCCCTCTCCACGACCATCAAGGTTCCCACCGTGACCATTGGCGGGCAGGCGGCGGCGGTGCAGTTCTCCGGCCTGACGCCGGGCTTCGTGGGGCTCTACCAGGTGAATGCCCCCGTGCCCGGCGGCTTGCCCCCCGGCCGCGCGACGGTGGTGATCAGCACTTCGGCTGGGTCCAGCAACCAGGTGATGATTTCCGTGCAGTAGGCAGAGTGGCGAGGTGCGGGCTACGGGGTTTCCTGTCGGGCGCGGCTAACGAGTTCCGGTCAGCACGTCGTTGGCGAACCGCAAAAGGTCTCGCCGGGTGATGATGCCTATGACCCGCGCGCCGTCCATCACCGGCAGGCAGCCTCTGTGCTGGGCGTAGAGTTGAGCGCCGGCTTCGGTCAGGGGGGCTTCCGGGCCGATCGTCGTGACCTCCTTGGTCATCACCTTGCCCACCAGGGTATTCTCAAAGATCTCGTTGTACTGCTCGGGTGTGCTGTGAAGGATGGAAGGAGCATAGCGGCGTATGTCGCGCTCAGTCAGCAGCCCGACCATGCGATCTTCGCTGACCACCGGCATATGCCGGACGCCGGCTCGGCGGACCAATAACTCCGCATCGAGCAGCCGGTCCTCCGGGCTCAGGGTTTCCGGGTTGGGAGTCATGTAACGCCGCATTCCCAAAGTCCCCAGCCTTTTGCCTACCGCTAGTGTGGAGCCGACTTGAAGATCAAGATGTACTGGTTGGGCAGTACCGTCGGCGAGGCTTCAAGCTTCCAGCCGAAACGCTGGACCTCCTTCACCACTCCATCCCGGTCCAGGCGGACGTGGTCGCGCATCTCGTCCCGCTTGAAGAAATCCACAATGGCAATGCGCCCCTCGGATTTGAGCGCCCTTCGCAGGTGGTCCAGCATGGCTTTGGGAAATGCGAAGTGGTGATAGCAATCCAGCATCACTGCCAGATCCATCTCGCCAGGGGGCAAGCGCGGGTTCAGCTCGTCGCCCAGAAGCAACAGGACGTTCTCCAGTTCGAATGTCTGGACCTTTTCGCGAGCACGTTCCAGAAAATCCGGGTAGATGTCTTCGGCGTAGACCAGCCCGCCTGGGTCCACCGCCTTACTCAGGTAGGGCAGCAGAACTCCGGCGCCGGTGCCGATGTCGGCGACGCGGTCGCCCGGCTGGACGTCAAGTGCAGCGATCAGTTCGCGCGGCTTCAACCGCTCGATTCGATCTGGATTTTCCAGGTACGCGACGACCCCGGCGCGCTGCTCCGGCGTGTGGTAATGCTCGTTGGGGACCTGGACTGGTTCCGGCTGCTGTCCCCAGCCAGCAACGCCGAGCAACATCAGGGAAACAGCGAAAATCCTGGAGACGCGGTGATTCCTCATGACGAGAAACTCCGCCAGACTAGCCGATCCGGCAGCGGGTTACAACAGGCTACACTTGGACCGGAATTTCCATTTCGAGCTTCCTCTTCACCCGAAAAGCTATGCCTCGTACCCTGTCGTGTCAACCGCAAACAGCTCTGGCCTCTTTGAGGTGGTAGTGCGGCACATTTTGGCTGTTCTTCGGAGTCGCTGTGCGGGGTTCGCCTGCCCAGCCTGCCGCGCCGCTGACACTTATCCGGCCCGACCACTTCTGAGCACCTAAAATTACCCTCTCTCCCGGTTCGCTAGCCGTCTGGCAGCGGCAGTGCCGAGATCGTTCGCAGCATGCTGCTGAACAGCCTCCGGCTCAAGTGCCCTTCGGCCAGCAAAAGCCAGTAATATCGCGCATGTTTCACCAGCCGTCCTCCCGTTTTCACCAACCGCTGTTGCAAGCTCGTCAGGGACCAGTTCCCGATTCTCTGTGGCAGCACCAGTCGCCGCCACAGGTTGCCGAGATTATAGGCAATGATGGTGAGCCACAGCCGGACCTCGTTCGACCGGAACCGGTGACAACTGAGCCGCGTCATCTTCACTGCTTGCTCTCCTTCTTTGATCCACTGCTCCGCTGTCCCCCGCTTGTTGTAAAACCGCATCACCGCCCGACTTGGCAGAGTCAAGTTCGTAACGATAAACCCTACTCGCGGGAACAGCTCCCCTGGATGATGCTCCACCTTGGCCACCACCCTGCGGGCTGTCTTCCAACTGGCCGCTTGGTATAGAAAGCCCTTGAACTCCACCAACGGCTTCTTGCTGGGTCTCCCCACCGGCCGAGTCAGCAACTCCTCAATGTCCCGCTGTAGGCTGTCGTTAGCCGGGATGCGGATGGCGTACTTTACCTCCCGCTCCTCCAGAGCCTCGTAAATCTCCGGCTTGGCAAAGGCCGCGTCGGCACGAAACACCACTTCCTTGCCCAGCTGCTGCTGCCGCTCGATCTCCGGCAGGAGAAGTTCTTTCCAGTCCTCGGCGCTGTGCACGTTGCCCGGTCGCAGCTTGGCCGCCAGACAGTCACCCTCGCGATTGAACAGCAACAACGGGTGATAGCAGCTCGACTCGAAATGCCCGTTGTAGGCACTCTGCTCCTGCTGGCCGTAGACCGGAATCTCGGTCGAGTCCATGTCCAGCACCACCCGTTGCGGGGAATCCATAGCTTCCGCCCTGGCGATTAAATCCCGGTTGATCGCTGCCAAACCAGCCAGGTTCTCATCTTGCGTCAGTAGTTCTGTCTCGAACGATTGCAGCCGGGAAGTCAACGCGGCTCCTCGCTCTCAGATCTTTTCTGAACCGATCAGCCGGAACGTCGGATCTTGAGAGAGCCGTTCCGCGTCATTCATATCTTCGTAACCCGCCAAGCGGCTGTACACGGACTGGCGCAGGAGGTCAGCAAAGGGCAACCGTGTGTTCTTTCTCCGAGGATCGGCCAAGTGCTGTTTGATGAGTTCTCCGAATCCCAAATGTTCGTCTGATTCGCGCACGAAGATCAGGCCGCCGTCGGAAGTAACCCGCGACCCCTGGAAATCGACCTTCAATGCAGCATTGAAAGAGAACTGAAAGGGCTGATTTTGCCTCTCACCCACTCGGTTTCTACCTCCGGAAGCTGTATTGACGCTGGAACCGGCATAAATATTGGCGTCGGAGGTCAGTATAAGGTTAGCTTTGGAGTTTCAAAACGGAAATCCGGGTTCATCCTTCACATGCAACTCAGCGCGCTTGGCGGCCGCCTCGCTCATTGGGGAACCCCCTAAAATTGTTAACGCGATTGTATTGTCACCGTGCCCGAGAAGCAAGGGCCCCGTAAGACTAGCGCGCGCCGCTCAGCACGTCGTTGGCAAACCGCAACAGATCGGCCCGCGTGATGATGCCCACCAGTTGCTGGCCGTCCATCACCGGCAGGCAGCCCAGCCGCTGCGAATGGAGTAGGGACGTGGCTTCGGCCAACGTTGCATCCGGGCCGATGGTAGTTACATCCCTGGTCATCACCGTCCCCACCAACGTCTGCTCAAAGGTCTTGTTGTAGTCCTCGGGTGTGCTGTAGAGAATGGAAGCCCCATGACGGCGAACGTCACGCTCGGTCAATAGCCCAACCAGGCGGCCGTCGCTGACCACCGGCAGATGGCGGACACCGGCTCGCCGGATCCGCAAATCCGCATTTAGAAGGTGATCCTCCGGCGTCAGCGTCTCCGGAGCCGAACTCATGTAATCCTTGACCCGCAAGGAAGCAAAACCAGATTCATTTTTGCCCATGACACTCCGCCCTAAGCCGGCACGCCCGATTGTATGGTTGGCTGGCTCCGGGCGCAAGGGGCTACTTGCTGAGATACCGCAGAGTGTGCAAGCCCCGCCCCGGGGCGTAGCCGGTCATTTCCAGGTACCCGTGGGCCACAGCGCGACGGCCCTGCTTGTTTCCCGTGGCGCGGGTAGCTCCTTCCCAATAGGTAACCCCAGTTGTTTCCCGGGTGACCAGTTCCTGAGCGCGGACCGCGGCGCGGACTTCCAGGTCCAGGTCCAGTTCCGGAACCTGGACCTGCCAGTCGAGCGGGTATTGGGCACCGCTGCGAGGACTTCGCCACCGCCCCCTTGGCTGAGGCAGCAGCCGCAACTGGGTGGCTCCCAGCGCCCGTGGTGGCCCCTGCGGAGGAATGTAGGTGCCACCAGAGTGCGAAGCACGGCCGTCTCGCCGCCGGAGTTGAAATAGCATCAGCTCCGAACCATCCTCAAATTGCAGGCTGAACCAGTCCCACCCGGATTGCTCCGGGGAGAGCTGGCTGGTGGAAAATTCATGATCCATCCACGCCAGACCGGAGACCGCGAACTCTTGCCCGCCCAAACGTATCGCTCCCGTAGCTTGCAAGCGGGAGAAGGAATAGTAGTGAGACGCGTGCCCGACACCCGGGCCTTTGCGGCTGATTCCGTCGCGGCCGTGGATGACCGGCGGCTTCACCGGCCGCAACTCCAGGCGTAGTGCGAAATCCCTGGCCGCCGCCTCCAGCCGGTGGTGCTGCGGGCTGATGGTGGCACTCCAATCGCCCACCCAGACGCGCGCTGCAACTTCCGACAGAGGTCCCGACAGGGGCCGTCCCCCGTCAGCAGTGGTGGCGCCCGCCAGTCCCAGCGCCCCGCGATGCATGCGCTGCTTGTAGCGGAAAGTGCCCTCCCGAATATCGGTCACCGCCAGGTGCGCCGAGTACAGGTGCTCAATGCGCCAGCGCGAAGAGTTTGGATACGGGTTGGCAATACCTTCCCGGAAGAAAGTCAGCTCGAACCCAAACGATCGCCCATCGGGCGTTCTCACATTGCCCGTGTAATACCACCATTCGGTCCGGAAGTCGGGGTGGGAGAAGTGGTCGCGGGGAAACTCAAAGCGGTAGCCGGGCAGAGCCAGCCGAAACCGGCTCTCCTGGGCCAAACCGATAGCGGACATCGCGAGGAGCGTACAAAGCAGGAGTCCGAGCGCCAGCGGAAATTTCCGGGTCGCAGACTTGGTCCGGCAGCGTTGTCGTTCAGGGAAAACTTGCTCGGCCAAAACCCGCATTCGGCACCGGTCACAACCGTATGGAGACGTGGGGCCGCCGCTCGAGATGGATGCTATCCACGAAGCGCACCTTGCCGGCGCCCCGGGTGAGCACCAGGGAGTGGGTCCGCGTCCCGTCGCCAAAAAAGCGGACGCCGCGCAGCAGGTTGCCGTCGGTCACGCCGGTGGCCGCAAATAGAATGTTGTTGCCGGGAGCCAGATCGTCGGTGGTGAAGATGGCTTTGGGATCCTTAATGCCAACGCTTTGGATGCGCTCGCGCAGCTCGGGCCTGTCCACCACCAGCCGGGCCAGGATTTCCCCGTTCAAGCAGCGCAGGGCGGCGGCGGTTAGCACGCCCTGCGCGGCTCCGCCCACTCCCATCAGGGCATGGACCGCGGTGCCGCGGACCGCAGCGGAAATACCAGCCGACAGGTCTCCCTCGTTGATCAAATGAATGCGCGCGCCCGCCGCTCGAATTTCGCTAATGAGCTTTTTGTGCCGGGGACGATCCAGCACCACCACTACCAGGTCTTCCACCTCGCGGTCCAGGTGGCGCGCCAGCCGCTTTAAGTTTAGCGCCACCGGGGCATCCAGCTCCATGGCGCCCCGGCCCTCCGGCCCGACGATGATCTTGTCCATGTGGCACCGGGGAACGTGCAGCAGGCCTCCAGGCTCGCTGGCCGCAAGTACCACCAGTGCGTTCGGGGCACCGGTGGAGCAGAGGCTGGCGCCCTCGAGCGGGTCGGCGGCGACCTCCACCTCGGGCAGCTTGGTGCTCTCGCCGCGCCCGACCTTCTCACCCACGTACAGCATGGGAGCTTTGCCCCGCTCTCCTTCGCCGATGGTGACGGTGCCCCTCATCGGCACGGCGTCCATCGAGCGCCGCATGGCCTCAACGGCTACACGGTCAGAATGCTTCCGGTCGCCCATGCCCATGGTGTGGGCTGCCGCAATGGCTGCTTGTTCGACTGCCTGTAGAAACCAAGGCGAAAGCTCGCGCTCGATTGGCCCTCCCATCGCTCTTCATTACAGCACAGATGCCGGGATACAGCATAGATGCCGGGATGGAGCCAGCCACGCTCTAGGCGGCTCGCGATACTCAGCAGTCGGTGGGCAGCAAGGTAGTGCAACTAACCTGTCGGTTTGCCTGCCTGGCTCGCGTATGCTAATCCTGCGGGGCGTTCCGGCGCGGATGGCCCTTGCAGTCGCGGCCCCAGCCGGGCACTACGACCTGCGACCCCCGACCTGATGGCTATGCTTCCCATGAGTATGCTTCCCAGGGTGGCTCTGGTAGGTGCTGGCCCAGGCGACCCCGGCCTGCTCACGGTGCGCGGTCGTGAGCTGCTGGAGCGCGCCGAGGTGGTCATCTACGACCACCTGGCCAATCCGGTCCTGCTGGACTACGCGCTCCCGAAGGCCGAGCGTCTTTACGTTGGGAAACGATCGCGCCAGGACCCACAGTACCAGGAAAACATCAACGCCTTGCTGCTCGAGAAAGCCCGAGCGGGAAGGCGCGTGGTGCGGCTGAAGGGCGGCGACCCGTTCATTTTCGGGCGCGGTGGCGAGGAAGCCGAAGCGCTCCGCGCTGCCGGCATCCCCTACGAGGTGGTGCCTGGCGTCACGGCCGGCTATGCGGTCCCGGCCTACGCCGGCATCCCCATCACCCAGCGCGAGTTCACCTCCGCGGTGGCCTTCGTCACCGGGCACGCGGACCCGGAGACGGAGGAAAGCACGGTGCGCTGGGACAAGCTGGCCGCGGCCGCCGGCACGCTGGTGCTCTACATGGCCTGGCGGAACCTGGATGCCATCGCGCACAAGCTGATCCAGAGCGGCCGCCCGCCGGAGACCCCGGTAGCTGTGATTTGCTGGGGAACGACACCGTTGCAGCAGACCGTTACCGGAACGCTGGCCGATATTGCGGCGCGCGTGGCTGAGCGCGGCCTGAAGCCGCCCACCATCGCCGTGGTTGGGGAGGTGGTTTCGCTGCGCGACACGCTGGCTTGGTTCGAGCGCCTCCCGCTGTTTGGCCGGCGCATTGTGGTGACTCGCGCGCGGCATCAGGTCGCCGCACTGGCCCGCGGCCTGCGCGAGCGCGGCGCTCTGGCGATCGAGCTGCCCACCATTGAGCTGCAGGACCCGAAGAGCTTCGCCCCGCTGGACCAAGCGGTGCGCGAGCTGGAGGGGTATGACTGGCTGGTGTTTACCAGCGCCAACGGCGTGGAAAAATTCTTCGCCCGGCTGGAAGTTGCCGGGCGGGATGTGCGCGCCATCCGCGGTCGCGTTTGCGCCATCGGCCCGGCAACCGCCGAACAGCTCCGCGCCCACGGCGTGCGGGCCGACCGCATGGCCGCCGAGTACCGCGCCGAGGGCGTGCTGGCGGCACTGGCAGCGACAGCAACGCCCGAAGCCGCTTCGCCCAGCCAGACCCTAGCCGGGCAGCGCATCTTGATCCCACGCGCGGCGGTGGCCCGCGACCTGCTGCCACGCGAACTTCAGGCCCGTGGCGCCCGCGTGGACGTGGTGGAAGCCTATCGGACGGTGGGGGCCGAAATTCCTACTCCGGTTTTGCGCGGGCTGGTGGAAGAGGGGGCTGACTTAATCACTTTCACCAGTTCTTCCACCGCGGAGAACTGCCCGGCCGAGCTGCGGACGATTCCGGCGGCTTCGATCGGGCCCATCACTACCGAAACCGCCAGGCGCCTGGGCTTCCAGGTGGTGGCGGAGGCGCAGGAGTACACGGTGGAAGGGCTGTTGGCTGCGCTGGAAGGCCATTTTGCGCAAGACGCAAGCAGCCCGTGATAAGATGAACGTCCAGTCCTAGCGCGGCACGCGCGATGGGCGCCCGACCCAAAGGCGGGCGGAGTCTGCTTGAGTCCCTACATCATCTTCGACATTGTTGCCCTGCTGTTTGCCATCAGCATCCACGAGTCCGCGCACGCCTGGTCGGCCAATCGCCTGGGCGATCCCACGGCGCGCCTGCTGGGGCGCATCACATTGAACCCGCTACGTCACATTGACCCGATCGGCACGGTGCTGTTCCCTGTGATGCTGGCGCTTGCCGGCCTACCCATCTTCGGCTGGGCTAAGCCCACTCCGGTGGACCTGCGGCACCTGCGCCACCCGCGGCGTGACGACATGCTGGTCTCGGCGGCCGGCCCGGCCAGCAACTTCCTGGTGGCGCTGGTGGCGGTCCTCCTGCTGCTCGGAATGCGCGTGACGTCGCCCCAAGGGGCGGCCGTCGTCAATGGCCTGACCGCCGGCTTGGTTCGGGGCGACTCGTTGCTGATACCGGTCGCGCTGCTGTTCTACCACTTTTTGTTTATTAACCTCCTGCTGGGGGTGTTCAACCTGATCCCGATTCCCCCGCTCGACGGCAGCCACATCCTGTCCGGACTGCTGCCCGACCGGCTGCGCGCGCTTTATTCTGAGGTAGGCCGCTTCGGGTTCCTGCTGCTGTTGCTCCTGCTGTGGACCGGTGTTCCCTACCGGCTCTTCTCGCCCGTGCTCGGGCTGTTTCATTCCCTGCTGAGGTTGTAGGAGCGAGTGCCCCGGAAACCCCAGAAACGCCAGAAAAGAGTGCTGAGCGGAATGCGGCCCTCCGGCAAGCTCCATGTGGGCAACTACCTGGGGGCGCTGGTGAACTGGGTGAAGATGCAGGAGGAGTTCGACTGCTTCTTCTTCATCGCCGACTGGCACGCGCTGACCACCGACTACGCCGACACCCACCAATTGAAGGAGAACACGCTGGAGGTGATCATCGACTGGCTGGCTTGCGGCCTGGACCCGGCCCGCGCCACCCTGTTCGTGCAGTCGCACGTGCCCCAGCACGCCGAGCTGCATCTGCTATTGTCCATGATTACCCCGCTCGGCTGGCTCTATCGCGTGCCCACTTACAAGGAGCAGCGCGAGCAGATCCGGGACAAGGACCTGGACACCTATGGGTTCCTGGGCTACCCCGTGCTGCAGTCGGCCGATATCCTGATGTACAAGGCCGACCTGGTTCCGGTGGGCGAGGACCAGGTGGCGCACGTGGAGTTGACGCGCGAGATTGTGCGGCGTTTCAACAGTTTTTTCCCGTTGCCCGAAGGTGGCGTCGTGTTCCCCGAGCCGCAAGCCTACCTGACACCCTCGCCGCGCATACCTGGCCTGGACGGCCGCAAAATGTCGAAAAGTTACGGCAATGCCATCCTGCTCAGTGAGCCGGAAGGCGAGATGCGCAAAAAGATCGCTACCATGATGACCGACCCGGCCCGGAAGCGGCGCAGCGACCCAGGTAATCCCGAGGTTTGTCCGGTATTCGACTACCACAAGGTGGTCTCGCCGCCCGAGGTCATCTCCTGGGCCGACCATGGCTGCCGGACCGCTGAGATCGGCTGCCTCGATTGCAAGCAGGCCATGGCCGATGGCCTGGTCAAACTCCTGAACCCCATCCAGCAGCGTCGCCGCGCTTACGAAGAGGAGCCACATCGCGCCTGGCAGGCGCTTGAGGAAGGCGGCGAACGAGCCCGTGCTGCGGCCCGCACCATCATGCAGGAGGCACACGCCGCTACCCGGATGACCCACCAGTTCCCCGCCCGAAAACCTGCCTCCGAGTGAAACAACCACGTTTTGTATCAAGGGCGTGCGCTTCGCCGCCGATACCGCGAAAGTCAATCTGAATCCTCGATCACGAAACTCGCATCTCAGCCCCCAGGAGTGGCGACTGTGCTGCCAGGCCGGTGCGCGCGCATTCGCAACAAGACCCACCCGGCGGAAAAGAGTCATTCCCTTTTTGGGTGGCTGCTGATATAATTAGACACAGAGCTTCACAAGTTCAGCAGCGAGGTGGGTACATGGCTGAGCGGATCGAGAACCATCTTTTTGTTTTCGCAGGATTGTCGCCGGAGGAATCCAAACGCTTGTTGCAAGGTTCCCGGCTACGCAGATATGCCGCCGGCGAGACGGTCTACAGGGCAGGCGAACCCCAAAGGGATTTGTTCCTCCTTCTACAGGGGGCGGTCAAGGTCTGGGTCCCTCAACCGCGCCCGCTCATCTTGGAGGTCGTGCTGCCCGGAGAGTCGTTCGGCGACTTCTGCCAGGACGGCCAGGGCCGTGGTGCGGAGAAGGCGGAAGCACTGGAGCCGTCAGTGGTGCGCGCCTTTCCTTTTGCGCGGCTACTCGCCGGCAGCCCCAATGGCACCCAGCCCACGCTGGGCCAGCGGCTGCTGGGCCTGTACTGTCGGCGCGCCGCCCAGGCCCGCCATCTCTGGTGCAGCGGGGTGAGCGAGGATGTGCCGCAGCGGGTGGCTCGCCGCCTGCTGGAAATGTTGCGCCACGTCCCGGATGGGCCCGGCATGGCCGCCGTTCCGGTGCGCCTGCGGCAGGAGGACTTGGCCTATCTGGTGGGTGCCACCCGCACTACGGTTTCGGAAATCCTCAACGATTTCGAGCGCCGTGGCCTGGTGGAGCTCAAGCGCGCCAGCTTCCGGGTTGATCGCCGTAAGATCCAGCAGACTCTCTGGCCTTCACGGAGTGCCGCCTAGGGCGCTTCACCGGCCATTTCTAGCCGGGCTGGTGTCACGGCGTTCGAACACTCGCGACGCGACGGGAGCGCTTTCGTACTCCAGTGGCACGCCCGTAAGACCCAGCCCGTCCACTTGCACCCGGATTTGCGGAGCGCGGACGAGCTGCGCTCCGTTCAGGGCTTTGACGTGGCTCGGGCGCGGCAGGTAAGCTGAAGGCGCATGGACGGCGTGCTGGTGCTGGACAAACCGGCGGGCATTACTTCGCACGATGTGGTGCTTCAGGCCCGACGTATCCTTTCGATCAAACGCGTCGGGCACCTGGGGACACTGGACCCGATAGCCACCGGCGTTCTGCCGCTGGTGGTGGGCCGCGCCACCCGCCTGGCGCAGTTCTACCGCGACCGCGACAAGCTCTACGAAGGCTCGATGCGGCTAGGTTTTGCCACGGATACGTACGACCGCACCGGCACCCCAACGACCCCAGAGATGACGCCGGAGGTTTCCACTGAGGACCTGGAGGTCGTGCTTCGCGAACTCAGAGGCGAGTACGACCAGCAGCCGCCGCCCATCTCGGCCAAGAAGGTGGGGGGTGTGAAGGCCTATGAGCTGGCGCGCCGGCGCCAACAGGTGGAGCTGCCATCGGTGCGCGTGCACGTGAAGGAGTTAACGCTGCTGGCCTGGGAGCCGCCGCGGCTGCACTTCCGCGTCCTGTGCTCGGGCGGAGCCTACGTGCGCTCTCTGGTGCACGAGCTCGGACGACGGCTGAGCTGCGGGGCGCACGTGGCCGAGCTGCGCCGCCTGGCCTCGGGCGAGTTCACGGACAGGGAGGCGCTGACGCTGGAGCGGCTGCGCCAGCTGCGGGCCGAGCAGCGGGTTGCTGAGGCGCTGCTGCCCACCGCATCGCTGCTGCCGGAATTCCCCGTCTACAAGCTGCCGCCGGCGGCTGTGGCCACCGTGTTGCATGGTCGCGACTTCCGCACCTTTCCGCCGGTTACCTGGCAGCGCATCAAGGTGCTGGCCCCCGACGGTCGCCTGCTGGCCATCGCCGAGCGCGGCACCGCCGGCTTCTATCACCCCTCGATCGTTCTGTAGCCGGGAACGGTCATGGCATCTCCGCATCATGGCGTTGTGATTTGTGTTTCCTGGCAGCCTGCTAGGTTCTACGCTACTGGCGAGTTCCGAGCCTGGTTTTGGGTAGACGCGCTTCTTCGTGTACCAATCGGCTGTGCCAATCGGTCTGTGCCAATCGGTTCGGGCTGCTGTTCAGCGCCGGATTCCCCGCGAGGTATCCATCAGCAAAGCGATGGGGTGGTCGAAGTCAGGAGTCTCCAGCGCTTCGACGCGCCACAGGCCGGCGCGTTCGAACAATACGGCGCGCCCCTCGTATTCTTCATTCGGCACGGGGGATTTGGAAAGCAAGGCCTGTGCAGGGGAAGTGACCTCGGTCCAGTGGTAGCGGAAACGCACGTCGCGCCTCCCTTCACGGTCCTGGAAGCCTTCCAGTTTGCTGACCACCCGGCGGCCGGCCCCAACCACCGAGGCAATCTCACCGCGAGTTTCACCGAAATAGGCGCGGCCTTTTTCCTCCAGCACCATTCCCTCGGGAGTCCATTTCCAAAATCCAGCCTGCACACCTCGTCCCAAAAACCCCAGCGGGTCATATTCGATCGTGCGCGAGAACCGGAGCGGGAATTCCGGCACGCGAAACGGCTCAAAGCTTTCGATCGCCTGCCGGATCTCGCGCTCGCTCTTGCCGGTCAGCAGCAGCCAGGGAAGAAAAATCAGCACCACCACCAATCCCAGTAACTGGGGGAGTCCCAGTGGCAAGCGGCGCAGCGGATTCACTCGGGTCACAATTCAGGTGTGGTATATAAAATGAGGAATTAATAGAGAATAAAGCGTAGGTAGGAATTAATTTTCATTTCTAATTCTTCACGCTTTTCAGTCACAACTTTAGCCTAGGCGGCTTTCTTCTGGGCCTGGTTTTTCAGAACCTCCAGCGCCCGCTTGAGCACAGTATCTTCCGGCGTGGGTTCTCGCCCGGGTTCCCGCTCCTCATCCACCCAGGGGCCCTCCTCCAGCAGCGCGTCGGTGACCGCTACGTTGGGGGTGATGCCGAGGCCCTGAATGGCCTTGCCGCCGGGCGTATAGTACTTGGCCACCGAGAGGATCAAGGCAGCTCCATCGTCCAGCGGGATTACCTGCTGCACCGAGCCCAGCCCGTAGGTTTTTTCCCCGACCACATCTCCGCGCCCGTTTTCCAGAATCGCCCCGGCCACCACCTCCGCGGCGCCCGCGGTGCCTCGGTTCACAAGGACCACCATGGGGAGCTTCAGAAGGAATTTGGAGGGTTCCGCAGCAAAGGTCCGACGAGGATACTTCTGGCCTTCCAGGTAGGTGATCACCCCGTGGTCCAGAAACAGGTTGGCCGCAGCGATTCCTTCGCTGATCTCTCCTTCGGCCGCGCCCCGCAGGTCCAGGACCAAGCGCTGAGCCCCGCTGCTAATGAGCCGGAGCGCGTGGGAAGCAAGCTCGCTGGCTTTCCCCTCGGGGAAGCCTTCTACCTGGAGATAGCCGATGCCCGGTTTCAGAGTCTTGAAAGTGACCGACGGAAACGTCACTTCCTCACGCTGGAGCGCCAGTTTTTGCGGTTCTCCTCGGCGGACACGCACTACGGAAAGGTTGACCACCGTGCCCGGTTCCCCGGCGAGGGTCCTTTTAATTTCTTCCAGCGACATTTCCCGAGTGGAAGTACCGTTCAGCCCTTCAATAATGTCCCCGGACTGGAGCCCGGCCTGCGCGGCCGGCCCGCCGCGGATGACGCTGACAACAGACGCGTAACGGAATTTCTTGGAAACAACTAGACCCAGGTTGCCTTTGCTGCTCGCCTCGCGCCTCTGATACTCCAGGTATTCGTTGGGGCTCAAGTAACTGCTGAACGCATCCAGCGATTCCAGCAAGCCATGCAGGGCTCCCTTGGTTACGTTGTTCAGATCCGGCTCTTCCACATAATCGTTGCGAATTTTTGACAATACCTCGCTGTAAACTGCCAGCTGACGGTACGCACCTTCTGAAGGAAGGGTCTTCCCGAGCACTCCTCCAATCACGATCAGCGCCGCCAGTACGGTGCTTGACCACACTACAACCGCTCTGCCTCGACGATTCATGATGCAGAAACGTCTCCTTTGGATGCGATGGGCAGTCTCCGGAGTTTGCAGTATAACACGCCTGCTAGGCGCGGTGAGGATTTCGGCGAGCAGCTGCATCGCTCAGCGTGAGGCAGGTCTGGGAGATGCGGTCATGCCAGGTAAGCCCGTCTTCGTCAACGGCCGCCCACAAGAACCCAACGCCCAGGCTAGCTGTGCTGGCCAGCAGGCCCAGGAGTCGCACAAGGCGCAGCTCGCGGTGGGCCGGAAGCCCATCCAGGTCTACCAGCCGAAGACCTATCCAGCGCATGCCCGGAGTCGCGCCGGAAAAATACAAGAACAGGGCCATGTAGCTGAGCGCCAGAAAGGCCAGGCCGGCCCCAAGGGCAAACAAGGCAATATGCTGCAGCGGGAATCCTCCACCCAGCAGGGCGTAGACAGCAATAAACAAGGCGTAGCCGCCGACCAACACAGTAGCATCGGCCACCCCGGCCAGTATTCGGGCAACTAGCGGTGCCACCGGGAAACTGGCCGGTTTCGACGGTGATGGGAGTGATTCGGGAAATCTCAGCGACCCCTGGGATAGAGAAGGAACCGGCGCTCGGGAACGGTGGATTGGCGGGGCGCCCGGCCTCGAGGAAGCCTCTGATTTGGACCGCCCTTCGGAGGGTGCCCCCTTCGTCGCCAATGGTTCTCTAAACTGCGGGGGTGAAGTCCGGGTGCCGCCGGATCTGGTCTCAAACGGAATGACCCTGCGCAACTGCTCGGGAAGGAACCGGCGGGCAGGTGAGCCTGCGGTGCCCGACGCGGGTTCCCGGCTGTCGAAATTTAGCGGGAGGCTTTGCTGGGCCCGGCGACGCTCGCGAAAGCGTTCCAGGCGGTAGGAGACTTCTTCCCGCCACGGGTTTGGAGTTGCAGCCAACGCGCCCTGGGATGAGCACGAGGCAGTTCCGACGGCTGATGAGCGGGGCGGTGGCGCAGCAGACGCTCCGGCCTGCGCCGGCTCATCCATTGGGGCCTCGTTTACACTAACGGGCCGTTGGTTCTCGGCGGCAAACCGCCGGCCACATCGTTCGCAGCGGTATTCACTCTCATCGCTCGGATATCCGCAGCAGGAACAAAGAATCACTTTGGAAAAATCACTTTCGCTTGTCGCCCTCTGAGCGAGAGAAAAGCTGCAACTTGCGCCTCTCACATGGGCGATGTTAAGGTGTTTCTCACGTCATGAGGGCCCAAGGGAGGCCAGGCGAGGCCGCTACGCAATCCCGCCTATGGTGTAGCACAGCGATTGTTGCGTGTCAGTTGCTTTTGGCCGGAAGTTGGACGGGTGTGCTTGCGCAGTCAACGGTCCCGACCGTGCCCACACGGGCGACGCAGAAGGCTCCCCCGGCACCTCCGGAAGCATTTGCCGCCCGCCCCGACGGTTACGAGCTGGTGCGCATCACTGCGAACCGGCAGGAAAAATCGGGACATCTGTACCACCTACGGGGAAATGTTGAGATCCGGCTCCGGGATATGCGGCTGACTGCCGATGAAGTGGACTATGACGAGTCCAGCGGGGACCTCGACGCCCGGGGCAACGTGCGGTTCCAGCGGGAGGCCAACCAGGAAGACATTCACGCCAGTACGGCGCGCTACAACCTCACGACGGAACGGGGGGAGTTTCACCAGGTGCGTGGCACCAGCGGCGCACCCCCGACCGGCCCGCAGACTCGGGTGCTGACCACCACCAACCCCTACTACTTCGAGGCGCGCCGCGTCGAGAAGGTCGGCGACAACACCTACATCCTCTACGACGGCTTACTGACTTCCTGCCTGCCGCCCGCCCCCATCTGGAATTTCACCGGCAGTCGGGCCAAGATCCGGCCCGGCGAAGATGTCGTCATCTATAACGGCTTCATCAAGGTGAGGAACAAAATTCCGTTCTTTTTCTCTCCCATTTTTTATCATTCCCTGAAGCGCATTCCACGCCGTTCCGGTTTCTTAACGCCGAATATCGGTAACTCCTCGCGCAAAGGCAAAGTAGTGGGTGAATCATTCTACTGGGCCATCAACCGGAGCGCCGACGCGGAGTTGGGTGCGGAATATTACAGTAAGCGCGGCTGGGCGCAACGGGGCACTTTGCGGATGCGGCTCCATGCGGGCACCAACCTCACCGCCAGCTATTTCGGGGTCGTGGACCGCGGGCTGAAGTTGCCTGATGGGAGTCGTCTTCAGCAGGGCGGCCGCACGCTCCTGGTCACCGGCACCAGCGAGTTGCCGCGCGGATTCCGGGCGGTGGCCGATTTCAATTACCTCAGCTCATTCCAGTTCCGGCAGGCCTTCACGGAAGCCTACCTGGATGCGGTCAATACCGATGTGCACAGTACCGCATTCATTTCCAATAATTTCGGGGGGTTCAGTTTCAATGCCCGATCGTTTCGGTTCCAGAATTTCCAGAGTTTCACGGGGCGTCAGCCCGGAGACCGTATGGAAATTCGAAGCCTGCCCGGGGTGGAATTCAACAGCCGAGAGCAACCACTGTTCGGGCCGAAATCACGAGGGCGTCGCTGGCCGCTTTATTTTTCCTTTGACGCGGCAGCCGAAGCTCTCAGCCGGGTCGAGCCGCGCTCGGAGAGTGCAGATAGCAGGATTACGACAAGCGCGGTGAGCCGCTTCGATTTTTACCCGCGGATTTCCGCTCCGCTCAACTGGAAAGGGTTCCACCTGCTGGCCTCTTACGGCGTTCGGGCAACCCACTACGGCGCCCGCCTGCGCCAGGGCCAGGTGTCGCACGAGGATTTTCAACGCACCACCCAGGAGCTCGACTTGGACCTGCGCCCTCCTTCGCTCCAGCGGGTGTTCGCTTCGCCCTGGAGCTTCTTGGGGGAGCGGATCAAGCACGTCGTGGAGCCGCAGGTCCGCTTCCGCCTGGTGGAGGGCGTCAACCAGTTCAACGATATCCTCCGCTTTGATGAGCGCGATCTCGTTGTCGACACGCGCGAGATGGAGTACGGCCTGACCCACCGCCTATTCAGCAAGCGCTCCGACGGGCGAGTGCGAGAGGTGTTCGCCTGGGAGCTGAAGCAGCGCTATTTCTTCGACCCCACTTTTGGCGGCGCCCTGGTTCCCGGCAAGCGCAACGTGTTCAGATCCACGCTGGACTTGACCGGTTACGCCTTCCTGGACGGCCGTCGCCGTTTCTCTCCCATTACTTCACTGGTGCGGTTCATGCCGGCATGGAATTTCGGTACGGAACTGCGTACCGACTTTGATCCCCACCGGGGCCGCTTCGTAAATACGGGCGTCACCGTGAACCTGCGCAAGGGGAACGCTTTCGCTTCCCTCAGTGACTTCTTCGTGAATAGCACCCCCGAATTACGAGGCTGCCCTGGCGCAACAGGCCAACTGGATCTTGGCTCTGGACCGCCAACTGGTGATGACTGCCCTGAGTCACTGCTGATGTCTTCCAACCAGCTCCGGGGAATGCTCGGCTACGGCTTTCCCAACCGGCGCGGCTTCAACGTGGGCGGCACCTTCGTCTATGACCTGCGACAGGAGCTGATGCCGTATTTCAGCGTGCAGGCCAACTATAATTTCGACTGCTGCGGCCTCAGCTTCGAATTCCGGCGCTTCCAGTTCGGGCAGACGGTGCGTGATGAACGGCAGTTCCGGGTGGCGATCACCTTTGCCAACATTGGCAGCTTCGGCAACTTGAAGAAGCGGGAACGGATGTTTTAGACCGGCACCCGGCAGCATACACCCACAGCCCCCGCATTGCTTGGGTGCTTGAAGGAATCCCGAGCCCATTGCTTGCGCTTCAACACACCTGCAACACTAGCCTTCCGCGCACGCGCGAGGAAGATGCCCCGTGCTACACTCGTCCGGTTCCATCTGGCCCCCTAGGCTCTCATCATGTCGTCCCCGGCGGGATTGCTTCCCTGCACCTTTGGTTGTTCACACTGAAGTGTTCCCCGCGAGCATGGCGGATTTGATCACATCGTTATCCCAGCAACCGGACACGGGGCCCGAGTTGCGGGAGCGGGTCCGTCTGTTGCGCGACGGTGTCGTGAATAACCTGGGCTTCGTCGTCTCTGGGGTTGTCGGCCTGATCCTGATCCCCATGCTACTTGGGAGCTTGGGAGCAGAGTTGTACGGCTTGTGGATTGCGGCGCAGGCTGTGGCCGGCCTCGCGGCGATCTTCGATCCCGGCCTAAACTGGAGCGTAACCCGCGAGGTGGGGGCGGTCGGCAGCGGGGAAGTCCCCGAGGAAACGGCGCGGTTTGTACGAACTTCGGCGACCGCTTATTTGCTGATCGGAGCCCTCGGCGCCCTGGTGGTCGGCTGCCTTGGTCTGGTGATGCGCGATCGACTCCACCTCTCGCCGGAGAGCCAGAAGATTGCGCTGGCGGTTTTCGCCCTGACCGGCCTGAGCTTCTTGTTCACTCAGTTAGTTGTTTTTGCTCAGTCCGTGCTGGGCGGCCTACGCCGATTCGATGCCATCAACCTGATTCAGGTCAGCTCTGACTTGTTACGTGCGGCAGGGATCATCGCGCTGCTCCGATGGGGCCAGGGTCTGGTTTGGGTGGTGGGGTGGCAGGTTCTCGTGGGTTCGGTGACCGCGCTGGCAGCGCTGGCGATGATCGGCCGTCTTCACCCCGGGCTCCAGATTCGCCCGACTCGCCTCCACTGGCCAGTGCTGCGCGCCCATCTGCCCTTCAGTCTCACCAGCCAGCTCACCACCGGCGCCCAGTGGGTCCTCTGGGATGCTGCGCCGGTGTTGATCGGACTGGTTCGGGGCTCTGCCTGGATCGTTCCCTATCACGTCGGGCTGAAGTTTCCCGCAACCGTAACGGGAATCACCTGGCGGGTGGCGGAAGTTTTCTTTCCCCCAGCCAGCGAACAGTCCCGGAAACAGGGCTTGACCGGCACCTGGAATCTCATCCACACCGGGACCCGCTGGACCGTCGTTCTGGCGCTTCCCCTTTGTCTGACTCTGGCGATTTTAGCTCCTAACCTGTTGCGGGCCTGGCTGGGGGAGGTGCCTCCGGGTGCAAGCTTGATCCTGCGCGTCAGCAGCGCGGCGGTTCTCGCCGGCGCGGTGGGGGTGAGCGCCCTGCAAGTCCTGTGGGGTCGGGGTGCGGTGCGAATCATTCTGGCCGTGGCGGGCAAGGCCGCCGCGATCAACCTGGCTTTGAGTCTGGTTCTATTAATTCGCATCGGCGTGGCCGGACCTGCCTGGGCATTTCTTGTTTCGATGGTCTTCAGTTCCGCTGCTTTGCTGCGCGCGGCCTCGCGCCTTTGTGCGGTTGCTCCAGGAAAACTGCTGCTGGACGTTGCCCAGGGACTTCCGCTCCCGGTGATGATGTGCGTGGCGATGGCTTCGACTATGATTTACCTAACGCCGGGTGGCCAGTGGCCCGGCGTGATTTTGGCTGCAGCTGCCGCAGGGTGCGCCTATGCGCTTACCCTCTACCGTTTTGGAGCACGGGAGGAAGAACGGCTGCTGGTTCGCGAAGTCGTGGGTGTGCCGGCCATCCTGAGCCGTTCGGCATTGCACGGATTTCGAGGTCGCCTGTCCGCCGTCGTGGCGTTTCTCCGTAAACGTCTATGAAACGACTGCTGCGCCGCATCCCGGGTCTGGTATCGGCCTGCCGGCAGGCACGGGTCCTGGGTTGGGTTCTGCAGGACTGGTGCTGGTCCGACGCTGAGAAGATGGCAACCCGTTCCCATCTCGAGCTTGAATGGGATTTTGAGACGCCTGAAGAGCGCCAGCGATACGAGCGTGTCCTGGGGGCTGTCACCGAGCACCGCGGGCGCGGTCCTTGGGGCAATGGGCTCGAAGCGGCGTGTGCCGAAGGGTTGTTTACCCTGGAGCTGGCAAGACGGTGCAGTGGAGTCACGGCGTACGATATCTCGCCGGTGGCGTGCGCGCGGGCCGCCGAGCGCTGCAAGGAATTTCCCAGCGTGCGCATTTCGCAATTGGATATTCGGCACGACCCAATTGTGGGGAGCTATGACCTGGTGTTTCTGATGGCGGCGCTCAGTTTCGTCCACGGCCGCCGCCGGCTCGGCCGGGTCACCCAAAAGCTGGCCGATGCGTTGCGGCCCGGCGGCCTGCTGGTGTTTAACGAGATGCGTTTGCTGCCAGAGGTCGAGCGGGCGGCCTGGACAAAGTGGCTTGCCGAGGGCGCTTTGCAGAATGTGGCGTTTATGGACGGACGCCACGGTTTGCGGTTGATTTATAAGCGGCTGTATGAAGAGCTGTATCCGGGTTATGTCGTGGCTCTCTTTGAGAAGACCAGGCCGTAGGCGTCTGCGTTGACCGCCCCGAGTACCACCTGTATCATCGACGCCGTACATACTTTGGACGCCGTACATACTTTGGAAATTCCCGTGGCTTCCAGGTCCGCACGGAGGTAGATTGCAGACTCGAGAATTCGTGGAACGGCAGCGACCCCAGGTGTCTCCTAATCCCTATGTCGACGTTCAGGTGGACCGGCTGTATCGCGGCAGGCCGGTCGTCAAAGCCCTCCTGCGGAAGGTGCGGCGAAAGCTGCTAGGCCCCAGCAAAGGAATTGCGCCGGCGGTGATTTACAACGGGTTGGTCGTGCTCGATCGGCCGGATCTGTACGGCGAAGGAATCTTCTACGAGCCAGATTTCTGGCGGACCCTATTGTTGCTCGACCTGAAACCTTGCGAACGGGTCTTCGAGTTCTGCGCCGGGCCGGGATACATTGGGTATTCCCTGCTGGCCCACGGTTTCTGCCAAGAGCTCACTCTGGCCGACGTCAATCCCGCTGCCGTGGAAGTTGCCCGCCAAACCGCCAGGTTCAATGGGGTCGAGCATTTAGTCAATATCTATCTTTCGGATGGGTTGAAGCAAATTCCCGAAAACGAGAAATGGGACCTGGTGCTTGGAAATCCTCCGCACCTGCCCGCCGAGACCCCGGAGGCAGTCGCCGATCGGATCAATTATGATCCGGCCTGGGCGCTTCACAGGGAATTCTATTCCTCCGTCAAGCAGTTTATGAAACCCGGTGGTCGAGTGCTTCTGATGGAAGAGATCCCGGCTTCCAACGTGGATTTGTTCGAGCCGATGATCCGAGCGGGCGGCGGCCGGGTGGTGACCACAAGATTCCGGACCGATTTTCGCGGCAATCCATTTGGTGAATATTATCTGCTGAGCGCATGGTGAGTAGTCAGGGACAGCCTCCGCCAAAGGACAATACTCCACACGAAGAATTTTTCACGGCCGGCAGTATTGAGACAGTCCCGCTTCCTGCCAGCTCAGGCGTGGGCAAGGCGCCAGAGGATTTGCTCGTCAAGAGAATTCAAATCTGGAACGAGGTCCAGTCTATTCGTCCCGCCTGGGAGCAGTTGGTGTCGGAAAGTCAAGCCAAGACCATTTTCCTGAGCTGGGAATGGCTCCGTTCCTGGTGGGCTGCCTATGGCCGCTCGCTGGAGTTATATTTTCTTGGATGCTTCGACTGCGCTGGGCGGCTGGTCGGCATTGCGCCGCTGTACCGAACCCGCTGGCCGCTCCGGCTCCCGGTTCAGGTTTGGATGCTTCGCCTGCTGGGAGACGGCAGCGGGGACTCAGAGGGCCTGGACTGGATTGTCCACAAGAGCTATGAAGTGGCCGCCGTGCGCGCCTGGCTCGACTGGCTGGACCGGCGTCGGTCGGAGTGGGATATCCTCGAGCTGAACACCCTACCGGCCGAATCCCCAGTCGCCCAGATTTTACAAGAGGAATTCCGCCAGCGTGGCTGGCGCTACTGGCAGCGAGCGAACCCGCATTTGGTTCTGGTTTTGCCGGACTCATGGGAGAGCTATTTGGGATCTCTGTCGAAGAAGAGACGGTACTCGGTATTAAGTTCGATCCGAGGGATTGAAAAGCAATTTCGGGTTTGCCTTGAGCGGTGTAAAACACAAACAGAGCTGCCTCGATTCCTGGATCGTCTATTTGATCTACACTCGAAGCGCTGCAAGGCCAAGGGTGAGCAAGGCGCTTTTCAGTGGCCGCCAAGACGCAGTTTTTTTGCGGAAATGGCCAGCCAATTTCTGGCCCGCGGGTGGCTCGATTTTTGGCTCCTGAGCTTGAACGAACAGGTAGTGGCTGCAGAATTTGGATTCTGCTACAACAACGTCTACTCTTACCTGCAAGGCGGCTTTGACCCTGCGTACTCTGCCTACCGGGTGGGTATTGCGTCGCAGGCATTGATATTACAAGAACTGATCCGCCGTGGTGTTCGTTGCTACGATTTTCTGAGTGGTGGGGAGCTCTACAAGACCCAGTTGGGCGCGCAACGGCGCGTCTATTACCACCTGCGCTGTGCGAGGCCCCACACCCGCGGGGCCTTTTATGCAACGCTAGCCGTGGTTCTGGAAGCAGGCAAGCGTTGGGCCCGGGTGTGGTTGCCGAAGCCCTTCTGGAGGTCTCTGCACTGGATTTATCTGCGGCTACGGCCACCGTCCTCGCTGGACGAAATCGCAGAATAGCCGAAGCTTCGAGGCGCGGGGCCTGGGGGCCCGTGTACTAGAGCCGCTCGCCGGAGCCGACGACTTCTTCGATGGAGTTTGCTCTCCTGTTTGCTGTCCGGCAAGCCGTTCAGCTACAGAATCGGCTCTTCCCAGCTCTCCAGGGTCTTCTTCACGTAGGCCATGAACTGGTCGGCCAACACTCCGTCAACCACCCGATGGTCGTAGCCGAGCGAAAGGTACACGATGGAGCGAATCGCGATGGCGTCGTCAATCACCACCGGCGTCTTGTGGATGTGGCCCACGCCCAGAATGGCAACCTGGGGCTGGCTGATGATGGGTGTGCCGAACAAGGCGCCCTGGCCGGGATTGGTGATGGTAAAGGTGCCGTTCTGCACCTCGTCGGGTGAGAGTTTCTTGGCGCGGGCGCGGTCAGCCAGATCGCGGATGGCTTTGGCTAACCCGAGAAAGTTCTTCTCTTCGGCGTTCTTAATGACAGGGACGATCAGGCCCCACTCGAGCACCACGGCGATGCCCAGGTTGATCTCCTTCTTGAGAACAATGTTGGTGCCCTCCAGTGAAGAGTTCACGTAGGGAAAGGCCTTCAGGGCAGTCACCGCAGCGCGGGCAATGAAGGGCAGGTAGGTCAGCCTGACGCCGTTGCGCTGCTCGAACTCCGCCTTGGTCCGCGCGCGCAGCCGAGCAACGCGGCTCATGTCCACATCGAAGACAGTGTGCACATGCGGGGAAGTGCGCTTGCTCTCCACCATGTGTTGGGCGATCTTCTGCCGCATGGCGGACATGGGCACCACCCCCACCCGCGCACCGGGCGTCCCCGGAGCCGCCGGCTGAGCTGAGGTTGGGGCGGCAGCAGGCGAAGGAGGAGCTGAGGGAGCGGGAGCCACGCCACCCTTTCCGGCCTCGATATAGGCCAGGATGTCTGCCTTGGTGATGCGCCCGCCCAGGCCGCTTCCAGACACCTGGCTGAGGTCCACGCCGTGCTCGGCGGCCATCCGGCGCACCAGCGGGGAGCTGCGTACCTCGGCGGCTTCCGCTGACGGCTGGGGCCGGCGCGGCATTTCGACCGCTGGCTCGCGCTCGACGGCGGCGGGCGGCGCCGACGGGGGCGCGGCCGCTTGGGGCGCAGGCGGTGGAGGCGCGGCTTTGGCTGATTCGGCGGCCGGTCGGGAGGCCGGTTCGGAGACTGGCTCGGCGGCTTCGGCTTTGGCGGGTTGCGCCGCCACCGCACCTGCTTCCTCAATCTCGGCTACGACGGTGTTGATCTGCACCGTCTCTCCCTCGGGCACTAGCACCCGCGACAGCACACCTGCGGCGGGGGAGGGAATTTCGGCGTCCACCTTATCGGTGGAGATTTCAAACAACGCTTCATCCCGCTGCACCGGTTCGCCCGGCTTCTTGAGCCACCGGGTAATGGTTCCCTCAAAGATGCTCTCCCCCATCTGGGGCATGATCACGTTGGTTGGCATGGCAATGTTTCCTGCTTTGGATTTGCCGTCAGTATGGCGTCAGTATATCGTAGGTAGCGACTGTTAAAAGCCAGCAACGATCCCGCTCAGCAATCGGCAGACAGTACTTCGGCCCTGGCTGCGGACCGTGGGCTCGGGCTAAGGGCCGCCAGACTCGGTGGAGCATACTGCCGCTGGAATTCTCGCGCCACCACCTGCTTGACAGTTCGCATCACGGGAGGCGCCCCCAGAACCTGAGCACCCAGAACCTGAGCAATAGACGTGACGCCGTAGCCGTGAATCCCACAGGGCACAATGAATTGGAAATAGCGCAGGTCGGGGTCCACGTTGAGCGCGAATCCGTGCGAGGTGACCCAGCGGCTGATGTGCACTCCGATGGCGGCGATCTTGCGCTCGCCCACCCAGACCCCGGTGAACCCTGTGCGGCGTCCGGCCGCGATGCCGAATTCGGCCAACGCGGCGATCAGGGCCCCCTCCAGTGAGCGGACATACCAAACGACGTCCTTGCGGATGGCCCCCAGGTCCAGAATCGGGTAACCGACCAACTGGCCCGGGCCGTGGTAGGTGATGTCGCCGCCCCGGTTGGTGGTGTGCAGCTTCACCTCCGGCGGCAAGGCCAGCAGGTGCTCGCGCCTGGCGGTACGACCCAGCGTGAAGACGTGCGGGTGCTCCAGCAGCAGCAACGTGTCGGAGATTTCGCCCGCTCGCCGGCGCTCCACCAGCTGGCGCTGCAGTTCAGCCGCCTCGGCGTAGCCGATGGTTCCGAGGTCCTCGACGGTCATAGTAAGGAATTGATGGGCATGGTCAAGAATTGATGGCCATCCCATAGACAGCGTTGCCGGCGTCGAACACGGCTTCGGCCAGCGTGGGGTGGGCGTGAATCGTGTACATGAACTCTTCCACGGTGGCTTCCAGCTCCAGCGCCATCACCGCTTCGGCAATCATCTCGGTGGCCAGCGGCCCGATGATGTGGACCCCGAGCAGCTCGCCGTACTTCTCCTCGGCCACAATTTTCACAAAGCCGTCGTGCTGGCCGAGAATGGAGGCGCGGCTATTGGCCCCAAAGCTGAACTTGCCCGTCTTCACCTTGTGGCCCCGTTCCCGGGCATCTGCCTCGGTGAGTCCGACGCTAGCGATTTCCGGGTGGCAGTAGGTGCAACCGGGGATGCGCTCGCGGCGCACCGGCTTCACCGGCTTGCCGGCTGCGTGCGTCACGGTCACAATGCCCTGCATGGATGCCACGTGCGCCAGTTGCGGCATTCCGGCGACGATGTCGCCGATGGCGTAGAGCCCCGGCTCCTCGGTCTGCTGGTATTGGTTGACGTGCATGAAACCGCGTTCCACGCGGGCCCGGGTCTGTTCCAGGCCTATGTTTTCCGTGTTGGGCCTGCGCCCCACCGCCACCAGCACGGTTTCGGCCTCGACCGCTTGGCTCTTGCCATCCGCGGTGAATTCCACGCGCACCTGCCGCGAGGTGGTGACTTTATCCACCCGGGCCCCGGTGTGCACGCGGATCTTTTGCTTCTTGAACAGGCGCTCCAGTTCGCGGGAAATCTCCTCGTCCTCCACGGGGACCACCCGCGGCAGCATCTCCAGCAAGGTGACCTCGGTTCCAAAGACGCGGTAGATGGAGGCGAACTCGACGCCCACCGCCCCGGCTCCGATGATAACCATGCTGGCTGGAATGTGCTTCAGCTCCAGGACTTCGCAGTTCGTGAGGATGCGCTCGGGGTCCGCTGTTAGTCCCGGCAGCAGGCGCGCTCCCGAGCCGGTGGCCAGCACGATGGCGCGGGCGCTGAGTTCCTTGGCAGCGCTGCGGCCCTCGCTTTCCACCACCACTCGTCCGGATCCCGCCAGCCGGCCCCACCCTCGGTGGGTCTCCACCTTGTTCTTCTGCAACAGAAACTTCACTCCCTGGGCGTGTCTCTTGACCACGCGGTCCCTGCGTGCCTGCACGGCGCTCCACTCCAGTTTCGGCTCTCCGCACTGGATGCCGTATTCCTTGGCCTCCAGGACGTGCTGGAAAACTTCGGCGTTGTGTAGCAGCGCCTTGGTGGGGATGCAACCGACGTGCAGGCAGGTGCCACCGAACTTGTCGTCCTTCTCGACGAGCGCCGCCTTCAGCCCGAGCTGGGTGGCGCGGATGGCGGCCACGTACCCTCCGGGTCCGCTTCCAATGACCACAACGTCATAGTCGTTCGCTGGCATGGCAAAAAGGCAACCGCGATGATAGCACAGCGCCAGACGCAACGGGCTAAGCCAACCGCCCGCGAGCCAGGGAGCCTATCGTTCGAGTATTGCGGAGAAAAGCAGGAAAAACAGGAAGAGTCCTCCCACCAGCAGGACCAGGCAACCGATCAGGCGGCCTTTGCTGCCGGTGGTGACCTCTTTCTTGCGGGCACGGGCCGGTTTCCACTTCCCCACACCATCATTATACGAGGTAACCCGGGCGGGGTGGGGCACGTCCCACGTTCGACACAGTAGTGTGTGTCGGAATCCCCCTGAAGTATGGAGGCAGGTATGCGAATCATTCCCGGTATGCGAATCATTCAAGGAGCCATCCTGGTTGCCCTGGTAGCGATTACCGGGCTGCTGTATTCGATCCGCACTCAGATGACTCCGCCGCCCGCCCCGCCGGTCGAGGTCGCGCAAGCCTTGCCGGCGCCGCAGGGGCCGGCCGCCCAGGAGTTGGTAGGGGTCCAGCCCGCCGTGGCGCAGCCCGCTGTAAGACGGGCCGTAACACGGGCGGTCGCGCCCACGCCGCCGCGACGGGCCCTGCGCTGGCCGGCGCCGCCACCGGTTGCTGTGCCGCCCGAGCCATATCCGGAGCAGGATCCGGCGCCCGCTCCAATCTTCAGGCCTCCGGTAGCCCGCGTAGCCCAGCCGGTCCCACCGCCACCGCCGGCGACGCGGGTCGTGACCGTGCCGGCGGGGACCGTCATCACGGTTCGCCTGGTGGATGGAGTCAGCTCGAAGCACAATCGCCCAGGGGATACCTTCCAGGGGACACTGGAGGAGCCGCTGGCGGCTGAGGGTCTGGTGGTTGCTGAGCGGAACGCCAACGTTTTTGGGCGCGTCGTGGACACCCAGAAGTCCGGCCGCGTTTCCGGGCGGGCGGAGATGGCGCTGGAACTGGACCGCCTGCAGACAGTTGGCGGCGAGGTCCGCATCGCCAGCGATACCATGATCCGGCGCGCGGATGCCAGCAAAGGCAAGGACGCTGCGAAGATAGGCATCATGGCCGGCATCGGCGCGGCCATTGGGGCAATTGCCGGAGGTCGTAAAGGCGCTGGTGTCGGAGCCGCCGCAGGCGGCGCCGCAGGCACCGGGACGGTGCTGGCGACGCGGGGCAAACCAGTGGAGTTCCCCCCGGAGAGTCGGCTCACCTTCCGGCCCCGCGCCCCGATCACGGTGACGTTGGACGCGGATCAAGCTCGCCCGACGGGCTACGAGGGCCGCCCTCGGCTGGAACGCCGCTATTAGTGACGCTCAAGGCGCGGAGGTAAGACAAGGCGCCCTTGGTGTGACGACAGGCCTCCCGGCCTGTCTGCCGCGCCGAGTGCCGCTTGTTTTTCCCCGTGGTCCAATGTACCGGCCTAATGGACAGGCCTAGTGGATGGAGAAGATATCTGTCCCCAGCACCGAGTCAGCGGCCAGATCTTGACCTTCGCACTTTGGACCTTGGGCGTTGGATCTTGGACCGCCTGGGCATTTTCCCGAATACCTGACCCGCCACCACCAGCGCTTCCCAGGCTGCGGGAAAGCCGGCGTAGGGCGCCAGTTGCAGCAAGGTTTCCAGCACCTCTTCGCGGGAGGCGCCGTTGTTCAGCGCCATGCGGATATTCAGCGCCAGCCCATCTTTCCTTCCCAAGGCTCCCAGCGCGGCCACCGTCACCAGCGAGCGCACTTTCAACGGCAGGCGGGGCCGGGCCCAGATCTCGCCCGCTAGAAACCCCACCACGTAGCGTTCAAACTCCGGCTCCAGCGCCCGCCAGGCCCGGCGCAGCTCGTCAGTGAATTCCGCGCCGAGCATTCGGCGCATCATTTTTTCTCCACGACGAATCTGTTCTTCTCCGCGACGAATGTTTGCTTTTTGCATGGCTCTCGAAATGCTGCCTTTCCTAACGCCACGAGAAGGGCCCGGGCTAAGCCTTGTGGGGTTAAGCCTTGCAAGCTGGGGTAATCTGGGTGAACTCGAAGTCGCGCGGGTCCAGGTTGTCCTGCTGGAGTCGCTGGATGCATTCCTGGACCGTGTCGGCAACGGCGCGAATGCGCCGCAACTTGAACTGGATCACCGGCGTCCCCTGCTCCTCCTCCAACCTGGGGGGCGTGTACAACTCCAGCGCCATCCACTTGCCGGCGTATTGGAGCCGCTCGGGAATGCTGAGGTCTTCCGGGGCCCGACCAACGATCGGCTTTGCGTTCATCCTGATCACGAAGTTCAACGCCTTTCCTGAACCGCGTTCATAAGGCGGTTCGGCAGAGGTGCTATTCTACAACGGGTCGGGGCGTCGCGCAGCCTGGCAGGCGCAGATCGATTGGCAGCTCGGACGAATGAGGCGGCTGATTCGATGAATCCATGACTCAATTCGGAAAGCTTCCTCCCCACGTGCTGGCCCGGCTGCTTGAGCGCATTCCGCCCGGGGACCCGCGGGTCGTGCTGGGCCCGCGGGTAGGCGAGGATGCCGCCGTGCTGGATTTTGGCGACCGCTACCTGGTGGCCAAGTCCGATCCCATCACCTTTACTGCCGAACGGATCGGCTGGTACGCCGTGCAGGTGAACGCCAACGACCTGGCGACTCTGGGCGCGCGGCCCCGCTGGTTCCTGCTGACCTTGCTGCTGCCCAACAACGACCTGGCGCTGGCGGAGGCCATCTTTGCCGACGTGTTGGCCGCCTGCGCCGAACTGGGGGTCACGCTGTGCGGTGGGCATACGGAGACCACCCCAGGGTTGGACCGGCCCATTGTAGCGGGACAGATGTTGGGTGAAGTCGAGAAGGAACGGCTGGTGCGGAAGCAGCGAATTCGTCCCGGCGACGCGGTGCTGCTGAGCCGCGGGGTAGCTCTAGAAGGCACGGCCATCCTGGCGCGCGAGAAAGCTGAGGAACTGGCGGGCTGCCTGGATGCCGCCGTGCTGGACCGCGCTCGCGGTCTGCTTTTCCGCCCTGGCATCAGCGTGGTCGCCGACGCGCTGGCCGCAGCGGACGCGGCCCCCGTTCACGGCATGCATGATCCCACCGAGGGTGGCCTGCTAGGTGGCCTGTACGAACTTGCCCAGGTGGCCGGTGTAGGCCTGAGTGTAGAAGGAGCGCGCATCCCGGTGTTGCCTGAGACCGCAGATCTGTGCGCGGCACTTGGACTCGATCCATTGCGCCTGATTGCATCCGGTTCCTTGCTGATTGTCGTCGCCGAGCCGGATGCGGACCGGGTCCAACGGGCTCTGGCAGTGCGGGGCACGCCCACAGCGCGCATCGGCCGAGTTACGCAGCCGGAGAAGGGGCTGCGGCTGGACGACCTCCCTTTCGACTTCCCAGAATGTGACGAAATCGCTCGCGCGCTGAAGTGAAGGACCCCGAACTGGCGAGCCCTGACGCCGATGGGGTGCCCTTTGGTGGACTGGTCTCGCACCCCGAACCTCTGGATAGCTGGGGGAGAGAATTGTATGATTAGCATGCTCCATCTACATCATTCCCGAAGCGTGGGTTGGGCCGATGATGGGAAAGAATCCAGCCGGGTCTTGGTCATTGACGACGACGACTTGGTGCTAGCTATCATCCGCAAGATGCTGGATGCGGAGCTGTTTTCCGTGGATGTCTCGGTTTCGGCCCGCGAGGCCCTGGGCCGTCTGCCGGAAACCCGCTATGACGCCATCCTCTGCGACATGTGGATGCCGGGGATGACCGGCAAGGACTTCTACAACCAGGTGAAAAAGGAATTCCCCGAGCACCAGAGCCGGATTATTTTTCTGACCGGCGATATTGCCTCGGAAACAACCTGGGAGTTCATCGAGCAAAACCGACTGCCCTACATACTGAAGCCGGTCAGCGCTCCCGAGTTGCACCGCAAGCTGCGCGAGGTGATGGGCGAGCGGCTGAAAGCAGCGCCGAAGAAGGGTGCTGAGCAACGGCGTCATCGGCGCCTCGCAATGAAGGCCAACCTCCGGGTCCGCAAGAAGAGATGGGCCGCCGCGGGTCCTGAGATTACCCTAGTCGGCAACGCCAGCAAGGAAGGCGTCTACTTCCTGACCGATCGACAATACGGCGTCGGGACCGACGTGCTGGTTTCCTTCCCCTATACCGGACAAGGCGACATCGAGCAGGAAGGCTGTGTGGTGCGAGTGGATGAGCGTTCGGATGGCCGACGGGGAGTGGCCATCGCGTTGGGAAAGGCGGCCGTGGATGCCCGCGGCCCCCTGACGCTCCCCCAGGTCAGCGGGGTCGAACCGGCGTTCGAAGTTGCTGACCTGAAGCTCCAACTGGACCGTGAGCGGAAGGAGGCGCATCGCCTGACAGACGAGCTGGCCGACCTGAAGGGCAGTTACAAGCGGGTTGCCAGCGAGCGCGACCGGCTTGCCTCCGAGGAGTCCGACCGCGACTTTAGGGCGCGCGAACTCACTTCAACTCGGGACGCCATGGGCCGGCTCGCCGAAGAGTTAAAGCAGCAAGTACAGGACTTGCAGGAGAAGCTGGCCGCGGCCGAGCGCGGGCGGGCACAACAGGCCGAACGGGCGCATGACGCCCAGAAAGAAGCGACCAAGGCGGCCGACCTGAAAACAGAACTGGATCAGGAGCGGAAAGCGGCCCGCCGCTTGACGCAAGAGCTGGCTGACCTGAAGGGCGTGCACCAACGCGCGGTTCAGGAACGCGACCGGCTCGCCAGCCAGGAATCCGACCGCAGCTTAAAGTTCCGTGAACTCACCTCCACCCGGGACGCCATGAGCCGGCTCGCCGAGGAGTTGAAGCAGCAGGTGCAGGACTTGCAGAAGAAGCTGGCCGCGTCCGAGCGTGAGCAGGAACAACAGGCCGAACGGGCGAGGGACACCCAGCAAAAAGCGGCCAAGGCGGCCGACCTGAAAACAGATCTGGATCAGGAACGGGAAGCGGCCCGCCGCTTGACGCAAGAGATGGCTGACCTGAAGGGTGTGCACGAACGCGCGGCTCAGGAACGTGACCGGCTCGCCAGCCAGGAGTATGACCTCAGCTTCAAACTCCGTGAACTGACCTCCACTCGGGACACCATGAACCGGCTGGTTCGAGAATTTCGGAAAAAGATACAGGGTTTGGAAAAACACGTCGCTGGCGTCGAAGCCGAACGCGATCGGGGACAGAAGGAAGTGCGAATCGCCCGCGGCGAGGCAGAGAAGTGGCGTGCCGAAAGCCGCCGGCAGCAGCAGACTGTAGCTTCCAGTGAGCGCGCCACCCGGGGACAGGCTTCGCCGGCCAAAGAACAGAAGGGCGACGCAGCCCGGCTGCGCGAGGACCTCAAAGGGCTGCGGGCGCGCATCCAGGAATTTCAGGGCGGGGGCGTAGGGCCGCTGACCAATTTGGCGGCGAATTGCGACTTGCTCGTCATGAACAAGTCGCTGGATGCACCTACAAGAAAGTCGGCAAAGGAAATGAGCCAGCAGGCTGCCCAGCTGCGCAAAGCCTTTCAGAAACTCACCCGGAAATCCTAGCTCGGCGGCAGCCCTGCCTTGATCTTAGCGGCCGAACGATGACTTCCTTAGTAGTAGACCACCGAGTAGTAGACCATTGAGGCTTCGTCGCAGCTCTGCAGCCCGATGTAACCAAATTCAGGGAGCGGGCCGCGCCTCGGGTCGCGGCTGCGCTTGGGGGCGGCTGGCCGCCGACAATGGTGAGGCACCTCCCCAACTTTGTCACCCGGTCTAGCCCGCCGCCTCATCTAGCCCATTTCGCAAGCCTCCGGTAGACTGCCAGTATGGGTTTCGGACTTGGAGGAGCTGGAAGCGGAGGGCGGAATTCGCCTTCAAAGAAGACAAGGCGGACCAGCCGCCCGGCGTGCTTGTTCCTGTTTGCGGCAGTGGCGCTAGCGCCGCTACCCACGATTGTGGCAGCAACTGCGTCCCCACCGCCGGCTCAGCCGGAGGCCGCGCTGCTGGAGCGCCTCAAACAGTTTAGTCAGGTGGGGAGGCAAGCGGGCGAGGCGGTCTGGCCAGGGTGGGATCCTACGGCGACTTCGCTGGCCATCTTCAAGAAGAATGAGCTAGGCCTGCTAGTAGGGCATCCCTCGCCGCCGTCTCACTTCCGCCGGCTGGACGCCCCGATGGTGTCGGCTCCGGTATTTGTCGCCGATTCCACGGCAGGGATGGTGCTGGTCAACACCACCCGGCCCTTCGCCGGCGCGCTGACTACGTTCGTCTCCTACCAGGATTTTGCGGGCAAGCCCGCGGTGGAAGCCCTGGCTACTACCCTCCACGAGCTATTCCACGCGCACCAGCAGCGCATTGTGCCGGGTAAGCTCGGCGACATCCGGGTGGTGCTCTTAGGCGAGTACCCGGAATTTTCCGCGCAAAACCGCGCGTTGATGGCGCTGGAAGCCCAGTTGCTCCACGAGGCGGCCACTGCCGCCAACCCACAGGAGGCACGACGCAGCGCGGCTGGCTTCCTGGGCATGAGGGCTGCGCGGCGCAAGAAACTGACTCCGGAGGTGGCGCGTTACGAAAGCGGGGAAGAATCCAGCGAAGGGCTGGCCGTCTACATCCAGTTGCGCCTGTTCCAATTTCTGCCCCGGTTGGTCGCGGCCGCCGCGGCCGGTGCCAGCCAGGTATCCGAATCCCCGCTGCCAGCCGCCCTGGATGAGGCCGCGAGCAAGCAGGCCCTTCAGGTTGCCGAGAAATGGCTAGAGCCGTTGCTTCACATTCACCGGGTGGGGGGCGACCGAGAACGCTTTTACGCCTTGGGTATGGCGCAGGCCCTACTGCTGGATCGCTTCCGGCCCGGCTGGAAGAAAGAATTCGAGACTGGTCCGCAGCTTCTGGACCAACTGCTGGCCGCCTCGGTCCCCTCGGCCTCGCCCGCAGAGACCGCGCGCTTGATGAAGCGCTTGCGTTTCCGGAGAGTGTTGAAGGAGCAGGAGCAGGCGGTGGCCCGGCGGCGCGAGCAGGGCACGCAACGCCTGGCGACGCTGATGGCCGAGGCGGGCGACCGCGTGGTGGTGGAGGTCGGCGCCGCCAAAGAGCAGGTCAACCTGCGTGGTTTCAATGCCAATGGCACGGTAGTGGTGGGACCTGGGCTGGTGGTGCACACCTTGCTCCTGCTGGACCTCGGCGCGGAACCGGGGCTTTGGATGCGCCTGGAGTTCCGCGGGCTGCCAGCCGTTTACGAGCAAGAGCACGAAGTGCTGTGGTTCGTGCTGCCACGGGAGGCGATTACCAAGGCCTTGGAGAGCTACACCCGCGACGTCGGCACGGGACCTGCTCGTTTGGTCTTACGGACGAAACGCTTCTTCGGTGAATTCACGGGGGTGGAGGTGAAACGGCGAGGCCGCGAGCTGCGCATCCATCCCGCCGAAGATCTGCTCCGTGCTCCGGCGCTGAAGTCTCCCGAATTCGTACGCCCGAAAAAGAAGCCCTGACACTCAGGACAGACCCGGCTGTCAGCAGCGCTTTCCGCTGGTTGTCGCCTTGTCGGAGTCCTAAAATGCAGTGGGGCGGGAATCCCCGGCGCCCGGCGAAGCTTCCTACTGTTCTGGAGAGGGCAGGGAGATGTAGGCACGCATCAGGCGTACTTCGTCGCCCTTCTGTTGCAAGTCTGCCAGCAACAGGTCGCGCATCGTCACCAGACCGAGCAGGCGGCCGGCCAGGAAGACGGGAAGGTGGCGGATGCCTGCTTGGCGCATTCGCTCCAGGCAGGCGCTGGGCGCGTCGTCGGCATCGGCCACCAGTGGATCGCGCGTGATGACCTCGGCTAGGGGGGTCTGGCGAGGGTCGCGGGCCGCTACCACCACCCGCTTCATCAGATCGCGCTCGGAGAAGATGCCTACCAACCGCTCTTGTTCCAGCACCGAGACAGCCCCTACCTTGCGCTCGGCCATGTACACCACCGCCTCGGCCACCGTGGCTCGGAGCGGTACTGAGTAGACGGGCCGGTTTTCCACCAATTCGCCGACGCGCTTCATATGGATGGGGGCGCCGAAGCCGGACCTTCGCGGTCGTGGCTCGGATGATCCTGTTGCTCACCGCCGCGGCGTCCTCCCAGAACCGAAGCCAGCCAGAGCACCAGCGCGACTTTCAGCACTTCCCCTGGGAGGAAGGGCCACACCGCAGCCAGCAGCAACGCGCTTCGCGGCTGCGGCAGCACCGTTCCCAGCCATGCGGTGCCGAACAGGAAGATAACGGCTTCTCCGCACAGCAGAGCCAGCAGCAACCGTGCTTTGCCCGGCACACCACCCTCCGGTGTTCCTGTCCGGCGCGTTGTCAGATAGCCCACCACGAACGCCGCAAAGGGATAGCTGAGCAGGTAGCCCCCGGTGGGACCCAGTAGCGGGGCCAGGCCCCAGGAACCAAGAGCAAACACCGGCAGTCCGGCCAGCCCCTGCCCCAGATAGAGCACCATGGCGGCGGCGGCCCGTGGACCGCCCAAGACCACTCCCGCCAGCAGCACGCCGAGCGTCTGCCCGGTCACCGGAACGGGCGTAAAGGGAAGCGGCACCGAGACCTGCGCCAGCAACCCCATCAAGATGCTGAATCCGAATACCAACGCCGCGCTCTCAGCGCGGGATTGCTGCCGGCTTTGAGCCAGCGAAAGCAGTTTCACTGCTGCGCTCCCTAATGCGCGAATTGCACAACTAAACCAGCCAAGGATACCACAGGGGTGTCAGCCCGCTGGTAGTTTGGCGCTCGTACAGTGAAGTCGCCCTCAACGTGGCACCTACAGGTTCTACGGCAGGTTCTAGTTGACAGACCACTTCCTCGGGTTCTAATGCCTGAGGGCCCCAGGCGGCCTTTTTCGCCTGCAGGGATCGAGCGCTTTTGTGTTCCCTGAAGGGGGATGCCATGAAAAAACTTCTTATTATCGCAGCGTTGGCGACTTTGTTTTCAGTGGATGCCGGGGCCACCCTACTCCCCACTCTAAACGAGCAGGTGATAACCACGTTGAAGTTTAACAACATTCCGGCTGGGCAGAGTCCCACTGGGCAGCCCCCCTCCTGCAAGCTGGTTAAGTGCGATGAGACGATAAGGGTTTACTATGAATTTGTGGGGAGTACTGTGCCGGAACCCTTTAGCGTCATTATCCCCTCTCCCCCCCCTCTTCCCCCCAGTGGTTGAGTGCGATGCCGTCTAGTGCAACCACACCCGCGGACATACAGCTTGTGGTTGACACAGCGGGACTAGCCGAGGGGTTCAGCCAGACAGTCACAATTCAATTCAGTGGACAGTTCGGCTCAGGCTCGCTCATGGTTATGCTGACCGTGGGTCCGGCGCTCGAGTTCCAAGCGGGTACTTCCAGCAGCTCCATCACTGTGACCTTGGCGCCCGGACAGAAAACGGAGACTACCTTCGAAGTAAGGTCCGGTGCTAATGCAGCCCAGCAGGGCGCGAGCGGCAAGGGTGTACCTTCCTTTGCCGTTGGCGAGGTGAACTGGACCGCGGTTGTGACGCTACTGAGTGAGCCTGGGACCGATTGGTTTACCATCAGTCCTACCTCTGGTACAGCCACCCCGGATAACCCCTCGCTGGTTACGGCCACGGTGGATGCCACGAAACTGCCGGGGCCGGGCACGTATCAGGCCGAGATTGCGGTCACCAGCAACCCGACGGTGATCGTTCCGGTGACGGTCGTTGTCCGGCCAGCTGGCCCCAGGTTGTCGGTGAGCCAGACCGCAATCCTGTTTCAAAGCGTAAGTAGCGGACCTTTTACGATATCGGAGACGGTGACGATTACCAATGAAGGAGACGGAACGCTGAACTGGTCGCTTTCCGGGCTGCCTTCCTGGCTGACGGCTGAGCCTGACTCTGGGAGCGTTGTCAGTGGGCCCGCGGGTGAAGACGTCGTGCTGACGGCTGATCCATCGAGCTTCGGTTCCGGCATCAACAGCGCGCTGCTGACGGTATCGGCTCCAGAGGCCAGCAACAACCCGCAAGTAGTGGCGGCCGTGCTGCTGACGGTGCCGGGCGCTACTCCTGCAACGGCCGAGGTCAGCCCGAACGCGCTAGTATTTGTGGCCGTGCAGGGCCAGGGGGTGCCGCCCAGTCAAACCGTTGCGGTCAGCAACGTCGGTGGCGGGACGCTCTCCTTTAACTTCAACGCTACGATCACTTCCCCTTCGGGTGGCAGTTGGCTGACTCTGGCTGGGCAGGGGGGAGTCGCTCCGGGACAATTCACTGTCTTGGTGAACCCTTCCGGCCTGCCCCTCGGCATATATCGCGCAACACTGACAGGTACCTTCACTGGCGGAGGGCAACGGGTGGTGGAGGTGGTGTTGTTTGTGGTGCAAGCGGGGAGTGCGTTGCGGGCGCAGGCGCTGGGTCTGCCCGGCGCGGCCCAGTGCGCTCCGACAGGGCTGGAGTTGCTGGCCACAACCATCGGAAGTGGCCTGAGCCTGCCGGTTTCCTTTCCCCGGGTGCTCACCGCGCTGGTGGTGGACGACTGCGGTACCGCCGTCAACAACGCCACACTGGTAGCCAGCGTGGAAGGTTTGAACATCCCGCTGCGCACGCTGGGCACCGGTTTTTACAGCGGCACGTGGACGCCGGTGAGCGCGGCGGACGAGGTGACGGTCACCTTTGCGGCGCTGCATCCCACCCTTCCCAAGGCGCAGCGCTCCTTTACGGTGGAGACGGCGGCCGCGCCGGGGGATGTGAGTTTGCCGCTGTTGTTTGCCGACGGAGTGGTGGAAGGGGCCGGTTTCACGAAGCGGCGTCCGCTGTCTCCCGGCGGTATCATTTCCCTGTTCGGTGCGAGCTTTGCTACCGAGAACAATTTTGCCAGCCAGCTTCCGCTGGAGCGGGAGCTGGCCAAGGTCAGAGTGCGCATTGGCGGCCAGGATGCGCCGCTTTATTTCGTCGGCCCGGGGCAGATTAACGCGCAAGTGCCGTATGAGGTGAGCACGGGCGACAGCGTTCCGGTCGCGACCAGTGTAGATGGCTTACTGACCGCACCGCAGAACTACCTGATTGCTGCTGGGCAGCCAGGCATTTTCATTTCCGGCGAAAACGCCGCCATCCTGAACGCCTCGTTCCAGCTGGTGACGCCGCAGAACCCAGTCCGCGCCGGAGACACCATCCAGATTTTCGCCACCGGCTTAGGTGCCGTGCAGGAGCAGGTGGAAACGGGAGCCCCCGCCCCTTCGTTCAGCACGGTGAAACTGCCGGTAACCGTGATGATCGGGGGAATTGACGCTGCGGTAGTCTTCCAGGGGCTGGCGCCGAACTTTGTGGGGCTCTACCAGGTGAACGCGGTGGTGCCCGCCGGCGTTGCGCCGGGCAACGCGGTCCCGCTGGTGCTCACGCAGAACGGGATTGTCGCCAACCCGGATCGGTCCGTGACCATCCCCGTCCAGGCGCCCTGAGGCCGTCGGCCCCGGGTGCGAAGACCCTATGCCGGGCCGCTTTGCTCAGATACGAACTTTAACCAGGGTCAGATACGAATTTTGACCAGCGGTATCCCGTCCCGGCACAGCGGGCAGGATTCCGCACTTTCCCAATACGTGAGCTGCAGGCGAGCCAACGAGTAGATCGGCAACGGGCCAAAATCCACTGTGTCCAGCGTCGGCTGGTGCACGATTACAGCCATCGCCAGCACTCGCGCCCTGTGCGCAAGTAGCAGGTTACGCAATTTGCTGAGCATCTTGCCCGAACGCAGGATGTCATCCACCACAATGCATTGCTCGTTCTTGTGGGTCTCCATGAATTGGCGGAACTCCATCCGGTCCTCGACCTTTTCCGCCCAGTAGATCTGGCTGGCGCGCAGCGCCTCGCCCAGGCCGTAGGCCACCGGGATCCCGCCAGTGGCTGATGAGACGATGCTGACCTGCGGCAGGTGGCGCGCGATTTCCGGGTCGCTGCGCAGCAGCCGGCTGAGCGCTACGCTGAGCGTCTTGGCTTCCTGGTAGTAGCGCATGGCGAGCGGCATCTGCAGATAGTGGTCGGTGTGCCGCCCGGAAGTCAGTTCAAAGTGGCCTTCCCGCATGGCGCCGGTCCGCCGCAAAATGTCCAGCACCTCCTGCTGGCTCGGAATAAGTTCCACGTCCGTTGTATAGCACAAAACTGCGGGCTTGGCCGATGTCGGCGGCACCGCTTGTAGTGCTCAAGCCGGGGTCGTGAGCTGCTGTTCAGGTCGCCTAGTGGGGTCGCTGGATGAAGCTGGGCATTCTGCTGCCATCCCCTCAGCTTCATCGCTTGCGTGGCCCACTGCATAGAGGACAGAATGTTTTCTTGCCGACACTTCCGTTCCATGGGGCCGCGGTTTGGATGGCCTCTGGGTGGGCCTCGGCCATAGCTTTCTGCTTTTCCCTTGGTCTACCTTGTCCTATAATCTCGCCAGCTTCCCTGGGAGCTCTCTCGCGCTCCATCCAACACTAAGCGGGCACTAAGCGGGAGGTTCGGCGGTGGGTGGTATGGTCGGCGAAGGAGCCGGGTCATGAAGCAATCACAGAAGCTTGCTGCCCCTTTGGGCTTTTGTCTGACGGCGAGCTTCTGCATGGCCACGGTGGCGGTAGCGCAATCGGGGCTGGAAAAGGCGCGCGCCCATCAGCAGGCTGGCCAGACGGCGCAACTGAGAACGGCTGTCGCCGAAGTGCTTCGCCAGCGTGCGCAAGACCCGGCAGTTCTGTTGGCCGCCGCCGAATTGCTGGATTTATCCGGGTCGGACGACCGCGCCCAAGCCTATCGCCGCGTGCTGGAGGCGGCGCCGTCTCCGGAAAGCCTGGAGGCGAAGGCTGCCCGACGCCGATTGATTCTGCTGCATCTGCAGGCAGGCAAGTATCCGCAAGCCCAGCGCGAATTAGAGGTCTACCACCGCGCCGGCGGATCGGACCTGCCGGGCTGGTCGGATGCGGTGGCGGCCCCGCGCCTCCCTGTGGGGTACATTGAGATCCCTGGCCCGCTGCTTCCCTTCCTGCGCATGGCGGCAATTCGCCCCCAAACTCCGCCCGAGGAGCTGCTGCCGGCATTGGCGCGCAACTTGGTCTCCATCGGCCACCAGTATTCACACCTGTACATGAAGATCACGCCCACGGAGTATCTCAGGTTGCTGCTGGCCTATCTGGAACACGCGCGCGAGCTGCAGGCGCTGGCAGACAGCGACGGGCTTTTAAGCTTGAACGAATGCCAACAGGCCGAACCGCTGCTGCAAATTCTGGGATACCGGCTGCGTGGAGCTGGCTGTGCCGCCGGGCCGAAGGCTGGCCTGGAGGTGGACGACCCGGTTCGCGCCTTCCTCACCTCCGACTCTGCTTTTCCCCTGGTGCAACTGGAAGAGGCCATCCAAGGCAAACGTCCTTTCGAGCATTCAGTACGCTCCACTCGGGTACCTGTACTGCTGGGACCCGAGGCGTGGGTGAAACCCGGCACGCCCTGGATTGACGCTCTCCTGGAAGACCGGCTGCTGGCCCGATTCTACGTCGCACTGTCGCGTCTTCCGGCGCCCACGCTGGAAGCGCTTCGACAGGATGCCACCATGGAACAGCTGAAGCCGCTCAGTCCGGTGTTGGATTTCTTCGGCAGGATGTTGCGGGTGCAAGGCGGGAGCGTGGTCGTGCCCGGGGGTGCCGCCGGCAATCAGGTCTGGAAAGGGCTGGCGGACGCCCGGCCTGACCGCCCGGGCGAGTTTCTGCGCAAGCTTCTGGAAAAGGACAACGGCTGGCTGGCCGCCTATTTCGATGCGCTGTCTCGCGTTGGCCCCGCCGCGCAGAACTACTTCACCGCCAGCAAACGGCTGGCGCGCTTCTACCGCGCCTTGCGGGGCAAGGACGCCATGCCCGGCCCGGCCCGGCCGGTCTTCCAGAACAACGCCCAATTACTGCTTCTGGTCACACGCCTGCGCCTGCGGGCCGATGGCCGCCCATATTTAGCCGGTGGAGTCGAAACGTGGAATGCCATCTTCCGCCTCCGCCTGGCCAAGCCCGGCAGGAAGGGAGGCCGCGCCCGCCTGCTAGGCGATCCGGATGACGTGGTTGAAGCCCTGTTCGGCCGCGTGCGCGAGGCCGATGAGAACGGCCCGCTCAATGTCTTCCTGTCGATCAACGAAATCGACCGGCTGCGCACCAAGCCGCTCGCCCCAGACACAGTCCTGCTGCTGATGACGCAATACCCGCGCTTCAGCCAGCATTACTTTTTGTTCGCCGAATGGCCCCACCTGTCGGATTCCACCATCGAGCGCTTCCTGGAAGTGCTGGAATCGCTGACCCAGATCAGCGAGCCGCTGGTGCGCGCCGATGGCCTCGGCTCCCTGCAGGCAGTGGTGGCCTTATGGGAAATCCTGGCCCGGCAGGAGGAAATCCCGGAATCGCAGCTGGAGCCGACGCTGCAGCGGCTGATTGAGCCCTTTGCCGATGCCAACAAGGCCGAGGAGGTGCTGGATGCCGCACTCCAAGCGGTACAGACGCTTCTCTCCTTCGCTCCGCCCGAACCCAGCTCCCTGCAGGAGAAGATGATTGGCTTGCTGGCCGCTCCCCCTGGCCTGGATGGAGGGGCGCGGCGGGCGCGCGACGAGGTGGCGGAGCGCATCCGGGCAGCCTTGGATGCCCAACGGCTAGTCCCGCTGGATACCCTGTTTACTCTGGCCGAGCAACTGGAGCGTGCGGCCACGACCCAGTCCCGTCCCGGCCCAGAGTTTTTCCAGTTGGTCTCGCGCCTCAAGGAACTGAATTTGCCCAACCCCTTTCCTACGGCTGTGGAAAGGAGGGCAGCCTTCTTCGGCTATTGGGCTGAGCGGCACATCAACGCCGAACGCGAAGCCGACTTGGCAGGGGTAGCCAAGCTCGAAAATCCCGAGAAGCTGGCTCGGGCCCTCGGCCTGCTGGCCCCGCATCTACGCGATACACTGGTCGGGCTGGTCTATGCTTATTACGCGCCACCGGGCGCGATGGTGCTTCACCACAACCCGTTGTTTGTCCGTTCTCACGATTTCCTGGGGGACTCGGGGAGGGGCACGGGAAACGAGGTCCGGGGCCCCGGTCACGTCTACAGCCTGGGCTGGCCTTGGAGCGGCGGCGGTCGCCTCATCGGCTCGCTTTCCGGCGTGGCCTATGCGTTGGCAGATGCCGAAAAGGATTTCCTGGTACCGCAGCAAACCCAGTCGCTGATCTGGGGAGACCTGGCTCCGCAGATGCTGCTTTCCTCAGTCGTGCCGCGTTGGTGGCGTGTCTCGGCTCGCACTCAGCACTGGGTGGCACTGCACCTCCGCCTGGGCCAGGACCTTCTGGCCGAGGCGGCCGCTTCCGCTGAGGCCCGGCAAATGGTGCTGAATGCTTTGTCGCCCATGGAGGCGCAGCGGCGGGAGCGCATCGAAGCCGAACTGGCGCGGGGCCGCGCCGCCCATGCCCTGCGCCTGGTGAACCCCGCCGAACTCTACCAGCTCTCCCGGAATCTGCTTGCAGCGGCCAGCTCCGCAGCCGGTGCGGAGCTGGCGCGGCGGGTGGGACCGGCGGCCGCCGCCTTAGAGCAGATGTCCCGGCAGTTTCCCCAGGAGGCTTCAGAGGCAGCCGCCAGCTCTGCCTTCGGCGTGCCGCATCCCAAAATCGCCCGTTCCTACCGGCCGGAGCTTTTGCATCTCCCTCTCTTTCCCGCTCTGATGGGCTACTCCAGCCGGTTGCTTGCTGAATCCTGGGAATCCAGCAATCTGTATTGGGCGCAACTGGCCGACGAGCTGGGTTTGCCTCCGGCCGAGCTGAATCGGATTGTGCCGCAACTGACCCGGCGAATGCTGGAAGGCATTTTTGCTAATCACCTGGAAGACTGGCCGGCAATGTTGACCGCCATGCGCGCGACCGGTGAGGAGTTTCGGCGCAAGGCTCTAGCCGAAGCGGCCTCGCCCGCGCTGGCCGCTGCCGGGCCATGAGAGCGCTATCAAGGTGTAGCATGATCAAGATGTAACATGCGACGTGCCCTCAAAAGCGTTTGCCTCCCGATTCTGCTGCTGGCGTCGCTCGCCTGGCCAGACCCCCAGGAACAGCCCCGCCAGGCGGTCTACCGCGTGGAAGTGGACTTGGTCCAAGTTACGGTGGCCGTCACCGATCGCGGCGGACGCTACATGCGGGGCCTGCGTCCCGGCGATTTCCACATTTATGAGGATGGCGTCCTGCAAAAGCTGGCCATGTTCAGCGAGGGTGGCGCCTTGCCCGAGTCGGTGTGGGAAATCCAAGAGCGCGAGCGGGAGACCGGCCGCCCGGTGCCTGTCGTGGTCGCCGGATCCCACGTCTTTATCCTGTTCGACACCAGCAACTTCATGTATCGGGGCTTTTTTGTCCACGCCCAAGACGCTGTTACTGAATTCATCCGCAGCCTGAACATACACGATTCCATCGCAGTGTACGCTTTCAGCCGCAACTTGCTGCGGGCCTGCCCACCGACGCTGGATCGGCGCCGTGCCCTGCTGGCGCTGCGCCAGTTCGTCGCCGGTGCTGACACCGCCCTCTACAACGCCCTGCTGCTTACTCTTCAAGATGCAGCTCGGGTGTCGGGCCGCAAGGTGGTGGTGGTGTTCTCCAACGGACCTGACGTCGGCAGCATCGTGTCGCCCGAGGCGGTGCGCGAACTGGCCGAGAATGAAGGCATCCCCATCTACATCATCAGCACCCAAGATGCCAACAAGGACAAGGTCTCGACTACTGTCTTCCGGCGTCTGTCAGGGCGCACGGGCGGCCAAGCCTACATGGCCAACACCTGGGGGGAGCAGACAGAGGCCTTCAAGGCGATCGGCCAAGATGTCAGGCACCTCTACCTGTTGAGCTACTATCCAGCGCTCAATGCCAAGCGGGGCTGGCGCAGCATCACCGTGGAACTGGCCGACGAACAGGCCAAGAAGTACCGTATCCGCACTCGCAGCGGCTACCGCTCCAGGGTCCGGACGGCCGACCGATTTGGGCTGGGGAGCTTTCCCGCAGGTGCAGCCAACAGCCCGTAAGCCCTCGTGTCCAAAAATTCTGCTCGCAGGAGAGGTGGTTGATGAGACGAGTTGCATGGTTCCGGGGTGGACCTCGGCGCAATCTGTGTCTATGCGTTGAAATCGCCTTGAGCTGGGCTGCCCTGACCCTGTGCGCCGTCGCTGCCGACTGGCCGCAGTTCGGCGGCCCCCACCGAAACTTCACGACGGATTCCAAGGGCTTAGCTTCATCCTGGCCGCCGGAGGGCCCGCGTCGCCTCTGGAGCCGCCAGATGGGGGACGGTTACTCCGGCATCACCGCGGATGACGGCACTCTGTTTACCATGTATCGCAAGGGGAAGCAGGAGGTCGTCATCGCTTTGGACGCCGGGACCGGCAAGACGCTCTGGGAGCACGCCTACGCGGCACCCTTTCTCAGCTCGATGGACATGAAGCACGGTCCCGGCCCTCACTCCACTCCGCTGGTGGCGGGCGGGCGTGTGTTCACGGTGGGAGTCACCGGGAAGTTCTTCGCGCTCGACAAGAAAACCGGAAAGGTGGAATGGTTTCACGATCTCTACCGGGATTTCCGTATCGACCAAAGGAACCGCGGTTTCTCCTGTAGCCCCATTGCTTACCGGGACAAGGTGATCCTGCAAACCGGAGGCGCAGGCAACTCCATCATGGCCTTCCGGCAGACGGACGGCGCCGTGGCCTGGAAGAAGGAGAGCTTCTCCAACTCTGCTTCCTCTCCCGTGCTGATCCACTTCGCAGGCCAGGAACAGTTGGTGGTGTTCATGGCGAAGCAGGTCGTTGGCCTGGACCCCGGCAACGGCGAACTGATTTGGATGATCCCCCACCGAATCAGAAATGGGCTGAACATCAGCATGCCCGTGTGGGGGGAAGGCAACCTGTTGTTTTGCTCCTCGGCGTATGACGGAGGGAGCCGTCTCATCAAGCTGAGCAAGGTGGCCGGCAGAACTGTGGCCAGCGATATGTGGCACACCAACCAGATGCGTGTGCACATCGGGAGCATTCTGCGGCTGGGCGACTACGTGTACGGTTCCAGTGGCGACTTCGGGCCGGCCTTCATCACCGCCCTCAATGTGCGCACCGGCAAGATCGCCTGGCGGGATCGCAGCTTTGCCAAGGCCAACCTGGTTTATGCCAATGGGAAACTCATCATCCTGGATGAGGACGGCCGCCTCGCTCTCGCCACAGTCTCCCCCGAAGGCCTGACGGTTCTCTCCCAGGTGGATTTGCTGCAGAGCAACTGCTGGACAGCCCCCTCTCTGGTCGGCAGGACCCTCTACGTGCGCGACAGAAAGAGCATCGTGGCTCTGGACCTGGGGGGCTAGCCCAGCAACCGGTCGGGGGAGCCAGGGTCGATTGCCTACTGGTTAACGGCGGGGAGGGCCATGTGAGCTTTAAGCTGCCGAATCGTGGCTTCCAGCGGCGAGGGTGCCGGGTCCAGGGCGGCGGCCCGTTTTAGGTAGTTGAGCAAGCCAGTGCGGGAATTCGTTGGGAGCTCAAGCTTCTTCCCCCGGTGCAAGGCGTAGGCGCGATTCTTCTCAATCAGCAAACAAGCCAGTCGGCCGCCGTAGAATATCGCCAGGCCTATATCGATCAAGATGACACGACCTCCGAATCGGGGCATGACCGCTCCGGGGGTAGCCGAGTGGGCCACGACGATTCTATCGCAACCGTAGTTACTCAACACCGTCTCCAGCTGGGACTCCAGGGCCCCCTCATCTCTTCCCGCTAGCCCCCTGTACCACAGGGGCCCTTCTTCATCCATCACGACTCCACCCCGAAGCTTGCTCCAATCTCGGAGCTCCTCCCGAACCCGCTCATTGATTCGGCGGATGGAATCGTTTGCGTATTTCGGGCTGATCCCGCCGTGCATGAAAATCGTGTCGTTAATCTTAATCACAGTATTGTGACGCCGAACCCACTTTCCGTATTTCCCGTTGGGCCCGAAATGGTAACGGTGCTCGGAATATCCCAGCGGATGCCGAGACTCCCACTGTTTGCGGTAAGCTCCATCGAAAGCCGGTAGTCCTTCCGGCGGAGGGGATTCCTTCATCTTCTTAATATGCTGTTTATAGAAGAGATCGCGCTTCTTTTCCGATTTTTCATCACGAAACGCGGCATACTCCTCAGGCGAAACATAGCGAAGATCGCCGTACATATTCATCGCCTCGTGATTGCCGATCAAGGCGTGCACATAGCCCCCGGCTTTGCGAGCCTCCCGTTCCAGGCGCATCAACAGGTCCATCACCTTGCGCGACTCCGGTCCCCGATCGAGGACGTCGCCGGTCTGTACCAGATGGGTCTTTCCTCCGGTCCATTCCTGCTTCGCGTTGATGAGGCCGGCCGAGTCAAGGAGAGCGACAAACTGCTCATAGTCCCCATGGACGTCCCCGATCGCCACGATCCTCTCCACTCCCTTCCAGACATCCTGACCGGCCACCGCCCAGTCGGCTGGCAAGGTAAGGAACAAGAGCAGAATCAGCGGACGAAATACCATGGTTCACTCTCCAAAAGCGTATGTACCGGAATTTCCATTTTGAGCTTCCTCTTCACCCGAAAAGCTATGCCTCGTACCCTGTCGTGTCAACCGCAAACAGCTCTGGCCTCTTTGAGGTGGTAGTGCGGCACATTTTGGCTGTTCTTCGGAGTCGCTGTGCGGGTTTCGCCTGCCCAGCCTGCCGCGCCGCTGATACTTATCCGGCCCGACCACTTCTGAGCACCTGAAATTAGGGGATTGCTAACCTAAGTAGCCAAGCTCACATTAAATAGTAATGGGAAGAAGGGTTTACCGGCGGGGCTTCTCTTTGGTGAAGCCAGCGCCGCTCACCACTGCCTTGACCAGCTTTTCTGGAGTTGTGGTGGAAAGCACTCGCAGGTTGTCTCTGTATTGCTTTGATCTCGTCTTGCGGCCAGTTTTCTTGTCGCTCATGGGGTTGCTCTCTCCTCTTTGGTCATGCCCTGTGTCCTCCCCCGCTGACATACAGTAACTACACTACCGTATTTCCGCTTGACATGCAACGCCACGTAGCGTTAGCCTTTTCTTGCCAAACATCACAGGTGCCGCCCCATCGTCGTGAGGTAGGATTTGAATCTGGCGGCACGGAGGCCTATGCAGGACCTAGAGGGGAAGGAACGGCTCGACGTTCCGACGCACGAGCGTGCGTTTGAACTCGTTGACAGGCTCGACAACGTGTCCTTCTTTAAAGTTGGCTTAGAGCTGCTTTTGGCCGGAGATGTGCTCGGGTTCATTAAAAAGCTCCAAGAGCGACGTTCTGTTCATGGTGGTGTGTTTGTCGATCTGAAGCTCTCTGGAGACATCGGTAACACAATCAATAGGGTCGTTAAGGGATGCGTGGCCCTAAATGTAAAGTTCCTCACATTGGTGGAGACGAACCCACTGGCCATCACGCTCTCGACACTGAAGACGATTGGGATGACGCGAGGTTCAGCTAGGACCCCTCTGGTGCTAATGGTCCCGCTTCTGTCGAGCCTTGATACGGATGACCTCGCACAGATCGGAATAGTGAAGGATCCAAAGGATTACATCGTCGAGCGTGGGAGGGCCATGCTGTCGCACGGGTGCGACGGGTTGATCGTGTCTGGTCAAGCCATACGAACCTGTCGAGAAACTTTTCCGGACATCGACATTGTCAGTCCGGGAATACGGCCAAGATGGGCAACGTCGGACGACCACAAGCGATTCACAACCCCGTCTGAAGCAATACAAATGGGTGCCGATTACCTCGTTGTAGGACGCCCGATCAGGGAAGACAGGGATCCTCGACGGGCTGCTCAGCGCATCATTGACGAGATCGATGAAGCGCTTCAACCGGCGTCCCCACGTCTTCAGTAGCACTTCGGTCCCTTGCAGCGTCTCGGAATCAGTGTTCTCGACTACCACTTGCGCGAACCTGATTAGATGTTCGATCCTTAGGGTTTATCAGGTAGGATTTATAATCCCCAAGCTAAGCGCAGGGCCTCATACTCCTCTTTTTCCTGCGGATCAGCAATTTCATCCAGGTAGGATTGCACTGGGCACACTCCTGTGATAGCTTTGGATTGAGCCCAGTGCTTCTCTGGAGCCGACTGCCATCGGCTCCTTGTATTATCCCACCAAATCCTGATACCGCAACCGCTTCCCGTCCATGCCCTTGGCGATGTTCGCCATCTGGTCAATGGTGTCCAGCTCGCGGACGTTGTGGCGGACTCGCCCACGTAGCGACCCAGATGCTTAACGCTCATCTTGTGGAAGGTTCCGTGGTAGCCCCGCTTGAGTAGTGACCAGAATGACTCGACTCCGTTCGTGTGAGCCATGCCGTTCACAAACTGGCCCGTGCTGTGCTTGACGGTGGTGTGATTCGGCAGTCCCCGATAGGAGATATGCTCATCGGTGTAGATGTCAGCGCCAGGCTCCGTGTTGCCGAGAATGAAGTCTTGCAGAGTTTCCATGCCTGTGTCGCTCACCACTTCGGCATTCACCTTCCCCGTCGCCCGGTCCTTGACGCCAGCCACAATCGCCTTGCCGATAGGACCGCGACCGGCATCCAATTTCTTTTTGCCGTGCTTGTTTCGTTCCTTGCCGCCGATAAAGGTTTCATCCACTTCGACCGGGCCAGCGAACAACTCCCCCTTGTCCTCGAACGCTTTCCGCAGGCGGTGCGCCATATACCAAGCCGATTTCTGCGATATTCCCAGATCACGATGCAGCTTCATGCTGGAGGTACCCTTGAGGCCCGTCGTGAACAGGTAAATGGAGATGATCCATGCCTGATAGCTGATATTGGACCTTTGCATGACCGTGCCCGTCTTCGCGCTGAAGTGCTTGCGGCAACCTCGGCAGCGGTAAGGCATGGTGGGATGGTTGACCTTCGAGGTGCTTACCGATCCGCAGAGCGGGCAGCAGATTCCATTCGGCCAGCGTTGCTGCTCGAACCACACCTCGGCAGCCTGATCGTCCGGGAACATGCGGAAAAGCCTTGCGAGCGTGATGCCCTCCCTATAACTTTTACCGGGCGCTTTGCGTTTCTTCATAATGGAACAATAGTAGCCAACTGGGAAGCTGACCTGACCGGCACTTTTTGTACCAAGTGGAAAGAGAGAGAATCCACTTGAGGAGGAAGTGAGGTCATGCCGACAAGGAGTTACAAGCCGGAGCAGATTGTAGCGGTGCTACGGCAGATAGAAGTGCAGATGGGGAACGGGAAGACTGCGCCCCAAGCCTGCAAAGAAGCTGGAATCCACACCCAAACCTACTGCCGGTGGCGGAAGGAATACGGCGGGCTGAAGGTGGTGCAGGCAAAACGGCTAAAGGAGTTGGAGAAGGAAAACACGCGGCTGAAGCGGTTGGTAGCGGAGCTTTCTCTGGAGAAGCAGGTGCTGCGGGATGTGGCACAGGGAAACTTCTGAGCCCTGAGCGGCGGCGTTGTGCGGTGGAGCGTGCGTGGGAGCAACACGGGTTGTCGGAACGGCATGCCTGCCGGCTGCTGGGGCAATGGCGAGGGACACAACGATACGAGCCGATTCATCGGGTGGACGAGGATGCTCTGACCCGAGCGATCATTGCCCTGGGAGCGAACTACGGGCGATATGGCTACCGGAGGATCACAGCGTTGCTGCGGAGTGCGGGCTGGGAAGTGGGCAAGGACCGGGTGCAGCGGATTTGGCGGCGGGAAGGGCTGAAAGTGCCGCAAAAACAAAGGCCGCGAGGACGGCTGTGGCTGAACGACGGTTCCTGTGTACGACTGAGGCCGGAGCGACCGAACCACGTGTGGAGCTACGACTTCATGAGTGCCAGAACGCACGAGGGGAGAACGCTGCGGCTGCTGACCTTGCTGGATGAGTACACGCGGGAATGCCTGGCGATCCGGGTGGAGCGGAGGATGGGCAGCCAACAAATCATTGAGGCGTTGTCGGACGTGATGTTGTGGCGAGGGATACCGGAACAGATTCGATCCGACAATGGTCCCGAGTTCATCGCCAAACAACTGCGCCAGTGGTTGGCAAATCTAGGGACCGGGACACTGCACATCGAACCGGGCAGTCCCTGGGAGAACGGGTACTGCAAGAGTTTCAATGGGAAGCTGCGGGACGAATGCCTGAATGGAGAGATCTTCTACTCGTTGAAGGAGGCACAGGTGGTGATTGAACAGTGGAGGGTGCAATACAACACGGTGCGGCCGCACTCGGCGCTCGGCTATAGGCCCCCGGCGCCGGGGGCCTATAGCCCTCCCCTGCCACTGAAACCAGTTTCACAGCCCCAGGCTGCGATGTAAACTCTCACTACGGTTGGTACAAAAAATCGGTCTGGTCACCCATTGCCGCCTGACTCCGGATCACCAAACTTTGAAAACTCGAACGAACTGTCGATGAACGAAAAGATTGCCTGGTCTGGGGCTGTCACTTCGGTCCAACCTCGAATTCGCCTGACCCGTTCTTTCGATGAACGGAGCCACACTTATCTGGGTTACCTGTTGCGGATTGAGGGAACAGTCGGCGGAGTTTCTGCTGAATTTCGAGTCGGTATTGGCTTCGGAACCCACGCCAAACACCAATTCCGAATGGGTGACCGCGTCGAGGGGCTGGGGCATCGAGTTGCGGATCCGCGACTCGAAACCGCCGACATCTATGGAGTCAGCAAACTGAAACTGATCCGGCGTGGAGAAGAGCAGGCCTTAGCGGCACCATGGCATGGAGTGCCTCCTCCGTTGCCCGCCTATCGCGAGCGCGGGCATCGGCGCCTGGCGGTAACGACCTACGATTCCAAATGTAATAGCTGTATCTGGGGCTGTGCCATGGCTGTGGAAATGATCATCGACCAATGGAACCCCGACCGACGGCGCTACAGGACGGAAACCTTCTGTTACGGACCTCTGTCCTGTTCCAGCTACAAGCCCGGTCCCACCCGAAAGGTTCCCGGTCGCCACGGCATGACCTATGAAGAGGAAGACTGGGTCGACCAGGACGCCACCGCGCATCGCGGTCCGAATGAATAGCAGCGATCCGGCTGATCAAGGACGCGCTTCCGTTTCTCCAGAAGGTCCTCTTTGAGGGCGTTATTAGTAATTCGCCAGCGACAGGCAAACAGGTCGATTTTTGATGCGCCATGGAAATAGGGTTTGTTGAGGATGAAGGAGTTAGGAGTTAGAATGCACGTATGCGCCCGTAGCTCAGAGGATAGAGCATCTGCCTTCTAAGCAGAGGGTCGCAGGTTCGAGTCCTGCCGGGCGCGCCATCCTTTTCAACCGGTTAGAGGGGACCAGTTCCCACGGTCTGCCCGCTTGTCCACACAGATGTCCACACGAGTCCGGTAGATGCGGTGTTTTGTGCCGGTCTCCGATGTTTAGTGGCCGTTCGCAATTGCACACAATCCCCCGGCCGGCGCGAGATCATGCGACGTTTCGCTGGCATCTACGCGCTCTATCGCCGAAAACGTCTCTACTACATCGGCCTGACTACGAACCTCCTAGGCCGAATCAAATGGCATCTCCGAGACCGGCACGCGCGGAAGTGGGGTCTGCGCATTGCCGATCAAGCCGATCAAGGACCGCGTGGGACGACGATGGCAAGGTTGAGTATCGCGATCGCCTCCTTGGTTCTGGCGTCCTCGGCCGCAACCTGGATGGTGACTGAGCCTGACGCAACGGAGATCGTCAGGCTCTCCGACCTAGCCATCCGAGGCAAAACGCTGCAGGGAAAGTCCTCCATGACGGTTCGTACTCCCGACCGTCGGAGCGCACCAGGCAGGGCCCGGAGGACTCGTTGAAGGCGAGGCCAAACTGCGCGCCCGGCACGGTGGTGATCATCACCTCGTAGAGGTCCCCTACCGTCTTGATAAAGTGGGATTGCCCAATCACCACGTTGGCCCCTTCGGGAATTTCGATGCCGACAGCGTGCAGATTTACAGCCATCCTTTCCTCCAGAAAAACAGCAGCATCGCCAGGTGTCAAGGGCGGAGTAAAACTAGACCACTCCGGCGGAGAGAAAGTAGACCAGTTCAGGGGTGGTGGAAGCTTTGATTTGAGAGGGAGTTGCGGGGGCGGTTGGAGCGGAGGCCTGCGACGCCCGCAGGGCGGCGCGGTTAGGCCGGAGTGGAAGCCGCTCTCGCAACTCGTCGCCCAGTATTGGGTGAGATCAGGCGCGAGGCTTTCCGGAACGCCTTCGTTTGCTGTCCTTGAGCCGGCAACTTTCCCCGTTCATCTCCAGGATGTGGACATGGTGGGTGAGACGATCCAGCAGGGCTCCGGTCAGCCGCTCCGATCCGAAGGCCTCCGTCCATTCGTTGAACGGCAGGTTGCTGGTCACCACGGTGGCGCTGCGTTCGTAGCGCCGGCTGAAGACCTCAAACAGCAACTCCGCCCCAGTCTTGGATAGCGGCACGAAACCCAGCTCGTCAATGATCAACAGCTCGAAACTGGAGAGCATCTTCTGGAACCGCATCAGGCGCCGCTCGTCCTTGGCCTCGATCAGCTCATGCGCCAGGGAGGCCGCCGTAGTGAACCGGACCCGGAACCCTTTCTGACAGGCGGCCAGTCCCAGCGCCAACGCAATGTGGGTTTTTCCCGTGCCCGAGTTCCCTAAAGCCAGGATGTTCTCCTTGCGTTCGATGAACTCGCCTCGGGCCAGCTCGAGCACCAAGGCCTTATTCAGCGACGGAAGGGCCAGGAAATCGAAACTGTCGAGGCTCTTCACCACGTCGAACCTGGCTTGGTGAATGCGCCGCTCGGTGGCGCGCCGTTCCCGGTCCAGCAGCTCCAGCTCCGTCAACCGCAGCAGGTAGCGCGGGAAGTCCACGCCCTCGGCAGCGCACTGCTGCGCCACCTTGTCGTACTCACGCAAAAAGGTGGGTAATTGCAGGGCCTTCAGATGGTGTTCCAGCAACACCTGGGGCGTGTCCATCAGCAGACTCCTTCCCGGAGCAGGGTCAGATAGTCGGCGGCGGCTGTGGTGGCCACCTGCGTCGCCGGCAGGTGCGGATAGTGCTCCAGGTCCAGCCGCGCCGGCCGCTGCTCGATCCGGCCCAGCAGCAGATGCTTGACCGCGTCAGACCAGATCGCCCCCAGCCGCAAGGCGTCCTCGACGGCCAGCGACACTTCCGTCCAACGGAACGTCTCCAGCCGTCGCAGGACCTGCACATACTCCCGCTTGCCCTTCTTGCCTAACCGCGCCTCCATCAGCCGCCGCAGTTGCGCGAAGCCTTCCGGCAACTCCCAGCCGGCCAGGGGGGCGGCCTGGTTCAACGCGTTCGGCTTCTGCTCCAGCAGCGCCAGATAGTGCAACGGATCGAAGATCATCTCTTCCCGTTCCTAGCTCCGGACATGGCGTGCGATCACTTCGCTCGCTGCACAGATCACCACTTCCTCGACGAATCCCTTCACCAGCACCTCCCGGTGCCCCCAAGCCACCGGCACCGAATAGTCGTTGGATCGATACCGCACCAGCGACAGTGACGTCACCCGTGTGGTCCGTTTGTCGCAGGCCTCATAGGGCGTCGCCGGCAGGGGCAGCAGCCTCTGTTGATCCTTCGCGAACCGCTCGCCGATCGTCTCTTGATGTCCTCGCAGACGCCGCTCTCGCCGCCGGGTGCACTGTTCCCGCAGCTTCGCGTGCAACTCCTCCCAGCTGGCACACCGCGGCACCGGCACCAGGAAGTTCCGCCGCACGTAACCCACTAGTCCTTCCACTTTCCCTTTGTCATTGCCCTTGCCCGGTCGTCCGAACTTCTCCGCAAACAGGTAGTGACTCTGCAGTTCGGAGAACGCCCGCGTCTTGTTCCGTGTTCCGTCACCCAGGATCTGCCTCACCGCCAGCTTGGTGTTGTCGTACAGGATCGTGCGAGGCACTCCGCCGAAGTAGCCGAACGCCTGTGACCAGACCGATTTTTTGTACCAACCGTAGTGAGAGTTTACATCGCAGCCTGGGGCTGTGAAACTGGTTTCAGTGGCAGGGGAGGGCTATAGAGTCTGTGTGAAAACCGCTCTTGCGAGTCACGTATAATGCGCCTTAAGGGGGCGCGATGAAATTCTTGACCTACAACCCGGAGCAAGCGTATCTGCTACCGCCCAGCGTGCGGGAGGTGCTGGGAGAAGATCACATCTGTTTTTTTGTGCACCAAGTCGTGGAGCGGCTGGAACTGAGTGCGTTTGAGCAGGGCTACGTGGAAGAAGGCCGCCCGGCCTATCATCCGGCGCTGTTGCTGAAGGTGTGGCTGTATGCCTACGCGCTGGGCGTGACCTCGGCCCGCCGTCTGGAACAGCGGGTGCGGGAGGACCTGGCGTTCCGTTATCTGGCGGCCGGAGCGGGGCCGGACTTTTGGACGCTGAACCAGTTTCGGACGCGGCACGCCCGTGCCCTGAACGATCTGTTCACACAGGTGGTGGAGTTGGCGCGGTCGCTGGGGATGGGGCGGCTGGGACACGTGGCCATGGACTCGACGCGGGTGGCGGCCAACGCCTCGCAGGACCGGGTGGAGACGGTGGCCAAGTTGAGGGCAGAGCGAGCCAAAATTCGGCGGCAGATTCGTCGCTTGCAGAAACAATGTGACACGCAGTCCTGCGAGGAAGCGGCTGGCCAGCAACTGAGCGGCAAGCAGATGGCAGCGCTGGAGAAGCGGCTGGAAGAAATCCCGCGATGCCTGGAGCGGTTGCGCAAAAGCGGGCTGAAGCGGCGTTCGGAAACCGATCCCGACAGCCGGTTTTTGCCGACCGCAAGGGATTCACGCTGGGTTACACGGCGGAGGTGGCGGTCAGCGAAGATCATCTGATTGTCGAGCAGCACGTGGGGCAAAACGCCACCGACAACGCGACGCTGGTCCCTCTGGTGGAGGCGGTCGAGCGGCACTGCCGGGAACGCCCGCGAAGGTCAGCGCCGACAGCGGCTTCTTTTGTGGAGACCATCGTGGAAGCCCAGCGTGGCCGACGTCTATGTGCCCGACTCGAACTTGGCGCGGGAACTGAACCGAGGCCAACGCGCGCCCGGAGCACCTGCTGTACGGCATCCGGAACATCGGCGAATGCGACGCAAGCTGCGCGACCCGGCCGGCCGGGCGGTTTATCAGCGGCGCAAGGCGATCGTGGAACCAGTGATCGGGGTTTTGAAAGAACAGCGTGGAATGCGGCAGTTCCGGCGGCGGGGCCTGGAGAAGGTCGCGGTGGAGTTCGCGCTGGCCGCAACGGCCTTCAACCTCACCCGCCTGTGGCGCAACAAACCGAAGCTAAATCAGGAAGGCTAGTTCAGCAGACTCCCGGACCGGCGACTCGGCGAAGATCGAAACACCAGAATTCTGGAGCGAATCATGAGATTTCCAGCCAGCTAAACCGAGGGCTATAGGCCCCCGGCGCCGGGGGCCTATAGGCGAGCGCCGAGTGCGGCCGCACCGTGTTGTATTGCACCCTCCACTGTTCAATCACCACCTGTGCCTCCTTCAACGAGTAGAAGATCTCTCCATTCAGGCATTCGTCCCGCAGCTTCCCATTGAAACTCTCGCAGTACCCGTTCTCCCAGGGACTGCCCGGTTCGATGTACAGTGTCCCGGTCCCTAGATTTGCCAACCACTGGCGCAGTTGTTTGGCGATGAACTCGGGACCATTGTCGGATCGAATCTGTTCCGGTATCCCTCGCCACAACATCACGTCCGACAACGCCTCAATGATTTGTTGGCTGCCCATCCTCCGCTCCACCCGGATCGCCAGGCATTCCCGCGTGTACTCATCCAGCAAGGTCAGCAGCCGCAGCGTTCTCCCCTCGTGCGTTCTGGCACTCATGAAGTCGTAGCTCCACACGTGGTTCGGTCGCTCCGGCCTCAGTCGTACACAGGAACCGTCGTTCAGCCACAGCCGTCCTCGCGGCCTTTGTTTTTGCGGCACTTTCAGCCCTTCCCGCCGCCAAATCCGCTGCACCCGGTCCTTGCCCACTTCCCAGCCCGCACTCCGCAGCAACGCTGTGATCCTCCGGTAGCCATATCGCCCGCACTTCGCTCCCAGGGCAATGATCGCTCGGGTCAGAGCATCCTCGTCCACCCGATGAATCGGCTCGTATCGTTGTGTCCCTCGCCATTGCCCTAGCAGCCGGCAGGCATGCCGTTCCGACAACCCGTGTTGCTCCCACGCACGCTCCACCGCACAACGCCGCCGCTCAGGGCTCAGAAGTTTCCCTGTGCCACATCCCGCAGCACCTGCTTCTCCAGAGAAAGCTTCGCTACCAACCGCTTCAGCCGCGTGTTTTCCTTCTCCAACTCCTTTAGCCGTTTTGCCTGCACCACCTTCAGCCCGCCGTATTCCTTCCGCCACCGGTAGTAGGTTTGGGTGTGGATTCCAGCTTCTTTGCAGGCTTGGGGCGCAGTCTTCCCGTTCCCCATCTGCACTTCTATCTGCCGTAGCACCGCTACAATCTGCTCCGGCTTGTAACTCCTTGTCGGCATGACCTCACTTCCTCCTCAAGTGGATTCTCTCTCTTTCCACTTGGTACAAAAAGTGCCGGTCAGGTCAGCGAAGCCTTTAGTTTCGACGATTAGCGAGCACTTAGAAGTGATCTTGTGGAAGCTCCTTGTGAATCCCGCAATGTCTATTTTGCCTCCAGCAACTGGAAATTCAACTTTGAGCTTCCGCTCAGCCCATCCCAACGAAAGCAAAAGAGGAAGCACAAGAAACGAGCACGTTTCATGCTCACAGACTTCGGCCCAGTCACAGTAGTTGTAGTAGTAGTCAGCCAGGAGTCTGATTCGTCGGAACGTATTCGTTAGCTCCTCCGCAGCATCCGGGCGTAGCCCCTCCGCGGCAAAATGTGGCAGGTGATGCTCATTCTGGTCGGCTTGGTGGCGAGCATCTGCCGGGCCGAATATGTTCCCCTGACTTGGCCAGAACTCGTCCTGGATCTGATCGCCTTTCACGATCCGACTTTGCATGGGCTTTGTCAAGTTAAGGCAGAATCAGGTAGTGGGCTACTTTGAATCCGCAGGAGCTGTCGTAGCGGCGGCCTTTAGGCCGCCATGGGTCTTGGCAGTCTGAAGCCTGCCGCTACGCCAACAACCCGTGGCAGCCTGAAGCGTCCAAAAGGATCAAAGTAGCCCACTACCCAGAATCAGGCACAATTGGCGGATGAAATCACAATATCGAGGGCATCGCTTTCCAGCTGAAACTATCAGTCACGCCGTCTGGCTGTACCATCGGTTCACGATGAGCTTTCGCGACGTCGAAGACCTGCTTGCTGAGCGAGGCAGCATCGTTTCTTACGAGGCAATTCGATATTGGTGTCTGAAGTTCGGGCCGGCCTATGCTCGCAATCTGCGGAGGAAGCAGGGGCGACTCGGCGACATCTGGCATGTAGATGAGCTCTTCATCAAAATCCGAGGTTAGCACTTCTATCTGTGGCGAGCTGTCGATCAGGATGGAGACGTAATCGATATTCTGGTTACCAAATGTAGAGATCGTCGAGCCGCTACGCGCTTCTTTCGTAAGATGTTGCAATATCAGAAACGACCACCCTGGCAACTGATCACCGACAAGCTGCGCAGTTATAGGGCAGCGCATCGAGAGGTCTTTCCTGGCTGTCGTTCATCGCACCGGTCGATACGAGAACAACAGGGCTGAAGCCTCGCATCAGCCAACGCGTCAGCAAGAACGCCGGATGAGACGGTTCAAATCAATAGAACATACACAACGTTTTCTCTCAGTCCACGGCCCCATTCAGAACTTGTTCCGAGTCGGTCGTCATCATCTGAAAGCGCACCATCATCGACTCCTCCGCACCCGGGCTTTTTCCGATTGGAAAGAGATGACGTGCGCCTGTTGAGTAATTGCAAAACTCCATTCGTTTTCGGGAGAATCTTGCCTCGGCTCCGTTAACTTGACAAAGCCCTCTACGAAGCTCTTGACTTGCCCGGCCAGCCGCTTCTGCTCCTGTGCGTATTGCCCGGCCGGTTTGCCTAATTCGTCCGTCAATTGCTGCTCTAGCTGGGTCATAGATCTTCTTCAGCCGCGCTTCCACGCTGGCGATCTGCGCGGTTTTATCTGTGACCTGCCGGGTGTAATCGTCGCGCTCGCGGCGATCCGCCCGCTGGCCGGATCGCCGAGCCATTCGTCCAGCTTCGACCACCGCCGCCCCGAGACGTTACGCACTGCGATGGCCACCGCCTTTTTTTGGCCGACCAGCACAACCAGCCGTCTACCGCGCGTCACGCCGGTGTAGAGCAGATTCCGCTGGAGCATGGCGTAGTGCTGAGTCAGCACGGGGATGACGACGGCGGGATACTCTGAGCCCTGGCTCTTGTGAATAGTTACGGCGTATGCGGGAACCAGCGTATCAAGCTCGCCGAAGCCATAAGCGACGGCGCGCCCGTCGAAACTCGCGTTCAGCTCCCCGGCATTGGGATCGACATCTTCGATATAGCCGATGTCGCCGTTATAAACTTCTTTGTCGTAATCGTTTTCGATCTGCATCACCTTGTCTCCAGGCGCAAAGGTCCAACCGAAGCGTTCGACCTTGCACTCGCCGGCGGGATTGAGGGCGGCCTGCAGCTCAATGTTGAGCGAGCGGGTGCCGGCGCCGCCACGGTTCATCGGGCACAGCACCTGGATGTCGCGGACGGGATCGAGCCCGAAGCGCTTCGGGATGCGCGTCTTCACCAATTCGATGATCTGCAGGACCGCGGTTTCCAGATCGTCTGCCTGTACGAAGTAGAAGTCGCTGTCGCCCTTAGGTTTTGAAAGATCTGGAATGGAGCCCCGATTGATCCTGTGTGCGCTGGTGACGATCCGGCTCAGCGCCGCCTGACGGAAAACCTCGGTCAGCCGCACGACGGGGACCGTGCCGGAGGAAATGATGTCGGCAAGCACCTGGCCCGGACCGACTGAGGGGAGTTGGTCGATGTCGCCGACAATCAGCAACGCGGCACCGTCGGGGACTGCCTTCAGCAAGGCCTGCATCAGCATGATGTCCACCATCGAGGTCTCGTCGACTACCAGCAGGCCGCAGTCAAGAGGGTTGTCGGCGTTGCGCTTGAACCCGCCGGCCCTGGGATCGACTTCGAGCAGCCGGTGGATCGTCCTGGCCTCGAACCCGCTGGCCTCGGTTATCCGTTTGGCGGCGCGGCCGGTTGGCGCGCAGAGCAGAAGGTTCACGCCCTTGGCGGCCAGGATGCGCAGAATGGCGTTGACGATGGTTGTCTTGCCCACGCCCGGCCCTCCGGTGATGACCAATGCCTTGGAGATCAGAGCCAGGCGAACCGCATCGGCCTGGCTTGCCGCCAGCGACAGGCCGGTCTTCCGCTCGACCCAGGGTATCGCCTTGCCGGCATCGATATCCGGCCAGGGGAGCTTGCCATCCGCAATCCGTAGAAACCGTTCGGCAATCGCCCGTTCGGCCCGGTACAGACCGCCGAGGAAAATACAGGGGGTGTCGGCAACCGTGTCCGCAACGATCGTCCCTTCGCCCAATTCGAGATCCAGTGCGCTCTGAACCAACTCATTTGAGACTTCCAGCAATTCGACGGCGTGCGGCACAAGCTCTTCGGCGGGCAGGCCGCAATGACCGTCGTCCATCGCCTCGGTGAGCGCATAGGAGATCCCCGCGCGAACCCGGATCATGGCGGCCTTCCCGATGCCGAGCTTCATGGCGATCGCGTCGGCGGTCTTGAACCCGATGCCCCGAATGTCCCGTGCAAGGCGGTACGGGTTCTCGGTCATGACCTGAACGGCATCCGCGCCGTAGGTCTTGTAGATCCGCACCGCGGTCGCCGTGCCAACGCCATGACTGTGCAGAAAAACCATGATCTCGCGAACGATCTTCTGTTCCGCCCAGGCGTCAGTGATCCGCCCGGCGCGTACGCGCCCGATTCCGGTTACCTCGCACAGCCGTTCCGGCTCCGCCTCGATGATATCGAACACTTTTACACCGAACGTCTTGATCATCTTCCCGGCGTAGACCGGCCCGATGCCGCGGATCATGCCGGAGCCGAGGTATTTCTCGATGCCGTCGATCGACGACGGTGCCGAGGTGCGTATAAAACGCGCCTTGAATTGCTGACCATGGGTACGGTCGTTAACCCATTCCCCCGATGCCGAAATCCACTCCCCCGCCGAGACGATGGCGGCGTGGCCGACGACCGTCACAAAATCGTGATGGCCCCGGACCTTGGTGCGTAGGACACAAAATCCGTTATCGGCATTGTGGAACGTCACCCGCTCGACAAGGCCGGCCAGGACTTCTCGAGCCGACGATTCCGGTTGTCGCTTGACTGTGGTTGTCACGACGTACTGATCGCGGTGGCGGTCAACAATTTCTTACTGACATCGAATTGCCGCGCCCGCTCCGCCCTCGCCGCCGGTCTTTCGGAGGCTGACTCGTCGCCTTCCATAGTGGCCAGAGTGGTTTCATGGCGAAAGCGCTCGATGCACGCGAGGTGTGTCCGTATCTCCTGCGGCGTAAACATGCGCTTCACCCCGAAAACAAACCGGGGTAGTGCGCGCAGCGCACCGCAAGTTCCTACCAGTGAATATAACTGGAGTCTATGACGCATTGCTCAAGCTATGCAACCCGTTTGGAACCTCAATCCTCGACGTGTGGAGAACCGGCAACGCCATCCCTCATGAGGTGCCAGCCGAGTCGAGGCTGGAACGGCATTGGGCGCCGCCGCTTGGCGCGGTGCTGGGGTGCGCACCCGCGCTGGTGGGCGAGTTGCTGTTCTAGGAAGCTGTCGGATTTGCCGCGCAAGCGGCAAGGCGTCGCTTGAGCTGAGGTGAAACGCAGCATCTATGGAAGCAGCGCGGTTTTGATGCTGGTAGTACTACCCAACGGGAATCGCCTCAGCAGCGGCTTTAGCCTTTTCCTTAGCGCGCTCCAATCTCGCGTAGTACCTCGTAAACCTTACTCACGATAAGGATCGGAGAGCGGCGGGGATCGGCCCCGCCGCTCTCTGATGTCTGCGGCACGCTGGGACTCGCCCTCCGGCTCTTCTTCCTGCGGAAGCTCGAGGATTCGCGGCCGAGTGCGGCCCAGATTGCTGCAAAAATATCCTTCTAGTCGCACCAACTTCGTTGGATACGCGCACTCGGTGGCTTTTCCGTCCGGTCCTTAAATCTGTCCTTGAAGATGCATAGCATGTCCTCAATCTCGTGCGGTTCTAAGGCCCTCAACGCAGGAGGAAGGACGGACCTGCTCAAGGTCTTCGCTTTCTGGTCGAAACCGAGTGCACGAGCGCCGACTCGCGTTCCTGCATGCAGGTAGACCTTGGTTGGAAATAGCCCAAGCTTTGCGCCTCTCCGGAGAGATGTATCGTAGACGTAAAGTTCGCCAACACCGAATACGTCCTCCAGCGCCGTTTCAGCGAGTTGGACAACTTATCGAAGCTTTCCGCCTTCCTGAGTTGACGTTTATGCGCCAAAAGGACGTCCAATGCCTGCTCCAGAGTCTTTCTCTTGAGTCGACGTTGATGCGAATATCGCTTGCCTCGACTGTTGATTGCGAGTGCCGCGTGATCTATCGCCCTTTGGAGACTCGGTTGTGCCTCGAACCACTGCAACTCAGCCTGGGCGCGGGGACGGATGTTTCTGGCGTATGTGCGACCGGCCGATGTCAATTTCAAGAGAAAGGCCTCCGGTGAAGTCTCTGTTCTCATCAAAGAGCAAGACAGGGGCGAAAGGAGGGTCTCCGATAAGATTCCGAGGCATCAGAATAGCTCCCGGAGCGGAACGCCGAGAGCCGCTAGAGCTGCCGAGTCACAAGCACCCCTCTCTTTCGTGTACGGATAGGATAATCCTTGGGATGCGTAACTAAGAGAGAGAATATGGCGAACAGAAAACACTACTTATCAAGTGTGTGCTCAAGGGCTCGCTTGATGCGAGGGATTAAGCGTCGGAGCTGAGTCCCACTAGATACGTTGGAAGCGCGCCATCCAGGACTTTCCTTGAAACTAACGTGAAGATGCTTTTTCGTAGGCTGATACCAACAAAGTTTTGCGTCACCCGATAATAGCCCGCATTTCTATTTTGAAAACGCAGCGGCAACCTTCAGCTAACCTCCAACGTCAATATCGATACTGGTTGCAGCATCAATCGGAGCGTTCGGAGGCGTAAACCCAATGGGTGAGAGCGGAAAACAGGGATTTCAGCTGTCGTTCAACCGATTTCTGCGAGTCGGGTTTCAGGGATCACGGGTGACTTCCAATGGTGGACTGATTCTGGTCCGGGAGTTGGATGAGCGTCCGGGATTCAGCGAACTCATTGACGAGCACCTGACCGATTCGCGGGCAAACAATGCTCGGTTTTCTTTCGCGGACTTGCTGCGGCAGTCGGTCTACAGTCGCCTAGCTGGATACGAGGATGTAAATGATGCCGAGCGGCTGTCGCAAGACCCGACCTTTCAGCTGATTGGTTCAGAGAAGACTTGGGAACGAGGCGCGGCGCTGACCTCCAGGTTGCAAACTTTCGAGACGGAGATGCTGGCGAAGGTGGAGAACTTCGTCGGGTTAGCCCGGATCAACCGGGAACTGATCGGAAAGGTCGAAGCCTTCCAGTGGCACTACCGAGCGGTGCTGGATATGGACTCAACCGAGATTCCGGTCTACGGGGAGCAGGAACAGAGCGCCTACAACGGACACTTCGAGTCGGTCTGCTATCACCCGCTGCTTTTGTTCAATCGAGACGGCGACTGTCTGGCGGGCCAGCTCCGTCCCGGCAACGTGCACAGTGCCGAGGGTTGGGATGAGCTGCTGCTGCCCGAGATTGAGCGCCAACAGGCCGAAGGGAAACACGTGACGTTCCGGGTCAAGAGGGCCTGAACAGACGGGGAAGGAAGTCGAGCGTGACAGGGACGCCAGAATACCGCTGCGCAAGCAACTCCAAATTCGTGTACACTGCCCGTTCCCGGAGGGCCAAAACGGAAATCTCCGTCTATGTTTCATATAATCAGATTCTTGGCTTTTTGGAACTGGCGTTTTCTTATCCCTTTCTCCTACGTTCGGTGCCCGGTACGCCAACTGAGAACCGTCCTGGGGCTTCTGCTGGCCAGTGGCGCTCTGGTGCAGGCTCAGACCAACACTGGCAACATCCGCGGCTATGTGTACGACGAAACACGAGCGGTTGTTCCGGGCACAACCGTAACGGTAGTTGATCAGAGCCGTGGTGTGAGGCGGCAGACACGCACGTCGGCTCTCGGTGAATATTTCTTCAGTCATCTCGATCCGGGCCTTCACACGTTGCGTTTCGAGGTAGAGAACTTTGCCTCGTATCTCCTCGAGGATTTCGAGGTGCGTATCGGAGAGACGGAGTCATTTTCCCCCCGGCTTGCACTGGCCGCAGCCGAGGAGCATATCGTTATCTCGGCAGAATCATCCCAGCCAGCTCTTGAGCCCGACAGAACGCAGCAGTCCGACCGTATCGATTTCGTCAGCATCCAGAATCTTCCCATCAACCGCCGGGACTACCTGGACTTGGCTCTGCTGACTCCGGGAGTAGTGGACACAAACTACATTGCAGACGACCGGGATTTCCGCATCGCCCCTACGCCGCAGTCCGGACTGGGCATCGGCGGCACGAACGGGCGCGGCAACACATTCATGCTGGACGGCTTGACCAATGTCTACAACTCTGGCAGCGTGCGCTCCTCGATCAGCCAGGAAGCGGTGCGCGAGTTTCAGATTAACCGCAATTCGTTTTCATCGGAACTAGGCGGGGCGCCAGGCGGAGCGATCAACATCGTCACCAAGGGAGGTACGAACAAGCTGCATGGATCCCTTTTCGGGGTACTCCGCAACCGCCGCTTCCAGGCCCGCAACTTCTTCGACCCAAGGAAGTCCGCGTACACGCGCGCACAGAGCGGCGTGTCCATTGGCGGTCCCATCTCGCGTAACAAGACGTTCTTCTACAGCGCTTACGAGCGCCTCGACCGTCACGAATCGGCGTTCGTTCCACTGCTTCAGGACAGATCATTTTTGTATCGGTTGACGCCTTCGCAGCAGGCCTTGGTGAATGCGCTCGGCTCCGGGGCGGCTCCGCCCCAGCTTCTCCCGTTGGTCAAAGAGCTTTCGGCGGCGCTGGTTCCGGGCAATTACCCCCACGTGGTCTCTCTGTTCGAGAACAACAGCGGTGTGTTCCCGTTCTCGGAACAACGCCAGCAATTCCTATCGCGCATCGACCACACGGTGCGAGATGGGCACAACCTCTTCCTGCGGGGGAACTGGATGGGCCAGGATAACGAGAATACATCCTTCGGTTCGCTGGTTGGTTATACCCGCGGGCGGATCGGTAAAATCAACGATTTCTCGATTGCATTGGGCGATACTCTGGTGATTGGTCCGCGGTGGGTCAGCGAGACCCGGTTGGGCCTCGCGTATCACGACGCCGGGTCATACCCGACCGACCCGTACGGTCCGTCGATCGACATCAACGGCTTTGGTTTTTTCGGACGGGACTTCATTCTACCGGGCCGTGTGGTGGAACGCGCGTGGCAACTGCGACAGAACTTCACGCGCGTCTCCGGTCGACATATCTTCAAGTTTGGTGCGGACATCAACCCCCTACGCGACAGCGCGCAGGTGGAAACGTTCTTCAGTGGACGATTCATCTTCGGAGAGGCCGTACCTCTTGCGAATCTGATTGACAGTGCTGCTGGCGCCGGCACTTCGCAATTTCTCAAGGCTACACTGTCCGGAGCCGGTGCTCCCGAACTCGCAGCAGCGGTCGGTGAACCCGTCTCTGCCTTGCAGTCCTATGCGTTAGGCCTGCCGATCATCTATCAGCAGGGATTCGGCAACCCCAACTGGGCTGGCTGGGCGAATCGCTACAGCTTCTTTGCTGAGGACTCGTGGCGCTTGGCGCAGAACTTCTTGCTCACCCTCGGCGGGCGTCATGAATTCGAGATGAAGACGGGGTTCCCGCGCGACAACAACAACTTTGCACCAAGAGCAGGATTTGCCTGGAGTCCGGATACCAAGACGGTCGTTCGGGGCGGTTACGGAATCTTCTATTCGCGGATCGACAGCCAGGTCGTGTACGTCAACGACCTGCTCGGAGAGAAGCAGCAGATTTACCAGGTTTTCGTGCCCCTGACTGGACTGCCGGGAATCAACAGCGCTCTGACCGGCCAGCCGCTCACGTCCGCGGAAATCTATCAGACAGCATTGGCCAGGGGGATCCTCGGCAAACGGCAGATCACTCCCGAGGACCTTAAGATTCATGGCATTGATCCTGGCCCCGGGCTACCTCTGCGCGTGCAGTTCCGGGTGGCCCGGGATACCGTAAACCCCTACTCCCAGCAGGGTAGTTTCGAGATCCAAAGAGAGGTTGCCGGCTATGCGCTCTCTGCGGGGTACAACTTCAACCGTGGCCTCCATCTAATCCGCCCGCTCGACGTCAACGCCTATCGCGCCGGGACGAATGACCAAGGAAGGCCGATTGTGGGTTTTCATAATCCGTTACTCCTGCAGGACAACGTCTACGGCAGCTGGGGTAATTCCTACTATCACGCCTTGATCCTCCAGCTGAAGAAGCGCTTCTCCCAGGGTTTCATGATTTCCGCTCATCACACGTGGAGCAAGGCGATCGACGAGAACACGGATTACAACTCGTCGTTCGAGCCCCACTTGCAGTGGATTGCCAAGAATGAACGCGCCCTGTCTTCCTACCACCGCGGACATCGCTTCGTTGCGCACACTGTGGTGAATTCCCCTTGGAAGAAGGACAAGGGCAGCGGGTTCCTCCACAACTTACTCAGTGACTTCACGCTTTCCGGGATCGTGATCGCGCGCTCGTTTGCCCCGTTCAACCTCAATGCGGGCTACGACAACATTGGCGACCGCCACACTGACACCCACCGCCCATGGGGTATGGGCCGCAACACCGGAATCGGGCCCAACTTCTTCACTCTCGACATCCGCCTGATGCGCCAGTTCCCGCTCGGCTTGGACAAGAACATCCAGGTCGTTGCCGAGGCGTTCAACCTACTCAATCGCACCAATTTCAGGCATGTCAACAGCACCGTTGGAAAGCTACGCCTCGAGGAACTTCCGACCTTGCTGAAGGGACGCCGGGGGCCTGTGACGGAGCCGTTCTCGTTCACTTCGGCATTCGATCCGAGGCAGTTCCAGTTTTCGCTGCGTTTCAATTTCTGAGTGCAGCGCCGGTCGAAACCAGCTTATTCATTATAGCCCAATAAGTCCTGCCAACTCATGTACTCGTCCAGTAGATTAGTGACACTTTGCCTCCTTGGAAAGGGATTGGTTTTGGTGAGGAACTCAAGAGGGGTAAGGTAACCGAGAGCTTGGTGAGGGCGCACGGTATTGTAGATGCGTTCCCAAGCCCGGAGATCGCGATTGAGGGCGGGGAGTTGGAACGAGTCGGGGATAACCTCATAGAACTCCTCGGTATGGGTACGTTGGGCGGGTTTGACGTGACCGGGGTTTTTTGTACCAGGTGAAATGAGAGAGAATTCACCTGAGAAGGAGCCCCGATCCTGTCGACGAAGAGGTATAAGCCGGAGCAGGTTGTAAACCTCCTCCGGCAGATCGAAGTGGAGACTGCCAACGGGAAGACCACGCCGCAAGCCTGCCGGGATGCTCAGCTCACGGTGCAGACGTAGTATCGCTGGCGGAAGGAGTTTGGCGGGCTGAAGCTAGACCAAGCGAAGCGGCTGAAGGAACTCGAGAAAGAGAACTCTCGGCTCAAGCGGTTGGTGGCCGAGCTTTCCCTGGAGAAGCAGGTTTTGCGGGATGTGGCGCAGGGAAACTTGTAAGCCCTGAGCGGCGGCGTTGTGCGGTAGAGCGTGCGCGGGAGCAACACGGGTTGTCGGAACGGCATGGCTGCCGGCTGCTGGGGCAATGGCGAGGGACACAACGATACGAGCCGAATCCTGTGCTGGACGAAGATGGCCTCACCCGAGCGATCGTTGCCCTGGCGACGCAGTACGGGCGCTACGGCTACCGGAGGATCGCGGCACTGCTGCGGGGTGCAGGCTGGCCAGTGGGCAAGGATCGGGTGCAGCGGATCTGGCGGCGGGAGGGGCTGAAAGTGCCGCAAAAGCAAAGACCCCGGGGACGATTGTGGCTGAATGAGGGTTCCTGTGTGCGGCTGCGGCCGGAACGGCCGAATCATGTTTGAAGCTATGACTTCGTGAGTGCCAGAACGCATGAGGGGAAAACGTTGCGGTTATTGACGCTGATCGATGTGAGGTGGCCCCGGAAAATCGGACAGACGTTTAAGCCGCGTCGTGTTGTGTACCATCGCTTTTCCGACTCGCTCATGTGTCATGGCTTCTGAGGTCGAATGCCCCCGCGCGTTCGGCGGGTGGTGGGACGGGCGTGTCGTAGGCGACCAACGGACCGTGGCTCACGTCGTGACGATGCGTGTTCCGAGCGGACGAATCACCCGCGCGAGGTGGTCGAGGCTGCGCTCGCGCACGTGGTCAGTGACCAGGCGGAAGCGGCCTACGCGCGGTCGGACCTGTTCGAGCGCCGCCGCCACCTGATGGACGACTGGGCGTCGGCAATCGAGGCTACACCTCAAACCCGTTCGCTCGATCAGACGCACTACTCGGCCGCTTCTTCGTAGTCATCCAAGACTGTATCTGACAGGTCTGTAAGGTGAGGCTGTTCTACTAGTTCCTTGACGAGACGACTGGGTTAACACGGAAGCGAATAACAAAGGGGTCATCCTCCGGATAGAAGATCGGCGAACTCTCCTCGTAGGGTCCGTCCGAAACCTCCAACAGACCAATCTGCCGAGAGAGCTTCGTCAGGTAACAGACGAAAATATCACCTCGTCTAATGCGACTCGCCGCGTGGCGTTGTCTTCTTCTGAAGCCAGATACGGTTTGTTCCGACTGCTCAAATGCTGCGTAGGTTTCTGGTGAGAACAAGTTCAGGTAGTAAGCCGTCTATTGCTTAGTGCACGATTGTCCCGTTTCGTGAGGTGACCCCTAATCGGTAGCTTGCATCTATCGCGGGGCGGGTTGATCCCCGCGTGTGCGGGAGAAACTTGCAATGAAGGGTGCCGCCCAGATTGCTGCACAAATATCCTTTAAGCTAAAATAGTTGAGCTTGTCTTCAGCATTCAAACTAAGTTTATTGAAGTTGATCCAGCACTAAAGCTCCGCACGGGCGATTTGATGAAGTCGGTCGCAATCTGACCAGCCAATAGTGATTGGTCTCTTGGCTATAAATTTCCTTGGCTGGCTAGAATTCACCGGTTCAGGTGGTGGGTCTTCGAGCGCGTCGAAGGCTTTGTTTTCATTCTTCCATTGTTTGGCAGTAAGTGGTGTACCGTATCTGCCTGACCACATTAGCACTTGCTTAACAAGCAGAAGACGATACTTGTCCTCGCGCGGCAATTCGGGAAGCCCGGCATCTGTCCACAGCTTAGGTAGGTCATGCGTTGCTGGAACGCATTCGGTTGCAGGATTGGCACCCCTCACTTGGAGTTTGCGAGCGATTACGGCCTTTACAACAAGTTCAAGCGCGATGGCGCTCTCTCTCTGAAATGCTTCGCGCAAAGCAAGACCGGCATCGCCGCCAGTATAGGCGGACTCACGCACCATCTCGCTAAGCCGCGACTCCTCCATCCCGTGCCATAGCACGAAGGCTGCAAAGTGGGCCTTTTCGGCGCTCGTGCTCCAGTGTCCATATCGCCGCCACTCGATGACGTCTTGCTCGATACTCCACGGCTTTTTCATGCGTCTATTTTGCAACAGCGGGTAGCCCCGGTGCCGCTTTTCCCTGTCGTGGTTTTGTCCATGTAAAGCGTCAAGACGGCGCCCGAATAAAACGTGTGGCATGGAAAATTGTGCGCGGCCTGTATTTCTATCACCACGGGGCCATTCTACTGGATTCTTTCTCCGTAGATTGCACCCTCACTGCTAAGGGCCGGCCGCTCCCTGAGCACATTCGGGCGGTGATTGGCCTTTTGGAGGATGAAGGACATGGCCAGTATCCCGGTTAAGAGGAGTTTCTCGCAAAGGCGCTGACCACAGCCAAGCTCGTTGACAAAAGCCGCCTGTTCTGTGTGAGGCGCAGGTAGGCTTTGCCAGGCCAGTTCCGAAATGACCCCTCCGGGGTCAGGGTCTATGTCAGGCGTAATTGCTGTCCCATGCGCTGGCGATCCACCCGGGTGGGTCGGATGGAGACAATTCTTCTTCTGCTGCCCTGCTGCTACACGTCTATTGTGCCACCCTCCGACATACCCCTTGAAAGTAGGTGAGAAGTGATATCGCCCTGAAACTATTCTGCTCAGTCGCATAACTGACGGATTCACCGTGCAGTACTTGGTGCCGATTGAGTGCGTCGAACAAAACACCTCTTTCCTTTTCGTTGGCCCATAATGGGTTATTTGTTCTCGGCTCCCTCGGCTCCAGAAGGTTCAACATCGTTGCAACATATTGGAGTTGGGGATCATTCCTGAAGTCTCGCATCGTAGATGTCAGCTTGTTCTTCTGGAGGACATTCTTACGAAACTGATCCCGCCAAATCCCATCGGCCTGAGAAAGGAATGCTGGAACTGACAGTGTATATTGTCCTGCTCTGTGAGCCTCGAATGCATCATGAAGGATTTGACTGCGAAGGGGATATGACTTGGATAGTTCACTCTCTATTGAATCTATCCGCATCCTAAAATGAGAACAAATGGCATCTGTTTTCCCACTACTATCATTCGCCCCTAACGAGTCCGTAAAGAGCTGAAGTTGCTCTATAGGTGTGTCCGGACTCAAGAACCACCCGTGAGTGCTCAGCGTTTCCAAGCACTCCTGTTGTTGTGTACTCAATTGCTCAAGCCGAACTACGATCGACGTGATCTTCTTTTTGATCTCTGCCGTTGCCTCCCCGATGGTACTTGTCGGGCCTTGCTGAAGCCACAACACAGTCAGCCGCTGAAGATCTTGAGTGTGTCGATTTAAACATTCGTCATCTTCTTCCGGACTGGGTCCCGACGCATCAATCGTAAGGTCGTGTCGAGCAGATTTCATCTCTTCAATTTCGCACATATCGGAGAAACCGGAAGGCACGCCATCTATCCAGGATTTCCTTTTTGGCCATCGCAGCAAGGTTAGGATAGCTGACCCGGAATTGCCATGCAGCATTTTTCTGTGTTCCTGTCGCGTTCAACCCTCCGTTCAAACCCGCGCGGGGCGTCAAACACGGTGCGAAGGGCGCGTTTAGGCTGACCCGGGGCCATGCGACGACACCTCTCCGACGTGGCCCCTCAGCAACTCCTCATTCCGGCCGCTTCGCGAGGCGCTTTAGCCATACAGGTCGGGTTGCTGAGCAACCAGGGCGACTCCGGGACACAGCCGGCGGGCCTCGGCAATGGATGTCCCGGTCCGGATGCCGCTGCGCTTGGCGAGCTCGTTGGCCGCGATCACGCAGCTATGGACCGCATCGGCGAAGGGAATCACTCCGATGGGACGGTCCTGCAAGCGAGGGTCGGCCTGCTCTTCGCAGGCCGCAAAGAAGCCGTCGGAATCGACGTACAGACGCTCCGGCTGGAGAGGTTTTCGCAGGAGGGTACTGTCAAGTTGAGCAGAATCCGCCCGTTTTGCGGAAGGATTCTGCTGGATCAGAGACTGAGAATCAATGACTTAGCGGTGGCGGCGGGCGGCGAGAATGCCGCCAAACTACTTAACTTGACAGTACCCCCCGGAGTGCCTCCAGATGACACGCCGAAGCTCACCTCCCTCCTGGCACTTTATTGAATCACCGCCCGGTTCTCGACAGAATAGAATTTGCTCTGCGTGACTGGGCCAAGGTTTCCAGCAACGTGGAGGCGACTTCCCTAGCCCCTCCTACGGCGAAGATGGTGATCTCCTCCTGCCCGGCTCCTGACCCAGTGGGACAAGTTCGGCCGGCCAGCACCAGCCGCTGGCGATCATCCCGGCCGGCTGGTTGGCCGGCGGGTTAGGTTGTTAGTTTGGCAAAGCCCAGGTGTGAAACGCTGCTATTATGGCAGCAGATCGCCCTATCGCGCGAATGTAAGAGCATGCCCGATAAGCCCAAATTCGAGGGACCCGACCGGCGTCAGCGGTACCGGGTCACCAACGAGGTCAAGATCCTGGTCAAGGCTGGCAAGTTGTTTTCCCAAGTGGGAAGCGTCAAGAACCTCACCCGCAATGGAATCTTTTTTGAGGCTTTTGGTGATTACCAGCCGGGCATGGGGATGGAAGTCATGTTTCCCTACGACCCATCAAAGCCCTCGATGGAACGGCCCATGAGTGCCGAAGTCGTGCGGGTCCAAGAAATCGAAGGCTCAATCAAAAAGGGCGTGGCCATCAAGCTGCTTGGCATTTTCCTGAAACCCTAAACAAATTGCAGGAAAAACTGCGCCCCAGCCCCCAAGTGTCTTTTGTTCCCACGCCCCGCGCAGCAGTTGGTGCAATTTATCGAGTCGCCATTGCTCGGGAGCACTCACCTCCGCTGATTCAGGTTTTCACTTCCCTCCGCCGCATTGGCGCCCCGCACTCAAGACCATCGCCGCCAGCGACGTTCTGCTTGCCGCACTTGCTGCTCGTTCAGGCCGAAGTAATGTCCCACCTCGTGCCAAAGCGTCTCCCGGACGATTTGCCGAAGGTGTCTTTCGTTGCGCGCCAGCCGCTCGATCGGTCCCCGATAAATGGAGACCTTGTCGGGCAGTACCAAGCCGTAGCCCGTAGTGCGCTGGGTCAGCGGGACCCCGTGGTAGAGCCCGAGCAGTGTGGAGTCGAGTGGGCAGTCTGCTCGTTCGAGGTCCTCTGCACTCGGTTCTTCCTCGATCGCGATTGCCACGTTGGCGATGCGGCGGCGGAAGTGCGCCGGGATTTGCAGACAAGCCTCCTCGACTAGGCGGGCAAACTCCTCCCGCTTGATGTGACGCGCACGCTTACCGGCCTGTAGCTTGTGGCTCGTGCCGAATAGCTTATCACGCGGGAAAATGCACGCTGGAGCAAGCTCCGCACGGCCGGGCGCGCTTGCCGTTGCATTGTGATACACTGCACAAACAGCCGGCCTCATGCTTAGCCTGGTTGTTCCCACATACAACGAACGGCACAACCTGCCGACGCTGCTTGAGCGTCTGCAGTCGGCCCTGGCCGACTGCGGCGAGCCGTTTGAGGTGATCGTCGTGGATGACGACAGCCCTGACGGTACGGCCGCCGCAGCTCGCTCCCTTCAGCCAAGATTCCCCTGGCTGCGGGTCCGTGCCCGCAAGCACCAGCGCGACCTATCTACGGCGGTACTGGCCGGCTGGTTTGAAGGACGCGGCGACATTCTGGGCGTGATTGACGGCGACCTGCAGCACCCGCCGGAGTTGCTGCCCACCTTGCTCCGCCGTTTGAAAGAAACGGGCGCCGACCTGGTGATTGCCAGCCGCCACGTCCGCGGCGGCGGCGTCAGCCGCTGGAGTCCCCTGCGGCGCCTGATCTCCTGGGGTGCCACCCTGATGGCCGGTTTTATCCTGCCGGGCACGCTCAGCCGCGTGCGCGACCCGATGTCCGGCTACTTCTTGGTGCGCCGCGCCATCATCGAAGGCGCTCCGCTGCGTCCGGTGGGGTACAAGATCCTGCTGGAAGTGCTGGCTAAGGGCGAATATCAAGAGGTCGAGGAAATCCCCTACATTTTCCAGGAGCGTCTCCGCGGCGGCAGCAAGCTGAGTGCGCGCCACGGCTGGCAATACCTGCTGCACCTGACCTCGATCGCCCTGGACACCGGCGAGCTGCGCCGCGTGCTTTCCTACGGGGCCGTCGGTTTCTCCGGCGCGATCGTAAACCTGGGCGCACTGGCAGCGCTGGTGCGTCTGGTCGGTCTGCCCGCTTCGGTCGCCCTGCCAGGAGCGACGGCACTGGCCATCGTGAACAATTTTGCGCTGAACGACCGCTTTAGCTTTCCTGAGGCGCGCCGCAGAAACCCCGGCCCTGCTGCCACATTCACTCGATTCCTGCGGTTCCTTTGGATCGTGCTGGCCGGCGTGCTGCTGAATTTCTCTATCGCCATCGCACTGATTCGCTTTGCACAGGTGCCACTGGAGCTGGCCGTGTTGTGCGGCATCAGCGCCGCGGCTTGCTGGAATTTCCTGCTGAACTCGCGCGTCACTTGGCGGGCCTGGTGGGATCGCAGCGTGCACCTGCGGCGCTGGCGAAGCGCCGCCGTGCCACCACCCCCGTCCGACCTGGCCTGCAATCTGTGTGGCGGACGGCAATTTGTGGTGCTGTTCCGCGGGCGCGGCTCCAGGCCGGTCGGACGCCCGGAGCTGTTCTGTTGCACCAGCATGGACCACGGTGACTACACCAACATTCTGCGCTGCGTCTCCTGCTCACTGGTGGTGCTGGCGCCCTCCGATCCGGTGCCCGAAGTTGAACAGTTCTACCGCGGCGTGGAAGACCCGCTGTACTTGCGCGAGGAGCGGGGGCGTGTGCGCACCTTCGACCGCTTGACGGACGAGATCGGAGAGCTGCGCAGCGGCGGGCGCCTGCTCGATGTGGGTTGCTATACGGGCGTCTTCCTGGAGCGGGCCCAGCGGCGGGGCTGGGAGGTCACCGGCCTGGAACCCAGCCAATGGGCGGCCGGCGTGGCGCGCAGCCGCGGCCTGAACGTCCTCGAAGGATTGCTGGCGGAAAACAACCTGCCGCCGGAAAGTTTTGACGTCGTCACCGTATGGGATGCCATCGAGCATTTTGGCGACCCGCGCGCCGAGATCGACCGCCTGGCCCATCTGCTAAAACCCGGCGGGCTGCTGGCTCTCTCCACCATGGACGTGGAAAGCGGGTTTGCCCGCCTGTTGGGACCGCGCTGGCCCTGGTTCATGCGCATGCACCTGTATTACTTTTCTCCGGACACGCTGCGCGCCTTGCTGGCGCAGTGCAACCTGGAAGTGGCCAGGGTGCGGCGCCACCGGCGAATCGTCAGTGCACGCTATCTGTTGGAAAAAGCTGCGGCACAGTTTCCGTGGGCGAGCGGAGCTCTGGTCCTGCTGGCCCGGTTGCCCTTGCTGGGGCGAGTTCACCTGCCGGTGAACTTCGGTGACATCATCAACGTCTGCGCGATTAAGACGACGCAGCCTGTCGCTGTCGATGCAACCCCCGCGGCAGAAACGAGAGAAAATCCGACGACCCACAGACGATGACAGTAGTGACCTGCCCCCCTTCAATCGGTCCAGTTGATAAGTTAGAGGTTAGGGTACGGACTGGACATGGAAGGGGGGAGGAATGCCGAAGAAGCGATATCCAGCCGAACAGATCATCCGACATCTACGAGAGGCGGAAGTGGAGCTGGCCAAGGGCCAGACAACGGGAGGGGTCTGTCGGAAGTTGGGAATTACGGAGCAGACCTATTACCGATGGCGGAAGGAGTACGGGAGCTTACGAGTGGATCAGGTGAGGCGTCTGAAGGAACTGGAAGGGGAGAATGGCCGACTGAAGAAGTTGGTAGCAGATCAGGCGTTGGACCTTGCGATTCTGAAGGAGACATCCTCGGGAAACTTCTGAGCCCGCCCCGACGGCGGCAGGCAGTGAAGCATGTCTGCCAAGCCATGGGGGTGTCGGAGCGGCGGGCGTGTCGGGTGGTAGGACAGAATCGATCCACGCAACGGCATCGAACCTTGGCGCCACAGGATGAACCGAGCCTGGCAACTCGGACGCTGCAGTTAGCCGGCGAGTACGGCCGTTATGGCTATCGGCGGATCACGGCGCTGTTGCGCCGGGAGGGGTGGCGGGTGAACCACAAGCGGGTAGAGAGAATCTGGCGGCAGGAGGGACTGAAAGTGCCGAAGAAACAGCCCCGCAGAGGCCGGCTGTGGTTGAACGATGGGTCGTGCCTTCGGTTAAGACCGTGCTGGCAGGATCATGTCTGGGCGTACGATTTTGTGGCAGATCGAACCCACGATGGTCGTCCACTGAAGATCTTGACGGTGGTGGATGAATACACGCGAGAGTGTTTGGCGATCGACGTAGAACGGCGAGCCGATTCGATGAGTGTTTTGGAACGGCTAGCAGCCTTGTTTGTGGAGCGGGGAGTTCCCGATTACCTTCGCTCGGATAATGGGTCCGAGTTCACCGCTCGGTTGGTACGGGACTGGCTGGAACGGGTCGGGGTGAAAACCCTGTTCATCGAGCCTGCGAGCCCCTGGGAAAACGGGTATGTGGAATCGTTTAACGGGAAGTTTCGAGACGAGCTTCTGAATGGAGAGATCTTTTACACCTTGCGGGAAGCGAAGGTGTTGATTGAGGGATGGCGGCGGGAGTATAACAGAGTTCGCCCGCACAGCGCGTTGGGCTACCGGCCGCCAGCCCCGGAAGTGATCCTGCCGTTACCGCCGGGTTCCGCTCCGCTCCACCCGGCTGCAACGGCGTATGGACTACCATGGAAGGTGGACCAATAACCGGGGGCAGGTCAAGGCCGAACTGAACGATTTCTGGCACATTTCTAGCACAGTTTGAGGCGAACAGGTCGATTTTTGATGCGCCATGGAAGTAGGGTTTGTTGAGAATGAAGGAGTTAGGTGTTAGGAGGCACGTATGGGCGGTTAGCTCAGTTGGTCAGAGCGCCTGCCTTACAAGCACTGAACTCCTCTCTATTGCGTCTATCTGCTTCTATATTGTTCAATAACTTAGGGACTCTGCTTTTCGCTCAAAGCTAATCCCAACCGACTCAGATTCGGGGGTTTTGTCACGGTTTTGTCACGGTCGTAAATCGGTCCTCGCAAGTCCCTTACACAGTTTATTCACACCTCGTCACCAGGCATTCCTCCCCACGAAATCGTCACCTACATTCATCACGCCGGGAATCTCGGCGCTTCAGCTCCAGAGACAACTGGGGTTGAGCCGCTACGAGACCTCCTGGACGATGCTCCAGCGCCTGAGGGCAGCGATGGTTCGACCAAAGCGGGACAGAATATCGGGACCCGTAAAAGTCGACGAGACCTACGTGGGAGGTCGGGCGAGCTGGCGGTCGGTTACGCAACAGCAAAAAAGTCATTGTAGTTGGGGCAGTTGAGGCCCGAGGTCGGTGATCGGGGCGCATTCGCCTGGCCGCTGTAAAAGATGTATCGGCAGCGTCACTTGCCACCTTCGTCGAGCAATCCGTGGCGCCTGGAAGCATCGTTCTGACTGATGCTTGGCAAGGCTACGCACCACTCGGAATGCGGGGTTACGATCACCGGCCGAAGACGCAGGGGTGACCTGACCGGCACTTTTTGTACCAAGTGGAAAGAGAGAGAATCCACTTGAGGAGGAAGTCAGGTCATGCCAACCCGGAATTACAAACCAGAGCAGATCGTAACGATCCTACGGCAGATTGAGGTGCAGATGGCGAACGGGAAGACCAGCAATCTATCCCGGGACGTCCGCTGCCATCATCGGTGCGCTAAAGCGTGGCCGGCATTGCGACCATTCATGGTTCGTCGTGTCTAACCTTTTGCCGCAGGAGTTGGTCCACGTCTACCACCTTCCCGCCCCGGCGAACCTCGGGCAACGACTCGCGTCCTTTTGCTTGTTCAAGATCCTCCATATCGAGCCGCTGAAGCTCGCGCTTGAGATGAAAGGTCTCACGCTCGGCCTTGATCGCCGTCTTCAGCGCAGGCGATTTCGGCGTCAGTTCCCGCCGTAACTTGAAGGCGACCTCGGACAGGCCGACGTGAGCCTCGGCTACCGTTCTGAGCAGATACTGGCGTTCGTCTTCGGTCATGTTCGTCAGAATTGTACGAAACTGAGACACTACCACCAATTGACTTGCGGCGCATCGACATCCACCCTACTCTAATCTTTCGATCCGGGGCCAACTCCTGGCATGGAGGAGTGAATTGCATACTGAAAACTCCCCGTTCGAATGGGAGGAACTATGAGGACCGCTCATTCCAGAGCTTCCGCTTCTTCTCGATGGCGTTACTGGAAGACGCCGGTGCTGTTTGGCATCGGATTCTGTGTCCTGCAACTTCTGGTCGCCCTAGCCCGATTCGGCTCCATGGATTCTTGGAATCCAGCGGAATTGCTGTTTGCGATTCCGGCCATACTGTCCGGACTGATCCTGTTCTTTCTGGGCGGCTTGCTGATCGGGTTGCTGGCGCAACGCTTCTTGAGAGGAGTTGTCGGGTCCTGGCGCAGAGGGTTATGGGTCGCCATCGCGGTGGCGACTCCGCTTGCCGTACTGTTCAGCCTTGTCGGCGGATTGCTCGGCCCCCATATGGTGGTTATAGGTGCCCTCGTTCCGTACCTGCTCCTGGTCGGAATCCCTCTGTTGATCCGGCAATTCGTGCAGCGTCTCCGCAGTCCGCCTAGACCGGAGGAGTGATTAGCGCCCGTGCCCGGATTGACGGCGGTACTGTCAAGTTCAGTGGGAGCGTGGCAGACTTGGCCGATGAAACGCGACACGCTGAACTACCATGGATATCGATTCCCACCCGACATTATCAGCCACGCCGTCTGGCTGTATCACCGCTTCGGTGTGAGCTTTCGCGATGTCGAAGATCTCCTGGCCCAACGCGGCATTACGGTGTCCTACGAAGCGATCCGGCTGTGGTGCCTCACGTTCGGTTCAGTATACGCTCGCCGGCTCAAGCGTCGACAGGGCCGGCTGGGCGACATCTGGCACCTGGACGAGGTCTTCGTCACCATCCAGGGACAGCGGCGCTATCTCTGGCGTGCCGTCGATCAAGATGGTGACGTCATCGATATCCTCGTCCAGTCGCGTCGCGACTGTCGGGCGGCTACACGCTTTTTCCGCAAGCTGTTGAAGGGCCAGGAGCGTACGCCTGGGCGGTTGGTCACCGACAAGCTGAGCAGCTACAGGGCTGCGCACCGAGCGGTCATGCCGTCCGTCGCCCATCGCACGGACCGATACGAGAACAATCGCGCCGAAGTCTCCCACCAGCCCACACGGCAACGCGAGCGACAAATGCGCCGGTTCAAATCTCCCGGGCAGGCACAACGATTCTTGTCCGTGCATGGACTCGTCCGCAACCTCTTCCGCGTTGGCCGTCACCTGGTGCGAGCGGTGCATCATCGGGAGCTACGAGGACGCTCTTTTCTCATTTGGGATGCAGTCACGATCGCCGCCTGACTCGAACTGAGATCACGATCCCGAGTACCGGCTCGCTCGACGAACGCTAACTTGACAGTACCTCCGCCGGGACGCCTCTAGCCACAGTCCATCCTCGCAGAATCTCGGGCACCGGTTGGCTGGTCGGGAGCGCCATGGCCTACCACTCCTCCCCCACCTACTGGTAGAAGCAGTAGCATTTTATCGAGTTTGGATCGACGGCGTCAAGATCCCAGTGCGGCACAAGCACTTTATTATTCAAATAGTTATGGACGAAGCCGGACGCCGCTGGACCATATGGGCTAGCAACGGAACCGCTCCTGGTCCTTGCCGAAGAGTGGTCGACCAGCGTGGAGACGGTTACCCACGCCTCAACCATCGAGCCAGCGCCTTGTCCGGATCGGGCAGTTCCTCGATCGAGGCATACCAACTGGCTTCCCAGCCGGTTTCCGGAAGGCCGGTGAACAACATCAAGTTGAGGGGGTAGCCTTCGCTGTCGGTACAACGCCGGAAATCGTCCCGGAACAGGAAGACCGGCTTCTCCCAGGCGATCGCCATGCCCAGCTCCACCATGACGCCCTCGTCGGGGGGACAGCCGTTGACAACTGCAAATAACCCATCCGCCTCGCGGACGTCGCGAAGATCGGCCTGACCGATCTGGTACGCCCAAGTCGGACTCGTCTGGTCGATCTGGTTGTTGCGGGCAAACGGCTCCCACACCTCGGCGCCCATCGATTCCAGTTTCTCCACGAGTTCCTGCAGCGGCCCCTCTCGTTGCTGTGCCGAGAAGCCGTACGGATTGGCCAGATACAGAGTCTTTTTCGATACCATGCTCATTCCAGCAAACCTCCGGAAGCGGGCCGACGTAAAGCGCGTCGGGCAATTAAACCATATCCCGCCTCACGCCGTCCCGTGCTCCCGCACACTCTCCCGTCCTCTAAGAATGTACTCGCAGGCCCTTACTGAGTCCCGCATAATATAAGGTAACCATTTAGAGAGGGCGGACGTCTTTTGAATATGGGTTTTCCAAAAGGCGTGAAACGAGACTTTTGCCGCGTTGGAGCGGCGGCGGATCAAGGCGGTGCGGCTGGTGGTCGAAGAGGGTCTCAGCCAAGACGAAGCGGCGCGGCGAGTCAAAGCGGCGCAACAGAGCGTGAGCGGCTGGGTGCGTCAGTACCGCGAACGCGGCGCAGCCGGTCTGGCGAAGGCTGGGCGTGCCGGCCGCAAGCCGTTGCTGAGCCAGGTGCAACTCGCGCAACTGGAGACTTTCCTTCTCGAAGGCCCTGGAGCCCACGGCTTCCCGACACCGCTGTGGACCTGTCCCCGGGTGGCGCGGTTGATCCAAGACCGTTTTGACGTGCGCTACCACGAAGGTCACGTTTGGAAACTCCTGCGTGCCCTCAACTGGAGCCCGCAACGGCCCGTCGGCAAGGCCCGCGAGCGCAACCAGGAAGCGATCCGCAAGTGGAAACGCACGACTTGGCCCGGCATTAAAAAAAAGCCCGCGAACAGGGGCGCACGATCGTCTTCCTCAACGAAAGCGGACTAAGCCAGAGGCCGCATCGCTGCCGCGCTTGGGCGCCGCGTGGGCAGACGCCCGTACTGGAGTTCAACTTCAACTGGGAGAAGCTCTCGGCGGCGGCCGGGATCACGTTTCACAACTTCTACTTCCGGCTCTATCCCGACGCCATCCGCGGTCCCGAAGTGATCGATTTTCTCAAATCCCTGGTGCGGCACATCCGTCGTCCGCTGCTCGTCGTCTGGGATCGGTTGCCGGCGCACAAAAGCGCGCTGGTGCAAGAGTTCCTGGGCTACTCGGAAGGCTATATCGAGACCGAGTATCTGCCCGCCTACGCGCCCGAGCTCAACCCGGTTGAATACCTCTGGGGCTACTGGAAGCAGCACCAGTTGCCGAACGTCTGTCCGAAGGACTACTGGGACCTCGACGCGCGCGCTCGTCAGGCCTTACGCCGTATGCGCAAGCCACGCCTGATCGCCGCCTTTTGGAAGCAGTCTTCTTTGTCCCTGGATTAACTGAATATTATGCGAGAGTCAGTAAGTATGTACGGGCAACTCCAAAGATGCGAGGCGGGATTTCAAATCGCTGGAGAAGCGCCGTCTACGTGATGAGATCGCCGCCGACCTCAAGCAGGTTGGACGGGAAATTCAAATGATGCCGCAGGAGGTCATCGGGTGGCACATCTAAGCCTGCATGACAGAAAGGTGGATACGATCTTCCACCTGCTCGGGAAGACCGCGGACGGAATGACCAAAAGCTTTGGCTGGGGTCTGTCACAAGTTCTATCTTTTTTAGACCGCCTTGGCAGTGCACTCGGCACGCCCGACCTGAGCGCTCACAACGCCTTTGTTAAGTTGCAGGAGTATCACAACCTGGAACCAGGATCACCGATCTTGAGATCTACCCGCGCGGCTAATCTCCAGGACAGTCCACTAGTTATGACGCGTCCACGTTTCGAAGTTCCACAGCTCCGAATCCCAACCGTTCATCCGGACACCCTCGATGTCGCTTGAGTGAGCCGACACACTTCCGCGGTGAACCAGAGGGATGATCGAGTAGCTTCCAACAAGCAGGTCGTTGAGCGCAATCGCGATCTGGTTACGCTGTTCCCTATCGACCGTGTTCTGCAACTCGGCATAGAGCCGATCGTATTGGTCAGACTGGAAGCGCTGGACGTTTCGACCGAGGAACGAGTTGGCCGCTCCAGCGATCTGGGCGGTGATCCAGGAGCCCATGTAGCTCTCCGGGTCCACGCCGGTTGAGCTGTCGGCGTACATCTGAACGTCGGCGTAGAACCTGCCCAGGGTGTCCGGGCTGTCCGGGTCACCGCCGAAGAACACCGATGGATCGATATTCTTCAGTTCGGTCTCGACGCCAAGCTCCGCCCACCAGACCTTGATGCGTTCCTGGGTGGCCTGCCGCACCGAGTTGTCGAAGTCTGGAAGAGGATCTTCAGCGGAACGCCTTCCCGCTCCCGCACGCCATCGCCATCAGAATCCACGATCCCGGCATCGTCGAGAATCTCTCTCGCGAGAGAGATGTTCTGGACGAGGCATTCATCGTTGTTGGTCGATGCCTGGGCCGGTGGAGCCGGCCAGACATTGCACGTCGGCCGGCCGGCGTGCTCACCGTAACCGATCCTGACCAAGGTGTCGCGGTCGATTGCCAGTGAAAGAGCCCGGCCGACGACCGGATCGATCAAAAACGGGTGCGGGTTCGTGCCGTCTGCATACTCCGAACGAAACTCGCCCAGACTGGCATCCGGATTGGTTTGGTTGATCATAAGGCGCTCGACTTCCGTGGCGAAAGCCGAGACAACGGTTCCGCTACCGCCCGCCGCCATCGATGCGAGGATTTCGGGTTCGATCTGGAGGTTCCAGGCATAGTCGGCCTCGTTGAGCTGAAGAACAGACCTCGCCGCAGCGGCCGCGTCCCCCCCTCCTTTTAGGACAACCTCATTAAAATACGGAAGACCGGATTCGACGCCGCGGTAGAGAGGATTGAACCCGTAGAGGACGGTGTCATTGGTGCGGAAATCGGCCGCGACGTATGGACCCGTGCCGATGGGCCCGAAGTTCGCATCGGTGCATTCGACCGCCGCCGCGCCCAGGCAGTCGACGAACTGCGAGGCTTGGAGGATCGGGCTGCTATAGGACACAAACGGGGCATAGGGGAACGACGTCGGTCCATCGAACGTGATGGTGACGGTTCGCTCATCGACTGCATCGACGGAAGCCACATTCTCAAAGCTCGACGATTGGGCACAGCCACCGTCGGGTGCGGTGCAGTATCGCCACGTAAAAACAATGTTGTTCGCGGTGAGCGACGTGCCGTCGGACCAGACTACATCCTCCCGGATATTCCAGGTGATCCTGGTCCGGTCGGCCGAGATGCCGCCGTTCTCGAGGGTCGGGACCCGGGTAGCCAGAACAGCGACTATTTCGCCGTTCGGGTTGTACTCGGCAAGCGGCTCGATGACGAGCGATGCCGCCTCGACATCCTTGGTGCCGCTGGAGAGGTACGGGTTAAGGATTGTTGGCGCCTGCCAATAGAGGAGTGTTGCGCGCCTGCACTAAGGGAGTCGCCACCTGGTGGGCGTCCCTCACTGCCGTTCCCACCCCCTACCAACCCCGGTCGAACACCCTCGTCCAGATAATAGCCGGCTCCGACCAGGATCGGCAGACCATAGGCCAAGACCCTCTTGACGAAAGTCACCTTGCGCTGGGGCATTCCGGTCGAGGGATTGCGCGTCGAGTAGTACAGGAAGGTTTCACCGAACGCGTCGCCGACACTCACCACATCCCGGCCGCCGAAGGGTCCCTCCGCATAGTCGTTCAACTCGGGAGCAAGTGTGCCATACCCCTGGCTGTAGGGATCGCCGCTGAACAGCGCGTTGCCGTACGTATCTATGCCAAACAAGTAGATCGAGCCGTTCCTCCAACGCGGATCGGTCGACAGTGTGATGGTGGCGAAGTACCCTTTCGATTCCAGCTCCATGGCGGCGCAGCGGACAAACTCCTGCAACTTTTCGTCGCTTGGGGCGGCCTCCAACAAGGCCGCGTTCACTTCCGTGCTATTGCACGTGCCAGGCAGGTCGCGGCGGTAGATCCCCGCGCCGATCGCGGCGGGGACCCCGTTCCAGTCGATGCTCTTGATGTAGGAAGCCTTCGGTTCATCCCTGCCCGTCGCTGGGTTGGTGAAGGAGTAGTAGATCCAGCCCTCGCCGAAGTTGTTCACGAGGCGATACTGTTCTTTGAACCAGTCGTTGCCGAAGACATCGATCAGCAGTCCCCACGGGGCCCCTTCCCGCGACGGGTCGGGTGGGAAGACGAACGCCCGTGCTGTATCAGTCATGGGTGTCACTTCAACAACGAAGAGATAGGTCGGGCCGCTTCTCCAACGCTCCTCCTCGTGGAAGGCCCGGCGGGCCTCCTCAAACCCGACCTCCTGGACGAACTCGTAGGCGCATTGAACGAACACCTGAATGTCCTCCGCTGTGCGCACAGCGCTGGCGACGATGGAGTTATCCGAACAAGACAGAGGTTCAGCGGCGCTGAAAGTCGGCGCGGCGCACAGCAGGATTAAGAGAATCAGAAATGGGGGGAGACGATGTTTCATCATTATAACCCAGAGATTACCATGAGCAGATATGTTATCAAGAATGCCGTTTCCTGTCCCGGAACTGCCCTCTGACAACTCCCAGAAGAACAAAGCTCAGCCACAAAGGGGAGACCCGACGCCCTCGAAGAGAAGCTCACCCGGTCCTCCAGCTCGAAATCGCCTCCGTCACCAACTCGGCGAAGAGACGCACCCAGGAAATCCGCCTGCGGCCACGATTCCAGCGGCTTTGTCAAGTTAAGGCAGAATCAGGCACAATTGGCGGATGAAATCACAATATCGAGGGCATCGCTTTCCAGCTGAAACTATCAGTCACGCCGTCTGGCTGTACCATCGGTTCACGATGAGCTTTCGCGACGTCGAAGACCTGCTTGCTGAGCGAGGCAGCATCGTTTCTTACGAGGCAATTCGATATTGGTGTCTGAAGTTCGGGCCGGCCTATGCTCGCAATCTGCGGAGGAAGCAGGGGCGACTCGGCGACATCTGGCATGTAGATGAGCTCTTCATCAAAATCCGAGGTTAGCACTTCTATCTGTGGCGAGCTGTCGATCAGGATGGAGACGTAATCGATATTCTGGTTACCAAATGTAGAGATCGTCGAGCCGCTACGCGCTTCTTTCGTAAGATGTTGCAATATCAGAAACGACCACCCTGGCAACTGATCACCGACAAGCTGCGCAGTTATAGGGCAGCGCATCGAGAGGTCTTTCCTGGCTGTCGTTCATCGCACCGGTCGATACGAGAACAACAGGGCTGAAGCCTCGCATCAGCCAACGCGTCAGCAAGAACGCCGGATGAGACGGTTCAAATCAATAGAACATACACAACGTTTTCTCTCAGTCCACGGCCCCATTCAGAACTTGTTCCGAGTCGGTCGTCATCATCTGAAAGCGCACCATCATCGACTCCTCCGCACCCGGGCTTTTTCCGATTGGAAAGAGATGACGTGCGCCTGTTGAGTAATTGCAAAACTCCATTCGTTTTCGGGAGAATCTTGCCTCGGCTCCGTTAACTTGACAAAGCCGTGCTGAGTTTTTCGAGCAGTCCCGTGCGGCGGGGCGGGCGCTGTTGGCAGGCCGCGCGCACGGCCGCCTCGTCGGCCGCGATCAGTATCTTCGATCGTGCTCGGGTCACGCCGGTGTACAGCAACTCGGGTCCGGCGAGTTCGTGGGCCTGGGGGGGCAGTACCAGCAGCACCGACTCGAATTCGCTGCCCTGCGAGCGGTGCACCGTCATTGCCCAGGCCGTGTCATGGCTGGGCAGTGCTGCCAGCGGCACACTGCGGGGTTCCTGGAGGCTGGGAAACCACGCCATGACCCCGCGCCCATCTTGCCTGTCCAGGAGCACGCCGACGTCGCCGTTGAAGAGTCCGCTGTGGGGATCGTTGGCCGTCACCAGTACGGGGCGACCATGGGTCCATTCGCCGGCAGGTCGCCCCTCGCGACGCAGCCTCGCCTCGACCCGGGCGTTGATGCCTTCAACGCCATAGCGGCCCCGCCGCAGCGCGCACAGGATACGCACGCGCGCCACAGCGGCCAAGACCAGTGCCGGTTCCGGTGCCCGGACCACCTCTATGATCTGCGGCCAGACGTGGCCCAGGGCATCGTCTATCTGTTCGGACGAGTAGTGGGCCAGTTCTTCTCGATACGCGGCGCTGGTTAGGGTTTCGACCGCTGCCGTGGCTTCGTACTGGCGAATGGCGGCCGCGAGGCGGCTGATCCCCGGGTGCGACTCGAAGCGATAGTTATGGTCCAGTTCGACGCGGCACCTGTGCAGGGCCCCGCCATCAGCCGCGACAATCATGTCAGCCAGCACGCGACCCGGCTGCACGCTCTCCAACTGGCGATGGTCGCCGAGCACGACAAGGCGGGTGCCGCGTCCCAGGGCGGACAGCAACCGGTCCCACAGGGCCAAGTCCAGCATCGACGCCTCGTCGACGACGACCACGTCAGCGGGTAAAGGGTTGCCGGCATGGAACCGGCAGCGGTCGGTGCGCGGATTCCAGCCCAGGAGTCGGTGCAGCGTGCGCGCCTGGCCGGCCGCGCGCTCCAGTTGGGGACGGACAGGTGCCAGCGGTCCGTCGAGCGTCCGGGCGGTCCGGCCGATAGCCTCGCCCAGCCGGGCGGCAGCCTTTCCAGTGGGTGCCGCCAGCGCGACGCGGAGTCCAGAATCGCGGTTCGCCAGGAGGGCCAGCAGGCGCGCCGCCGTGGTGGTCTTGCCCGTCCCGGGACCGCCGGTCACCAGCGTGAGCATTCGCCGGAGGCCCAGCTCCGCCGTGCGCCGTTGCGCCGATTGCGGGTCAGGAAAGAGCTGCGCGAGATCGTCAGCCGCCTCAGGGGCCGCACGGCCAGTTGGCGTGCGTGCGCCAGGACCATCCTCATGGGCCAGCGCTCGCAGTCTGGTGGCCACCCGGGTCTCGGCCTGATCCAGGCGCCAGGACTGTAGCCGCGTGCCGCGTAGGACGAGCGGGGCCGGACCGTTGCCGTCCGTGCCAGTCGTGACGGCAGGGCTGGATGCCAGCAGTTCGGCTTCTTCGTCGCTGAGCTCGAGCGAGGTATGACCGGCGGCCCACGCGCTGAAGAAGCGACTGAGTACTGGTGTGGCAGCGTCTGGCAGGCCCCACCGGCGCTTCAACATCTGGATGGCGGCCTGGCTCATGACGGCACGCCGCGGTCAGGGATCGCAAAGAGACGGTCGAGTTCGTCTAGCAACGGTTCGGACGGCATGATCTCGAGCACGCCCTGACTCGTCCCTGGACGCACACCACGTACGAACAGCAGGCTGCCCGACACGGCCGTCCCACCGGAATCGTAGAGCTGCAGGTAGCGGCGCAGCGCCACCAGATATAAATGCAGCTGCAGCAGATAGTGCTGTCTCGCCGCGCAGCGCCACAGGGCCTGCCGGCTGTAGTCGGCGACACGCGAGCCCAAGTAATTGCTCTTCCAGTCCACGACGCCCCAACGGCCATCGGTCCGCACCAGACGGTCGATGTATCCGGTGAGCATGCCCGCCAGCGCTTGGCTTGGCAGGCCGGCCAGATCCTGGGCGTAGTGGCGTTCGTCTGTGGTACGGGCGTGACGGGCGAAGATATCTGACAGGGCTTGGCCGGTGATGCCGGCCCGCCCCAGCGGCAGCAGGAACTCCCATTCAGACAGGGTCTTGTTCGAGGCGGCCGTGTCGAGGCGAGCATCCAGGCCGTCGAGGCGAGTGGTTTTCAGCGCGGCGAGTGTGTGCCGCACTGCATCGGCAGCCTCGGTGGAATAGAGCCGGTGTCGTCGTAAGCTGCGGTCCACCAATACCGCCGTGTCCTCGTGGAAGTCCCATTGCTCCAGGAGCTGGTGCAGGCAATTGCCGGCGTGGGTTCCGCGAGCAAAGGTAGCCAGGGGCACGTCAGCGTCCATGGCGTCGGCAACCGCACCGATGGCGCCGGCGTCATCGGGTTCCGCCACTGCGTCTCGATGGTCCCGTTCGTTATGTCTTCCATGGGCCAGCTGCGAGAAGCTGGTTAAGTGCCACGCATGGAGATCGAGTACAGGGGCGGGACGCGCCTGCATGGCGGTGGCGCCATGGCCACGGGTAGTCCGGATCGTCTCAGTGGGCGATGGAGGGGGCAATACGGTCAGCACGTCTGGATACGCCGCGCGCAGGCGGCGTAAGGTGATGCCATGTTCGCAGGCGGCGGCATCCTTCTTCCGATCGGTCACGTTCTTGTACCAGTCTTCCAGGCTGTCGACCTGTTCGTCGGCCCGCAGCAGCCAGTCGAGGGCGGTCGGAGGCAGTGTCGCCATTGCGGTGTAGCCCAAGGGGCCGGTGAGCAGCGTCACACGGCGACGGGCGCGGGTCAGCGCCACGTAGGCCAGCCGTACGTCTTCCCGAAGGCGCTCAGCGGTAGAGGCGCGGTGTTCTGTCTGATTGTCCCGTTGTGTGCCGTCGGCGAGCACCCAGCCGTTGTCGCGGCGGATGAGCAGACGGTCGGTGACACGGGCGTCCGATAGCGCCGACCACAGGTAGGGGCAATACACAAAGTCGAATTCCAGCCCCTTGGCCCGGTGTACCGTGACGACTTGTACGGCGTCGCCGTCTTCTTCCAGCCGGTGGAGGCGTTCATCCGCCGAGCTGCTTTCCGACATCCGCTCGCCCTCGAACCACTGCAGCAGCTTGATGGGCGCATGCTGGCCCTCGGCTTCCCGGGCCTGCAACAGTTCGACCAGATGGCTCAAGTCGGTCAGGTGCCGCGCGCCGGTCGGCGCGCGGGCGAGTCGCAGGGTGGCGCTGGAATCTGCTTCCAGACGAGCCATCAGCGTGGCGATCCCGTGACGATGCCACAGGTCGTTCCATGTCGAGAAAGTATTCAGCCATCGATCGGCGTCTGCCGTGGTGAGCGCGGCCAGCATGGCCGAGTCGTAGCCGAACAGACGGGTCGCCATCGCGGCGCGTCGCCACCCGGGGTGGGTGGGCGACAGGACCGCCTTCAGAATCGCCGCGAGGTCGGATGCCGTGTCGCTCTGCATGACGTCCCCGTCGTCGCGGACCACACTCGGCACGCGTCGGGCCCGCAGGGCCTCATGGACCAGCCTGGCCTCAAGGTTGGTGCGTGTCAGCACGGCCACGTGTGACGGATTGACCCGTGTCGCGCCGGCTCCCATCGTCCGGTCCAGCAGATCCACGATAGCCGTGGCGGTGCAGGCGGCCGCGCGCGCGCGACGCGGCTGGGCACGAGTCCAGTCCTCGGTGTCGACGTCGGAGCTCACCCAGGCGACCAGCCGTCCGTGCCCGTCATCCGGCAAGGGCAGGTCTTCGTCCCGGCGGGCCGCGGTCGCCACAGGGTAGGACAGGTCGGGAGTGGCGAAGGCGTGGGGGCGTCCGAACAGAGCATTGAGCGCCGTCACCAGGCCAGGGGCCGACCGATAGGTCGTGGCCAGACTGCTGATGCGTGCGTCATCCGTCGGTCGGGCCGAGAGGTACGCGTCGAGGTCCCCGCCACGAAAACTGTAAATGGCCTGCTTTGGGTCACCCACCAGGATGAGCCGCCCCGGTTCCCTCCCGCGGTCAAAGATGGCCCTAAAAACGTCTAACTGTTGCTGGTCGGTGTCCTGACTCTCGTCAATCAGGCCCACCTTCCACTTCTCCGCCAGCCGCTGGGCGAGCGTCGCGCGGTTGAGCCCCGCGCACAGCGCACGATGCAGGTGCTGAATCAATCCGTCGTACGTGACGGCGTTGGTGCGGCGCAGGCTGCGTTGATAGCGGTGCCCAGCGGCCTGATTCAGGTGCGCCAGCCAAGCCCATCCGGTCGCGCCGAGGCTGGCCTCCACCGCTCCGGCTGCGGCCACAATCGGCAACGCGCCCGCCTCGTCCGAGACAGCCCTGCCCACCGTGCCTCTCCGGCCAAACCAGGATGTCGCACCCGCGAGTCGCGTGGCAACGTGAAAAATATCAGCCGGGGGCTGCTGTGGGTCCAGGGTCTCAATCGTCGCGTGCCACGTGTCCAGCTGCGCGATCGAATCTTTACCAGGATTCTGTGCCGACCTATTTAGGCTCACTGCGTTCCGGCCGGCGATCTCCTGCAGTCGACGGATGTCGGCGCGGGTCGCCTGCAGGGCTTCGAGCGCCTTCGCCACCCCGTCTCGTGCGTCCTGCAGCGAGAGTGGCTCCGGCTCCATGCGGGTGGAGGGTCGCCGGGTCAACGAGCGCCAGGCCTTCAGATCGTCCTCGACTGACCAGTTCCCGCAGGCGGCCACCGCGGCCAACAACGAATCGGCACCGAGATCGGTGCGCCACGTATCTTTGATGGCATCCGACTGCGCATCGCCGGGGTCCGGCAGGACCTCGAACCCGGCAGGCATACCGCACAAGAACCCCTCGGCTCCGAGCACTTGCTTGCAGAAGGCATGAATGGTCGAGACCGCGAGCTGGTCGCTTTCATCCAGTGCCAGCCGCAGCCGCAGCACGGCCGTGTGGCGCGCAATGTCGGGGAGAGCCTCAAGACGGTCCAGCAGCAGACGAATGCCCTGCTGGTGCTCGGCGGGCTGGGTGCCGGCATCGGCATGCCCGACGAGGGTCGCCAACTGGCGGCGGATCTGCTCGCCCATTTCGCGGGCCGCGTCCTCAGTAAACGTGACCAGTAGCAGGTCGCCGATGTCGCTGACCACCCCGTCCACCAGCAGGCGAGGGACCAGATGCGAGATGGTCCAGGTTTTCCCAGTGCCCGCGCTGGCTTCAATGACCGACAGGCCGGGGGGCACGTCGGTGGTGCGCAGGTCGAAATTAGCCACCGTCGGCCTCGTGCCGCGACGGGGTCGCCATGGTCGCGAACCAAGCCTCCACCGGGCCGAAGACTGCTGCGGCCAAGCGTCGCCACTCGTCGAAGATCTCCTCCGCGAAGGGGTCTCGATCGCGCCACGTCAGCCGCGCAGAGGCACTGTCGCCTTCACCCGGCGGGCCCTGGTGCTGCTGGTACCAGGCCTGCATGGCTCTGTCGGTCTCGTTGACGCCACGTTGACCCGCGGCGAACACCGCAAAGCTGGTCTTCGGCCCGAATGGCAACGGATACCGCCGTGCGTGTGCACACAGGTGCAGCAGATGGTCGAGCGCGGCGCGCGCCTGATCTGAGGCCATGGCCGGCCGCTGGTCCACCCTCGTGCGCTCTCCATTTCTCGACACCACCACGGTGTCGCCGCGCATGCCGCAGGCGGCGGCGAAGGTCGCGCGGACCCACACATCGAGACGATGATGGGCGGCGGCCTTCAGCTCTGTGGGCCTGACCAGCACGTGCAGCCGGCGGTCAGGGGTGACGGCAATGTTGCCGGCCACCGGCGGGCACCCGTCTCGGTACACCAGACGCTGTGGCTGCAGTCGGCCGCCCGCCTCGTGCAGGGCGCGTCGGGCCAGGGACTCGGCTTCCTGCACCGCCTGTCTGCCCATCGCGGCGCCCAGGATCCCATACGGCAGCAGCCGGTTGGCCGCCAGACGTTCCTTCAGAAACGAGGTCCGTCCCTCGAGTACGGCATCAATGACCGCGGTCTGCAGTTGCCACCGGTCCAGGCCCGCTGGGGCGGCCACCGGCTCCCGATCCAGAGCAAACGGATCGTCCCAGGATTGTGGGATCTCGACCCCCAGGGACCCCAGCCAGGCCGCCCAGGGATCCTTGAGAATCCGAATCATCTCGTGCAACTCGAGGTCGGCCGACTGGACCGCTTCGGGCGGCTCGAACACGTTGGCGTGGAACGGTGTGGCCTCTTCCTGCCGCTGCTGGCACGCGCGGGCAACCTCGAGGCGGCCGGTGTCGAACGAGGCGCGCGCGCCGGTAAAGCAGGCCGCGTTGAATGGTTGCAGCGGGTGGTCTTCGATCAGGTCCCGGTACGTCGTCTCCCGTACGTCGGTACTGTCGGAGACGGTGGCCGCGGCCACTCGCAGGAATTCATCGACGCAGGCCGAGAGCGGTTCGTCCTTGTTGCTGCGGATATTGCGGGCTGTGGCCGTCAGGATCACACGGTCGGCGGCCGCCAAGAGCGCGTCCAGAAACAGCTGCCGGTCTTCGCGCACCGGATCTCGGTCGCCACGCTGCGGCGCCGCGGCCAGCAGGTCCCAGGCAGGCGCTCGGGCTCGGCGTGGAAAGGCGGCATCGTGCAAACCCACCACCGCCAGCACGCGGCAGGGCATGGCACGCATCGGCTTGAAGCCGCCCATCGCCATGCCCCCACCGACCCGGGACACCGTGCGAACCTCTTCCTCAACCACCTGGTCTAACCAGTCGGCCACTGTGGCGGCGTCCACGGCGACATCGCACGCATGGTCCGTTTCAGCGGCGCGGAGCTGCCCGACCAGGTCCACGGCCGCCAGCGAGTCGAACCGATCGTCGCCGGCAGCAAACACTTGGTCCAGCGCCTGATCCAGGCGGTCGGCCCACTGGCCGGGGCTGACCTCACGTTGCCAGTCGTCCAGCAGGCACACCAAGCCGTCCAGCCAGTCGAGTGACGCGCTCATCGCCGCCGGGTCGGTACCCAGGTCGCCCGACACCGGCAAAGCCGGGCGGTGGTGCCCGTCCGAGGCGGTGTCCGCGTCACCCAGCCACACGCCCGCCAGCAACCGGTCCAACCCCTCGCGCCACGTCCCCGTGCCCTGGTCGCCGGCATCCATCAACCGACGATGGTCCGCGTTGAGCCCCCACGTAATACCCGCCGCACGCACATGATCGGCGAGCGTGGCCGGGTCAGTACCCAGCGATTCGACGCGTGTGGCGATGGCGGGGAGTGCCAGCAGCGCCAGTCCCTCGCTCAGGGGCACGCGGCCAGCGGCCACGCGCAGCAGCGTGTGCGTCCCGCACACCAAGGGGTCGCTGCGATCGATCTGCCGCTCCGCGAGCCGCAGCGGCAACGAGGGGTCACCGTCCCGCAAGATCGCCTCGGCGAGCGGTCCGTAGAGATCCAGCTGGGGAGCGAGAATCAAGACATCGCTTGCCCGCAAATCGGGGAGGCTCTCGAACGCGTCCAGTAATTCATCCCGCAGCACTTCCACCTCTCGTCGGGCACCGTGGCAGCGATGCACACGCACCGAATGATCCGGTGTGACCAGCGGGGAGGTCGTGGCGGCACCCGGCTGCCGCGCCGCGCGAATGTCTGCCTGCAGACGGGCCAGGAGTGTGTCCGACCGGGGTTCGGGGAGTGCGATCACGTCGTACTCCTGACCTTCGGTGACGAGTGCCTCCTCGAAACTGCGAAAGCTGTCAACGGCTTGTTTGCCCAGATGGGACAGCAGGGGGTGCCCTTCCCAGGCGAGGTCCACAGCCTGCCCGGCCCGCATCTGCGTGCGACCGGCGCGAAGGTCGCCGAGGTATTCAGTCGACGGGAGCAGGGCGCGCAGGCAGACCCTGGTTCTGGTCGCCAGCGCGCGTAACAGTGGCAGCAGGGTCGGGGGCAGAGGCCCGATGGCCAGGACTTCCAGTGACGCCGGCAAGTCACCCTGGCCAGCGTGGATGCGCGTCACGAGATCACGCAGGCGTACGGCCGGATGGAGGTGGTCGGCCAGCCCGTCAGAGAGACGCCGCCACAGGTCTCGCTGCCAGGCCTCATCGCCCTGAGCCGCCTCTGGCAGGGCGTCCCAGGTCTCGCCCCGGTCCCAGCCGGCAATCATCTCCGGTCGAAAATAGAGATACTGGTCGAAGCGGTCGGCCACGTCGTGGGCTAGCGCTTGCCGCGCCCGAGTGTCCGCGCACGCCGCCCGCAGGCGCGGAGTGTCGCCGTCCTCGACCATGGCCGCCAGCAGTGGTACCAGGCGCCACGCCAGGCCCTGCGGGCGCCAGGAGGGATGGACCGGATCCAGACCCACTAGCTGAGCCATGTGCTCGATGAAGGCGCTTGGCAGGAAGAACGCCACACCCATGGCCACCCCGTGACGCTGGGCCAGCACGACCTTCGTGCGGTCCACCAGGGGCAGCGCCGGCATCAGCACAGGCACCACCACGCCTGCAGCACTCCCCGGCCTACCCAGCGAGTCGACCAAGTCGTCGAGGAGCAGGGCCGTGTCAGACGCGTACTTCAGTTCCAGAGCCATAGCTGGTGTGCTACGTGGGTGATGGCGAGATGTGAACCCTGAGCAGGGTATTCCCCCCTCAGCGGGGATGCCCCGCCCGCTGTTGAAACTCGGCGGCGGCTCAGTGGCAATTCTACGCGAGGCTTTGTCAAGTTAAGGCAGAATCAGGCACAATTAGCGGATGAAATCACAATATCGAGGGCATCGCTTTCCAGCTGAAATTATCAGTCACGCCGTCTGGCTGTACCATCGGTTCACGATGTGAGGTGGCCCCGGTCAGTCGGGCAGCTTGGCGGTTTGTTTAAGGTATATTCCGATTGTCACTCATACCGCCAAAATCTCCTTGGATAGATCTTCCTGTCGCTGTTGCTGCGCCTGTGGGTATGTGGGCAAGGCGCGTAGCGCCTTGTCCATCATACCCACAAGCGGGTCGCCGCGGTAGGCCTCGGCCGGGGTTTTCCCATCGAGCGCCGAGTGTGGCCTTTCGCACTGGATCGGGAAGTCCGGTCTGGCCAGTCGCGTCAGAGTGCGGAAGGACAGGAATCAAGTCGAACAAATCCGCATCGTGTATACGCCAGTCGTCGATACAATCGTTGACACACCCTGCGGTCAGCTTAAGCTAGTTTTCCGGCATCAACTCCGAGGTGACCGTATAGTCGAGTCCGGGATTGAGCAGTACTGTGCTCTCGAACTTCAATTTGCTGATCCTGGGTCCGTTGTTGCGGTGTTCGAAGCCCATGGCGCGCTACAGGCACTGATCGCCATCGGCGTCGCGGCTCCTGCGCAAGTTACCGAAACACGCGTTTTGCAGGCTGCCGGGCGCTGGGTTCAGGTCCACTGGCACAGCCTCGGCACCAAACACAGCCGCGGTGGGGTGCGGACGATTCATCCATTCAAGATGCTGTTCACGTACGACGCCCTGGGCGGACTCAGCGGCATTGGCAGATGGCTGACGATGTCGAAGAAGTTCTGGCCTGTGATCGCGGGGCTCACGAGCCGTTGGTATGCGCCGGATCTGTACGGCGAGTTGGTGGCCGCTGCGGAAGCATTTGAACGGATACGGCTCCAGCAGGGGGAAATCAACTTCAAGAAAGCACTCGAGACGCTGGCTTGCCATGCTGGAGCCCCGTTTCAGTCCGTGGTGGATGATGTTGGCGCGTGTGCGAAGCGCGTCGTGCGGATACGGAAAGAGCATGTTGTTCATCGGGGATTACATGGTGACCCAGACGGCGAGTCGCTGTACTGGTTGATAGCTTCTCTCTACATTCTTGTCGTGTTGTGCCTTTTGCGCGAATGCGAGGTGCCGGAGGAAAACCTGCCGAATTCGGAGACTTGCCCGTGGATTGCAACCGTCGCTCGGAGGTTGGGCGGAGATCGATAGCGGGCGATATGCCTGGTAATGCTCGCGGACCACAGCCCTGACCAAGATCAATCAAGCGGCCAGCCATGCTCGGCCAGAACGGGCAACGCCGGTAACGTGGCCTTCCTGCAAGGATGGATCCAACGGGAGCGACCCTGTGCGAGGGTGGGCATAGTCATGCACATGCCGATCCTCTGGGATGCCGATCGAGGCAGTCCAAATAGGGGGGTCGCTCCCGCCCGCCCTATTATGCTGTTAACTAATTTATTATATTGTACTTAATGAAGAATTTCTGGGCGTGATCACGCGTTCGATCACCATTTGCAAACTTGGGCTTGGAATCCTCCCACGCCCCCAATACAAGAGCCACACAGAAACAAACCGACCACAAGGGAGGCTGAACGCCCTGAGCTACGAGACTTGATCGAAGTCCCTACATTGGAGTTTGCAAGTGAGATCGGAAGCGGCGGGCAGGATGACCCTCGCCGATGCGCGTGTTGCCCTGGCGAGGCTTCCTGCTGAAATGAAGCTTGTGGCCCCATACCGTTCACTTTGGCAAGAATCCATTCTGGAATTTCCTTCGCACTGCGGTCCATTCGCCGGGGGATAACGGTCCGGTTCCAGGTGCCCCGTCCCGGCTGCTATTCCCCAAGCAGGCTTGCCGCCTACGACCGGAGAACGGGTGTGAGGTTGCGCCATTTGCCGCTGGCCTTTGCTGGTTCCGCTTTGTTCCGACGCAAGGCTCGCGCCAGAACGGTCCCCTCGCCTGGCAGGCGTCTGTCACTCCCTCTTGCCCTTGTCGGCCCTGCCCGTCACTGGCTTCGTCGGCGCTGTTCCTCCCGTGTCAGGGTTTGGCCGTTTCCGCCATTTGCGGGTGAGCGGAAACGCTCACAAACCCTTCCCCCGGATTTCCGTTTTGAAACTCCAAAGCTAACCTTATACTGACCTCCGACGCCAATATTTATGCCGGTTCCAGCGTCAATACAGCTTCCGGAGGTAGAAACCGAGTGGGTGAGAGGCAAAATCAGCCCTTTCAGTTCTCTTTCAATGCTGCATTGAAGGTCGATTTCCAGGGGTCGCGGGTTACTTCCGACGGCGGCCTGATCCTCGTGCGCGAATCAGACGAACATTTGGGATTCGGAGAACTCATCAAACAGCACTTGGCCGATCCTCGGAGAAAGAACACACGGTTGCCCTTTGCTGACCTCCTGCGCCAGTCCGTGTACAGCCGCTTGGCGGGTTACGAAGATATGAATGACGCGGAACGGCTCTCTCAAGATCCGACGTTCCGGCTGATCGGTTCAGAAAAGATCTGGGAGCGAGGAGCCGCGTTGACTTCCCGGCTGCAATCGTTCGAGACAGAACTACTGACGCAAGATGAGAACCTGGCTGGTTTGGCAGCGATCAACCGGGATTTAATCGCCAGGGCGGAAGCTATGGATTCCCCGCAACGGGTGGTGCTGGACATGGACTCGACCGAGATTCCGGTCTACGGCCAGCAGGAGCAGAGTGCCTACAACGGGCATTTCGAGTCGAGCTGCTATCACCCGTTGTTGCTGTTCAATCGCGAGGGTGACTGTCTGGCGGCCAAGCTGCGACCGGGCAACGTGCACAGCGCCGAGGACTGGAAAGAACTTCTCCTGCCGGAGATCGAGCGGCAGCAGCAGCTGGGCAAGGAAGTGGTGTTTCGTGCCGACGCGGCCTTTGCCAAGCCGGAGATTTACGAGGCTCTGGAGGAGCGGGAGGTAAAGTACGCCATCCGCATCCCGGCTAACGACAGCCTACAGCGGGACATTGAGGAGTTGCTGACTCGGCCGGTGGGGAGACCCAGCAAGAAGCCGTTGGTGGAGTTCAAGGGCTTTCTATACCAAGCGGCCAGTTGGAAGACAGCCCGCAGGGTGGTGGCCAAGGTGGAGCATCATCCAGGGGAGCTGTTCCCGCGAGTAGGGTTTATCGTTACGAACTTGACTCTGCCAAGTCGGGCGGTGATGCGGTTTTACAACAAGCGGGGGACAGCGGAGCAGTGGATCAAAGAAGGAAAGCAAGCTAATACCCATCAGAACCCACCGAGCCGCTACGGTCAATAAGGTAACGTCCCAAGTCGCGAATATGTTTCAAGCCGCCTTCTCGTAGAGCTCGAGCGGTCTTTGCTTCCTCTGCAGCCGTATCATGGAAGTCCCGTTCTCGGGCTGCCCGACATGCTCAAAGGCCCCTCCCGCGGCAAGACACTGCAGACCGTCTTCGTGGCGATACTGCTGTCCTCCTTGCTGTGTATCGCCGCCACTTTCGCCATCGCCTCCCAGCCACCGCGAAGCCCCGGCCATCATGAGGACTCCGAAGGTCGACGGCACGGATTTCTACATATTCCGCAGCTATGAACTGGGAGTTCAGAGACATCAAAGCTGCATCACCCCACTAGCTTCCGACTGGCAGACGCCAGACAGCACCAGGAGGAACGGGGTTGGTTCCTCAGGAATCGGTTAGTGTTTACCTATGCTGCCACGCAGCCGACTTGGCCGTATAACACCCTACTTGGAAACTGACCCACTACCCGACGGGCGGTGCTGTCTGAAATCTGTGTTGAACCGAAAACAGCGAACGCTTGCTTTTCGGCTTATCCTGTCGTACGGTTGAAGTATGCCAAACCGAACCGAACTTCAGACCCTCAAGAATCTCATCTCCGAAGTTGATCTGATCCTAGAAACAACTCCCCTACCCCAGAACCGAACTTCCCGGAGCCGGGAACTGCTGAGCGCGGCCCTGGAACTGACTGACGATCTAATTATCCAAACCAAACTGTTGCCTGCTGCCGTTCTAGGACGCAAGGGCGGCTCCACAACCGCAAAGCGCGGCTCCGAGTACTTCCGCCAGCTTGCGGCCAAGCGGAAAACGCGGGCTGGAGGTCGGCCCCGCAAGGCAAGACCAAAGACTTGACATTCTGCGTTACGGCATGATATTATCATACTGATATACAGATCAAGCTAGACCTACCCGACTGGGATTCCCACGTTCCATCTTTTGATGGCGACAGCCAAGTCACTCAAGCCCATCATACCCGCCTTCTGGCGAGCAATGGAGTTCGCAGTTGCGAAGAACCAAGAATACTTCGAGCAACTTTGCGACAAGGAGAAGCCTGAATCACACATTCGCGAGATGATTGTTCGGCATCAGGCCAAGCGGTATTTCAAGCGTCTCGATGTCCGGGTCGAAGAAGAACCCGACGACGGATTCAATCTGATAAACCAACCCCTACTTGCCCTCAATCTGCGCCTTGGCCCGGTAGCGTTGCGAGTCCTAAAGGGGCGGGACGGCGCGGTCCCCGGATGCGGCTATTCCGTTGCGCGAAAGAGATTCTACGGACAGTTCCCGACTCGGCATATAGACGCCAACCGTCAAATTCGCGAGACAAAGTTGAACCTACTCATCCTCTGGAATTTTGACAAGGAATTCAATCTGGATCAGTTGCGGTTAGCTTGTCCTCAAAAGGGCGGCTTCCGAGCCGAAGACGTGGAGTGCTACTGGAATGAGACGCTGCCACACGCCGCCGCGATCCAAGCGGAGCCTTCGGACACCCCAGAACCTCTCCACGGCAAGCCTCTCAACGACACGGTCGAGCGCGATTTGGAGGAGCTGCTCCGCGGTCAGGATGAAGACCAGCAAGAAGAGTCTTCCGAGGAAGCATGATCGGTTCCAGGATCAAACTAGCTAGAGATGTTCGCGGCATCACGCAGGCCGAGCTAGCCGGGGCCGTTGGTACAACGCAATCGGGCATCGCCTCGATGGAATCAGGCATGTATGCGCCTTCCAGTGCCTACTTGAACGCTATTTCTCTGAAGACGGGTTTTGATGCCTCTTTCTTTTTAAAAGGCAAACTGCCGGAGATGCCCTTCGGGTCGCTTCTCTACAGGTCCACTAAGTCAGTCAAGAAGGCCGCTCGAAGCAGGGCTCATGCCATAGCTCATCTGGGGCTAGACCTGGCAGAGTCGCTTGGAGGGAAACTGCATAGAATTCGTGTCAATATTCCGAGAATCAACGATGACCCAGAAAGCTGTGCCCAAATCACAAGGTCGGCTCTTGGGTTGTCGCCGTCGAGTCCGGTCAATGATTTGATTGGAACGCTGGAGAAAAACGGCGTGTTGGTAATCTTGCTTCCCATGCAAGAAAAAGGATTCGACGGGTTTTCGGCATGGGCGGGAGACGGAGCGCATCGCCGCCCGGTGGTCGCGCTGATGGGCGGAAAGACGAGCTATCGAAGCCGCTTTTCTAGTGGTGAGGAACTTGGCCATATCGTGATGCACACACCGTTACAGACGAGCGCCAGGAAGGCCGATTTGGAGGCCAGGGCATTTGCGGGCGAGTTTCTGTTACCTGCTGAAGCAATGGAATCCGAGATGGAAGAGCCCGTAACCCTCTCTAGTCTTGCAGCAATGAAACCCCGATGGGGAGTGTCGATACGAGCACTAGCCAACACGGCACACCGCTTGGGAAAACTGACTCAGAACCAGTACAGATACCTAAGTCAGAAGATGAACGCTACCTGGGGCACCTATCGCGAGCCCGGCGATGAGAGAATCGCACAAGAGAAACCGCGCTTGATGCGTAAGATGGCCGAGATAACGTACGGGGGGGCTATTTATCCGGCGCGGCTCAGCAGAGATTCCGGTGTGCCACAAGGGCTCCTAAAGCAAATTCTGTGCCTTGATGTGCCGCATCCCACAGGCGCTACAGTCCTGCAATTCAAACGCTGATCGAGAGCCCGCCGCTCCTTGCCGATCCTGACCCTGGTGGAGGGGTCCAATTACCTTTACAACAGAGAGCGCTCGCTGTATAATTGAATCATGAATACGGCAGTAAGATCAACGCCTACAATGAGTTGCCCGGAGTGTGGCGGTAAATGTCAACGCTTTGGAAAACATCGAAATGGACTTCGCCGTTTTCGTTGCCCGAAGTGCCGCAAGACCTACACCGAACCGCATAAGCGCACTTTTGGCACGATGTACGTTCCTCAGGACAAGGCTCTGTTGGCTGTGCAACTACTGTTGGAAGGCAACAGCATTCGGAGCACTGAGCGCATCACGGGGCTGGATCGAAACACCATCATGAAGGTCTTGGTGCTCGCTGGCGAGAAGTGCGAGAAGGTCATGGGACGGCTGATCGTGAATGTGCCGGTCAAGGATGTTCAGTGCGATGAAATCTGGGGTTTCATCCGTAAGAAGGAAGCCCACAAGACGCCCGAGGAAGTCGCCACTGACGCCACGATCGGAGACGCTTACGCGTTCGTTGCGATCGAGCGGAACACGAAGCTGATTCTCAACTTTGCGCTGGGCCGTCGGGATCAGGCAACGACGGACGCCTTTATTGAAGGCTTGCGGCTTGCCACTGCACCCCGGCAGTTCCAGATCTCTACCGATGGCTTCCGGCCGTACATCACGGCGATTGAGGATGCTCTTGAAGACCGCGTTGACTACGGCATGCTGGTTAAGCAATACAGCGAGGCTCCGACCGATGAGAAGCGCTATAGCCCGGCCCAGTGTACCGGCTGCAAGCGGAAAAAGATGATCGGCAACCCGGATCGAGAGCGCATCAGCACGTCCCACGTCGAACGCCAGAATCTCACAATGCGGATGCAGATTCGACGCCTAACGCGGCTCACGAACGCTTTCAGCAAAAAGTGGGAGAACCATTGGGCAGCGCTCGCCCTGCATTTCGGATACTACAATTTCTGTCGGATTCACTCATCGATCCGAGTCACCCCGGCCATGGAAGCGGGGATCTCGGATCACGTGTGGGACTTGGGAGAGCTGCTGTCGTAAAGTTCAACGCAGATTTCAGACAGCACCCGACGGGCGGTGAGCTTTACAAGGGCTTGTAGGTTCCGGTACGATAGCGCACTCGGCCAAACGACCCGCGCCGGCTGGGTCAGCCTCGAGTGGGCAAGGCCGGCCGAGACAGCCAGCCACCCAACGCCGAGCGCCGTGATCAAGACCGAGAACGAGTACCGCCACGACATTTGCGAAATCGGGCGGCTGCTTCATCAGAAGAACTTCGTGGCGGCCACCGACGGCAACGTGAGCGTGCGCCTGCCCAGCGGTGACATCCTGGCCACACCCACCATGATCAGCAAGGGCATGATGCGCCCCGACGACTTGGTCGTGGTGGACCAGGAAGGAAACAAGTTGTTGGGACGGCGCAACGTTTCCTCCGAGCTGGCCATGCACCTGTTGATCTACCGCCGGCGGCCTGACGTCCAGGCCGTGGTACACGCCCATCCCGCCACCGCCACAGGCTATGCGGCCGCCGGGCTTTCGTTGAACAAGGCGTTGATCTCCGAGATTGTGCTGTCGCTGGGATGCGTGCCCCTGGCGCGCTACGGCACACCGGGAACGCCGGAGCTGACTGACGCGTTGAAAGACTTGGTGCCCAGCTACGACGCCATCCTGATGGCCAATCACGGCGTGGTCACCTACGGCGGGGACCTGCTGGGCGCTTACTTCAAGATGGAGACCGTGGAGCACTTTGCACGGATATCGCTGGCTACCGAGATGTTAGGACGGCAGGTGCTGCTCACCAGCGCTGAGGTCGAGAAACTGATGCAGGCCCGCCAGCGCTATTTCGGGCTGGAGTCGGCCCCGTCGGCCGGCCCCAGCTGCCCAGTGGTGTCCGACGCGCCGCCGGATGAGCTACCTCAGGGAAACCAATCCGGCCATCGGTTCTACGTCACGCGGGAGGAATTGCTGGCCCTGGTGGACGACTTGCTCAAGTCGCGGGCCTTGGCCAGCCGCTAGACCAGGTGAGGCCGCACGAACCAGGAGGAGCGGAAACAAGGAGGATCTATGGGTGATGCCCTTGGAATGATCGAGACGCGCGGATTGGTGGCGATGATCGAGGCCGCCGACGCCATGGTAAAGGCGGCCAAGGTGACGATAGTTGGCTACGAAAAGATCGGTTCCGGCTACGTCACGGTGCTGGTGCGCGGCGATGTAGCGGCCGTCAAGTCGGCCACCGACGCCGGCGCAGCCTCCGCCCGGCGCGTCGGCGAATTGCTCAGCGTGCACGTGATCCCGCGCCCGCATCCCAGCCTGGAAGACGTGCTGCCCATCGGCAAGTCGCAGCCGGCCGCCACCGCCAGGTAGGCGCGCATGATCCTGGCCCGGATTGTCGGCACCGTCGTGGCCACCCGCAAGGACCCCCGCCTGGAGGGGAAGAAGCTGCTGGTGGCCAAACCCATTTCCCCTCAGGGCAAGGACGAAGCCGGCTATGTGGTGGCCGTGGACACGGTCGGCGCCGGATTCCGCGAGACGGTGCTGATCGTCTCCGGCAGCTCGGCCCGCATGGCTAACGGCCTCAAGAACACTCCTGTGGACTCGGCCATTGTCGGCATCGTGGATACGGTCGAGATGGACGAAGAGGAAGCGACCGGGAGAAAGCAATGACGCTGGCGCGTGTGGTGGGCCGCGTCTGGGCCACCATGAAGAACGATACCCTGGAAGGCAAGAAGATGCTGGTCGTCCAGCCGGTGGACCCGCACGGCCGCGCGAGCGGCAAGCCGCTGGTGGCCCTGGACGCCGTCGGCGCCGGCGCCGCCGAACTGGTCTACTTCTGCCGCGGCCGCGAAGCTTCCTTCCCCTGGCTGCCTGCCGAGGTGCCGGTGGAGGCCGCCGTGGTAGGCATTGTGGACGAGGTTCACACGTGATTCTCGCCCGGGTCCTCGGTAATGTGGTTGCCACGCAGAAGCATCCCTCCCACGAAGGACAGAAGATTCTTGTGGTACAGCCGCTCCAGTTAGACGGCAGCGCCCACGGTGATCCTGCGCTGGCGTTGGACGCGGTGGATGCCGGCGTGGGCGACCGCGTGCTTGTCGTGCAGGAGGGCTGGTCAGCAGGGGCCAGTGTCGAGCGCCCGCAGTCGCCGGTGGACATGGCCGTGGTTGGCGTCGTGGATGCCGTTGCCTTGGATGAGGGAGCATGAAACCAGACCGAGCCAGCCGAGGCCAGTCCGAGGCCAGTTCGAGCTAGTCCAAGAGATGACGCGCAGTGTCAGGTAACGGAACTGCCTCCGACCGGGCCCGCGTGGAAGCCGTCGTCGCCGAATTGTGCGCGCGCGGCGCCGGGCTGGTTACGCTGGACGCAGACGGCGTGCTGTGGCGCGAGGACGCGGGCAACCGGTTTCTCCTTTGGCAGATCGAGAACAGCCGCCTACCGGCCAAGGCGGAGCGCGAAGCCCGCGATGGCTGGGATGCGCACTGCCGCGGCGAGTTGAATGACCTGGCGCTGGCTATCCTCTGCGCCACTTGCCTGCGGGGATTGCCCGAAGAGCTGGTGGAGGCCGACGCTCGCAACTTCTTCGAGCGCCACATTCGCCACCTGATTGTGCCGGAAACCCAGGCCTGGGCCCGCCGCCTGCAGGAAGCCGGCGTCGAGGTGTGGCTGGTGTCGGGCAGCCACCGCTGGATTGTATCCGCCGGAGCCCGCGCGGTCGGCATCCCCGAAGACCGCCTGCTGGCGGTGGAAACCATAGTCCGCGACGGGTTGCTCAGCCCCGAGGTTCTGCTCCCGGTGCCCTTCGGCGTGGGCAAAGCCGAAGCCATTCGCCAGCGGCTCGGCCGCTGCCCCGACCTGGCCGCGGGCAACATGCTTTCCGACCGGTCCATGCTGGAGCTGGCTGAGTTACCCGTGGCCGTCGAACCTGAACCCGCCCTGGCCGAGTTGGCCGCCGAGCGCGGCTGGCCCGTTGTTCGTTTCCCCGCCTCGAACGAAAACTGACCTCTCTTTCCGCGGCGCAGGAACGCCAGGCAAAAGGGCTTGACAGGAGCGAGATAAAAGAGTACTTTGTAATACAAAGTATATTACAGAGCAATGGAGGTAGCTATGACCCGGCGCATCGCCGCCATCGTTTTCATCTTCGCTTGTACCGCGGTCGCCTGGGCGATTCTGGGCGCCACGATCTTCTCCCGGACCCACGCTTCTCGCTCCGAGCTGCGCGGCCGGGTGGTTTCCAATTGGGGCGCGCCGCAGCAACAGGCCCCGCCGGCGGCCTCCTATGAACGGGTCCTCTCCAGGAAGGTCGAGCGCGTGGAGCGGGGCAAAACGGTCCTTCGCACCGAACAGGAGCAAGTGGTGACCCCGCTGGCACTTTTGAGCAGCCGGGTGGACGTGCGATTGGATCTCGAACATCGACGCAAGGGATTGCTCTGGCACAGCACCTACAAGGTCGTCTTCGCCGGCGCCTATACCTTCCAGAACACCAGTAGCCGGGACGAGCAGGTCACTTTCTCGCTAGATTTTCCCGCCGCCCAGGCGATCTACGATGACCTGTCGTTCCTGGGGGACGGTGTTCCGCTAGCGGTGAGGAACCGGAAAGGCGCAGCCAGAGCTACCACCCGCGTCCCCGCCGGGAAGACGGTGGTGCTTAAGGTGGGCTACCGTTCCCAGGGTCTCGACACCTGGCGGTACAGCTTCGGCGGCGAGGTGGCTCAGGTGCGTGACTTCCAGCTGAAGATGGCCACCAACTTCAAGGAGATCGATTTCCCGCCGGACACGCTCTCACCCTCGGAGAAGCGCGAAACGGCCGACGGCTGGGAGCTCACCTGGGCGTACAAGAACCTCGTCTCGGGCCTTCAGATCGGCATGGCGATGCCGGAGAAGCTGCAGCCGGGGCCGCTGGCGGGGCGTATCAGCTTTTTCACGCCGGTGGCGCTCTTCTTCTTCTTTTTCCTGCTGTTCATCATCACCACCCTGCGGGCCATTGACCTGCATCCGATGAACTACTTCTTTCTGGCGTGTGCCTTCTTCTCGTTTCACCTGTTCCTGGCTTACCTGGTGGACCACATCTCGATCCACGGGGCATTCGTCATCTGCTCGGCGGTCTCCATTCTTCTGGTCGTGAGCTACCTGCGCCTGGTAGTGGGGATGCGTTTCGCGGCCGTGGAAGCAGGAACGGCACAGTTGATCTACCTCATCCTGTTCTCCTACGCCTTCTTCTTCAAGGGCTTTACGGGCCTGGCGATCACCATCGGCTCGATCCTGACCCTGTTCGTGGTGATGCAACTGACGGGGCGCATCCGCTGGGCGGACAAGTTTGCTCGCAAGCCCGCCTAGGCGGGCTGCTCAGGGTCGGAGCGCTTCCAGAACCTTGGCCGTGTCGGTGTACTGGGCAAAGCGCAACAGCCGTCCATCACGGGCTGTCCACAAATGCGCAAAGGGCGAGGACATAGAATGTCCTGTCTGCTTGTACGTTCCAGAGTAGGTTCCGAATGCCACGACGCGGTTGTCTCGAGCTATAAAATCGCCGACTTTGGCTGAAAAGCCCTCCCAGTCGCGACCAAGCGGGAGCAGTAAATTATCGATGACGGCCTGAGGACTGTGCCAGGTTCCGCCGTAGTAGGGGAACCTCTCAGCCTCGGTCCATTCCAGGTCGGGGTCAAGGACTGCAAAAATGGTCGGTATGTCGCCGGTGCTGAGTGCTGCATAGAACTTCTGGACAAGCTTAACTGGAGTGGTCATGGCGCGCGCGCTCCTTTAGGCTGAAAGCCCGAGATGCGCCGGGCCGGCATGTGTCGCTGGCCCGGCGCGTGCGATCAGGCGCTTTTCAGGAGCACGCTCGGTACCGTCGCAAGATGGCCGAGGCCGAGTGCCTTGACTGCGCTCGCCTGAACTGGTTCTGTCGCGTCATTCAGGGTATCCGCGCCATAGCTGGCGCCCACTACGGTGCGCGCTGGTCGGTCGCCCTTGGGGGTAACGATCAGCTTGGCGATTGCTTCGGCGATATCGTGAGGGTTCGGTGCGTCTGGCGCTGACAACATGGTGGTGAAATGCTGGAACATGGCGCCAGGGATCTCCCCCACAGCACCGTACTCCGCCACCCGGGTGCTGTCAGCCGGCTGAATCGCGCTGGCATACATCTGCGTGGGGTAGGCGCTGGGTTGCACAAGAGCGACGTCGATTCCGAGCTGTGAGACCTCGTAGCGGAAGCTGTCGGTCAAAGCCTCGACCGCGAACTTGCTCGCACCATAGAGTCCAAAAAAGGGGAAGGTCACGCGCCCGAGGACCGAGCCGATGTTGATGATCAGGCCGTCATTGTGGCGACGGAGGTGTGGCAGCACCGCACGGGTTACCCGATGTAGGCCGATGACGTTGACGTCGAACAGCGCGGTCGCCTGCTCGGGCGTGAACGCTTCCGACACGCCGGCCGCTGCGACGCCGGCATTGTTAACCAGGACATCGATGCGACCTGCCTTCGCGACAACCGCGGCGACAGCTCGTTCGACCGATTGGGAATCAGTGACATCGAGCTCGACGACTTCGATGTTCTGGCCTCGGAGTGCGTCCGCGGGGGCACGGTTCTTGGCTTCCGGATCGCGCATCGAGGCAAACACTTTGTGGCCAGCGCGCGCTAGAGTTTCGGCAGTGTCGCGGCCAAAGCCAGTCGATGCGCCGGTGATAAGGATAGTTTCAGACATGGTTCCTCCTTCTCTTTTATCATTCCTCATCCGAATCATCATCGGATTCACCGCATGAGATGTTGCCTATAGATCGAACGATTCATATATTTTTGAAAAATACGCCACTTGGCCATAAAACGCCCTTGTAGGAAACTGACACACTACCTGCGGTCCGAGAATTGACCCTTCTTTCCGCCATGAAGTAACATTGTTGGGTTAGGCAGTCGCCGAAATTCCTACCTGTGGCGACATGCCTGCTGCAAGGTCTGGCTGAGGGGCATGATCGAAAAAATTACCGTCCGGGGGGCGCGGCAGCACAATCTGAAGAACATTGATGTGGAGATCCCCCGCCACACCCTGACGGTGATTACCGGCCTGAGCGGCTCCGGCAAATCCAGCCTGGCCTTCGACACCATCTACGCCGAGGGCCAGCGGCGCTACGTCGAGACGCTGTCAGCCTACGCCCGCCAGTTCCTGGACCAAATGGAGCGGCCGGAGGTGGATTCGATCGACGGGCTCAGCCCGGCCATCTCCATCGAGCAGCGGACCACCAGCCGCAGCCCGCGCTCCACCGTGGGCACCATCACGGAAATCTACGACTACTTGCGCCTGCTCTACTCCTCCATCGGCGCGCCCCACTGCCCTAATTGCGGCAAGCCTATCGCGCGGCAGTCCACCGAGCAGATCGTGCAGCGCATCCTGGCGATCAAGCCAGATGAGCGGATCATGATTCTGGCGCCCATCGTGAGGGGCCGCAAAGGCGAGTTCAAGAAGGAGCTGGAGAAGCTGGCGCAGGAAGGCTTCCTGCGAGCGCGCATTGACGGCCAACTGCACTCGCTGGACGAACCCATCAAGCTGGACAGGCGCAAGAACCACACCGTTGAGGTGGTGGTGGACCGTCTGGCGGTCAAGCCGGGCATCGCCAAGCGCCTGGAAGGCTCGTTGGAAACGGCCATGAAGCTGGCCAAAGGCATCGTGCTGGTGGCGGTGGTGGGCGGGGAGGAGCAGCTTTACTCACAGACGCTGGCTTGCGTGGACTGCGGCATCAGCGTGCCCGCGCTGGAGCCGCGCTCCTTCTCCTTCAACAGCGTCTACGGCGCCTGCCCCACCTGCCATGGCCTGGGCAGCAAGTGGGATTTCGATCCGGCCAAGGTCATCGTGGACTGGAACCGACCGCTACTGGAAGGCGGGCTGGGGCCCGGGGCGGGCTCCTATTCCATGCAGCGGCAAATCCAGCACGCGGCCGCCACGTTCCGCATTAATCTGCGCACGCCTTTTGGCGACCTGCCCCGCAAGGCGCAACAGTCGCTGCTCTACGGCGGCTCGGGCGGCGCACTGAGCGACCGGCGCGCCCGGCTCCGAACTAGCCGTTCCCACTTCAACGGAATCATCCCCATCCTGCGCGACTGGTACGAGGAGAGCACTTCTGAAGCCCATCGCGAGCGGTACATGGATTTCATGTCGCCGATTCCCTGCACCGCCTGCCAGGGCCAGCGGCTCCGGTCGGAGAGCCTAGCGGTGAAGGTGAACAAGCTTTCCATCTCCGACTTCACGGCTCTGCCCATCTCGCGCGCGCTCCGGTCGATGAGCGGCCTGCGACTGAGCCGGCGCGAGGAGCAGATTGCCGGACGCATCGTCGGCGAGATCACCGAGCGGCTGGAGTTTCTGCAGGCGGTGGGGTTGGACTACCTGAGCCTGGAGCGGCCGGCCAGTACGCTGTCAGGCGGTGAAGGGCAGCGCATCCGCCTGGCCACCCAGATCGGCTCTCGGCTGCGCGGCGTGCTTTACGTGCTGGATGAGCCCTCAATCGGCCTGCACCACCGCGACAACGACCGCCTGCTGCGGACCCTGGAGCGGCTGCGGGACCTGGGCAACACCGTGCTGATCGTCGAGCACGATGAAGAAACCATTCGCCGCGCCGACTACGTCGTGGACCTTGGCCCCGGCGCCGGACGCCAGGGCGGCTTCCTGGTGGCCTGCGGTACGCCCGTCGACGTTGCGGCTCACCCGGACTCGCTGACGGGCCAGTACTTGGCCGGGCGGCTCAGCATCCCTGTGCCTGCCCGCCGCCTGTTGAATGGCAAAACGCTCACCGTGGTTGGAGCGCGCCAGCACAACCTGAAGAACATTGACGTTCGCTTCCCGCTGGGCCTGCTGACCGTGGTCACCGGCGTTTCCGGCTCGGGCAAGTCCACCCTGGTCAACGACATTCTTTACCGCGCGCTGGCGCGCCAGCTCTACCGCGCCATGGAGGAGCCCGGAGGGCACCGCGCCATCGTGGGTGCCGACCAGATTGACAAGGTGGTCCGCATTGATCAATCGCCTATCGGCCGCACCCCGCGCTCTAACCCGGCCACCTATACCGGCGTATTTACCCCCATCCGCGAACTCTACGCGCTGCTGCCCGACTCGCGCGAGCGCGGCTACAATGCCGGCCGCTTCAGCTTCAACGTCAAGGGCGGGCGTTGCGAAGCCTGCCAGGGCGACGGGCAGCGCCGCATCGAAATGAATTTCTTGCCCGACGTCTTCGTCACCTGCGACATCTGCCGCGGCCGCCGCTACAACCACGAGACTCTCCAGGTCAAGTACAAGGGCTACTCGATCGCCGACCTGCTGGAGACGATCGTTCAGGAAGCGCTG